>NZ_JARVRW010000012.1 GCF_030209475.1 Microbacterium sp. lyk4-40-TSB-66
ACAAGTGCACGCTGTTGAGTTCTCAAGGAACGGACGCACCCACAGAAACAGTCTTCCGACCAACCCATGAGGCAGTTCACTTCTGTTGACCGACCGCCCAGCACACAGTTCCTCAGTGGGACCTCACGGAGAGATCAACCTCGGGAACCGGCCGAACGACCAGAACCAAAACCATACACCATCTGATGAGGTTTTGGGCGGCTCACCACTTGAGGGGACACGGGGCCTTTCGGGCCGCTCCGCTCTCCCCTGTGGGGCGAACAAGGAATAAGTTACGCGGGAACGGCCACTCCGTCGAATCCACGTCCTGCCCGGGCGTGTCGCGGTCCCGTCTCCCGGAATCGCGCCGGACGACGCGAGCGGGTCCGACCGTCGCAGAGGTCGATCGGACCCGCGAATCAGGTGCCCCGCGGACAGAGGCGATCAGGCGTGCGCTGACTCCGCCGCCTGCTCGACGGGCAACGGCCATAGGGCGTCGAGGAGCTGACGCACCCATGCGATCAGGTTCGCATCATCCGCGTCTTGCGGGAGGGGCACCACCATGGCGTCCCCGCCCGCGACGAGCTTCGCCTTCGGGTAGAGGCGCTGCAGGCGCACCCGCATGGACTCCGCGAGGTGTGCGGGGGCGATGCGCAGGTTCGATCCCATCGCCACGACATCGGCGAGTCCCGCCTGTGCCGCACGGCGACGCAGGCGCGCCACCGCGATGAGGCCCTCGACCTCGGCGGGGGGTTCGCCGTATCGGTCCCGGAGCTCCTCGATCACGAGATCGATGGCGTCGTCCTTCGCTCCGGCGGAAGCAGCCGCCGAGAGCTTCTGGTACGCCTCGAGGCGAAGACGCTCGCTGTCGATGTAGAACTCGGGCAGACGGGCGTCGACCGGCAACTCCAGTCGGAGTTCGCTGGGGCCGTCGACGTCTTCGCCGCGGAAGGTCGAAACGGCCTCGCCGATCATGCGCAGATACAGGTCGAAGCCGACGCCGGCGATGTGCCCGGCCTGCTCGGCACCCAGCAGGTTGCCGGCACCGCGCAGCTCGAGGTCTTTCAGTGCGACCTGCATGCCGCTGCCCAGGTCGTTGTTGACCGCGATCGTCTCGAGGCGGTCGGCCGCCGTTTCGGAGAGGGGCTTCATCTCGTCGTAGAGGAAGTACGCGTACGCACGGTCGCGCCCGCGGCCCACGCGACCGCGCAGCTGGTGCAGCTGCGACAGACCGTACTTGTCGGCGCGGTCGATGATGATCGTGTTCGAGTTCGAGATGTCGAGGCCCGTCTCGATGATGGTCGTCGACACGAGCACGTCGGCTCGGCGCTCCCAGAAGTCGTCGACGACCTGCTCGAGGGCGTGCTCGCCCATCTGCCCGTGGGCGACGACGATGCGCGCCTCGGGGACCAGCTCAGCGAGGTGGGCGGCGACGCGTTGGATCGACGAGACGCGGTTGTGCACGTAGAACACCTGGCCCTCGCGCAGCAGCTCGCGCCGGATCGCCGCGGCGATCTGCTTGTCGTTGCGGGGTCCGACGTACGACAGGATCGGGTGCCGGTCCTCGGGCGGAGTCGCCAGCGTCGACATCTCACGGATGCCGGTGACCGCCATCTCGAGCGTGCGCGGGATGGGCGTCGCGCTCATCGCGAGGATGTCGACGTTCGTTTTCAGTTTCTTCAGCGCGTCTTTGTGCTCGACGCCGAAACGCTGCTCCTCGTCGATGATCATCAGGCCGAGGTCTTTGAAGATCACCTTCTCGGTAAGGATGCGGTGGGTGCCGATGACCATGTCGACGGTGCCGTCGGTGAGGCCGGCCAGGGTCGCCTTCGCCTCCTTGTCGGACTGGAACCGCGAGAGCGGTCGCACCGTGACGGGGAAGCCGGCGTATCGCTCGGCGAAGGTCTCGAGGTGTTGCTTGACCAACAGTGTCGTCGGCACGAGCATCGCGACCTGCTTGCCCTCTTGGATGGCCTTGAACGCCGCGCGCACGGCGACCTCGGTCTTTCCGAACCCGACGTCTCCCGAGAGGAGGCGGTCCATCGGGATCGGCTTCTCCATGTCGGCCTTGATCTCGTCGATCGTCTGCAACTGGTCGAGGGTCTCGGCGAACGGGAACGCCTCCTCGAGTTCGCGCTGCCAGGGCGTGTCGGGCCCGAAGGCGTACCCCTTCGACGCCATGCGCGCCGAGTAGAGCTTCACCAGCTCCACCGCGATGTCGCGGACGGCCTTGCGCGCACGACCCTTGGCCGCCGCCCAGTCGCTCCCGCCCATCTTCGACAGCGTGGGCGCCTCTCCGCCGACGTACTTCGACAGCAGGTCGAGTTGATCGGTGGGCACGTAGAGCTTGTCGCCCGGGTACCCGCGTTTCGCGGGGGCGTACTCGAGCACCAGGTATTCCTTGGTGGTCTTGACCGCGTTCCGCCCGCCGCTGGATACCTCGCGCTGCGTGAGCTCGAGGAACCTGCCGATGCCGTGCGTGGCGTGGACGACGACATCTCCGGCTTTGAGCTGCATCGGGTCGACGACATTGCGTCGACGCGACGCGAGCTTCTTGACCCCCCGGTTGTCTCCGCTGACCGATCGACCGTAGAACTCGGTCTCGGTGATGACGGCGAACTTCGCCTCGGTGAGCTGGAAGCCACGCTCCAGCGGAGCGCACACCACGTGCGCGACTCCGGGCTCCGGCGCCGTGCGCACGTCGTCCACCCGACGCGCCGCGATGCCGCGCTCGGCGAGCACGTCGCGGGCACGGTCGACCATTCCGGGTCCGGATGCCGTGACCACCACCGACCAGCCGTCCGCGAGCAGTTGACCGACGTGCTCGGTGGCCCCCTCGACGTTGCCCTGGAACGACGGCACCGCATCGGCCTTGACGCGGTGCGCCGAATCATCGCCGACGACGAGGCCCTCGTCTTCGGCATCCGCGGCGCCCGAATCGAAAGCGCTGAGCTCCCACCAGACGCCGCCGCGACCCGTGGCCTTCTCGTGCAGGTCGTCGAGCGTCACGAAGTCGCCGGAGTCGAGGTCGACGGGGGTGTCGGCTCCCGCGGTCGCCGCCGACCACGCCGCCTCGAGGAACTCACGGTTCGTGTCGCCGAGCGTCGTCGCCCGCGCGAGCGAACGCTCGGGGTCGACGAGCGCGACGGCGCTGCCCCCGGGCAGGTAGTCGACGAGGGTGATGAGGTCGTCGATGAGCACGGGGATGAGCGATTCCATGCCCTCCGCGGGGATGCCCTCGGCCATCTTCTCGAGCAACTGACGCAGACCCGGATAGGCGTCGCGAAGCTCGGCGGCGCGGGCGCGCACCTCGGTGCTGAGGAGCAGTTCCCGGCTGGGAACGAGGGTGACGTCGGTGACCTCGCCCGGAAGCGACCGCTGATCGGCGACGGAGAACGACCGGATCTGGTCGACCTCGTCACCGAAGAACTCGACGCGGTAGGGATGATCGGCCACGGGCGGGAACACATCGAGGATGCCGCCGCGTACGGCGAACTCGCCGCGCCGCGACACCATGTCGACGCGGTGGTACGCCAGCTCGACCAGGCGCATGGTCACGGCCTCGAGCTGGTGCCCGCGACCGCCGACGACGAGCTGCACCGGCTCCACGTCGCCGAGACCGGGGGCGAGCGGCTGCAGGGCGCTGCGGACGGATGCGGTGACGACCAGCGGCACCTCCCCGTCCCACGCGGCGATCCGGCGCAGCACGTCGAGGCGACGACCGACGGTCTCGGGGCTCGGGCTCAGGCGCTCGTGCGGCAGGGTCTCCCACGCGGGGAAGTGGAGCACGTGGGCGCCGGGGAGGACGGCATCGAGTGCCGGACCCAATGACTCGGCACGTCGCCCGGTCGGGGCGATCACCAGCACTGCGCCGGGCCCGCCGGACGCGCGACGACGCTCGATCAACCCCGCGATCACGGGTGCGTCGAGGCCATCGACGAGGGAGAGAGACAGGTCGGCGGATGCCGCGGAAGCGGCCTCACGGTACGACTCAGCCTGCTCGAGGGCGCGCACGATCCCGGGAACTGTCACTCTCACGAGTCTACGCGGGGGGTCGGACATCGGGTCGGCTCTGCCCACGCCCTTGACCGACGGGGTCTCGTAGAGTGACGGAATGAGCACCCCCGGCGTCCCGAACGGTCCGGCCTTCGCCGCGCCGCACGTCGCGCCGCCGGTCGGCACCCTCCTCGCTCCCCCGCCGCCCCGACGACGCACGAGACCGCTGGGTATCTGGGCGCTGCTGTCGTCGATCGCCGCCACCGTCCTGGCATCCGCCGTCGGAGGCTTCGCCGCGTTCCGTACCGCCAGAGGTGCGGGGCCGGGGCTCGAGACGCTCACCCCGTCGACCCTCGATTGGCGCGTCCTGTCGCCGGTGCGCGACGTCGTCCTCGTCGGAGAGGTCTCGTTCTGGGCGGGGACGATCGTGGGGATCACCGCGCTCGTGCTCGGGATCGTCGCCACCGCGATGGGATCCGGACGTGGGGCCGGCATCACGGCGATCGTCCTCTCCGTGCTGGGACCGGTCGTGTTCGGCGGCCTGGTCGCCATCGCCCTCGTGGCGGGACTCGCGACGATGTCGAGCGGCCTCACACCCGTGTGACCGCGTGTCCTCGGCGCGATACCGCGCCGGGAAGGGGCACGTCCAGCCCTCGAAGGGCCTGTCAGGCGCTCGCCTACACTCGCGGCAACGGGCGTCGTGTCCGTCATCCGCCGAGCGGGCGCGTCCTGCCCGTCGACGAACCAAGGGAGCAACTCGTGAGCACCACACCGCCGCCGCCGGAGCCGTACAACCCGCCCCCCACGCGCAGCGATGCCTACGCCGCGCCGGGTGGGTACGCCGCGCCCGCCTCACCCCCCGAGCACCGCGCGCCGGTGTCGAAGAGGCTCGGAATCATCGCCTTCGCCGCCTCCGTCCTGGCCGTCGTCGTCGGCGCGATCCTCGCCTTCGTGGCGGGTGTGCAGACCGGAGGCCTCGGACAGTACGTCGACTCCGCGACCGGTCAGGTCGACCCGGAATCCCTGCCGCCCGGGGCCGAGCAGTCGGCGCTCGCGGTCGCCGCGCTCTCGGTCGCGGCGTTCGTCGTCTACGGCGTCCTGGGGCTCTGGGGCTTCATCCAGGGCATCATCGCCGCGGTGAAGAACCGCGGCCGCGGATGGGGAATCGCCGCGATCGTCATCGCCGTGCTCGGCGGCATCGTCGTGATCACCGCCCTCGGTATCGGTGCCGCGGTGGGCGTCGGCTCCACGATGTGACATCGGACCATCAGAAGACCCCGGCCTTTCGAGGCCGGGGTCTTTTCGTCGTATCGACCGCCGAGGGTGCCGGGCAGCAAGAACGGTCGGCCCCGGCCGCGCGGCCGGTCGGACGTCAGGCGCGGGGGGCGTGGAAACGCTGCTGGGCCGACACCAAGCCCTCGTCGACGAGGAGCTCGACGGCATCGGCGGCATCCGCCACCAGGATCGACAACGTCTGGCGCTCGCTTGCGCTGAACGGGTCGAGCACCCAATCCGCGGGGTCCTGTCGCCCGACCGGCCGCCCGATGCCCACCCGCACGCGCGGGAAGTCCGCGGTGCCGAGGGCCTTGGCGATGTCGCGCACGCCGTTGTGGCCGCCGTGGCCGCCGCCGGTCTTGAGCTTGATCGTGTCGTAGGGGATGTCGAGCTCGTCGTGGACGACGATCACATGGTCCGCGTCGACGCCGTAGAACCGGGCGAGTCCCGCCACCGGTCCCCCGGAGACGTTCATGAAGCAGTTGAGCTTTGCGAGGACGAGCTTCGCCGATCGGGGACGGAGCCAGGTCTCGACGACGCGCGCGTTGGCTTTGTGAGTGCGGAACGCCTCGCGACGTCGGCCGGCGAGCTCGTCCATGACCATCTGCCCGACGTTGTGCCGTGTCGCCTCGTAGCGTGGTCCGGGGTTGCCGAGACCGACGATGAGCCAGGTGTCCGCCATGGCATCCATCCTTCCGCACCCGCGAACCGGGTCCGCGCGCGTGAGCCGGGCCGTGGAGCCCGGAGAAAGCGAACGAGGGGGCGCGAATACGCGCCCCCTCGTGGTCGGCAGGCCGAAGCCCGCCAGGGATTACTTGTCGTCGCCCTCGGCGGCCTCGGCCTCTTCGGACTGCTCCTCGGCGACCTCGGCGTCGGCCTCGGCGATCTCCTCGTCGGCCGCGAGCGTGTCGAGCGGGATGGAGACGCCCACGACGAGGGTCTCGGGCTCCGTCACCAGCGTCGCGCCGGCGGGGAGCGTGAGGTCGGCGGCGGTGATCTGGGTGCCGTCCTCGGCGCCCTCGACATCGACCTCGACGTTCTGCGGGATGTGGGTGGCCTCGACCTCGAGGGTCACCGTCGTCGCGTCGAGCATGGCGACCGTGCCGGGGAAGGGCTCGCCGGTGACGACGACGGGCACGTCGACCTGGACCTTCTCGCCCTTGCGGACGACGATGAGGTCGATGTGCTCGATGATCTGGCGCACGGGGTCCTTCTGCACGTCCTTCACCAGGACCAGCTGGCCCTTGCCCGCGATGTCGAGGTCGAGCAGCGCGTTGGCGCGACGGATGAGCAGCGCGACCTGGTGGCCGGGCAGCGCGACGTGCTGGGGCTCGGTGCCGTGACCGTAGATGACGGCCGGGATCTTGCCCGCGGCACGCAGACGACGGGCGAAGCCCTTGCCGAAGTTCTCGCGGAGTTCCGCGACGACCTTGTTGTCTTCCGACATGATGTTCTCCTCGCGAGCGCGTGGCCCGCAGATTGTGAGCGGGACGCGGCCCGCACCTGTGTGGTCTGGATTCGACTCGAACGCGAGCGCGTGAGGAAAGCCGGGGAGCCTGCTTCACTGCGTCGATCACGGATGCCACCTGCACCGTCAGGTGCGCGGCAGTCCCTCGCCGAAGTTCCCCGAAAGTCTACCAGTGCCCCGGCGCCGACACGACCCGCATCGGATCGAGCCCCGACGCCACCTCGCGCGGACGCCGCGGCGGACGACACGGGCGCCGCACTCGCGACGGTAAGATCGAACGGCCACACCGACCCGGAGGATCATCATGGACAGCGGCTTCTTCTCTCACGTCGTGCTCTGGGTCATCGGCGGCATCGCCGCGATCGGCTTCGTCGGCACGGTCGGCGCCCTCTTCTCGATGGGGCGCAACGCGGGCTACAAGAAGCACTGACGCGAACCTGCGGGCCCGCGACGACACGAGGGTCAGACGACGCCGCGGGCGGCTAGGAAGACCGGCACGCCGGCATTGGGTGCCGCGTCGCGGGCACACCCGCCGCGGCGCACCGCCGTTCGACGGCGAAGATCCGCCATGGCCCTCAGGATGTCGGCGTCATCAGGCGCAGATCGCCGATGACGACCTCGATTCTCTCGCCTGCGCGAATCGGCGCCTGCGAATACGGGGCGCCCAACATGACGACGTCACCGGGCCCGAGGGTCGTCCAGGCCGCGACGTACGCGAGGCACTCGCGCGGCGTCATCGGCAGCCGGCCGGCCGACGTCTCGGCCCGAGCGACGCCGTCGGCGAGCAGCGCCATCGGCAGGTCGGCGTCGAGAGAGAGACCGGTGTCGATCCACGGGCCGAGCGGGGTGTAGCCCTCCCCCGACTTCGATTCGAAATTCCGTGGATCGACGGCGGCCCGGTCGGGGCTGGACAGATCGTTCACCGCGGTGATGCCGAGGACGTACTCGTGGGCGTTCGCAGCCGTGAGCCCGGTCGTGTCGCGCCCGATCACGACGGCCACCTCGGCCTCGGCCACGGTCCGGCCGGCATCGCGGCGCAATCGCACGCGGACGCCTGGCCCCGTGACGGTGCGCGGGCTCTTCAGCCACGCCTGCACCGGCGACGCGTGACCCGGCCCGTTCTGGGCGATGCCCACGACCAGCGTCGGGGTGCACGGCGCCGCGAGTTCGCCGGCGACCGGGCCCGCGGCATCCTGAGCTTCCCCACCCGCCGCGAAGGCGGCGTACGGGTCGGAGACGGGGACGAATCGGCCGTCGTCGTCGACGCGCACGGTCGAGACACCCTGCGGCGTGCGCACTCGGGCGATGCGCATCAGACCACCTCGATGGCGTGAGCGGAGCCGGCGACCGGGACGAGCCGGCCGGTGAGGTCGAACGCGCGGGTCATCGGATGGTCCGGACGGTGACGGTCGTGGCATCCACGCCCTCGCCGGCCTCTTCGCGCGACACCTTGATGGCGTCATCGGTGCGCGTGAGGTCGCGACGCAGGGTCTCGGGCACGAGGAAGGTCGAGGCGGTCGTGATGAGCGCCAGGGTCGCCATGTAGATCGCCAGCAGCAGCCAGTTCGCATCGCTCACGGCGATGATGTACGCGCCGAGGACGCCCGCGAGACCACCGGCCAGGACGGCCGACAGCTCGCGCGCCATCGCGACGCCGAGGTAGCGGTGACGGTTGCCGAACAGTTCGGGGAGCATGGCGCACTGGGGTCCGAGCATGGAGTTGACAGCCACCCCGATGCCGATCGCGATGACGGCGATGGTGATCGGATAGCTGCCGAGCGACATGAGCCACCAGGCCGGGAACGTGAACACCAGCATGAACAGTGCACCCGCGCGGTAGACCGTGCGGCGGCCCATGCGGTCGGACAGCGCACCCGTCAGCGGCACCGAGAAGATCCCGATGAGCGAGCCGAGCGTGACACCCCACGTCAGCAGGCTGCGGTCGGCCTGGCCGCCGACGGTGGCCACGAAGAACGTGAGCGCGAGGGTGTTGAACATGTACGAGCCGCCGTTCTCGGCCATGCGGAGTCCGATGCCCACGATCACACCCGGCAGACCGCGCGTGAAGATGTCGCGGACCGGGCGCTCGGCGATCTGCTCGCTCTTCTCGAGCTCGATGAAGGTCGGCGTCTCGCGCAGACGCATACGGATGAACAGCGCGAGCAGGATGAGCACGAACGACGCCAGGAACGGCACGCGCCAGCCCCAGCTGAGCAGCTGGTCTTCGGGCAGCAACGAGATCAGGCCGAAGACGACCGCGGCGAGCAGGGTGCCGGCCTGGATGCCGATGAAGGGAAGCGCCGAGAAGAAGCCACGACGCTTCACGGGCGCGTACTCGGCCATGAGCACGGTCGCTCCGGCTTGTTCGGCGCCGGCGCCGAAGCCCTGCAGCAGACGCATGAGCACGAGCAGGATGGGCGCCAGGATGCCGACGGCCTCGTAGGTCGGAAGCAGACCGATGGCGGTGGAGGCTCCGCCCATCAGCAGGATCGTGATGACGAGCACCCACTTGCGACCGAGCTTGTCACCGAGCACGCCGAAGAAGAGGCCGCCGAAGGGGCGGGCGAGGAAGCCGACGCCGTAGGTGGCGAAGGCGGCCACCGTGGCGAGGGCCGGGTCGTCCTGCGAGAAGAACAGGACGTTGAAGATCAGCGCCGTCGAGAGGCCGTAGAGCGCGAAGTCGAAGTACTCCAGCGCGCTGCCGATACTCGAGGCGAGGGTGGCGCGGCGCAGGTTCGCGGCGTATTCGGGGTCATCCGTCGGCTGCGGCGTCGGTGTGGATGCAGTGGTCACGGCCATCTCCTTCGATCGGCTGGGGTCTTACGACGAGCCGACTGTACCAACGGAGTGGACACAGTTCAATATGTTGAACAGTATTCGTGGAGACGCGCAGTGAGGTGTCGGTCGAACGGGCGCGATGGAGCGTCCGGGCACGCGACAGACGCGCCGGACCCCGGAAGGCGGAGCGAGCGGTCAGGCGGGACGGGACGCGCTGAACGGGTTGGTCAACGCCGCGGCGGCCTCGCGCAACGCGCCCCCGATGCGGGCGATGCGCTCGGGCGCGGCATCCGCCACCGGAAGACCCACGCCCAGCGCCAGCTGCGGGTCGCCGGGCGCCCACCCTTCGAGGGGCACGGCGACACCCACGATTCCGCGGAACGACTCCTCTTCGTCGACCGCCCATCCGCGCTCTCGCGAGGCGGCGATCTTGGCGATCACGGCGTCGACGTCGAGGGTGCTGTGGTCGGTGAGTTTCGGCAGCGGGCGGCCCCGCGTGAGAAGGGCCCGCACGTCGTCGTCGGTGCGCGTCATCAGCAGCGCCCGGCCCGTGGCCGACAGCGCCGCGGGAAGGCGCGAGCCGAGGGGCGTGCCCATGCGGATCGATCGCGATCCCTCGTAGCGGGCGAGGTAGAGGGCGTCCGCGTCGTCGAGCACCGCGACCTGCACGAGTTCGGTCGCCAGCACCGGCGAGGTCTCGCACACCGCGTAGAACTCGCGGACCTGGTTGAACTGCGCGGCGAAGGCCCCGCCGAGCTCCGCGGTGCGGATACCGAGGCGGTACCCCAGTGGAACGCGCTCGATCATGCGCCCCGCTTCGAGCGAGAGACAGAGGTTCGCCGTCGACGACTTCGCGAGGCCCAGACCCGCTGCGAGCTCGGTGAGGGTCAGGGTGCGCCCCGCCTCGGCGAGCAGGCCCAGGAGCCGGATGCTGCGCCCCACCGCCGGAGCCGGGTCGCGGACGGCGCCGCCCTCATCGTCATCTCTCACCGCGACCTCCCCGTCGTGCGGACGTCGCCGCAACGGCGCGTCAGTAGAACTCGACCGTATCGACAACCGCCCGCATCGGTTGACCGTCGAGCAGGCGCGTGGCGTTCTCCGCGAAGCGGCGGGCGATGCGCTCTTCCTCTTTGCTGCTCAGCGCGGCGGTGTGCGGGCTGACCAGGACCGACGGATGCCGCCACAGCGGGGAATCCTCGGGCAACGGCTCCACCTCGAAGACGTCGAGGGCCGCGAACGACACCCGCCCGTCGTCGAGGGCCGCGAGCAGCGCCGACTCGTCGATCACGGTTCCGCGCCCGACGCTGGCGAGGATGACCCCCGGCTTGACCGCCGCGAGCACGCGCTCGTCGATGAGGTGGTGGGTCTGCTCGGTGCCGGGAAGGGTGACCACGATGGCATCCACTTCTCCGACGGCGCCCACGAGCTCGTCGAGCGGGATGAGGCGGTCGACTCCGTCGACGGGCGCGCCCGAGCGGGTGGTCCCCCACACCTCGGCCCCCAGGGCGTGGAAGCGACGGGCGCACTCGGCACCGATGCCGCCGAGACCCACGACGAGCACGGTCATCTCATCGACCTGACGCATCTCCCAGCGATCGGTCCACGCGCGCTCGGCCTGCTGCCGGGCGAGACGGGGCAGGTCTTTCGCGCCGGCCATCACGCCGAAGACGGCGAACTCGGCGAGGGGTCCGCCGTGGACGCCGGCGCTCGTGGTGAAAGCGACGCGGTCGAGGGCCTCGCGGTCGAGGTCGGCGGCCTTGACCTGTCCTCCGCCCCCCGCCGCCGTGGTCATGACCCAGCGAAGACGCGGGTTCGCCGCGACCGTGCGGGCGAGAGCGGACGGGTCGACATCGGGGATGCCGAACAGCGCGTCGGCCGAGTCGACCATCTCGTCGAAAGCCCGCTGCTGTTCAGCGGTACGCTCGTGGTCCGGGTCGCCCGACCAATCGGCCGGTCCGCGCATCGGGGGCGTGAGCGACGCGTCGCGCACGAGCTCGAGGCGCGGCTCGAGGCGTTCGATGAG
Source organism: Microbacterium sp. lyk4-40-TSB-66 (assembly GCF_030209475.1). Classification (GTDB taxonomy): domain Bacteria; phylum Actinomycetota; class Actinomycetes; order Actinomycetales; family Microbacteriaceae; genus Microbacterium. The sequence goes on from NZ_JARVRW010000012.1 coordinate 11,520, forward strand.
GCGGCAGTGCTCTTCCTTCAGAGGCACCGCGACCACCGCGCGGAGACTGGACCGTGTCGACATCGTCGTCATTCCCTTCGCCGCCGCGATTGCGCACCGCGGCGATCCTTATCGGACTCTGTTCACTATATTGAACCCTGTTCAACCTGTTGTCCAGCCGGTAAGATCGGTCCATGACAACGCTCGATGACGTGCGACTCGGCGTGTGGGGCCTCGGCGCCATGGGCGAGCCGATGGCCCACCACCTGCTGTCCGCCCGCGGATCCCTCGCCGTGCACGCGCGGCGCGAAAGACCCGGCCTGACCGGAGCCGGAGCCACCTGGGCGGCCACGGCCCGCGAACTCGCCGAGGCGACGGACGCCGTACTGGTGATGCTGCCCGACCTCCCGCAGCTCGAGGAGCACCTCGATGGACCCGACGGACTGCTCGCCGGCGTCGGCGACCGGGACTTCCTGCTCATGATCGGCTCGACGTCGTCGCCCGTCGGTGTGCGCGACCTGGCCGGTCGGCTTCCCGACGGCATCCGGGTCGTGGACTGCCCCGTCTCGGGCGGGGAGGACGGCGCGAAGGCCGGGACCCTGTCGATCATGCTCGGCGGAGACGAGACGGACACGGATCGGGCGACCGCCCTGCTCGCCCCGTGCGGCACCCCCGTGCGGCTCGGCCCCCTCGGCGCCGGAGAGGTCGCGAAGGCGTGCAATCAGATGGTCGTCGCGGCCACCATCCTCGCGCTCGGCGAGGCGACGGAGCTCGCCGCCCGCTCCGACGTCGACCCCGCCGCCCTCTGGCAGCTGCTCGGCGGCGGGTACGCCGGGTCGAACCTGCTGCAGAGCCGTCGCGACAAGCTCGTCTCAGGCGACGACTCCCCCAGCGGCGTCGCGTCGTACATGGTCAAGGACCTGCGCTTCGCGGCCGACATCGCCGCCGCCACCGGCACCAGCCCGGCTCTGCTGCCGGCGCTCCGCGACGCGTTCGACGAGATCGTGGAGCGCGACCTGGGCGACCGCGACATCGCGGTGACGCGCCGGTTCACCGCCGAACGCAGCGCCTGACGCCGGAGGAGACGGTGCGGAGCGGCCCGGTGGGCGCCCCGCACCGTCGTCCGGGTCAGAGGGCGAAGACGACCTTGCCGGAACGCTGGGAGTCACGCGCGGTGGCGAAGGCCTCGTCGGCATCCGTCAACGCGAACTCGTGCGTGAGGGCGTTCTCGATACGGGGGTTCGCCGCGAGCAGTTCCACCGCCGCGTCGATCTCGTCGCGGAAGCGGAACGCGCCGAAGTAGCGCACCTCCTTGGAGATGAAGGGGGCGAGGTTGACCGGCCGCGCATCGTCGGGGAGCATGCCGACCTGCACGACGGTGCCTCCCGCCCGCACCGCCTTCAGGGCGGTCGAGATCGACACGGGCACGCCCGAGCATTCGAGCACGACCGCGTACGCACCCGCCTCGACCGTCTCGCTCGAGACGTCTATCGTCGCCTCGGCGCCGAGAGCCCGCGCACGCTCGAGGGGGCCGGCGAGCACGTCGGTCGCTGTGACGCGCGCCCCGGCGGCGGTGCCCGCGGCGACGGCCATCAGACCGATCGGGCCGGATCCGGTGACGAGCACATCGAGGCCGTCGACCGGACCCGCCTTGCCGAGAGCATGCAGGGCGACGGCGAGCGGCTCGGCCAGCACGGCGCGACGCACCGGGAGGTCGGTCGGCAGCGGGCGCACCATGCCGCTCTCGACGACCAGATACTCGGATGCCGCGCCCTGGGTGTGCGGCCAGGTGGAGGCGCTGCCGAGGTAGGAGCCCCCGGGCCACAGGTGCGGCGCGTCCTCGATACCCTCGCGCGGAGTCCCGAACCTCGCGGGATGCACCGTGACCGGCGTCCCCGGGGCGAGTGCACCGGAGGGATCGAGATCGACCCGTCCCGACAGCTCGTGACCGGGGACGAGCGGCTCGCGCACGACGAAGGCTCCGTTGGCGCCCTCGAAGAAGTAGTGCAGGTCGGACCCGCAGATCCCGACGTACTCCACGCGCAGGCGCACCTGTCCCTCCTCGGGTTCGGGGATGGGCACCTCGCGGAGGACCGCGGTGTTCGCCTTCTCGATCAACAGAGACTTCATCGTCATTCCTCTCGCGGTCAGACGACCGCCGTCATCCCGCCGTCGACGAAGATGTTCTGTCCCGAAACGAAGCTCGATGCGTCGGAGGCGAGGAAGAGCAGCGCCCCGCGGAGCTCGTCCACGTCTCCCCATCGCGCAGCGGGGGTGCGCTGCGTGAGCCAGCGCGTGAACTCGGGGTCGTCGACGAGGGCGCGATTCATCTCGGTCGCGAAGTACCCCGGGCTGAGCGCGTTGACCTGGATGCCGTGGCGCGCCAGGTCGGCGGCCATGCCTGCGGTCAGTTGGGCGACACCGCCCTTCGTGGCCGAGTAGGGCGCGATCGTCTGTCGCGCCAGGCGCGACTGCACCGAGGCGACGTTGACGACCTTGCCGGAGCCGCGTTCCACCATCGCGGGTGTGACGAAGCGCGACACGTAGAAGACACCCGAGAGGTTCGCTGCGACGATGTCGTCCCAGTCGCTCACCGCGAACTCGTGGATGGGCGCCCGGCGCTGGACCCCGGCGTTGTTGACGAGGATGTCGGGGGCGCCCACCTCGGCGAGAAGGCCCGCCACGGCGTCCTCGACGGCGGATGCATCGGTCACGTCGAAGGTCACCCCGAGCGCGGGGCGGCCCGACAGCTCCTCGGCCTCGACGCGGGTCTGCTCGACGGCTGCCGCGTCGCGACCGTGCACGATCAGGCGCGCTCCGCCGCGGGCGAGGGTGAGCGCGAGCGCACGGCCGAGGCCCCGCGACGACCCGGTGACCAGTGCGAGACGGTCGGAGACGTCGAACAGGTCGGCGTTCGAGCCGGTCACAGGATCGCCCCGACGCCGAACACGGCGAGAGCGGCGACGAAGCCCAGCACCGACTCGATGGCCTGCTGGACGGTCCAGGTCTTCAGCGTCGTCTTGACGTCCATGCCCATGAGTCGACCGACCAGCCAGAAGCCGGAGTCGTTCACGTGGCCGGCGAACACCGACCCCGCGGCGGTGGCGAGCGTGATCGCCACGACCTGCAGCGGCGAAAAATCGCCGGCCATGACGGCGGGGGCGGCCAGGCCCGCGGCGGTGACGAGGGCGACCGTGGCCGAACCCTGCGCGAGGCGGAGGATCACGGCGATGACGTACGCCGCAACGATGACGGGCAGGCCCAGGTCGCCGAGACTGTCGGCGAGCGCGTCTCCGATGCCCGAGGCACGCAGCACCGCACCGAACATCCCGCCCGCACCGGTGATGAGGATGACGGAGCACACCGGGCCGAGCGCCGAATCGACGACCTTCTCGAGGGCGGTGCCGTTCTCGCCGCGACGGAAGCCGAAGACGACGGTGGCCACGAGAACGGTGATGAGCAGGGCGACGGGCGAGTTGCCGAGCAGCACGAGGACCTGCACGACGATGTTGTCGGTGTCGACCACTCCCGCGGAGCCGAGGGTGGTGAGGCCGGTGTTGAGGAAGATCAGCAGCATCGGCAGCAGCAGCACGGCGATGACCGTGCCGGGCTTGGGCGGGTTGCTGGGCTGGTCGGCGTCGACGTCGCCGAAGAGCATCGGCACGGGCAGCACGATGCGGCGCGCGATGAACTTGCCCCAGAGGTAACCCGAGAGGTACCAGATCGGGAACGCGATGATGAGGCCGACGATCAGCAGCAGCCCGAGGTTGGCGCCGTACAGCTCACTCGCGGTCACCGGACCCGGGTGAGGAGGCAGGAAGACGTGCATCACCGAGAACGCGGCGGCGGCCGGCAGACCGAACAGCAGCACGTTGTTGCCCGACACGCGCCGCGCGATGGCGAAGATGATCGGCAGCATCATGACGAGGCCCGCGTCGAAGAACATCGGGAAACCGAGGATGAGCGAGACGATGCCCAGGGCGAAGGGGGCGCGCTTCTCGCCGAAGATGCGCACGAAGGTCTCGGCGAGCGACTGCGCGCCACCGGAGTGCTCGATCAAACGTCCGAGCATCGCGCCGAGGGCGACGAGCAGGGCGACGGTGCCGAGGGTGCCGCCGAATCCCCCGGTGAGCGTCGACACGATGGCCGACACGGGGATGCCGGCGACGAACGCCGTCACGAGCGACACGATGATGAGCGCGAGGAACGCGTGCACCTTCAGCCAGATGATGAGCACCAGGATCAGCGCGATCGCGCCCGCCGCGATGGCGAGCAGCGGCGCGGTGCCGAGTGTTTGAGTCCAGTCGTCCAAGAGATCTCCGTCGATACAGGGGGTGCGCGGCGTCGGGCATACTCGGCTCGTCCGCGGCCGCCGAGAGGCGTTCGCAGGATTCTCACACAATGATCATATTTTTGACAAGATATGGTCGTACCTAATGCACCTAAGGAGGGGTCATGGCGCGAGCGTCGCATGGCTCGGTGGTGGATGCCATCGGCATGCGCATCGTCGACGGCGACCTCGCCACCGGACGCGTCCTGACCCTCGCCGACCTCGAATCCGAGTACGCCGTGTCCCGCACCGTGGTGCGCGAGGCAGTTCGGGTGCTCGAGGCGATGGGTATGCTCGCTCAGCGCCGCCGCGTGGGGATCACGGTGCGTCCCCCCGCCGACTGGAGCGCGCTGGACACCCGCATCATCGGGTGGCAGCTCGCCGGCCGCGGCCGCGATCAGTTGATCGTGAACACGACGGAGCTTCGCGCGGCCATCGAACCGGTGGCGGCGCGCCTCAGTGCCCGCCGCGCCACCGACCTGCAGCGCGGCGAGATCCTCCGCCTCGCGGACGAGCTCGCGCGCCTCGGCGCAGCCGGCCTCGGCAACTCCCCCGAGTACCTCGCGGCCGACATCGCCTTCCACGACCTGATCCTGCTCTCCAGCGGCAACCTCATGCTCGCCGCCGCTCGAGCGCCCATCGCCGCCGCGATCGAGGGTCGCGCGATGCACGGGCTCACTCCCGGCATCCCGAACCCCGACGCGCTCGACAACCACATCGAGACGGCTGCCGCCATCGGACGCGCCGACGCCGACGCCGCCGAGGAGCACACGCGCCGATACGTCGCCGCGGTGCTCACCGAGGTACGCCGCACCATCTGACCGCCCCTCGGGCCGTCAGGCCCGAGCCCTTCGACGAAGAGAGAGCCCATGGCCACCCCCGCACCCGTCCTCGTGTTCATGGGACCCGCCGGCACCGGCAAGTCCACCGTCGCCGGAATGCTCGCCGGCCGCCTCGGCTGGGACTTCCAGGAGGGCGACGACCTGCACCCCGAGGCCAACGTCGCCAAGATGGCGTCCGGGCACGCGCTGAACGACGACGACCGCTGGCCGTGGCTCGATCGGGTCGCGGAGTGGATCGACGGCCGGATCGCGTCGGGGCGGCCCGGCGTCATCACGTGCTCAGCCCTCAAGCACACTTACCGTGACGTGCTGCGCCGGGAGGACGTGACCTTCGTGCTGCTGATGGGCGACCCCGCACTCGTGCTCGAGCGGCTCCTGCGCCGCCAGGGGCACTACATGCCGCCGTCGCTGCTCACCTCGCAGTTCGACACCCTCGAGATGCCGGATGCCGACGAGCAGGCCATCCGCATCGACCTCGACCTGACCCCCCAGGAGCAGGTGCAGGAGGTCGTCGACCGCCTGCATCTCCTCCCCGCCTGAAACACGTCGGAGCCGAGCCGATACAGTGGATCGGCAACCCCACGTGCGCCCGAACCCCTTCCTCGCAGCCTTTTTACGGAGCAAACGAATGACGTCGACCCCCTCCCCGACCGGACCCTCGACCGACCAGGACCAGGCCCCTCACCAGGCCGCTCAGGTGCATGAAGGCGCCCCCGACATCGCAGACGTCGAGCGTCCCACCGCCGAGGCCGACTCCCGCCCCGAGGGCGAGGGCGACGGCCGCGCCAACATCGGCGTCGTGGGTCTCGCCGTCATGGGCTCGAACCTGGCGCGAAACCTCGCCAGCCGCGAGGGCAACACCGTCGCGGTGTTCAACCGCAGCGCCGACAAGACCGAGCACGTGCTCGAGGCACACCCCGAGGCGAACTTCGTCGCCTCCTTCTCGTACGAGGACTTCGCCGCGTCGCTCGCGAAGCCGCGCACCGCGATCATCATGGTCAAGGCCGGCCGCCCCACCGATTTCGTCATCGACGAGCTGGTGAAGGTGTTCGAACCCGGCGACATCATCGTGGACGGCGGGAACGCCCTGTTCACCGACACCATCCGCCGCGAGAAGGCCGTGCGCGACACGGGCATCAACTTCGTCGGCATGGGCGTCTCGGGCGGTGAGGAGGGAGCGCTCCTCGGTCCCTCGATCATGCCCGGCGGCTCCGACGAGGCATGGGCCACCCTGGGCCCGATCCTGAAGTCGATCGCCGCGGTCGCCGAGGGCGAGCCGTGCGTCACGCACGTCGGCCACGACGGCGCGGGTCACTTCGTCAAGATGGTGCACAACGGCATCGAGTACGCCGACATGCAGCTGATCGCCGAGGCCTACGACCTGATCCGTCAGGCGACGGGCAAGACGCCCGCCGAGATCGCCGACGTGTTCGCCGAATGGAACCGCGGCGAGCTGGAGTCGTACCTGATCGAGATCACGGCCGAGGTGCTGCGCCAGGTGGACGCCGAGACCGGCAAGCCCCTCGTCGACGTCATCCTCGACCAGGCCGGCGCCAAGGGCACGGGCGCCTGGACGGTGCAGACCGCGCTCGACCTGGGCGTTCCCGTCTCGGGCATCGCCGAGGCCACCTTCGCGCGCTCGCTGTCGAGCCACCCCGAGCAGCGCGAGGTGTCGCGCGAGCTCCCCGGCCCCGACCAGACGCTCGGCGGCGAGAACCTCACCGGCGAGGATGCCGACAGCTTCATCGAGCAGGTGCGTCTCGCGCTGTACGCCTCGAAGATCGTCGCGTACAGCCAGGGTTTCGACGAGATCCGCGCCGGCGCCGCCCAGTACGACTGGAAGATCGACCTGGGTGCGGTGTCGAAGATCTTCCGCGGCGGCTGCATCATCCGCGCGCAGTTCCTCAACCGCATCGCCGAGGCCTACGACGCGGACCCGACGCTCCCGGTGCTGCTGACGGCGCCGTACTTCGTCGAGGCCCTCGGCCGCGCCCAGGACTCGTGGCGCGACATCGTCGGGCTCGCCGCGTCCGCCGGCATCCCCGCCCCCGCGTTCAGCTCGTCGCTGGCGTACTACGACGGCCTGCGCGCCGAGCGTCTGCCGGCCGCCCTCATCCAGGGGCAGCGCGACTTCTTCGGCGCCCACACCTACCGTCGCATCGACAAAGAGGGCACGTTCCACACCCTCTGGTCGGGCGACCGCACCGAGATCGAGGCCGAGGACACCCACTGACCCGGCTGGTCACGAAGCGGCGACGGGCACTGCTCGTCGCCGCTTCGGCGTTGTACGCGGCGGCCGTGTGGTGGATGACGCTGCGCCCCACGATCGTCGACCCCGAGGTCGAGGGCGCCCTCCGACGCCTGGTCCGCGAGCTGCAGTCCGCCCCCGGGATGGGATGGGTCAGCTACGACGGCGTGGAGTTCACCGCCAACGTCGCCCTGTTCGCGCCCCTGGGGCTCCTGGTCATCGCGTGGCGCGGACGATGGTGGTACGGCATCCTCGGCGGGCTGGCGCTGAGCGCCGGGATCGAGACGTGGCAGCTGTTTATGCTCCCCGCTCGCGTCGCCGACGTGCGCGACGTCGTCGCGAACACCCTCGGCGCAGCCCTCGGGGTGGGTGCCGCGGTGGTGTTCAGCCGATGGCTGACGCGCTCACAGGAAGCCCATAACCCACGCCATAGAAAGGTCATAGATTCCCCCTCACAATGAGTGCATGACCGCGACCGCCGCCGCCCCCGCCTTCACCCGCCCTGACGGGAGCGCGCTGCGCGTGCTCGTCGTCGATGACGAGCAGATGCTCACCGACCTGCTGTCGATGGCGCTGCGCATGGAGGGGTGGGAGGTCAAGACCGCAGGATCGGGCTTCGACGCTCTGCAGTCGGCTCGCGACTTCGAACCGGATGCCATGGTGCTCGACATCATGATGCCCGACCTCGACGGCATGGCGGTGCTCCAGCGTCTGCGCCACTCGGGCAACGACGTCCCCGTCCTCTTCCTCACCGCGAAGGACGCCGTGGCCGACCGCGTCGCCGGCCTCACCGCCGGCGGCGACGACTACGTCACCAAGCCCTTCAGCCTCGAAGAGGTCGTCGCCCGGCTCCGCGGCCTCATGCGCCGCGCGGGGACGGCACTCACCCGCGACTCCGAACCGATCCTCCGCGTGGGAGACCTGTCGCTGAACGAGGACAGCCATGAGGTGGTCCGCGGCGGCAAGGAGATCGAACTGACGGCGACCGAATTCGAGCTGCTGCGCTTCCTCATGCGCAACCAGCGGCGCGTGGTCTCGAAGGCGCAGATCCTCGACCGCGTCTGGAACTACGACTTCGGCGGTCGCTCCAGCGTCGTCGAGCTGTACATCTCTTACCTCCGCAAGAAGATCGATGCGGGGCACGAGCCGCTCATCCACACCGTGCGCGGCGTCGGCTACATGATCAAAGCCCCTCAGTGAGTCTTCCGCCCCGGCCCGCTCCCCCGCTCCCGGATGAGCCGCCGCGCGAGAGCGTGATCACTCGACTGCGCCACCCGTGGACCCTGCAGGCGCGGCTGATGACCGCGGTGATCGGCATGGTCGCCTTCATCCTCGTGATGATCGGCATCTCCACCAGCGCGATCCTCAGCCAGGTGCTGGTGGTCAACCTCGAGGCATCCGTGAATGAGACGGCCTCGTCGATCCAGCCTCGTGCCGCGTTCTCGTCCAGCGCCGAGAACGTGCTCGAATCCACCCGATTCCTCGACGGCACCCTCCTGGTGATGAACTCCCCGTCGAGCGGCTTCACCGGCGCCGTCGTCGATGCCGACGGCCCTCGCGCGCTCACCGATGACGACCTCGGTCAGATCACTCAGACGCTTCAGGCGACCGAGTTCACGACCAAGACGGTCAACCTCCCCAACCTCGGCGAATACCTGGTGCGCACCTACGCCGCCCCCGGCGGTGGCGCGTTCCTCGTCGGCCTCCCCCTCTCGAACGTCACCGGCACCATCGGCGCGATCCTTACCACCGTCGCCCTCGTCACCGCGGGCGGACTGCTGCTGCTCGCCGTGATCATCGCGATCGTCATCCGGCTGGGGCTGCGCCCCCTGCGCGCCGTCGCCGAGACCGCCACACGCGTCGCCTCCATGCGCATGGAGGAGGGCGACGTGTCGATCACCGAGCGCGTGCCCGCCGACCAGGTCGACGCGCACACCGAGATCGGGCAGGTGGGCACGGCGCTCAACACCCTCCTCGACCGGGTCGACGCCTCGCTCGGCGCCCGGCAGCGCAACGAGGAGCTGATGCGCCGGTTCGTGGCGGATGCCAGTCACGAACTGCGCACGCCCCTGGCATCCATCCGCGGATTCAGCGAACTGTCGCTCCGGGCCATGCGGCAGGCGCAGGACGACGAGAGCCGTCAGCGCGTCGCCCTGGCGGTCGAGACCACGGAGCAGTCGCTCGAGCGCATCCAGGCGCAGTCGGTGCGCATGACCCGCCTCGTCGAGGACCTGCTGCTGCTGGCCCGCCTCGACGAGGGTCAGGAGCTGGTGTACGGCTCGGTCGACCTGACGCGTCTCGCGGTGGAGGCCGTGGGCGACGCCCGCCCCGCCGGGCCCGAACACGCGTGGACGATCGACGTCCCCGACCGACCCGTCGAGCTCGCCGGTGACGCCTCGCGCCTGCACCAGGTCGTCGCCAACCTGCTCGCCAACGCCCGGACGCACACCCCGGCCGGTAGCGAGATCGCCGTCTCCGTCGCACACGAGGGCGACCACGCGGTCCTGCGCGTGCACGACAACGGTCCTGGCATCGACCCCTCGGTCGCCTCGCAGCTCTTCGAACGTTTCGCGCGGGCGGACCGCTCGCGCGATCGCAAGACCGGCGGCACGGGGCTCGGACTCTCCATCGCCCGCGCCATCGTCGACGCGCATCACGGCACCATCTCGGTCCGCAGCACGCCCGGCGACACGACGTTCGAGGTGCGGCTGCCCGCCAAGCCGGCGGATCCGGCGTAAGGCGGATCTCCCACGCAACGCCCTGAAGGGACCGACGGCGCTATGCGTCCGCGGTCTCTTCTTCCGGAGGATGCTCTTCTCGATAAGCTTTGCGTTGCCTGGGAACCCGGGTCCTTCTCGCGGACGTCGAGATGAAGTATTCGGAGGTATGTGTGCCGGTTCGTGCACGCGATTGCGGTGCTTTCGCCGTCGCCATCTTCGCCGTGGTCATCGCGACCGCCGTTCCGGCGCACGCTGACGAGATCCCTTCACCGGAACCGACCGTCGAGGTGATCGACCAGCCGGCGCTGCCCGCAGGCCCCATACCTTCCATCGAGCCGTCGGTGCCGGAAGGGACTTTCGACCCCGCTCCGACGGAGCCCGTTCCGACTGCGGTGCCGACCGTGGCTCCCCCGGCCCCCGTGGGCACATCCTTCGAGTCGACCCGGCCCGACGGCACCAGCGTCGAACTCTTCCGTTCAGGGGACGCGACGACGACGTATCGCGGGACCGGCAATGGGGTGCCCCAAGACACTGCCCCCGCCCCTCAGGCGGTCGAGCCGGAGGGGCAACCCACGGAGGTCGCCCCCGTATCGCCCACCCCCGCCACCGCCTCACCCACCCCCGGAACGGCGACCGCATCGCCCTCCCCCGATGTGGCACGGGGAGATTCGGCGGGGCCGGGAGCGGCAGTGCGGTCGACGTCTGCGCCGAGGACACCCGCTCCCCCTCTGCCCTTCCTGATCCTCGGGATGGTGGTCCTCGTCGGCGGACTGTTGATCGTGAGATATCGCGGTCCCGTGTACGAAGCCGCGATGGCGACACGGAGAGGGCCGGTGACGGGAGGTGCCGGCGAACGCGCGGGGGGCCTTCAGGGGGCGTTCCGGCTCGGTGTCGCGGGTGCGGTCGTCGCGCTCATGGGAATCATCATGAACGGTCATGCGGCGTGGCAGCTCTGGAGCTCCCTCTCGTCATGACGGGCGCATTCGCGCAGGAACGGGGTCTCGCATGGACATGAAGCTCGAACTCATCCCTCTCCCGGTCACCGACGTCGACCGGAGCAAGGCGTTCTACGTCGACGCCGTCGGGTTCGGTCTCGACCACGACGTCGAGCCGGGCAACGGGATGCGGATCGTGCAGCTCACTCCCCCGGGATCCGCGTGCTCCATCGCCTTCGGCGTCGGCATGACACGCCGCGATGCCGCGCCCGTCCACGGCATCCATCTCGTCGTCGACGACATCGCGGCCGTCCGCGAGACGCTCCGATCGAGAGGCGTCGACGTCGGGGAGATCCGCGACCTGGGTGGGGTCGCCTACGCGACGTTCAGCGACCCCGACGGCAACATGTGGGAACTGCAATCGCTCCGCGGGCTGAACGCACGCTGAGGCGGGGCGGCGGCGAAGATGCCCGGCGACGTCGCCCGCTGAACCCTCGCTGAGCGGTTCCGCCGACGCCGGCTCAGCCCCAGAGCGGCTTCACCGACGCGGCCAGCGCCCGCAGCTGCCCGCCGTCGACGATCACCCGGGACTCCCCGATACCGAATGCGGGCCACTGCAGGACGAGCTCGAGGGGGCCCTCGGGCGGGAGGGGCCAGAGCCACAGGCCGTCATGCATCGTGGAGCTCTCGCCGCCACCGGTGCCGCCACCGCCCGTCACGCGCACGGTGTGCCCCTCGGCCGTCTCCGCACCGGGCATCCCGAACCGTCCGTCGGCGAAGAGGCGCGTTCCGTCACCGAGGACGAGTCCCCACCTCAGTCGATCGCTGCCGTTCATCGCCGGGCCCCAGTGGCCGGAGAAGTCCATCTGAGCCAACTGCCACTCGCGGGGGTCACGGCCACCCCGACGCAGGTGCCGATCGATCAGCAGCTCCGCGCCGTCCGAATAGACCCGAACGCCGGTCAGCGCGACGACGACGTCGTCGCCGCGGCCGATGACCTCGGACACAGCGAACAACGCGGGAAGCTCGTCGCGCGGCGGCTCGAACGACGGCGTGCGCTCGTCCACGTGATCGAAAGCGGTCTGGTCGTCGTCGGGTGCGTCATCGGGGAAGAAGTCCATGCCCCCACTCTTCCGACCAGCCCTCCCGGCCGCCACCCCGGGTTCAATACCCCGCGAATGCGTCGGTCGTGAGCGACTTGGCCTTGCCCAGGGCGGGGGCGAGGGCCGCGATCAACCGCGGCGGCCCCGAGACGTACGCCGCGCGCTGCGCGATGTCGGGGACCGCGCGCACCAGCCCCTCGGCATCCACCCGATCGGGTCCCGCCCACGTCCAGCCGGCGGGCAGGTCGATCGGCTCATCGCGCGAGTACACCACGACGGGGATGCCGCTGGCGGCGATGTCGTCGCGGAACGCGAGCTCCGCCGCCTCCGACACCACGTAGACCAGCACGACGTCGCGGTCCTGACCGGAGGCGACGAGGTGGCGCAGCTGCGAGACGAACGGCGTCACGCCGATACCGGCCGCCACCAGCAGCACGGGCGCCGTCGGGCGGGACGGCAGCACGAAGTCGCCCCACACGCCGGTGACGGCGAGGGTCGATCCCGACTCGACGGCGGCCAGCGCCTTCTTGTACGACGACTGCGATCCGTCCTTGAACGCGATCCGCACCTCGGGGAGGTCTTCCGGTGCCGACGCGATCGAGAACTCCCGCCGCGTGCCGCGCGCGTCGGGGCGCCGGTGCGGCACGTCGAGCTCGAGGTATTGCCCGGGGTGGAACGAGAACGGCCGGGCGGCGTGGAACGTCAGCTCGCGCACGGTGGGCGTGAGCTCGCGTCGCCGTTCGACCCGCAGGCGCACGGCCGCCCGCAGGCACAGCAGGAACGCCAGCACGTTGCCGATCAGCAGGGCTCGCTCCTGGCCGAGCGTGATGTCGCCCACGGGCACCGGCCAGCCGGCGAGGACGCCGACGACGATCGCGACGAGGTACTGCTGCGTGCGGCGCGGGGGCAGGGTGAGGGGCTCCGACAGCATGAAGGCACCGAGGAAGAGGAAGGGCGACGAGAACGCCACCTGCAACAGCACGGCGGGCACGTCGACGGGGAAACCCGCCGCCTGGAACTGGACCGTCGTGCGCGTGAACGCCACGACCATCGCCACGGCCCAGAACACCGCCACGATCGGCAGTTTGTCGGTGCGCAGGAGCAGCAGCACGCCGAGCACCAGCACGGGGGCGGCGAGCCACGGTGAGCCCACCCACCACGCGGAGGAGCCCAGGTCGGGCGCCCAGATGCTCACGATGGTCAGCACGCTCGCGCCGGTCGCGGCGGGGTTGAAGATGTGGCGCCCGCGCCAGACGAGCAGGTATTTCGACGCGGATGCCACGACTCCCGCGAGAACGAGACCCGCGAGCCCCAGCGGCTCGATCGACGGACGCAGCACGAAGAGCAGGATCAGGGCCGTGATGAGCGAGGACTCGAGCCGTCGCGGCATCCGGAGCACGCTCTGGGCGACGAGGTCGGTCGCAGCGCACGCGAAAGCGAGCACCACCGCGCTGACGACGAGCTCGAGCGGGGCGGGCACGACGAGACCGGCGAACGACAGCACGAGGGCGATCACCGCGAGCAACCCGAGCGACGAGAGCACCAGGCGGTACATCGAGACCCGGCCGATCAGTCCGAGCACGCGGGTCGAACCCGCGGTGAGGGTGACGCTCATGAGAAAACCTCTCCACTGAATCCGGGCGACCACTCCACGCGGCCGTCGGTACGCATGCGCACCCAGTGCGCGTTCCAGGATGCCGCGAGCTCCGGGCCACCGTCGAAGAACAGCGCCGTCGCGAGCGCGTCGGCCCGCATGGCCGTGTCGGACAGGGCCCAGGTGGCGGCGAACGCGCGCACCGGCGCGCCGGTGCGCGCGTCGAGGACGTGATGCAGGCCGTCGCCCCACGCGCGGCGGTTGATGGCCGACGCGCACAGCGCGCCGTCGGTCACGGTGACCACTCCGATGGCGAGGGTGGGATCGTACGGGTGCTCCAGCGCGACGCGCACCCCCGCGCCGCGCGCGGCGAGGTCGCCCGAGGCGTCGACGACGACATCACCGTCGACGTGCGCGCGCACCACGTCGAGCACGAGGTCGACGAGGCGCCCCTTGCCCAGCGCACCGACGTCGATGATCGACGGGGTCGAGACGCTCAGACGTCCCTCGCCCCACGCGAGCGTGTCACGCCAGGACGGGGCCGGCTGCGCGACGCCCGACGGCGTGAGCGTCAGCCGCGCGTCGTAGCCCAGGCGGGCCAGCGCGTCGCCGACCAGCGGGTTCACGGCGCCCGCGGTCGCGGCGTCGAGTTCGTCGTAGAGCGAGAGCATGGCATCCGTGTCGGGCGGTGCGGGGACGGATGCCGCTCGGCCGTGCGCGAGCGACGACACCATCGAGTCGGCGCGGAATCGCGACCACTCCCGGTCGAAGCGCTCGACGAGCGCCGCGACCTCGTCGCGGGCGATCGACGACAGCGGCTCGGCCGTGTCGATCGCCCACGACGTGCCGATCGCGTCGAAGGCCCACGTCGAGCCCGTCGCGGTCGGAGGGGTCATGATCGTCAGGCCTTGGCCTCGGTCTTGATGGTCTCGACGGCGTTGTTGAAGCCGCCGCTGGTCAGCGACGAACCGGCCACCTTGCTCACCGAGATCTCGTCGAGCTTCTTGCCGACGACCTCGCCGGCGATGCCACCGATGAACTCGCTCTGGTAGCGCCGCGACTCGGCCGCCTGCGGGTCACCCGTCACCGTCACGTCGGTGATGGTGTCGCCCGCGAGGGTGAGGGTGACGTCGACGGTCTCGACGCTCTCGGGGGTGGCGTACTGGCCGGTGGCCTCGTAGGTGCCGTCGGCGTAGGTGCCCGACGTCGCGGCGCTGCCCGTGGCGGCGCTCTCACTGGGCGCCGAGGTCGCCGCGGGGGCCGCGGTCGTCTCGACCGGTGCGGGAGCGGCGGCGTCGCTCGTCGTCCCACCGGCGCAGCCGGCCAGGGTGACGATGCCGGCGACTCCCAGCAGTGCGGTGCCGATGCGGACGGGACGGGGTACGGCTGTGGTGCGGATCATGAGGGTCCTCCTTCGGTCGTGCCGAGCTCGTTCGTTCGTGCTCACGGTAGGGACACGACCTTGACGGCAGCCCGGTTCATTCTTTTGCGCCGGCTGTGAGCGGCCGATGCGAAACGGGCCTCGTCGCCCGCATCGACCTGCCCCACGGCGAAGCTCCCCGTCGCACTCCGGCCCGCCATCGCGAAGGATGTCCCTGAGCGTGTCGAAGGGACCGGTGACGTCGACGAACTCAGCCACCTTCACCCGAGACGGGACCGGGAGACGACGCAGGCTCGGACGGCCCCGCCGAGACGGATTCAGCCGCCTCCCGGAACGGAAGGCGGCTGAGCCGGAAGGGACGGACGCCTACGCGTCGCCGCCGAACATGCTCGTGACCGAGCCGTCCTCGAAGACCTCGTGGATCGCACGGGCCAGCAGCGGGGCGATCGGCAGCACCGTCAGTCGCTCGAAGCGGCGCTCGGCGGGTAGCGGAACGGTGTCGGTGACCACGACCTCGTCGATCGCGGCATCCTGGAGCCGTTCGGTGGCCGGGTCGCTGAAGATCGCGTGGGTCGCGGCGACGATGACCTTGCGCGCACCGCTCGCCTTGAGCGCCTGAGCGGCTTTCTGGATCGTGCCGCCCGTGTCGATCATGTCGTCGACGAGGAGGCAGGTGCGCCCCTTCACGTCACCGACGATCTCGTGCACCGAGACCTGGTTGGCGACCTTGGGGTCGCGGCGCTTGTGGATGATCGCCAGCGGCGCTCCGAGGCTGTCGGACCAGGTGTCGGCGACGCGGACGCGACCCATATCGGGCGAGACGACCGTCAGGGTCTCGCGGTCTTCTCCGGTGAGCTTCTGCTCGAAGTGCTCGAGCAGCACGGGCTTGGCGAAGAGGTGGTCGACGGGACCGTCGAAGAAGCCCTGGATCTGCGCGGCGTGCAGGTCGACGCTCATGATGCGGTCGGCGCCGGCGGTCTTGAGCAGGTCGGCGAC
Source organism: Microbacterium sp. lyk4-40-TSB-66 (assembly GCF_030209475.1). Classification (GTDB taxonomy): domain Bacteria; phylum Actinomycetota; class Actinomycetes; order Actinomycetales; family Microbacteriaceae; genus Microbacterium. The sequence goes on from NZ_JARVRW010000012.1 coordinate 27,648, forward strand.
CAGGCGGGCGCTGATGGGCTCGCGACCGCGGCCCTTCTTGTCTTGACGCGAGTACGGGTAGTACGGCGCGACGACGGTGATGCGCTTGGCCGAGGCGCGTTTGAGCGCGTCGAGCATGATGAGCAGCTCCATCAGCCACTCGTTCACCGGCGGACCGAACGACTGGATGACGAAGACGTCGCAGCCGCGGATCGACACCTCGAAACGGGTGTAGATCTCACCCGATGCGAAGGTGCGGTGCTCGGTGGGGGCGAGTTCGGTACCCAGATGGTGGGCGACCTGCGCGGCGACATCGGGGTGAGAACGCCCCGAGGCGACGACGAGGCGCTTCTTCGTCTTGGCGACCAGCCCGGGGGCGATGCCGTTGTCGCGGTCGAGATCTACACGATTCTTCTTACGAGCCATCGGCCGCTTCCTGTTCAGCCCGAGCCCGCGCTGCCACGTCGGCTGCTGCGGTGCCCGGTCGGTTCTTCTCGACCCACCCCTCGATGTTGCGCTGGGGTGCCACGCTGAGTGCCAGTGCACCGGCCGGAACGTCCTTGCGGATGACCGCGCCGGCGCCCGTTTTGGCGCCGTCCCCAATCGTAACCGGCGCGACGAAGACGTTGTGCGAACCGCTGTGCACCTCGTCGCCGATCACCGTGCGGTGCTTGGCGATGTCGTCGTAATTGGCGGTGATTGCTCCGGCGCCCAGGTTCACGCCCCGGCCGATGTCGGTGTCGCCGATGTACGACAGGTGCGGGACCTTGCTGCCCTCGCCGATCGAGGAGTTCTTGACCTCGACGAACGTGCCGACCTTCCCCTTGACGCCCACCCGCGCGTTGGCGCGGAGATACGCGAACGGTCCGACGGTGGCGCCCGCCTCGACCACCGCGAGGGTGCCGTCGGTCCGGGTGACGGTGGCACCTTCGCCGATCTCGCAATCGACCAGGCTCGTGTCGGGGCCGACGGTGGCGCCCGAGGCGATGACCGTCGCACCGCGCACGTGGGTGTTGGGCAGGATCGTGACGTCGGGCGCGAGGGTCGCGGTCGTGTCGATCCAGGTGGTGGCGGGGTCGACCACGGTGACGCCCTCGAGCTGCCACCGGCGCACCGTGCGCGCGTTGAGCGTGCGACCGGCCTCGGACAGCTGCACGCGGTCGTTCACGCCCAGTGCGGCGGACGCGTCGGAGGTGACGGATGCCGCCACCCCGAGCTGCGCGTCACGCAGCAGGCCGATCACGTCGGTCAGGTACTTCTCGCCCTGCGCGTTCTCGGTGCCCACGAGCGCGAGCTGCGTGCGCAGCGGCGAGGACCGGAAGACGTAGACGCCGACATTGATCTCGGTGACGGCGGCCTCGTCGGCGCTGGCGTCCTTCTGCTCGACGACGCGGCGGACGCCGTCGGTGTCGTCGCGCAGGATGCGGCCGTAGCCGAACGGCTGGTCGACCCGCGCGCTCAGCAGCGTCACGGCCGTGCCGCCCGTGCGGTGCGTCGCGAGCAATTCGGTGAGCGTGCCGGTCTCGAGCAGCGGCACGTCGGCGCTGAGCACGAGCACGTCGCCCTCGAAACCCTCGAGGGCCCCGAGGGCGGCCTCGACCGCGCGGCCCGTTCCGGGCACCTCGTCCTGATCGACGACGATCACCCCGGGAGCCAGCTCGGCCACCGTCTCGGCGACGAGCTCGCGCTCGTGCCGCACGACCACGACGATGCGGGCAGGGTCCAGGGATGCCGCGGTGTCGAGCACGTGGCCGACCAACGGCCTGCCGCCCACCGGGTGCAGCACCTTGGGCAGGCGCGAGCGCATGCGGGTGCCCTGACCCGCAGCGAGGACGACGACGGCGAGCTCGGTGGTGGAAGTCATGCTCCGCCGCCAGGATTCGAACCTGGACCTAACAGCTCCAAAGGCTGTCGTGCTGCCGTTACACCACGGCGGACCGTGCCCGCGGGCACCGGTCAAGTCTGCCAGACGGCGCGCCCCCGCACCCGCGTCACGGCACCCGGGCCGCCATAATGAGACGGTGAACGGGGACAGCGACGAGGTCGACCGCATCGTCGATGCGTGGGTCCGCCAGCGCCCCGACCTCGATTTCTCGCCCCTCGAGGTGCTGTCTCGCGTCGCGCGATTGTCGCGGCACCTCGACATCGCCCGCAAAGAGGCGTTCCGTCGCAGCGACATCGAGTCGTGGGAGTGGGACGTGCTGTCGGCGCTGCGGCGGGCCGGCGAGCCCTACCAGCTGAGCCCCAAGCAGCTGCTGCAGCAGACCCTCGTCTCCAGCGGCACCATGACCAATCGCATCGACCGTCTCGTCGCCCGACGGTTCGTGCGGCGCAAGGCCGACCCGGGTGACGGACGGAGCATTCTGGTGACCTTGACCGAAGACGGCCGCGTTCGCGTGGATGCCGCCATCACCCGCCTCGTCGACGCCGAGGCCCTGCTGCTCGAGGGCCTTTCGCGCGGCGATCGCGACCGACTGGCGACCCTTCTGCGCAAGCTCAGCCTGGGGTTCGACGCGTGAGCACCGAGGTCGGCTCGCCGTCGCGGTGGGACGGTGTGCGCGCCTGGTTCGACGTGCGCTTCCGCTCCCCCGCCGCCATCTACGGCCTGATCGTCTTCGCCGCGTTCGTCACGATCGCCGACGACCACGCCGAGACGGTGGGCGAGGTGCTGCTGAGCGCCTCCAGCTCGCTCGTGGTCTTCTTCATCGCCCACGTGTTCGCGCACACCCTCACCCAGCACGCGGAGCACGGACTCCGCCACGCCACCGCCGACGGCATCCGTCATGGCGCCGGCATGCTCTACGCATCGGTGCCGTCGGTGCTCGCGCTCGTCTTCGCCGACGCCGCCGGCATGTCGGTCGACGACGCCGCCGAGCTCTGCGGATGGGTGACCTTCGTCGTCCTGGGCGTGCTGGGCTATTTCGCCTACGCCCGTCGCAAGGCGCACCTCGTGATGCGCATCGTCGGGGCCTTCTCCACGGCCTGCCTCGGCCTGTTCATCGTCGTGCTGGAGTACGCGGTGCACTGAGGCGTGGTCGCGCCGCCTCCGCGTCCGGGTCCGCGTCCGGGTCCGGTCCGGGTCCGCGTCCGGGTCCGGGTCCGGGAAGGAGATTCCGGGAGCGGAGGATGGATGCCGGGCACCCGGCCCTCCGTTCCCGGAATCTCCTCCGTTCCTCGGCGGGTCACAGGCGCGGGCTCAGCCGATCGCCTCGGTCAACTCGAACCACTGCATCTCGAGATCGTCGCGCTCGGCCTCGAGCGTCGAGATCCGCTGCATCTCTTTGCCGAGGCCGACGTAGTCCGCCTGATCGTGCTCGGCGAGCGCCGCCTTGGCCCTGTCGATCTGCTGCTGCAGCTTCTCGATGCGCCGCTCGGTGGCCGACGCCTCCTTCTGCGCCGCGCGCAGCTCCGCGCCCTGCAGGCCGGGAGCTCGCGGGGCGCTTCCGGATGCCGCGGGACGGGAGGGCTCGGCATCCTGGATCGCCCGCAGGCGCAGGTACTCGTCGACGCCGCCCGGGAGGTGGCGGAGACGTGCGTCGAGGATCGCGTACTGCTGGTCGGTGACGCGCTCGAGGAAGTAGCGGTCATGCGAGACGACGATGAGGGTGCCCGACCACGAGTCGAGCAGGTCTTCCATCGCGGCGAGCATGTCGGTGTCGAGGTCGTTGGTCGGCTCGTCGAGGATGAGCACGTTCGGCTGGTCGAGGATCACGAGCAGGAGCTGCAGGCGCCGCTTCTGACCACCCGAGAGATCTTTCACGGGGGTCGAGAGCTGGGCGCTCGAGAAGCCGAGACGCTCCAGCAACTGACCGGGGGTGAGCTCCTGCGACTTGGATCCGGCGCCGAAGGCGTACGTGGTGCGAAGGCCGGCGATCACCACGCGCACGGGGTCGTCCATGTGCTGTTCGAGTTCGTCGAGGCGCTGGGTGAGGGTGGCGACCTTGACGGTCTTGCCCCGCTTCACGCGTCCGCTCGTGGGTTCGAGGGAGCCGGTCACGAGGTTCAGCAGCGTCGACTTGCCCGCGCCGTTGACGCCCAGGATGCCGGTGCGCTCGCCCGGCGCGATCCGCCATTCGATGTCCTTCAGCACCGTGTGATCTCCGTAGGTCACACCGGCGTCGAGCAGATCGACCACGTCCTTGCCCAGGCGCGCGACGGCGAGGGACTGCAGGGCGACCTTGTCGCGGATCTCGGGCACGTCGGCGATGAGCTCGTTCGCCGCGTCGATGCGGAACTTCGGCTTCGATGTGCGTGCGGGTGCTCCCCGGCGCAGCCAGGCCAGCTCTTTGCGCGCGAGGTTCTGCCGACGTTGTTCGATGGATGCCGCCTGACGGTCGCGCTCGACACGCTGCAGGATGTACGCGGCGTAACCCCCCTCGAAGGGTTCGACCGTGCGGTCGTGCACCTCCCAGGTGGCGGTGCAGATCTCGTCGAGGAACCACCGGTCGTGGGTGACGACGAGCAGGCCGCCCGCGCTCGGCGCCCATCTCTTCTTCAGATGCGCGGCGAGCCACGTGATGGCTTCGACGTCGAGGTGGTTGGTGGGCTCGTCGAGGAACAGCACGTCCCAGTCGCCCGAGAGGAGCTTCGCCAGCGCGACCCGGCGGCGCTGACCACCCGACAGGTCGCCGAGGCGCGCATCCCACGGCAGGTCGCCGAGGAGTCCGGCGATCACGTCGCGCGTGCGGGCGTCTCCCGCCCACTCGTGCTCGGCCCGGTCGCCGACGACCGCGTGGCCGATCGTCTCGTCGTCGTCGAGGGTGTCCTGCTGGTCGAGAACGCCGACGGTCACTCCGCCGCGCACCGTCACGCGACCGCCGTCGGGTTCGCGGATGCCCGCGAGCATGCCGAGCAGGCTCGACTTGCCGTCGCCGTTTCGACCGACGATGCCGATCCGGTCACCCTCGTCGACCCCCAGGGAGACGGCGTCGAAGACGACCTTGGTCGGGTATTCCAGGTGCAGGGCTTCGCCCCCGAGCAGATGTGCCATATCCGTCCCAGGCTACGCGGTGCCCGGGGCGCCGGCATCCGCCCGCCTCGCTCGTGCGAAGCGCTCGCACCGACGCAACGACGCGGGGCCGCCCGGAGAACCGGACGACCCCGCGCAGGGAACGGACTGGTCAGACCAGGCCCGCCTCCTTCAGCCAGTCGGCGGCGGCGGTGGAGGCCGATGCCTGCTCGCTGCCCTCGACGCGGTCCCGCAGGGCGATCAGGTCGTCGGTGGTCAGCTTGGCCGAGACGGCGTCGAGCGCCTCCTTCAGCTCCGGCGTGTCGATCGACGAGGCCAGCAGCGGGAGCACGTTCTGCGCCGCGATGAGGTTCTCGGGGTCTTCGAGCACCTGCAGGTTCTCGGCCACCAGGGCGGGCGAGGTCGTGTAGATGTCGGCCACCTGCACCGTGTTGTCGGTGAGCGCCTTGACGGTGTCGGGGCCGCCGAAGTCCTCGTACGGCACGAAGGTGACGTCGCTCACGCCGTAGACCGACTTCAGACCCGGGATGCCGTAACCGAGCTCCGCGAACTGGGGGTTCGCGCCGAGGCTGAACGGACCCACCTTCGACAGGTCGCCGATCGAGGTCAGGCCGTTCGCCTCGGCGTAGGCCTGGGTGACGACGTAGGCGTCCTTGTCTTCGGCCTCGGCCGAGGAGTACACGACGAGGTCGTCCGCCGCCACGGCGTCGGTGAGCGCCGCGTCGACGTCTTCCGTCGTGCGCTGCGTGAACTCGGTGTCGTAGTACGCGAGCAGGTTGCCGTTGTACTCGGGGATGAGGTTGATCGAGCCGTCCTGCAGGGCGGGGATCGTCTGCTGACGCGGGCCGATGTTGAACTTGGTCTGGACATCGAAGCCCTTGGCCTCGAGGGCCTGGGCGTAGATCTCGCCGAGGATCTCGCTCTCGGGGAACGCGAACGACCCGACGATGATCTGGCTCGAGTCTCCGCCGCCGGCGTTGGTCTCGGGTGCGGTGGGGTCGGCCTGCGAGCAGCCGGCGAGCGCGACGACCGCGCCTACGGCGACGAGTCCGACGGCGAGCCGACCTTTACGGAAGATGTTCATGCTGTGACATTCCTCTCTGGGATGGGTGTTGCTGCCCTCGCCGCCGTTGCAGGACGGGGCGAAGGGTGACGGAGGCTCTGGCGAGGAGTACCCGCGCTCGCTCCCGAAATTCTGGTGAGGCGCTGGACGATCGCGAAGAGCGCATCGACCACGAGGGCGAAGACCGTGACGAGGATCGCGCCGCCCAGGATGCGGTCGTAGTCGTTGAGGCCGATGCCGCTGCTGATGATGCGGCCGAGACCGCCGAGGCCGGCATACGAGGCGATGACTGCGGTGGCGATGACCTGCAGAGTGCCGGCACGCAGGCCGCCGATGATCAACGGCAGGGCCAGGGGGATCTCCACCCGCGTGAGGATCTGCATCTCGGTCATGCCGACGGCGCGGGCGGCGTCGATCGTGGTCCGCGACACCGACTCCAGGCCCGCGTACGCACCGGCGAGGATCGACGGGATAGCCAGGATGACGAGGGCGACGATCGTGCCCCAGAACACGCCCGACGCGCCCTTCACGAGCGAGCCGAGCACCATCGTCAGGAAGAACAGCACGCCGAGCGTCGGCAGGGCGCGCATGGCGCCGGTGAAGCCGATGACGAACTGCCGCCCCTTGCCGGTGTGCCCGATGTAGAAGCCGAGCGGCAGGGCGATGGCCGCGGCGATCACGACGGCGACGACCGTGTAGAGCAGGTGCTCGAGCAGGCGATCCTGGATCGGCAGGGGCGAGATGCCGCCGGGCTGCCAGTTCTGGGGGTCGAAGATCCACGCGAAGGCGTTGAGGAAGAGGTTCACGAGCGCCCCCCTGCACCGGTGGATGCCGACTCGCCCACGGCGACGGGTGATGCGTCGCCGCCCGCGATCGGGGCGACGACGGCGGCCCGCTTGGAACGGCGGTTGGCGGCGCGGTCGACGCGCGCCCACGGCATGAGGATTCGCCCCAGCGCGACCAGGATCAGGTCGAACAGCAGCGCGATGAGAAGCGTGGCGATGATGCCGACGCCCACCTCTTCGAGGTTGTTGCGCTGCTTGCCGTTGGTGAAGAGGTAGCCGAGGTTCTCGGAGCCGATGAGCACGCCCACCGAGACGAGGGCGATCGTCGACACCGACACGACGCGGAGTCCCGCGAGCATCACGGGGCCGGCGAGCGGGAACTCGACCTGCCAGAAGCGGCGCCACCCCGAGAAGCCCATCGCGGTGGCGGCCTGCTTGGTGTCGGCCGAGACCGAGAAGAAGGCATCGGAGGTGGCGCGCACCATGATCGCGACGGCGTAGATGGTCAGGGCCACGATGAGGTTCGTGTCGCTCAGCACACGCGTACCGATGATCGCGGGGAGGATCACGAACAGCGGCAGCGAGGGGATCGTGTAGAGCAGGCTCATCGCCGTGATCGTCGTCGCTCGCGCGTACCTGCTGGTCAGCGTGAGGCGCCCGAGCGGGACGGCGATGACGAAACCGAGCACGATCGGGATGATGCTCAACCGGATGTGGTTGAGCGTCAGATCCAGCACCAGGGGGAAGTTCCCCCACAGCCAGGTCACGACACCGACTCGTCTCTCAGCGCGCCCTGCGTGCGACCCTCGGCATCGACCACGACCGTTCCGGTGGGGGTCTGCTTCAAGTGCAACGCGCGCTTGCCTCGCTCGGCGCCGATGAAGCTGGCCACGAAATCGCTCGCGGGGTTCTCGATGATCTCGCTGGGGGTGCCGACCTGGGCGATCTTCGCCCCCTTCTCGAGGATCACCACCTGGTCGCCGAGCAGGAACGCCTCGTCGATGTCGTGCGTGACGAAGACGATCGTCTTACCGATGTCGCGCTGCAGGCGGATGAGCTCCTGCTGCAGTTCGTCGCGCACGATCGGGTCGACGGCGCCGAACGGCTCGTCCATGAGCAGGATGTTGGGGTCGGCCGCGAGGCCGCGAGCCACGCCCACGCGCTGCTGCTGACCGCCCGAGAGCTGGCTCGGGTACCGGTCGGCCATCGCAGTGTCGAGGCCCACGGTGGTCATGAGCTCGAGGGCTCGGGCTCGGGCAGCCTTTCGGCTCTGCCCCTGCAGCACCGGCACCGTGGAGATGTTGTCGGCCACGGTGAAATGCGGCAGCAGGCCCGAGTTCTGCATGACGTAGCCGATGCTCCGGCGCAACTGCACGGCGGGCTTGCCGCCGATGTCGGCACCGTCGATCGCGATCGTGCCCGACGAGGGCTCGACCATGCGGTTGATCATGCGCAGCAGCGTCGTCTTGCCGCAGCCGGACGACCCGACGAAAACGGTGGTCCGGCGCGAGGGGATGACGAGGTGGAAATCGTCGACGGCGTGCGTGCCGTCGGGAAACACCTTCGAGACGGCGGAGAATTCGATCATGTGAGTGCCCGACCTCAGTCGGAGACCACGACCTTGCGGTCGAACGCGACGAATCCGGCGAAGTCCTTGCCGACGCGCTCCGTGGCCCCCGGGTAGAGGTCGGGATACGACCACGCGCCGTCGGGGAGCTCGGCACCGTCGAGCGAGATGTTCCAGTACTGCGCGGCGCCCTTCCAGGGGCACGTGTACGGAGTGGGGCTCTGCTGCAGAGCGCCGTCGCGGACGGCCTGCGGCGGGAAGTACCAGTTGCCCTCGATCGATGCCAGGTCGTCGCGGTCGGCTTCGGCGATCACGACGCCGTCGAGCACTGCCTTCATGGGATACCCCCTTCGTGGCGCCCCGCGGGCACGGCACCCAGCGGTGGCGAACCACCTCGGACGAGGGTAGCGAGCAAGCGATCCCGCCATCTGAACATTGCCCCGTATGTCGACCTGGGTTATGGTGCCCGCGGAAATGGCGGATGACGTCGACAGGGTGGGCCACCCTCGCTGGGCGGTCCCGAAGCGTTCTACCGGATCCCTGGGCCGCAACACGGGTCACCGAGCCGCAACTTGGGCCCCTGAGCCCGTCGACGGGACCGGCATCCGTCGTCGGCGTCAGACCACGCGCGCTCCCGGCACGGGACCGTGCACGTGCAGCGCGACGAGCCCCGCCGCGCTCAGCGTCACCTGAAGGTCTATCGCGGACGCCTCGTCGGCGGTGAGGAAGGCGAGGGTGGGACCGGAGCCCGAGACGAGGCCGGCGAGGGCGCCCGAACTCTCGCCCCGTTCGAGCACGCGCGCCAGATCGGGCCGCAGGTGCAGCGCCGGAGCTTGCAAATCATTGCGCAGTGTCGCCGCGAGCATCTTCGCGTCACCCTGCCGGAGCGCGTGCAGCACATCGGAGTCGACGGCGGGCACCCGTGGGGCGGGGCCGATGTCGACCGCGTGACGCTCGCGATGGGCGTCGAGCTCGCCGTAGACGATCGGCGTCGACATACCCACGTCGTTGGGCACGAGGACCCAGTCGAACCGGCCGCGGGCCAGTGCCGGACTCAGTTCGTCTCCGCGACCGGTGCCCACCGCCGTACCGCCCATCAGGGCGAACGGCACGTCGGCACCGAGACGGGCGGCGAGGCGGGAGAGCTCGCTCATCGGCATCCCCAGCCCCCACAGGGCGTCGCACGCGACCAGCGCGGCGGCCGCGTCCGCGGACCCTCCGCCCATCCCGCCGGCCACGGGTACCGCCTTGCGGATCGACAGGTGGGCACCGCGGTCCACTCCCGCGGTCTGCGCCAACAAGCGGGCGGCGCGGATGGCGAGGTTGCGGTCGTCGGTGGGGACGCCGTCGATGTCGACGGGACCGCGCGCCGACACGTCGAGCGAGATGTCATCGGCGGGCGTCGCCGTCATCTCCTCGTAGAGGGACACCGCCTGGAACGCGGTCGCGAGTTCGTGGTAACCGTCGTCCTGCACGTCGCCGACCTCGAGGAAGACGTTGATCTTTCCGGGCGCTCGGACGCGCACGGATGCCGGGGTGTGCGTCGTCATCGCCGTTCTCCCGCCCCCGCTCGCCCGCCGCTGCCCGCGTGTGCGAGACTGATGCTTCGGCCCGAGGCCCCCCGCCGCTCCCCAGTCGGTACGGGTAGGTCCGGTCCGGAGCGAGCGATCTGAGTCACTCTTCGACAGTAGCGCTCCGCTCCCCGACGTTCGTCGCCGCTGCCGAAACGTCTTCGAAACCCCGGAACCGTACGGTGACCGGATACCGTCCCCTACCCCCGCGGAGGCAGCATGCGCCCGATGGTCCCCCTGTCGATCGACGCCGACCCCTGGCGCGCGCTGCTGTCCCGCCCGGATATCCGGATGCACGACGGCATCCTGCACATGGTCGACGACACCGCCACACCGGCCATCGCCGAACAGGAAGACCTGTTGACCGCCGCCGCCGCGATCGAAGCCGCGGGCATCCGTGTCCTGCTGGTGCGCGACGCGAACCGCCGCCCCAAGCTCGTCGTCGACACGACCCACGCCGAAGCCGCGATCGAGGCGCTGCGCGACCCCGAGCTCGGCCCGGTCTACATGAAGGCCCGTGGTGAAGACCCCGTGCCCGCGCACAGCGTGCATCCCTCCGCCGGATCCGTCCAGGCCTACGCCGTCTTCCGCCCCCGCACCTCGACGGAGGGCTCGTACCGCTACGGCGCGTCGCTCGCCCCGCGCCTCGAGCTCTGGCGGTTCGGCGAGAAGACCATCGAAGCGCCCCGCCCGAGCGCCCTGAGCCGCCGCCGCTTCGCCGCAGCCGACCTCGACCTCGTCGAGGTGGAACGTTACGGACGCCGGTGGGAGACGATCTCGGGCATGTTCGACCCGCACCCCAATGAGTTCACCGCCGATGTCGACATGATCTTCTCGTGGGTCGACGGGTCGTCCAGCGAGTTCCAGCGGCAGCGCGCCGCCCGCATGAAGGGGTACGTCGTCGGCGACGGCGACGACAACGCCGCCCGGTACCGCCAGGTCGACGAGCTGCGTTACGCGCTGCGGAGTGTGCACATGTACGCCCCGTGGGTGCGCCGCATCTTCATCGCCACCGACTCCCCCACCCCGGAATGGCTCGCGGATCACCCCAAGGTGACGATCGTGCGCAGCGAGGAGTTCTTCGCCGACCCCTCGGTGCTCCCCACGCACAACTCCCACGCGGTCGAGGCGCAGCTGCACCGCATCCCGGGTCTGGCCGAGCACTTCCTCTACAGCAACGACGACATGTTCTTCGGGCGCCCCGTGACACCGGAGCTCTTCTTCAGCGGTGGCGGCGTGAGCCGTTTCGTCGAGAGCGGCGTGCGCATTGGCAGTGGCCCCTCGCACGTCGATCGGTCGGGGCACGACAACGGCCTGCGCGTGAACCGCGCCCTGCTGAAGGAGCGCTTCGGCCGCGTCATCACGCTCGACCTCGAGCACTGCGCCACCCCGCTGCGCCGCTCGGTCGCGGCCGAACTGGAGCAGGAGTTCGCCGACGACTACGCCCGCACCGCGGCGAGCCGCTTCCGCTCCGCGACCGACATATCGGTCACGAACAGCCTCTACCACTACTACGCGCTGGCGACCGGTCGCGCGATCGTGACGACCGAGCCCCGAACCCGGTACGTGCAGACCACCCAGCTCGACTCCCTGCGCACCATGGAGCGACTCGTCACACGTCGCGACACCGACATGTTCTGCCTCAACGACGGCAGCGTGCCCGAGATCCCCGAAGAGGTTCGCGTCCCGGCTCTGCGAGCGTGCCTCGAACGGTACTTCCCGGTCGCGGCCCCCTGGGAGAAGCCGGCGGTCAGCGCAGGATCGGCAGCGGCGTCGTCGGCGGCGACACCCGTCCACTGAGCTCGCGCGTGGCCGGGACCATGACCCCGGCCGCACGCAGGCGTCGCTGCGACTCGGCGGCGTCGACGTACTGCAGGGCTTCGGCGGCCCCGAGAGGGACGACCGAGTGCACGACGGTCTCGTCGTACACGTGGACGATGTTGAAGCCCTGCGCCGCGTCCTGCGGGCGCGTTCCCCCGACCGGCACCATGAGGTCTTGCGTGTAGCAGGTGGCGGAGGCCACCGACACGGGAATGCCGGCGAACGTGGCGAACGTCGAGTAGTGCAGGTGACCGGCGAGGATCGCGCGGACGTCGCTCCCGCGCAGGACGGCGGCGAGACTGCGCTGATCGCGTAGCTCGACCGATGCGGCCAGATCGAGGACGCTCGGCACCGGCGGGTGGTGCATCGCGAGGATCGTCCCGAGAGGGGCGGGGGTGGCGAGCACCTCGGCGAGCCACGTCAGCTGCTCGGCGCTGACCTCGCCGTGGTGCGCGCCCGGCACCGACGTGTCGAGGGTGACGATGCGCAGGCCGTCGAACTCGTCGACGCGGTCGACCGGCGCGGTGGGATCAGCGCCGTCGCCGGGCAGGAGGCTCGCGCGGAAGGCCGTGCGGTCATCGTGGTTTCCCATGACCCAGACCACCCGCGTCCCCAGACGCTCGGCGAGCGGCTCCACCAGCGCGCGGACACGCTCGTACGCGTCGGCTTCGCCGAAATCGGCGAGGTCGCCCGTGAACACCAGGGCGCTCGGCCGAATGCCCGACTCGTCGATGGCCGCCACCGCGCGGGCGAGGTAAGCCTCGGAGTCGACGCTGTCGTACAGGGGTGAGCCACCGGCACGCAGGTGGGTGTCGCTCAGGTGCAGCAGCACGCGTTCGGCACGGGGGTATTCGGAGTAGCGCATCTCGAGGTCCTCTCGGGCCGTCGGGTGCGGCCTCGTCACCGGCGTGATGCTCCCGGTGCCTCGAAATGTTACCGACATGTTTCGCGAACGCGTGATGAACACGTCGGTAATTCACCCTGACGAAGATTCATCCGCGCGTCCGCGTGCGGCTCTCGGCTGCGCCGGGCCCGGCGACGGGGTCCGGGTCCGGGAGATCACGCCCGGTTCACGAGACGACCGGATTACCGCGGCGAAAGCGCGCCATCTCGGCGACGACGGGTCATCTCGACCACGCGACGGGGCGAGCGAGCGGCGTAAGCGCGCGGGCGGCGTGGGCGCGCGGGCGGCGCCGGGGAAGGCGACGGCGGGTCGCGCCGGGGGAAGGCGACGGCGGGCCGCGGCGGGGGAAGGCGACCGCGGGCGGCGCCGGGGCACACGGGCCCCGGCCGGTGTCAGAGGGCGGCGATCCGGGCGTAATCGTCGACCGTCAGCTGCTCGCCGCGCAGCGTCGGGTCGACGCCCGCCTGCTCGAGCATCGCCGAGGCCTGGGCGGCCGTGCCGCCCAGCACGCCCGCGAGCGCCTGCCGCAGCATCTTGCGGCGCTGCTGGAAGGCGGCATCCACGATCTGGAAAGTGCGGCGCCGGTGCTCCTCGGTGCCGCGGGGCTCGGCATCCCGATCGAAGCCGACCAGCACGCTGTCGACGTTCGGGACGGGCCAGAACACCTGCCGCGACACCGTCCCCGCCAGGCGCCACGAGCCGTACCACGCGGCCTTGACGCTCGGTGCGCCGTAGATCTTCGAGCCGGGCGGGGCGGCGAGCCGCTCCCCCACCTCGGCCTGCACCATGACGACCCCGCGCTCGAGGTAGGAGAAGGTCTCGAGGAAGTGCAGCAGTACGGGCACCGAGACGTTATAAGGCAGGTTGGCGACGAGCACGCCCGGTTCCCCCGGCAGATCGTCGACGCGCAGGGCGTCGGCGTCGATCACCGTGAGGCGGTCGGCGGGCACGTCGTGCGCCGCCGCGGTCGCGGGCAGGCGCTCCGCGAGCCGGTGGTCGATCTCGACCGCGACCACCGAGGCGCCGGTCTCCAGGATCGCCAGGGTGAGGGAGCCGAGTCCCGGCCCGATCTCGACGACGCGATCGGATGCCGTGACCCGCGCGGCGTGCACGATCTTGCGCACGGTGTTGGCGTCGACGACGAAATTCTGCCCGAGCTTCTTGGTCGGGGTGACGTCGAGCTCGGCGGCGAGCCGACGGATCTCGGCGGCACCGAGCAGGGAAACGGGCATTGTTCCACTGTAGTCAGGGCACCGCCAGAACCCCTCCGCCGTGAGGGGCGGGAGTAGCGTGGGCGGGTGAGTCAGACGCAGTCGATCCCCTCCAACGCCTTCACCCTCCGGAGCCCGTACGGGCGACGAGCGATCGGGCTCTCCCTCGCCGCCGCCGTGGGCGGGTTCCTCTTCGGGTTCGACTCCTCGGTCATCAACGGTGCGGTCGATGCCGTCGAGAGCAACTTCGAGCTCAGCCAGGTGCTCACCGGATTCGTCGTGGCCGTCGCCCTCCTCGGCTGCGCCGTCGGTGCCGTGGTCGCCGGCGCACTGTCGGACCGCTGGGGCCGGCTGAAAGTCATGCTGCTCGGAGCCGTGCTGTTCTTCGTCTCGTCGATCGGTGCGGCCCTCACCTTCAGCGTGCCCGATCTGATCCTCTGGCGCGTCATGAGCGGTCTCGGCATCGGCATCGCCTCGGTCGTCGCCCCCGCCTACATCGCCGAGGTCGCACCCCGCCAGATCCGCGGCTCGCTCGCCTCCCTGCAGCAGCTCGCGATCACGCTCGGCATCTTCGGAGCACTGCTCTCCGACGCGGTGCTCGCCAACAGTGCGGGCGGCGCGGCCAACGAGCTGTGGCTCGGCATGGAGGCGTGGCGGTGGATGTTCCTCGTCGGCGTCGTGCCGGCGGCTGTCTACGGCATCCTGTCGTTCACCGTTCCCGAGTCCCCGCGGTTCCTGCTGGCGAAGGGCCGGACCGACGAGGCCCGCTCGATCTTCGCCCGCCTCGTGCCGCCCGCGGACCTCGAGAAGACGATGAAAGACCTCACGCAGGCGATCGAGACCGACCGCAAGAACGCGAACGTGTCGCTGCGCGGGCCGGTGCTGGGCCTTCAGCGCATCGTGTGGATCGGCATCATCCTGTCGGCGTTCCAGCAGTTCGTCGGCATCAATGTGATCTTCTACTACTCCACGACCCTCTGGAAGGCGGTCGGGTTCCAGGAGAGCGACTCGCTGCTCATCTCGGTGATCACCTCGGTCACCAACGTCCTGGTCACCCTGGTGGCCATCTTCCTCGTCGACCGGGTGGGTCGAAAGCCGATCCTCCTCACCGGTTCGGTGCTGATGACCGTGTCGCTGGGCGCGATGGCCCTGGCGTTCACCTTCGCCCAGGGCAGCGGCGAAGACGTCTCGCTCCCGGCCCCGTGGGGCACCGTGGCACTGGTCGCCGCCAACCTGTTCGTCGTCGGTTTCGGCGCCTCGTGGGGACCCCTGGTGTGGGTGCTGCTCGGCGAGATCTTCCCCAGCCGTATCCGCGGTCGCGCTCTCGGCGTCGCCGCGGGTGCGCAGTGGATCGCCAACTTCGCCATCACGGTGTCGTTCCCGGCGATGTCGAGCTGGTCGCTCCCGCTCACCTACGGCATGTACGCGCTGTTCGCGGCGCTGTCGTTCTTCTACGTCGCCTTCCGCATCCCCGAGACCAAGGGCATGGAGCTCGAACAGGCCGAGACGCTCTTCATCGACAAGCGCAAGACCAAGACCCGGGCATAGCGGATGCCGGAAGGCCGGCGCCCCGTGGGGTGCCGGCCTTCATCGCGTCCGGCGTGGCCTGGCGCGTGCACAGCTTCGGCGATGCGCCTAACCTCAGCGGAGTCCGGGGCAATGCGACTGAGGTTGCGCGAATGACTGAGGTTGTACGGAGCGGCGGCCCTTTGGCGGAGCGGGGCGGCGAAGCCCGACGCCCCGGCGGGCTCCTTGTCGCAACCTCTGCGATCAGCGCCGAGTCAGAGCGATTCGGGCGCATGCGACTGAGGTTGCGCGAATCGCGGAGGTTGTGCGGTGCGGTGGCACTTGGATCTATCGGGGGGCACCAGCATCCGCCCGGCGCGAGCGGATGCTGCGCGAATGGCGGCAGTGCCCCGCGCGGCGGACGGCCACCGACGCCTGAGGACACCGGTGCTGCAGAGATGCGCGCTGATCAGTCTGCGAAGGCGCCGTAGACCTCGAGCGTGTTGGCGGCGACCTGCGCGCCCAGCTCGTCGGCGTCGACGCCCCGCTCCGCCGCGAGGAAGCGCAGCGTGACCGGGATCAGGTACGGCGCATTCGGGCGGCCGCGGTACGGCACCGGCGTCAGGAACGGGGCGTCGGTCTCGACGAGGATGCGGTCGAGCGGTGTCACGGCGAGGGCGTCGCGCAGGTTCTGCGCGTTCTTGAACGTGACGTTGCCGGCGAACGACAGGTAGTAGCCGCGATCGGCGGCGATGCGGGCCATGTCGGCATCGCCGGAGAAGCAGTGGAACACCGTCTTGTCGGGGGCGCCGACGCGCTCGAGGGTCTCGAGGACCGCGTCGTGCGCGTCACGGTCGTGGATCTGCATGGCGACCCCGTGCTTCTTCGCCAGCGCGATGTGCGCCTCGAAGGAGCGCATCTGCGCCGGGATGCCGTCGGCCTCGGTGCGGAAGAAGTCCAGGCCCGTCTCACCGATCGCCCGCACGCGGGGCTCGGCGGCGAGCTCGTCGATGACGGCGATCGCGGCATCCAGCTCGCCCGCCCGCTCGTACTCGGGAGCCTCGTTGGGGTGGATCGCGACGGCGGCGAGCACGCGCGGATGAGAGCGCGCGGCCCACGCCGACCATCGCGAGGAGTCGACGTCGCCGCCGGCCTGGACGACGCCGTGCACGCCGACGGCCAGAGCCCGTTCGAGTTGCTCGTCGAGGGACAACCCGGTGTCACCGTCTTCGATCTCGAGGTGGGTGTGGTTGTCGTAGACCGGGATGCCGAGGGGTTCGGGTGCCGGCGGATAGCTGACGTCGCGCCGACCGTCGACACTGCGCTCGCGCACGTACTGGCTGGGGTCGCCCGCGTCGAGCGTGCCGCGAGGGCGCTCGACCGGGGTCGCGCCGGGGGCGGCGGCCACCGCGGCGGACCCTTCGACAGGCTCAGGGACCGCCGCCGGCTCAGGGACCGCCGCCAGCTCGGGGGCCGCCGCCGCCGACTCGAAAGGCACCCGCGTCACGCCTGCTCGACGCGCGGGAACAGCGGGGTGAGGACGGTGACCTTCGCTCCGGCGCTGAGCGCGCCCCACTCCCCCGCCTCGCGGAGCGGCTGGTCGACGAGCGGCCCGAGACCCTCGGCCGCCCCGAGGGCGCTCCACAGCTTCTCGGTCGAACTCGGCATGACCGGCGACAGCAGTACCGCGAGGGCGCGCAGGCCCTCGGCCGCGGTGTAGAGCACGGTGCCGAGGCGCTCGCGCTGGGTCTCGTCCTTGGCGAGTGCCCACGGCTCGTTCTCGGTGATGTAGCCGTTGAGGGCGTCGACGATCGTCCAGATGGCGGCGATGGCCTCGTCGATGCGGAAGCGCTCGACGGCGGCGTCGGCGGCCGCCGCGGCATCCGCCACCGTCTTCTGGATCGCCAGGTCGACCTCGGCGTAGGCGCCGGCCGACGGCACGACCCCGTCGAAGTACTTCTCGATCATCGCGACGCTGCGCGACGCGAGGTTGCCGAAACCGTTGGCGAGCTCGGCCTGGTAGCGGGCGGACAGGTCTTCCCACGAGAAGGACCCGTCCTGCCCGAAGGCGATGGCCGAGAGGAAGTAGAAACGGTACGCGTCGGAGCCGAAGACGTCGGTGATCTCGGTGGGCGCGATGCCGGTGAGCTTCGACTTCGACATCTTCTCGCCGCCGACGAGCAGCCACCCGTGTGCAAAGACGCCGCGGGGGACGTCGAGACCGGCGGCCATGAGCATGGCCGGCCAGATGACGGCGTGGAAGCGCAGGATGTCTTTGCCGACCACATGGAACGCCGGCCAGCGGCGGGCGAACTGCTCGGGGTCGTTGCCGTAGCCGACGGCGGTGGCGTAGTTGAGCAGCGCGTCGACCCACACGTAGATGACGTGCGAGGAGTCCCACGGCACCGTGATGCCCCAGTCGAACGCCGAGCGCGAGATCGAGAGGTCTTTCAGGCCGCTGCGCACGAACGAGACGACCTCGTTGCGCGCCGACTCGGGGCGCACGAAGTCGGGCTCGGTCTTGTACAGCTCGAGCAGACGGTCCTGGAACTCGCTGAGCTTGAAGAAGTAGTTCTTCTCCTGCAGCAGTTCGAGGGGCTTCGAGTGGATCGCGCAGACCTTGAGACCCTCGAAGGGGCCGGTGCCGTCGACGATCTCGGCCTCGGGCTTGAACTCTTCGCAGCCGACGCAGTACAGCGCCTCGTATTCGCCCGCGTAGATGTAGCCGCGGTCGAACAGCGCCTGCACGAACTGCTGCACGCGCTCCTCGTGGCGCGGCTGAGTCGTGCGGATGAAGTCGTCGTTGGCGACGTCGAGCGTCTCGAGGAGCGGGAACCACGACTCGGTGACGAGCTTGTCGACCCATTCCTGCGGCGTGACGTTGTTCGCGGCCGCCGCGCGCAGCATCTTCTGGCCGTGCTCGTCGGTGCCCGTCAGCATCCAGGTGTCATCGCCCGCCTGGCGGTGCCAGCGCGCGAGCGTGTCGACGGCGACCGTCGTGTACCCGTGCCCGATGTGGGGCAGATCGCTGGGGTAGTAGATCGGCGTCGTGATGTAGAAGGATCGGCCGGAAGTCACTCGGAGATTCTACGCAGGGGGCACCGACACGGCCGACCGTGTGACAGCCCGACCGCAGGCGTCAGCGTTTGACGGCCAGCCCCGCCTGGTAGAGCTCTCGCGAGGAATGACCGGTCTGCGACGCCACTTCGGCGGCCGCCTCCTTGAGCCGCGTCCCGCCGCGCACGAGCTCGAGCACCTGGGTGACGGCATCCGGGAACGCGACCCCACGGGCCTCGGCGCCGCCCACGACGATCGCGATCTCACCGCGGACGCCCTCGGCGGCCCACGCGGCGAGTTCGGCGAGGGTGCCCCGCTTGACCTCCTCGTAGAGCTTCGTCAGCTCGCGGCACACGGCCGCGGGGCGATCGGCGCCGAACGCCGCGGCGAGGTCGTCGAGGGTGGATGCCAACCGCGACGGCGACTCGAAGAAGACCAGGGTGCGCTCCTCCGACGCGAGCTGCGCGAACGCCCTCCGACGCTCGCCCGGCTTACGGCGCGGGAACCCCTCGAAGGCGAAGCGGTCGGTGGGAAGACCTGCGACGGCGAGCGCGGTGACCACGGCGCTCGGACCGGGGAGCGCCGTGACGGTGACGCCCGCCGCGGCGGCCGCGGCGACGAGACCGAACCCGGGGTCGCTGACGGTGGGCATGCCGGCGTCGCTGAGCACGAGCAGGTCATCGTGGCGCGCGAGCTCGACGAGTTCGGCGGCGCGCTCCTTCTCGTTGTGGTCGTGCAGGGCGATCAGCCGCGGGCGGTTCTCGACGCCGAGCCCCGCCAGCAGGCGTTGGGTGGTGCGGGTGTCTTCGGCGGCGACGACGCGGGCGTTCTCGAGCGCTTCGACCAGACGTTTCGAGGCGTCACCGAGGTTGCCGATCGGCGTCGCCGCGAGGATGATCACCGCCCCACCTTATGCTGGGGCGCGTGAGCACCGCTGTCCCCTCTCTGCGTCCCGAGGCGGAGCGCACGCGCCTCGATCATTGGCGCGACGTGCTGATCGGCGACCCCCGAGGCGTGCGACTGTGGCGCTGGCTGGCGCCGGCGCTCGTGACGATCGTCGCCGGCGTGCTGCGTCTGTTCGACGTCGGCACACCGCATGCGCTGGTGTTCGACGAGACGTATTACGTGAAGGACTCGTGGAGCCAGTGGGTGCTCGGCTACCCGTCGACGTGGCCCGAGAACGCCGATGCCGGCTTCATCGCCGGCGACACCGACATCTTCACCGGCGTGGGCAGCTATGTGGTGCACCCGCCCCTCGGACGCATCCTCATCGGTGCCGGCATGGCGCTGCTCGGCCCCGACTCGGCCACGGGCTGGCGGCTGTCGGCCGTCGTCTTCGGCACGGCCACCGTGCTGCTGGTCTACCTGCTCGCACACAACCTCACCCGCTCGATCACGTTCTCCACCGTGGCATCCGGTCTCATCGCGATCGACGGCCTGAGCATCGTCCTCAGCCGCACCTCGCTGCTCGACGTGTTCCTGACGTTCTTCATCGTGCTGGCGTTCTGGTTCGTCGCCCTCGATCACAAACGCACGGGCGACCGCCTCGACGCCGCGATGGACGAACTCCCCGGCACCACCCACAACTGGGGGCCCCTGCTATGGGACCGCCCGTGGCTACTGGCGGCGGGCGCCGCCGCCGGCGCCGCCACCGCCGTGAAGTGGTCGGGGCTGTATCTGATCGCCGCGATCGGCATCTACGTCGTCGTCACCGATGCGCTGGCGCGCCGCCGCGTCGGGATCGTCCAATGGCCGATGGATGCCGTGCGGCAGGGTCTGATCTCGTTCGTGCTCATCGTTCCCGTGTCGCTGGTCGTGTACCTGACGAGCTGGTCGGGCTGGCTGTTCACCACCGGCGGCTACATGCGCAGCAGTGAGGCACTGGGCACCGGTCTGCTGTCGTTCCTTCCCGTGCCGTTGCAGAACCTGTGGGCGTACCACGTGTCGATGTACGGCTTCCATGTCGGCCTCGTCACCCCGCACAGCTACGCCAGTCCCGCCTGGCAGTGGCCGTTCCTGATCCGCCCCACCTCGATGTACTGGCATCAGGACGACTTCGGAGTCAACGGCTGCGGCCTGCCGAACGGCTGCACCGAGGCGATCTCGAGCAACGCGAACCCGCTGATCTGGTGGGCCGGCATCGCGGCGGCCGTGTATCTGCTGGTGCGCTTCGTGATGGTGCGGGATTGGCGCCACGCGCTGGTGCTGACGGGCTTGGCCGCCACCTATCTCCCGTGGCTGATGTACCCCGAGCGCACGATCTTCCAGTTCTACACGGTGGCCATGATGCCCTTCCTCGTCCTCGCGATCGCTTTCGCGCTGCAGGATGCCACCCGGGGTGTGTGGCGGCTCTCCCGCACCCACGCGCAGGTGATCGTCGTGGTCTTCCTCGTCGTGTGCGTCGGCATATCGGCGTTCTGGTACCCGGTGTGGGCGGGCCTTCCCGTCTCGTACGAGTTCTGGCGGCTGCACAACTGGCTGCCCAGCTGGATCTGACGTGTCACGCGGCGACGACTGGCTGCACGACCCGCGGCCGATCCAGCGCGTCAAGGTGTTCCGCGATGCCCCGATCGACCCCGGTGCGTGGCCGGCCGACATCGCCGCCGTCGCCCACTTCCTCGACGTCGCGCAGGCCGACGGCTGGGAGTTCGGCGCGGGGGTGACCTTCCTCGTCGGCGAGAACGGCTCGGGGAAGTCGACGCTGATCGAGGGGATCGCCGAGGCCTACGGCCTGCCCGCCGAGGGCGGATCGAGCAACGGCGGCGGCGAGACCCGTCGCACCGAGAGCCCGCTGGGTGAGTGGCTGCGGATCGAGCGGAGTCCGCGGGCCCCGCGGTTCGGCTTCTTCCTGCGCGCCGAGACCATGCACGGGTACTACTCGTGGCGCGACGACCTCCCCGACGCGCCGCCGAGCCTTCACCCGATGAGCCACGGCGAGTCCTTCAACGCCCTGCTCGACCAGGCGCTCGACCACCCGCATTACGTCGCGGGACTCGCGTGCCTCGACGAGCCCGAGGCGGCGCTGTCGTTCTCGTCGACCCTGCGCTGGTTGGCATCGCTGGACCGCATGCGCTCGCGCGGCACCCAGGTGATCTGCGCCACCCACTCCCCCGTGCTGGCGGCGCTGCCGGGTGCGACGATCCTCGAACTCGGCGAGTGGGGCATTCGCGAGAGCGCGTGGGAGGACCTCGAGGTGGTGCGGCTGCAGCGCGGGTTCCTGGAGGCGCCGGGGCGGTATCTGCGGCATCTGCTGGACTGACGGCGGCGCGGCGGGGCGGCCTCCGGACGGCCGCGGGCGCCCATGGCCGGCCACGCACCGCCGTGGGCGCCACGATGCTCGCAAAGTTGCATGATGCTCGCAGCGGTGCGGGCGAAACGTGCGAGGAAAGAGCGGAACTGCGAGGTTCGAGCGGCGTCGACCGGATCGGTCGGTCAGACGCGTCTGTCGACGCCGACGTCAAGAGGCCCGATCCGGCGACCCCGCCCCGTCGCGCCCGCCGATCCGGTCAGCGCGTCAAACCAGCGCAGCCGGGTCCGTCGTCGGCAAGGCGCATGTGAACGCGCGGCAGTCGTACGCCGTCGCCTCGCCGGTGGACGAGTCCTTGCCCGCGAACAGCTCGAAGCCCGCGGCGGCGAACGCCCGGGCCTGCGCGGGTGAGACCACCGCGACGACGTCGGCGGCGACCCGGCGCGCGGCCTCGGCGATCTCGGCGTCGCGCTCGCCCACCACGACGACCTGCCGGGGCGCGGTGGCCAGACCCGCCGCGACCTCCAGGATGGCCCCGTGCGCGAGGGGCGTCGACAGCGCGACCTCGGCTGCGGCGCGCACGAGCGTCTCGGCCGCGGCGCGGTAGCGCTCGCCCGCGCCCAGACGCCAGAGGTCGAGCGCCGCGGCGGCGAACACCGACGGCCCCGAGGGCGACGCGCCGTCGCTGGGCACGCCGTGCGGCTGCATGCCCTGCGCGACGAGCACGGGGTCGCCCCCGCCGGGCGGATGGATGCCGTCGTCACCGAGGCACTGCTCGACGAGGGACCGCGCGCGCTCGGCGTAGACGACTTCGCCGGTGGCCCGCGCGAGGGCGAGCAGACCCCGGGCGAGTCCGCCGTAGTCCTCCAGCGTCGCGGGGGCGGCGGAGCGGATCTCGTCGAGCGATGCGCGGCGGAGCGTGCCGTCGTCGGCGACGTTGCTCTCGAGCACCGCGTCGGCCGCCCAGCGCGCGGCCTCCAGGAAGCGGGGGTCGGTGCGGGTGCCGGCGGCGGCGAGGGCGGCGATGGCGTGACCGTTCCAGCCGGTGACGACCTTGGCGTCGAGGGCGGGGGGCGTCAGGGCGGAACGGTCGATCGCACGGTAGTACCCGCCCTCGGAGCGCCGCCCGTCGACGACCGACTCCGAGTCTTGCGCGGCGGCGATCCCGCCCGAGGGCAGCTGCAGCACATCCACGAGGAATCGTGCGGCGTCGGTGGCGGCCGCCTCGTCGCCCGCGGCGAGTGCCACCTCGACGAGGCCCGCGTTGTCGGTGAGCATGCGCTCGTAGTGCGGGACACTCCAATCGCGGCGGGTGGCGTAGCGGAAGAAACCGCCCTCGACCGCGTCGTGGAGGTCGGACGCCACCATGGCGGAGAGGGCACGGGATGCCACGGCGGCGGCATCCGGGGCGTCGGAGGTCAGGGCGGGGTGCTGCAGGAAGCGCAGCACAGGGGTGTTCGGGAACTTGGGCGTCTCGAACGCGGGGCCCGCGGCGAAGCCGGCGTACTCGCGGTCCTCGCGGGCGACGATCGTGCGCGCCGCGGCGGCGAGCCGATCGACGGTCGGGGACGCGTCGGCCGGGGCGGTCTCCGCGGCCGCGAGTGCGTCACGGAGGGATGCGCCCGTGGCATCCACGTCGGTGCGGCGTTCGGTCCACGCCTCGCGCACCGCGGCCAGCACCTGGCGGAACGAGGGCTGCGGAGGGCGCGGCGTCGGCGGGAAGTAGGTGCCGGCGTAGAACACGCGCCCCTCGGGGCTGACGAACACCGTGAGGGGCCAGCCGAGGTGCGGAGTGAACGCGGATGCGGCGTCGAGGTAGGCGGCGTCGACGTCGGGATGCTCTTCGCGGTCGACCTTGATCGAGACGAAGCCGTCGTTCAGGAGGCCGGCGGTCTCGACGTCCTGGAAGGACTCGCGCGCCATCACGTGGCACCAGTGACAGGTGCTGTAGCCGATCGAGACCATCACGGGAACGTCTCGCTCAGCTGCGAGCGCGAACGCCTCGGCCCCCCACGGGAACCACGCGACGGGGTTGTCGGCGTGGGCCCGCAGGTAGGGGCTCGAGGCGTTCGCGAGGCGGTTCATGCGCTCCGGTCTACCGGATGTCGATCACTCGACGTCGTCGGGGTGCGATCCGACGCGGCCCGAGCCGTCGCCGGGGTCGACGGCGTCGATCGCGGCCATCTCGTCGGCGGTGAGTTCGAAGTCGAACAGGTCGAAGTTCTCTTCGAGGCGCTCGCGGCGCACCGACTTGGGGAAGACGATGAAGCCGTGCTGGATGTGCCAGCGCAGCACCGCCTGGGCCGGCGACTTGCCGTGCGCCTCGGCCGCGTCTTTGACCGCGGGCAGCTCGAACAGGTCGTACTTGCCCTGGCCGAGCGGGCCCCACGACTCGATGTGCATGTCGTGCTGCTGACCCCATGACGCGATCTCGCGCTGGCTCAGTGCCGGGTGGAGCTCGATCTGGTTGACGGCGGGCGTCACACCGGTCTCGGCGACGATGCGCTCGAGGTGCGGCACGAGGAAGTTGGAGACGCCGATCGAGCGGGTCTTGCCCGCCTCGCGGATCTCGATGAGCTTCTGCCACGCGTTGAGGTAGTTGTCGGCCTTCGGCGTCGGCCAGTGCACGAGGTACAGGTCGACCGCGTCGAGCCCGAGCTTTTCGAGGCTCTCGTCGATCGCGGCGTGGGGCTCGTCGCCGTCATGGCGGGAGTTCCACAGCTTCGTGGTGACGAAGAGGTCGTCGCGGGCGATGCCGCTGGAGGCGATCGCGCGGCCGACACCCTCTTCGTTCTTGTAGATCGCGGCGGTGTCGATGTGGCGGTAGCCGACCTCGAGGGCCTCGGACACAGCACGCTCGGCGTCGTCGGCGGGCACGAGGAACACGCCGTAGCCGAGCTGGGGGATGGAGTTTCCGTCGTTGAGCTGAACAGAAGGAACGGTCATGGCATCCACCCTAGGAGCCGCCTCCGACATCGGATCCGGGGGTTGACGGCCCTACGACAGCGCAGGAGCGGATGCCGCCCGCGCGAGCGCGTCGGCGACGAGCCGCACGTTCTCGGTGACGGATCCCGCCGTCACCCGCACCCACTGCTGCGCGGGGTCGTCGGCGACGAACGGCCCGCCCGCAGCGACCGCGATCCCCTCCGCGGCGAGGTGCACGACGGCGGCGCGCTCGTCACGGACCGGCAGCCACAGGTTGATGCCGTCGGGTGCACCCACGTCGATGCCGAGGCGGCGCAGGGCCGCCGCCATGCGGTCTAGACGGTCGCGGTACAGGAGCCGGGCGGTGCGCACGGGAGCGACGGAGCGGGGGTCGGTGAGCAGTTCGAGGAGCACCGCCTGCAGCAGCCGCGACGTCCATCCGGGTCCGAGCATGCGACGGCGCACGATCCGCTCGACGATGCGGGCGGGTCCGCCGAGGGCGGCGATGCGCAGGTCGGGGCCGTGCGACTTGGAGAACCCGCGCACGTGCACCACCTGCGCGGGGATCCACCGGGCGAGGGTGACCGCGGGGGCGGTGGCGATGAGGGCGGAGTGGTCGTCTTCGATGACGGTCACCGCGCGACCGCCGGGGACGGTGAGCAGCACGTCGGCCAGGCGCCTCGCCCGCTCGACCGACATCGACACCCCCGTCGGGTTCTGCGCCCGCGTCTGCAGCACCAGCGTCGAGGGACGCTGAGCGAGCGCGCGCGCCAGGGAGGCGGGAAGGATGCCGTCGGCGTCGCTGTGAAGCGGTATCGCGATGCCCCCGGTCGCCTCCACCAGGTCGAAGATGTAGGGGAAGCCCGGGGACTCCACCGCGACCCGGTCGCCGAAACGCACGACCTGCTCGACCGTGCGGGAGATGCCGTCCAGCGCCCCGTCGACGACGGTGAGCGCCTCGACCGTCCGCACCGGCCAGTCCTCCACCAGCGCATCGTGCAGCTCCGGCAGGACGGGCAGGTCGTGGTACCGGCCGGTGTCGGCCCGCGGACGCGCACGCGAGAGGGCCCGCTCTATCGAGGGCAGCATCGCGGGGTCGGGCGTGCCGAGCGAGAGGTCGAGACGGATGCCGTGGGCTCCCCGCCCGCCGAGTCCGCTCGGCGCGATGACGGGCGATCCCTCGCCCGTGGACATCCCGCGGACCCGCGGACTGAGCCACTCGCGCTTCTCCGTGCGCACGAAGGTGCCGGAACGACCGCGCGAGGTGACGACTCCCGCATGGGCCAGGGCGCGCCAGGCCGCGGCGATCGTTCCGGTGGACAGACCGAGGTCGGCCGCCATCTGCCGGACGGTCGGAAGACGCTCCCCCGGCGAGAGAGTGCCGTCGGTGACCAGACGGGCGATCTCCGCCGCCAGCCCCGCGGCGGAGCGTGATCCGAGGGCGCGGGGCGAGAGCATGCGGCTCCAATTAACGGCGAAGTCACCCGGCGAAATCGTCGGGAAATGTTCAGGCGCGACAGTAACAGAACACCCGGCCAGAATGCGACCACCCGCATTCCCCCGCGGGGCGGAGATCGAGGAGGACCCATGACGACGGTGCGAGCGGCCATCACGCAGACCACGTGGACCGGTGACAAGGAATCGATGCTCGACAAGCACGAGCAGTTCGCGCGCGACGCGGCGGCGCGGGGAGCGGAGGTCGTCTGCTTCCAGGAGCTCTTCTACGGCCCGTACTTCGGTATCACGCAGGACCAGAAGTACTACCGCTTCGCCGAGCCCGTCGACGGGCCGATCGTGCAGCGCTTCGCCGCGCTGGCGAAGGAGCTGGGCCTGGTGAGCGTGCTCCCCATCTACGAGGAGGCGCAGACCGGGGTGTACTACAACACCTCCGTACTGGTCGACGCCGACGGCACCGTGCTCGGCAGCTACCGGAAGAACCACATCCCTCACCTCGACAAGTTCTGGGAGAAGTTCTACTTCCGCCCCGGCAACCTCGGCTACCCCGTCTTCGACACCGCCGTCGGCAAGGTGGGCATGTACATCTGCTACGACCGCCACTTCCCCGAGGGCTGGCGCGAGCTGGGCCTGAACGGCGCCCACATGGTGTTCAACCCCAACGCGACCAAGCCCGGACTGTCGAACCGCCTGTGGGAGGTCGAGGGACCCTGCGCCGCCGTCGCGAACGGCTACTTCGTGCTGCAGCCCAACCGCGTCGGCCGCGAGGACAACGAGTACGGCGAGGATGCCGTCACCTTCTACGGGACGAGCCAGGTCATCGATCCGCGGGGCAACCACGTCGGTGCGGTGGGCTCGGCCGAGCACGAGGAGATCCTCATCCGCGACCTCGACATGGACCTCGTGCAGCAGATGCGCGACGACTGGCAGTTCTACCGCGACCGTCGCCCCGACACCTACGGCGAGATCGTGGAGGCCTGACATGGCCACCACCCTGCTCACCGGAGGAACCGTCGTCTCGGCGACCGGTCGCACCCCCGCCGACGTGCTCCTCGACGGCGAGACGATCGCCGCCGTGCTCGCGCCCGGATCGACCCTGCTCGGGCACGACCTCGCGGCATCCGTCGACACCGTCATCGACGCCACCGGCAAGTACGTCATCCCCGGCGGGATCGACGCGCACACGCACATGCAGCTGCCCTTCGGCGGCACGAGCGCCTCGGACACCTTCGAGACCGGCACGCGGGCCGCCGCCTGGGGCGGCACCACGACGATCGTCGACTTCGCCGTGCAGCGCACCGGCGAGCGCGTGCAGGACGGCCTCGCCCACTGGCACGAACTCGCCGCGGGCAACTGCGCGATCGACTACGGCTTCCACCAGATCGTCGGAGGGGTGGATGCCGACTCGCTCGCGGCGCTGCCGGGGCTCATCGACGAGGGCATCTCGAGCTTCAAGATGTTCATGGCCTACCCGGGCGTGTTCTACGCCGACGACGCGCAGATCCTCCGGGCGATGCAGGTGGCCGCCGACACCGGCCTGCTGACGATGATGCACGCCGAGAACGGCCCCGTGATCGACGTGCTCGCCGAGCAGCTGATCGAGAAGGGGAAGACCTCTCCGTACTTCCACGGCGTCGCGCGCGCCTGGCAGATGGAGGAGGAGGCCACCCACCGCGCGATCATGCTGTCGCACCTGACCGGCGCCCCCCTGTACGTGGTGCACGTCAGCGCCAAGCAGGCCGTCGAGCAGCTCGCGTGGGCGCGCGACAACGGTCAGAACGTGTTCGGTGAGACGTGTCCCCAGTACCTCTACCTCTCGCTGGAAGACCAGCTCGGGGCCACCAGCGAGGAGTGGGGAGACTTCGAGGGCGCCAAGTGGGTGTGCTCCACGCCGCTGCGTTCGAAGCACGAGGGCCACCAGCACCACATGTGGCAGGCCCTTCGCACCAACGACATCCAGATGGTGTCCACCGATCACTGCCCGTTCTGCATGAAGGACCAGAAGACCCTCGGTCAGGGCGACTTCCGCGCGATCCCCAACGGCATCGGCTCGGTGGAGCACCGCATGGACCTCATGTACCAGGGTGTCGTCACCGGGCAAATCACCCTCGAACGGTGGGTGGAGCTCACCAGCACCACCCCCGCGCGCATGTTCGGCATGTACGGCAAGAAGGGCGTCATCGCGCCGGGCGCCGACGCCGACGTCGTGATCTACGACCCGGCGGGTCACACCTCCATCGGTGTGGGCAAGACCCACCACATGAACATGGACCACTCCGCGTGGGAGGGATACGAGATCGACGGACACGTCGACACCGTCATCTCGCGCGGCAAGGTCGTCGTCGACGACGGCGCCTACGTCGGCACCGCGGGCGACGGCAGGTTCGTCAAGCGCGGCCTGAGCCAGTACCTGATCTGAGAGGGACCCCATGGACTTCGGTGTCGTCCTGCAGACGAACCCCCCGGCCGCCCGCACGGTGCAGCTGTCGCAGCTGGCCGAGGCGCACGGCTTCACCCACGTGTGGACCTTCGACTCGCACCTGCTGTGGCAGGAGCCCTACGTCATCCACTCCGCCATCCTCGCGGCCACCCGCCGGGTGACCGTCGGCCCGTTCGTGACCAACCCGGCGACCCGCGACTGGACGGTCACGGCATCCACGTTCGCCACGCTCAACGAGATGTACGGCAATCGCACGATCTGCGGCATCGGTCGCGGCGACTCGGCGGTGCGCGTCACCAACGGACGTCCGACGACGCTGAAGGCGCTGCGCGAGTCGATCCACGTCATCCGCGAGCTCGGCAACTCCCGCGCCGTGGAGTACAACGGCGCGACTCTGCAGTTCCCCTGGAGCCGCGGGTCGGAGCTCGACGTGTGGGTCGCCGCCTACGGCCCGCTCGCGCTGAAGCTCACCGGCGAGGTGGGCGACGGCTTCATCCTGCAGCTGGCCGACCTCGACATCGCCGAGTGGATGATCTCGACCGTCCGCGCGGCGGCCGAGAACGTCGGCCGCGACCCCGACGAGATCGCGTTCTGCGTGGCCGCGCCCATGTACATCGGCGAAGACACCCCCGAGTCGCGCGCGCACATGATCGAGCAGTGCCGCTGGTTCGGCGGGATGGTCGGCAACCATGTCGCCGACATCGTCGCCAAATACGGCCCTTCGACAGGCGCAGGGACGGCCGGGCGGGTTCCCGCCGCCCTCACCGACTACATCGCGGGGCGCACGGGCTACGACTACAACTCGCACGGCAAGAGCGACAACGATCACGTCGACTTCGTGCCCGACGAGATCGTCGAGCGCTTCTGCGTCCTCGGCACAGCCGAGGAGCACATCGCCAAGCTCGAGAAGCTCCGCGCGCTGGGCGTCACGCAGTTCGCCGGCTACCTCCAGCACGACAACAAGGAGGAGACGATGCGGGTGTACGGCGAGACCGTGATCCCGGCTCTCACTCCCCCGGTGACG
Source organism: Microbacterium sp. lyk4-40-TSB-66 (assembly GCF_030209475.1). GTDB lineage: Bacteria > Actinomycetota > Actinomycetes > Actinomycetales > Microbacteriaceae > Microbacterium. The sequence continues at coordinate 57,172 of NZ_JARVRW010000012.1, forward strand.
GCGAAGCGGTGACACCCCCGTGACCGACCAGGTGATCGACCCCGGCACGGCGGCGCCCGTCGAGACGGTGGACGAGGGGCGGATGCCGCAGGCCACCGGCATCCGTTCCTCCCGCGCCCGCACCGCCCTCGTGCGCGCGGGATGGGGCGTCGCCGGCATCGCGGTCGTCGTCGCCGCGTGGGAGCTGTACAAGACGTTCGGCCCCGCCGACGGCCTCACGGTCGGCAGCGACGGGTCAGCCGGTTCCGGCGTGATCCTCCTCCCCCGCACGAACGACCGCGCGATGCCGCACGTGTGGGACATGCTGACGCGCATGTTCGCCCCGACGAGCGGAGGAGACACCCCGCCGCTGATCGCGTCGGTGGCGGGAGCGGCGGGGATGACGCTGGGCCTGGCCGCCCTCGGCTGGGTGATCGGCGTCGTGGTCGGCTCGCTCCTCGGCATCGCGATGCAGCGGTGGCGTCTCGTCGAGGCGGGACTGCTGCCGTGGATCGTGGTGAGTCAGATCGTGCCGCTCATCGCCTTCGCGCCGGTGGTCAACGCCATCGGCACGCAGGTCGACCGCTCGGGCTTCCCGTGGCCGCCGTGGTTGTCGGTGGCGGTCATCGCGTCGTACCTGGCCTTCTTCCCCGTCGCCGTCGGCATGCTGCGCGGTCTCTCCGCACCCGATGCCCTGCACCTCGACCTGATGCGGGCGAACTCGGCCGGTTGGGGGCAGACGCTCATGCGGTTGCGCCTTCCGGCGGCCGTGCCGTACCTGTTGCCCGCGCTCCGGCTCGCCGCGGCGTCCGCCGTCGTCGGCGCCGTGGTCGCCGAGGTCTCGATCGGGCTGCGCGGGGGTATCGGGCGCATGCTCATCCAGCTCGCCGGCCAAGCCTCATCCGATCCGGCCGCCCCCTGGGCACCCACCTTCGGCACCGTCGTGATGGGACTCGTCGCCGCCGGCGGCGTCGCGCTCGTCGGGGCCGCCCTGCACCGTTTCCGTCGCGGGGAGGACACCGCATGACCACCCAGACCGCCACCGACCTCGCCGTCCGCGCCGCGGGCGTCGGCAAGGTGTTCCCCAGTGCCGGCGGCGAGGTGGCCGCCCTGACCGCGGTCGACCTCACGGTCGCCGCGGGCGAATTCGTCTCGCTCATCGGCCCCTCCGGCTGCGGGAAGTCGACGCTGCTGCGGCTCATCGCCGACCTCGACAGCCCCACCGGCGGAGAGCTGACGCTGTACGGCAAATCGGCGCGCCAGGCGCGACTCGACCAGGACTACGGCATCGCCTTCCAGCAGGCGGCCCTGCTGCCCTGGCTCACCGTGGCCGCGAACATCGCGCTCCCCCTCGACCTGCACAAGTGGCCGCGCGCCCGGCGCGACGCCCGGGTGGCGGAGCTGGCCGAGCTCGTCGGACTCACCGACTTCGTCGGGCGCTACCCCGACCAGCTCTCCGGCGGCATGCAGCAGCGTGTCGCCATCGCCCGCTCCCTCGCCGCGCAGCCCCGGCTGCTGCTGATGGACGAGCCCTTCGGCGCACTGGATGAGATGACCCGTGAGCGACTGCAGTCCGAACTCGCGCGCATCGCCGCCGAGACCGCGGCCGCCGTGGTGTTCGTCACCCACTCCATCCCGGAGGCGGTCTTCCTCTCCGACCGTGTCGTCGTCATGAGCCCGCGGCCGGGGCGCATCACCGACGTGATCGACACCCGCCCCGGCCGCGCGCGCGACGACGACCTGCGCGAGTCGCGGGAGTTCTTCGCCCGCGTCACGGCCGTCCGCGAAGCGCTGCACGGCGCCCCCCTCCAGCGGGCGAACGAGCGATGAGCGGGTTCCGACGCATGGGATGTCAGCCCTTCGCATCCGCGACCCGTCGGCGGACGACAGATGCCGTGGCCCGGGGCGCCGTGGCATCCGTCTTCGGGGGAGGTCGGCGATGAACGCCACGCCCCTGCCCGGGTGGACGCGTCTGGCCGCCCCCGTCGTCGTGGGACTCGCGGGACTGCTCGCCTGGTACGCCTTCGTCGCCTCGGGCAGCGCGCCGAGGATGCTGCCGGATCCGATCGCGGTCGCGACCGAGCTCGTCGAGCGCTTCCCCCTGGTGTGGGTGGCGGCCGGCATCACCGGCACCAATGCCCTCGTGGGGCTGCTCGCCGGGAGCGTCGTCGCGGTGCTGCTCGCGGCCCTCGCCGCGACCTGGCGACCGGTCGACGGCATGACCGCGCCGCTGGTCGCAGCCCTCGCGGTGGTGCCGATCGTGGCCCTCACCCCGATCCTCAACACCATGTTCGGAGCCTCGAGCCAATTCGGACGCCAGGCCGTGGCCGGGATCGCCGCGTTCGTGCCGGTGTTCGTCAACACCCTTCGCGGCCTCCGTCAGACCCGCCCGGTGCAACGCGATCTGTTCCGGGCCACCGCCGCCACCGGCGGACAGACGTTCCTGCGCCTGACCCTGCCCACCGCGCTGCCCTACCTGCTCACGGGCGTGCGGGTGGCGGCATCCCTCGCCGTCATCTCCGCCCTGGTCGCGGAGTACTTCGGCGGCCCCGCCGACGGGATCGGCACCGCCATCGCCACCTACGCCAAGTCGGGCCGCGCGGCCCTGGCCTGGGCGTTCGTGGGCGGGGGCATCGCGATCGGCCTCGTCTTCTTCGTCGTCACCGCCCTGCTCGAACGCGTCGTCGCGAAGCGGCTGGGCGCCCTGCGTCCGTGACGGCGACGACACCAGGAACCTGCACCACCCGACACCCGCTCCACCCGAACCGGAAGGACCTTCCATGAGACACAGCACCCGTCGCGCCCTCGGCGCGATCGCGGGGGTCGCGGCCGCGACCCTCGCCCTCTCGGCCTGCTCGGGCGGCGGCTCCGAGCCGTCGGCGGCCGATGGGGACTTCACCCCGCTGACCTCGGTGAAGCTGCAGCTGCAGTGGCTGCCGCAGGCGCAGTTCGCGGGGTACTACGTCGCCCTCGACCAGGGCTACTTCCAGGAGGAGGGCTTCGACGACGTCGAGGTGCTGCCCTCGGGCGGCGACATCGTGCCGCAGGACGCCCTCGTGGCCGGCGACGTCGACTTCGCCGTCGCGTGGGTGCCCAAGGTGCTCGGCACGCTCGAGTATCAGGGCGTCGAGCTCACCGACATCGCGCAGGTGTTCCAGAAGTCGGGCACCACCCAGGTGTCGTGGAAGGACTCCGGCATCACCGGCGTCGACGACTTCGAGGGCAAGCGCATCGGCTCGTGGGGCTTCGGCAACGAGTGGGAGATCTTCGCCGCGATGGCCGACCAGGGCCTCGACGCCTCGACCGTGCAGATCACGACGCAGGACTTCTCGATGAACGCGCTGTTGGACCGCGACGTGGATGCCGCCCAGGCGATGACCTACAACGAGCTCGCGCAGCTGTTCGAAACGGTCAACCCCGCCACCGGCACGCTCTACACGGAGGCCGACGTCGACATCGTCTCGTACGAGGACACCGCCGGCGCCATGCTGCAGGATGCCATCTGGGCCGACACGCAGCGCCTGGCCGACGACCCCGCCTACGCCGACGCGGCCAAGCGCTTCCTCAAAGCCGTCGTGAAGGGGTGGGTGTACGCCCGCGACAACCCCACCGAGGCGGCCGAGATCACCTACGCCGCGGCGACCGCGCCGGGCGTCGACGCGTTCCCCGTGGGCCCGACGCACCAGCTCTGGCAGATGAACGAGGTCAACAAGCTCATCTGGACCGGCGGCGAGTTCGGCATGATCGATGAAGCCGCCTGGGACAAGACGGTCGAAGGCGCTCTGAAGGCCGTCAACCAGGACGGCCTCAACCTCATCACCGAGGAGCCGGGCGAGTCGGCGTACTCGAACGACTACATCGAAGACGCGCTGTCCGAACTGAAGGACGAGGGGATCACCGTCGACGGTGAGTACACCCCGATCGATGTGACGCTCACCGAGGGCGGCAAGTAGTCCGGGTGCACGATGGGGCGGACTCTCTCAAGACCGCCCCATCGTCGTGTCGGTGCCACGCGATCGCCCCGCGCGGACGGTTCGCCGTCGCGACGACGATGGACGACCCGGGTCGGCGTCACAGGTCGACGGGGGGGCGACAGAGTCCTCGCCGCGCGGGCGACGCCGCGAGCCGAGCCGCCCGCAGTACGCCGTGATTGACTACCCCCATGCCCGTCACCCCTCCCGCCCACCACGCAGAGCGCCGCCCCGACTCGGGCGTCCGGCGCGGTCTGAAGCTGGCGGCGATCGCCCTGGCCGTCCTCGTGGTGGCGTCCGTGGCCGTCGGCGGGTTCTACGCGTGGTCGCTCACCCAGCGCCTGCAGGAGGCGGCGGTGCCGCTCCCGGACGCCCCCGCGGAGCCCCCCGCCCTGAGCGCTTATTCGGGCCCCTTCGCGGTGCTGGTGGTCGGAACCGACGAGTGCGACGACGTCGTGGCCGGAGCGTTCGGCGACCGGTGCTCCGACCCCGAGAACGCCGGCACGCGCAACGACGTCAACATGCTCGTGCACGTCTCCGCCGACCCCCGACGCGTCACCGTCGTGTCGTTCCCGCGCGACCTGCAGGTCGAGATCCCCGAGTGCACGGCCGAGGACGGCAGCACCTTCTCGGGTGCCTTCAAGGCATCCATCAACACGGCCTACGAGGCCGGTGGGTTGACCTGCGTCGCCGCGACGGTGTCGGAGCTGAGTGGCCAGAGCATCCCGTTCGCGGCGAAGGTCAGCTTCGGCAACGTCGTCAACATCACGGATGCCATCGGCGGCGTGGAGGTCTGCATCGGCGGCGACGGCATCGACGATCCCGACGCCGGCATCCAGTGGGCGGCGGGCCCGCGCGTGGTGAAGGGTTTCGACGCGCTGGCGTTCCTGCGCACGCGCAAGGGGATCGGTGACGAGAGCGATCTCGCCCGCATCGGCAACCAGCAGCAGTACCTCTCGCGTCTGCTGAACAAGCTGCGCAGCGACGAGGTGCTGTCGAATCCCGGAACGCTCCTCGGACTCGCCAACACCGCCGTGAACAACATCACGCCCAGCGAGAGCCTCGCCGACCCGGTGCGGATCGCGCAGCTCGCCTACACGCTGAAGGACGTGCCCTTCGACGACATCACGTTCGTGCAGTACCCGGTCGACGACGATCCCGACGACAGCAACCGCGTCATCCCCTCCGAGGAGTCCGCGGCCGTGCTGTGGGACGCCCTCGACCGCAACGCGCCGATCGCCCTCACCGGCGACCTCGGCTCGAACGAGGGAGTCATCGCCGATCCGTCGGCGCCGACCGCAGCACCGTCGGAGCCGACGGCCGCGCCGGCGGAGTCGGGCACCCCGGCGCCGGATGCCACCCCCGCACCCGACGTCGTGGAACTGCCGAGCAACGTCAACGGTTCGAAGGCCACGCAGGCGACCTGCTCCCGCGGCAACGGGTGACGCCCGGGCGGGGGTGTCCGTGACGTCGGCGATCCGCGCAACCTCGGTGGTTCGAGCGCCGAACCGCCAGAGGCTGCGCGGATCGCGGAGGCTGCGCGGCTGACGCAGGGTACGCGGCACGCGGAGGTGACCGGCGTTCGCCGGCCGCGCCCGACCTCAGCGCAGGTGTGTGTCGGCGTGGACCACCATGACATCCCGGATCGCCGCCGCGTTCCGCTCCCCGCCGTAGACCGCGGAGAACCGCGGGTCCGCCACGTAGAGCTCTCCGAGGCCGCTGTAGGCGGCGGCATCCGGAACCCGGCCCCACTGATCGGCGACCCAGAGATGGTGCGCCCCGACGAGTGCCTGCAGTTCCGGGTCCCCCGGTCGAAGGCCCCTCTCCACGGCAGCACGAAGCGACGCGTTCACCTCCCGTCCGTGCTCGTCGGCGGCGCGACGCTGATCCGGGGTGAGCGCCCGCCGTCGGGCGGCGCTGCGCTCCCATGCGTCGTCGCCCCACCGCTGGCGGACCTCGTCTTCGTAGCGGGAGTCGTCGACTCCGGCCAGAGCGTCGTCGATGCTCATGTCTCTTCCTTCCTCCAGGGCTGTCAGGGTGTCGCGCACCGCGTCGATGCGCCGGTCGAGGCCGGATCGCGCGCGCTCGAGCGTGGCGAGGTGCGCCCGGACGGTGTCGGCGAACGACTGCTCGTCCTCCAGCACCCGCGCGATCTCGGGGAGCGGCAGGTCGAGGGCGCGCAACGACAGGATGCGGTAGAGCCGCGCGACCTCCGCGTCGCCGTAGAAGCGGTATCCGTTCTCGCCGACCCGTGACGGACGCAGCAATCCCACGCTGTCGTAGTGCCGCAGCGTGCGGCTCGTCACACCGGCCGCGCGGGCGAGGTCGGCGATGGACCATTCGTTCATGGCATCCACCCTGCCGCTTGACGCAGCGGCAGAGTCAAGTGCCGGGATCGTTCAGGCCGATGAGCGAGCATCGAGGGGTGAAGAGTCTCGCGCGTCCGACCGCCCTGCTGCTGCTCGCGGCGCTGACGCTCACCGCGTGCGCGCCGACGCCCGCGCCCGAGGTGCCACCGACCGCGACGACCACGCCCTCACCGACCCGGACGCCCACCCCGACCCCCACGCCGACTCCCGACCCGCTCGCCGCCATGAGCGTCGCCGACAGGGTGGGTCAGATGTTCATGGTCGGAACCTCGGTCGAGGGCGCCGATCCGACGACGCTCGCGGCCGTGGTCGACGACCGCATCGGCGGCGTCTTCCTGCACGGGCGATCGGATGCCGGAGCCCCGGCGATCGCGCAGCTGGTTGCTCAGTTCACCTCGGCGAGCGGTACGGACCGCCCCGCGCTGTGGGTCGCCACCGACCAGGAGGGAGGCACCGTGCAGGTGCTGTCGGGGCCGGGATTCGACGACATCCCTTCGGCCGTCGAACAGGGGCGGCGATCCGACGAGCAGCTCCGGGCCGATGCGACGACGTGGGGCGGCCAGCTCGCCGCCGCGGGGGTGAACATGAACCTCGCACCCGTGGCCGACATCGTCACCAGCCCCGAGACGGCCGAGAGCAACCCGCCGATCGGGGAACTCGCGCGGGAGTACGGCTACGACGGCGCCACGGTCGCCGCCAAAGCCGGCGCGTTCGCCGCGGGGATGCGACAGTCCGGCATCCTGCCGACGTTCAAGCACTTCCCCGGCCTCGGACACGTCGGCGACAACACCGACTACAGCACCGGGGTGACCGACCAGGTCGTCACGGCCGACGGCCCGGACGTGGGCGTGTATTCCACGGTGCTCCCGCAGGGAGCGGCCGTGGTGATGCTCTCCACCGCCGACTACGCCAACATCGACCCCGGCGTCCCTGCCGCCTTCTCGGCGAAAGTGGTCGGCGTGCTGCGCGACACCGCGGGCTTCGACGGCGTCGTGACGTGCGACGACCTCTCCGCCGCCGACCAGGTCGCGGAGTTCTCCCCCGGCGAGCGCGCGACGCGGGCCGTCGATGCGGGTGTCGACCTCCTGCTCGTGTCGGCCGATCCCTCGGTCTACCCCGAGATGCGCGACGCCGTCCTTGCCCGCGCGCAGAGCGACCCCGCGTTCGCGGCGAAGGTGGATGCCGCGGCCACCCGCATCCTGGCCCAGAAGGCGTCGATGCCGTGACGCGCGACGCGCGGCCGGCCGGGGCGTCCGGACCGACACGGTGCGCCCGCCGGTGCGGCGCCGCGATAGGCTGAAAGGCTGTGTCCGTCGAACCCGTCATCGTCTACCCGCCCGAGCTGCCCGTCAGCGCCGCGCGGGAGGAGATCGCGCGCGCCATCCGCGACCATCAGGTCGTGATCGTCGCGGGCGCCACCGGTTCCGGAAAGACGACGCAGCTGCCGAAGATCTGCCTCGAACTCGGCCGCACCTCCATCGCCCACACGCAGCCCCGCCGTATCGCGGCGCGAACCATCGCCGAGCGCATCGCGGACGAGATGAAGGTGCCGCTCGGCTCCACCGTCGGTTACAAGGTGCGCTTCACCGACAAGGTCTCGGCCGACACCCGCGTGGCGCTGGTGACCGACGGCATCCTGCTCAACGAGATCCACCGCGACCGGCTGCTGCGCCGCTACGACACGATCATCGTCGACGAGGCGCACGAGCGCTCGCTGAACATCGACTTCCTCCTCGGCTACCTGCGCCGCATCCTGCCGAAGCGCCCCGACCTCAAGATCATCGTCACCTCGGCCACGATCGACCCCGAGAGCTTCGCGCGGCACTTCGCCGCCGCCCCGGCAGAGCCCGGCGGCGATCCGGTGCCGGCGCCGGTGATCGAGGTGTCGGGCCGGACGTATCCGGTCGAGATCCGCTATCGGCCTCCCGGCGGCGCCGACGACGCGAGCGCACCTCCGGAGATCCCGGATGCCGACGACGACGACATCCCGTCGTCGCGCGGGCGCGCGGCGCCCTCGCCGTCGAATCCCCGGAGTTCCGTACGACCCGCCGCCAAGACGGCGCGCGACGCCGACGACGTCGACGAGGTCGGCGCCGTGGTCGCCGCTCTCCGCGAACTCGACCGCGAAGCCGCGGGCGACGTGCTCGTCTTCTTCCCCGGCGAGGCGGAGATCCGTGACGCCGCGGATGCCATCCGCGGGGCGTATCAGAAGGACGCCGCCCCCACCGAGGTACTCCCCCTCTACGGCCGGCTCTCCGCCGCCGAGCAGCACCGCGTCTTCGAGCGCTCGAGCGTCGCGGGCGTGCGCCGCCGCGTCATCCTCGCCACCAACGTCGCCGAGACGAGCCTCACCGTCCCCGGCATCCGGTACGTCGTCGATACGGGCACCGCACGCATCTCCCGCTACAGCAACCGCTCGAAGATCCAGCGACTGCCGATCGAGGCGGTCTCGCAGGCCTCGGCGCAGCAGCGCTCGGGACGCGCCGGCCGCACATCGCCGGGCATCGCGATCCGGCTGTACTCCGAAGACGACTTCACCCGCCGCCCGGAGTACACCGAACCCGAGATCCTGCGCACGTCGCTCGCCTCGGTCATCCTGCAGATGCTGTCGCTGGGCTTCGGTGACATCCAGGCGTTCCCGTTCCTGACCCCGCCCGACTCGCGGGGCGTGAAGGCCGCGTTCGACCTGCTCGTGGAGCTGGGTGCGGTGAAGCTGCCGGCGCCGGGGGCGCGGGGCGGCGGCGAGGACACGCGGGAGCGTGACGTGCGCGACGACGGCGATCCGTCGCGCCGACGCCCGAACCGCCGCGAAGAGAGCGGGCCGCGCCTCACCGAGATCGGCCGCGAGATCGCCCGGCTGCCCATCGACCCGCGCTTCGCCCGCATGCTCATCGAGGCGCGACGGGGCGACGTGCAGTCCGAGGTGCTCGCGATCGTGTCGGGCATGTCGATCCAGGACGTGCGTGAACGCCCCGAGGAGCGTCGCGAGGAGGCCGATCGGTTCCACGCGCGGTTCACCGATCCGACCAGCGACTTCCTCTCGCTGCTCAACCTGTGGGAGTACCTGCAGGAGAAGCAGGCCGAGCTCGGCTCGAGCGCCTTCCGACGCCTGTGCCGCAGCGAGCACCTCAACTACGTGCGCGTGCGCGAGTGGGTCGACGTGCACCGGCAGCTGCGGTCGTTGGGGGGCGAGCGCTCCGGCGAGGGTGGCTCGCGTGACGGCGGGCGCGGCGACAACGGGCGTGGGTCGAAGAACCATGTCCCACTTATGGCTGGTTCAAGCCCCTCCAGGCCGCACAAATCGGGACAGGGTGCACCCACATCGGGACATGGTCCACACAAATCGGGACATGGTTCGGCAGGCGCCGCGCAGAACACCGCCCTCCAGGGGCACGCCGCCGGCGACGCCATCCACCGGGCGATCCTCAGTGGACTGCTGTCGCACCTCGGCATCCTGGACCCCCGCACGATGACGCAGACCAAGGACCGCAAAGCCCCGGGCGACGCGCGACCGGTCAAGGGCGAGTACATCGGGGCGCGCGGTGCCCGGTTCGCGATCTTCCCCGGCTCCGGGCTGAAGAAGAAGCGCCCCGCAGCCGTCATGGCCGCCGAGCTCGTCGAGACCTCGCGCCTGTTCGCCCGCACGGTCGCCGCCGTCGACCCGGCCTGGGCGGAAGACCTCGCTCCCGATCTCGTGAAGCGCTCGCTCAGCGAGCCGCACTGGTCGAAGGATGCCGGCTCCGCCGCCGCCTACGAGAAGATCACCCTCTTCGGGGTCGAGCTCGTCGGTCGGCGCCGCGTGCAGCTCGCGCGCTTCGACAGACCGCTCGCGCGCGAGATGTTCGTGCGGCACGCGCTGGTCGAGGGCGAATGGGACCCGTCGGTGCTCGACAAACGGCTCACGGCGTTCCTCCGCCGCAACGTCGAGCAGCGCCGACTGCTCGAGAAGATCGAGGAGCGCGAGCGCCGCCGCGACATTCTCATCGGCGACGAGGCGGTGTTCGCGTTCTACAACGCGCGCATCCCCGCCGAGGTCACCGACGTGCGCTCGTTCGAGACGTGGTGGAAGGATGCCATCCACCGGACGCCCAACCTGCTCGACCTGCGCGAGTCCGACCTCACCGGCGATCGCGCGCAGGGCAATGACCGGGCGTTCCCCGCGCGCTGGCGTCAGGGCGATCAGACGCTGAATCTCGCCTACCGCTTCGAGCCCGGAGCCCCCGACGACGGAGTCACGGTCGTGGTGCCACTCCCCCTGCTCGCTCAGCTGCGCCCCGACGGCTTCGACTGGCAGGTGCCGGGCATGCGCGACGAGCTGGTCACGGCACTGCTGCGGGCGTTGCCCAAGACGATTCGCCGCAACGTCGTGCCCGCCGCCGACTGGGCCGAGAAATTCAGTGCCGAGCTGGCGGAGAAGGGCCCTGAGCACGCGAACGGTCTGCCGAAGACGACCCTCGTCGATGCGCTCGCCGCCCTCGTGCAGCGCGTGGCGAACCAGCGCGTGAGCGCGGCCGACTTCGAGCTCGACCGGGTCCCCGGCCACCTGAGCCCGTCGTTCCGCGCCGTCGACGCGCGGGGTCGCGCGATCGGCAGCGACCGCGACCTGGCGACCCTCCAGCGCCGCCTCGCCGACCGTGCCCGCTCCAGCGTGGAATCGGCCGTCACCCGCGAGCGCCCCGTCGCGCGTTCCTCGGCCGCGAAGGTCGCCGAAGCCTCACCCGCGTTCGCCTCGCGCGCGAAGCTCACCACGTGGGACTTCGACGAGCTCACCGAGGTCGTCGACACACCCGTCGCCGGCGGTGTCGTGCGCGGGTATCCGGCTCTGATCGACGAGGGCGACAGCGTGGCTCTGCGTGTCGAGGCGACATCCGAGGACGCGGCACGGCTCACGCGCGCGGGCGTCCTGCGCCTGATGCTGCTCGCCGTCCCCTCCCCCGCGACCTACGTTCTCGACCACCTCACCGCGAACGAGAAGCTCGCCCTCGCGGCATCCCCGTACCAGAATGCGAAGGCCCTGATCGAGGATGCGCGCGTCGCGCTGGCCGACGACGTTCTCGGGCGTGAGACACCGAGCGGTGTCGTGCGAACCAAGGCGGACTTCGAACGGGTGCGAGACGCGTTCTCCGCCGCGTCGGTGGAGCGGACGTTCCAGACCGTCTCGCTCGCGGCGAAGATCCTGCTCGCGCAGCGCGAGGTGGAGCGGGCGATGAAGGATGCGGCATCCATCACGCTCCTCGGCGCGCTCAACGACGTGCGGGGTCAGGTGAAGGGTCTGCTGTTCCCCGGCTTCCTCTCGCGGACGGGCCTCGCGCGTCTGCAGCACTATCCCCGCTACCTCGCGGGCGCGCTCGACCGGGTGAAGACCCTCTCGGACAACCCGGGCCGCGACCGCCAGCGCATGACCGAGTACGAGCGCGCCGCCGCCGGCTTCGTCGAGGCCGGGGGCACGGTTCCCCTCCCCGCCGGAGCCCCGGCGAACCTCGTGCAGACGCGATGGCTGCTCGAGGAGTTGCGGGTGAGCCTGTTCGCCCAGCGTCTCGGCACCGCGGAACCCGTGTCCCCGCAACGCATCGCGAAGGCGTTGAAGGGCTGAGCCCCCGGCCGCCGGACGCGACCCGGACCGGACGGCCCCGCGACGGGCGCGCCCGGTTGCGGACATGGCCACAATTGGACATTGCGCCGCGCTCCCGACCTCCGCCACGGTGGGAGCACGACCGACGGCGTTCTCGCTCGCCTCGTGGCCCGTCGTCGTCGGCACCGCGGCGCCCGCGGCGACATCGAGTCGACTGACACCCGACTCCCCACTCCGGAAGATCACATGAAACGCATGACACGGCTCGTCACTCTGGTCACCCTGACGGCTCTTCTGGCCGTCGGCGGGGGCACCGCCGCCTCCGCACGAGGCACGGCCACCGTGACCGCGAACCCCACCACCGTCGCCGTCGACGAGACCACGACCATCACCGCCACCGGGCTCGGCGGCCTGGAGGACGCCTTCTTCGGTCTCGCGGGCTCGCCGGGAGGCCTGCTCTCGACGCAATCGGGTGGGGCCGGCTCCACCGACGTCACGAGCCCGGCGAACGACGGCCAGGCCACGGCGTACTTCCGCGCCACACAGGCGGGAACCTTCACCGTGGCCGTCGGTGACGGCGAGACCGTGCTGGGCACCGTGTCAGTGACGGTCAGCGGATCGGCGCCTCAGCCCACCGCCACGTCGCAATCCCCCATCATCGAGGTCGATTCGTCTCTCGTCGTGGGGCAGAAGACGCGGGTGGAGGCGAAGGTCGACGGTCTCCAGACGGTCGGCTTCGGTCTCGACTCCACGGACGGAGGATCGTTCTCCGACGGGAGCTCCACCGGCCCCTCGATCACGACGGCCGTGACGAACGGGACGGCCACCGTCGAGTTCACCCCCGCGCGAGCGGGCTCGGTGACCATCGCCCTGTCCGACGGCGAGACGGTGCTCGCGTCTGCCGTCGTGCAGGTCGCGGCAGCGGCCGTCACGCCGTCCGCGTCCGCGACCCCCACGCCCAGCGCGACGTCCGCCACGAGCCCGACTCCCGCCCCGGTCGCGGACTCGGCCCCGGTGCTGCCCTGGATCCTGCTCGTGGTGGCGATCCTCGTCATCGCAGGCCTCATCGTCTGGCTGGTCGTCTCCCGCCGGCGGGGTCCTCGCGTGCGTCGCAGCGGTCCGACCGCAGACTGATCGCGAAACGCGCCGAGGGGCCGATCTCTTCGCCGGACTGAACCGCGGCGACGGGATCGGCCCCTCGTGCGTCGGTCAGGAGCGGAGGGTCACCGACCCCATCGTCGCCGTCACATCGACCGTGGCCGTGGCCGACGAGTCCGTGCGCAGGCCGTTGTCGACCGAGCCCATGCCGTCGTCGACGCGGACGCGGTAGTCGTCGTCGGGCAGCGTGATGTCGGCGGAGCCGGCGGTCACCTCGACATCCGTGCGTGTCGGGGTCATACCGCTGAGCGTCGCCGTCAGCTCGCCCCCGGCCACCTCGAAGGCGGCCGTCTCGGCATCCGTCATCGCGGCCGTGGCCGAACCGCCCGACACCGTGAGATCGACGTCTCGCGCCGCGCCGTCGAGGGTGGCCGTGCCGCCCGCGACCTCGACCGTGACGTCGCCGAAGTCGCCCGTCAGATCCAGCGCGCCGCCGGTCACCTGGATGTCGGCGGTGATGCCGGATCCGTCGAGATCGCGGGGAAGGGTGAGCGTGGCCCGCGCCCCGCGCCCGGCGTCGACGAACGAGCCCGACGGGGAAGCGACGCGCAGTGAGTCCCCGTCCCGCTCGAACGTCCACCCTCGACGTCCGCGGTCGTCGGCGTCGAGCTGCGGCGAGTCCACGTCGCCGTACTCCACCGTAAGCTCTCCCCCCGCGAGGTCGATCCGCAGATCGGTGAGGGGCAGCGAGGAGGTGTCGGACGACACGTCGTACGACGACGTCTCGCCGCGCCAGTCGGCCATGCTCGCCACGGCCGAGAATCCGGTACCGGCGAGGGTGCCGACGGCGACGACGGTACCGACGACGATCGTGACGATCGACACGGCGAAGGCGGCACCGCGACGACGGGGCGGTTCGGGGGCGGCGGGGGCGGGAAGGGGTGTCTGCGCGGTCATGAGGTGGCTCCGGTGTGATCGTGGCCGAGGTGGACGAGGGCGGCGATGACGCGGCGGTTGCCCGTCTCGTCCTGCTCGAGGCCGAGCTTGGTGAAGATGGCGGTGATGTACTTCTCGACGCTGGCCTCACTGACGAACAGCGCGCCGGCGATGGCCTGATTCGAGCGGCCCTCGGCGATCAGCGCGAGCACGGACCTCTCGCGTTCGGTGAGGCTCTGCAGCCGCTCGTCGCGGCGGCGACGGGTGAGCAGCTGGGCGACGACCTCGGGGTCCAGCACCGTGGCGCCGCCGGCGATCGCGGCGACCGCGGCGAGGAAGTCGGCGACGTCGGCCACCCGGTCCTTCAACAGGTACCCTAGGGCCCCCTGCCCGTCGGCGATCAGGTCGCTCGCGTACCGCTCCTCGACGTACTGCGACAGCACGAGGACCGCGAGCCCCGGATGCCGAGACCTCAGCGCGATCGCCGCGCGGATGCCCTCGTCGGTCCAGGTCGGCGGGAGTCGCACGTCGAGGATGCACAGCGCAGGCTCCGTCTCGGCGACCGCCGCCTCGAGCCCTGCGGCATCCGGAAGGGCGGCGACGACCTCGTGGCCGTCGTCGGCGAGCAGGCGCACGAGCCCCTCGCGCAGCAGCACCGAGTCCTCGCAGATCAGGACGCGCACGGGACGTTCACCTCCACCGTGGTCGGACCGCCCTGCGGGCTGTCGATGCGCGCCGTGCCGCCCGCGGCGGTGACGCGGTTGACGATGCCGTCGAGGCCGCCGCCGGGGACGATCCGTGCGCCCCCGAGACCGTCGTCCTCGACGCGGGCCCAGAGCGAGCCGTCCTCGCGCACCCGCACGGCGACGCGACAGGCGGCGGCGCGGGAGTGCTTCGCGGCGTTGGTGAGGGTCTCGGCGATCGCGAAGTACACGGCCTCCTCCGCCGCACGCCCGCACCGGCGCGGCAGGCGCACATCGAGGGTCACGGGGATGTGGGAGCGGGATGCGATGGCCGACAGGGCGGCATCCAATCCCCTGTCTTCGAGCACCGAGGCGTGGATGCCGCGGGCGAGCTGGCGGAGTTCGGTGATGGCCGACTTGGTCGAGGCATGGGCTTCGGCGACCAGCGCCTTGGCGGCCTCGGGGTCATCGTCGATCTTGGTCTGCGCGAGCCCGAGGGTCATGCCGATCGAGACCAGACGCGGCTGGACGCCGTCGTGCAGGTCGCGTTCGATGCGCGTGCGTTCGACCTCGGCGGCCCGGACGGCACCGGCTCGACGGGTGTCGGAGGTGCGGGCCTGCTCGACGAGCTGCGCCTCGCGGGAGGGGACGAAGATCGCCCGCACGATGACGCCGTGCAGGATCGCGAGACCGATGATGACGCCGAGCGCGACGATGACCGCGGCGATGCCGGTGAGGGGTGCGGCGACCCCGGGCAGCGGAACGATGCCGAGCAGGCGCGTGTCCGACCAGCCGAAGAGCGGGCTCGCCGTGAGACCGATCCCCCACGAGACGATGCCGATCGAGGCGATCGTGGCGAGGCCCAGGACCGTCGCGATGGCGAAGGAGGCCACGGCGCGCCACTGCAGAGGGTCGATGGCCTGCAGCCAGACGGTGTGCAGTACCCCGACGAACCCGGGCTTGGGGCTGCGGCGCGGGCGGATCGGCGCGAGTCCCAGTCCGTAGAGGCCGTCGACGCGGGCCCGCTCGAACCACGCGACCGCGAAGAGCGCGTAGACGAAGGCGACGAGCACCACGACGCCGATGAGCAGCGCGGGGAGCAGCCCGAAGCCCGAGCCGAACAGGCTGAACAGCGCGGTGAAGACGGCGGGTCCCACCACGCCGAGCGCGGCGAGGTGGGCTGCCGCGCCCGCGACGCGACCGGCAGAGGCGACGCGCACCTTCGGCGGCACGGCGACCGGGGTCGCGGCGGGTTCGACGGAGGCGCCGGGGAGCGGCGGCGGGGGCGGAAGGACGGGTGCCGTGGTCATGGCATCCACGCTATGACCCCGTCCCTCGCGGCACCTCCCGGTCAGCCCCCGGCTCGATTCGGGTTATCCCGAAACCCCGCTCGCGCGGACGGTCACTCGCCCGGCGGGACGGCGGGCAGGATGAGGTCCAGCCGGAAGCCGTCGCGCTCGTTCACCGCGCGCACGCGGCCGCCGTGGGCTTCGACGATCCCCTTCACGATGGCGAGCCCCAACCCCGCACCCGTGGCGCCGGCGCCGTGATCGTTCGCGCGCGCGGCGTCGGCGCGCCACCCGACCTCGAACAGGCGCCCGAGGTCGCCGGGTGAGACGCCGTCGCCCGCGTCGCGCACACCCAGCACGACCTGGCCGTCGTCGTCCTCATGCGCCGACACCAGCACGATGCTGTCGGCGGGAGCGTGGCGAACCGCGTTGCTCAGCACATTGCCGAGCGCGCGGGTGAGCTCGCGCGGGTCGGCCCACAGCTGCAACCCGGCAATCCCCGCGTGCTCGATCACCACCCCGCGCCGATCCGCGGCCCCTCGCACGTCGACGACGGCGTCGGAGACCGCGTCGAGCAGCGTCACGACCTCGGGGCGCACCGAGAGGGTGCCGCTTTCGAGCTTCGACGACTCGAAGAGATCGTCGACCATGCGGTCGAGGACGTCGACCTTGCCACGGATGCGCGCCACGTACTCCATCGGCCGCTCGGCCAGGCCGTCTTCCACCGCCTCCGCCAGGGCCCGGATGCCCGCGAGAGGCGTGCGCAGATCGTGCGAGACGCCGGCGAAGAACCGCGCGCGGGCCCGCTCGAGCCGCTGCACGTCGGCGCGCGCTGCCGCCAGTCGCGCGGAGGTGTCGGCGAGCTGCGTCGAGAGCCGGTCGAACTCATCCCATCCCGAGGCCACGGCGACGACGGGCTCGCCCTCGGCGATGCGTCTCGCGGCATCCACGAGACGACCGGTCGCCCGCGAGATCGTGCCGCTCAGGACGAGTCGTGCCGAGGTCGCGGCCACGACGGCCGCGATCCCGCTGATCCACGCGACCACCATCACCTCGTGGGATCCGAGGAACATCTCGTACGCCGCTGCCCCGGTCGACACGGCCACCGACACCGCGGCGCCCACGACGACGATGCTCGTGCGCGTCAGGATCGACCTCCGTCGCGCCAGCATCAGGGCGAGGACCACCCCGAGCATCACGATCGCGCTGCACACCACCGTCGTGACGGTGATGTGGAGCACGTCGTCAGCGGACGGCACGAACCACTCCCCCGGGGACGAAACGGTATCCGGCTCCCCACACGGTGCGCAGGTGCACCGGCGAGTGCGGGTCGGGCTCGATCTTCTCGCGCAGCCGCCGCACGTGCACGGTCACGGTGCTAGCCTCGCCGAACGTCCATCCCCACACCGCGTGCAGCAGCTCGTCGCGAGTGAAGACGCGATCCGGATGCCGCGCGAGGTGAAGGAGGAGGTCGTACTCCCGGGCTGTCAGCGGCACCTCGTCCGCACCGTTCCACACGCGTCGGCGCACCGGGTCGACGCGGAACGGTCCGACGCTGAAGTCGCTCGACCCGTCGGCCCTCACGCGGCGCCGCAGAAGGGCGCGCACCCGGAGTTGCAGTTCACGCATCGCGAAGGGCTTCGTCAGGTAGTCGTCGGCTCCGCGTTCGAGGCCGTCGATTCGGTCGTCGACGCCGGCGCGGGCGGTGAGCATCAGCACGGGGACGTCCGATCGCGAGCGGACCTCGTGGCACAACTCGTCGCCGCTGACGCCCGGCAGCATCCGGTCGAGGACGAGGACGTCGGGAACACCGGATGCCAGAGCGGCCAGCGCCGTCGCCCCGTCACCGTAGGCGACGACGTCGTACCCGTCGGCGCGGAGGTAGTCGGCGACGACGGTGCGGACGGTGTCGTCGTCTTCGACGATCACCACGGAGGGGCGGGCTGCCATGCGCACACGGTAGGCGGCAGCGCGCGAACCGAACGCGATCCCCGGGAGACGCGAAGGGTCCGCCGAGCGGGTGGGGTGCCGCGGGGCCGGTCGCGGCAGGGCGGCGGACCGGCCCCGCGGCCCCCGTCGCAGGGCGGCTGGTCGAAACCCGTCTCACCATCCCGTTCACCCGCGGAGCGGTCGAGGAACATGAACAGGGCCCCGACGCGTGCGCGCCGGGGCCCTGTTCATGTTCGGGCGTGGATCAACCGCGCGTGCGGTTCTTGTTCCAGACGTCGAAGGCGACGGCCAGCAGCAGCACGAGGCCCTTGATGAACTGCTGCACGTCGGTGGAGATGCCCATGAGCGACATGCCGTTGTTCAGCACACCCATGACCAGACCACCGGCGATCGCGCCGACCACGCGGCCGACACCACCCTGCACGGCCGCTCCACCGATGAAGGATGCCGCGATGGCATCCAGTTCGAAGAGGTTTCCGGCGCCGGGACCGGCGGAGTTCAGGCGACCGGTGAAGACGATGCCGGCGAGGGCCGCGAGCACACCCATGTTCACGAAGAGCATGAAGTCGACGCGGCGGGTGTTGATGCCCGACAGCTTCGCGGCGGTGCGGTTTCCGCCGATCGCGTAGATGTGGCGGCCGAAGACGCTGCGGCTCATGACGGTCGAGTACCCGATGATCAGCACGGCGAGCACGACCAGCACGATCGGCGTGCCACGCGAACCGGGGGCCACACCGAGCAGGTAGGTGAGGTACGCGATGAGCGCGCCGCCACCGATGACCTTGACGAGGAACGCGACCTGGGGCTCGTTCTGCAGCTCGAGAGCCGCACGCTTGGCGCGCTGGCGCACCTGCGACACCACGAAGAGCACGAGGGTCAGCACGCCCAGGGCGACGGTGATCCACTCCGCCGGCGACGAGGCGGCCGGGAAGAGGTCGGGGAAGAGGTAGCCACCGCCGAGCTGGCGGTACTCCGTCGGGAAGGGCGTGATCTGCGTGTTGCCCAGCGTCATCTGCGTGAGGCCACGGAACAGGAGCATGCCCGCCAGGGTCACGATGAACGCCGGGATGCCGATGTAGGCCACCCAGAAGCCCTGCCACATGCCGACCACCGCGCCGAGCAGCAGCGACAGCACGATGCCGAGCCACCAGGGGAAGCCCCACTGCACGATGAGCACACCCGAGACGGCGCCGACGAAGGCGGCGACGGACCCGACCGACAGGTCGATGTGGCCGGCGATGATGATCATCACCATGCCGATCGCGAGGATCAGGATGTAGCTGTTCTGGACGATGATGTTCGACACGTTGCCCGCGGTGAGCAGACGCCCGCCGGTCAGCGCCTGGAACAGCAGCACGATGACGATCAGGGCGATGAAGATGCCGATCTCGCGCAGACGCGAGGTGAAGAACTGCACGATGCCCCCGGCACCGCCGCCGGCGCCGCCGCCGACGGGACCCTTCGGCGTGGCGGGACCCTTCGGGGTCACGGTGTTGTCAAGCGCTGACATGGTCGGCTTCCTTTTCCTTCGTCATGAGCACCATGAGTGCCTCGGGAGTTGCCTGTTCGATGGGCAGCTGGCCGGTGATGTGGCCTTCGCTGAGGGTGTAGATGCGGTCGCAGATGCCGAGGAGTTCGGGCAGCTCCGAGGAGATGACCAGCACCCCCTTCCCCTGTGCCGCGAGGGCGTTGATGATCGTGTAGATCTCGTACTTCGCGCCGACGTCGATGCCGCGTGTCGGCTCATCGAGGATGAGCACCTCCGGGTCGGAGAACAGCCACTGCGACAGCACGACCTTCTGCTGGTTGCCGCCCGAGAGCTTGCCGACGACGACGTCGACACTGGGAGCCTTGATGTTCATCGACTTGCGGTAGCGGTTGGCGACCAGGTACTCCTCGTCGCCGTCGACGAAGCCGCCCTTGACGAGCTTGCGCATGCCCGCGAGCGAGATGTTGCGCTTGATCGTGTCGATGAGGTTCAGCCCCGCGCCCTTGCGGTCCTCGGTGACGTACGCGAGGCCGCTGCGGATGGCGTTGGGCACCGTGGAGGTGTCGGCCTTCTTGCCGTTGATGTAGACGGTGCCCGAGATGCGCGAGCCGAAGCTCTTGCCGAACACGCTCATCGCCAGCTCCGTGCGACCGGCGCCCATGAGACCGGCGATGCCGACGACCTCACCGGCGCGGACGTTGAGGTTCGCCTGGTGGATGATGGTGCGCGCGGCATCCGTGGGGTGACTGACGTTCCAGTCCTCGATGCGCAGGACCTCGTCGCCGATCTCGACGTCGCGGTCGGGGTAGCGGTTCTCGAGCTCGCGGCCGACCATTCCGCGGATGATGCGGTCTTCGCTCGTGCCGCCGGTGGCCACGTCGAGCGTCTCGATCGTGCGCCCGTCGCGGATGATCGTGACCTCGTCGGCGATCGCGCGGATCTCGTTCAGCTTGTGGCTGATGATGATGCACGTGATGTTCTGACCGCGCAGATGACGGATCAGGTCGAGCAGGTGCTCGGAGTCGTCGTCGTTGAGGGCGGCGGTCGGCTCGTCGAGGATGAGGAGCTTGACGTCCTTCGACAGCGCCTTGGCGATCTCGACGAGCTGCTGCTTGCCGACGCCGATCTCGTTGACGGGGACGTCGGGGCTGTCGCCCAGACCCACGCGGGCGAGGAGCTTGGCCGCCTCGCGGTTGGTGGCATCCCAGTCGATCAGGCCGCGGTGGGTGATCTCGTTACCGAGGAAGATGTTCTCGGCGATCGAGAGGTAGGGGCTGAGTGCCAGCTCCTGGTGGATGATGACGATGCCGGCCGCTTCGCTGTCGCGGATGTCCTTGAACTCGACGGTGTTGCCGTCGAAGACGATCTCACCGCGGTAGTCGCCCGCGGGATACACACCGCTGAGCACCTTCATGAGGGTCGACTTGCCGGCGCCGTTCTCGCCGCAGATGGCGTGAACCGTCCCGCGCTCAACGGTCAGCGACACGTCGGCGAGCGCGATGACGCCGGGGAACTCCTTGGTGATCGAGCGCATCTCGAGGATGGTGCTCACGAGGTCCTCCTTGCAGAACCGGCTCGTCGCCGGTCGGGATGGTGGGGCGGGCGCGCGTCGCGCGTGCCCGCGGGGGCCTCCGCCGCGACCCCGTGGGGCCGCGGCGGAGGCGGGTCGAGAGGGCCGGAGCCCTCCCGGGGGGATCAACCCAGGTCGGCCTCGGTGTAGTAACCGCTGTCGATGAGGATCTCCTTGTAGTTGTCCTTCGTCACGATCGTCGACTCGAGCAGGTACGACGGCACGATCTTCTCGCCGTTGTCGTAGGTCTCCTCGTCGTTGACCTGGGGCGTCTCACCCTTGCGGATGTCGTCGACCATGGTCACGGCCTGCTTGGCGAGCTCGCGCGTGTCCTTGAAGATCGTCGAGTACTGCTCACCGGCGATGATCGACTTGATCGAGCCGACCTCGGCGTCCTGACCCGTGACGACGGGCAGGTCGCTGGCGGAGTAGCCGCCCGAGGTGAGGGCCGAGATGATTCCGATCGACAGACCGTCGTACGGCGAGAGCACACCCTGGAGCTTGGTCGAGCCGATGACGGTGAGGATGTTCTCCATGCGCTCCTGCGCCGTCTCGGGCAGCCAGCGGAGGATCGCGGCCTGGCCGAAGTCGGTCTGGCCCGACGGGACGACCAGCGTGCCCTTGTCGAGGTACGGCTGCAGCGTGTCGATGGCGCCCTGCCAGAAGAAGGTCGCGTTGTTGTCGTCGGGGCTACCGGCGAACAGCTCGACGTTGAAGGGGCCCGCGGCGCCGGTGTCGGCGCCCGAGGCGTCGAGCACACCGAGGCCGGTGAGCAGCGACGTGGCCTGCTGCACGCCGACCTTGTAGTTGTCGAACGTCGTGTAGTAGTCGACGTTCGGCGTGCCGTTGATGAGGCGGTCGTACGCGATGACGGGGATGTCGGCGTCCTTGGCCTGCTGCAGCACGTCGGTCAGCGTGGTGCCGTCGATCGAGGCGATGATCAGGGCGTTGGCGCCCGAGGAGATCATGTTCTCGATCTGCGAGACCTGGGTGGGGATGTCGTCGTTGGCGTACTGCAGGTCGACCTGGTAGCCGAGCTCCTCGAGCTGCGCCTTGACGTTGTTGCCGTCGGCGATCCAGCGCTCCGACTGCTGCGTGGGCATCGCGACGCCGATGATGCCGCCGGCCTCTTCTTCGCCGCCACCGGCGTTGCCGCCGGTCCGGTCGCCCGCGCAACCCGCGAGACCGATGCCGAGCGCCAGGACGCCGGCTCCGGCGACCGCCTTGAGCATGCTGTGCTTCTTCACTCTGGTTCCCTCCATTGGGTGTTAGTCGCGATGTCTCCGCTGGAGTCCATCGCAGGCACTGCTGACGGAGCATCCCGAGCGCGCACGACCTCGGGGGCGAAACGAAGGGCCAGTCGGTGGCGCGGGAGATCCCGCGTCGTTCGAAACGTCTTCGTCTCGACGGATCCGCTCCGCAGCGAGTCCCGTCGGCCGTGTGACCCGGTCATGTGACCGTTCACATTGTGTGTGTGATGCTACCCCGCTCGGCCGCTGACCTGTCAAGTCCCGATGCGAATGACATCGAGCCGTTGCCGAAACGTGACGAAGTCAGCGCGAGGGCGGCGCGGTCGACGACCGCACGATGAGGCGCAGGTGGTCGGGTTCCGCGGCGGGCGCATCGCCCTGGAACTCCCCGAGCGCGATGAGCAGGTCGGCGAAAGCGCGGGTGCCGATGCCCACGAAATCCTGTCGCACGGTGGTCAACGGCGGCCAGAGGTGAGCCGATTCGGGCACATCGTCGAACCCGACCACCGAGATGTCCTCGGGGACCGAGCGACCTATGGCCCGAACGGCATGCATGAATCCCAGCGCCATATGGTCGTTGCCCGCGAACACCGCCGTGACGTCCTCGGTGCGCAACAGTTCTCGTCCGGCCTCGTAACCGAATTGCGCGGTCCAGTCGCCGAGCACCGGCGGGCGCGGCGGCAGGTCGGCCGCATCCATCTCGGCGAGGTAGCCCCGCATGCGATGGTCGGCCTCGATCCAGTCGCGCGGGCCGGCGATGTGGAGGATCCGCGTGTGCCCCAGCTCGATCAGATGGCGCACGGCGGCACGCGCCCCCGCGGCCTGGTCGTTGTGCGAGGTCGACACCCCCGTGGACGCGACGGTCTGCACCGGCACCGGGAGCTTCAACTCCTCGAGGATCGGGATCACGCGGGTCTGCGGCGCCACCGCGATGAGCCCCTCGATCGACTGCTGCATGAGGTGGTCTATCGAGGCGCGCACGTCGTCGGGATCGCTCGTGGCGAGGTTGGTGACGGTCAGACGGTAACCAGCGGCCCGTGCGGCCGACTCGACCGCCTGCACCATGGATGCCACGCCGTGGGTGGTCACGCGCGGGCCCAGCACGCCGATGAGACGCGACCGGCTGGTCGCCAGGGCTCGGGCGGCCTGATTCGGCACGAACTTCAGCTCGGCGATCGCGGACCGCACCTTCGCCGCTGTCTCGGGGCGCAGTTGCGAGCTGTTGTTGATCACTCGCGAAACGGTCTGGTAGGACACCCCTGCCACCCGGGCGACATCGCGGATGCTCGGGGCACGCCCCGTCGCCTCCGGGGTATCGGTGTCGCTCATCGTCCGCCTCATCGCGGGTCGCGCGCTGCTGCGTGACCGGTCACACGAGGATAGCCGACGACGCGAGAAGGGTGTACCCGGCGATCCACGAACGCGTTCCGAGGGTGAACCCCTCCCCCGTGCGAGGATGCGACGCGCCAACATCACGGTCGCCGGCTGCGGCCGTCTCGCCGGTCGGGTGCGCTCCGCGCGCCGCCGACGCCCCGCGGGTCACGGGCGCGAGCATGCGGGTGACTCCGGGAGCGACCCGCGGTGCCGTCGCGCGCCGATACGGTGGATGCCATGACCGGACTGCACTGGGGCATCCTCGCGACGGGCGGCATCGCCCACGCCTTCACTTCCGACCTGCGCACGGCGGGGCTCCACGTCGCCGCGGTCGGCTCTCGCCGCATCGAGAGCGCTCGCGAATTCGCGGCGCAGTACGACATCGCGAACGCCCATGGTTCATACGAGGAACTGGTGGCCGATCCCGACGTCGACATCGTCTACATCGCGACACCGCACCCGGGGCACATCGACAACGCCCTCCTGGCGCTCGACCACGGCAAGCACGTACTCGTCGAGAAGCCCTTCACCCTCAACGCCAGCGAGTCCGCGATGATCCGCGATCGCGCCGCCGAGAAGGGCCTGTTCGCCATGGAGGCGATGTGGACGCGCTACCTGCCGCACATGGTGCGCATCCGCGAGATCCTCGCCGCGGGCACCCTCGGCGAGGTGCGCGTCGTCTCGGCCGACCACACGCAGAAGCTCCCCACCGACCCCGCGCACCGTCTCAACGACCTCGCGCTCGGCGGCGGCGCCCTGCTCGACCTCGGCATTTACCCCATCTCGTTCGCGGTCGACGTGCTCGGACTGCCCGAGCGCATCACCGCCCTCGCCCGCCTCTCGGATGCCGGGAGCGACGCCGAGGTGGCGACGATATTCGTCCACTCCGGGGGAGCGATCTCCACCACGGTGTCGTCGTCGCGAGGCGCCGGCACGAACGCCGCCCAGATCGTCGGCACCGAGGCGCGCATCGAGATCGACCGAGTCTGGTACACGCCGACCTCCTTCCGCGTCGTGGCGCCCGAGGGCGAGGTGCTCGAGGAGTTCTCGTCCGAGGTCGAGGGGCGCGGCATGCAGTACCAGGCGCTCGCCGCCGAGCGGTTCGTCGCCGACGGCGCCGCCGCGAACGACATCCTCCCGATCGACGAGACGGTCGCGATCATGGGCGTCCTCGATGAGGTGCGCCGCCAGATCGGCGTCGTCTACCCCGGCGAGCGCTGAGCCTCGACGCCCGCGGCCCGCGCGCCGCGGGCGTTGCCGACTTCCCGGGCGCGGGGTTCCTGCGCGCCCGGCGGACGGGTCAGACTGGAGTCATGCCCGACTCCCAGACCGCCCGCGTCGCCGTCTACCTCGACTTCGACAACATCGTGATGTCGTGGTACGACCGCGTCCACGGGCGCAACGCCTATTCGCGTGACCGGCAGAAGATCGCCGAGAGCCCCGTCGACCCCGAAATCACCGAACGGCTGACGAAGGCGACGATCGACGTGGGCGCGATCATCGACTACGCGGCGTCGTTCGGCACCCTCGTGCTGACCCGGGCGTACGCCGACTGGTCCGCTCCGGTGAACGCCGAGTACCGCTCGCAGCTGGTGGCCCGCGCGGTCGACCTCGTCCAGCTCTTCCCCGCCGCGGCCTACGCGAAGAACGGCGCCGACATCCGTCTGGCCGTGGATGCCGTGGAGGACATGTTCCGCCTCCCCGACCTCACGCACGTGGTCATCGTCGCGGGCGACAGCGACTACGTCCCGCTCGCGCAGCGATGCAAGAGACTCGGCCGGTACGTCGTGGGCGTCGGCGTGGCCGGCTCCACCGCGAAGTCTCTGGCGGCGGCCTGCGATCGCTTCGACGCGTACGACTCCCTTCCCGGCATCCCGAATCTGGCCGAGACGAAGAAGGACTCCCCGCCCTCGCGGCCGCGGGCCCGCAAGCGCTCGAAGGACCCCGCTGTGGACCTGCTCGAACGGGCGATGCAGCTGGAGGGCGAGCGCGCCGACGGAGAATGGCTGCACGCGTCGGCGGTCAAAGACCTCATGAAGCGTCTCGACCCGTCGTTCAGCGAGAAGGCGCTGGGTTTCCGCAGCTTCTCGGACTTCCTGAAGGCCCAGACCGATCACGTTGAGGTGGACGAGGAGTCCAACGTCGTGCAGGTGAAGGCCGTCGTTCGCGGCTGACGGCCGGGGTTGCGGCGGCGCTCGGCGCCCGGCGCCCGGTGCGACGGGTCAGCGGCGCTCGGCGCCCGGCGCGACGTGCGCGAGGACGTGCTCCCACACCGAGGAGAGGGTCACGTGACCGTTGACCGAGGTGATCTCGTCGTCGGGCACGACCTCGGCCTCGGCCGATCGCATCCGGTCGACGTACCACCCGGCGTCGCCGGAGTCGGCAGGACCGTCGCCGCCGACGACGACCAGCACCTCGGCGTCGAGATGGTCGAGCAGAGGCGTGCGCAGATCGCGGCTGAGCGGGTCGGACGGACTCTGCACGCCGACGATGGCCAAGCGGTCCACAACGGGGCCCAGAGATGCTGCGAGATAGATCGCGATCGGCCCGGCGGCGCGCTCCCCGACGAGGCCGACGGTGGCGCCGGGCGCCTCGCGAGCGACCAGCTCGCGCAGTGCCTCCACGGTGAGACCGGCGGGGGTCTGCCCCCCGAAGACCGGGGGGTCTTCGAGCTCGGGCGCGTCGAGTCCCACGGCGATCACGCGCACGTCGAAGGCGGAGGTGACGCGCGCATCGGGATCGGTGGTGGCCACATCGCCTGTTCGCAACACGAACACGGCGCGCGGCGCTCCCGGTGTTCCGAAGCTGCGATAGCCCAGCTCGCCGTCGAGCCACGGTGCGAGACTCATCGCCTCGCCCTCTCGGCCCCGCGCCATGTCGCGGGGCGATCCCTTCGCCCAGCCGGCGCCTGCTCCTTGCGTGCTGCCCACGGCATCACACCTCACCCGTCTCGTCGGAGTCGGTCGACGCGCCGCCCCCGGGGAGGAGGGACCGCAGCGTGTCGATCGTGTCGGCCTCGGCCGCGGGCTTGTCGGAACGGTAAGCCTTGACGCGCGCGAAGCGCAGCGCCACGCCGCCGGGGTAGCGCACCGATCGCTGGACACCGTCGATCGCGATCTCGACGACCGTGTCGGGCACGACGCGGATGCCTCCCGGGATCTCCCCCGTCGCACGCTCGGAGAAGTGCGCGGACTGCCAGGTCAACAGCTCGTCGGTGAGTCCCTTGAACGTCTTGCCGACCATGACGAATCCGTCGGGCTGCCCGAATCGGCCTTCGGGGTCGCGCGCCCCGAGGTGCAGGTTCGAGAGCCATCCCGAGCGCCGCCCCGAGCCGCGCTCGACACCGAGCACCACCAGGTCGAAGGTGTGGACGGGCTTGACCTTGAGCCAGCTCTTGCCGCGCCGACCGGCCGTGTACGGGGCGTCGAGGCCCTTCACCATCACGCCCTCGTGGCCGGCGGCCAGGGCACCACGGGCGAACGCATCGGCCGTCTCGACGTCGTCCGTGGTCACCGCCGGAATGCGCCAGAGCGACGCGATGCGCTCGAGTTCGTCGAGTCGGGCCGACAGCGGCTCGTCGACGAGATCGCGCCCGTCGATGTGCAGGACGTCGAAGAACCACGGTCGCAGGACGATCTCGCGCGCCGTCTCGGCACCGAAGCGCGCCATCGTGTCTTGGAAGGGTCGCGGACCGCCGTCGTCGTCGAGCGACAGCGTCTCACCGTCGAGGATGACGTCGTCCACCGGCAGACCGCGGACCACCTCGACGATCTCGGGCACCCGATGGGTGACCTCGGCCAGGGTGCGGGTGAACACGCGCACCTCGTCGCCCTGTCTGTGCACCTGCACACGGGCCCCGTCGAGCTTGTACTCCACCGACGCCCGACCGGCGACACCCAGCGCGTCGGCCACCGATGTGGCGGTGGAGGCCAGCATGGGCTGCACCCCGCGACCCACGACGAGGCCCACGGCGGCGAGATCGTCGACCGTTTCCGTGAGCGCCACGCGAGCCGTCTCACCCAGGTCGCCCGACAGCATCGCGGCGCGCCGTACCGCGGTGCCGTCGCGGTCGGACGCACGCGCGACGGCGTCGAGCAGCACCCCCTCCAGCGCACCGGTGCGCAACTCGCCGGTCATGACGCGGATGAGAAGCTGCCACTCCCCCGCCGTCGCCCGCTCGGCCAGGGCGTCGAGAAGCGCCGTGCGGACCGCTGCCGACCCCGCACCACCGATCTCGGTCAGCCGCGAGAACGCGTCGTCGATGTCGCCGATGGTCAGAGACGGCTCGTCGGCGTGGGATCCGCCGCGACTCGAGAGCGTGCGCCAGCCGACGCCGAGTCGGCCCTGGCGAGGCGACGCCGTCAGCAGACCCACCGCCGGAACGATCTCATCCGGCGCGAGAGACCGCAGCACCGCCGCGAGGGCGTCGACCTTGGCCAGCCGCGAGCGCGTGTTCGTCACCGCCACAAGGGCCGTCTCGATATCGCTGAAGAGCATGTCGGCATCCTGGCATCGACCTCCGACATCGCCGGTGCGCTTGCATCGGCACGGCGCCCGTGGCATCCGAGGCTCGACGACGACATTTCCCGAACCGCCGGGCATCGGGTGGCTTGCAGTCCGCGAGGCCGCAGGTCGAGTTCGCGTCCGTCGTCCGAACCCGCGGGCGTCGGTCGAGCCGCGTTCGCCGGCCGGATGCCCCCGGCCGGGACGCCCGGGCGGCGCTAGATCGTTCTTCCTCTGCGGATCGGGCGAGCGCGCTCCCCCGCGTGCTGGACGGGCGCGGGTCATCACAGGTCGCTCATCGTCGCAACCCCCGTCGCGATGTCGGAGGTCTGAGGTGTGCTGAGGGCTCCCCCAGGAATGAGGCATCCGTGAACGCTCCCGCCACGCTCGAACAGTCCGCCCGCACCGCCCGTGAGGTCTTCGGATGGGACGACCTGTTGCCCGGGCAGGCCGAGGCGATCGATGCGGTCGTGGGCAGGCGCGACACCCTCGTCGTCTTCCCGACGGGTGCGGGGAAGTCGGCGGTGTACCAGATCTCCGGATGCGAACTCGGCGGCGTGACGGTCGTGATCTCACCCCTGCTGGCCCTGCAGCGCGACCAGATCGACTCGATCGACGCCGCTCCCGACGCCCCCGCCGCCGTCGCCCTGAACTCCCGCACGAGTGCGGCCGCGAAGCGTGCCGCTTGGGCGGCGATCGAGAGCGGCGACGCCGTGTACGCCTTCCTCGCGCCCGAACAGCTGGCCAACAGCGAGGTGTTCGACCGGCTCGCGAAGGCCGATGTGCGTCTGCTCGTGGTCGACGAGGCGCACTGCGTCTCGGCGTGGGGCCACGACTTCCGCCCCGACTACGCGCGGATCGGCGACGCCGTCGAGGCGCTCGGCCACCCGCCGGTGCTGGCGCTGACGGCCACGGCATCCGCTCCCGTCCGTGACGACATCGTGTCGAGTCTGCGCATGCGCGAGCCGCACCTCGAGGTGCGCGGCATGGATCGCCCCGAGATCCACATGGCCGTGCGCCGCCACGAGCACGACGACGACAAGCGCCGTGCCGTCGTCGCGGACGTCCAGGATGCCGGCGGCCCGGCGCTGCTGTACGTGGCGACGCGCAAAGAGACCGACGCGTACGCCGAGGAGCTCACCGCCCTCGGCCTTCGAGCGGCCGCGTACCACGGCGCGATGGCGCAGAAGCGGCGTGACGAAGTGCACTCGGCGTGGAGCGCGGGCGACCTCGACGTCGTGGTCGCCACCTCGGCGTTCGGCATGGGCGTCGACAAGAGCGACGTGCGCCTGGTCGTGCACGCCGACGTCACCGAGTCGCTGGATTCGTACGCGCAAGAGATCGGCCGCGCGGCGCGCGACGGGCAACCCGCGCGCGCGATCCTGCATTACCGCGCCGAAGACTTCTCGCTGCGGTCGTTCTTCGCCGGCGGCCACACCAAGCGCGCCGACATCGCCGGAGTCTGGGACGTCCTGCGTCGTGCGAAAGCACCCCTGCGCGCGAAGGACATCGCCGAGGACGCCGGCCGCTCGACCCGCGTCATCGGGCGCGTGCTCAACCAGCTCGTGGCAAGCGGTCTGGCCGTCTCGGGTCCCGACGGTGTGTCGGTGCGCGAGCGGGTGTCGGCGGGCGATGCCGTGAGCGCGGTGCGCGAGCGCGACGAGGCCGAGGAGCGCATCCGGGCGTCGCGCATCGAGATCATGCGCGGGTACGCCGAGACGACCCACTGCCGCCGACGCGCGCTGCTGGAGTACTTCGGCGTCGCCACCCCCGAACAGTGCGCGGCGTGCGACCGCTGCGACAGCGGCGCCCTGGCTCCGGTCGAGGCGGACGGCCCCTCGGACGCGGAAGAAGGCGGCATCCGTATCGACTCCGTCGTCGAGCACGGCGAGTTCGGCACCGGCACCGTCATGGGGATCGAAGACGACAGGCTCACCGTGTTCTTCCCGGAGCACGGCTACAAAGTGCTCGCCCGCGCGGCGTTCGAGAACGGCATCCTGGAGCTCGGCGCGGCGGCGTGAGCGCGCGGTCCCGTGAGTCGGGGCCGCGGGATCGAACGGTCGGGCTCGCAGAGTGAGTCGCGCCACGGGGCGAGGGCTGCTGGCCGCGGGCGGAGCGTGAAGGGGGCCGCGGGTCCGCGGGGTGTTCGGGGGTCCACCGGCTGAACACGTCACTCCTGTGGTGGAGGGCTGGGGCACGTTTTGTGCACCGGGGCGTCCCCCACCCGCCCCAGTACACATTCCACGCCCCCATCCCGAGCCAGCCGCTCGGCCCGCGAGACCCTTGCGCAGGTTTGGGGCGCGATTCGCCGTTCGGGGCGCGAATCGCCCGCCCTGAAGAGCGGAACACGCCCCAAACCCTGAGGCCGGCCCCTGTCAGCGCTCGCGCGTCGCCCACCACGCCCACGCGACGAGCGGCACCTCACACCGGACTCACATACGGGGCAGATTCCGTGCACTTGGGCGCCCCTCGCACGACCCAGTGCACAATCCGCGCCCCATCCCGAGCCAGCCGCTCGGCCCGCGAGACCCCTGCGCAGGTCTGGGGCGCGATTCGCCGTTCGGGGCGCGAATCACCCGCCCCGAAGAGCGGAACACGCCCCAACCCTGAGGCCGGGCCCTGTCAGCGCTCGCGCGTCGCCCACCACGCCCACGCGACGAGCGGCACCTGAAGGAACAGGCGCACGAACCGCGCGCGGTCGGTGTTGAGTCCCGGCGCCGAGCGACCCGTGCGCCACTGGTGCACGTTACCCGGGAAGACGGCGACGAAGAACGCGGCGATGACCGCACCGATGCGACGGCGTTCGCGCGGCAGCGTGACCAGCGCCGTCCCGAGGATCATCTCGACGGCTCCGGATGCCACGACGATGGCGTCTTTGTCGGTGTGCAGCATCCGCGTGGCCCACCCCGGCACGACGATGCGATACCCCCGGCGCCCCCACGTGAGATGGCTGACTCCCGCCCCTACGAGCAGCAGGGCGAGCCCCCCGCGTGCGATCGAGCGGACGGTGAGACCTCGGCGACGTGGCATCCGGTCAGTCTCCCACCGGGCGGAGCGGGACGGGCCGTGATCCCGAGATCCTTGCTCAGGCCGACGGCGCAGCGCCCTCGATGAAATCGAGGTACGCCCCGACCGTGTCATCGGGCACGATCGCGCGCAGCACCACTTCGTCCGTCGCGGCCGTGTACGCGGCGAGCGCGTCGCCCAGCTCGGTGACGTCTCGGATGGTGGTGTCGGCGGCATCCACCCCCATCCGTTCGAAATTGGCGGCGTAATTCGGGAACGACGCGTAGCGCGCGGTCTCGACGTCGAGGCGTTCGCGCGCGGCGGGAACGATCGCCGTTCGCACGTAGACGGCGACATGTGCGGATGACGAGACCTCGTGCAGCGCACCTGCTTGTGCGCGCGCCTCGGTGGGCGGCACCCAGTTGAGCAGCACCCCCTCGGCCCGCTCGGCTCCGGTGCGCCGCATCTTCGGTCCGAGCGCGCCGACGACCACGCGCGGCACGCCCGCCTCGTGCAGCACGTCGATGGCCCGACGGACGCGCGCGAGCGCCCCCTCTTTCGCCATTCCCGAGCCGATGCCGAGCGTCAACCGGTCGAGCGGAAGCCTCAGGGATGCCACCTCCGCGGCGATCGCGTCGGCGGATCGGCGATCGACGGGCACGACGCCGGTCGCGAGACGCAAGCGGTCCGTGACGCGTGCGGCAGCGGACAGGGCGGCGAGAGCGTCGCCGTCGGGCGTGTCATTGACCCAGAGCGCGTGGAAGCCGGCGTCCTCCGCCGCCGGGGCGATGCGGGCGATCGCCTCGGGGCCGAGCGATCCGGCGAGCCCGAGCGAGACCGCGCCGCGCGTCACGAGACGCCGCCGGCGTTCGGCACCGCCACCGCGACCTGGCCGACGGCGGCGAAGAAGGCTGCGAGGTCGACCTCGTCGGTCGGGAGGAGCACCACGTCGTCGACACCCACTGCCTGGAATCGCGCCACGCCCTCGGCGACATCGTCGACGGAACCGGCCAGCACACGGTCTGCGGCGTCGGGGCGGTCACGCAGCGGTGCGGTCGCCCGTTCGTGCGCGTCGGGACCGAAGGCGGTGAGGACGTAGGCCACGACGTCCGCGCGACCCTCGCGGGCCGCGGCGGCGCGCGCCGCCTGAACCGTCTCGACCGCGGCACCGATCTCGGCGACGGTGTGGCGGCTGTCGAGCACCACACCATCGGCCGCGGCCCCCGCGAGGGCGAGCGTCTTCGGACCTTCGGCCGCGGCGTACACCCGCGGCGGCGCGGACGGCGGCCAGTCGAGCGCGACACCGCGAAGCTTCACGTAACGGCCCTCACTGCTGACCGTCTCGCCCGCGAGGAGCGCCCGCAGAGCGGGGAGTTGCTCCTGCATCAGGGTGAGCGGTGACGCGGCTTTGGCGCCGATCTGCCGCATCCAGTCCTGCACGCCGTGGCCGAATCCGGGCAGCAGGCGACCGGGGAACATCCGCTCGATGGTGGCGACCTCCATCGCCGACGCGGCGACGTTGCGCAGCGGGAAGGGCGCGATACCCACCCCGATGCGCAGGTGGTCGGTGACCGCGAGGGCCGCGGCGGCCGCCGCCCAGGCCGAGGAGCGGAAGCAGTCCTCCCACAGCCACAGCTCTTCGATCCCGGCGTCCTCCGCCGCACGCGCGGCGTCGCGCAACTGCTCGGGCGGGTGCGGGTACGGGCTGAAGATCGTGCCGATACGACTCATGCGTCTACTCTGCCCCGAACCTCCGACATCGCGTCAGGGGGTGGCGCGCGGGCGGGGTGCAACGGCAGTCGAGTGTCCGCGACACCCCGACGGTCCTCGAGAACGTCCGGGTGTTGTGACACTCAAGGGGAGTACCCGCGCCCACCACCCCGCCCGCGCACACCACACCCCGGCCAGGTGTCGTGGACACTCGAATCGATCACCACGCACGCACCACGCCCCCGGCGTCGAAACACCGGCGGCGCGGGCGCAAATGGGAAGCGCTCAGGCCGCGAGCGCCGTGACGGCGGCCCGTACGACGAAGCCCGCGTCGGTGGCATCCACCGTCACCGCTCCTCCGTCGACGAGGTCCCCCGACACGAACAGGTCGGCGATGCGGTCGTCGACCTCGCGCTGGATGACCCGGCGCAGCGGCCGCGCACCGTACTCGGGCTCGTAGCCGACCTCGGCCAGGCGCTCGATGGCGGCGTCCGTCGCCTCGAAGCTCACCTCGCGAGACGCGAGCCGTCGCGAGGTGGCGCCGAGCAGCAGCCCGACGATCTCGCGCAGCTGCGCCCTCTCGAGCTTGCGGAACAGCACGATGTCGTCGATGCGGTTGAGGAACTCCGGCCGCATCGCCTCACGGAGCTTGCCCATCACCCGGTCGCGCAGGTCGGCATCGGCGAACTCGCGACCCGTGGTGGTGAAGCCGATCGCACCGGACCGGGATGCCAGGAACTCGGCGCCCAGGTTCGACGTCATCACGATGACCGTGTTGCGGAAGTCGACCGTGCGCCCCTGGCCGTCGGTGAGGCGTCCATCGTCGAGCACCTGCAACAGCAGGGTGAACACGTCGGGGTGGGCCTTCTCGATCTCGTCGAACAGCACGACGGCGTAGGGGTTGCGGCGCACGCGCTCGGTGAGCTGACCGGCCTCGTCGTATCCGACGTATCCCGGAGGGGCACCGATCAGGCGCGAGACGGTGTGGCGCTCGCCGAACTCGCTCATGTCGAAGCGGATGACCGCTGCGTCGTCGTCGAACAACGACCCCGCCAGCGCCTTGGCCAGCTCGGTCTTGCCGACACCGGTGGGGCCGAGGAACAGGAACGACCCGACGGGCCGGTCCTCGTCGCCCATGCCCGTGCGATTGCGGCGCACCGCCTTCGCGACGGCCGCGACCGCGTCGTCCTGCCCGATGACCCGGGCGTGCAGTTCCTCTTCCAGGTGCGACAGCCGACCGCGCTCGGTCGCGGTGAGGCGCGCAACGGGAATCCCCGTGGCGCGGCTGATCACCGCGGCGATCTCGGGCTCGTCGACGACGGCGGCGGCACGCGGCGCGCTCGTGGCGTCGTCGAGTCGGGCCTGCACAGCGGCGATCTCGTCACGGAGCCGCGAAGCCTCCTCGTAGTGCTCGGCCGAGACGGCGGCGTTCTTGTCGGCCTCCAGGGTCGCCAGGCGCTCGAGCAGCGACGAGGTGTCGACGCTCACACCGAGTCGCAGGCGCAGGCGCGCCCCCGCCTGGTCGATGAGGTCGATGGCCTTGTCGGGCAGCACGCGATCGCTCAGGTAGCGGTCGCTGAGCTCCACCGCGGCGCGCAGGGCGTCGTCGGTGTAGGTGACGGCGTGGTGCTCCTCGTACGCCGACCGCAGTCCGCGCAGGATCTCCACGGCATCCGGGATCGACGGCTCCCCCACGCGCACGGGCTGCAGGCGCCTCTCCAGTGCGGGGTCCTTCTCGATCGTGCGGTACTCGCGCAGGGTGGTCGCACCGATCAGATGCACGTCGCCGCGCGCGAGGCGGGGCTTGAGGATGTTCCCGGCATCCATCGATCCGTCACCGCTGCCGCCCGCTCCCACGAGCGTGTGCACCTCGTCGATGAAGACGACGAGCTTCTCGGACGCCGCGACCTCGTCCATCGTCTGGGTGAGACGTTCCTCGAAGTCGCCGCGGTAGCGGGCACCGGAGAGCATGGCGGCGAGGTCGAGCGACACCACGCGGGTCTCGCGCAGCTGCTCGGGAACATCGCCCGCGACGATGGCGCGCGCGAGTCCCTCGACCACGGCGGTCTTGCCGACTCCGGCCTCGCCGATGAGCACGGGGTTGTTCTTGGTGCGGCGGCTGAGGATCTCGATGGTCTGCTCGATCTCCTCGGCGCGGCCGATCACGGGGTCGAGTTCGCCCGCCGCGGCGCGCGCGGTCAGGTCGGTTCCGAAGCGGTCGAGATTCGGGGTGACGGATGCCGTCTCCGCCGACGCCTCGTCGTGCTCACCGCCCAGGACGGTCTCGCGTACGCCCTGGGTCAAGGCCTCGGCGGTGACGCCGGCCTGGACGAGGATCTGACCCGCCGGGGCGTCCTGCGCGAGCACGAGGGCGAAGAAGAGGTGGTCGGGGTCGACGTAGGTCGAGCCCGCCGCGCGAGCCACCTGGAACGCGTGGAACAGGGCGCGCTGCACCGAGCCCGCCACCACGGCGCCGTCGACGTCGGCCGCGGGTGACGCGGCGGGCAGACGGCTCTCGGCGGCGCGCGCGATGGCGACGGGATCGGCGCCGAGGCGGCTCACGGCTTCGCGCGCGGGCGAGCGGCCGACGAGTACGTGGAGGACGTGGAGCGCGTCGAGCTCGCGCTGACCGCGGCTGAGGGCGAAGCGACCGGCCTCTTGCAGGGCGTCCTGCGTGCGGGCGCTCAGGAACCGGCTGAGATCGATGGAGCGCTCGGCGCGCGCCTGCTCGCCCGCGAGGTAGCGAGCGAGGAATTCGTCGAACGACTGAGCGCCGTCGCCGGCGCCGGGGGTGACATCTTCGGGCAATTCCGTCTCCTGTGATACGTGAGAGCCGGCAACTTGAGTGCCGCCGTATCAACTTCAACACGGAGATGTCGCGGCTATTCCCGCAGGCCCGGATCGGCGTCGTTCCACAACTCGACGGTCTGCACCACCCAGAACACCCCGAACAGCGCGAGGGCGATCGCCTCCCCCACGAAGACGACGGGGAACCCCGTGCGTTCGACGTCGGTCACGATGCCGACCACGAGCAGCACCAGCGTGACGAGGATCCCCACCGCGACGGCGCCGTACGCACGACGCACACCCGCGCGGCGATGGACGCTCGACGGCGGCCGCCACGCGGCGAGGGCCGCGACCGCCGCGATCAGCACGAAGAACGCCACGGCAGCGACCTCGTGCGCCATCGCGAAGAAACCCTCCGGCGCGACCACCGCCCACACCACGGCCGCGACCGTGAGCGACACGATCACCCCGATGGTCGCCGCCACCCCGCGGCTCGCCGTGCCCTGGACCCGAGCGAGGATCCCGCCGGCGACCGCCCCGAGGAGGACGACGGATGCCACGGCCACACCGCTGTTCACCACGGTCGCCCGCACGTCGGGCGGCACGCACCGCAGTACCGGCTCGCAGACCCCCGCCGCGACAGTGGTCGGTACGAAGGCCACGGCGAGCGCGAGAACCGCGGCGATGTCGAGCAGACCCTGCTCCAGGCTCCTCCCCGACAGCGCCAGCAGGGCGAGGGCGATCGCGCTGAGCGCACCGGTGAACACCGGCCCCGCAGGGCCGTAATAGGCGGCGCTGACGGACGGCAGCGCCGCACCGCCCGCGACCTCGAGCGCGACACCGATCGCGAGGAACACGGTGGCACCGATGATCGCCAACCGCACATACCGGTACGTGCGCTGGGTCGAGGTCGTGCGGATGCGCATACCGGCATCCTTCCAGTGCCCTCCGACACGGGCGTGAGACCTTGCGCGACGACCGCTCGCGCGATGTCGGAGGCCGGGTCCATACTGGCCGCGCATCGAGAGGAGCCGCTCATGGAGTGGAAGATCGAGCTCATCTTCGTCCCGGTGACGGACGTCGACCGGGCCAAAAAGTTCTACGAACGGATCGGGTTCCACCCCGACCACGACCACCAGATGACCGACGAGTTGCGGTTCGTGCAGATGACGCCGCCGGGGTCGGCGTGCTCGATCGCCTTCGGCACCGGTCTCGGGATGACGCTCGAACCCGGACGTCAGGACACGATCCAGGTGGTCGTGTCCGACGCCGATGCCGCACTCGCGCAGCTGCGGGAGGCGGGGGCGGAGGCCGAGGGGGTCGACGAGCAGCAGTGGGGGCGCTTCGTCACCTTCGCCGATCCCGACGGCAATCGCTGGACGCTGCAGCAACTCCCATCGTCCTGAGGCGCGTGGCCGCCGTCGACGCGGGCGGCCGGTCGACGCGGGTCTGCCAGACTTCCGGCATGCGCGAATTCCTCGCCGGGGCAGGACTCCTGCTCCGCGGTCTCGGCCAGTGGCGTCGGACGCCCGGGGCGATGGCGCTCGGGCTCATCCCCGGAACCGTCGTCGGAGTCGTCTTCCTCGCGGCGCTCATCGGGTGGGGTCTGGCGTTGCCCGGTCTCGTCGACGACTGGACGCCGTTCGCCGACACGTGGAACCCGTTCTGGGCCGACGTCGTGCGCACGGCGATCGGCGTCGCCTCCTTCGGCGCCGCCCTCCTGGTGGTCGTGGTGTCGTTCACGGCGGTGACCCTCGCGGTCGGCGAGCCCGTCTACGACCGCATCTGGCGGGCGACCGAGCGGAGCGCGACGGGCACCGTGCCCGACGCCGACTACGGCTTCTGGCGCGCGGTCGGCGACAGCGTACGTCTCATCCTCCGCGGCATCCTGGCCGCGGCGCTCGCGTGGCTCATCGGACTCGTCCCGTTCGTCGGCGGCGTGCTGGGTTTCAGCACCGGCGTCGTGCTCACCGGCTGGTTGCTCGCCGACGAGCTCACCTCGCGGTCCCTGTCGGCGCGCGGGTTCGACCGCCGAGCGCGGCGTGCGATCATCCGTGAGCACCGCGGCCGCGCCCTGGGCTTCGGGGTGGCGACGCAGCTGTGCTTCCTCGTCCCCCTGGGCGCCGTCGCGGTCATGCCCGCCGCGGTGGCCGGGAGCACCCTGTGGACGCTCTCGGCCCTCGACGGCAGGCGAGCGCTCGGCACCCCCGCCGGCACAGGCCCGGCCATCGCGACACCCGACGCCCCGGCCGCGCCCCGCGCCGCCACGCCGACCTCCCCGGCGAACCGTCCCGCCGACCCGGCACGATAGCCTGGACCGACCGAAGGGATCTTCATGTTCATCGTCTCGCTCATCCTGTTCGTCGGCGGCATGCTGCTGACGGGACTGTCGTTCTCGCTCGCCGCTCCCGCGCTGTTCTTCGCGCTCGGCATCATCCTCGTATCGGCCTCGCTGGCCCTCCCCTTCCACTTCGGCACCCGGTAACCGGTAGGGCGGCCATGACGACGTACACGGTCGCCGATTACCTGCTCGACCGTCTCGCCGAGGCGGGTGTGCGACACCTGTTCGGGGTGCCGGGAGACTTCACTCTCGCCTTCCTCGACCACGTCGAGCGCCACCCCCTCGTCGAATGGGTCGGGTGCGCCAACGAGCTCGGCGCCGGGTACGCCGCCGACGGTTACGGACGTCTGCACGGCCTCGGTGCGCTCAGCACGACCTTCGGCGTCGGCGAACTCTCGGCGATCAGCGCCGTCGCCGGCAGCTACGCCGAGCATGTGCCCGTCGTCCATGTGGTGGGCGCGCCGACCACCGCGGTGCAGGCAGCCGGTCGGGCGAGTCACCACTCCCTCGGCGACGGCGACTTCGGACACTTCGCCCGCATGACCGTCGAGGTCACCGCCGTCCAAGAGGTGCTGTCGGCCGAAGACGCCCCCGCGCAGATCGACCGTCTCCTCGCCGAAGTGCGTCACCGACGTCTGCCCGGCTACCTCCTCGTCCCGGCCGACGTCGGCGAAGCCCCGGCCGAACCGCCGTCCTCGCCGCTCCCCGACGCCGACGTGGTCACCGATCCCGTCGTGCTCGCCCGTTTCCGCGACGCCGTCGCCGCCCGTCTCGAAGCCTCCGACACCGTCGCCGTGCTCGCCGACATCCTCGTGGCACGCCTCGGCGCCGAAGACGCGCTCCACGGCCTGCTCTCGCACGGGATGGCCCACGCCTCTCTGCTCTGGGGCCGCCGCGTCGTCGACGAGTCGGCATCCGGATACCTCGGCTCGTACCTCGGAGCCGCCAGCGCCCCCGCGGTGCGCACCGGTATCGAGGGGGCCGACCTGCTCGTGCTGGCCGGCGTGCAGTTCACCGACCTCACCACGGGCTTCTTCTCGCAGCGCATCGACACGGCCCGCACGGTCGAGATCCGCGGCGAGCACGCGCGGGTCGGCGACGACGACTATCGCCCCCTCGCGATGCGCGATGCGCTCCACGCCGTGGCCGCCGAGGTGGCGGTGCGGGGCGACCGCTTCCGCGCGGACGACTCCGCGTCGATGCAGGCTCCCCCGCGCACACCGGATGCCGACGGCCCCCTCTCGCAGCGGGCCCTCTGGCACGAGGTGGCGGCATTCCTCCGCGAGGGAGACACGGTCCTGGCCGATCAGGGCACCTCGTTCTACGGCATGGCCGGGGAACGCCTCCCCCACGGCGTCGTCTTCGGCGGCCAGCCGCTGTGGGCCGCCATCGGCTTCACGCTCCCCGCGATCCTCGGCGCGGCCCTCGCGCGGCCCGAGCGACGCCCGGTACTACTCATCGGCGACGGTGCGGCGCAGCTGACCGCGGCCGAGCTCGGCACGCTCGTGCGCCATGACGTGCCCGCCGTGATCGTCGTCGTCGACAACGCCGGTTACACCGTCGAGCGCGTGATCCACGGGCTGCACGAGGAGTACAACGACATCGCCGCGTGGGACTGGACGACGCTGCTGAGCGCCATGGACCCTGCCCGTTCGACGACCGGCGTGCGGGTCGACACCGCCGAAGACCTGCGGCGTGCGCTGGCCGATGCGCGGGCGTCGTCGTCGCTGACGCTCATCCAGGCGGTCGTGCCGCAGGACGACGTGCCGCCCGTGCTCGCGGATCTCGCCGCCGCGGCCGCCACCGCGAACCGCCGCGCCTGAGCCCCGCCGCGGGACACGCGCTGCGGAGGCGCCCGCCCGACACGGGTACCGTTGCACGATGCCTTTCTCGTTCGACGCCCTCCGTCGCCGCCCCGACCTCGAGGGCCCCGATCTCGTGGCCGTCGACGCCGCCGACCGCCTGATCCTCGACGAGTCGGCCGACGCGCGCGCGGCTCTGCCCGAGGGCACCCTCGTCGTGATCGGCGACACGCACGGCGCGCTGACCTTGGCCGCGGCGGACGGGGGCGCCCGCGGCATCCGGGTCCATCAGGACGAGCTCCTCGGCGAGCAGGCCCTCGCCGCGAACGCCGCCGAGGCGGGGCTCGACACTGCTTTTCTTTCGCACCCGCTGAACGCGGCGCTGCTGGTCGGCGCGCGCGTGGTGCTGCTCCGCCTTCCGCGCTCCCTGCGAGCGCTGGCCGACATCGCGGGTCTCATCGCGCTCCACGCCGACCCCGAGGTGGTGGTGTTCGCGGGCGGACGACTCAAGCACATGACCGTCACTATGAACGAGGTGCTGCGCGACCGTTTCGATCGCGTCGACGTGTCGCACGCCCGGCAGAAATCCCGCGTTCTGATCGCCCGCCACCCCCACGACGGGGGCGAACCCGTCGCGGAGGCGGCCGAGGTCGACGGCATCCGGGTGCGCGCCTTCGGCGGCGCGTTCGCCGGCGCCTCGATCGACATCGGCACCCGTCTGCTGCTCGCCCACCTGCCCGAACCGCGGGCGTCCGAGGCGATCGACCTCGCCTGCGGCACGGGCGTCGTGGCGGCGGCGCTGGCGGTGCGGCATCCCTCGCTCCGGGTGCTCGCGTGCGATCAGTCGGCGATCGCCGTGGCCTCCGCGCGGGCGACGGCGGCCGCCAACGGCGTGGATGATCGCGTGCGCGTCGAGCGTGACGACATGCTGCGTTCGCACCCGGATGCCACGGCCTCTTTCATCGCGCTCAACCCGCCGTTCCACGCGGGAGCCGCCGTCGCCGACGCACTTGCGCCCCGGATGTTCGTCGACGCGGCGCGCGTGCTGCGTGCGGGAGGTGAGCTGTGGACCGTGTGGAACTCCGCCCTGCAGTACCGCCCGATCCTCGAGCGCGTCGTCGGGCCCACCCGGCAGGTCGCGCGCGACCGCAAGTTCACCGTGACCATGTCGACGAAGCGCTGACGTCGGCCGTCTGCTCTCCCGCGCTTCACCGCCCCGCCGGCACTCGCCTCACCCCGCCGGCACCTCGGCGCTGCCTCGCCGTGGCGCGTCAGTGGCGCCGCGGCGCGCCCGAGCGTAGATTCGCAGTCGTCCACGAGGAGGTGCGGCATGCGTGTACGCACGATCACCGCGACCCTCAGCGCCCTGGGCGTCGTCGTCGGTCTGCTCGCGACGGGCCCTACCGCCACGGCGGGAGTCTCCCCCCTCCCCCTTTCGGAGAGCGTGTCGTCGCCGCTGCTCGCCGATTGCTCGAGCATCACCGGCAACGGTCGCGGCTACGCCCGGCTGCACGACATCGCGTTGTGCGGCGCCGACACCATCCCGCCCGATGAGCCGCTGCGCGTCGAGGCCGTCGGTGGCGAGGAATGCGGATCGGCCACCCTCACCCTCACCAGCCGGGGCGGCGGGCTCGCCACGGTCGCGTGGCGGGTTGCATCCACCTCTGGTCCCATCCTCGACGTCGAACTCGACGCGTCGCTCTCAGGCCGGGCGGGCGGTTCGATGCGCAGGTTCTCGGTGCGCGAACCCTCGCTGCACGCCACGGGGTCCTCGGTCGCGCTTCTCGGCTCCGGCCAGGCGACGGCGACTCTGTCGGGAACCGTCGAGACCTTCACCGCCACCTGTCGCATCGCCCCGGCGAGCGTGCGGATGCACCTGCGGTGATGGTCCCCGCTCTTGCGTCGCCGACACGACGCAGGAGTTCCGCGACCGTGAGGGCTCCGAGGGGTCATATGCCGACGGCAGGTCCACAGGGTTCCTGCGTTGTGTCCGTCGCATCCTGCGACCCTCCGCTCAGATCGCACCGAGAGCGGATCCCCCGTCCGACGGGCTAGCCCTTGCCGCCGGGCGGGCCCACGACGAGCAGCACCACGAAGACCACCGCGACGACGGCGACCAGCGCGACCGCCAGCGCCCCGGGACGCCGCAGGAAGAAGCGCAGCATCCGATCGATCGGACGCCGGTCCCGCGTGTCCGCGGTCTCCTCCCGCCGCCACGCACCGCGGAGGCGCCCCGTGCGCTGCAGCCATATCTCGGTCGGAACCGTCGCGTAGGGAATGATCGCGCTGACGACGGCCAACGCCGTCGGTCCGACCCCCCACCGCTGGTTCAGGGCGACGAGCACCGCGGTGGCGCCGTAGGCGAGGAACACGAACCCGTGGATGCCGCCCCCGATCGTCACCGCGAGGGGCAAGTCGGCCGCGGCGCGCAGGATCAGCCCGCCGATCAACAGGGTCCACGAGACCGCCTCGGCGATCGCGAACGTACGGAACAGGTTCAGGGGCGTGCGGAACACGTCTCTCCTCGGGCGGGTCGGGACTTCCCACCCTACGCAGGGGTGCCGTCCCCGCGTGGCCGCTCGCCTCGACGTCGAGGAGTCACTCGATGGGCTGGTCGTCGCCCTCCAACGAGGGATCGGACTTCGCCCCCTCCGCCGCGGTCGTCGTGTCGGGTTCGGGCCCGGGCTCGATCGGGGGCCTCTCGCGTTCGGCATCCATACCATCAGCCCACCAGAGATCCTCGACCGGATGCCACCACCTTGACGCGCCGACGGGCGTCATCCGACCCTGGGTGGAGCCAGGGTGGAGCGTAGGGTGGTCGGGTGGCGGAATCCCGGGGACGCGTGTGGACCGGGGTCATCCGGGTCGGACCGCGCGCGGGCGATCACCGCGTGGCCGTCCGTGCTGTGCTCAGCGTCGGGGTCCCCCTCGTCGTCCTGCTGCTGATCGGTCGTCTCGACCTCAGCGTGTACGCCAGCTTTGGCGCGTTCGCGGCGCTGTACGGCCGCACAGACAAGCCCCGGCCGCGCGTGATCATGCAGGCGACCGCGGGCGCGATCCTCGTCTCCTCGATGCTCATCGGCACGGTCGTCTCGGCGCTCGGGAGCCCGGCCGTCGCGGGCGTCGTCGTGGTCGCCTCCCTCGCTTCGGCCGTCACCCTCTTCGCGTACCGTGCCCAGTGGCATCCGCCCGGTGCGCTCTTCGCGGTCTTCGCCGGCGGGGCGACGGCGAGCCTCCCGGCCACGTGGTCATCGCTGCCGCTCGTGGTCATCGTCGGCGGTGCGAGCGTGGTGTGGAGTCTCGTCGTCACGGTCGGTCTCGTGCTCGCGCGCCGCGGATCGTGGGCGCGGCCGACCCGTTCGCGCCCGGTGATCGGTCCGGTCGCGTGGGAGATGGCGGCGACCGTCGGTGCCGCCGCCCTGCTCGCGGGCATCGCCGGCGCGCTCTTGGTGGGCACCCACTGGTACTGGGCGATGGTCGGAGCGGTCGCGGCCGTCGGCGGGGCGCACGTGACGGCCCGCCTGATCCGCGGCGCGCAGCGCCTGGTCGGCACGCTCCTTGGCGTGCTGATGGCGGCGGGACTCCTCGCCCTCCACCTCCCGCCGTGGCTCGTCATCCTCGTGGCCGTCGCGCTGCAGGCCGCGTCCGAGCTCTACGTCGGCCGCAACTACGGCATCGCGATGATCTTCATCACCCCGCTCGCGCTGCTGATGATCTCGCTCGCCTCCCCGGCGACGCCGGAGATGCTGCTGCGCGACAGGGTGATCGAGACGCTCATCGGCGTCGCGGTGGGTACGGTCGTCGCCATCGTCTCCGCGGTACTGCGCCGTCGATCCTCGAGGAGCTGACCCCCATGACCGCCACGACCGCCAAGCCCCTCGGTCACATCGCCGCCGAACGCATCAGCGCGGGGTGCTACGGCGCACTGGTGTCGGCATCCACCCTCGTCGGCCTGGGCAGCTCGGACCTCGGGGTGGTCATCGCCGTCGTCGCGCTGACGAACGTCGTGTACTTCGCCACCCATGTCTTCGCCTACTCGGTCGGCGACACGTCGTCGGAGCGCCCGTCGAAGATCGTCGCCCACCACCTGCGCGTCAGCGCGCCGATGGTGTCGGTGACGTTCCTGCCGCTCCTGGTCGTGGTGGCGCTGGTCGCGTTCGGAGTCGACCTGCCGACGGCGCTGCTCTGGGGCGTCGGCGTGGCGATGTCGTACCTCGTCGTCGTCGCCACCGCCGGAGCACGCCTGCGCGGCTACTCCGTCCTCGGCGTCGTGCTCACGGCGATCGGTGCGGCGCTGATGTCGGCTCTGCTGATCGTGGCGAAGCTGCTGCTGCATTGAAGACCGGATGACGCGACCGCTGCCTCACACAGCAGTCGTGGTGTGGTCGCCGTGACGGTGGACGATGCGCCACACGCCGTCCTCCCGACGCCAGACCTGCGTCACGCGCACGACGAACGGGCGGGGCTCCGCGCCGTCGACCGACAAGGTCCCGCGCTCGCGGCCGGCCGTCATCGCCCAGTCGTCGCCGACGAGCACGCGATCGTACTCGGGCACGAGAGCTCCGCCGGCGAATCGTCGGGCCACCGCCTGCAGGGTCGTCTGCACGTCCGCGGCGGTGGTCGCGTGCGTGCCGAATCCGCCCATCAGAGTGGCGTCGTCGGTCGCCGTCCACAGCGCCGCAAACGGATACGGGTCGCCGCGGCCCATAGCCTCCAGGGCCTCCGCCACCGCGCGGAGCGCCTCGTCGAAGGTCACCGGCCGTGCGGGGTCGACGGGTGCCGACGGACTCTCGATCGTCATGGACACATCGTCGCCGACCCCCCGCCGCCGCGCCACCGCCCCGAGGACGACCGGCCATGACAGGGTGGATTCTCGTGACCCCTCCTCCCCCGACGCCCGCCCTGACCGTGGTCGGCGCGATCAACGTCGACCTCACCGCCCGCGTCGAACGAGCACCCGCCGCGGGTGAGACCGTCGCCGACGGCGTGCTGCATCGCGGACCCGGCGGCAAGGGCGCGAACCAGGCGGTCGCCGCAGCCCGTCTCGGAGCCGCCGTGCGCTTGATCGGCGCCGTGGGCGACGACGCCGAGGGGCGCG
This sequence comes from Microbacterium sp. lyk4-40-TSB-66, assembly GCF_030209475.1. Classification (GTDB taxonomy): domain Bacteria; phylum Actinomycetota; class Actinomycetes; order Actinomycetales; family Microbacteriaceae; genus Microbacterium. The sequence goes on from NZ_JARVRW010000012.1 coordinate 101,949, forward strand.
GCATCCGGGATCGACTCGCCTCCATCGGTGTGGATGCAGCGGGCGTCCAGACGACGGATGCCGCCACCGGCACCGCGCTCATCGTCGTCGACGCGACGGGTGAGAACTCGATCGTCGTGTGCCCCGGCGCGAACGCGGCGATCGACGCCGATGCGCTCGACATCGCACCCGGCGCCGCGGTGCTGATGCAACTGGAGGTGTCGGATGCCGTGGTCTCGGCCGCCGCAGAGGCCGCCGGGTTCTTCGCGCTCAACGCCGCGCCCGCGCGGTCCCTCCCCGCGGGGGTGTGGGAGCGCTGCGACCTGGTCATCGTCAACGAGACGGAGTACGCGCAGCTGCCCGAGGTGCACGACGCCCCGCTGCTGTGCGTCACGCTCGGGGCGGACGGCGCGCGCCTCTACCGGCACGGCGAGCTGGCGGCGTCCTCCCCCGGCGTCGCGACGACCGTCGTCAACACCGTCGGCGCGGGCGATGCGTTCTGCGCGGCGCTCGTCGTCGGCCTGCTGCGCGGTGACGCACCCGACGACGCGCTGGCGCGCGCGTGCGCCGTCGGTGCGGCGGCCGTGGCCGACGACGCTTCGCAACCCGCCCTCCAGCCCCTCGACGGCTACGGGGTGTCGCGATGACCCGTCGCCCGATCCTCGTCGACTGCGACACCGGCATCGACGACGCCCTCGCCCTCGCCTACCTGTTGGCCGAGCCCGCGGTCGAGATCGTCGGCGTGACGACGGTGTCGGGAAACACGGATGCCGCCCGCGCAGCCGCCAACACCCTGTCGCTGTTCGAGTTGGCCGGCGCGGACGACATCCCCGTCGCCGTGGGGGCGCACGACTTCCGCGGCCGTCCGTATGCGGGCGGTGCGCCGCACGTGCACGGTGACGACGGGGTCGGCGGCATCGCCCTCACCGCGGCGGCCCGCGCCCACGACGCCCGCGCCGCGGTCGAGCTGATCGACCACCTGGCGTCGCGGCATCCGGATCTCACCGTGCTCGCCCTCGGTCCGCTCACCAACCTCGCCGCCTACGCCGAGGCGCCCGGCGTCGCCCGTTTCGACCGCCTCGTCGTCATGGGCGGGGCCTTCGCGCACTCGGGCAACGTGACGGCGTGGGCCGAGGCGAACATCCACAACGATCCCGAGGCCGCGGCCGTCGTGTTCGCGCAGGACTGGGACACAACCCTCGTCCCCCTCGACGTCACCATGACGCAGACCCTGGATGCCACCGACCTCGTGCGCCTCGAGGCGATCCCCGGTGCGCTCCCGCAGGCGTTGGCCGCGATGCTGCCGCTGTACCTCGACTTCTACGCGGGACGCGTGTTCCCCGACCGGCGCTGCGCCCTGCACGATCCGCTCGCCGCGATGGTCGCGGCGGGTGCATTGCGGGGTGTCAGCGTGTCAGCGGGCCAGGTCGAGGTGCGGCTCGAGCGCGGCGAGCGCGGTCGCACGGTGTCGTCGCGCGGCTCGTCGACGCAGCGCTGGGTGCGTGGCATGGAGGGTTCGGCGGTGGAACTGCTGCTGGGGCGGCTGGAGGGGCGGGAGTGGCCGGGGTGATCCGGCGCGGCGGCTCAGCCGTGCGTCATCCGGTTGCGAAGCGGGTGTCGCGGGCGTAGTCCCGACGACGTTCGGAGAGAGCGGCGCTGACCTGCGCGGGAGCGTCCTCGCCGACCAGCACACGCAGCCGGTCATCGTCTCCGTCGCACACGCGGCGGAAGATCGCGTCGGCCGCGTCATCGGGGTGGGTCCCCCCGGCCGATTCGCCGGTAGGAAGCCACGGCACCTCGGTGGTGCCGAAGAGCTGTGCGCGAAGCGTGTCGTACTCGGGCAGGGGGTGACCGAAGCGCATGCTCCCCCCGGCCCAGTCGGTGTCGAGGGCACCGGGTTCGATGAGCGATACCCGGATACCGAAGGACCGCACCTCGGCGGCCAACGCCTCGCTGAACCCTTCCAGCGCCCACTTGGATGCGTTGTAGAGCCCGAGCAGAGGCATCGTCCCCACCGCTCCCACCGTGGAGATCTGGACGATGTGTCCGGTTCCCTGCGCGCGCATGATGGGGATCGCCGCCTGACTGAGCCAGAGAGGACCGAGGGTGTTCGTCTCGATGATCGACCGAGCATCGTCTTCGGATACTTCTTCCGCGGCGCCGATCAGTCCGTACCCGGCGTTGTTCACGAGCACGTCGAGGGACCCCATCCGAGAGGCCGCCGTTCCGACCACCTCGAATGCCGCCGTCCTGTCCCGCACGTCGAGGGCCAGGACGCTCAGTCGATCGTGAGCCGGCAGGCTGTGGTCGCCGCGAACGGTGGCCACCACGCTGTGCCCGGCCGAGAGGGCTCTCAGGGTCAGTGCACGGCCCAGCCCGCGATTGCCTCCGGTGATCAGCCATGTCTTCGGCGAGGTCATGAGGACACCCTAGGTGAATGTGGACGCTGCGTCTCGTTTCGTCGGTAAACTCACGGTATGGCCCGTCCGACCACCCGCAGGAAGGTGCACGAAGCCGTCCTCGCGCTCGCACGCGAGAGCCGCGTCGGCTCCCTCACCATGGAGGGTGTCGCCGCCCGCGCGGCGGTCAGCAAGCAGACCCTGTACCGCTCGTGGCCGACGACGGGCGCGATCCTGTTCGACGCCCTGCTCGCCCGCAGTGAGGGCGCGCAGGGTGAGACCGTCGTCCCCGACACGGGTGATCTCGGCGCCGACCTCGACTCCCTGGCCACGGCGATGGTCGCAGAGCTCACCGACCGCACGGTCGAGCCTCTCCTCCGCGCCGTGACCGCCGAGATCCAGACGGATGACGTGCTGGCGACGCAATATCGCGAGATGCTCCTCTCGGTGCAGATGTCGGCGATCGGCCATCGCCTACGCCGGGCCGGCGTCGCGGACCCCGACGAGGTCGCGGAGTTGTTCGTCGGGCCGATCCTGCACCGCTGGCTTCTGCGTTCGCGCCCGTTCACCGCGGACTGGGTCGCGCGGCACGTCGCGCGGACGGTGCGGGTGGCGGGCTAGCCGACACCCTCGATGAGCCGGCGCCATCGGCCGTGAGCGCGCAATGGAGCTTCGGCTGGGCGGTGGGAGTGGCCGGGGTGACCCTCATTGCACCGCCGGGTCGTCAGCGCCATGATGGCCTCACTCGCAGGAGCTCCAACGGGGGAGGAACCATGACAGGCAAGTACGAGCTCTACTCCGACAAGGCGGGCAAGTTCCGCTTCCGCCTCAAGGCCGGAAACGGCCAGGTCGTCGCGGTGAGCGAGGCCTACGAGTCGAAGGCATCCGCTCGCAGCGGCATCGCATCGGTGAAGGCGAACGCCGATTCGGAGACGGTCGATCTGACCTGAGCGTCACATGACGGAGGGGCCCCGCGCGATCGCTCACGCGCGGGGCCCCTCCGTCACGACCGGGTTCAGAAATCCCAGTCGTCGTCTTCCGTCGCCTCGGCCTTGCCGATGACGTACGACGAGCCCGACCCGCTGAAGAAGTCGTGGTTCTCGTCGGCGTTGGGCGAGAGGGCCGACAGGATCGCCGGGTTCACGTTCGTCACCGACGACGGGAACATCGCCTCGTAGCCGAGGTTCATCAGCGCCTTGTTGGCGTTGTAGTGCAGGAACTTCTTGACGTCTTCGCTCAGCCCGACCGAGTCGTAGAGGCTCTGCGTGTACTGCACCTCATTGTCGTAGAGCTCGTACATCAGCGAGAACGTGTAGTCCTTGAGGTCCTGACGACGCGCCTCGTCGACGGTCTCGAGACCACGCTGGAACTTGTAGCCGATGTAGTACCCGTGCACGGCCTCGTCGCGGATGATGAGGCGGACCAGGTCGGCCGTGTTCGTCAGCTTCGCGCGGCTCGACCAGTGCATCGGCAGGTAGAAGCCCGAGTAGAACAGGAACGACTCGAGCAGGGTCGACGCGACCTTTCGCTTGAGCGGGTCGTCGCCTCGGTAGTAGTCCATGACGATGCGCGCCTTCTTCTGAAGGAACTCGTTCTCGCTCGACCAGCGGAACGCCTCGTCGATCTCCTTCGTCGAGCACAGCGTCGAGAAGATCGACGAGTAGCTCTTGGCGTGCACCGACTCCATGAACGCGATGTTCGTGTAGACGGCCTCCTCGTGCGGGGTGAGCGCATCGGGGATGAGCGAGACGGCGCCCACCGTGCCCTGGATCGTGTCGAGGAGCGTCAGCCCCGTGAACACGCGCATGGTGAGCGTCTGCTCCTCGGGGGTGAGCGTGTTCCACGACTGGATGTCGTTCGACAGCGGCACCTTCTCGGGGAGCCAGAAGTTGTTCACCAGACGGTTCCAGACCTCGAGGTCCTTGTCGTCTTGGATGCGGTTCCAGTTGATGGCCTGCACGTGGTTCAGCAGCTGCAGCTTCTCAGCCATGGCGTTCCTGCGTCCTCTATCGGTGTGTCAGTCGGGGGTCAGTGGCTCAGAGCATGCACGAGACGCACTCGGTCATGTCGGTGCCCTCGAGCGCCAGCTGGCGGAGGCGGATGTAGTAAATGGTCTTGATGCCCTTGCGCCACGCGTAGATCTGCGCCTTGTTGATGTCGCGCGTGGTGACAGTGTCCTTGAAGAACAGCGTCAGCGACAGGCCCTGGTCGACGTGCTGCGTCGCGGCGGCGTACGTGTCGATGACCTTCTCGTAGCCGATCTCGTACGCGTCCTGGTAGTACTCCAGGTTCTCGTTCGTCATGAACGGCGCCGGGTAGTAGACGCGCCCGAGCTTGCCTTCTTTGCGGATCTCGATCTTCGACGCGATCGGGTGGATCGAGCTCGTGGAGTTGTTGATGTACGAGATCGAGCCGGTGGGGGGCACCGCCTGCAGGTTCTGGTTGTAGATACCGTGCGCCTGCACCGACGCCTTCAGCTCGCGCCAGTCGTCCTGCGTGGGGATCTGCACGCCGGCGAAGAGCTCCTTCGCCTTGGCCGTCTGCGGCGCCCACACCTGGTCGGTGTACTTGTCGAAGAACTCCCCCGACGCGTACGTCGAGTTCTCGAAGCCGTCGAAGGCCGTGCCGCGCTCGATCGCGAGGCGGTTGGAGGCCCGCAGCGCGTGGAACAGCACCGTGTAGAAGTAGATGTTCGTGAAGTCGATGCCCTCTTCGGAGCCGTAGTAGACGTGCTCCCGAGCGAGGTAGCCGTGCAGGTTCATCTGGCCGAGGCCGATGGCGTGCGAGCGGTCGTTGCCGTCTTCGATCGAGCGCACCGAGGCGATGTGGCTCTGGACGCTGACGGCGGTGAGGGCACGGATCGCCGTCTCGACCGTGAGGCCGAGGTCGCCGCCGTCCATCGCCAGGGCGATGTTCATCGACCCGAGGTTGCACGAGATGTCCTTGCCGATCTCGGCGTAGGAGAGGTCTTCGTTGTACGTCGTGGGCGTGTTGACCTGAAGGATCTCCGAGCACAGGTTCGACATGTTGATGCGACCGGCGATGGGGTTCGCCTTGTTCACCGTGTCTTCGAACATGATGTACGGGTAGCCCGACTCGAACTGGATCTCGGCGAGCGTCTGGAAGAACTCGCGCGCGTTGATCTTCGTCTTCTTGATGCGAGGGTCGTCGACCATCTCGCGGTACTTGTCGGTGACCGAGATGTCTCCGAACGGCTTCTTGTAGACCTTCTCGACGTCGTACGGCGAGAAGAGGTACATGTCTTCGCCGTTCTTGGCGAGCTCGAAGGTGATGTCGGGGATGACGACGCCCAGCGACAGCGTCTTGATGCGGATCTTCTCGTCGGCGTTCTCACGCTTGGTGTCGAGGAAGCGCAGGATGTCGGGGTGGTGCGCGTTGAGGTACACCGCGCCGGCGCCCTGACGGGCTCCCAGCTGGTTGGCGTAGCTGAAGCTGTCTTCGAGCAGCTTCATCACGGGGATGATGCCCGACGACTGGTTCTCGATCTGCTTGATCGGAGCCCCGGCCTCTCGGATGTTCGACAGCAGCAGGGCGACGCCGCCACCGCGCTTCGACAGCTGCAGCGCGGAGTTGATGCCGCGGGCGATCGACTCCATGTTGTCTTCGATGCGCAAGAGGAAGCACGACACGAGCTCGCCGCGCTGCGCCTTCCCGGCGTTGAGGAAGGTGGGGGTGGCCGGCTGGAAACGGCCCGAGATGATCTCGTCGACCAGCTGCACGGCGAGACGCGGGTCGCCGTCGGCGAGGGCGAGGGCGGTCATGACGACACGGTCCTCGAAGCGCTCGAGGTAGCGCTTGCCGTCGAAGGTCTTCAGCGTGTAGCTCGTGTAGTACTTGAACGCGCCGAGGAACGTCTCGAAGCGGAACTTGGCGCCGTAGGCGCGGTCGTTGAGCTCCTGGATGAACTCCATCGAGTACTTCGCGAGCACGGTGGGCTCGTAGTACTCCTTCTCGACGAGGTAGTCGAGGCGCTCCTTGAGGGAGTGGAAGAACACGGTGTTCTGGTTGACGTGCTGCAGGAAGTACTCCCGCGCGGCGCGCTTGTCGGCGTCGAACTGGATCTTGCCGTCGGCGTCGTACAGGTTCAACATCGCGTTGAGGGCGTGATAATCCAGTCCCTCGAAGCGCGCCTCGGTCTTGAAGTCCACGTCGGTCAGCTCAACTTCCACCATCGTTCCAATCCCTCGGTGACCCGCTCGACATCGTCGGGGGTGCCGAAAACTTCCAGCCGGTAAAGGTGCGGCACCGCGCACTTGCGCGCGACGATGTCACCGGCGAGGCAGAATGCGTCGCCGAAATTCGTGTTTCCCGCGGAGATGACCCCGCGGATGTTGCGTCGGTTCCGCTCCTCGTTGAGGAACCGGATGACCTGCTTGGGGACCGCGCCCTTCTCGACGCCCCGGCCGGCACCCCCACCGTAGGTGGGAGTGACCAGCACGAAGGGTTCGTCGACCTCGAGGGCCGGGTCGGTCGGCAGCAGCGGAATGCGCACGGCCCGCTTTCCGAGCTTCTCGATGAAACGCGCGGTGTTGCCCGACACGCTCGAGAAGTAGACCAGGAGCGGAGCCTCGGTCGCCGACATGACAGCGCTCATGACAGGGGTCTGAGAGCGTGTCGAGGGGTCAGGCGAGACGTGACGCCAGCTCGTCGATCTTGTCGGGGCGGAAGCCCGACCAGTGGTCCTCGTCGGTGATGACGACGGGTGCCTGCAGGTACCCGAGCGACTTGACCTGCTCGAGCGCCGACGGGTCTTCGGACAGGTCGAGCACGTTGTACTCGATGCCCTTGGAGTCGAGTGCGCGGTAGGTCGCGGTGCACTGGACGCAGGACGGCTTGGTGTAGACCGTGATCGCCATGTCGTTCTCTCTTTCCCCTGGAAAATCGTCGTCCGGACGGGCAGTGCCCGCCGGGACCTCAATACTACATATGGGTGCGGACATCGGAAGGCACCACAAGGGGTAGTAGTTACATCCGTGTGATTTTCCACCGTCTCTCCCCATGTACAACACAGGTTGTCCACGTTTTCATCCACAGATCGGCCCCCTTCCGGCGTCGTGTTAACAGGCGCGATTCCGCGGTTGTCGCGATGCGCGCCGGTCGTTGTCCACAGATCGGACGCTAGACGGGGGTTCCGACATCGCACAGGCCGGCCATTTCGGTGATCGGCGTGTCGCGGCGTGTCGCGGCATCCGGTGCATGACGGGCCCGAGGCGCGTGTCGGAGGTCGGCTGTAGCGTGGTGCGGTGGCCGGCTACCGCGTACTCCTTCGAACCCCCGGCGTGGGGCGGATCATCGCCGCGCAGTTGACGGCACGCTTCCCCAACGGCATGACGAGCCTCGCGGTGCTGCTGCACATCGAGCACGTCACCGGTTCGTACGGGGCCGCCGGTCTCGTGCTCGCGGCCACGAGCATCGGCCAGGCCGTCGCCGGCCCCGTCACGAGTCGGTGGATGGGCGTCTGGGGCATGCGGCGCGTGCTCTCGGTGACGCTGTTGGTGTGTGCGGCGGCGATCGCGACCCTCGCCCTCATCGAGATGCCCCTGCCGCTCTACATGGTGCTCGGACTCGTCGCCGGACTCTCGACCCCTCCGGTCCAGTCGGCCGTGCGCACCATCTACCCCAAGATGGTGCCGTCGAAGCAGCTCACGCCGCTGTATTCGCTCGACGCCTCACTGCAAGAGATCATCTGGGTGCTCGCGCCCGTGGTCATCACCCTCGTCGCCACCCAGGTCGGCACCGTTCCAGGCCTGCTGCTAGTGGTCGTGATCCTCCTCGGCGGGGGCGCGTGGTTCATCTTCAGCCCCGAGGTGGGCCGTGTCCGCATCCCCCGCAGCCGTCGCGCGCTCGGCCGGGTGCTCGCCAAGCCGCCCGTGATCCTCGCCACCGCGACCGGGTTCCTGCTCATCGGCGCGTGCGCGGCCGTCGAGGCCGGCGTCGTGGCGACGTTCGACCACGGCGGTCTCGAGGCAGGTCTCATCCTCGCGGTCTTCGCCGTGGGCAGCCTCGCGGGCGGACTCTCGTTCGGGCACATCCCGATCGGTCCGTGGGCCATGGCCCGTCGCTTCGCGATCGTCGCCCTCGGCCTGTCACTGACCATCGTGTCGCTGAACGCCTGGTGGCTCGGGGCCACCCTGATCGTCGCCGGCGCCGGCATCGCGCCCGCCCTCGCGGTCATGTTCGCCATGACTTCGGCGAGCGTGCGTTTCAGCGAGACCGCCGAGGCCTACGGCTGGATCGGCACCGGTCAGCTCATCGGTGCCGCCGCCGGCTCGGCCGTCGCGGGCTTCCTCGTCGACGGTGTCGGGCCCACCGGCGCGTACATCGCAGCCGCCGGCTTCGCGGTCGTCGGGTTGATCGTCTCGGCCGTGTTCGTCCGAGGCTTCCCCGACCTCCGGCACCGCGACTCGAGCCCGATCCCCGACACCGAACCGGTCGAGACCATCACCTGACCCCGGATGCCGGCGGGGCCGGCATCCCCTCTCCCCCCCCCCCCCCCCCCCCACCCCGACCCCCCGCCGCCGCCCCCGCTCCAGTCGCC
>NZ_JARVRW010000013.1 GCF_030209475.1 Microbacterium sp. lyk4-40-TSB-66
GGCGACGGAGCCACCGTCGGAGTCGGCGACGGCGACGGAGCCACCGTCGGAGTCGGCGAAGGCGTCGGCGTCGGCGACGGGGTCGGGGACGTGCCCGACACGACGTCGACAGTGGTGCTCGACGAGAGGGCGCCCTGCGTGACCGTGATGGTGCGGGTGCCGGTGCCCGAGAACGTCACCGACCGCCCGGCGACCGTGTCGGTGCTGCGAGATGAGGTGAGCGTGGCCTCGGTTGTATCGGTGACGTTGCCGTAGGCGTCCTTTCCGGTGACGGAGAAGTCGACGGTCGAGCCGTCCGTGATCGGTGTCGCGGTTCCCGGGGCCGGTGCGACCGCGAGCTCGACCGGTGCCGCCGGGACGACGGTCACGGTGAAATTGACGAAGAGCGGCGGCCCCTCGGTCGTGTTGGCCGAGATCAAGCACGGCCCCGCGACCGTGAACACGTTGTCGGGGCCGACTGTGCATTCGAGGGGCAGGTACTCGATCGCGGGCTGCGGATCGACCTTCTGGCCGTCGGTCGTCTGCACCGATACGGGGTAGACGAACGGCTCGCCGGCGGTCGCGGTGAGGTCGGAGGGGTTGGACGACGCGACCAGCACGGTCGTCTTGACGGCGTACAGGTCGATCGTGCCGTTACCCGCGATGGAGGATGTCGCGGTGATCGTCTGTCCTGTGCCGTCGGGGCTGGTGTTCCACGTCGAGCCGGCGGGTGGTGTGGGGAGGACGCGCGCGCCTTGGGCGAACGAGCGGGCGAAGACACGGACGCTGGGATCCCCCGTCGAGAAGCGCACCAGCCTGTTCAACCCGGCGACGATCTCGGCCGGCGGGTTGAGCGTGATCGCCCCCTGGTTCGCGATCGTTCCGGTGGCGTCGAAGGTCGCACCGACGGTCGGGTCGGCGGTCGTCCCTTCGATGCGCCCCGCGAAGCTCAGCCCGGCGGTTCCCGTGCCGATGGATACCTGGCCCGCGGGCAGACGCAGTGTTCCCTCGACCTGTAGCGATCCGAATGCTCCGATCGTCCCCCCTCCGGAGCGACCGCCTCCGATGACCGTTCCGCGGGGATTTGTGGCCGTCAGGGTTCCTCCCTGGCCTACGGTGATCGCAGCCCCCGCCGCGCCCACGCTGCCACTGGAGTCGCCCCCGCCGACGGCAGTCGATCGGTTCCCGTCCACGGTGGCGGTGAGCGTCCCCGACGAGACGACGACGGTCCCACCGGCACCGCCGGTGGTACCCGCACCCCCGCCCACGGCTGCGGCGTTCGCTCCACTCGGCAGCGACGCGTTGACGGTGCCCCCCGCGACGACGAGGGTCCCGCCGCTGTTGGTGGCTGCGGCGGCGTCACCACCGATGGCCGCGGTGACGGCGCTGCCGCGGGCCGTCACCGTGCCGCCGGTGACGGTGAGCGTCGCACCGTTCGTCCGGATACCCGCGAACTCGTTGATGGGCGAGCCCTTCGCGGTCAACGTGCCCCCGCTGCCATCGATCGGACCGGCAATCGTGAGATTGCGTCCCGAACCGATGGTGATCCCCGAGACCGTGAGGTCATAGCTGCCTAGGGAGATCGTCGTGTCGCACGGCACCGCGAGACGCCCCCCGTTGAGGATGTCGGCCCCGAGCGTGATCGCGTTGGGCGCCGTGGCGCAGTCTGCGAGCGCGGTCTCGAGGGCGTTGATCGTCGTCACGGTTGTCTCCGCGGCGTTGGCGGGGGTCGCGACGAGAGCGGTGACCGCCAGCGTCAGCGCGGTCCCCCCGCTCAACAGACGACGGACGGCCGGGGTTGTGCGGGGCATGCTGGTCCTTTGCTGACGGTGCGCCCTCGCCCGGATGGGGCGCGCGCGATCACCAGCTTCCGCGCCGCGTCGCCTCACGGACAAGAGCCGCAAGCGGACACGTCCGCTAGAGGGCATCTCGGCCGGCGTCGGTGGTGGCGAGCACGCAGGGGATCAGCGCCGACCGCGCCCCAGCTCCCACAGGGCGACCGCGCTCGCCGCGGCGACGTTGAGGGAGTCGACTCCCCCGGCCATCGGGATCGTCACGATCGTGTCGGCGGCGGCGAGCGCGCTGCGGCTCAGCCCGTCGCCCTCGGCACCCAGCAGCAGCGCGACGCGCTCGTGTCCGGCGGCCGAGAAGGCGTCGAGGCTGACCGCGTCGTCGGAGAGGGCGAGAGCGGCGAGGTGCAGGCCCGCGTCGACCAGCTGCGGCTTCGCCTCCGACCATTCGGGGAGTCGTGTCCACGGCACCTGGAACACGGTGCCCATGCTGACGCGGACGCTCCGGCGGTAGAGCGGGTCGGCGCAGCGCGGCGTGACGAGCACGGCGTCCGCGCCGAGGGCGGCCGCCGACCGGAACGCGGCGCCGATGTTGGTGTGGTCGACGATGTCTTCGAGGACCACGACGAGACGCGCTCCCGCGACGACGTCGGCGACGGGTGCGAGGGCCGGACGATGCATGGATGCCAGCAGCCCCCGGTGCACGGCGTACCCGGTGACCTGCTCGGCGACCTCGGCCCGGACGACGTACACGTCGGCATCCTCCCCGACGAGGGCGACGGCATCGGCGAGGAACTTCTCCTGCACGAGGACCGAGCGGGGGCGGTGGCCGGCGCGGAGTGCGCGATCGAGCACCTTCGACGACTCCGCGATGTAGAGGCCGCCCGCCGGTTCCGTCACGCGGCGCAACGACACGTCGGTGAGGTCGCGGTAATCGGCGAGACGCGGGTCGTCGGCGGAGTCGAGCGGGATGACGGGCATCGTCCCATCGTGCCAGCAGAGCGCCGGAGGCCGGATCCGCGCGCGTGCGCATCGCCGGCGTGCGAGCCGGTGTCGGCGCCCCGCCTTAGACTCGGTGCGACGGAGGTGTGCATGACCGACACGACGAAGGATGCCGGGTTCTCTGCATCCATCGATCGGGCTGTCGAGGTGCTCGCCGGACGGCGCATCGCGGTGCTGACCGGCGCGGGCGTGTCGACGGATTCGGGCATTCCCGACTACCGCGGCAAGGGCGCGCCGACCCGTACGCCGATGACCGCGCAGCAGTTCCTCGCCAGCGCCGACGCGCGCCGCCGCTATTGGGTGGGCAGCCACCTGGGGTGGAAGGTGTTCGCCGCGGCCGAGCCGAACGACGGGCACCGCGCCCTCGCCGATCTCGAGACCGCGGGGGTGGCGAACGGCGTCGTCACGCAGAACGTCGACGGTCTGCACGTGCGGGCCGGCAGCGGGCGGGTCGTCGAGCTCCACGGCACCATGCGCCGCGTGGGCTGCCTGCAGTGCGGGCAGGTGTTCGACCGTCGCGACCTCGCCGAGCGGGTCGAGGCCGACAACCCGTGGATCAGCCTCCCCGAGAACGTCGAGCTGGGCCCCGACGGTGACGTGACCCCCACATCGGCCGACGGCTTCGTCGTGCCCGTGTGCTCGGTGTGCGGGGGCACCCTGAAGCCCGACGTGGTGTTCTTCGGCGAGTACATCCCGGTCGAGAAGTTCCGCGAGGCCGAGCAGCTGGTGCACACCAGTGACGCGCTCGTGGTGGCGGGGTCATCGCTCGTGGTGAACTCCGGCATCCGGCTGGTGGAGCGCGCCCGGCGCAAGCGCCTGCCGGTCGTGATCGTGAACCGAGGTGAGACCCGAGCCGATCAGCGGGCGAGCGTGAAGATCGACGGCGGAACGTCGATCGCGCTGCGTGCGCTCGCGGAACGACTGCCCGGACTGCTCTGAGAGCCCTCGGCGGCACGTCCGTCGCGATGCGTGCGTTCGCGGAACGGCTGCCCGGACTGGTCTGAGAGCCCTCGGCGGCACGTCCATCGCGCTGCGTGCGTTCGCGGAACGACTGCCCGGACTGCTCTGAGAGCCCTCAGCGGCACGACCGTCGCGCTGCGTGCGTTCGCGGAACGACTGCTGGAACCGCCCTGAGCTTGCGCGTGCAGAACGACCGCCGGATTGCTCCGAGCGCTCCCCGCGGGACGACCGACCGGAACCTCTCCCGGTGTGCGAGTTCCGTGGAGCGTGACGAGCGGAGGACTCTGGGTGAGCGGAGGACCGCATGCCACCTCCGCATCCTCCGTTCCCCGCATCTCCTCCGCTCCTCCCCAGGGCCGTGAGCCCGTGGAGGCGCTTCGCCGGCCGGACCGACGGATGCCGCGCTCGGTTAGGCTCGAACCGTGACGATCCTGACCCTTGTGCGACACGGTGAGACCGACTGGAACTCCGGGGGCCGCATCCAGGGCTCGACCGACATCCCCCTGAACGAAACGGGCCGGGGCCAGGCGCGCGAACTCGCCGAGCGGCTCGCGACCGAGTACGCGGGGCGCGAGGTGTTCATCGTCTCCAGCGATCTCTCGCGCGCGGCCGAGACCGCCGATGTGATCGCCGCGGCCCTGGGCACGACGGTCAGCCGACGGATGCCGGGACTGCAGGAGCGTTCGTACGGCGACGCCGAGGGTCTCGACGTCGCCACCTTCTACGCGACGTACGGTCCGTGGCACGCGGCCGACGTGCCGAACGCCGAGACCTGGCCCGTGGTGCGGGAGCGCGCGCTCCTCGCCCTCGCCGAGGTGGTCGTCGACGCCCCCGAGGGAGTCGATGTCATCGCGGTCGCGCACGGCGCGCTGATCCGCGAGGTCATCATGTTCGCCACCGACGGGGCGTTCCCGCGAGAGGGTGAGCGGTTGCCCAACTGCTCGGCCACCACGTTCCGTCTCGACGGCGACGTCTGGGAGATGCTGGCGTACGCCGGCGTCGCGAGCTGACGTCGGGACCCACCGCCCCGCCTGCTCCCTGAGCCCGTCCGGGGGATCGCGCCCCCGCGATGCCGGACCGTCGACGTGCTCAGCGTGCGCGCGCTACTCCCCCGCGCGCTGCAGCAGCGACCGGGCGTGGCGCAGGATGGGCTCATCGATCATGCGTCCCTGGTAGCGGAACGCTCCGCCGTCGGCCTCCGCCAGCACGCCCCGCGCCCAGGCGATCTCCGCGGGCGGCGGCACGTACGCGTCGCGGATCGTCGCGACCTGCCCCGGGTGGATGCACGCGGTGGCGGCGAACCCCGAGGCGGCGGCATCCCGAGCCTCCGACGCGAGTCCTTCGAGATCGGCGATGTCGACGTGCACCGCGTCGATCGCGCGTTTGCCGAAGGCCCCGGCGGCCAGCAGGACGCGGGCGCGGGCGAGACGGGCCACGTCTCGGTAGGTGCCGTCGGCGAACCGGCTCGAGGTGCCGCCGATGCTGGCCACGAGGTCTTCGGCGCCCCACATGAGCGCCACGACCTGCGGCAGTGCCGCGAGCTGCTCGGCGGCGACGACCCCGCGCGCGGTCTCGCACAGGGCGATCACGTCGTAGTCGGCGAGAGGGGCGAGGGATGCCGGGTCCTCGGCCTTGGCGACCATGACCGTGCGCACGCGGGTCTGCGAGAGGGCGGCGAGGTCGTGGGCGAACTCAGGCGTCTCGGGTCCGTTCACCCGCACGACGACCCGCTCCGGGTCGGGGTCGGCCGCGATCATCGCCTCACGGGCGACGGTCTTGGCGTGCGGCGCGACGGCGTCCTCGAGGTCGAGGATCGCGGCATCCGCTCTCTCCAACGCTTTCGCCAGTCGCTCGGGTCGGTCGCCCGGGACGAACAGCAACGCGGGGCCGAGGGTGAAGCCGCGTAAACCGGGGGGTGCCTCGCTCACTCCGCAGCGTCCTTCGCCCACACCAGCACGGTGCGGGTGGCCGTGACGACCATCTCGTCGTTCTGCGAGCAGCCCGTGTGGGCGAGCACGACCACCCCCTGCCCCGGACGGGAGGCCGACGGTCGCACCGAGACCACCTCGCTCTCGGCCGTGAGGGTGTCGCCGACGAACAGCGGCGCAGGGAAGCTCACGTCGGTCAGGCCCAGTTGGGCGACGAGCGTTCCCTGCGTCAGCTGCGCGACGGAGAGGCCGATGAGGGTGGACAGCGTCCACATCGAGTTCACGAGCGGCCGACCGAAGGGCTGGGTCGCCGAGAAGGCGGCATCCAGATGAAGCGCCTGCGTGTTCATCGTGAGGGTGGTGAACAGCACGTTGTCGGCGTCGGTGACGGTGCGCCCGGGCCGGTGCGCGTACCTCTCACCGACGACGAACTCCTCGAGGAAAAGGCCGCGCTGCTCGATCATGCGGCAACGGTACCGGTGAGTCCCAGCGCGCGCGAGATCACCATCAGCTGCACCTCGGTCGTCCCCTCGCCGATCTCGAGGATCTTCGAGTCGCGGTAGTGACGCGCCACGGGGTACTCGTTGATGAACCCGTTCCCACCGAACACCTGCGTCGCATCGCGCGCGTTCGCCATGGCGGCGTCGCTCGCCGTCATCTTCGCCACCGCGGCATCCACCGAAAACGGCTTCCCTGCGTCGCACAGACGCGCGGCGTGCACCCAGGCCAGGCGGGCGGTGTGCACGCGGGCGTGCATGCGCGCGAGCAGGAACTGCATGCTCTGACGCGTCGACAGCCGCTCGCCGAACACGACGCGGCTGCGGGCGTAGTCGACGGCCGCCTCGAGGCAGCCCTCGGCGGCGCCCGTGGCGAGGGCGGCGATGGCCACGCGGCCCTCGTCGAGCGTGCGGAGGAAGTTCTTGAACCCGTGACCGCGCTCGCCGAGCAGATTCGACGCGGGGACGCGCACACCGTCGAAGGTCAGCGGGTGGGTGTCGCTGGCGTTCCAGCCGACCTTGTCGTAGGCGGGCCCAACGGTGAACCCGGGTGTGCCGTTGGGGACGATGATCGTGGAGATCTCGGGGCGGCCCGCGTCGGTGCGCCCGGTCACGGCGGTGACAGTCACGAAGCGGGTGATGGCGGTGCCCGAGTTGGTGATGAATTGCTTCGTCCCGTCGATCACCCACTCGTCGCCGTCGAGCCGCGCCGTGGTGCGCGTGGCACCGGCGTCGCTGCCGGCCTCGGCTTCGGTGAGGCCGAATCCGGCGAGCGCGCGACCGGCCACCAGGTCGGGCAGGTACTCGGCTTTCTGCGCCTCGGTGCCGTAACGGTAGATCGGCATGGCGCCGAGGCCCACTCCTGCTTCGAGGGTGATCGCGAGCGATTGGTCGACGCGGGCGACGCCCTCGATGGCGACGCAGAGGCTGGCGTAGTCGCCGCCCTGACCCCCGACCTCTTCGGGGAAGGGCAGCCCGAAGAGGCCGAGCTCGCCCATCTGGGCGACGATGTCGAGCGGGAGTTCGTGAGCGCGGTCGGCCTCGTACGAACGGGGCGCGATCACCTCGTCGGCGAACTCGCGCACCATCGCGCTGAGTTCGCGCTCGTCGTCGGTGAAGGCCTGCTGGGTGTCGATGCTCACGGGAGGGTCTCCTTGTGGGAAGGGATGGGGGCGGATGCCGGGGTGGCGGCGGAATTGCGCGGTTCGGGGTGGACGGAGGGCGAGGCGGGTGAGCCTGTCGAAGCCTCCGGCGCGGGAGCGCTGCGGATACCGGACCCTTCGACAGGCTCAGGGACCTCTGCCGCGCCGGGGGCACGAGCAGCTCTAGCGGGTGAGCCCGTCGAAGCCTCCGGCGCGGGAGCGCTGCGGATCCCGGACCCTTCGACAGGCTCAGGGACCTCCGCCGCGCCGGGGGCACGAGCAGCTCTGGCGGGTGAGCCTGCCGAAGCCTCCGCCGTGGGAGCGCTGCGGATCCCGTACGCCTCGACAGGCTCAGGGACCTCTGCCGCGTTCGACGCGGGCTCCGGGATCTCCGGCTTGACCGTCGCCACCACCGCGTCTCGGGCGACCTGCGCGCCGGCCGCCGTGCGCAGCCGCACGGTGCCCGCATGGGGTGCCATGACCGTGTGCTCCATCTTCATGGCCTCGATGGTCACGAGCCGGGTTCCCGCCGAGACGGCGTCGCCGTCGGCGACGTGCACCGCGACGACCGTGCCGGGGAGAGGGGCGATGAGGTCGGGATCCACGGCCCCGGGCGCTCGTTGCGCGGTGACGCGGCGACGGGCGGCGGCATCCCTCCGCGAGACCACCCGCAGCCGATGCGCTCCGCCGTCGGCGTGCACCCAGTATTCGAGCGGTCCGCCCGTCACGAGCGCGTCGACCGGGGCCGGAACGACGGTGTGCACGCGCCCGGCGTCGTCCTCGAGCGACACCGTGCGAGGGGCCACCGCTCCCCCGGCACGCCAGGCGCCGACGCGGCCCCAGACGGAGTCGACCGCCGGGTTCCCGGCATCCGCCACCGTCGTCGCCACCGCGGCGAGCGCATCCTCCGTCGGCTGCGGCACCTC
This sequence comes from Microbacterium sp. lyk4-40-TSB-66, assembly GCF_030209475.1. Classification (GTDB taxonomy): domain Bacteria; phylum Actinomycetota; class Actinomycetes; order Actinomycetales; family Microbacteriaceae; genus Microbacterium. The sequence goes on from NZ_JARVRW010000013.1 coordinate 8,225, forward strand.
GGGCGTTCCCCTTCGGCCGAGGAGCCCCGTGTCGAGGTCTCCCGCGCGCACGGCGGGGTCGGCGAGCAGTGCCCGCAGGTCGGCGATGTTCGTGTCGACGCCGAGCACCACCGTCTCGGCGAGCGCGGCGTCGAGCCGGGCCAGCGCGGTCGCCCGGTCGGGGCCGTGCGCGATGACCTTGGCGATCATCGGGTCGTAGTGGGCGCTGACGACGCTGCCGGTCTCGACGGCGCTGTCGACGCGGGCGGACCCGGGATGCCACAGGGTGACGGTCCCGGTCGCGGGGAGGTACCCGCGGGACGGCGTCTCGGCGTACACCCGCGCTTCGACCGCGTGGCCGTCGAGACGGATTGCGGGCAGGTCGAGCGCGAACCCGGCGGCCACCCGCAGCTGCTGCTCCACGAGGTCGATGCCGGTCACGAGTTCGGTGACGGGGTGCTCGACCTGCAGGCGCGTGTTCATCTCGATGAAGAAGGGTTCGTGGAGCCGGTCGCCGGCGACGAGGAACTCCACGGTCCCCGCGCCGAGATAGCCGACGCTGCGGGCGGCGGCGACCGCCGCGTCGCCGAGGGCATCGCGGAGCGTCGGATCCACCACCGGAGAGGGGGCCTCCTCGATCACCTTCTGGTGCCGGCGCTGCAGGGTGCACTCGCGCTCGCCGAGCGAGAGGGTCGTTCCGTGTGCATCGGCGAGCACCTGCACCTCGATGTGGCGCGGGCGCTCCAGCAACCGTTCGAGCAGCAGCGTGTCGTCGCCGAAGGCGGCCGTGGCCACGCGGCGGGCGGTGGCGAGCGCGTCGGCGAGGTCGTCGGGGCCGGTGGCCACCGTCATCCCCTTCCCGCCGCCGCCCGCGGAGGGCTTCACGAGCAGGGGGAAGCCCGCCCGTTCGGCCTCTTCGGCGATCTGCGCGTCGGAGAGCCCGTCGGCCGAGAACCCCGGCACGGTCGGCACGTCGTGGTCGGCGACGTGTCGTTTCGCGCGGATCTTGTCGCCCATGACCTCGAGCGCCTCGACCCCGGGACCGACGAAGACCACCCCGGCGTCGGCGCACGCGCGGGCGAAGCGGGCGTTCTCGCTGAGGAAGCCGTAGCCCGGGTGAACGGCCTCCGCGCCGGCGGACACCGCGGCGGCGACCACGGCGTCTACGTCGAGGTACGACGCCACGCGCACGGCGCCGTCGGCGTCGCGCACGTGCGGGGCCTCGGCATCCACGTCGGTGTACACCGCGACCGAGCGGATGCCGAGCCGTCGCAGCGTGCGGAACACCCGACGTGCGATCTCGCCGCGGTTGGCGACGAGGACGCGGGTGAACATGCGGGGCGCGTCGACGCCCGTCGAGGAAGTGGTCACCGCGATCACATCCGGAAGAGGCCGAAGCCCCGGTCGGCCATCGGCACCCGGCTCACGACGTCGAGCGCGAGCCCGAGCATCGTGCGGGTGTCGACGGGGTCGATGACGCCGTCGTCCCAGAGGCGAGCGGTCGCGTAGTACGGGTCGCCCTGTTCCTCGTAGCGTTCGCGGATCGGTCCCTCGAACGCGCGTTGCGCGGCATCCGTCCACTCCTCCCCCCGCGCGGTGCGCTGGTCGCGCTGCACGGTGGACAGCACGGATGCCGCCTGCGCGCCGCCCATGACCGAGATGCGGCTCGCAGGCCAGGTCCACAGGAACCGGGGGTCGTAGGCGCGGCCGCACATGGCGTAGTTGCCGGCGCCGTACGAGCCCCCGACGAGGACGGTGAGTTTGGGGACGCGGGTGGTGGCGACGGCGGTGACCATCTTGGCGCCGTCCTTCGCGATGCCGCCGGCCTCGGCATCGCGTCCGACCATGAAGCCGGTGATGTTCTGCAGGAACAGCAGCGGGATGCCGCGCTGGTCGGCGAGCTCGATGAAGTGGGCGGCCTTGAGGGCCGATTCGCTGAAGAGGACACCGTCGTTGGCGATCACCCCCACGGGGTGACCGTGCAGGCGGGCGAAGGTCGTGATGACGGACGCGCCGTACAGCGCCTTGAACTCGTGCAGGGAGTCGGCGTCGACGAGGGTGTCGATGACAGCCCGCATGTCGACGGGCCGGGTGACGTCGACGGGGACGATGTCGTAGAGCTCCTCGGGGTCGCGGGAGGGGTCCTGCGGCGCGACGACCTCCCATACCGGTGCGGGGGTCGGCGGCAGGGTGGCGATGATGTCGCGCACGATCTCGAGCGCGTGCTCGTCGTCGTCGGCGAGGTGGTCGACGACGCCGGAACGGCGAGCGTGCAGGTCACCGCCACCGAGTTGCTCGGCGGTGACGTCTTCGCCGATCGCGGCCTTCACGAGGGGCGGTCCACCCAGGAACACCGTCCCCTGGCCCCGCACGATCACGCTCTCGTCGCTCATCGCGGGGACGTAGGCGCCGCCCGCGGTGCACGAGCCCATGACCGCCGCGATCTGCGGCACACCCGCGGCAGACAGCTGCGCCTGGTTGCGGAAGATGCGGCCGAAGTGGTCGCGGTCGGGGAAGACCTCGTCCTGCAGGGGGAGGAACGCCCCGCCCGAGTCGACCAGGTAGATGCAGGGCAGGCGGTTCTCGAGGGCGATCTCCTGCGCGCGCAGGTGCTTCTTCACCGTGAGGGGGAAGTACGCCCCGCCCTTCACCGTCGCGTCGTTGGCGACGACCATGACGTGCCGCCCGTGCACCAGCCCGATGCCGGCGACGACCCCCGCGGCCGGAGCGCCGCCGTCGTAGAGGCCGTGGGCGGCGAGCGGGGCGACCTCGAGGAACGCGCTGCCCTCGTCGAGCAGTCGATCGATGCGGTCGCGGGCGAGGAGTTTGCCCCGTGCGGTGTGGCGCTCCCGGGCGGCGTCCGAGCCTCCGCGAGCAGTGCGGGCGAGCGTGTCGCGCAGGGTCTCGGCGAGGCTCCGCTGCGTCGGCCGTGGGCCGTCGGCGCGCAGAGGGATGCCGGGGGCGTCCGCGGCCTGGGGTGTTCCGATGACCGGTGCTGTGCTCATGGCGGCTCCGTCTCGACGCCGCGTCGTCGACGGCACCGTCATTCCAAGGGGGTCGTTCCCCGCGGATATTTCAGTTAATGTTGGCTAACTGAGATCCCAGGCTAACGCGACAGGATGCCGATGACAAGACCGCACGACGAACCCCCCGGGGCGTCTCCCGGCGTCTCGACGGAGCAGTCCGGACCCACCGCGCGCGATCGCGCCAAGGCCGAACGCCGCGCGGCACTGCTCGCCGCCGCGGCCCGCCTGTTCGCCGAGCGCGGGTACGACGGCGTGACCCTCGGCGACATCGGCGAGGCCGCCGGAGTGAGCGGCCCGGCCGTGTACAGACACGTCGCGGGCAAGCAGGCGCTCCTGGGTGCGATCCTCGTCGACGTCAGCGAGCGACTGCTGCACGGCGGCCGAGGGGTCGCCTCGGCGGGCGCACCCACGCGCGACCGTCGAGCGGATCCCGGCCCGGGCGCCCCGCATCTCCCGGACGCCGACCCGCGTCCAGCCGCCGCCGCGGGTACGACGGCGGCTCCCTCGCGTGGCACACTCACCGACCGGCACGACGCCGACACGCACCGCGGCGCCCTGCATCCGGCATCCGCTCCTCTGCCCGCCCTCGTCGACTTCCACGTCGCCTTCGCGCTCGCCGAGGCCGATGTCATCCGGGCGCAGGATCGCGACCTCGACCGGCTCTCCCCCGCCGATCGTCGCACCGTGCGCGATCTGCAGAACGCCTACATCGACGTCTGGACGGACGCCCTGGCACGAGCGTTCCCGGATGCCGAGACCCCCGCTGAACGACGCGTGCGGGCGCTGGCGGGCTTCGGGCTCATGAACTCCACGCCGTACAGCGTCCGCGGCATCCCCTCATCGCGCGTGCGTCCCGTCCTGGCGCGCATGGCGCTCGCCGCGCTGACCGCCTGAGCGGTTGCGAGGACCGCACCGGCGGGCGCGTCCGGTGGCGGGCGTCGCCGCGAGTGTCCACGAAACCCGGACGCGTCGGGCGGTCCGTCCGGGTGTTCCGGACACTCGGAGCGAGAGCGAACGCGGTCGTGGCGGGCACGGGGCTCCGAACACGATCCGGGAGGCACGAGAAGGTGCCGAGGGCGACCACTCCCCCGGCACCCGGTCTCTCGTACCTCTGCGCGACGCTTCTCAGCGCAGCAGCATCGCCCGCCCCGGTTCGCGCAGCACGCCTGCCACGTCGGTGAGGAACCGTGCCGCCTCCGCCCCATCGACCAGCCGATGGTCGAACGAGAGGCTGAGGGTGACGACGTCGCGGAGCGCGATCTCGCCGTGGTGCTCCCACGGGGTGCGGCGCACGGCGCCGACGGCGAGGATCCCGGCTTCGCCCGGATTGAGGATGGGCGTTCCGGCATCCACTCCGAAGACCCCGACGTTGGTGATCGAGAACGTGCCGCCGGTCATCGCGGCCGGCGCGGTACGACCCGCGCGCGCGGTGGCGGCGAGGTCGGCGATCGCATCGGCCAGGTCGACCAGCGGGAGTCGCTCGGCATCCGGGATCACCGGAACCACCAGGCCCCGGTCGGTCGCGGCGGCGATGCCGAGGTTGACGTAGTGGTGCAGGGCGATCTCGCCGGCGGGTTCGTCCCATTTCGCGTTCAGCGAGGGCGTGCGCCCGAGCGCCAGGCACACCGCCTTCGCGACGATCGCGAGCACGCCGATCCGGTGCCCGTCGAGCGCCCGGTCGTGCTTCAGGGATGCCAGCAGCTCGGTCGTCGCGGTCACGTCGACCGTGAGGAAGGTCGTCGCGTGCGGCGCGGTGAAAGCGCTGTTCACCATCGCCGCGGCCGTGTGCTTGCGCACGCCCCGGATGGGGACGCGCGTCACGCGAGACGCGGCGGGGGAAGCGGCCGGGGGGACCGTCGACGCGGAGGCGGAACCGGAGAAGTGGCCCGGCAGAACTCCCGGGGGGATCGTCGACGCGGATGCGGAACCGGAGAAGTGTTGCGGCAGAGCTCCCGGGAGGACCGTTGCGCGGGCTGCCGTTGCGCCGGCTGCCGTCCCCGCCGTGGCGAGCCGCTCGGCGAACTCGTCGACGTGCGCGCGGGTCACCGCCTCGCCCGGGTGGGAAGCTGCGACGAGTTGCAGGTCGATGCCGTGATCCTTCGCGTACTTGCGCACCGGCGGCGTGGAGCGCGGACGCTCGACCGGCAGGTCGATCGGACCCGTGCGCAGCACGTCGTGGGGGGCTGCCTCGCGCACCGCGTGGTCGGCGTCGATCGTGGCGGTCCCGGCGCCCCGTGCCCGCCGTCGCGGACGACTCCCCGATGCGGGGGCCGCGCCGTACCCGACGAGGTTGGGGGTCGCGCGGGCGGCGATGTCGTCGGCGGGGGTCACCACCGGCTCGGCGGTGACGGCCTCGACCGCCCGTCCTTCGCCTGCGGCGGAGACGCGCTGCGTCGTCGGCATCTCGGCGGCGGGCGCCGGGGTCTCGGCATCCTCTCCCTCGACCGCGAACGACACCAACGGCGACCCGACCGCGACGACGTCTCCGGCCGCCGCGTGCAGACCCTGCACGGTGCCCGCGTAGGGCGAGGGGATCTCGACGATCGCCTTGGCCGTCTCGACCTCGGCGATCGTCTGGTTGAGGGTGACCGTGTCGCCCTCTTCGACGTGCCACTCGACGATCTCGGCCTCGGGAAGCCCCTCACCGAGATCGGGAAGCAGGAATTCCGCGATCATCGGACACCTCCTCCGCTCATCGCGACGCCCGAGTCGCCGGCACTGCATTCCGCGATCACGACAGCACCTCCGAACCGGCGGCCCGATCGAGCACCCTGTCCACGGCGTGCAGGATGCGGTCGAGGTCGGGCACATGGTGCTTCTCGAGCTTGGACGGCGGGTACGGGATGTCGTGTCCGGTCACGCGCTGGGGCGGGGCCTCGAGGTACTCGAAGCACTGCTCGGTGACGCTCGCGACGATCTCGGCGCCGAGTCCCGCCTCACGGGCGGCCTCGTGGGTGACGACGACGCGACCGGTCTTGCGGACGGATGCCGCGACGGTGTTCATGTCGATCGGCGAGAGCGAGCGCAGGTCGATGACCTCGAGCGAGAGCCCCTCGTCCTCGGCGGCGAGCGCGGCGTCCAGGGCCGTCCGCACCTGTGCCCCGTAGGTGACGATGGTGGCGTCCGTGCCCTCGCGGGCGACGCGGGCGAGATGCATCGGCGGAGCGTCGGCCAGATCGGCGTCGAGGTCGACCTCGCCCTTGGAGTGGTAGAGGCGCTTGGGCTCGAAGAAGATCACGGGATCGTCGGATGCCACGGCCTGCCGCAGCATCACGTAGGCGTCCTGGGGGTTGCTGGCCGCGACGACGCGCAGTCCCGCCGTGTGCACGAAGTACGCCTCGGGCGACTCCGAGTGGTGCTCGGCGGCGCCGACGCCCCCGGCCCACGGAATGCGGATGACGAGCGGCATCCGGATGCGTCCGTTGCTGCGGTAGTGCAGTTTGGCGACCTGACACACGATCTGATCGAAAGCGGGGTAGACGAAGCCGTCGAACTGGATCTCGACGACGGGACGATACCCGCGCAGGGCGAGCCCGACGGCGGTGCCGACGATGCCGGACTCGGCGAGCGGGGTGTCGACCACGCGCTGTGCACCGAAACGCTGCTGCAGCCCGTCGGTGACCCGGAACACCCCGCCGAGTTTTCCGATGTCCTCCCCCATGAGCAGGACCTTGTCGTCGCCCTCGAGGGCCCGGGCGAGGCCGGCGTTGACCGCGGCGCCCAGGGTCAGCGCGGTCACTTCTCGAACCCCGCGAGGTACTCGACGTACTCCGCTTTCTGCCGCTCGACGCCGGCGTGCGGCTCGGCGTACACGTGGTCGAACATGGTCGCGGGCTCGCGGGTGGTCGCACCGATGCACGCGGCACGCACCTCGGCGGCCAGCGTGTCGGCGGCGCGGGCGACCTCGTCGAGGCCGGAGTCGTCGAGCACGCCCTCGGCGCGCAGATACGCCTCGAGGCGGGCGATGGGATCGCGGCGCGTCCACTCCTCCACCTCGTCGGCGTCGCGGTAACGGGTGGGGTCGTCGCTGGTGGTGTGCGGACCCATGCGGTAGGTCACGGCCTCGATGAACGAGGGCCCCTCCCCGCGGCGCGCACGATCGAGCGCCCAGCGCATCGCGGCGACGCAGGCGAGGGCGTCGTTGCCGTCGACGCGCATGCTCGGGATGCCGAACCCCGGCGCCCGGCCCGCGATGGGGTACTTGGCCTGCACGGTGACCGGTTCGCTGATCGCCCACTGGTTGTTCGAGCAGACGAAGACCACCGGGGCGCGGAACGACGAGGCGAAGACCATCGCCTCGTTGACGTCACCCTGGCTGGTGGCGCCGTCGCCGTAGTAGGCCACGGCGACGTCGGTGGAGCCGTCGCGCTGCGCGCCCATGGCCCACCCGGTGGCGTGCAGCGACTGCGCGCCGATGATGATCTGGGGCGGGGCGGCGTTGATCGTGGTGTGGTCGTAGGCGGAGTGCTCCTCGCCTCGCCAGGCGAGCACGTAGTCGGCGGGCTTCGCGCCGCGACCGAGCAGGACGCCGTGCTCGCGGTAGCTGGGGAACACGAAGTCGCCGGGGGCGAGGGCATGGGCCGTGCCCACCTGGGTCGCCTCCTGGCCGCGGCACGGGGCCCAGAGAGCGAGCTGACCCTGACGCTGCAGGGCGACGCCCTCGGCGTCCAGACGGCGGGTGAGGACCATGTCGCGGTGGAGGGCGCGCAGCTCGTGCGGTGATAGGTCGCTGATCCACGGGTCGAGCGTGGCGTCCGCGACGCGGGTGCCGTCGGGCTCGAGCACGCGGGCGACGTCGTCGACGTCGGGTCCCGCCTCGTCGGAGCGTCTTCCGGTCGAAGAGCCTCGCGTCTGGGTGTACGTCATCGTCATCCCTCCAGGTGCGGCCGGGGCTCCTCGTGAGAGCCGCGGCGGTCCGGGTGCCGGCAGCAGTGCCGACAGGCGCGACGGTACGCGCGGAATGCAGCCCGCTCAAGACCTCGCCGACATATTGAGCACAGTGCCCATTGCACTCGGCCTCGACACTGCTAATGTTTCGCAGCATGAGCAAGCTCGACGCGGTCGACCTCGACCTCCTCCGCGCCCTGTCCGCCGATCCGCGCGCCACCGTCGTCGCGCTCGCCGAGAAGCTCGGACTCTCGCGCAACACCGTCCAGGCCCGTATGAGCCGCCTCGAACGCGGGGGCGTGTTCCTCTCCTACGAGCGCACGCTGTCGGCCGAGGCGCTGGGGTTTCCGATCGAGGCGTTCCTGCAGGTGACGGTGCGCCAGGCGGAGTTGCCGGTCATCCGCGACCACCTCGCGAAGGTGCCCGAGGTGCTGCAGGCGCACGGCCTGAGCGGACAGGTCGACCTGCTGGTGCGGGTCGCCTGCCGCGACACGCAGCACCTGTTCGACACCGACGCGCGCATCCTCGCGATCGAGGGCGTCGAACGCACCGAGACGTCGCTGGTCATGGGCGAGGTGATCGGCTACCGCGTCGGTCCGCTGATGGAGCTCGCCCGAGACGACGTCTAGCGAAGGGTCGGGCTCACGGTCACGCGGGGTCGCAGGTGCCGGTGTGAAACCGGCTCGCTGCCGCGCGCGTGTCCCGCTCGGAGCCGATCTCCGTGACGTGAACCGAATACCGGTGCTGCCTTCTCGGCACCGCTTTGGCGGGTGGTTCCGCCGAGGAGTTCCGCTGACTTGCGCCAGACGCACGCGCGGGCGCGACGCGAGCGGACGTACGACGCAAGTCACGCGCCCACCCGCCCCCACCTCACCCCCTAGGGCGCCGGCACGACCGGGATACTCGCGGTCTCGGTCTTCTGCTCCGCCGGGCTGCCGGCATCCATCTTCACCAGCACCACGCCGACGAGGATCAGCGCTCCACCGACGAACTGGATCGGCGCGGGCGTCTCACCCAGCAGCAGCCAAGCGAACCCCAGGGCGAAGAGCACCTCGCTGAGGCCGACGAACGAGGCCAACCGCGACCCGATCAGCGGCACGGCGATCACGCCGAGCGCGTACCCGAGGGTCGTCGCCACCGCGCCCACCCACAGCAGGGGCAGGATGCCGGGAACCTCGAGGCCCGCGAGCGCGACCGTGATCGAGGGGGCGGCGAAGGGCAGCACGCCCGTCGCCACGAGCACGCCCATGACGAGCGTGCCCGTGATCAGGCCGCCGGCTGCGAGGGCGAGGGGCGGGAGGTCGTCTCCCGCGCGGCCCGCGATGACGAAGTACGCCGCCGCGCACACCGCTGCGCAGAGCGCGAAGAGCGTGCCGAGCAGGTCGAAGCGGGCACCGCTGATGTCGACGACGAGCACCAGGCCCGCCATCGCGACGACCGACCCGACGATCACCGACGTCGACGGCGAACGTCGCGTGCGCACCCACACCGCGATGACGAGGAGCACGGGCGCGATGTACTGGATGAGCAGGGCCACGGCGACCGGCATGCGCTGCATGGCGGCGAAGTAGAACAGCTGGCATCCGGCGACCGCGGTGAGGCCGAACGCGGCGATCAGCAGGCCGTGACGGCGGAGGAACCCGCGCTGTCGGCGGACGGCGAGGATGAGCGCAGGCGAGAGCAGCAGAGCCGCGACCCCCATGCGCACGAGCAGCACCGCCCCGAGCGACCAGCCGCCGTCGAGCAGCGGCTTGACGAACGGCCCGCTGGACGAGAACGCCAGCGCCGAGGACACGGCGATGAGAAGCCCGGTCACGGCACCGGAGCCGTGGCGGGTGGGACGCGGGAGCGTGAGGGATGACGTCGTCATGCGGGGCCTGCTGTCAGGAGTCAAGAGCGTTTACACTCGTGACAGTACGACCTCCCCATGTCAGGAGTCAACATGGTCTTCATCCGTGACACCGAATTGGTGCTGCGCGCGACGGTCGAGCTCGTCAACACGCTGCCCCGCACGGACACGAGCGGGGCCGACACGCTCGTGTCGATGGCCGATCTCGACGATTTCGCAGAGCGCCACACGTACACCGGTTCACGCGCGCGCGACGATCGCGAGCTCGCCGCGGTGCGCGGCATCCGCTCGCGAATCTACGAGCTGTGGACGGTGGATCGCGACGATGCGGTGCCGTTGGTCAACGCGATGCTGCGCGACGGGCGCGCGCTCCCGCAACTCGTGCGCCACGACGAGTTCGACTGGCACATCCACGCGTCCGAGGAGTCCGACCACCTCGCCCAGCGCATGCTCGTGGAGACGGCCATGGCGTTCGTCGACGTCATCCGCGCCGACGAGTACGCCCGCGTGCGCATCTGCGACGCCGACGACTGCGGCGGCGTCTACATCGACTTCTCGAAGAACGGCTCGAAACGGTACTGCGACGCCGGAAACTGCGGCAACCGCATGAACGTCAACGCCTACCGCAAGCGCAAGGCCGAGACGCCGGCCTGACCCCCGGCTCTACTTCACGAACTCCCGGATGGCGGATGCCGCCGCCGCGGGCGTCTCGTAGTGGATCAGGTGGCCGACGTCGGGGATCTCCACCAACCGCGCGTCGGGGAACAGCGTCGCCAGATGCCGTTCGGCCTCGATCGGCGTGATGTCGTCCTTCTGCGCGGCGATGAGGAGCGTCGGCTGCGTGATCCGCGGCGCGAACTCCCGCACATCGTGCGACACGCTCGTCACGAACGCCTCGTGCAGCACGTCGCGGTCGGCGAAACGCGAGAAGTACTCGTCGTGCTGCTCGTGCACGAACCGCCGCAGCGCGGGGTCGCGTGTCTTGGCCATGGCGTTGCTCATGACGCGCACGATGAGGCCGTTGCGCAGCAGCGCCTCGCCCACCGGTCGCGGAAGCTTCGCCCCGGCGAGGTAATAGAACACGGCCAGGCGCGTCAGGATGCCGCGCGGCCCCTCCAGCGCGGGCGCGCCGATCGGATTCACCAGAATGAGCTTCGGCGTCGAGAGCCCGCCGGCCACCGCCGCCGCCGACACGATCGAACCGAACGAGTGGCCGAGCACGATGGCATCCGGACTCACCGCCTCGACGAACGCGCGCAGCCACTGCGCGTACGCATCGAGATCGTGCGCACGCCCTTCGAGGGGCGCCGTCTCGCCGAAACCCGGCAGGTCGGGTGAGACGACCCGGATGCCGCGCAGGTGCGCCACCACCGGATCGAGCCCGTGATGCTCGCCCCGGAAGCCGTGCACGGCGACGATGGTCGTGTCTGCGTCGTCGTCGCCGTAGACCCAGTACGCCGTCGTCCCCCCGAGAACCTCGACCTCGCGTCGTTCGACGGGGATCGCGGCGAGGAGGTCGGCATAGGGGTTCGGCATGGGTCGAGTGTACGAGGGGCCTCCGACATCCGCCTGAGGCGGCGGACTGCGCCAAGGTGACGTCGGCGGCTCCCGCGCTCCCCCCTCGCTGCACTCGCCGTCGAGCCCTGGCATCGACGCACCCGCCCCGTCAGCCGCGCCGGCCCTCCCCCGTTCCTGTCCCCACCTCCCCCTTCCCGTGCCTCCTCTCCGCCGACCCGGCATCCACCCCCCTTCCCGTGCCTCCTCCCCGGCCGACCCGGCATCCACCCCTCCACCCCTCCTCCCCTGCTCCCCGCCGACCCGGCATCCACCCCTCCGTCTGCGCGCCTCGACGGCGATGTCGGAGCCCCGTTCTACGGTGACGCCATGACCATGTGGCAGGCCGAGCCGCTCCCCCTCTTCCAAACCCCTGAATGGGCGCGCCTCATCGGCGTCTTCGATCTCGAGACGACCGGTATCGACGTCGAGAACGACCGCATCGTGTCCGCGCACGTGGGCGTGCTGGATGCCGACGGCAACGTGGTCGACGCCCGCGACTGGCTGGCCGACCCGGGCGTCGAGATCCCCGCGGGGGCCGCCGCCATCCACGGCATCTCGACCGAGCGGGCCCGCGCCGACGGGGCTCCCGCGCCGCGCGTGGTGGCCGAGGTCGTCGAGGCGCTCGATGCCCTGTTCGCCGCCGGCATCCCGGTCGTGGCCTACAACGCCCCGTTCGACTTCTCGATGCTCAAAAACGAGGCGGTGCGCCACGGTATCGCTCCCATCCATGCGCCCTCCCCCGTCATCGACCCGCTCGTGGTCGACAAGACCTACGACCGATACCGGCGCGGCAAGCGCACGCTGTCGGTCGTCGCCGAGCACTACGCGGTCCCGCTCGATTCCGCGCACGAGGCCTGCGCCGACGCGGTCGCCGCCGGTCGCCTCGCATTGGCGCTGGCCGAGAAGTTCGGTCCCTGGATGCCCCCTACGCTCGACGAACTGCACACCCGTCAGATCGCGTGGGCACGGGCTCAGGCCGCGAGCCTCACGGAGTACTTCGTCAAGGTCGGACGCCTGGATGCCACGGCTCCCCCGCTCGACGGGGCGTGGCCGATCCGCTGAGTGAGGATGCGGGCACAAGGAACCGGAGTGATCGCGCTGCATCCTGGTTCTGACGCGTGACCGACTGGAGGGGACCTGCGGCCCGATTCACCAGGTGAATCAGGGCCCGCACACGGGACCCCACCCGACCCGGACCGCGGGTCACGGCCCTGAACGGCTCGATGTCGGAGGTCCCGGATAGCGTTTCGACATGGACACCCGTGCACCCCTCACCGACCGGCCCCGGCCGGTCATGCGGGCATGCGACGGCGTCCCGTGGCCGAGCGACGACGACCTCGAGGCCGAGGCCGAGTGGGCGAAGTGGTTGCAGGAGCACCTAGGTCTTCCTCCGATGACGGGGGCCGCGGCGGCCGCCGACGCCGCGCTCTCACCGCGTCGTTCCTCCGCCGATCCGGCCGCCGCGAACGCCACGGTGCGAGAGGGCGCACCCGAGTGGGCGCCGATCGATGGAGATAGGGCCGCGAGGTCCGACCTCGACGCTCGACTCGGTCACCTCGAGCTGACCGTCGCCGCCCGCCATCGCGCGGCCGCAGAAGAAGGTCGCGCCATTGCGGCGCTGCTGCGTGACGCCGCGGCCGATCCGACCCCGTGGGTGGGGCCGGATCCGACGCTCGACCTGGAGTGGAACGACGCGCGGTGGCGCACGATCGCCGCCGTCCGGCGTGACCGCGCCGATCTGGCGGAGCGAGCCGCCGTCGCCGAGATCGCCGTCCGCCTTCGCCTCTCCGAGCAGACGGTCCGCGCGCGAGCCGCGAACGTCGAGGTTCTGCAAGAGCGGTGCCCGACGCTGTGGCAGCAGTTCACGATCGGCCGCACCTCCGACCGGCACGCGGCCGACGCTGCTCGCCTGGCCGCCTCGTTGCCCCACGACGATCCCTCGTCATGGGCTGCCTTCGATGCGGGCGCGGCTCGGCTGGCGTCGACGCTCGTGCCCACGAAATTCGCCGTCGCGGCACGAGCGCTCCGTGAGCGCGTGCACGCCGAGTCGCTCGACGCCCGGCATCGACGCGCCGCGCGTGATCGCGGTGTGTGGATGACCCCTGAACTCGACGGAATGGCCTCGCTGAGCGCGCTCCTGCCCGCAGAGCGTGCGCGCAGCATCATGTCGCGACTCGATCGCGCCGCCCGCCACCTGCACGCCGCCCCCGACGAGGAGCGAACGCTGGCCCAGCTCCGCGCTGACGTCCTGGCCGACCTCGTCACCTCGCCACCCGTCGAGCCGAGTGACGCCGCGGGGCCGCCCGCGCACGCACCTGAGGCTACCGACGATGCCGCCGAGGCTGCTTCCCCGCACCGGTCCGCACGGTCCCGCCGCGACGGCGTTTCGTCGACGGCCGACGAACCCGACGCCACCGCCGCCCCGTGCCCGTACCGGCAGCCGCAGCCGCACCGGCAGCGGCGAGATCCACACGACAGCCGGCCGCCGACGGCCGGCGCATCCGGCAGTGCAGCCGGCCCGCAATGACAGCCGTCGCCCCACAAGCGACGCCATCCGCCGGCCCCACCCACCGGCGCCACGGTGGTGATCACGGTCCCCGCGCTGACGCTGCTCGGCGTCGACGAAGAACCCGCCACTCTCGAGGGCTACGGCCCGATCGACCTCGACACCGCGCGCCGTCTGGCCGGTGAAGCGAGTTCGTGGGTGCGCCTCCTGACACACCCGGTCACGGGCGCTCCGTTGATCCTCGACCGCAAGACGTACCGCGTGCCGGTCGCTCTCCGCCGGTGGCTCGGCGTCACTTCGCCCACGTGCGTGTTCCCAGGCTGCAATCGCGCCGCTCGCGAGTGCGACCTCGACCACCTCACCGCGTGGGCCGACGGGGGCACGACCGACACCGACAACCTCGCACCCGAATGTCGACATCACCATCGCCTGCGCCACGAGACCCGGTGGAATCCGTCGCACGATCCTGAGACGGGCGACCTCCGCTGGACCTCACCGCTCGGGACCACGTACGAGACCGACCCACCCCCGTTCTGACTCACCGCGCGCGGAGAGCGAGCACCCCCCTGCCGCACGTAGCCCGCCCGCCCTTCCTCACGCGGTGAAACCCGCCCAGCGAGGCCTCTGTCTTGCGCCACCCCGGGAACAAGAAAACCCCCCGTCCCGAAGGACGAGGGGTTCTCGAGCGGTTTCGTTGAAACTCAACGACCGCCGAAGTTCTTGAAGCGCTGGTTGAACTTCTCGACACGACCGGCCGAGTCCATGATGCGCTGCTTGCCCGTGTAGAACGGGTGCGAGGCGGACGAGATCTCCACGTCGATGACGGGGTACTCCACGCCGTCGAGCTCGATCGTCTTGTCGCTGGAGACGGTCGAACGGGTGAGGAAAGTGTCGCCCGAACCGAGGTCGCGGAACACGACGGCCTTGTACGTGGGGTGGATGTCAGTCTTCATGGAAGGTCCTTTGAGAAGTGGTGCCCTGGATTCTGCCAGGACGTCAAAGTCTGCGGCGCCGGAGGCACCAACGGAAGAGTCTACCAGGCGCCGACCCGAACGACGATCAGCCGCGACGCACGGCCCGCCGGCGCCAGATCTCCCGGCTCGACGCCAGACGACTCTCACCGCGTACCGCCCTGCCCCCACCGGCGCCACATCTGCCGACTCGACGCCAAACGGCCCTCACCGCGTACCGCCCTGCCCCCACCGGCGCCAGACGAACCGCCCGACGTCAGACGGCTCTCACCGCGTACCGCCCTGCCCCCACCGGCGCCAGACGCACCGCCCGACGTCAGACGGCTCTCACCGCGCATCGCCCTGCCCCACCGGCGCCAGACGCACCGCCCGAACGTCAAACGGCTCGTGCCGCGTACCGTCCGGCCTCATGGGTCAGGGCGATCTCCAGGCCGAAGGCCGCCGTCAGGTTCTCGGCGGTCAGCGCCTCTCCGAGGGGACCGGATGCCACGACCTCACCGTCGCGCAGCAACAGCACGTGCGTGAAACCGACCGGGATCTCCTCGACGTGGTGCGTCACCATCACCATCGCCGGCGTCGTGGGCGCTTGCGCGTAGCCGGACAGCAGGCCGAGGAGCTCTTCGCGCGCCCCGAGGTCGAGGCTGGCCGTGGGCTCGTCGAGCAGCAGGAGTTCGGGATCGGTCATCACCGCCCGTGCGATCTGCACGCGCTTCTGCTCGCCGTCGCTGAGCGTGCCGAACGTGCGATCGGCGAGGTGGTCGAGCTTCCACTCGGCGAGCACCCGCAGCGCGCGTCGCTCGTCGATGTCGTCGTAGTCCTCACGCCAGCGCCCGACGACCGAGAAGGCGGCGGTCAGCACGACGTCGAGCACCGTCTCCTCCGGCGGGACGCGACGGGCCATCGCCGACGAAGCGAAGCCGATCCGCGGACGCAGTTCGAACACATCGGTGCGTCCGAGCCGCTCACCGAGGATCGTCACCGCGCCCGACGTGGGGTGCAGTAGCGTGTCGGCGAGCTGCAGGACGGTGGTCTTGCCGGCGCCGTTCGGTCCGAGGACGACCCAGCGCTCGTCATCCGCGACCGTCCAATCGAGGTGGGACACGATGTCCCGACCGTTGCGGCGGACGACGACATCGGAGAACTCCAGCACCTGCGGCATACGGCTAGCCTAGCCGCGCGCGACCCCCGCCCCGGTGTGACGCGGCGGCTCTGGGGAGAGCCGATCGAGCCCGCCCCGCCCCGGTGGAAAGCTCGGGATCCGGTCGTCGCGACGCTACTTCGCCGCGACCTCCGCGTACAGGGCGGCGGTGGTCTCGGCGATCGCCGCCCAGCTGAAGTCGTCGATGGCCCGCTGACGGCCGGCCTGCCCGTAGGCGCGGGCCTTCTCGGCATCCGTCACCACCTCGGTGAGCACGCGAGCGAGATCTGCGACGAACCGCTCGGGATCGACGGGCGTTCCCGTGCCGTCCTGCACCTGCTCGATGGGCACGAGCCGGCCGGTGACGCCGTCGACGACGACCTCGGGGATGCCGCCGGTCGCCGTCCCCACGACGGCTGCGCCGCAGGCCATCGCCTCGAGGTTCACGATGCCGAGGGGCTCGTACACCGACGGGCAGACGAACGTCGTGGCCGCGGTGAGGATCGCGCACAGTTCGTTCCGCGGGAGCAGCCGGTCGATCCACACGACACCGTCACGCGTCGCCTGCAGCCCGCGCACGAGCTCCTGCACCTCTTCCATGATCTGCGGGGTGTCGGGTGCGCCCGCGCACAGGATCAGCTGGACGTCCTCCGGCAGGCGCTCGGCGGCGCGCAGCAGGTAGGGCAGACCTTTCTGACGCGTGATGCGCCCGACGAACACGACCGAGGGACGTGAGGGATCGATCCCCACCGACGCGAGGAAGTCGTCATCCGACACCGGATGCCACGACTCGGTGTCGATGCCGTTGTAGATGACGCGCACCTTTGCGGGGTCCAGTGACGGATAGCTGCGCAGGATGTCGTCGCGCATGCCCGAGCTCACCGCGACGACGGCGGCGGCGTTCTCGTAGGCGGTCTTCTCGATATAGCTCGACACCGCGTACCCGCCGCCGAGCTGCTCGGCCTTCCACGGCCGCAGCGGTTCGAGGCTGTGGGCGGTGACCACGTGCGGGATGCCGTGCAGGAGGGATGCCAGATGCCCGGCGAAGTTCGCGTACCAGGTGTGCGAGTGCACGACGTCGGCACCCGCGACGTCGGAGACGATCTCGAGATCGGTGCCGAGGGTCTGGATCGCGCCGTTCGCGGAGGCCAGTTCGGCCGGCACACCGTAGGCGGTGGTGTCGACCTCGTCGCGCGGAGCGCCGAAGGCGCGAACCTGCACCTCGGTGCCCTCGGAACGCAGCGCCTTCACCAGTTCTGTGGCGTGGACCCCGGCTCCCCCGTAGATCTCCGGCGGGTACTCCTTGGTCACGATGTCGACGCGCATGAGACGAACCGTAGTACAGGCCACGGCGCGCCGTACACGTGTACCTGCATCCCCCCGTGACCCCTAGTGTGGTGCCATGCCTGCAGCGCCGAAGGTCTTCGGAATCATCCTCGCCGGCGGCGAGGGAAAACGACTCATGCCCCTCACGGCCGACCGCGCGAAACCCGCCGTCCCGTTCGGCGGCCAGTATCGCCTGATCGACTTCGCGATCTCGAACCTGATCAACTCGGGCCTCAGACAGCTCGTCGTGCTGACGCAGTACAAGTCGCACAGCCTCGACCGCCACATCTCGCAGACCTGGCGCATGTCGCCGATGCTGGGCGCCTACGTCGCGTCGGTCCCCGCGCAGCAGCGCCTGGGCAAGCGGTGGTTCTCAGGTTCCGCCGACGCGATCCTGCAGTCGATGAACCTCATCCGAGACGAGAAGCCCGACATCGTCGCCGTCATCGGCGCCGACCACGTCTACCGCATGGACTTCAACCAGATGCTCGACGCGCACATCGCCTCCGATGCCCGCGCCACGATCGCCGGCATCCGTCAGCCCATCGGACTCGCGAACCAGTTCGGCGTCATCGACACCGACCCGACCGACCCGACGAAGATCCGCGAGTTCCTCGAGAAGCCGCAGAACCCCACCGGCCTGGTCGACGCCCCGCACGAAGTGCTCGCGTCGATGGGCAACTACATCTTCGACGCCGACGCCCTCGTCGAGGCCGTCACGCACGACGGTGAGCTCCCGACCTCGGCGCACGACATGGGCGGCGACATCGTCCCCTACTTCGTGAACCGCGGCGAAGCGGCCGTCTACGACTTCCAGCGCAACGACGTGCCGGGGTCCACGCCGCGCGACCGCTCGTACTGGCGTGACGTGGGCACGATCGAGTCGTTCTACGACGCCCACATGGATCTGATCTCCACGCTTCCGATCTTCAACCTCTACAACACCGACTGGCCGATCTACTCGCAGACCTTCAACGCGCCGCCGGCGAAGTTCGTGCGCGACTCGGTCGGACGCATCGGCAACGCGATCGACTCGATCGTCTCGCTCGGTTCGGTGCTGTCTGGCACGCATCTCGAGCGCAGTGTCGTCGGGCCGTGGGCCCTCGCCGGCGGCGGATCGACGATCACCGACTCCGTGCTCTTCGACAGCGTGCAGGTAGGCGCGGGCGCGCGCATCCACCGCGCCATCCTCGACAAGAACGTCGTGCTCGAGCCCGGCGCGACGATCGGCGTCGATCGCGATCGCGACCTCGCCCGCGGGTTCACCGTCACCGAGACGGGCATCACCGTCGTCGGCAAGGACGTGCACGTCCACGCGTGAGCTGACCCGGACCCCGGATACCGGGGACCCCGGATGCGGAAGGGGGCGGTGACCGCAATGGTCACCGCCCCTTCCGCATGCTGATCGGCGGTCGGCTCAGACGCCCACGCGCGCGAACGCGTCGCGGCTGATGCCCTTCTCGAGCACCGCCTTCGACCATTCGCGGGCACTGTGCAGGCTGTGGTCGCGGTAGTTGCCGCAGCTGTAGGCATCGGTGCCGGGCACGTCTTCCCACTGCACGTCTTCGGCGATCGCGCGCAGCGAGTCGGTGATCGCGTCGACGAGGGATGCCACGTCGGGCTCGCCCCACATGATCACGTGGAAGCCGGTGCGGCATCCGAACGGCGAGATGTCGATGAGTCCATCGATGCGGTCGCGCACGAGGCTCGCGAGGAGGTGCTCGATGGTGTGCAGGCCGGCGGTGGGGATCTCGCCCTCGTTCGGCTGCACGAGACGCAGATCGAAGTTCGAGATGACGTCTCCGCGCGGTCCCGTCTCGGAGCCGATCAGGCGCACGTACGGTGCCAGCACGGCGGTGTGGTCCAGGGTGAAGCTCTCGACGTCGGCCATGGGGGTCCCTTCTCGAAGGTCTGGGGTACCGGACGAGCCTACGCGCGCCCGCCGACATCGCGGTCCTCGAGTGACACGGCGCGACGCACGGCCGGGTCCACCGCGGGCAGGTCATCCCACGGCGCCCACCCTGCGCGAGTCGCGCACCCACCTCGGGCGGGTCCCCGCGCGACGCCCACCGCGGGCGGGTGTCCGCCCGCCGACGGGATCGGCGCGCGACTTCGCGACCCGCTAGGGTCGAGCGCGTGCCTGCGCCCGCCCGCTTCCTCGTCGTGCTCGACGCCGACTCCACCCTGATCCGCAACGAGGTCATCGAGCTCCTCGCCGACGAAGCCGGCCGCGGCGCCGAGGTCGCCGCCGCCACCGAAGCCGCCATGCGCGGCGAGGTCGACTTCGCGACCAGTCTGCGTTCGCGCGTGCGGGCGCTGACGGGCGTGTCCACCGAGGCCTTCGCCCGCGCGATCGCCCGCATCGAACCCACCCCGGGTGTGCGCGAGCTCATCGCCGCGGTGCACGAGCGCGGCGGAGCCGTCGGCGTGGTCTCGGGCGGCTTCCACGAGGTGCTCGACACCGTCGCCCCCGATCTCGGCGTCGACGTCTGGCGCGCGAACCGGCTCGCGACCTCCGAGGGAGCCCTCACCGGCGAGGTCGACGGGGGGATCGTGGATGCCACGGTCAAGGCCGAGACGCTGCAGGACTGGGCCGCCGACCACGGCGTTCCCCTCGCCCTGACCTTCGCGATCGGCGACGGCGCGAACGACCTCGAGATGATGGCGGTGGCGGGGCTGGGACTGGCGTTCAACGCGAAACCGGCCGTGCGCGAGAGCGCCGACCTCGTCATCGACGCCGTCGACCTGGCCGAGGTCATCGTGCTGCTGCCCCGCTGACCCGTCGCACGGACTCTCGAAAGGTCGCCGCGACCGTCAGTGTCATCCGGCTCGACACCGGACACGGTCTTTCCGGGCACGGTATCAAGGACGCAGTGCCGCGTGCGCCGGGTCCCGCAGCGGTCCCTCTTCCCGATGTCGGAACCCCGTCCTACGCTCCCAGCATGGACATCCTCCTCGTACCCGGACTCTGGCTCACCGCGTCGTCGTGGGACGACGTCGTCCCCGCTCTCGAGCAGGCGGGGCACCGACCGCATCCGTTGACCATGCCCGGCCCCGCGGTCGGCGACCTGGTCATCGACGACTGGGTCGATGCCGTCGTCTCCGAGATCGACCGTCTCGATCAGCCCGTCGTTCTCGTCGGGCATTCCGGCGGGGGGAACGTCGTGTGGGGTGCCGCCGACCGGCGCCCCGAGCGCGTCGCACGCGTCATCCTGGTCGACACCATCGCGCCGCATCCCGGGGCGATGATCTCCGAGTTCCCCGTCGACGACGGCGTGGTGCACTTCCCGGGCTGGGACTTCTTCGATCACGACGACGTCGCCGACATCGACGACGAGACGCGTCGCCGCACCGCCCAGCAGGTGGTCGACGTTCCCGGGCGGGTACCGACCTCCCCGGTCACGCTCGGCGACGACCGTCGACTCTCCGTGCCCGTGACGATCCTGTCCGGTCAGCTCGACGCCGAATCCCTGCCCCACGTGCTCGCCGACTGGGGCGCCTTCGCCGAGGAGTTCGGTCGCATCGACGACGTCGAGGTCGTGCACCTCGGTTCGGGCCACTGGCCGCAGTTCTCGCAACCTGCCGAGTTCGCGAAAAAACTGGTGGCGGCGGTGCGGTAGGACGACCACCGGCGCCCATCGGCGTCGTCGTGTCACGGCGCGGCCGCGGCCGCGTCCGTTGGGCGACGACCATCGGCGTTCCGCCGGCGGACCGGCCGCCGTGACCGCCGTCGACCCTCAGCCGGCGGATCGGGTGAATGGAGGACGTGAGCGCCGATCGGGCGCACCGGTCGCGTGACCGCCCTCCGCCAACTCCGACCCCTGCCCTACGGCCACGAGGCCCCGGAAGCGTCGGAAGCGTCGGAAGCGTCGGAAGCGTCGGGAGCGTCGGGAGCGTCGGAAGCGTCGGTCAGTGACCCATCCCGAGTCCGCCGTCGACGGGGATGACGGCGCCCGAGATGTACGCGGCATCGTCGCCGGCCAGCCAGGTCACGACACCCGCGACCTCATCGGGAGAAGCGAAACGACCGGCGGGGATGTTCCTCTTGTACTCCGCCTGGGTGTCAGCGGGCAGTTCGGCGGTCATCTCGGTCTCGATGAACCCGGGCGCGACGACGTTCGCGGTGATGCCGCGCGCGCCGAGCTCGCGCGTCAGCGAGCGCGCGAAGCCCACGAGAGCGCTCTTGGAGGCGGCGTAGTTGATCTGTCCCGCCGAGCCGTACAGACCGACCACGCTGGAGATGAGGATGACACGACCCCAGCGCGCCTTCAGCATCCCCTTCGACGCACGCTTGACCACGCGGAACGCCCCGCCGAGATTGGTGTTGACGACACTGTCGAAGTCGTCTTCGCTCATGCGCAGCAGCAGGGTGTCCTTGGTCACACCGGCGTTCGCGACGACGACCGCGATCGGACCCAGTTCCGCTTCGACCCGCGAGAACGCGGCATCCACGGCGGCCGCGTCGGTCACATCGGCACGAACGGTGAGAGTCCCCTCGGGGCCCTCGCCCGACCGCGCGGTGACGGCGACCTTCCACCCCTCGGCGACGAACCGCTCGGCGATGGCACGACCGATGCCCCGGTTTCCTCCGGTGACGACGACGACGCGGTCCTGGGACATGGTGACACTCCTGTGCTGCGGGGACGTAACCGGCCCAGCCTAGCGAGCGACGCCCGGGGCCGACGGCGACCGGCATACGCATCATCGCGCGCGTCCCGGGGTTTGACACGGGTCGAGCGGCGCTGGAACGCTGGAACACAGCGCGACGAAAGGCATCCCGTGAGCGACGACCGCACCAACGACCCCTCCCCGTACGGACACACGCCCGACGCGACCGGCGCCGACGCGACCGGTCCAGACGCACCGTCCCGTCCGACGGGCGACGGTTTCCCCCCGGCGCCCCCGTACGACGCTCCCCCGGTGCCCGGAAGCGGCACTCCCTCGACGGGGAACGACGCCCCGCCGGCACCGCCCTACGGCGCACCCGCCTACCCGGCGCCCGCCTACGGACAGTCCGCACCCGGGGCTCCCGCATACGGTCAGCAGACCTATGGACAGCAGGACACCGGACAGCAGGTGTACGGACAGCAGCCCTACGGACAGCAGCCCTACGGTGCACCCGCCTACGGCTACAGCGCCGCCCCGCGCGTCAACCCGTTGGCCGTCGTCGCGCTGGTGTCGTCGCTCGTGGGACTCTTCGTCATCCCGGTCATCGGCCAGATCGTCGGCATCATCACCGGACACATCTCGCTGAAGCAGCTCAAGACGACGGGCGAGCGCGGACGCGGCATGGCCCTGTCGGGCGTGCTCATCGGTTACATCAGTCTCGGGCTCGGCATCCTCGCCATCGTCCTGCTGGTCGTCATCCTCGGCGTCGCCGGCGGGAGCGACGTGCGATACAGCTCCTGAGCGATCGCTCGAGTCGCTGCGGGTGTCGTCCTCTGGGGCGGCACCCGCAGTCGTCTCCCCGAGGCTTGTCATGACGTCGAGACGACGTCCGCGAGAACGCGCCGACCCCCTCGCCCACGGGCGTACCCTGAGACCACTGTGAAGACAAACCGCGCCCAGTCTGCGACGTCGCTCCCCAAGGCTCCCCGGGAGGACGCTGACGGTCGTTTCGCCCGGTACATGCTGATGATGGGCATCCGCATCGGATGCTTCCTCGCGATGGCGCTCATCACCCCCTACGGCTGGTACACCTTCGTCTTCGCCGCGGGCGCGATCTTCCTGCCCTACGTCGCCGTGATCCTCGCGAACGTGGGCCAGGACGCCCCCGAGACCACCGCGATCAATCCCGAGCGCGCGATCGAGGCTCCGCGCCCCGCGCCGGCCGCCGCAGCGGCCGATCCCGATGCGCCTCTCGTCATCCGTATCGCCGAGACTCCGCGCCTCGACCCGCCGCGCGACGACCGGTCGTGACCGACGCGCCACAGGCGTCGTCCGCACGGCCGGCATCCGTCGAGCAGACGGCGGTCGCACCACCGCCGGCGTCGCCCGCATCCGGGGCGTCGGTGAGGCCGTCCGCCCCCGCCGAGCAGACCGAGTGCTCACGAGCGGGATGCCGCGACGACGCGATCTGGGCCCTCCGCTGGCGCAATCCTCGGATCCACGCGCCCGAACGCCGGAAGACGTGGGTCGCGTGCGACGAGCACGTCGTCTATCTCCGCGAGTTCCTGAGCGCGCGGGACTTCCCCGTCGAGGTCAGCGCTCTCGCGGCGCCGCACGGGTGAGTTCACGAGCAGGCGTGAGTTCACGAAAAGGCGTGAGTTCACGAAAAGGCGTGAGTTCCCGAACAGGCGATCCCGAGCGCGCCGCGGCCCCGCCCGCGGGCCGTCGCCCCCGCGGCACGGATTGCGTGAGCACACGCACAGCCCGACCGACGTACCCTGGAAGCGTGGCCAGGGAGGATGACGTGAGCGGTTACGCAGCGCCTGCCGTCGAAGGGCGCGCATGAGCGCGCGCGAGACCCCCGCCGCCGCCCGGTGGGCGATGTACGTCGGCGTCGCGATCCTCTTCGCGATCGCGTGCGCGTTCCTGTCGAACTGGCAGTTCTCGCGCAACGCCGAGCGCACCGAGCAGCTGCAGCTCGTCGAGAACAACTACGACGCGGCACCCGTCGCGTTGGAGCAGCTGCTCGCCCCCGGAGCCGAGCTGGACCCCGCCGACGAATGGCGACCGGTCACGCTCGAGGGCCGCTACCTCCCCGACGATCAGCTCCTCGTGCGCAATCGCGCGCACGGGGGGTCCGCCGCTTATGAGCAGCTCGTGCCGTTCCGCCTCGACGACGGCCGCGTCGTCCTCGTCGATCGAGGATGGTTGCCGCCGGGCAACAGCCAGTCGGCGCCCGACGAGATCCCCGCTCCGCCGACGGGCGAGGTGACCGTCGAGGTGCGCCTGCGCCCCGGCGAGGCGGCCCCCACCTCGGGACGATCGGCCGAGCCGGGCCAGGTGCCCACGATCAACCTCGGGCTGGTCGCCGAACAGACCGGGCCGCTCGAAGAGGGCGCCTACGGACTGCTGATGTCGGAGACCCCCGCCCCCGCGACGGCTCCGTTCACGATCGACCCGCCGAGCAACGATCCGGGTCCGTACCTGTCGTACGCGATCCAGTGGATCCTCTTCGCGGTGATGGGTTTCGCCTTCATCGGCTACGTCATCGTCAACGAGCGCAGACTCCGTCGCGAAGACGCCGAAGACGACTCCGTCCCGGTTCCCGCTGCCGAGACCGCGCCGAAAGAAGCCCGTCGCGTCGACCCGGTCGCTCTCCACCGCTCGCGGAAGCGTCCGCGCGACCGCGACGCCGACGACGAAGACGCGCTGCTCGACGCCCGGTGATCCCGCGGGATGCCGGCCTGCCGGCATCCCTGCTCGTGTGTCGCCTCCGGCGGATGATGGCGGGGCGCCGGGTGATCAGGCCGGAGTGATCACGCGCGAGCGATCAGGCGCAGGTGATCAGCCGCGGGCGATCAGGCGAGCGTGATCAGGTCGGCGTAGTCGCGGCCCCAGATGTCTTCGACACCGTCGGGGAGGATCAGCACCCGCTCGGGGTTGAGCGCCTCGACGGCACCCTCGTCGTGCGAGACGAGCACGACCGCGCCCTCGTAATGCGCGAGCGCGCCGAGGATCTCCTCACGAGAAGCGGGGTCGAGGTTGTTCGTCGGTTCGTCGAGCAGCAGCATGTTCGCCGACGACACCACGAGCGTCGCGAGCGACAGACGCGTCTTCTCACCGCCCGAGAGGACCCCCGCGGGCTTGAGCACGTCGTCGCCCACGAACAGGAACGATCCCAGCACCTTGCGGGCCTCGGTCGCGGTGATGTGCGGCGCGGCCGACATCATGTTGTCGAGCACGGACCGCGAGACGTCGAGGTTCTCGTGCTCCTGCGCGTAGTAACCGATCTTGAGACCGTGACCGGGTTCGAGCTGGCCGGTGTCGGGCTGGTCGACGCCCGCGAGGATGCGCAGCAGCGTCGTCTTGCCGGCGCCGTTGAGACCCAGGATGACGACGCGCGACCCACGGTCGATGGCGAGGTCGACGTCGGTGAAGATCTCCAGCGATCCGTACGACTTCGACAGACCCGACGCCATGAGCGGGGTCTTGCCGCAGGGCGCGGGCTTGGGGAAGCGCAGCTTCGCGACCCGCTCGTCCTGACGCACCTCGTCGAGGCCGGAGAGCATCTTCTCGGCGCGCGCGACCATCTGGTGGGCGGCGGCGGCCTTCGACGCCTTCGCGCCGAAGCGCGCTGCCTGCAGTTGCAGCGCCGTGGCCTTCTTCTCGACGTTGACGCGCTCCTTCTTGCGGCGCTCCTCGTCGGCCACCCGCTGGCGCAGGTAGTTCTTCCAGTTCATGTTGTAGATGTCGATGACCTGACGGTTGGCGTCGAGGTAGAACACCCGGTTGACCGTCTCGCCGACGAGCTCGACGTCGTGGGAGATGACGATGAGGCCGCCCTTGTAGCCCTTGAGGAACTCGCGCAGCCACACGACGCTGTCGGCGTCGAGGTGGTTGGTCGGCTCGTCGAGGATCATCGTGCGGGCATCCGAGAAGAGGATGCGCGCGAGCTCGATGCGACGACGCTGACCGCCCGACAGGGTCTTCAGCTGCTGATCGAGGATGCGGTCGGGGAGCGAGAGGTTGTGGGCGATGGATGCCGCCTCGGCCTCGGCCGCGTACCCGCCCGCCGCTTCGAACCGCTCGGTGAGGTTGGCGTACTTCTTCATCGCCTTCGCGGCGACCGCGGCGTCGTGGTCGGCCATGGCCAGGGACGCCTCGTGCATGCCGAGGGCGAGCGAACCCAGACCGCGGGCGTCGAGGATGCGCGTGCGCGCCAGCATCTCGGGGTCGCCCGAGCGGGGGTCCTGGGGCAGATAGCCGAGCTCGCCCGAGCGGTCGACGCCGCCGTTCGAAGGCAGCAGGTCACCCGCGAGCACCTTCGTGAGCGTCGTCTTCCCGGCACCGTTGCGCCCGACGAGGCCGATCTTGTCGCCGTCGGAGACGCGGAACGCCACATCGGACATGAGCACGCGGGCGCCCACGCGGATCTCGAGGTCGTGCACGGCGAGCACAGCGAACGTCCGTTCTTCGGGGTCGGGGAATGGCCAGAGGATGGCCAGCCACCCAGTATAAGTCGCCTTCCCTAACGTTCCCCGACAGTGAGTCTCGAGCGGCCCGGATGCCGTGTGCCCGGACGGTCGCCGAACGTCCGCCCCGGATAGCTCGGTGTCGAGACGTTCGGCCCCGGTCTCGGCATCCGGGTTTGCGTTCTCACCCGATCACTGACCTAAGCTAAGCCTGTCCTTACTTGAATCACAGGAGGCTCTCTGTGTCCCGATTCCGCGCCCTGGCGGCCCTCGCCGTCGGCTCCGCCCTCGTCCTCACCGGCTGCGCCGGTACCTCCGCATCGCCGGAAGGAGAGGCGGCGCAGGGCTCCGACGGCGTCTTCCCCGTCACCGTCGACAGCGCCCTCGGCCAGGCCGTGATCGAGAAGAAGCCCGAACGCGTCGCGACCGTCGCGTGGTCCAACCAGGAGGTCCCGCTCGCGCTCGGCATCGTGCCCGTGGGCATGGCGAAGGCCACGTGGGGCGACGACGACGGCGACGGCATCCTCCCCTGGGTCGAAGACAAGCTGACCGAGCTCGGCGGCGAGACCCCTGCGCTCTTCGACGAGACCGACGGCATCGACTTCGAGGCCGTGGCCGACACGCAGCCCGATGTGATCCTCGCCGCCTACTCGGGTCTGACGCAGGAGGACTACGACACCCTGTCGAAGATCGCGCCCGTCGTCGCCTACCCCGACGCCGCCTGGGGTACCACCCTCGATCAGATGATCCAGCTCAATTCGAAGGCCCTCGGCCTCGAGACCGAGGGCGACGCCCTCATCGAGCAGATCAAGACCGAGGCCGCGGACGCCTACGCCGCGCACCCCGCCCTCGCGGACGCCGCGCCCCTGTTCGCATTCACCGACCCCACCGATCTCAGCACCATCACGTACTACACCTCGCACGATCCGCGCGCGGGCTTCCTGCACGAGCTGGGCATGCCCGAGCCCGAGCAGGTGACGAAGACCTCGGCCGAGGTCGACGCCTTCTACAGCGACATCAGCTCCGAGAACGCCGACGTCTTCAGCGACGTGGGCCTGTGGATCACCTACGGCAACACCGACGGCTCGACCGTCGCACAGCTGCAGGCCGACCCGCTGCTGTCGAAGATCCCCGCCATCGCTGCGGGCCGCATCGCCGTCCTCGAAGACGGCACGCCGCTCGCGGCCTCGGCGAACCCCTCGCCGTTGTCGGTCGGCTGGGGCTTCGGCCAGTACCTCGACCTGCTGACCACCGCCGTCAGCTGATCCCCCTCACCGGACCGCGCCCCTCATGACCACCCGCTCCCCCGTCGTCGACGTGCTCCCGGATGCCGCCTCCCTGCGGCGTCCGGCGAGTCGCCGCCTGCTGTGGTTGCTGGTGCTCACGGGGGGCGTGGTGGTGGTGTCGGCGGCATCCATCGCCTTCGGCACCCGCGACGTCTCGCTGACCGAGATCGCCTCCGCCTTCACGGGCGGCGGCGGGGTCGGCGAGGCCGCGGTGATCACCCGCGTGCCCCGCACCGTCCTCGGACTCCTCGTCGGCGCCGCCCTCGCGATGGCGGGTCTGACCATGCAGGCCGTCACCCGCAATCCGCTCGCCGATCCGGGCATCCTGGGCGTCTCCGCGGGCGCATCGCTCGCCGTGGTCACCGGCATCGCGTTCTTCGGGCTCTCCAGCTCGTCCGGGTACATGGGCTTCGCGATCGTCGGCGCCGCCGCAGCGGCCGTCTTCGTCTACACCGTGGGCTCGCTCGGTCGCGGCGGCGCGACCCCGCTCAAACTCGCCCTCGCGGGCGCGGCGACCACGGCGGCCTTCGGGTCGCTGTCGAGTGCGATCCTGCTCCCCCGCGTGGACCTGCTCGAGGTGTTCCGGTTCTGGCAGATCGGGGGGATCGGCGGCGCGACGTGGGACCGCGTGCAGGTGGTCCTGCCGGTCCTCGCGATCGGCGCCCTCGTCTGCATCCTCTGCTCCCGCGGCATGAACTCCCTCGCGCTCGGCGACGACGTCGCCACGGGTCTCGGCGAGCACGTCGGCCGCACGCGCCTCGTCGCCTCCGCCGGAGCGGTCGTGCTCGTGGGCGCCGCCACCGCCGTCGCCGGTCCCATCGCGTTCGTCGGCCTCGTCGTCCCCCACGTCTGCCGCATGCTCATCGGCACCGATCACCGCTGGCTCGTCCCCTTCTCGGCCCTCGGCGGGGCCATCCTCCTCGTCGGCGCCGACGTCGTGGGCCGCCTCGTCGCGCGCCCGACCGAGGTCGAGGTCGGCATCCTCACGGCTCTGATCGGTGCCCCCTTCTTCATCTGGATCGTCCGTCGGCAGAAGGTGCGCGAACTGTGAGCGCCCAGACCCTCTCGCCCCGGGGCGATGCCGCCACGGCATCCGTCCCCGACGTGGCCGCGCTCATCCGGGGTCGCCGTGACCGTGCCCGCCGTCGCACCCTCGTCGCAGTCGTCCTCTTGATCGCCGTCCTCGTCGTGTACGTCGTCACCCTGATGGTCGGCAACACCTTCTACACCCCCGACCAGGTCGTCCGCGTGCTCCTCGGGCAGACGGTGCCCGGCGCCTCCTTCACGATCGGCGAGCTCCGCCTCCCGCGCGCCAGCCTCGGGCTCCTCTCGGGCCTCGCCTTCGGGATGGCGGGCGTGACGTTCCAGACGATGTTGCGGAACCCCCTCGCCTCCCCCGACATCATCGGCATCTCCTCGGGCGCGAGCGCCTTCGCCGTCGTCGCGATCATCGGCTTCTCCCTCTCGGATGCCGCCGTCTCCGCCTTCGCGTTGGTGGGCGCCCTCGCCACGGCAGGGGCCATCTACTTCCTCTCACGCCGCGGAGCCTTCACCGGCACCCGGCTCGTACTCATCGGCATCGGCGTGGCGGCGATGCTCGACAGCGTCACGACGTGGGTGCTGACCCGCGCGGCGAACTGGGATCTGCAGACGGCGATGCAGTGGCTCACCGGCAGCCTCAACAACGCCTCGTGGGAGCGCCTGCTGCCGCTGGCCGTCACCGTCGCGGTCGTCCTGCCGCTCATGGTCGCGAACACGCGCGGACTCGCCGTCCTGCGCCTCGGCGACGACTCGGCCGCCGGTCTCGGCGTGCGGGTCGAGCGCACCCGCCTGCTGCTCATCGTCGGCGCCGTCGTGATGCTGGCCGTCGCCACCGCGGCGAGCGGCCCCATCGCGTTCGTGGCGTTCATGGCCGGCCCGATCGCCGCCCGACTCGTCGGTCCGGGTGGCTCGCTCCTGGTGCCCGCCGGACTCGTCGGCGCCCTCCTGGTGATGCTCAGCGACCTGCTCGGTCAGTTCGCCTTCGACAACCGCTATCCCGTCGGCGTCATCACCGGGGTGCTCGGCGCGCCCTACCTCATCTACCTGCTCATCAGGACCAACCGTTCCGGAGGCTCACTGTGACCGCCCCTGTGACCTCCCACCCCGAGGGAGCCCTCTCGTGACCGCGAACCGCACGCTCACCGCGGAGGGACTCACCCTCGCCTACGGCGACCGCGTGATCGTCGACGACCTCGACATCAGCTTCCCCGCCGGTCGCATCACCGCCATCGTCGGCGCCAACGGCTGCGGCAAGTCGACGCTCCTCCGCGCGCTCGCGCGCCTGCTTCCCCCTAAAGCCGGGCGGGTCGTGCTCGACGGTAAGGCGCTGCACGAACGGCCCTCCAAAGAAGTGGCGCGCATCCTCGGTCTGCTCCCGCAGAGCCCGATCGCGCCCGAGGGCATCGCCGTCGCCGACCTGGTGGGCCGCGGGCGCCACCCGCACCAGCGCGCGCTCGCCCGCTGGAGCGCCCGCGACTACGAGGTCGTCGCCGAGGCCCTCGCCGCGACCGGTATCAGCGACCTCGCCGACCGCTCGATCGACGAGCTGTCCGGTGGCCAGCGTCAGCGCGTGTGGATCGCCATGGCACTGGCGCAGGAGACCGACATCCTGCTGCTCGACGAGCCGACGACCTTCCTCGACGTCGCGCACCAGGTCGAGGTGCTCGACCTGCTCACCGACCTCAACCGCGACCGCGGCACCACCACGGTGATGGTCCTGCACGACATGAACATGGCCGCTCGCTACGCCGATCACCTCATCGCGCTGCGCGAGGGTCACGTGGTCGCCGCCGGAGATCCCACCTCCGTCATGACCTCCGACCTCATCCGCGAGGTGTTCGGTCTCGACGCCCTCGTCGTCCCCGACCCCGTCTCGGGCACCCCGCTCGTCCTCCCCCGCGGTCGCCACCACGCGAGCCCGCGCGTGTCCGCCCCCGACACCGTTCAGGAGCCCCTCGATGTCCTCCCCTCGTGAGACCTCCCGGTTCTTCCGCGTCCGCGTCGCCCGCATCACCGACCTCACGCCCAGTTTCCGTCGCTTCACCTTCGTCGGCGACGACCTCCACGAATACGGCGATCCCGGCTTCGACCAGCGCATCAAGGTCGTCTTCCCCACCGACACGCTGAGCCTGGATGCCATGCCGACCGGCGCGGACTGGTGGACCGCCTGGCGTGAGCTCCCCGACGAGCAGCGCCTCCCCTTCCGCACGTACACGACCCGCGCCGTGCGACGTGCCGATCGCGAGATCGATATCGACATGGTCGCCCATGAAGTGCTGGGACCCGCCTCGGCGTGGATCGAGAACGCCCGCGTCGGCGATGAGGTGCTCGTGTTCGCCCCCACGGTGGCGCTCACCGACGTGAGCTTCGGCGTCGACTTCGTCCCTCCCGCAGAGACCGGCGATTACCTGCTGGCCGGAGACGAGACAGCGGCGCCGGCCATCGCCGTCATCCTGGAGCAGTTGCCCGCGGATGCCACGGGTACGGTCGTGCTCGAGGTACCCACCCCCGAGGACTGCGCCTACCTCCCCCGGCATCCGGGCTTCTCGTTCCTGGTGGCGGCTCGCGCGGGCCGCGATCGTCACGCGCACCTGGTCTCCGCCACGCGCGACGCCGCCTTCGCGCTCACCCCCGATGGGCACGGCGACGAGGTCGAGGAGATCGACATCGACGAGGGGATGCTCTGGGAGGTCCCCCGCACCGCCAAGGGCGGGGCCGCGCTGAAGAAGGCTCCGCTGTACGCCTGGCTCGCGGGCGAGGCCTCGGCGATCAAGACCCTGCGCCGTCACCTCGTGACCGAGCGCGGGGTCGACCGGCGGGCGGTGGCCTTCATGGGTTACTGGCGCACCGGTCGCGCGGAGTGCTGACGACCTGATGCCGTTCCGGGCGCAGGTTGCGCGCGGGCGCGGGCGCGGAACAGACTCCGGATGCCACGCACCGGGGTCACGTCCGCCACGCGCCCCGGACCGGGGGCTTAAGGTGGGCCACGTGTCCGACAGCCCACCGTGGGCGATGTCGTCACACGAGGGAGCACTCATGCGAATCAGCGCACGCAATCGGTTGAAGGGCACCATCGTCGAGGTGACGAAAGGCGCGACCACCGCGCACGTCCGCATCGATGTCGGCGGCTCCATCGTGACGTCGTCGATCACCAACGACGCCGTCGACGAGCTCGGGCTGGCCGCCGGCGTCGAAGCGTACGCCGTGGTGAAGGCGTCCGACGTCATGGTCGCCGTCGACGACTGAGCGCTTCTCCCGGAGGCGCTCAGCGGCCGTGGACGGGAGTGCCGGCATCAACCGGGATCCGGGTCGCCCTCGGGGCATCGACCGAGATCCGGGTCGCCCTCGGGGCATCGACCGAGATCCGGATCACCCTCGGGGCACCAAGTGCCCGATGCGCTCGATCGCGTCGCGCAGCACCTCGGGCGCGCAGCCGACGTTGATGCGCACGTGCCCCACGCCCTCTTCGCCGAAGAGCGGGCCGTGGTGCAGCGCAACCTTCGCCTCGCGCCGGATCAACGGCGCGGGATTCTCGCCCCACCCGTAGGCCGAGACGTCCACCCAGGCGAGGAAGCCGGCGTCGGGGATGCGGTAGCGCGCGAGGGGGAGGTGCTCGGCGAGCAGGTCGGCCAGCAGGCGACGGTTCTGATCGAGGGCGGCCAGCAGCCCCTCGAGCCACTCGTCGCTGTCGGCCGAGAACGCGGCGCGGTTGGCGATGACGCCGAACAGTCCTGCGCGCCACTCCACCTCCCACGGCAGCGCACGCACGACCGCCGCGGTCTCGTCGGCGCCCGTCACGATGACCGCGCACTTGAGCCCGGCGAGGTTGTACGTCTTGCTCGCGCTCGTCACCGTGTACCCGACCGCGGCGGCCTCGAACGCGGCATCCAGGAACGGGGTGAACACGGCGGGGGCGTGCGTGAGCGGAGCGTGGATCTCGTCACTGACGACGGTCGCTCCGAACCGATGCGCCAACCGCGCCAGGGCAGCGAGCGACTCCCGCGTGTGGACGGTGCCGGTGGGGTTGTGCGGGTTGCACAGCAGTACCGAGCGGGCGCCGGCGGCGAGGGCCCGCTCGATGCCGTCGAGGTCGAGTCTCCAGCCGCGGCCGTCGTCGACGAGCGGAACGCGCTCCACCACCGCACCCGCCTCCTCGACCGTGTCGTAGAACGGCGGGTACACCGGCGGGGTGACGACCACCCGGTCACCGGGCGAGGTGACGGCACGAAGCACCTCGACGACGCCCATCATCACGTCCCCCGTCCAGCGGATGCGCGACGGATCCGGGCGCCAGCCCCAGTGGCGGTCGGCGAAGTCCGCGAAGTCGAGGTCGATACCCGGCCGCGGCGGCGTGTACCCGGTGTCGCCGATCTCGACGGCGCGGTGCAGGGCGGCGGTGATGCCGGGAGCCAAGGCGAAGTCGGTCTCGGCGACGAACATGGGGATCACATCGTCACCGTACGAGCGCCACTTCGTGCTCGTTCGCTGACGGAGGAGGGCGAGCGGCAGGGCCTGGAGGGGAGGAACGCTCATGTCGTGAGCCTAATGAGCGCCCCGGATGCCGGGGAATCGACGCGTCAGACGGCGACACACGAGCACGGCACCGCCGCCTGGAACACGCGAGAACGCCCGCCCCCGGAGGGACGGGCGTTCGCGAGGCCGAGGACGCGGGTCAGGGCGACCCGCGGGGCTCGGCGCGACCGGTCAGATCGCGAACCCGAGGGCTCGCATCATGTCACGGCCGTCGTCGGTGATGCGCTCGGGGCCCCACGGCGGCATCCACACCCAATTGATGCGGAAGCGGTCCACGACGTTGTCGAGGGCCTGAGCGGTCTGCTCTTCGAGCACGTCGGTCAGCGGGCAGCCGGCCGAGGTCAGTGTCATGTGGATGACGAGCGCGTCGTTCTCGTCATCCCACGCCAGGTCGTAGATGAGTCCCAGATCGACGACGTTGATCCCCAGTTCGGGGTCCATCACGTCTTTCAGGGCCTCGGTGACCTCGTCGTACTTCTCGGGCGCGAGGGTTGCGGTCATGTAACGATCTTACGCGTCGACCGGCGTACCGGCCTCGAGGAAACGGTCGTAACCCTCTTCTTCGAGACGGTCGGCGAGCTCGGGGCCGCCTTCTTCGACGATCCGGCCCTTGACGACCACGTGGACGAAGTCGGGGCGGATGTAGCGGAGGATGCGCGTGTAGTGCGTGATGAGCAGCACACCGAGGTCGGTCTGCTCCTTGGCGCGGTTCACGCCCTCCGAGACGATCTTGAGCGCGTCGACGTCGAGACCGGAGTCGGTTTCGTCGAGCACGGCGATCTTCGGCTTGAGCAGCTCGAGCTGAAGGATCTCGTGACGCTTCTTCTCGCCGCCGGAGAAACCCTCGTTCACGTTGCGGGCGGCGAACGTCGAGTCCATGCGCAGGTTCGACATGGCGCCCTTGACGTCCTTCGTCCAGCTGCGGATGGCCGGAGCCTCGCCGTCGATGGCCGTCTTGGCGGTGCGGAGGAAGTTGGTGACCGTGACACCGGGGATCTCGACCGGGTACTGCATCGCCAGGAAGAGACCGGCGCGAGCGCGCTCGTCGACGGTCATCTCGAGCACGTCTTCACCGTCGAGCGTGATGGAACCGCTGGTGACCGTGTACTTGGGGTGACCGGCGATCGTGTACGCCAGGGTCGACTTGCCGGAGCCGTTGGGGCCCATGATGGCGTGGGTCTCACCGGTGCGCAGCGTCAGCGTCACGCCGTTGAGGATCGGGGTCGTACCGTTCTCCGTCTCGACCGTCACGTGGAGGTCGCGGATCTCGAGGACAGACATGGGGTTCCTTACGTAAGTCTGGGGTCGTGGGCGCGGCTCAGGCCGTCGCCTTGGTGACGGACGGATCGATGAGCACGTCGTCTCCGTCGATCACGACCTCGTACACGGGCACCGGCTCGAAAGCCGGCAGATTGAGAGGGCGTCCCGTCTTCAGCGAGAAGGCCGAGCCGTGGGCCCAGCACTCCAGCGTCTCGCCCTCGACGAAGCCGTCCGACAGCGAGATGTCGCCGTGGGTGCAGACGTCGCCGATCGCGTGCACGTCGCCGTTGCCGTCGAGCACCACGGCGATGGCGACACCGCCGATCTCGACGCGGTGCGCTTCGTCTTGCACGAGGTCGCTCAGCGCGCAGGCGCGGGCAGCGCTCACGCGTCAGCCCCCTGAGCCAGCTCGCGCTCGATCGCCTCGGTCAGCTCGGTCTCGAGCTCGGGGATGCCGATGCGCTGGACGATCTCGCTGAGGAAGCCGAGGACGACGAGTCGTCGCGCCTCGTCTTCCGCGATGCCGCGGGCCTGCAGGTAGAACAACTGCTCGTCGTCGAAGCGCCCCGTGGCGCTGGCGTGGCCCGCGCCCCGGATGTCGCCCGTCTCGATCTCGAGGTTCGGGATCGAGTCGGCGCGCGCACCGTCGGTGAGCACCAGGTTGCGGTTCGCCTCGTACGAGTCGGTGCCCGTGGCATCCGGTCCGATGAGCACGTCGCCGATCCACACGCTGCGGGCGCTCGCGCCCTGGAGCGCACCCTTGTAGAGCACGTCTCCGACCGTGTGCGGACCCTTGTGGTGCAGGTAGACCTGCGACTCGAGGTGCTGGCCGGCGTCGGCGAACGACAGACCGTAGAGACGGCCCTCGGCGCCCGCGCCCGACAGCTCGACCGACGGATTCACGCGCACGACACCACCGCCGAAGCTCACCACGACGTGGGTCAGCTTCGCGTCGCGGTCGACGCGCGCCTGGTGCGCCGAGGCGTGAATCGCGTCGTCGTCCCACTTCTGCACCGATACGACCGTCAGGTCTGCTCCGTCGCGCACGATGATCTCGACGTTCTGGGCGTGCTGGGCGGTGCCCTCGTGCCGCAGCACGACGGTGCCGCGGGAATTCGGCTGCGCCTCGATGACGACGTGGGCGTGCGCCAGCCCGCCGGTGCCGGTCAGCCGCACCACCACGGGCTCGTCGAGCTCGACGTTCGCCGGGATCCGCAACAGCGGCGCCTCGGACTCGTGGGTCCAGGCGAGGGCCGCGATGACGTCTTCGGGACGGAAGTGTTCGCCGCGCGGCGCGTCACCTGCCGCGAGACGCAACTGCTCCACGGCATCCGGCGCCTGCACGTCGACGGTGATGACGCCGGTCGGGCCGGACTCGTCGACGAACAGCGGAGCCAGGCGCGCGATCGGGCTGAGCTTCCAGTTGACCTCGCGCCCTGTGGGGGTCCCGAAGTCGGCCGGGTCGAACGAGGTCAGACGCTCCGAGCGCGTCTGCACCGGAACGACGGATGCCACGAGGGCTGCCGGGTCGATGTGACCCTCGGCGGCTGCGGGAGTTTCGGTCGCAGTCGTCATTTAGCCTACGGATCCTTCCATGCCCATTTCGATGAGCTTGTTGAGTTCGAGCGCGTACTCCATCGGGAGCTCACGCGCGATGGGCTCGATGAACCCGCGGACGATCATGGCCATGGCCTCGTCTTCGGGGAGGCCGCGCGACTGCAGGTAGAACAGCTGCTCCTCGCTGACCTTCGAGACCGTGGCCTCGTGGCCGAGCTGCACGTCGTCGACACGGATGTCGATCGCGGGGTACGTGTCGCTGCGCGAGATGGTGTCGACCAGCAGCGCGTCGCAGCGCACCGTGTTGGCGGAATGGTGCGCGTTGGCATCCACCCGCACCTCGCCGCGGTACCCGGCACGACCGCCGCCGCGGGCGATCGACTTCGACACGATCGACGACTGCGTGTACGGCGCCATGTGGATCATCTTCGCGCCGGCGTCCTGGTGCTGACCGGGACCGGCGAAGGCCACCGAGAGGGTCTCGCCCTTGGCGTGCTCGCCCATCAGGTAGATGGAGGGGTACTTCATCGTCACCTTGGAGCCGATGTTGCCGTCGACCCATTCCATGGTCGCGCCCTCGTGGGCGACGGCACGCTTGGTGACGAGGTTGTACACGTTGTTCGACCAGTTCTGGATCGTCGTGTAGCGAACGCGCGCGTTCTTCTTCACGATGATCTCGACCACGGCCGAGTGCAGCGAGTCGCTCTTGTAGATCGGCGCGGTGCAGCCTTCGATGTAGTGCACGTAGCTGTCTTCGTCGGCGATGATCAGGGTCCGCTCGAACTGGCCCATGTTCTCGGTGTTGATGCGGAAGTACGCCTGCAGCGGGATCTCGACGTGCACGCCCTTGGGGACGTAGACGAACGAACCGCCCGACCACACCGCCGTGTTCAGGGCCGCGAACTTGTTGTCACCCGCGGGGATGACGGTGCCGAAGTACTCCTCGAAGAACTCCGGGTGCTCGCGCAGAGCGGTGTCGGTGTCCATGAAGATGACACCCTGCTGCTCGAGGTCTTCGCGGATCTGGTGGTAGACCACCTCGGACTCGTACTGCGCGGCGACGCCGGCGACGAGGCGCTGACGCTCCGCCTCGGGGATGCCGAGCTTCTCGTAGGTGTTGCGGATCTCTTCCGGGAGGTCTTCCCAGGACTGGGCCTGCTTCTCGGTCGAACGCACGAAGTATTTGATGTTGTCGAAGTCGATCTCGCTGAGATCGGCACCCCAGGTGGGCATGGGCTTGCGGCCGAAGAGCTGGTAGCCCTTGAGGCGCGTCTTCAGCATCCACTCCGGCTCGGACTTCAGGGAAGAGATGCCGCGAACGACGTCCTCGTTGATCCCGCGCTGCGCGAGCGCACCTGCGGCATCGGTGTCGTGCCAGCCGAACTCGTATTGCCCCAGGCTTTCGAGCTCGGGTCGGTCGATGAGTACATCGGACATGGTGATCACTCTCCTTCTCGGGCCTCAACGGTGTCATCCGCCCCGACATTCCGGACTCCGGTCGAAGTCCCAGGAATGTCGCTGGTGGGCCCGTTCGAAGGCGCTGGCGGCGCGCCTAGACTGTCAGTGGTGCGGATCGCGCGAGCGACGCACCCGGACCCTTCGATTCTACAGGCACCCGCTCCCGGTACGGCAGCACCGCTCCCCCGCACACCGGGACCGCCGGGGCCGCCTCGACGCCAGGAAGCCGCACGCATGCCCTCCGCTTCGTCCCCCACGTCACCGACCCGCGTTCCCGAGCCTCTGCGACGTCTCGTCGCCTGGTTGCCCGTCGACGTCGACCGGCGGGTGCGGGTGTTCGCGTGGCTGTCCTTCGTGGCGGAGGTGCTGATCATCGGCACCGGCGGCGCCGTCCGGCTCACCGGGTCGGGGCTCGGCTGCCCGACGTGGCCGCGCTGCACGCCCGACTCCCTGATCAACACGCCCGAGATGGGCATCCACGGGGTCATCGAGTTCGGCAATCGCACGCTGACCGGGCTCGTCGGCATCCTGGCCATCGCCGTCGTGGTGCTCGTGTGGCGCATGCGTCACGAGCGCCGGGTGCTCTTCGTCCTCTCGCTCGTCGTGCTGGTGGGCATCGTCGCGCAGGCTGTCGTCGGCGGCATCACGGTGCTGACGGGCCTGAATCCCTTCATCGTCGGCTTCCACTACGTCGCGTCGATCTCGCTCGTCGCCGTGTGCGCGGCCTTCCTGGTGCGGATGTACCAGCCCGCGGGCGCCCGCGCCCTCGCCGCCCCGCGCTGGTTCGCGGGACTCGTGCACGCCACCACCGCGGTCCTCGCCCTGACCATCGTCTTCGGCGTGCTCACCACGGGTGCCGGCCCCCACTCGGGTGACGAGGCCTCCGTCCGCAACGGCTTCGACGCCCAGGTACTCGAGCACGTGCACGCCTGGCCCGGCTACGCGCTGTTCGTCCTCACCCTCGTGGTCGTGGTGATCGCGTGGAGGCTCCGCCTCCCGGTGCGTCGCTGGGCGACCGCCCTGCTGGCGGTCGAGCTCGTGCAGATCGCCGTCGGCCTCTACCAGGCGCGCAACGGGCTGCCCGAACTCGCCGTCGGCACCCACATGGTGCTGGCCGCGCTGGCCGCGGCGACCATGACCGTCGTCGTGCTGCGCCTGAAGCACCCGGTCGTCGCCGACGAGCCGATCGCGCGTCGCGAGACCGCGTCCGCGCGCCGCTGACACCCGACGCCGCTGCGGTCGGAGCGCGACGGCGCTCTTATACGCTCATGGGGCATTCATCGGCGACCCCTAACGTCGACACCGCCGAGTGGGACAGTGTTGTTCCCCGGGTGCCCCGCGCCCGTGATCCATCCGATGCCACCGCGTCGGATGACGCTTTCCGACTCCCCCGGGCCGGAACGACAAGGAGTTCTCCCATGCACACTCGTCCCCGTCTGCTGACCAGCATCCCCTTCTGGGTGCTCGTCGTCGGATCCCTGGCCGCCATCATCGGCGGACTCGCGATCGTCCTGAACGGGATCACCGCGATGGAGGAGGTCCTCAACGACCCCAACGCCACCGTCGTGCAGGTCTACGTCGGTCAGTCGTGGGTCGTCGTCGGCGCCGCGGTCCTCGGTGCCGGTGCCGTGGGCATCGTCGCCGTGCTCGCGCTCGGTGCGGCCTCCGCCCTGACCCGCCGCCCCGATGTGGCGGTCGAGAGCATCGACTGGTCCAGCGACGACGAGACGGTCGCCGAGCCCGCCGTCGCCGCATACGCGCCCGCCGCAGCCGCCGCCCCCATCGCGGTGGAGGACGCCGACGTCGAGACGCCGTCGACCGCGACCGCTCCCGCACGCGCCACCGCCGAGGCCGGACACGACGCCCCGAAGCTCGACGCCGGAGCCCGCCACGACGAGCCCCGACTCGACGCCGGAGACGACGCCACGCGCCGCTGATCCCGCTCGAACGAACGCGCCCGCTCCCTTCCGGGGGTGGGCGCGTTCGCGTCTGCGGATCTCCCGCCTCGACTCCGCCCGCCGGCCCGCCGGCCCGCCGGCTCGCCTGCCCGCCCACCGGCCCGCCTGCCCGCCCGCCGGCCCGCCCGCCGGCCCGCCCGCCGGCCCGCCTGCCCGCCCGCCGGCCCGCCGGAGGAGATTCCCCGAGCGGAGGACGGATGCCGCTGCGGCGATCCTCCCCCCGCGGAATCCCCTCCGCTCCGTGGGCATCCGCCGCAGAATTCCCGGCACTCGATCGAACACCGTCGCACTCGCGCCACCCGGCCACCGGAGGAGATCCCTCGAGCGGAGGACGGATGCCGCGGCAGCGATCCTCCCCCTACGGGATCTCCTCCGCTCGGCCGGCATCCCCTCTGCGCCCGCGTCGACCCGGTGACGCAGGCGAACGGCATCCGGAGTCGTCGACGTATCCACGCCGCCAGCACCACTCGAAACGACGAAGCGCCCGCCCCCGATGAGGGACGGGCGCCTGAGAATCAGGTCAGAACGGCAGCAGCGGATCGACGGCGATGGCGACGAACAGCAGCGTGAGGTACGTGATCGAGGCGTGGAAGACGCGCATCGGACGCGGCTCGCCGCCTCGCACGGCACGGGAGTACAGGCGGTGCGATTCGTAGACGAACCAGCCGCCGAACACCAGCGACGACACGGTGTACACCAGCCCCATGGATGCCACGGGGATCAACAGGAGCGAGCACGCGACGGTGGCCCACGCGTAGAGGATGACCTGGAGTCCCACCTGCGATCCGCTGCGGGTGGCGCCCAGCATCGGGACGTCGACCTCTTCGTACTGCCTGGCGTACTTCATCGACAGCGGCCAGTAGTGCGGCGGCGTCCAGAGGAAGACCAGGGCGAAGAGGATGAGCGCCGCCCACGACAGCGACCCCGTGACGGCCGACCAGCCGATGAGCACCGGGAAGCAGCCCGCGATGCCGCCCCACACGATGTTCTGCTCGGTGCGGCGCTTGAGGATCATCGTGTAGATCACGACGTAGAAGAAGATGGCCGCTGCCGACAGACCGGCGGCGAGCGGGTTCGTGAACACCCACAGCCAGACGGTCGAGACGGCGGCGAGCGTCCACGCGAACACGAGCGCGCCGCGCGGCGAGACCTCGCCGGTCACGAGCGGACGGTTCTCGGTGCGCTGCATGTGCGCGTCGATGTCGCGATCGAGGTACATGTTGAACGCGGCCGCCGAGCCGGCGCTCAGGGAGCCGCCGATGACCGTCGCGAAGATCAGCCACAGGTCGGGCAGTCCGCCCTGCGCCAGGATCATCACCGGCACGGTGGTGACCAGCAGGAGCTCGAGCACGCGGGGCTTCGTCAGGGCCACGTAAGCCCGCACGGTGCGTCCGACGGAGCGGCGATCGGTCGTCGCAATGCCGTGCGACGTCGTCGAGATGTCCATCGTCCCCCGGGGTAGCGCGTAAAGAACCTCCTCGATTCTATGCCATCCGCACCACACGCCCGGCCGCCTGTCGACCCCCGTCACGATCCGCAACAGGGTCGTGGGTTCTCGCTATGCTGGCGGTGAACGCGCGCCCCGCGACGACACCCCCACCCCCCTCCCACTCCTACGGTGGTGAGCGCGGACGTCGGTCGTGAACGGGCGCAGATCGAGAGAGGCACCGTTTTGTCGGACTTCGAATGGGATGAAATCGATCGGCGCGCGGTGGACACCGCCCGCATTCTGGCGGCGGATGCCGTCGAGAAGGTGGGTAACGGTCACCCCGGCACCGCGATGTCGCTGGCCCCGGCCGCGTACCTGCTGTACCAGCGGGTGCTGCGCCACGACCCGGCCGACACGCACTGGCCCGGACGCGACCGCTTCATCCTCTCGGTGGGTCACTCGTCGTTGACCCAGTACGTACAGCTCTACCTCGGCGGCTTCGGCCTCGAGAAGAAGGACCTCGAGGCGCTGCGCACCTGGGGCTCCCTGACCCCCGGTCACCCCGAGTACGGCCACACCGACGGTGTCGAGATCACCACCGGACCGCTCGGTCAGGGCCTCGCCTCGTCCGTCGGTTTCGCCTACGCCGCCCGCTACGAGCGCGGCCTCTTCGACGCCGAGACCCCGGCCGGCGAGAGCCCGTTCGACCACTTCGTCTACGTGATCGCCGGTGACGGCGACCTTCAGGAGGGCGTGACCAGCGAGGCCTCCTCGCTCGCCGGCCACCAGGAGCTCGGCAACCTCATCGCCATCTACGACTCCAACCAGATCTCGATCGAGGACGACACCAACGTCGCCTTCACCGAGGACGTCGCCAAGCGGTACGAGGCGTACGGCTGGCACGTGCAGACGGTCGACTGGAAGAAGACCGGTCAGTACGTCGAAGACGTCGCCGAGCTGCACAGCGCCCTCGAGGCCGCGAAGGGCGAGACGAGCAAGCCCTCGCTCATCATCCTCAAGACGATCATCGGCTGGCCCTCGCCCGGCAAGCAGAACTCCGGCAAGATCCACGGCTCCGCCCTGGGCGCCGACGAGCTCAAGGCCACGAAGGAGGTGCTCGGCTTCGACCCCGAGCAGCACTTCGTCGTCGACGACGAGGTGCTCGCCCACACCCGCGAGCTCGTGAAGCGCGGCGAGGCCGAGAAGGCCGCCTGGCAGGAGAAGTTCGACGCCTGGGCCGAGGCCCACCCCGAGCGCAAGCAGCTGTGGGACCGCCTGCAGGCCCGCGAACTGCCCGACGACATCGCCGACGCGCTCCCGGCGTTCGAAGCCGGCAAGGACGTTTCGACCCGCGCCGCCTCCGGCACGGTCATCAACGCACTCGCCGCCGAGCTCCCCGAGCTCTGGGGCGGTTCGGCCGACCTCGCCGAGTCCAACCTGACGACGATCAAGGATGCCAAGTCCTTCATCCCCTCGTCGTGGTCGACCCACGAGTGGTCGGGCGACCCCTACGGGCGCGTGCTGCACTTCGGCATCCGCGAGCACGCCATGGGCGCGATCCTCAACGGCATCGTGCTGCACGGACCCACGCGTCCCTTCGGCGGCACGTTCCTCATCTTCAGCGACTACATGCGCCCGCCGGTGCGTCTGGCCGCCCTGATGAACATCCCGACCATCTTCGTCTGGACGCACGACTCCGTCGCCCTGGGTGAAGACGGTCCGACGCACCAGCCGATCGAGCAGCTCGCGACGCTCCGCGCCATCCCGAACTTCGCCCTCGTGCGTCCCGCGGATGCCAACGAGACCTCCGTCGTGTGGCTCGAGCTGCTGCGCCGCACCGCCGGCCCCGCGGGCATCGCCCTGACCCGCCAGAACATCCCCGTGTTCGCGCGCGGCGAGGGTGCGGCATCCGGTGAGGAGTTCGCTTCCGCCGAGGGCGCCGTCAAGGGCGCGTACGTGCTCGCCGAGGCCGCCAACGGCGAGCCCGACGTCATCCTGATCGCGACCGGTTCCGAGGTCCAGCTGGCCGTCGAGGCGCGCGAGACCCTCGCCGCCGAGGGTGTGCACGCACGTGTCGTGTCGGCTCCGTCGCTGGAGTGGTTCGCCGAGCAGGACGAGGCGTACCGCGAGTCGGTGCTGCCGGCGTCGGTGAAGGCGCGCGTGTCGGTCGAGGCCGGCTCCGCCCTCAGCTGGGCGGGGATCGTCGGCGACGCCGGCCGCTCCGTCGCGATCGACCACTTCGGTGCGTCGGCCGACTACAAGACCCTGTTCCAGAAGTTCGGCATCACGGCCGAGGCCGTCGTCGAGGCAGCGCGCGACTCGCTCGCCGCGGCCAAGAAGTAATCCGAGGAGATTAACGACATGAGCACTCCCACCGCAGACCTCGCCGCCGCCGGCGTCAGCATCTGGCTCGACGACCTGTCGCGTCAGCGGATCCAGTCCGGCAACCTCGCCGAGCTCATCAACGCCCGCAACGTGTCGGGCGTGACGACCAACCCCACGATCTTCGCCGGAGCCCTGTCGAAGGGTGAAGCGTACGAGGGCCAGGTCAAGGAACTCGCCGCCGCCGGCGCCGATGTCGACGAGGCGATCTTCTCGATCACCACCGATGACGTCCGTGACGCGTGCGACATCTTCCTCCCCGTGTTCGAAGCCACCGGCGGTGTCGACGGCCGCGTGTCGATCGAGGTCTCGCCCGACCTCGCGCACGACACCGACGCCACCGTCGCGCAGGCCAAGGACCTCTCGGCCCGCGTCGACCGCAAGAACGTGCTGATCAAGATCCCCGCGACCAAGGCGGGCCTGCCCGCCATCACCGAGGTCATCGGTGCGGGCATCTCGGTCAACGTCACGCTCATCTTCAGCCTCGAGCGCTACGAGGAGGTCATCGACGCCTACCTCGCCGGTGTCGAGAAGGCGCAGGCCGCCGGCCACGACATCTCGACCCTGCAGTCGGTCGCGTCGTTCTTCGTCTCGCGCGTCGACACCGAGATCGACAAGCGTCTCGCCGCCCTCGGCACCGACGAAGCCGCAGCACTCAAGGGCAAGGCGGGCATCGCCAACGCGCGGCTGGCCTACGAGCTCTTCGAGAAGAAGTTCTCGGAGGACCGCGCCAAGAAGCTGCTGGACGCCGGCGCGACCGTGCAGCGCCCGCTGTGGGCGTCGACCGGCGTGAAGGACCCGGCGCTGCCCGACACCCTTTACGTGACCGAGCTCGTCGCCGCCGGCACCGTGAACACGATGCCCGAGAAGACGCTCGAGGCCACGTTCGACCACGGCGTGATCACCGGCGACACCATCACCGGCGCCTACGCCGAGGCGCACGAGGTCTTCGACCGCCTCGCCGCCGCGGGCGTCGACGTCGCCGACGCGACGCAGACGCTCGAGGACGAGGGCGTCGAGAAGTTCATCGCCTCCTGGCACGAACTGCAGGACACCGTGAAGACCGCCCTCGAGGCCGGAAGCGCCCAGGCCGCCAAGTGAGCTTCGCGGTCAAGGTCACGGGCCACGTCGGCTCGGTCGTCTCGGCCGAGCTGCCGGGCCTGACCGGCTCGCTGATCGCGTCGGGCATCACCGCCGGCGACGCGAGCCTGTGGGGCCCGGCCGCCGAAGACGAGGCATCCCGTCGGCTCGGGTGGGTGCGGGCGGTCTCCGTCTCGCGCCCGCTCGTGCCCGAGATCACGGCCCTGCGCGACGAGCTCGTCGCGCAGGGCGTGACCCGCGTCGTTCTCGCGGGGATGGGCGGTTCGTCGCTGGCGCCCGAGGTCATCGCCCAGACGGCCGGTGTTCCGCTGGTCATCCTCGATTCGACCTCTCCCGGACAGGTGCTCGCCGCGATCGACGGCGACGCCGAGTCGGGCGGTCTCGCCCAGACCGTCCTGGTGGTCTCGAGCAAATCCGGTTCGACGATCGAGACCGACTCCGCCAAGCGCGCCTTCGAGGCCGCCTTCCGCGACCTCGGCATCGATCCGGCCGAGCGCATCGTCGTGGTGACGGATCCCGGCTCGCTGCTGGAGCAGTCGGCGCGAGCCGACGGCTATCGGGTCTTCACCGCCGACCCCGAGGTGGGCGGACGCTATTCCGCTCTCACTGCGTTCGGCCTGGTGCCGAC
Organism: Microbacterium sp. lyk4-40-TSB-66; assembly: GCF_030209475.1. Classification (GTDB taxonomy): domain Bacteria; phylum Actinomycetota; class Actinomycetes; order Actinomycetales; family Microbacteriaceae; genus Microbacterium. The sequence continues at coordinate 53,177 of NZ_JARVRW010000013.1, forward strand.
GGGACTCGCTGGCGTCGACATCGACGACCTCCTCGACGAGGCGGATGCCACGCTCCTCGAGGTCGCGATCGACTCCCCCGAGAACCCGGCGCTGGTCCTCGCCGCCGCGATCGCCGGCGGTGGCGCCCTGCGCCGCGACAAGCTCGGGCTGGTCACCGACGGCAGCCACATCGTGGGCCTGCCCGACTGGATCGAGCAGCTCGTCGCGGAGTCGACGGGCAAGGACGGCTCCGGCATCCTTCCCGTGGTGCTGCTGCCCGTCTCGCCCGAGCTCGACTCGCGCCCCGACGACCTGCAGGTCGTCCGGTTCGTCGACGACGCCACCGCGTTCCACCTCTTCGAGCGTCACACCGACGAAGTATTGGTGAGCGGGTCGCTGGGCGCCCAGTTCGTCGTTTGGGAGTACGCGACCGCGATCGCCGGCAGCATGCTCGGTATCGATCCGTTCGACCAGCCCGACGTCGAATCGGCGAAGGACGCCACCCGCGGTCTGCTGCAGGCGCAGCCGGCCCCCACCGCCCCGGCGTTCGTCGACGGCGGCGTGGAAGTCCGGGTCTCCGACCCCGCTCTCGCGGCCAGCGGCACCGTCGCCGGCGTGCTGGCGGCCCTGTACGAACGGGTCACCGCCGACGGCTACCTCAGCATCCAGGCCTACGTGAACCGCCTCGAGCTCGCGCAGCTCGCAGGCCTGCGCGAACTCGTGGCCGCGGACTGCGGTCGCCCCACCACCTTCGGCTGGGGTCCCCGCTTCCTCCACTCCACGGGCCAGTACCACAAGGGAGGACCCGCCGCCGGCGTGTTCCTCCAGATCCTCGAACGCACCGACGTCGACCTCGAGATCCCCGGTCGACCGTTCACGTTCGGACAACTCATCCAGGCACAGGCCGCGGGAGACGCGAGCGTGCTGGCGGAGGCGCCGCATGGCCGTCCCGTCGTCACGCTGACGCTGACCGACCCGCAGGTCGAAGTGCTCTCACTCTTCGAGGCGGCACAGTAAGTCATGGTCGTAGAGATCACACCGGGTCACAATCCCCTGCGCGATCCCGAGGATCGCCGTTTGAGCCGGATCGCCGGGCCCAGCGCCCTGGTGATCTTCGGCGTCACCGGCGACCTGTCGCGCAAAAAGCTCATGCCGGCGGTCTACGACCTCGCCAACCGCGGTCTGCTCCCCCCGGGTTTCGCCCTGGTGGGCTTCGCGCGCCGCGACTGGAAGGACCAGGACTTCGCCGAGGTCGTCTACGACTCGGTCAAGAAGTACGCCCGTACCGAGTTCCGCGAGGAGACGTGGAAAGAGCTGCTGGAGGGGATCCGCTTCGTCCAGGGCGAGTTCGACGACCCTGAAGCGTTCCAGCGCCTGCGCGCGACGGTCGACAAGCTCGACACCGAACGCGGCACCATGGGCAACCACGCTTACTACCTCTCGATCCCGCCGAAGGCCTTCCCCCTCGTCACGACGCAGCTGAAGGCATCCGGTCTGGTGGGTGACGGCGGTCACAAGACCAGCGGCTGGCGCCGCGTCGTCATCGAGAAGCCCTTCGGCCACGACCTGGCCTCGGCGCGCGAGTTGAACGAGGTCGTCGAGAGCGCCTTCCCCGCCGACTCGATCTTCCGCATCGACCACTACCTCGGCAAAGAGACCGTGCAGAACATCCTGGCGCTGCGATTCGCCAACGAGCTGTACGAGCCGATCTGGAACCGCAACTACGTCGACCACGTGCAGATCACCATGGCCGAGGACATCGGTGTGGGCGGCCGTGCGGGCTACTACGACGGCATCGGCGCGGCGCGCGACGTCATCCAGAACCACCTCCTGCAGTTGCTGGCGCTCACGGCGATGGAGGAGCCCATCAGCTTCAACGCCGCCGACCTCCGTGCCGAGAAGGAGAAGGTCCTCGCCGCGGTACGCCTGCCCGAGAACCTCGCCGAGTCCACGGCTCGCGGGCAGTACGCGGGCGGCTGGCAGGGCGGCGAAGAGGTGCTGGGCTTCCTCGAGGAAGACGGCATGAACCCCGAGTCGGTCACCGAGACCTACGCGGCGATCAAGCTCGAGATCAACACCCGCCGCTGGTCGGGGGTGCCGTTCTACGTCCGCAGCGGCAAGCGTCTGGGACGCCGCGTGACCGAGGTCGCCGTGGTGTTCAAGCGGGCTCCGCAGCAGCTGTTCTCGCGCAGCCAGACGCAGGAGCTCGGACAGAACGCGCTCGTCATCCGCGTGCAGCCCGACGAGGGCGTCACCATCCGCTTCGGCTCGAAAGTCCCCGGCGACGGCACGCAGGTGCGCGACGTGACGATGGACTTCGGATACGGCCACGCCTTCACCGAGGCGAGCCCCGAAGCGTACGAGCGCCTCATCCTCGACGTGCTGCTCGGCGACCCTCCGCTGTTCCCGCGGCACGAAGAGGTCGAGCTCAGCTGGAAGATCCTCGACCCGATCGAGGAGTTCTGGGCCGCGGAGGGCGGTCCGCTCGAACAGTATTCGCCCGGATCGTGGGGGCCGGCATCCGCCGACGAACTCCTCGCCCGCGACGGCCGCACCTGGAGGCGCCCGTGATCATCGACCTGCCCGACACCACCGTCAGCGCGATCTCGAAGAAGCTCGTCAGCGTGCGCGAAGAGGGCGGCGCCGTCGCCCTCGGCCGCGTGCTGACGCTCATCATCGTCACGCACCACGGCGCCGAAGAAGAGGTCATCGAGGCCGCGAACGACGCATCGCGCGAGCACCCGATGCGGGTCATCGCCGTGCTGTTCGGCGACGAAGACGAAGAGCCCCGCCTCGACGCCCAGATCCGCGTCGGCGGCGACGCCGGCGCCAGCGAGGTAGTGGTCCTGCGCGCCCACGGCGCTGCCGGCTCCAACGCCGAGAGCCTCGTCACGGGTCTGCTGCTCCCCGACGCCCCGGTCGTCGCGTGGTGGCCCGCCGAGGCTCCCGCGAACCCGTCGCGCTCGGCCATCGGCCGCATCGCGCAGCGCCGCATCACCGACGCCTCGTCGCAGGCCGATCCCGCCGCGTGGGTGGCCGAGCTCGGCGAGCACTACGCCCCCGGCGACACCGACTTCGCGTGGACGCGACTCACGCGCTGGCGTGAGCAGCTGGCGGCGGTGCTCGATCAGCCTCCCTACGAGCCGGTCACCGCGATCGAGGTGCGCGGCGCCGCCGACTCCCCCTCGACGTCGCTGCTCGCAGCGTGGCTGGGCATGAGGCTCGACGCCCCCGTCGACTACGCCTACCTCCCGGCCGACGAGTGGGCGAGCGGCATCAAGTCCGTGCGCCTCACCCGCGAGAGCGGCGACACGCTGCTCGAGCGTCCCGAGGCGGGGGTCGCGATCCTCCGCCAGCCCGGGCAGCCCACGCACGATCTCGCCTTCCCGCGTCGCACGCTCCGCGAGTGTCTGGCCGAGGAGTTGCGCCGGCTCGACCCCGACCTGCTCTACGGTCGTGTGATCACCGACGGACATGATCTGCTGCACGCCGCGAACGAGAAGAGCGCATCGTGAGCGACGGTTCGGCGAAGCGCGTCATCATCAAGCGCGACGCCGACGCCCTCGCCGAGTACGTCGCCACCCGATTCGTCAACCGCATCGTCAAGCGCGTCGCCGAGGGCAAGCGCATGCACATCTGCCTCACCGGCGGCACGATGGGCGGGGCGGTCCTTCGCACCGCCGCGCGCGACGAGCGCGTGGCCGACATCGACTGGTCGCTCGTGCACTTCTGGTTCGGCGACGAGCGCTTCGTGCCGCGCGACAGCGGTGACCGCAACGAGAAGCAGGCGCGCGAGGCGTTCCTCGACCACATCGCCGTTCCGGCCGAGAACATCCACGCCGTGGCCTCCAGCGAAGACGGGGTCGATCTCGACACTGCGGCGATCGCGTACGCCGACGAGCTCGCGCAGTTCGCTCCGTCGGATCGCAGCGAAACGGGCCCGTGGCCGTCGTTCGACATCTGCTTCCTCGGCGTCGGCCCCGACGCGCACATCGCTTCGCTGTTCCCCGATCGCCCCGAGATCTCGGTGACCGACCGCGCGACCGTGCCCGTACGGGAGTCCCCCAAGCCGCCGAGCGAACGGGTCTCGCTCACGCGTCCCGTCATCAACAGCTCCAAGCGCGTGTGGATGGTCATCGCCGGCGCCGACAAGGCCGCAGCCCTCGGACTCGCCCTGGCCGGGGCGAGCTACCAGAGCGTTCCGGCCGCGGGGGCCAAGGGGCGCCGTCGCACGGCGTTCTTCGTCGACGAGGTGGCGGCCGATCAGGTGCCGCCGCAGCTCATCGACCGCGAGTACTGAGCGTTCGCGCGCACACGAGGGCCGGATGCCGTCGGCATCCGGTCCTCGTCGTTTCATCGTTACGGTCTCGCGTCGTACCCCCCTTGCCTTTGCCCGAATCGCGACTTAGCCTTCGAGCGGGGGGCATCCTGTTCCGGCCCGTGAGAGTGATCTCCGGCTCCGGACGACGCAGTTGGGACGTGGGATGCCATTTGTCGGTCGTGCGCGCGAGAAACGCATCGCGGAAGACGTCATCGGGACCACAGGGGGATCAGGATGCCTTTTCATCGGAGAGGTCGGCATCGGCAAGTCCGCTCTCGCCCGCGAGATCGCGGGGCAGCATGGGGCGGTCGTCGTCACGGCGAGCCCGAACGAGCGCCTGTGGCCGTTCTCGGGGCTCTCCGCCCTCGCCGCGGGCCTCGGCGGCGAGCGTCGTAACGCCGTCAACGCCGTCCTCGCGCGCGGCCGGGACTGGCCCGAACACCTCCTCGCCGAGGAACTGAGCCGCACCCTGCACCTCGTGCACGACGAGCCCGACGTCGTCATCATCGACGACCTCGACCAGATGGACGGGGCGAGCATCACGGTGCTGTCCTACGTCTTCGGTCGTCTGCGGGGCACCGGCCTCAGCGTCGTGGCGACCGCCGGTGCCGCCGACCGGCGGCATGACTTCGCCGGCATGCGGCACTCCCGCCTCGAACGGCTGTCGTTCGAGGAGTCGCTCGACCTCGGACGCGTGGTCCTCGGCTCGGGGGCGTCTCTCGCGGTGCTGTACACCGTGGCGGGATCGGTCGGAGGGGATCCCGGCATCCTGTCCCGCGTGCGTCTCACCCCGTGCGAGGCTCTGGGCGACGATCCACTGCCACTCCCCCTCCGCCTCGTGGACGACGACTCCGACGACCGCAAACGCGGGGGACGGGGGGTGCACGATCCCCGCATCGCCGCGGTCTTGGACCTCCTGTGCGTCGGTCCCGTCTTCGGGCACGACCGCCTGCGCGCGGTGGCCGCGGCTCTCGGTGTCGAGGTGGACGCACTGATCGACGCGGGTCTGGTCGCCGTCCACGGGGAGCTGGCACGCATCGCGGATCCCGCGCTGCGTCTGCGTCGGCTCGCGGCGCTCTCCGCCGACGACAGGTCACGGCTGCACGCCCAGGCGGCCGAGGAGCACGGGGAGAAGTATCCTGCGACCTTCCTCTGGCATCGGAGTCACGCAGAGCCGGATGCCGATCGTGAACGCCTTCTGGTCGCGGCGGTGGATCTCGCCCGTGCGGGGGAACCGTCGGCGGCGGTCGAGTTCGCGGAGCGGGCGCTGGCCGGCCGCGTCGATGAGGCCTCACGATGCCGGCACCTCGTCGACCTCGGTGAGGCCCTCGTGATGCAGGGGCACGACGTGCGGGGCCGGCACTACCTCCGACGCGCCGGGGCCCCGACCGACCCCGACGTGCGCACCCGGGCGGCACTGGCCTGGTTGCGGGCGACGACCGCGGCCGACCAGATCGTCGACGACACGATGCTGCGCGTCGCCGCGCAGACCGACGACCCGCGCGCCGCGGAACGACTGCTGTGCGAGAGTGCGCGGCTGCATCTGTGGCGGGGGGAGACCGAGCGGGCCCACGAACTGGTCGTCCTGTCGGCCGAGCGGGGCATCGCCTCGACCGAGACGACGTTGCTCGCCCGCCTCCTCGAGGAGCTGGGCGACGACGTCCTCGTTCCGGTCACCGTCGACACCGGGCTCCCGGCCGGGGCGGAGGACGGAGACGCCCCGATCGAGCAGGAGATCCTCGCGCTGTACACCGCCGTGCTGCGGGAGCAGTACCCCGCCGTCCGACGACGCATTCTGACGCTGCTCGGGCGCCGGCCGCGCCCGCAGCCGTACTGGCGCGATCAGTTGCGGAGCCTGCTGGTGACGACGGAGGTGCGCGGCGGCGATCCGGTCGCGGCGCGCGAGGCCGTCGCCGCGTGGCGGCGCGAGTGGGTCCCCGGCCGCACCTCCGAGCTGGCCGACGTCCTCGTCCTCGCGGGGGCGGCGGCGCTCGATCCGCTGGGGCCTGGCGCCGGTGATCTCGTGCGTCACGGGCGCGATCTCTGTCGACGGGAGGGCACACCGACGCCGTTGCCGTGGTTCGCCGTCATCGAGGGCGGGTCCGCTCTCGCGGAGGGACGTTTCGACGACGCGGTCGCCTCCCTCGAGGCCGCCCGGGAAGCCGTGCCCTGCGAGGATCCGTCCCTGTTGCGCGCCGACGCCGACCTCGTGGAGGCGCTCTGGTTGAGCGGTCACCGCGCGGACGCGCGCCGCATCCTCGTCCGCCTCGAAGCGGCATCCGTGCGCACACCCCGTCGGTGGACGACGCTCGCGGTGGCGCGCTCGCGCGCAGTCTGCCGCAGCGATCGGGACGGCGCCGCCGCATTCCGCGAGGCGGAGGCGATCTGGCGCACGGACGATCCGCCGATCGAGCGCCTCCGTCTGCGCGCGGCTCGGGAACGCTGTCTGCCGACCACCGGTCGTCCGGTGCTGCAGGCGACGCCGCGTCCCACCGATCGAGGGCGCTCGCTCACCCCCCAGGAGCGCGACGTCGTCGCTCTGGTGGGTCAGGGGCTTCGCAACCGCGACATCGCGGCCGCGCTCTTCATCTCGCTCCGCACCGTCGAACTGCGTCTCACGGGCATCTACCGCAAGCTCGGCGTGACCTCGCGGGTGCACCTCGTCGCGCTGCTGCACGGCGCGTCCCTGCCCTGACGCCCCGGTGCGGGGGACGACGTCGGATCGACGGATGCCAAAAGGGTCAGCGTCAGGGCGAGACGGGTGAGAGCGCCGCACGGCGGTCGGGACTGCGCCAGCGACCATCGGAGGAGGGGCGGCCGAGCGCGGCGACGAGGGCGCGGAGGCACAGGACCGCATCCCACACCCGCAGCAGGGGGAACAGGAGCATCCAGCCGCGCGGCCGTGTACCGGTGACGGCGCACGCGAACACCGTCATCGCGGCATCCGCCGCAAGGAACGCCGCGGCCAACGGACCGATCGGCAACACCGCCGCCACGGTCGCCGCCACGGTCGCGGCCTCCCCGGTGAGCATCGCGCTCGCCATCGTCGCAAGGGCGGCCACAACGAGCACCGGCACCATCGCGGTGAGCACGAGGCTGGAGACCACCGTCTCCACTGCGAACACGCCGACGGACGCCCAGAACAGGCCCCGGCGCGGACCGTGGCGCCGTACCGTCTGCCAGAAGCCCAGACTCCACCTCCGCATCTGCGCGGAGTAGTCGCGGAAGAGGGCGGGGTCCTGGGTCTCGGCCACCGCGCACGCGGGGTGGAATGCGATGCGACCGAGGCGTTTCGCGTGCACCTCGAACGTCATGTTGAAGTCCTCGATCGACAGACCGGGCGCGTCGATGTCGATGCGGTCGAGCACGTCGGTGCGGTACATGCTCGCGAACCCCGGCACGATGGCGACCGCATCGGTCGCGCGCGCCGCCTGCCCGAACTTGTGGAGGTACTGCGTGCAGACGTAGGTGCGTTCCCGGTAGGACGTGAGGACCCGGCCCATCCCCCGGGTCCCGGCATCCGGGGCCGTCGTCGCCCGCCCCGCGACGGCCACCACCCCCTCGTCGGTGAACAGCGGCAGGCCGGTGCGGAGATAGTCCGGCCGCGGCCGCGAGTCGGCGTCGAGCAGGAGCAGCAGCGGGAAGCGTTCCGGGATGCGGAAGTGGGCGAGACCGGCGCGGATCGCGCCCGCCTTCCCCCGATTGGGGACGAGGTCCCACGCCGTGGCGCCGGCTTCCCGAGCGCGCGCCGCCGTCTCGTCGTTCGAGCCATCCGAGACCACGAAGACGTTCGCCGCCGGCACGAGGGCGCGTGCGGCGCGGACGGCGTCCGCGATCACGAGTTGCTCGTCGTGCGCGGCGATCAGCACCGCCACCTCGTCGGGACGGAAGAACATCGACGGCGACAGCAGGGGGCTGTCGGTGCGGCCCTCGGCGGCGAGTCGGCAGAGGGCGGCAATCCCCCACACCGCGGTCGAGAGTCCGATCGTGCAGATCACGACGACGAGCACCACAACGAGGGTCACGCGCACCACCCCGCGGGCGTTCGCGCGGCGGACGTGGCTGTGGTCGGCGCGTCGATGACCGATCGAGACATGGCATCCCCTTCGCTCGCGCTCGACCGTACGCCGCGACGGCCACCGTCGCCGCGTGAAGGCCCGCACGCCGGATGCGGTTTCCCGCATGATCGGGTGCGGTGCGCGGCGACCCGCATGATCGCCGCCCGTTCCTTGACCGTCGCCTCCGCAGCGGCTCAGGGTGAGCGAGGGGTCGACGCCGACACCCGATCGCTTCACGCACCGTTTCTGGAGGATGATGATGTCCACACTCGATATCCGGGCGGACCTGTTCCAGGCTCCCCTCCCACCCGCGCCGGCCGACGCTCCGTTCGATTTCGACGTCGCCATCGTGGGTCTCGGATACGTCGGTCTGCCGACGGCCCTCGCCCACCACGCGAGCGGCTCGCGCGTGCTCGCGCTCGACGTCTCGTCGCGCCGACTGCGGACGATCGCCGCCCGGGGAGCCGACCTCATCGACTCGGACCGCGAACGGCTCGACATCGCGCTGCGTGCGCCCCAGGGCTTCCGGCTGACCGGCGATATCCACGAACTCCGCCGCGCCGCCGCCATCGTCGTGTGCGTTCCCACCCCCGTCGACGAACGGCAGGTTCCCGATCTCGGCCCGCTCCGCGCGGCCTGCGCCACCGTCGTCGCCGCCGCACGCCCCGGCCAGCTGATCATGCTCACCTCCACGACCTACGTCGGATGCACCCACGACCTGATCGAGCAGCCCCTTCGCGACCGCGGGATGCAGATCGGCCGCGACGTGTTCGTGACCTTCAGCGCCGAGCGCATCGACCCCGGCAACGTCGGTTTCGCCCAGGAGGTCGTCCCCCGCGTGGTGGGCGGGGCGACTCCGCAGTGCGAGGAGGAGGGCGCGCGCCTGCTCTCCCGGTACGCCGCGCGCGTGCACCGCGTGTCGAGCCTGGCGACCGCCGAGATGACGAAGCTGCTCGAGAACACGTTCCGCGCGGTCAACATCGCCCTCGCGAACGAGTTCGCCGACATCTGCGGGGCCCTCGACGTCCCCGTCACCGAGGTCATCGAGGCGGCGAGCACGAAGCCGTACGGATTCATGGCGTTCTACCCCGGGCCGGGCGTCGGGGGTCACTGCATCCCGTGCGACCCGCACTACCTGCTGTGGCAGCTCAAGGCGCTGCACGTGGATGCCGGCGTCATCACCGAGGCGATGACGCGCATCGCGGCGCGTCCGCGTCGTGTGGTCGAGCGGATCCGCGACGTGCTCGGGAAGGCGGGTAAGGGCACCCTCGGGGCGCGGGTGCTCGTGGTCGGGGTGACCTACAAACCCGACGTCGCCGACCTCCGCGAGTCGCCGGCTCTGGAGATCATCGACCTGCTCGTCGACCTCGGCGCCGAGGTGCAGTACGTCGACACGCATGCCGCGCACATCCACCTCGGGTCGGGGCGCGAGCGCGATTCCCTCGCCGATCCGGCCGGGTTCGAGCCCGATGTGGTGCTCGTGCACACGCGCCACCACGACAGCGATCTGTCGTGGCTGGACGCCGACACGGTCGTCGTCGACGGCACGTACCGCAGCGCCGACATCGCCGGACGGGTGCTGCTGTGAGCGTGCAGGTCTTCCCCGGCCGCGCCGCCACGCGGTCGCTCGTCACGGGAGGTGCCGGTTTCGTCGGCAGCCATCTCGTCGAGCACCTGCTCGGTCTCGGCGATGAGGTCGTCGTCCTCGACGACCTCTCCACCGGAACCGCCCGCAACCTCGCCGGCGTCGCGGACCACCCGCGGCTGACGATGATCCACGGCTCGATCCTCAACACGCTGACGGTGGGCGAGGCGATGCAGGGATGCGACCGCGTCTTCCATCTGGCGGCGGCGGTGGGCGTCAAACTCATCGTCGAGCAACCCCTGCGTGGCCTGCGGGTCAACATCCACGGCACCGAGAACGTCCTCACCGCCGCCATCGAGCGGCGCGCGTCCGTGCTCATGGTGTCGACGAGCGAGGTGTACGGCAAGAACACCGCCGACCGCCTGCGCGAGGACTCCGACCGGATCCTCGGCGACCCGCTCCTGTCGCGCTGGACGTACGCCGGCGCGAAGGGCATCGACGAGGCGTTCGCGAAGGCGTACTGCGACGAGGAGGGCTTGGACGTCTCGATCGTGCGGCTGTTCAACACCGTCGGGCCGCGTCAGACGGGCCGTTATGGAATGGTGCTGCCGAACCTCGTCGGACAGGCGTTGCGCGGCCAGCCGTTGACCGTCTTCGGCGACGGTCTGCAGACGCGCTGCTTCTCCGCCGTCGAGGACGTCGTCCCCGCGATGGTCCTCATCGAGCGCGACCCGCGCTCGCGCGGGCAGGCGTACAACCTCGGGGGCGCGCGCGAGATCTCCATCCTCGACCTCGCGCACGAGGTCATCCGCACCCTCGACAGCCGGAGCGACATCGAGCTGGTCCCCTACGCCCAGGCCTACGCGCCGGGCTTCGAGGACATGCGCCGTCGCGTGCCCGACAACACCAAGGCGAACGACCTCGTCGGCTACGAGCCGCGCACCTCGTTGACCTCGACGATCATGCGCGTCGCCGCCGACCTGCTCTCGCGGGAGCGGCTGGGGTCGGATGCGATGCCGCTCGCCGGCGTCGACTCGTTCCGGGGAGCGTTGTGATGCCCCGCGGGCACGTCCCCCGACAGCAGGGGGCGCGCGCCTCGAGGTCGTCCCTCCGCCGCGGCGTCGCCGTCGTGGCGGCGCTCGCGGTGGCAGCCGGCGCTCTCGTCGTCGCGGCCCCCGCGCCCCCCGCCGAGGCCGCGACCCGCACGATCGTGAGTCTGACGTTCGACGACGCCAACGCGAACCAGTTGCAGGCGCTCCCCGCCCTCCGCTCCAACGGCATGCGGGCGACCTTCTACGTGCCCTCGGGGTTCATCGGCGCCACGGGACACATGACACGAGCCGACCTGACGACCCTGAAGAACGCCGGTCACGAGATCGGCGGGCACACCGTGAACCACCCCGACCTCGCGCAGGTGAGCGTCGACGAGGCGAAGCGCCAGATCTGCACCGACCGTCGCAACCTCACCTCGTGGGGGTTCACCGTCCGCAGCTTCGCCTACCCCTTCGCTTCGAGCACGCCCGACGTCGAGAAGGCCGCCGCCGCGTGCGGGTACAACAGCGCCCGGCTGCTCGGCGACATCCGCAGTCGCTTCGGCTGCCCGGACTGCGCCTACGCCGAGTCGCCGCGCCCCGCCGACCGGTACGCGCTGAAGGCGCTGGATCAGGTGGATGACACGTGGTCGCTCGACGATCTGAAGGCCGGCGTCACGAATGCCGAGCGCAACGGCGGTGGGTGGGTCCAGTACACCTTCCACGACGTGTGCGCCGACGCGTGCAGCGACCTCGCGGTCACCCCGAGTGTGTTCTCGAGCTTCGTGGCGTGGCTGAAGACCCGGCAGGCCGCCGGTACCGTCGTGCGGACGATCGGCGACGTCATCGGCGGCGCCGCCAAGCCGCTCGTCAGCGGGCCGGTCGTGGCGGCGCCCACGGGGTCGACCAACGGCATCGTGAACCCCAGCCTCGAGGTCGGCGCTCCCGATTGCTGGATGCGGGGCGGCTACGGCAGCAACTCCCCCACCTTCAGCACCGGGATCCCCGCGCACACGGGCTCGGTCGCCAGTGGCATCACCATGTCGAACTACGTGGACGGTGACGCGAAGCTCCTCCCTCAGTTCGATCTGGGCCAGTGCGCGCCGACGGTCACGGCCGGGCGGACGTACACGCTCCGCGAGTGGTATCTCGCCAGCGGGGTCACCCAGTTCGCGGTCTACCTGCGCTCCACGACCGGGGCGTGGTCGTACTGGACCTCGAGCCCGTGGTTCGGGTCGGCGACGGAGTGGACGCAGGCCGACTGGACGACACCCGCGATCCCCGCGGGGTACGACGGCATCAGCTTCGCCCTCACGATCTTCGCCGACGGCACCCTGCGCACCGATGACCTGCAGCTCTACGACAGCACCGGAGCTCCCCCGCTGGCCCCGGCCGGCGCGGCGACGCCTCCTGCCTCGTCGACCTCCTCGACCTCGGTGGCGCCGCCCGAGGGTCCGGTCGAGCTGTTTCAGCCCACCGAGGCCACGACCGGATGACCTCGCGGCCGAGGCCGGCGGCGGCGATCACCCTCGCGGTGGTCGTCGCCACCGGCCTGTGCGCGTGCGCGCCGACCGCGTCGTCCCGTCCCGACACCGGCTACCCCTGGCACACCGGGATCGTGGCGACGACGTTCTGGGTGGGCGAGGTGTTCGACCCTTCGGCTTCCGACGGCAGCCAACGCGTGTCGACGTACGACAGCGACTGGCTCGCCGCGTACGGCGGATGCGACGGCATCGACACGGGCGACGTGTGCCGCACGGAGTCGCGGACGGCGGACACCGACTTCTTCCCCACCCGGATGACACCGCGGCAGAACCCGTTCTATCTCGACCTGCCCTTCGACGACGTCAACGATCCCGAGGGGTTCGCCCTCCGCGGCGAGGTCGTGCCGTGGGCCCGTGACTCCGCCTTCGCGTCGTCTGTGGACGACCCCACCGTCAGCCTGATGAAGAACCGCTGGGTCGTGCTGCAGAAGGACGGGCACGTCTGTTACGGACAGATCCAGGATGCCGGACCCGGTGAATACCACGACGCCGACTACGTGTTCGGCGAAGACGACCGACGCCCCGCCAACACCCGCTTCAACGGCGCCGGTCTCGACGTCTCGCCGGCGCTCAACGGGTGCCTCGGCTTCGCCGAGCTTGACGGCGAGGACGATCGGGTCGATTGGGCGTTCATCGACGACGGCGACGTCCCGGCGGGACCGTGGACGCGAATGGTCACCGACTCACCGGTCCGGTAGGCGGGAGCGGCCGCGAGAACGACGGAGGGCCGGATGCCATGGCATCCGGCCCTCTCGATGGTCACTGACCGCGGCGCTCGCGCAGCTGCTGCAACGCGTCGTCGAGGAGGGAAGCGGCTTCTTCGTCGCTTCGACGCTCCTTCACGTACGCGAGGTGGGTCTTGTAGGGCTCCGCCTTGGCCAGGGCCGGGGGGTTCGCCTTGTCGCGCCCGGCCGGGAGGCCCGAGTGCGGGGAGTCGATCGTCTCGGGGATCTCGTCGTCGGGGATGCCCGCGGCGAAATAGCGCACCGTCTCGTTGCCGAGGGCGTCCCAGTACGACACGGCCACGCGGTCGGCGTGGAAGCCGTGGTCCTGCTCGCCCATGGGGCCGGCTCCGACGCGGGAGCCGCGGATCGCGTTTCCTCCGGTTGCCATGTCAGAGCTCCGCGAACTTGGTCAGCAGGCCGAGGCCGACGATGGTGACGAACCACGTCAGGGCCAGCACGACCGTGAAACGGTTGAGGTTGCGCTCCGCGAGCCCGGAGGACCCCATTGCGGAGCTCATGCCGCCGCCGAACATGTCGGAGAGACCGCCGCCGCGACCCTTGTGGAGCAGGATGAGCAGGGTCAGCAGGAGGCTGGTGACGCCCAGGAGCACCTGCAGGACGAACTCGAGAATCTGCACTGTCGAAAGCCTTTCGCGCGCGGCCTGGTCGACCGCACAAGCGTCAAGTATAGAGGGCGGGGGCGCGGACGCACGGATGCCCGCGGCGAGGCGCCGCGGGCATCCGTTGGGCGTCAGACGCCGACGTGCTTCTGGAACCGGATGATCGCCGCGAACTCGTCGACGACGAGGCTCGCACCGCCCACCAGGGCACCGTCCACATCGGGCTCGCGCATGAAGCCGGCGATGTTGCCCGACTTCACCGAACCGCCGTACAGCACGCGCGTGCGGGCGGCGGCGTCGGCACCGAGCTTGTCGGCGACGACCGCGCGGAGCTTCGCGCAGACCTCCTGCGCCTGGTCGGGCGTCGCGGCCTGACCGGAGCCGATGGCCCACACGGGCTCGTACGCGACGACGATGTCGGCGTCGGCCGAGACGCCCTCGAGGGCGACCTGGAGCTGCCCGACGGGCACGGCGCTGGCACCGAACTTCTCGAGGTCCTCCGAGGTCTCACCGACGCAGATCACGGGCACGAGGCCGTGGCGCAGGGCGGCCTGCGTCTTGGCCGCGATGACCTCGTCGGTCTCGTGGTGGAACTGACGACGTTCGGAGTGCCCGATGATGACGTACTTCGCGTCGAGCTTGGCGAGGAACTGGCCCGAGATCTCACCGGTGTACGCACCGGAGTCGTGGGCCGAGAGGTCCTGCCCGCCGAGGGCGAATTCGATCTTGTCGGCATCGAGGAGGGTCTGCACGGTGCGCAGGTCGGTGTACGGCGGGAACACCGCGACCTCGACACTGCCCTTCTCGTGCTTCGCTTCCTTCAGCGTCCAGTGCAGCTTCTGGACGAACGCGACCGCCTGCAGGTGGTCGAGGTTCATCTTCCAGTTGCCTGCGATCAGCGGCGTCCGCCCGTTCTGCGGAGCAGACGATTCCGTGTTGACTACACCCATCCGAGGACCTCCAGTCCGGGGAGCTTCTTGCCTTCGAGGAACTCCAGGCTCGCGCCGCCACCGGTGGAGATGTGGCCGAACGCCTCGTCCGCGAAACCGAGCTGACGCACGGCCGCGGCGGAGTCGCCGCCGCCGACGACACTGAGGCCGTCGACCTCGGTGAGCGCCTGGGCGACGGTCTTGGTGCCGGCGTCGAACGCCTTCATCTCGAACACGCCCATCGGGCCGTTCCAGAAGACGGTGCGCGAGCCGCGGATCGCGTCGGCGAAGATCTCGGCCGTGCGGGGTCCGATGTCGAGGCCGAGTCCGGACGCACCGAAGTCGGTGTCCTCCAGGGCCTGGGCGTCGGCGACGACGTGCTCGGCGTCTGCCGAGAACGATGCCGCGACGACGGCATCGACGGGG
This sequence comes from Microbacterium sp. lyk4-40-TSB-66, assembly GCF_030209475.1. Lineage (GTDB taxonomy): Bacteria > Actinomycetota > Actinomycetes > Actinomycetales > Microbacteriaceae > Microbacterium. The sequence continues at coordinate 68,396 of NZ_JARVRW010000013.1, forward strand.
AGGACGATCTCGACACCGCGCTCCTTCGCCGTGGCGAGGTAGCCCTTGACGGTGTCGATCTGGTCCTTCTCGAGCAGGCTCGATCCGACCTTGTACCCCTCGGCGACGAGGAAGGTGAACATCATGCCGCCACCGACGAGGAGCTTGTCCACGCGGGGAAGCAGGTGCTCGATGACGCCGAGCTTGTCGCTGACCTTCGATCCGCCGAGCACGACCGTGTAGGGGCGCTCGGGGTTCTCGGTCAGACGGTCGAGGACCTCGAGTTCCTTCTGGATCAGCAGGCCCGCGGCCGAGGGCACGAGCTGCGCGAGGTCGTAGACGCTCGCCTGCTTGCGGTGCACGACGCCGAAGCCGTCGGACACGAGGGCGTCGCCGAGACCGGCGAGCTCCCGCGCGAAGGCCTGGCGCTCGGACTCGTCCTTCGAGGTCTCCCCCGCGTTGAAGCGGAGGTTCTCGATGACGGCGACCTCGCCGTTCTCGAGCGAGCCGACGGCATCCTGAGCCGACTCGCCGACCGTGTCGCGCGCGAACGCGACCGGCTGGCCGAGAAGCTCGGAGAGGCGCTGCGCGACCGGCTCGAGCGAATACTTCGGGTCGGGCGCCCCGTCGGGGCGGCCCAGGTGCGAGCACACGACCACACGCGCGCCGGCGTTGATCAGTGCGTTGAGAGTCGGCAGCGACGCGCGCACGCGGCCATCGTCCGTGATGACGCCGTCCTTGAGGGGGACGTTCAGATCACAACGGACGATGACGCGCGTGCCGGCGAGCGACCCCAGCGAATCGAGGGTGCGCAGAGCCATGAAGGGTTACAGGCGCTCGGCGACGTACTCGGTGAGGTCGACGAGGCGGTTGGAGTAACCCCACTCGTTGTCGTACCACGACGAGACCTTGACCAGGTTGCCGCTGACGTTGGTGAGCTCGGCGTCGAAGATCGACGAGTGCGGGTTGCCCTGGATGTCGCTCGAGACGATCGGGTCCTCGGTGTACTGCAGGATGCCGTTGAGGCGACCCTCGGCGGCGGCCTTCTTGTAGACCTCGTTGACCTGGTCGACGGTCAGACCGTCGGTGGGCGTGATGATGGTGAGGTCGACGATCGAGCCGGTGGGCACCGGAACGCGGTACGACGAGCCGCTGAGCTTGCCGTTGAGCTCGGGCAGGACCAGGCCGATGGCCTTGGCCGCACCGGTCGAGGCGGGGACGATGTTGATCGCCGCACCGCGGGCACGACGGAGGTCGCTGTGCGGGCCGTCCTGCAGGTTCTGGTCGGCGGTGTACGCGTGCGCGGTCATCATGAAGCCGCGCTCGATGCCGAACGCCTCCTCGAAGACCTGGGCCAGCGGCGCGAGGCAGTTCGTGGTGCACGACGCGTTCGAGATGATGACGTCGGTCTCGGGGTTGTAGGTCTCTTCGTTGACGCCCATGACGATGGTCGCGTCGTCACCCGTGGCGGGAGCCGAGATGAGCACCTTCTTGGCACCACCCGTGATGTGCTTCTTGGCGTCCTCCGCCTTGGTGAAGCGACCGGTCGACTCGATGACGATGTCGACGCCCAGCTCGCCCCAGGGGAGGTTGGCGGGGTCGCGCTCTTCGAAGACCTTGATGGTCTTGTCGCCGACGGTGATGGAGTCTGCGGTGTACGAGACGTCCTCGGTCAGCACGCCGCCGACGGAGTCGTACTTGAGGAGGTGCGCCAGCGACTTGTTGTCGGTGAGGTCGTTCACCGCCACGATTTCGAGGTCGGCCCCCTGCGCGAGAGCCGCGCGGAGGTAGTTGCGTCCGATACGGCCGAAGCCGTTGATTCCGATCTTGACGGTCACGGAATTTCTCCTGAATCAGTTGTGCGCGATATGCGCGTGATTGCGGTGTTCGCTGGCGGACAACGGCGTCCCGGCGGGGTGCCCACCGGGACGCCCACGCCGTTTACGACAGTACCAGCAGACCCGCGGTCTTCTCACGGGCGGCGGCGAAGCGCTGCTGGGCGTCGGCCCAGTTCGCGATGTTCCAGAACGCCTTGACGTAGTCGGCGCGCACGTTCTTGTAGTCGAGGTAGTACGCGTGCTCCCAGACGTCGAGCAGCAGGATCGGCACGGTGCCCGCGACGATCTGGCCCTGCTGGTCGAAGAACTGCTGGATCACGAGGTTCTCGCCGATCGAGTCCCAGAACAGACCCGCCCATCCCGACCCCTGCACGCCGAGGGCGGCGGCGGTGAACTGCGCGCGGAACGCGTCGAACGAGCCGAACTGGTCGTCGATGGCCGACTCGAGGTCGCCGGTGGGCTTGTCGCCACCGTTGGGCGAGAGGTTCGTCCAGAAGATCGAGTGGTTCGTGTGGCCGCCGAGGTTGAACGCGAGGTCCTTCTGCAGGCGGTTGATGTTGGCGAAATCGCCCTTCTCACGCGCTTCGGCGAGCAGGTCGAGGGTGGTGTTCGCGCCGTTGACGTAGGTCTGGTGGTGCTTGCTGTGGTGCAGCTCCATGATGGTCGCACTGATGTGCGGCTCCAGGGCCGAGTAGTCGTAGGGCAGTTCGGGCAGCGTGTACTTCGCCATGATCTCAACTTCCGAATCGGGCGCCGCCGGGACCTCTCCGCCGAGACGACGTGCGAGGAACCGCGCAGCGAGGGTGACGTCTTCATCCTATTGATGGGCAACGCCCGACCCCCAGGGTTGCTTCCCTGGATGACGGGGGGTATCGACCGCCGCATCGGGCGGAAGCGGATCGGATGCCGGGGCCGTGGCAGCCCAAAGCTCTCCGTCGTCGGCAGAGCCCGCCGACTCCGGCGGGAAGCGGCGCGGATGCCGTAGGTCATGGCATCCGGGAGCTCTCAGTCCTCGGCGCCCATCGGCACGGCGGCCTCGGTGCCCGGGATGCCCTCGACCTCGGCCTTTTTGTCGGCCATCGCCAGCAGGCGGCGGATACGACCCGCCACCGCGTCCTTCGTGAGGGGCGGGTCGGCGTGGTGTCCGAGCTCGTCGAGGCTCGCGTCGCGGTGCGCCAGGCGCAGCTCGCCGGCCTGCTGCAGGTGGTCGGGGACCTCGTCGCCGAGGATCTCGAGCGCGCGCTCCACCCGGGCGCATGCGGCCACGGCGGCCTGGGCCGAGCGGCGGAGGTTGGCGTCGTCGAAGTTGACGAGACGGTTGACGCCGGCGCGCACCTCGCGGCGCTGACGCATCTGGTCCCACTCCCCCGCGGTACGGCGGGCACCCATCTCGTACAGCGCGCCGCGGATCGCCTCGCCGTCGCGCACCACGACGCGGGGAACGCCGCGCACCTCGCGGGCCTTGGCGGGGATGCCGATACGGTGACCGGCGCCGACGAGGGCCATCGCGGCCTCGGACGACGGGCACGAGATCTCCAGCGCCGCGGACCGGCCCGGGTCGCTCAACGAGCCGCTCGCCAGGAACGCGCCACGCCAGATGGCGCTGAGGTCGGGTCGCGAGCCCGTGGTCAGTTTGTTGGGAAGACCGCGCACGGGGCGGCGCCGCTGATCGAGCAGTCCCGTCTGGCGTGCGAGGGTCTCGCCGGCCTCGATGACGCGCACGGCGTAGTGCCCCCCGGTGCGGCCCCCGGAACCCTGCACGTGATGCAGTTCGGGACGCACGCCGTACAGCTCCATGAGGTCGCGTGCGACGCGGCGCGCGAGGACGTCCGAGTCGAGTTCGGCCTCGACGGCGACGCGGTTGGCGATGGAGTGCAGACCACCGGAGAAGCGCAGGAGGGCCGTGAGCTCGGCGACGCGCGCGGTCGGGCGCGGGTCGCGAACGGTGATGAGTTCGGCCTTCACGTCGGCGGTCAGCGGCACGGTTCTCCTCGGGTGGGGGCGGCGGGGACGACGGTACAGCCTACTCGCGACCGAGGTCGCGATGAGCCACGCGCACGGCCACCCCGGGAACATCGGCCAGACGTGCAGCCAGTTCCCGCGCCATCACCACCGAGCGATGCTTGCCACCGGTGCAGCCCACCGCCACGACCGAGTGCCGCTTGTTCTCGCGCTGGTAGCCGTCCAGCACCGGTCGCAGTGCCGCCGCGTAGGCGTCGAGGAACTCCGACGCCCCCGCTTGGCCCAGCACGTATTCCCGCACTCGGGGGTCTTCGCCCGTGAGCGGGCGGAGGTCCTCGTTCCAGAACGGATTCGGCAGGAAGCGCATGTCGGCGACCAGGTCGACGTCGGGCGGCAGCCCGTACTTGAAACCGAAGCTCATGAGGGTGACCGTGTGGCGCGCGGCCCCCTCTTCGCCGAACAGCGCCACGGTGCGCAGCGACAGCTGGTGCACGTTCAGCCCCGACGTGTCGATCACCACGTCGGCGGCCTCCCGCAACGGCGCGAGGCGTTCGCGTTCGCGCCGGATGCCGTCGAGGATGGTGCCGTCGCCCTGCAGGGGATGCGGTCGGCGCACGGCCTCGAACCGGCGCACGAGCACCGCGTCGCTGGCATCCAGGAAGACGACGCGCACCTGACGACCCGCCTGCAGGGAGCGCATCGCCTCGGGCAGGTCGCTGAACAGCGATCGCCCTCGCACGTCGACCACGACCGCCACTCGGGGTACCGCACCGCCCGCGAGCTCGGTCAGTTCGAGCAAGGGCCGCAGCATCTGGGGCGGCAGGTTGTCGACGACGTACCAGTCGAGGTCTTCGAGGGCGTTGGCAACGGTGGACCGCCCCGCCCCCGACATGCCGGTGACGATCAGCACCTCACCTGGCTCGTCGCGTGCGGGCTCCATGGGCGTCGCCTCCCGTCGTGTGGTCACAGCCTACCGAGCCAGGTGCGAGTGGATCGCCTCGGCGAGGGCCGGACCGATCCCGGGAAGAGCCGTGATCTCGTCGGGACTGGCGTCTTTCAGCGCCGAGACCGACCCGAAGTGCCGGAGCAGCGCCTTGATGCGGGTGTCGCCGAGCCCGGGGACCTCCGTGAGCACGCTGGTGATGTCGCGCTTGCGTCTCTTGCGCTGGTGCACGATGGCGAAGCGGTGGGCCTCGTCGCGCAGGCGCTGCAGCAGGTAGAGCGCCTCCGAGGTGCGCGGCAGGATCACCGGGTAGTCCTCCCCCGGCAGCCACACCTCTTCGAGTCGCTTCGCTATGCCGCACAGCGCGATCTCCTCGTGCCCGGCGTCGGCGAGCGCTCGGGCCGCCGCCGCGACCTGCGGCTGGCCGCCGTCGACGACGAGCAGTTGGGGCCGGTAGGCGAAGCGCGGACGTTTGCGTGCGGTGACGACCTCTCCGCCGGCAGTGGCCTGATCGGAGTCGGGGTCGGCGATGATCGCTCCCCCGACCGTTTCGGGCTCGATCTCTTCGGGGCGGTCGAGGTAGGCGAGCCGTCGCGTCAGCACCTGATACATCGAGTCGGTGTCGTCGGTGGTCTCGGCGACGCCGAACGAGCGGTACTGGTCTTTGCGCGGCAATCCGTCTTCGAAGACGACCATGGACGCCACGACGTTGGTGCCCGAGAGGTGCGACACGTCGAAGCATTCGATGCGCAGCGGCGCCTCGGTCATGCCGAGCGCCTCCTGCAGATCGGTCAGGGCCTGCGAGCGGGCGACGTAGTCGCTGGTGCGGCGCGTCTTGTGCAGCATCAGCGCCTGTTGCGCGTTCAGCGTGGCGGTCTTGAGCAGGTCGGACTTGCGTCCGCGCTGGGCGACCTGCAGGGTGACCGGGCGCCCGCGACGCTCGCGCAGCCACGCCTCCAGCTGCTCGGCGTCGTCGGGGAGTTCGGGCACGAGCACCTGCCGCGGGATGTCGGCGGCATCCGCATCGCCGTAGGTGCGCTGCAGGACCTGGTCGACGAGTTCGGCGCCCGAGATGTCGATCTCTTTCTCGATCGTCGTCGCCCGCACACCGCGCACGCGGCCGCCGCGCACGACGAAGTGCTGCACGGTCGCGGCGAGCTCGTCCTCGGCGATGCCGAACAGGTCGGCGTCGGTGTCGGAGGCCAGTACCAGGGCGCTCTTTCCGAGCACGGCGTCGATGGCCTGCAGACGGTCGCGGTAGTGGGCGGCCGACTCGTAATCCATGGCGGCCGAGGCCTCTTTCATGCGCGCGGTCAGATCGCGGGCGAAGCGCTGGTCACCGCCCGACATGAAGGCGATGAAGTCGTTCACCACGGCCCGGTGCTCGTCGATCGTCACCTTCATCGAGCACGGACCGCCGCAGCGACCGATCTGCCCCGGGAAGCACGGACGCCCCGAGGCCATCGCCTTCTTGTAGGAGGAATCGCTGCACGTGCGGATCGGGAAGACCTTGATCATCAGGTCGATCGTGTCGTGCACCGCCCACACCTTGGGATACGGGCCGAAGTACTTCGCGCCGCGGATCTTGTGGTTGCGCGTTACGATCACCCGCGGCGCCTCATCGGCGAGGGTGATCGCCATGAAGGGGTAGGACTTGTCGTCGCGGTAGCGCACGTTGAACGGCGGATCGAACTCCTTGATCCACATGTACTCCAGCTGGAGCGAGTCGACGTCGCTGGGCACGACCGTCCACTCGACGCTCGCAGCGGTGGTCACCATGCGACGCGTGCGCTCGTGCAGCGAGTACAGCGGTGCGAAGTAGTTCGACAGTCGCGCCCTGAGGTTCTTGGCCTTGCCGACGTACAGCACCCGCCCCTCGGCATCCCGGAAGCGGTAGACCCCCGGATTGGTGGGGATCTCTCCGGCCTTGGGGCGGTAGGGCAGCTGCGACATCCGTTCTCGGGATGCCACGGGTCAGCCCACCGCGCTCACGAGCTCCCGCTCGGCGCTGTCCGCGTCGAGTGAGGGGGCGTTGCGCTGCGTCCCCGTGCGCCCGGTCTCGAGGAGCTCGGCGAGGAAGGCGCCGGTGTGGCTTCCCTCGACCTTCGCGACCTGCTCGGGGGTGCCGGTCGCCACGATGGTGCCGCCGCCGGCGCCGCCCTCGGGTCCGAGGTCGATCACCCAGTCGCTGCTCTTGATGACGTCGAGGTTGTGCTCGATGACGATGACCGAGTTGCCCTTGTCGACGAGACCGTTCAGCACCTTCAGCAGCAAGGACACGTCTTCGAAGTGCAGACCCGTCGTGGGCTCGTCGAGCACGTAGATGGAACGGCCGTTGCTGCGGCGCTGGAGCTCGGTGGCGAGTTTCACGCGCTGAGCCTCGCCGCCCGAGAGGGTCGTGGCCGACTGGCCCAGGCGGACGTAGCCGAGACCGACGTCGACCAGGGTCTTGAGGTAGCGGTGGATCGCCTGGATGGGTTCGAAGAACTCCGCGGCCTCGGAGATCGGCATCTCGAGCACCTCGGCGATGTTCTTGCCCTTGTAGTGCACCGACAGGGTGTCGCGGTTGTACCGCTTGCCGTGGCAGACCTCGCAGTCGACGTACACGTCGGGCAGGAAGTTCATCTCGATCTTCAGCGTGCCGTCGCCCGAGCACGCTTCGCAGCGGCCGCCCTTGACGTTGAAGCTGAACCGACCGGCCTGGTAGCCGCGGACCTTCGCCTCGGGGGTCTCGCTGAACAGTGTGCGGATGCGGTCGAAGACGCCCGTGTAGGTCGCCGGGTTCGAGCGCGGGGTGCGCCCGATGGGGGCCTGGTCGACGTGCACGACCTTGTCCAGGTTGTCGAGACCGGTCACGCGCGTGTGCTTGCCGGGAACGCGACGCGCGCCGTTCAGCTTGGAGGCGAGGACCTCGTACAGGATGCCGTTCACCAGCGTCGACTTGCCCGATCCGCTCACGCCGGTCACCGCGGTGAGCACGCCGAGGGGGAAGTCGACCGTGACGTTCTGCAGGTTGTTCTCGCGCGCGCCGACGACGGTGACCTGACGCTTCTTGTCGATCTTGCGACGCTTCTTCGGCGCCTCGATCGCGCGACGACCGGAGAGGTAGGCACCCGTGAGGGATCCCTCGTCGGTCAGCAGCTCGGCGAGCGGCCCGGAGTGCACGACGTTGCCACCGTCGACGCCGGCGCGGGGTCCGATGTCGACCACCCAGTCGGCCGCGTGAATGGTCTCTTCGTCGTGCTCCACGACGATGAGGGTGTTGCCGAGGTCGCGGAGGGTCTCGAGCGTCTGGATCAGACGACGGTTGTCACGCTGGTGGAGTCCGATGGACGGCTCGTCGAGCACGTACAGTACGCCCGTCAAGCCGGAACCGATCTGCGTGGCGAGACGGATACGCTGCGCCTCGCCGCCCGAAAGGGTGCCGGCCGCGCGCCCGAGGCTGAGGTAGTTGAGCCCCACCTGCAGGAGGAAGTCGAGGCGCGCGCGGATCTCTCGCAACACCGCCGCGGCGATGGTGGCTTCGCGGTCGGTGAGGGTGAGCTCGGAGAAGAATGCGCGGGCGTCGGCGAGGCTCATGCGGGATGCCGCGGCGATGGAGGTGCCGTCGACCAGCACGGCGAGCACCTCGGGCTTGAGGCGGTCGCCGTCGCACACGGCGCACGGGACCTCGCGCAGGTACTCCGACCAGCGCTGGCGCTGCGCGTCGGACTCCGCCTGCAGGTACTGGCGCTCGATATAGGGCACGACACCCTCGAAACCCGACGAATAGCGCATCTCGCGGCCGTAGCGGTTCTTCCACTTGACCGTGACTTTGTAGTTCTCGCCGCGCAGCACCGCCTGCTGCACGTCGTGCGACAGCTTCTTCCACGGGGTGTCGAGCGAGAAGTCGAGGTCGCGTGCGAGTCCCTCGAGGAGGCGCTCGTAGTACTGGAAGAGGCCCTTGCCCTGCGTCGTCCACGGCAGGATCGCGCCGTCGCGGATCGAGAGCTCCTCGTCGCCGAGCATGAGGTCGACGTCGACCGACATGCGCGTTCCGAGCCCCGAGCAGACCGGGCAGGCGCCGAAGGGGGCGTTGAACGAGAAGGTGCGCGGTTCGATCTCGGTGAGCTGCAGCGGGTGCCCGTTGGGGCAAGACAGCTTCTCGGAAAACGACTGCCAGGCGTCGTCGCCCTCTTCGTCGACGTAGTTGACCTGCATGATGCCGCCCGCGAGACCCATCGCCGTCTCGACCGAGTCGGTCACACGGCTGAGGTTGTCTCCGGATGCCACGAGTCGGTCGACGACGACGGCGATGTCGTGCTTGTAGCTCTTCTTCAGCGTCGGCGGCTCGGCCAGCTGGATCAGATCGCCGTCGACGACCGCGCGCGCGTAGCCCTTGGCGCTGAGCTCTTTGAAGAGGTCGACGAACTCGCCCTTCTTCTGTGAGACGACGGGGGCGACGATCTGATATCGGGTGCGCTCCGGCAGTTCCATCAGCTGGTCGGCGATCTGCTGGATCGTCTGACGCTGGATGCGCGCCCCGCAGTCGGGGCAGTGGGGAACGCCGACGCGCGCCCAGAGCAGACGCATGTAGTCGTGGATCTCGGTGATCGTGCCGACCGTCGAGCGCGGGTTGCGGTTGGTCGACTTCTGGTCGATCGAGACCGCCGGGCTGAGTCCCTCGATGAAGTCGACGTCGGGGCGGTCGACCTGCCCGAGGAACTGGCGCGCGTACGCGCTCAACGACTCGACGTAGCGGCGCTGGCCCTCGGCGAAGATCGTGTCGAAGGCGAGGCTCGACTTGCCCGAGCCGGACAGGCCGGTGAAGACGACGAGGGAGTCACGTGGGATGTCGAGGTCGACGTTCTTGAGGTTGTGCACGCGCGCGCCACGCACACTGAGCTTTCCGCTCGTACCTGAGGTGGCGGGCGAGGAGGGCGAAGAAACGGGAACGATCGGCACGTGTTAAGTCTAGGTCGGGCCTCCGACATCGGCCCCGGGTTCGCCCCGGGCGCACGGATGTGCGAGAGTGCGGCGGCGCCCGGCGGGCGTCACTCCCCCGCGCGGATACCGCCGGCGAACGGTGCGAGCCCGTCACGGAGAGCGATCAGCGCCTCCTCCGAGACACCCACCCGCGCCATGATCTGGCCGGGGACGGAGAGCGCAGATTCGCGCAGCGCGCGCCCCTCGTCGGTGAGCGCGATGTCGAGCACCCTCTCGTCGTCGGTGCGGCGGGTGCGATCGACCCGCCCCTGCGCCTCGAGACGCTTGACCAGCGGAGACAGCGTGGCCGGTTCCATCGCCAACTCGGCGGCCAGCGCCCCGAGAGTGCGCGGCGACCGCTCCCACAGGGCGAGCATGACCAGATACTGCGGGTGCGTCAGGCCGAGCGGCTCGAGCACGGGACGGTAGATCGAGACGACGTTGCGCGCTGCCGTGACGAGGGCGAAGCACACCTGGTTCTCCAGCTCCAACGGATCCTGCACGCCCGACCTCCTCAATAGTTAGTACACTAATAATCATGACACGAAGGGATGCCGATCGCCCACCGCTCCGTGAGCGTGTGCGCGAAGCGGGCGGCTGGTACCAGTACCTCAATACGCGACTCATCCGCGTCGCCGGACCCGCTTCGGTCGGCCCCTACGAGACGACGCCGGAGCCCGTCCGCACGGGCCGCCCGTGCCCCCTGTGCGGTCACCCGATGACGGAGCACAGCGTCGACCGGTCCGGGCCGAAGCCCCTGCTGCACTGCCCCTGAGTCAGGCGACCTGCCGGTCGGCCGTCACCCGAGCTGCGGGCGCCCCGCCTCGTCCAACGGCCATCCCGGGTTGACCGCGATCTCCCACGGGTGTCCGTCGGGGTCGACGAAGACTCCGGAGTACCCACCCCACGGTGTCGGTGCACCCGCCCGCGCCAGCCGCGCCCCCGCCGCCACGGCCCCGGACAGGATCACGTCGACCTGTTCCGCCTCGTCGACGTTGTGGGCCAGGGTCACGCCACCCCACCCGCCGCCGTCGTCGACGCCCGAGTCCTCGGCCAGTTGATCGCGACTCCAAAGGCCGACGACGAGACCACCCGTATCGAAGAACGCCACCTCGCCCTCGACGGACGAGGGGTGCGCCCTCCATCCGAGCGCGCCGTAGAACGCGATCGAGCGCGAGAGATCGCGCACTCCCAGGGTGACGAGGGTGATCCGTTGGTCCATGCGCGGCTGCGGGCTCAGGCGTGCCCGGCACGTTCCATCGCTCGAAGCTCTTTCTTCATGTCCTGCACCTCGTCGCGGAGACGCCCGGCGAGCTCGAACTTCAATTCCGCCGCCGCCGACAGCATCTGCTGCGTGAGATCGGCGATGGTCGATTCGAGCTGATCCGCGCCCTCGGCGGCGATCCCCGTCCTGCGCAGCGACGGTGTCGGCGACTTGCCCTTGCCCGCCTTGTCGTTGCGCGCGAGGAGCTTCCTCGTGTCGGTGGCTTCGCGGTTCAACACCTCGGTGATGTCGGCGATCTTCTTCCGCAGCGGCTGCGGGTCGATTCCGTGCTCGGTGTTGTACGCGACCTGCTTCTCGCGACGCCGCTCGGTCTCGTCGATCGCGTTGCGCATCGAGTCGGTGATCTTGTCGGCGTACATGTGCACCTCGCCGGAGACGTTTCGCGCCGCACGTCCGATGGTCTGGATGAGCGACGTCCCGCTGCGGAGGAAGCCTTCTTTATCGGCGTCGAGGATCGCCACGAGCGAGACCTCGGGCAGGTCGAGCCCCTCTCGCAGCAGGTTGATGCCCACCAGCACGTCGTAGACACCGGCGCGCAGTTCGGTCAGCAGCTCGACGCGTCTGAGGGTGTCGATATCGGAGTGCAGGTACCGCACCCGCACGCCGTGCTCCCCCAGGAAGTCGGTCAGCTCTTCCGCCATCTTCTTGGTCAGGGTCGTGACGAGCACGCGCTCGTCGCGTTCGACGCGCACACGGATCTCTTCGAGCAGATCGTCGATCTGGCCCTTCGACGGCTTCACGATGATCTCGGGGTCCACCAGACCCGTCGGACGGATGATCTGCTCGACGACCCCGTCGGCGATGCCCATCTCGTATCGACCCGGCGTCGCCGACAGGTAGACGGTCTGACCGACGCGCTCTTTGAACTCATCCCACCGCAGGGGGCGGTTGTCCATGGCGCTCGGCAGCCGGAACCCGTGCTCCACCAGCGTGCGCTTGCGCGACGCGTCGCCCTCGTACATGGCCCCGATCTGCGGCACCGTGACGTGCGACTCGTCGATCACGAGGAGGAAGTCGTCGGGGAAGAAGTCGAGCAGCGTGTGCGGCGGATCGCCGGGCATGCGACCGTCCATGTGACGCGAGTAGTTCTCGATGCCTGAGCAGAAACCGAGCTGCTGCAGCATCTCGAGGTCGAAGGTCGTGCGCATGCGCAGACGCTGCGCCTCGAGGAGCTTGCCCTGCGACTCGAACTCTTTCAGGCGCTCCTCGAGCTCGTGCTCGATCGTGCCGATAGCGCGCTGAACCGTCTCGGTGCCGGCGACGTAGTGCGACGCCGGGAAGATCGGCACGGAAGCCATCTTCTCGATGACGTCGCCCGTGAGCGGGTGCAGCGTGTAGAGCGCCTCGATCTCGTCGCCGAACATCTCGATGCGGATCGCGTACTCCTCGTACACCGGGATGATCTCGATCGTGTCGCCGCGAACGCGGAAGTTGCCGCGCGAGAAATCGACGTCGTTGCGGTTGTACTGCATCGAGATGAACTTGCGGATGAGCGCGTCGCGGTCGTACCGCTCCCCCACCTGCAGAGCGACCATCGCGCGCAGGTACTCCTCGGGCGCACCGAGGCCGTAGATGCACGACACCGTCGACACGACGATCACGTCGCGGCGCGACAGCAGCGAGTTGGTGGTCGAATGGCGCAGACGCTCGACCTCGGCGTTGATCGAGGAGTCCTTCTCGATGAAGGTGTCGGTCTGCGGCACATAGGCCTCGGGTTGGTAGTAGTCGTAGTACGAGACGAAGTACTCGACGGCGTTGTTGGGCATGAGTTCGCGGAACTCGTTCGCCAGCTGCGCCGCGAGGGTCTTGTTGTGCGCGAGCACCAGCGTGGGGCGCTGCACCTGCTCGACCAGCCAGGCCGTCGTCGCCGACTTGCCGGTACCGGTCGCACCCAGCAGCACGACGTCGGTCTCGCCGGCGTTGATGCGACCGGCGAGATCGGCGATCGCCTGCGGCTGGTCGCCGGAGGGCGAGTATTCGCTGATGACCTCGAAGGGACGGACCGAACGCGTTGCCTGCATGATTCCAGCGTAGGCGGGACCTCCGACATCGGGGGCGGGTTGTGTTCGCCGGGCGCGAGCACGAGGGCGCGGAAGGCGTTCTCCGCCCGTCAGCGAGGGCGCGTCACGCGGTCCCAGAGGTCGTCGACCTGGCGCCGAGTGGCATCCAGGCTCGCCCCCGTGTCGATGACCACGTCGGCGAGGGCGAGACGCTCCGCATCACCGACCTGCGATCCGATTCGGGCGCGCGCATCCCGTTCGCTGAGTCCGCGGATCTCGACGAGGCGGCGCACACGTTCCTCCACCGGCGCATGGGCGACGACGACCAGGTCCCAGGCATCCCCGGCCCGTGCTTCCGCGAGCAGCGGCACGTCGTAGACGACGACGGCATCCGGATCGGCGGCGAAGGCCTCGTCGAACCGCCGCTGCGATTCGACGCGCACGGCGGGGTGCACGATCTCGTTGAGCGCGGCGAGCCGGTCGGGGTGACCGAACACCAGAGCGCCGAGCGCCGGGCGATCGAGCGCACCGTCATCGCGCAGAACTCCTGAGCCGAACTCCGCGGCGATCGCCGCCAGCACCGGGGATCCGGGCACCTGCACCTCGCGGACGATCGCGTCCGCGTCGATGACGACGGCTCCGCGGGCGGCGAGAGCGGTCGCGATGGTGGACTTGCCCGAGGCGATTCCGCCCGTCAGCGCGAGAAGAGGCATTCGACGAGGATGCCACACCGCGGGCGCAGGAGACCGGACCCGGCCGCCCGACCCCACGCCCTCAGAAGCCGAAGTCTCCCCCGAAGTCGCCGCCGAAGTCCGCTCCGACGTCACCGCCCGCGCCGGGGTCCACCCCGCCGGCGTCGACGGCCCCCGCATCGCCCGCACCCGCCTCGCCCGCCCCGGCACCATCGGCGTACCCCGCGTCGTATCCCGGGTCGAACATCGCGCCCACGAGCGCCGAGCCCACGACGTATCCGCCGATCGTTCCGAGCATCGACGCGCCCAGCATCGAGCCGAAGCCCGGGCCGCCCGAGAACGACCGGCCCCCGAATGTGCGCTCCATGAAGCCGGGCTGCGAGTACTCGGCACGGGTCGCGGCGCGCGCGAGCGTTTCGGGCCGGTCGTCTGCGGGACGCTCGGAAGGTGCGAGCCCCGAAGAGAGGTCCTGCAGCACCTGCTGACGCTGCGCGGGCGTCAGCTTGCCGAACGCCTCGGCGTGCACCTGCTCCACCGTCTCGGGCGGGGCCGTGCGCAACAGGTAGCGGTAGCGGTCGACGGCCTGTCGGTCCTCGTCGGAGCCGGATGCCACGGGCTCACCGCCGCCGGCCGGTGGCGGTGCGTATCGGCCGTCGGCGTCGCGCAATCCGCTCGCCGCGCCGCGCGGCGCCGGCGATGCGGCCGAGCGCTGCGGCGACTCGTCGCCGGACCCGAAGAGTCGATCGAGGAATCCCATGGTGCCTTACCTCCCACATCGTGTGCGGCCCACGCTAGACGGCCCGCCGCAGCACCCGGGAGGGCTTGCCGCCCGCACGGACAGATGTTCCCTCACCCACGCCGGGCGATCGCCTCGCTCACCCACCGGGCGTACCGCGCCCACGGGTCGTCGACGCCTGCGGCGACACCGGCGACGTGGGCGTCGAGGGCCGCGGACCGCCGGAACCATTCCGTACGACCGAACCTCTCGTCGGCGAACAGCGCATGACGGCGCCGCTCGACCAGCCTGTCGCCCTGCTCGAAGGCGAGGAGCTCGTCGTGCCAGATCGCGGCCAGCCGCTGGCGCGGCCGCGCGGTGGTGCCGATCTTGATGCGGTCCTCGAACCGCAGGTAGTACACGACGTCGACGCGAGGCGGAGGCAGTTCGTCATCGACGGCGTCGCCGTGCCGCCATTCGCACACCGCGCACAGCCACCCGCTCGGCCACCGCACACCGAGCCGCGATCCGCACAGCCGGCACGGTGTCGGCAGGACGTCGGTCACGCCGTCGTGCGCCGTCGTCCACTCGGCGCTGACGGCGGCGTGCCAGTCGCACAGGGGCACGGGCGCCGCGGGGTCGACGGCGCCGGCGCACGTGTCGACGAGGCAGACGGGGGCGGACATGCGCTCACGCTACGCCCGACCCCCGACATCGATCACTCGTCGCTCTCGGGACCCTCCATCACCAGGAAGAGACCCGCGTACGGTCCGAGCTCGATCGAGAAGCTCTGCAGTTCGTCGACCCGCCCGAGCACGTCGCCGGAATCGGCATCCACCGCCGTGCTCTGGGGGACGAGGTATTCGGAGCGCACCGTGCCCTCGATCGTCTCGGCCGAGAAGTTCAGCACGGTGATCTGCAGCGGCGCGTCCTCGGCGCGACGGTCGCCGCCGTCGAGTCGGTGCACCATCACGAGCATGCTCGGGTGCCCCACCTGGGGGATGTCGACCTGCGACGCGATCGCGATGCCGTGCTCACCGCGGATGCGCAGCACGCCGCGCAGCCCCGCAAGGAACGACTGCGGGTCCGCCTGCTGGTCTCCGAGAGACCCATAGAGCGAGCGGGCGCGCGGCATCCCAGAGATCGACGACGCGGCGTCGGGGGCCACGTCGAGAAGGTCGTGGGCACCGCGCTCGATCCAGCGGGTGTCGCCGGAGGAGATGAGGTGGCGTACCTCGTCGGCGGGCAGCGTGAGAGAGCCCGTGAGGTCCCATCCCGACAGGGCGAACACCCCGGGCTGCCAGGAGTTGTACTTCGCCAGCAGCAGGTGCGCGTCACGGATGGCGGGGACGTCGGCCTCGGCGATGTCGTCAAGGGTCGCCTTGCCCTGCGTGGCGGCGATCAGGGATGCCGTCGTGCAGGCGATGCCGTTCTGGGTGAAGACGAGGTTGTAGTCGGCGTCCACCGTCAGCTTCTCGGTCAGTTCGGCGCGCACCATCTCGGCGATCTCCGCCCCCGAGTGCTCGACGTGCCGGAACGGATAGAGCGTGTCGCGGTGCGTGGTCGCCCAGTGGACGAGCTCGTAGGTCAGCTCGTCGTGGTTCTGCATGCCGTGCACGAGCTGCACCGGCTCGACGCCGGTCTCCAGCGCCGTGTTGAGGGCGAGGCGGAGGAACTCCGTGTTCGCCGTCGCCAGGGCGTGGTGGTACCCCGGGCGCGTGACGAAGTCGTACGACAGGTCGGCCCCGACCGCGCTGGTGTCGCGGATGTCCTCCATCGTCAGGTTGAGCTCCTGGAAGGTGAAGCCGCCCACCTTGCGCACCATGCCGGCGATGATGTGGTTGGCCGCGTGCGACAGCGGGTGCCCCTCCGACCACGCGGGCAGACCTTCCGCGCTCTTCTCCACGCCGAGGAAGCCGTTGGCATCCAGTCGGAGAGCGCTCGTACCGAGGTCGCCCAGGGAGTGAAGCGCGTCGCCGATGACCAGACGCATCCCCGCGAAGGTGGGGTCGAGCCAGTTGATCGAGGGCTGCCCCTCCTTGAAGTAGTGCAGGTAGACCCACCGGCGCTCGAGACCGTCGGTGCCGACGACGGGTGCCGTCGCGCTCCAGTTCGTCTCCTTCACGCCGGGCGTGTAGAAGATGACGCGCTGCAGCTCGCCGATGATGTATCCGCGCGCACTCAGCTCGCGCTCGGTGTCGGCGTCGAGGTTGACGGAGTCTCGCCCGGCGGGCACCTCGGGCAGCAGCTCCCAGTCTTCGCGGGGGATCTCGACCATGTGGTAGATCCCCGGATAGTCCTTGTACGCCATCTCGGCGAGGCGGAAGTCGGCGCCCTTACCCGTGTGACCGGGGACGATGTCGTCGATCACGCTGCCGCCGTGCGACTCCGCGACATCGGCCACGCGCCGGAAGGCGTTCTCGTCGCCGAACTCCGGGTCGATCTGCGTGCTGATGCGGTCGAAGTGACCGTCGACGCTCGGCGTCTCCTGCCATCCCGTGATTCCGCCCGCCCGCTTGACCGGGCCCGTGTGGATGCCGTTGATCCCCACCCACTCGAACGCCTCCCACAGCGCCTCATCGCCCAAGGCTTCGAGGAAGGATTCCCCCGGTCGGGTGATGAGCGAGATGGGATACGCCGTGAACCACACGTCGGTCGACTCGATGGCCCGCCGCGCGTCGGGACGCGCGTACGGGTTGCGCCACATCGACGGCTGACCCGACAGCTGACGGCTCAGGACGTCGGCATCCTTCAACATCGACTGCCGCACGAGCCACTCGACGTAGGACGGGTTGAGCCCGTTCGCATTGCGCGGATCCGTGAGGAAACGGCGCAACGTACCGCCGCGGAACTGGTCCCGCGGGCGCAGGCGCCTCGGCCGAGCCGGATATCGCTGCTCGTCGTAGCTGATCTCGGACAGGTTCTCGACCGCGTCCTCCGCATCCACCGGTGTCGACCCCATCATCTCGTCGTCCGTCATGCTGCGCTCGCCGGCATCGTCCACTCGCGACCTCCCTCACGTCCTCCTCGACGCTAGTCGGTCGGGACGATGATGCGCCGAGGCATTGACCTGGGCGCGGAAAGCACTGACTGCCCCGTCACTGCGAGGGCGACGACGCCGGACGCAGCGCCCAGAGCGCCAGCGCCATGGCCAGAACGCACATGGCCAGCACGGCTCCGAGGAACCACGGCCACCCGGCCGCGCCGAAGACGATGCCCAGCGCCCACCCGAACAGACTCGAGCCCGCGTAGTACCCCAGGTAATAGAGGGAGGATGCCTGGGCGCGCGCCTCCGGATGCGCGGCGACCGGCGTCCAGCCGGACGCCACGGCGTGCGCACCGAAGAATCCCGCGGTGAAGGCGACGAGCCCGACGACGACAGTGATGACGGCGGGCACGAACATCAGCGCCGCGCCCGCCGCCATCACGACGGAGCATACGAGCAGCACGGGCAGCCGTCCGTAGCGAACCGCGAGGGCGCCCGCGCGGGGCGACGAGACGGTGCCGGCCAGGTAGGCCAGGAACAGCAACGTCACCACGGTGGGCGCGAGCGCGAACGGCGGCGCGATCAGATGGAACCCGAGGTAGTTGTACACCGCGACGAAGGCACCCATCAGAAGGAAGCCCTGCGCGTACAGCGCGAGCTGCGCCGGCGACCGCAGGTTGATCCACAGACGCCGGCGGACCGACGGGCCGGGTGTCGTGCGGAGACGCCCCGGCACGAACCCGCGGGACGCCGGCACGAGGGTCAGGAAGAGAATCGCCGCGATCACGCACAACAGAACGACGGATGCCACCCCCCACCGCCATCCGATCGCCTCCGCCACCCAGCCCGAGACCACGCGGCCGCTGAGCCCGCCGACCGTGGTCCCCGCGATGTAGGAGCCCGCTGCCGCTGCGACGTAGCGCGCGTCGACCTCTTCGCTGAGGTAGGCGAGGGCGACGGCCGGCACCGCGCCGAGCGCAACGCCCTCGAGCAGACGCAGGGTGAGAAGGAGGCCGAGATCGTGGGCCAGGGGCGTGACGGCCCCGAAGATCGTCGCGGCGATGAGACCGATCGTCATCGCGGGCACTCGGCCGACGCGGTCGGCGACGATCGACCAGGGGATGACGGCGACGGCGAGGCCCAGGGTGGACGCCGACACGGTCAGAGCCGCCGCCGACGGAGTCGTAGGAACATCGGCGGCGATCGCCGGCAGGACAGCCTGTGTGGCGTAGAGCTGCGCGAAGGTCGCGACGCCACCGAAGAACAGCCCGATCAAGAGGCGGCGATACTCACGACCGCCCGGGACGTGGCCAGTGAAGTCGGTCACGTTTTCGAGCCTAGTTCCGCAGCGTGGGTACGACGAAGCGCCGGTGCGTGATCCCGGCTGGGGATCACGCACCGGCGCTGATGCCATGATGCGTACAAATGCGAAATGGCCACCCGGCGTTGGGTGGCCATTTCGTCTAAAGGAAGTCCGG
>NZ_JARVRW010000018.1 GCF_030209475.1 Microbacterium sp. lyk4-40-TSB-66
GCGGGAGGAGGGATGCCGGGGCGTGGGTCCTCCGCTGCCGGGATGTCCTCCGCTCGCGGCCGCGGTCGGGCTTCCGGCGAGGAGGGGAGGTGATTCCGGGGCGGGAGGAGGGATGCCGGGGCGTGGGTCCTCCGCTGCCGGGATGTCCTCCGCTCGCGGCCGCGGTCGGGCCTCCGGCGAGGAGGGGAGGTGATTCCGGGACGGGAGGAGGGATGCCGGGCCTAGGTCCTCCGTTGCCGGAATGTCCTCCGCTCCCGGCGTGGGATGGCCCCCGCTCCGACGGTACGAAGCGGCGGAGCGCTCAGTCCTGCGCGACGCGCGCGGCGATGTCGGTGCGGAACTGCCCGCCGTCCAGCCTGATGCGCTCGAGGCCTTCGTACGCGGCAGCGCGCGCCTCGGCGAACGTCGTGCCGGTGGCGACGACGCTGAGCACGCGCCCGCCCGTGGCGACGAGTTCGCCGCCCTGAAGCGCGGTGGCGGCGTGGGCTACGTGCACGCCGTCGACCTCTTCGGCCCGGTCGATGCCGGTGAGCACCCGGCCGGTGAGGGGCGCCTCGGGGTAGCCCTCGCTCGCGAGGACGACGGTCACGGCCGTGGCGTCGGCGAAGGCCGGGCGAGGCTCGTCCTCCAGGGTGCCGGATGCCGCGGCCAGCAGCAGACGCGACAGCGGGTCGACCAGGCGGGGGAGCACGACCTGCGTCTCGGGGTCGCCGAAGCGGGCGTTGAACTCGATGACCCTCACGCCCTGCTCGGTGAGGATGAGTCCCGCGTAGAGCAGTCCGATGAAGGGTGTGCCTTCGGCATCCATCTGCCGGATCACGGGTTCGGCGATCGCGCGGGTGACATGGTCGACGAATTCGTCTTCGCCGCCGAAGCGGTCGGTGAGCCACGGCAGCGGGGAGTAGGCGCCCATGCCGCCGGTGTTCGGGCCCTCGTCGCCGTCGCGCAGGCGCTTGAAGTCCTGCGCGGGGCTGAGCGGGGCGACGTGGTCTCCGTCGCTGAGGAAGAAGAGGGAGACCTCGGGGCCCGAGAGGAACTCCTCGATGAGCACCGCGCCCGTGGGCAGGTAGGTCTCGGCGTGGGTGATCGCGGCAGCGCGGTCGGAGGTGACGATGACGCCCTTGCCCGCGGCCAGGCCGTCGGCCTTCACCACGTAGGGGGCGCCGTAGGCATCGAGCGCCGCTTCGACGGCCGCCAGGTCACCGGCGCGCGCCGAACGTCCGGTGGGGACGCCGGCGGCATCCATGATGCGCTTCGCGTAGGTCTTGGAGCCCTCGAGCTGGGCCGCGGCCTTGCCCGGACCGAACACGGGGATGCCGTGCGCGCGCAGGGGATCGGCCACGCCGGCGACGAGGGGTGCCTCGGGTCCGACGACGACGAGATCCACCGCCTCGGTCTTGGCGAACTCGAGCACAGCGGTGGGGTCGAGCGGATCGAGGTCGACCAGGTGCGCCTCACGGGCGATGCCCGCGTTGCCCGGCGCGGCGAAGATCGCGTGCGTCTCTGCTTCGCTGCGCAGGGCGAGGATGATGGCGTGCTCGCGCGCGCCCGAACCGAGGACCAGGATTCTCACTCGCTCAGCCTACCGAGCGCGGGATCGAGGCCCCGGCGGCGCTGGACACGACGCAGGATCACACGAGGGACGCGCGGGCACCGGCTGCTCCGAAGCATGCACGGCGCAGCGGATGTCCCGCGTCGTGTCCGCGACGCGACCGCTCCTGTTCCACGGAACCCTGCCGACAGGGAGGGCCCCGATCGCTGCGGTCGGGCGAGTGACCTGCGCCGGCCGGGACACGGCGCAGGAGAACTGTGCGGAGCGGGCCGGACGGAGCGCCGCCGCGGGGTCGGGCCGCTGAAATTGTGCGCTGTGTTCGGCTGGCCGTCGAGCGGACGCCCGCGGGTAGCGTGGATGCCATGCCTCCCCGCCGCATCGAGACCGGAGACGGCCGCGCAGCCCTCGCCGCCGTCGCCGCCGGCGACGCCCCGCGCACGGCGACCGCCACGGCCGTGCGTTACCTGCTGCAATTGCTGGCCGAGAAGGCGCCCGGCAACTCGGTCGAGATGAGGGTGCCGCCGTTCGGCGCCGTGCAGGTGATCGAGGGTCCCCGCCATACGCGCGGTACTCCGCCGAACGTCGTCGAGACCGACGCCGCCACCTGGATCGCCGTCGCGACGGGTCAGGAGCACTGGACGGATGCCACGACCGCGGGCCGAATCGTGGCCTCCGGCGTGCGCGCCGACATCAGCGCGCTGCTCCCGCTGCGGCCGTAGCCCACGGCGGCGCGGCGGCGCTGAGGCGGCCGAGAACGCATTCTTTCGCCGAGACCGCCGTCGATTGCGGCGAAACGCGTGCGGTTTCGTCAATGGCAGGCGATCTCGACGCTCGGCGCTCGGCGCTCGCCGCACGACGCGCACCGCGCCCGCGGCGCACCGCGCCCGCCGCGCACAGCGCAGGCGCTCGAAGCACGGCCCCCGCCGCGCGGCGCGCCTGAAGCGCACTGCGCTCGCCGCGCACCGCGCCCGCCGCGCACCGCGCCCGCCGCGCCCGCGCCCGCGCACCGCCCGACGTCAGCGTCGAACCGGGTCGCCGCCGCCGGCGAGGAACCGTTCGAGGTCGCGGCGGGTGGGGGCTGCCTCCCAGTCGCCGGGCACGAGGCACGCCATCGCCCCGCAGGCGTTGGCGCGCACGAGGGCGTCGGCGACGTCGAGTCCCTCGAGGTGGGCGCTGAGGTAGCCGGCGACGAACGCGTCTCCGGCGCCGACGGTGTCGAGGGGGTCGATGACGAAGCCGAGGGCCTCGGTGACGCCCGTCGAGGTGAACACCGCCGCTCCCGCGGGGCCGCGCTTGACCACCACCTGCTCGACGCCCGCCGCGAGCAGGGAGTCGGCGGCATCCGGGGTCAGCAGGGCGAACTCCTCGACCCCGCCGAAGACCAGCGTCGCGCGCTCGGCGATCTCGCGAAGGAGCGGCCCGGCGACGTCGGGGGCGGCCAGCGCCGAGCGGTAGTTCACGTCGAAGCTCACCGGTACACCCGCGGCGCGGGCGCGATCGACGGCGGCGAGAACCGTGTCGTGCGCCGTGCCCGACAGCAGCGGGGTGATGCCCGTGACGTGGAGCAGGTCGGCATCTTCGATCCAGCGCGCCGGCAGGTCGCCGGGTGCGAGGCGGGACCCTGCCGAACCGCGTCGGTAGTAGTGGACGGCGGTGGATGCCGCGGACGGACGCTCCTTGATCATGAGACCGGTGGCCGCCCCGGCGTCGACGAGCGCGTGTACGTCGAGGCCCTCTCCGCGCAGCTCTCGCGCGATGCGTTCGCCGAGGGGATCGTCGCCCACGCGGCCGAGCCAGCCGGTGTCGACGCCCAGGCGCCGGAGGCCCACGGCGACGTTGCTCTCGGCCCCGCCGATGCCGAGCGCGAGGCCGGCGGCGTGACGCAGCGAGCCGATCTCCGTCGTGCGGGCGAGCGCCATGGTCTCGCCGAGGGTGACGACGCGGCTCACGAGCCGTCCCCCGTGTCGCGGGCCGCCCCCGCAGCCGCGCGCGCGACCGACAGGTCGATCATCGAGACCGCGGTGCGGGCCCGATACGCCGGGGACGCGCCGCTCACGCCGAGATCCCCGCGCACACCGCGACGAACCGCTCGGCCCGTGCGCGCAGCGCACCCAGGTCGCCGCCGCGGAACGCGTCGCCGAGCAACGGCCCGCCGACGCTGACCGCCACGGCGCCGGCGGCGAGCCACGCCGCCGCGCTGTCGGCATCCACCCCTCCGGAGGGCACGACGGCGATGTCGGGGAAGGGTCCGCGGAGGTCCTTCAGGTAGCCCGGACCGACCTGGCCGGCCGGGAAGACCTTGACCGCCGAGGCGCCCGCCGACCACGAGGCGAACAGTTCGGTGGGGGTGAGCCCGCCCGGGACGATCGGCATGCCGGCGGCGACGGCGCGCTCGACGAGGGCGGTCGAGGTGATCGGGGTCACGACGTAGTCGGCGCCCACGGCGATCGCGCGCTCGAGCTGGTCGACGTTCGTGACCGTGCCGATGCCGAGGTCGCCGTCGAACGCCGCGCGCAGCTCGGCGAAGGCGTCGAAGGTGCCCGGCGTGGTGAGGGTCAGCTCGACGCTCTGCACGCCCGCCTCGGCGAGGGCGGCGAGCACCGGTGCGTAGTCCGACGCCGCGGACGCGCGGGCGACGACGACGAGCTTCGACGAGACGGTGCGGGACGGCAGCTCACCAGTCATGGACGGTCCCATCGAGCAGGCGGTTCACCGGCAGGTAGGCCTTGGTGTACTCGAACGCGCCGGCGGCCTCCTCGTCGAGCTCCACGCCGAGACCGGGCTGGTCGCCGGGGTGCAGGAAACCCCGGTCGAAGGTGAACGAGGTCTGGAACACCTCGAGCGTCTGCTCGTTGTGCGGCATGTACTCCTGGATGCCGAAGTTGTGGATCGCGAGGTCGAGGTGCAGGGCCGCCGCCATGCCGACGGGCGAGATGTCGGTCGGGCCGTGGATGCCGGAGCGGATGCCGTAGATCGCGGCGAAGTCGAGCAGCTTCTTCATCGCGGTGATGCCGCCGGTGTGGGTGACGGCGGAGCGGACGTAGTCGATGAGGCGCTCGGTGATGAGCGTCTGGTAGTCGTACACCGTGTTGAACACCTCGCCGATGGCGAGCGGCGTCGTGGAGTGCTGGCGGATGAGGCGCAGCGCCGTCTGGTCCTCGCCGGGGGTGGCGTCCTCGAGCCAGAACAGGTCGTAGGGCTCGACGTCCTTCGCGAAACGCGCCGCCTCGATCGGCGACATGCGGTGGTGACCGTCGTGGAGGATGCGCAGGTCGGTGCCGAACTCCTCGCGGATCTTCGAGAAGACCCCGGGCATGTGGTTGAGGTACTGGCGGGTGTCCCAGGTCTCCTCGGCCGGACGATCGCCGGAGCGCTTCGCGGGCTCGTAGTCGTAGCGCACGCCCGGGCCCGCGGCCGAGACGCCGTAGATCTGACCGAGGCCGGGCACACCGGTCTGCACGCGCACGGCGGTGAAACCGAGCTCGCGGTAGCCCGTGATGGCGTTGGCCAGGGCCTCGAAGTCGGTGCCCGAGGCGTGGGCGTAGACGCGCACGCCGTCGCGGCTCGCGCCTCCCAGCAGCTGGTACAGCGGCATCCCGGCCTTCTTGGCCTTGATGTCCCACAGCGCCATGTCGACCGCGGCGATCGCGGCCATGGTCACCGGTCCGCGGCGCCAGTACGCCCCGCGGTAGAGGTACTGCCAGGTGTCTTCGATGCGGTCCTCGTCGCGGCCGATCAGCATCGAGGCGAGGTGGTCGGAGAGGTACGACGCCACCGACAGCTCGCGGCCGTTGAGGGTGGCATCCCCCCATCCGACGACGCCGTCGCTCGTGGTGACCTTGAGGGTGACGAAGTTGCGTCCGGGGCTGGTGACGATGACGTCGACGGAGGCGATGCTCATGAGGGACTTCCTGGTCGAGAGGCGAAGGGGGCGGCGAGCGGGGGCGTTGCCCGGAGCGGCATCCGGGGAGGGGTCGTCCGCCGCGGGGGAGGGATGCCGGGTGGGCCCGCCGTCACGGGCCCACCCGGACGAGGGCCACAGGGGCCCGTCGGGTGACGGGGCTCGACCTGCGCGAGCCCCGCCGGATCACATCGCGGGGCGGGGATCCCGCAGGTCGCGACCGGTCCACTCGGGGGCGACGATCGCGGCGACCAGGGCGGACGCCGTGAAGACGCCCATGAGCACCATGATCGGCACGATGCTGCCCGTGGCGGCGGCCACCCAGGCGGCGGCGACGACCGGGCCGATGCCGGTGGCGACGATGGCGGCGACCTCGCGGACGACGGCGGTGAGGGTGTAGCGGTTGCGGGCGCCGAAGATCTCGGGGATCGAGATGTTCTCCATGGATGCCAGCCCCAGCACCGAGATGTTGTGGATCAGCGCGTAGCCGACGAAGATCCAGCCCACCTCGCGGGAGTTGATCAGCAGCAGGGTCGGCACGATCAGCACGAGCGACAGCGACGACATCACGATGTACATGCGGCGGCGACCGACCTTGTCGCCGAGGAAGCCGACGAGGGGGATCGTGATGAAGCCGATCAGCGACGACACGATGACGATCTCGGGGCCGACCTCCTTCGAGATCGCGAGGGTGATCGTGATGAACGAGATGAGGTAGGTCTGCACGATGCCGGAGTTGCCGGCCTGGCCGAAGCGCAGGAAGAACGACACGAGGACGGCCTTGAGGGGCTTCTTCTGCAGCGACTCGAGCGTGCGGACGTCGTTGGTCTCGGTCGCCACGCGCTCCAGCTCGGCGCGCGAGAGCGCCTTGCCGTCGACGACGTCGGTGCGCTCTTCGAAGACGGGGCTCTCCTTGAGGTTGAAGCGCACCCACAGGGCGAACACCATGATCACGGCGCTGCCGATGAAGGGGATGCGCCAGCCCCACGCGATGACGTCGCTCTCCATCATCACGGCGAGCAGGATCGCCCAGATGCCCGAGGCGAAGAGGGTTCCGCAGTTGGTGCCGAGGGCGACCAACGAGGCGACGACGCCGCGACGGTTGTCGGGGGCGTACTCGGCGAGCATGACACCCGCGCCCGAGATCTCGGCCCCCGCGCCGAAGCCCTGCGCGAGGCGCAGGATCACCAGCAGGATCGGAGCCAGGATGCCGACCTGCTCGTACGTCGGAAGGACGCCGATCAGCGTGGTCGCCGCGCCCATGAGCAGGATCGTGTAGAACAGCACGTTCTTGCGGCCGACCTTGTCGCCGATGCGGGCGAAGAAGAACGCGCCGACCGGGCGGGCCACGTAGCCCACGCCGTAGGTGGCCATCGCGAGGACGACCGCCATGGCGGCATCCCCTCCGGCGAAGAAGATCTGGCTGAAGACGAGGGCGGCGGCCAGCGAGTAGAGCTGGAAGTCCATGAACTCCAGCGCGGTGCCGAGCCAGCCCGAGACGGCGGCGCGGGCGAGGTCGCCGGTCGAGCGCTTGGCGATGGGTGGTGACGTCGACGCGTCGACGCCGGGGGCGGAAGAGCTGCTCATCGGATTACTCCTTTGTAGTGATGACGGGTCTGGGACAGCGGGTGTCGGTGGGTCAGAGGGAGAGGAGGACCTTGGCGGATGCCGAGGAGTCGCGCGCGGTGGCGAACGCGCCGACCGCGTCGGTCGCGGGGACGACGTGCGAGACGACCGCGTCGAGGGTGTCGGTCGACGCCAGCATCGCGATCGCGTCGTCGATCTCGGTGGAGAAGCGGAACGCACCGCGCAGGGTGAGCTCCTTCGCGAGCATCGGGGCGAGGTTCACGCCGAGCTCGGCGTCGGGGAGCATGCCCACCTGCACGACGGTGCCCGCGCGCCGCGCCGCGCGCACGGCCTGCGTGAGCGCCACGCCCACGCCCGAGCACTCGAACACGACGTCGAACGATTCGTTCTCGATCGTGTCGGTGCCGACGAGGAAGGTCTCGGTCGCGCCGAGGGTGCGCGCCCGCTCGAGGGGCTCGGGTCGCACGTCGCTCGCGCCCACGACCGCGGCGCCCGCGTGGACGGCCGCGGCGGCGACGAGCAGGCCGATCGGACCCGCGCCGATGACGAGGGCGCGCTTGCCCGTGAGGTCGCCGGCCAGGGTCACCGCGTGGATGGCGACGGCCAACGGCTCCGCGAGGGCCGCGCGCTCGAGAGGCAGCCCCTCGGGCAGGACGCGCACCATGTGTTCCTCCACGACGAGCAGTTCTGCGGCGCCGCCCTGGCGGTGGGGGAACCCTGCGGCGCTGCCGAGGTAGTCGCCGCCGGCGCGGAGGTGCGGGCGGTCCTCCAACCCCGCGACCGAGGGGCCGAAGCGCGCGGGGTGCACCGTCACGGGCGTACCGGGGGCGAGACGGCCGGAGGGGTCGAGGTCGACCTCGGCCGACAGCTCGTGTCCGGGGGTGAGGGGCTCGCGCACGGCGTACTCGCCGTTCTTGCCGTGGAAGTAGTAGTGCAGGTCGGACCCGCAGATTCCGACGTAGCGCACGCGCAGGCGCACCTCGCCGTCGCCGGGCTCCGGGGTGGGGCGGTCTTCCCAGCGGATGTCCTCCGCGCCGTGGATCGCGAGAAGCTTCATCGCGTCTCCTTCGTGTCGTGTGCGCTCCGGGGAGCGCCGGGTGGTCAGGGGGTGGTGGTCGCCAGGGCGCGGGATGCCGAGAGGGCGTCGGCGACGGCGCTGTCGACGCCGCGGTGCACGATGATGTCGAGCAGGTCGCCGACCCGGTCGACGAACGCGGTGCGATGCGCGAGATCCTCGCCGAACAGGTGCAGGTCGACGATGGCGCGGGCCGCGAGGTCGCGGCCGCCTCGCGCGGCACCCGCGGCGAGGCGTTCGCGCGCGTTGTCGCTCATCGCCGCGGCGTGCGGACCCGGGTCGAAACCCGCGGGCGGCGCGACGCAGGCGAGGTAGGCGGCGACGGTGAGGGCGATGAGGTGCGGGAACTCCCCGCGGTCCAGCGCCTGCAGGGCAGGACCCGGGATGCGCTGGCCGAGCTTGACGGATCCGTCGGAGCCGACCTGGTCGGTGCGGTGTCCCAGTGCGGTGTTGCCCCAGCGGGCGAACAACTCGCGTTCGTACTGCTCGACGTCGACGCCCGCGGGCGCGGTGATCGAGGGCTCGTACTCGTGGCGCAGCACGGCCGCGGCGGAGGCCTCGATCTCGGGGAGGGCGATGGCATCCGGGATCGTCACCGCACCCTTCAGGGCGCCGAGGTAGGCGATGAGCGAGTGCGTGCCGTTGAGCAGACGCACCTTGAGCAGCTCGTACGCGGCGACCTCGTCGGTGAACACGGCGCCGCCGGCCTCCCACATCGGGCGTCCCGCGGCGAAGCGGTCTTCGATCGCCCACATCGTGAACGGCTCGGCGGGTACCGGCGCGTCGTCACGCACCCCGAGGAGGGCGGCGACGCGATCGGCGAACTCCGGTGTGGTCGAGGGGACGATGCGGTCGACCATGCTCGAGGGGAACGTCACGGCCCGGTCGAGGTAGGCGAGGACGTCGGCGCCCTCGGCATCCGGAAGCTCCTGCAGGAACGCCCGCACGAGCTTCTCGGTGTGCGAGCCGTTGGACAGCAGGTTGTCGCAGCTGAGGATCGACATCGGTTCGCCGCCCGCCTGGGCGCGACGCTGGAGGCCGCGGGCGAGCTGCCCGATCGTGGAGCGGGGGGCGCCGCCGCGGATGTCGGCGGCGACGAGCGGGTCGGCGACGTCGAGCCGCTGGCTCGAGGGCGAGTAGTTGTAGCCGTTCTCCGTCACGGTGAGTGTGGCGATGCGGATCCGCGGGTCCGCGAGGTCGGCGACCACGCGTGCCGGGTCGTCGGCGGCGACGTAGGAATCGGTGTGGACGCCCGGGATCTCGAGCGAGGTGCCCTCCGGCGAGATGGTCGCGACGGCGTAGAGGTGATCCTGCGCGTGCAGCGAGTCGACGATGCGGCGTGAGCGCGAGGCGACGCCGACGATTCCCCAGTCCCCGCCGTCGGCGCGCAGTGCGGCCGCGGTGTAGACCGCCTGGTGCGCGCGGTGGAAGCTGCCGAGGCCCAGGTGCAGGATGCCGGCGGCGGGCGGCACGGGGACGGCCACGGCGGCGGACGAGGCGCGGGTCAGACGGGCGGACGCTGCGGCTCCGTCGGGTGCGGTACGGGTCGCCTCGAGGGGATCATCGATGATCGGCATGGCAACAGTGTGCAGCTCTTTGTACAAACTTGTCAAGCGTTTACATCGGACGATGGACGATGATGGACACACGGCGACGGGAGGTGGAGATGGCGGCGAACCTCACAGAGGTGGCACGGCACGCGGGAGTGTCGATCGCCACCGCATCACGCGCCTTCGGCGAACCCGACCGACTGGCGCCCGCGACGCTCGAGCGCGTGCGCCGATCCGCGGTCGAGCTGGGCTACGCGACCCCCCAGGTGGCCACGGGCACGCGCACGATCGCGGTCGTCGTCCCGGATGCCGCCAACCCCGTCTACGCGACCCTGCTCAAGGCCATCCAGGGCCAGGCGTGGCACGGCCGTCACCGCATCGTGCTGTTCGACGCCGACGAAGACCTCCGCCGCGAGCGCGAGGCCATCGAACTCGGATGCCGCACCGACGGTCTCGTGCTGTGCTCGCCGCGCCTCCCCGAAGACGAGGTGCTCGCCCTCGTGCGCGACACCCCGCACGTCGTCATCAACCGCGTCCTCCCGGGTGCGACATGCGTGGTCATGGATGCCGAGCGGGGACCGACGCAGGCTGTGGAGCACCTCTCGGCGCTCGGTCACGACCACGTCGCCTACGCGTCCGGACCGCACGGCTCCTGGGCCGACGAACAGCGCGTGGGCGCCGTGGCCCGCGCGTGCGAGCGCTTCAGCATCCGCTTGACGCGGTTGAGCCACCACGCGGCATCCATCCAGGGTGGCCGTGCCGGGGCGGCGGCCGCCGTCGCGAGCGGCGCCACCGCGGTCATCGCCTACAACGACCTCGTCGCTCTGGGACTCGAGGCGGGCATGGCCGAGCTCGGCCGTGTCTGCCCCGACGACGTCAGCATCGTCGGCATCGACGACATCGACCTCGCCGGCGCCGTGACCCCGAGCCTCACGACCGTCCGCATGCCGATCGCCCGCTCCGGCGCCCTGGCCGTCGAGCTGCTGCTGCAGGCGATGGTCGGCGGAACTCCGACGGACGAGACAGTGCTGCCCTCGCAGCTCATCGTGCGCAGCTCCACCGCGCCGCCGCGCACACCCCGACGCTGACGGCGTCGCCGCGTGGGTGGGTCCCGAGCGATCTTCACCCCGGCTCGCACATCGGTGCGGTCTCGCCCCGCCCCCGCATTCCGCGCGGTCTCGCGATGTCGCAGACCCGGCGATCCGACCCGCGGTCGGCGGGTCGCTCGACGCGAAAAGGTCACGACCCGCTGCGACCCCGACGGTGGGAGAATGGGCGCATGGCCGAGCAGCCCGCCCCCGAACGACCGGTGTACATCCGCGACGACATCGAGACCGCGACCGTGCGCCGCGCGCCGAAGTACGGCGTCTTCCTGGCGGCCGGGGCGTTCCTCGGCATCCTGGTCGCCCTGATCCTGACGATCGCGATCGACGGATCCGACATCAGCCCCTACACGCAGGTGGTCTACTCCGAGCTCCAGGTGTTCGGCTTCACCGCGCTCATCTGCGTCGTCGCGGGCGTCGCGCTCGCCGCGATCGTCGCCCTCATCTTCGAGCGGGTCCTGAGCGGTCGTACGCGCCGCGTCACGGTCGATCACGAGCAGTACGAGGTCTGATCCTCAGGCCAGCTCCGCGATGATCGGGTGGATCGCGGTGTCGAACGCCACGACGTCGCTGCGCAGACCGTCGGTCACCGCCACGGTGAGCGAGCCGATCCACCACACGCCCCGCTGAGTCAGCGGTAGCACCTGCACGTTCAGCTCGAAGGAATGCGCGCGCCTGCCCACGGTCCGCTCGTGCGCGGCGATCGCGCCGGCGTAGGCGCGGTACGACACCCCCGGACGCGCCGCCGACTCCCGCGCGTAGCGATCGTGGGCCAGCCGGGCGAAGTCGAGCGCGTCGTCGGCGTGGGCGGTGATGGCCTGGCGCAAGGTGTCGGCGCCGTCGACGGGAAGCGCGACCAGGCCGTCGAACCCGTCCACCAGCTCCAGCGGCACGGGTGAGGGGTGCGCCTGCGGTTCGACGGTCATCGCCCAGAAGCCCCGCCACTCGCGTTCGAGCTGCGCGTGCGCGGCATCCGTGTCGCTCGTGATCATCGGGGGCGGTACGCGCCGCAGAGCCGGCAGTTCCTCGGGGGAGCGGATGCCGAGCACCTGGCGCAGATACAGCGCGATGAGCACCGGTTGAGCCGCGTCCTCGCGGATCACCCACTCCGGTTGGCCGCTCGTCATGCCGACATTTTAGAGACGCACCCGGCCCCAGGCGATGGGCCTTGCGCGGGGCTGCGCCGTGCGCCGTCGGTCCGCGGGGTCGCGCCGTGCGCGGCTGGGCTGTGGGATGCGGGCGAGACGTGCGCGGCCGGGCTGTGGGATGCGGGCGAGACGTGCGCGGTCGGGCTGCGGGGTGCGGGGGAGGAGATTCCGGGAGGGGAGGATGCCGCGGCCCCGACCTGTCCTCCCGTCGCCGAATCTCCTCCGCTCGCTGGCGAGTGGCGGTTCTCGCTCCGCTCCGCGAGGTTCCTCCCCACCCGGATGTCCACAGCCGGCGCCGTCCGCTCCTGCGCCGCTTCGAAACAGCCGGGCACTCTCGTTCGATGAGCTCACCCCTCTCGCAACGCATCGACGCCCTCGTCAACCGTGTCCGCGCGCTCGAGGGGGTCGCCCCGTCGGCGCGGATCCAGCGCGAGGGAACGTCCCCCCACACCGTCGCCGCGGCCGTGCGGACCGGTGCTCTCCTCCGGGTGCGTCGACGGTGGATCGCTCTCCCGGATGCCGACCCCCTCCTCGTCGCCGCCGCGCGAGCGGGAGTGACGCTCGCCTGCTGTACCGCGGCCACGCGTCACGGGCTGTGGGTCCTCGATCAGCAGGTCTTCCACGTTGCGGCACCGACGCACGCGGGGCGGATCGTGGTCGCGTCCGGGACGCGCGTCCACCGCGCGCGACCGTTGCTTCCACGGCATCCGGAAAGCCTCGTCGACGGGGTGGTCAATGTCCTGGGTCTGGTGAGCGCGTGCCTTCCGGCGGAGCAGGCGCTGGCGGTGTGGGATTCGGCACTGAACAAGAAGCTCGTCACCCTCGACGAGATGCGACGCTACCCCCTCACGGCGCGAGCGCGCGCGCTCGCCGAGAGGGCCACGCCCCTGCCGGATTCCGGTCTCGAGACCCTCCTGATCGTCCGGCTGCGATGGCTACGCGAACGACTCACACCGCAGGCGTGGATCCTCGGTCACCGGGTCGACCTGCTGATCGGCGAGAAACTCGTCCTCCAAGTCGACGGCGGGCATCACGTGGGCGCGCAGCGCGGGGCCGACATCCGTCATGACGCGCTCCTGACCCTGAACGGCTATCACGTCATCCGCGTCGGATATCGCCAGATGGTCGAGGACTGGTCGTC
This sequence comes from Microbacterium sp. lyk4-40-TSB-66, assembly GCF_030209475.1. Classification (GTDB taxonomy): domain Bacteria; phylum Actinomycetota; class Actinomycetes; order Actinomycetales; family Microbacteriaceae; genus Microbacterium. The sequence continues at coordinate 13,058 of NZ_JARVRW010000018.1, forward strand.
CGTTCAGCTCCTCATCGTGCAGGCCATCGCGCAGGGCCTGCATCGGGCCCGCTGATCCAGCGAATCCCCTTCCCTCGGGGGAGGAGATTCCGGGAGGGGAGGATGCCGTGGGCTCGACATGTCCTCCCGTCGCCGAATCTCCTCCTTCGCCTGTGCCCGGAGCCCGCGCGCGGCGGGCGCCCGCACTCGGGACGTGTACGCAGCAGCGCCCCTGAGAATCGCGCGCGGCGCCGCCCCCGTCTGCGACCCCGGGGGGCGGAGGAGATTCCGTGAGGGGAGGATGCTGGGGCCCCGATTCGTCCTCCCGTCGCCGATTCTCCTCCCGCGACGTACGGCCGCCGGTCGCCGGGCCCGACCCTGGAGGGAGGAGATTCCGTGAGGGGAGGATGCCGGGGCCCCGATTCGTCCTCCCGTCGCCGGATCTCCTCCCGCGCCGCACGGCCGCCGGTCGCCGGGCCCGACCCCGGCCCCCGGCGCCGTGCGCGACGCGCGGGCGTGGCGAGCGCGGGTAGTCTGTTGCGGTGGCTCCCGCTCCCCACGAAAACCCCTATTCCGCCGCCGGCGTCGACACTGCCGCCGGAGACCTCGCCGTCGAATTGATGAAGTCGGCCGTCCGTCGCACCCACGGCCCCGAAGTGCTCGGCGGCGTCGGTGGCTTCGCCGGCCTCTTCGACGCCTCGGCGTTGCGCGACTACGCCAAGCCGTTGCTCGCGACGAGCACCGACGGTGTGGGCACGAAGGTCGCCATCGCTCAGGCCATCGACAAGCACGACACCATCGGCGAAGACCTCGTCGGCATGGTCGTCGACGACATCGTCGTGGTCGGCGCCCGCCCGCTCTTCATGACCGACTACATCGCGTGCGGCAAGGTCGTGCCGCAACGCATCGCCGACATCGTCGCGGGGATCGCGCGCGGCTGCTCGATGACCGGCACCGCCCTGGTCGGCGGCGAGACCGCCGAGCACCCCGGCCTCCTGGGCGTCGACGACTACGACGTCGCGGGGGCGGCGACGGGTGTCGTCGAGGCCGACCGCATCCTCGGCGCCGACCGCGTGCGCGGCGGCGACGTCGTGCTCGCCCTCGCCTCCAGCGGCCTGCACTCCAACGGCTACTCGCTCGTGCGCCACATCATCACCGGTGCGGGTATCGCGTACGGCGCGGCGTCGGCCGATCTCGGGGGCACATGGGGCGAAGCGCTCCTCGAACCCACGCGCCTGTACACCTCGCCGCTGCTGCGCCTGCTCGACGACGGCGCGGTGGGTTCCGGCATCCATTCGCTCAGCCACGTCACCGGGGGCGGCATCGCGGCCAACCTCGCGCGCGTTCTGCCGCAGGACACGTGGGTCGACGTCGACCGCTCGACGTGGAGCCCGTCACCGGTGTTCCGCGTGCTCGCCGACATCGGCGGGCTCGAGCTGACCGCGACCGAGGGCACCTGGAACCTCGGCATCGGCTTCCTCGCCGTCGTCGCACCCGAGATCGCGGATGCCGCGACCGCGGCGCTCACGGCGGAGGGTATCGCCACGTGGCAGGTCGGCATCGTCCGCGACGATGCCCGCCCCGAGGGCGAGTTCGAACAGGGCGCCAAGGGCGTCGACGGAGGCGCGGTGCGCCTGGTCGGCTCGTACGCGGATGCCGGGCACCCGGCGAACGGAGCGAAGTAACCCTTCATGTGCGGCATCGTCGGCATGGCCGGGCAGGGCCCGGTCAACCAGGAGATCTACGACGCGCTCCTCCTGCTCCAGCATCGCGGGCAGGACTCCACGGGCATGGCCACCGCTGAGGCCAGCGGGGTCTTCCACATCCACAAGGCCCGCGGCCAGGTGCGCGAGGCGTTCCGCACGCGCGACATGCGGGCCCTCCTCGGCGACATCGGCCTCGGCCATGTGCGCTACGCCACCAAGGGCACCGCGTCGAACGAAGAAGAGGCGCAGCCCTTCTACGTCAATGCCCCGTACGGCATCGTGCTGGTGCACAACGGCAACCTGACGAACACGCGGGAGCTCACCCGCGAACTGTTCAGCAAAGACCGCCGTCACCTGAACACCAGCAGCGACACCGAGCTGCTCGTGAACATCCTGGGTTCCGAGCTCCAGTCCGAGATCACCGGACCCGATCTCGACCCGGCGCAGGTGTTCCGCGCGGTCGCCCGCGTGCACGAGCGCGTCGAGGGCTCCTACGCCTCCATCGCCCTCATCGCCGGGTACGGACTGCTCGCCTTCCGCGACCCGTTCGGCATCCGTCCCCTCATCCTCGGTAAGCGTCCCGCCGCCGAGGTGCCGGGCGGCGAGCCGCGCGAGGAGTTCATCGTGGCATCCGAGTCGCTCGTGCTCGAGAACGCCGGATTCGAGGTCGTCCGCGACATCGAGCCCGGCGAGGCGGTGTTCGTCGCCCTCGACGGCACGCTGCACGCCCAGCAGTGCGCGCCGAACGCGACCCTGGCGCCCTGCTCGTTCGAGTACGTCTACCTGGCCCGCCCCGACTCCGTGATGAACGGTGTCTCGGTGTACGAGACGCGTCTGCGCATGGGCGAGCGTCTCGCCGACACGGTCGCGAAGTACACCCCCGCGGGGTCCATCGACGTGGTCATGCCGATCCCCGACTCCGCGCGCCCGGCTGCGATGCAGGTGGCCCGCAAACTCGGCATTGAGTACCGCGAGGGCTTCTACAAGAACCGCTACGTCGGCCGCACCTTCATCATGCCCGGGCAGGCGGTGCGCAAGAAGAGCGTGCGCCAGAAGCTCAACGCGATGTCGACCGAGTTCCAGGGCAAGAACGTGCTGCTGGTCGACGACTCCATCGTCCGTGGCACCACGAGCCGCGAGATCATCCAGATGGCACGGGATGCCGGGGCGCTCAGCGTGACGTTCGCGTCGGCCGCGCCGCCGGTGCGGTACCCGCACGTGTACGGCATCAACATGCCCTCGCGTCACGAGCTCGTCGCGCACGATCGCACGATCCCCGAGATCGCGGCGGAGCTCGGGTGCGACTACCTGGTCTACCAGGAGGTCGACGACCTCAAGGCGGCGATCATGGAGGGCACCGACCTGGTCGACCTCGACATGAGCTGCTTCGACGGCCGGTACGTCACGGGGACCGTGTCGGAGGAGTACCTCGCCTGGGTCGAGGGCAGCCAGGAGTCTTGACCCGCCGCGCGGCGGGGCATGTCGCGCTCGCCGCGGCCGCCGTCGTGCTGCTCGCGCTGACGCTGCGCATCGCGGTGGCGTCGCTCTCACCCCTGCTGACGGTGATCGGCCGCGACTTCGAGGTGCCCGCGGCGGTCGTCGGGCTCATCGGCATGGCACCCCCTGTCGCGTTCGCGCTGTCGGGCATGGTGACGCCGGCGATCGAGCGACGTCTCGGGTTGGAGCGCACGGTGCTCGTCGCCGCGATCGTCGGCGCCGTGATGCTGGGGCTGCGCGCGGCCGTCGTCGACGCGTGGACGCTGCTGGCGGCGACGGCCGGCGTCTTCGCCGCGGTCGGGGTGGCCAACGTGCTGCTGCCCACCGTGGTGAAGAAGTACTTCCCCGAGCGCATCGGGCTCATGACCACCGTGTACTCGACCACGATGGCCGTGGCGACGTTCACGCCCCCGCTGGTGGCCGTCCCCCTCGCCGAGGCGGTCGGCTGGCGGGGATCGTTCGTGACGTGGGCGGCCGTGGCGGTGGCCGCGGTGGTGCCGTGGGTCGCGATGAGCCTGCGCGCCCGTGCCTCGCGTTCCGACATGGTCGCCGAGCCCGGGTCGTCGGTGCTCTCGCGCATCGTGCGGGTGCCGCAGACCTGGGCGCTCGTGATCACCTTCGGCGTGAACTCCGCCGTCGCGTACGGGATGTTCGCGTGGCTTCCGCTGATCCTGATCGACGACGCCGGAGTGGATGCCGCCGAGGCGGGCGGTCTGCTCGCCCTCTTCGCCTTCATGGGGCTCCCGGTGTCGCTGCTCGTGCCGGTGCTCGTGGCGCGGCTGGGCCGGACGACGCCGTTCTACGCCGTGGCCATCCTCGGAGGGCTGACGGGGATCGTCGGTCTCGTCGTGGCACCCGCGACGGCGACCGCGCTGTGGGTGGTCCTCGTCGGCATCCCGCCCCTGATGTTCCCGCTGGCCCTCGTGCTGTTCGGTCTGCGCACGCGTTCGCACGAGACCGCCGTCGCGGTCAGCGCGTTCGTGCAGAGCACGGGATACGGATTCGCGGCTCTCATGCCCCTCGCGATCGGGGTGACGCACGAGGTGACCGGTGGCTGGACGGCCGGGCTCGTCGTGCTCGGCGGGGCGTTGCTGCTCGTCGTCCCCGCGGCGATCGTCATGGCCCGGCGGGAGACGGTCGAGGAGGCCTGGGAGAGGCGCACCGGCACGTCTTGGTGACGGCCGGGATCGCACGCTCGTGCGCGCTCACTGCTCGAGACGGAACGCATCGCGCGATCTGATCTCGCGCCGCCCGCACGGTGGTCACCGGCGTGAACCGTGCGCCGTGCGCCGCGTGAACCGGGCGCCGTGCGTCATGGCGCGACGAAGACCGCCCACCATCGGACGGTCCATCGATCGACGGAACGGCGACGATACGACCTCGCGTCGCGTTCAGAATCGACGGTCGTTCGACGAAGTGGGCGTTCTCCGATACCGAAGAAGAGCGGAAGGCGTCAGGCCTTCTTGTCTTCGTATTCGTCGTTGTACTGGTCGGCCCACTTGTCGACGTACGCGTCTTCACCCGGAGCGGGGGCACCCAGTTCGCGCTCGAGAGCCGAGTAGTTCACCGAATAGGTGTCGTACTTCAGCTCACGGGCGATCTTGGTGTGCTTCGCTTTCTGACGGCCACGCCCCATGCGAGACCCCCTCACGATCGACGTGCAGGGCCGCGCTGTGCCCTGCGTATTGCGGTTCCGGACCGAGCCGGTAAGAGTAACACCCAGGATATCACGGCGCATTCCGGCTGAGCCGTCGGGCGGCGTCCGCCCGGCCCGGCCGGCGAGAGGAGCACCCATGACCGACCAGCCCCATCACGCCCCCGCGGGACCGGTGATCGCCGGCGTCGTTCCCGGGCAGTCGTCGCGGGTCGTGCGGGAAGCCGCTCGGCAGGCGGCGCTCGCGCACGTCGATCTCGTCGTCGTGCACGTCGACACCACCCGATTCGTCGCCTTCGAAGACCCCGACGGCTACGTGCACTCCGCGGGCGGCGACGTCGCCGGAGCGGCATCCAAGGCTGCTCTCGACGACGTGCGGCGAGCCACTGCCGAGGCGCTCGGGGACGACGCCGTCGCGTGGAGCGTCCGGCAGGAGATCGGCGATCCGGCGCTCGCGCTGATCCGGCTCGCCGACGAGATCCATGCGTCGGTGCTGGTCGTTGGCACGCGCAAGCGCGGGCTGGGCGAGTCGCTGCGCGAGTTCCTCACCGGATCCGTCGCCGCCCGGCTGAGCCACCGCCAGCGCCGACCGGTGCTCGTCGTCCCGCAGGACGACCCGGTCGGCGCCGACGATCAGCTCCCGTGGGAGTGACGCGTCAGCCGCGCATCGCGCGGGTGACCGTCTCGGACGCCTGACGCAGCGCCGCCTCGATCTCGTCGACTCCGGATGCCGCGAGCTCGCCGCCCCGGGTGACGTGAGCACGGAGTTCGCTGCGCACGCGCCCACGGAACTCGTTGATGGCCGCGTCGGCGCGGGAGAGCTGCTCGCGGCTGCGGGATCGCGCATCGTCGGCCGGAGTCGCGTGCGCCTGCTCTCGCTCCTCGCGGGAGGCGGCGGCCAGGTCGGCGCGCAGGCTCCGCATGGCATCTCGGACGCTGCCCCGTACCTCGTCGGCGATCAGGCGGACACTGTCGGCGAGCCCCGCTTGGATGCCCTCCAGATCGCCGGTGCGATCGGAGACCTCGGCACGTCCGGCATCCGTGATCTCGTACACGGTCTTGCGGCCGTCGACGGTCTTGGTGACCAGCCCCTCCTCTTCGAGCTTGGAGAGACGGGGGTAGATGGTGCCGGCCGAGGGCGAGTACGTGCCGCCGGTGCGTTCGGTGAGCGCCTGCATCAGGTCGTAACCGTGCCGCGGTGCCTCGTCGAGCAGGCTGAGGATGTACAGGCGCAGGTCGCCGTGCGAGAAGACGGGGCTCATCACCACTCCTCCTCTCCGGCGAGTTCCTCCGGGCGGAGGCCCGAGATGCCGCGGCGCAGCACCGTGATCTCTCCCGAGACGGTGTTGGCGCGCACGTCGACGAAGGATCCCGCCAGGGCTCCGGTCGAGCCGGTGTAGTTGGTGGGGCCCTTGCCCGAGCGCACCTGACCGTCGATCTGCACGCGGCCGCTGACCGAGCGCGAGACGTAGTTGGCCGGGAGCGAGCGGTCGAGGCGGACGGTGGCCGTGCCGCTGACGGAGTTGAGGCTGATCGACTGCGTGGTGCCGCTGGAGTCGACGAGCATCGCGCCCGACACCGTGTCGATCGACGCCTTGGTGATGCGGCCGGTCGCCGCGACGTCGCCCGAGACGCTGTTGGCGCTCAGGGCGCCGTCGAGCTCGCGCACCTGCACGTCGCCCGAGACGGCATTGAGGTCCACGTCGCCGACGAGGCCGTCGACCATGATGTCGCCCGAGACGGTGTTCAGGCGCACGTCGGTGCGGAGGCCGGCGACGAGCGCGCTCGCGCTGACGACGCCGAGGGTCAGGGCGACAGTGCGGGGGACGGCGACGCTGACCTCGGCCTTGGGGCCGCCGGCGCCGAAGTTGCGGAACACCTCGAGGAAGTTGTCCCAGCGCAGCTGCGGGTGGTCGATCTCGAGGCGGCCGTCGACGACCTCGATACGCAGGTCTTTGACCGTGACGCCGTGCACCTCGATGCGCGTGTCGGGATCGTCGTGGGCGATGACGTCGACCTGTCCGCCGACGAGGCCGATCTTGAGCTCGCGGACGGCATCGAGGTCGATGACGCGCGTCTCTCCGGGGTGGATGATCCACTTTTCCATGGCTGGGGCTCCTCACTCGCGATATATCGCGTTGTGACAAGTGTCGCGATATATCGCGAGTGCGTCAACCCGTCGAAGGTGTGAGGTGGCTGTGTCCCGGTCGAGTGTGCGGAGATCCCGGGCCATGGCCTCTCTCCATCGACCCGGCGCCCTGTCAACCCCGCGCGCGCCCGGCCGTCGCGGCCCGTAGCGTCGTGATCCCGACGGAAGGAGACGGTCATGCCCCAGGGACGTGGATCGGGCAGTCTGAAGGACCCGGAACTCTACGAGGAGCTGCGCAAGCAGGGCGATTCGAAGGAGAAGGCCGCCCGGATCTCGAACGCCGCCGCCGCGCAGGGCCGCGGCAAGATCGGTGAGAAGGGCGGACACGCCGAGGACTACGACGACCGCACCGTCGAAGAACTCAAGAAGCGCGCGAAAGAACTCGGCATCACCGGATACTCGGGCAAGAAGAAGGCGGAGCTGATCGAGATGCTCCGAAACCACTGACGCGATGGCTCGCCTCATCCGCGTGCGGCCGTACGAGGACCCGGGCTTCCGCCGGGTGCGGTCGGGCTCGGGCTTCCGTTACGTCGATCACACGGGCGCGGCCGTGCCCGAGCGCGACGCCGAGCGGGCGCGCGGGCTCGTCATCCCACCGGCATGGCGCGAGGTGTGGATCGCCACGACGGCGAACGCGCACATCCAGGCGGTCGGCACCGACGAGGCGGGCCGGCGGCAGTACACCTACCACGCCGACTGGTCGAAGCGGCAGGACAAGGGCAAGTTCGCCCGCGCGCTGCAGCTGGCCGAGGCGCTGCCGCGGGCCCGCGCACGGGTCACGCAGTCGTTGCGCCGCGCTGAGGCCGACCGCGAGCGCGTGCTGGCGGTGTCGTTCCGATTCCTCGACCTCGTGGCCCCTCGCGTGGGCAACGCGCGCTACTTCGTCACCAACGGCAGCCGCGGGCTCACGACACTGCAGCGGCGTGATGCGATCGTCGAGGGTGACCTCGTGCGCCTGTCGTTCCCGGCCAAGAGCGGCAAACGCGCCGAACTGTCCCTGCGCGACGCGGAGTTGGCATCCATCGTCGAGGAGCTCGCCCTCGGGCGCTCGCGTGCCGCGCTGCTGAGCTACAAGCGGGGTCGCCGCCGCGTGCCCCTGACGCCGGGCGACGTCAACGCCTACGTGCGGTCGCTCACGGGCGGGCCGTTCAGCGCGAAGGACTTCCGGACGCTCCGAGGGACGATCCTCGCCGCCGAATCACTCGCCCAGGTCGGCGCGACCGGAGGCAAGAACGAGCGGAAGAAGGCCGAGGTCGCCGCCGTCCGCGCCACCGCCGAGGCGCTCGGCAACACCCCCGCCGTCGCCCGCGCGAGCTACATCGACCCGCGCGTGTTCGCGCTCTACCGGAAGGGCCGCACGATGGAGCTCGGCGGATCGAAGGACGCCGCGATCCGGCGCTTGATCCTGGGGGAGTGAGCGCGTCAGCGGCGCGGTCGGGCCATCCGCTGTTGGCGGGCGGGGGCTGTGGTTCGTAGGGGTGCATGACCTCCGCGATAGTCACGGGGTCGGCCGGCGCCCCGGGGTTCGGGACGAGGGGGAACGCACCGCTGACGTCGCGACCGGCCCCGCGAGCTCAGCGCACGGCAGGCCGAGCGCGGCGTAGGGTGGCGCGGTGAACATGTGGCGCGACGCGATGCTCGTCGCGGCCGGTGGCGCGATCGGCACCGCCCTGCGCGCGGCCCTCACGCTTGCGCTCGGCGACGACCTGGGGCCGTCGCTCGTGCCGCTCATCAACATCGTGGGGGCGTTCGCCATCGGCGTGCTGTTCGGGTGGCGATCCCGGATGCCGGCATCCTCGCGCGTGCAGCGAGTGCAGCTGTTTCTGGGGACCGGCGTGCTCGGCGGGTTCACGACCTACAGCGCCCTCGCCGTCGAGGCGGCGGATCCGGGGCTGCTCTGGTGGGGCATCGCCTCGGTCGTGCTCGGCACGGGGGCGGCGTGGGGCGGACTGCTGCTCGGACGCGGCGGGCGGCGGCAGCGATGACTCCCCTCGTCTTCGTCGGCGTGGCCGTCGCCGGGGGAGTCGGTGCGGCGCTGCGGTTCCTGCTCGACACCGCGGTGCGGCGCGCGACCGGCGAACGGTTCCCGTGGGGGATCCTCGCCGTCAACATCTCGGGCGCCTTCGTGCTCGGCATCCTGAGCATGCTCCCCGCCGACGAGGCCTGGCGATGGATCGTCGGCACCGGCCTGCTCGGCGGGTACACGACCTTCAGCGCGGTCGCGGTGACCACGGCACTGCTCGCCGAGGAGGGGCGGACGGCCGCGGCGACGAGCTACGCGGCGGTGTCGTTCGCGGGGTCGGTCGTCGCCGCGGCGGCGGGGTTGGCGCTCGGGTCGCTGTTCTGACCGGGTCCGGTCCCTTCGACAGGCTCGGGGACCTCGGGGGGAGGTGGCTGAATTCGCCGGGGGCGGCGCGGGTCCGGTCCCTCCGACGGGCTCAGGGACCTCGAGAACAGTGACGCGCCAACACGGTGAGGGAGGCGAAACACGACTGCTATCCGGTCGTCGTCGTGTGGAAACACCCCGTGGTTCTACTGGTCTGCATGGACAACGTCTCAGCGCTTGCACCGGTGGACCGTGACCGGGTGTCGACCCGTGTCAGCCTAGCCCTCCTCGGCGTCCGCAGCGACGCTCCCGTGCGGCGCACGGGTGGGGCGGGTCCCAGCGACGACGGTCATTTCGTCGTCGACGGGGAGGGGGCGGCGATCCCCCTCAACCCGAACAGTCCCTACGTCGTCACCGCCGCGGGTCGCCTCACGCGCGACGGGGCCGACCTCGGCTTCGACGTCGCCCCCGTCGTGCGCCCCCGCTTCTACGACCTTCAGACCGACGAGGGAGTGGCCTACGACCAGATCGCCAAGCTGCACGGCAAGAACGTGCTGGCCACGACGGTCGTGCAGACCTGCGTGCGCTACGACGAGAGCGAGCGCTGCCGGTTCTGCGCGATCGAGGCGTCGCTCGATGCCGGCATGACCATCGCGGTGAAGACGCCCGCCATGCTCGCCGAGGTGGCGGATGCCGCGGTGCGGCTGGACGGTGTGACGCACATGGTCATGACGACCGGCACCTCGAACGGGTGGGACCGCGGAGCCAAGCACCTCGCCCGGTGCGTCCGCGCGGTGAAGGCGGCGGTGCCGCAACTCGAGATCCAGGTGCAGTGCGAGCCCCCCGCCGATCTGCAGGCCATCACCGATCTGTACGACGCGGGCGCCCGCTCCATCGGCATCCATGTCGAGTCGATGGACGACGAGGTGCGGCGCAGATGGATGCCGGGGAAGTCCCGCGTGAGCATGGACGAGTACCGCGCCGCCTGGCGTGAAGCGGTGCGGGTCTTCGGCTGGAACCAGGTGTCGACCTACCTCATCGTCGGGATGGGGGAAGACCCCGACGAGGCGGTCGAGGGGGCGCGAGAGCTCATCGAGATGGGGGTCTACCCCTTCGTCGTGCCGTTCCGGCCGCTGAAGGGCACGCTTGCCACCGACGTCGACAAGGTGACGGCGCCGCACCGCGCGGTCGTCGACGACATCACCTCGCGCGTCGCCGGCCTGCTGCACGCGGCGGGCATGCGCGGCGAGGACCAACGCGCGGGATGCGCCGCGTGCGGCGCGTGCAGCATCCTCAAGACGGCGGGCGCGTGATGTTCGATCTCCCGGTGCTGACCGGTGTGCGCCCGCGGACGGAGCCGCTCGCGTGGGAGATCCACGTCGCCGACCCGGCGCGGATCGAGGCGTACCGGGGGATCCGCCGCGACGTGTTCGTGCGCGAGCAGGGCTTGTTCGCGGGCCGCGACCACGACGACATCGACGATGACCCGCGCACCGTCGTGCTGGTCGCGGCGACGGCCGCCGGTGACGTTCTGGGTGGCGTCCGGCTGGCGCCGGCGACACCTCGCGACATCGGATGGTGGACGGGCAGTCGACTCGCGGTGCGCCGCGACGCCCGCAACGCCGGCGGAATCGGCTCCGCCCTCGTGCGCGCCGCGTGCCGCGAGGCCGTCCAGCGAGGTGTGGTGCGGTTCGAGGCCACCGTCCAGGAGCGCAACGAACCGCTGTTCCGTCACCTGGGATGGGAGCGGTGGGGTCGGGCGACCGTGGCCGGCGCACCGCACGTGCGGATGCGGTGGCCCGTCGACCGGTTCGCCGCCCTCGTCGCAGCGACGAAGGAACCGCTGGGCGACGTGCTGTCGGGCATCCGTGACGACCACCCCGAGGGACTCGGCGGCCCCGGCTGGGTCGGCGACGATGGCGCGCTCGTCCCGGGGACCGACGTCGTCGTCGCGACCGACGCGATCCTGCCCGCCCTCATCGACAAAGACCCGGAGTGGGCCGGATGGTGCGGCGTGCTCGTGAACGTCAACGACCTGTCCGCGATGGGCGCGCGCGCCGTCGGGATCATGGATGCCGTGTCGGCGCCGACGGCGTCGACCGTGCGTCGGATCGTCTCGGGGTTGCGCAGCGCGGCCGTGGCGTGGGGCGTTCCCGTCCTCGGAGGCCACACGCAGTGGGGTGGTGCGTCCTCCCTCGCGGTGACCGCCCTCGGGCGCACCGACCACCCGGTGGCCGGCGGCGGTGGTCGATCGGGGCAGACGCTCGGGCTCGCCGTCGACCTGCACGGGGGATGGCGGCGCGGGTTCGAGGGCCGACAGTGGGATTCGACGTCGACACGCGGCGGCGCCGAGCTGCGCCACCTCGCCGGACTGGTGCCCGAGCAGCGCCCCGCAGCGGCGAAGGACGTGAGCATGGCCGGCATCGTCGGCACCGCCGCGATGCTCGCCGAGTCGTCGGGCGCGGGCGCCCGTATCGATGTCGCCGCGATCCCCTCCCCGGAGGGCGTCGCGTTCGGCGACTGGCTGACCTGCTTCCCCGGCTTCGGCATGGTGACCGCCGGAGCCACGCCCCTGACCTCGCCGCTCGCGAGCTCGGCGACCATCGGCGAGCTCACGACGGGCTCGGGGGTCGTCCTGCGCTGGCCCGACGGCGTCGAGACCCCCGCCGTCGACGCCGGCGCCACCGGGCTCGGCAAGGCGTAACGCAACCTCATTCCGGTCGAAACCAATCCGAAACGCCTGCACGCGAGCCTGGTAATCAGACATTCGCTCCATCCCCGGCTCCACCCGACGCGAAGGACACGAACATGACCACCGACCTCGACGCCCAGATCGCGGAGAACATCGCCACGTCCCTCGGCGAGATCCCGCACCCCTCGCTCCCCAAGGGCAGCAACATCTACGGCTCGACCAAGCTCTTCCCCGACTTCCAGGCCGAGGACGGCGAGACCTACTTCACGCTCATCCACGGCATCCCGCACGAGTCGTCGGTCAGCTTCGTCGCGATCCTCCAGGCCACGCGGGCCCTGCGCAAGGGCTTCGAATCAGCCATCTACCTCTACGGACCGGGCACGCTCGCCGCTGCCGCCAACCGCGGCTTCCCGACCACGGGAGACGCGGGCTTCCCGGGCGAGCTCAACATGAACAACTCGCTCGAGACGTTCATCAAAGAGGGCGGCACGGTCTACTGCTGCCGTTTCGGTCTGGCGCTGCACGGCATCCGGGAAGAAGACCTCATCGAGGGCGTCATCCCCGCGCACCCGCTCGACGTGCAGGACGCGTTGATCTACTACGCGCGCAAGGGCGCGATCATCAACTCGACCTACAACCTGTAAGGCCCGTCATGTCGATCACCGTCGCCTCCGTCTCGGCGAACTTCACCCGGGATCTGGAGCAGAACTACGCCCTCGTCGCCGACCTCATCGGTCAGGCGCGGGCCGAGGGGGTGTCGTTCATGGCGTTCCCCGAGGCCGCCCTCGGCGGCTACCTCTCGTCGCTCGGCAACCACGGCGACACCATCAAGACGACGACGCGCTCGATGCCGCCGGCGATCCGCCTCGACGGCCCCGAGCTCGCCCGGGTGCAGGAACTCGCGGGCGACATGGTGCTCACCATCGGGTTCTGCGAGCTCGCCGACGACGGGGAGACGCGGTACAACGCCGCGGTCTGCCTGGACGGGCGGAACATCTACGGGTCGTACCGCAAGGTGCATCAGCCGTTGGGCGAGAACATGTCGTACTCGGCCGGCGACACCTACCGGGCGTTCGACACCCCGGTCGGACGGGTCGGCATGCAGATCTGCTACGACAAGGCGTTCCCCGAGGCGGCGCGCATGCTCGCCCTCGACGGCGCCGAGATCGTCGTGAGCATGTCGGCGTGGCCCGCCGCCCGCACCGCCACAGCCGAGAACCTGCAGGACGACCGGTGGACGTACCGGTTCAACCAGTTCGACATCGCACGGGCCCTCGACAACCAGGTGTTCTGGATGGCATCCAACCAGTCGGGCACCTTCGGGTCACTGCGCTACGTCGGCAACGCGAAGGTCGTCGACCCCGGCGGCAACATCCTCGCCACGACGCTACTCGGAACGGGCCTCGCGATCGCCGAGATCGACGTCGCCGAGACCTTCCGCGCGATGCGCGGGGGGATGTTCCACCTGCGCGATCGTCGTGCCGACGTGTACGGCCCGGTCGCGGCCCTCGACGGCGCCCACGTCGACGGATGGCGGGAGCTCGCACATGCCTGAGATGCGCTTCGCCGTCCGCTGGCCCGACGGTGCCGAGTCCTCGCACTACTCGCCCAGTCTCGTGATTTACGACTACCTCGCCTCCGGCTCCCGCTACGGCGTCGCCGACTTCGTCGCGCGCGCCGGGGATGCTCTGGATGCCGCGGGCGAGCGCGTGCGGGCCGCGTACGGCTTCGCCTGCACCTCGGCGATGGCGTCCCGTGACGAGATCGTGCGGACGGCCGCCGCCTACCCGGAGGGGGAGGTCACCGTATTGCGCATGGAGCCGCCCCTCCCCAGGGAGGCATCGTGATTCCCGTGGCGCTGCAACCGGGCGCCCACTACCCGGCCGTCATCGTGGGCGGCGGACAGGCGGGGCTCTCGGTGAGCCGGCACCTCGCGCAAGCGGGAGTGCATCACGTCGTCATCGAGCGCGAGACCGCGGCGCACGAGTGGCGCGACGGGCGATGGGACAATTTCACCCTGGTGACACCCAACTGGCACTGCCGGCTGCCCGGCTACGCCTATGACGGGCCCGACCCCGACGGGTTCATGACCCGCGACGAGGTCTACGCGTGGGTGCGCGCCTTCGCCGACACGTTCGACGCCCCTCTGGCCGAGGGGGTGGAGGTGCACCGCGTCGATCGCCGCGACGACGGGGTGTTCGTCGTACAGACGAGCGCGGGGACCATCACGGCCGACACGGTGACATCCGCCACCGGCGGGTACCACCGCCCGATCACGCCCTCCTGGGCCGCCGACATCCCCGACCGCATCGTGCAGATGCACTCGCACCACTACCGCAACGCCGGACAGCTGCCCGGCTCGGTGCTCGTCGTGGGCACGGGGCAATCCGGCACGCAGATCGCCGAAGACCTTCACCTCGAGGGGCGTCAGGTGCACCTGGCCGTGGGGCGCGCGCCGCGCGTCGCCCGGTTCTACCGGGGACGCGATTGCATGACGTGGCTCGCCGACATGGGCGTGTACGACGTGCCCGCGGGAGTGCAGGCCGCCGCCAAGCGCGCCGCGACCAACCATTACGTCACAGGGCGCGACGGCGGCCGCGACATCGACCTGCGCGTGTTCGCGACGCAGGGGATGCGGCTGCACGGGCGTGCGACGGGGATCGCCGACGGAGTGCTCGCCTTCGACGACAGCCTGACCGCCAACCTCGACCACGCCGACTCGGTCGCCGAGTCGATCAAGAACGACATCGACGCCTTCATCGCCCGCGAAGGGATCGACGCCCCGTTCGAACCGCGTCGCGGCGCGGCGTGGACGCCCCCGCCCGGCCCCACCCGGCTCGACCTCGCCGAGGTGGATGCCGTCGTGTGGGCCATCGGATTCCGCGCCGACTGGTCGTGGCTGGGCGAGCTCGACGTGCTCGACGCGAGCGGCCACCCGGTCCATGAACGCGGAGCGACGGCGGTGCCGGGCTTCTCGTTCGTCGGCCTCCCGTGGTTGCACACGTGGGGGTCGGGGCGGTTCCACGCGATCGCCCGAGACGCCGAGCACGTCGCGGGGCAGGTCGTCGCGGCGTCGCAGGGAGTCCTCGCGGTGCGCTGAGCGGCCACCGCGTACGCTCGAGAAATGGCATCCGTCACGATGGCTGCGGTGGCGGCACACTTCGGCCGGGACGTCGAGCGCACGCTCGCGAAGCTCCCCGGCATCGTCGAGGACGCGCGCGGGCGCGGGACCGACCTGCTCGTGCTCCCGGACGCCACGATCGGCGGCTACCTGCTCGACCTGCACCACCCGGTCGGCGAGGGCGACGGCATCCCTCATGCGGTCGAGATCGACGGACCGGAGGTGGCGGCGATCGTCGAGCTCGCGGGCGACATGACCGTGTGCGTCGGGATCGCCGAGCGCGCGGTCGAAGACGGCGAGGAGCGGCTCTACAACGCAGCGGTCTGCGTCAGCGGCGACGGCGTGCTGGGCGTGCACCGCAAGGTGCACCTGCCGCTGGGGGAGTCGGAGGTCTACGCGCCCGGCGACGATTTCCGCGCGTTCGACACTCCCGTCGGGCGGATCGGCATGCTCATCGACTTCGACAAGACCTTCCCCGAGGCCGCGCGCTCGGTCGCGCTCGACGGCGCGCAGATCATCGCGTGCCTGAGCGCGTGGCCGGCCAGTGTGACCGACCGGTCGGATCGCATCCGCAACGACCGTCAGGCCCACCTGTTCGACCTGTACGACTGCGCGCGCGCCGCCGAGAACCAGGTGTACCTGGTGTCGTCGAATCAGACGGGTGTGCTCGGCGGACTGCGCTTCCTCGGTCAGGCGAAGGTCGTCGACCCCGCCGGCGAGATCATCGCGAAGACCTGGGCGAAGGGCGGCCTCGCCGTCGCCGAAGCCGACGTCTCGGCCGACATCATCCGGGCGCGGCGCTCTCTCAACCACCTCGCCCAGCGGGCCGAGCACGCGTACCGGCTGAGCGCCCCGGCGTAGCCGCGCGGCGAGGGCTGCGCAGGAAGGACGACCATGCGCATCGCGCAGCTGACTTACTCGACGAAGCCCCGCGGCGGAGTCGTGCACACCCTCGCGCTCGCAGAAGCGCTCGCCGCGCGCGGCCACGAGGTCGAGGTGTGGACCCTCGGGCGCGGCGACGACACCGCCTTCTTCCGGCCCGTCGACCCGCGCGTGAACCTGCGTGTCGTGCCGTTCCCGGCGCAGGAGGGCGAAGGGGTGGGTGAGCGGATCGAGCGCTCGATCGACCTGATGGCCACTGCGCTGGAGGCGCGGGCCGACATCGTCCACGCGCAGGACTGCATCTCGGCGAACGCGGCGCTGCGCCGCGGCATCCCCGTCGTCCGCACGATCCACCACCTCGACACCTTCACGACGCCGCAGCTGGTGGCGTGCCACGACCGCGCGGTCATCGAGCCGGTCGCCAGACTGTGCGTCTCGCAGGCGGTCTCGCGCGAGGTCGAGCAGGCCTACGGCGTGCACCCCGAGGTCATCGCCAACGGCGTGGATGCCGAGCGCTTCGGCGTGGCATCCGGACCCACGGCGGCGGGTGCGCGCGAGAGCTGGCGGGCGCGGTTGGGTGACTACGTGCTCGCGCTGGGCGGCATCGAGCCGCGCAAGGGCTCGATCGACCTCCTCGACGCGTTCGCCCGGGTGCGCGACGCCCATCCGCACGTCCGATTGGTGTTCGGCGGCGGCGAGACGCTGTTCGACTACCGCGAGTACCGCGAGCGGTTCGAGGCCCGGGCCCTCGAACTCGGCATCCATCCCACCGTGCTGGGTCCGGTCGACGACGACGCGCTGCCCGCGCTCGTGGCCGCCGCACGTGCCCTGGCGTTCGTGTCGACCAAGGAAGGATTCGGGCTCGCTGCGATGGAGGCGCTGGCGGCGTCGACGCCCGTCGTCGCGCGGGATCTGCCGGTGATCCGCGAGGTGTTCGGCGACACCGTGCTGTATGCCTCGACCCCCGGCGAGATCGCCGGTCGCCTCGACGCGGTGCTGCGCGGCGCGACCGAGACCGATACGGCCGGCGGAGTGGCTCTCGCGCGCGCCCACACCTGGGATCGAGCGGCCCGGGCCCACGAGGAGTTCTACACCCGCGTACCGGAGCGGACCACGCGATGACCGGGCGCACGTTCTCGGCGATCCTCGCCGACCGTGCCACGGCCGATCCCGGCGAGCCCCTCGTCGTCGACGCAGCGGGGGTCATGACGGCGGCGGAGCTGGATGCCGCCGCTTCGGCACTCGCGCACGAGCTCATCGCCCGAGGGGTCGGCCGCGATGACACGGTGGCGGTGTCGATGCCGAACGGGTGGGACTTCGTCATCGCGTGCTTCGGAATCTGGCGCGCGGGCGCCACTCCGCAGCCGCTCTCACCCGACCTCACCACCGCGGTGCGGGCGGACCTCGAACGGATCGCCCCGCCGGCGGCGGCGATCGGATCGCCCCCCGCCTCGGCCGGCGTCGCGTGGCTCCCCGACGTGGACCTCCCGCCCCGGGAGGGGAGCCTGCCCGACGTGGCGGCCGCCTGCTGGAAGGCCCCGGCCACCTCGGGATCCACGGGGCGACCCAAGATCGTGCGGGCCGCGGCATCCGCGACGCTCGATACCTCGCATCCCGTCGCCGCCTTCCTTCCGCAGCGGGCGACGCAGGTCGTCGCCGGTCCGCTGTGGCATTCCGCGGTGTTCACCTACGCGTTCCGCGGCCTGCTGACCGGCCACCGGCTCGTCATCCTCGACCGCTTCGACCCCGCCCGGTGGGTCGCCGCCGTCGAGCAGCACGGTGCCACCTGGGGGCTGCTCGTGCCGACCATGATGGCGCGGCTCCTCCGCCTCCCGCCGGCGGAGCGGGCGGTCGAGCGGGTCGCGAGCATCGAGCGGGTGCTGCACATGGGAGCGCCCTGCGCGCCCGCGCTCAAACGGGCGTTCCTCGAATGGCTCGGGCCGCAGCGCGTCGACGAGGTGTACGCCGGCAGCGAGTCGAACGGCCTCACCCACCTCACCGGGACGGAGTGGCTCTCCCGGCCCGGCAGCGTCGGGCGGCCGATCGGCGGAACCCGCCTCCGCATCCGCGATCCCCGCGGCCGCGACCTTCCGGCAGGCGAGAACGGTCTGGTGTGGATGCGACGCGGCGACGCGTCCGCCTACGCGTACGTCGGCGCGGTCTCGCGGCGCGACGAGGAAGGGTGGGACACGCTCGGCGACATCGGTCACGTGGATGCCGACGGCTATCTGTACCTGCATGACCGCGCCGACGATCTCATCAACCGCGGCGGTGACAAGATCGCTCCCGCCCTCGTGGAGGCGGCGTTGGAATCGCACCCGCACGTCGAGGAGGCCGTCGCCTTCGGCGTGGCCGACGACGAGCTCGGACAGGTGGTCCACGCCGCCGTGCGGCTCGTCGACGGCGCATCGCCGCCGGAGGTCCTGGCGCACGCGCGCTCCCGCCTGGGTCGCCGCGCACCGGTGGCACTCCACGTGACGGCCGAGCCGCTGCGCAACGACGCCGGCAAGGTGCGACGGGCCGCTCTCGCGCTGCGGTTCGCGCCAGCGCACAACTGATCCACAGGGGCGGTGCTTCCCGGCCGGCTCACCGTCGCGCATGGGATACTTGTCCCGATACATCTCTGTATCGAAAATCCGACCCCCGAAGGGTGCTTCGTGTCGTATCTGGCCGTGCTGAGCCTGAAGAACCGCGCCCTCATCGCCCTGGTCACGATCGTGGCGGCGATCTTCGGTGGACTGGCCCTGACGAGTCTCAAGCAGGAGCTCATCCCCTCGATCGAGTTCCCCCAGCTCGCCGTCGTCACCACCTACCCCGGCGCCTCGCCCGAGGTGGTCGAAGCCGACGTGTCGACGCCCATCGAGAACGCCATCCGGGGCGTCGAGGGGCTCGAGTCCACGACCGCGACCAGCACGACCAACTCCTCGATCGTGTCGGCGTCGTTCACCTACGGCACCGATCTCGCGGCCGCCCAGCAGAAGATCCTCGCCGCCATCGCCCGCATCGACGATCAGCTCCCCGAGTCGGCCGACACCACCGTCGCGTCCGCCAGCATCGACGACTTCCCCGTCATCCAGCTCGCCGTCACCGGCTTCTCCGACGCCCAGGCCACGCAATCGGTGCTGCAGACGAGCGTCATCCCCGACCTCGAAGACGTCGCGGGCGTCAACGGCGCCCAGATCGTCGGCGGCACCGGTCAGCGCGTGACCATCACCCCCGACTCCACCCGGCTGGGCGAGCGGGGCTTCAGCCAGCAGGCGATCACCGACGCCCTTGATGCCAACGGCATCCTCTTCCCGGGAGGCTCGCTGACCGAGGGCGACCAGACGCTCACCGTGCAGACCGGCGCGAAGCTCACGAGCGTCGACGAGATCGCCGCGCTCCCGCTCGTTCCCACCGACCAGGCGCAGTTCCAGGCGGGGCAGACCACGATCGGCGACGTCGCCGCCGTCGCCCTGCAGTCCGACCCCGTCACGACCCTCTCGCGGGTCGACGGGCAGCCGGCGCTGACCATCGCCGTCACCAAGCTCCCCGCCGCCAACACCGTCGACGTCTCGCGCGGAGTGCTCGCGGTGCTGCCCACTCTCGAGTCCGCTCTCGGCCAGGGCGCCACCTTCACCGTCGTCTTCGACCAGGCGCCGTTCGTTCAGCAGTCGATCGACGCGCTCGCGCAAGAGGGGCTGCTCGGTCTCGTCTTCGCGGTCGTCGTCATCCTGATCTTCCTGATGTCGGTGCGCTCGACGCTGGTCACGGCCATCTCGATCCCGACCAGCGTGCTCATCACCTTCGTCGGACTCCAGGCCTTCGGCTACTCGCTGAACATCCTCACCCTCGGCGCCCTCACCATCGCGATCGGCCGCGTCGTCGACGACTCCATCGTCGTCATCGAGAACATCAAGCGGCACTACGTCGGTGACGCCGAGAAGATCCCCACCATCATCCGCGCGGTGCGCGAAGTGGCGGCCGCCATCACGGCATCCACGATCACCTCGGTCGCGGTGTTCCTGCCGATCGCCTTCGTCGGCGACGTCACCGGCGAGCTGTTCCGCCCGTTCTCGCTGACGGTGACGATCGCGATGGCGGCGTCGCTGCTGGTGTCGCTGACCATCGTGCCCGTGCTCGCATCGTGGTTCCTCAAGCCCGGAAAGGTGATCCGGGATGCCGAGGGCAACCCGGTCGACCCCGAGGCCGCCGACGCTCCGCCCACGCGACTGCAGAAGGCCTATGTGCCGGTGCTGAGCTGGACGCTCAAGCACTCCTGGGTCACCCTGACCCTGGCGGTGCTCGTGCTCGGCGGAACACTCGCATCGGTTCCGCTGCTGAAGACCGACTTCCTCGGGGATTCCGGCCAGAACACCTTCACCGTCACGCAGAAGATCGGTGCGGCCCCCAGCCTCGATGCCGAGGACGCCGCGGCCCAGCAGGTCGAGGCCGTGCTGCTGGACACCCCGGGCGTGCAGACGGTGCAGACCTCCATCGGCTCGAGCGGCTCCGCGCTGCGCGACGCGTTCTCGGGCGGCGGCACGGGCATCACGTACTCGATCACCTCGGAGTCCGGCGCCGACCAGGTCGAGCTGCGCGAGCGCGTGCGCACCGAGCTCGAAGGCCTCACCGACGCCGGTGAGATCGAGGTTCGGGCAGCCGGCGGAGGATTCGGCTCGACCGACATCACCGTCGACGTCACCGCACCCGATTCGTCGTCTCTGCAGCAGGCGAGCGACGCGGTCGTGGCGGGTCTGCAGGGTCAGGACGGCATCGGTCAGGTCACCAGCAGCCTGTCGGCATCCCTGCCCTTCGTCTCGGTGCGCGTCGATCGTGACGCCGCCGCCGAGCGCGGCCTGTCGGAACGCGCCGTGGGGGCGCTGGTGTCGGGGGCTCAGCAGCCCCGACAGGCGGGCACGGTCGAGCTCGACGGTCGCGGCGTGACCGTGTACCTCGCCACGGCGAACCCTCCCCAGACGATCGACGACCTCCGCGCGCTGGAGATCCCCAGCGCGCGCGGCGCCGTGCGCCTCGACGAGATCGCCACGGTCGGCGAGAGCCAGACGCCGCCCTCGATCACGACCGCTCGGGGTCTGCGCACGGCATCCATCACCGTCACACCCACTTCCGACGACCTCGGCAGCTCCTCGGGCACCGTCACCGACACGCTGGCGGGACTCTCGCTGCCCGACGGGGCGACGGCGAAGGTCGGAGGTGTCGTCACCGACCAGCAGGACGCGTTCTCGCAGCTCGGGTTGGCGCTGCTGGCGGCCATCCTCATCGTCTACGTGGTGATGGTGGCCACCTTCAAGTCGCTGCGTCAGCCGCTCGAGCTGCTCGTGTCGGTGCCGTTCGCCGCGACCGGCGCCATCGTGATGCTGCTCATCACGGGTGTGCCGCTGGGTGTCGCCGGAATGATCGGTGCGCTGATGCTCGTCGGCATCGTCGTGACCAACGCCATCGTGCTCATCGACCTCGTGAACCAGTACCGCGCGCGCGGGCTGAGCGTGCACGACGCGACGATCGTGGGAGGGGCCCGGCGTCTGCGGCCCATCCTGATGACCGCGCTCGCGGCGATCTTCGCGCTGGTGCCCATGGCGCTCGGGATCACCGGACACGGAGGCTTCATCTCGCAGCCGCTCGCGGTCGTGGTCATCGGCGGGCTGGTCTCGTCGACGTTCCTGACGCTGCTGGTACTGCCGACGCTCTACAACCTCATCGAAGGGGCGAGCGAGCGGCGTCGGGAGCGTCGGGCCGCGCGCGACGGAGACGAGGGGCGGCCATCGGGCGACGACGACCATCCGGTGACCCGTCGCGAGCTCCGCGCGCAGCACTGACGAGGCCCCGCCGGAGACCACGGCGGCGCCTCGGCCCGGACACCCGCTCGGGGACCTCGCCGAGCGGCGACCGGTGACGCGGTGACGGGATGGCGCCGCGCGGATCCGCCGGGCGACGGGGCGCGTCGGCACGAGTGCCCGTCCCGTCCGCGACGAAGTGCCGGGCGGTGCGATCGTCGTCGAACGGCGGAAGGCGGCGGGCGGCCGGACCGAGCGGGGTGGGCCGGACCCGAGTCGTGCCCGTGAGGCGATCGTCGCCTCGGGACCCGCCCTCGACCGCCGCGCGGGAGGGCGCGGGGGAGATGGCGAGGCGGGGGACCGGCCGCCGGAGGGCGCCGACGACGAGCCGGACGCGACGACCGGCGAGCGGGAGGTGGGAGCGGCGGCGCGGGCCGCACGCGACTCCGCGATCCTCGGCATCCGTTCGCTGTTCGCCTCGGCGCGCGACCGCGCCGAGCGTGTGGGTGAGCATGCCCGACCACGCGAACATGGCCCCGCACGAGATCGTCTCGAACAGGGCGAGGTTGATCGTGGCGGTGACGAAGAGCGCGATCGAGAGGGCGAGCCACACCAGGGCGATGCCGGTGCTCACCACCATGCGCGCACCGAGTCGGCGCAGCATGACCGGAGCGCTCACGAGAAGGACGAGGAAACCGAGCACCATCATGGCCGCCACCCGGTCGTGGAGGTCCTTGTCGGTGTTCAGGGGCACGCATCCCACCAGGGCGAGGCTGATGCCGACCACGTTCAGGCAGACGCACGCGAGGGTCGCGGAGCCGCGCCGGACGGTTCCTCGGCCGAGGCGGCGGACATCCCGTCGGACGAAGAAGGCGAACACGACGACCATGAGTCCGCTGACCTTCAGTGTCGTATTGAACAATGCACTCGAGAAATCACCGAAGATTCCGAGTTGGCTGAAATGCAGTTGCCACCAGAGCGGGTCGCTGGTGGTGGCCATGGAAAGCAGCAATCCGCCGAGCAGGACGGAGAGCACTGCCGCGCCGACGTGCAGCGACGGCAGGGCCGCGAGGCGGCGGGAGAGGCCGCCGAGGCGCGGTAGGAGGAGGTTTTCGGGGTCGACTGACGGGAGCGCGGTGCTCATGTGGGGGAGTCTTTCCTCGGGACGGAACGGGACCCCCAGCACGTGGGATCCTCGGCCCCCGTCGGCTTCAAACGGACTTTTGCCGAGAGAGCCGTGGTTCTCGGCCGCCCCGGCCTCGACGATTACCGTCACCGCAAATGGTAGCTTTTGTCCGCGTGAATTGAATCCGCTTGTTCTTTCTTTTCCCCCAGGTCAACGAAAAGAAATGCGTGTCCCCCAAATGGGGGACACGTAAGGGTGTTCAGGAGAAGCGGACGCCCCATTCCCGCGCCAGGACGGACCCCGGCTGCAGGGTGTCGAGGTCGGTCCCGGTGGCGAAGGCGTTCGCCGGCGCCGTCATGGGTTCGATCGCCACGGCGAGCGGGTGTCCCGGGTAGCGATCGGTCGTGAAGACCTGGACCCACCGGAAGCCCTCGTCCTGCCAGAGCTCCAGGCGGCGCCCGTCGGGGGCGGTGAGCGTGTGCCGGGCGCGACCCTCGGCATCCCGTTCGAGGCCGCGATAGCCGTTGTCGAGCGCGGCGTCGCCCAGCCGACGACCGCCGCGCAGGTCGGTCGCGTCGTCGACGGGCACCTCGTCGACGGGGATGTTCCGTTCGTCGACCACGAGCGTCGTCGAGCCGGTGGACCGCACCACGAGATCCTCGGTCGCGACGCCGCCGATCTGGAAGTAGGGGTGCACGCCCAGCGCGACGGGGGCCGTTCGCGCCCCGACGTTCTCGATGTCGTGCGCGACGCGCAGCCCGTCGGACTCGAGCGTGTAGGTGACCCGCGTGCGCAGATGGAACGGGTACCCCGTCTGCGGCACGACGTCGGCGCCGAGCACCAGCCGTTCGTCGGTGTGCTCGAGGGGCTGATACGTCCCGAATCGCAGCAGGCCGTGGCTGGCGTTGCCGAACTTCGGCTCGCTGATCGCGAGCTGCTGAGCCTCACCCTCGAAGGTGTACCGGCCGTCGCGGATGCGGTTCGGCCACGGCACGAGGACGACCCCGGATGCCGCGGGCGTGGGCAGATCGTCGGGATAGCGCGGCACGAGATCGACGCCGTCGACCACCAGGGCACGCAGCGCCGCACCCACCTGGCTGATCTCGGCGGACGAACGGGGTCCGCGCAGGTGGAAACGCTGGCCGGTGGGATCGGCGGTCATGACGAGGCCTTTCTGGAGCGGGGTGGACGCTGCAGCCACGGCCGCAGCAGGCGGGTGACCCACGGGAGCACCGCGTAGGTCATGACGGGGGTCAGCATGAGCGTCGTGGCCAGCACGCGCAGCACGAGCGGGACCTCGGCGAAACCGGGGATGAAGCCCAGCAGCCAGGACGCCAGGAGGTTGGTGGGGAAGAACCCGACCCAGATGGTGACGGCCTGCTTCCACCGAGGGGGCGCGGCCGGCACCGGCTGCTGCACGGGCGAGGTCGTGGCATCCACGGGGGCGAGCACCGAACCGAATGAGGCGTCGAACCAGCCCTCGATGCCGGTGCGCCGCTCGACGCGTTCCTCGCGCGCGAAGGGGCGACCGGAGTCGAGCCACCACTGCCGTTGCGACGAGGCCTCCCACCCCTCGAGCGTGGTGATGTCGCGGAACCGGTACAGCATGTACCAGAGGTCGCTGTCTTCCCCGGCGCGCACCCACCCCGAGCCGAGGAAGCCCGGGAAGGCGGTCGCGAGGTCGGTGCCGGCCTGCATCCAGGAGGTCGCTTCGGCGGTGCGCGTCGGATCGATGCGCCGCTCGATCGCCACCGTGATGGGGTGGGCGTCGGTGTCTGCCATGCGTCCATCTTCGGGCACCCGCGCGCGCGTGCGTCGCGCGACGTGCGGCGTCCCGGTGCCCCGTCCCACTTGTGGGGGAGTGTGTCCCATTCGTGGCCGGTGTGGGTGGTGGGGACTCGCCGTAAGTGGGACGCGGGTGTCGGCGAGTGGTCGGTGGGGACCTCGTCCCACTTGTGGGGGAGTGTGTCCCATTCGTGGCTGGTGAGGGTGGTGGGAAGTCGCCATAAGTGGGACGAGGGTCGACAGGGAGCGGCATGGATGCCATTCCCAGGCGCGGGCTGTAACGTGGTGCGGTCGGCTCTGGACACCGTGCGTGATGCGCGGAATGGGTTTGTAGTCCAAGGGGCCGATGGACAGGACGCGATCGCGGCCTCGACCATCACTAGTGAATTGGCCCCCGGCCGACGAGAGTCCGGGTTTCGCACCGCCATGAGCGGCGTCGCTGTTTCGCGCGAACAGAACCCAGGAAGTTTCCTCATGCCCAAGAACAAGAAGCCCGCCGGCGGTCGTCCCGCCAAGAATTTCGAGCCGCGCTACGCCGCTCAGACCTCTTTCCAGGACCGCAAGCGTCGCCCCGGCGCGGAGGGCCCGGCCAAGCCCGGCAGCAAGAGCCCCAGCCACCGCGGCTACCGCCCCGAGGCGGAGTCGGCCGGTGACAAGGGTCGCTGGAACGCCTCCGATCGCGCCGGCCGCAGCGAGGCCCGTAGCATCCGCACCTCGGCGCGCGACGACCGTCCTGCCCGTTCGTTCGACGACCGTCCGGCTCGTTCATTCGATCGCACCGATCGCCCCGCCCGGTCGTTCGATCGTGACGAGCGTCCGCGTCGTGACGCCGGCGAGCGTCCCGCCCGTTCGTTCGACCGCACCGACCGTCCGGCTCGTTCGTTCGATCGCAACGACCGTCCGGCTCGTTCGTTCGATCGCACCGACCGTCCGGCTCGTTCGTTCGATCGCACCGATCGCCCGGCTCGTTCGTTCGATCGTGACGAGCGTCCTCGTCGTGACGCCGGTGAGCGTCCCGCGCGTTCGTTCGACCGTAACGATCGCCCCGCGCGTTCGTTCGACGACCGCCCGGCTCGTTCGTTCGACCGCACCGATCGCCCGGCGCGTTCGTTCGACCGCACCGATCGCCCGGCTCGTTCGTTCGATCGTGACGAGCGTCCTCGTCGTGACGCCGGTGAGCGTCCCGCCCGTTCGTTCGACCGGACCGACCGTCCCGCGCGGTCGTTCGATCGTGACGAGCGTCCCCGTCGTGACGCCGGTGAGCGTCCCGCTCGTTCGTTCGACCGTAGCGACCGTCCCGCGCGTTCGTTCGAGGACCGTCCCGCCCGGTCGTTCGATCGTGACGAGCGTCCCCGTCGTGACGCCGGTGAGCGTCCCGCGCGTTCGTTCGACCGTAGCGACCGCCCCGCGCGTTCGTTCGAGGACCGTCCCGCCCGGTCGTTCGACCGCAGCGACCGTCCGGCTCGTTCGTTCGACGACCGCCCGCGTCGTAACGACGGCCCGAGCCGCAGCGACTGGAACAACACCCCGAAGCGCTCGGTCGAGCACGAGCAGCGTGTCGACGTCGTGCACGAGCGCCTGCAGGCGCAGGCGGTGGACGCCGCCACCGAGACTGGCGCCGGCTTCGCCGAGCTCGGCCTCGGCGACAACCTGGTGCGCGCCCTCGCCGGGCTCGGAGCGGCGAACCCCTTCCCCATCCAGGCCGCCACGGTGAAGCCGATCCTCGACGGTCGTGACGTCCTCGCCCGTGGCCGCACCGGCTCGGGCAAGACGATCGCCTTCGGCGCCCCGCTCGTCGAGCGGATCCTGCGCGCCCAGGCCGGTCAGCGTCGCGAGTTCGGACGCTCGCCCAAGGCGCTCATCCTCGCGCCGACCCGTGAGCTGGCCCTGCAGATCGACGGCACCGTCCAGGTGCTCGCGCGCAGCGTCGGCCTCTTCACCACGCAGATCTACGGTGGTGTGCCCCAGGCGCGCCAGGTGGGTGCGCTGAAGAAGGGTGTCGACATCGTCATCGGCACCCCCGGCCGCATCGAAGACCTCCTCAACCAGGGGAAGCTCGACCTCTCGCAGGTGCAGGTGACCGTGCTCGACGAGGGCGATCACATGTGCGAGCTCGGATTCCTCGAGCCCGTGCAGCGCATCCTGCGCGCCACTGCGGCCGGCAGCCAGAAGCTGCTGTTCTCGGCCACGCTCGACCGCGAGGTCGCCGCTCTGGTCGAGGAGTTCCTCGTGGAGCCCGCCGTCTACGAGGTCGCCGGCGAGGACCAGGACTCCGGGACGATCGAGCACCGCGTGCTCGTCATCGACCACCGCGACAAGGCCGAGATCCTCGGCTCGCTCGTCGACCGGGCGGGCAAGACCCTCGTCTTCGCCCGCACCCGCGCGTACGCCGAGATGCTCGCGGAGCAGTTCGACGATGCCGGCGTCGCCGCGGTCGCCCTGCACGGCGACCTGAACCAGCAGAAGCGCACCCGCAACCTCGAGAAGCTCACTTCGGGACGCGTCAACGTGCTCGTCGCCACCGACGTCGCCGCGCGCGGCATCCACGTCGACGACATCGACCTGGTCATCCAGGCCGACGCGCCCGATGAGTACAAGACGTACCTGCACCGTTCGGGCCGCACAGGCCGCGCCGGTCGCAGCGGCACCGTGGTGACCCTGA
The DNA here is from genome assembly GCF_030209475.1 of Microbacterium sp. lyk4-40-TSB-66. Taxonomy (GTDB): domain Bacteria; phylum Actinomycetota; class Actinomycetes; order Actinomycetales; family Microbacteriaceae; genus Microbacterium. The sequence goes on from NZ_JARVRW010000018.1 coordinate 40,414, forward strand.
TCACGCGTCAGCGTCAGCGTCGCATGACCGAACTGCTCGACCGGGCGGAGATCCAGGCACCGTTCGAGCCGGCGCAGCTCGGCGACGACCTGATCGAGGAGATCTCGGGTCGCCAGTTGGCGAACGTCACCGCGTAAGCGTGTGCATCGAAACCCCCGTCGCGCGTGCGGCGGGGGTTTCGCGCGTTCGGGACCGGGCGGCTCCGTGTGCCAGACCGACGTGGGCTCGCCGGCGGGCGCGACCCTCGTTTCGGGACCGGGCGGCTCCGTGTGCCAGACCAACGTGGGCTCGCCGGCGGGCACGACCCGCGTTTCAGGACCGGGCGACTCGGTGCCAGACCAACGTGGACTCGCCGGCGGACGCGACCCTCGTTTCGGGAACGGGCGGCTCTGTGTGTCAGAACAGCGTGGGCTCGCTGGCCGGCGCGACCCTCGGCCGGGCGGATGCCGTGGCCCCCGTGCTGCGGATCGGTCCCAGGCTGCTGCTCTCGGGTGCACGGGCGGCGAGTCCCGGTTGCGGACGACCGCGCGGGTGTTCGTCTTCGTCCCAGCCGTCGAGCCGGTGCATCCGCAGCAGCGGGCGCATGCGCTTGCCGAGCCACGTGCGGTAGGCCTTCGGAGCGCTCGTGGACACGCCGGGGTACAGCCCGCGGTACGAAGAGACGAGGTGAGGGTGCTCGCGCTCCAGCCACTGCAGGAACCACTGCTTCGCTCCCGGGCGCAGGTGCAGGGCACCGTAGACGACGCGGGCCGCTCCCGCGGCGCGGATCTGCGCGAGGGCGTCGTCGAGCACGGCGATGGAGTCGGTGAGGTGCGGCAGGATCGGCATGAGGAAGACCGTCACGCGGAAGCCCGCGGCCGTCGCCGCACGCACGGTGTCGAGGCGTGCCGCAGCGCTCGGAGTGCCGGGCTCGATCGATTTCTGCAGGACGTCGTCGAAGACGGCGATCGACATCGCGAGGGTGACCTTCACCTCGCGCGAGGCGTCGGTCAGCAACGGCAGGTCACGCCGCAGCAGGGTGCCCTTCGTGAGGATCGAGAACGGCGTGCCGTTCTCGGTGAGCGCCCCGACGATGTCGGGCATGAGGCGGTAACGTCCCTCGGCGCGCTGGTAAGGATCGGTGTTCGTGCCGAGCATGACGGGCTCGCGAGCCCACGACCCGCGCCGGAGTTCGGTGCGCAGCACGTCGGCGACGTTGATCTTCACGACGATCTGCGAATCGAAGTCCGCGCCGTAGTCGAGGTCGAGGTACTCGTGCGTCTTCCGCGCAAAGCAGTATGTGCATTGATGCCCGCAACCCCGATACGGGTTCACCGTCCAGTCGAACGGCATCGCCGAGGCGCCGGGGACACGGTTGAGGGCGCTCTTGGCCATCACCTCGTGGAAGGTCATTCCGGCGAACTCGGGCGTGGTCACCGACCGCACCAGACCGTCCATGCGCTCCATGCCCGGGAGTGCGGCCGCGTCGTCGACGCCCAACTGCTGCCCTTGCCACCTCATCTCCTCATTCGAACACATGTACTAATTACACGCAAGCGCGATCGCCTAAGAGGCGAACATCTCGCGGACCATCGGGCGGGGTCATGCCGCTTTCAGGATCCGGCGAGAGAATGGGTCGAGTGACGCCCCCCGATCCCTCGCTCTCGCCCCGCCGCGCCGCGCGCGCGGAGGCCGAGCGACTCGCGACGGCGGCGCTCGAGGTCACACCCCCGGTCGAGCCGGTGACGCGCCGACGGCTCCGCGCGGAGAGCGACGTCCCCACCGCCCGTCCGGGCGTCGGCATCCGAGCACTTCTCGCCGCCCCGGGCGGCACGCTCGTTGTACGCCGTCGTCGCGCGGGCGTGCTCGCGGCCGCCGTGCTGGTCGTGGTCGCGGGAGCCGTCGCGATCGGCGCCGCCGCCTCGGCGGGAGGAAGCGGAGAGGTGGCGCAGCCCGCAGCCGTCGACACGGTCGCCGCGTTCCAGGGACCGCCCGCCGTCCCGGCGGAGGGCCTCCCCGTCCCGCAGTTCGCGGCCGTCCCCGCGACCCCCACCCCGTGCGACGACCCGGCCTTCACCGCGGCCCTCGCCTCGGGAGACGACGCCGCCGCCATCTCCGCCGTCGGCGGGGGGAGCGCCTTCCGCGCAGCGGTGGCATCCGGAATCGCTCCGTGCGTCTCGCTGTCGGATCCGAACCGCGAATGGGTCGTCGTCAACAAACAGCGCCCCCTCGACCCGCTCGACTACCGCGCCGGGGATCTCGTCATGCCGCAGAACGTTCGCGCGCTCGAGGAGTCGGCGCTGCGTTCCGCTCCCGCGAGCGCGCTGACCGAACTGGTGCGGGCGGCATCCGATGCCGGGGCGGGCGAGATCGGGTACCTCAGCGCGTTCCGCTCGTACTCGACGCAGCAGTCGACCTACGCCGGCCGCGTCGACGTCGGCGGCGTCGAGGAGGCCGACCGCGAGAGCGCGCGAGCGGGCTACAGCGAGCACCAGACGGGGCTGGCCGTCGACATCGTGCCGTGCGACGGCTCCTGCGGGACCCTCGACGACATCGCCTCGTCACCGCAGGGGGCGTGGGTGCGGGATCACGCGTGGGAGTACGGCTTCATCACGCGCTACGCCGAGGGGCGTGAGAGCGTCAGCGGATACCTGCCCGAGGCGTGGCATCAGCGCTACATCGGTCGTGAGCTCGCCCGTGCCTACCACGAGGGCGGGTACACCACGCTGGAGGAGTTCTTCGGCCTGCCGGCGGCGCCGACGTACTGATCCCGGATGCCGGGAGTCCCTCGGGCGGGGCGGCCTGCGCCCGTCGACCTCTCCCGCGCTGCGGTGGGTCGGGCTCATCGGGGCTCAGGGGCCCGGCGCGAGGCGGAGGAGGCTGAGCCTGTCGAAGCCTCCGGTCCCGACAGTGGTCCGCGGCGGATGCCCGGGGCGCGTCAGTTGACGACGCCCGCGCTGCAGGTCTGCTGCGCCGCGCTGGATCCGCTGATCGAGGGCGGCAGCGCGACCGCCCCGGTCGACGGGTCGACGGTCCCCGGCTCGACCTCCTCGGTGGCTGGGGCATCCTCCGTCTGCGACTCGTCGGGGGTCGGGGTGGGGTCGGCCACCACGGTCCCGCCGTTGACGGCGACGTCCCCGGTCACCTCGATCGCCTGGTTGGCGGCGAGGGCGTCCCAGAGCACCTGCGCGGCGGACCAGTTGGGGGCGACGCGGTTGGGGTCGGACGGCGAGTCGACCGTCGGATACTGCACGAAGACGATGTCTTCGAACGGCACGTCCTTGACCGCCTGGGCGACCTGCACCAGCGTCAGGGGATTGGTGAGGCTCTGCGTCGGGGTGACGTTGCGGAGACCCGTGGATGCCAGACGGAACAGCGTCGCGGGATTCGACAGCACCTCCTCGCTGACGAGCTTGCGGGCCAATCGCGACATGTACTGCTGCTGGTTGCTCACGCGGGCGAGGTCGCTGCCGCCCACGCCGTAGCGGGTGCGGAGGAACTGCAGGGCCTCGACCCCCTGGATGGTGCGGGGCCCGGCCGCCCAGTCGATGCCCGTGTTCTCGTCGCGCATGTCGCTGGCCAGGCAGATCTCGACGCCGCCGATCGCGTTGGTGATCTCGATCACCCCGCCGAAGGTGACCATCGCGCCGAACTGGATCTGCTGGCCGCTCATGTCGGAGATCGCCGTGATCACGCACGACAGTCCGCCGTAGGTGTAGAGCTCGTTGATCTGCAGGTAGCCGCCGTCGAAGCGGCCGCCCTCGGAGGTGTCGCAGGGGGGAGCCTCGAACACCAGGTCGCGCGGGAACGAGACGACGGTGACCTTTCGAGGCGCGTCCGAGATGTGCACGAGGATGTTCACGTCGTTGAGTCGGCCCTCGGAGTCCGGACCCTCACAGCGCTCGCCGAAGAGGGCGATGAGGTTCTCCTCGCACGCGTCGATGCCGACGACCATCATGTTGACGCCGCCCTCGAGCCGGCCGAGGTCGGGTGGCACCGGCGGTTGGTTCTCGACGGCGACGGCCTCGTCGACGAATTCCGACGTGAGGTCGTAGGCGGTGTACGAGGCGACGCCGAGCGCCGACACGACCGCGACGACCGCCGCCACGGCGATGAGGGTGGCGAGCTGGCCGAGCGGATGCGGGGAGCGCAGGCGTGCGTGCTGTGCGACGGTGCGACGGCGCCGGGGCATGGCGGCTCCTCCTCGGGTTTCGTCGCAGTCTAGGGCCGCGGGTTCGCGACGACGGCGTGACGCGGCCCCGCCTCCATGTCGCGAAGGGCGCTCGATTCCCCCGTTTTTCAGACGGCGTCCAAACTGAGCATTGGTGATCAATCTCCTCTGGGTTATGTTTGTGCAACGCGCGCCAATGATGCCGCGCATTTCGCTCATTCATCCCCCCGTTTGGAGCGCACTATGGGTCGAACCCTGCGTTCGGTCGCGGCCATCACCCTGGCCGGACTGTTCACCGCTACCGGAGCCACCGCCGTACAGGCCGCTGACGTGGGCGCGGGGGTGACGCCCCCCACCCCCATCGAATCGTCGACGGGCCGCTACATCGTCGTGCTCGACGAGGCCCCCGTCGCCACCTACGGCGGCGGAGAAGCCGGCTTGGAAGCCACCAAGTCCGAGGACGCGAAGCTCGACCCGGACTCCCCGGCGGCCCGCGAGTACTCGGCATTCCTCGAGCAGCGCCAGCAGGATGTCGCCGATGAGGCCGGAGTCCGCCCCGACACGACGTACACCGTCGCGGTCAACGGCTTCAGCGCCTCGATGGACCCGAACCAGGCGGCGAAGCTCGCCGCGACCGAGGGCGTGCAGAAGGTCGTCCCCGACGAGATCCGCCACCCCGACGCCGTCCCCTCGACCGAGTTCCTCGGCCTCGAGGGTGACGACGGCGTCTGGCAGCGCGTCGGCGGAACCGATGCCGCGGGTGCGGGTGTGGTGGTCGGTGTGATCGACACCGGCATCGCGCCCGAGAACCCCTCCTTCGCGGGCGAACCGCTCGGCACCACCGCGGGCGACGAGCCGTACCTCGACGGCAACGACGTCGTGTTCCGCAAAGCCGACGGCTCCGACTTCCGCTCGCCCCGCGTCGCCGAGGGCAACGGCTGGTCGCTGTCGGACTACTCCACCAAGCTGGTCGGTGCCCGGTACTTCGACCAGGGTGCGGCCGCCACCGGATTCACGTTCGAGGCAGACTACGTCTCGCCCCGCGACGGTGACACCCACGGCTCGCACACGGCCAGCACCGCGGCCGGCAACACCGGCGTGGACGCCAACGTGGAGGGCGTGGACTTCGGCGCCATCTCCGGCGTCGCCCCCGCGGCCAAGGTCGCCGCGTACAAGGCGTGCTGGGCCGGCCCCGACCCGCTCGTGACGACGGACGACGTCTGCGCCCTGAGCGACCTGCTCGGCGCCATCAACGCCGCCGTCGAAGACAACGTCGACGTCATCAACTACTCGATCGGTGGCGGAGCTGCGAGCTCCACGTTCGCCCTCGAGGACCAGGCGTTCTTCAACGCCGCAGCGGCCGGCGTCTTCGTCGCCGTCTCGGCGGGCAACTCCGGCCCCGACGCGTCGACGGCCGACCACGCGTCGCCCTGGTACACCACGGTCGCGGCCTCCACGATCCCGACCTACGAGGGCACGGTCACGCTGCCGAACGGCTTCGAAGCCGCCGGCGCCTCGATCTCGGTCCCCGCGGGGCAGGAGGTCACGGCTCCCGTGGTCTACGCCGGCGACATCGCGGCATCCGGTACCGATCCGGCGAATGCGGCCCTGTGCCTGCTCGGATCGCTCGACCCCGCGCAGGCGGCGGGCAAGATCGTCGTGTGCGACCGCGGGCAGAACGCCCGCGTCGAGAAGTCGCAGGCCGTGAAGGACGCCGGGGGCGTCGGCATGATCCTCGTCAACGTCACCCCCGCCTCGGTCGACAACGACTTCCACGCGGTGCCGACCGTGCACCTCGACGCGCGGTACCGTGACGCGCTGCTGGCCTACGTGCGGGAGACCCCGGATGCCACGGCCACCCTCGTCGGAGAGAACATCACCGACGAGGTGACCCCGACCCCGCAGGTCGCGGGCTTCTCGAGCCGCGGCCCGATGCTGGCCGACGGGAGCGACATCCTCAAGCCCGACGTCTCGGCGCCCGGCGTCGCGATCCTCGCGGCAGCAGCCAACGCCCCCGGCGCCGAACCGGCGTACGAGTTCCTCTCGGGCACGTCGATGTCGTCGCCCCACGTGGCGGGACTCGCGGCCCTCTACTTCGGCGAACGCCCGCAGGCGACCCCCGCCGAGGTCAAGTCGGCGATGATGACCACCGCCTACGACACCGTGGACGCCGAGGGCGCTCCCGTCGAAGACCCGTTCGCCGAAGGTGCCGGGCACGTCGACCCGACGAAGTACTTCGACCCGGGTCTGCTGTACCTCAACGGTTCCGCCGACTGGGCGGCGTTCCTCCAGGGCAAGGGCCTGTACGACTTCGGCGTCGCGCCGATCGACGGCAGCGACCTGAACCTCGCGTCGATCTCGATCGGCTCGCTGGCCAAGCCGCAGACGGTGACCCGCACGGTTACCTCGACGCAGGCCGGTTCGTTCTCGGCATCCATCGAGGTGCCCGGAGTGGATGCCGTGGTCGAGCCCGCGACGCTGGACTTCGCCGCGGCGGGCGAGGAGAAGACCTTCACGGTGACCTTCTCGCGCACGACGGCCGAAGCCGAGCAGTGGGCGACCGGTTTCCTCACCTGGACGAGCGGCGACACCCAGGTGCGCTCGCCGATCGCGATCCGGCCGACGACCGCCGAGGCACCCGCCGAGGTGTCGGGCACGGGTCTGTCGGGTTCGGTGGAGGTGGGCATCCTGCCCGGGATCAGTGGCGAACTGCCCCTGAACCTGTCGGGTCTGAGCGCTCTCACCCTGCTGACCGACCCCGACAACCCCGTCGAGGGGCACTCGGGCGACCAGGACTCCGGTGACGCAGACGGCTACGTCCGGTGGGTCGTCGAGGTGCCCGAGGGCACGACGCTCTCGCGCTTCGACCTCGACTCGTCCGATGACGCCGGCAGCGACCTCGACCTGTTCGTCTCGCGTGTCGTCAGCCCCGACGACCTGCGGTACTACGAACGGTTCACCTCCGCGACGGCCTCGGCCGACGAGCAGGTGTCGCTGTCGAACCCGACCCCGGGTACCTACCTCGTCGAGGCGAACGTGTACTCGTTCACCGCGCCGTTCACGTGGGATATGACCTACGCCAACGTCGCCCCCGGCGGCGAGGGCCAGCTCACGGCGACGCCGAACCCGCTCACCGTGCAGCAGGGCGTCGAGACGACCTACGACCTGTCGTGGCAGGGCCTGGCTCCCCAGACCCGCTACCTCGGCGTGGTGACCTACGGCGAGTCGGCTGTGCAGACCGTCCTCGCGGTGGACTCGGGCGAGGCGGCGCCGGTCGTCGTCGAGGCCCCCACCGTGTCGGGCACGGTCGCGATCAACCGCACCCTGCGGGCGACCCCCGGCACGTGGAACCCCGCCGATGTGACCACGACGTACCAGTGGCTGCGTGACGGAGAACCCATCCAGGGCGCGACTTCGCAGTCGTACCGCGTCCAGCGCGCCGACCTCGGTCGCGTGCTGAGCGTGCGGGTGACCGCGACGTCGCCGACGACCGGGCTCTCGGGCACGGCCGACAGCGCGGGTGTGGCATCCGTCGTCACGTCGGGCGTCGAGGTGACGGTGAGCCCGTGGGTCGGGCGCACCACCGACACGTACAAGATCAACGTGAAGGTGCGGCCCGCCGGCGGCCCCGCGGCGACGGGCGACGTGGTCGTCACGGTGGCGGGCAAGGACTACCCCGCCACGCTGCAGGACGGTCGCGCGACGGTCACCCTCGACCCGCAGACGCGCGGCGCCAAGGTGGTCAAGGTCACCTACGGCGGCAGCACCACCGTGCAGCCCTCGAGTGCCAGCAGCGCGTTCATCGTGCTGCGGTAGTCACCGTCGGATCACAGCGGCGCCCGGGCTTCGGCTCGGGCGCCGCTGCGTCGTGCGGGTGGTCACGTGCACCGCGCCGCGATGAACGGGCACGACATGCGACGCCCCGATAGGCAGTAGGCGTCGATCAAGGAACTCGGCCTTGAGGCGCGAGGATCATCGAAAAGGCGCTCGGCGCAAATGCGATTCCTTCATCGATCCCATCCTGTGTATGTTGGCACGGGGGAACTGTGCATAATTTTTCTGAGGCCGAAAGTGTTCGAGTCGGCACCTCGCTCCAACAGGGCGATGTGATAGAGGCGACCGATGGCGAAGCTCCGATTTGGCAACGCTACCTGATTGTCATCACGGCAGATTGCGATCTTGCGCACAACAAACACAACGGTCGACTGACCTGCGTGCCGGCGCTAACGGTCGAGGATTACATCGCACGCGTCCACCTAGCGAAGCGGCGAGAGCTCGCAGCGGACGCGTTGATTGGGGAGCTTCAGCCCCATCTGGCAAATACTTCGGTCGCTAACGTTCCCGCCGCCCGACTCCGCGAGTGGATGGCCAGTGAGGAGCCGTCTGAAGTCGTCGAGGACATGGGCGTGACAGGCGAGCTGGCGGAACGCGTGTACGTAACGGGATCGACTGTTCGCGACGTTTCGGATACGGAGAGCTCGCTCGCGCGCGCTACAGACGCCCTCCTGCGGGGCGCAGTCCTCACGGGCTCGAAAGATCGTTCGGCCGCGGCCAGGGAACTGTCCGGCTATATAAAGAATGCTTTCAAATCTACGCCGGGGGATGCGCTGTTTCTCAGCGCCATTGCTCCGAGCCTGGACGGTGGGTTCTTCGCGTACCTGCGCCACCATGAGACCGTGTGGGCGACCGACATTGCGCTTGGAGTCGAGCGTGTGGCCTACAAGTATCGCCGGATCGGGCGCCTAAAAGAGCGTTACAGCTTGGCGCTTGTGCATAAATTTGCGGGAGTATTCATGTCTATCGGTTTGCCCGCTGAATACGAGGGATCTCGAGACGTCTATGCAGAAGTACTCCGGGAGGGGATCAAGTGAAATCGCTTGTGACGACTGTTCGAGCCCTGCGCGAACTCGCGGGAGGTACGGCAATAGACGCCGTTGCCGAGTCGACCACCCTCTCTTTGTACGCAGGATCTGACTTCGACGTCCTCGTTGCGCGGGGCGACGGCATAGAAACGCAACGCATCACATTTCGGGACGATGTGGGTCCGAGCTTCGAGGACCTAGTTCCAATAGGTCTCCGTAACAGGCGCCGGGAGGTTCTGAGTAGGCTTGCAGCCTTTGCGGAGCGCGCGCAGATCATGCCGTTCAGCTTGCCCCGCCCGTGGGGGCAATACCGAAGGGACAATTTCGTCGCCTTTTTCGCTGTGGCAGGCGGGGACCACCGTGCGTCCAGGTGGATTGCCGAGTTGGTTCAGGGTGACACAAATGATGTGCTCATCTGGCGCTGGACAAATTCCCAAAACAAAGAAGAACTGGCGGAGTTTGTCGATTCAGTCGCCGCGAAGCGAGATTCGTCAGACGATGACTGGCTCGCCGCGATAAACCAAGCCGAGATCGACTTCGCTGAATCCCGAAGCCTCAAGCCGGGTGATGTTGATCTATTTCTGCCCAGACTGAAGACTGTTGGGCACGATGACCAGTCATTCGCGGGCTGGTTAGGTGCTGCTAGCGATGAGCAGCGGTTATTCATAGAGTCGACGGTCGATAGGTCAGTTCGCTTGATGGGTCCGGCAGGATCAGGAAAGACGCTCGCCCTAACTTTGAAGGCCGTCCGAGAAGTGCTAGCTGGGCGGGAGAGAAATGACTCGCCTCGAATTCTCTTCGTCACGCATAGCTGGTCGCTTGCCGCTCAGATATCGGACAACGTAGAAGCGCTCGGGTTGGGGGCGGTCGATGAGATCGAAATTCTGCCACTCCTTGAAGTCGCTCAAAAGATTCTGCCTTCGCAAAACGCCTCGAAACTTTCGTTGACTGTTCTGGGTGATGACTCCCTCAGCGGGAAGCAGGCTCAACTGACCCAAATACTTGAGGTGATGGATGAGTTTCGCGAGTCGGAACTAATCACGTACGCCCGGGGGCTTTCAGCCTCTTTGCTGCTGCGACTGCAGTCCGAAACTGACGACATGCGTGCTGGCTTGGCTTGGGATTTGCTCATCGAGTTCGGCTCGGTTATCGGTGCCGCCGGCATTTTTCCCGGCGCTGGGTCGCTAGCGCGCTATAGAGGCACTCCTCGGTCGCCGTGGATGCTCGATCTTGGCACGGAACGCGATTTCGAAGTCGTTTTCAGACTGTACGAGAGATACATGTCGTCACTCGACGAGAGAGGTTTGATGACCTCTGATCAGGTCTTGGGTGACTTCTTAGGATACCTCATCAGTCATCAGTGGAATAAACTACGCAGGACAGAAGCCTATGATTTCGTATTTGTAGATGAGTTGCACTTGTTCAGTCCCTTGGAGAGTCGTGTTCTGCACTTCCTTACAAGTGACCCCTCAGTCTATCCACGCATTCTTATGGCGATGGATCCCCGTCAATCCGCGTCGGAAATGATAATCGGACCGACGGCCGACGCCACGCGGACAGATGGCCCGACGCAGCTCGACGTAGATCTTGGGGACATCGAAGATTTCCGCCTCACGTCCGTGCACAGGTTCACTCCGCAAATTCTTGAACTTGTGAAGCACATCCATCACGAGTTCCCAACGTTTGGCCTTGGCAAAGATTGGAGTGTGGACCTTTCGTCGGTAGAATCTACAAAAGAGTCAGGGCCCTTGCCTCGACTCACTCGGTCGGGGTCCCGTGAGGGTGAGGCGGGTGACATTGTGCGCGCTGTCCATGACCTCTACGCAAAAGGTCGCATGGCGATGGCCGTTGTCGACCCCCGCCAGTGGGCTCGGTATAGCGCAATTGCCAGCGAAGTCGGCAAGGCATCGAAATTCAGTGTCACCTCGGTGACGGGCCGTTCTGATATCGATGGAGTGGGCTATCGCCGACATGGCCTTGTAGTGGCGCCGGCCGAGTTCTTGGCGGGCCTTCAATTTGACTCCGTGTTGGTGGTCGGAATCCCGGACGTCAAGGACGGAGCGGCCGCAACCCACGAGTCAGTGCGACTGCTCTCACTCCTCTATCTGGCTGTGAGCCGTGCCGAGCGGGAGGTTAGGTTCTTCGTCAATCGAGACGACGGTCCAGAATCAGCTGTACTCAGCAAGGCCGTTGACTACGGGTTATTGGATGCCCACGTTGGCAGCGAGGTCTGACCCTCTTCCGGGCTAGCGGCGGCGTCGCGGCGTCAGCCGCACGGCCGGCAGCGGAGGCGCCGGAATGCGCTCGGGGCCGTGGTCGACCACCGCGCCGAAGCGCTCGGCCCGCGCCTCCCACGCCTCGCGGGCCTCGACGATCTCGTCGTGCGAACGCCCCACGAAGTTCCACCACATCACGATGTCGGCCTCGAACGGCTCGCCACCCAGCAGGAACACGCGCGCGCCCTCGTCGCTGCGGAGTTCGAGGTGGTCTCGGCCCTTGCCGAGGTAGATCAGGCGGGTGTGATCGACGGATGCCGTCGTGCCCGGTACGACCGCAGGAGACGACCGCCGCGCGGCGTCGGCGTCGGTGGCATCCATTCCCGTGACGGCCACGGCCGTGCCGGTCATGCCGTAGACGGCGTACTCCCAGTCCTCGCGGAGCGGGACGCGGACGCCGACCCCGGCCGGCAGGCGCAGTTCGGCACCCACGATCGGGGTGTGCACCGTCGCGGGCGATTCGACCACGCCCAGCGAGCCCATGACGACGACGGCGTCCGCCCCTCCGCCGAGGTCCAGCACGGGGAGGTCTTCGTGCCGCTCGAAGGCGGGCCCGCCGTGGCGGCGGGACTCCGGCAGCGCCACCCACAGCTGCAGGGCGTCGAGCGGGATCGGCTGCTCGCCCACCGAGTACTCCGAGTGCGCGATCCCCGCACCGCTCGTCATGAGGTTGAGGGCGCCGGGGCGCACCACGACGTCGCTGCCCACGGCATCCCGATGCCGCACCTCGCCGATGATCGGCCAGGTCACCGTCTGCAGGCCGATGTGAGGGTGCGGTTCGACGCGCATGAGCGTGGCCTGCGGGCCGAAGCGATCGAGGAAGCACCACGCGCCCACCATGGGGAGTGAGCGGTGGGGGAGGGTGCGGTGCACCTCCATGCCGCGCACGCCGCCCAGCGGCACCTCGCGCGCCTCGACCACGAGCGCCCGCGGTCCGTCGCAGTCGATCGGACCCTCGGATGCCGGGGGCGCGACGTCGAGTCGGGTCACGACGGTTCGCCGGGCCCCGCAGAATCGGCCGCGTCGGCGTCGTTCGGCCACTCGACGACCAGACCGGGCACGTCGTGCTCGCGCAGGTAGTGCGCCACGAAGGGACAGGAGGGGATGACGGTGCCGCCGCGACGGGCGAGATCGCTCAGCGCCTCGCTCGCCAACGTCGTCCCGAGACCGCGGCCCTTGAACGCTGGATCGATCTCGGTGTGGGGGAGGTTCAGGCGGTCCTCGCCCGCGGGGCGGAACGCGAGGAACCCGCCGAGTTCGTCACCCACGTGGATCTCGTAGCGGCGTTCGTCCTCGTTGCGGGTCACGGTCAGTTCATCGGCCATCGGCGTCTCCTGTCGTCGGTGTCCACAGCAACGTACGTCGGGCGCGCGGTGTTCCGCACCCCCTCGACACCGCCGCGTTCCTCGTCCTCATGCGCGGGTCGCTTCCGGGCGTACCGGCGTCCGCCGCGGAGGGGATTCCGCGAAGGGAGGAGTGTTCGCCGATGCGCCGTCCTCCCCTCCAGGAATCACCTCCCTCCACCGCCGACGGAGCCCGGGTCCCGCCCGCCCGCCCGGCCGGATCAACCCCGCGCAGACCGTTCGTCGCACCGTTCGCGCCGCTCATCGCACGACCGACGGATGCCGCTGGCCCGCCGCCGTGGCATCCGCTTAGCCTGCCCGAGTCCGCAGTGCCGCGAGCAGGAGAACCGATGAGCGCTTCCGTCGACGACGACATCGTCACCGATCCGAACCTTCCCCCCGTCGCCGTGGAGCCCGAGAAGCTCCGCAGCCGATGGACCCCCGCCAAGATCGCCCTCTGGATCGGCATCGCCCTGCTGGGCGGTCTCGGTTGGACGATGCTCGCGATCGTGCGCGGTGAGACGGTGAACGCGATCTGGTTCGTGTTTGCAGCCGTCTGCACCTATCTGATCGGGTATCGCTTCTACTCGAAGGTCATCGAGCGCTTCATCGCGCGACCCGACGACCGCCGGGCGACGCCGGCCGAGCGCAAGCAGGACGGCAAGGACTACGTCCCCACCGACCGCCGCGTGCTCTACGGTCACCACTTCGCCGCCATCGCCGGCGCCGGCCCCCTGGTGGGCCCCGTCCTCGCCGCGCAGATGGGCTACCTGCCCGGCACGATCTGGATCATCGTCGGCGTCATCCTCGCGGGAGCCGTGCAGGACTACCTCGTGCTCTTCTTCTCGATGCGCCGCGGTGGCCGCACGATCGGACAGATGGCCCGCGACGAGCTCGGCAGGATCGGGGGGACCGCGGCGATCCTCGCGAGCCTGCTGATCATGCTGATCATCGTGGCGATCCTCGCCCTCGTCGTCGTCAACGCCCTGGGCGAGAGCCCGTGGGGCGTGTTTAGCGTGTCGATGACGATCCCGATCGCCCTCTTCATGGGTCTGTACCTGCGTTTCATCCGCCCGGGCCGCATCACCGAGATCTCGATCATCGGATTCGTGCTCTTGATCGCGGCGATCGTCGCGGGCGGCTGGGTCGCCTCGACCGAGTGGGGCTACGCGGCCTTCCACCTCGACCGCACCGTCATCGCGTGGGGCATCATCGTCTACGGCTTCGTGGCCGCAGTGCTGCCGGTCTGGCTGCTCCTCGCTCCGCGCGACTACCTCTCGACCTTCATGAAGGTCGGTGTGATCGTCATGCTCGCCGGCGCCATCGTGCTCGTGCGTCCCGAGATCTCTGTGCCCGCGTTCAGCGAGTTCGCCGGCGGTCAGACGGGCCCGGTGTTCAGCGGTCCGATCTTCCCGTTCCTCTTCGTCACGATCGCGTGCGGCGCATTGAGCGGGTTCCACGCTCTGATCGCCTCGGGCACGACGCCGAAGCTCGTCGAGAAGGAGCGACAGACGCGCTTCATCGGCTACGGCGGAATGCTCATGGAGTCGTTCGTCGCGATCATGGCGCTCGTCGCGGCCCTGTCCATCGACCGCGGGATCTACTTCGCGATGAACTCGTCGCCCGCGGCGACGATGGGCACGGTCGAGGGCGCGGTCGCGTTCGTGAACGGCCTGGGTCTCGCGGGTGTGAACCTCACGACCGACATGCTCACCTCCACGGCCGCGGCGGTCGGTGAGAGCTCGATCGTGTCGCGCACCGGCGGCGCCCCGACGCTCGCCCTGGGTCTCGCTCACATCATGCAGCAGGCCCTCGGCGGTCAGGCGATGATGGCGTTCTGGTACCACTTCGCGATCATGTTCGAGGCCCTGTTCATCCTGACGGCGGTGGATGCCGGAACCCGCGTGGCCCGCTTCATGCTGCAGGACTCGATCGGCACCGTCATCCCGAAGTTCAAGGACCTGTCGTGGCGCCCCGGCGTCTGGATCTGCACGGCGGTCATGGTCGCCGGCTGGGGGTCCATCCTCATCCTCGGTGTGACCGACCCGCTCGGCGGCATCAACACCTTCTTCCCGCTCTTCGGCATCGCCAACCAGCTGCTCGCCGCGATCGCCCTGGCCGTGGTCCTGGCGATCGTCGCCAAGCGCGGTCGGCCGTACTTCCGCTGGCTGTGGATCGTCGCCGTGCCGCTGGCCTTCGCCGCGGTCGTGACCATCACGGCATCCATGTACAAGATCTTCTCGCCGGTACCGGCGGTCGGATACTGGGCCAACCACTTCGCGTTCCGCGGGGCGCTCGCCGAGGGCAAGACCGAGTTCGGTACGGCCAAGAGCGTCGCGGCGATGGAAGCGGTCGTGCGCAACACGTTCGTGCAGGGCGTGCTGTCGGTGATCTTCGTCACCCTCGCGATCATCGTCATCGTGATGGCCGTGATCGTGACGGTGAAGGCCCTGCGAAACGGCGGTGGCGAGAACCTCGAGGACGCGGCCGTCCCCTCGCGGCGGTTCGCGGCGGCAGGCTTCGTCGCCACCAAGGAGGAGCGCGAGATCGAGAAGCAGTGGGACGCCCTGCCGGCCGACCACCCCGACCGTCCGTCCGTCTCCTCCCACTGAGCGTGCCCACCATGACCGACATGGATGCCACGACCCCCGGCCCCCTGCAGCGCTTCGGCGCGCGGGTGGTGCGGGCGGGTCGTGGCATCCGCTGGTACGTCACGACCCTCATGGGCGACCGCGCGTACGACGTGTACGTCTCGCACCTTCGCGCCCAGCATCCGGATGCGACGCCGCTGACCGAGCGGCAGTTCTGGCGGCAGCGCACCGCCGAGCAGGATCGCAATCCGGGCGCCCGCTGCTGCTGAGTAGGCTTCGACAATGCTCGATGCCCCGCTGCTCGCCGGTGCTGCGGGCGTCGTCGTGGGCGTCGCGATCACCCTCGTGCTGGTCTTCGCCCGGCGATTCGCGCTCGCTCCGCGCGACCTCGGGAGCGACGCCGAACGGGCGACCCACCGCACCCTGCACGTGGCGGCCGCGGCGGCGGCGGCCCTTCGCGGCGGACGGGATGAACCGGATGCCGCGCGCGCGGCGAAGCACCTGCGCGTCCTCCTCGCCGCCGACGCGGTCGCGATCGTGGAGTCGGCGGCCGACCGGGTCGCGGTCGACGGTCCCGAGGCGCTCGCCGCGCCCGCGCGGCGCGTCGCGGCCCGGGTGTACGAATCGGGGCGTCGGCAGGTGTTCACCGAGTCCGGCGAGGCCGCCGTGGGTGCGCCGATCGTCGTCGACGGGCGGGTGTGGGGCGCTGTGGTCGCCTTCGCCGCCGACGTCCGAGCGCCGCTCGTGCGGGCGACGGGCGACGTCGCCGATTGGTGCGCCGCACAGATCGAGCTCGCGGGTCTCGACGCCTCACGGGCGGCCCTCGCGGAGGCGGAGCTGAGGGCGTTGCGGGCGCAGATCAGCCCGCACTTCATCTACAACGCGCTCACGGCGATCGCGTCGTTCATCTCCACCGACCCGCCCCGCGCGCGCGACCTCGTGCTCGAGTTCGCCGACTTCACGCGCTACTCCTTCCGGCGGCAGGGGGAGTTCACGACCCTGTCGGAGGAGCTGCGCAGCATCCACTCCTACCTCGAACTGGAGCGGGCCCGCTTCGGAGACCGCCTGACCGTGCGCCTGCGCATCGCCCCCGAGACGCTCGCCACCGTCATCCCGTTCCTGTCGGTGCAGCCGCTCGTCGAGAACGCGGTGCGCCACGGTCTCGAGCGACGCGAGAACGGCGGGGTCTTGACGGTCACCTCGGTCGACGACGGCACGCACACCGAGGTGATCGTCGACGACGACGGAGTGGGGATGGACCCCGACGAACTCGCGACGCTGCTCGATCTCGACGCATCGTCGTCGCACGTCGGTCTGCGGAACGTCGACGCGCGGCTGCGGCAACTGTACGGTCCGGCCGGGGGACTGGTCGTCGAGACGAACGTCGGATCGGGCACCTCTGTGCGCCTGCGCGTGCCCAAGTCGCAGCCGCAGCACGAGACAGCACGCGCGTGAGCGTCGCGGTGCTGGTGGCCGACGACGAGGCTCCCGCCCTCCACGAGCTCGCGACGCTGCTCGCGGCCGACCCGCGGGTGTCGGTCGTGCACACGGCGAGCGGAGGGGCGGAGGCGCTCCGGGTGCTCGAGCGGGGCGAGGTGGCGGTGGCGTTCCTCGACATCCACATGCCGGGGATCACCGGATTCGATCTCGCACGGTCGCTGGCGGGGCTGCGCGTTCGCCCCGCGGTGGTGTTCGTGACGGCCGACGAATCGGGGGCGTTGCGCGCCTTCGACCTCGAGGCGGTCGACTACGTGCTCAAGCCCGTGCGGGCGGAGCGGCTGTACCGCGCGCTGGGCCGGGCGCTGGCATCCGGTGCCGACCCCGTCGACGAGACGATCCCGGTCACCGTCGGATCCACCACACGTCTCGTGCGGCGCGCCGACATCCGCTGGGTCCAGGCCAACGGCGACTACTCGCGGCTGTACACCCCCACGTGCGACCACCTCGTGCGCGTTCCGCTGTCGGACCTCGCCGACCGGTGGGCCGACGCCGGCTTCGTGCGCGTGCACCGCTCGTACCTGGTGCACCGCGACGCCGTCACCGAGGTGCGCCTCGCGGGGTCGGCGCCCACCGTCGTGCTCGCCGAGATCGAACTGCCGGTGAGTCGACGCCTCATACCGGCCGTGCGCGACGCACTTCTTCGCTGAACCCTGCGCGGCGGGCCCCGGGCACCGCGCCCCGCGCGTATCGGCGGCACCCGCCGTCCGAGTCCCCGCGTCGACGCGGACGACGGGCACCCGCCGTCCGCCTCCCCGCGTCGACGCGGACGACCCCGGATGCCACGATGGGATGCCATGACCGACGATCCGCGCCCCCTTCCGCGCGTGCGGGTCACGGCATCCACCGCGGGTCGGGTGTCGCGGCCGGCGACGCGCGGCTTCGCGCTGCCCGGGAGGGAGGCCGACGAGGCCGACGAGGTCTTCTCACGCGGACTGGTGCGCGCCCAGCTGCGTCTCGCACTCGGGTGCGTCGCGGCTTTCCTCGTCGTCGCCGCAGCCCTCGTCGGGGTGATCGCGGCGCTGCCGACCCTCGGCGATCCCACGGTGTGGTCGGTGCCCATGTCGTGGCTGCTCCACGCTTACGGGTTCTATCCGCTGATCCTCGTCTTCGCCCTCATCTACGCCCGGGCCGCCGCGCGCAATGAGCGCCGGTACCGGCAGCTCGCCGATCCCGAGGATGCCGTGTGAACCCGGTGCTCGACCTCGCCGCGGTGGGGCTGCTCGTGGGGACGACCGCGGTGCTGGGATTCGCCGGCATCCGCTCCTCCCGCACGCGCAGCGACTTCTTCGTGGCCTCGCGCAGCGTCGGAAGCGTCTGGAACGCCTCCGCCATCAGCGGGGAGTACCTGTCGGCCGGCACCTTCCTGGGCCTCGCGGGCCTCGTGCTGTTGTCGGGGGCGGAGGGCTTCTGGTTCCCGATCGGCTACGCGGCGGGGTACCTGCTGGTGCTGCTCTTCGTCGCGGCGCCGCTTCGCCGGAGCGGGGCGTACACGATCCCCGACTTCGTCGAGGCGCGGTTGGAGTCGCGTGCGGTGCGACGGGTGACGAGCCTCGTCGTGCTGGTGATCGGGTGGTTGTACATCGTGCCGCAGCTGCACGGGGCCTCGCTCGCCCTCGGCGTGGTGGCCGACGTGCCGCGGTGGACGGGCGGGGTGCTCGTGGCGGTGCTCGTCGCGGGCATCGTCGCGGCGGGCGGCATGCGCGCCATCACCGCGGTGCAGGCACTCCAGTACTGGCTGAAGCTCACCGCGCTGCTCGTCCCGGCGGTGTTCCTGCTCGTCGCGTTGTCGGGCGGGGGCGCCGACATCGATCCCGCGCGCGTGTTCCCCGCCGAGAGCGGGCCGGGCGCGATCGACGCCTACGCCACGGTGTCGCTGCTCCTGGCCCTGCTGCTCGGCACCATCGGCCTGCCGCACGTGCTCGTGCGGTTCTACACGAGCCCGAACGGGGCGTCGGCCCGGCGGACCACGGTGGTGGTCATCGTGCTCATCGGTGCGTTCTACGCGGTGTCGTCGACGATGGGGCTGATCGCGCGCGTCGTCGCCCCCGACCTGGCCGTCCCCGGCGTCGCCGACACCGTCGTGCTCGCCCTCCCGTCGCGGGTGTTCCCGGGGCTGGTGGGGGAGCTGCTCACCTCGCTGCTGGTCGCGGGGGCCTTCGCCGCGTTCCTCGCGACGTCGTCGGGGCTCGTCGTCTCGCTCGCCGGGGTCGTGAGTCAGGACGTGTTCGGCGGCGGAGTGCGCTCCTTCCGTCTCTCGGCGGTGCTGTGCACG
Source organism: Microbacterium sp. lyk4-40-TSB-66 (assembly GCF_030209475.1). Taxonomy (GTDB): domain Bacteria; phylum Actinomycetota; class Actinomycetes; order Actinomycetales; family Microbacteriaceae; genus Microbacterium. Next base: position 59,408 of record NZ_JARVRW010000018.1, read on the forward strand.
GCGGTGCCGCTCGCCGTCGCGCTCCTCACCGAACCCGCGGGGCTCGTCGCGAGCGTCGGCCTGGTGTTCGTGTTCGCCGCGTCGACACTGTCGCCGGTGCTGCTGCTGGGCGTGTGGTGGCCGCGGCTCACCGCGCGCGGCGCGGTCGCGGGCATGGTGGTCGGTGCGGTGTCGTGCGGCGCCGCGCTGCTGGCCGGTGGCGCGCTCCGCGGCATGGGCGGGTGGGCCGTGATCGTCACCCAACCGGCCGCGTGGACGATCCCCCTGACGACGGCGGTGATCGTGGCCGTGTCCCTGCTCGACCGCGGGGGAGCGCCGGCGCGGGTGGAGCGGTACCTGGCGCGGCTGCACACGCCGGACGCGTAGCGGGCGCCCGGACTCCGGCGTCGGCCGCGGACGACCTGCTGGCACGGGACCGCGGGGGTACGGGGCGTTCGGGGCGGCCGTCGGCCCGGCGTCGGGGCCACGGGGTCACGCATAAACACGATCCATGCGCGTAAACACGCTGGCGTCGTGTTTACGCGCACCGATAGCGTTTATGCCGGCCCGCTGCCCGGGTCAGCCCGCTGCCCCGGCGGGCGAGACCACCCGCCGTCCGCTCCCGCCACCCCACCCCGCTCTCGCCACCCACCCCGCTCTCGCCACCCCACCCCGCTCTCGCCACCCCACCCACGCATGAACACGATCCATGCGCGTAAACACGCTGTCGTCGTGTTTACGCGCACCGATCGTGTTTATGCGTGGGGCCGTTCCGCAGCCCGCCCCCGCAGCGGGTCCAGCACGGCTTCGGCCGCCCACGCCGCGGCATCCGCGATGTCGCGCCCGCGCATACCGAGCTCGTGGCGCATCGTCACCCACGTGGTCGAGGAGTCGAGGTGGCTCAGCGCCGTGACGATAGCGAGGCGTTCGTCGTCGTCGAGACCCGTGACCTCTCGGTCGAGAAGGCGCTCGAACTCCTCGCGGTGCGGGGCGGGGTCGGCGCCGTTGACGCCGCGCATCGCCGTCTCGGCGACGACGTGCGCCAGCTCCGGGCGGCGCTCGTAGGCCGTCATCGCCTCGCGGATCGCGAGGGGCACGTCGAAGATCGATTCCGACGCGGCGCGCGAGAAGACCGTCGACTCGATCCACGCCGCGGTCGCCAGCAGCAGGTCGGCGCGGGCGGGGTAGTACCGGAACACGGTGCGCTCGCCGACGCCTGCGCGCGACGCGATGATGCGGAACGACACGTCGTCGGTGCCGACCTCCTCGATCAGTTCGGCGTAGGCGACGAGGATCGCGGTCTCGGTGCCGGGGGCGTTCTGCTGCGTCTTGCGCGCCGTCATCACGCCGCCCGCGTCGCCCCGATGGCGGCGGGCAGCACGCGGTCGACGGCGCGATCGAACAGGCGCGCGGTGGTCTCGGCGTCCGCGTCGAAAGAGGTGCGCAAGCGCGCCCAGTACATGGCGGAGGCGAATGTGCGCAGGGTCGCGGCCGCGCGGAGGGCGTCGCGACGGTTCAGGTGCGGAGCCGTCTCGGCCAGCATGGCGACGATGGCTTCGGTGAGGACGGATGCCGATCGCTGGCCCGTCGGCGAGAGCGCCGCGCCGCGTGCCGCCACGAACGCCAGCGCGGGCTGGGCGTCGTAGGCGCGGAAACGCACATGGACCGCGTCGCGGAACTCCGCCAGCGTATGGAACGAGCCGAGGGGGAGGTGCTCGTCTTCGACCCAGACCGCGAGCGCCTCGAGCAGGTGCGAGCGGGTGGGGAAGCGGCGGTACACCGTGCGCTCCGACACGTCGGCGAGCTCGGCGATGTCGGCGTACGAGATGTCTTCGAACGTGCGCTGCCGCAGCAGCAGAGCGGCTCCGGCGAGCACGGAGGGCGCCTCGTCGTTCATCGCTCCACCTCGGTCTCGTCGCGGGTGGCGGTGACGGGCTCGGGGGGAAGCACGTAGCGATCTGTGTCGTCGAGCGTCAAGGCCAATGACGACACGTACTGCACTTCTCCCCCGGGGCCGGTTTCCGCCGAGACCAGCATATCCGGCCGTTCGAAGACGTAGCCCGTGACGTGACAGCGTAGGCGCTCGCCCGAGGGGTTTCCGTCCTCGTCGAGGAGGGGGAGGGGGATGCCGTCCGAGCGGCGGCGCAGGTAGTACCGGCCGCGGGTGATCACGGCCATGGCGGGAGTGACCACCGCTGCCACGCCGATCGCGACGAGCACCGAGAGGGGTTGCATCCCCGGTCCGAACACGCCCGCAAAGCACAGGAGGGAGGCGATGGATGCCAGGCCCACCGACACCGGTCCGACCGGGTTCCAGTCGTGCAGCATCCCGCGACGGAACTCGGGGAAGCGGGGCGAGAGGCGCAGGAGGTGCTTGTTGACGACGATGTCGACCGAGATCGTCACCAGCCACGCCATCACGACGTTCGCGTACAGGCTCAGAACGAACGAGATGAGGCTGAACACGTCCATCAGCATGAGCGAGAGGGCGATGACCAGGTTGAAGACGACGAACACCGTGCGGCCCGGGTATCGCTTGGTTGCGCGGGTGAAGACGTTCGACCAGGCCAGCGATCCCGAGTAGGCGTTGGTGACGTTGATCTTGATCTGCGCGACGACGATGAGCAGCAGCACCAGCACCAGCGCCAACCACTCCGGCAGCAGCGACTCGTACAGGCCGAGGAACTGTTTGACCGGCTCGACGGCGTCATCGTCGATCGACGGGTCGATCTTGGTGATCAGGTAGACGGCCAGGAAGATCCCGATGATCTGTTTCGTGCCGCTGAAGATCACCCAGCCGGGTCCGCTGAACACGAACGCCGTCCACCACGACCGCCGGTTGGCCCTGGTCAGGGGCGGCATCACGCGGATGTAGTCGATCTGCTCGGCCAGCTGCGGTGTGAGGGCGAAGCACACCGCGGCGCTGGACGCCACGGCGCCCAGCGAGATCGTGCCGTCGGATCTTCCGGCGAACGACCAGAAGCCCGCGACGGCGCTCGGCTGCGAGATGAGCACCCACGCCAGCGGCAGGAGGGCGAGCACCAGCCAGAGGGGGGTCGTCCAGAAATGCAGGCGTTCCAGCGCGCGCATTCCGAAGATCACGATGGGCACGACGACGACCGTCGAGATCACGTAACCGATCGGCAGCGGGACCCCCGCGGCCATCTCGAGTCCCTGCGCCATGATCGCGCCCTCGAGCGCGAAGAAGATGCAGGTGAATCCGGCGAAGATGATGGTAGTGATGATCGACCCGTAGTACCCGAATCCCGATCCCCGGGCGATGAGGTCGAGGTCGACGTTGTACCGGGCGCCGTAGAACGCGACCGGGAACCCCACGGCGAAGATGATGACGGATGCCACGAGCACCCCGAGGGCCGCATTGGTGGCACCGTGCTCGAGGCCGATGCTCGCCCCGATCGAGAAGTCCGCGAGGAAGGCGATGGAGCCCAGCGCCGTGGCACCGACGGACACCGCGCTCCACCGCCGGAACGAGCGCGGGACGTAGCGGAAGGCGTAGTCCTCGAGACTGTCCTCGGCAGCGGCGCGCGCGTCACCGCGGTGCGGCCCGCCCCCGGTCGTCCGTCCCCGCACGCAAGCCTCCTTCTGTCACGGGGATCATGGCGGTCCCGCGTTTCGCCCGCGTTGCCGCGGCAAGACGAAACGCGTCAGATCGCCATGGCTTCGCGCACAGCGCCCACAGCATCAGCTCCGCCTTCGCCGCTGACGGCCACGCGACCCGACTTCACGACGTAGAAGCGGTCGGTCGAGCGCAGCGCGAAACCGACGTGCTGCTCCACCAGCAGCACCGACAGGTCACCCCGGCGGGTGAGGTCGATGATGACGCGTTCGATGTCGGCCACGATGTTGGGTTGGATGCCCTCGGTCGGCTCGTCGAGCACGAGCAGGCGAGGCTTGGTCAGCAGCGTCCGCGCGATCGCGAGCTGCTGGCGTTGACCGCCCGACAGCAGACCCGCGCGGCGGGTCGAGAGTTCCCCGAGCACGGGGAACAGGCTCAGCACCTCGTCGAGATCGGACTGCTTCTTCATCGTCAGCTGGAGGTTCTCGCGGGTGGTGAGCTGCGGGAAGCACTGCTGCCCCTGCGGGACGTAGCCGAGGCCCCGGTCGACGCGTTTCGAGGGCGGCATCCGCGTGACGTCTTCACCGTCGAGCAGCACGCGACCGCGCATGACGGGGAGCAGCCCCGTGGCGACGCGCAGGAGTGTCGTCTTCCCGGCGCCGTTGTGACCCATGACCGACACCGCCCCGCCGGTCGGCACCTGGATCGTGACGTCGTGCAGCACCTGGGTGCGGCCGTAGCCGGCGGTGACGCCGATGATCTCCAGCATCAGTGATTCCCCTCGTTCTCGACGGCGGCGTCGGCGGCCGACCCCAGGTACACGGTCTGCACGCGCGGGTCGGCCTGCACCTGCTCGACGGTTCCCTCGGTGAGCAGCGCGCCGGCGTGCAGCACGCTGACCCAGTCGGCGTAGGCGCGGACGAAGTCCATGTCGTGTTCGATCACCACGACCGTCCGTTCGGCGCCGATGCGGCGCAGCAGCTCGCCCGTCTCGTCGCGTTCATCGCCGTTCATGCCGGCGACCGGCTCGTCGAGGAACATCACCCGGGCGTCCTGCACGAGCAGCATCCCGATCTCGAGCCACTGCTTCTGCCCGTGGGCCAGGATGCCGGCGGGGCGGTCGCGAAGATCCTGCAGGCCGATGGTCTCCAGCGCCGCCTCGACGTACTCCGGAACCGAGCGGCGGGCGAAGGCGAGCTGCCACGCCTTGCGATGCAGGCCCCCGGCGATGTCGAGGTTCTGCAGCACCGACAGCTCGTCGAACACCGTCGCCGTCTGGAACGTGCGTCCGACGCCCGCGCGGACGATGCGGTTCGTCTTCATCGCCACGAGGTCACGGCCCTCGAACATCGCCGAGCCGGTGGCCGGAACGAGGCCGGTCAGGGCGTCGACGAGAGTTGTCTTTCCGGCGCCGTTGGGGCCGATGAGGAAGTGCACCTCTCCGGGACGCAGGGTCAGGTCGACATGGTCGACGGCGACGAAGCCGTCGAAGGAGACGGTGAGGTCGGACACCTGCACCGACGCGTCACGGGTGCCGCGGCTCATGCCAGCTCCTTCTCGGGGACGGACACGCGGTCCTCGGATGCCGGAACCCGGCGGCGCCGGAGCGACGCCACGGCCGTGCCGACCAGCGAGGCCAGCCCGCCCGGCAGGAACAGTGTCACGAGGATGAAGACGAGTCCCAGCACGTACACCCAGCCCTCGGGCCAGCTCGAGGCGAGGCTCGACTGGCCCCACCCGATCGCCATCGCGCCGAGCACCGGACCGAACAGTGATGCCCGGCCGCCGAGCGCGACGCCCGCGATCATGAGGATGGATGCCGAGGCCCCGATCTCCTGGGGGGTGATGATGCCGACGATGGGGACGAACATCGCCCCGCCGATGCTCGCCATGACCGCGGCGATCACGAAGGCGACGAGCTTGATGTTCGCAGGGTCGTACCCGAGGAAACGCACCCGCTCCTCGGCATCCCGGGTGGCGAGCAACACCTCGCCGAAACGGCTGCGTCGCAGCTGCCACGACACGAGCATGCAGACGATGAGCAGCCCCGCGGCGATGAGGAAGAGCATGAGTTTGTTGGCGTCGTCGTCGAGCAGGTAGCCGAAGAAGGACGTGAAGCCGCTCAGGCCCGTGTCGCCACCGGTCTCGCGGATCGTCGAGCTGATGAGCACGGCGAGCGCGACGGCCAGCGCCTGGGTGAGGATCGCGAGGTAGGCGCCCTTGACGCGCCTCTTGAACAACGCGAAGCCCAGGATGCCGGCGACCACCACCGGAAGCGCAATGATCGCGATGAGGGTGAACGCCTCGCTTCGGAACGGCTCCCAGAACGCGGGAATGGATGCCAGGGGGTCGTACAGGATCATGAAAGTCGGCGTCGCGCCGGGACCGGCGGTCTCCAACGTCAGGTGCATCGCCATCGCGTAGGCGCCGAGGCCGAAGAACACGCCCTGGCCCATGACGAGCATGCCGCCGCGACCCCAGACCAGTCCGATTCCGACGGCCACGATGGCCCATGTGCAGTACTTGCCGAGGTTGTTGATCCAGTGCGGCGACAGCACGAGCGGTGCGACGACGAGCAGGAGTACGGCGAAGACGGCGATACCGATCAGCGAGCCCCATGGGGCGAGCCTCTTGATGACGCTCATGCGAGCCCCCTGGTGCGGACGGAGAACAGCCCCTGCGGGCGGATCTGGAGGAAGACGACGACCAAGGCGAAGGCGATGACCTGCGCGAGGCTGCCCGTGGTCCAGTCGGCGAACAGCGACATGGCCACGCCCACGGCCCAGGCGGCGATCACCGTGCCGGCGATCTGCCCGATGCCGCCGGCGACGACGACGAGGAAGGCCGGGATGATGTACTGCGCGCCCATCTGGGAGTTCGTGCCGCCGATGAGGGATGCCGCGACCCCTGCGACACCGGCGAGACCCGAGCCGACGAAGAAGGTCAGGCGGTCGACCGACCGGGTGCGCACGCCGACAGTCTCGGCGAGGTCACGGTTCTGCACGGTGGCACGGATGCGGCGCCCGAACGAACTGAGCTTGAGCCACGCGGCGAGTGCCGCGACACAGGCGGCGGCGAGCACGATCGTGAAGACCTGACGCAACGGCCAGGCGTATCCGAGCACGTCTACCTGGCCTTGAAGCCATTCGGGGTTTTCGACCGGAACGCCCTGGGCGGGGAAGATCTGCAGCGCGATCTGCTGCAGCACGAGTGAGACGCCGACCGTCACCAGGAGCGTGTCGAGTGGTCGCCGGTACATCCAGCGGATGATCGACGCCTCCAGGAGCAGGCCCAGCAGGCCCGCGATGACGAAGGCGATGGGGAGAGCCAGCGGAATGGAGATGTTGCTGTCGGGGATGACGAGCTGGGTGAGGTAGGCGACGAAGGCGCCGGCCATGATGAACTCGCCGTGTGCCATGTTGATCACCCCCATCTGCCCGAATGTGAGCGTGAGGCCGAGGGCCGCGAGCAGCAGGAGTGCGCCCAGTGCCGTGCCGTTCAGCAGGGGCGGGATGAGTGCGTCCATGCGGTACCTCCCTTCTGTCGAGGTAAGTGGTGCCGTGACCGGCACGAGGGGAGGGTCCCCGGGTCGTGGCCGACCCGGGGACCCCGGGGGAGCAGGGTCAGCCCGCGGCCTTCACCAGTGCGTCGCGCACATCGGCGGGGAACCAGTCGTAGCCCTCGAGGTACGGGTCGGGCTCGATGAAGGCGTCAGAGGCCCAGACGATGTCGAACTGGTTCTGGTCGTTGATGCGGCCGATGTGGCCGGGCTTGGAGATGTGGTGGTTGTCGCCGTCGAGGGTGACCACGCCCTCGGGTGCGTCCACGGTGACACCGCCCTCCGCGGCCGCCGCGTTGATGGCATCCACGTCGAACGAGCCGGCCTTCTCGGCCAGGGCCTTGTAGAGGTACATCGAGATGTACGCGGCCTCCATCGGGTCGCTGGTCACGCCGCTGCTGCCCGGGTAGGCCTTCCACGCGTCGATGAACGTGGGATTGTTCGGGGTGTCGAGCGACTGGAAGTAGTTCCACGAGGCGTAGTTGCCGGTGACCGAGTGGCCCATCGCCGGCGCCTCCTCCTCGGCGATGGACACCGAGATGATCGGTGTCGTGTCGGGGGAGAGGCCCGCGTCGTAATACGCCTTCACGAAGCCGACGTTGGAGGAGCCGTTGATGGTGTTGAAGACGTAGTCGGGCTTCGCTGCGGCGATCTTGGCGACCTGGGTGGTCCAGTCGTCCTTGTCGAGCGGCACGTACTCCTCGCCGACGATCTCGATGCCGAGCTCGGCGGCGTACAGCTTGATGATGGCGTTCGCCGTGCGGGGGAAGACGTAATCCGAACCCGCGAGGAACAGGGTCTTCGCCCCCTGGGACGCCAGGAAGTCCATGGCCGGGATGATCTGCTGGTTCGTGGTGGCGCCGGTGTAGTAGATGTTCGGCGACGACTCCAGGCCCTCGTACTGCACGGGGTAGAAGAAGAGACCATTGTGCTTTTCGACGACAGGCTTGACGGCCTTGCGCGACGACGAGGTCCAGCCGCCGAAGATGGCCGCGACGCAGTCCTGCGTGAGCAGCTTCTCGGTCTTCTCGGCGAAGGTCGGCCAGTCGGTGGCGCCGTCCTCCTGCACGTATTCGATCTGCTTGCCGAGGATGCCGCCGTCGGCGTTGATCTCGTCTGCCGCCATGTGCAGCACGTTCGACACGGTCTTCTCGGAGATCGCCATGCCGCCCGTGAGGGAGTTGAGGAAGCCGAGTTTGATGGTGTCGCCGGAGGTGTCGACGCAGCTTGCCGCAGCGTCGGGGGATTCTCCCGCACCGGCGTCGCCGGCTTTCGCCCCACATCCCGACAGCACGAGGGCGGCCGTGGTCGTGAGGGCTCCGAGGGTCAGCAGCGCTCGAAGGCGCGTTCGTCGGATCGTGGTCATGCTGTGCTCCGTTTCGATGTGAGGAGGTGCGTGATTGCGCGGTCCCGCCGGGTTCATCGAGGCGACGGCCGTGGGCGGTGACGCGGCAGTGGCCGCCCTCGGTGGTGCGCTCGTTCCTCGCTCGGTCGCCGGCGGCGGCAGAAATTCGCCGCCGGCTTCGGGTGGTCTCACAGTGGGACCACGGCATTGCATTGCCATTTCTTGATCGTGTCCAGCGTGTAAATCTTCGACGGGCGCGGCGCCAAAAATCCCCGTAATCGCGCGGAACTACGGCGACGCACAGCGGCTTGCGCCCTCACGGGTGAAAATCACGGTGACAGACTCATGACACCTTCCCGACACCGTGTGAGCATCTGGCGATGTCAGCGACATGTCAGGAAGCACCCGCCAGGCGCGTCGCCCGATGGCGCCGGAGAGAGGACGGAGAGGCGCATGCACCTGTCGCCCGCAGACACCGAGAAGCTGCTGCTCGCCGTGGCCGGCATGGTCGCGCGCGATCGCCGGCAACGCGGCATCTTGCTGAATCACCCCGAGGCGGTCGCGCTGCTGTCGACCTGGGTGATCGAACGCGCCCGCGAGGGTGCCGAGGTCACCCGGCTGATGACCGAGGGGCGCACGGTGCTCACGCGCGCCGAGGTCATGGACGGTGTCGCCGACATGCTCACCGACGTGCAGGTCGAGGCGACCTTCCCCGACGGGCGCAAGCTCGTCACCCTTCACCACCCCATCGATTGAGGAGTCGACGTGGCATCAGGTACGGCAGAGGGACCGGGCGCGATCCGCGTGCGCCCGGGGTCGATCGAGCTGAACGCCGATCGCAGCGCGGATCAGCGTCGCGAGTTCGTCATCGTCAACACGGGGGACCGGCCCGTGCAGATCGGCTCGCACATCCATCTCGCCCAGGTGAACGCGGCGCTCGAGTTCGACCGGGCCGATGCCGAGGGCTTTCGCCTCGACATCCCCTCGGGCACGTCGGAGCGCTTCGAGCCGGGGGTGTCGAAGCGCGTCGACGCGGTGGCTCTCCGCGGCGCGCGCCGGGTCCCCGGCATCCAGATCTCATCCGAGGAGACGCGCTGATGGTCCATATCGACAGGGAACGCTACGCGCGCATCTACGGACCCACCGCCGGGGATCAGATCCGCCTCGGCGACACCGACCTGTGGATCGAGATCGAAGCCGACCTCACCGTCGGCGGAGAGGAAGCCGTCTTCGGCGGAGGCAAGTCCATCCGCGAGTCGATGGCGCAGAGCACCTCGTCGCGCGCCGACGGGGCGCTCGACACGGTGATCACCAACGCGGTCATCCTCGACTGGTGGGGGATCGTGCGCGCCGACGTGGGCATCCGCGACGGGCGCATCGTCGGTATCGGCCGCTCCGGAAATCCCGACATCGCCGACGGCGTCGACCCGCGCCTGGTCATCGGCCCCTCGACCGACGTCATCTCCGGAGAGGGGCGCATCCTCACCGCGGGCGGCATCGACTCGCACGTGCACCTGCTCTCGCCCTCGCAGATCCATGAGGCTCTCGCCACGGGTATCACCACGGTCGTCGGCGGCGGCACGGGCCCGTCCGAGGGATCGAAGGCGACCACCGTGACCCCCGGAGCGTGGCACCTCGAACAGATGCACCGCTCCCTTGACCGGCTGCCGGTCAACGTGCTGCTGCTGGGCAAAGGCAACACCGTCTCGCGCGCCGCGTTCGAGGAGCAGGCGCTCGCCGGTGCCGCCGGTTACAAGGTGCACGAGGATTGGGGGTCGACCCCCGCCGCCATCGACGCCAGCCTCACCGCTGCCGAGGAGTGGGGGCTGCAGGTCGCCCTGCACAGCGACTCGCTCAACGAGGCCGGCTTCGTCGAGTCGACGATCGAGGCCATGGCGGGGCGTAGCATCCACGCCTTCCACGTCGAGGGGGCCGGCGGCGGTCACGCGCCCGACATCCTCTCGATCGCGAGCCTGCCCTACGTCATTCCTGGTTCGACGAACCCGACGCTCCCGCACACGGTGAACACCGTCGCGGAGCACCTCGACATGCTCATGGTCTGCCACCACCTGAACCCCGGCGTGCCCGAGGATCTGGCGTTCGCCGAGTCGCGTATTCGCGCCACGACGATCGCGGCCGAGGACATCCTGCACGACATGGGGGCGATCTCGATCACCTCGTCGGACGCGCAGGCGATGGGCCGCATCGGCGAGGTCATCACGCGCACCTGGCAGGTCGCGCACGTGATGAAGGCCCGCCGCGGCGGCCTCGGCGAGAGCCTGCCGGCCGACAACGAACGCGCCCGCCGCTACGTCGCGAAGTACACGGTCAACCCGGCCATCGCGCACGGCATCGACCACGAGGTCGGCTCGATCGAGGTGGGGCGCCTGGCCGATCTCGTGTTGTGGGATCCGCGGTTCTTCGGCTTCCGCCCCGCGGTCGTCATGAAGGGCGGAGGGCTCGTGTGGGGTGCGCTCGGCGACCCCAATGCGTCGATCCCCACGCCGCAGCCGGTTCTCATGCGGCCCTCGTTCGCGGATGCCATCGGCGGGACGCTGTCGGTGTCGTTCGTGTCGCCGCACGCACTCGCCGCCGGTCTCGAAGAGCGACTCGGGCTCACGCGTCGCCTGCTGCCGCTGAAGTCCACCCGCGAGGTCGGCAAGGCCGACATGCGCAACAACGACGCTCTGCCCCGCATCGACATCCGGCCCGACACCTTCGACATCAGCATCGACGGCGAGCAGGTCGCGCCGACTCCGGCCGCGTCGCTGCCTCTGGCCCAGCTCTACCAGCTGTTCTGATGGCATCCGTCGCGCCCCTGTTCGCCACGCTGCTCCTCGCGGACGCTCGTCTGCCGTCCGGGGGACATGCGCAGTCCGCGGGGGTCGAGCCGGCGCTTCTGGCCGGCCTCCACCCCTCGGAACTGCCGACGTTGTTGCGCGCCCGTGTCCGCACCACGACCCTGGTGGAGGCCGGTACCGCGGTGGTGACGCGAGCGCAACGCGAGCTCGGCGCCGACCTCGGCCCGGTCGAGAGGGCGTGGGAAGCGCGAACGCCCAGCGCCGCGCAGCGCGACGCCTCCCGACTTCTCGCGCGCGGCTACCTACGCGTGGGGGCCGAGCTGCTGCCCGACGACGTCGCGCTGAGCGCGTGGCGACAGCGGGCCGTTCCCCCGCCGCGCCCGTGCGTGCTGGGGGTCGTGGCATCCGGTCTCGGAATCGGTGCGGGTGAGCTCGCGCGCCTCGTCGTGTACGAAGACCTGCAGGCGGCGGCCGCGGCCGTGCTCAAGCTCGAACCCCGAGACCCCCTCGAACTCGTCTCGCTCGTCACCGCCGTGTGCGCCGAGATCGACGGCCGCCTCGACGAGGTGGCATCTCTGACCGATCCGTCCGATATCCCCGCGGCATCCGCGCCGCAGTCCGAAGCGTGGGCCGAGGCCCACGCCCGATCCCGTAGGAGGCTCTTCCGTGCCTGAGAACATCCCCACCCGCGCCCTGCGACTCGGCGTCGCCGGTCCCGTCGGCACCGGCAAGTCGTCGTTGATCGCGACCCTCTGCCGGGCTCTCGCGAACGAGATCCGCATCGGCGTCATCACCAACGACATCTACACCGATGAAGACGCGCGGTTCCTGCGGTCGGCGGGCGTGCTCGACCCCGAGCGCATCGTCGCCGTCGAGACCGGTGCGTGCCCTCACACCGCGATCCGCGACGACCCCACGGCGAACCTGCTCGCCGCGGAAGATCTGGAACGCGCCTTCGCGCCCCTCGACCTGGTCGTGATCGAATCCGGCGGCGATAACCTCACCGCGACCTTCTCGCCCGCTCTCGTCGACGCGCAGATCTTCGTGCTCGACGTCGCCGGTGGGGGCGACGTCGCCCGCAAGGGCGGCCCCGGCATCGCCCGCGCCGACCTGCTCGTGGTCAACAAGACCGATCTCGCGCCCTACGTCGGCGTCGATGTGCCGCAGATGGTGGCCGATGCGACCGAGGCCCGCGAGGGTCGCCCCGTGCTGGCCCTCTCGCGCACGGATGTCGACTCCGTTGCGACGCTGCGCGCGTGGGTTCTGTCGATGATCGCGGTGCACGTCGACGGCTCGCACGTGCCGCAGGACCCCGGTCCCATGGCGCCGCATTTCCACGCCGACGAGGACGGCGAGGGCTACCTGCACGTGCACGATGACTCGCACGGGCACGGAGACCACGCGCACGACCACGCGTCCGCCGGGGCGCGCGGGTGAGCGTGACCGTCGTCGAGGTGGCGCCGCGGGGCGAGGGCGCGGCGTACACCCTGACGGGCGAGCTCATCGTGCCCCGCCTGGTCGCGCGCCGCGGTCGGCATGTCGAGGTGGCTCTCGTTGCCGGGCGCGCGATGCTGCTGCCCGGCGATCACGTCGACCTGCGCATCCGTGTCGGCGCGGGCTGCACGCTCTCTCTCGTCGACATCGGCGGGCTCGTGGTCTACGGCCGGCCCGGTCTCGGCGACGAACCCTCCGGATGGCGCGCCGAGATCACCCTGGCCCCGGGCGCGCGCCTGACGTGGGAAGGATTGCCGACGGTGATCACCGCCGACGGCGAGCTCGTTCGATCGACGGTGGTGCGGGTGGCACCCGGAGCATCCGTCGCCCTCCGCGAGACGCTGGTCCTGGGGCGTACGGGCGAGACCGGAGGGCGCCTGCGGTCGGATCTGGATGCCACGGATGCCGAGGGCCCACTGCTGCGCGAGAGCCTCGAGGTGCACGGCGATCGGCCGGAACCGGGCGTGCTCGGAAAGTCCCGGGTGATGGACAGCATCGTGGTACTCGGAGAGCGTCTCGACCCGGTCGACGAGACGGGTATCGCACGGCTCGACCTCGCGGGTGCGGGTACGACGTTGCGATACCTCGGCGACGCCGCTCACCACAGCGCGTTGGGGGAGCTGTGGCGCACCGCCGCGGGCAAGCGCCGTGAGGAGGTGCTGGCGTGCGCCGTCTGACGCCGGCCGCGCGCGGCGTGCTGCTGACGATCGCGCTGATGCTCGGCGTCAGCTGGACCCTGATGGCGCTCGTGCTCGTGCCGAACGAAGCATCGCTGGGGACGACGGCGACGGGTGTCGGCATGGCCGTCACAGCCTTCTTGCTCGGGATGCGGCACGCCTTCGACGCCGACCATATCGCCGCGATCGACAACACCAGCCGCAAGCTCACCGACGACGGCAAGGACGCCTCGAGCGTGGGCCTGTGGTTCGCTCTCGGACACTCCACGGTGGTCGTCGTGGCCGTCGGACTCGTTACCGCGGGTGTCGGCGCGTTGACTGCGCAGCTCGGGTCGGACGACTCCTCGCTCGCCCTTTTCACGGGGGTGTGGGGGCCGTCGGTGTCCAGCCTGTTCCTGCTCGCCATGGCGGCCGTGAACCTGTGGATCCTCGGGGGTCTGGTGCGGGGAAGGGGTGATCGGCACAGCTCCGGCGGCGGGCCGGTGTCGGTGCTGATCGGCCGCCTCTCGGCGACGCTCGACGCACCGTGGAAGCTGTTCGTCGTCGGGCTGCTGTTCGGCCTCGGCTTCGACACCGCCTCGACGATCGCGATCCTCGTGCTCGCGGGCGGCGCCGGTGCGGCGCTGCCGTGGCAGGCGGCGATGGTGGTGCCGTTGCTCTTCGCGGCGGGGATGGCGGCGTGCGACGGTCTGAACAGCATCGTCACGGCGAGCATCTACCGCTGGTCAGTGGACCGGCCCGGGCGCCGTCGCGCATACAACATCGCCCTCATGTCGATCTCGATCTCGGTCGCGCTCGTCGTCGGCGTCGTGGGCATGTGCGGCGTGCTGGTCGATTCGGTCGGGGTGGGGTGGGCGCCCGCACGCGCGATTGCCGAGACCAACCTCGACGGGTTCGGATTCGTCATCGTCGCCATGCTGCTGCTGGCCTGGGCGCTGAGCTGGGCGATGTCGCGCCGGCGGCGGGGTGTGTCGTTCGGATGAGCGTGGCACCGGTCTGGATGGGGAGGTCGTGCCCCGACCGCCCCGTCCCCGCCGCGCCGGCCCGCGCGGCGCCGGTCCACCGCGTCAGCCGCGCGCCCGATGCCGCCGCACCGCGGCGCGGTTCGCGCACCGCACCGAGCAGTACCGCTGCCGACCGTTGCGCGTCACGTCGACGACGACGTTCGTGCACGGTTCGGCGGCGCAGCGGCCGAGGCGGTCCATCCCGCGAGTCACGAGGTGCAGCGACGTGCCGACCGAGATGACGGCGGCGAGGACGCGCGGGAGGGCCTCGTCGCTGTCGCGGTAGTGCAGGTGCCACCCCTCGCCATCGTGATCGGTGAGGCGGGGATACGCGGTCACGGCGGCCATCTGCGCGTTGAGCAGGATCGCCCGCTCGTCGGGGTCGGTGGCATCCACCACGCGCAGCCAGTCGTCGACGACCTGCCGCGTGCGGGAGTGGTCATCCGATGCCACCGGGAAGCGCATCGTCATGCCCATCTCGATGGTGCGCTCCTCGATGCCGGCACGGTCGGCGGGCCAGTCGTTGGCGAGCGACGCCGCGAGGAGCACGGCGTACTCGCCGTAAGGGTTGAGATGCACAACGGCATTACATCACGCTGGGGTCATGACTACCTCCCGACTGCTCCCCGCCGCCCCTCTCACCGCCCTCCACGAACACGCGTGGACCACCGAATCGGTGCACGCGACGAGCGAGGGACGGGTGCGTTACGTGCGCTGCACTGACTGCACCGCGCGGCGGGTCGATCTCGACCCCCGCCCTATGTCGCCCCCATCCGCGATGTCTCGCGTCATGGACTGACATCCCCGCCGGGCCGGGTTCTGGCCCTCGACG
Organism: Microbacterium sp. lyk4-40-TSB-66; assembly: GCF_030209475.1. Taxonomy (GTDB): domain Bacteria; phylum Actinomycetota; class Actinomycetes; order Actinomycetales; family Microbacteriaceae; genus Microbacterium. The sequence goes on from NZ_JARVRW010000018.1 coordinate 74,676, forward strand.
TCCCTGCCGCCACGGGCTCGGCCCGCTCCCGCTCCCGATCCCGATCCCGCGACCGGCCCTGGCTGAGTGTCACCCTTCCTCCCCAACCGGCTGATTGAAGAGATGGATGCCGCGGAGGTTTCAGTGTCGGTGGCCCGGGTTACCGTGGTGGGGTGACTTATCCCGGCGCCGCATCCGAGCCGTACGCCGACGCTCCGCCCGAGCCGTACGGCGACCTCGACGACCCGTACGCCGGCGCCGACTGGGACCCCGACCAGTTCGCCCCACCCGAAGACTTCGACGCCCCGCCGCCCCCCGTCGACCCGTCGTCGCCGTTCGCGCGTGCGGCCGTGGCGACCGGCACCGCGCGCGAGCTCCCGGCGGTGCGCGACTTCACCGGGCGCGACCCCCGCGAGGTGCTGCACGAGGTCTACGGCTACGACGTGTTCCGCGGTGATCAGGCCGACATCGTGCAGCACGTCGTCGACGGCGGCGACGCAGTCGTTCTTATGCCCACCGGTGGCGGCAAGAGCGTCACCTATCAGGTGCCCGCGCTCGTGCGACCGGGCACGGGCCTGGTCGTGAGCCCGCTCATCGCACTCATGCACGATCAGGTCGAGGCGCTCATCGCCAACGGCGTGCGAGCGGGGTACCTGAACTCGACGCAGTCGCCGGCCGAGCGGCAGGCCGTCGAGCAGGCCTACCTCGCGGGCGAGCTCGACCTGCTCTACGTCGCGCCCGAGCGGTTGAACGGCGCACAGACCCTCGCCTTCCTCGCGCGGGGGAGGCTCAGCGTCATCGCGATCGACGAGGCGCACTGCGTGTCGCAGTGGGGTCACGACTTCCGCCCCGACTACCTGGCACTCGGCGACCTCGCCGACCGTTTCCCCGGCGTTCCGCGTATGGCGCTCACCGCGACGGCCACCCCCGCGACCGCTCAGGAGATCGTGGAGCGTCTGCGCCTGCGCGATGCGCGCGGCTTCGTCGCGAGCTTCGATCGCCCGAACATCCAATACCGCATCGACGCGAAGGTCGACCCCCGGCGTCAGCTCGTGCAGTTCATCAAGAGCCAGCCCGAGGGATCCGCCGGCATCGTCTACGCGCTCAGCCGCAAGAGCGTCGAGCAGATGGCGGCGTACCTGTGCACGCAGGGTCTCGACGCCCTGCCGTATCACGCGGGCCTCGACGCCTCCGTGCGCGCAGCGAACCAGTCGCGCTTCCTCCGCGACGACGGGGTGATCATGGTCGCCACGATCGCGTTCGGCATGGGGATCGACAAGCCCGACGTGCGCTTCGTCGCCCACATCGACCTGCCCAAGTCGGTCGAGGGGTATTACCAAGAGACCGGGCGCGCCGGCCGCGACGGCGACCCCTCCGTTGTCTGGATGGCCTACGGCCTCGGCGACGTCGTGCAGCAGCGTCGCATGATCGACCAGTCGCCCGGGGACCGCTCCTACAAGTTGCGCCTCGGTCAGCACCTCGACGCCATGCTCGCCCTGTGCGAGACGGTCGGATGCCGTCGGCAGAACCTGCTCGACTACTTCGGACAGCGTTCCGAGCCGTGCGGCAACTGCGACACCTGCCTCACGCCTCCCGACACGTGGGACGGCCTCGTCGCCGCCCAGAAGCTCCTGTCGACGATCGTACGGCTGCAGCGCGAGCGCGGGCAGGCTTTCGGCGCCGGCCACCTGATCGACATCCTCCGCGGGGCGAAGACCGAGCGCATCGCGCAGCAGGGTCACGACCGCCTCAGCACCTACGGGCTCGGCGCCGACCTCTCCGATCAGGACTGGCGCAGCGTCATCCGCCAGCTCCTCGCGCGGGGCATCATCGTCGCACAGGGCGACTACGGCACGCTCGCGCTCAGCGAGGCGTCGGCGCCGGTCCTCCGAGGCGAGGCGCCCGTGCCCCTCCGGCGCGACGTGCTCGGTCGCTCGGGTTCCACCGGCGGCGGAAGCCGTCAGCGCAAGTCCAGCGCCGACGACGTCGCCCCCGGCGATCGCGATCTGTTCGAAGCGCTGCGCGCCTGGCGCGCCGAGAAGGCCCGCGAGCAGGGTGTGCCGGCGTACATCGTCTTCGGTGACGCCACCCTGCGTGCCATCGCCGCGGCCCGGCCCGCGTCGGTCGGCGACCTCGACGGCATCACGGGTATCGGCGCGAAGAAGCGCGAGGCCTACGGTGACGGCATCCTGACGGTCGTGGCCGCCAACTGACGCCTGAGCGGGTCCCGGGCCCTTCGACCGGCTCAGGGACCTCGCTCGGTGTCGACTGACGTGTGCGCCGGCCCCGGGCCCTTCGACAGGCTCAGGGACCTCGCTCGGTCGGACCTCCTCTGCGCGATTCGGAGGTGGCTGAGTCTGTCGACGTCACGGGTCGCGCCAGTCGCTCAGCGCGCTCCCGGGAATGTTGACCATCCACAACGACCCCGCGGCCCGTCGCCCGCCCGGGTTGTGTCGCATCCACACAATGATTGCCCGGTCGTTGTGGAACACCTACCGTGAATGGCATCCCTGAGCCCCGTCGAGAGGTGCCGAGAATGACCGACGCCGCCGTCCGTCCCACCACGCCCGCCACGAGCACGCGTACGCCCGTCGGAGGTGCGCCCACCGCGGCGCACACCGCCGCCGAGGCCGCGGAGGCCCGCATCGATACCGAGCGGGTGACCGATCTGCTGCTCGGAACGTGGGCCGACACGCGCCGCGCGGCGCGCGAGATGATCAAGGACCCCGCGCTGTGGCGCGACGACAGCCTCGGCATGGACGCGCACCGCGAGCGCACCCTCAGCCAGCTGCACCTGCTCGTGCAGAACAAGGCCGTGCACCGGGCCTTCCCGAAGCGCTTCGGCGGCGAGGACGACAACGGTGCCAACATCGCCGGCTTCGAGGAACTCGTTGCCGCCGACCCCAGCCTGCAGATCAAGTCGGGCGTCCAGTGGGGGCTGTTCGGGTCGGCGGTGCTGCAGCTGGGTACGGCCGAGCACCACGAGAAGTGGCTGCCCGGCATCATGAGCCTCGACATCCCCGGCGCGTTCGCCATGACCGAGACCGGTCACGGCTCCGACGTCTCGGCCATCGGCACGACCGCGACCTACGACCCCTCGACCGAGGAGTTCGTCATCCACACGCCCTTCCGCGGCGCCTGGAAGGACTACCTCGGCAACGCCGCCCTGCACGGCAAGGCGGCGACCGTGTTCGCCCAACTGATCACCGACGGCGTCAACCACGGCGTGCACTGCTTCTACGTGCCGCTCCGCGACCAGGACGGCGCTTTCCTGCCCGGCATCGGCGGCGAGGACGACGGTCTCAAGGGCGGTCTCAACGGCATCGACAACGGCCGTCTGCACTTCGACCACGTGCGCGTCCCGCGGACCAATCTGCTGAACCGCTACGGCGACGTCGCCGCCGACGGCACCTACTCCAGCGACATCGCGAGCCCCGGTCGCCGGTTCTTCACGATGCTCGGCACCCTCGTGCAGGGGCGTGTCTCGCTCGACGGCGCGGCCGCGTGGGCCTCGGCCATCGGCCTGATCATCGCCATCACCTACGGCAACCAGCGCCGCCAGTTCGACTCCGGCAGCGGCACGCCCGAGGTGACCCTGCTCGATTACGGCAAGCACCAGCGCCGCCTCCTGCCGCGTCTCGCGACGACCTACGCCGAGATCTTCGCCCACGACGAGTTCCTGCAGAAGTTCGACGGCGTCTTCAGCGGCACCCTCGACACCGATGCCGACCGCGAAGACCTCGAGACCCTCGCCGCCGCCCTCAAGCCCCTGTCGACGTGGCACGCGCTCGACACGCTGCAGGAGTCGCGCGAGGCGTGCGGCGGTCAGGGCTTCCTGTTCGAGAACCGCCTCGTGGGGCTCCGCGCCGACCTCGACATCTTCGTCACCTTCGAGGGTGACAACAACATCCTGCTCCAGCTCGTGGGCAAGCGCCTGCTCGCTGATTACGCCCGCCAGTTCAAGGGGAAGGATGCCAAGCAGCTCGCCGCCTTCGCCGTGGGTCAGACCGCAGGCAAGCTCTTCCACGGCGCCGGGATGCGTCAGCTCGGGCAGGCCGTGAGCGACTTCGGGTCCACCGCCCGCTCGGTCGAGAAGGGGCTTCGCGCCGAGCAGCAGCACGAACTGCTGGCGGGCCGCGTGCAACAGATGATCGCCGACATCGCGGGACGCCTGCGCCCGGCACCCCGGCTCTCTCGCGACGACGCCGCAGCCCTTTTCAACGAGAACCAGTCGGAGCTCATCGAGGCCGCCCGCGCTCACGGAGAGCTCCTGCAGTGGGAGGCGTTCACCGATGCGATCAACCGCATCGACGACCCCGACACCCTCCGGGTGCTGACGTGGCTGCGCGACCTGTTCGGTCTGCAGCTGATCGAGAAGCACCTCGCGTGGCACCTCATCAACGGACGACTCTCGATGCAGCGCGGTTCCGCCGTATCGAGCTACATCGACCGTCTCTGCGCGCGGCTCCGTCCGCACGCGCAGGACCTGGTGGATGCCTTCGGCTACGGCCCCGAGCACGTCCGGGCATCCATCGCGACGGGCGTCGAGGACGACCGGCAGAACGAGGCGGCGGCGTACTACGCCGAGCTCGCGGCATCCGGCGACGCGCCCGTGCCGGAGAAGAAGCCGACCACGTAGACGGCACCCCTGTCGCAAAAGCAGGGCATGACACGAGAACAGGCCGGTCCCGCGCGGATCGGCCTGTTCTCGTTCCGGGCCGTGTTCTCGATACCGGCCGCGCCATCGACCCGACGTCCTCGGGCGGGACCCGCGGGTGTCGGAGCCCCGTTCTACCCTGAGGGCATGAGCGATCTGCTGACCGGGGCCGATGGGGTGACCCGCTGCGCCTGGGCGGGCGGCGACGCCGAGTACCAGCGCTATCACGACGAGGAGTGGGGCACGACGCTGCGCGGCGACCTCCTGCTCTTCGAGAAACTCAGTCTCGAGGGCTTCCAGGCGGGTCTGGCCTGGATCACGATCCTGCGCAAGCGCCCGCGCTTCCGTGAGGTCTTCCACGGCTTCGATCCGTCCGTCGTGGCGGCCTTCGGCCCCGACGACGTCGACCGATTGCTTCAGGATGCCGGGATCATCCGGCATCGCGGAAAGATCGAGGCCGTGATCGGCAACGCCGGAATCGTGGCCGGTATGGCCGAGGGCGAGTTCGACGAGCTGATGTGGTCCTTCGCGCCCGGCCGGCATGCCCCGCCGACGACGTTCGCCGAGGTGCCGGCGGTGACGCCCGAGTCGACCGCGATGAGCAAAGAGCTGCGTCGCCGAGGGTTCCGCTTCGTCGGACCGACCACGATGTACGCCCTCATGCAGTCCTCGGGCATGGTCGACGACCACGTCGCGGGATGCTGGCGCGCGGCGGCATGAGCGCTGGTTCTCAGTCCTCCGCGCCCGTCTGCTGCTGCGCCTCGAGTTCTTTGAGGCGACGCATCTGCGCGAACGGGTAGAAGCAGACCCAGGCGAGGGAGGCGATCGACGCGCCCATGATCATCGATGAGATGTCCATGATCTCGAGGCTACGAGGGTCCGAGACGGCGGCGGATCCACCGCGCGACGGAGATGCGCCGCTCACCCGGTAGACTGGTGCACGGAGCTTTCGCTCCCAGCGTCGTCGAACGCACCGGCCCCCTCTTCTGGGGCCTTTGACCTTCACGGCGAACGGATGCGCCACTCGGCGCCTTCGCCCATTGCAGCCGCAGCATCGCGGCATCCCGAACCGCCGTGTGCGCGTGCGCCGCGGCAGGAGTATTCATGACGTCTCAGACTTTCGCCGACCTCGGCGTTCCCGCCCCCCTCGTCGACGTTCTCGCCGCACAGGGCAAGAACGAGCCTTTCCCGATCCAGACCGACACGCTGCCCGACACCCTCGCGGGTCGCGACGTGCTCGGTCGCGGGAAGACGGGCTCGGGCAAGACCCTCGCCTTCGCGATCCCCCTGGTCGCGCGTCTCGCGGCGACGACCGACCGCCGTCGAGGCCGTAAGCCCCGCGCCCTGGTGCTCGCCCCCACCCGTGAGCTGGCGAACCAGATCGACGAGGTCATCAAGCCCCTCGCCGCCGCGTTCCAGCTCACCACGACCACCGTCTACGGCGGGATCAACCAGAAGCGCCAGGTCGACGCGCTCGCCACCGGCGTCGACATCCTCGTCGCCTGCCCCGGCCGCCTCGAAGACCTCATCAGCCAGGGGTTCGCGAACCTCGGCGACGTCGAGATCACCGTGCTCGACGAGGCCGACCACATGGCCGACCTGGGCTTCCTCCCCGGCGTCACGCGACTGCTCGCCCGGACGCCCGCCGACGGTCAGCGTCTGCTTTTCTCGGCCACGCTCGACAACGGCGTGGACAAGCTCGTCAAGCGGTTCCTCCGCAACGAGGTCCTGCACTCCGTCGATGAGGCGCACTCGCACGTCGCCGCGATGACCCACCACGTCTTCGCGCCGGCCGACGCCGACGCCAAGAAGGAGCTCGTGCAGACCCTCGCGTCGGGCACCGCTCGCCGCATCCTCTTCATGCGCACCAAGCACCAGGCCAAGAAGCTGGCGAAGGCGCTCACCGCCGCCGGCATCCCCTCGGTCGACCTGCACGGAAACCTCTCGCAGCCGCAGCGCGACCGCAACCTCGCCGCCTTCGGTGACGGCCGGGCCAAGGTGCTCGTCGCCACCGACGTCGCCGCGCGCGGTGTGCACGTCGACGGCGTCGAGCTCGTCGTGCACGTCGACCCGCCCGTCGAGCACAAGGCGTACCTGCACCGTTCGGGCCGCACCGCCCGCGCGGGCACGGCCGGTGACGTCGTGACGATCATGCTGCCCGAGCAGCGTCGCGACACCCTCGACATCCTGCGCAAGGCGAAGATCTCCGCCGCGCCGCAGCCGGTGACCCCCACCTCTCCCGAGGTCGTGGCCCTGGTCGGCGAGGTCGCCCCGTACGTCAAGCCCGAGCCGATCGTCGCGCAGCCCCAGGGCGGCGGACGCTCGCAGGGCGCCAACGCGCAGCGCAAGCGTGCCGAGCGCGCGCAGGGCGGTCAGGATGCCGCGTCGGCCGGCGGCGCACGCCGTCGTCGCGGCCGCGGTGGCAGTGGCCAGTCGGCCGAGGCTCCCGCCGCAGCCGGCCACGCTCCGCAGGGCGGGCGTGGCCAGGGCCAGCGCTCCGGTGCCGGTCGCGGTCAGGGCGCGGGCGGCACGCAGCGTGCCGGCGCCGGCGCCGGTCGGTCGCAGGGCGCGGGTCGCTCGGCATCCGGCACCCCGACGACGGGCATGGTCGTGGGCGCGCGCAGCCCCCGCACGAACCGTCGCGCCCAGGGCTGATCCCCTTCTCCGATGCCCCCGCGGATTCGTCCGCGGGGGCATCGTCGTATCCGGCCGGCGCTGACGCACCCGGCGGTTCCGTCCGCGCCGTCGTCCCGCAGACGGCTGCGGTGACGCGCCGACGGGTGGCCGCTTCGCGCGGGGTGTCGTAGCCCGCGTCCGCGGGACGGCACGGCGCGGCCGGCGGGCTCTCGTTCGACCGGATGCCGTGGCGGCCCGCCCTCGCACGCGCGCAGGTCGCGACGTCTCGCGGATGTCGGTGGTCTCCGCCACACTGGGTGACGATCCCGAGGAGGCACCCGTGACCGATCCCGATGCCCATGACGTCATCCGCGTGCGCGGCGCCCGCGAGAACAACCTGAAGGACGTCGACCTCGATGTGCCCAAGCGCCGGCTGACCGTCTTCACCGGCGTGAGCGGCTCGGGCAAGTCCTCCCTCGTGTTCGGCACGATCGCCGCCGAGTCGCAGCGACTCATCAACGAGACCTATCCCACGTTCGTGCAGCAGTTCATGGGGGAGCTGTCGCGGCCCGACGTCGACGCGCTCGAGAACCTCAGCGCCACGATCCGCGTCGATCAGGAGCGCATGGCCGCGAACGCCCGTTCCACCGTCGGCACGGCCACCGACGTGCACGCGATGCTGCGGGTGCTGTTCAGCCGCCTCGGCCAGCCGCACGTCGGCTCGTCGCAGGCGTTCTCGTTCAACGTGCCCTCGATCTCCGGCGCCGGGGCGGTCACGATCGCCACGGGTGCGAAGAAGGGCCAGAAGGAGCGCCGCTCGTTCGAGATCACCGGCGGAATGTGCCCCGAGTGCGAGGGACTCGGTCAGGTGAGCGACATCGACCTCGACCGGCTCGTCGACAAGACCCTCTCGGTGAACGCCGGAGCGATCCTCGTGCCGGGCTACACCCCCGATGGGTGGATGGTGCGCATCTACGCCGAGTCCGGCTTCCTCGACCCCGACAAGCCGGTGCAGGACTTCACCGAGCAGGAGCGCCAGGACTTCCTCTACAAAGAGCAGATCAAGGTGCGTATCGCGAACACGAACATGACCTACGAGGGTCTTGTGCCCAAGGTCACCAAGAGCATGCTGCAGAAAGACCGCGACGCGCTGCAGCCGCACATCCGCGCCTTCGTCGATCGGGCGGTCACCTTCGTCGCCTGCCCGGCCTGCGAGGGCACCCGTCTCAACGAGGGGGCGCGGTCGTCGCGCATCGGCGATGTCAACATCGCGGATGCCGCGGCCATGCAGATCACCGACCTCGCCGCCTGGGTGCGCACCATCGACGACCCCACGGTCGCACCGCTCATCCAGGGCCTCCGCGACACCCTCGACGCGTTCGTGCACATCGGGCTCGGATACCTCTCCCTCGACCGTGCCAGCGGCACGCTGTCGGGAGGTGAGGCGCAGCGCACGAAGATGATCCGCCATCTCGGCTCGAGCCTCAGCGACATCACCTACGTGTTCGACGAGCCCACCGCGGGCCTGCACCCTCACGACATCCAGCGCATGAACGAGACGCTCCTGCAGCTGCGCGACAAGGGCAACACGGTTCTCGTCGTCGAGCACAAGCCCGAGGTGATCGAGATCGCCGACCACGTCGTCGACCTCGGCCCCCGGGCCGGGCGCGACGGCGGCACCGTGCAGTACGAGGGCGACGTTCCCGGCCTCCGCACCTCCGACACGCTGACCGGGCGTTTCCTCGACCACCGGGCCGAGCTGAAGGGCGCCGTCCGCGCCGTCACGGGGACCATGCCGATCCGGGGCGCGTCCCAGCACAACCTCCGCGACGTCGACGTCGACGTCCCCCGCGGTGTACTGACCGTCGTGACGGGTGTCGCCGGCTCCGGCAAGTCGTCGCTCATCCACGGCAACCTGCCCGCGTTCGACGACGTGGTGGTCGTCGATCAGACCGCCATCAAGGGGTCGCGCCGCAGCAGTCCCGCCACGTACACCGGAATCCTCGACGCGGTGCGCGCCGCCTTCGCCAAGGCCAACGGGGTAAAGCCCGCACTCTTCAGCGCGAACAGCGAGGGTGCCTGCCCCGCGTGCAAGGGCCTCGGGGTCATCGTCACCCAGCTGGGTTTCCAGTCCACCGTCGAGACGGTGTGCGAGCTCTGCGCGGGCACGGGCTTCTCCGACGACGTGCTCGAGTACACCCTCGACGGCAAGAACATCGCCGAGGTGCTGGCCATGTCGGTCGCCGAGGCGGGGGAGTTCCTCGTCAAAGGACCTGCCGTGGCGGTGCTCGGCCGGTTGCGCGACGTCGGACTCGGCTATCTGACGCTCGGGCAGTCGCTCAACACCCTCTCGGGCGGAGAGCGCCAGCGCCTCAAGCTCGCGATCTCGATGGCCAAGTCGGGCGCGGTCTACGTGCTCGACGAGCCGACGACCGGTCTGCATCTCGCCGACGTCGACACGCTGTTGCGTCTGCTCGACCAGCTGGTGGATGCCGGCAACACCGTCGTCGTCATCGAGCACCACCAGGCCGTGATGGCGCACGCCGATTGGATCATCGACCTGGGCCCCGGCGCAGGACATGACGGCGGCGTCGTCGTCTTCGAGGGCACACCCGCCGATCTGGTCACGGCGCGATCCACCCTCACCGCCGAGCACCTGGCCCGCTACGTCGGGCGCAGCGTTTCCGAACGCGTGAGATGACCCCGTCGATCCTGGTGGAGCGCTACCTCGCCGCCCTCGAAAGCGGTGACCTTCAGGCTGTGCTCGCGCTCTTCAGCCCGTCGGCGTCGGTGCACTCGCCGCTCTACGGAACACTCCCTCCGGCGGAGTTCTACCCGGCGCTGTTCGCTGACACGCGATCCTCGCGCCTCACCCTGCGCAGTGTCATGCAGGACGCGGGTGGTGCACCCGTGATCAGCTTCTGGTTCCGTTTCGACTGGGTCCTGGCCGACGGGTCGCCGGCGCCGTTCACCGTCGTCGACGTGGCCGAGCTCGCGCCCGACGGCCGTATCGAGTCGTTGCACATCGTCTACGACACCGCTGCGGTGAGGGAAGCGTTCGACGCGCAGGGCGCGAGGGTCGTCGAGGACTGACGGTCGGGGTGGCGCGGGCTCAGCCGTGGGTGCTGAGCGTTGCGTCGTGGAGATGCCGATCACCGTGCGGCAGCACCTTCACCATCACTCCACGTCGGCGCAGGTCGGCGATCGCGCGGGTCTCGTCTTCGCGTGTTGCGCCGAGCGCGTGCACGCTCGCGACGACGAGCACGTCGCCGCGGGTGAGTGTTCCGAAGAACCGATCGAGGCGGTTCGCCCAGCCCTCCATCGTCTCGGGCGCGGGGTGTCGGAAGCCCTCGATCGGCACCCCGAAGCGGGTGAGGTCGTCGCGCTGCTGCACCACGGTCGGCATGTCCGGCCGCGAGACGACGAGGCCGACGAGCCGCGAACCCGCGGGACGCGCCCGCCACCAGTCCCGGTCGCTCTGCAGCTCGGTGAAGCACTTCGGGCACTCGGCCGCGGCGTGCGCGTGGGGCACACTGCCGGTCCCGGCGGCATCCACGGATGACGGCATCGTCGGGATCGAATCGCTCATGGAGACCTCCGCCTCCATTGTGCCCCACGCCCCCGTGAACGGACCCCCGCGTTGGGTGCCCGTCACTTCTCGCCCCCTCGTCGAGGGGCCTGCATCGGGGCGCGTCGTGGGCACTGGGGCGGTCTTCGGACGCCCCGCTGCACATTCGGTGCCCCGTGAGGCTCGAGCTGGCGCCGTTCGCGGGTGAGCGCCGTGCCGGGGCGCCCATGTGCACGGGGGCGGGCGGGGGACGCTCCGCAGCCCATTCGGCGCCCCGTGAGGCTCGCGGCC
>NZ_JARVRW010000014.1 GCF_030209475.1 Microbacterium sp. lyk4-40-TSB-66
CTGACCCGGCGCCGCGCTGACCCGGCGCCGCGCTGACCCGGCGCCGCGCTGACCCCGGCGCCGCGCTGACCCCGGCGCCGCGCTGACTGCGGCGCCGCGCTGACTGCGGCGCCGCGCTGACACCGCTGACCCCGGGGCCGCGCCGTGTGGCTGTGGACGCCCTGCTGTGCCCGGGGCGGAGACCCGCGCTGACCCTGCCGCTGGACGGGGGTGGTGGTCGGGCCGCGTGGAGCAGCGGCGCGCTCGCGGTGGTGCCGGCACGTTGCGCGGTGACGGGGGCATGGCGTTCGCGGATGCGGCTCGGCGCACGCGTCGTCGATGACGCCCACCCGCCCCTGCGGTGAGCGGTGAGCGGTGAGCGGTGCGCGGGGGTCGCCGGCAGTCGATGATCGGTCCACCGATCCCCGATCGGCCCTTCGGCCACCTCGGGTACTGCGCGAGAATCGAGGGATGACCGACACCCCCGGCATCCTGCAGCTGCTCGCCTTCGCCGCCGAACCAGGGGGTGGGAATCCCGCGGGTGTGGTCCTGGACGCCACCTCACTCGACGACGCGGAGATGCAGCGCATCGCGGCCGACCTCGGGCACCCCGAGACGGCGTTCGTGACCGCGCGCGCGGGCGATCGCGTCGCCGTGCGGTACTTCTCACCCGACGCCGAGGTGCCGTTCTGCGGACACGCCACGATCGCGACGGCGGTGGCGCTCACCGAGATCGACGGCGCCGGCGGCTACGTCTTCGACACCGCCGCGGGAGCGGTCGAGGTGGTCACCGAGCGCGACGCCGAGGGCGCGGTGGTCGCCGGATTCACCAGCGTCGAGCCGTACGTCATCGATCTGGAACCCGAGGTGGCCGACCGTCTCCTCGCCCTGATGGGCCTGACCCGCGATGACCTGGACGAGCGGATGCCGCTGGCGCAGTCCTTCGCCGGCAACCTGCACCCGGTCGTCGCCGTGACCGCGCGTAACGTGTTCGACTCGTTCACCTTCGACCCCGGTGCGATGCGGGAACTGCTCGACGAACGCGGATGGAAGGGCACCGTCATCGTCGCGCACGTCGAGGGCACCGTCGCCGACGGTCTGGTCGCGGAGGCCCGCAACCTCTTCCCCGTCGGCGACATCACCGAAGATCCCGCGACCGGGTCGGCCGCAGCCTCGCTGGGTGCGTACCTGCGCGATCGCGTGGGCGTTCCCGCTCCGTTCGGCTTCAGGGTGCGGCAGGGGCGGCATATCGGCCGCCCGAGCGTGCTGGACGTCGAGGTCCCGGCATCCGGTGGCATCGTCGTGCGGGGTGGCGCGACGCCGCTCTGACCGCGGGACGGGGCCGCGTCGGTCCCGCGACCGGTCGGGGGAGCCGCGCCTCGGATGGGGCGGCGAATGTGCGGTGGGGCGATCTAGGGACGCCCCGGTGCACAATGCGCGCCCCAGAACCCGGCGAGCGCCCGCCCGCCGCGTCGCCGCGAGCGCCCCGCGCCCCGGTGAGCGTCGCCGCGTCGCCGCCCCGACCCCGCGCCGGCGGGTGCCGGGGGAGCCGCGCCTCGCATGGGGGCGGCGAATGTGCAGTGGGGCGATCTGAGGACGCCCCGGTGCACAATGCGCGCCCCAGAACCCGGCGAGCGCCCGCCCGCGAGCCGCCGCCCACCCCGGCCCGCGGGAGCACTCACTCCCCGCCGGCCAACCTCCACACGCGATCGCGTGAGAACGGCAGCTCGTACCCCCGTCGTCCGACGGCCCGCGACACGGCGTTGCCGATCGCCGCCCCCACCGGGTTGTACGGCGACTCGCTCATCGACTTCGCGCCGAAGGGCCCCAGCGTGTCGTCGGTCTCGGCGAAGTACACCTCGGTGTCGGGCACGTCGGCGAACTGGGGCACGCGGTACGTGCGGAACACCGGGTTCTGCACCACGCCGTCCTCGACGTACACCTCTTCGTAGAGCGCCCCGCCGAGGCCCTGCGCCGCGCCGCCCTCGACCTGCCCACGGCACTGCGCCGGATTGATGACGACGCCCGCGTCGGCGGACTGGATCGACTGCAGCACCTTCACCGTGCCGGTCTCGGGATCGACGGCCACCCTCGCCGCGTGCACGTTGAACGCGAGGGAGCGGAAGTCGCCGAACTCCGCGCCGTCGGCGATCAGTCCGTCGGAGGTCACGTATCCGGCCGGGGCGGCGGCGATGATCCGCTCCCAGGTCACCGTTTCGTCCCCCACGCGGATTCCGGATGCCACGAGCTCCGCGCCGACGTCTCCGGCACCGGATGCCGCACCCCTCGCGCCACCGTCCGCCGTCGGCGCGTCGAGCATCTCGCCGCCCGCGGCCGAACCGGTCCCGCCCGCGCCGCCGCCCACCGCCGGTGCGGATACCCCCGCGCCACCACCGCCGGCGGACACCGCCGGAGCGGCATCCCCTCCCGCCAGTTCGACGGCGATCTCGACCATCCGCCGCCGCAACGCCGTGCAGGCGCCGAAGAGGGCCTTGCCCGCGACGACCGTGCCGGCGGACGCGAACGCGCCGGTGTCGTGCCGCACCGCGTCGGTGTCGGCGGCCCACAACTCGAGACGGTCGAGAGGGGCGTCGAGCACGGTCGCGGCGATCTGCCGGTGCACGGTCGAGGTGCCGTTGCCGAACTCGGCCGTACCGACGCGCAGCAGGTACGTGCCGTCGGGGCGGAGCGTCGCGGTGGTGTGCGCGATATGGCCCCGGGGCGCCATCGTGGCGATCATGGACGCCGCCATCCCCTCGCCGACGAGCCAGCCGTCGGGGGCCGCGACGCCGTTGCCGCGATGGAGGGCTCCCTCGGCGAGGTCGAGGCATTGGTCGAGGCCGTAGCTGCCCCAGATCAGGTCTTCCTCGTACTTCTCGCCGTCGTCGGGATGCAGCCTGTCGCCCTCGCGCACGGCGTTGATGCGGCGGAGGTCGAACGGGTCGACACCGAGCTCGACCGCGAGGGCGTCGAGCGCCGACTCGACCGCGAACACCACCTGTCCCAGCCCGTAGCCGCGGAACGCCCCCGACGGCGGGTTGTTCGTGTAGACCGCCTCGGCGTCGATCCACTTCACCGGCACCCGGTACAGCGTGGTCGACTCGGCGCACGAGTGGAACAGCACGCCGATCGCGTGATTGCCGTACGCGCCGGTGTCGCTCAGCACGTCGATCTTCATCGCGGTGAGGGCGCCCCCGGCATCCGATCCGAGGGTCACGCGCACGCGCATCGGATGACGCAGCGATGCCCGCACGAACTGGTCGGTGCGCGAGAACTCGTACGCGACCGGACGGCCGAGCTTCAGCACGGCCAGCGCCGTGAGGTCTTCGGTGAACAGTTCCTGCTTGCCGCCGAAGCCTCCGCCGACCCGCGTGGCGAACACGCGGACGCGGTCGCGCTCGAGACCGAAGATGTGGGCGAGCTCGTCGCGCGCGAGGAACGGCACCTGCGTGGACGAGCGGATGACGAGGCGACCGTCGTCGTCGAGCCACCCGATGGCGCCGTGCGTCTCCAGCGCCGCGTGCGTCACGCGGGAGGAGCGCCACTCGCCGGTGACGGTGGTGTGACTCGCCGCGAGCGCGACGTCGACGTCGCCCCCGTGACCGGTGTGGAATCCGGCGACCACGTTGCGCCCGGCCGCCATCACCCGTTCCTCGGGCGTGCGGTCGGGGTGCAGCAGCGGGGCACCCGGGCGTCGGGCCTCCTCCGGGTCGAACACGGCGGGCAGAACGTCGTAGTCGACGACGACCGCGCGGCATCCGGCATCCGCCGCCTCCGCCGTCTCGCCGACCACCGCGACCACGCGCTGACCGACGTGTCGCACGACGTCGTCGAGCATGCGCGTGTCGTCGGGGTCGTCGGTGCGGTGCTCGTGGCGGCCCGTCGAATACCGCAGATCGGGCACGTCGCGGTGCGTGAAGACCGCCACGACACCCGGCACCGCGAGCGCGGCGGCGGTGTCGATGGCGCGCACGCGGGCGTGTGCGTGGGGCGAGACCACGACCCGCAGCACGAGCGGCGGGCCGCCGGGCACCGGTTCGTCGAAGGTGAACGGCTCGCGGCCCTGCACGATGCGCCGGGCGGCCTCGGGCACGGCCGATGTCCCGACCTGTCCGCTGCCGACCCGTCCGGCGACGGATGATCCGGATGCCGCGGCGCCGCCGCAGCCCGTTCCGCACCCCTCGGCTGCGGGGCCCTGATCCTCGCTCGGATGACCTGCGCCGCAGGTGCGCACAGGGGCGACGTCGGCGTGCAGGTGGCGCGAGTCGGTGGACGGGGCGCCGCATGCCGCACCCGTCTCGCGCACCGGCCCCAGGACCGATGCCCGGATCGCCTCGCGGATCGGACGATATCCGGTGCAGCGGCAGAGATTGCCCTTCATCCGTCGGTCGAGATCGTCGAGGTCGGCGGGGTCCAGCGTCGATGCGGTCACGCTCATCCCCGGGGAGCAGAAGCCGCATTGGAAGCCGAAACCGGTCGCCAGGGCCTCCTGCACGGGGTGCAGCTCGTCACCCGGGGCGAGCCCTGCCGCGGTGGTGATCGCGCGTCCGTCCAGGCGCATGGCGGGGATGATGCACGAGTGGGTCGGTGCTCCGTCGAGCAGCACGGAGCACGCGCCGCAGTCGCCCGCGTCGCACCCCTTCTTCACCTCGACGTGGCCGGTCTCGCGCAGCAGCGTGCGCGCGCTCTGGCCGGGCCTCGGATCCGCGTCGATGGGGATGCCGTTGACGTGGAATCTCACGCGCGTTCTCCTCGCCGGAGGGTTTCCGTGTGGCGGTGGACGGGCTGAACTCCGGTGATCGTGTGCCGGAGGGGCGGGTTGACGGCCGTCACGGGGCGCAGGTCGGCCGTTTCTCCGGAGTTCGGCACGGCGCGGGCCGCGGCCGGAGCGGCGGCGGCGCCGATCACGCGGCGCCCTCCTGCCGCTCGCGCGCCAGGCCCTGGCGCACTCGCTCCGCGAGCACGACGCTCACGCCGCGACGCCAGTCGGCGCTGCCCAGCGGGTCGGTGTAGAAGTCGGTGGCGCTGGCCACGGCATCCCGCAGCTCGCCCGCCCCGGGGGTGCGTCCGAAACGCAGCACCCGCGGTCGGCGCACCGCCGCGGTCACCACGAACACGGCGGAGCCGTCGGGATCGACCCGGGCGGTCACGACCGCCCCCGATCGGCCGAGCTCGGCCAGGGCGATCTTCTGCAGCCCGACGCGGGCGGTGAGCGCGTGGGCCGGGATGTCGAGGGCGCGCACCACTTCGCCGGGGGCGAGGGAGGTCGCGGCGTTGTCGACGACGAGCTCAGCGACCGCGATCCGGCGCTCGCCGCCGTCGGGCGTCCAGATCAGCGCCGTGGCATCCAGGGTCGAGAGCATCGCGATCATCGCCCCCGCGGCGAACGCCTGGCAGACGTTGCCGCCGACGGTGGCGGTGTTCCAGATCTTGAACGAGGCGAGCAGTGCTTCGGCGGAGGGGCGGGCGAGCGAGAGCGAGGTCCAGGCGGCGGGTGCGTCGCCCTCGACCCACGCGAGCAGGCGCGCGATCGTGCAGGTCGCGCCGATGCGCAAGCCCTCGTCGGTGATCTCGATGTCGGGCCAACCGAGGGTCGTCAGGTCGACGAACCCGGTCGTCCGGGGCTGCGGCTCGCTCATGAGCCAGGTCCCCCCGGCCATGACGACTTCGCCGGGCCCGAGCGCGAGGTCGTCGCGAGAGCGGGCGGAGCGGAACGAGGTGACGGTGGTGATGTCCATTCGTCAGCCCGCCAGGATCCGGCCCGACCAGCGGCCGTCTGCGAGCGTGTACTGCTGACGGACGCTCTGACCGAGCAGATCGCCGCGCCAGAACGACACCGTCAGGGGGCGGACCCGGAACCCCGCCCAGCGCTCCGGGGGCTCGAGCGTGGGGTGGGCCTCGTCGAACTCGGCCCACAGGTGCCGACGGTCGTACGCGGGCAGGCGGGCGTTGTCGTCCGTGTTCAGCCACGCCAGCAGCTGCAGGTACCGTGACCGCTGGCGGTAGACCTCGGCGGCGGAGGCGTTGCTCACGCGCTCGACGATACCCCGCACCACCAGCTGGCGACCCACCTCGGGCCAGGCCACCGACAGGGCGGCGACGGGGTTCGCGGCGATCTCGGCGACCTTCTCGCTGGCGGAGTCGGTGTGGAAGTACAGACCCGTGGCATCCCGATCGCTCACGAGCACGTGTCGGAGCGAGGGGATGCCGTTGCGTCCGATGGTCGAGAGCGCCGCGAGCGGGCGCAGCGCGCTGTCGTGAGCGGGGAGCCAGCGCAGCAGCAGCGCGAGGGGGTCGTCGACGAGCGCGTCGATGTCGTCGACGTCGGAACCGAACGAGGTGCCGGCTGTGATCATGGTGACCTCCGAGAGGCTGCGGGTACCGCCGAGCGTAAGGAGTGCGCGTTTCCGCGATGTTGCCGCCATGAACATCGGTCGAAACACGTGCTCTTTACACTCCGGACATGACCCTGCTGCCCCTCATCGACGAGTGCCCCAAGCGCATGGAGTACGGCCCGTGCGGCGGTGTCGGTTTCGACGGCACGTGCGAGATCGACGCCTCCCACCGCTGCGCGTTCCTGCACCGCCCGACGGTGCCGTGGACGGGTGTGGACCGCGAGACGATCGTGCCGCCGTCACCGCGCACGGCCGCCGCCGCCGACACTCTCGCCGCGCTCGGCACACGAGCGTGGGTGGTGGCTGACCTCCCCGCGCGGGCGCTGAGTGTGGCATCCATCGATGCGTGCGCCGCGGTGCTCTCGGGAGAGGTGGATGCCGTGCTCGCCGGCGATGCGGGAAGCGCCCGCGTGCAGTTCCCGCCCGCGTACCGCGCCCACCTGCTGCAACGACGGGGGCTGCGCGTCTGGAGCGGACTCAACATGCGCGACCGCAACCGCGTCGCGATCGAGGGCGAGCTCGAGGCTCTCGCCGTCGAGGGAGTTGCCGGGGTGCACTGCGTGACCGGCGATCACACCCGCAGCGGGCACCGCCCCGACGCCGCCGCCGTCTTCGACCTCGACTCCACGGAGGCCACGGCCCTCGCGCGCGCGGCGGGTCATGTCGTGTCTGTCGCGGCATCGCCCGCGGCCCCTCCCGTCGAGCGTCGCGCGGCGCGCCTGCGCGAGAAGCTGCGGGCCGGGGCCGACGTCTGCTTCGTCAACCACGCCGGCGGTGCGGCACCCGTGCGCCGGTTCATCGACGAGGTGGGCGACGGCATCCGGTTCATCCCGTGCATCCCCGTCGTCGTCGACGAGGCGTCGGCCGACCTGCTGGAGTCGTTCACCACTCTCGTGCTGCCCGACGGGTTCCTCCGTCGCATCCGTGACGCGCGCGATCCGCGGGCCGAGGGGATCGCCCTCGCCGTCGCGCTCGCCGAGGAGATGCTCGCGCTTCCGGGTGTCGTCGGCGTCAATCTCTCGGGCGGCCGCGAGGGCGCCGAGGAGTCGTTCGCCGAGGCGCTCGCGGAGATCGCGCGCCGCATCCGGTGACCGACCGCGGCGGCGGTGAAGGACCGGGGCTCCGGCGGCCGGTTGCCGGCTGCGTCGCCCCTCCTCATCGCGAGCGCATGAGGGTCACGGGGGACCGAGCGGGGGTGGCATCCGGATCTCTCCGGCGGGTCGGGGTGACCGCCGCCCGCGCGTCACGCCGGGGTGCGCACCGCCGCGAAGCGATTGATCCGACGCAGGGTGAAGCCGAGGCGTTCGTAGGCGGCGATGGCGCCGACGTTCGAGGCCGCCGCATGCATGAGGGCGTGGTCGCCGCGTTGCTGGATGTGGAAGGCGATGTCGAGGACGAGGCGCGAGGCGAGTCCTCGTCGGCGGTGGTCGACATCCACCGCGACCGCGCTGATCTCGGTCCAGCCCGTGGGGTGCAGACGTTCTCCCGCCATGGCGACCAGTCGGCCCTCGTGACGGATGCCGATGTAACGGCCGAGTTCGTAGGTCCGCGGCCGGAAGGGCCCCGGCTGATTGCGGGAGACGATCGCGAGCATGTCGTCCACGTCGTCGGCGCCGAGCTCGATCGCCTCGTCGAACGGGCGTGGCTGCAGCAGGTCGGTCTCGACCAGCTGAACGCCCTCGCCGCCGCCGAGGAACTCCCACCCGTCGGGGAGCTCGCCCTCGTACCCCGACAGGCCGACCTCCGCACCGGGGCCGACCAGCTCGCGCAGTGCGTCCCACGCGTTCGGATCGTCCCACGTGCGCACGGCGACGAAGGGGGCGACGTCCTCGGGATACCGGCGGACCAGGTCGTTGCCGATCGCGAACGAGGAGTGCGGGCCGGCGAGGGAGTGCCAGGCGGCGTTGTCGAGGACGGACGGGTCGGCGAGGGGCGGTGCGGAAGTCATGGCGAGGACTCGAACCGTCCGCGGGCCGGCCGCATTCCCCGCTCGGCGTCCCCGCCGCCCCGCCCGCTCAGCGACGGGGAGAGTCGGGACGATCCCGGAGTTCTTCCGCGGCGTGTGCCACGGTGTCGGCGACGTCGGCCAATGCGTCGGCGACGGCGTCCTGCGCATCGTCACGGTCGGACGCGGCGGAGGTGGCGGCGACGGACTCGGAGCGGCGACGGTGGTCGGCACGGGTGCCGACGCCCGCGTCGCCTCGCTCGTCGACGTCGGTGCGGTCGGCGTCACGGGTGACCGTGTCCGTCGCAGCGGCCACCGCGTCGGCCGCGTCGTCGAGGGATTCTTCGGCCTCGACGACCGGGTCGGTGTCGAAGGGACCCCACACGCCGGTCACGGTGACGTCGACGTCGACACGGCCCGAGCCGAGCCCGCCGAGGGCGTCTCGCGTCGCGGTGCGCACCGCGTCGGTGACGTCGTGCAGCTTGTGCGGGTAGTCGACGATGATCGACACCGCGCTGGTGACCCGGCCGTCGCGGCCCCGGTCGACCGTGACACCGGCGACGCCCCCCGCGAGACCGACGCGCTGACGCACGGAGTCGGATGCCCGTTCGACCAGGGTGCCGAGGGCGTGGACGCCCTCGACGCGGGCGACGGCGTCGGCGACGCTGCGTGCGAGATCCGCCGGGTCGGGCTGCGTCGCAGTGGGGGTCGAGATCGAATCGTTCGTCATGTCGTGTCCTCTCAGTGCACGCGGGTGTTGTCGCGCGCGAGTTTGGCGCGGAGCCCGGTGTGGATGGAGATGTAGGCGCGCAGGTTCTGGCCGGTGAGGGCGGCGAGGTTGGTGACGAGGGTGTCGACGTGGTCGGCGACCTGGCGGGGTGAGGTGTTCTGCCTGGGGGTGACGGCGACGTGCAGCACCGATTCTTTGCCGACTTCTCCGGCGGTGACGCGGGAGGAGAGGATCTCGTCGCGGTCGGCGAGGGCGTTCTTCAGCGCTTCGGAGGCGAAGGAGTCGGTGACGGTGATGCGGCCTTCGTCGGTGGCGCTGCCGGTGGATTGCAGGGGGGCGTGGCGGCGGCCGCGGACGGCGGAGGCGGCGATGACGATGAGGATGATCGCGAGGACCACGATCACCGCGACGGCGCCCCACCCGGCGGACTCTCGGCCGAGCGACTGCAGCCAGCCTTGCAAGCCGCCCATGACGGTGGTCCAGGTGTCGGTTCCGCCGGAGACGAGCCCGACGAGCAGGGCGAGGGCGCCCAGGGCGAGCAGCGCGACGGCGACGAGGAACAGGACGAAGCGGTTCAGACCGCGTCGTGTGGCGTTCATCGGGACTCCTTGGTGTCGGGACGTTCGACCTTGAGGTGGGTCGTCACGCGCGGGACGAGTTCGTACTGGGCGATCTCGTCCTCGATGATCCGCTTGAGGGCGGCGTGGTCGACCGGGATGCCGACCGGGGGGCGCACGGCGATGTCGACGGTGCGGTGGGCGACGCCGACGACGATGTCGTCTCGGGCGATGCCGGACTC
Organism: Microbacterium sp. lyk4-40-TSB-66; assembly: GCF_030209475.1. GTDB lineage: Bacteria > Actinomycetota > Actinomycetes > Actinomycetales > Microbacteriaceae > Microbacterium. The sequence goes on from NZ_JARVRW010000014.1 coordinate 9,849, forward strand.
GTTGCTGAGGTGCTGCGCGAGCGCTGCGGCGATCACGCCGTTGTCGACGACGACGGCGCGGTTCACGCCGCGAGGGATCTCGTGCTTGGACAGTCGGCCGGGCGCGAAGGCCAGGATGAGGACGACGAGTCCGACGAGGGCGAGCACGACGCCGCCGACGATGAAGGCGACGGGCATCAGCGCGGTCGGAGCCGCGACGACGGCGTTGAGGGCTTCGCCGGGGGCGACGAGCAGCGGCTGGGCGCCGACGAGGTTGAGGATGATCTCGACCGCGGCGTAGGCCAGGACGAGCAGCAGCAGCACGACCACGACGAGCATGGCCGCGGTGCGCGGCGAATGGGTCTCACGGCGCACGACGGTACGCAGCACGGAGTCGCTCATCACAGCACTCGCTTTCGCTGGGGGGCGCTGGCGCCCGAGATGGTCAGGTCCACGCGCGAGATCTCCCGACCGAACAACCGGGCCAACCGCGAACGCAACTCGCCCTGGGCCGCGGCTGCCGCTTCCCGCACGGGGGTGGAGGCTCGCACCGCCGCCGTGTCATCGAGGGCCGGGATGGGCCAGGGCGCGCGGACACGGATCACGGCGGTGTCGCGACCGGAGGTGATGTCGATGCCGATGCGCTTGGCATCCACTCCGATCACCTCTGCCGCCATGCGCTGCGCGGTCTTCTCGAGCACGCGGTCGGCGACCTCGACCCGGCCCGGGGGCAGGCCGGGCCCGGCAACCGCGGTGCGGTCGCCGGGCCGGGCGGGGGTGACGGTGGTCACGAGGTGCTCCGACCCTTGAAGGCGTTGACGATGTTGCCGAGGTCCAGCTCGCCCGAGGCGATGCGGGCGACGACCGCGCCGATCGCCATGAACAGGGCCACGAGAATGAATCCCCAGAAGCCGAAGATCAGGGCGCTCAACGCGAGGACCAGCCCGAGGAGCGCGCCGGTGGTGACGGGGGTCAACGGACGCGCTTCTCGTCGGCGTCGTCGTTGTCGTCGTCGCCGGGCACGTGCACGTCGTTGACGTCGACGTTGACCTCGACGACGTCCAGGCCCACGAGCTGACCGATGGCGCCGGCGACGCGGGAGCGCACCTTGTCGGCGACGTCCTGGATCTGGGCGCCGTACTCGACGACGATGGTGATATCGGCGGCGGCCTGGGTCTCCCCGACCTCGACCTTGACGCCCTGCGTCAGGTCGGTGGCGTTGATCGCGTCACGGATCGCACCGAGGGCACGGGCTCCGCCGCCACCCAGCGCGTACACACCGGCGACCTCGCGAGCGGCGATACCGGCGACCTTGGCGACGACGCCCTCGGCGATCGTCGTCTTGCCGGGGGCGTGGGCCTCCTGGCCGCGGCCGGCGAGCGGGCGGTTGACGCGGGAGGCCGCCTGGGGGACGTTCTGCGCAGCGGGAGTGGTGGCGTTGTCAGCCATGAGCGGTTCCTTTTCGAAGGTGGGTACCCGGTTGTCCCGGGGCGGCGCGATCGCCTGCAGATACAAGACGTACCGGGCCGGCCTTTCGTCACACGGGGGTTGCGCGGCGTGCGCCGATATGTATCAAGGCGAATAGGCTTACGGCGTATATCCCAGTGGTGGCGCGGTCGTCAATCCGCCGTCGTCCTTGCTCGTCGCGGCCACGCTGGGCAGGTGACGGCAGTGTCCGGCCCTCTCACGTCGTGCGTGACGATCGACCGTCCGCCGACGTCTACAGGGCGACGCCGGCGCTCGGTCGGCCAGTGAAAGGAGTCATCACCGCCATGGGAAAGAAGAAGCAGGAGACGAAAAGCGAACCCGTCCGGGTCGCCGATTCGACCGTCGAGCAGCGACAGCAGGACGCACGGCAGTGGTCGTCGATGGCGCGGTACGGCGCCGAAGCCTTCGGAACGTTCCTGCTGGTGCTGGGTGGCGTGGGAACCGCGCTCTTCGCCGCCAATTTCCCCAGCGCCGACGACAACCAAGCCGGTGTGGGCTTCCTCGGCGTCGCGTTGGCCTTCGGGCTGACGCTCGTGGCCGGCATCGCGGCGGTGGGGCACATCAGCGGCGGCCACTTCAACCCCGCCGTCACGCTCGGACTCCTCGTGGCCGGTCGCACCGACGCGCGCCACGTCCCCAGCTACATCCTGTCGCAGCTCGTCGGCGGCATCCTTGCCACGAGCGTCATCGCCCTCGTGCTGAGCGGGCGTCCTGAGGGCTTCTCGACCGCGCAGCAGGCGGGCTTCGCCTCGAACGGTTTCGGTGAGGGGAGCCCCGGCGGCTACGGATTGGCCGCGGTCTTCGTCGCCGAGGCGGTCCTCACCGGTATCTTCATTGCCGTCATCCTGTCGGTCACCGCGAAGAAGGAGTACGCGACCTTCGCGCCGATCGGCATCGGTCTGACGCTGACCCTCATCCACCTCATCAGCATCCCGATCAGCAACACCAGCGTGAACCCGGCCCGCTCCATCGCCACGGCCGTCTACGGCGGCGCGCTGCCGGTGTCGCAGCTGTGGGTGTTCATCGTCGCCCCTCTCGCGGGAGCGGCGGTCGCAGGTCTCGTGGTCCGTGTGCTCGGCCGACGGGTCGTCGGCTCCTGACCGACCGCCTCCTCGCGGGGCGGTGAACGACAGGGTCCGGGGGCTCATCGGGGTGCCTCCGGACCCGCTCACCCTTCCCACCCGACCCTCGCCGGTCCGTGCCTGCCCCACGGGTACCGCATTGCGGCGGGCGTGCGCAACCAGGCGTCATCCTCGGGTGCGGGCGTCCACGATGGAAGCTCGACGACGGGAGAGGACCATGGACGAGCCGATCGATGCGACCCGGGCCTTCGCCCCCCGACTCACCCGCGAGTCCATCGTGGCCTCGGCACTCGAGCTCATCGACCGCGAGGGGCTCAACGGCCTGTCGATGCGTCACCTCGGGAAGGAGTTGGGCGTCGAGGCGATGTCGCTGTATCGCTATGTGAACGGCCGTGAGGACCTCCTCGAGGGCGTCGTCGATCTGCTGATGAGCGGCCTCACCGACGCGCTCACCGACGCGACCGGCGACCAGTGGCAGCGGTTCCTGCAGGTCACCGCGCACGAGGTGAGGCGCATCGCGGTGGAGCACCCCAAGGCATTCCCCCTGATCGCCACCCGGCATCCGGCGGCCCCGTGGCTCCGCCCCCCGCTTCGCAGCATCGAGGTCGTCGAGATCTTCCTGGCGACCCTCATCGGTTTCGGGTTCACCGACGATCAGGCCGTCGGTGCGTATCGCTCGTTCAGCAGCTTCCTCCTGGGAAACCTGCTGCTCGAGTCCGCGGTGCGCGGCGCCGAGACCTCGCCGGCCGACCAGCCTCTCGATGAAGGCGGGGCCGACATCCCGCAGGGCGACGGGTCGATGAGCCTGGCCGGTTCGCCGCACGTTCAGCGGTTGCGGGGGATGCTGAGCGAGAACCACGCCGAGGACGAGTTCGAGGAGTCCCTCGAGGCGCTGCTCGACCGCCTCGATCGCCAACTCTCGCAGTGAGCTGAGCCTTTCCGTGCCCCTCGGGGAACGGCAGAGGCGACCGGCTCAGTGCATGATCATGCCGCCGGTGACGTTGATCGCCTGCCCGGTCAGGTATCCGCCGGCGGGCGAGGCGAGGAAGTAGGTCACTCCGGCCACGTCCTCCGGCATCCCGAGTCGTCCGAGCGGCGACTTGGCGCTCCACGCGATCACATCGGCCTCGGACCGCGTATCGGCGCCCATGTCGGTGAGGACGTAGCCGGGACAGACGGCGTTGACGGTGACGCCGTGGCATCCCCATTCCTGCGCTCCGGCGCGGGTCAGCGCGACGACCGCGGCCTTCGACGCCGCGTAATGCCCCTCGCCGCCACCGCCCTGCTTCGCGGCCATGCTGGCGATGTTGACGATCGCGCCGCCGTGCGCCTGCAGCATGACCGGCGCCACCGCCTGCATCGTCACGAGGGTCGCGCGGGCGTTGACGTCGAGCACGAGGTCCCAGTCGTCGATGCTGATGTCGAGGAGCGGCACGTGCTGGAAGACACCCGCGCAGTTCACCAGCACGTCGACACCGTCGAGGGCGTCCACCGCCTCCCCGACGGCGCGACGGGTGTCGAGCGGGTCGCGCAGGTCGACGGCGATGAACGTGGATGCCGATGCCTCGGCGGGCGGGCGGCGATCCAGCACCGCGACCCGGGCGCCGTCGGCGACGAACCGGGCGACGATGGCGGCGCCGATGCCGCCCGAGCCTCCCGTGACGATGACACGCTGCGGCATGGCATCCCTTCTGCGGGCGTCGGGTGCGCCCTCGGCGTCACCGTACGCCGCACGCGGCACGGGCCGGAGACGCCCGTGTTTCCGCGGCGTGAAGTGTGTGCGCCTCGCCGACCCCCGCGGTCGGCCGTCCCCGTAGCGCGGCAGGAATCGGCGATCCGCGCCGGCCTCGGCACACGCGACGGGGCTGCGCCGCGCGTCAGCGCGCGAGCAGCGCCCACACCTCGTCGGCGTCGACCTCGAGACGCGCATCGGTGCCCCGCGTGCGCCACGCGTCGCGGTCGAAGACGAACGCCCGCACGACCTCGAAGGCGTACAGGCGCTTCGTCGCCACCGCGAGCACCGCGGCCGGATCGTCGTCGCCCGCGTCGCGCGGCAGCCGTGCGGCCAGCACGTCGCGGATCGCCGCCGCCTCGGCATCCACCTCCCGCGCGCGCAGCGACAGCTGCACCCCGTCGGCATCGGCGACCGCGGCCGAAGAGTCGTACACGACACCGGATGCCACCCCCGACGCCGCGATCGCGCGCGCGTGGCGCGACGAGAGGTCGGACTCGACGTACAGCCCGCGGGGGAGGAGGCGGTACTGCGCGGCCGCGGTCCACGGCCCCTCGGCGTCGGCCGTGCCGATCACGGCGAAGTGCTGAGAGGCGAGGATCGCGGCGGCACGGCTCTCGGGGCTGGTCATGGGCTCATGCTCGCCGGTACGGGCGGCGCGCGTGTTTCCACCCCGTAACGCTTCGCGGCCCGCCCCGGCGGCGAGCCGTTACGCTCGCCTCGACCCCTGCCCCGACGACGACCCGTCTCCGTCCGGCACCCGCGGGTCGCGCGCACCCCGACCGACCTCAGGAGCACCGTGACCGACAGCGTCCACCCCGCGATCACCGACCCCGCCGTGCGTGCGCACCTCGCTCGTCTCGCCGCGCAGGCGGGCACGATCCCCTCCGGAGCCACGGATGCCGACGGCGACGACGCCGCGCGCGTCGCGGTGCTGCGCGCGAACCCGTCGTGGATCCGCAGCCCCGACGACGAGAGGATCGAGTCGATCGACATGGATGCCGACGGCCTCGCCCTGCGCCTGTACCGCCCCCGCGCCGGACACCGCGGAACGCTCGTGTTCGCCCACGGCGGCGGGTGGGTCGCGGGCGATCTCGACAACAACGACGCCCTCTGCCGCGCTCTCGCCGACACCACCGGCACCCAGGTGATGAGCGTCGACTACCGGCTCGCGCCCGAGCACCCCTTCCCCGCCGGTCTCGACGACCTCGAGCGCGCGCTGCGTTTCGCCGCCGATGGCGCCGACGGGCTCGTCGACCCCGCCCTCCTCGGTGTCGCCGGGCACAGCGCGGGCGGCAACCTCGCCGCGGCCCTCGCGCTGCGCTCACGCGAGGGCCGGGCGCCCGGCATCCGGTGTCAGGTGCTGCTGTGCCCGGTGCTCGACGCCCCCGACCCCGAGCGCCCCAGCTATCGCGCCCACACCGAGAACCTCCCGCTGACCGCCCGCGGGATGCAGTGGTACTGGGGGTTGTACGTCCCGGACGCCGCGGGCGCCGCCCCGGTCGAAGCCGCGCCGCGGCGGGCGACCGACCTCGCCGGATCCGCTCCGGCGGTGATCGTCGCGGCATCCGTCGACCCGCTCTCCGACGAAGCCGAGGAGTACGCCGACCGTCTCACGGCATCCGGTGTCCCGACGACCTTCGTGCGCCGCGAGGGCGTGCCGCACCTCTTCCTGGTGTTCCCCTCGACGCCCGCGCGCGATGAGGTGCTGGCGCAGATCGCGCCGGCCGTGCGTGCGGCCTTCGGCTGACCCTCGTCCCACTTGTGGTGGGTGGGGCGGCTCGTAGCCGGCTTTTTTCGGGACGCGCTCCGCCAGAGGTGGGACGAGGTCGCCCGGCTGCCTGGCCTGCCTACCCTCGTCCCACTTGTGGTGGGTGGGGCGGCTCGTATCCGGCGTTTTTCGGGACGCATACCGCCAGAGGTGGGACGAGGCACCCCGCAAACAGCCCGCCACCCACCCGGAACACCGCGGAAACACGCCATTGTTACCGTCATCAACATGTCGCTCCTCGTCACGAACGCACGTCTGATCACGGTCCCCGCGGGCACCGACGACCCCGGTTACATCGAGCGCGGATACCTGCTCGTCGAGGACGGCCGCATCGCCGCGATCGGCGCCGGAGACCCCGCCCCGGGCACGACGGCCGACGAGATCCTCGACGTCGACGGCAAGTTCGTCGCGCCGGGCTTCGTCTCCTCCCACAGCCACCTCTTCACGAGCGGATCGCGCGGACTCGGCGTCGACCAGACGCTCTACGGCTGGTGCACGTCCATGTTCAGCGTGCTCAACAACGCCTCGCCCGACCAGATCTACTGGGCGACCCTGCACGGCTCACTCGACTTCCTCGCCAACGGTGTGACCACGGCCTACAACTTCACCGACCCGCTCCTCCCCTGGGAGCCGATGGTCGAGGGCAAGCGCGCCGACGGCGGAGGGCAGCTCCGCGACCACGCGTGGCACACCCGCCAGGCGGATGGATGCCATGACGCGGGGCTCCGCTTCGTCGACTCCATCGCCCTCGATGCCACCGTCGGCACCGATGACGAGATCTTCGCGCGCTTCGAGGCCTCGCTCGATCACGTGCTCGCGATGGACCCCGACCTCGCCCTCGGCGCGTCGATCATGGGTCAGGTGCAGTGGTCGACGCGGCCCGACGCCGCCGAGATCGAGGTTGCCGTCATGGACCGCTTCGGCGTCACCAATCAGGCGCACTTCCTCGAGACGTACGAGGCGATCGAGCACCAGCAGACGAAGTTCCAGCTGTACAAGAACGCCGGAGCGCTGCGTCCCGGCATGATGTTCGGCCACTTCATCCAGACGACCCCCGAGATCATCGCGGATGCTGCTGCCGGCGGCGCCAGCATGTCATGGCAGCCCGCGTCGAACGGGCGTCTCGCGTCGGGTATCGCCCACGTGCCCGAGATGCTCGAGCAGGGGATGAAGGTCGGCATGGGCCTCGACGATCAGGCCTGCACCGACGTCGCCGACCCGTGGCAGAACATGCGCATGGGCATGTTCATGCAGCGAGCCCGCACCCACGACCCGCTGTCGATGATGCCCGAGCGGGTGCTGCGCCTGCACACCCTCGGGGGCGCGGAGATCATGGGCGTCGACGACCGCGTGGGCAGCCTCGAGGTCGGCAAGTTCGCCGACTTCGTCGTGGTCGACCCGCGCACGCCCGACATCGGCCCGCTGTGGAACCCCGTCCGCAGCTACGTGCTCGCCTGCGGTCTGCGCAACCTGCAGCAGGTCTACGTGGGCGGGAAGCTCGTCAACGACCGCGGCGTCTCGACCAACCCGCTCGCGGTCGAGGCCTCGCGCGTGCTGCACGAGCAGCTGCCCGCCCTGGCGGAGGAGTTCGGCGTCATCCTCTAGCCCCGCAGCGCGCACGAGCACGCTGAGTGTCCACAACACCCGGAGGCGATGCCGCCCTCGTCCGGGTTGCCTGGACACTCGACGTGCGAACCCGCGCCCCGGCCCCACCCACGCCCGGCACCGCCGGGCGTGCCCTCGCGCTCGCGGAGCGGCCGTGCCAGCGTGGGGGCATGCAGAGGATCATCGCGGGGCTCGACGTCCACACGTCCCACACCGACGTCGCCGGACGCGACGTGCTGCTGTGGCATCACGGGTCACCGCAGACGGGGGCGATCCTCCCCCCGGTGCAGCGTGCGGCCGACACCCGCGGTCTCGCGGTCGTCTCGATCGCCCGTCCCGCCTACGCCGGATCCCCGCGGAGGCCCGGGCGCACGGTCGCCGACGTCGCCGCGGGCATCCGGCCGGTGCTCGATGAGCTGGGTGCGGCATCCGTCGTCTCGGTCGGCGCGTCGGGTGGCGGACCGCACGCCCTCGCCTCCGCCGCGGCGATGCCGGACCTGGTCCGCGCGGTGATCACGTTCGCCTCGCCGGCGCCGTTCACCGGTCGCGACGACTGGTTCACCGCAATGCAGGCGCCCGGCGGTCTGCGCGCCGCGGCGCAGGGCGAGGCGGCACGCCGCCGCTTCGCCGAGACCGACCGATTCGATCCGGCGCAGTTCGTGGATGCCGACTTCGCCGCGCTCGAGGAGGAGTGGGCGTCGCTGGGAGCCGACGCCGGCGCGGCGGAGCAGCTCGGACCCGATGGGCTCATCGACGACGACCTCGCCTTCACCCGACCCTGGGGTTTCGAGCTCGCGGAGGTCACGGCATCCGTTCTCCTCGTCCAGGGCGGCCTCGACCGCGTGATCCCTCCCGCGCACGCGCGGATGCTGGCGGGCGCCCTCCCGCACGCGACGCTCGACCTGCGTCCCGATGACGGTCACGTCTCGGTCCTCCGTCACCTCAGCGCGGCACTGGCCCGTTGAGTGTCCCGTACACGCCGCTCGCGAGCGTCCGAAGCGGTGTGTCGTGGACACTCGACGGGAGGGAGCCGCAGCGACCAGGGCGTCCGGTCAGGCCGTCGCACCCCGCCGCATCCGCAGCAACGCCTCACCCGCCGCGGCGACCATCGCCGCGAGCGCCAGCGACACCGCGATCGTGATGAGGGCCGCGGCAGGTCCCGTGGAATCCAGGGCCGCTCCCGCGATCACGCCACCGATCGGGACGCCCAGCGACATCGCCGCCGTCGGATATGCCAGGGTCTCCGTGACACGGCCCTCGGGGGCGCGGGCGGATGCCACGAGGATGCCGGAGACCATCACCGGCGACACCGCCAGGCCCAGCAGCAGGATCACGCCGAACAGCACCGGCACCGACCCCTGCGCGAACGGAAGGGCGACGGCGACGAGCGCGGCCAGCGCGGCGAAGCCGATGTAGCGGGCGGCGGGGGAGAGCCTCCACGTCCGCGCGCCCGTGATCACCGAGCCGATCGCGATCGCCAGAGCCAGCGCGCTGAAGGCCGGACCCGCCAGCCACGGTCGTCCGCCCACCTCGGCCCAGCCGACGAGGCTCACGTCGAACGCACCGAACACCCCGCCGAGTGCGACGCAGGCGAGGGCGATGGGCACGACTCCGGCGGGCGGCAGCACCGGGCCCCGGCGGGGTCCGCGCGGTGTCGCCTCCGGCTGCGTGCCCCGCTGCGCGGCGAGCCACACGCCGCCGACGACGCCGAGACCCAGCGACCCGAGCATGGCCACGGCCGGGTCGAGGGCCGCCGCGCCCGCGGTGATCGCGGGCGGACCCGCGATGAACACCATTTGGTCGGCGATGGTCTCCAACGCCAGGGCCGCTGTCCGGTGCGCGGGAGGCGCCAGCACCGTCCACCGCGCGCGCACGGCCGAGGTGAGGTCGGGGGTGGCGGCCCCCGTCACCAGCGCCGCGACGAGCCACGTCCAGAACGGCGCCCCCGTCAGCACGAGGGCGAGCAGGGCGGATGCCGCGAGCACCAGGCATCCGAGCGAGACCAGGATGACGCGCGCCTGGCCGTGCCGATCCATGCGCGACGACCACAGGGGAGCCGCGACGGCCATGCCGATCACGAGCGGTGCCACCACGAGTCCGGCCGAGGCGAAGCTGCCGGTCGCGGCCGAGACGAGGAGGATGATCCCGAGCGAGAGCGTCGCGCGGGGGAAGCGGGCGAGGATGCCGGCGGCGACGAAGCTGCGCGCGCCGGGCAGCCGCAGCACCTGTCCGTATGCGCGGACGCCCTGACCTGTCTCGGCGGCGACGCTCATGCGCGTACCGTCGGGGTCACGGCATCCCGTGCGGCTCCCGCGGTCGCACACCCCGGGTGGAACCTGCATCCTCCGATGCGGTCGCCGCGATGGTGCCGACCTCGTCGAAGATGCGCGCGCCCCGACGAGCTCACGCGGTGTAGTCGAATCGGCTGATCTCCTCGAGCGCCTCGACGACGAACGACACGCTCTGCTCGAACAGCTCGGCGCCGTGCTCCGCGTTGGCGCCGGTCGGGTCGCCCAGCACACCGGTGGGTCCGAAGTCGTTCGACAGCCATCCGAAGGTCACGGGCTTGGAGTTGAAGCCGATGTGGCGGAAATCACCGATGTGCGCGGGCACCGTGGCCGCGAACGTCGAGGGGTCCACGAGCTCGGGACGCAGGTGCATGATCATGCTCGTCTCGCCGTGTCCGGCGTGGATGCCGGTGCCGTGCTCGTCCGGACCACCGTCGGTGCCGTCGAACGAGGGCACGCGGGCGGCGGGCATGAAGAACGTGCGCAGCCCGAAGCGGCGGCGCAGCTCGCGGTTCGCCACGTTCAGGAGCGCGACGTTGCCGCCGTGTCCGTTGAGGAAGACCAGGGTGCGCGCCCGGGTGGTCAGGATCGACCGGCCGATGTCGACGACGGTCTGCAGCATGGTCTCGGGCGTCAGCCACAGCGTGCCCGGCGCCCACGAGTGCTCGTCGGACTTCGTGATCGACAACGTGGGCAGCTGCCAGACGTCGAGACCCTGGGCGGCGGCGCGCGCGACGGCGGCCGTGGCGGAGGCCTCGGCGACGATGGCGTCCGTCGCCAGGGGGAGGTGCGCACCGTGGTGCTCGATCGCGCCCGTGGGGAGCACGAGGATCGAGTCCTCGGTCAGGGCCTCGGCTGCGGCGGGACCGCTGAGCTCGGCGAGAAGACGGGTCATGAGATGATCGCTCCCTTGCGCGCGCCGGTGTAGTCGGGGTTGAGCTTGCCGGGGTTCAGCAGGCGGTTCGGGTCGGTCAGGGCGGCGGTCTCGGCGGTCTGCTCGACGTTGAAGTCGACGTTCCACTGGTGCGGGTTGTGCACGCCCACCCCGATCGCGTTGAGCTCGGCGATGCCGCGGTACACGTCCTCTTCGCTGACGTAGGGCGCGGCGAGCATGCCGATCGGGAACGCCTTGGTCGACTCGATGTGCAGCTTCCCGCCGGCGAAGACGCCCTCGACGGCGTCGATGTCGTCGGCGAGGGGTGCGCCCGCGACCTCGAGGTGGAACACCTCGTGCGATTGGCTCTTCTGGTACCACTCGATGGGGTGGTTGTAGCTCAGCATCGACAGGCGAATGCTCGCCTGCGGACCCTCGCGTACAGCCTCGACGCGGCCTCCCGCGCCCTCGATGATCGCGGTGACGGTGTCGATCTGGCCGGCGTCCAGGATGACGCGCAGGCTCGACCGGCCCTCCGGGATGGCGTCGTCGGCGGGGAGGGATGCCGAGATGTCCGGGCCGTCGCCCGACACCAGGCGCGGTGAGGGCTCGAGGTTGCCGATGGTCTGCACCACCGAGAGGGTGCCGGCGAAGTCGGGGAAGCTCGCCCACAGGCCCCGCCATTCGCGGAGCGGTTCGAGCCGCACGGTCGCGCGCACGATGACGCCCGCGGTGCCGTAGTTGTGCACGTACTTCTGGGCCTCGTCGCCCTCGACGTGGTGGATCTCGGCGCTGCCGTCGGCGTGCACGACGTCGAGGGCGGCGACGAAGCCGCGGTCGTTCGAGCCGTGCTCGATCGAGCCGGTGCCACCGGAACCGCCGGAGAGGAAGCCGCCGATCGTCGACTGCGCGGTCGAGGGGTACATCCACAGCGCCTGGCCTGCGGCCCACGCGGCCTGTTCGAGCAGCACCATCGGCGTGCCGGCTTCGGCGGTGATGAAGCCGTCGCCGACCTCGACGATGGCCTTGGCGCGGGTGGTGTCGATCACGAGACCGCCCTGCATCGGGATTCCCTGGCCGTAGTTGCCGGTGCCCTTGCCGCGCACGGTGATCGGAACCCCGTGACGGGATGCCGCGGCCACGGCAGTGGCGATCTGCTCGGCGTTCGCGGCGAAGACGACGAGGTCGGCGAGGCCGAGGGGGAGCTGGGCGGCGATGATCGGCGACATCGGCGAACCGTCGACGCTGGCGCGCTCGCGCACGCGCGGTTCGGCGCTGACGGCGGCGGGGCCGAGCAGGTCGAGGAGTTCGTCTTCGAGGGAGAGGACGCGGGTGGCGGTGTCGCTCATGGGGTGTGTCTCCGGGTGGAACGGGTGGGGATGGATGCCGCGGGGGCGGCGGGCGGCGGTGCACAACGCAGGAGTTCTCTCACTGCTCCGCGTCATTCCGGGTGCCGATCTGGTGCCGGGCGTCGGATCTCCTGCGTTGTGTCCGTGTCGGGACGATGACCGGGGGTGATTCGGCCGCACGGCGGCGAACTGCTTTCTGCGGCGAGGATGCGCCGGGGGCCGGCACGGCCCGGCCCGGACGGCCCGGCCCGCACGAGGCGGGCCGGGCCGGGGACACGCGTGCGGGTTCCGGCGGGTCGACCGGCCGGGTCGGCGTGAGCGGACCCGGCCGATCGGGTCAGAACGAGATCGAGGTGTCGACGAATTCGTTCGTGTACAGGTCGGCCGGGGTGTAGCCGGCCGCGGGCGGGGTGCCGAGGTCGGTGTACACCTTGCCCGCCTTGTCGAAGAAGTCCGCGAAGCGGTCGTCGTCGAAGTCGCCGTAGGTGGAGTTCGTGCCGTTGCCGACGAGGCCGAGGTCGACCTGCGTCTTGACCGAGTAGTCGGCGACGCCCTGCGTATAGGTCCAACCGGTGGCGTACTGGTCGACCAGGTCGAGGATGAGGGCGTTGGCCGCCGACGGGTCCTCGTAGTAGGCGACGCCGGCCTTCTGCAGCACGGGCACGAGCTTGGTCAGGCAGGGCGACAGCTCCTCGAAGTCGGCGGCCTTGACCGACACCGACGACTGGTACGTCTGCCATCCCGCGTCGTGGATCAGCGCGAAGTCGACGGGCTTACCCCAGGCCGAGACCTCGTTCTGGTACACGTACGGCTCGGCCGAGGCGAAGCCCTGCTGCATGTCCTTGCCGCCGGCGGCGACGAAGTTCGACGGGGTGCCGTCGTACGAGCCGTCGAGGATCGACGCGTCGGCGAGGCCGGCGCTCTTGAGGTACTCGATGTAGGCCGAACCGTCGAAGTAGCGCCAGACGCCGCCGTTCGCCGAAAGGGCCGCCTTGACGTCATCCACCGTCTTGACGTCGGGGTAGGTCTCGGGGTCCCACATGACCATCGTCGGGCTGATGTCGAGCGGGGCGAAGACGGCCTTCGTGGGGGTCGTGTCCGAGAGCTGGATCGCCTCGTCGGTGCTGATGTAGCCGAGGGTGATCGCGTCGTCCTGGTACATCTGCGCCGAGACGGTCTGGAAGCCGATGGCGGGACCGCCGGCGCGGATCTCGAGGTTGACGCCGGTGAACTCGCCGTCCGACATCAGGGGGCCGGTGACCGCCTTGGTGTTGGCGTCGATCGTGTAGTCGTCCTTGATCATCTCGTAGAGGTGACCGTGCTCGGCTTCGGGGTTCCAGTCGGTCTGGATGACGACGGTGGCGGGGCAGTCGGCCGACAGGTCGACCGAGCCGATCTCCATGTCGGATGTCGTGGGGGCGGTCTCCGCGGCGCTGCCGGCGCAGGAGGTGAGGGTGAGGGCGATCGCGACGGCGCCGGTGACGGCGGTGCCGCGGACGAGGGTGGAGCGCTGCATGCTGGTTCGCTTTCTGTGACGGGGGTGGAGCTCTCGGGTGCGGGTGTTCTCGGGTACGCCGGATGCCGCCGCGGTGCGTGCGCGGCATCCGGAGGGGGTGGCCCGGATGCCGCCGCGGTGCGGTGCCGCGGCATCGGGAGTGCGTCGGTGGTGCGGGTCAGAGGGTGCTGTCGTACCAGCGGCCGACGGCCACCTTCGACATCCAGCCGAAGAGGGCGAAGATCGCCACTCCCAGCAGGCAGGCCGCGAGGATGGCGGCGAACAGCTCGGCGCTCTGCAGGCGGGACTGGTAGTTGGCGATGAGCGAGCCGATGCCGGGCTCACCGCGGCGGAAGAAGTAGTCGCCGACGATCGCGCCGATGACCGACAGCCCCGCCGAGGTGCGCATGCCCACGAAGATCGAGGGGAGGGCTGCGGGGAGGGTGAGCTTGGTGAGCACGGTCCACTTGTTGGCCTTCTGCAGGCGGAACAGCTCGCGCTGCGACTTGTCGACCGACTGCAGGCCGAACAGCGTGTTCGACACCATGGGGAAGAGGGCGATGAGCACGCAGACGATGACGCGGGCGAGGAACTCGTAGCCGAACCAGAATCCGACCAGCGGCACGAGCGCGAGGATCGGGATGCACTGGAGCATCACGGCGTAGGCGTACGTCGAGCGTTCGACCCAGCGGGCGAGGGACATCGCGATCGCCCAACCGATGCCGAGCACCATCGCCACGAACAGGCCCGTGAGGGCCACGCCGGTCGTGCGGAAGAGTGCGATCCAGATGTCGGCGCCCACCTGCGGGTCGAAGAACCCGAGGGTGAACATCTCGTGCGGCATGGGCATGAGGAAGCCCTTGCCCGACGCGGCGAGGGCGATCGAGACGGCGTACCACGCGCCGAGCAGCACGACGAGCACGGCGAGCGGGGGACCGATGACGGCGGCTCGCGCGCCGAAGCCGCGGCTGCGTGCGGCCGTACGCGGGCGCGGCGGCTCGACGGGGGGCGTGGATGACGTGGGCGCGGACGACTCCACGGCGACCGGCTCTGCTGACGTGGTGCTCATGAGTGTCCTTCCCGAAGGGCGTGGGAGACCTCGCCGACGAGCTTCGCGTACTCGGCCGTGTAACGGATCTCGGGGTCGCGGGGCATGTCAAAGGGGATCTCGAAGGTGTCGACGAGGTGACCGGGGCGCCCCGACATCACGACGACCTTGGTGGAGAGGTAGATGGCCTCGGAGACCGAGTGGGTGATGAAGAGCCCGCCGAACTTCTGCGCGACGAAGATCTTGATGAGTTCGTCGTTCAGGCGTTCGCGGGTGATCTCGTCGAGGGCGCCGAACGGCTCGTCGAAGAGGAACAGCTCGGGGTCGAGGGTGAGGGAGCGCGCGAGCGAGGCGCGCATCTTCATGCCGCCCGACATCTGCTTGGGCAGGTGCTTCTCGAAGCCCTTGAGTCCGACGAGGTCGATGGCCCACTGGGCCTTCGGCGTGCGGACGCGCTTGGGCTGCCAGTTGAGCTCGGCGAGCAGTTCGACGTTCGACTGCACGTCGCGCCAGGGCAGGAGCGTGGCGTCCTGGAAGACGTAGCCGATCCGGTCGGTGTTGACGGTGGCGACGCCCTCGCTCGCGGTCTCGAGGCCCGACGCGATGCGCAGCAGGGTCGATTTTCCGCAGCCGGAGGGGCCGACGACGCTGACGAATTCGCCGCGGTTCACGGTGAGGTCGACGCCGGAGAGGGCGGTGGTGCCGTTGGGGAACGTCAGGGCGACGCCCCGGAAGTCCAGGATCGGCGCGGTGGGATCCGCGACGGGTACCGGGGCGGGAGAGGCCAAGGTCACGGGGGCGCTCACTTTCCGTTGGGGGCGGGTTACGGCGCCGTCGCGGGTGCGGCGGAGCGGGTGGGGACGGCGAGGGCGAAGGATGCCGCGGTCTCGGTCGAGACGGTCGTGCGGCTGACGAGCCGTCCGCGGTGGATCACGACGCGGTCGGCGCTGGCGAAGGCGACGGCCTCGCCGAGGGAGTCCGCCTTGACGGCGACGAGGTCGGCGCGGGCTCCGGCGACCGGGCCGGCGAGGGGCAGGCCCATCACGTCGCGGGCGCCGACGGTGACGGCATCCATGGCGTCATCCGGGGCGAGGTGTCCGGCGCTGACGAGCAGGGAGGCGGTCTCGAGGTGGTCGCAGCGTCCGACGGGGTTGAAGGGGTCGCGCACGTTGTCGGCGCCGGCGGCGACGCGCACCCCGGCGGCCTTGAGGCGGCCGATCGGGGCGATGCCGCGGGGGATCGCGCGGTCGACGCCCCACCCCTGCAGGTACAGGTTCGTGATCGGCAGCGCGATGATGCCGATGTCGGCGGTGCGGATGCCGTCGGCGAGGGCGTCGAGCTCCGTCTCGGCCATCATGCTCAACCGCACGCAGTGACCCGCGGTGCGGGGGCGGTGCCAGCCCGTGACGGCGGCGGCGTAGGCGGCGAGGGTGTCGGCGCCCGCGAGGCTCTCGTCGGTGTGCAGGTCGAGACCGACGTCGCGACGGCGCGCGAGGGCGATCAGCCGATCGAGGTCGGCGATCGGGTCGTCGGCGAGGTGCGGGGCGCCGCCGACGAGGTCGACGCCGGCGTCGAGGGCCGCCTCGAACACGTCGTCGGGCACGGTCGGGCCGCCGAGGGCGACGAGCTCGATGTCCATGAGTCCGGCTAACTCGGCCCGCAGGCGCACCAGGGCTCGCACCCCGGTCAGGGCGTCCTCGCCGCGCAGCAGGTCGACGTGCGTACGGATCGCGGTGATCCCGGACGCCAGCATCCGCCGAGCGGTGTCGCGGGCGCGCCCGAGCGTGTCGTCCTCGTCGAGGGTCATGGCGTAGGCGTGCCAGCTGTCGATGGCGCGTTCGAGGTCGCCGAACGGGGGCTGGATGGCATCCCACGACTGCGATTTGTCGAGGTGCGCGTGAGGTTCCGCGCCCGCGGCGGTGACGAGGTATCCGGCGAGGTCGAGCGTCACCCCGTCGGTTTCGGGCAGGGGGCTCCCCGCGGGCACGACCGCGAGCACCTCGTCGCCGTCGAGCGCGATGTCGACGAGGTCGCCGGAGGCGAGGCGCACGCCTCGCAGTGAGGCGATCGAGACGGGTGGAACGGCGGACACGAGGGCCTCCGGGTGGCGAGAAGACAGGCGTCGAGACGGGAACCACGACGGCGGGGCGAGCCGCCGAGGGCGGCTGCGTCAGTGTTGGTGTGACCAACATCCGGCGATGTTCCGATGCTAGGAACCCTGCGTTTCCGCTGTATTTCTCCCGCGTGACCCTCGTGACAAAGTTCGCCCCGCCCGCCTCCCGATCGGTGCCACGCCGCGAGCGCCGCCCCCTCAGGCGTGCGTGTGCGCGCTCGGGATCAACCGTTCCGAGGCTCGGCCGTCGGTCACCCCTTGACCGCGGAGCCGGCGACCGACTGGACGAAGTAGCGCTGGAAGATGAGGAACACGATCAGCACCGGCAGGACGAGCAGCGTGCCGAAAGCGAACGTCTGTCCCCAGTCGACGGGCACGCGGGCGGAGAACACGCTCATCTGCAGGGGCAGGGGGCGGACGCTCGGATCGCTGGTCACCAGGGACGGCCAGAGGTACTGCCCCCAGGAGCTGAGGAAGGTCAGGATCGCGACGGTGGCGAAGACGGGCTTGGAGTTGGGCACGACGATGCGGAAGAACGTGCCCCAGGCGCCGAGACCGTCCAACCGCGCCGCCTCTTCGACGCTCTTGGGGAGGTTGAGGAAGAACGTGTAGAAGAGGAACACGCTGAACGCGTTGGCGATGAAGGGGATCATCTGCACCAGCAGGGTGTCCCGCTGACCCTGCATGAGCGCCATGAGAGGGATCGCGACGGATTCGAACGGCACGATCACGAGCAGGATGATGAGAATGAACACCTTGTCACGTCCCACCCACTCGAGCCGCGAGAACGCGTAGCCGGCGAGGGAGTTCACCACGAGGCCGCCGACGACGACCACGACCGAGATGGCGACGGAGTTGAACATGAACTGCCAGAAGTACCCGGAGGCGTTGGAGCTCAGCGCCTGGAACACCGCGGCGTAGTTGTCGAAGGAGAGGTTGGTCGGGAGGAACCCGGCGAAGCCGTCCAGCACCTCGGCGGAGGGCTTCAGGCTCCCCACGAGCAGGTAGGAGATCGGGGCGAACATGAGGATCGCGGCGACGGCCATGAGGGCGTAATCGCGGATGTCCGTGGCGACGCGACGCGAACGGGGGGTGGAGGTCATGACTCGCTCCTTTGGCGAAGCAGACGACGCTGCACGAGGGTGATGAGCACGATGATGAGGAACAGCACCACTGAGATCGCGGACGCGCGACCGAGGTTGTTCTCCGAGAAGATCGCGTTGGTCGCGGTGTACAGCAACGTCTGCGTCGCATCCTCGTTCGCCCCGGCGGTGCGGATCAGGATGTAGACCTGGTCGTAGACGCGGAACGCCAGGATCGTGGTGAGCAGGGTCACGAAGATCAGGGTGTTGCGGATGCCGGGGACGGTGACGTGGCGGAACTGCTGCCATCCGTTGGCCCGGTCCAGGCGGGCCGCTTCGTAGCGTTCCTCGGGGATCTCCTGCAGCGCGGCGAGGATGATCACCATCTGGAAGCCGACGCCCTGCCAGATCGACAGCAGGATCACCGACCCCAGGGCGGTGGCGGAGGAGCCCAACCAGTCCTGCGCGGGGACGAGTCCACCCGTGATCAGCGAGACGGAGGCGTTGAGGAGTCCGTCTTCGCCGCGGTCGAGGATCAGGCGCCAGATGACGGCGACCAGGGCCATCGGGAAGACGACCGGCATGAAGAAGAAGGTGCGGAAGAACTTCACGCCGCGGAGCCGCCGGTTCAGGAGCACGGCGAGCATGAGAGCGAGCCCGGTCTGGACGGGGATGACGACGACGGCGAAAACGAGGTTGTTCAGCAGCGACCGCAGGAACGTGCCCGAGAGGATCGGGTCGGTGAACAGGCGGATGTAGTGCGTGAATCCCCAGAATCGCGGGTCGCGCGCCAGGTCGGCCTGCACGTTGAAGAGCGAGAGCACGATCGCGGCGACGAAGGGGATGCCGACGAAGGCGATGAGACCGATGACGGCGGGGGCGACCATGACGACCCCGTCGCGGGTGTCTCGCCATCGGAACCGGCGAGGGCGGGGGTGGGGGAGCGGCCCTGCGGGGGGTATCGCCGTTGATACGGGGGTGACCATGATGCTGCCCTTCTTGCGGTCTGAGGGTGTGGGGGTGCGCGCGGCGGAGCGCGCACCCCCGCGGTGGGTGAGGCGACTTACTGCTGATATCCGTCGTTGTCGGCGAAGTTCTGGTCGATGGTGGTCGCGGCGTCCTGGAGGGTCTTCAGAGGCGCGGAGCCTCCCCAGACGGACGAGAGCGCACTGGCGAACTGGGAGGTCACGGTCGGGTACCCGGGGGTGAGGGGTCGGTAGACCGCCACGCAGCCGTCGGTGATGGCATCCGATGCGCACGAGTTCGCCAGCTGCTCGCCGAAGAGGGCCAGGGGGCCGCCCTCCTTGTAAAGGGGGTCCGCGGCGAAGGCGGACGCGGTGGCGGGTGGTGCGCCGTTGGCCTGCGTCATCGCGGTGACGTTGTCGTCGTTGAGCAGGTAGTCCAGGAACGCGCCCGCGGCGCTGCCGTCATCGGTACCCGCCCCGATGCCCCAGGTCAGCGAGCCTGCTCCGGCCTTGGGCCCGTTGCCGAAGTCGGGCAGGGGCATGACCAGCAGGTCGTCGCCTAGGGCCTCGCTGTACGCGGGGTAGTTCCAGTGCCCGCCGATGCCCAGGGCCACGCGGCCATCGGGGAAGGCGTTGCCGTCGGCGTTGGAGTCCACGAACGGCTTCCAGGTCGCGACGTCCGTGAGTGCCGCGACGCTCGCCTCGGAGTCGAGGGCCCCGACGGCGGAATTGTCGGTCAGCAGGTTGCCGCCCGCGGACCACACGAACGGCGCGAAGGCGTAGGTTCCCCACTCGCCGGCGAGACCGGCCTCGTTCAGGTCGAGAGCCTTGCCGGATGGGCCCGCCGCGGACAGCGCGGCGAGAGCGTCGGCGAACTCGTCCGAGGACCACGCGGTGTCGATCGACGTCGGGTACGTGACCCCCGCGGCATCCAAGAGGGACTTGTTGCCGTACAGGCCCATGGCGGAGTCGAACTGCGCGAGCGCGTAGAGCTCCCCACCGAAGGTTCCCTCGGAGATGGATCCGGGGGTGGCGTTGTCGATCGTCTCCTGCGAGACGTACTCGCTGATCGGGGTGATCTTGCCGTTGTACGCGAAGCTCGCCAGGGTCGGCCCGTCGATCTGGAGGACGTCGGGCAATTGGTCCTTCGGGGTGCTGGTGATCGTCGTCGTGTACGTGTCGCCGGCGATCAGACGCAGGCTCGCGGTGATGTCGGACTGCGACGAGTTGAAGCCGTCGACGGCGGCCTGCAGCGCCGCGTTCTCGCTGTCCTGACCCTGCAGGGCCCAGATGTCGATCTCGCCCGTGCCGTCGCCGGCGGAGCTGTCGCTTCCACCGCCGGCGCACGCGGTGAGCAGGACCGCGCCGGTGGCGAGTGCGGTGGCGGCGACAATGCCGCGACGCGTCATTCGTGTGATGTTCATCGTTCTCCTTGATGTGGATATCCGTCGTTGGACACGGGGTGCAGGCGGGGGAAGCGGTGCAGCATCGCGCGCACGCCTGCGGTGCGCGCGACAAGTGAGAAGGAGGGGGTGGTCAGGAGCGAGCCGTCGCGATTTCGTGCAGCTCGATCTCGCCCTGCGGCGAGATGGAGAACGGGATGGGGTCGGAGATCGCGCTGCGGAAGCCCTCGGGGGTGCGGTCGTTGTGGAACGCCAGCAGCGCCCAGCTCCCGTCGCGGTGTTGGACCAGGCGGCCGGAGTACAGCGACTCCGACGTGAGCGGTTGCGCCTGCGACAGGTCGAACGGTCCGGTGGGCGAGTCGACGAGCATCGCCCAGGTGCCGACGTTCGGGTGGCCGATCGCGCGAGCGGTGGTGGTCGCGTCGGCCGAGCAGGAGAACAGCAGCACCCATCGGTCGCCGACCTGGGCGACCTGCAGCACCTCGACGTGCGCGAAGCCGGCGCCGGGATGCGACAACGGAGGGCGCACCTCCCAGGTCGAGAGGTCGGTGCTGACCGCGTGCCCGACGACGCCCCGATCGTCCAGATCGCCGTGGTCGGCGCGCGCCGTGACGAGCATGTGGAACCCGTCGCCGGTGGGGTCGGCGAACACCCAGGGGTCCCGCCAGGCCTCCTCCTTCCACGAGGAGGTGCCCCAGGTCTCATACCAGCGCGCGTCCGCGGACGTCACCGGGCCGGGCTGCTTGGTCCACGTCGCCAGGTCGGCGGACGTCGCCACGCCGACGGTCTCGATGTTCGCCATGTGGGGTTCGTCGGCCAGGAATCGGGTACCGGTGTAGAACATCCGCCAGAGCCCGTCGGGGCCCTGCAGGACGTTCCCCGTCCAGGTGGCCGTCTCGTCGAACGCCCCGGTGGGCCCGACCGAGAAGGGGGCCTCGCGCAGCTCCCACCGGACGAGGTCCGTCGACACGGCGTGACCGATCCGCGCCGCGCGGTGTCGGCGGGACTCGTCGCCCAGGGACATCGGTGCGTGGAGGAAGAACAGGTGGTGGTCGGTCCCGTCGTCGGCCAACCAGAAATCCCACACCCAGGATCCGTCGAGGCTCAGCATCGGGGGCACCCGCGTCCGTTCGCAGTTCCGCTTCGCGGTGTGGTGAGTGACACGGGCATCCTTCGGCGTTGAGGGTGGAGAGCGTGCTAACACGCTTGACTCGTCAAGTTAGGCGCTTTAGCAGAACATGTCAAGCGCTTTAGCACGCGGGATCGATAGGCTGGGTACGGACAACGGTGACGAGAAGGTGCGGACGTGGGACAGAAGCGTGTGACGATGGCCGATGTCGCGCGCCTCGCGGGGGTCTCCACGACGGCGGTGTCGCTGATCATGAACGATCGGCAGGGCACGCGACTGTCCGCCGATGCCGCCGCTCGCGTGCGTGCCGCGGCCGACACGCTGGGCTATCGCCCCAACCTCACCGCTCGTGCGCTGAGCACGCAGAAGTCGCACGTGATCGGCTTCATCTCCGACCAGGTCACGACCGACCGCCTCGCGAGCGGGCTGATCCGCGGGGCGCTGAGAGAAGCCAAGAAGCACGGCCACGTCCTCTTCATCGCGGAGACCGACGGCGAAGACGGAGCGGTCGACGGAGCGATCGAGGCTCTTCTGGACCGACAGGTCGACGGCATCATCTACGCCGCGACGAGGCCGCACGCCCTCTCGGTGCCCGAGCTCGTCGGTGTCACGCCCGTCGTGATGCTCAACGCGACCGCGGAGGGCGCCCGAGGGGTGGTGCTGGCCGACGAATATCAGGGCGCGCGCGACATCGTGACGCTCCTGCTCGACGCGGGCCACACGACGGACGTCGTCATCGTGGGGCGGTCCCTCGACCAACCCGACGACGAGTGGCTTACCGTCGCGGTGCAGCGACGACTCGACGGGATCTGGGACGCACTGCGTTCGCATGATGTCGTTCCCGTGGCCCAGATCCCCGTCCAGCCCTGGTCCATGATCAACGGCTACCGGTCCGTGCGGGCTCTGATCGACGACGGATCGGTGCCGGCCGCGCTCATCTGCCTGAACGATCGTCTGGCGTTCGGCGCCTATCGCGCGCTGGGGGAGGCGGGCCTTCGCGTAGGACGCGACGTCGCGGTCGTCTCCTTCGACGACGACGACATCGCCGTCTACCTGGATCCGATGCTGACGACGGCCGCCGCGCCGTTCGATGAGATGGGTGCCGCCGCGGTGCGCTTGCTGTTGGCGGGGGTCCAGCCCGAGCAGGAGCATCTCGTCCCGGTGCCGCTGCGCGTGCGCGGATCCGTCGACGTGCCCCCGGACCTCGCGCGAACGTTCGAGATGAGTCCCAGCGAACCCGACTGGGTGCGCTGATCGAACACCGGCGTCGTCATGACGACCCGCGTGACGCGCCCTACAGCTCCAGCGTGATCCGCTCGCACGCGGCCCGCGAGACGCACACCATCATCGTGCGGTTCGCCGCCTGCTCCTCGGGTGAGAGCACCGAGTCGCGGTGCTCCACGTCGCCGTCGACGATGGCGACCTCGCACGTGCCGCAGGTGCCGACCCGGCAGCTCGAGGGCACGATCGCCCCCGCCTCCTCGATCACGTCGAGCACCGAGCGCTCGGGCGGGACGGTGACGCTCACCCCCGAGAGCATCAAGTCGACCTCGAACGGCTCCGTCCACACCGGGGGTCCCAGCACCTTGGCCTCGAACCGTTCGACGTGCAGGCTGCCGCCCGGCCACGCGGACATGGCATCCTCCAGCGCCTCGAGCAGACGCGCCGGTCCGCAGGAATAGACGACGGTGCGAGCGACCGGCGCGGCGAAGCGGGCGGCCAGATCCAGGCGGCGCCCCTCGTCGGCGGCGTACACCTCGACCCGCTCGCCGTACCGCTCGGCGAGGTCGTCGGCGAAGGCCATCGCCCGGCGCGAACGCCCGGCGTACAGCAACGTCCACGCCGCCCCCGCCGCCTCGGCGGCCTCGATCATCGGCAGGATCGGCGTGATGCCGATGCCCCCCGCGACGAAGACGTACGAGCGGCCGGCCGTGGGCGCGAACAGGAAATGGTTGGCGGGTCCACGCACGCGCAGCGAGGCTCCCTCGACGGCGTTCTCGTGCAGCCAGACCGAGCCCTCGCGCTCGCGCAGCACGCCGATCCGCCACGTGCCGCGCTCGGCGACGGAACCGCACAGCGAGTACTGCCGCTCGAGACCGCCGGGCAGCACGACGTCGATGTGCGCGCCGGGCGACCAGTGCGGCAGCGTGCCGGCGGTGCGCTCGAGGTCGAGCAGGACGATGCCGTCGGCGGCATCCCGTCTCGCCCGCACCACGACGTCGAACGTCACGCCGCCGCTCATGCTTCGACCCCCGACTGGTCGTCCGCGCCGCCGCCGTGCACGAGGTCTTTCACGATGAGCAGGCGGTAGGTCGCACCGTCGGGTGAATGCCACCGGTGCGGCGTGCCCGAACGGCAGTAGACCGAGTCGCCGACGTGCAGCGTGCGCTCGCCGTAGATCCCGAAGGAGATCACGATCGAGCCCTCGAGCACGGTGAGGAACTCGTCTTCCTCGTGCACGTAGTGGTCGCCCGGGGCGGAGTTCGAGCCGGTGAACTCGAGCGGCTCGAAGCGCCGCGCGCCGGTGGCCAGAAGTCGCGCGGTGCCTTCGGCGTAGGGGCCGATCACGCCCTCGTCGGCGGCGACGAACGACGGCTGTGCGTCCTGGTCGGTGCGCGGCGATTCGGATGCCGCGATCAGCTCGACGCGGCTGGTGCCGAGGGCCCGGGCCAGGCGTTCCAGGCTCGCCATGCTGGGGCGCGCGAGTCCACGCTCGAGCTGGCTGAGGAACGGGTGCGACAGCGTGGCCGCCTCGGCGAGCTGCGTGAGGGTCAGACCGCGCGCCTTGCGGAGGCCCCGCAGGTGCGCGCCGAGCAGTTCCTCGCCGGTGGGAGCGTCGTCGATCGCGGGGGCCATGGTGGTCATCGTCGCACTCTCTCGAACAGCTGGGCGACGATCTCATGCTCGTCGGCGGTGGTGAGTCGGCCCTCGTCGACGACGACACGTCCGCCGACGACGACCGTGCGCGGCCGGCGCCCGGGGGAGGCCCACAGGAGCCCCGCGACCGGGTCGGCGACCCCCGCGTCGGCGACTCCGGAAACGTCCCAGATGCACAGGTCGGCGGCCGAACCGGGGGTCAGTCGTCCGAGCTCGGGTCGGCCGAGGCCTTCGGCGGAGCCGGCGGTGGCCATGCCGAGCACCTCGGATGCCGGCAGCTGCGGCCCCACGAGCGCGGAGACCTGCATCGCCAGGCGTGCGTCGGCCAGCAGATGCCCCGCGTCGTTGCTGCCCCCGCCGCTCGTGCCCAGGCCCACGGCGAGTCCCGCGTCGAGGAGGCGCCGCACGGGAGCGACCCCCCATCCCATCGGAACGTCGCAGCCGGGAGCGTGGGTGGCGGTGATGCCGGATGCCGCGAGGCGGGCGATCTCGTCGTCGGTGACGGCGCACAGGTGGGCGAGGGTGACGTCGGGGGCGAGCCATCCCCATTCCTCGAGCAGGTCGATGGGGCGGGAGGCGTAGCGCTCGAGGGCGATATCGACGTCGACGACCTCGTTCGCCTGCGTGCGTCGGTGCAGGCCGTGCATGGCCGCGACCTCGCCCAGCAGCTCGAACGTCTCGCGCGGATCGCTATGCACCCCCGCGGGCCCGACCGCGACCTGCAGCATCCCGTCGGCGGAGACGCCGCCGTGGATTCCGGGCAGGAGCGCGCGCACGATGGCGTCGGCCGAGGCGGCTGCTTCTTGCGGATCGTCACGTGCGGCGCCCCTCACGAACGCCAGGCGCGCACCGAGCCCCGCCGCCGCCCCCGCCGCCGCCCGGGCCATGCCGACGGTGTCCGCACCGCTCGGCCAGGTGAGGTGGTGGTCGGCGACGGTGGTCACTCCGCAGAGCAGCGCCTCGGCGAGACCGGCGCGAGCGGCGAGGCCGGTGAGCTCCGGGTCGACACCGGCCGCGGTGTAGGCCGAGGCCATCGCGGGGAGCCACTCCCGCATCGGGATACCGCGGGTGCCCGGAAGGGTGCGGAACGCCGTCTGCAGGAGGTGGTGGTGCGCGTTGACGAGCCCGGCGGTGACGACGCACCCCGTGGCATCCACTTCGGTGATCGCCGCGCGACCCACGCCCGCGACGTCGAGGCTCTCGACGATCGTCCCGTCGACGCACACGACGTCGCCGGTGCGCACGCGCCCGGTGTCTTCGACGACGGCCACCGCGCCGCGCACGACGAGAACGCTCACGCGGTCCTCACCGCGCACGAGAGGGTCGTCTCGCCCGGGGCGGCGTTCTTCGCGGAGCCGTGCAGGCGGGGCCCGCGCACCTCGCGGAGCGGGCGGGCGTCGGCGTCGTTCCGGGATGCCACGATCTCGGCGATCACCGAGAGGGCCGTCTCCTCGGCGGTCGCACCGCCCAGGTCGAGCCCGAGCGGCGAGTGCAGTCGCGACAGCTCGGCCTCACTCACCCCCACGGCTCGCAGCAGTGTCGCCCGGCGCGCGACGGTGGCGCGCGCGCCCATCGCGCCGACGAAGCCCACGGGCAGCCCCAGCGCCGCACGCAGCGCGGGCACGTCGAGGCGCTCGTCGTGAGTCAGCACGCACACGGCGGTGCGGGCGTCGGGGGCGGGGAGCCGCTCGAGGAACTCGTGCGGTGCGGCGACGACGAGCTCGACGGCGTCGGGGAAGCGTTCCCGTGTCACCAGCAGCGCCCAGTCGTCGCACACCGTCACCGCGAACCCGGCCGCGGAGCCCAGGCGGCACAGCGCCGCCGCGTGCTCCCCGGCGCCGAGGATGACCAGGCGCGGGGCCGCCGGGCGGTGCAGGTCGAGTCCGTCGCCGTCGAGGTCGAGGTGCAGTGTCGCCGCAGCTCCCGCACGAGCGTCCGCCAGTGCGGGAAGCACGGCGGCCGGGTCGATGCGGTAGGCGACGACGTCGACCGCGCCGCCGCACGCGAGCCCCGCGGAGATGGGCGTGACGGTGCCGTCGTCGGTGAATCCGAAGCGCGCGCGGCGCACCTCGCCGGTGCGCAGAGCGTCGAGTCCGAGCATCACGGCATCGCTCTCGACGCACCCGCCCGAGATCGATCCGATCACCCGTGCGTCGCGAGTGACGGCGAGCGTCGCCCCCACCCCGCGCGGAGCGCTGCGCACCACACCGGTCACCGTCACCGCCGCGACGGGCACGCCCGCCTCGAGCAGCGGCACCAGGTCGGCAGCCAGATCGAGCATGCATCCGACCGTAGTCGGGGTGTGTTTCGCGCGCGCTACGCTGTCGTCACCATGCCGGCCGTGCCCTCCGCTCCCCCCTGCGGGCTCGTGCTCGCCGCGGGCGCGGGTCGCCGTTTCGGCGGTCCCAAGGCGCTCGCCCGCACGCCCGCCGGCACCCCGTGGGTCGCGCTCGCCGTGCAGGCTCTCCGCGACGGCGGGTGCTCCGAGGTCGCGGTCGCGCTCGGCGCCGGGGCCGACGAGGCCGAACCCCTCGTCCCCCGCGGAGCGACGATCGTGCGGGTCCCCGACTGGAGCACCGGGGTGGCGGCCTCGCTCCGCGCCGGCCTCGAGGCGCTGGCATCCGGATCCGCGCCCGCCGTGATCGTGCTCCCCGTCGACACCCCCGATGTGCCCGCCGCCGCTGTCGCGCGCGTGGCCCGTCGAGCAGCCTCCGACGCCCTCGCGCAGGCCGCCTACGACGGCGCACCGGGCCACCCGGTGCTGCTCGGCCGTTCGCACTGGGCCGCCGTCTCCGCCGCCGTGCGCGGCGACATCGGGGCCCGGCCGTACCTCATCGCCCAGGACGCCGCGCTCATCGAGTGCAGCGACTTGTGGTCGGGAGCCGATCGCGACACCCCCTGACGGGGTCACTCCGGGGGCGACGGCGCCAGACGGTACAGGATCCGCGGGCGACCGCGCGCGCCGTAGCGGTGGGCGAGGTCGATGGTCCCGGTGGCCACGAGGTGCTCGAGGTAGCGCTGCGCGGTGGCACGCGACAGTCCGCACGCGACGGCGACCTCGGATGCCGAGATGTAGGCGACCGGATCGAGGCTCTCCCGCACGCGCGCGAGGGTGACCTCCGCGAGGCCCTTGGGCAGCGCCCCCGCGGACGACCGCGCGGGGAGGCGCACCGTGCCCGTGCCGAGGAGCCGGTCGATGTCGCCCTGCGTCATCTCGCGGTCGCGGCCGGCGTCGGCGCGCGCTTGATGCTCCCGGCGGTAGGTCTCGAGGCGACGGCGCAAGAGGTCGTGGGTGAACGGTTTGACGAGATACCCCACGACGTGCGCGGCGAGCGCCTGGCGCACCGTCACCTGGTCCTGCGAGCTGCTGATGACGAGCACGTCGAGACCGTGCGTCCCGAGCGTGCGCAGCCGGTGCAGCACCTCGACTCCGCTGATGTCGGGCAAGCGCATGTCGAGGAGAACGAGGTCGACGCCCTCGCGTGCCCGCTCGACGGCTCCCTCGCCGGTCGCCGCCGACCCGACGACGCGGAATCCGGGCACCTCGTCGACGTAGCGGCCGTGGAGCGCCCGCGCGGCGGCGTCATCGTCGACGACGAGCACGCGCACCACCTGATCGGTCACGTCGGCACCGTCATCTCGAACGCGAATCGAGCGCCGCCCCACGCCGAACGGCCGACGAGGATCTCGCCCCCGCGCTCGCTCACCGCGCGGCGCACGAGGTCGAGCCCGAGGCCGCGACCGGTGCCCGCGACGTCGGGCTTCGAGGAGTACCCCGCCGCGAAAGCCCGCTCGACGTCGTGCGGGTCGAGGCCCGGACCGTCGTCGTCCACGGCGCCGTGGAGGATGCCGCCGATCTCTGAGAGGCTGCAGCGCACCCGTCCGGCCCCGGCCTCCGCCGCGTTCCGGCACAGATTGGTCAGCACGAGCATGACCGCGTCGTCGACGGGGAGGTCGCGATCCACCTGCACCTCGAGGTGCGCGCCGATCGCCGCCACCTCCGCGCGGAGGGCCTCGAGGCTCGCGCTGACGACCGACGGCGCCAGCAGCGTGTCGGAGGCCGCCCGCGCGGTGAGGGTGGGAGCGGCGGCCGAGATGTAGTCCAGCGCGTCACGGGTGTCGCCGTGCGAGACCAGCCCGTGCAGGACGTGCAGTCGTGTGCCGAACTCGTGGGCCTGCTCGCGCAGCGCCGTCATCGTTCGGCCCATCTGCTCCTGCTCGGCCGCGGCCGCATCGGCTCGGCGGAAACGCCGTTCGATCGCCGCCGCGAGCAGTGACGACGCCAGGGTGCCGGCCACGAGCGCGCCGAGACTCCAGGGCAGCAGGGCGCCCAGCGCTTCGTCGCGTTCCGTGAGCAGACGCGACTCCAGTACGCCCACCGCGACGATGCCCACGATGTCGTCGCCGTCTCGGATGGGCACCTTCGCGCGCAGCGACGGGCCGGACGGACCGCTCTCGGTGCCCAGGAACGGCGTGCCCGCCAGCACGGTCGCGTTCGCCGTCTCGACCTGAAGTCCGCGCTGGGCGGGCTCGGGGTGCGTGATGCGCACGCCCTCGTCATCGGTGATCACCACGTAGAACACGCCCGCGGTGCGCTCCACGAGGTCGGCCAACGGCTGCAGCATCGCCGTCGCCGGCGCCAGGTCGGCGGCATTGGCCAGATCCGAGGTCGTCCCCACCTCCGATACGGATGCCGCGGCCGTCCGCACGTCGTCGAGTTCGGCGAGCTCCGCGGCCACCTCGAACACCCGGTCGGCGGTGTCGTCGCGGATGCGGCGCTCCTGCACCGCGGCGGCGATCACCGTCGTCAGAGCCACCGCACTCAGCACGATGACGCTCGGTAGCACCACCAGGGCGCGCCGCACGACCCGGGCGGTGGCCGGGGCCGGGGAATCGCGCATGGGGCTCTCTCTCGCACGCAATATGAGCACAAAGCGCGCCGGGGGTGCGCGGTGCCCGCCCTCCTGAGAGCGTCGTCACATTCTGCGCACGACGACGTTCGCAAAGGAGGAGCTGTGATGTCGGAGCCTACGCCTTCATCTGTCCCTGACCATCCGCCGGTCGCCCGGCCGAAGCGCCGATGGGTCGGCCGTGTCGCGGGGGGAGCGATTGCCGCCTCGGCGATCGCGATCGCCTCGTACGGCTCGATCACCTCGGCCTCCGCGGGCGACGACATCCACGCGTCGATGACGATCATCGCCCCCGCGGCGGCGGGCGGGGGGTGGGACGGCGTCGCCCGCGAACTGCAGCAGGCACAGAAGGCCAACGGCCTGGTCAACAACGTGCAGGTGGTCAACATGCCCGGCGCGGGCGGCACGATCGCGCTCGGCAACGTCTCGGTGCTGAGCGGTCAGGCGGGCAACCTGCTCGTCGGCGGCACCGGCCTGCTGGCGGCGACCGTCCAGTTCGACTCCGCCGCCACCCTCGACGACGTCACCCCCCTGGCCGTGATGGTCGAGGAGTACGACGTCATCGTCGTGCCGGCCGACTCGCCGTTCCAGGATCTCGACGACCTCGTCACGGCGTGGAAGCAGGACCCCCGCGCACTGCCGTGGACCGGCGGCGGATCGTTCGACCAGCTCGTCGTGGCCGAGCTCGCGCTCGCCGCGGGCATCACCCCGGCCGACATGACCTACATCTCCTCGGACGGCGGGGGCGAGGCCATCCAGGCCCTGCTCAACGGCACCGCTCGGGCCGCCGCCGGCGGCTACCCCGACAACATCGACCAGATCGAGTCAGGCCGCCTGCGCGCGCTCGCCCTCGTGGCGGCCGAGCCGATGGACGGTATCGACATCCCCACCGCGGTCGACCAGGGATATCAGGTGGGTCTGACCAACTGGCGCATGCTCGCTGCCCCGAGCGGGCTGGACGACGAGCAGGTCGACGGGCTCACCGAGCTCGTGCTCGACTCGATCGCGACGCCCGAATGGGCCGACGCCCGCGCCCGGTATCACTGGACCGAGCGCATCATCACCGGCGACGACCTCGACGTCTTCCTGGCCGACGAGCGCTCGCGCATCGAGCGCCTGTACGAGGAGATGGGCCTGTGATGCCGTCGAACAACCCCACCTCCGTCTCGGCGACCGTCGGCAACCGTCTGCGCTTCCAGCGGGGGAGCGGCCCCCGGGGCATCGCCAAGGCGCTGATCATGCCGGCCGTGCTCGCGGCGTTCGCGACGTACCTGCTCTTCGGCATCTTCACGATGAAGGTGCCGCCGAACGCCGCGTTCCCCGGCCCGCAGTTCTTCCCGGCGATCATCGCGGCGGGGCTGTACTTCTTCGCGGTGGTCCTCGGCATCGGAGCGGTGCGTGCGGCGCTCGTCACGCCCTCGGTCGACGACGAGGAGCCCGGTGAACGAATGGTCGGCGTTGACTGGCGCTCGTTCGCGTGGGTGGCGGGGTCATTCCTGGGCTTCGCCTTCCTGCTCGGCATCCTGGGCTGGATCATCGCCGCCGCCCTGCTGTTCATGGGGATCGCCCGTGGTTTCGGGCAGCGCAGGGTGCTCTTCGCCGCCGTGGTCGGGCTGACCATCAGCTCCCTCAGCTACATCGCCTTCGACATGGGGTTGGGCCTGTCCCTGCCCTCCGGACTTCTCGGATGGGCCTTCTGACATGGACGTTCTGAACCTCCTCGGCGAGGGATTCGCCGGTGCCCTCACCCCGCAGAACCTCGTCTGGGTGCTGGTGGGCTGCGTGCTCGGAACGGCGGTCGGCGTCATGCCCGGCCTCGGCTCCTCCATGGCCGTCGCGCTGCTGCTACCCGTGACGTTCTCGCTCGACCCGACCGCGGCGTTCATCATGTTCTCGGGCGTGTACTTCGGCGGCTTGTTCGGCGATTCCATCACCGGCATCCTGCTGAACACCCCCGGGCAGGCCTCGGCGATCGCGTCGACCTTCGAGGGTCACAAGATGGCGCTCAACGGACGTGCGGCTCAGGCGCTGGCCACGGCCGCCATCGGCGCCTTCATCGGCGGGATCATCGCGGCGACGCTCCTGGTGTTCTTCGCCCCGGTGCTCGCGGGACTGTCGAGCAGTTTCGGCCCCGCCGAGTTCTTCGCGCTGGCGATCTTCGCCTTCGCCGCGACCTCGTCGATCGTCACGGATAACGCCGCCAAGGGTCTCGCCTCCCTGCTCCTCGGGCTGGGGATCGCCGTCGTCGGCATCGACGGCGTCACCGGAGCCCCGCGTTTCACGCTGGATTCACCGAACCTGTTCGACGGCATCTCGCTCATCACGGTGACCGTGGGAATCCTGGCCCTCGGCGAGGTCATCTACGTGGCGTGCCTCGAGCGGCACATCAACGACAAGCAGATGATCCGCCCGACGGGGCGGCCCTGGCTCACCAGGCGCGAGTTCGCGGAGGCCACCCCCGCGTGGCTCCGCGGCACGGCCATCGGCCTCCCGTTCGGGGTGATCCCCGCGGGTGGTTCGGAGATCCCGACATTCCTGGCCTACGGCATCGAGAAGCGTCTCGACGGCCGGCGCAAGAAGCCGCGCTTCGGCACCGGCGCCATCCGGGGCCTCGCCGCCCCCGAGGCCGCCGGAAACTCGACCACGGGGATGGCGATGGGCTCGCTCCTGGCGCTGGGCCTGCCCGTCTCGGCGACGGCGGCCATCATGCTCGCCGCGTTCCGTCAGTACGGGCTGCAGCCGGGGCCGCTGCTGTTCGAGCGGAGCCCCGACCTGGTGTGGGCGCTCATCGCGAGCTTCTTCATCGCGATGGTCGTGCTGCTCATCCTGAACCTGCCGTTCGCGATGCTGTGGGCGAAACTGCTCGTCATCCCGCGCCCCTACCTGTACGCCGCGATCGCGGTGTTCTGCGGGCTGGGCATCTACGCGACCTCCGGGGCGACGTTCGACCTCGTGCTGTTGCTGGGTATCGGCCTGCTCGGCTTCGCGATGCGGGCGCACGACTACCCGCTCGCGCCGCTCATCATCGGCATGGTGCTGGGTCCGCTGGCCGAGACGAGCCTGCGGGATGCCGCGATGAGTGCCAACGGCGACCTCACGACGCTCTTCCAGGGTCCGATCGTGATCGCCATCTACGCCGTGCTGCTGGTCGTGCTGGTCGCCGCAGGGCGGAACCGCGTCCTGGCGCGCCGGCGGGCGCGGACGGCAGCGAGGGAGACGGTCGGCGTCTCCTGACGCGGATCGCGACAAAGGGCGGGGTGCTTCGGCATCCCGCCCTTTTCGCGTCTCCGCGCCCGCCCGCCCGGCGACGCCGTTCGGCCCACGAACCTCGGGGGCCGGACCACCCGCGACAGGATCCCGTGCGCGTCGGCCGGGCGTGCGCGGTCACCGATCGGGTCGGGAATCCCGTCGTGTCGCGGGGGCGATCGGAGCGGGGGACCGGACGTCCGACGCCGACGGTGCGGGGGTGCGTCGTGCGCGACGCCGGGCGGCGATCCGATGCCCCCAGCGATTCATGGGCGACTCGACCAGTCGGTAGGTGGCCCACGCCAGCACGAGCGAGCCGGCGAGACCGAGCGGGTACTGCGCCCAGGACGGGATCGCCGGGGGGAGCTTCTCGAGCGCGTTCAGGACGAAGGCGTGGGTGAGGTAGAACGAGTAGCTCACCGTGCCGATGAACAGCAGCGGGCGGCTGCTGAGCACCGTGGTCGCCGCCCCCGGCGGGGCGGTGAAGAGCGAGACGATCGTCACGGCCCACAGCAGCCCGTAGGGCACGTACAGCGGCGTTCCGAGGGCGATGTCGGGGTAGAGCACGAGGGCGAGCGATACGGCCAGGAGCGCCCAGGTCAGCCACCACCTTCCGAAGAGGCGGGCGAGCACGCCGAACGAGCCCCGATAGTGCAGCCCGACCGCCACGAGCACGCCCAGGATGATGTGGACGTAGGGCTGCAGCACCCGCGCGACCGGCGTTCCGAAGCCCACGACGGTCAGGATCCCCGCGGACACCAGTAGGAGCGGAATGAGAGCGGTCCAGCGGCGGCGGAGGAGGAGGAAGCCCACGACCGGCCACACGAGGTAGAACTTGTCCTCGATGCCGATCGACCATGCCCCCGAGAATGGCGCCTGGTGCTCGGCCGTGTTGGTGAGCTGCACGATCTCGGGAAAGCCCATCAGGTACCCGGGGAGGGCGTTCAAGAACTCCGCGCGCCGGTCCTCCTGCGTGCCCAGCACCAGGATGAGTACGCAGTAAACGGCGAGCACGAGCAGGTACATCGGCAGGATGCGGAAGGCGCGACGGATGTAGAACGCGCCGAAGTCGACGGGACGCTCATCGCTCTCCCGCAGGAGCAACGTCGTGATGATGAAGCCCGAGATGACGAAGAAGAGGGTCACGCCCACTCCGCCGTGCACGGCCTTCCAGGGGCCTGGGGCCTCGACGTGGCCGGTGAAGACGAGCAGGATCGCGACCGCGCGGAGCCCGTCCAGCGGGAGGAGCCGGGTGGTGTCGCGGAACCTGCGCCACGAGGTCTCCAAGGTGTGTGTCATGTCGCCTTCCCTGTGCGCCATACGGCCTACCCGCGTTCGACGGCGTCAAGACCGCCGGAGCTCATTCCGTGAGGATGCCGCGTGCTCCTCGCCCCGCGCGCCGCGAAGCGTCCCTCCGCGCGCCGCGACGAGCCTGCGGGGATCGAGATTCACCCTCGGCTTCACTCGCGGATGCCGTGCCGTGCGGCCGCTCATCGCGCGAGGGCGTCGCGGTAGGCGTCCAGGGTGCGCTGCGCCATGAAGCGCCAGGAGTAGACGGCGGCCCGCCGGTGTCCGCGCTCGCGCAGATCTCTAGCCAGCGTCGGGTCGGAGATCACGGCGGACAGAGCATCGCGGATCGCCGACACCCGCGAGGGGTCGAAGTACACCGCGGCGTCGCCGTACACCTCCGGCAGGCAGGTCGCGTCGCTGCTGACCACCGCGCACCCGTGCCGCATGGCCTCCAGCCCCGGTAGTCCGAAGCCCTCGTAGAACGAGGGGAAGGCGTAGACCGCGGCGTTCTCGTACAGCCACCGCAACTGCCCGTCGGATACGAAGCCGGCGAAGTGCACCGCCGACCGCTTCCGGTCATCGAGATCGCGGATCAAGCGGGATCCGTCGCCGTCGACCTTGCCGGCGACGACCAATCCGATCGAATCGTCGGAGCCGCGCAGATCCGCGACAGCGCGGATCAGCCCCGACAGGTTCTTGTAGGGCACCTGGGTGCCGACGTAGAGCACGAAACGTTCGAACGGCACGGCGATCGACTCCGCGGCATCCGGGATCGCGTCGGCGGCCGGATACGTCAGCGTCACCCTCGTCGCCGGGACGCGGGTGTAGGCGAGCAGGTCGCGCCCGGAGTGGGCGCTGACGACCAGATCGACCCGCGAGCGGTGGGCGACGACGGCGAAGGCGGCGGCACCGACGGCGCGTTTGAGCAGGGAGACGATCGGATGCTTCTTGTGATTGCGGATCTTCAGCAACGTCATGTCGTGGAAGGTCGTGACGCGGGGGCTGCCCAGGTACAGCGGCTGCTGCGGCATCGCGAAGTGCACGAGATCGGGCCGGAGGGCGCGCAGTTCCCGGGCGAACGCCGTCTGCTCCCGGACCGAGAAGTAGGGGGTGTCGGTGGCGACCTTCGCGAACCACGGGTTGCGCGGCTCCCACTCGTCGAACTGCGACCGCGGGAGCACGATCGTGTACCGGTGCTCGGTGTCGATGCTCTCGAGGTTCTCGATGAGCTTGCGCGTGTAGCGGCCGGTGGAGGTGAACATCGAACGTGCGTCGATCACGATGTGCGGGCGCGGTGCATCCACGTCTGTCTCTTCTCGGTCGGGTTTCCGCCGATTATGGTCACCGGCCGTCTGTGCCGGATGCGAGCCGGGACTGCGGGTGCCGACGCGCGCGCGGGTGACATAGCGGGTGAAGTCGACGGGATGGGGTGTCGCGAGCGGGGCGCGGACGGTGCGCGCGACGTCTGCCCCGGGAGCACGTGCAGGGTGCGAACGCCCCACGGTGCCCGCTCAGACGGCGGCGGTCGAGTTGATAGCTTCCCCGGGCGCCCGCTGACTCACGCGGGCTCGCCGGAGCCCGCACGAGGAGAAGTCATGCGAGTCGTCAGCCTGGTGGCGCACGTCCCCTACTCGGGCATCCCCCACGCCGGCGGCCAGTATGCGCTCGCCCATCTCCGCGTCCTCCGCGGTCGGGGACACGAGGTGACGGTGATCGCCCCCGACTGGAGGGGCAACGGCGACAACGCCCGCCTGCTGCGTGAGGAACTCGGCGTCGACGTCATCGTCTGCTCGCCCCGCGCCTCCGGACGAGTGGCCGACTGGTGGGACACCCAGCAGATCCGGCTGTTCCCCGTTCGTCCCCCGCGTCGGTTCCGGCGGGCGGTGCTCGATTCGCCCCCGGCGGGGAGCGCGTTGTCTCGCGCCGAGCTGATCGACGCCCAATGGTCGGAGATGGGATGGCTCGCCCTCCACGCGCGCACGATCCGCCCCGGGGTGCGGCGTGTGGTGACGGCGCACGACGTCATCGCGCAGACCTACGACCGCGTCCTGGCCAGGACGGTCCGGGGAACGCCCGCTCGCCTGTTGGGGCGGTGGCGGCGATGGAGTGTCGCACGCGACGAGGGTCGGCTGTATCGGGAGATGGATGCCGTCGTGGTCTTCAGTGAGAAGGACGCGCGATACGTGAGCGCTCTGAGTCGGGATGCCGCTCGCACCGTCGTCCTGCGGCCACCGTTCGACGGCGGCGTCCGCGCGTCCGACCCGGCGCCGCCGGACGGGCCGCCGACGGTGCTCTTCGTGGGGGCGTTCTTCCGCGACGTGAACGCGCAGGCGGCGGAATGGTTGATCGACGAGATCCTCCCGCTCGTGCGCGCGGCTCGGCCCGACGTGCGGTTCCTGCTCGGGGGAGCCGGCCCCACCGCCCGGATGGAAGAGGCCGCGGCCCGTGATCCGCTTCTCGAGGTCACGGGCGAGGTGCCTTCGCTGGACCCGTCGTATGCGGAGGCGACCGTGGTCGTGGTTCCCCTGCGCATGGGCGCGGGCCTGAAGTTCAAGACGGTGGAGGCGATGATGCGCGGCATCCCGGTGGTATCGACGTCGGTGGGGGCCGAGGGACTGGTCGAGGAAGGCGAGACCGGGGGGTTGACGGTTCAGGATGACGCCCCGGGGATGGCCGCCGCCCTGTTGCGCGTGCTCGAGGATCCACCCGCGGCGTGGCGGGAGGCGGCGGCGGGGCGTGAGTGGGCGCGGTCGGTGTTCTCGTCCGAGACGTTCCCCGCGCGCTTGGAAGACGCGCTGCTCGGCGACGGGGTTCTGCGGTGAGCGCCCCCGTGGGAGTCGCCGTGGTCGTTCCGACCTGGAACGGCCGCGACGACCTGCCCGCCTGTCTGGACTCGCTCCGCCGGCAGACGCGACCGGTCGAGATCGTCGTGGTCGAGAACGGATCCATCGACGGGTCGGTGGAGATGCTGCGCGCCTCCTACCCCGACGTCACCGTGCTGGTGCAGCCCGTGAACCTCGGCTTCGCGGGCGGGGTGAACGTCGGGCTCCGCTACGCCCTGCACCGGGGTCACCGGTTCGTCGCCCTGCTGAACAACGATGCGGTCGCGGAGCCGACCTGGATCGACCACCTCGTGGCCGAGATGTCGAGCGACGAGCGCGTGGGGATGGTGGCCAGCAAGTTCGTGACGATCGACGGCACCCGCCTCGACAGCACGGGCGAGTGCTACTCCACCTGGGGGCTCCCCTTCCCCCGGGGGCGCGGCGAGGAACGACTGGACGCGTACGACTCCGCGACCGAGCTCTTCGGCGCGAGCGGTGGATCGACCCTGTACCGCGCCAAGATGCTCCGCGACATCGGCCTCTTCGACGAGGACTTCTTCGCCTACTTCGAAGACGTCGACCTGAGCTGGCGGGCGCAGCTGCGCGGCTGGCGTGTGCGCCTGGCGCCGGAGGCCGTCGCGTACCACCGCATCGGTGCGACCAGTGGGCGGATCCCCGGGTTCACGACCTATCAGACCCTGAAGAACCTGTCCTGGGTGGTGGTCAAGAACGTCCCCCGGCGCCTTCTGCCCACGATCGTGCCGCGGTTGGCGCTCGCCTACACGTTGACCTTCTGGCGTGCCGTGCTCACCGGCAGCGGCGCCGTCGCCGTGAAGGGGGTCGTCGTGGCGGCCGCGAGGATGCCGAAGAAGCTGGGGGAGCGTCGCGTGATCCAGAGGCGGCGTCGCATCGACGAGGAGTCCCTGCGATCGCTGCTCACGTGGGACCTGCCGCCCGGCTCGACGAACCTCCGGCGTCTGCGCGCGCTGGTCAGGCGCGCCTGAGTCGGGAGCCGGAGCGTGCCTGCGAGAGGGCTCGTCGCGTCAGCGGTTCACCCGCGGCCTCACCCGGAAGGGCCTCGAACGGCCCGTTCACGACGCGGCTCTGCGTGGCGATCACGAAGAGCGGCACGATCATCGAGGCGAACAGCGTGTCGGGCGCTTCGGTGCGCCATGCCGATTCGGTGATGGATGCCGCGGCCAGGACGCAGAGGAAGGCCATGGCCGCGACGCTCTCCCGGGTCGGCAGAGTGCCGGCGATCCTCGCCGCGTTGAGGAGGACCACGACGATGAGCGCCACCAGGACGAGTCCACCCGTGACGGTATAGGTGACGAACACGTTGTGGCCGTGGCCGGCGGCGGTGGAGAGCGCCGAGCGCAGCATCTCGTAGTTGTCGGTGTACCAGGTGTGCCCGAGGCCGAAGAGCCACTGCGTCGTCCCGTTCAATTGCGCGAGGTTGAACTGCCAGATCGCGCCGCGCGCGGTGTACGCCTGGGGGTCGGTGGTCGCGAGGGGGACCACGACGACGGCGGCGATCAGCCCGACCAGCAGCACCACAAGGACGCGGCGCAGCGACACGCGCAGGAGCAGGCTGAGGAGCATCACGACGAGCCACACCGCGGCGCCGAACAGGGCCGTCCGCGAGGACGACCACACGATCCCGGTGAGGATGACGCCGGCGGTCGCCCACCGGAGGTACCAGCGGGAGAAGAGGTGGGTGAGCGGTAGGGCGAGGACGAGGAACAGTCCGTTCGAGTTGGGGTGGCTGAAGAAGCCCGCGAGCAGCGGGAGTCCCGTGAGCGATTTGTCGGATGCGGCGTCGAAGCTCTGCGGCATGTACATGAGCGCGGGGGCGCCCTGCGTCAGCGCCATCGAGACTCCCGCGAGGACCGCGGCCAGCAGGGCGTAGACCTTCAGATCGCCCACGCGAGTGCCGATGGCCCAGAACATCAGTGCGACACCGATGGGCAGCACGATCTGCGGGGTGACCCGCGCCCCGCGCATGTACTCGTCGAGGATGATCCAGAGCCAGGGCGTGATCAGCACGAGGAGCGGGGCGATGTCGTTGCGCACGAAGACGACGCGGAAGATCAGGACGAGGACGGCGATCGCCGCCGGCAGGTAGAAGGCGAGGTTCCAGGCATCCACCACCGCCTGTGCGACAGGGGTCTTCACGCCCTCGACGGCGACCCTGCGACTCGTCGTCAGCGTCTGGGCGACAGGTGCGGAAACGCACGCGAGCCACAGCAGCATCAGCAGACCGTAGGTCGCGGCGCGGGCTCCCGCGCTTCGCGCGTCAGTCGCCGAACGCGGGAGGACGGAGCCGCGCACCCGCGCGCGGGGGAGGGCCACGGCTGAGGAAGTCATCCGCACAGGCTAGGGGTGCACCGTGGTGGCGGCCGGCTCGCCTCCGGCGGAGTTCGCGGGTGAAGAATCGGGCCCGTACGGGCGGGCGGACGCCGCGAACGG
Source organism: Microbacterium sp. lyk4-40-TSB-66 (assembly GCF_030209475.1). Lineage (GTDB taxonomy): Bacteria > Actinomycetota > Actinomycetes > Actinomycetales > Microbacteriaceae > Microbacterium. Next base: position 48,866 of record NZ_JARVRW010000014.1, read on the forward strand.
GTCATGTCGGCGTGGGCCGATCCTAAGGTTCGGAAGACGCTTCGTACCGGGGCGCGACCGGAGGAGGACGGCCCACGTGCAGCCCGAACGATCGGCCGGCTCGCGCGCCCGAGGTGCGACCGTTCTCCTGTCCACCCAGTGGGTGCGCTACGTCCTCCAGATCGCGAACATCGTCGTCCTCGCCCGCCTGATCGGGCCCACCGATTTCGGGGTCGTGAGTCTCGGTCTGGCCATCGTGGGGATCGCCTCGGTGCTGGGGGATTTCGGCCTGAGCCTCGCGGCGCTGCGCGAGAAGGCCCTCACCCAGCAGCAGAAGAGCAACCTGCTCTGGATCAACACCGCGATCGGCGCCGTCCTCGCCGTCCTGGTGGCCGCTGCCGCCGTTCCGATCGGTCGTGCCTTCGCCGACGATCGCCTCATCACCGTCGTCCTGATCGCGGCCCCCGCCTACCTCTTGCGTGCCGCCGCGGTGCAGTTCCAGGTGGAGCTGAACCGCGAGGAGCGGTTCCGACGACTGGCAGCGTCCGAACTCGGCGGCGACGCCGTCGGCGTGTTGACGGCCGTCATCCTGGCCCTGGTCGGAACCGGGTACGCCGCCCTCGCGTTCCAGGGGACGATCTCCGCCCTGGTCTCCCTGGTGTGGGCCTGCGTGGCGGCCGGGTGGCGACCGAGTCCGCCTCGCAGGGCTGAGATGCGACGACTGCTCACTTTCGGGGTGTCGACGCTCGGCGCGCACGCGGCGCACTACGTCACCACGAACGTCGACACCATCGCGATGGGTGCGTGGTACTCCTCGGCCGTGGTGGGCCTGTACTCCCGCGCGTATCAACTCGTGATGCTGCCGCTGCAGCAGGTCGCCGCACCCCTCACCCGCGTCGTCCTCCCGCGTCTCGCGGACGTCGCCGACGACCTCGACGCGCTCAACGACGCCCTCGTGCGGGCGCAGCGACTGGTGAGCCACGCCCTCCTCGCCGTGACCGGACTGCTCGTGGTGTGCGGCGCGCCGCTGATCCAGGTCGTGCTGGGGGCGGAATGGGTCCCCGCGATGGAGTACCTGCCCGTCCTGGCGGCGGGCACCGTCTTCCAGACGATCGCCTACGCGTACTACTGGGGTTTCGCGGCGCTCGGACGCTCGGGGGTGCTCTTCCTGTCCGAGATCGTGGGCCGCGTGCCGATGGTCGCCCTGATCGTGCTCTGGGCGCCGCTGGCACCGGTCGGAGTCGCCTGGGGGGTCGTCGCCGGACAGGTGCTGATCTGGGCATCGGGAACGTTCGTCTTCGCCCCGCGCGCGGGCCTGCGCGTGCCGGAGCTGCTCCGCACGGCGATCGTCCCGTTGGTCGTCAGCGGCGTGGCGACGGCGGGCGCGTGGGGCCTCGACGTCGCCGCCCTCATCGATCTCCCGCCGATCGTCCGACTGGTCGTCGTCTGTCTGGCGTGGCTCATCCTCGCCGGGGGAATGCTCGCCGTGTGCGGCCGGCGCGATGTCCGTCTGATCGTCTCGGTCGCTCGCTCCCTGACGTCTCGGCGGGGCGTAACCGCCGAGGCGCCGGACTGACCCGTCGGCTCAGCCGCCGATCACGACGTTCAGCGGCTCATCACCGGCGAGCAGGCGGTCGATCTGACGACGCAGCAGGCGGGCGATGCGCGGGTGCATGGCATCCGTCGCTCCTCCGACGTGCGGGGCGATGAGGACGCCGTCGAGGCTCCACAGCGGGTGACCCGCCGGCAGGGGCTCGGGGTCGGTGACATCCAGCGCCACCCGGATGCGGCCGCGCCGCACGTGGTCGACGAGGGCGTCGGTGTCGATGAGGGGGCCGCGGCCCACGTTGACGACCAGCGCGCCGTCGGGGAGGGCCGAGAGGGCGGCGTCGTCGATCAGGTGGCGCGTCGCGTCGCCCCCGGGAAGAGAGGCGATGACGATGTCGGTCTCGGCGAGTACCTCGCCGAGCTCACCGAGCGGGAAGACCTCGACGTCGTCCTGCAGCCGACCGTGCGAGGCGACCGCGCGCAACTCCACCTCGAACGGCTTCAGGCGCGCGGCGATCGCGCGGCCGACGCCGCCGAAGCCCAGGAGCGTCACGCGCTGGTCGGCGAGTCCGGTGGCCGAGCCCCCGATCCACTCGCCGCGGTCCTGTGCGCGCACGAAGTCGGGCAACCGCCGCTGCGCCGCGAGGGCGAGGGCCACGGCCAGTTCGGCGGTCGCCGTCTCGTGCACGCTCGAGGCGTTGGCGTAGACGAGGCCGGCGGGCAGGCGCCCCTCGACGTTGTCGTACCCGATCGACTGGCTCTGGACGAGCCCGACCTCGACGCTCGACAGGGCATCGATGACGCCGTCCATCGACATGTACGGCGGGACGACCATGTCGAAGCGCTCGCGCGGGGCGGCATCCTTCATGTCCCAGACGACCACCTCCACGCCCTCGGGGAGCGGGCGCAGGTCGTCGCGCAGTCGGGCGGTGGGCACGGACACGGTGAGGGGCTTGTCGGTGGTCACGCGTTCGACGCTACCGCCGCCGGGGTGGGGGCGGATGCGGGTTGCGCGCGCCGGCCGATCTGCACGCCGACCGGGACCTCATAGGCGAGATACTCCTCGAGCAGGGCTGCGGAGTCGCGCTGGAACAGGCGCCGCGACAGGGCCGCCGCGAGTTTGGTCGCCCCTCCGACGAGGCCGGGGATCTGGTGGCTCAGCATGCCCTGGCTCAGCCGGGCCCCGTGGTTGAACATGTGGATCCGCGAGAGCGCCGAGTGATCGGGGGCACTCCGGCTGACGAGGCCGAAGTCGTCGTCGAGATAGGGGAACGCGGCGAGGCCGGGATTCTGCGCGGCGGCCTCGGGTGAGAGGCGGTCGCTCCAGAGCGCGGCATCCGCGGCGACCGTCGCGAGCTCGGGGCGTCGGGCGAGATCGGCGGCGATGCCCGTGGCGGCGAAGACGACGTCGTAACGGTGGATGCCATGCGGTGTCGTGACGGCGATGTCGCCGCCGGTCCACTCCGCGTGCTGCCACGGCGACGAGGTGAGGAAGCGGAAGTCGTCGAAGGCGTGCGCGCGCCACAGGGCGTTCTGCGTCGCGGGTTGGTCGACGGCGGAGAGGTGCACGTTGAACGCCCACTTCTGCGCGTCGGTGAAGGAGCCGTAGTTCTCGATGAGACCGGCGAACTCCATCCAGCGGTACGGGCTCACCTGCGGCATGGCGGGCCGCCGCATGTGCACGTCGACGCTCGCGGCTCCCCTCTCGAGAGCGGTAGCCGCGTTGTCGAACGCGCCCGTCCCCGCGCCCAGGATGCCGATGCGCAGGCCCGCGAGCGACGCGAAGTCGATGTCGTCGTGCGTGTGGTGCACGCGCTCGGCCGGGAGGTTCTGGAGCAGCGCGGGCACGTGCCTGCCGCCGGCGCCCTCGATGCCCGTCGCCAGGACGACGTGGTGGGCGGGGAGCAGCCACTGCCCGTCGGGACCGTCGAGGTGCAGCTCGAGGGGTCCGTCCACGGTGGTGGGCGACATGCTCTTCACGCGGGTGGAGGGCACGACGGTGATGTCGGAGACCTCGCGGTACCACTGCAAGAATCCCTGCCACGCCGTCGTCGGGAAGTACTCGACCGCGTCCCAGGCGTCCGTGCCGTGGACCGCCTCGAACCAGGCGCGCGGGCTCACCGCGGGGGTGCCCCAGGTGGGCCACGCGATGTCCTTCGGCGTGCGCAGCGTGTGCATGCGGGCGTAGGTGGTCCACGGACCGGCGGAGCCCGCGGGGGCGGAGTCGATCACGACGACGTCGTCGATCCCGCGTCGGCGCAGACCCCGGGCCAGCACGAGACCGGCCTGGCCCGCGCCCACGATCACGACCGGTCGCACGCCGTCGCGCGCGCCGACCCACGACCGTCCGTCGCCGGCGCTCAGGGCGGCCTGTTGCGCCGCGTCGCGTTCGAGCGCGGCGAGGCGGGAGTCCGCGTCGGGGAGCACGGTGAGCACGTTCAGTCCGCGTCGATCACGACGCGGACGCCGTACGCGTCGTCGAGTCGGTGGTTGTGGTGGTCGGCGACGTTGGTGTCGTCGAGCTCGAGGTTGACGAAGTCCATGCTCGGGTCGGCGAAGAAGGGACCGGCGTGCCAGGTGCCCTTGCGCATCGTGATGGCGGTGCGCGGCGGGATGCGGAAGGCCCGCAGGTCGTCGAGGCCGGGTTCCTCGATGCCGGGGGCCGCGACGGCGATCGTCCACTCGACGTCGCCGACGGCCATCAGGGTCTGCGTGGTCTCGAGGTGGCGGGTGACGCGCACGAACTCGGCCGGCTTGTCGTCGAGACGCATGAGGTAGAAGCGCGGGATGCCGTTCGAGACGTCGAGCACGGCCTCCTCGGCGGTGAAGGGGGTGCCGTCCTCCATCGGCGTCAGTACGACGCCGTAGGGCTCGAAGCCGTCCGGCGTGATGGTCTCGGCGGTCAGGGTGTGGGGGGTGAGGGTGTCGGTCACGGCGGCTCGCTTTCGTCGGGTGAGGCGAGCGTACGCTTGTCCAACAAGCTTGCGCGCTACTTGTCCGACAAGTTCATCGCGCGGTTACCTCGGCGAAACGCGTCAGGAGTGCACGCGGCGGATCAGCGCGTTGCGCAGGCCCGGAGGCGCCGGCAACTGCACTTCGCGGGACCAGTACCCGATCGCGTCGTCGGCGCCGTACCCGCAGTAGGTCATCTCGATCACGGGCGTGCCGGGCGCGGCATCCAGGATCCGGGCGCGCTCGGCGTCGAGCGAGATCGCGTCGATCCACATCGTCTCCCACGCCACCCGGATGCCGTTCGCCGTCTCGGCGAGGTCGAACACCGGTCGGCGGGCGTCGAGGTCTGCCGTTCGGGTGACGGGCACGAGGTCCTCGGCGAGGGCGTACGGGACGCCGTCGACCCGCCACATCTTGCGCGTGCGCAGCACCTCGGTGCCGTCGGGCAGGTCGTCGTAGCGGTCATCGCCGGGGAGGAGCGTCACGCGCTCGGCGACGACGACGTCGAGGGTCGGCTCGTATCCCGCGGATCGGATCGACAGGGAGTGGTCGAACTGCTCGTCGATGCGGCGACCCACGCCGGGCAGGCGTCGGTTGGGCGAGGTGCGCGCGCCCTGCGTGCGGTGCACGTAGCCCCGCTCCTCGAGGCGGATCAGCGCCTCGCGCACCGAGTTGCGGCTCGCGCCCGTCAGCTCGGCCAGTCGCGGCTCGGAGGGGAGGGTCTCGGCATCCGCCCTCCAGAGATGCAGGATGCGGTCGATGAGCGCGTCCTGATCGGGGGCGCGCTTGTCGGTCACGCCCTCACGCTACCGCGGTGGTGGACGCGCGGTGCGGCGGGTATCCGTGTGCGCCAGATCACGTGACCTCGACGAGGTCACCCGCCGTTCCGTGCCACGTCGACGAGGTCACGTGATCGCGCCGACCGGTGCGCGGTTCGTCGCCGCGCGCGAAGCCCCACGTATCGGCGCGGCCGCGGCGCCCCGCCGCGGTCACGAGCGCCAGCTCGAACCGCCCGCGTGTCAGGCCGCGGCGCCCACCACGGCGGCGATCGCCGAGGTGAAGAAGCCGAGACCGTCGACGCCCGAGCGCATGGCGGCGCTGGTGCCGGGGCCGAAGCCGGGCTCGACCGCGTGCTCGGGGTGCGGCATCAAGCCCACGACGTTGCCGCGCTCGTTGGTGAGGCCGGCGATGTCGTCGAGCGAGCCGTTGGGGTTCACGCCGAGATAGCGGAAGGCGACCAGGCCCTCGCCGTTCACGCGGGCGAGGGTCTCGGCATCCGCGATGTATCCGCCGTCGGCGTTCTTCAGCGGGATGACGATCTCGTCGCCCTCGGCGAAGTCGCTCGTCCACGCCGTCGAGGCGTTCTCGACGCGCAGGCGCTGATCGCGGCGGATGAACTGCTGGTGGGCGTTGCGGATGAGGCCGCCCGGCAGGAGGTGCGCCTCGACGAGCATCTGGAAGCCGTTGCAGATGCCGAGCACGGGCAGGCCCTTGGCGGCGGCGTCCTTGACCTCGGCCATGATCGGCGCGAAGGCGGCGATCGCGCCGGCGCGCAGGTAGTCGCCGTAGCTGAAGCCGCCCGGGAGCACGAGGGCGTCGACGCCCTTCAGGTCGTGCTCGCCGTGCCAGAGGGCCACCGGCTCGCCGCCCGCGAGGCGGATCGCCCGCTGGGCGTCACGATCGTCGAGCGAGCCCGGGAAGGTGATGACGCCGATGCGGGCGGTCACTCCACGACCTCGATGTTGACCACGTCTTCGATGACGGCGTTCGAGAGCATCTCGTCGGCGAGCTCGCGCACGCGGGCCAGCGTGGCCTCGTCGACCTCGCCCTCGACGGTGAGCTCGAAGCGCTTGCCGATGCGCACGTCGGAGAAGCGGTTCTCGCCGAGCCGCGACAGGGCGCCGGCGACGGCCTTCCCCTGCGGGTCGAGAAGCTCGGCCTTGGGCATGACGTCGACGACGATGGTGGGCACTGCAGCTCCAGGAGTCGGGTGGCGTTGTGGATGCCAGTCTACAAGGGCCGTCGCGCGATTCTGCAGGGAGGCGAGCGGCGTCGACCCGGGTGGGAGCGCTCCCACGCCGACGTGGCATCATATGGATGTCGGTGAGAGGATGACCCTCGCGCCCACGGAAGGATCCCGAACCATGTCCCACACCCGAGCGTTTCCCGACGGCTTCCTCTTCGGTGCCGCCACCGCGGCCTATCAGATCGAGGGAGCCGCCTTCGAAGACGGGCGCACGGCATCCATCTGGGATGCGTTCTGCCGCGTCCCCGACGCCGTCATCAACGCCGACAACGGCGACGTCGCGTGCGACCACTATCACCGGTACGCCGATGACGTGCGGCTGATGAAGGAGCTCGGCCTCCAGACCTACCGCTTCTCGACCTCGTGGTCGCGGGTGCGCCCCGACGGCGGCGCGCTGAATCCGAAGGGCGTCGACTTCTACAAGCGTCTCGTCGACGAGCTCCTGAACGCCGGCATCCTGCCCTGGCTCACGCTGTACCACTGGGACCTCCCGCAGGCGCTGCAGGAGAAGGGCGGGTGGACCGTCCGCGAGACGAGCGAGCGCTTCACCGAGTACGCGCTCGACATGCACGACGCCCTCGGCGACCGCGTCGACGTGTGGACGACCCTCAACGAGCCGTGGTGCTCGTCTTTCCTCAGCTACACCGCCGGTGCCCACGCTCCGGGGCATTACTCGCAGGTCGAGGGGATGCTCGCCGCGCACCATCTGCTGCTGGGGCACGGCCAGACCGTTCGCGAGCTGCGTGCCCGCGACGCATCGCTCAACCTCGGCCTGACACTGAACCTGACGGTGGCGGATGCCGCGAACCCGGCGAGCCCCGCCGACCTCGACGCCGCGCGACGCATCGACGGGCAGTTCAACCGCTGGTTCCTCGACCCGGTGTTCCGCGGCGCCTACCCGGCCGACATCATCAAGGACTTCCGCGACACCGACGCCGAGGCCGTGGCCCGCTGGCAGGACGCCGTGCAGCCCGGCGACCTCGACGTCATCTCGACCCCGATCGACTCGCTCGGGGTGAACTACTACCACGGCGAGTTCGTCGGGGGGACACCGCCGGAGGTCGACCCGCCCGCCGGAGATGCGCCCACCACGCGGCCGATCGGCAAGCCGTTCCCCGCGCACGAGAACCTGTTCTGGCACGACCGCGGCCTGGCGCGCACCAACATGGGCTGGGAGGTGCAGCCCGAGGGGCTCACACGCCTGCTCGAGCGTGTCAGCGAGGAGTATTCCGCCCCCGCGGGCACGGCGCTGTACGTGACCGAGAACGGTGCGTCGTACGACGACGCGGTCGTGGTCGAAGACGGTGAGACCCGCGTGCACGACACCGAACGCGTCGAGTTCGTCGAGGTGCATCTGGCGGCCGTGCTGGATGCCGTCGAGAAGGGCGTCGACGTGCGCGGCTACTTCTACTGGTCGCTGCTGGACAACTTCGAATGGGCCTGGGGATACGCCAAGCGCTTCGGCATCGTGTCGGTCGATTACCAGACCCAGGAGCGCACCATCAAGGACTCCGGCCGGCAGTACGCTCACATCATCGCCGAGCGCGCACTGGCCACCGAACCCGCGGTGTGACCCTCGCGCGAGGGCTTCGAGGAGGCATCGCGATGGAACTCGCACCCGTTCGAGGCGCCGCCACCATCGAAGAAGTGGCGGCGCGCGCCGGTGTCTCGCGCTCGACGGTCTCTCGCGTGGTCAATGGTTCCACCGCGGTCTCGCCGGCCGCCCTCGAGGCCGTGCGCCGCGCGATCGACGACCTGCAGTACGTCCCCAATCGCGCGGCGCGTTCGCTGGCCAGCCGACAGACGCGTGCCATCGCGCTCGTCATCCCCGAGCAGACCGATCGCTTCTTCGGCGACCCGTTCTTCGCCTCGATCGTCGCCGGCATCGGGGAGGTGATCGGTGACAGCGACTACATCATGAACATGCTCATCGCCAGCGACGACGCCAGCGCCAAGGCGCTCGCGTATCTGCGCGGTGGCAGCGTCGACGGGGCGATCGTCGCCTCGCACCACACCAGCGACACGTTTCTCGAGCGGATCGCCGACGTGGTGCCCGTCGTGTACGGCGGACGCCCGGCGCGCGTGCGCGCCGAGGATTACTACGTCGACGTCGACAACGTCGAGGGTGGTCGGTCGGCCACCGCCTACCTGCTCTCGCGCGGGCACCGCCGCATCGCCACCGTCTCGGGGTCGCCCGACATGCCCGCCGGCATCGACCGGCTGAAAGGCTTCCGCGTCGAGATGGCGGCGGCCGGTCTCGAACCCCTCGGGGTCGAGAACGGCGACTTCACCGAGGTGGGCGGCGCCCTGGCGATGAACCGCATCCTGTCCACGGGGGTCGAACTCGACGCGCTGTTCGTGGCCAGCGACCTCATGGCGCGCGGGGCGTACACCGCCCTCCGCGAGAAGGGCATCGAACCGGGGCGCGACATCGCGGTGATCGGTTTCGACGATTCGTCGGTGTCGACGGCGCTCACGCCCGCCCTGACCACCGTGCGCCAGCCCTCGCTCTTGCAGGGGAGGCACATGGCATCCGTGCTCCTCGACATCCTCGCGGGACGCCCCGCGGCGCACGCGACGATGCTGCCCACCGAGGTCGTGGAGCGCGCGTCGGCCTGAGGCTGCGTTCGGCGGCCGGCGCCCGCTATCGTGAGCGACGACGGGCGCGACGAGGCGCCGGAGAGAGTGGGGGCTCGCATGCGAGGGAAGTTCGTCCTGACGGCGGCAGTGGTGCTCTGTGCGGTGACGGCGCTCGCGGGATGCAGCCCGGACACACCCGCCCCGGCGCCGTCGCCGACCGCGACCAGTGCGAGTGCGAGCCCCGCGTCGAGCCCGTCGGCCAGCGCGACACCGAGCGCCACGCCGACGTCGAGCGCAGCGGCATCCGGCTCGATCCCGACCTCGTGCGACGACCTGGGTTCGGCCGCGACGCGGCAGCAGACCGTCGGGGACCTCACCTCCCAGTACGCCGCGGACTTCGAGCGGCCGGCGCCTGCGAACGCCACGACCGACCTGTCGTGCAACTGGATCCAGGAGGAGGTCGCCGCGGTGCTGATCATCATCAGCAGCGCGAGCGCGGCCGACGTCGAGTCGGGGCTGGCCTCGCTGCCGGGCCAGGGCTACCAGTGCCAGGCGTCGGACGACCTCGGTGCGCAGTACTGCGTGTCGCCGGGTGCGTCGACCGACACCGAGGACGTCGTCGTCGCCCGCGACGGCACGTGGATCTACCTCGAGACGGTCAACGTGAACGCCCGCGCGTGGTTGTCGGAGATCTCGTCGCAGGTCTTCGGCTGACGTTTCTCAGCGGTCTCGGTCGACCGGCTGCTGGTAGACGTCGGGCACGTCGTCACCGTCGGCATCCACTTCTTCGGCGAGCGCGAGCTGCTTGTAGCGCCGGTTGCGCACCAGCAGCACGGCCGACGCGAGCAGTGAGGCGAGCAACGACGCGACCATGATCGCGATCTTCGCGTCGTCGGTGTGCGGCGAGCCCTCGGGGAAGCTGAGCTCCGCGATCAGCAGCGAGACGGTGAAGCCGATTCCGGCCAGCAGCCCGACCCCGGCGAGGTCGATCCACTTGAGAGCGGGGTCGAGGCGCACCTTCGTCACGAGGGTGAGCAGGCGCACTCCGAGCAGGATGCCGATCGGCTTGCCCAGCACGAGTCCCGCGACGACCCCGATCGTGACGGGGTCCGAGACGGCGCGCATCAGTCCGTCGCCGCCGCCGACCGAGACGCCCGCGGCGAAGAACGCGAAGAGCGGCACGGCGATGCCGGAGGACAGGGGCCGGAAGCGGTGCTCGAACTGTTCGGCGAGATCCATGCCCCGCACCTGCGGGTGCCGGCGAGACGCGGCCACGGGCACGGTGAAGGCGAGCGCGACACCGGCGATCGTGGCGTGGACGCCCGAGGCGTGCAGGAACGCCCAGGCGGCGAAGCCCACCGGCAACAGCACGACCCACGCACCCCACGGAGTGCGCGCGAACCAGGCGCGCCCCCGGTGTGCGATGACGGCGTAGACCGCGACGAGAAGGGCGAACACCGCCAACGGGAGGAGCGAGATTTCGCTGGTGTAGAAGATGGCGATGATCGCGATGGCGATGAGGTCATCGACGACGGCGAGGGTCAGCAGGAAGATCCGCAGCGGTCCGGGCAGGTGCGAGCCGACGAGGGCGAGCACCGCGACGGCGAAGGCGATGTCGGTCGCGGTGGGGATGGCCCATCCGGCCAACAGACTCGGCTGCGTGTGCACGATGGCGACGTAGATGAGAGCCGGCACGGCGACGCCGGCGACGGCGGCGGTGACGGGCACGATCGCGGTGTTGAGACGTCGCAGGCTCCCCACGACGATCTCGCGCTTCAGCTCGAGACCGACCATGAAGAAGAAGACGGCGAGCAGACCGTCGGCGGCCCACGCGCCCACGCTCAGTTCGAGGTGCCACGGTTCGTAGCCGAACCGGAAGTCGCGCAACGCGAAGTACGACTCCGATGCCGGGGAGTTCGCCCAGACGATGGCGGCGATGGCCGCAACGACCAGGAGCATGCCGCCGACGGATTCCCGTCGGAGGAGGGTGGTGACGCGGTGGACTTCGGCGTAGCCGGGCCAGCTCGGCGCGCGGACGGTGTCGTGGCTCATGAAGCCTCCTCAGGGGTCGATCGACAGAATGTCGACCAGACTTCCCGACTCACCATCACCCATTCTACCGGCGGGAGCCGGAGGCTTCAGCCTCCTCCGGTGACAGGTCCTCGAGCCGACGAGGGGCGTAACCTTCTCCGCCCCGAGAGGTCCCGGAGCCTGTCGAAGGGGACCGGGACCCGCCCGTCCGACCACCATTGCGGTCGGGCGGGCGAGATCGCTCAGGCCGACTTCTCGTCCTCTTCGGGGTTGAAGTGCGACGCGGTGTCGGAGTGTCCCGCGGCGACGCCGTCGGGGTCGTTCGGGATGGTGCCGTCTGTGCCGAGCCCGCCGGGCTTCGGCTCGCCCTCCGAGTCGTCGGCGGCGGCGGCTCCGGGTGTCCCCTCCGTGGGTGAGACCTCGACGTCGGCGCCCTCGTAGGCGTTCTCGTCCGCAGCCGCCTGCGAGGGATCGGAGATTTCGGATGCCATGAGCATGCCTCTCGTCGGGGCGGGGCGCCGTCGCCTCGCCGGGTGCTCGACGCTACCGAGCAGCGGGGTGGTGGCATCCACCCTTGCGGGGTGAGGAGGGGTGTGCTGGCCGGCGGTACGCGGCGCCCCCGTCGCGGGCGGGACTCCGTGCCTCACCGTTTTCGGTGCCGACCGAGGTGGAGAAGCCGTGTCCCGCGACGCCGGATAGACGAACGGTGACGATCAGGGGGACGGTGCGTAGATCCGGCCCGTTCCGCCCGATGGATATGCTGCTCACGCGCTGCGAGCCGTCAGCGTGGACGATCCCAGGAGACCTCCATGTCCGAGCCTCTCGAACTGCATCTCATCCTCCCCGCAGAACCCGCTCGCGATGCCGTCGCGTCGGTGTTGACGGAGCAGGGTTTCACCGTCAACCCCACGGCGACCGGCTCGCTCGACGTCTCCCGGGGGAGCTTGGGTACCACTCTCATCGCGGGGGCGTTCGCCGGGCAGGACATGCACGTGCGTTTCGACGTTCACGTCCGAGACGCCCCGGAGGGCGCGGTGGCCACGTTCGTGCACTCGGCGGCGGGCGGGTTCTTCAAGGGGGGCGCGGTCGGTGCCGTCAAAGCGGGCGATGTGGTGCGCGAGGCGGCACACGTCGCGGGCGTCCGACTCGCGCAACAGGGGCTGATCGTGGGGTCCGTCCCGGCAGCCCCGGCGCCCGGTGCGGACGCCGGAACAGGGCCCTCCCCGAGCGTTCCGCCGTCGCCGGGGGTGCCGATGTATGCCGGGGCGACCGCCCTTCCTTCGCCCGTCGACTACGCCAATCGCACCAATGTGGTGGCGATCTTCGCGATCGTGCTCGGCTTCCTCGTCCCGATCGGCGGGATCATCGCCGGTGCGGTGGGGCTCGCGCAGGTCAAACGAACCGGTGAGAAGGGCCGCGGTCTGGCGATCGCGGGCATCGTCGTGGGCTCGGTGATGACCGTTCTCGGCACCATCGCCGTCATCGCGTTCGTCGCCTTCGCCGTCATCGCGGGTACGGCGGGCAATGCCGCGGCCACGGGGGAGGGGGGTCTCATCGACCCGGGTGAGGACGTTCCCGCCGACGTATTGTCGTTGCAGGTCGGCCAGTGCCTCGATGAGGTCGCGACGGGCTTCATCACCACCGACAACGTCGTCGACTGTGCCGTTCCGCACACGTACGAGGTGTTCGGCGAAGCCGTCGTCCCCGACGGGTCTTTCCCGGGTGACGACCAGATGGATTCGACCGCGCAGCGGTCCTGCGACGAAGCGTTCGCGTCGTTCGTCGGTGTCTCGTACGAAGAGTCGACCCTGGACTACACCTACGTCGTCCCCACGAGCGACACGTGGGAGTCGGGTGACCGGCAGATCGCCTGCCTCATCACCGATCCCGCGGGCGAGACCACGGGGTCGCTGAAGAACGCCGCGCGCTGAGTCGCGCCGGGTGGGCACGCCTCACGTGACGGGATCATCCCGCCCGTTTCATCCACGCCTCGACATGAAGGATCTCCGCGGGAAACCGATTCACGACAGCCGCGAGCTCCGGCGTGATGTGGTGCACGAGCATGTGGGCGCGGAAGCGGCCGTCGGCATCCCAGCCGGTTCCGGACTGGAAGGGTTCCACCACCTCTGAGGCGGCGGTCTGAGCATGGTCGACGTGGTCTCGGCTCCATGCGCTGGGCACCACGTGAAGATGCGTGCCGAGCAGGGGCTCGAGCGCCGCCCGCACCGTCTCGACATCGACGGCCGACGCGAGCCCGTACCACCCCTTCTCACTCCGCGCGGCGAGCAAAGCCACCAGGGCGCCGTCGCGGATGCCGTCGCACGCTTCATGCACCTCGCTGCGGAGGATCTCCGAACGGTCGTCGGCGCCGTCCACGTCGGGGAAACTGCTCCGGCTGATCTGCGGGAAGAGCGCCACACCCCTGCCTCCGTCCGTCGCGTCCGCGTCGACGATGGCCCGGCCCGTCCAGACGCCCCGGACCGAGACCATGCCGTCCGGCTGAACACCGGTGAGGCCCTCGACGGGCATCGCGAAGAAATCCGTCTCGTTGAACAGCTCGCCGTAGACGCCCTCGCCTCGCATCAGAAGCAGGCGGGAGGACTCCCCCTCGCGAAGGACCCCGGCGGCGGACACCTGGTCGCCGACCCGTACCGCTTCGACCTCAGCGTTATGCATCGACGCCCCCCTAGCGAAGCGGCCCGCCCGGCGGCGACCGCCGGAGGGAGACCAGCAACAGCGTGGCACACCCGCCTCGCGGAGCACCAGGAGATGGAGCACTCCGGGTGCGGAGCGATGGGTCGCGCGCTCCCGCGGCGCCCGGTGATCGACCGCGGTACCAGGGGGTCGGAGTTCTCTCGAAAGGGTTCGTGGCGGGGCTTTTCTCGCGTGCGCGCGACGGCCGGCCCGGTCGCGCGGACACGGAACACCGAGCGCGCACGCCCCCAACGGGCGTGCGCGCTCGTGGTCGCGGGTGTCAGGCCGACAGGGCCGGCTGCTTCACGACGAGGCGGTCGCCGTCCCAGCCCACGGGCATGGGATCGGTGATGCCGCCGACGAAACCACGGTCGGGGCCGACGTTGCGGAACGCCAGAAGCTGCCAGGTGCCCGCCCGGTCCTGGATCAGACGGCCGACGTAGAGGTCGTCGTCGGTGATCGGCGTTGCGGCCGCGATGTCGAACGGGCCGAGCACGCTGTCGGCGGGCACCGCCCACACCGCCCCCCGCGGGTGGCGCCCGCGCACGGCATCCATCGCCTGACCGGTCATGCACGAGAACAGCAGCACCGCGCGGCCGTCGACCTCTTCGACCTGGGTCACCTCGAGCTGCCCGAAGCCGTCGTCGCTCGGTTCGCTGACCGGGGCCTGCAACTGCCACGTCTCGAGGTCGGGGGAGGTCGCGTGGGCGACCACACCGCGGCCGTTGACCGCGCCGTGCGTCGCGCGAGCCGTGACGAACATGTGCCAGCCGTGACCCGCCGGATCGGCGAAGACCCACGGGTCGCGGAACGCCTCGTCGTGCCAATCGCTCGTCTCGAGGCGCTCGTAGATCGAGCCGTCCGCCTCGAGGACCGGGTTCGCCGCGTTCTTGTGCCAGGTGAAGAGGTCGGTGCTCGTGGCGTAGCCGATCCGCTGCACGTTCCGGCCGTCGTCGTCGAGGCGCGACCCCGTATAGAAGAGGAACCAGGTGCCGTCGGCACGGCGGACGGTCGAGCCGGTCCACGTGGCGAGGGCGTCGAAGTCGTCGGCGCCACCGCGGACGAGGGCGTCGGCGACACGCTCCCACGACACGAGATCGGTCGAGACGGCGTGGCCCACGGAGGCGCGGTAGTGACGGTCCTCCGGGTCGTGCAGCGCCCGGGAGGCGTAGAGGAAGAAGAGGTGGTAGGCGTCGCCGTCGTCGGCGAACCAGAAATCCCACACATAGGAATCGGCGAGGTCGAACACGTCAGGCACTTTCTGTCGGCGCAGCGGCACGCTGCAGGTCTTCACGGGTCGGGGGGTCCATGCCCTCGCGACCGACGGTGATCGCGGCGGCGGTGGCCGCGCGACGGAGGAGGGGCGTGAGGGTGGTCTCATCGAGGGCGCGCACCGCGGCGCGCAGGGCGGCGACGTCGCCGGAAACGTTCAGGATGCCGTCGAGCAGCGTGCCCATGAACGTGTCTCCCGCGCCGACGGTGTCGATCACGCGGGTCGGCACGGCGGGGATCTCGACGGTGGACTGCGCGGTGACGCCGAGGGATCCGGCATCCCCATCGGTGATGACGGCCAGACCGGCGCCGAGCGCCACCCACGCGCGGGCGACGTCGACGGCGGCCACACCGGGATACAGCCACTCGGCGTCTTCCGCGCTGGCTTTGACGACGTCGCTCAGGGCGACCAGGGCCTCGACGCGAGCGCGGGCGTCGGCCACGCCACCGGTGAGGGCGGGACGGATGTTCGGGTCGTAGCTGATGAGCGCCGACGTCCGGGCGCGCTCCGCGGCGGCGCGCACCTCGTCGGCACCCGGCGCGAGGGTCGTCGCGACCGACCCGGTGTGGAAGATCCGCGCGGCGGGCACCTCGACGGGCGAGGGGAGCGTCCAATCGATGTCGAAGTCGTAGGTGGCGTTTCCGCGCTCGTCGATCATCGCGCGTGCCGTGGCGGTGCGCTCCGGCGTGCCCGCGGTGCGGAGTTCGACCCCGGACGCCGAGAGCCACGCGTTCAAAGCCCGCCCGCGCTCGTCGTCGGCGACGCGGGCCACGAGGGCGGCGTCGCGACCCAGCCGCCCGAGGGCGACGGTGACGTTGGCCGGGCTTCCGCCGGGGCGCTCGGCCGCCCCGGCGGAAGTGGTGACGATGTCGATGAGTGCTTCGCCGAGCACCACGACATCGAACTCGCGCGTCATCCCTTGACCCCGGATGCCGCGATGCTGCTGACGAAGGCGCGCTGGAACACCAGGAACACGATCAGCACGGGCAGCGTGATGAGCGAGGTGTAGGCCATGACCTCACCCCACGCGGTATTGAGCTGGAAGAAGTACTGCATACCGACCATGACGGGTCTCAACTCCTCTTTCTGCACGACCATGAGGGGCCAAAGGTACTGGTTCCACGCGGGCAGGAAGGTGAGGATCGCCACCGTCGCGAACGCCGGACCGGACAGGGGCACGATGATGCGGCGGTAGATGGTGAACCAGCTCGCCCCGTCGATGCGGGCCGCCTCGTCGAGCGAGGTGGGGATGGTCGAGAAGTACTGCGCGAACAGGAAGATCGAGAACGCGTTCGCGATGAACGGCACGATCTGCACCTCGTACGTGTTCAGCCAGCCGAAGTCGTACTTCAGCACGCCGCCCTCCATGACGAGCGTGGGCAGCTGGTTCACCCAGTAGACCATCGGCACCGCGATCGTCTCGAACGGCACGATGAGGGTCGCGATGATGAGCGCGAGCACGACGACCCGGCCCTTCCAGCGCAGGCGCGACAGGGCGAAGCCCGCGAGGGAGTTCACGATCAGGCCGAGTCCGACGGTGAGGACCGTGACGAAGATCGAGTTGAACAGGAACTGCGCCACCGGCACACGGTCGAAGACGCCGAAGTAGTTGTCGAGGCTGATCTCGCCGGTGGGCAGGAACGCCGCGGGGGAGTTGATGTCGCGGAGGATCTGCGCGTCGGGCTTCAGGCTCGACACGAACATGAACACCAGCGGGAAGAGGAAGAACACCGCGAGGATCGACATCGACACGTAGGTGAGGATGCGGCCGTTGCGGCCTTCCGACGAGCGGGTGCGGGTGCGGGCGGGAGAGCTCTGACGAGCGGGGCGTGACGCTCGTGCGGCGCCGTCGGGGCGCTCGAGGGTGCTGGTCATGTCAGTTCTTCTCTCGGGTCAACCAGCGCTGGATGAGCGCGATGATGAGCACGGCGACGAAGAAGAGCAACGAGATGGAGGCGGCGTAGCCGATCTCCTGCTGCTCGTAGCCCTTGCGCACGGCGTGGAACACGACGGTCGACGTCGAGTTGAGGGGACCACCCTGGGTCATCACGTCGACCTGCACGAACAGGCCGAGGGCGGCGATGGTGATCGTCACGAGGACGAACACCATGGTGGGGCGCAGGCCCGGCCAGGTGACGTTGGTGAACTGGCGCCAGCGGCTCGCCCCGTCCATGCGGGCTGCCTCGTACAGCTCCTCGGGGATGGTCTGCAGCCCCGCGAGCCAGATGATCATGTGGAACCCGACGGCCTGCCAGATCGACAGCACGATGATGGCGCCGAGCGCGGTGCTCGGATCGTTCAACCAGTCGGCACCCTGCAGTGCGCCGAAGGTGAGCGTGTCGATCATCGAGTTGATGAGACCGTCGCTCTGGTACATGAAGCGCCACAGGATCGACACCACGACGATCGAGGTGACGACCGGGATGAAGAAGACGACCCGGAAGAAGGTCGTGCCGCGGAGGCGCTGGTTCACCAGTACCGCGAGCAGCAGCCCGAGGCCGGCCTGGACGGGCACCACGACCAGCGCGAACAGGAAGGTGTTCAGCGCCGACTGCAGGAACACCGGGTCGGCGGTGAAGGCCCGGAAGAAATTGTCGAGACCGACGAAGCGCGGCGGGTTGGGCGAGATCAGGCGGGCGTTGGTGAACGACAGCGTGAACGCCAGCAGCACGGGCACGATCAGGAAGAGCACGAGCAGGAGGGCGGCGGGAGCCATCATCGCCAGGCCCGCCCACGTCTCGCTTCCACGCGAGGATCGGATGCGGCGGAGGGATCGGCGCGGCTGCTTCGCCGCGGCGACCGGAGGAGACACGGTCATCAGGTTCTTCTTTCGCGGGGCGCGGTGGGGGCCCGAGGAGGACCCCCACCGCTGGTCGCGGCGTCAGTTCGCGCCGTAGCCGTCGTTGGAGGAGATGTTGGTGTCGATCTCGGTGACCGCGGCATCCAGAGCCG
This sequence comes from Microbacterium sp. lyk4-40-TSB-66, assembly GCF_030209475.1. Classification (GTDB taxonomy): domain Bacteria; phylum Actinomycetota; class Actinomycetes; order Actinomycetales; family Microbacteriaceae; genus Microbacterium. Next base: position 66,901 of record NZ_JARVRW010000014.1, read on the forward strand.
ACTGCACGTCGGCGCCGTTCATGATGTCCTTGGCCGCCGTCTCGAACGTGCTCGAGATCACCGCGTAGGCGGGGGTCTCGGGACGCAGCACGGCGTACTCCTTGGAGAACTCCGCGAACGGACGCAGGGCGCCGTCGGTGGAGTTGAAGTACTTCGACGCCTCGGTGGCCGCCTCGGTGGCGGGGATCACGAGCTGCTCGTCGGCGAACTGGGTGATGTACTTGTCGTCGAAGCTGAACTCCAGGTACTCGCGCGCGCCCTCGGGGTCGCTGCACGAGGCCGAGATGCCCCACTGCCACGAGCCGCCACCGATCTTGGGGCCGTTGCCGAGGTCCGGCGGCGGGAGGATCAGCAGGTCGTCGCCCACGGCATCCACCGCGGCGAGACCGTTCCACACACCGGTGTAGCTGAGCGCGACGTCACCGTCGACGAACTCCTGGTTGCCCACCGTGCCGCCGCTGTTGGCGTAGCCGTTGGTGAACAGCGACTGGAACCACTGCCCCCACTTCACGGCATCCGGTCCGTTGAGGGCACCGTCGGCCGACAGCATCGTGTCGCGGTCGATGAGGTCGCCGCCGAAGCTCTGCAGGAACGGGGAGTAGGCGTAGGGCCACCACTCGCCCTTGTCCTCCGCGCCGAGGTCGATCGGGGTCTCGTAGCCGGCGGCCTTGAGCGTCGCCAGAGCGGCGTCGAACTCGGTGGTCGTCCAGGGCTGGTCCATGTTGGGGATGCGGATGCCGTTGGCGTCGAGCACCGACTTGCGCGCGAAGATGCCGAGGGCGGCATCCCAGTACCCGGCCGAGTAGATCTCGTCGTTGTACTTCCCGACCGCGGTGGGGAGCAGCTTGTCGGTGATGTCGCTGGAGATGTTCAGCGGCTGCAGGTAGTTGGCCCAGGCCCAGTTGGGCATGATGGGCCCGTCCAGGTCGAGGAGGCAGGGCAGGTCGCCCGAGGCCGCCGCCGCGACGATCGCGTCGTTGTACGCGCCCTGCGGGAACGATTCGGTCTTGACCTCGTACTTCTCCTGCGAGGCGTTGAAGTCGCTGATGATCTGCTCGTAGACCGCGAGTTCGGCGGGGTTGCCCGCGGAGTGCGTCCACATGGTGAGCACGGTGCGACCGTCTTCGGTCGTCGCGCCCCCCTGACCTGCCTGGCCGCAACCGGTCAGCGCGAGCGCTGCGACGACACCTGTCGCGGCGAGCGGGATGAAGGACTTCTTCATCGTGTTCCTTTCGAGTGGCGGCGACATCGCTGTCGCCGGAGAGGGGGCCGCGTGGCGCGGCGTCAGTCCGTGGCCCGGGGGTCCCGCGCGCTGCCGAGGTGCGCAGGAGGGCCGACGGAAGCCCGACGAACGATCGGGCAGTCCATGAGGTGGGGGGAATCGATGTCGGCCTCGCGGAGGCCGAGGGCGACCTCCATCGCCCAGCGACCCATGGCCGCGTGGGGGAGGGAGACGGTGGTCAACGGCGGGTCGAGCTCGGACGCGACCAGCTGCTGATCGTCGTAGCCGACGATCGAAAGGTCTTCGGGGATCCGGATGCCGTGGCGGTGCGCCCACGTCACGACGCCGGCCGCGATGCGGTCGTTGTAGGCGAAGATGCCGGTCGGGCGCTGAGCGGGGGCGAGGGCGAACAGGTCGGCCGCGGCCTGCTGCCCGCCCGCCGCCGAGGTCGGCGAGAACACGTGTAGGGCGGGGTCGGGCTCGATACCGGACTCGGCGAGCACGTCGAGGTAGCCGCGCAGGCGGAGCCCGGCGGCGACCGGGCGGTCTTCGTCGTTGTCGATGAAGGCGATGCGGCGGTGTCCCGCGTCGACGAGCTCCTGAGTGGCGACCCGGCCACCGGCGTAGTCGTCGGGGACGACGGCAGGGTAGCCGCCGTCCTCGGGGCGGCAGTCGAGGAACACCGTGCCGGCGGGAAGACCCGCGGGCGCCGGGATGACCCGGTGGTACATCGAGGCGTAGACCATGCCGTCGACGCGGTGGTTGACGAGGGTGGTGATCGCGTCGGACTCGATCTCGGGGTGGCCGTCGGTGTCGACGAGGATGACGAGTCGGCCGTTCTCGCGGGCGACCTCCTGCGCGCCGGCGAGCATGCGGCCGGCGAAGGGCGTCGTGGCGATGCGGTCGGACACGAGGCCGATGGTGCCGGTGACGCGGGTGCGCAGGCTCCGGGCGATCGGGTTGGGGGAGTACCCCACCTCGTCGGCGACGCGACGGACCCGCTTCTTCGTCTCATCCGAGATGCGCGACTCGGCGTCGTTGAGCACGAGCGAGACGGTCGCGGGGGAGACGCCGGCGGCTTTCGCGACGTCGGCCAGACGTACTCGAGTCATCGCCCCACCCTCCGTTGGATAATCGATTTATCTTGCTGATAAACCGATTTATCTGCGACCGAGATCAGTGTGAGGTGTGGAGCGCATCCGTGTCAAGTAACGGTGGGGTAACGGTGGCTCCCCCGTGGAGACGTCTGCGTGTCGCATGTCCCACGAGGTGCAGCTAGCGGGGCGTCGCGCTGCACGAGGTGGGACACGTGTGGCGTGGAGCGGCGCTCCGCGCGTGGGCATGTCCCACGAGGTGCAGCTAGCGGGGCGTCGCGCTGCACGAGGTGGGACGCGTGTGCCGGCGGGTGGCGCTCCACGTGTGGGCATGTCCCACATGGTGCTGCTCGCGGGGCCTCACCCCGCACGAAATGGGACACGTGGTGCGCCTCGCGTGTGCCATCCGGAGTCGGAGCGGGGGGAAGGCTGGCGTGTCCCGCTCGGTACGGCGCGGCGAGGCTGGCCGCCGGATCAGCTCGGGTCGCCGCCCAGCGGGCCCACCGCGGGGATGGGGCCGCCGTCGTCGGCGCCGGTCTTGCGGGCGCGGGCGATGGCGTTACCGAGGTGGTAGATCACCAGGGCGGCGACCGAGCCGAGCACGATGGCACCGAGCTGGAACTGCCCGAACTGCAGCGTGAACCCGGCGATCGCCATCACCAGCGAGACCGCGCCGGTGTACTGGTTGACCGGGCGCGAGAAGTCGACGCGGTTGTCGACCCAGATCTTGATGCCGATGATGCCGATCAGCCCGTACAGCGCGGTGGTGACGCCGCCGAGCACCCCGGGCGGGATGGTGTTGAACACCGCGCCGACTTTGGGCGACAGGCTCAGCACGATCGCGGTGAGACCGGCGACCCAGTACACCGCGGTCGAGTACACGCGGGTCGCGGCCATCACGCCGATGTTCTCGCCGTAGGTGGTGGTGCCCGAGCCGCCGAAGGTTCCCGCGAGGGTCGTGGCGACGCCGTCGGCGATGAGGGCGCGACCGGTCGAGCGGTTCGCGGTGGCATCCGTCATCGCGGCGACTCCGCGCACGTGACCGACGTTCTCGGCGACCAGCACCAGTACGACGGGGAGGAACATCGCGATGACGGACCAGGTCGCGGGGGTGGTGAAGTCGGCGAACTCGAACGTGGGAAGGCCCACCCAGGGAGCGGCCTCGACGGCGGCGAAATCGATCAGGATCTCACCCGACACGGCCTGGATGATCACGGTCGCGACGTAGCCGACGATGACGCCGAGGAAGATCGAGATGCGGCCCAGGAAACCGCGGAACAGCACGCTGAACAGGATCACCGCGACGAGGGTGATGGTTCCGGGTAGCGGCTGCAGCTGGAAGTTCGACCAGGCGACGGGGGCGAGGTTGAAGCCGATGAGGGCGACGATCGCGCCGGCGACGACCGGGGGCATGACCTTGTCGACCCAACCGAGACCGACGAACTGCACGATGAAGCCGATGGCGGCGAGCAGGATGCCGACGGCCACGATCCCCGCGAGCGCCGACCCGGTGCCGGCCATGGTGGTGGCGGCGGTGATCGGTGCGATGAACGCGAACGACGAGCCGAGGTAGCTGGGGAGGCGGTTGCGGGTGATGAGGAGGAACAGCAGCGTTCCCACGCCCGAGAACAGCAGCGTCGTCGACACCGGGAAACCGGTGAGCACCGGCACCAGGAACGTCGCGCCGAACATGGCGATGACGTGCTGGAGCCCGATCGCGATCGTCGCGCCCCAGTTCAGGCGTTCACCCGGGGCGACGACGGCCCCGGGCGCGACGGTGCGGCCGTTGCCGTGCAGTTTCCAGCGGAACATTTGTCTCCTCGAGGTGGTGGATGGATGCCGAGGTCACGTGCTTCCGCCGAACTCACACCCCGTGTCGTGTGCTCTCGGCGGGGTCACGTGCTTTCGGGTATCAGCCGTGCGAGGTCACGTGATCTCGCGGGGTGGTTCCGGCGACGTCACGTGATGTCGGCGGCAACGCCGGGGGCGAAGTCAGGACGTCAGCAGGCGCAGCAGCTCGGCGTAGCGCTCGCGGGTGCGCTCGATGATCTCGGTGGGGAGTGCGGGGGGCTCGCCCTTCTTGTCCCAATTGTCGGCGAGCCAGTTGCGCACGATCTGCTTGTCGAAGCTCGCCATCCGCTCGGCGGGGGTGGTGCCGGTGCGCCAGGCCTCGGCGTCCCAGTAGCGAGACGAGTCCGACGTCAGCACCTCGTCGGCCAGCGTCAGCACGCCGTCCGCGTCGAAGCCGAACTCGAACTTGGTGTCGGCGAGGATCAGCCCGTGCGCCTCGGCGGTCGCGGAGGCGCGACGGTAGATCTCGAGCGACGCGTCGCGTAGCGCCGAAGCGGTCTCGGCGCCCACGAGCTCGACCGACCTCTCGAACGTGATGTTCTCGTCGTGCTCGCCCATCGGGGCCTTGAAGGCGGGGGTGTAGAGCGGCTCCGGCAAGCGGTCGCCGTCTTCGAGCCCCTCGGGGAGGGGGATGCCGCAGACGGTTCCTTCCGCGCGGTATTCGGCCCAGCCCGAGCCGGTCAGGTAGCCCCGCACGACGCACTCGATCGGCTGCATGTCGAGGGAGCGGACGAGCATCGCGCGCCCCTGCACGGCATCCGGGATCAGCCCCACCGTGTCGTCGCCCTCGAGCGCATGGTCGGAAGCGAGGTGGTTCGGGATGCCGCGGCCGCCGTCGGCGCCGGCGAGCTGGTCGAACCACCACAGGCTCAGCGTCGTGAGCAGCTCGCCCTTGTCCGGGATGCCGGGGGCGAGCACGTGGTCGAAGGCGCTCACGCGGTCGCTCGCGACGACGAGCAGGCGCGCGGGCGACGCGTCGTCGGGGGTGTCGGTGGGCACATACAGGTCGCGCACCTTGCCGGAGTAGGTGTGGCGCCAACCGGGGAGCTCGAGCGGGGGAGCGAAGGTCACCCGCTCATTATCGCGGGTACGGGCACCGCGCACCGGCGCGGATTGTGTCACACGCCGTCGTCCCCCGCCTGCCCCCCCGGTCGCGCCGGCGGCCGTGACTACCCTTGATCAGATGACCGAGGCATCCCCCGACTCCGCGGTGAACATCGACCCGCACCTGGGCAGTCGCCACAAGACCATCCGCGGATGGGTCTTCTGGCCGGCCGCCGGGATCGCGCTGGCCTTCGTCGCCTTCGCTCTCCTCTTCCCCGCGGCAGCCGAGGCGACCTTCGACACCGTGCAGACGGCGATCGTCTCGACCTTCAACTGGTATTACGTGCTGATCGCGGCGTTCTTCGTCGTGTTCGCCCTGGCGATGGGCTTCAGCCGGTTCGGCAACATCAAGCTCGGCCAGGACGACGACGAGCCGGAATTCTCGACCATGTCGTGGTTCGCGTTGCTCTTCGCCGCCGGCATGGGTATCGGGCTCGTGTTCTACGGCGTGAGCGAACCGCTCAGCCATTTCATCTCGCCGCGTCCCGGGGTGGAGGGCACGCCGGCGCAGTTGGCGCAGCAGGCGATGTCGCAGACCTTCTTGCACTGGGGCGTGCACGCCTGGTCGATCTACGTGGTGATCGGACTCGCCCTCGCGTACGCCTTCCACCGGCGCAAGCGTCCGAGGACGATCCGTTGGGCGTTGGAGCCCATCCTCGGCGCCCGGCTGGTCCAGGGCGCGTGGGGCAACGCGATCGACGTCGCCGCGCTGGTCGGGACGCTCTTCGGTGTCGCCACCTCGCTCGGACTCGGGGTGATCCAGATCAGCGCCGGCCTCGACTTCCTCGGGCTCGTACCTCCCACGATCATCAGCCAGGCGATCATCATCGGCATCATCACCGGCTTCGTGCTCTTCTCCCTCCTCTCCGGCGTCGGCAAGGGCATGAAGTGGCTGTCGAACATCAACCTCGTGCTCGCCGGCATCCTCATGCTGTATCTGCTGTTCGTCGGGCCCACCGAGTTCCTCCTGCGCGACGTCGTGCAGTCGATCGGAAACTACATCCAGAGCTTCGTGGGGCTGTCGTTCACCGTCAGCGCCTACTCCGGAGACGACGGCGTCGCGTGGCAGGGGGCATGGACGGCGTTCTACTGGGGCTGGTGGATCTCGTGGGCGCCCTTCGTGGGAATCTTCATCGCGCGCATCTCGAAGGGCCGCACGGTTCGCGAGTTCGTCACCGGAGTGATCCTGGTGCCCACGCTGGTCGGCATCCTGTGGTTCACCGTCCTCGGCGGCACCGCCATCTACGGCGAGCTGAGCGGAAACGCCTCGCTGGTCGGGGAGGACGGCACGATCGACGTGTCCACGGCGCTCTTCCAGATGCTCGAGGGCGTTCCCGGGTCGGCGGTGCTGGTCGTGGGCTTCCTCATCCTGATCGGTGTGTTCTTCGTGACCTCGGCCGACTCGGGCGCACTGGTCATGAGCATGATCGCCACCGGCGGTGAGGAAGAGCCCAAGAACTGGGTGCGCATCTTCTTCGCCCTCGCGACGGCGCTCATCGCGTTCGCTCTGCTGATCGCCGGCGGACTCACGGCGCTGCAGACGGCGGCGATCAGCATCGCCCTGCCGTTCAGCCTCGTGCTGCTCGCCATCTGCTGGGCCACGGTGGTGGCCTTCCGGCGCGAGCTGCGCGCGTACGACAAGGCGGAGCGGGCGCAGCTGCGCGACTCGATCGGCGAGCATTACGGACTCGAGGTCGAGGAGCCCAACCAGCGCGGCATCTTCGGCATGTCCATCCGGTGGGGGCAGCGGCGTGCGGCCCCGAGCGCTCCCGCGCCGGAGCGTTCCGAGACGCCGTCGTCGTCGTCCTGACGCCATCCCCCTGTTGAGCGTCCAGAACACGCCGCGCGCGCTTCCGCGACGCGGCGTGTTCTGGACGCTCGACGAATTTGCGAGGGGGTTCGCGCGACGTTCGTGAGGGGCGTATAGTCCACGTGGACTAGTCGACACGGACCACGAGGAGGACGGATGCCGCAGCCCGTCCGCCTCACCCCGATCGCGGTCATGATCCTCGCGACCCTTCGCGAGGCCGACATGCACACCTACGAGATCGTGCGCCTCCTGAAGGAACGTCGCGACGATCGTCTGGTGCCCCTGCAGAAGGGCACGATCTACCACACGGTCGCCCGCCTCGAGCGCGACGGCCTGCTCGCCGAGGTCGGCGTCGACCGCGAGGGCAACCGCCCCGAGCGCACGACGTACACGCTCCTTCCCGCCGGTCGTCACGCCGTGGAGGAATGGGTGCGTACCGAGCTGCCCCAGATCGATCGGGCGAGCGATTTCCGTGTCGCGCTCTCGGAGGCGCACAACCTCGAGCGCGACGAGGTCGTCGCCCTGCTCGACCGGCGCCGCGACCTGCTCGTCGCCTCTGTCGACGAGCATCGCACCGGACTCGCGGGGGCGACCCGGCGGGAGACCCCCGAGCAATTCCTCGTCGAGCTGCAGCGGCAGTCCGCCCTGCTCGACGCCGAACTCGCGTGGCAGGACTCCCTGCGCGCGCGCCTCTCCGATCGCTCCCTCGCCTGGGGCATCGCCGAGATCCCCGAACACATCAAGAACAAGCGTCACGTCTCGAAGGAGACCACCCCATGACCGACTCCCGCGCCGCCACGACGGCATCCACTCGAACTCCCGCCCGTAGCCCCTGGCCCGCCCTCTGGGCCCTGGTCATCGGGTTCTTCATGATCCTGGTCGACACCACGATCGTGTCGGTGGCCAACCCCGCCATCAAGGCGGCCCTCGACCCGAACACCGGCAACCTCGACAACGTCGTGTGGGTCACCAGCGCCTACCTGCTGACCTATGCCGTTCCGCTGCTCATCACCGGCCGCCTCGGCGACCGGTTCGGCCCGAAGAACATCTACCTGACGGGTCTGGCGATCTTCACGATCGCCTCCCTCGCCTGCGGCCTGGCGCCCTCGCTCGAGGTGCTCATCGCCGCGCGTGCGGTGCAGGGCCTCGGAGCGGCGATGATGACGCCGCAGACGATGGCCGTCATCACCCGCACCTTCCCGCCGCAGAACCGCGGAGCGGCCATGGGGCTGTGGGGAGCGACCGCGGGTGTCGCCACCCTCGTCGGCCCCCTTGCGGGCGGCCTGCTCGTCGACGGCCTCGGGTGGGAGTGGATCTTCTTCATCAACATCCCCGTCGGGATCATCGGCTTCATCGCCGCCGTCATCCTCGTGCCGCAGCTGCCGCGCACCGCGCACAAGTTCGACATCGTCGGAGTCGTCCTGAGCGCCGTCGGCCTGTTCCTCATCGTGTTCGGTCTGCAGGAGGGCGAGCACTACTCGTGGGCCGCGTGGATCTGGGCGATGGTCGCGGCGGGCGTCGCCGTGATGGCGCTGTTCATCTGGACGCAGGCGCGCAGCAAGGGCGAACCGCTCGTGCCGCTCGACCTGTTCCGCGACCGCAACTTCTCGATCGCGAACCTCGCCATCGCGGCGGTCGGCTTCACCGTGACGAGCATGGCGCTCCCGCAGATGTTCTACCTGCAGCTGGCCCGGGGCCTCACCCCGACCGAGTCGGCGCTGCTGCTCGTGCCGCTCGCCATCCTCTCGGGCGTGCTCGCCCCCTTCGCCGGCAAGCTCCTCGATCGCACCGACCCGCGGTTCCTGCTCGTGCCGGGTCTGCTGCTCGTCGGCGGAGCGCTGAGCATCTACGTCGCGCTCATCCTGAACGACGCGCCGATCTGGATGTTCCTCATCCCCTCCGTCTTCATGGGCATCGGAAACGCGGGCATGTGGGGTCCGCTCGCGACCACCGCGACGCGCAACCTCCCGCCGCGTCAGGCGGGCGCCGGCGCCGGCATCTACAACACCACCCGCACCGTCGGATCGGTGATCGGCTCGGCATCCATCGCCGCCTTCATGCAGGCACGTCTCGAGGCGAACCTCCCCGGAGCGGGGGATGCCGGGGCGAGCTTCGGAACCGGAACGCTTCCGCCGCAGATCGTCGGCGGGTTCTCGCAGGCGATGGGTCAGTCGCTCGTACTGCCGATCATCGTCATCGGTGTGGGGCTGATCGCGGTCCTGTTCATGCGACGCCCCTCGGTGATCCGGCCGCACGGCGCTCCGCGTGACGCCGCACCGGCCGCACAGGCGCAGGCCGCGCCCGCCGCCGCGGGCGAGTAACCCGCCTCTGTCGAACGCCGTCGTCCCCGGTGGGGCGGCGGCGTTCGTCGTGCGTGGGGTGGGCGGCGGGTGGGGCCGTGCGGGGCGATCGGCGGGAGGGGCGTATGCGGGGTGTGCGGCGTGCGTCGTGCCTCGGGTGTGCGGCGAGTGGCGCGAGCGCGGGTCGCGGCGCTGACGAGGGGAGGAGATGCGGGGAGGGGAGGACGGATGCCGCGCCGGCGGTCCTCCGTTCGCCGCAGCTCCTCCGCCGAGCGCGGTCCGTCGCGAGGGCGGCGGGGTCGCGGGGCGTCGCCGGGCGATGTCGTGGCGAGCCGCGTCGGGTCGCCGCCAGGCTACGGCGTGATCTCGTCGACGAAGGCGCGAGCCTCATCGATGAGGCGCTGCCATCGGTCGGTGCCCGTGTCCAGCGGAACCTCCGCCCATTCGCGCATCGGGCGGCCGCGCATGATCATCGGACCGGCCCCTCCGGCAGCCACGAGTTCGCCGATGCGCCGTTCCGGCAGCTTCACGACGAGCGAGCCGTTGTGCACCACGAAGGCGTAGACCTTCTCGCGTACGCGGAGTCCCTCGGTGCCGAACATGCGACCGATGTCGATTCCGGGCAGGCGGCAGTGCTGCTCCGCGATGGGGTCGAAGACCTCGCGGCCGCGCGCCATGGCATCCCGGTCGACCATGCCCACACGGTAGCGGGCGATGGTTGCCGAGGCCAGAGGCGCGGCCTCGGCCGGTGCGCGGGAGGGTTGCCCCGGCGCCGGGAGGGGAGGTGATTCCGGGGCGGGAGGAGGGATGCCGGGGCGTGGGTCCTCCGC
>NZ_JARVRW010000005.1 GCF_030209475.1 Microbacterium sp. lyk4-40-TSB-66
AGGAACGGACGCACCCACAGAAACAGTCTTCCGACCAACCCATGAGGCAGTTCACGATATGAATGCCACGAATCAGCACCAGACCAACACACGATCACTCCGAAAAGGAGCAACTGAGTGTGGTGTGTGCCGAGTGGCAGATCCCAACTGTAGCCGAGGGAGCCGAAACTCTCAAGTGCAGTTGTTGGGGCGGTTCGCTACTTGAGGGGACGCGGGGCCTCTCGGCCGCTCCGCTCTCCCCTGTGGGGCGAACAGGTAATAACTTACGTGCGCACGGGCGCCTCGGCGAATCCAGCCACATCCCGGGCGTGTCGTGACGTGGCCCGGGCAGGACCGGCGGTGTTCCTCGGCCCCGTAGGGCGACGGGTCCGGGATCTCACACGAAGCGATCGGGCCCTCCCCAGCCGCCCACCCACGCTTCCACATGCGGCTCGTCCCGAAGGGCGTGTACCCCCTCGACCGTCAGCGCCACCTCGTCGAAGCCGGCGGATGTCGACCACCGGCGTTCGCGACGGCGCGCACGCCGCGCATCCGCACGCGCGAGCACGATGCCGTCCTCGCCGAGAAGGGTCATGGCTCCGATCCGCCCCTGGCCCAGCGAGGACAGCGCCACCGCGAGGGGGGCGGCATCCCGGATCACCAGGGCGCGGTCGAGACGGAGTGTCACCCTCGCGTCGAGGTCGGCGCCCTCGTCACCGACGCGTACGCGAGGGTCGGCGTGCACCAGCGACTCCCCCTGCGACAGCGGTACCACCACGGTCGCGAGGGGGAACGCCGCGAGCACGGAATCGACGCAGACGAACTCGGCGGACGACGAGAGCCCCCCGGGCAGGTGCACCACCAGATCGGGAACGGTCGGCAGCAGGCCGCGGCCGCTCGACCCCGCCACGGGGATCTTCCGCGCGAGGAGCAACGATTGCCGATTGCCCTCGCGGACGCGATCGTCTCCCGAACGTCCCGCCCAGTCGGGACCGTCGTGCCAGGCGACGGCGTCCGGAACGTGGGCGAGCACGGCCCCGGCCTGCCAGGCGCGATGCGCCCATTCCCAATCCTCCCCGCCGTACGACGAGAACGACTCGTCGAAACCGCCGACCTCCTCGAAGAACGTGCGGGAGCAGGCCAGGACGGCGCTGATGACGTACCGGTACGAGCGGTCGTCGGCGTGCAGGAGGTCGCCGCTGCGGGCGTACTCGTCGCGGAGCCACGCGGGCTCGGGCAGCTCGTGGGCCGGTCCGGCCTCGGCGACCGGCGTTGTGGCATCCACCCCGGTCAGGTCGGCGTGACGGCGTCGTCCGACCGTGACCGCCTCGAGAAGGAGAGCGGGCAGGCGGGTGAGGCGACGCACGTACTCCGGCTCGGGCGTGGTGTCGGCGTCGAGGAAGCACAGGACGTCGCCCCTGGCGGCGGCGGCACCGAGGTTGCGGGCAGCGGCGGCACGGAACCCGCGGTCCTCCTGACGGAGGAGGCGGACCCCGGTGGGGACGACCGGCTCCGTCGGCGAACCGTCGTCGGCCACGATGATCTCGAGGAGCTCGGCCGGGTGGTCCTGGCATTGCAGGGCGGCGAGCGTCCGCGCGAGCTGCTCTGGCTGGTCGTAGTGGGTCACGACGACGCTGACCCGTGGAGGGTCCGGCTGCCGGTCGGCGACGAGATCCCACCGATTGCCCGGGACCCACGGCATCCGATCGGTCTCCTCGGTCGATCCCGCACTCACCGGAAGACCTCCGACCACCAACGTCGGTAGGCGCGCGCCGCGTCCGCCCGTCCGAACGGCACGGGGTCGAGGCCGTGCCAGGTGCGCGTCGCGTCGTGGCGGGCGTCCGCCACCTCGGCGGCGAGGACTTCGGCATCGACCACGCGTAGCGCGCCCGGGCGCAGCTCGGCCATCTCGTCGATGTAGCGATTGCGCACGGCGAGCGGCCGGCGGCCCCAGCCGATCCACGACGTCAGCGACCCGGACGCCGACACGTGCCGGTGGGCGATCACGGGCACGCAGACGCGGCGCGCCCGCGCGATCATCTCTGCGTCGTCGAGCCATCCCGTCACCTCGACGTCGACGCCCGCGGCGGACGCGCGGCGGACGAACGCCTCGAGGTCTTCGGCGTGCCCGTCGGAGGCGCGTCCCAGCACCGTCAGACGGGTCATACCCGCGGAAACCGTCGCGACCAGCGCCTCGTCGTGCCCCTTGCCGGGGTAGAAGAACCCGAGGACCCCGACAGCATCGTCGCCGGCGACGAGCGCCGACCGCCCGACCGTCTCGACGGGGAGGGGGACGATCGCGACGGGGCCGTCCCAGACACCCTCTTCGCGGAGGAGCTCGCGCTCGTGCGCGCTGTTGACGGCGACGCCGCGCGCTGCCTCCGCCACCGACCGGTAGAACGCGCGACGGCGGGGGCGGTTGCGCTCACCGTCCGACGCCTGAGGGACGTCGTGGAAGGTCACCGACAGCGGATGACGGCCGGCGAGATCGACGACGACACGTGTCGCCTGTTCGGGCGACGACCCCCACAACCGGTCGGTGACGTGGGCGTGCACGGGCGTGCCCGCGGGAAGGGCCGCGAGAGCGTCGGCGGTGCTGAGGCGCGCCGCCGGCTCCTGCTCGAGCACCTCGGCCGCGATCTCGCGCGCGTAGGCGGCGACGCCGTGCGGCCCCGGGTGCACCAGGAGGACGGGCGGGGTGGCATCCGGAATCGAGGAGGCCGTCACGCGGCGGCCGCCCATGTGCGGAGGAGGGGGGCCATGCGCGCGACGACGGCGGCGAGCAGCTCGGGGCGCTCGGCGTAGTACGCCAGATGCGCCTCGCGGACGGCCTCGGCCGGGAGGGTCTCGCCGGCGACCGTCCAGTGGGGGCGGGGCGCGGCATCCAGATTCCAGGCGTCGACGACCCACCGCTCCAACGGCGCGCGGACGCCCGCGAGGATCGGACGACCGGGATCGACGACACGGCCGGGCGCACCGAGCGCGGCGACGAGCCGCTCCCCGAGCGGGAGGAAGAGGGCGTTGCCGGGGTGGTTGACGGTGCGGGCGAGGTCGTCGACGACCGGGGCGAAGAGATCGGATGCCACGACGTCGAGACCGAGGGCCTCGCGGCGACGCAGCTCGGCGACGGACGCCCCGGCGATCGCGTGCACCGTCGCCGGGGGCAGTTCGGCGGGGACGGGCGTTCCCGCGGCCTCGGCCACGATGCGGACGTCGTGGTAGGCAACGAGGGGCGGGTCCTCGGGGAACGCAGGCAGACGCAGCACCGCCTGGAACGGGTGCAGTCCCGCGAAACGGACGGCGGGGACCGTCACGAGACGGGCCGTCGGGGCGAGCGAGGCACGCAGCTGAGCCGTGCCGAGGGGGAGGTCGCGGTAGTCGTCGCGGATGGGTTGGGCGACAAGGAACGCAGCCTCCGCGAGGAGGACGTGCAGGCGCTCCGCGTCGGTCGCGGTGAGCTCGTGCACCGCGGGGACGCGGATGGCGGGGAGGGCGTCGGATGCGATGACCAACCGAAGTGATTCCGCCTGACAATTGCCCACGACCAGGCCGAAATTTTCCGGCAACGGAATCTCGCCGAAGAATTCTCCGTAGTGGCGCCGCCGCGCTATCACCGCGTCGCCGTGGTCCGCAAGGCTCTGCAGCCGCGCCGTTTCACCACCCATGATGTGAACGTATCCGTCGGTGTCATCGTCGTCCCAACCGCCCCGTTGCATTGCGATGTGCCTGGCGATGCGGTACGCGCACGCACGCCACGACACATCACTGCACGAGGAGGAGAGAGATCGTCGTCACCACCGTCCCCCCGGTTCGCATCGCCGCCGTCCCATCGGCCCACCCCTACGTCTCCGCCATCACCGACCCCCGTCGCGTGACGGTCCTCGCCGATCCGCCGCCTCCCGGCGCCCCGGCCGGTCAGTGGTGGCCGCCGCAGGTTCTGCTGCCGGAGTGGCTCGAGGCGCACGCCGACGACTTCGACCTGGTCCACGTGCACTTCGGGATCGAGTCCTACTCTCCCGACGAGCTGCGGGCGACGGTGGCCACCCTCCGTCGACTGGGACGACCCCTCGTCTACACGGTGCACGATCTCGAGAACCCCCAGCTGACCTCGCAGGAGAGCCACCGCGCGTCGCTGGCCGTGCTGGCCGCCGGGGCCGATGCGCTCATCGCCCTGACCGACACCGCCGGCGCGTCGGTGCGCGAGCTCACCCGTCGTCCCGTCACGGTCATCGCCCACCCCACGCTGCTCGGTGACGCCCCGCGTCCCACCGGCGACGCCCACGACGCGGTGCGCGTGGGCGTGCACCTGCGGGATCTCCGCCCCAACATCGACGGCGTCGGGACCACCGCCACCCTCGTCCGCGCCGTCGCCGCCCTGCGGGCGCACGGCGCGCGCGTGGAGGCCGTGGTGCGGATGAACGAACGGGTCCGCGACGCGGAGGCCGCGGCATCCATCGCCCTCCTCGCCGAGGGGGCCGACGCCGTCACGGTCGAGCGCGGCTCCCGCCTCGACGACGACGCCCTGTCGTCCTGGCTCGCCGATCTCGACGCGTGCGTGCTGCCCTACCGCCACGGCACGCAGTCGGGGTGGGCGGAGCTCTGCTACGACCTCGCGGTGCCCGTCGTCAGCACCCCCGTCGGGCACATCGCCGCGCAGCACCCCGCCGACTTCCACGCATACGACATGGGCGACCCCGTCTCGCTCGCGAGGGCGATCATGGATGCCACGGGCCCGGCATCGTCGTCTCCGGGATCGGCGCAGCGCTGCGCCGAGGTGGAACGCCGACGCGCGGAACGCCGCGCCGAGCTCGACCGCGTGCGGGCGTCGCACGTCGCCGTCTACCGCGGTGCCCTCGCCGCGGAGGTCGCCGCGTGATCCGCGGCACGCGTCCGCTGCGGGTGCTCGTCGTCGCTCCCTCGCGCCACCCGCTGCGCCAGCCGCACGCCGGCGGTCTCGAGGCGTGCGTGTGGGATCGCGTCCGGTGGTTGCGCGCCCGGGGTCACGAGGTGTCGCTCTGCGCCGCCGACGGGTCGGACTTCCTCGGTGACGTGGCGGAATTCCGCCTGCCCGTCCCCGAGTGGACGCGCCCCGAGCACTCGTCGGACACCGAGTACCCGGAGGGGTACGCCGCCGCCGTCGACATCGCCTACGACGCCGCCCTCGACCGCCTGATCGCCGACCGCCACCTGTACGACGTCGTCGACAACCACAGCCTGAACCCCGCCCCGATCCGGTGGAGCCGCACGGCGGACATCCCCGTTGTCACGACGCTGCACACTCCGCCGCTCGAGCCGATGCTGGAGGCCGCGGCGGAGGTGGGCGACAGTCCGCACCGCTTCGTCGCGGTGAGCCAGGCGACGGCCCGCGCGTGGTCGATCGAGGGTGTCGACGCCTTCGTCTTCCCCAACGGCATCGACACCGAGCAGTGGACCCGCGGCCAGGGCGGGACGTCGTGGGTGTGGTCGGGCCGCGTGGTTCCCGAAAAGGCCCCTCACCTGGCCATCGAGGCCGCACGCTCGGCCGGTGCGCACATCGTGCTCGCCGGACGGATCGGCGACGTGGACTACTTCGAGCAGGAGATCGTGCCGCGTCTGGGAGCCCACGCCCGCTACGTCGGGCCGCTTCACCAGCCGGACCTCTGCCGCCTCGTGGGGTCGTCGGCCGTCGCCCTGGTCACGCCCATGTGGGAGGAGCCCTTCGGCCTCGTCATCGCCGAAGCCCTCGCCACCGGCACGCCCGTCGCAGCCTTCGACATCGGTGGAGTGTCGGAGGTCCTCGCCGGGATGCCGGGATCAGCGACCGTCATGCCCGGCGACGTCGTCGCCCTCGGACAGGCCGCCGCGCGGCTCGCCGCGGAAGGCGCGCGCGAACCCCTCACCCGCGTGTGGACGCGTCGGGCGGCCGTGCGGAAGCACTCGCTCGCCGAGCGCTACCGAGAGGTCGAGCGGGTGCTCGCCCACACCGCACAGCCCGTCGCCGCGCGCCGCGTGCCGGCGGTGTCGTGGTGATCGGCTGGTACATCCACCACCACGGCTTCGGTCACGTCTCCCGGTTCCTCGCCGTACAGCCGCACCTGCGGGCGCCGGTCATCGCGTTCTCGTCGATGCCCCGACCCGCCGGGCTCGCGGGCGACGTCGAGTGGGTGCGGCTGCCCCCGGATGCCGAGCCGTTCGAGGCACCCGACGGCACGCGGGTGGAACCTCGCGACGCCGACCCGACCGCGCGCGGCCACCTGCACTGGGCGCCGCACGGTCACCCCGGCCACCGGGAGCGGCTGGCGACGATCGCCGCGACCGCCGCATCCCGTGATCTGGACACCTTCGTCGTCGACGTCAGCGTCGAGGTCGTGGCCTTCGCGCGGCTGCTGGGTGTGCGGACGGTCGCGGTCACCCAGCCGGGCACGCGCACGGACGCCCCGCACGCTCTCGCGTACGACCTGGCCGACCGGATCGTCGCTCCGTGGCCCGAGGGCGCGGTCGACGCACCGGGACTGGCACCGCACGCCGATCGCGTCACCTGGACGGGTGGGATCTCGCGCTTCGACGCGCGGGCGGTGTCCGGGGCCGTCGATCACCGACGGGTGCTGC
The DNA here is from genome assembly GCF_030209475.1 of Microbacterium sp. lyk4-40-TSB-66. GTDB lineage: Bacteria > Actinomycetota > Actinomycetes > Actinomycetales > Microbacteriaceae > Microbacterium. The sequence goes on from NZ_JARVRW010000005.1 coordinate 6,568, forward strand.
TCCTCGGCCGCGTGCTCCCCCCGGACGTCCGCGATGAGAGCGTCCGGCGCCTCGGCGAGCGCGGGTGGAACGTCACCTCCGTCGGACACGACGATGCCTCGCGCGTCGACGACCCCTGGCCGCTGTTGACGCGGAGCACGGTGGTCGTCAGCGCCGCCGGACAGAACAGCGTCGCCGACCTGGCGGCATCCGGTGCCCGAGCCGTCGTGATCGGGCAGGAGCGTCCCTTCGACGAGCAGCGGGCGACCGCCGAGTCCCTCGAGGCATGGGGCTTGGCTCGGCGGGCCGACGGCGCCGTCTCGGCCGAGCACCTCGTCGACCTCGTCGAGAAGGCGGCGGGAGACGCCCCGGACTGGAGTCGGTGGCGGGTCTCCGGCGCCGCCGCGCGGATGGCGGCCGCCATCGAGGGGACCCGCCCGTGAAGACCGCCGTGATCACCGTCGCCTCGGCCGCCCGCCGTGAGCACCTGGAACGCCAGCGGCGCGTGCTCGCCGACGTGGCGGAAGACATCGTGCGCGTCGAGGCGTGGCTCGATGAGTCGCCTCCCGACGGCATCCGGGACGCCGGCACGCTGACGCTGCATGTCCCGCCCGGGCCTTCCGGACTGCGGGTGGGCGACGGACGCAACCACGCGGCCGAGGTCGCCGTCACGGCGGGCGCGGAGCTGCTGGTGTTCCTCGACGTGGACTGCCTGCCCGGGCCCGACCTGCTCACCGCGTATCGCGCGGGGGCCGCCGCGCATCCGGACGCGCTGCTGGCGGGCGCGGTGACCTACCTCGCGAGCGTGCAACGCCCCGAACGCGCCGAGGATCTGCCGCTGCTCACCCGGCCGCACCGGGCGCGACCGGCGCTTCCCGCCGGGAGGACACGGGCGGCGACCGCCGCGGAGTACGACCTGTTCTGGTCGCTGTCGTTCGCCGTGACGCCCGCCACCTGGGACCGCATCGGGGGCTTCCACCCCGGGTACGAGGGCTACGGCGCCGAGGACACCGACCTCGCCTGGACTGCTCGGTCGCGCGACGTCGAGCTGCGGTGGGTGGGCGGCGCGGACGCGTACCACCAGTGGCATCCGGTGTCGTCTCCCCCGTGGCAGCACCTCGACGACATCCTGCGCAACGGCGCCGCGTTCCACGAGCGGTGGGGCGTGTGGCCCATGGGCGGATGGCTCGACGCGTTCGCCGCGGCCGGGGCGATCGAGCGCCGGGGCGAGGGCTGGGCGCGGGTGCGCTGATCCGCGGCGGTGGCCCCACGCCGCGCGCGCGCGAAGGCCCCGACGCACGGGCGCCGGGGCCTTGCAGATGCCGCTCGCGAGCGGCGGGACGGGTCAGGCGCGGCGCAGCCAGACCGAGGACTCCCCGGGAAGGGTGTGGCCCTCGAGCGCGGTGCTCGACAACACCACCTCGCCCGCGGGGAGCGCTGCGGGCTCGGTGCCGAAGTTCGTCACGACGGTCCACCCGTTCGGGCGCGCGAAGGCCACCACGTCGTCACGGTCGGTGTCGACCCACTGCAACTGCTCGTCGGTCTGCAGCTCGTGCCGCAGATCGAGCGCGCGGCGGTACAGCGTCAGCGTCGACGACGGGTCGCCGTCCTGGCGGTCGACGGCGTAGGCACCGAACCACTCCGGCTGCGGGAGATGGGCACCGCCCGCACCGAAGCCGAACGCGGAGCCCTCGGCGCTCCACGGCAGGGGCACGCGGCATCCGTCACGACCGAGGTCGATGCCGGGGCTGCGGAAGAACGTCGGGTCCTGACGCTGGTCGTCGGGGATCTCGGCGACCTCGTGCAGGCCGAGCTCCTCCCCCTGGTAGAGGTATGCCGAGCCGGGCAGGCCCAGCACGAACAGCGCCGCGGCCCGGGCCCGGCGCTCGCCGCGCGCCGCGTCGAGCGCCGGGGACTGTCCGCCGGAGAGCAGCCACTCGTTGCCGTGCTTGCGCGTGGGCCGCCCGTCGTCGCCGCGCTCGGCGTCGGGCAGACCGTACCGCGTGGCGTGACGCACGACGTCGTGGTTGGAGAGCACCCACGTGGTCGACGAGCCGGACTGCGCGGCGAGGATCAGGTTGTCGGCCACGATCCGGCGGAACTGGCCGGCGTCGAAGTCGGCTTCGAGCAGGTCGAAGTTGAACGCCTGTCCGAGGCTCTCGATGCTCGCGTACAGCGGCACGCGCGAGGGGTGCACCCACGCCTCGGCGACGGCCGTGCGCGGCGGGTCGTAGGAGTTGAACACCGCGCGCCACTCGGCGTAGACCTCGTGCACGTCGTCGCGGTCGATGAGGGGGTGGTTGCCGTCCTGCGGCATGGCGTCGAGCTCCGCCTGCGAGGGCAGCGGCTCGCTCAGGTCTTTCGTGAGCATGTGCGCGACGTCGATGCGGAACCCGTCGACGCCCCGGTCGCTCCAGAAGCGCAGGGTCGTGACGAAGTCGGCGCGCACCTCGGGGTTGGTCCAGTCGAGGTCGGGCTGCGACACGTCGAAGTTGTGGAAGTACCACTGACCGTCCGCGACACGCTCCCAGCCCGCTCCCCCGAACACCGAGACCCAGTCGGTGGGCGGCTCGGAACCATCGGGTCCGGTGCCCTCGCGGAAGATGTAGCGCCCGCGGGCCGCGGAGCCGCGACCGGCGGCCAACGCCTCCTGGAACCAGGCGTGCTTGTCGGAGGTGTGGTTGGGCACGATGTCGACGACGACACGGATGCCGTGAGCGTGCAGCTGCGCGATCAATTCGTCCATGTCGGCCAGGGTCCCCAGCCGTGGGTCGACGTCGCGGTAGTCGGCGACGTCGTAGCCGCCGTCGGCCAGGTCGGAGGGGTAGAAGGGGCTGAGCCAGATGGCATCCACCCCCAACTCCGCCAGGTACGGCACGCGCGAGGTGATCCCGCGGATGTCGCCCAGGCCGTCGCCGTCGGTGTCGGCGAAGCTGCGGGGGTACACCTGGTACACCACGGCCTGGCGCCACCAGTCGGGGGCTGCGGTCAGTTCGCGGGTCTGCACGGAGGGTGCGGCGGTGGTCACGTGTGTTCCTTTCGAGGGGGGATGGATGCTCAGCCCTTGATGGCGCCCTGCGTGACGCCGGCCATCACCCATCGCTGGGTGAAGAGGTAGGCGACGATCGCGGGGGCCATGGCCATGAGGTAGGAGGCGAAGGCGACGTTGTAGTTGTTGCTGAACTGCGTCTGGAAGAGGTTCTGCCGCACCGGAAGGGTCTGCAGCGTCGGGTCGCTGATGATGAGCGAGGGCATCATGAAGTCGTTCCACGCGTAGAGGAACGCGAAGATGCCGACCGTCGCGCTCATCGGAGCCAGCAGCGGGAAGATCAGCTGCCAGAAGGTCTGCCAGGTCGTCGCGCCGTCGATGCGCGCGCTCTCTTCGAGCTCGAGCGGGATCGAGCGCAGGAACGCCGTGAACAGCAGCACGCTGAAGCTCAGCTGGAACATCGTGGCCAGGATGATCACGCCCGCGGGGTTGTCGAGGCCCACTCGCCCGGTCAGCTGGATCTGCGGCAGTGCCACCACGGGGAACGGGATGAACATGGCCGCGAGCAGATAGAAGAACGAGTACCGGAAGAGCTTGCGCTCCCAATTGCGGGCGATCGCATAGGACGCGAAGGCCGCGAGGATGATGGTCGCGGCCACCGTGCCGGCGGTGACCAGCAGCGAGATCGCGAGCCCCACGGGGAACTTCGTCAGCGTCCACGCCTGGACGAATCCGTCGAAGCTGATCGGCGAGGGGAACGAGAAGGCGTTGCCGTCGACGACCTGCGTACCGCTCTTGAGCGCCATCGAGACGGTGACGTACAGGGGCAGGAGCACCGTGAGGGAGCAGAGCACCAGGATGGTCGTCGTCGACCAGTTGACGCGTTCCATACCGACGCGACGGAAGCGGCGCCTCGGGGATCCGTCGCCCGGGCCGTTCGCGCCCTGGCGGTCGGGGACGGTGAGTTCGGCCTGCTCGAACGCGAGCGCGGGCTGGTTGAGAGCGGTCATGACAGGGTGTTCCTTCCCCGGGTGAGGGAGAGCTGGAGGAGCGAGATGACGATGGCGACGATGAAGAACAGCGCCGCGTTCGCCATCTGGTACGCGTAGTCACCGCCGTTGAAGCCGAGGATGATCGACATCGCGACGCTGCGGGTCGCGGTGCCCGGCCCGCCGCCGGTGAGGCCGACGATGATGTCGTAGGCGTTCAGGAAGCCCTTGAAGCCCAGGATGATGTTGATGACGACGTACCCGGCCACGAGCGGCAGGGTGATGCGCAGGAGCTGCTGGGTCTTGCTCGCGCCGTCGAGGCCGGCGGCTTCGTAGACGTCGCCGGGGACCGACAGCAGACCCGCGATGTAGATCAGCAGGGTGCCGGGGATCGCCTGCCACGCCGTGACGATGACGATCGCGACCCATGCCAGGTCGGGATTGGCCAGCAGGCTCGTTTCGAGCCACGGGATGCCGAGCGAGGCTCCGGCCTCGGGCACCGAGTTGCTGAAGAGGAAGTTGAAGACGTAGGCGATGATGATGCCCGAGATCACCATCGGGATGACGAAGACCGTGCGCAGCGCCTTCTTGAACCGGATCTGCGAGGTCAGGCCCACGGCCAGCAGGAACGCCGCGACGTTGACGACGAGGACCGTCGCCACCGAGAAGCCGAACGTGAACAGGTAGGCCTGCAGGATCGCCGGATCACTGAAGATCGCGATGTAATTCGTGAGGCCGGTGAAGTTCCACTCGCCGAGGCCGATGGAATCGGTGAAGCTGAAGAAGATGCCGATGATGCCCGGCACCGTGATGGCCAGGGTGAACAGCGCGAGTGTCGGCAGCAGGAACAGGTAGTAGATCGGTTCCACGCGGCGGGTGCTGAGGCGCGCGGCCGCCTTCCCACCCGTGACGATCGTGGTGGTGGTGCTCATCGCGCGTCCTCCTCGACGGCTGCGTCGGTGGTCGAGGCCGGCGGCTGACGGAAGGCGAGCCGCGACCAGTCCTCGTCCATGGTGCGCAGCGTGCTCTCGGGCGAGGCGCCGAAGATCATCGCCTGCGCGTAGTTGAAGGTGGGGATCGTCTTGGGGACGAGCACCGAGGCGCCCTGATAGATGCGCCCCTCGTCGTAGTAGGGGATCATCCCCGCGACGCGGGGGTCGCTCGGCGACGGTGCGTCCTTCGTCGGCGCGAAGCCGAGCTGGGACTCGTTGTAGGCCTCGATGATCTCGGGCGTGTAGAGGTACTCGAGGAAGTCGCGCGCGGCATCCTTGTGCCGGGAGGCCTCGGGGATGATCGCCGCGAGGTCCATGTTCACGCGCACCGCGAGGTCGTCGGGGTCGTCGGTCATGGGCAGGGGGAAGGTCCCCACGGGCAGATCGGGCGCGGTCTTCGCGATCTCGCCGAGCGCCCACGGGCCCTGCAGGTACATCGCGGCCTCACCCTGGGCGAACGCGAGGTTGCCGTCGCCGTAGGCCCGGCTCTCGGCATCCGGGTTCGTGTAGTCCCGCGCCAGCTCGAGCATGCGGTCCATCGGCTCGGTGAAGTCCTTGGCGAACGAGACCGGGGAATCGGGCCCCACCTCGGCGCCCTCCGCCGCGAGACCGTCGAAGAAGTCGAGCACGTCGAGCGAGCCTCCGACGGAGTAGTCGTACCAGCCCTGCGCCACGGTCCAGTCGTCTTTGAACGTGCCGTAGAACGGGGTGACGCCGTTGGCCTTCAGCGTGTCGGAGACCTGCAGCAGCTCGTCGTAGGTGGTCGGGACGGACAGACCCAGCTGCTCGAAGATCTGCTTGTTGTAGATGACGGACGCGGCCATCACCGAGTACGGCAGGGCGCTCGTGCGTCCCTCGCACGACCCGTACTGGTCGAGCAGCGGCTGCAGGTCTTCACGGACGGTCCCCGCCGCCTCGGTGCCGCTGAGGTCGCTCAGCGCGCAGCGCTGCACGAAGCGGGCGACTTCGTAGTTGTAGTTCGCGAGCATGATGTCGGGCGGGTTGCCGCGCACGAAGCTCGCCGAGACGACGTCGACACCCGAGCTGTCCATCTCGACGCGCACGCCGTCTTGCGACGCGTTGTACTGCGCGACGACGTCGTTCATGAACGACAGCGCCTCGCGCTTGCTGAAGGTGAAGCGGATGGTCTCGCGTCCATCGGCCGAGCACCCGGCGAGCATCGCGGCCCCCAGCACCCCCACCGTGGTCACGGCGATCCATCGTCGCCCCGCCCTGATCTTCGTCGACACCTGCTGCCTCCTCCGCCGCACTGCGAATATGTTGTATCAGCCAGTAAATCTACTCGCCAAATCAATGTCGTGCAGGCAGTATTGCATCGGGAGCGAGAGGGGTCAAGAGTGACGATGGATGCCACCACGACGACGCCGTCGCTGCGCCGCCACAACCTCGACGCCGTGCTCGGCCACGCGTGGGACGCCGAGGCGTTCACCGCCAGCGACGTGATCGCCGCCGTCGGCCTGACCCGATCGACGGCGATCGACGTGCTCGACGAGCTCGCCGCCCGCGGACTCCTCGCCGAGATGCCGAACGCCCGCGCTGTCGGGGAGTACTCCAAGGGCCGACCGGCTCGCCGCTTCGCCTTCCGCCCGGAGGCCGGGGTCGTGGTCGGCGTCGACGCCGGTCGCGGACACCTCTCCGCGTCGGTGGCCGACCTGCGCGGACGCACCCTCGGAACGTCGCGACTGACCGTCGACCCCGAGCTCGACTCGCCCGAGAGGCGCCGACGCGCGGCGGAGGCGACGGTGGGCGCCGCCCTCACCCGCGCACGGCGCGGTCGGGGCGAGATCGTCGCCCTGTGCGTCGGGGTGCCCGCCCCCGTGAACAGGGCGGGCCGCTCGCCGGTGCACCATGACGGGTTCTGGGCCCGCATGAACCCGGACTTCATCGACACCTTCGCCGCGTGGGCGCCGCTCGTCCGCGTCGAGAACGACGCCACCCTCGCGGCCGTCGCCGAACGCGCGCACGGCGCCGCCGTCGGGTGCGACGATTTCGTCGCGCTGCTGGCCGGCGAGCGGTTCGGCGCCGGGATCAGCGTCGACGGACGTCTGCTGCGGGGCACGCACGGCGGCGCCGGCGAGACGGTCGCGTTCGACCGCGTCGAGGGCGTCGGCAGCGCCTGGGGGCTCGCACCGCGGTGCGTCGACGCGGCGCGCGCCGCCCTGGCATCCGGTTCCCTCCCGTCCGACAGCGCGCTCCGCGACGTCGATCCGGCCTCCATCGAGGCCAAGACCGTGCTCGATCTGGCGGCGGCGGGCGACGCCGGAGCCCTCGCGGTCGCCCGCGAGGTCGGCGGGGCGCTCGCGGGTGTCGCGGCGGTGTTCGGCAGTCTGTTCGACGTGGAGCGTGTGGTGGTGTCGGGGGCGATCGCCGCCGGCGCGGGGCCGATCATCGAGGCCGCGATCGACGCGATCCCCGACTCGCTGCACCTACCGCCTCCACGGATCGTCGCCTCGACGCTCGGGGCCGACATCGTCTCGATCGGGGCGGTGGCCGCCGCGGTCGAGTCCGCACGCACCCGCGCGCTCGATCTCGCCGCCTTCGCCCAGCCGGAGGACCGGGCGCGGGCCTGACGGCCTCCCGTCGACCGTCCACGACATGCCGTCTCGGCGCGAGACGCGCGGCGTGTCCCGGACATTCGACGGGGTTGCGGGGCGGCGACGCCGCGCAGAGGGAGACCGCAACCCCCGCGGGGGTCGGGGGCGACGCGGATAGCGTCGAAAGGTCCCGGCACCGACCTGCCGGGCGGAGGAGACCCCATGCCCGCGTGGCCCGAGCACGTCATCTGGTGGCACGTCTATCCGCTGGGGTTCGTGGGTGCGCCGATCCGCGACGGCGTCGACCCGGATGCCGAGCCCGTGCACCGTCTCGAACGCCTCGAGCCGTGGCTCGACCACGTCATCTCGCTCGGCCTCAACGGCCTGCTGCTCGGGCCCGTCTTCGCCGCCGAGACCCACGGCTACGACACCGTCGACCATTTCCGCATCGACCCGCGGCTCGGCGACGACGAGGACTTCGCGCGACTCGTCGCCGCGGCGCGGGAGCGCGGCATCCGGATCCTTCTCGACGGCGTCTTCAACCACGTGGGGCGCGAGCATCCCGCCTTCCGCGACATGAAGGAAGACGGACCGAACATGTTCCGAGGGCGGTGGGTGAACGGCCGATTCGAGGCCGAGGTCTTCGAGGGGCACGACGCCCTGGTCGCGCTCGAGCACTCCTCCCCCGCGGTCGTCGACCTCGTCGTCGAGATCATGTGCCACTGGCTCGAGCGCGGGATCGACGGGTGGAGATTGGATGCCGCGTACGCGGTGCCGCCGTCGTTCTGGGCCGAGGTGCTGCCGCGGGTGCGCGAGCGCTTCCCCGACGCGTGGTTCCTCGGCGAGGTGATCCACGGCGACGCCGTCGAGATCGTGCGCACGTCGAGCATGGACTCCCTCACGCAGTACGAGCTGTGGCAGGGCATCTGGCACGGTCTCAGCGACCGCAACCTCTTCGAGCTGAGCCACGCGATCGAGCGTCACGACGCACTGCTCGCGACCTTCGTGCCGCAGACCTTCGTCGGCAATCACGACGTCACCCGCATCGCATCGGCCGTGGGCGCGGACTTCGTACCGCACGCGCTGGCCGTGCTGTTCGCCGTGGCCGGAACGCCGTCGGTGTACGCCGGCGACGAGTTCGGCTGGACCGGCGTGAAAGAGGAGCGCCTCGGCGGCGACGACGCGGTGAGACCGGCCTTCCCTGCTCGTCCCGACGATGCCGAGGTCGATGAGCGGATCCTGCAGGCCCACCAGGCGCTGATCGCCCTGCGACGGCGGAAGCCCTGGCTCTGGCGTGCACACACGGACGTGATCGAGGTGTCGAACACCGCGATCGCGCTGCGCACGGCCGTGGGCGACGACGCGGTCGTGGTGGCGCTGAACATCGGCGACGAGCCGGTCTCGCTGCCGATCGCCGACGGGCGCGTTCTCGCCGCCGGCGCCGGATCGCCGGTCGAGGGGCGCGTCGAGCTCGGCCCGCGCGGGTGGGCGGTGCTGGAGGCCTGAGGCCGGTGCGCGGGGCGCGCCACGAGGTCCCCCGAGCCTGTCGAAGGGACCGGGACCCGCACGACGACGCCCGGTGACTTCGACAGGCTCAGCCACCCCGCCGTGCGCTCCACGGGATCGCGAGCCGAGCTCGGCCACCTCCCCGCGCGGGTCAGGCGCCGGCGCGGAAGCGGTGCTCGGGGCGCCCGGTGGAGCCGTACCGCAAACTCACCTGCACCAGCCCCCTCTCGGCCAGTGTCGTCAGATGCCGCTGCGCGGTCGCGCGCGAAACGCCGATGCGCTCGGCCACCTCCGACGCCGACGCCTCCTCGGCGCCGAGGGCCGCCAACACCGTCTGCTCGGTCGCCGAGCGCGCGAGCGACGGCCCCTCGCGCTCGCCGCGCATGACGGAGGCCGCGCGGTCGATGTCGTCCTGCGACAGCGGGCGCGCGCTGGTGAGGAGGTTGCGGTACCGGGCGTAACGGTCGAGTCGTTCCGCCAGCACGCGCGTGTCGAACGGCTTCACGAGATAGGCGAGGGCGCCGGCGGTGAAGGCACGGCGGACGGTCGCGGCATCCGTCGCCGCCGACAGCACGAAGGCGTCGACTCCCGCCGAGCGCACGAGCTCCACGCCGTCTCCGTCGGGCAGGTACACGTCGGCGAGCAGCAGGTCGGGGCTGTGCGCGGCGAGGGCCGCCCGGGCCTCGCCGACCGTGCGTGCGGGCTCGAGGGCGACGAACCCGGGGCGACCGGCCACGGCGTCACGGTGCAGCCCCGCGACGCGGAAGTCGTCGTCGACGACGAGGACGCGGATGTCGGTCATTCGGCGTCTCCCGCCCTCGAAGCATCAGGTCCCTCGGTGCGGCCCAGGACGCCCGGCAAGCGCGCGGCCACGACGGCACCGCGTCCGTCGCCGCCCGGATCGACGATCCAGACGTCTCCGCCACGACGCCGCGCGAACTCGCGCGAGAGCGGCAGGCCGATGCCCAGACCGTGCACCGCGGCCGGGTCGTCGCCGCGCTCGCGGGGGGCGAAGACGGCGTCGACGTCGGCGATGCCGGTCCCGGTGTCGGCCACCGTCAGCACGACGGCGTCACCGTCGCCGAGCACCGCCACCTCGACCTCGCGGGGCTCCGGAGCGGACGCCGTGGCCGTTACGGCGTTGTCGACGAGGTTGCCGAGCACGGCGACCACGTCTTCGACGTCGTCGACGGTGCCGCGCAGGAACGTGTCGTCGGAGATCCGCAGCGCCACTCCCCGCTCGCGGGCCGCGAGCGCCTTCGCCCCCAGGAACGACTGCAGCATCGCGTCGCCGACGAGCTCGATGCCGGGGACCGCCCAGTCGACCGAGCCGCGATCGACGAGGTCGGCGAGGAAGGCCCGGGCCTCGTCGGTGCGGTCGGCGTCGAGCAGACCCACCGCCGCGTGCAGGCGATTGGCGTTCTCGTGCCGCTGCACCCGCAGCGCATCGCCCATCGCCCGCACACTGTCGAGCCGCCCCGACAGCGCGGCCACGTCGGTGCGGTCGCGCAGCACCGCCACACGGCCGAGCGTGCGCGAGCCCCGGCGGACCGGGCGGACGTCGATGAAGACCACGCGGTCGCCCACCGGCAGCCCCGTGCTCGCCCCGGTCCCCGCGAGCGCCGCGGTCACCACCGGCGGAAGGGCGAGGTCGGCGAGGGGCCGGCCCACGGCATCCGTGATTCCGAGAAGACGCTCGGCGGCGGCGGTGCACACGCGCACCACCCCCGCGTCGTCGAGCGCGAGCACGCCCTCGTCGGCGCTCTCGAGCACGGCGGTCTGGGTCTGCACGAGGGCGGCGAGCTCCTCGGGCTGCACGCCGAGGGTGAGCCGCTCGAGCCGGCGACGCATCAGCAACGCGACGAGGGCACCGATGGCGACGGCGAGCAGCACCGCGACGGCGATTCCGGCGATCAGGGCGGGCAGGTCGTCGAAGACGCTCGCCCGTTCGAAGCCGACGCTCACCTCGCCCACGGGGGCGCCGCCGTCGGGCGGGTAGACGGGGACCTTCGCCCGGGCGGACTCCCCCAGGGTTCCGACCTCCCAGGTCACGACCTCCCGGCCCGCTAGCGCGTCGGCGAAGCTCGTGCTGACGACCTGTCCGAGGCGGTCGGGATCCGGATGCGCGAGACGGATGCCGTGATCATCGGTGATGACGACGAACAGACCCTCCGTGCGGTCGGTGACGTCGGCGGCGTACCGCTGGAGCACGCCGTCGCGCAGGGTCGTGGCATCCGGGGTCCCGGGATCGGCGGAGTACTCCGCGACGAGGTCGCGCACCTGGGGTGATTCGGCGACCGATCGCGCGATGTTCAGCGCCGACGAATCGGCCTCGGCCTTGAGCTGCTGCACCCCCAGCCCGGCGAAGACGGCGGTGCACACGGCGACCACGGCGACCTGGGTGGCGACCTGCACGACGAGCATCCGCGTGGCGAACCGCATGGCGCACCTCCCTTCGAGCGGGGTGACCCGTGCGCGAAATGCGCAGAACACACGGTACGCGCATAACCCCGCGCAATGCGAGCAAGCGCGCGCCCGGGAGGGCGGCATCCGTAATGTCACCGCATCGAGAGCGCGAGAGCCGCGCCCGTCCCGACGAAGGAGTCGCGATGACCCCCCTGATCCTTGCGGCCGAAACGGCCGAGTACCCGGTGGCCTACACGCCCGCCGACGGGGTGCTCGTGGCCCTCGGCTTCCTCATGGTCCTGTCGTTCATGGCCCTGATCATGACGCGGCGCATGACCCCCATGGTCGCCCTCATCGTCGTTCCGACGGTCTTCGGCCTCATCGCCGGTGCCGGCTTCGGCCTGGGCGACATGGTGATCGACGCGATCGGCAAGATGGCCCCGACCGCGGCGCTGCTTCTCTTCGCCATCATGTACTTCGGCATCATGATCGACGTGGGCCTCTTCGACCCGCTGATCCGCGTGATCACGCGCTTCCTCGGCGACGATCCCGCCAAGATCGTGCTGGGCACGGCCATCCTCGCCGGCGCCGTGTCGCTCGACGGCGACGGCTCCACCACCTTCATCATCACGACCTCCGCGATGCTGCCGCTGTACCTGCGTCTCGGGATGAGCCCCGTCGTCCTCACCTGCGTGGCGGGTCTGATGAACGGAACGCTCAACATCGTGCCGTGGGGCGGTCCGACCATCCGCGCCGCGACAGCGCTGGGCCTGCAGCCCACCGACGTGTTCGTGCCGATGATCCCCTCGCTCCTCGCGGGCCTCGTCGTCTCGCTCGCCTTCGCCTGGTTCCTCGGCCTGTCCGAGCGCAAGCGCCTCGCCGGCTCGGTCGACACCTCGAAGCTCGGCACCCCCGGCGCCTTCGGTCGCCTCGGCGGCCCCGCCCTCGTCCGCGGCGCGGAGCCCAAGCCCGGCGCCGTCGCGTCGCTGCGCACCGGCAACGTCGTCACGGTCCGCGGCGGCCGCGACGCCGTCGCCGCCCCGCAGCTCGTGGACGTCGTCGACACGGCGATGGCCGACACCATGCTCGACCCCAACCGTGCGACGCTGCGGCCGAAGCTCATCTGGTTCAACCTCGCGCTCACGCTCGCGGTGATGGTGCTGCTGGTGATGGACATCTTCCCGCTGGCGTTCGTGTTCATGGTCGGCGCGGCCCTCGCCCTGATCGTGAACTTCCCGAAGCTGCGCGGACAGGCCGACGAGATCGTCGCCCACGCGCCCAGCATCGTCGGCGTCGTGTCGATGGTGCTCGCCGCCGGCGTGCTCGTCGGCGTGCTGAACGGCACCGGCATGGTCACCGCGATGGCCGCGTGGATCACCGAGGTCATCCCGTCGTCGATGGGACCGTTCCTCGCCGTCATCACCGGCGTGCTGTCGATCCCGTTCACGTTCTTCATGTCGAACGACGCGTTCTACTTCGGCATCCTGCCCGTGCTCGCCGAGAGCGCGGCGAACTACGGCATCGCGCCGGTCGAGATGGCCCGCGCCTCGATCACCGGCCAGCCCGTCCACCTGCAGAGCCCGCTGGTCCCGGCGATCCTGCTGCTCGTCTCGCTCGCCGGCGTCAACCTCGGCGACCACCACAAGAAGGTGCTGTGGCGCGCGACGGTCGTCTCGCTCGTCATGCTCGCCGTCGGCGTGCTGGTGGGGGCCGTGCCGCTGCTCGGTTGAGCCCGTCGACGAAGGGCCCGGATGCCACGGCATCCGGGCCCTTTCCGATGTGTGCGCGCGAATGGTCCCGTGCGGGCACCCGCGCGTTACACGCCCGTGATCCCGAGTCCCTATGCTGACCCGGGGCAATACCCGGGGGGAAGACCACATGAACAGCGATGCCACGAAGACCGACCCGCCGTCGACGGCGGGTTCGCGCAGGATCGAGGGCCTCGACGGACTCCGCGGCGTCGCCGCGATGGTCGTGGTGCTGCTGCACGGTCTGCTGCTGTCGGACGACTTCGTCACCCCCTTCGCCGACCCCCGGCCCACCACGACCCCCGCCGAGCCGATGTGGTGGCTCACCCACACCCCCCTGCACCTGCCGTGGGAGGGGTCGGTCGCCGTCTTCGTGTTCTTCGTGCTGAGCGGCTTCGTCCTGTGCCTCCCCGCCCGTCACACGCGCATGAACTGGCGCGCCTACTACCCGAGCCGACTCGTGCGCCTGTACATCCCGGTCTGGGCCTCGGTGGGCGTGGCGCTGATCTGGATCTACGCGCTCCCCGATCTCGTCGAGGGCAGCCGGTTCCTGCAGATCCACATGGATCCGGTGCCGCTCGGCATCCTGCGCGACCTCATCCTCATCGTGCCCGCGCAGCCGGGGATGACGAACACGGTGCTGTGGTCGCTGAAGTGGGAGATCATCTTCTCGCTCCTGCTGCCGCTGTTCATCCTGTTCGCGGCGAAATGGCGCCGCGGGCTCCCCCTCAAGGTCGCATTCGTGCTGGCGCTGCTCATCGTCGGCGCCTACGAAGGACCCATCGAGCGCCCCTACGCCCTGGGCGCGCTGTTCCAGCTGCCCATCTTCGCGCTGGGCTGCCTCATCGCCTTCGAGTGGGACCGCCTGACCGCACTGCGGGACCGACTGCGCAACCCCACCCCGGTCTTCGCCGGCCTCGGAGTCCTCACCGTCCTGCTGGTGACCAGCTACTGGATGGTCTTCGCGCTCCCCCTCAGCGAGGGCGTCCTCGACGTCGTGGCGCCGGCGACGCGTGTGCTGCAGGTGCTCGGTGCGGCGCTGCTCGTCATCCTCGTCATCCTGTCGCCGGGTCTGGGCAGCGCCCTCAGCGTGCGTCCGCTGCGGTGGCTGGGCACGCGGTCGTTCAGCCTCTACCTCGTGCACGAGCCGATGATCGTCGCGTTCGGACGGCTTCTCCCGGAGCCCGTCCACCCGCTCTTGCTCCTGCCCGTGGTGATCGTCGTGGCGCTCGTGCTGGCGGAGGTCTTCTTCCGACTCGTGGAGCGGCCGAGCCACCACCTCGCGCGACGGGTCGCCCGTCGGTTCGGAACCCCCAAGGCGTCCCGTCGGAAGGTCGCCGAGGTCGAGTCGGCCTGATCCGGCCCCGCCTCGCGCTCGCGGTTCGATCCGCATCCCCACGGCAGCGGAGCGGCGGCTGCGTTTCATCGTGTTGCGCCATGCCGCGCCGTTTCGCCCGGGAGCGCCTACCGTCGTAGGTATGAGCTCGCTTGCGCACGGGATCCCCGACAGTAATCCCGCCATCGGCACGTCGGTCTCGGCCGACGACTTCAAGCGCGCGTTCCGCGGTCACCCGGGCGGTATCGCCGTCATCACGGCGTACGGCGAGAACGGCCCCGTGGCCCTCACCGCGTCGTCGGTGTCGTCGGTGAGCGCAGACCCGCCGTTGCTCATCTTCTCGGTGTCGGCGTTGTCGTCGGCGACCCCGACGATCATCGCGGCCGACACGATCGTCGTGCACCTGCTCGACGCCGAAGACATCTCCCTCGCCCGCGCGGGGGCGACCAGCGGCCTCGACCGCTTCGCGGACACCTCGGCGTGGTCGCGCCTCGCCACCGGCGAACCCGTGTATCACGGCGTCCGCGCGTGGCTTCGCTGCAAGGTGGTCAGCCGCATGGATGCCGGTGGCTCCACCGTCATCGCCGCTCAAGCCCTGCAGGTCGACGTCGAACGCGACCTCGAGCCCGGCGAAGCGGGCGCGGCCCTGGTGTACTACAACCGCAGCTGGCACCGCCTCGGCGAG
This sequence comes from Microbacterium sp. lyk4-40-TSB-66, assembly GCF_030209475.1. Lineage (GTDB taxonomy): Bacteria > Actinomycetota > Actinomycetes > Actinomycetales > Microbacteriaceae > Microbacterium. Next base: position 21,753 of record NZ_JARVRW010000005.1, read on the forward strand.
CACTCGCTGCTCGACTGACCCGGGGTATCAGCGCCGTCCCGCCGGACGCCGTCGGGCTACCGGGGTGGGCGACGTGCCGACGGGGTCCGTCCGCGGTTCCCCCAGCCCGGGGAAGTCGCCTCCCCGGCGAGCGCGACACGGTCGATGCGTCACTCCAGGGTGAGCTCCGCCGTGGCGAGCACCGCGTCGTCCGGACCGAGTGCCACGACGCGTGAGGAGTCGACGGTGCCGCACAGGCGGATGGGCACGTCGACGAACGCCGGGGCCGTCATCCGCACGCGGAGTTCCACGATGCGTCGGCCGGGAGCGTGCCGACGGGCCGCATCCACCATCAAGATGCGCAGCAGTGGACCGTGGACCAGCAGGTCGGGGAGTCCCTCGACCTCGAGCGCCCACGTGCGGTCGTAGTGCACGCGGTGCGTGTTGAAGGTCAGCGCCGAGAACCGGAAGAGCCGCCGCGTGTCGAGCACGACGTCGTCGACCCACGCTGCCGTCGCCGCCGCCGCCGGGTCGGTGCGGGGCGGACGACCGGGGCCGGACGCGGACTCCAGGAAGACGTCGTGCCAGACACTGCGCACCATCACCTCGCCTCCGACGGAGAACTGCCGCTCGATGTCGGCGAAGACGAGCCGGCCGTTCGCCCCCGCCTTCTCCACGACGGATCCGGCCGTCGCCGTCTGGACGACCACGTCTCCGAGCCGAAGGTCACCGGGGAACGTCGTGTCCTCTCCCGCGTACATCCGGCGAGGCAGGTCGATCTCGGGCAGCACGCCGTCGCGCGCCGGGGTGCCGTCGGGGCGGAGGTCGGCGAACGCCGCGGCGAACGGGAAGAAGACGCCCTCCCAACCGGGTGGGAGCGCCTCGCCGTCGTCGCGCACCGCTTCGGTCGACGCGAACGTGCCGCGATAGGCCTCCGCCTGCGCGGCGTCGAGGACCTGCGCACGCGAGGTGGTCACGACAGGGCTCCCGATGCGCGCAGCTCCGCGATGCGGGCGCGATCGTATCCGGCGAGGCCCGTCAGGACGGCGTCGGAATGCTCGGCGAAGCGGTTCGCGACACGACCGGGGGTGGCGGGGGTCGCGCTCAGTTTGATGGGCTGGCCGAACATGCGGAGCGTGCCGAGCTCGCCGTAGTCGGCCTCGACGATCATCTCGCGCTCGGCGGTGCCGGGGTCGTCGACCACTTCACCGATCGTCTTGATCGCGGTGAGGGGGATGACGTCGCCGGCCAGTTCCTCGAGCTCCGCCTTCGTGCGCCCCGCGAGCCAGCCTGCGACGAGCGGCTTGACCCGGCGGGCGTAGACGTCGGCGTCCATGCGCTTGCGCATGGTGTCGATCTCGGGGTCGTCCGCCGCCTCGGGCGAACCGAACAACGCGCAACTGGCCCGCCAGAGCTTGTCGGTGTAGGCGCCGAAGAACACTTGACCGTCGGCGCAATCGAAGAGTTCGTACGGCCGCACCCATGCGTGCGCGTTCCCCGCCGGTGAGGCTTCGACCCCGCGCACGGTGTAGTCGACGACGGCGGTCTCGGTGAGGGCGAGGATGCTGTCGACCTGCGCGACGTCGACGAGCTGGCCCTCACCGGTGCGCTCGGCGTGACGGAGCGCGGCGAGGGTGCCCACGACGGCGAACAGGGTCGCCGAGAGATCGCCGATGGTGACGCCCACCCGCACGGGAGGTTGACCCGGGTACCCGTTCATCGACCACATGCCCCCGGCCGCCTGGGCGGTGTTGTCGAAAGCCGGTCGACGGCTGCGCGTGCCGGTCTGTCCGTACCCCGAGACCGCGACGTAGACCAGGCGGGGATTGGCGGCGTGCAGCACGTCGTACCCCACCCCGAGCTTGTCCATCGTGCCGGGGCGGAAGTTCTCGACCAGGATGTCGGCCCGACGCACGAGGTCGATCAGCGTCTCGGTACCGCCCGGGGCCGCCAGATCGAGCCCGACGCCGAGCTTGCCGCGGTTGTACTGCGCGTAATAGGCGCTGAACTCCTCGTCGCCGTGGGTCAGGTAGGGCGGGAAACCACGCGAGACGTCGGGGTCGCGGGGGTTCTCGATCTTGATGACCGTGGCGCCGAGGTCGGCGAGGGTCTGCGCGGCGTAGGGACCGGCGAGCACCCGCGACAGGTCGAGTACGACGACGCCCGCCAGGGAGCCGGATCCGGGCGCGAGGGGGGTGGTCATACGGATGGCTCCTCAGAGAGTTCGGGTGGTGTGCGGGTCAGGGCGGCGGCGACGCGCGACACGTGCGGTCGGCCGCGGACCCCCGCCAGCCAGGAACTGGTGCGGGCGAGGGCGGCGATGTCGAGACCGGTGCGGATGCCGAGCCCCTCGAGCATCCAGACCAGATCCTCCGTGGCGAGATTGCCGGTGGCACCGGGGGCGTAGGGGCAGCGGCCGAGGCCGCCGACCGAGGAGTCGAACTCCGTCACGCCGGACTGCAGCCCGGCGAGGACGTTGGCGAGCGCCTGACCGTACGTGTCGTGCAGGTGCAATGCGAGGGCGGAGCGGGGGACGCCGGCATCCTCCACCGCGTCGACGATCCGCTCGACGTCTCCGGGCGTCGCAACGCCGATCGTGTCGCCCAGCGCGATCGTGCGGCACCCGGCACCGTAGAGCTCGGCGGCGGCGTCGACGACCGCGGCGACGTCCACGTCGCCCTCCCACGGGTCGCCGAACGCCATCGAGACGTACCCGCGGACGGGGATCCCGATCGCACGGGCGTCGGTGACGACGGCGGCGGAGCGGGCGAGGGAACCCGCGCGGTCGGTGTTCAGGTTCGCGCGAGCGAAGGCGTCGGTCGCGCTGACGACCACGGCGACTTCCCTCACCCCCGCGGCGAGGGCGTCCTCGAACCCGCGTCGGTTGGGGACGAGGGCGACGGCACGGGCCCCCTCCGGCGGGCGGACGGAGGCGACGACCGCGTGCGCATCGGCGAGCTGCGGGACCCAGGACGGCGGTACGAAACTCGTCAGCTCGAGCGCACGGGTACCCGCGGCGAACAGGCGCGCACACAGCTCGGACTTCACGGCCGTGGGGATGACGTCCGTCTCGGCCTGCAGTCCGTCGCGCGGCCCCACCTCGTAGACGGTGACCGCGGCCGGCATCCCCTCCCGCGGCACGACGCGAGGATGCGAGCGGGGAAGGGGGGTCGTCACGAGTGCGCTCCGCGCAGCTCGTCGAGCACCTCGCGCGCGTACTCGACCCGGATACGCCGGTCCGCGACGATCCGTGCGGCCACCGCCGCGATCTCGTGGCTCGCCGCGCCGGCGCTGGCGGCCACGGTGCGAGCGTGCAAGGTCATGTGCCCCCGCTGGATGCCCTCGGCCGCCAGCGCGCGGCATGCGGCCAGGTTCTGCGCGAGGCCCACCGCGGCGATCGTCGCCGCGAGCTGACGCGCGGTGTCGACGCCGAGCAGCTGCACGGCGGCGCGGGCGGTGGGATGCGCGCGGGTCGCTCCTCCGACGAGCCCGACCGCGAGGGGCACCTCGAGCGTGCCGACGAGATCCCCGTCGGCGTTCCGCTCGAACCGCGACAGGGCGCTATACCCGCCGTCGCGCGCCGCATGCGAGTGGCATCCGGCCTCCACCGCGCGCGTGTCGTTGCCGGTGGCCAGCACGACGGCGCTGATCCCGTTCATGATGCCCTTGTTGTGCGTGGCGGCCCGATACGCGTCGGCCTCGGCGAACGCACTCGCCGCCTCGATGTCGGCGACCACCTGCGCCCCGCCGAGAGCGTCGGCGGAGAAGAGCGCACGCGCGCGCGTCAGGCGCCGATCGGCCTTGTTGGTCAGGATGCGCAGGAGCGTCCGCGCCCCGGCGATCTCGGCGATCCGCGGAGCGAGGGCTTCGGCCATCGTGTTGACGGCGTTCGCTCCCATGGCATCCCGGACGTCGACGTGCAGGTGCAGGATCACGTGAACGCCGGTGCGCGTGGGGAGGGTGCGCGCGGTGATGTCGACGGCGCCGCCGCCCAACGACACCAGCAGGGGGTCCTGCGCGTCGGCGAGGGCGAGCAGTTCGTCCCGCGCCTCCAACAGACGCAGGCGCGTCCCCTCGGGGTCGACGGCGTCGAGCACCTGGACCTGCGCGGTCATCACCTCGCCCGTCGAGGAGGTGACGAACCCTCCGGTCTGCCGGGCCATGCGCGCGGCGTTCGATGCGGCGGCGACGACCGAAGGCTCTTCGGTCGCCATCGGCACGAGCCGGTCCACGCCGTCGATGCGGAAGTTCGTGGCGATCCCGACGGGGATGCCGATGAGGCCGACGACGTTCTCGACCATGTGGTCGGCCTGCGACAGCGTCAAGCCGTCCGTCGGTTCGAAAGCCCCCAGCACGGCGGGATCGAGCCCGGCCGCCCGGGCGACGAGGGCACGTCGCGCGATCGGGCCGTGGTCGCGGAGTCCGGAGAGGCGGCTGGAGGGTGTCACACGGGCTCCTTCGACGGGACGGCGCCGCGATGACCACGGCGTCACCTCGACGCTAGGTCGACGGCGGCCGGGCGGGTATGGACCGGCGCCACAGTGGCACGCGTTCCGGGTGGAGGACTCATCCATCGACGCCGCGTCCCACGCGCTCGCGGAGCTCGTCCAGGCGCACGGCGATCGACAGGCGGAAGAACCTCTCGTCGTCCCGCCAGCCCGCCCCGAGCAGCCCGTCGAGCTTCTCGAGCCGCTGCAGGATCGTGTTGGTGTGGAACGTGAGGGCCCGGGCGGTGCGCGTCGGACTCGCCCCGTGCCGCACGAAGGCACGGAGCGTCGCGAGGAGGTCGCTTCCGCGCGCCTGGTCATGGCGCCGCACGGCGCCCAGCGCGGAGTCGAGGAAGGACGCGAGCGCCCGGCCGTCGGCCCCGATCGCCGCCGCGTAGGGCAGGAGCTCGTCGGCGGTGACCAGCGCGTCGCGCAGCCCCAGCGCCCGGGCCAGGGCCACCGCCGACCGCACGTCCTGGGTGGCCCGCGGCATGTCCCCCGCGTCGGCGACCGCGGTGACGACCAGCGTCTCCGTCGCCAGGGCGTCGCGGAGGCGCCGGTGCGATGCGGCGTCGAAGCTCGCCCCGTGCGCCGCGATGACGAGCCCGTCGAGCTCGCCGACGAGCGCGCCCGCGCCCAGCTGTCGCGCCACCGTGCGGGCGGCTTCGGCCCGTCGCCCTCCGTCCACCGCGACCGCGGTCACCGCGCCGAGGCGCCCCGCGTCGACGCCCGCGCGACGCAGCGCCGCGACGATGTCGGCCCGACGCTGCTCCGACGCGGTGACGAGGTCGACGAGCAGGTCGGAACGCTGGCGGTGATCGGCCTCGGCGACGGCTTCCTCCGACAACGCCAGGAGGGCTGCGACCTGCGCCGCCCGCTCGATCGTGCGCCGGTCGACGTCGTCGAGCGTGCGATCGGACGCCCCCACCACGATGGCCCCGAAACTACGACCACCGGCCAGGATCGGGCTCGTCACCCGTGCGTCGACGTCGGTGCGCGGCGGCATGCTCCCGCCCACGGCGGGAGCATCGGCGCCGTGGCTCGCTCGAACGACGCCGTCGGCGCCGACGATCGCGACGGGGGCCTGCAGCGCGGTCGACAGGGTGTGCGCCACGGGGGCGAGGCCCCCACCGGCCAGCACCGCGTCGACGAGCTCGAGATGCACCCGGTTGGCCCGGTCCCGTGCGTCGAGGTGAGCCTTCAGCTCCGCCGCGGCAGCCCGGGCGCGCTCCGCCTGCCGGCGGGCGTCGGCGAGCGCGGACGCGGTCTGCAGCACGACAGAGGCGTGGTCGGCCAGAGCCGCCAGCAACGCGATGTCGTCGGGGGTGAACAGTCGTTCGCGACGTTCCGCGACGAAGAGCACGCCGAGGACCCGTTCTCGAGAGAGCAGGGGAACGCCGAGCATCGACACGATCCCCTCGGCCGCCACGACCGCGTCGATGCCCTCGGTGTGCCGCTCGGGCGCCACGGTGTCGTACCGGCGGACGGCCTGCGGCAGTCGGGACTCCGCGATCGCCCCCACCAGGCCGCGGCCGGGAGGGACGACGAGATCGCGCAGCGCCGCCGTCACGGCCCCGCGGGTCTCACGGACCCGGAGCGTCACATCGTCGTCGTCGAACTCCGAGAGGTAGGCGACGTCGGCCGCGAGGAGCTCGTGCGCACGCTCCACGAGACGCTCGAGCACGGCATCGACGTCTCGCACCGCCGTGAGCTCTCGCGCGCTGGCGTAGAGCGCTGCGAGTTCACCGGTGCGCCGACGCAGCGCCGCGATGTCGTCGGCATCGGAGACGACAGGGGTGTCGCCGGAGTCGACCACGGCGCCCTCAGGGCCCCGTGCGATGCAGCCGTTCCCACGCGAGCTCCGCGAGGGTGGCCGCGTGCAGGCCCAGGTGGGAGTCGTCGAAGACCGCGCGGTCGGAGTGCAGCGGAGCGCGTTGTCCGGCCGGGGCCACGCCGAGGAAGACCAGGGTGCCGGGGACGCGTTCGAGTACGTACGCGAAGTCCTCGGACGCCGGTGACGGCGCGTCGAGGACGCGCACCCGCTCGACGCCGTGCGCCGCCCGGAGCATGTCGAGCACGGCGGCGGTCTCGTCGGGGTCGTTGACGGTGACGGGGTAGGAATCGACCCACTGCGTCTCGAGGTCGCAGCCGTGGGCTCTCGCTATCCCGGTGAGCAGCGCCGGCAGATCGTCGCGGACGCGCGAGCGAGTGGCATCCGAGAACGTGCGCATGTTCAGCACGAGCGTGACCGTCTCGCTCAGCACGTTGCCGGCGGCCGAGTCGCTGCGCAGGCCCGTGACCGACAGCACGGCGGGGTCCGTCACGGGGAGCCGCCGGGCGGCGTAGGACTGCACGGCCAGCACGAGCTCCGCAGCGACCGGGACCGGGTCGATGCCCTGGTGCGGCATCGCCGCGTGACCGCCGGTACCGCGCACGGTCAGGGTCGCCGCACTCACGCCTGCCATCATCGGTCCCGGCCGGGTGACGAACGTGCCCCCGTCGGTCATCGTGTCGACGTGCAGCGCGAAAGCCGCGACGGGCGGCGCCCCGGCCGCATCCAGCACTCCCTCGTCGATCATGGACCGGGCACCGGCGTAGCCCTCTTCGCCCGGTTGGAACATGAAGACGACGCACCCCGCGAGCTCGTCGCGACGGCCCGCGAGGATGCGGGCGGCGCCGAGGAGCCCGGCCATGTGCAGATCGTGCCCGCACGCGTGCATGGTCCCCCGCGACGAGGCGAAGGGAAGACCCGTCGCCTCGACCACGGGGAGCGCGTCCATGTCGGCCCGCAGGAGAACCGACGGCCCGGGGAGAGCGCCCCGCAGCACGGCGGTGACCGACGAGAGCGCCGTGCCCGTCGTGATCTCCAGGCCCAGGCCGGCGAGTTCGCGCAGCAGCAGCGCCTGCGTCTCGGGCAGGTCGAGTCCGACCTCGGCGAGCGCGTGCAGCTCGCGGCGTACCGCGACGAGATCGGCGGTGAGCACCTCGACCTCGTCGACCGCGACCTTCACTCTGTCGCCATCCGGACGCCCAGCACCGGCACCGCGTCGAGCAGGTCGAGGGTGTACGCCTCGCCGGGGGCGGCGAGCAGCTGCTCGGTCGGACCCGACTCGACGATGCGTCCGTGGCGCATGACGGCGATCTCGTCGCTCACGTACCGGACGACCGCGAGATTGTGCGAGATGAAGAGCATCGACAGACCGAACCGTTCCTGGAGCTCCCGCAGCAGGTTCAGCACCGATCCCTGCACCGACACGTCGAGGGCGCTGGTCACCTCGTCGGCGATGAGGACGCTCGGTTCTCCTGCGAGTGCGCGCGCGATGGTCACGCGCTGGCGTTGCCCGCCCGAGAAGGCCGCCGGCAGATCGCCTGCGCGGTCGGGGTCGAGGTGGACGAGGCCCAACAGCTCGCGCACGCGCGCGACGCGGGCGTCGCGTGAGAAGGGCTTGCCGCTTGCGCGCAACGCCTCGGCGATGGAGTCGCCGATGCTCATGCGCGGATCGAGCGCCGAGAACGGGTCTTGGAAGACGAGTTGCAAGCGACGGCGAGCCTCGCGTGCGGCCCTTCCGCGACCGGATGCCACGACCCCGCCGACCCGGATCTCCCCGGCGGCGGGAGCGACCAGGCCCACCGTCGCGGCGGCGATGGTGCTCTTGCCCGACCCGGACTCACCCACGAGCCCCAGGGTCCGGCCCGCGGGGACGACGAGCGAGACGTCGTCGACGACGGTGGCCCGCCCGTAGCGGACGCTCAGTCGGTCGATCTCGAGGGCGTTCACACCCCCACCTCCTCGGCGAGGGCGGCGGCGGCGAGCTCCGGCGGGATCACCGGGAGCGGCCGCGTGCGGTCGGATGTCATGTCGGGCAGGCAGGCGATGAGCGCCCGGGAGTAGGGGTGGGTGGCATCCTCGCGGATACGCTGCGCGTCGAGCTCCTCGACGATGGCGCCGTCCTTCATGACGAGCACGCGGTCGCAGAACGCCGAGACCAGGGCGATGTCGTGCGAGATGAAGACGATGGCCGCTCCCGTGTCGCGCTGTGCGCGCCGGAGCACGCCCATCACCTGTCGTTGCACCGTCACATCGAGAGCGGTCGTCGGTTCGTCGGCGATGATGAGCTTCGGGCGGCCGGTGAGGGCCTGACCGATCATCGCGCGCTGTCGCATGCCCCCGCTGAACTGGTGCGGGTACTGCGACAGACGCCGTGTCGCATCCGCGATACCGACGGCCTCGAGAGCGTCGGCGGCGTGCGCGCGGGCTTTCGCGCGCGACATCCCGAGGTGCACTTCGGGGACCTCGGTGAGCTGCCGGCCGATGGTGAGAGCGGGGTTGAGCGAGGTCAGCGGGTCTTGGAAGACCATCCCGAGCTCCACGCCCAGGGTCGATCGGTCGGCCGCGCTGAGAGGTCGGGTCATGTCGATGCCGTGGAAGGTGTGCGCGGTCGTGGTGATCCGCGCGTCAGCGCCGAGCAGACCCGCGAGGGCCATCGCTGTCAGCGACTTGCCCGACCCCGACTCCCCGACGATGCCGACGACCTCGCCGGGGAGGATGCGCACGCTCACGCCCCTCACGCGTTCCACCTCGCCGCCGTCGGCGGTCGAGAAGGCGACCCGCAGGTCGGCGATCTCGGCGACCGGTTCAGCCTCGACCGGTGCCGGACGCACCGCCGGGACCACGCCCGGGCGTCGCGTGGGCGCGACGGCTCCCACGGCGCGCCGTGCCACGGCGCTGCGTCCCCCGCCGCGGGTGTCGGCGAGTGCTTCGCTGACGAAGGTGAACACCAGTCCGGCGAGCACGACCGCGATTCCGGGTCCGATGGCGGCGAGCGGGTTGACGTAGATGCGGGTGATCCCGTCTTGCAGCAGGCGACCCCAGTCGTACTCGGGGGCCTGCACGCCGAGCCCGAGGAACGACAGCCCCGCGAACGACAGCAGGGTGACGCTCGCGGTGGCCGCGGCGTTGACGAACAGGGGGTTGGCGATGTTCGGCAGGATGTGCCGCACCAGGATGCCGACGGGCCCGACACCCACGACGCGCGCGGCGCGGACGTAGTCGCGGCCCGACACCGACGAGGCGAGGTTGTAGACCAGACGCGCCATGAACGGGATCCCCGAGATGCCGATCGCGAACATCGCGCTCGTCGCGCTGGCTCCCCAGATGACGGTGAAGAACAGCACCATCAGCAACCACGGGAAGGCGAGCAGCACGTCGAGCAGGCCGGTCGCGAGACGACGCACGTGACGGGGCAGGACGACGGCGATGAGGCCGTAGGCGATGCCGCCGACGGTCGAGACCACGGTGGCCCCGAGGGTCAGCAGCAGCGAGATGCGGGCGGCGACCAGCACGCGGGCGAAGATGTCGCGCCCGAGGTCGTCGGTTCCGAACGGGTGCGCCAGGCTCGGCGCGAGCAGCCGTTCGGGCACGTTCGAGGTCTCCGCCGCGGCGACGAAGACGCTCGGTCCCGCCACGGCGAGGAAGAGGAAGAGCAGCACGCCGACGAGGGCGGCGATACCGGCCGGTGAGACCAGTCGTGAGCGCCAGGTCATGGGTCAGCCCTCCGTGATCGAGGACCGCGGATCCACGGTCACGAGGATGAGATCGACGATCAGGTTCACGCCGAGGATGATCAGGGCGTAGACGATGACGAGCCCCTGCACGATGGGATAGTCCTTCGCCCCCACCGCGGGCACCATCACCCCGCCCATGCCGGGGATGGCGAACACCGTCTCGATCAGCACGGTGCCGGCGATCATGCCGCTGAGCAGGAGCCCGCTGACCGTCAGCGACGCGGTGATGATGTTCGGCAGGGCGTGCCGCAGGTACACGAGGCGGCCGGGCAGGCGTTTGGCGCGGGCGGTGGTCATGTAGGTGGCGCCCAGGACGCCCGACATCTCGACCTGCACGATACGGGCGAGATAGGCCATCGGTCCGAGCGCGAGCCCGAGCACCGGGAGCACGGCATCCTGTGGCGAGCCCCACCCCGCGGCCGGCAGCCACCGCAACTGCACGGCGAAGAGGGCGATGAGACCGACGGCGAGAAGGAAGCCGGGCACGGCGATGAGCATGCCCAGTACGCCGGAGATGAGCGCATCGGCGACCCGGCGACCCGGACGCTGGAGGGCGACGGCGGCGCCGATGCCGAGCGGGACCGCCGCCAGCAGCGCCACGAGGAAGCTCACCACTCCGAGGGTGACGGTCGCGGGGAAACGCTGGCCGATGGTCTCGGACACCGAGCGGCCGGTGCGGATGGACTCGCCGAAGTCCCCGCGGAGCAGGTTCGAGACGTAGTCGAAGAACTGCACCGGGATGGGCTTGTCCAGACCCAACTCCGCCCGCGTCGCGGCGACGAGCTCGGGCGAGGCCTGGATGCCGAGGGCCGCGCGCACGGGATCTCCGGGCACGAGGTGGATGAGGAAGAACGACGCGACGACGACGACGACGAGCGAGACGAGCAGGCGCCCGAGCCGCCGCACCAGGAACGCCGCGCGCGGCGACAGTCGCGGGCCGCGGCCGCGCCCCTCCGCCCGCACCGCCAGGGCGGCGGTGGGGGCGCCGGCCAGATCGGCGACGACGGGCGGAGGGGTGGCGGTCACGGGGTCAGCCCTGCATCCGGATCGAGGTGGGGTTCAGGAAGTTCGGCTGCTCGAACGTCGCGCCGCTCATGTAGTTCGGCAGGATGTTGTCGATCACCGGGAAGGTGTCGAACTGCTCGATGAGCTGCTGCTCCGCCTGCTGCCAGAGACCGCATGCCGCGTCGGGCGATGCCGTCTTCGCCTGGGTGGCGAGGGCGTTGTACTCGGGGTTGTCGACGAACATGAAGTTCAGACCGCCCTGGTCGGGGGTCGCGCCGCCGAAGAACAGGTCGAGCACGACGGGGCTGCCCGGCGCGATCTGCACCCAACCGGTGTCCCAGTCGAAGCTCGTGTAGAGCTGGTCCGACCACGCCGCGGCGTCGTTCGCCGACAGCTCGGTGACCACGCCGAGCTGGTCCCACGTCTCCTTCACCAGTTCCGCGGCCGGAGCGTGCGAGGCCGTCGGGGCGTCGTAGATGAACTTCACGTTCAGCGGCTGACCGTTCTTGGAACGGATGCCGTCGGAGCCGAGGGTCCACCCGGCTTCGTCGAGCAGCTCGCCGGCGCGGTCGAGGTCGGTGTCGGGCAGCGTCCAGCTGGGCGGGTCCTGCACGCAGAGCAGGGGCGTCTTCATGACGAGGCCCGCGGAGGGCAGACCGGTCGCGCCGGCGATGACGGGGCCCACTTCGTCGCGGTTGATCGCGATCGAGAGCGCCTCACGCACGAGCGGGTCGGAGAACGGCCGCCCCTCGCGCTCGTTGAAGAGGATCTGGCCGACGGGGTTGCGCACGCCCGCGTACTCGATGCCCGCGCCCTGCAAGCGGTCCTGGTCGGGGCCGGTCACGACGCCCGAGTTGAGCTCGCCGGAGAGCAGCAGGTTGGTCACCGTGCTCTGATCCGAGACGATGCGGGCCTCGATGGTCTCGGGCAGGCCCTCGGTGTCGCCCGTGACGCCGTAGGGGCCCCAGGTGTATCCATCGCGCTTGGTGAACACGTACGCGTCGCCGGGGCGGGCTTCGCTGAGCTGGAACAGGCCGGTGCCGTCGGTGGTGTCGGACAGGGAGGCGATGTCGGCGAGCCCCGCGTCGCAGACCATCATGATCGTGCCCAGGTTGATGGAGAGGAACGGGTCGTTGACGGTGCTGGTGACCGTGACCACATCGCCCTCGGCCGTGGCGGAGACGGCTTCGGTGATGACGGTGCCGTACGAGAAGGTCGCGTTGGCCGGGTCGGCGTTGTAGTTCAGGTTGTCGGCGACGGTCTGCGCGGTGAATTCCGAGCCGTCGGCGCAGGTGATGCCGTCCTTGAGCGTGAACGTGGCCGAGGTGCCCTCATCGGTCCAGCTCTCGGCGAGCCACGGCTCGTACTCGCCGTCGGGGGTGACGTAGATGAGCGACTCGTAGGCGATCGTGACGACGTCGAAGGTGTCGGGGGAGACGGTCTTCATCGGGTCGAGGTCGCCCGGGTCGTCGCTGATCGCCTTGACGAACGTGCCGCCCGACACGACGGCGCCCCCTCCCCCGCCGTTGTCGGACGGCGCGGCGCACGACGCAAGTGTCAATGCGAGGAGGACGACCGCGGCTGCGGCCGGGACGACGGTGCTGCGTTTCATTGCCTTGCTCCTTGATTCGGGTGAAGCGTCGGTGGTGCCGGAGGGTGGTGCGGTGGGTGTCAGCGCGCGGGGATGGGCGCGGCGAGGTGGCTCAGGGGGCCGGCTGCTTTCACCGACACCTTGAGGGTGGGACGGGCCGTGTACGACAACGACGTCTCGAGGACGTCGACGATCTCGACCGCGAGGGGATCGGCCCCCGCCTGGATGGCCTTCTGGATGGCCGCTTCCGAGGCGGCCGCGATCGCGGCATCCCGGTCGTCGGCGTCGGAGATCTGGTCGGCGCGGCCCCCGGCGAGCGAGATGGCCGCACCGACCGCGTTTGCGACGTCGGCCCGGTCGGGTCGCAGCACGTCGCCGGCTCCCGGCAGGTCGTCGGGAACGAGGTGCGCTCCGCCGCCGACGACGATGAGCGGCAGGTCGACGCGGCCGAGCGACAGCCGTTCGACGGCCTCCTCGATGCGCTCGTGCGCGTGGGCGAGGGCTCGGGCGAGCATGTCGCGCTGTCCGGACGAGAGCGACGGAAGGGACAGTCCCCGGATGCCGTGCCCCGCGGCCGCGGCCGCATCGGTCAGCGTCGGGGTGGAACCGCCGAAGAGCAACCCCTCCTGGGCGATGCGGTATCCCACGGACCCGGGGCCTACGGCACCCGTGCGGGGGTCGATGATCGTGCCGCCGCCGATGCCGAGGCTGAGGATGTCGGGCATGCGGAAGTTGGTCCGCACCCCGCCGATGTCGCGCGGCAGGGTCGACTCCCGGGGGAAACCGTCGACGAGCACACCGAGGTCGCTGGTGGTGCCCCCGACGTCGACGACGATCGCGTTCTGCGCCCCCGAGAGGAACGCCGCCCCGCGGATGGAGTTCGCCGGCCCCGAACCGATGGTCAGCACGGGATAGCTCACCGCGTAGTCGAGCGACATGAGCGTGCCGTCGTTCTGCGCGAAGAACGTCGAGACGTCGAGGCCCTCCTCGGCGACGACATCGACCAGCGCACGGGTGACCTCGCTGGCGACCCCGCGCAGAGCCGCGTTGAGCACGGTCGCGTTCTCGCGCTCGAGCAGACCGTCGGGGCCGATGTCCTGGCTGAGGAAGACGGGCACGTTCTCACCGAGGTGATCGTGCACGAGCTGCTCCACCTCGCGCTCCTGGTCGGGCGACGAGGGCGCGAAGATGCCGCAGACGGCGACGCTGTCGAAGCCGCCGTCGAGTGCGTCGAGGAAGCGCCGGATGCCGTCGCGGTCGAGCGGGGAGATGGGAGTGCCGTCGACCATGTGCCCGCCGCCGAGCATCGCCGCCCCGGCCAGCACCTGGTCGCTGAGGTCGGCCGGCCAGCCCGTCAGCGGGGGCCATTCGGTCGCCGCGGGCGCCCCGAGCCGCACGAGGGCGACCCGGTCGAGACCCCGGCGGGCGACGATCGCGTTGGTCGCGTGCGTCGTCCCGAGCATCACGCGCGACACCCGGTCGCGGTCGTCGCCCAGCTGGTTCAGCACCGCGGCGATGCCCGCCCGGATCCCCCCGATGACGTCTCCCGTCGTGGGCTGTTTCGTCCACGCGATCACCGAGCCGGTGGCATCCACGACGACGGCGTCGGTGTTGGTTCCGCCGACGTCGACGCCGATGGACAGGTCGCGAACGGCGATCATCGCGCGTCCTTCCGCTCGAAGGGGACGTAGGGCAGGTCGTAGCCGAACGCGCGGGGGCCGGCGATCTCGAGCCCCCGCTCGGTACGCCAGAGGGGGTCGCACGCCCACGCCAGCACCGACACGCGCTGGCCGTAGCGCAGCATCTCGGTCGAGATGGCGTGACCGGTCTCGATGTCGACGACGGTGATCAGGTCGGGGACGGTGGCGAGCACCTCGCCGTCTTCGAGCACGACGAGGTTCTCGTTGCGCAGCTCGACCCGCTGGAGGCGCCCGCGGTCGTCGCCGATCCCGGCGATCGTGATCGAGCCGCGGACGAATCCGCCCTCGGTCCGCCGCGAGACGTCGACGATCTTGCCCGAGATGAGCACGTCGGCGTCCAGCTCCTCGGCGATCGCCGCCACCGGCTCGGCCGAGCCCAGCAGCGCCCGCCCGACGCGGATCGCCGTGCTGATGGTGCCCGGGATCACGGCGCCCCGGGCGGTCTCGGCGGTGAGCAGGTAGTGCGCGCCGAGGCAGATGCCACCGGCCGCCACGGTCACCGCGCGGGCGTGGCGTTCGAGCCATCCGAGGTCCACCGTGCGCAGGGTCACGACGTTGCCGACGACGTCGCTGAGGACCGCGAACTCGCACGGGACCCCTGCGACGTTGGTGGAGATCATGGTGGCCTCGGGGAACGCGCGGCCCATGCCGTCGGCGTCCAGGAGCGCCACGCCGAGGCGCGCCGCCCATCCGGCGGGCGAGACGCCGTTGCTGCCGCCGATCTCCGCGGGCATGATCGCGGTGATCTTGCGCCCCGCGACGCGTTCGGCCTCGTGCAGCAGCGTCTCGATCTGCTGCACGGACGAGAGCATCTCGATGCCGACCGTCGGTGCGCCGATGCCGCTCATCATGATGACGGCGTCGTCGGGGCCGAGGTCGTCGAGGCTCAACAGCCGCACCGGACCGTGCTCGCGGATCGCGCGTTCGGTGGTCAGCTGCGAGGTGTAGACGGCGCCGCCACCGCCCGTGCCGAAGATCGCCGCGCCCGCGGCGAGCGCCGCGATGTCGTCGGCCGTGACGTGCTCGGGGGCGCGGGCCGCGGTCGGCGGAGCGAGGGACGGGAATGCCATGTCATGACACTAAGCACCACCCCCGAGAGCGACAATGTGGTGACGCAACAGGGAATCCGCGTAGATTGTGCTCGTGGCACAGCTCACGACACGGGACCTTCTCGCTCAGACGGAGCGGCTCGGTGTCGCGCACGCGGCAGGCCCCGAGGAAGGCGCGGTCATCGCCCGGGTCGAGGTCACGACCCTCGCCGATCTGCCCACCCTGCCCGCCGGGGCCCTCGCCGTGGTGGCCGGAGACGAACCGCCCGCTCCGTACCTCGTCGACGTCGCGTTGCGCCAGGCCAGTGCGCGCGGTCTCGCCGGCCTGGTCATGCCCACCGGCTTCTCGGTGACCGAGACGGCCGCCGTCCTCGCGGCTCGCGGCGGCGTCCCGGTGCTCGTCTCGCTGGCGGCGCGCGCACCGGATCTCGCCGTCGCGATCGACCGCGTCATCAGCGGCGGAGCGGCCGAGTCGATGACCCGCGCGGCATTCGCGGTCGAGAAGGCGACGCAGGCGGCGGCGGCCGGCGAGGGAGACGCGGTCCCCGCGATCCTCGATGCCGCCGGCACGGCACTCGGCGTGCGGGTGAGCCTGCGCGAAGACCTCACGACGTCGTGGACCGACGCCGACGCGGTGTTCGCCGGCGAGGTGCCGATCGGGCGCCTGGTGGCCGAGACGTCCGACCCGGCCGCGACCGTCGCGCTGCCGGTCGTGGCGTCTCTGGTGTCGCGCGCGATGCAGCGCCACCTGCAGGATCGTTTCGCCCCCAATCAGTCGCGGGCCGACCTCATCGTCGAGCTCATGCTGGCCGAGGCGGGACGCGTCGACGGTTTCGTCGCACCCGCGGCGCGCCTCGGCCTGCCGCTGCAGCTGTCCCACGCGGTCGCCTGGATGCGACCCCAGCACCGCACCGACCCGGGACTGCGCGCCCCGCGCTTCGTGGAGGCGGCGCTCGAGCTGTTCACCCTGCAGCTCATCGAGGACCGCCCCGAACTGTGGCACATCGCCTTCCTGCAGGACGATGTGCTCGTCGTCAGCAGCGAGGACCACGGTGCCGGCGACCACCAGCGACGCCTGCGCGACGTGATCTCGCGCGTCCAGGCGCAGGCACGCCGTCTCGTCGGCGACGACTGGACCTACACCGTCGGCCTCGGCACGCCCCAGACGGGCGCCGCGGGCCTGCGGCAGTCGGCCGCCGAGGCGCGGGTCGCCGCCGACTCCGCCATCGCCGGGGGTCGATTGGATGCCATCGAGCTCACCGACGTGACGGGGCTCCGCCGCCTCCTGCTCGACTTCTACGCCTCACCCGTGAGTCGCAATCTGCTCGACGACATCCTGCATCCGCTCGACGTGCTGGGGTCCGAGAAGTCGATCACGGCGGTGCGCACGCTGCTGTCGTATCTCGGCAACCGCAACTCCCTCGCCCAGGCGGGGCGTGAGTTGAACCTGCACCCGAACGCGGTGGGATACCGCATCCGCCGGGCCCGCGAGCTGCTCGACGTCGACCTCGACGATCCCGACACCCGTTTCGCCGTCGAGCTGGCCTGCCGCGTCCGCCTGCTCGGGACCGGGCGCTGACCCTCCGGCGACGCGGGCCGCGCGCTCACTCCGACGTGGACGCTGTGCCGGGGGCACACATCCGCCCCACGATCCTGTGCCAGCACGACGATGAGCCGCGGCAACGTGGAGGGTAGCGTCGAACGTATGCTCTCCACCGATTTCCGCGCGCTCGGACTCGCGGAGATCCGCGCCGCGCTGGGCGAGCCCGAGGGGCCGTCGCTGCAGAAGATCACCGACCGTCTCGACGAGAACTGCCTGCGCTTCCTCGCGCATTCGCCCTTCGCCACGCTGGCCACCGCCGATGCCGACGGGACGTGCGACTGCTCCCCTCGCGGGGACTACCCCGGCTTCGTCCGCGCGATCGACGATCGCACGGTGGTCCTCCCCGACCGCCTCGGCAACAGGATCGCCGACTCGATGCGCAACATCGTCGACAACGGCCACGCCGCGCTGCTCTGCTTCGTGCCAGGCATGACCGAGACGCTGCGCATCAACGGCACCGCCGTGGTCACCGACGACCCCGTCCTGCTGCGCTCGCTCGAGCAGGACCACACCGTTCCCGACCTCGCGATCGTGCTGCGCATCGAGCAGGTGTATCTGCACTGCGGGCGCGCGCTGCTGCGGGGCGGGATCTGGGACGCCGAGATGCAGGACCTGGCCGCCCAGGTGCCGACCTCGGGTCAGATCTGGGCCAGCACCTCGGGATGGGACGCCAGCGTGGGCGACGTCATCGACGAGGCGATGACCGGCGCGTACCGGGCGCTGTACTGAGGTGCGCAGCCGCGAAGGACTCATGCCCCTGGTGGTCCGCGAGATCACCCGCCAGACGGCCGACATCGTCAGCCTCCGCCTCCAGCACGTCGACGGATCCCCCCTCCCCGCGTGGCGACCCGGTGCCCATATCGACCTGCAGCTCGTCACCCGACACGAGCGGCAGTACTCGCTCTGCGGCGACCCCGACGACGCGACGTCGTACCGCATCGCCGTGCGACGCGAGGAGCTCTCGCGCGGGGGGTCGCACTACATCCACGCGTTCCTGCGCGAGGGCGGCACCGTGTGGGTGCGCCCGCCCCGCAACCTGTTCGAGCTCGGCGAGGCGCCCGCGTATCTGCTGCTGGCCGCCGGGATCGGTGTGACCCCGATCCTCTCGATGGCCCGCCACCTGGCATCCGTCGGCGCCGACTGGCGCATGATCGTCGCCGCGCGCCACGCGGACGGGGTCGCCTTCGCCGACGAGATCGCCGCGCTCGGGCACCGCGCCGAGGTGCATGTCAGCGGCACCCGGGGACGCCTCGACCTCGCGGCCGTCATCGGGTCGATCGCACCGGGCACCGACGTCTACGCGTGCGGCCCCGCCGCCTTCACCGACGCGCTGCTCGATCTGACCCCGATGCTGCCGTCGGGATCCGGCATCCATCTCGAGCGCTTCGAGCCGCGTCGACGGGCGTTCGCACCGAACGAGCCCTTCACGGCGACCGCGGCCCGCTCGGGGGTGACGGTCGAGGTGCCGGCCGCGCGGTCGCTGCTCGAGTCGCTGCGGGGCGCCGGGGTCGCCGTGAGCGGATCGTGTCTGCGCGGGGTGTGCGGCTCGTGCGCGCTGCCGGTGCGGGAGGGTGCGGTGGAGCATCGTGACTCGCTCACGACCGACGACGACTCGCGCACGATCTACCCGTGCGTCTCGCGCGCCCGGGCGGGTTCGTCCCTCGTCCTCGACGCCTGACGTCGCCCGCGGCCCCCGGCGAGACCGGGCACCGGTGTCGAGGGTGTCGCCCCGCCGCGCGGGCACGGCGACACCCTGCGCCTACACCCCGGCCCGGTGCGTGAACCGCCCGCCGAGCAGGGTCGCGGCCACGGGCATGTCCCGCAGCGCATCGCGATCGGCGGCGTAGGGGTCGTGATCGGTCACGACGAGGTCGGCCGGCTGCCCCACCGCCAGCGTGCTGCGGCTGCTCGCCGCCAGGGCGACCTCGAGGGGCAGACGCTGCTCCGGATGCCACGCCTCGCGGTCGCCGCGACTGCGCGCCGTCGCGGAGGCGATGGCGTGCCACGGGTCGAGCGGCGCGACGGGGGCGTCGGAGCCCAATCGCAGCGCGGCCCCCGATCGGTGCAGCGACCCGAAGGCGAAGGCCCGCGCCGTGCGTCCGGCCCAGTGCAGGTCGGCGATGTCGCGGTCGTCCATCGCGTGCTCCGGTTGCACGCTCGCGATGAGACCGGCCCGACGGAACCGCGGGAAGTCGGCGTCGCGGACGAGCTGGGCGTGCTCGATGATGCCCGGCATCCCGAGCTCCTCGAAGACCTCGATCACCTCGGTGTTCGCGCGGTCGCCGATCGCGTGGACCGCGGGCAGGATGCCGCCCTCCTTCGCCCGCACGAGCAGTCGGCGCAACTCGTCCACGGGCACGCTCCGCACCCCGCACCCGTGCTCGGCGTGCGGGTCGGCACCGGGGTACGGGTCCCAGCACAACGCCGTGCGGGTGTTGAGGGAGCCGTCGACGACGACCTTCAGCCGCCCCATGGTGACGAGGCCATCGGCATCGAGGGGGTCACCCGTCCGCAGCCCCGCGGCCAGGGCCTCTTCGAGCCGGTCGGGCCACACCGACGCGTCGACGCGCAGCGCGCGCACGCCCGCGGAGACCCGCTCGGGCCACTCACGGAAGTTCGGCACGTTCTCGTAGTCGACGATGCCGACGACCCCCCGTCGGGCGGCCGCCTGGGCCACCTGCTCGTACGCCTCGAGAGGGATGGACGCCGCCTTCTGGAAGCGTTGGAGAGAGCCGATCCAGTCGGCCTCCGAGACGACGCCGCCGGCATCGGGGTGCAGACCGAACCGCTCCGCCCCGCGCGAGTTCATCCACCCCGCGTGCAGGTCACCGCTGACGAGCATCACCGGGTCGTCGGGGAACGCCTCGTCGAGAGCGCGGAGCGAGGTCGGCGTCGACCAGAGGCCGTCGCGGTAGCCGTAGCCGACGAGCACGCCGTCGGTGCGGGGCGCTCCGGCGGCCATCGCGCGCCGCACGACGTCCACGACCTCTTCGGGACTGCCCGTACCGCCGACATCCACCCGCCGGCTCGAGATGACCCACTGCGTGAAGTGCACGTGCGCGTCCCACAGGCCGGGGCCGACGAAGCGGCCGTCCAGGTCGAGGACCTCGCTCTCATCCGGCGCCGAGCCGGCGGGGGCGATCGCGACGATGAGGCCGTCGCGCACGACGACGTCGACCGGTTCGCCTCCGTAGGGGCGGACGGAGCGCAACGTGAGCGCGCTCATCGCGACGGCACCGGGGCGCCGACGAGGCCGAAGAGGTCCTTCGGATCGTCGGGGGCGGCCACGAGGTCGATCTCGAGCGCGAGCTCGGTGCCGGCTACGCTGTCGCGCAGGAACCGCAGGGCCGAGAAGTCCTCGATCGCGAAGCCGACCGAGTCGAACACCGTCACCTGGTCGACGGAGGTGCGGCCGGGGGTGCGACCCGTCAGCACCTCCCAGAACTCGGTCACCGGGAAGTCCGCGGCCGCGCGCTGGATCTCTCCTTCTATGCGCGTCTGCGGCGTGTACTCGACGAACACCGACCCGCGGGAGAGGATCGCCGGGTCGAGCTCGGTCTTGCCGGGGCAGTCGCCGCCGATCGCGTTGATGTGCATGCCGGATGCCACGTCGGCATCGCTCAGCACGGTCGCCGCCGTCTTGTCGGCGGTGCAGGTCGTGACGATGTCGGCGCCCCGGGCGGCTTCGGCGGCGGAGTCGCACACCGTGATGTCGAAGCCCAGAGGTGCCAGATTGCGCACCAGCTTGGCGCTGGCGGCGGGATCGACGTCGAAGACCCGGAGCCGGTCGACCCCGAGTACGCCGCGGAACGCCAGCGCTTGGAACTCGGCCTGGCTGCCGGCGCCGATCATCGCCATGATGTCGGAGTCGGGGCGCGCCAGCCGGCGGGCGACCATCGCCGACGTCGCCGCCGTCCGCAGCGCCGTCAGCAGCGTCATCTCCGACAGGAACACCGGATACCCGTTGTGCACGTCGGCGAGCACGCCGAACGCGGTGACCGTCTGGTAACCGCGGCCGGGGTTGAAGGGGTGCCCGTTCACGTACTTGAAGGCGTACGTGTCGGGGTCGCTGATCGGCATCAACTCGATCACGCCGAACGGGGTGTGGCTCGCCATCCGCTCGACCTTGTCGAACGACGGCCACCGCCGGTAATCGGCCTCCAGGTAGGCGACCATGTCGGTCATGAGCCTCTCGGCCCCGTGCGTGGCGACCCAGCGCACCATGGCATCCACGCCGACGAATCCGGTCATCGTTGTTCTCGTTCCTTTCGGGGGCGGATGGTGTCCATCCGGTCGGCCAGGGCGGGGTTGGCGTACGGGCCGGGGCGGCGAAGCGCCGCGACGATACGGTCGACGAACTCGTCGGGCTTGTCCTGACTGAGCTTCTGCTTGGCGTCGAACCGCGCCACCGGAAGGCGGAAGCCGACCGTGCCCCGCACGATCCGTTCGGCGTAGGCGGTGTTCTCCCGGCTCCGGTGCATCAGGAAGGGATTCGGCAGCGGCGCCTCGAAATGCGCCACGAGCCGGTCGAGGACGGCGAGGTTGTCGTCGTCGGACAGCAGTTCCGGGATGCCGTGCAGGTGGGCGACCACGAAGTTCCAGGTCGGCACGGCGGGCGAGACGTCGTACCAGCTCGGCGACACGTACCCGCTGGGCCCGGAGACGATGACCATCACCTCGCGGGCGCCGAGCTCGTGCAGGGCCTCGTCGGGACGCCCCACGTGGCTCACCAGCGCGAGCTCCTCGACGGTGTCGTCGATCAGCACCGGGTAGTGCGAGGCGACGAGGCCGCGGCGCGGCACGTGGCTCACCAGGGTCGCCCACGGGTTCTCGCGCACGAGGGCGCGCACCGCATCGACGTCCTCGAGCGCGTAGTCGGCGTCGTGTCTCATCACTGCACCCCCGAAGCGCACATCGGCACCGGGTCTCGTCGGCAGATTCGCATGCTCGTCCTCACATCGCCGGGGCGACGGTCGCGTCGACCGCGAACGCCGTCAGGTCGTCGGTGGTCTCGCCGCCCAGCGCGAGTTCCGCGAGCGCCAGCCCGATCGCGGGCGTGAACTTGAACGCGTGGCCGGCTCCGAGCGCGACGACGATGTCGGGCTGCTCGACGAGAGGGCCGATCAGGAAGCGGCGGTCGGGCGTGAGGGCGTACTGGCAGGTGACCGTGCGCAGCAGCGGACCGCTGCCGGGAAGGGTCGCGGTCAGGAACGCCGCCAACTCGGCCGTGCGCTCCGGAGACGGCACGAACGTGCGTTCCGCGGGCGTCATGTGGATCTCCGACACATCGCGCGCCGCCTTGACCGTCGGCTCGCCATAGGTGGGGAAGCCGTAGAAGCACTCCTCGTCCTCCCAGATCCAGACCGGGAAGCGGTCGCGGTCGAACGCTTCGGGCGCACTCGGCGCGAAGTAGCTCACCTGTTCCTGCATGACCTCGAGGGGGATGCGGATGCCGAGGGGCTCGAGCAACTCGTTCGTCCAGGCGTCCGCGGCGACGACGACGCGTCGCGCGCGCACGTCACCGCCGGAGGTGCGCACGACGACACCGCCGGCGTCGGGCAGGAGGCGGTCCACGCGGGTGCGATCGCGCAGGTCGGCGCCGCGCATGCGCGCGTGCATCTGCAGGGTCGCGACGGTGCGCGCGGCGTGGGCGATGCCCGAGTCGGGGGTGTAGACGCAGGTCACCCCCGTCGGTACGACGAACTGCGG
This sequence comes from Microbacterium sp. lyk4-40-TSB-66, assembly GCF_030209475.1. GTDB lineage: Bacteria > Actinomycetota > Actinomycetes > Actinomycetales > Microbacteriaceae > Microbacterium. The sequence continues at coordinate 44,441 of NZ_JARVRW010000005.1, forward strand.
CCACCGTCCGCGGACCTCGTCGGGGCCGAGGAGTTCGAAGGGCACGCCGCTCTCCGACAAGCTGCGCGCGAAGTCGGCGGCGTCGTAGGGTCCGGTGTCGGGGATGAACACCACTCCGCCCGTGACCGTCAGCAGGCGCTCGCCGGTGGCCGCCTCGAGTGACGCCCACTCCCGGTAGGCCGCCTGGGCGAAGCGCACGTACGCGGCCGAGCCGTACGACGTCCGCACGATCCGCGAGGTGTCGTGCGAGGCGCCTCGCACGTGGCCGAGCTCGTACTGCTCGAAGGCGACGACGCGCGCGCCGCGGCCGGCCAGGTGGTACGCGGCCGCGCTGCCGAGGGCGCCCAACCCGACGACGGCGACGTCGAACTCCTCCATGACGGATCCTTCCGGGTGGCCGGACGGGCGTCCGGCGAATACCGGCAATTATTCGAACCGCCCGTCGCGGCCCTGTTACCGTCGCACTCAGCCGCAATTTCCCATCGTCGACTTTGCAGATTCAGGAGCGGATGCCGTGAGCACGCGTATCGAGCTGGCCGTCGCCGTGCTGCGCGCGGTCGCCGGCCGGGTGGACCCGACCGTGCCGCTCCCCCTGTCTCGACTGACGGCGACGATCGGCGCGAGCCTCAGCACCACCTCTCGCCTGTGCGCCGAGCTCGCGGAGGTCGGCCTGATCGAGCGGGCCGAGGCGTACGGCACTTTCCGTGTGGGCGCACGCGCGATCTCGCTCTCCGGTCGGGCCGCCGCGGCGCTCGGACCGACCGTGCACTACGAGCTGCACCGCCTCGCGCAGGACACCGCGGAGACCGTCGTGCTCGCCGCGCCCGAAGACGGCGGAGTCCGCATCACGGCCTCCGTGGCCTCGGGGTGGACGCTGCACGTGCCGGCCGCGGTCGGCGACCGGATCGACGACCCCCGCCGAGCCCTCGTGCGCGCCCTGTCGATCGACGGTGCCGACGAGGCCGTCGTCGAATCGGAGACGGGGCGCGCCGTCGAGATCGCGGTCGCCCTCACCGCGCCCGACGGCCGCCGCGTCGGAGTGCTCGCGGTGGCACTGCCGGTCTATCGCGCGGCCCGCGCCCGACCGCGCATCCGGCGCCTGCTCGCCGATGCCCGACGCGCGTTCGAGCGGTCGCTCGATCGGGCGCACCGTCCGCCGACGCCCGAGCCCGAGCCCCGACCGTCCGTCCCCGACCGCGCGATCGAGGCGGCCGTGCGAGTGGTGGAGACCGTCGCCCGGGCCCCGGGGAGCGCCTCGGCCGTCGCCGCCGCGACCGGAATGCGAGGCGACCGTACCCGCCGGCTCGTCGACGCCCTCGTGCGGACGGGCCTGCTCTCCCGCGACGCCGAGACCGACTCCCTCCATGTCGATCCCGCGATCCACGCGTGGCATCGCGCGGCGTTCCTGCCGACCCTCGCGCAAGGGGGTCCGGGCCGCACGTCCGCGACCGCCCAGCGGGTGGGTGCGTGCGTGTTCGTCACGACCCTCGTCGGCATGCGCAGCTTCACCGTCGTCGAGCACATCGAGCCGCTCGGCGAGGGACTCCGCATGGCGCCGTGGCTCGGCCGCCCGCATCCGCTCGTGGGGTCCGACGGCGGGCCCACCCTCGCGATGGACTTCGACGCCGCGCAGCTCGCCGAGCTCTTCCCCCGCCGCCACGGCGCCGCCGAGTACGCGCGCTTCGTCCGCCGCGTCGGGAGGGTCCGCGACGAGGGAACGCTCACGATGCGCTCGGTCGACGAGTTCGGCATCACCTCGGTGTCGGCGCCCGTCCGCGACGCGGCGGGTCTGGTCGCTGCGGCCGCGTGCATCGTGGGAGCCACCGAAGACGTCTCCGCGCGCCTGCCCGAGCTGCGCGAAGCGGCCCGCGAGCTCGCCGCCGCGCTCTCACGCGACCTCGGCGCGACGTACGCGGCATCCATCCCCGCCGCAGATCGCATGGGCTCCGCGCCCATACCGTCGGTCCGCTGACACGCACTATCGTCGCTCGCAGCCCAGACAAGGACCCCGGATGCCGCACACCCCCGATCACGCGATCTTCTACGACACCGCCGGAGACGCCGCCGACCCGACGGTCGTCCTCATCGCGGGCGGCGGTGCCCAGCTCATCGCCTGGCACGTCGACCTCGTGGCCGCCCTCGTCGGTCGCGGGCTGCACGTGGTGCGGATGGACAACCGCGACGTCGGCCTCTCGGCCCGCTTCGGCGGTCCGGACGACATCGACGGCGGCTACGGGCTCGAGGAGATGGGCGACGACGTCATCCGCGTGCTCGATGATCTGGGGGTCGAGGCGGGGCACCTGGTCGGGCACTCGATGGGCGGGATGATGGCGCAGATGGTCGCGATCAGGCATCCCGCGCGCGTGCGCAGCCTGGGTCTGCTCTCGACCATCCCCGGCCGCGATCCGCGGTACATCCTGCACGACGAACGTCCCGAGCTCATGCGTCAGCCCGTCCGGTACACGCGCGAAGACGTCCGAGCGGGGGCGGCGGGTTTCGCCGCCTCCACCGCGGGCCAGCGCTACCCGCTCGACGTCGAGTGGAACGCGTGGGCGGCCGTCGAGGCGTTCGACCGCGGCTACGCACCGGAGGGCTTCTCGCGGCAGTGGTCCGCGCTGCTGCGCGCCCCCGAGCGACTCGACGCACTCCGGGCGGTCGACGTGCCCGCGCTGGTCTTCCACGGTCGCGACGACGACGTGCTGCACTGGAGTGCGGCCGTCGACATGGCCGAGGCCCTCACCCACGCCGAGCTGCAGGTGCACTCCGGCATGGGTCACTACATCGTTCCCGAACTCTGGCCCGAGCTCGTCGCCGGCCTCACGCGCACGGTCGCTGCGGGAGAGGCACGCGGCCACTCCTGACGCGAGGTGAGCCGGACGAACGCCCTCCCCACGTCGATGGCTCGGGAGACGCCTCCGCGTACGCGCGCCGATCGAGCGCGGGGCCCGGCGGCGCGCTCGTCAGTGCGCGGCGCCGGCGGGGTGCTCGCGCTTGACCGCGCGCGAGATCCCCATCACGATCGCGACGATGATCAACCCCAGCGCGAGGCCGAACACCGCCGAGATCGCCGTGTCGACGATCCAGACCACGACCGGTCCCGCCGCCTCGATGGCGTGGGTCACGACGTGCACGAGGTCGTAGGGACCCGACCACAGGGTCTCCGCGAGGTTCTGCACCACGAGGTGCCCACCGACCCAGAGCATGGCGACCGTGCCGATGATGCTGATGACGCGGAACACCGCGGGCATGGATGCCACGATCCGCACCCCGAACCGGCGGACGCCGCGCGAGGGGCTCTTCATCAGGCGCAGGCCCATGTCGTCGAGCTTGACCAGCAGCGCCACCGCGCCGTAGACGACGACCGTCATGGCGAGGCCGATGACGAGGAGGGCGCCCAGCGTCATCCAGATCCCGAAGTCCGGGTCGAGGCTCGACAGCGCGATCAGCATGATCTCGGTACTGAGGATGAGGTCGGTGCGCACCGCGCCCAGCACGAGCTTCTTCTCGTCGCGGGGTCCGTCGTCGTCGTGCGCGCCGTGGTGCACGCCGAACCACTCGAGCACCTTCTCCGCGCCTTCGAAGCAGAGGAACCCGCCGCCGATGATGAGGAGGAAGGGGAGCACCCACGGCGCGAAGGCGGTGAGCAGCAGGGCGATCGGGATGATGACGACGTACTTGTTGAGGATGCTGCCGAGTGCGATCTTCCACACCACCGGCAGTTCCCTCGCGGGAGTGAGGCCCTGCACGTACTGCGGGGTGACGGCGGCGTCGTCGATGACCACACCGGCCGTCTTGGCGCTGGCCTTCATGGCCGCGCTGAGGATGTCATCGACGACGGCGAGCAGACCGACCGACATGTGCGCTTCTCCCGGGGGTGAGGGATGCGGCGCGTGCACGCCGCGGGACAACGCTAGTGGGTGCGCGACGGCGCCGCGGCGGGGTGGCGGCCACGGTGAGGGGAGGAGATCCGGCCGGTGGAGGGGGGACGCCGGACCATCCGTCCTCCGTCGCGGGGACCTCCTCCCCTCGCCTGCCCCTGTCCGACCCCCGGACGGATGGCTAGGGTGAATCCACGCATCGACCCCGGCGAAGGGATGCCATGTCGTTCATCACCCGCGGCTTCGGAGGCCGCCGCCGTGAGCGCGATCCACGACTCCCTCCGGGGCAGAGCCTGGTCGGCGATTGGCCTGTGCTCTCCGCCGGTCCCACCCCCACCGTCGCCTCCGACTCGTGGGAGTTCGCCATCGGCACCGAGAACGGCGTGCACCGGTGGGATCGCGCGCAGCTGGAGGCCTTGGGAGTGGACGACGTCACCGTCGACATCCACTGCGTCACGCACTGGACGAAGCTCGACATGCCCTGGCGCGGGGTGTCGCTGGACCGCATCTTCGCGCAGGTCGAGACGGCCCACCGTTTCGCGATGGTGCACTCGTTCGGCGGCTACACCACCAACCTGGCCCTCGACGACCTGCTCGGCGGCAAGAGCTGGATCGCGTTCGAGGCCGACGGTGAACCGCTGAGCGCCGAGCACGGCGGCCCCGCCCGTCTGCTCGTGCCGCACCTCTACTTCTGGAAGAGCGCGAAGTGGGTGCAGGGTCTCATCACGATGCCGCACGACAAGCCCGGGTTCTGGGAGCAGAACGGTTACCACCCGCGAGGCGACCCGTGGCGCGAGGAACGATACGGGTGAGTCGCCGGAGCGCCGCGTGGCACGTCGCCACGGTCGTGAGCACCCGCTCCGAGACCGCGACGGCTCGACGCATCGAACTCGACGTCCCCACGTGGCCCGGCAACGACGCGGGGTCCCACCTCGACGTCCGCCTGACCGCGCCCGACGGCTATCAGGCGAGCCGCTCCTACTCGGTCGCCTCGTCGGGTGAGGGCACCCGCGTCGTGCTCGCCGTCGACGAGGTCCCGGAGGGCGAGGTCTCGCCCTTCCTCGTGCACGATCTGCGCGAGGGCGATCGTCTCGAGGTGCACGGACCCCTCGGGGCGTTCTTCGTCTGGGCCCCGTCGGACGACCCTGCTCCGGTGCAGCTCATCGCGGGCGGCTCCGGAGTCGTGCCGCTGTACGCGATGGCGGCCGCGCATTCGGAGAGCGACGACCCGGCGCCGTTCCGACTGCTGTACTCGGTGCGCTCCCCCGGCGACGTCTTCTTCGGCGACGAGTTGCGGGCCATCGCCGACCGCGGCGACCGCCTCCGCGTCGATCTCGTGTACACCCGCGTCGCCCCGCCGGGGTCGACCACAGCCCCCGGCCGACTGACCGCGGAGAGCCTCGCCGCCGCGGTCATCCCCGCCGACCGTGAGCCCCGGGTGTTCGTGTGCGGACCGACGCCGTTCGTCGAAGCCGTCTCGCGCTGGCTGATCGAGGCGGGGCACGCCGCGGCGCGCGTCCGCACGGAAAGGTTCGGAGGCTCCTGATGACCCTGCTCGACGGCAACGCCCTGGCCGGACGACTCGACGACCTTCTGGGATGGGATGCCACGGCATCCGGTGTCCGCTGCACGCGGTGCGGCCTGGAGGACCTGCTCGCGACGGCCGCGGTCTACGCGTCCGCGATGGGGGTGGTCGTGCGCTGCCATGCCTGCGATGCGGTCCTGCTCACCGTGGTCGACGGCCCCGCCGGGCGCTCGTGGATCGGGATGCCGGGTCTCAGCGCGCTGGAGATGCGCCGGCGCGGACGCGAGCCCGATGCCCCCTCTACACTGTGGCCGTGAGCGCCCCTCCCCCGGATGACGCCGCCGGCCGTCGTGATCGATCTCCGCGCGCGGCACGCACCCGCGTGCTGGCGATCACCGACCGCGTGCCGACGGGGTGGTTCGCCGGCATCCTCACGGCGCTGTTCCTCTCCGTCACGGCCGTGTTCGGCGGCCTCTCCGCCGTGGCCGTCCCGCCCGTGCCCGACATCGCCGCGGGCACGGAGCACCGCAACGATCAGTTCGCCCTCACCGTGGAACGCGCCGTACTCATCGACGAGCTGCCCGGTTCGGGCACGTCGGTGTCGGACGGGCAGCGGGTGCTGGCGCTCGTGGTGAGTGTCGAGAACGTGTGGGACCGCGCGCTTGCGGCGTCCGGCGATGCCGGCGTGGCCGACGCGGTGAGCGTGGCCGAGCTCGGCGGCGCGACGGCGAACGCCGTCGCCCGGATCGACGATGCCACTGTGGCGCCGTACCTGCAGCCCGGGGTCCCCGCGGAACTCGTGCTCACGTGGGCGGTCGACCCCGCGACCTTCGCCGCGGGCGACGTGCTGCACGTGGACCTGCTCGACTTCACCTCGTACACGGGACAGCTGGTCACGTACGGCGAGTCCTGGATCGACCCGGTGGTCGGCGCCCGCACCACGGTCGAGATCAGCGATGTCGGGGCGGGGGCGGACTCCGCCTCCGGCTCGGAATCCGGCTCCGGCTCGAGCGAGGAGTCGTCGGGATGAGGCCGTGGGCGGTGTGGGCGATCGGCGCAGCGCTGGTGGCCCTTGCGTGGGGCGTGGTGCAGATCACCCCGAGCGACGATGCGGCCACGGAGCCGTTCGCGGTGCCGGTGGCCGTGGGCGAGACCGCTCTGGCGCGCGCATTCGAGGTCTCGGTGACCGATCCGCGACTCGGCACGCGCGCCACAGCCGGATCGTGGTCCGCCGAGGGGACGTGGCTGGTCGTCGACGTCACCGCCACTGCTCGGTACGACGAGATGAACGCCCTTCTTCTCCACGCGGAGTTGATGGTGGACGGTGTCGCCTACCGGGCGAGCGAGCGGCCCGCGTCGATCTTCCGGCAGCCGTTGGCGGTCGGCGTCCCGCGTTCGGGCAGCCTCGCGTTCGAGCTTCCCGCCGCCGCCGTCGACCGCACGGGCTCTCTCACGCTGGGCCTCAGCGACGACACGAGGTTGGACTCGCTCGTCGAGGTTCCGATCGACCTGGGCTCGCTGACACGACAAGCCGACGTCGAACTGACCCCCACCGGATGGGCGACCCCATGACCGCGCGGTGGTGGCGGCGAAACGCCGTGGCACTTGCGGCGGTGGCCGTGCTGCTGCCGACCACCGCGGCCGTGGTCGGTGGCAACGAGTGGTGGAGCGCGAATCAGGCCGACCCGGTCTTTCCCACGACGGTCGACGCCGGCGCGACCGTCGAATACGGCGGCGCGACCTGGGGTCCCGCGCGCTGGGGCACGGTCGCAGCGGACACGGCGGCCGACGCCCCCGAGGGGGCTCGCGCGGTCGTCATCGAGGTGCCCGTCGATCCCCACGGCAGGATCCTGTCGTGCAGCAGCCCGATGCTGCGCGAGACGGACGGCGAACGCCGACGATGGAACAACGCCATCGCCGACGTGGACTGGAGCTACGACCGGGCGAGCTCCTGCCCGTCAGACGAGACCACGCCCTTCACGATCGCGGTCCCCTACCTCGTCCCCGACGACGCCACCGGACCGTTCAGCCTCGAGCTCACGGTCGGCGACCAGCTCCCGGGCTACCTCGTCCTCCGCCTTCCCTGACGGATCCGGAGAGCCCGCCGTCTGCTGACCGGATGCCACGACGGGGGCGCCGATCAGCGCTCCGATCGTGGCGTCGTAGGCGCCGGCCACCAGCACGGTGCGGAGGGGCTCGATGACGAGCGGTACGAGCATCAGGGGCAGCGGGCCGAGAACGATCCAGAACGTGTCGAAGTCGTTGGGGCCGACGATGCGCGTGATCGCGATGCGCAACCACCCTTCGCCGAGGAGGAGGAGCGCGTACAGGAGCACGTACCCGCCGACGAGGATCGGTCCACCTCGCCACATCAGGACGATCGCCCGCCAGATCGGCTGGAAACGGCTTCCGAGGCCCGCGCCGATGTCGGTGAGCCGTCGCCGCAGGCGCTCGGGCACGACGCCGTAACGGGTGCGGGCGCGCGCCGCGAGCTGACCGCGCCACTGCACGCCCTGCGGCGAAACCGCTCGCCCGTAGATCACCCCGGCGACGGTGAGCCATGCCAGCGGCACGAGCACGATCGTCCCCGCCTGTCCCGCGAGCCAGAGCACGGCGTCCCACACCCAGCCCAGCGGTGCGAACAACCCGCCGGCCCACTCCCGGGCGTCGGCGAGCCAGGCGATCGCCTGGCGGCTGTCGATCCAGCCCGACACCTGTCCGAGCGCCTCACCGATGAAGTACGCGGCGAGGAACACCCACAGCGCCTCGAGATAGGTCGCAGGGACCGAGGTCCACGACGGGAGCGACGCCTGCCACCGTTTCCAGGCCCCTCGCCCCGCCAGCGCGAGGATCACCACAGCGATCGTCCACGGTTCCCACGACAACTGATCGACGGCTCCGGAGGTGTCGACGACCGTCCCCGTGACGATCGCCGTGAAGTCCCGTCCGATCTTCACGCTGAGCGCGGCGTCGAGGTAGGCCGCGACATCCTCGCGCAGAAAGCCGAGGGCGGCGTACACCGCCATGAACGGCAGGATCGCCGACAGCAGCGCGTCGCGGAACGCCCCGCGCCGGCTTGCGCGATCCACCGGCGGCGGAGCGAGAACGCCGAGGCGCGGCATCCCGTCTCGAAGCACGAGGAACATGGCCACGACGCTGACGATCTTGGCGAGGATCGCCAGGGGCAGCAGGAGGATGCCGCCGATCGCCGTGTATCCGCCGACGAAGCCCGCGACCTCGATGCCGAGGTACCGGCCGAGCGTGCCGGCGAGGTACCAGGCGACGAGCGCCGGCCAATGCGCGACGAGCAGTCGACCCGTCATCGAGATCACCGCACGCACCCCCTCACCGTAGCGGCGCGCGCAGGACGCGTCCACGGCGGGAGGAGCCGTCTCCGGAAAGCAGAAAACCCGCGGATTTCCGCGGGTTCCGAGCTGACATCTGCGTGCGGAGACGGAGGGATTTGAACCCTCGGTCCCCTTACGGGGACTCCACCTTAGCAGGGTGGTGCACTAGGCCTGACTATGCGACGTCTCCAGGTGATCGGCGCCTCGCGGCTCGAACACACCGGTCCATACTAACCGGTCCCCACCCGGCATCCGAACCACGATCCGGATGCCGGGCGACAGGGCCCGAGATCACTCGCGGACGTTGCCGTTGGAGCAGGTCGCCTGCGCCGCGGTCTGGCCGGCGATGCCGTCGGGGAGGACGATCGCGTCGGAGCTCGGAGCAGGAGAGGGGGTGGCACCGTCGGTCGGGGCGCCGTCGGTCGGGGCGGGGGTCGCCGTGTCCGCGGGGGCCGAAGTCGGCGCGGGTGCGGCGTTCTCGTCGACCACGACGCCGTCGCCGTCGCTGAGGTTGCCCGACAGCTCGAGGGGCTGGTTCGCGGCGAGCGCCGACCAGAGCGTGTCCGCGTCCTCCCGGTCGGGGACGACGCGGTTGGGGTCGGAGGGGTCGGTGTAGGTCGGGTACTGGATGAAGACGATGTCGCTGAACGGCACGTCCTTCACCGCCGACGCGATCTGCACCAGCGTCAGGGGGTTGGTCAGCGACGTCGACGGGTCGACGTTGCGCAGCGCCGTCGAGGCGAGCTTGTAGAGCGTCGCCGGGTTCGACAACACCTCCTGGCTCTTGAGCTTGTTCGCCAGACGCGACATGTACTGCTGCTGGTTCGAGATGCGCCCGAGGTCGCCGCCGTCGCCGACGCCGTGGCGGGTCCGGAGGAACTGCAGAGCATCGAGGCCCTTGACCTGGCGCATGCCGGCCGGCCAGTCGATGCCGGTGTAGGGGTCTTGGATGCCGTTGGCGATGCAGACGTCGACGCCGCCGATGGCATCCGTGATGTTGATGACGCCGCCGAAGCTCACCTTGGCGGCGAAGGGGATCTCGAGGCCGCTGAGCTCCGAGACGGTCGCGGCGACGCACGACAGACCGCCGTAGAGGTAGGCGCTGTTGATCTGCTGCTTGCTCATCGCCGAGTTGACGTTGCCGTCCTGGTCGGTGCACGACGGGATCGGGACCATGAGGTCGCGCGGGAACGAGATCACCGTCACGCGGCGCGGAGCATCGGAGATGTGCACGAGCATGTTGACGTCGTTGAGGTTGCCCTCGGCGTCATCTCCCGAACAGCGGTCGCCGAACAGTTGGGCGAAGTCGGGCTCGCACTCGTCGGTGCCGACGAGCAGCAGGTTGACCCCGCCCTTCAGCTCGCCCAGGTCGGGCGGCACGGCGGGCTGGCCCTCGAGGTCGACGGCGTCGGCGGTGAAGCTGCGCGTGAGGTCGACCGCGGCGTACGCGAACACGGCACCGCCCGAGACGAGGAGCACGGCGAGCACGATGGCGAGCCCGCGGAACAGCTGGGCGAACGGCCCCGGCGACGACAGTCGCCCGTGGCGGGCGGCGGTGCGCTGCCCGCGCGGTGTGGTCGTCTTGCTCACTCGGGTCCTTTCGAGACGGATGCCACCGGCCCGGCAGCACGTCGACCTCGACGCGGCAGCCGAAGATCGCAGCAATACTAGGGAGGCTCGGCTGTGAATGGCGTGAGGACCGGGCATTTCACACGCCGGCCCGGCCTGACGAACCCGGCTCGATCGGTCCTCACGCAGAGGGTGCGGGGATTCTCCCGACCGCCCCTCCACCGACCGCTTCGCGACGCGCGGAGCCTCCGGCGGCGTGGGCCCGACTCCGTTCGACTTCCGCTCGGCCGGTCATAACGTGAGAAGCGGACCCCTACGGGGCCCGCTTCTCACGTTGCGGAGGGTGTGGGATTCGAACCCACGGGACATCGCTGCCCACTGGTTTTCAAGACCAGGTCCATCGGCCGCTCGGACAACCCTCCCGAACGCCCCGAGTCTACCGAGGGCGCGAGCCCGGGGTCGCACGCGGCGACGTGCCCGACGGCGGCTCCGGACAGAAAGTCCGGAGCCGCCGCAGGAGTCAGCCGAGCGGACCGTAGGCCGCCGGCGTCGTCCGGGCGTGCGTCGCCTGCTCGAACGAATAGGCGAGACCGAGAAGGGGGCCTTCGGCGAAGTCGCGCCCGAGGAACTCCAGGTTCACTCCCCCGGTCGAGGCCTCCCCCGCCACTCCCTGACCCATCGGCACGGTCACCGCGGGGAGCCCGGTGTTGGGGCTCAGACGCATGTTCGTTCCGATCGTGGAGTACGGGTTGCCGCTCGGATAGATCACGGCATCCAGATCCTGCTCTTCCATCAGCGCGGTCATGATCTGCTTGCCGCGCGCCAACTGCAGGGTGTGCGTCCCCTCGGGGCCGGCCCACGCCTGGTAGGTCTCCTCGGTGACGGCGGCGCGTGAGCCGTAGGGATTCTCGGCGCGACCGGGCACGATGTTGGGCGACTGCGAGATCTCGAGCAGGCTGCGCGTCGTCACCGCGGGATTGAGGTACGCGGCGATGTAGTCGTTCAGGTCGTGGTTGAACTCGGGACCGCTGCCACTGCCCTCGCCCACGATCGCGGCGAAGCCCTCGGGGGCGGCCACCTCGACCACCGTGGCACCCTGCGCTTCCAGCGAGGCCCGCGCCTGGGTGAACAGGCGCTGGGTGATCGGATCGGTGCCGAGCATCGACGCGATGTAACCGATCTTCTTGCCCTCGAGCGAGTCCGCGTCGAGGTAGGCCGTATACGTCTCGGGGACCTTCCCCGCCTGCCGGGCCGTGACGGGGTCGCCGGCGTCCTGGCCCACGACGGCGTCGAGCGCGACCGTCGCGTCGAGCACCGACCGGGCCATCGGCCCACCGGTGTCCTGCGACAGCGCGAGGGGCACGATGCCGTCACGGCTGGCGAGTCCGACCGTGGGACGCACCCCCACGAGCTGGTTGTACGTCGACGGGATGCGGATCGAGCCGCCCGTGTCTGTGCCGAAGCCGAGCCCCGCCAGGTTCGCGGCGATCGCGGCGCCGGTGCCACCGCTGGAGCCGCCCGAGGTCTTCGTGGTGTCGTACGGGCTCGACACGGTCAGCGCGGTGCCCGCGGGCTGGTGCGCCGACCACTGCGACGACAGGTTGATGGCGAACTCATCCATCGAGGCCTTCGCCACGATGACCGCGCCGTCGGCGCGCAGACCCTCGACCATGGTGGCATCCGTGGTCGTCTGGTTGGCGTTCCAGCATCCGCAGCCGGCCGTGGTCGGCATGTCGACGGTGTTGTAGTTGTCTTTCAGAGCGACCGGGATGCCGAGGAGCATGCTCGTCATGCCCTTCTCGGCGCGCACGGTGTCGGCCTCGGCCGCGGCCCGCAGCGCCACCGCGCTCGTGGTGATGATGGAGTTCAGCGGGCGCCCGCCGTCCTGCCGCACCACCTTGTCGTACGCGGCGATGCGATCCAGGTACTGCTGGGTGAGCGAGACCGACGTGATCACGCCGGCGTTCATGGCGGCCTGCATCGACACGGTGTCGGCCTCGACGAGCTCGAACGGACCGTCGTCGTAGATCACACGCTGCGACAGCAGGGCGAGATCGGATGCCGTGATGGCACCGTCGGCGTCGAGGTCGGCGCCCGCGGCATCCGGCCATCCGGGGTCGTCGGACGTGAGCCCGATCCCCGCGGCGAGCACGTCGAGATCGGCCGCGGTCACCTGCTCGTCACCGGTGAGGTCGAGCTCGGTGTAGTACGGCGCGAGGAACGGTGCCGCCGTGGGCGCCGGCGCCGCGTTGGCTGCGGCGGGGGCGACGAGGGAACCGGCAGCGACGACGCCGAGGGCGGCCGCGACGGCGAGGGCGCGCCGGGACAGGGGGGTCATGACGGATCCTTCACGAGACGGGGCGGACGGAAGGCGGACGCTCATTCGCGCACCCCCTGGCGGCGACGGGCGACCAGCAGAGCGCCCGCGGCGAGGAGCACGACACCGACGGCGCCGGACGTGAGCCAGGCGGCCGCATCGGCACCGGTGGCCGCGAGATCGGACCCTCCCGGGCGGGCGGCGGCCGAGCCCGTCGGCGACGGCGATGCGGACGCCGTCGGGATGGGTGCCGCGGTCGCCGTCGACGTGGGGGTCGGCGACGTGGTGACGGTCGGCGCGGGCGTCGCGGTCGCCGTCGGCGTGGGCGTCGGGGTGGGGACCGCGGTGAGGGGGAGCGAAATCGACGCCCCGGCGGCATTCGTCGTCACCTCTCCCGTCGTCGAGACCAGGCGCGCGGCCGAGAGCTCGATCCGCGCCGTACCGGCGGCGAGGACGCGCACGGGCACGCTCGCGAGGACGATCTGACCGGTGCTCGACAGACCCGGCGAGGTGCCGACGCGCGTGTGGCTGATCGTCACCTCACCCGGTGCGGCCACGGCGGAGGTGTAGCCCCCCTCCGGTCCGGTCGGGGCGTCGCCCGTCGGCTCGAGCAGAAGGTCGTCGGCCGACAACACGAGGTCGTAGGCGTACAGGTCGGTGACACCCGACCCGCGGACGGTGACGACGACGGTGTCCCCGACCGCGGCGGTCGTCGGGGCGACCTCCACGGTGAGGACGGCGGTCGGTGGGGCGGCGTGCGCCGCGGAGGCGACGGCGAGTGGCCCGAAAAGGGCGAGGCCCGCCGCGAGGGCGGCGCCGAAGCGGCGCATCCTCGCTCGGCGGAGAGATGTGGTCGTGGACATGCGCGTGGAGGGCTCCTCGGGTGAGACGGGAACGATCGTCAGCCGCGGGGGCCTTTCAGCATCCGATCGAAGGGGATGCTCAGACCTTGGCAGCGATACATGTCCGACAAGTTGCGGGACGTTTCGCCGACGTGTCGGACGGGAGGACGCCCATCCCCGGGCCGTCCAGCCCCGAACCGACCGGCACCCGTGGAGATAACGTCGGCGGAATGGCCACATCGACGCGCAGCTCCCTGGCATCCTTCTTCCTCCGTCTCGGAAGGCAGGTGTGGGTTCGGGCGGCGTCGTTCACCGTGATCGCCGTGCTGGTGGTGCTGGCGGCGCGGTTCATCGGCCCTCTCCTGCCGTTCTCGTTCAGCATCGATCTGGCGGGCGACGCCGTCGACTCGATCCTGCAGATCATCGCCACCGCCATGCTCACCGTCAGCACCTTCTCGGTGACGGCCATGGTCACCGCCTTCTCGGCGGCGACCACGACGGCGACTCCCCGGTCGACGCAGCTGCTGATCGCCGACCCGACGTCGCAGAACGCCGTGTCGACGTTCATCGGCGCCTTCACGTTCTCGCTCGTCGGCATCATCGCCCTCTCCACGGGTTACTACGGCGGCCAGGGACGCACCATCCTCTTCGTCGCCACGCTCGTGATCATCGGCATCGTCGTGTTCACCCTGTTGCGGTGGATCTCCCACCTGTCGACGTTCGGCAGAATGGCCGACGTCATCGATCGCGTCGAGACGGCGGCCGGAGCCTCCCTCGAGCGGCACGCGGAATCGCCGACCTTGGGCGCGCGACCCGGCGTCGCCGTCCCCCCGGTCACCGCCGCGGTGCACGCCGAAGACGTCGGGTACGTCACGCACATCGACGTCGCCGGGCTCGACCGCCTGACGCACCGGCACGACATCGACATCCACGTGCGGGCGACCCCCGGACGTATGACCGACGCCCGGTTGCCCCTGGCCGAGGTCGTCGGCGACGTCGACCATGACGTCGTGGCCGGCGTCCGGCGTGCGTTCCGCGTCGAGAACCATCGCACGTACGAGCAGGATCCCCGGTTCGGTGTGATCGCCCTGAGCGAGATCGGCAGCCGCGCGCTGTCCCCTTCGACGAACGACCCCGGCACCGCGATCGAGGTACTCGCCGCTCTTCAGCGCGTCCTGACGAGGGCGTTGCGCGTGGACGCCCGCCCCGAGGTGGAGTACGAGCGGGTGTACGTCACCGCGCCCCGCCTGCCCGACCTTCTCGACGATGGATTCCGCCCTCTCGCGCGCGATGGGGCCACGATCATCGAGGTGCAGATACGGCTGCAGAAATGCCTCGCCTCGCTCGCCGCGACCGCCCCCGATCGCGCCGGGGTGTTCCGGGATGCCGCGCGCGCGGCGTACGAACGCAGTCGGCGCGAGCTCGACCGCGCCGACGGGCAGACGCTGCGCGCGGCGGCGCGCGAGGCGTGGGGGCGCTGAGGGCGCAGATCGGAGTTCACCGACACGTTCACCGGCTATGAGCGGGAGGTCATGTGACCCCCGTATCCTCGGGCCGTGATCTCGGAGACGTCGCCCGCCACCCGTTCCGCCACCCGCGGTCGCCGGCGTATCGCCGCAGACCCCCTGACACCCCGGCAGCCTCTCGCGCGCCACGCCTCCGCCGAGACGGCCGCGCAGAGGCGGCGCCGCCGAGCATCCGTCGTGCTGCCGGCCATCGGTGGTCCCCTCCTGGTCGTCGCGACCGTCGCGCTCGCGACCGCGGGGATCTTCGCATGGCAGGTGACCCAGGTGCGCGACGACCTCGAGGCGGCGATGGAGCAGTCGTCGCTGCTCGTCCGCGCGGCCGCGCGCGGCGACGTCGACGGGATCGAGCAGTCCGGCAACGACATCGTCGCCCGGGCGCAACGCGCCCACGAAACGGCGGAGGGACCGCTGTGGGATCTCGCCGCGCAGGTCCCGGCGGCCCGGAACAACGTGCTCGCGGTGCGCTCCGTCACCGACATCGCCTACACGCTCACCTCGCAGACACTGCCTCCCGTCCTGGACATGATGTCGGCGTCCAGCGAGGGCACCGACGCACAGGCGATCAATCTGAAGCCGTTCCTCAACGCCGGCACCGTCATCCCCACGGTGCTCACCTCGTTCGACGAGGCCACGCGCATCGCCGCGGCGATGGACCGGACCGACGTCGTCCCGCAGATCTCGGAACCCGTGGACGAACTCGTGGGCCTCATCGCGCAGGCCACCCCGATCCTGCAGACCGTCGAGCAACACCTGCCCGCGCTCCTCCACGCCGCCGGTGCCGACCGGCCGATGCTGTACCAATTGATGATCCAGACCCCCGCCGAGATCCGCGCGACCGGCGGCGGGGTGGCGCAGTGGCTGGTGCTGCAGGTCGACGGCGGCAGAGTCGACCTCCTCAGCCAGGACACGGGCACGGATCTGATGTACGTGGACCTGCCCGCCCGGGGGTTCGACACGGAGAACGGCTCGCTCCTCCGCCTCGCCGACGAGACGCGCGAGCTCTACCCCGCGGAGCTGACCAACTGGTCGTCGAACTTCAACATGAGCCCGCATTTCCCGACCGCGGTCGAACTCTTCCAGACCACTCGTGACTGGACCGAGAAACCACGCTTCGACGGCGTCATCTCCATCGACCCCGTCGTGCTCGCGCACCTGCTCGAGGCCACCGGCCCCCTGACGCTCGCCTCGGGCGAAGTCGTCGACTCCGGCAACGCGGCATCCGTCCTGATGAGCGAACCGTACGAACGGTTCGGCATGGACAATGCGGCGATGGACGCCTACTTCAACGAGGTCAGCGCCGGGATGTTCGCCAAGCTCACCAGCAGCCAGTGGGACATCGGCGCGATGTGGACGCAGGTCGTGCGCAGCGCGGAGGAAGGACGCATCCTCGCCTGGTTCGACGACGCCTCGCTCGAAGACCTCGCCCACCAGTACGGCCTCGACGGAACGCTGCGCGAAGACAACGCCGAGGCCACCCAGCTCGGGATCTATTTCAACGACTACTCCATCGGAAAACTCGAGTACCACCTCACCTACTCGCAACGAGCCAGCTGCGATGCCGACCGCCGGACGATGACGGTCTCGATGGATCTGCGGAGCACGATCACGGATGCCATCAAGAGCGGCTACACCCTGGGCCTGCGCAACATCGAGCGCGGGATCGACCAGAGGACGATGATGCTCGACGTGCTGTTCTTCGCCCCACCCGGGGGTGAGATCCTGTCGACCACGCCCGACATCGGCGATTGGTGGGACCCGCGTTTCCGCGACCGCTCAGGGTCCGACCACGACAATCCCGCCGAGAGTCGGACGCTGCTGCTGGCCGAGGGGGAAGCGCGCACCGTGTCCTACACGGTCCAGTTGCCCAAGGGCGACCTCGGTCCCCTCGAGCTGCGACACACCCCGGGCGCGCACGACACCGCCGTCACGATCGACGCGAACTGCACTCCCCTGTTCGGCAGCCCGGAGGGGTCGGACAACCTCAGGTTGTCGACGATCGGCTGAGATCGACTCCACGCGACCGCTCTCGCGGGTGGAGGCGCGACGTCGCAACCGACGGGCGCCGCAGATGCCCGAAGCGGGGCGCCCGAGCGGTCCTCGCCACCGCCCGTCTGGACGGAGGGTAGGGCCGGGTTATCGATCTGCCCAGGAGAAGTGCACCGCCCTGGACGCGCACCGACGAGCGGCGTAGACCGAGAACATCACCCCCACGACCCGCCGGGCCGTCTGAGATGAGGAGGCCATCATGCTCGTCACACCCCTGTCAGCGCAGATCGTTCTGGCCGTCTTCGCGCTCGTCTACGCGGCATCCATCTTCGCCACCGTCGTCGCCGTGCGGGACCGGTACTCGGCGCCCGGGCTCAAGGCCACCTGGGCGGTCGCGCTGCTGCTGCTGCCGCCGGTCGGGCTCGTCGCGTGGGAGGCCTCGCGCGTCGTGGAGCACCGCGCGGCCCGTCTCGCGCACGTGTAGCGCGCGGCGGGACACGGCCGCCCCACTCCGCCGCGCTCAGGGCCTGGGGCGCATGCCGCGCGTCAGAGCGAGCGGAGTGCGGCGGCGACCCCGCCCTCGCTGACCGACAGGCCCACCTCGCCGGCCGCGGCGTGCACCTCGGGCGGGCCCTGGTGCATCGCGATCGCGCGACCGCCGTTGCGCACCGCCCACTGCATCATCTCGATGTCGTTGCGTCCGTCGCCCATCACGAGAACCCGATCGGGCACGATGTCGAGCCATGCGCGCACGCGCTCGAGCGCCGTCGACTTGTCGACCCCCTGCGGGGCGATGTCGAGCCACGCCGTCCACCCGATCGCGTACGACACCTGGGTGAGGCCGATGCGCTCGACCAGCTGCAGGAAGTCCTGGTCGGTCTGCTCGGGAGCGACCACCACGACACGGCAGACGCGCTGATCCGACAGACGCTCGAAGGGCACCCTGTTGGCACCCACCAGGTTCCAGTCGTCGAGGTAGTCGGTGAACAGGCGCGTGCCGTCGGGCAGCTCGACCAGGAAGTGCGCACCGGCCAGGTGCTCCCCCAGCAGGGCGAGGACCTCGGTGGGGTCAAACGTCTCGACGTGGGCGCGCTCGTAGACCGCGGATCGTTCGTCGCCGACGCGCCGCATGATCACGGCGCCGTTCGAGCAGACCGCGTACTCGGGACGGATGCCGAGGCGGCCCATGATCGTGTGGGTGCTGTCCCAGCTGCGGCCGGTGGCGAGCATCACCTCGTGCCCCACCGCGGCGGCGTCCGAGACCGCCTCCACCACCCCGGGGCTGAGGGTGTCGTCTTCGAGCAGGACGGTGCCGTCGATGTCGAGGGCGATGAGCATGCGTCCGACGTGCGCGTCGGCCAGGTCGGCGACGACATCGGCCGCCTCCTGCTTCGGCGCGCTCTCGACGGCGCCGGTGTCGGGGAGGGCGGCCTCGTCGCTCACGCGATCGGCTCCATGACCTCGAGCCCGCCGAGGTACGGTCGCAGCACCTCGGGAACCGTGACCGACCCGTCGGGCCGTTGGTGCGTCTCGAGCAGGGCGACGATCCACCGGGTGGTGGCGAGCGTGCCGTTCAGCGTCGCGACGGGCTGGGTCTTGCCCCCGCCCTCCGGCCGGAACCGCGTCTCGAGTCGACGCGCCTGGTAGGTCGTGCAGTTCGACGTGCTCGTGAGCTCGCGGTAGGCGTCTTGCGTGGGCACCCACGCCTCGATGTCGAACTTGCGCGCGGCGCTGGAGCCCAGGTCACCGGCGGCGACGTCGATCACGCGGTAGGCGAGGCCGAGGTCTTGCAGCATGGCTTCCTGCATCGCGACCAGGCGGTCGTGCTCGGCCTCGGCGGCGGCCGGGTCGATGTAGACGAACATCTCGAGCTTGTTGAACTGGTGCACGCGGATGATGCCGCGGGTGTCTTTGCCGTACGAGCCGGCCTCGCTGCGGTAGCAGGTGGACCAACCGGCGTAGCGCTTCGGGCCCCGCTCGAAGTCGAGGATCTCGTCCATGTGGTAGCCGGCGAGCGGCACCTCGCTCGTGCCCACGAGGTAGAGGTCTTCCTTCGGCAGGTGATACACCTCGTCGGCGTGCTGGCCGAGGAAGCCGGTGCCGCGCATGACCTCGGGACGCACGAGCGTCGGCGGGATCATCGGGGTGAACCCGGCCTGCAGCGCGCGGTCGAGCGCCAGGGTCATCAGCGCGAGTTCGAGGCGCGCACCGATGCCGGTGAGGAAGTAGAAGCGGCTGCCCGAGACCTTCGTCCCGCGCTCCATGTCGATCGCGCCGAGCTTCTCGCCGAGGGCGAGGTGGTCGAGCGGCTCGAAGTCGTAGGCGGGGATCTCGCCGTGGGTGCGGAGGGTGACGAAGTTCTCTTCGCCGCCCGCGGGCACGCCCTCGATGACGATGTTCTCGATCTTCGCCAGCGCCGCATCGGCTGCGGCCTCGGCCTCGCCGACGGCGTGCTGCGCCGACTTGACCTGTTCGCTCAGCTGTTTCGCCTCGGCGACGAGGGCGGCCTTCTCTTCTTTCGGCGCCTGCGCGACGCGCTTGCCGTGCGCGTTCTGTGCGGCGCGCAGCTCTTCGAAGGCGGTGATGGCGGAGCGGCGGTCGCGGTCGGCGGCGAGGGCGTCGTCCACCGAATCCGGCGACTCGCCGCGGGCGATCTGGGAGCGCTTCACGAGCTCGGGATCTTCACGCAGCAGAGTCAGGTCGATCACGCGTCCATACTATGGTCGGCATCCGACATCGCTTCGTCGCGCGAGGCCGCCGGCCGCCGGTCGCCGCCGCGGAACGACGGCCCCGTCCGCACGGCGCATGTCGCTCCGGCATCCCCCCGTCAAGCCCGCCCGCTCGGCCCTCACGCCGCGGGTGCCGGTCCTATGGTGGATTCCATGGCCGCCCCTGACGAGCCGCGTGACGACGCGGAGTCCCCCGAATCGATCCCCGCCGACGCTCCCGCCGAGGTGAAGGCGGATGCCGCTGCGGCCGGGGGTTCGGGCGAGCACTTCCACGCCGCCAGGCTCGGTGACGACGTCGACGACCACCCGCGCAAGGACGCCCCCGACCCCAAAGAGGCCGCCGAGCCCGACGACGTCATCCGTCAGCCGGAGGACGTCTCCCCCGATTCGTCCCAGGAGCTCCCCGGCAAGACGCAGCGGGTCGACGCCGAGGGCGACGACGCGTCCATCGACGCCGAGACCACGCAGAAGAAGAGGGCCGCCCTCGTCTACAACCCCACCAAGGTCGATCCCGACACCCTGCGGGCCCGTGTGGCCGAGCTCGCGGCCGGAGCCGACTGGGCCGAGCCGCTGTTCTATGAGACGACGGTGGACGACCTCGGCGACGACGCCACCCGCGCCGCCCTCGACGAGAAGGTCGATGCCGTGCTCGTGGCGGGCGGCGACGGCACGGTGCGTGCGGTGGCCGAGGCCCTGACCTCGACGGGCGTCCCCCTGACCATCATCCCGAGCGGCACGGGCAACCTCCTCGCCCGCAACCTGAACCTGCCCCTCGCCGACACCGACGCGATGATCCGCGCGACCTTCGAGGGCGACATCCACCCCATCGACACCGGGTTGGCCCGCATCCGCCGCGCCGGTGGTGAGATCGAGGAGCACGGCTTCTCCGTCATGGCCGGCATCGGCCTGGATGCCGCGATGATCCAGAACACCCGTGACGATCTGAAGAAGCAGGTCGGCTGGGTCGCCTACGTCGACGGCGCGGCGCGGTCGCTCGTCTCGGCGAAACCCTTCCGTGTCATGTACCAGCTCGACGGGCACCGCCTGCACTCGGCGAAGGTGCAGAGCGTGCTGTTCGCGAACTGCGGCGCCCTCCAGGGCGGCGTGGCGCTGATCCCCGACGCCTCCGTCGCCGACGGCCGCATCGACGTGGCCGTGCTGCAGCCGAGCGGCGTGCTCGGCTGGCTGGGGGTCTGGCGCAGCATCGTGTGGGACAACTCGGTGCTGCGCAAGTTCCGGGCCGGCCGCCGCGTGCTCGAGCGTCGCAAGGACACCTCGGTGCGGTACCTCCGCGGAACCGGTATCGAACTGGCCACAGCTCCCGCACAGCCCATCGAGCTCGACGGCGACGAGTTCGGCGAGGCGACGCGGGTCTACACGCGCATCGTCGCCGGCGGTCTCTCGGTGGCGCTGCCGAAGGGGCACGACGTCTCGAATCTCTGACGCGCGGCGGGTCGGCGTGAGGCTCCCCGGCGCCGCTGCGGGACCACGTCACGTGGTCTCGCCGACCTCATGCGTCTTGGCATGTGGTCCCGGCGATGTCACGTGATCTCGCCGAAGAGACACGTCGCTTCCGTGCGCGCGGACTCGGCCGACGAGATCACGTGATCCCGCCGACGTCGCCTGACATGACGCGTCGCCTTGGCGACATCACGTGATCTCGGCGAGTGGGCGTGGGGGCGGATGCGGCACGGGCGGGCGCGGCGGCGCGGCGCAGACGGTGTCAAGCCCGGAGGGCCGGATGCCGCGGCGGATAGCGTCGAGGGATGCCATCGCCCTCCCTCGTGTGGTTCCGTGACGACCTCCGCCTGACCGACAATCCGGCCCTGCGCGCGGCGCTGGACCGCGACGAGCCGATCGTGGCGCTGTATGTGCTCGACGAGGAATCCGACGGCGTGCGCCTCATCGGCGGGGCGGCACGGTGGTGGCTGCACGGATCTCTGGCATCCCTCGCCGAGCGCCTCGAGGAACGCGGTTCGACGCTCCTGCTGCGGCGGGGCAAGGCGGCCGAGGTCGTGCCGGCGGTGGCCGACGAGGTCGGCGCCGGTGCGGTGTTCTGGAACCGGCGCTACGGCGGGGTGGAGCGCGATATCGACGCGGGGCTCAAAGAGAAGCTGCGGGGTGACGGCATCACCGTCGCGTCGTTCGCCGCCAACCTGCTCTACGAGCCCTGGACCGTGCGGACGCAGACCGACAAGCCGTACGGGGTCTACAGCCCCTTCGCCCGCGCGGTGCAGAAGCATCCCGCGCCACGGCCGCCGATGCCGGAGGCACGCAAGGTCCCCGGTTTCGACGGCCATGTCGACGGCGACGACCTCGGAGCGTGGGGCCTGCTGCCGACCACGCCCGACTGGGCGGGAGGTCTGCGCGAGACATGGGAGCCGGGCGAACCGGCCGCCAAGGCGCGGCTGAAGGAATTCCTCGACGAGGATCTCGGCGACTACTCGAAGTACCGCGACGAATTCGCCGGCGGCGCGACCTCCAACCTCTCCCCGCGGCTGCGATGGGGCGAGCTCAGCCCGTACCAGGTCTGGCACGACACGATCGAGCACCGCGGTTCGGGCGAGCACGCGAAGAGCGCCGGCGGGTTCCTCTCCGAACTCGTCTGGCGGGAATTCGCGTGGCACGTGACCTACCACTCCCCCGACATCGCCACGGTGAACTGGCGGCGCAACTTCGACGCCTTCCCGTGGCCGAAGGTCAACCGCGCGCACCTCGAGACCTGGCAGCAGGGCAAGACCGGCGTCGCCGTGGTGGATGCCGGGATGCGCCAGCTCTGGCACACCGGCGTCATGCACAACCGGGTGCGCATGGTCACGGCATCCTTCCTCATCAAGAACCTGCTCATCGACTGGCGCCACGGCGAGCAGTGGTTCTGGGATTGCCTGGTGGATGCGGATGCCGCGAGCAACCCGTTCAACTGGCAGTGGGTCGCCGGCTCCGGCGCGGACGCCGCCCCGTATTTCCGCGTGTTCAACCCCGAGACGCAGCGCAAGAAGTTCGACTCGCACGATCGGTACGTGCGCGAGTGGGCGCCCGAATACCTTGGGGAGAACCCGCCCGAGCCGATGGTCGACCTCGGCGAGACGCGCAAGCGCGCGCTCGACGCCTACGCCCAGGTGCGCCACGGCGGCTGACGGGCTCATTCGCACGCAGCAGCGAGTCCGTCGCGCGGCGAGACGCTCGGCATCCGCCGCACGTGACCTCGTCCGGACACGCGGAAGGGGCGCCACCTCGCGGTGACGCCCCTTCCGGAACGGATGTCAGTTGACGCGGTTGTCTTCGACCGTGTCCTCGTCGTCGTCGCCCGGGATGAAGACGTCGACCACGGTCACGTTGATCTCGGCGACCTTCATGCCGACCAGCTCGGTGATGGCCTGGTGCACGGCCGCACGCACGTTCGACGCGACGCGCTGGAGCTGCTCGGGGTAGTCGACCTGGATCGAGATGTCGGCGGCGACCTCGGTCTCGCCCACCTCGACGCTCACGCCCTGCGCGTGGTCCTTCGCGCCCACGGCCTGACGGATGTTGCCGATCACACGGGCGGCGCCGCCACCGAGGGCGTGGACGCCGGGAACCTCGGCCGCGGCGATGCCGGCGACCTTGGCGACGACGGCGTCGACGATGACGGTCGAGCCGCCGTCCTTCGTGGCGGTGGTGGGGGTGGCGGTGGTGATGTTGTCAGCCATGAGCGCTTCCTTCCGTCGTACCGGGACCGTGTGTCCCGCGATGTCATAAGTGAGACGCGGGTCGAGCGCGGTTCGTCACGATTTTCTTCCTGGGAGGAAGCTGGGTGTCTCGCACCGGTCGATGAGACTCCCGGATGCCGTGCGCCACCCGGGTCGGGACGGAGCGGGTCGACACCCTCTTCAGCGGGTGACGGGCGAGGTCTCTCGGAATACGGCCGACGGGCTCGACGTTTCCGACGACGTGAACGACGTCATCCCCACCCTCTCCGTTCTCGACCTCGTGCCCGTGCGCCACGGGCAGACCAGCGCGCAGGCGGTGAGCGCGGCCCTCGACCTCGTCGAGCGCGCCGACCAGCTCGGATACCGTCGCTACTGGTTCGCCGAGCACCACAACATGCCCGCCGTGGCATCCACCTCTCCCCCGGTCCTCATCGCCGCCGCCGCCGCGCGCACGAGTCGCATCCGCGTGGGGTCGGGAGGCGTCATGCTGCCGAACCACTCGCCGCTGATCGTCGCGGAGCAGTTCGCCGCCCTCGAGGCGCTGGCGCCCGGGCGCATCGACCTCGGGATCGGTCGCGCGCCCGGAAGCGACCCCGTCATCACGCAGCTGCTCAACCGCTCGGGCACCACCAGCGACGTCTCGCGCTTCCCCGACCACGTGACCGACATCATGGCGCTCACCTCGCCGGAGGGTGCGACGGTGCGATTCACCTCGGGCACCGAGTACCAGGTGCGGGCGACACCCGCAGCGACAGGGATGCCGCAGGTCTGGCTCCTCGGCTCCAGCGACTACTCCGCGCAGCTCGCCGCCGGCTTCGGGCTCCCGTACGTGTTCGCGAACCACTTCTCCGGCGAGGGGCTCGACCACGCGTTGCGGCTGTACCGCGACCAGTTCGTGCCGAACGAGTCGGGCGAGGGACCGCGCACGTTCGTCACGGCCAACGTCGTCGCCGCGCCCACCGCCGAAGAGGCCGAGGAACGCGCCCTGCCGCAGCTGCGCATGATGGCGCGATTGCGCACGAACCGTCCGCTCGTGCCGCTCGAGACGGTCGAACAGGCCAAGGCCGACCCGTTCGACGCGATGGCCGAGTCGATCATGGCCTCCACCCGGCAGAAGTGGTTCGTGGGATCCGGCGCCGAGGTGCAGGGGCAGCTCGCCGCCTTCGCCGCCCAGCACGGCGTCGACGAGATCATGGTGTCGCCGGTCGCGGGGGCCTACGACGGCGAAGGGTCGGAGGGCCGCATGCAGACGCTCGAGCTCATCGCCGCCCGGGCGGCCGTCGCGGCCTGAGGGTCGCGACGGGGGTCAGGCCTCAGGCTCGCCGCTGAGGAGGCCTCGGAGCCAGTCGCGCGCCTCGACGAACACGTCGTCGCTGTACCGCTGCGGGTAGCGCACGATCGCGCGGTCGGCGCGGGCGTACGAGCCGAGGAAGATCACCTTCGGGCTGAAGCGGCGCAGGCCCAGCAGCGCGTCCGCCATGCGCTCGTCGAGCACGTGACCGTCGGCGTCGATGACGAACCGGTACCGGCCCAGGGCGTCTCCGATGGGACGGGATGCCAGGAGGCTCAGGTTGATGCCACGGGTCGCGAACTGCTCGAGCAGCTCCAGCAGGGCACCCGGGTGGTCTTCGGGGAGCTCGACGATCAGCGAGGTCTTGTCGGCACCCGTGGGGGGCGCCGGGGCGACGGTGCGGCTGACCAGTACGAAGCGCGTCACCGCGTTGGGGTTGTCGCCGATGTTCTCGGCCAGCACCGTCACGTCGTGATGCGCGACGATCCCGGGGGCCGCGATCGCGGCATCCGCGGCACTGGTCCCATCGAGCACGCCCAGGGCGCTGGCGACGTTGCTCTCGGCGGGCAGGTGCGCGTGGGCGGGGATGTTCTCGCTCAGCCAGCCGAGGCATTGCCCGTAGGCGACGGGGTGCGCGGCGACGAGCGAGACGTCGGCGAGCGTCGCTCCGGGGCGGCCCACCAGCACGAAGTTCACCGGCACCAGGTACTCGCCGACGATCCGCAGGCCCGGGACCGTGGCCAGGGCGTCCTGCGCCGTCGAGACGCCGCCGTCGACGGAGTTCTCGATCGCGATCATCGCGGCATCCGACCGCCCTTCGACGACGTCGGCGAGCGCTTCGCCGACGTTGCGCACGGGTTGCCAGATCTGGTCGCGGGCCTCGGGTACCTGGGCGAGCGCGGCCTCGGTGAAGGTTCCCGCCGGTCCCAGGTAGCTGTAGGTACGGCGGGCGGGCGGGTCTTCCGTGTCGGGCAGCACCGGCTCAGCCTAGTGGTCCCGGACGCGGAGACCACCGCCGGCCCGGGCGATGTCGAGGCACCTAGAAGGCCTGTTCGATCCAGGCGTCTCCGGAGATCTCCTCACCGAGGAACGTGCCCGTCGGTTCGGCGGTGCCCTCGTAGATGGGCGCGCCACTGGCGGAGAACTCCTGGTCCTGGAGCCGCGTCGACACGAGCATGTCGGCGGCGAACGACGGGATCTCCACCCGGAACTGCTGCGCGTAGCTGTTCCCCGTCGAGGGGCTGGTCCACAGCTCGCCGACGGGCGTGATGGTGCTCGCGACGTAGTAGATCTCACCGTCCGGGTCCTGCAGGGTGGCGAAGGCGTCGACCGAGACCCCGATCTCCGGCTTGTATCCCTCGCCGATCATGCCGGCGGTCGACAGGGTGTAGCCGTTGTCGAGCTGGATGTCCTGCAGGAGCCACCGCACGCGGGTGTCCGGCGAGTTGCCGCCGAAGAACCCGTACTCGTGGTCCATCCAGGTCGTGCCGGTCACCGCGTGCGTCTCGCCCGCGAAACGTACGGTGCCGGATGCCGTCAGGCGGGTGAACGAGAAGTAGTAGTTGTCCTTCTGCAGGCTCTGGCTCTTCGCGCTGGGTTCCACGCCCGTTCCGAAGACGAACATGGGCCGGCCCTGCTGCGACAACGTCAGGTCGAACTCGACCTCGTCGAGCGTCTTGGCGTCCTGGAGCACGGCCGTCACCGAGATGTCACGCGTCGGATCCGCCTGGGGCGCCGTCATCACGACGGAATGGCGCACGGCCACGGCGGTGGCCCCCGAGCCCCCGCCGCCCACGAGGGTCACGGTCGGTGTCGTCGTGTACCCCGAACCCGGCTTGAGCAGGATGATCTGGGTCACCCCGCCCCTGTCGTCGAGGATCGCGATGGCGGAGGCCCCGGTGCCATCACCCTCGAACCGGACGGACGGAGCCTCGGTGTACCCCGACCCCGTGTCGGTGACGCTGAATCCGCCGACGAGCCACGCCGGATCACCGAGCCGCGCGTACCACTGCTTCGACGGGTCACCCTCCGCCCACGTGTCGACGTCGAACACCCCGAACGGCTTGGGCCCGTAGACCTGCGTGCGCTCGTAGTGGCGACCTCCCTGCACGTCGCTGAGCGAGATCTGCGACATCCCGAAGTGCTGGCCGTTGAACGACGCGGCGTTGATGTCGAAGCCGAACACGCGGTCACCGGCCCGGAGGGTCCCGATGTGCCACCACCACTCGGTGGGCGCACCGGCGTGCCGGTACATGTCCTTCGGCAGGCTCAGCACGACGTTCTGCTCGGGGACCGGTGCCGGTTTCGTCGTCCCCTTCCAGAGCGGGTTGTCGGGAACGGGGACCGACGGCGCGGGCACCGCGCTCGGCTTCTTCTTCACGAGGGCCGCGACGGCCGCCACGACAAGTCCGATCCCGACGAAGCGGGTCCCCCACGACACACGTCTCATGGTCGGAGTGTAGTGACGGCGGGTGTCGAGCGGGGGCCGTCTTCGGGGACGCCCGGTGCCCCGGCTTCCGCCTCCTCTCAACGGATTACCTCGGAATGCGACGCGGCGTATGCGCATGTCGTACGCAGCGGGCAGACTGGGCGCATGAGCAGTCGCGCAGGGCAGCCCGCAGAGGCATCCGATCTCATCGACATCGACGAACTGATCTCGGCGTACTACGACCGCAAACCGGATGCCGCGGTGCCCGAGCAGCGCGTCGCGTTCGGCACCAGCGGTCACCGCGGGTCGTCGCTGAGCACCAGCTTCAACGAGGACCACATCCTCGCCACGACACAGGCCATCGTCGACTACCGCGCCGCGCAGGGGATCACGGGGCCGCTGTTCCTCGGCCGCGACACCCACGGCCTGTCGCTGCCCGCCGAGCGCAGCGCCGTCGAGGTGCTCGTGGCGAACGGCGTCGACGTTCGCGTCGACTCCCGCGACGCCTGGGTGCCGACGCCGGCGCTCAGCCACGCCATCCTGACGTACAACAAGGGCCGCGCGCTCGATGACGCCGGTCGCGCCGACGGCATCGTCGTGACCCCCTCGCACAACCCTCCGCGCGACGGCGGCTTCAAGTACAACCCGCCCCACGGCGGACCCGCCGACACCGACGCGACCGGCTGGATCGCGGATCGCGCGAACGAGCTCATCGCCGCGGGCCTCTCGGGAATCAAGCGCACGCCGCAGACCGAGATCGACCTCGAGAACCTCGGTCAGTACGACTTCCGCGACGCGTACGTGCGCGACCTGGCATCCATCATCGACGTGGAGGCCATCAAGAACGCCGGCGTGCGCATCGGCGCCGACCCGCTGGGCGGGGCGTCGGTGGAGTACTGGGCGCTCATCGCCGAGGTGTACGGCCTCCACCTGACGGTCGTGAACCCCGAGGTCGACCCGACGTGGAAGTTCATGACGCTCGACTGGGACGAGAAGATCCGAATGGATCCCTCCTCGCCCTCGGCCATGGCCTCGCTCGTCGCCGCGCGCGACGAGTACGACATCCTCACCGGCAACGACGCCGACGCCGACCGCCACGGCATCGTCACCCCGGATGCGGGGCTGGTGAACCCGAACCACTACCTCGCGGTCGCGATCGACTACCTGTTCTCGCACCGCGAGGGATGGCCGACGGATGCCGCGATCGGCAAGACCCTCGTGTCGTCGATGATCATCGACCGCGTGGCCGCCTCGCTCGGCAAGACGCTGCTGGAGGTTCCGGTCGGCTTCAAGTGGTTCGTGCCGGGGCTCCTCGACGGCTCGGTCGCCTTCGGCGGTGAGGAATCGGCCGGTGCGTCGTTCCTGCGCAAGGACGGCTCCGTCTGGACCACCGACAAAGACGGCATCCTGCTCTGCCTGCTCGCGGCCGAGATCCTCGCCGTCACCGGCAAGACGCCCTCGCAGCGCTACGCCGAGCTGGAGGCGGAGTTCGGCGCTTCGGCCTACCAGCGCGTCGACGCGGCGGCCACGCCCGCGCAGAAGTCGGCGCTGTCGAAGCTGTCTCCGGATGCCGTCTCGGCCACCGAACTCGCGGGTGAGACGATCACGGCGAAGCTGTCGCACGCGCCGGGCAACGGCGCCGCGATCGGCGGCCTGAAGGTGCAGACGGAATCGGCGTGGTTCGCCGCGCGCCCCTCGGGCACCGAAGACGTGTACAAGCTGTACGCCGAGTCGCTGCGCGGCGAAGAGCATCTGCGCGAGGTCCAGGAAGAGGCCCGAGCGGTCGTCTCGGCCGCGCTCGGCCAAGCCTGACGTCTCGTTCCAAGCGGCGTCGCCCCTCGGGGCGGCGCCGCTTTCGCGTGCGGGGTGTGGATCGGCCGGTGGCGGTGCCGGGCAGCGCGTCCGCGGCATCCGGAACATAAACACGATCCGTGCGCGGAAACACGCCGACAGGGTGTTTTCGCGCAGAAATCGCGTTTATGCGTGAGGTGAAGGGGCGGCGGATGCCGCAACCTCGGCGCGCGAGGGAGGGTCGGTGAGCGTCGGGGGGGGGGGGGGGGGGGGGGGGGGGCCCGGGCGGTGCGGGCCTCGCCGTGCGGCGGCCCGGCGGTGCTTTTCTCGCGCATA
>NZ_JARVRW010000015.1 GCF_030209475.1 Microbacterium sp. lyk4-40-TSB-66
ATCGCGGCATCGCGGCATCGCGGCATCGCGGCATCGCGGCATCGCGGCATCGCGGGATCGAGGAATCCAGGGATCCAGGGACCGCGGGACCGCGGGATCGAGGGATCCAGGGACCGCGGGACCGCGGGATCCAGGGATCCAGGGATCCAGGGATCCAGGGATCCAGGGATCGAGGGATCGCGGGATCGAGGGATCGCGGGCAGAAAAAGGGCTCGCGGCGCGCCTTCCGGGACGAGCACCGTGCTGTCCCAGCGACATGAGACGAGACGCACCCGCGTACCCTCGTCCCATGCCCCTCGCACTCGTCACCGGAGCCGGACGCGCGAACAGCATCGCCGCGGGCATCGTCCCCCGCCTCGAGACGGACGGCTGGGACGTCGTGACCAGCGAGCTCGACTCCGGCGACTACCCGTGCGACCTCGCCGACGCCGCGGCACCGACGGAGCTCATCGAACGCGTCTCGCGCGAGCGCGGGCCCATCCACGCCCTCGTGCTGAGCCACGCGCACGGCGTCGAATCCGGCATCCTCGACACCACCGCCGACAGCTTCGACCGCCACGTCGCGGTCAACGCCCGCGCCACGCTGCTGATGATCGCCGCCTTCGCCCGACAGGTCGACGAGACGGGCGGTGCGATCGTCGCCTTCACGAGCGACCACACCACCGGCAACCTCCCCTACGGCGCGTCGAAGGGCGCGCTCGACCGCATCGTTATCTCGGCCGCGCGCGAGCTCGGTCCCCGGGGCATCTCGGCCAACGTCGTGAACCCCGGCCCGATCGACACCGGGTGGATGGATGCCGAGACCCGCGACGCCCTCGCCGGCTACCACCCCCTCGGCCGATTCGGCACGCCCCGCGACATCGCCGGCATCACCGCCTTCCTGCTCTCGGACGCCGGCCGCTGGGTCAGCGGACAGCTCCTGCACACCGACGGCGGCTTCTCCGCGCGGTTCTGAGCGCCCGCTCCCCTCCTCGCACTCCGGGTCTCCCGCACATCGGCCTTCCGCGCACCGCGGGCGACGTCACACTCTGCGCCCGCCCGCGCGCCTCCCTCCCCGCACTCCGACGTCCCCAGACGACTCCGTCCCTGCACGCCCCCCGCACGCGTCCACTCCACCCGCGCGCGACGGCACCACCCGCGCATGACGGCGCGGGCGAAACGGTCCGCCGGGCGCCACGGCATCCGTCGTGCTAGCGTCGCCGGCAGTGACACGGGGTGCCCGCAAGGGGCTGAGAACACACCCGTTGAACCTGATCTAGCTCGTACTAGCGAAGGGATGTCGCGAATGGTCGTTCGCACGTCGTCGTCTCCGTCCACCTCCACCCCCGCGCGAGAAGCCGACCCCGCCGGGGCGCTCGAACGCCTGCGCGAGGCGTCACCGCTCACGCAGTGCATCACCAACGCGGTGGTGACGAACTTCACCGCGAACGCCTTGCTCGCCCTCGGCGCCGCCCCCGCCATGTGCGACATCCCGGGCGAAGCGGGCATGTTCGCGGGCATCGCCGGCGGCGTGCTCGTCAATCTCGGCACCCCCACCACCGAACAGCGCGACGCGGCCCGCGAAGCCGTCGGCGCGCCGACCCCCTGGGTGCTCGACCCGGTCGCCGTGGGTGCCCTTCCGGTCCGCACCGCCCTCGCCCAGGAGCTGCTGGCCGCGCGCCCGGCGATCATCCGCGGTAACGCCTCGGAGATCCTCGCCCTGGCGGGAGTCGGCGCGGGCGGACGCGGCGTCGACGCGACCGACACGGCCGACGACGCCCTCGACGCCGCCCTCGCGCTCGCCAAGCGCACCGGGGGCACGGTCGCCGTCTCGGGCGCGGTGGACCTGATCGTGGATGCCGAGCGCACGGCCCGCGTGCCCGGCGGGAGCGCGTTGCTGACCAAGGTCACCGGCGGCGGCTGCGCCCTCGGCGCCGCGATGGCGGCGTTCGCCGCGGTCGCCACGCCCTTCGAGGCGGCGATCGCCGCGTCGGCGGTGTGGGCCGTGGCGTCGGAGCGAGCGGCATCCGGATCCCGAGGACCGGGTTCGTTCGCCGTCGCCTTCCTCGACGAACTCGCCGCGGTGCAACCGGAAGACCTCGCGGGACGCGTGGAGATCACGCGATGACCGATCTCTCGCTCCACCTCGTCACCGATCACCGCGTCCCCTTCGACCGCCTGCGCGACATCGTCGATCAGGCCGTGGCCGCGGGCGTCACCGTCGTGCAACTGCGCGACAAGATCGCCACCGGCGCCGAACTCTTCGCCCGCACCCTCGACCTCGCCGACGTCGTCGCCGGGCGCTGCGCGTTCGTCGTCGACGACCGCCTCGACGTCGTCCTCGCCGCACGCGACCGCGGTGCGCGCGTCGACGGCATCCACCTCGGCCAGAGCGACCTCCCGGTCGACGCCGCGCGCGCCCTGCTCGGCGCCGACGCCCTCGTGGGCTGGACGGCGAACACGCCGTCACACCTCGCCGCGGCCGCGGCCCTGCCGAAAGGCACCGTCGACTACCTCGGCGTCGGGGTGATCCGTGCGACGGCGACGAAACCCGATCACCCGCAGCCCCTGGGCGTCGCGGGATTCGCCGAGCTCGCGGCATCCACCGACCTGCCGTGCGTCGCGATCGGAGGGATCGACGTCGACGACGTCACCGCCCTCCGCGCGGCGGGAGCGGCGGGCGTCGCCGTCGTCTCGGCGGTGTGCGCTGCCGACGACCCGGGCGCGGCGGTGGGCGCGCTCACCGCGGCGTGGGGGGCAGGCGCGTGATCCCCCGCGTGCTCAGCATCGCCGGCACCGACCCCACCGGTGGCGCGGGCATCCAGGCCGACCTCAAGTCGATCGCGGCCTTCGGCGGTTACGGCATGGCCGCGGTGACGGCGCTCGTCGCGCAGAACACCCTCGGCGTCCGCGAGGTGCACGTGCCGCCGACGTCGTTCCTCGACGCGCAATTGCGCGCCGTCAGCGACGACGTCGACATCGATGCGGTGAAGATCGGCATGCTCGGCTCGGCCGAGGTCGTCGCCACCGTCGACGCGTGGCTGGCCGCGCTCGGTGACACGCGCCCGCCGATCGTCGTGCTCGATCCGGTGATGATCGCGACGAGCGGCGACCGCCTGCTCGACGCCGATGCCGAGGAGGCCGTCCGCGCCCTCTGTCGCCGCGCCGACCTCGTCACGCCGAACCTGCCCGAGCTCGCCGTCCTGGTCGGCGCCTCCGTCGCCACGCGGTGGGATGACGCCGTCGACCAGGCGCAGACCCTCGCCGCGCGCGCCGACACCGCGGTCCTGCTGAAGGGCGGACACCTCGACGGAGAGCAGAGTCCGGATGCCATCGTCGTCGGCACCGAGGTCCACCCGGTGCCCGGGCGCCGCGTCGCCACGCGCCACACCCACGGCACCGGCTGCTCGCTGTCGTCGGCCATGGCGACCCTGGCGGCGCACGGCGTGCCGTGGCCGGAGGCCCTGACGCGCGCGAAGCAGTGGCTCACCGGCGCCCTCGAGCACGCCGACGCCCTGCGGGTCGGGCACGGCAACGGTCCCATCGACCACCTGCACGAGCTGCGCCCGCACATCACGCTCCGCCCCGGCGCGTCGAACGCCCCGCTCGACGCGGCGGCATCGTGGAGCATCGAGCGGTGGGATGCCGTGGCCCCGGTGAGGGCCGAGGTCGACGCCTGTGCGTTCGTGCGGGGGCTGGCATCCGGAGACCTCGATCGCGACGCCTTCGACTGGTACCTCGGGCAGGACCTTCTCTACCTGCGGCAGTACGCGCGCGTACTCGCCCGCGCCGCGGCGCTGGCACCGAGCGTGGACGAGCAGCGGTTCTGGGCCGCGGCATCGGTCTCGTGCCTCGAGGAGGAGGCGGCACTGCACCAGACGCATGTCGACCCGGCGGGGCTCGAACCCGCGTCATCCACCCTCGATTACACCGACCACCTGCACGCGGCGTCGACCGTGGGCTCGTACGCGGTCCTGGTCGCGGCGATCCTGCCGTGCTTCGTGCTCTACACCGACATCGGCGCCCGCTGGCGCGGAACCTTCGCCGCCGACCACCCCTACGCCGACTGGCTCACCGCCTACGGCGACGAGGTGTTCGCGACGTCGTCGGCTCGGGCGCAGGCGATCGTCGACGCCGCCGCCCGGGCGGCATCCACGTCCGACCGCTCGGCCATGGCCGCGGCTTACGACCGCTCGATGGCCCTCGAGCGGGCGTTCTTCGAGGCCCCTCTCCGTTCCCGTCCTAACAAACCCGCGTGAGTAGCCAAACATCGTCGCTCAAGAGGGCGGTGGAGCGACATATTTTGGCGACTCACGCGGGTGATGGACGGCGTCAGCCGCTCTTGCGGCGGAACTCGCGCTTGGTGACCGCTCCGTGCGTTCCCTGCACGGCGGAGTGGCCGTCGAGGTGCGCCTGACCCGAACGCTTCTGCCCGTTCTTCTTCTCGAGCGCTTCCTTGAACTTGCGTTTCATGTCGTCGGACGCCGAAGCATCCGAGGTCTCGTCGGTACTCATGGCTCCACCCTAGACATCAGCGCGCGGGACCGGACCACCCGTGACAGCACCTGGCGGGCCGTCTCAGACGTGGCGCACGCGCTGCTGCAACCGGGTGCGGATGTCGAAGAGCTCGGTTCCCCCGACCTCTCTCGCCCCCGGGATGCCCCGACGCAGCAGCGTCGTCAAGGCGCTGCGGGTGACGAGGGCCACCGGGGTGCCGCGCATCTTGCCGAGCTCGGTGACGGCCTCCAGCACATCGTCGTCGGGAAGCACGACCATCGCTCCACTGAAGCGCACCCCCGCGGAACGCGCGATGACACGGGCACGCGACACCAGTTCGGTCACGGGCGCGCCGATGACGTTCGGGCCGCTGATCTCGCCGCGGCGAACGCCCACCGGACCGCCGAAGTCCTCGCTGAGGAGGGCGTAGAGCCCACTCGGGCCGAGCACGAGGTGGTCGAGCTTCTGCTCGGGGTCGCGCCCGTCGCGGTCGGCGAACACGTCGTGCCAGACCGTGTATCCCATGCCCAGCTCCGACACGAGCCGCGCGGTCTCCTCCTCGGCGAGCGCGTCGGCGAGGATGTGCCGGATCTCGGGCGGGGCAGAGCGCACGAGCGCGGGGTCGTAGGGGTCGGCGACGTCGACGCCGCGCCCGACCCACTCGCGGATCAGGCCCAGATAGCGTTCGCGACGCCAGCCGCCGGGCTGTCCGTACGACCGCGCGCGGGGGCGCGTGTCGGTCGGACGGGAGGGAGCGGATGCGGTGGACCCACCGCCCCATTCGCCCGCGGTGGATCCGCGGCCGCGGTCGTAGACGCTGCGGGCCTCGGGCGTCCCGACGAGCTCCCACGCGCGCTGCACCTGCACGAACAGGGCGGCGTCGCCGCCGGTGTCGGGGTGCGTCTCGCGCAGGCGTACACGGTAGGCGCGGCGCAGTCCCTCGTCGTCGACGTCGGCCGCGACGCGGAGCACCTCGTATGCCGAGGACGACATGGGGCTGTCGAACACGTGCGTCATCCGTTCTGCCGCCCGGGTGCGCGGCGCCTCTCAGGCTAACCCGCCGCGGCTGTGCACGGCCCGAAGCGACGGCGTCTCACACCGCTTCCGCGGCATCCGCCCCCCGCGGGCGACGCGCGCGACGTTCGCGACGCGGCCTCCGCGCGTACGCGGCAGCGTCCCGGCTCGACAGGGCGAGCAGCACGAGGATGTCGAGGCTCAGGGTGATCAGCGTCGTCCCGACGGTGATCACCTCGCCGTACGCCCACCACCCGACGAAGCTCGCACTGATCGACCCCACCGAGAGCACCATCACGAGTACCCGCGCGAGGTTCCCGCCGAAGAAGATCCGGATGCCGAGGATCACCTGCACCGCGCAGACGACGCCGAGCACGCCCAAGAACACCGCCGTGCCCACGCCGAGGTCGGACACGCTCAGATCGAGCGGCTCGTCGGCGTTCCCGCTCGCGGCTCCCGCGAACGCCCGCAGCCACGGCGGCAGCGAGAACGCCACACTCGCCGCCCACAGCGCTCCCGCCGCGGCGCGCAGCAGCACGAGGACGCTGCCCGTCACGATCGAGGCCGGCCGACGCATCGCCGGATCGGCCGTGGTCGGGTCGACGGGCGGCTCGAACGCCACGCGCTTCTCGGGATGCCGCTCGGCGCTCACGGCACCGTCACCCCCGTCGACGAGGGCGGGCGCACCGCGCCGACATCGATGATCGGCAGATCGCCGTCGGTGCTGATGCTGTCGCCGCCCCCGTTGCGCGAGTGGTAGCCGGTGGCGAAGTCGCGGATGACGTCGACCTCGACGCCCGGCACGTCGCGGACGCTCGCGACGATGTGGTCCCGCTCGATGTCGGTGTCGGCGTCGATGCGGTGCGTCACCTGCAACGTGAACAGCGACAGACCCACCGCACGATCGAACGTGCCGGCGGCGAGCCAGTCGACGCGGCGTCCCCCCGGCAGGAGCCAACCGTCGGGGCACTTCCACAGCCGCACGTGGTGACGCTGGGCGGGAGAGCCCGCGACCTCCTGCTGGTACGCCAGATCCTGCATCCGCCCGAAGAGGAACAGCGGGCTCACGGGCGCGCGCGGGTAGCTCCGCCGACGCAGCGTCGACACGACGATGCGCCACGACGACCGCAGGCTCACCGGGTCGGCCGGGATCCACCCGGCCGCCGCCATCACGGCCTCGACGTTCTCGCGGGACCCCTGCAGGGCGAGGTTCACCGGATCGCCGAGCAGCCCGTCGGAGGTGCGCGTGCGGCCCATGAAGTAATCGGGCACGTAGATGGCGGTGAGGATGCGATGCAACCGCGGCAGCGCCAAGTAGGCGAGCAGCACCCAGAACGCCACGGCCATCAGCACCCCGCCCCACCCGAGCGAGAACGACTGGGTGAGGCTCAGGTAGGCGAGCCAGATCGCGGCGGCACCGGCGAAGACGAAGAAGAACCCGTCGAGGGCCCGACCGATCGACCAGCGACGCCGCGACGGGGTCATGTCGGGGTCACCACAACGCGGGGATGGGCTCGTAGGCGAACGCCTCGGCGACGCGCTCCTCGGGGAGCTCGTCGAGCCGCGCCGGCGACCACGACGGGGAGCGGTCCTTGTCGACGACCTGCGCGCGGATGCCCTCGACGAGGTCGGGCTGCGTGAACGCGAACCACAGTACGAGGCCGTACTCCTGCGCGAGGGCGGCCC
Organism: Microbacterium sp. lyk4-40-TSB-66; assembly: GCF_030209475.1. Taxonomy (GTDB): domain Bacteria; phylum Actinomycetota; class Actinomycetes; order Actinomycetales; family Microbacteriaceae; genus Microbacterium. The sequence continues at coordinate 7,177 of NZ_JARVRW010000015.1, forward strand.
GCAGCGACGGCAATTCGCGCGCCCGGCGGACGGCCTCGAGCGTCACGGCGAGCGCCGTCGGCGACGCGGTCGCCAGCGCCTCGGCCGTCTGCCGCGCCTCGTCCTCGGGCCGGGCGCGCAGGCGCTTCAGGATGCCGGGGACGTCGCCGGCCGAGAACGCGTCGTCGATCCACTCCCGCGCGGTCTCGAAGCGCGACGGTTCGGGCGTCTCGTCGAAGAGCAGAACCAGCTCGGTGGGGCTGGAGGGGTCGGCGCGGTACTCCAGCGCTTCGTAGAGCGCCGGGAGGTGCGCGGTGGGCACCATGTGGTCGGCGAAGCCGGCGTAGAGCGCGTCGCTGGCATCCATCGTCCCGCCCGTCAGCGCGAGGTACTCCCCGATCCGGCCGGGCGCTCGGCCCAGCAGCCACGACCCGCCGACGTCGGGCGTGAAACCGATGCGCGTCTCGGGCATCGCCAGACGCGAGCGCTCGGTGACGATGCGGATCGCCGCGTGGCCGGCCAGGCCGATGCCCCCACCCATGCACACGCCGTCGGCGATGGCGACGACCGGCTTCCTCGACGTGGCGATGCGGTGGTCGAGGGCGTACTCCTCGCGGAAGAACGCGTGCACCTCGTCGACCCGGCCGCCCACGACCATCTCGTGGAGGGCCCGCACGTCGCCGCCGGCGCAGAAGCCGCGCTCGCCCGCTCCGTCGAGCAGCACGATGTCGACGTCGGTGTCGCTCTCCCACCTGTCGAGGGTGAGGTGGAGCGCGCGGATCATGCCGAGGTCGAGCGCGTTGATCGCCGCCGGACGGTTGAGCGTGAGGTGGCCCAGACCACCGCGGCCACCGACCAGGACGCTGTCGTTCTCGGTTCGCTCTGCGTGCACGTTGCCACGTTACACAGGCCCGGTGCACCGCCTCCGACGCGGGGAGGATGCGTTTTCCGCCCCGGATCGGGGAAGATAGGCGGAACGTCTGCCGAAGGAAAGGGGCCGCATGCCCGACGGACAGGTGCTCGAACTGGCCGGCCTCACCAAACGGTTCGGGGCGATCTCGGCCGTCGACGGCCTGACCGCCCGCATCGAACCCGGGCAGGTGACGGGTTTCCTCGGCCCCAACGGCGCGGGCAAGACGACCTCGCTGCGGATGCTGCTCGGACTGGTGCGTCCGACCGCGGGCACCGCCCTGATCGGCGGCAAGCCGTACGCCGACCTCGCCTCGCCGTTGCAGAGCGTCGGCGCCGCCCTCGAGGCATCCAGCTTCCACCCCGGTCGCTCGGCCGCGAACCACCTCAAGGTCTACGCGCGCGCCGCCGGACTCCCCACCTCCCGCATCGACGACGTGCTCGGTCTCGTCGGTCTCGCCGACGTCGCGGGACGCCGCGTCGGCGGCTTCTCGCTCGGAATGCGCCAGCGCCTGGGCCTGGCCACCGCGCTCCTCGGCGATCCCGGTGTGCTCGTGCTCGACGAGCCGTCGAACGGGCTCGACCCCGAGGGCATCCGCTGGATGCGCTCTCTGCTGCGCCACCTCGCCGAAGAGGGCCGTACGGTGCTCATCTCCTCGCACCTGCTGGCCGAGGTGCAGCAGACCGTCGACGCGCTGCTCATCATCTCGCGGGGGCGCCTGGTGTTCCAGGGCGGCATCGAAGACCTCGCCGACCCCGACGAGTACGCCACGGTCGTGGACTCCCCCGACCGCGACGCGCTGTCGCGCCTGCTCGACGACCGCGGCATCGAGCACCAGCTGTTGCGCAACGGCTTCACGATCCGCCACCACGAACCGGTCGAGATCGGCGCCCTCGCGGCGGGCGCCGGCATCGCGCTGTCGAACCTGCAGAGCAAGGGCGCGAGCCTCGAGGACATCTTCCTCGAACTCGTCAGCGGCGTGCGCACTCACGCGAGCGCCGGCGCGGCACCGGCCCCGGTCGCCGCCGAGGCTCCCCCAGTGGCGCAGGATCCCCCCGCCGCGGAAGATCCCGGGGAGACTCCGGATGCCCGGGAGGTTCCGGATGCCGGCACCCCGGCGCCCGCGCCGACGACGGCCCCCGTCGCGGCGGCCGACCCCGACGACGAGCCGCGCCCCTCGACGGCCATGGTGGCGGTGGTACCGCCCCCTCGGTCCGCCCGTCCCGCGACGCCGCCGGCCGGTGAAGGCCCTCGCAACTCCTACTCCGTCGCATCCACGGGCGTCATCGACATCGTCCCCTCCGCATCCCCCGATGAGACGGAGGCCCCGCGTTGACCCTCATCGCCGCGACCCGTTCCGAGTACACCAAGCAGTTCACCACCGCCGGGTGGTGGGTGCTCGGCATCGTGCTCGTCGTCTACGTCGCCTTCACGGCCGGCGTCCTTGCGTTCGTGTTCGGCGGGGTGGCGTCCGGTCAGCTGACGGGCTCGCGCGGCCCCGCGCCGTCCACCGACGGCATCCCCGCGCTCGTCTACAGCTCCGCGACCGCGGTCGGCTACGTCTTCCCCCTGCTCGTGGGCACCCTGATGGTCACGACGGAGTTCCGCCACAAGACGCTCACGCCGACCTTCCTCGCCACCCCGCGCCGCGGGTCGGTGCTGGTGGGCAAGTTCGTCGTCGGCATCGTGGTGGGCCTGCTGTACGGCATCCTGGGCTCGATCGCCGCGCTCGGCGCCGGCGCGGGTGTGCTGAGTGTCTTCGGCATCGACACGGCCCTCGGCGCACCCGACACCTGGGAGCTCGTCGGTCGGATGCTGCTCGCCTTCGCCCTGTGGGCCCTCGTCGGCATCGGCGTCGGCACGGTCGTGCGCAACCAGGTGGCCGCGATCGTCATCGTGCTGGCCGTGACGCTGTTCGTCGAGCCGATCGTGCGCACCGCCGGTGGTCTGGTCGAGGGCTTCGCGGGGGTCGTGAAGTGGTTCCCGAGCGCGGCGAGCGACGCGCTCGTCGGGCAGACGATCTTCGGCATCATGGGCGCAGCCGCCGGCGACACCCTGGAGTGGTGGGCGGGCGGGCTCGTGCTGCTCGGCTACGCGGTCGTGCTCGTCGTCATCGGCCTGCTGACGACCTGGCGTCGCGACATCGACTGACACCCTCGCATCCATCGGCGGCTCCGGCGGTTCGGCCACCCGCACGCCGAGGACCCTGAACCCGTCGAAGGGTCAGGCACCCATTCCCCTCGCCCACCGCGAACGACGCTTCGCCGTCGGTCGCTCATTTGGCCGCTCGCCGGTCAGCGGAGAGAATCGACCGTGCTCGATGGACCGGTGATCGCGGAGTGGCTGCCGGTGTCGGTGGCATCCCTGCTCCTGCTGCTGATCGCTGCGGGAGTGGCCGGCTGGGTCGACGCGGTCGTCGGCGGCGGCGGGCTCATCCAGCTCCCCGCCCTCGTCATCGCGGTGCCGAAAGACGTGGCGACGCCGTTCATCCTCGGCACGAACAAGCTGTCGTCGTTCTTCGGCACGCTCTCGGCCAGCTGGGTGTACCTCCGCCGGATCCGGGTGCAGCTCGTGCTGCTCGTCCCCCTCGTCGTCGGGGCCTACGCCGGCTCCACCGTGGGCGCGGCGCTCTCGCGCTACGTGCCCCGAGAGGTGCTGACCCCGATCGTCCTGGTGGCGGTGATCGTGGTGGCGCTCTACACCCTCTTGAAGCCCCGGATGGGCCTCGAGCACGCACCGCGTCACAACAGCACCGCAGCGACCGCCTGGCGGGCGGCGGCGATCGGTCTGCTGGTCGGGTTCTACGACGGCATCCTCGGGCCCGGAACGGGGTCGTTCTTCGTCATCCTGATCGTCGGGGTGCTGGGCTACGGCTTCCTGCAGGCGAGCGCCAACGCCAAGATCGCCAACCTCACCACCAACCTCGCCGCCCTCGCGGTGTACGGCGTGCACGGCGAGATCCTGCTCGTTCTGGGTCTGGCGATGGCCGTGATGAACATCACCGGCGGCTTCATCGGCGCCCACATGGCCACGCGCCGGGGCAGTGGCTTCGTGCGGATCGTGTTCCTGGTGACCCTGTCGATCCTCATCGTCAAGCTCGCGTGGGACACGGTGGTTCAGTTCACGGCCTGAGCACCCTCGTCGGGCGGGCCCCGGCACCCCGGGCGACCGCCCGGCGCGGCGCGCGACGCTCAGGCGACGATGTCGGCGACGTTCTCGGGTTCGGATGCCACGTCGAGACGCAGGGCCTGCAGCAGTGCCACCCCGTGCTTGGTGGTCAGAACGAGGCGTTCGAACTCGTCGTGACCGGTGAGGTCGACGACGACGCTGGGCTTGCGGCCGCGGATGACGACGAAGTCGTTGCCGCCCGCCGACTTCCACGTGCCCATGCCGACCGCGACGGGAAGGTTGATGCCGGGATTGGGGACACCGCGCAACCACGTCCAGGCGTCGTCGGTCAGCTGCACGCGCTCGATGTGCTCGCGCGGCACGACGATGTTGGATCTCCGGAACGACATCGCCCGCTCGGTCGCCGAGAGCACGACCTCGAGCTGCGTCGAATCGAGCAGCAGGGTCACCATGGCACCCATCCTGCCAGCGCGAGCGGGTGCCCACCGGCGCGGCACCTCACGAGAGCGCAACGATCCACCGCGCACGACGAAGCCGCGCCCGGGATCGTTCCGGACGCGGCTCCGTCGAGTGGACGGTCGAGCGGTCAGCCGCAGCGGGCCTCGGTGAAGGGCAACGAGACCGTGTCGGTCACCGTCTTGCCGTTCACCGTCGCCGTGGCATCCACCGTCACCGTTCCGGCGGGAATGGTCGTCTGACGCGTGGTGAAGGCGGCCGACGAACTCTTGCCCGCGGCGAGGGAGCCGAACGCCTTCGTTCCATACGGGCCCTTCGCCGTGACCGTCACCGGGAAGCCCTCGGCGTTTCGCACCGTGACCGTCTGGGTGACCTTGCCCGCGATGCAGCGGGAGCTCACGGCCCCGGTGACCTCGAGCCCGGTCGGCGCGGTGACGACGACGGTGGCCGTGACGCGACGGTTGTCGGGTGCGACCTCCTCGGCGCTCTCCATGTCGAAGATCGGCAGGCCGTCCGCGGCGAAGTGCACCCGGCGCACGAACATGTCGCGACCGCTGAGGTTGTTGTTGTCGGTGCGGGCGTGGAAGACGTACAGCAGGTTGTCGTCCTCGTCCTGCGACCACATGCCGTGACCGGTGCCGAGCTGCCAGGAGCCGTTGAAGACGCCGGACTTCTGGATCGGGTAGTTGAGCTTGCTCCACGCGCTCGGCGAGGTCAGGTCGACGTTCTTCCCGGCCGTGGCCAGGGCGAGGCCGGTCGTGTACGTGTCGCCGACGGTCGAGCCGGAGTAGATCAGGTACAGCTTGCCGTCGCGCGCGTAGACGTTCGGTCCCTCGGCGATGACGTTGTCCCAGGCGTACTCGGGGGCGAGGATGCGCACCGGCTCCGAGGTCAGACGGGTCGGGTTGGCCGGGTCCATCTTGGCGATGAACAGAGCGCCCAGCTGCTGCCATACGTAGTACGACTGACCCGAGTCCTCGACGTAGGTCATGTCGAGCGAGATGGTCTGGACGGGGTTCAGGATGCCGCCGTTCGACCGGAGCACCTTCTGCGCCTTCGTCCAGTTGGCCGGCACGGCGGGATCGAGGTCGCGCCCCTGCGCGTCCTTCTTGAGCTGGATGATGCTGGCCTGGCCGGTGAACATGTCGGGGCGACCGTTCGCACCGTCGTAGCAGGGCATGAACAGGATCGAGAGCTTGCCGCCGATGACGTGGTACTCGGGAGCCCAGAAGCATCCGGTCATCGCCCGACCCTCGGCGTCGGTGTCACCGCGACGCAGGAGGTCGATCTCGACGTTGCGTCCGGCGCGGATGGCCTCGTCGGACAGGTCCTCGATCGAGTTCGCGATGCGGATCGGCATGTGCGCCCCGCCCTGCGGGTCGATGTTGCCGCCGTAGATGTCCTCGGTCGCGATCATGAGGAACTTCTGCTGCCCGTTCAGGTCGTAACGGAACACCGAGGGGTCGGCGCGCTCGTCGGCGAACGGCGTCGCGTACTCCGGCTGCTTGACCGTGCCGCTGACCTCGTAGGTACCGGGCTTCGAGGTGTCGACGGCGCCGATGGAGGCGGCATCCCAGGTCACCGGGCGGGTGGCTTTCGAACCGTCCGAGTACGACAGCTCGACGCGCTTCGCGAGGGCGGCCGCGTCGAGGGAGCTCCCCTGCGCGATCTCGAGCGGAGCCGGGGCGGTGACGCCGGTGTTGGCGACGCGCCCGAAGCGCACCTCGAGCGCCGCCAGGGTGTCGGCGTCGACCGGGACGGTGTTGCCGGAGTCGAAGTTCGCGACCGCGGCCTCGTCGACGCCGGCGGTCGCGGCGACCGCTCCGCGGCGCACCTCGCCGCGGGTGGAGACGTCGCCCAGGTCGGCGAAGGAGGTGTACATCGCAGCTCCGGCGTCCGAGGTCCACGAGACCACGTAGCGGTCGGCGGCGGAGTCGTAGACGGCGGCGGGGTCGTTGACCCCCGACGTCACCCCGAGGTTCAGCATGCCCACCTCGTCGTAGCTGCGCAGATCGGCGCTGCGGGCGAAGAGCACGCTCGAGGTCTGGGTCCCGTCGGCTCCCCCGCCGCGGGCTGTGCGGGTGGCGACGACGCCGTAACCGCCGTCTTCGAGAGTGAACAGGTGCGGGTCGCGGAGGCTCCGGATGTCGCTGTCGCGCGGACCGTTCGCGGGCACCGGGACGGCGGTCTTCGGGAAGAAGATGCCGTAGTTCTCGTTCAGCGGACGCCAGGCGTCGTCGTCGCCGACGGCGAGGTGCATGCTGAGCGCGACGTCGGCGTTGTTCGCCTCGGTGACCAGCGTGGGCACGCGGTTGTAGGCCAGCAGCTGCTCGGTCGAGTCGGCCGGGAGCACCGTGACGGCGAAGGTACGGTCGGCGGTCGCGCCCGTCGCAGCGTCCGTCACGCGCACGGTGATCGATCCGTCGGCGCCGGAGACGACGCCATCGGTCACGACGACACCGCCGTCGGTCGATCGCACGGCGACGGTCGTCCCCTCGGGGGCGGCGGGAAGCGTCGAGCCCGATTCGAGGACGCTGGGGATGACGAACCGACCGGCCAGACGGGCCGCGCGCTGTTCGGCGGTCTCGGTCGAGGCGGTCACGGTCACCGTGATGGTGCGGGTGGCCGTCACGCCGCGGACGGCGGCGGTGGCCGTCAGCTGGGCGGTGCCGCCGGGCTGACCGGCCACGGGGGCGGTCACCGTTCCATCGGGAGCCACGAGCGCGGGGTTGCTCGACGTCCAGGTCACGCGGCCGCCGGAGGTCGGCAGATCGATGTCGGTCGAGGTCGAGATGTCTTTCAGCGCCAGGGCGTCGAGGATCGCCTGAGCCTGCGCGCGCAGTTCGGTCGCGTGGGTCTCGGCGTCGGTCTGAGCCGTGGCCGCGACCTCGGTCGCCGACAGGGCGCGGTCGTAGACGCGGAACGCCGAGATCGCTCCCTGGAAGAGCGGGTCGGGCCAGGGGGCGCGCCCGATGGTGTTCAGCGACTGGTCGCGCACGTCGGCGGGGGTGCGGTCGATCGCGGCGTCGGCGACGCGGATGCCGTCGAGGTAGAGCGACGCGCGCCCCGTGGTGCCGTCGACGACCGAGGCCACGTTGATCCACTGGTTCGCGGTCACGCCGCAGGACGACGCTCCCACGAGCCGCTCGACGCCGGCGGACTTCACGCCGAGGAGCGGGGTGCGGCCGGAGCCGCAGTTCAGGGAGGCGAAGAAGTACTCGGTCGCGGCCGACTCGTTGCCCACGTTCCAGAGGAAGTGGAACGAGTTCAGCATGGCCTGCGACGCCTTCACCTCGGCGACCACCGTCGCCGATCGGTCGCCCGCCAGGATGTCGTCGGGCAGCTCGACCCAGTTCCCCGTCGAGGTCTTGGCTCCGCCGCGCATGGTCAGGCCACTCGCGGTCCAGTCGGAGCTCTGAACGTTGCGGACGGTCGCGGCCCCGAGCGACGATCCGGTCGCGGTGTTGGGGACCGTCGCGCCGGAGGGCTGACGGAAGTCATAGGCGGCGACGAGGCCGTCGGTGGGTGCGGCGGCGACCGCGGGCTGGGCGGTCGCGAAGGTCGCCGCCCCGACCGCGAGTGCGGTGAGGAAGGCGAGGCGTCGTCGGGTTCTCACGTGTTCCGGCTCCTTTGCTCGGTGATCGTGCACCCGGCGACTCGTCGAGTCGGCGTCACCGACCGCGTCGAAGGGTGCCCGTGGTCGAATGTTAGCGGCAACATTCGGCGTACGTCGATAGTGATTGCGCAAGACGGCCACGACACCGCCCCCTCGACCACCTCGGCCATTCGGAGCGCGCGCCGCTCCGGGAAGACGCCGACTCCGCTCCGGCCCCGATGTCGGGGGCGGGGGATAGCCTGGAGCGATGAGTACGGGCAGCGCTGCGCCGCGAGTCGCACCGGCCCGAGGCACCTCGATCGGCGACCTCCTTCCGCGCGTCGCGGCGGGTCACCGCCCCGACGTCGACGAGACCGAGGCGCTGCTGCATGCGGCCCTCGAGGCCCTGCTGCCCGTGGCATCCGCTCTCCGCGACGAGGGGCTCGCCCGCGCCGGCCGTCCCGGCGTCATCACCTATTCGCGCAAGGTCTTCGTCCCGCTCACGACCCTGTGCCGCGATCGGTGCCACTACTGCGTGTTCGTCGACACGCCCGGCCAGCTCAACCTGCTGCGAAAGCCCGCCTACATGAGCCCCGAGCAGGTGTTGACGGTGGTGCGCCAAGGGCAGGCCCTCGGCTGCAAGGAGGCGCTGCTCACCCTCGGTGATCGCCCCGAAGAGCGCTGGCCCGAGGCCCGCGCCTGGCTCGACGCCCACGGCTTCGCCTCGACCATCGACTACGTCGCCCACATCGCCCGCCTCATCACCGCCGAGACCGGCATGCTCGTGCACGCCAACCCCGGCGTGATGCACCGCGACGACCTCGCGGCGCTCCGCCCCGTCTCGCCGTCGATGGGCATGATGCTCGAGACGACCTCGCGGCGCCTCTACGAAGAGCCCGGCCAGGTGCACTTCGGCTCGCCCGACAAAGACCCCGCGCTGCGCCTGCGCGTCATCGATGACGCCGGGGCCGCCGGCGTCCCGTTCACCACCGGCATCCTGGTCGGGATCGGCGAGACCGTGCGCGACCGCGCCGAGTCGCTCGTCGCCCTGCGCGAGCTCGACGACCGCCACGGGCACGTGCAAGAGGTGATCGTGCAGAACTTCCGCGCCAAGCCCCGCACCGCCATGCAGGGCGCACCGGACGCCGACATGCACGACTACCTCGCAGCGGTCGCCGTCGCGCGGCTCGTATTCGGCCCCGACATGCGCATCCAGGTGCCGCCCAATCTCTCCGACCCGCGCGAGCTCGGCCTGCTCATCGAGGCCGGCGCCGACGACTGGGGAGGGGTGTCGCCGCTCACCGCCGACCACGTCAATCCCGAGCGTCCCTGGCCGCAGATCGACGACCTCGCCAGGCACACCGCCGCGAGCGGCTTCGCGCTGCGGGAGCGCCTCACCGCCCACCCCGAGTTCGTGGACGACGCCGGCCGCTGGATCGACCCGGCGCTGCACGCGCCCGTGCGGGCGTTGGCGGATGCCGAGGGGCTCGCCGCCGACGTGACTCCCGTCGGCGCGGGCGCTGTCGCCCGCGCAGCGGCCCCGGCTTCCGCGACGGGAGGAGAATCCGCCGCGGGAGGACGCACGGCCCCCGCCGCATCCTCCGCCGCCGGAATCTCCTCCGTTCCCGGAACCGATGCCGGGGGTACGCGCCCCGGCACCGCCGCCGGCGAGACGCGTCTCGCGGCCGCCGCCCCGCCTCACGGCACCCGGACCGCTGCGGCGCGACCGGGCGGCGACCCGGGCCTGCGCCGGCTCGCCGAACGCGCGGCATCCGATCCCCGCACCCTCGACGACGCCGACTGGGTGCGTCTGCTGCACGCGACCGGCGCCGAGCTCGACGAGCTGACCTCCGTCGCCGACGACGCGCGGCGCTACACCGTCGGTGAGCCGATCACCCTCGTGCAGAACCGCAACCTCACCTCGACGGGCTTCCGCCGCACCGGACGCACCGGCCCGGGCGAGTTCGACCTCGACGACGCCACCTCCCTCGCCGCGGATGCCGCGGACCTCGGCGCCACCGAGGTCTGCGTGCAGGGCGCGCTCCGCCCCGACGAAGACCCCGTCGGATACCTCGACATCGTGCGGGCCGTGAAGCGCGGGGCTCCCGGCATCCACGTGCACGCCTACCGTCCGCTCGACGTGCGAGATCTCGCCGACCGGGGCGGCCTCGGGCTCGACGGCGCTCTGACGGCGATGCGCGAGGCGGGCGTCGACACCGTTCCCGGTACGGGCGTCAAGGTCCTGAGCGAGCGGGTGCGCGCACTCGTCGCACCGGGCGACCTCGAGATCGATCAGTGGGTCGAGACCATCACGGCGGCTCACCGCGCCGGTTTCCGATCGACCTCGGTGCTCTTCTACGGCCACGTCGAGACCGCCGAAGAGCGCATCGCGCACCTTCGGCGCCTGCGCGAGATCCAGACCGACACCCGCGGCTTCGCCGAGTTCGTCCCGATCCCCCTGCCCGGAGGCGACGTGCCGCTCGTCGCGGTCCGCTCGCCGATCGACGAGCATCGGGCGATGGTCGCGGTGTCGCGACTGCTGCTGTCGGGCAGCATCCCGCACGTGCAGATCCCGTGGACCCGCGTGGGCACAGAGACGGCGGCCGTGCTGCTGCGCTCGGGCGGCGACGACCTCGGCGGCACCCTCTACGACGGCCGGGTCCTGCCCGACGCGGGCATCGAACAGGGACTCGAGCTGCCGGTCCCCGCGGCCGAACGCATCGCCCGGAGCCTCATGCGGCCCTTCCGCCTCCGCACCACCGACTATCAGGTGGCGCAGGCGCACGCGGGTGCGGGCCCCTCCTCCCCCGCCGATCGGCCACGGCCGTGAGGCTCATCGACGTCGCGATCGTCGGCGCCGGCTTCGCCGGGCTCGCGATGGCCGGAGCCCTGCGCCGGGCCGGACGCGACGACATCGTCGTGCTCGAACGCGCCGACGACGTCGGGGGCACGTGGCGCGACAACACCTATCCCGGCGTCGCGTGCGACGTGCCCGCGCACCTCTACAGCCTCGCCGCCCACCCGCACGCCGGCTGGTCGCGCACGTTCGCGCCCGGTCGTGAGATCCAGACCTATCTGCAGGGCGTCGCCGCCCGCGAGGGTCTCGGCGATCGACTGCGTCTTCGCACCCCTCTCCTCGGGGCGCGATGGGATGCCGCCGACGCGGTCTGGCGGCTCGACACGGGCGCCGAACCCGTCGTGGCCCGCTCGCTCGTACTGGCGTGCGGCCGCCTCACCGAGCCGCACGTCCCCGCCATCCCCGGACTCGAATCCTTCGACGGCCCGATCTTCCACACCGCGCGGTGGGATCACGACGTCGACCTCGTCGGCACGCGCGTCGCGGTCGTGGGCACGGGCGCGAGCGCCGTGCAGCTGGTGCCCGAGCTCGCCCGTCACGGCGCCCGAGTGACGCTGTTCCAGCGCACACCCGCATGGATCGTGCCCCGCGGAGGCGGCGACGTCTCTGCGGCCGACCGCGCGCACCTCGCAGCCCACCCCGGCGATCTCGCTCGACTTCGCGCCGACCTCTACGCGGAGGGCGAGCAGCGCTACGCGTCGCGCTCGGGTGACGCCGAGGCGTCCGCCGCCGCCCGCGGCGCCGCTCTCGCCCACCTGCACGCGCAGGTCGCCGACCCGGCGCTGCGTGCCGCCTTGACCCCCGACTACGCCTTCGGATGCAAGCGCGTGCTGCTCTCCGACGCGTTCTACCCCGCCGTGGCCTCGGATGCCGTGACCCTCGAGCCCACGGCCCTCGCCGCCGTCGACGGCCCGACGCTGACGGCCGGGAGCGGTGAGCGCTACGAGGCCGATGTGCTCGTGCTGGCGACCGGCTTCGCCTCCACCCGGCAGCCCTACGCCGATCTCGTGCGCGGTGAGGAGGGCACGCTCGCGGCGCACTGGGCCGAGGGCATGACCTCGTTCGGCTCGACGGTGGTCGCGGGCTTCCCCAACCTCTTCGTGCTGAACGGCCCCAACGCCAGCCTCGGTCACAACTCGGCCGTCCTCGTGGCCGAGGAGCAGGCGTCCTACGTCGTGCGCGCGCTCTGCGAGCGCGACCGCCGCCCCGAACGGGTCCTTCGGGTGCGCCCCGACGCCGAAGCGGCCTACACCGACGAGATCGCCGCCGCCGCGGCATCCACTCCCTGGCTGACCGGCGGATGCCGCAACTGGTACGTCGACGATCGCTCGGGCCGGCTGACCCTGCTGTGGCCGGGCACGGTGCAGGCGTTCCGCGAGCGCCTCGCCGGAACCGACGGGTCGGAGTTCGTCGCCGCGCCCGGCGTCGCCCCCGCCGAGACCTCCCCCCGGACGGAAGCCGACCCCACCTCGGCCCCCGCGCCGGCCCCCGGGGCCGCGACCGGCGACCCCATCCCCACCCGTCCGCACGTCCATCCGCACGCCTAGGAGACACAGTTCATGAGCGTTCCGCTGAGATTCGGTTACAAGGCCTCGAGCGAGCAGTTCGGCCCCAACGAGCTGCTCGAGTTCGGCGTGATGGCGGAGCAGGTGGGCTTCGACTCCGTCTTCCTCTCCGACCACCTGCAGCCGTGGATGCACGACGGCGGCCATGCCCCCAACGCCCTGCCCTGGCTCGGCGCCCTCGGCGCGCGCACCGAACGCGTCATCATCGGCACGAGCGTGCTCACCCCCACCTTCCGGTACCACCCGGGGGTCATCGCCCAGGTCTTCGCCACCCTCGGCGTGATGTACCCGGGCCGCGTCGTGCTCGGCGTCGGCACCGGCGAGGCGCTGAACGAGGTCACCCTCGGGTTGGAGTGGCCCGAGCCGCCCGAGCGCTTCCAGCGCTTGAAAGAAGCGATCACGATCATCAACGAGCTGTGGGCCGGCGAGCGGGTCACCTACGAGGGCACGTACTACTCGGTGAAGGACGCCACCATCTACGACCGCCCCGACCAGAAGGTGCCCATCTACATCGGCGCCTCGGGTCCCGCGGCCACGCGCCTGGCCGGCCGCATCGCCGAGGGGTACATCACGACGAGCGGCAAGGATGCCGAGCTGTACACCGACAAGCTCCTCCCCGCCCTCGACGACGGGCTGAGCAAGGCCGGGCGCACGCGCGACGACGTCGACACGCTCATGGAGGTCAAGGTCTCGTACCACCCCGACCACGACACCGCGCTCGAGAAGACGCGCTTCTGGGCCCCGCTCGCCCTCAGCGGCGAAGAGAAGATGAGCGTGCACGATCCCCTGGAGATGCAGCGGCTCGCGAACGAGCTGCCGATCGAGCGCGCCGCATCGCGGTTCATCGTGTCGACCGACCCCGACGAGCACGTGGAGCGCATCGCGCGCTACGTCGACCTCGGCTTCCGCCACCTGGTGTTCCACGACCCCGGCCACGACCAGAGGGAGTTCCTGACGATGTACGGCGAGGAGATCCTGCCCCGCCTGCGTAAGCGCTTCGCCTGACGCGGGGCGCCGACGCCGTCGAGATCGCGCGGGGCGCCGACGCCGTCGAGATCGCGCGGGGCGCCGACGCCGTCGGGATCGCGCGCGGTGCCGACGCCGTCGAGATCGCGCGCGGCCGCCGCCGTCGAGATCACGCGCGTCCGCGAGACGACCGGCGATTCCGCGTGGACGCGGGTCATCTCGGCGATCGCGGGTCATTCCGGCGCCCGCCGATGCACGATCGTGGACGCGCCCGCCACCCCCACCCGTGAATGTCGGGGGTTCGACGCACAATGGACGGGATGGACATCCCTGACACCTCCGGCTGGACGATCGTCGTCCCGGTGAAACCCGCCGCCGTCGGCAAGTCGCGTCTGACCGACGTCGGCACCGACCGCGAGGCCCTCGCGCGCGCCATCGCGCTCGACACCATCGCCGCCGCCGCGGCCGCGACCCGCGTCGCCCGGGTCATCGTGGTCAGCGACGATGCCGGCCTCCGCGCCGCGCTGCGCCGCTCGCGCCGCGTGGAGGTCGTGCCCGAGGGCGACACCCGCGGCCTCGACGCCGCCATCGCGCTCGGCGCCGCCGCCGCCGGTCAGAGCACCCCTCGCGCCGCCCTCCTCGGCGACTTGCCCGCCCTGCGCGCCGCCGATCTCGACGCCGCGCTCGAACTCGCGGCATCCGTCGAACGGGGTCTGGTTCCGGATGCCGAGACCACCGGCTCCACCCTCGTCACCGCCCGCGCGGGAGCGGTGTGGGTCTCGGCCTTCGGCCAGGACTCCGCCGCCCGTCACCGCCTGCTCGGCTGCACCGACCTCGCCGTCGAGCGCGACTCGACCCTCCGCCGCGACGTCGACACCGCCGAGCAGCTGACCCAGGCCGTCGCACTCGGGGTGGGCCCGCAGACCTCGGCGGTCCTGGCGGCTGCGGCGGCCTGACGCACGGGGCCGCGGGCCCGCCTCACGCCTCCAGTGCCGCCTCGGCGATCGCGGCCGAGGCGTCTTCGTCGCTCATCCACAGCGGTCGCACGGCGGCGCGGATCCCCGCCGCCTCCACCTCCGCCGCGGCGTCCGCATCCTCTTCGGCCAGCAGCCACGCATCGAGCACGCCGCCCGCCGACCGGGCACCGTAGTGCCGCGCGACCGCGGCCGCGGACGTCTCGACCCCGATCGCCGTCAGGCACACGTCGGCCATCCCCCGCACGACGCGCCCGCCGATGATCGGCGAGACCCCGACGACCTTCGCCGACGTCGACCGCACGGCATCCCGGATGCCGGGCACCGCGAGGATCGGCCCGATCGAGACGACGGGGTTCGACGGGGCGAGCAGCACCACATCGGCTCCCGCGATCGCCTCCACGACGCCGGGAGCCGGAACGGCATCCGTGATTCCGGGATTCTCGAACGAGCGGGGCGCGAGCTTCGCGCGGTGCCGCGTCCACCACTCCTGGAAGTGCAGGCGCCCGCCGTCCTCCAGCAGCACGTGAGTGTCGACCTCGCTGTCGGTCATGGGCAGAAGACGGATGCCGAGGGGCCACCGCTCCGCCATGCGTGCGAGAACGCGGGTCGGGGTGAGCCCCTCCCGCAGCCACCCGGTGCGCGCGAGGTGCGTGCCGAGATCGAGGTCGCCCAGGGTGAACCAGGGCCAGCCGGCGCCCCACGCCTGCAGCTCCTCGTTGACGCGTTCCGTATCGCCCGCGCGACCCCAGCCGCGCACCGTGTCGTTCTGCCCCGCGAGCGCGTACGTGATCGAGTCGACGTCGGGCTGCAACCGCACCCCCGAGAGCCAGAGGTCGTCGCCCGTGTTGACCACGACGGTGGCCTCGGGAGCGCCGACCCGCCGGAGCGCCGCGCGCACGCCGAGGGTGAACTTCGCCCCTCCGACTCCACCAGCGAGCACGACGACACGGGACTGAGGAATGTGCATCCGTCCAGTCTTCCACCGCGCCCGCAGCGCCCCGGCGCCGGGCTACTCGCCGAGCCGTGCACAACTCCGGAAATACTCGCACCCGAGCTGGCGCGGGTCACGGGATGCCGCGGGCCGAGCCAGACCTCGCCGCAACTTTTCAGGAGTTGTGCACGGCCCGAACGTGCGCCCCGCGCCCGCGCCGCGCCTGCGCCCGAATCCCCGGAAGCGGCCCTACTGCGCCAGCAGGGTCGGGTCCAACGCCTCGGCCGCCGCCTTGGCCGCGGCCGGCAGCGCGCCGAGCACGTGCTCGAGGGCGACGTCGTCGTGGGCGGCGGTGAGGAACCACGCCTCGAACACGCTCGGGGGCAGGGAGACACCGGCATCCAGCATCGCGTGGAAGAACGCGGCGTACCGGTACGACTGCTGCGTCAGCGCCGTGGCGTAGTCGAGGGGGACCTCGGGCAGGAAGGCGACGCCGAAAAGCGAACCGGCGCGCGGCACGACGTGCACCACGCCCTCCGCCGTCAGCGCGGCATCGAGCGCGTCGGCGACCCGATCGGCTGCGGCGTCGACCGCGGCGTACACCTCGGGTGTCGCCAGGCGCAGGGTCGCCAGGCCCGCGGCGACCGACAGCGGGTTCCCCGACAGGGTTCCGGCCTGGTACACCGGCCCGAGGGGAGCCAGGTGGTCCATGATCTCGGCGCGGCCGGCGAGGGCGGCCAGGGGCATCCCTCCGCCGACGACCTTGCCGTACGTGAGGATGTCGGGCAGGTACCGCTCGCCCCGCGAGGCCTGTAGGCCCCAGAAACCGGCGGGGTGCACGCGGAAGCCGGTGAGCACCTCGTCGACGATCAGCAGTGCCCCGTGGCTGTGCGCGATGTCGGCGAGGGCGGCGTTGAAGCCGGGCAGCGGCGGAACGACGCCCATGTTGGCCGAGGCCGCCTCGACGATGATCGCGGCGATGTTCTCGCCGTGCACCTCGAACACCTCGCGCACCGCGTCGAGGTCGTTGTAGGGCAGCACCAGCGTCTGCGCGGCGATCGGCGCGGGCACACCCGCCGACCCGGGCAGGGCCAGGGTCGCGACGCCGGAGCCCGCGGCGGCCAGCAGCCCGTCGGAGTGGCCGTGGTAGTGCCCGGCGAACTTGATGAGCAGGTCGCGTCCCGTCACACCTCGGGCGAGGCGGATCGCCGTCATCGTCGCCTCGGTGCCGGTCGAGACCAGGCGCACCTTCTCGATCGGCTTGAGGTCGCCCACCTGCACGCGGTGGGCGATGAGGTCGGCCAGCTCGACCTCGGCCCCGGTCGGGGCACCGAACGACAGACCACGGGATGCCGCGGACTGCACGGCCCCGACGACCTCGGGATGCGCGTGGCCGAGGAGCGCCGGACCCCAGGATGCGACCAGGTCGACGTACTCGCGGCCGGCGGCGTCGGTGATGCGGGGCCCGGATGCCGACTGCACGAACCGCGGCGTCCCACCCACCGAGCCATACGCGCGTACGGGCGAGTTCACACCACCCGGAATGACGTCCTTGGCGCGGGCGAACCACTGGTCGTTGAGATCGGTCATATGTCTATTCTCCCCAGTGCAATCACGTGAGTCGCCGAGATCTGTCGCTTCCGCGGACACCGAAGCGACAAATCTTGGCGACTCACGCGAAAGAATGCCTACAGCTCGGCGCGCAGCCAGCGAGCGGCCTCGACGGCCCAGTACGTCAGGATCGCGTCGGCGCCGGCACGTCGGATGCCGAGCAGGCTCTCCATGATCGCGCCCCGGCGGTCGATCCAGCCGTGGGCCGCAGCGGCCTCGACCATCGCGTACTCGCCCGACACCTGATAGGCCCACACCGGCACGTCGACCGACGCCTTCACGTCGGCGAGCACGTCGAGGTACGGCAGCGCCGGCTTGACCATGACGACGTCGGCGCCCTCTTCGACATCGAGCAGCGCCTCGCGCACGCCCTCGCGCCCGTTGCCGGGATCGAGCTGGTACGAGCGGCGGTCACCTGTGAGCTGCGAGTCGACGGCCTCGCGGAACGGGCCGTAGAACGCTCCGGCGTACTTCGCGGAGTACGCCAGGATCAGCGTGTCGGTGAAGCCCTCGGCATCCAGGGCCTCGCGCACCGCGCCGACCTGGCCGTCCATCATCCCCGACAGCCCCAGCATCGCCGAGCCCGCGCGCGCCTGCGCGAGACCCATCGCGGTGTAGCGCTCGAGGGTGGCGTCGTTGTCGACGGCACCGTCGTCGCGCAGGACGCCGCAGTGCCCGTGGTCGGTGAACTCGTCGAGGCAGAGGTCGGTCTGCACCACCAGCGCGTCGCCCACCTCGGCGACGACCGCCTCGGTCGCGCGGTTCAGGATGCCGGCCGGGTCGTCGGCGCCCGAGCCGACGGCGTCGCGCACCTCGGGCACGCCGAACAGCATGACGCCGCCGATGCGCT
Organism: Microbacterium sp. lyk4-40-TSB-66; assembly: GCF_030209475.1. GTDB lineage: Bacteria > Actinomycetota > Actinomycetes > Actinomycetales > Microbacteriaceae > Microbacterium. Next base: position 25,003 of record NZ_JARVRW010000015.1, read on the forward strand.
GCTCCGCGGCGTCGGCGACCGCACGGCGGAGCGAATCGACGGAGTGCTGGACGGTACCGGGCATGGAGCCGATCGGGCTCGGCTCGGCGATGCCCTCACGTACGAACAGGGGCAGCACGAGCTGAGAGGGCACGAGGTGCGTCTCGCGGGCGAGGCGACGGACGGCGGGGGTGCGGCGCAGGCGCCGCGGGCGGTGCTCGGGGAAGCTCATGGGGTCGATTCGGTGGGGACGGGGAAACGGGCGACCGCCTCGATGAGCGCGTCGACCGTCTGGCGTTCGGCGACGACGTCGACGCTGAGGCCGGCGCGCTTGGCGTCTTTCGCGGTGCGCGGTCCGATGGCGGCGATGACGGTGGATGCCGGGATGTCGGGGAACTGCTCGACCACCTGTTCGGCGACCGAGCCGCTCGTGACGAGGATCGCGTTGATCCGGCCGGAGTGCACGTCGCCGGCGATCTTGTCGGAGACGGGGACCCCGACGGTGCGGTACGCCACGACGCTGCGCACGTCGTGTCCGGCTTCGATGAGCAGGCGCGTGAGCACCGGCTTGGCGATCTCGCTGCGCAGGGTGAGCACCTTGCGGGGCTCGGACTCGAGGTCGATCATCTGCTCGGCCATGCCCTGGGCGGAGTTGTCACGCTCGGGGACCAGATCGACGCGATACCCGACCGCCTGCATGGCGGCGGCGGTCGTCTCGCCCACGACCGCGACGCGGGTCTGCGCGGGGATGACCGCCTTGTAGGCGTAGAGCACGTCGACGGTCGTCGCGCTGGTGAGTGTGAGCCAGTCGAAGGCACCGGAGGCGAGATCGGCCAGGGCTTCGTCGAGGGTGGCCTGGTCGTTCGTCGGCGCGAAGTTGATCAGCGGTGCGATGACCGGGACGGCACCGAGCTGCCGGAGTCGCGCAGCGACGCCGTCGCCCCAGGGTCCGCCGCGCGGCACGAGGACGCGCCGCCCGGCAAGCGGCTTGGGCACGCTGCCCGTCGAGGGGTTCGGCGTGTGCCAGTGGCCTTCATTCATGTGGTCGACTCTCGTGGTACCAGGTCGGCCGCCCCGCGTTCGAGCAACCGACGCGCGGCTTCTTGGCCCGCACGCGTCGCACGCGCAATGGGTCCCCCGTCGTCGGCAGCATCCGCATCATTGCCACTGCCAGGTTCCCGAGCATACCCCGTGTCGAGACGCACCGTCCGATCGATGCCGATCCGGCGGGAGCCGTCGAGGGCGTAGACGATGGCGCGCAGCCGCAGGTCACCGTCGGCGATCGCCGCGTGCGTGCCCACGGGCGCGCTGCATCCGGCGTCCAGAGCCGAGAGCACCGTGCGCTCCGCCGTGATCGCGGTGCGGGTGTGCGCGTCGTCGAGCCGGGCGAGGGCGTCGTGGATCTCGGGGTCGATGTCGGTGCGGGTCTCGACGGCGAGCGACCCCTGTCCGGGGGCGGTCGGCCACTCCCCGAGGCCCAGTTCCTCCGCGTGCAGTCCGCCGAGGTCACCGCCGAGGCGCGAGATGCCCGCGGCCGCGAGGATGACGGCATCCAACTCTCCGTCGCGCACCCGCGCGAGCCGCGAGTCGACGTTGCCGCGGATGTCGCGGATGTCGATCCGCGGGTTGTGCCGCAGGGCCTGCGCGACACGGCGAGGGGAACCGGTGCCGACCCGGGCACCCGCCGGGAGCGAGCCGAGCGGGGTGCCGTCGCGGGTAACGACGACGTCGCGGGCGTCCTCTCGTGCGGGCGTGGCCGCGATGACCAGCCCCTCGGGCTGCAGCGTGGGCAGGTCTTTCAGCGAGTGCACCAGGAAGTCGCAGCGGTCGGCCGCGAGCGCCTCGCGCAGACCGTTCGCGAACACCCCGCGCCCGCCCAGCTGCGACAGGGAGGCGCGGTTGACGTCTCCCTCCGACACGATCGGCACCAGTTCGACGACACGACCCGACACCGCGGCCACGGCGTCGGCGACGGTCTGCGACTGCGTCATCGCGAGGGCGCTGCGACGCGTGCCGAGACGCAGGACTTCGCTCACTGCAGGATCTCGGGGATCTCGTCGAGGGTGACGAGGCGACCCGTGTAGAACGGCACCTCCTCGCGCACGTGCCGGCGGGCCTCGGTGTAACGCAGGTCGCGCATCATGTCGACGAGGTCGGTGAGCACGTCGGCCTCCATCGGCAGGAGCCACTCGTAGTCGCCGAGGGCGAAGGATGCCACCGTGTTGGCGATGACGCCGCGGTACTGCGACCCCTTCTTGCCGTGCTCGATGAGCATCTCACGGCGCTCCTCCTCGGGAAGGAGGTACCACTCGTAGCTGCGCACGAAGGGATAGAGGCAGAGCCACTGCTGCGCCTCGATGCCACGGAGGAACCCGGGAACGTGCGACCGGTTGAACTCCGCGTCGCGGTGCACGCCCATGGCGTTCCACGTCGGCAGGAGGTTCTTCAGCAGCTCCGTGCGACGGAGGCGGCGCAGGTCGCGCTGGAGTGCCTGGGGGTCCTCGCCGTGCAGCCACACCATGAGGTCGGCGTCGGCGCGGAGGCCGCTGACGTCGTAGAAGCCTCGGACGGTGACGCCGTCGGCCTCGACGAGCGAGACGAGGTCGGCGAGCTCGGTCGCATCGACGGCGGTGACGGGGTTCTCGGGATCGCGGCGGAAGACCGCCCACAGCGTGTACACGGAAGAGGAGCTGTCGTGGGACATGCGTCCTAGTCTCGTCTCGCCGCGGCGGCGGGCCAAACCGGTTGACTCACCGGTGGAAGACCGACAGGTGCGGCGCGCCGCCCCTGATTGGTACTGTGCGACGACGGCGTCGGGGGACGCCGCCGCGAAGGGGTGCCGGATGTGGCTCTACGACCTGCCGATGTCCGTGGGACTGCCGGTGTTCATCGTGCTCGTGGTCGGCGGCTCGTGCGCGATTCTGCTCATCCTGCGCAAGTGGGTCTTCCGGGTCGCTCCCCAGGGTGAGGAGTGGGATCGCGTCCTCAGCTACGCGGTCGGCGCCTACGGCGTCTTCTACGGCGTGACCCTGGCGCTGATCGCCGCGGCCGCCTACGGCAACTTCACCGAGGTCGACGGGGTGGTGCTCGAGGAGTCCTCGACGCTCGCGGCGCTGTACCGCACCGCAGCGCTCCTGCCGGAACCGGAGTCGACGCAGCTGCAGCAGCAGATCAATCAGTACACGCGCGACGTCATCGAGCTCGACTGGCCCGAGCAGCGGCGGTTGCAGATCCCGGCGGAGACGGATGCCAGCATCACGGCGATGCAGCAGGCCATCGCCGCCGTGCAACCGACCTCTCCCGCCGAGATCCTCTACGTGCAGCAGTCGCTCGATCAGTTCCACGCGCTCGTGGAGAGCCGCCGGGAGCGCATCGCGCTCACCCACCTGGCGCTCCCGAGCGTCCTGTGGATCGTGCTGGCCGTGGGCGCCGTTCTGAACGCCATCCTCATCGGCCTCATCGAGGTTCGCAACCTCCGCGTCCACCTGCTGATGTCGGGGATGCTCGCTCTGTTCGTCGCGCTGCTGCTCTACGCCATCGCCGGGTTCGACCACGCGTACGCCGGCCCGATCGCGGTGACGCCGGAGTACTTCGAGGATCTGCTGCAGGGGTTGTTCGCCGCCGAGCCCTAGGCCGGAGCCGATCCCTGAAGGTCGAGGGGGCATACGGCCGTCAAGGCAGGTCGACTCGCCGCCGCTCACGTACAGGTGGCGCCGCCCTCCCGCACCTGCCACAGTGAACTGCGCCGCCGCGCGAAGACCCGAACCGATTCGAGGCCCCATGCTCCGCTCGCGCACCGCCGCACGGTCCCGCCGCTACCTGAAATACCCGGCCGCCGTCCTGGCGGGAGCGGTCATCGTCGCCGGCAACGTCGTCGCCGCCCCCGCGCCGGCGCAGGCCGCGTGGGAGGACGACGCGCAGAGCTGGATCACCAGCATGCAGACCGGACTCGGATGGGCCGAGGGGCTGTTCGGTCTCAAGACCGGGCCTTGGAACACCGCTCTCTCGATCGCCTCCCCCTTGATCTCGGCGATCTTCGGCGGCTCGTCCGCTCCGTCGATCGGCGATGTACTGGAACGCCTGAAGCAGCTCGACGACATCGAGCACAAGATCGATCAGGTGCAGAACTCGCTCGTGACGATCGAGGCGGAGATCGCCACGGTCGGTCAGGACGTTCTCACCGGCACCTGCGCCGTGCAGGCCAGCCGACCGCGCGACTATCTCGCCAAGCTGGCTGCCGCGAACGACGCCTACGCGAACGTCGTCGACAAGATCGATGAGGTGCGCGTGGGCACCGCCGGCGAGGACGACCTCAAGGTCGCGATCAACTCCTTCATCGCGTACACGACCGGCGAGAGCGAAGCCATCCTCCCCGACCACAGCGCCTTCGCGGAGTCCCTCCGCAGCGTGCATGCGGACATGGGCACCACAGGAGGCGTCGCGGGCATCATCCAGAGCTGCGGGCGTGCCTACCTCAACGACTGGAAGATCGAGAACACCTCCGCAGCGGCGTTGAGCGGGATGCCGGCGAACGATCACGGCGCGTGGCTCGATGATCGCGACTACTACGACCCCTTGCAAAAGCTCGTCTCGTTCTGGCAGACCGCCGTCGCGCAGGGCACCTACCTCCACCAGCAGGCATCGCTCATGCGGGTCAGCAGGGAATACGTCACCGCCCACGGCCCCCTCAGCGTCGAGGATTCCGCGAGGGTGTGCGCCCTGGCGAAGACCAACGGCCCGGCCATGGCGAGAGCCACGTGCGAGGGCGGCCTCATTTTCGCGAAGACCGTCTACAGCGGCTTCGCCGCCGAGTGGCGCGAGGTCGGGGTGCCGATCAGCGACGCGAACGTCGTGATGAACATGGGTACTGACGTGCACGGACTGTCGTATCAACCCACGACACCCCGGGCAGCCGGGACTCCAGCCGAAGATCCCCTCCCCTCAGCCGGAGCACCGGTGGGGGTGGCATCCCGAGTGTGGGCGAGGGATCCCGCCACCTTCCCCGCGGCGTGGACGACCGGGACCTGGTCGACGACGGCCGGCGCGGTCTTGGCCTACGGAATCGATGGGTTCGTCCCGGCGGGTTCCTCGCAGTGGTCCGACTTGAGCAACGGCTACCGTGCGACGCACCCGACGGTGCAGACGACGACGCGGGCGGAGGCGATGCAGTGGCGGTCGAGCACCGGGTGGCAGAGCTCCGGCGTAGATCCCTTCGCTCCACTGGACATCCTCACGGTCATGAAGGATTCCGTCGCACCGGCGGCGACCGGCACCGATCCCGCGCACGCGTTCACCGTCAAGGCCGACACGACCGTGTGGATGCCGAACGAGGCCGCTAGTCACGACTTCCCGATGTGGCGGAGTCCGATACCCGAGTGGTCCCGCGGCACGGGCCTGTCGTTCCCGCACTCGCGATTGTGGCTGAAGTTCGACTTCCCGCCGCGCGTTCTGGACGACGCCAAGATGAGCGTCAAATGTTTCGTCGCAACCGAGGACGGCATCGTGTGTCATGAGTCGGTGGCGTCCTGGTGGGTCAACCGACTCTCGATCGAGCCGAGCCTGTCGGTGCAGAACCTGAACCGCATCACTCCGCTCAACCCCGAGGTCGACAGCATGGTGATGCTCGACAAGGAGCGCGAGTGCCGCGGGGAGCCCCACTTCGACCAGGAATGCGCGACCATCATCGACCAGATGTTCACCACCCGCGGCGAGTCGTTCGCCCAGAGTGGTCCGTCGTGGCTCGCCCCGATCGACGCGGCCAACGGGCAGCACTACGAGGGCGACCCCGCTGCCGCCGGCACGCTCTGGCCGAGCGCCCCCGTTCCCGACTGCGCCCTCACCACCTGGGGTGCGAAAACCCGGTGCGGGCCAGCCCTGGAAGCGTGGATCACGTCTCACGTGCCCAACCCGAGCCTCAGCGGACCCGTCGCCACCACAGATGTCACCGTCGACCGCGCCGCCGACGGAACCGCCGTGTGCATCGCCCCCGCCTGGAACACGAGCTCGGTCATGCAGTACGGCGATGTGGCGTGGACGGCGTGGTCGCGTACGGGGAAGCCCTTCACCAAGGTCGTCCCGTTCGGCTCGCATCTCGACCTGCTGGCCCTGGTGACGGACGCCGGCTGGAACACGGGCGGCGCGGCCGGGGAGTCGGGGCGGATCACCCTCCGATGTTCTTTCACCGCGCGCACCGCCGAGGTGGCGAACGAGACGGAGGTGCGTAGCGCCACCGTCGCCGCAGTTCGCGTCGACGATCACTACGACTTCCCCAGCGTCGGCGTGGGGACGCCGGGCGATCCGGGGGCCACCCCGGGTGCGGGCGTCACCCCGGATCCGACCGACGCGACTCCGGTCGGCACCGCGGAATCGTCGGCGTCGGGTGCCTCCGCGCACGACATGGCGGCGCGATCGGTCGACGCGTCCGGTCGGAAGGTCCTTGCGAGCTCGGGGATCGGTGGGGAGCCCTGGCCAGCGGCCGCGGGAGCCCTCGTCCTGCTCGTCTTCGGCGCGTCTCTGATGGTCTGCGTCCGGACCCGACGAGCGAGACGGAGCGCGTAGCACCCTTCGCACCCGCGTCCATCCGGACCCGTACCCGACCGGTCGAGGCGGGCGCCCACCCCGTTGGAAGACGGATCGGGCCCGGCCCGGACCCGCTGCAGCCTCGAGCCGGACCGGGAGGGCCTGAGCGGCATAGATCGCATAGCGCTCGACGCAGAAACGGGGAGGCCGCCCTGTGCGGGCGACCTCCCCGCAGGGAGTTCTTGAATTGCCGGGCGCGGATCGTCAGCGCGTGTACGCGCGGACGATCCCCCACACGGCGAGGCCGACGGCGATCGCGACACCCCCCACGGCGGCGGCGGCCGCGGCGGGGTTCGCCTGCGCCTTGGCACGCACATCGTGGACCGTACGGTCGACGGCGTCGCTCGCGCGACGCGGGACGTTCGCCTTGACCTCGATAGCCGCCAACGCGGCCTTCAGCTCGGCACGGGCCGCCTCGACGGGGTCGGAGATCCCGAGCGGCACGGCGGTGCGGGGCACGGGGACGGGACGATCAATACTCATCGCGGGCCTCCTTCACGATGCGGACGTCTTCGGCGATGGCCCTGCCCGGGTTCTCGCGGTTCGACAGCTTCTTGAATCGCAGGTAGCCCAGCAACGCCAGGATTGCAGTGATGACGACCATCACGCCGAAGACCACGAGGGCCGACAGCCACACGGGCCACCACGACGACAGACCGGCGATGACGAAGGCGAAGAACACCGGAACGGCCCAGAACAGCACGACCAGCGCTCCGACGAACCAGCCGGCGCCGATCCCGGCGTCCTTCGCCGTGCGCTGCGCCCACGCCTTCGCACCGTTGATCTCGGCGACGACGAGGTTGCGCACCAGTTCGGGGATGTCGCCGATGAGGGTGAACAGACCGTCATCGGAACGGTCGCGGAATCCGCGAGGAGTCGTCATGCGCGTCAGCTTCCCGACGCGTCGGAGCCGCTCTGGGCCGCCTTGGCCCGCGCGGTGGCCGTCTTCTCGGCCTTCTTCGCGTCATCCACGGAGTCCTCGACCACGTCGGCGACCTCATGGGCCGACTTCTTGGCCGCACGTCCGGCGCGCTCGGCGCGCTCCTGGACCGTGCCCGAGCCCGACGCCGCGTTGGTGACCGACTTCGCGCCCTTCCACACCACACCGGGGACGGACTTGAGGGCGGAGACGCCGAGCGCCTTCACCTTCTCGACCTGTCCCTGTACGGCGGGCTGGTCCCAGACCTTCTCGGCCTGCTCCTTGATCTGCTCGTAACGCTGGCGGCCGGCGCGTGCTCCGAGCACGTAGCCCGCCACGAGTCCGACGACGAGTGCTGCTTTGCCCCTCATGGGGTCTCCTCACGCTCGATCGAGTGCTGGTCGAGTCTCACAGTAGCGATGTATGCCGGTCCCGGCATCCGCCCTTGACACGGGAGCCCGTATGGTCGATCGCCACGACGCTCAGTTGCGCCAGAGCGCCGCACTGCGCACGCGATCGGCCTCTTCACGCGCGTCCGGGATCACTTGCGCGAGTCCCGTGCCCGAGATCCACGCCCCGGTCGCGCCGAGACCGGGGACGGCCCGCACCGCTCCGCGCGCCGCGGCGGTCACGGCCGCCCTCCCGATCGTGGCGGCGGGCTGGGACTGCACCCAGCGAGAGCGGTGCGCGGCCACGAGAACGGATGCCGGCAGCTCGACGCCGAGCAGAGCCGCCGCCTCCGACAGAGCGAGGCGGGCCGCGGCATCGTCGTCGAGCGCCGCGGTGGCGGGCTCTTCGCCCTGCGCCCCGAACGACACCCGGACGACGTGGACGCCGGGCTCAGCGGCATCCCGGACCCAGTCCCACTTCGCGCTCGAGTGGGTGAGGGCCTTGGCGGTGTGGCTGCCGGGCACCGTCAGCACGCCGGTGCCGCGGGGAGCGCGATCGAGCACCGGGGCGTTCACCACCAGAGTCACCACCTCGACCACCGGGGCGATCGGCTCGCTCACCTCGAGTCCGGGGACCACCGGCGCCAGCAGGGCGCGCGCCGGCCCCTCGGGCAGCGCCACGATCACGGCGCGGGCGGTGAGGGGCTCGTCGCCGGGCGAGGTGCCGATCGCCCACCCGTCGCCCGCGGGGGCGAGGGTCGTGGCGGCCACTCCCGTGCGAAGGTCGACGCCGCTCTCGCGCAGTCCCTCCACCAGGGCGTCGATGAGGCGCGACATGCCTCCCCGCAGCCCTTCGACCGCGCCGCCGGGCGCGGGGGCGGCCTTGGCCGGCGCGGAGGGGACGGGCACGTCGGATGCCGGGGCGTCGGCGGGCCGCGCACCCGACCGGCGCGCGCGGAGCTCCGCGACGGCACCCGTGAGCGAGCCCGTGCGGGTGAGGGCGGCGTTGAGACCGGGAGCGGCCAGATCGACGTCGATGTCGTCGGGGCGCGCGGAGTAGACCCCGCTGGTCACGGGGGCGACGAGACGCTCCAGCACCCGCGCGCCCAGGCGCGAGCGCACGAGCTTCCCGAGGCTGTGGGCGTGTCCGATGGTCAGCGGCGGACGCACCCGATCGAGGTACGCGCGCCACGCGCCCGACCAGCCGATGATGCGGCGCACGTCGGGAGCGAAGGGATTGTCGGGGATGCCGAGCACCCCTCCCTTCGGCAGCGGCGCGGCCCCGACGCCGGGCACACCCGCCACCCACGCCCCCGCCGAATTGGGCGACACGACGGCGTCACCGAGGTCGAGTTCGGCGAGCAGCTCGCGGACGACCCCGCCCCGGGTGGCGTAGCTCTCGGCCCCCACGTCGAGGGTCATTCCCGCGACCTCCGCGGAACGCAGGACGCCGCCGAAGGCGTCTGACGCCTCGATCACGGTGACCTGCAGCCCGACCTTGGCGCACTCGCGCGCGGCGACGAGGCCCGAGACACCACCGCCGACGACCACCACGCGCGTCTCGTGCGCGTGCTTCACCAGGCGGTCGAGGGCCTCGCTCACGCGGCGTTCCCGTGCGCGCTCTCGCCGGCCGTGTCGCTTCCCGGGGCGATAGCGACGCCCGCGTCCACGTCGTGACCGTGCGCGTGCGCGACGATGCGCGTCAGCACCTCGGGATCGGTGTCGGGCGGCACCCCGTGGCCGAGGTTCAGCACGTGCGCGCGCGCCGCGCGACCGCGAGCCAGCACGTCGTCGACGTGGGCGGCGAGCACCGGCCAGGGGGCGCCGAGCAGCGCCGGATCGATGTTGCCCTGCAGGGTGACGTCGGGGCCGACGAGGACTGCGGCCTCGTCGAGCGGCATCCTCCAGTCGACGCCGACCGCGTCGGCGAGGCCGCCCAGGCGCATGTCGTCGAGGAACGCGCCTGTTCCGACACCGAAGTGGATGCGGGGGACCTCGATGCCCTCGAGCGCCTCGTGAGAGTGCGGGGCGATGAACTCGCGGAAGGTCGACGGCGACATCGAACCGGCCCACGAGTCGAAGAGCTGCACCGCCTGGGCGCCGCCCTCGATCTGCGCGTCGAGGAACGCGCGCGACACCTTCGCGAGCCAGCCGGCCAGGCGGTGCCACGAGGAGGGGTCGGCGTGCATCATGCCGCGAGCGCGCAGGTGCTCCTTCGACGGGCCACCCTCGACCAGGTACGCGGCGAGCGTGAACGGCGCTCCCGCGAAGCCGATGAGGGGCACGGCGTCGCTCAGCTCGGCGACGACCCGGCGGGCGGCCTCGCGCACGGGTTCCGCGGCCGCGGCGACATCGGCCGGGTCGATCGCGGTGATGCGCGCGACATCGTCGGCGGTCCGCACCGGATCGGCGAAGACCGGGCCGCGGCCGGGCTCGATGACCACGTCGACACCGGCGAGGCGCAACGGCACGACGATGTCGCTGAAGAAGATGGCGGCATCCACGTCATGGCGACGGATCGGCTGCAGCGTGATCTCGGCCGCGAGGTCGGGCGTCAGACACGCATCGAGCATGCGGGTTCCCACGCGCAGCTCCCGATACTCCGGCAGCGAGCGTCCCGCCTGCCGCATGAACCACACCGGCTGCCGCTCGGGGCGGTCGCCACGGAGGGCGCGGAGGAGGGGTGCATCGAGGGAGGCCATGGCATCCATCCTCCCACCCGCCCTCTGGGCGCGAAGGGGATGCCTTGACGTCGAGACGCCGTCCGGAACACCTCGCGATACCCGGGCGTAGAATGATGAGGTGTTGTTGTGCGTCAGCGCGAGTCACAAGACCGCGTCCTTCGAGCTCCTCGAGCGGCTCAGCGTACCCCGCACACCCGTCGCCCCGTTGATCGCCGCGCACGACGAGTGCGTGCAGGGCGCCGTCGTCGTGGCGACGTGCAACCGCTTCGAGGCCTACGTCGACATGGACGAGCCGGTCACCGCGGCCGTCGCACTCGGCATCGAGGCCACCCTCGCCGCGATCGAAGCCGCCACCGGCGTGCCCGCCAGCGAGCTCGAGGGCGGCTACACCGTGCTGGGCGGCAGCGAGGTCGCCGAGCACCTGTTCTCGGTGGCATCCGGTCTCGAATCCGTCGTCGTCGGTGAGGGCGAGATCGCGGGCCAGGTGCGCCGCGCCCTCACCGAATCACGCAAGCTCGGCACCACCTCCGCCGAACTGGAGCGGCTGTTCCAGCGCGCGTCCGAGGCGCAGCGCGGTGTGAAGAACTCCACCGCCATCGGCCGCGCGGGTCGATCGCTCGTGCGCCTCGGCCTCGAGCTCGCCGACAGCCGCATCGCCGACTGGTCGACGCAGCGCGTGCTCCTCGTGGGCACGGGCGCCTACGCCGCCGCCACGGTCGCAGCCCTCCGCGACCAGGGCGCCGAAGACATCTCGGTGCACTCCCCCTCGGGTCGCGCGGCGAAGTTCGCCCTCAAGCACGGCCTCCGCGCGGTGTCGGCCGAGACCTTCCCGAGCGCGGTCGCCCACGCCGACCTCGTTATCACGTGCACGACCGCCGAGCACTACGTGCTGAGCGCGGCCACGTTCGCCGCGGGTCGGGGCGCGTACGAGACCGCCGTCGCCGCGGGCAGCTGCCCGGTCGACCACACGTCGCGGCGTCTCGTGATCGACCTGGGCCTCCCCCGCAACGTCGACCCCGACGTCGCCACCGTCGCCGGCATCGATCTGCTCGATCTCGAGACCATCCGCCTGCACGCCCCGCTCGACGAACTGCAGGCGACGGATGCCGCCCGCGACCTCGTGCGCGACGCCGCGCGCCGCTTCACCTCGGTCGGCGAGCGCAAGAACATCACCCCGGCCGTCGTCGCCCTGCGCGCCCACGTCTTCGGTGTCCTCGACGCCGAGGTCGCGCGCGTGCGCGCCCGCGGCGACGAGGGGGGACAGACCGAGCAGGCCCTCCGCCACCTCGTGGGCGTGCTGCTGCACACCCCTACCACGCGCGCGCACGAGCTGGCCGAGACCGGCCGCGCCGACGAGTACGTCGATGCGCTCTCCGCGCTGTTCGGCATCGAGGTCACCGACCCCGCCTCCCTCGGCCCCGCCGCCCTCGACCCCGCCGTCCTCGACCAGCGCGGCATCGCCGACGCGGGCTGACCCGCTGCGCCGCGGGCGTGCGACTGCGAGCGCAGGAGAACCCGCGAACGGAGGATTAAGGCCACGGCATCCGTCCTCCCTTGCCCGGATCACCTCCCGTCCCGGGCCGTCCGCGAGGCCGCTCGAATCCACCCACGCACCGACAAGCGGAGGAGAACCCGCGGGCGGAGGAGTACCCGCGAGCGGAGGACCGAAGCCGCGGCATCCGTCCTCCCTTACCCGGATCACCTCCCGCGGGGTCTCGCCGCACGGGAGCGGGGTCGGCTCGGGCAGGATGGATGCCGTGAACACACCGGCATCCGAGGTCTACGCCGTCGCCGGTGAGGACCGCGCGCGCAACGGGATGCGCTGGGCCGCCACCGTCGTGCTCGGACTCCTCGACGCCGGCCGCGACGCGCCGTCGGTGAGCGAGGTCGTGATCCGTCGCGTCGACGGGTCGATGGTCAGGCGACTGCCGGTGGGCGACGTGGGCGACTTCACCGACCAGCTGAACGAGATCACCCGCGACCTCGCGACGATGGACGTCGTGCCCTTCGCCGAGAAGTGGATCGCCGACCGCGGCTGACCGGCGACGCCCGATGCGGGCAGCGGCGGGAGAATGGGGGCATGAGCCTGCGCATCACCGACGACCCCGCCGCCGACGACCTGCTGTCGAGCAACCCGCTCGCGCTGCTGATCGGGATGCTGCTCGACCAGCAGGTCGCGATGGAGACGGCGTTCGCGGGACCCCTGAAGATCCAGGAGCGCACCGGGTCGATGGATGCCGCCACCATCGCCCACGACGACCCCGACGACTTCGCCGCCGCGTTCTCGCAGTCGCCGGCGGTGCACCGTTTCCCGGGCTCGATGGCCAAGCGCGTCCAGTCGCTGTGTGCCGCGATCGAGGAGGACTGGGACGGGGACGCCGCGAACATCTGGACCCGCGACGACCCCGACGGCGCGACCGTGTTGAAGCGTCTGAAGGCACTGCCCGGGTTCGGCGAGCAGAAGGCGAAGATCTTCCTCGCCCTGCTCGGCAAGCAGCGCGGATACGACGGCACCGGCTGGCGGGAGGCGTCCGACCCGTACGGCGAGGAGGGGTCCTTCCGCTCCGTCGCCGACATCGTCAGCCCCGAGTCGCTGACCAAGGTGCGCGAACACAAGCGCGCTGCGAAGGCCGCCGCGAAAGCGGGCGACTGACCCCTCCTCCCCCGGCCGCGAAAAAGGAGAGTTCTCTCATATTCGCTTCGTCGTCCGGAAGCGCTGGTTAGAGTCGTCGAGTTCGCTGCAAGTTGTTCACGATCGAAGGGTGGGCTCGTGAAGTTCGCAATGGGTTCCGACACTCTGGGTGTGCTGACGAAGGCGACCTCGGGGTCGAGTGATGAGCTGTCCCTGCTGGTGCGCCAACTGTTCGAGGCGGCGGAGCCGCTCGAGGGGCAGTTCCAGGGCGCGGGTCGCGCCGCGTTCGACCGTTTCAAGTCGCGTACCGACGCGATCTCCTCCGAGCTGAAGCTCGCCCTCGACGGCGTGCTCGGCGGCATCTCGAGCATGGACCGCTCCTTCCAGGAGGGCGAGTCGTCCATGGTCGACCAGACCACCGGCCTGGAAGCAGGTTCGTCGTTCGACGCCGCCCGCTTCGGCGCCCGTTGAGAATCGGAGAGGACTGACTCATGGTGAACCAGGGAGATCGTCGCGACTACTCGATCGCGGCCTCGCAGAACGCCCAAGACAACTTCAACCGCGTCGCCGCATTGCTGGAGTCGCTCATCGACCAGCGCGACCGCGACGTGCAGGCGGCCATGGCCGACTACTCCGCCGACGGGGTGTCGGAGGACTACCGCGCCAAGGAGCTTCGCTGGAAGAACGCCGCCGCCGAGGTTCGCGGCATCATCCAGACGCTGCGTTCCTCGCTGGAGCGCAATGACGAGTCGGCCCAGACCGCGCTGAGCAAGGCTCGCGCGGCGGTGGAGTCGATCGGCTGACACGGGCCGCACGATGCCGGGCGCCGTCGCGCGCCCGGCATCGCCGGTGCGCGGCGTCCGGGGTGAGCGACGCGCGCGCAGAAGAGAAGTGAAGGGGATCGGGCGATGACAGCGTGGCGAATTCAGCCGTCGGGCGTCGTATCCGTGCTGCAGGACGTCAACGTCGACGCCGAGGCACTCGGCACGGCGCTGAACGCGCTGAGCCCGGCTCTCGAGGGAGCGGTGACGGCGACGCAGTCGGGTGCGATCTCCGAGGCGGTGCAGGCGTACTTCGAGCAAGAGGAGGGCCCGCGCATCCAGGGGATGAGCACGCGCATCGGCGCGGCGGCCCAGGGTGTCGTGTCCGCCACCGAGGCGTACGTCGCCGGCGACATGGAGATGGCCGCCACCGCGCAATCCGCCGCCGTCGCCGCGGTGTACCCGCCGGCTCTTCCGAACGGGGTGATGTGATGCCCAGCCCCATCGATTACGAGAAGATCCCGGGCGCCGACATCCAGCCGGATGCCATCGAAGAGAACGCGCTCACGGTCGGCACCATTTCGGGCCAGGTGACGGAGCACGGCTCGAACGTGAACTTCACGTGGCAGGGCATGGCGGCGGTCTACGAAGCGCCCGAGTCGCCCACGCTGCTCGGGCTCATGGCCCCCGTGAGTTCGCAGGCGACGCAGGCCGGCGACAACCTCGCCGAGGTGTCGGCGGCGCTCGTCGCCTTCGCCGCCGACGTCCGTCCGATCAAGGCCGAGCTCGACGCATTGCGCGCCGACGCGAAGACGTTCGTGGACTCCATCCAGGGTGGTGTCCAGGTGCGCGAGATCAACCCGGCGTGGACGGCGGCGCAGTCGCCCTACGGCGGGGCGAGCGCCATGCCGACCTACCAGGGATCGTGGGGGTCGTCGACGACGACGCAAGCGGCCCCCGAGCAGTACCGCACGGTCACGAAGGAGTGGCACGAGTCGCAGGAGCACGTCGACCGCAACAACGAACTGCTCGCCGCCGTCAACGCGCAGCAGGTCAAGCTGTGGGAGGCCGAGCGCGCGTGCGCGAACCGCATCCGGGCGCTGTACGGCGCCGCCCCGCTGCGGGCCGCGCAGTCCGAAGACGACTCCCTCGGCTACGGCATCTCGGAGATCCCCGAGGGCACCGAGATGCCCTGGGGTGCCGAGGTCGAGCGCACCGAAGGCTGCGGCGAGGCGACCGTCAACTTCGTCTTCAAGGACTTCCTGTGGGAGGGCATCGCCGTCGGCGGCATCTGGGGCACGGTCGAGGGCCTCGGCACTCTCGTGCTCGGCTACAACCCGGCCACGGGTGACTTCTTCTCGGGCGAGGCGTACGGCGCCGCCTGGGGCAACCTCGGCATGCTGCTCTTCGCGGGCGCCGCGAACACCGGCATCCTCGCCCCCATCTTCCAGTCGGACTCCCTCATGCAGTCCATGGGGATGGACGGCTTCCTGCCCCAAGAGGTGCGCGACTTCAAGGCGCAGGCCGACGAGGCGGCGATCAACACCGGCAAGGCCCTCATCGCCTGGGACAAATGGCAGGACGACCCCGGCACCGCTCTCGGCGAGTCGGTCTTCAACGTCGGCACCGCGCTCATCCCCGTCGGCGGCGCGGCCGTCGCCGGTGTCAAGACCGCCTCGACCGCGGCATCCGTCGTGTCGAAGATGGCGCGGGTCGTCGACTTCGTCGATCCCGCCGCGCTCGCGATGAACGGCGCCATGCGGCTCGGTGGCGCGGGGCTGCACAGCCTCGACGGTCTCATCGGCCGGCTCGGCTCCGACGCCACCGACGGTTTCCACCTGAACACCCCCGACATGCCCTTCGTCGCCGACGACGCGTCCTCGGCGCTGAACGCGCTCGACACCGCCGGTGTCGACATGGGCACCGTCACGGCGCGCATCGACGACGGTGTGCCGGTGTACGAGTTCCCGCCGACCGCCGAGATCCCCTCGGGCCGTATCGAGATGCCCGCCGGTTCGTTCGACGGCGTCCGCGGCGGCGACGTGCCGGTGCGCGCAGAAGTCCCCGTCCGCACCGACGGCGGAGTGGATGCCACCGTCCCGGCGCCCGTGCGCGAGCCCGAACTCGTCACCGCCGGTGGCGTGCGCGGCGAGACCGGCCCCGGCCCGGTGAACTCGATCGTGGAGCATTCCCCCGTCCGTGCCGAGCCGGCCAGCTCGGGCGACGCGACGGTCGTGCGTAACCCCTCGACCGAGGCCGATCACCGAAGCGGCCACGATGGCGGGCAGCGAGGTTCGGAGACCGGGAGCGGCGGCGACGCAGGCCGCGGCGACGACGGTGCGGCCCGCGGCGGCCGCGGCGACGATAACGTGAGCAATAGCGGGTCCACCACCGGTGTCGGCGGCGACTCGGGGCGCGGCGACGAAGCGGTTGGGCCCGCGAACCGTGAGGATGGTTCGTCCAATGGCGGTGGCCAGCCGCCGGTGGACGACGTGCCGCGGATGCCCAACGGCGATCCTTTCCAGCCGCGCATGTCGCACGACCAGGTCGCGCAACTCCCGAGTGCTCAGTCCCCCTTGGACTCCGGCGCTGCGCGGCACGGCATGACCCCCGATGAACTCCACGACCTCATCCACGGTCGCCCGCTCGATTCGCTGACCCCGGAGCAGGCGCGGACCGTCCTCGACGTCCGCGAGGGCATTCCGCAGCCGCAGCCCGGCGAGATCATGCAGAAAATCCTCGGGCAGCAGGATGTCGACAATCTCCTCAACCGCGTCTACGGCGACACCGACACCGTGGGCGGGTTCATTGCGCGCGCGGCGGATGCCATGGACCTCTCGACGCCCGACGAGATCGCGCGGGGCTTCGGATTGGACTACGGTCCGGGCCGCACCGTCCCCGCCCAGTTCACGGCTCCGACGGGCGACACCTACGCGGTGCGCTTTACACTCCCCGACGACGTCGACCTGCGGGTGCCCTCGCTGGATGCCGGGGAACGGGCGGGGTATCTCTTCGACAACACCGGGCAGCCGTACTACCGCCCCGGCCGGATGGATCCGCTCGGCCCGGAGAACCCGTTTCTGGGCCACGGCTTCGTCGGCGACGGTGGCGTGCAGATCATTCCCGAGTACCACCTGCCGAGCCGCATCGAGATTGGTCCCGGTAGCGAGGTCTACAAGATCGCGCCCGCGGGTGAGGAGATTCCGTTCGCGGTGCTGACCAAACAGGGCTGGGTGAGCTTTTGACCGGACACTCGCTCGTGCGCGTCAGCGGAACCTGGGTCGAGACGGGGGACGGTTGGTTCGCCGCAACCCATCAGATCCGAGACGGCGAGACGGATCCGGAGATCTTCGTCTACGACCACGAGGGCACCCGGCATCGGCAGGTCTCCCCCGCGGACGTCCGCCGCATCCAAAGGGTCGACTCCGAGGGTCTCTACCAGGGGCATTGGATCCCGCTGGTGTCCACCTGGACAGCCGAGATGGGCCGCGTACGGATGTTCCTCGACCGCAACGACGACCGCTACCTCGCGATGCTGTTCTTCGACAGCGGACTCGAGCGCGACGCGATCGCCGCCCTCCCCCGAGCCGAGGTGCACGACGACCGTACGAGCAATGGAGGCATCTCTCTCCTCGTGCCCTTCGCGGAGCTCGCGGACTACCGCGAGGTGATGACCCCGATCGACGTACCCGGCCGTGTTCCCCGGCGCGACTCCTCGACAGAATGAATGCCATGGACATCTTCCAGAAGATCGTGACCCCGGGGCGTCTGCGCCTGTGGACTCAGGGCGACGAGCTACTGACCGGCTTCGTGGCGCGCCGGGCCGACACCGCGTGGGCGCAGACACCGTCCGAGATCCGCGACGCGCACGGCTATGCGACGTCCGACCCCTCGTTCGCGGGCAGCCCGTTCGTCGACGTCCTCCGCTTCGCGAGCGCCGACTCGCTGACCTTCGTCGCCGCGACGGGCGTGGGCGGGGAAGGGTTCATCGAGCCCGCCCCCTTCACCGGAACGGGATTCGTACCGACGGATAAGGGGATCGTGCCCCTGTGGTGGGTCGAGCCGACACGCGTCCCCCCAGGTTCGGAGTTGTGGCGTATCCATCCGGACGGTCGCGAGGAGTTCCTCTCCCTCTATGCGAACGTCGCCTCGGGCTGGCAGCCCGGGCATGGCCGGGCACTGCCATCCGACGTGTGCGGGCGATTCGCCCGGTGGAACGGCGGGGCGGTACTCGCGGACGTGTTGGAGAACGGACGCGTCGTGCTGGCGTCGTACGCCCGCACCGAGGATGCGAAGCTCACCGAGCGGGGCCTCTGGGCGTGGGTCGTCGACGCCACGCAGATCGAACAGCCCTACACGCTGAGGCTCACCGCTCGGTACAAAGATCTCCCGTTTCAGGTAGTGCGGCGATGGAACGACGGAGACCGCGTGGTCGCCCGTCTCGTCTATCTGGGGCGAGACGCCACCCGGGCCGGGCAGGCAGGCCTGGAACGGACAGACGCCGGTGTCTACGAGGTCACGGCCGCCCTGGAAGAACTCACCGACGTCCGCGGCGAGGAACTCGCACCGAGCCGGGTGTGAACGCGCCGATTTCCGTGGCACTGGCTCGACGGGAACGGCAGGTGAAAGGCGATTGGTCGGTGTCCAACCAGGCTCGGCTAGCGGGCTCTCCGAAGATCAGACGGCGTAGGAAGTCGAATGGGCTTATCGCGTTTCTCATCACGACTTCGTCTATCTGCAGGAGGTTGACGGTGGCTGGATCGCTGTCCGCTCGTTCAATGGACCAACTGGCGCGAGATCGTGTCTTGGAACTGCGTCGCCGCGGCGATGCTCTCATCATCCCGAAGCGAGGTCGAAGATGATCGAAGAGGTTGGTGCGCGCGAGATCGTTTGCGAAGCGCTCCGCGGGGCCGAGGAGCACGGCATGCCCCGTCGATGAGGTGACCCCGAGAGTGAGTTTCGACATTTCGGGCTGGCGCGTGGACAAGAGCTGGCGGGGGGTCGACCGTGAGCTCGTGTTGAAGGCGAACAACGACGCCGATGTCGCCCGGTACGTCCCTGCTCTCTTCGGGAATGACATCCGACGGGCTCACGGCCTCGGTCGCGCAGTCCGCAAGGTCGTGCTCTCAGACGACGGCGTCGCCCAGCCCGGCGGGGGTTTCTCCCTCACCGAGAAGAGCGGCGACGGATATCGCCTGTCCCGCGGCCGAGACGGTGCTCAGTGGTTCTTCGCGAGCGACCTCGGGGCCGCACGCTTCAGCACCGTCGCCGATATCCCTCTCGCGCACATCCGCGACGCGATCAGAGGAACGACCAGACCATGACGACCGATCCGATCCTGTCCGCTGCCATCACCGCCTACCTCGGATGGCCGAAGGCTCACACGCCGACTGCCGACCGGCGGGCGGTCCTCGAGGTGGCGAAGGGGGTGGCGACGGACGCGGCGAGACTCGTCGCCGATGTCGAGGGCGTCATCGCGGCATCCGATGGTCTCCCCGTCACCGACCTGACCGATCAGCCGGACGGCGGCGCGGCGGCGTGCAAGGGCGACTCGGCGGCGTGCGCCCGGATCTTTCACCGGATGCCATCCACGCTTTGGCCTCGCGCTGGTTCTTCCATCTGCGGTGGCTCGTCGACGACGGACGAGGTGCTCGTCGATGTCGACGAGTGGGTCGCCGACACCCGTGGAGTGCTTGATCGCGCGATCCGCTTCCCGCTGGAGTCCGACCTCGAGGAGATCTCGCAGGATGCCGCCCATGACGTCTTCCAGATGGCGGCGACGCGCACCTCCGCACCGCTGCGTCGTCGGTGAGCGCAGAGACGTGCTGATGAGTGAGCGATTCTGCCGCTCGGCGCGTTATCCACGCAAGGGATGCCGCAACTCGGCGGCTTCGGGGCGACCCGCATAGGGTGGAAGGCTGAGGAGGCGCCGATGACGAACGTGCAGGAAAACCCACGTCTTGCCGACGTGGACCCCTTCGTCTCCTCCGAGCGCGCCCTGCCGGGCAAGATCGCCGGAGCCGTGGCCCTCGACGTGGTCATGCCCCTGGCTCTCCTCGCCGCCGGAGTCGTCGTCATCTCGATGCGACAGCCCGCGCTCGGATGGTTCGTCATCGTCATCGCGGTCGGGCTCCTCGCCGTTGCAGGCTGGCTGCTCGGCCGCACCGGGCGCACCCTCGGCGCGTCGACGGTCGACGCGCGGATCGTCCACCGTGCGACCGGGGCAGCCGCGGGTGGCTCGGCGCTGTGGGCCCTGGCATCCGGCAAGCTCGCGATGTTCGATCTGCGGCGCGGACGCGACCCCTTCGCGCCGGCGATCGCGCCCTTCCGGTTCCCCGATGCCGCCCCCGCCGCACCGGGCCGGTCACGGCGCGGGACCGCGCCGACGCTGCTGCTCGACTCCGGCGAACGCCTGCCCCTCGACACCGCCCTCATCCTGGGGCGCGCTCCCTCGGCCCCGGCCGATGCGCCCGCCGAGGTGTACCGCTGGGCCGACATGTCGCGCACGCTGTCGAAGTCGCACGTGCGCCTGGAGTGGGACGGCCGGCAGGTGTGGGTCATCGACCTGGGCTCGACCAACGGCACGTTCGTCCGCGGCGACGGATCGTCCACTCCGCTCCTCCCCCACCAACGCACCCCTGTGCCCACCGGTGTCGTCCTCGAGATCGGCGACCGTACCCTGACCGTTCGGGATGCCGCATGACCACTGTCGACCACCCCCTCGTCGATGCCGCCGGCCCCGGTTGGGCCGGCACCGAGACGCGCGTGCCGATCATCGCCCTCACCACCGCGATGAGCGACTGGCTGCACAAGACGGCCACCCAGGGCCTGCGCCCGGTCATCGTCTCGGGCGAGCACGCGCGTATGACGCAACCGCTGGCCCAGGTGCTCTCGGCGGTGCAGGGTCACTGGGTCGTCCGCGCCCGCGACGACGGCTTCTACGACGCCCGCACGGGCGTGCGCCTCGACGCTCCGGCCGACGCCCTCACCGCCGGGACCCCGACGCCCGAGAACGTGCACCCCCTGTTCGTGCGGGCGCAGGTGGCATCCACTCTCCAGGTCGTGGCGACGGTGTCGACACGCCACCGCGTGACCCGCCCGGTGCGGTTGGGCGGGGTCGCCGAGGCGGCCGTCGCGCTGTTCACCGACGCGGAACCGGCCGCGTGGGGTGCCGTCGAACCCCTGCTCGCGCCCTGGGACCGCGACGACCTCACCGAGCGATCCCGACGCCGTGTCCCGCTCGACAGCCACTGGACGGCCGTCGGCGGCGGCGAGCGCGCCGTCATCGCGACGATGCAGACCGCCCGCACCGGTCAGGGGCTCGAAGAGACCACGCGCGTGTGGGCCGCGGTGCCGGGCGTCGGGCGCGAAGCGGGGACGGCGGCCACCGCCGAGGCGCGGGAACTGCTGGCGCGGGCGGCGACTGTGGGCCTGCCCCTCATCGGCGTGGCCTTCGCCGCCATCGGCGCCCCCGATCTCGCTCGTCGCGCGACCGCGGCCCCGCATCCAGAGCCCCTCGCGCTCCTGATCGGCCCGGTGGGCGTGCGGGCGCTGGGGATCGACGCGAAGCGCTGGATCGACGACGTCGGCGGCACGATCGTCGGCAGCCCCCGGCTGCCGGGGGTGCTGCTGCCGCTCGGGTCCGTCGACGGCGGCGGTTGGACGCGCCTCGACGAGGTGCTGGCAACGGTGGATCCCACGCGGCTCGCCGACCTTCTCGATCTCGCTCCCCACGTGCGCGCGCAGCTCGTCGCGCGGGAAGGAGCCCGCTGATGCCCGACCAGCGCGACACGGTGCTCATCGAGCAGGCCAAGATCCAGCGGATGCGCTTGGGCGCCGCCCTCGTCTACGGCCACATCGGCGAGCGGCGCACCGTCAACGACCACATGAAGCGGCTGATGGGATCCATCGTGGTCGCCGCGATCGCGTGCGCCGCGTGCGTGGGCGTCTCCTTCGTGTCGCAGCTGCTCACCGAGCGCGCGCAGACGAGCACCTCGATCCAGACCCCGACCGGAGCCGTCACCCCGTGAGCATCTACACCCGCCTGACCGTCTCCGGCTCGGAGCGTCGAGCCGAGGTCGTCGTCCCCAGCGGCGAGCCCGTCGGCGCCGCGCTGCCGCGCCTGCTCGACCTGCTCGGCGAGACCGCCGGCACCGTCGAGCGGCCACTCGCCGTCATCGCGCCCGACGGCGAGCAGATCGACATCGCCCTGACGCCCCACCAGCTGGATCTCGTCGACGGCACCCTCGTGCGCCTCGTGCGCCTGGACGCCGCGCCGCCCCCGCCCGTGGTGATCGACGTGACCGACGCCGCGGCCGATGCGCACGACGCCCGTCCCGACCGGTGGGACGACCGGGCTCGAACCGTCGCGGGGGGAACGGGGATCGCCGTGGCCTTCGCCGTCGCGGGCCTGTTGTCGCCGTGGCCGTCGCCGACCGTCGCCGCGTTCGCCTCGCTCGTCGCGGCCGTCGTGCTGGTGGCCGTGTCCACCGGCGTCGGTCTCGGCGGGCTCCACCGTCTGTCGACGTGCGTGTCGGCCGCGGCAGCCGGTCTCGCGCTGCCCGCGGGAACCGCGACGACGTCGGCACTGACCTCCCACGGGTTCATCGGGGCCGCCCCCCTCGTGGGAGGGATCGCCGCGGCCCTCGCGACGGGGTTCACCGTCGCCCTCCTCGGTGCCGGCGTCGCGCACCGCCGTCGCGGCGCAGCATCCGGCGGAGCGCTGGGCGCGGTGCTGTCGTCCGTGCTGCTCGGGCTCGTCCTCGGCGGGGTGGATGCCGTTGCGGCCGCGGCCGTCACGGGCGTCATCGCCGCATTCGCCACCGGTCCGCTGCCCTGGATCGCCCTGTCGGCCGCCGGGCTCACCGACCTCGACCAGCGCGCCGCAGACGGCGCCCCGCCGGCCCGCCCCCGCGCCTTCGCCGCGATCGACGAGGCCTATGCCGCGCTCACGTGGAGCGTGGGGGCCGTGGCATCCGTCCTCGGGGTCACCGGCGTCGTGCTCGCGTTCTCGGGCACGGTCTGGACCGAATTGCTCGCGCTGGCGTTCTTCCTCGTCGCCGCACTCCGCACGCGCGCGTTCCCCCTGCGTCGGCAGGGCTGGCTGCTGTGGACGGCCGCGGGCGCGATCGCCGCAGCGGGTCTGACGGTGCTGCTCTCGGGCGACCTCGGTTGGGTCGGCGCGGGTGCGGCGATCGTCTTGGCCGCCCTCATCGCGACGATGGTGCTGGTCCGACCCCGTCCGCACGTGCGGGCGCGGTTGCGCGGCCTGGGCAATGTCGTCGAGACCCTCGCCGTCGTCTCGCTGGTGCCGCTGCTCGTGGGGGCGCTCGGGGTGTACGCCGATCTGCTCGGCATGTTCGGCGGACGTTCGTGAGCGTGCTCGACCTGCGCGCGGTGTCGACCGCCGTGTTCGGCAGCGGTGCCGACGGCCGCGTCCGGCTGACGCAGTGGGATGCCGCGATCCGCGGTGGCCTGTCGACGACGCGCCGGGTGGGCGTCGTGTCGCTGTCACCGGGCGCCGGCACCAGCACCGTCGCCCACCAGCTCACGCTCGCGATCGCGGGGCGCCGCAGCGAGCCGGTGCTCGCCGTCGACGTCTCGACCGGGGCCGCGGGTCTCGCCGGGCGCCTGGGTGCGAGCCCGGTCGCCCCCGATGAGACGCGAGCCGCCGCGCGCACCACCGCGGAGGCCCTCAGCGGTCTCGCCGAGCGCGATGGCGTCGTGGCGCTCCGACCTCGCGACACCGCAGACGCGGTGGGCGCGTGGCTCGGCGAAGCGGCGCCCATCGCCCGCTTCTTCGACGTCGCGGTCACCGATTTCGGAACGCGGCATCCGGTGGTCGATCTCGCCGCGTGCGCGGCGCTGTGCGACGTCGTCTGCCTCGTGAGCGACGCTCGTCGAGCTTCGGCGGAGCATGCCCGGTCGGTCGTCGACGCCGTGCGCGCTCTGCCCGAATCGCCGGTGGTCGCCCTCGCGCTGGTCGATCACGCACGCGAGGGCGACGGCGTCGCCCGGGCGATCGCCACCGGAACCGACCACGCCGTGCTGCCGCTCCCGTTCGATGCCGGACTCGCAGCGGGCGGGCGGGCGCGCCGCTCGGCCACGCACCTCGCGATCCTCCGCCTCGCGGCCGCCGTGGTGGGGGCGACGGGGAGGCCCTCGTGACCGTCCGCATCGTCCATCGCCCGGCCCGCATCAGCGAGGCCCTCGAGCCCGCCCCCGACGTCGTCCTCGCCCCGCCGCCGCCGATCGGCGAGGGCAATACCGGGTTCCCGCTCCAGTCGCTTCTTCCGATCGTCGGCAGCCTGTCGTCGATCACGATGATCGTGCTGCTGCGCAACAACCCGATCATGGTCGTGGTCGGCGCCGTCATCCTCGTGGTCGCGCTCGTCGGCGGCCTCGGCATGGCGCTCACCCAGCGCGGGAACGCCGCCCGCCAGCGCCGCGTACAACGCGAGCGCTACCTCGACTACCTCGAGGAGACACGCGAAGACGTACGCCGCACCGCCGACGCCCAGCGCCGCAGAGCCCTTGCGCTGCACCCCGCCCCCGGCACGCTCGTCGAGATCGCAGCCGACCCGGCCCGCCGCTGGGAGCGACGTCCGGGCGACGCCGACTTCCTGCGCGCGCGAATCGGCACCGGCGACCTGCGGGCCGTCGACGTCGCGCTCCCGCCCGAGCAGAATCCCGTGCAACCCTTCGACCCCGTGATGCGCGAGTCGGCCGAGCGGATGGTGCGCCTGGCGGGCGTCTCCCAGGGGATGCCGGCGACGGTCGACCTCGAACGCGGCGGACAGGTCTCGCTCGTCGGCGCGCGCAGCGACACCCTTCCCATCGCCCGCGCCCTCGCCGCGCAGATCGCCGCGTTCCACTCCCCCGACGACGTCCACGTCGCCCTCGCCGTGGCTCCCGCGCAGCGCGACGACTGGCACGGGTTCGACCTCCTCCCCCACGTGACGGGCGACACACCCCCCGCCGGAGCCGTCACGGCCCGGCGGATCGCACCGAGCCTCGACGAGCTGCTGTCGCTGCTGCGCGACGAGCTCCGCGACCGCGTCGCCACCGCCGCCGCCTCCCGGCGCGCGGGTCGGCGCACCAAACCCGGCCGCCTCGTGGTCTTCGTCGACGAGGCCGACCATGCGGCGTCCCCCGTCCCCCGCCTCGACGCCGCCCTGGATCTCACCGCGCTCGGCGTCACGGTGGTGCACCTCGTCGACGACCGACTCAAGGAGCCGACCACGGTCGCCGCCCGCGTCACCGTCGACGACGGTGTCGCCACCATCGAGACGCCCGGGTCGGGGGAGGCAGCCGTCGGCGGCATCCGGATCGATGCGTTCACCCCCGCCGCCCTCGAGATCGTCGCTCGTCCCCTCGCGGGGCTGCGCCTTCGCCGCACGTCGGCCGAAGACACCGGCACCGCCCTCGCCCCCGACGTGACGCAGCTGATCGGCGTGGCCGACGTGGACGCCATCGACACCGCCGCCGCCTGGCGCACCCGGAGCGCTGCGGAGTTCCTCCGCGTGCCGATCGGCGTCGACGACCGCGGCGGGCCGGTGCTGCTCGACCTGAAGGAATCGGCGCAGCTCGGCATGGGTCCTCACGGCATCTGCATCGGCGCGACCGGCTCGGGCAAGAGCGAGCTGCTGCGCACGCTCATCCTGGGTCTCGCGCTGACGCACGCGCCCGACGACCTCAGCATGATCCTCGTCGATTACAAGGGCGGCGCAGCGTTCGCCCCGTTCGCGCGACTCCCGCACGTCGCCGGCATCATCGACAACCTCGCCGACGATCCGCAGCTCACCGAGCGCGCCCGCGCCAGCATCCAGGGCGAGGTCGTCCGTCGACAGCGCCTGCTGAAGGATGCCGGCAACGCGGCATCCATCGGTCACTACCGGCAGCTGCGGCGTGACCGCCCGGAACTGCCTGCCCTGCCGCACCTGTTCCTCGTCATCGACGAGTTCGGCGAGCTGCTCACCGCCGAGCCCGACTTCGTCGAACTCCTGCTCACCATCGGGCGCATCGGCCGCTCGATCGGGGTGCACCTGCTGCTGTCGAGCCAGCGCATCGAGGCCGGACGACTGCGCGGGCTCGACACGTACCTCTCCTACCGCATCGGTCTCCGCACGTTCTCGGAATCGGAGTCGGCCGTCGTCCTCGACACCCCCGACGCGTTCCACCTCCCTGCGATCCCCGGCTTCGGCTACCTCAAGGTCGACACGTCGGTCTACACGCGGTTCCGCGCCGGCTACGTCTCGGGCCCCGTCCCCGACCCCGTCGAGTCGGGCCCCCGCCATGACGACGCGCCTCCCGTGCTCCCCCTGGGCGCCTACGACCTCCCCGACGAGACCCCCGACGACGAACACCTCGACAGCTCCCAACCCGAGACGCCGACCACCGGTCGTACCCTCGTGCAGGCGGCGACCTCGCAGCTGGCGCGCGGAATCTCCCGCACCCGGCCGGTGTGGCTGCCCCCATTGCCGCCCGTGCTGACGCTCGGCGGAGTGCTGCCGCAGGCCGACGGCGCCGGCACTCTGCGCGCGCCGATGGGCCTGCTCGACGATCCGTCGACGCAGACGCAGGGGCCGTGGATGCTCGACCTCACGCGCTCGGGCGGACACGTCTCGATCACCGGCGCCCCCCAGTCGGGGCGCTCGATGTTCTTGCGCACCCTCGCCGCATCACTGGCCTTCACGCACTCGCCGCGTCAGGTCAGCATCTACGGAATGGACCTCACCGGCGGCGGACTCGCGCGCATCGAGCCGTTCCCGCACGTGGGAGGTGTCGCCACCCGGGGCAACCGGGAGCGGCTCACGCGCCTGCTCGAAGAGCTCACGGGCATGCTCGCCGTGCGAGAGCGCGTGTTCCGCGACCACGGCCTCGACTCCCTCGCCGACATGCGCCGCCAGCACGCGGCCGGGCGCCTCCCCGACCTTCCGAGCGCCGATGTCGTGCTGCTCGTCGACGGCCTCGGGGCGCTGCGGCAGGACTTCGAAGACCTCGAGACGCCGCTCGGCCAGCTGCTCGAGCGCGGCGGGAGCTTCGGCATCCACGTCGTCGTCGCCCTGTCGCGCTGGAACGAACTGCGCATGAACCTGCAGGGACTCATCGGCACGCGTCTCGAACTCAAGCTCAACGACCCGGCCGACTCGCAGATCGCCCGGAAGCTCTCCACGACGCTTCGCGCCGACGAGCCGGGCCGTGTGCTGACCGATGCGAAACTGTTCGCCCAGGTCGCGCTGCCCCTGCTCGAAGAGGTGGATGACGGCGACACCGGAGAAGCCCTCGAGCAGCTCGCCCGTGAGAGCGCGGCGCGATGGGGCGGTCAGGGGGCGGCGCCGATCCGTCTGCTGCCCGAGGTGCTGGATCCGACCGACCTGCCCGACGCGATCGACGAACCGGATGCCGTACCCCTCGGCCTCCGGCAGGACACGATGCAGCCCGTCACCCTCGACATCGCCACGCGCGACCCGCACCTGCTCGTGCTCGGCGACAGCCGGTGCGGCAAGACGACGGTGCTCCGGGGCATCGTGCAGGGAGCGATCGATCGGCACTCGCCGGAAGACCTCGTCGTCGCCCTCATGGACGCCCGCGGTGACCTGGCATCCGAGATCCCCGACGCCTACCTCGGCGGGCACGCCACCTCCGGCCGGCAGGCGCGGCTGCTGGCGGAGTCGATCGCGGTCGAGCTCGAGAAGCGGCAGAGCGACCGCGACTCGGGCCCGCGCATCCTCGTGGTCGCCGACGACTTCGACATCCTCGCCGCGGGCGGCACGGAGCCGCTTCGGCCCCTGCTGCCCTACCTGGCGTCGGCGCGCGATCTGCGGCTGAACGTGGTCGTGAGCCGCCCGGTGGCCGGTGCCTCGCGGGCGATGTTCGATCTGGCGCTCCAGGGCATCCGCGACACCGGCGGCACGACCCTCATCATGTCGGGCGACCGCTCCGAAGGGGCGCTGCTGCCGAAGCTGTATGCGGAGCCGATGATCGCCGGCCGTGGTCGGCTCGCCCGCCGCGGCGACCGGCCGACACTGGTGCAGGTCGCGAACTTCGCCGCCGGCGAGGTGGAAGGCGACCTGCCGGCCGACCGGGGCGCCGCGTCGATGGATGCCACGGCCCCGGCAGTCGATACCACCGCGCTCGGCATCCCCACCCCGGGCTTCGACACCACCGCGCCCGGCATCACTGCCCCGCCCCGCGACACCACCTCCCCCGGCATCCCCACCCCGGTTGTCGACACCACCGCGCCCGGCAACACGACCCCGCCCCGCGACACCACCTCCCCCGGCATCCCCACCCCGGTTGTCGACACCGCCGCGCCCGGCAACACGACCCCGCCCGGCCACCCCACCGCGCCCTCGACGATCGACGGCGAGCAGCCGCCCCTGACCCGACGACGGAGGAACCGTGCCCCGCAGTAGTGTCGCGTTCACGCGCGAGCCCATCGACATCGCGGCGCTGGCGGAGGCCGTGTCGGCGGTGCTCACGCCCGAGGAGCTGGCGGCGACGCCCATCGAGGTGCGCCCGCTCGACGACGGCGCGGCCGCGCAGGTCGTGATGCTCGACCGGGTCGTGCTCACGGTGCTGCGTCCGCGGCTCCTGCCGTCACCGGCGGAGGTCGCCCGCGTCTACGGTGCCGTCGAGCGACCGGCCGATGCGGGTTGGTCGACCGACTGCTACACGACGTGGGAGCCCGAGGGCGTCATCGGTGTGCGCCTGGTCGAGGCCGCGGCCGCCGCCCGGGGCGGCACGGCGGTGCACCTGGGCTGACCACCGTCTCTCGAACCGCTCGCGCCCCTGCCGGTGACGTGAAATGAACGCTCCCACGCAACGGTGTCTTCGTAGGAAGGTTGGCGTCACGCTCCAACCGGAATGGTGTCCTCCCTCCCACGCTCCAAGTCCAAAGCCTCTTCTGTTGTAGTTTTGATACGTGGATGCCAATCGGTTTGCAGAGTCGGTGTTCGGACGAGCGACGCGAGAGCCGGGCAAGAAGGACGCTTTCGTCTACTACTTGCCGAATCCCCTCCCTCGCCAGCTCGACTTGACGAGCACCGTCGTCGCATCTCTATCGGAGGCGGATGCGGCGCTCGGACACCTGCAAGGCCTCGGCATGCTCATCACCGATCCGACCCTGTTGATTGGTCCCTACCTGCGCCGCGAAGCCCTCGCCAGCTCCCGCATAGAAGGCACGCAAGCGTCGCTCTCGGACGTCTTTCAAGCGGAGGTGGACGCCGACGCTCGCAATGACGACACCGCCGAAGTTCATCGGTACCTACAGGCGACGAAGCAGGCGTATGAGCTGGCCACCACCCTCCCCCTCACGCAGCGGCTCATCCTGCAGGTACACGAGACCCTCCTGACCGGAGTGCGAGGCGAGGAGAAGTCGCCGGGAGAGTTTCGCCGTTCTCCGGTGTGGGTGGGACGCGCGGGAGCGACGCCGGACAGTGCCACCTTCGTTCCTCCCTTACCCCAGCACCTCGGGGAGCTCCTCGCCGACTGGGAGCGATTCGTCAACGACGACGGCCGCGCACTACCAGCGCTCATCCAGGCGGCGCTCATGCACTACCAGTTCGAGACGATCCACCCGTTCCTGGACGGCAACGGTCGGATCGGGCGTCTTCTCATCAACCTCCTCCTGATGGATCGAAAGCGTCTCCCCCTTCCCCTCCTGTATCTCTCGAACTACTTCGAGACTCATCGCGAGGAGTACTACGAACGACTGCACGCAGTGCGCGAGGAGGCGGACATCGAGGGGTGGTTTGTTTTCTTCCTCGATGCGGTGAGGGCGCAGGCAGACGACGCCGTCGCACGCTCTCGCCGTCTCATCTCCATCCGCGAGGCCTACCATGCGGACGCAATCAAGGAGCGCTCAAGCTTGCCGCGACTCGTCGACATCATCGTCCGCAACCCCTTCGTCACAGTCAAGTCCGTCCAGGACGGCCTGGACCTCACGAACCAAGGAGCTCGCAACCTCATCAAGAACGCGGAGACTCGAGGCTGGCTCCGCTCTCTCGGCACCCACGGTCGCGGAGGGCGCGAGCGATGGTATGCGCCCGCGATCTTCGAGGTGATCGAGATGCCGATGCGCTACGACGACAAGTGACCGGATGCCACGGTCGCCAGGCCGCGGCATCCAGTCGTGAAGACTCGGCTCAGACCCCGCTCTATACCGTGAGCGGCGCCACCTTCGCCAGGAACGTCAACGTCTCGGCCAACGCCTGCTGCGCCTCGGGACGGTCGAGGTGGAACTGGTACTCGTGCGGCAGCGCGGGGGTGTGATCCGCCGGCCAGAACAGCGTGGTCACGTCGACGTCGAGCTGCCGGAGCCGTTGCGCCATCGGGATCCCCTGCAACCAGGTCAGCCCGTCTCCGTTCCCGCCGCTGATGTAGGTCGGAGGGAATCCGGATGCCACGAACTCGATGGTCGACATCGTCGCGCCGGCACTCTCGACCGACCAGTCCTTGGTGCCGGTGTACGCCCACAGCGACGACGAGAACCCCCACCCGATCAGCCCGTTGAGGTCGTCCATCGACCGGAGGTCGTAGATGCCGCAGTTCAGCACGACCCCGACGATCTGCCGCGCCGAGAGCGCCGGTGTCAGGTCGAGCAGGTCGGCGTACTCGCTGTCGGTGGTGAGCGCGGCCACCTGGCTGGCGAGCTGCGCCCCCGCCGAGTCCCCCGCCAGGACGATCCGATCCGGGTCGACGGACAGGTCGTCGGCGTGCGCGTCGATGTAGGTCAGGGCGTCGTTGATCTGGCGCACCGCCGTCGGATAGACCTGCTCGGGGCCGAGGCTGTAGTTCAGCCCGATCGCGGTATAGCCGTGGGAGGCGAGGATGCGCAGGTAGGGGTCGACGTTCGCAGACGAGCCCGACACCCAGGCTCCCCCGTGGATCCAGATGACGACCGGGCGCCGCTCCCCCTCGTCGGCCGTGGTGAACAGGTCGAGAGTCGTGTCGTCGGCCCCCGCACCGTCCTGCGCGTCGCCGTAGGACACGCCGAGCTCGGTGCGCAGCGGCGTGTCGGGGACGTACCGCTGCATCTCGGCGACGGTCTCGGCACCGTTCTTCTCGAAGACCGCCCGCACGATCATCGCCGACGGCCACGGGGTGAGGGCGAAGACCGCGGAGACCACGAGCGCGACGCCCACGATGATCGCCGCGGACACGGCGAGACGCGGTCGCCTCCGCCGCCTCGTCGGGTGCTCGGCATCCCGCTGCGGCGTCATCGCTGCTCCCATGGCTCTCCCCCCGGCTCAGTGTGGCAGGCGCGGCGGGACGCCGCGCGTTCCGCCGCCCGCCGACCACGGGAACGACGGATGCGGCAGGCGCGGTGGCGACGCCGTGGGCCCGCACCCCGCCGCCCGCGGGAACGACGGATGCCGCCACCCTCGGGCGACGGCATCCGGTCGTTGGTGGGCGGTCAGGCTCCGCGCAGGCGCTCCGCGAGGTAGCCGTGCAGGGCGTCGAGCCCGATGCGCTCCTGGCCCATCGTGTCGCGATCGCGGACGGTCACGGCATTGTCGTCGAGGGAGTCGAAGTCGACGGTGACGCAGAACGGGGTGCCGATCTCGTCCTGACGACGGTACCGACGGCCGATGGCGCCGGCGTCGTCGAAGTCGATGTTCCACCCCGCCGCGCGGAGCGTGTCGGCGACCTCGCGCGCCAACGGAGAAAGGCGCTCGTTGCGCGACAGCGGCAGCACGGCGACCTTTACGGGCGCGAGACGCGGGTCGAGCTTGAGCACGGTGCGGGTGTCGGTGCCGCCCTTGGCGTTGGGCACCTCTTCTTCGCGGTAGGCGTCGACGAGGAAGGCCATCATCGCGCGGGTCAGACCGAACGAGGGCTCGATGACGTAGGGCGTGTACTTCTCACCCGACGCCTGATCGAAGAACGTGAGCGACTGGCCGGATGCCTCGGAGTGGCTCTTGAGGTCGTAATCGGTGCGGTTGGCGACGCCCATGAGCTCGCCCCACTCCTTGCCCGGGAAGCCGAAACGGTACTCCACGTCGATGGTGCCGGCGGAGTAGTGCGCGCGGTCGTCCTCGGGCACGTCGAAGCGCTTCATGTTGTCGGCGTCGATGCCGAGTTCGATGAACCAGTTCCAGCACGCCTCGACCCAGTGCTCGAACCACTCGTTCGCCTCGGCGGGCGGGGTGAAGTACTCGATCTCCATCTGCTCGAACTCGCGCGTGCGGAAGATGAAGTTTCCGGGCGTGATCTCGTTGCGGAACGCCTTGCCGACCTGGCCCACGCCGAATGGGGGCTTGCGACGGGATGCCGTGAGCACGTTCGAGAAGTTCACGAAGATGCCCTGCGCGGTCTCGGGGCGCAGGAAGTGCAGGCCCGACTCGTCGTCGACGACGCCGAGGTAGGTCTTGACCAGGCCCGAGAAGGACTTGGGCTCGGTGTACTGGCCCTTGGTCCCGCAGTTGGGGCAGGGTACGTCGGCGAGACCGTTCTCGGCCTTCCGGTTCTTCCGCGCCTCGAAGTCCTCGATGAGGTTGTCGGCGCGGAAACGCTTGTGGCAGCTGAGGCACTCCACGAGCGGGTCGGTGAAGGTGGCGACGTGACCCGAGGCCTCCCACACGCGCTTGGGAAGGATGATGCTCGAGTCGAGGCCGACCATGTCGCCGCGACCACGGACGAACGTCTGCCACCACTGGCGGCGGATGTTCTCTTTCAGCTCCGTGCCGAGGGGGCCGTAGTCCCATGCCGAGCGCGAACCGCCGTAGATCTCACCGGCCTGGAACACGAACCCGCGGTGGCGGGCGAGGGCGATGACCTTGTCGAGGCGGGACTGTTCGGCCACGGTGGCTCCAATGGTCGGAAAAAGTGTGGGGATCGTGCGCGAGTGCGCGGCATCCAGTTTATCGAAGCGGCCCGACCTCGCCCGGCCCGTTCGCTCCGGCTCGATCGCGTTCCTCCCGCCAGCTCTGCAAGTAGGGCATGGCGACGTTCGCGGAGTGGGCCGCGAGGGTCGCCCGGGCGGCCGCGGCGAGCGCCTCGGGCGGGGGGACCGAGCTGACCGGGGTGTGGGCGATCGGGTACGGGAAGCGGCTGCGGAACATGTCCATCCACAGCAGGGTCAGGTCGCCGTCGTCCGGCAGCGTCGCGTGCGTACGCGACCCGCGCTCGTGCCGCTCGATCCGCCACCCCGGCCGAACGCGTGTCGCCGTGTAGTCGGGATCGCCTCCCCACGACCAACCGCCGCGGCCGCGCACGGGCGTGCCGTAGCCCGACCCGTCGAGCGCGAGCGCGAGCGCCTCGGGGGTCCACGGCGCGGGGAAGAAGGTCGACAGGCTCACGCTGAGCGCCAGCGCCGACAGGCGAGGGGCATCGGTCGCCGCCCGCGGAAGCTCGGCCTCGAGGGTGGCGGCGAGCGCGATCGTGACCGCCGACGGGTCGCCCGTGTCGAGCAGCAGCACGAAGGTCTGCAGCGACCGCAGGTAGGTGCGGTGGGCCGCGGCATCCGCGAACGGCGGGATCGGGATGCCGTCGACGACCGGTCGTCCCCACGGCACGTCGTCGCGGTCGGTCTCGCCGAGACCGTGACGTCCGCCCTCGTCGGGCCCGGTCGCTCTCACCGCGTGATCCGTTCCCGCCGCACGGTGAAGGCCTCCAGCGCAGCCGCGTCGATCTCGACGCCGAGCCCGGCGCCGGTGGGCACGCGCACGTGGCCGTCCTCCAGCACCGCGGGTTCGGTGACGATGTCGCGATCGTAGAAGCGGGCGGATGCCGAGATGTCCCCCGGCAGCGTGAACCCGGGGAGGGCGGCGAGGGCGGCGTTCGCGGCGCGTCCGATCCCCGTCTCGAGCATGCCCCCGCACCACACCGGGACGCCGGCGGCCACCGCGCGGTCGTGGATCCGGACGGCCTCGAGGTAGCCGCCGACGCGGCCCGCCTTGATGTTGAGGATCGCCGCCGACCCCAGCGCCAGCGCGTCGGCGGCCGCCTTGTCGGACACGATCGACTCGTCGAGGCAGACCGGGGTCGTAAGGCGTTTCGCGAGGGTCGCGTGATCGACCAGGTCGTCTTCCTGCAGGGGTTGCTCGATCAGCAGCAGGTCGAAGCGGTCCAGTTCGGCGAGCAGGTCGGCATCCTGGAGGGTGTAGGCGGAGTTCGCGTCGACCTGCAGCGGGATGCCGCCGAAGGCCGCTCGCACGGCGGCGGTGTCGTCGACGTCGCGACCGGGTTTGATCTTGATCTTGATGCGCACGTATCCCTCGTCGAGGTATCCGCCGACGGCGTCGACGAGCGCCTGCGGATCGCGCTGGATGCCGACCGAGACCCCCGAGGGCACCCTGTCGTTCCGGGCGCCGAGGTACTGCGCGAAGCTGCGGCCCTCGGTGCGGAGGGCGGCGTCGAGCACGGCGAGCTCGAGACCCGCCTTGGCCATGCGGTGCCCGACCACCCCGTCCAGGATGCCGCCGACCTCCTCGGGCGCGAGGATGCGGCGCCGGAGCAGCGCCGTGGCGAGGAAGCGGGTGAGAACGTCCCATGCGCCCTGCGTGTACTCGCTGGAGTACGACGGCTCAGACTGCGTGACGACCTCGCCCCACCCGCGCCCGTCGGACGTCTCGGCGGTGACGATGATGACCTCTCGCTCGGTCTCGGTGCCGAACGACGTCGTGAACGGCGAGACGAGCGGGATGCGCAGGACGCGGAGTTCCACGGCATCCAGGGTCACGGGACCGGCAGGGCGCAGGAGAGGCATGGGGGCAGGGTAGCGGGGTCGCGGCGCGGCGGATGTGCCGCACGGCGGCGGTGCGCCGACTCCGGAGGTTCGACCTGCGCGGTCGCGTGAAGCCGCGCGAGGCACGGAGGTGGACCAGAACGCCGGGGTTCCGCCCGGCCCGCGACCGTAACGCCCGCACCGGGTGGTGGCAAGGCCGCCGACCTCACGGGGGCGCCCGCGTACCGTCGGGCTCATGAGCGACGACTTCACCCCCCGCCACGCCATCGTCACCGGCTCCGACTCGGGCATCGGTGCGGCCACCGCCCTCGCCCTCGCCGACGCCGGCATCGACGTCGCGATCACCTACCACTCCGACGAGGACGGGGCCGAAGAGGTCGCCGAGGCGGTTCGTGCCCGCGGTGTCCGCGCGATCGTCTCGCAGTTCGACGCCACGGACTTCGACGCCGTCCCGGATGCCGTCAACGCCATGGCCGACGAACTCGGTGGCCTCGACGTGTTCGTCAACAACGCCGGCGGCGGCATCGGCGGCTCGTTCCTCGACCTCGACTTCGACACGTGGCGCACCGACATCTCGCTGAACCTCGACGGTGCGTTCCTCGCCCTGCACACGGCTGCCCGCCGCATGGTGAAGGCCGGCAACGGGGGTCGGCTCATCGTCGTCTCGAGCGTGCACGAGCACCAGCCGCGTGTGGGCTCCGCCCCCTACGTCGCCGCCAAGCACGGCGTCGGCGGCCTGATCAAGACGATGGCCCTTGAGCTCGGTCAGTACGGCATCACCGCCAACGCGGTCGCCCCCGGTGAGATCGCCACGCCCATCAACGACATGTCGGCGGAGGACGCCGACCGCATCCATCGTCCCGGCATCCCCCTCGGACGCCCCGGAAAGCCCGAGGAGATCGCCGAGGTGATCCGCTTCCTCGCCTCGCCGTCGGGCTCGTACGTGACCGGCGCGAGCTGGGTCGTCGACGGAGGGATGCTGCAGATGGGCCCGCAGGCGGGCTCGCACATGGAGTCCGACGCGTGGCGTTCGGCCGGTGAGGAGTGAACGCGATGAGCGACGAGAAGAGCTTCGAAGAGAACCGCCACGACCAGCTCACGAGCGCGCCGAAGGCGACGGAGGAGGACGCCGCGCCCCGGTTCGACGTGAGTCACCACGACGGCGTCACCCGCGTCGACGTGCGCGATGACGCGGCCGTGCGTCCGGGTCCCGGTCAGGGCGACCCGGCGGCGGAGGAAGACGTCCCGATCACCGAGCAGTAGACAGCGTCGCGCGGGTCACCCGACGATGAGGTAACCGCGACGGTCGAAGCCGCCGATGCGCCGACCGGATGCCAGGTGGCCCCGGAGGTCGTCGCGAAGCCGCCGGCGCCACGCGGCGGCGGCCGCGGGGTCGCTGCGGCGCAGGGCCTCGATGTCGTCCGGCACGGCCACGACGGCGACGACGTCCGCCTCCTTCGGCGGCGATGCGGGGGGCTCCGCGAGCGGCCAGGTCACCATCACGCGGTCGGACTCGTCGCCGCGGTTCACGGCATCCGCCATCGCCCCGTAATGGTCGACGAGGTACTCGGTCGCGCGGGCCCTGAGCACAGCGAGGTTGAAGTAGGCGTTTCGGGCCACCAACGGGTCGAACGTCCAGGTGATGTGTCCGACGCCGCGGTGCAGGGCCCAGGCGCGCTGGTGCTCCTTGAGCTGCCGCCCCAGACCCTTCCCCTGGTGACCGGGCAGGACGCCGGTGATGTGCGAGTGCATCGACCTCTCTGCGGGCGAACCGAAGAACGCCGCCGAGGCCCCGATCATGCGGTCGCCGTCGAAGAGTCCGACGACGTAGTTGCCCGCGTGCTCCAGGGCGCGCAGGATGTTCGCCGGCATCGTGCCCGGCTCGCCCCACACCTCGTCGAGGATCCGGGCGGCCTCGTGGATGCCGTCGACGTCGTCCAGGGTGCGGATGTCGATCGCGCTCATGCTCCGAGTCTCGCACCGTCGTCCGGCGTCGCGGTGACGCGCGCGCGTGACGTTTCGCCTCGTCATCCCGTCTTACTGGTGTATGCGAACGAATGCGTCACCGACGAGAGGACACGACATGGCATCCCCGTTCACCGCCCGCTGCGAGACGTCGTCCGAGGTGCTCCCGTGATGCGCGTCACCTCGTCCCTCGCCCGCCGCCCCCGCGGCGTCTACATCGCGACCGGCGTCGGTGCCGCCGTGACGGCGATCATCGCCCTCGCGCTCTACCTGCCCTTGGTGGGCTTCCTCGCGGCCACGACGGCGAGCACGGCCGGGCTCGTGCCATTCCCGTTCGCGAGCGTCATCGGCGTGACCCTGCTCGGTCTCGTGATCGTGGCGGGTGCGTTGCTGCTGGCCGTCACACGCCGTCGTCCGTGGATGTCGTGGACGCTCGCGGTCATCGCGATCGTCGTCGCCCTCGCGGTGACGGTGTTCCCCCTCATCGCCGTGGCCGTCGGATCGGCCGACCGCGCGTCGGACATCGTGCCGATCATCACCGACCTCTGGCAGCGGGTGACCGGCGGCTGAGACCGCGCGCGGGGCCCGACCGGCGGGTGAGACCGCCCGCAGGCCCGACCGGCGGGTGAAACCGCGCGCAGGCCCGACCGGCGGGTGAAACGCGCGCGGTGCGGGGCCCGACCGACGGCTGAGACCTCGCGCGGCGCGGGGCCCGACCGACGGCTGAGACCTCGCGCGGCGCGGGGGCCTGGTCAGCGGGGCAGCACGCCGCCCACGTGGCGGATCGTGCGGCCGCGCTCGATGACGATGGCGATCCCGCCGATCAGCCACAGGGGCACCTGCGCGAGGAAGGCGATGCGGAACGCGTCGAGCGAGTAGGTCTCGGGCGTGCCCGCCCCCTGCACGTCCATCGCGATGCCGATGAAGAGGATCGCCAGGAGCGCCGCGAGGAACCCCCCGCCGTTCACGATGCCGGTGGCGGTGCTGAGACGGTGGCTGGGGGTGAAGGTGCGGGCGTGGTCGAACGCGATCATCGACGCAGGTCCCCCGGTCGACAGGGCGAACATCAGCACCACCAGCAACCACACCGGCGCCGGCCCCGGCCAGGCGATCACCGCGATCCAGACCACGGCCTGGAACACGACCACGGGCAGCACCAACCAGCGGGAACGGCGGGTCGGATGCCGACTCGACAGAGCGCCGATCACGGGCCCGCACACGATGCCGAACAGCACGAGCGTCGTCATGATCAGCGACGCGGTGGCCGGGGCGAGCCCCTCACCGGCGGTGAGGAAGGGGAAGCCCCACAGCAGCATGAACGCCGTACCCGCGAAAGGCGTGGCGAAATGCGACCAGAAGCCCAGGCGCGTGCCCGGGTGCGCCCACGACTCGCGGAAACCCTGGCGCAGGTCGGCCGACGACGTCACCACGCGGATCGCGCCCGTCTGCGTGTTGACCGAGGTGTCGACCGCGTCGGCGCGGCGTTCGGGCGGACGGTTTCGGATGATGACGTAGGTGAGCA
The DNA here is from genome assembly GCF_030209475.1 of Microbacterium sp. lyk4-40-TSB-66. GTDB lineage: Bacteria > Actinomycetota > Actinomycetes > Actinomycetales > Microbacteriaceae > Microbacterium. The sequence continues at coordinate 63,125 of NZ_JARVRW010000015.1, forward strand.
CCGCGAAGAGCACGCCGAGGCCCGCGACGCTGCCGAAGGCGACGCTCCAGCTCGTCGCGTGCAGGAGTGCCGCCAGCGGCACCACCGCGATGATCTGACCGAACTGGCCGATGATGCCCGTCATCTGCACGAGCAGCGGCGCCCGCTGCGCCGGGAACCACGTCGCGATCACGCGCAGCACGCTCGGGAAGATGGCGGCGTCGCCCGCGCCGATCAAGACACGGGCCAGGATGCCGATCCCCACGGCGTCCGCGAACGCCATGACGAGCTGGCCCACCGCCATCAGCACCATGCCGATCGCGATCACCGGACGCGCACCGAACCGGTCGAGTAGCAGCCCGACGGGGATCTGCATCGCGCCGTAGACGAAGAGCTGGATGACGGCGAACATCGACAGCGCCGACGCGTCGGCGTCGAAGCGCACCGCGGCGTCCACGCCGACCGCCGAGAGGGAGGTGCGGTTGACGATCGACACGACGTACGCGAGGAGGCCGACGCCCCACAGCACCCAGGTGCGCCACCCCGGCCGGTCGAGGCGCGGGGGTGAGGTCATGGCATCCAGGCTATCCGGGACCCCCGACACCGCGGCCGCGGGTCATGGGATAGGCGTCGAGGTGGGGCGCCGGGACGGGGCGCCAAGATCCGAAGCCGGGGCGCCGAGGTCCGGCGTCGGGGCGCCGATACGGAGCGTCGGGGCGCCGGGGCGCCGAGATCCGGTGCCGGGGCGCCGAGGTCCGGCGCCAGGGCGCCGATACGGAGCGTCGGGGCGCCGGGGCGCCGATACGGAGCGTCGAGACGGGGCGCCGGGGCGGGGGATGTGCACCGGGGCGTGCGCCGACCGCCCCGGTGCACATTCCGAGCCCCAGTGCCCCGCTCGCCTGCGCCGGGGCGGGGCTTCGTCGGCGTGGGGCGGGTGGTCGGCGGGCGCCACCCGGGCACGGCAGAATGGTCCGATGGTCTCCGCGAGCCCCCACCTGCAGCCCGATCACGCCTGCCTCATCGTGCACGGCAAGGACACCCCCGGCATCATCGCCGCCGTCTCGGCCCTCATCGCGCGACAGGGCGGCAACGTGGTCGCCTTCGACCAGTACTCCGACCAGCTGCGCGGCGGTGCGTACTTCCAGCGCGTCGTCTTCCACCGCCCCGACCTGCCCGCCGCCCTGCCCGAGATCGAGGCCGACCTCGCGAAGACGCTCGGCGACGGCTTCGAGCTTGAGTGGAACCTCACCGATCTGTCGACGCCGAAGCGCATGGCGATCCTGTCGTCGAAGCAGGACCACTGCCTGCTCGACCTGCTGTGGCGTCACCGCCGCGGCGACCTGCCCGTCAGCATCCCGATGGTCGTGTCCAACCACACCAGCTCGGCCGACGACGTGCGGTCCTTCGGGGTGCCCTTCTTCCACGTGCCCTCGACGCCCGGGCCCGACAAGGCGGCATCCGAGGCCCGTATCCTCGAGCTCCTCGTCGGCAACGTCGATTTCATCGTGCTGGCGCGGTACATGCAGATCCTCTCGCCCGACTTCCTCGAGAAGATCGGCGTGCCCGTGATCAACATCCACCACTCGTTCCTGCCGGCCTTCATCGGCGCGGAGCCCTACAAGAAGGCCAAGGAACGCGGCGTCAAGCTCATCGGCGCCACCTCGCACTACGTCACGAGCGACCTCGACGAGGGCCCGATCATCGAGCAGGACACCGTGCGCGTCACCCACGCCGACTCGGCCGCCGAACTCGCCCGCCGCGGCGCCGACGTCGAACGTCAGGTGCTCGCGCGCGCCGTGCTGTGGCACGCCGAAGACCGTGTGCTGCGCGACGGGAACCACACCATCGTCTTCTGACGCCGCTCTTCCCGGTATCGCGCGCCCGTCCCGGCACCCCGCCCCGGCACCCCGTCCCGGCGAGATCACGTGACCTCGCCGACCGCACACGCGCACATCTCGACAAGATCACGTGACCTCGCCGAGCGCACACGCACGGACGTGCGATCTCGACGAGATCACGTGATCTGGACACCCCAGCGCTGACAGGGCGACGAGATGACACGATCTGGCGGGCACGGGCACATCGCACACCTCAGACCGACCCGCACAGCCCGGGCAGACCGGCAGCGACGCGTCAGTCCGGGTCGCTCGCCCGACTGAGTGGACCGGTGCCGCCGCGCGGAGACTGCTTGCGCTGCCGGGCGAGCTCGCCGCCGACGCGTCCGCCGTAGGGACGGCCGTGATCGGCGAACTCGGCGCGGAAGTAGGCCAGCCGCCAATCGCCCAGCTCGATGCGCGCGCCGGTGCGGAGGATGCGCCCGCCACCGTCGCGACCCGGGCCCTGCTCCCGAGCTCCGCCGCCGCCGACCTCGTCGAAGCTGTACAGCACGTACTCGTCGTCGCCCTCGTGACGGATCTCCGCGTGCACGGGCGCGAGGCCCGGTAGGCGCAGGTCGGCCTCCTCGCCGGACCCGATGACCGTCTTGGTCGGGAGCAGGTCGAACTCGCGGGGCCGCGAGCCGTCCCACGTGGCGTCGCCGACCGCGAAGATCAATCGCGGACGACCCGAGCCGGGCGTGTAGTGAGTCGTCGTGACGCGTCGACGCACCGTGCGGTTGACCGTCGGCACGAGCGGGAACGGCGTCTCGGGCGGGATGGGGAACGTCAGCGCCTGGCCCCTGTTGCGGCGGGTCAGCAGCGGGGCGACGGCTCCCACCGATCCCAGCCGGATGTGGCGCGATCCCGTGATCGCCCGCTGCAGCACGCTCTTCTTCACGTCACCGAGCCGAAGGATCGGCCCGTCCGGGCCCTCGAGCTGCACGGAGATGCCGCGGGATGCCAGGGCGTCGGCGACCGTGGACAGTTCGGTGAGCGTCCGCCGACCGTTGCCGGGCAACCGCGAGGGATCGCTCACGACGATGCGAACCTCACTGCCCGCGGCCGTGACCGTGCCCTCGAACGGCGGGGTGTCGGCATCCCCCTGCTCGTGCTCCGAGAACGAAAGGTCGATGTCGAGGCGCACCATGATGGCGCCGCCCCTCAGTTGCCGCGGTACGGGTCGGACCCGGACGCGGTGTCGTCGCTCGTGGTGACGCGCAGGGTGCCGTTGAGCTTCCACGTCGCGCGGGGCGCGTCCGGGCCGATGTCGCGGGGCACCTCGACGGTCATGTCGACGAAGGAGTAGTTGACCGCGGCGCCGCGGCCGGTCAGGTACGACCACATCTCGCGCCCGAGGTCGGTCCAGTCGGTGATGGAGTGGCCCTCGGGTCCGCTGGAGTCGGCGAACGGGTCGGTGGTGGAAGAGGAGTCGGACATGGCTTCGGGGTCCCTTTCAATCGAGCGGTGTCGTTCGGTGGCCACCAGGGTCCCAGCGAGGGCGGACCACCCGGGAGGGATTGCGTTCTCGCCGCCGGTGGGGGACGATTCCCGACCGTCCCGAAGCGCCCGGCGGGGGGGGGGGGGGGGGGGGCCGGGGGGGGGGGGGGGGGGCCCCCCGCGGTCGGGCCGGGGGGATCACCCCCCCCCCCCCCAGA
>NZ_JARVRW010000017.1 GCF_030209475.1 Microbacterium sp. lyk4-40-TSB-66
GGGGGGTGTGGGGGGGGGGGGGGGGGGGGGGGTATCGACGCCGCGGCCCCGGCGCTCGGGGAGCGTCGGGGGTATCGACGCCGCGGCCCCGGCGCTCGAGGAGCGTCGGGGCCGTGGCGTCCGGAATCGTGCCGGGCTCAGGGAGCCGGGATCACGCGGGGGCGAAGGTCTTCGCGTCGATGACGAAGCGGTAGCGCACGTCGCTCTTGAGGACGCGCTCGTAGGCCTCGTTGATCTGGTCGGCCGAGATGAGCTCGGTCTCGGGGGCGATGCCGTGCTCGGCGCAGAAGTCGAGCATCTCCTGGGTCTCGCGGATGCCGCCGATCGACGAGCCGGCGAACGACCGACGGTTCGAGAACAGCGTGAAGACCTGGATGGGCAGGGGCTCCGGCGGGGCGCCGACGTTGACCATCGTGCCGTTGAGCGTCAGGAGCCCGAGGTACTGCTTCAGCTCGAGCGGAGCGCTGACGGTGTTGACGATCAGGTCGAAGGTGTTCTTGAGCGTCTTGAACGTCTCTTCGTCCTTCGTCGCGTAGTAGTGGTCGGCGCCCATCTTCAGGCCGTCGTCCTTCTTGCCGAGCGTCTGCGAGAGCACGGTGACCTCGGCGCCCATGGCGTGGGCGATCTTGACGGCCATGTGCCCGAGACCGCCGAGACCGACGACCGCGACCTTCTTGCCCGGGCCGGCGTTCCAGTGGTTCAGCGGCGAGTAGGTCGTGATGCCGGCGCACAGCAGCGGAGCGGCCTTCTCGTACGGGATCGACTCGGGGACGCGCAGCACGAAGTGCTCGTCGACGACGATCTTCTCGCTGTAGCCGCCCTGGGTGATCGTGCCGTCGACATCGGTGCCCGCGTAGGTGCCGATGTTGCCCTTCTCGCAGTACTGCTCCTCGCCGGCGAGGCAGTTGTCGCACTCGCGGCACGAGTTCACCATGCATCCGACGCCGACGCGGTCGCCGACCTTGTGGTTGGTGACGTCCGCGCCTACCTCGGCGACCGTGCCGACGATCTCGTGGCCGACGGTCAGGGGGTAGGGCACGTCGCCCCACTCGCCGCGGATGGTGTGGATGTCGGAGTGGCAGATGCCGGCGTAGGCGATGTCGATGAGGACATCCTTCGGGCCGACGTCACGGCGCTCGATGGTGGTCGGCTCGAGGGGTGACGTCGCGGACGACGCCGCATAGGCGTTGACGTGCATGGTTCTCCTGTGGGGGTCGATTCAGAGATCTCCATCCTGCGCCACGACCCACCCCCGACGGGGACCCTTGACGGACGACGAAAGGGGCGGCGACCACGTCGCCGCCCCTTCCGTCATCGTCCTACTTGCAGGTCGCCGCCGGGATGGCCGCCGGGATCGTCGCGGCGGTGCCGTCGACGGTCGCCGTGACGGTCGCGGTCCCCGCGGGGATCGACGCCTGGCGGGTGGTGAACGTCGCCGACGCCCGCTTGCCGGGCTCGACCGCGCCCAGGCTCTTCGCACCGTAGGGGCTGTCGATCCGCACGTCGGCGCGGGTGGCGCCGTCGTTCTGCACCGTCATCGCGACGACGACCTTGCCGGCGACGCAGCGCGACGACGCGGTCGCGGTGACCTTGGCGGCGGGAGTGCGCGTCACCGTCACGGTGTACGTGCGCTCCGTACCGTTCGGAGCCGTCACCCGCACGGTGCCCACTCCGCCGGCGTCGGCGGGCTGGGTGATGCGCACCACGGCATCCTGATCCACCGCCTGCGCGTTCAGCGTCGGCCACACGTCGCCCACGACCGTGGCCGTGTACTCGGTGCGCGCCGGGTCGAACCCGTCGACAGGAGTGGCGCCCACGGTCAGGCGGGCGAGGTCGGCGATCCCCGCCTGCGACGGCGCCGCGGCGAAGATCTCGACCTCGGAGACCACCATGTGCGTCTGCGACCGCGCGTTCATCACGACCCGCACCTCGTCGGCGGCGACGCCTCCGAGCGACACCTCCACCTTCGGTGCACCCGTCGCGGGTGCCGGGACGGTCTGGAGCGCACCCTGTGTCCAGGCTCCACCCGCGCTGCGGTAGTCCACGCGCAGGGTGTCCGCCCAGCTCAAGGACCCACCGTCGCGGTAGAACTGCACCGCCACGCGCTTCACCGTCTCCGGACCCGCGAGCGCGTAGGTCAGGGTGTCCTGCGTGTTCTTCGTGCCCGAGCGCCAGTTCGACCAGCCCTTGTCGGTGCTCTGACCGTTGATGGTGCGGTCGACCGGGTAGCCGCTCTCGGTGTACGTCGCCGAAGGGCGGCTCTGCGGTGCCACGTTGCGCTCGACGGCATCCGTCACGATCACCGTCAACCGCGCGGGCAGCTTCTCACCGCTCGGGCCGGTCGCGGTGCCGCTCACGACGACGGTGCCCGTCTTCGCGAACGACGCGTCGGTCAGGTCGGCCCATGCCCAGGTGACGGGCGTCCAGAAGCCCGCGCCGTCGGCGCGCACCTCGGCCTGCACGGTGGTCGGCGCCAGCGCCTTCACGTTCGAGAGCGCGCTTCCGGCCGCGACCGTCATCGAGATGGGGCGGGCGGCGGTGTACGCGCCGACCTCGACGGTGGCGGATGCCTCGACGGTGGCCCCGAAGATGTCGGTGCCGGTGCCGCGCACCGTCACCGTGCCGGCCTTCGACCAATCCTTGCCGTCGAGCTGCCAGGTCACGGGGACCGCGCGCAGCGTCTTGCCGGCGTAGCGGGCGGTCACCGTGGCGGGGAGGGTGGGCGCCGTGCCGACCGGGGTGCTGACGGTGACCGGGTCGACGCCCAGCACCGCGGTGCCCGAGATCCGCCACAGCTGGTTGCCGCCGCCGTTCGAGGTCCACAGACCGACACGGGCCTCCGGCTGGGAGCTCGCGCCGTTGACGTCGAGCACGCGCTGGTCCGCGACGCTGAGCAGCGAATACGTCGCCCCGTCGGTGGTGGATGCCATCCACTGCAGGTTGGCGTCGGCGGCAGCGGCCGTCGGGTCGGAGTCGACGAGGGCCGTACCGCCGTTGGCGACGGCCAGGTACTGGCCCGCCGCGTTCTCGAGGGTGAAGCGGTGGCGGTTGGTGCCCTCGCCGTCGAGCGAGCGGACGGTCCACGTCTGCGTCTTCGCCGCGGCGGCCGTCGTGGCGACCGGGCGGATGGCGAGCGCGGCGCCGCCGTCGAGTGCGAGACCGCTCTGCAGCCCGGTGAGCTGGACGGACTGGCCGTCGCGGAAGCTCGCGGCGCTGTCGGCGACACCCGAGACCCCGTCGATGACGAAGGTGGTGACCGAGCGTGCCGGGACGGTGAGCAGCGCGGTCTTGGATGCGGGGTTCACCGTCACGGCGGCGCCCTGCTTCAGGGCGTTGGCCGTGGGGTTCGCGAGCGTGGACTGGGTCGTCACGATGGGCGTGACGGTGGCGCCCGCGGCGACCGTGCCGAAGTCGTTCAGGTCGATCTCGACGGTGCGGTCGGTGGTCTCGCTGTTGACGTGCACGACGGTGGCGCCGCTGCCGTCGGCGTCGATCGCCGCGGTGGACTGCGCGTTGGAGCTGGCGACGAGGCGGTCGCCGGGCTCGATGTAGTGCGTGAAGTTGCGCACGGTGTTGAACTTCTCGTTCGTGAGCACCTTGCAGCTCGGGTCGGCGTCACCGTCCTTCAGGCGGCGCTCGGAGTTGCCCTCGGCGTTGCAGTCGAAGTCGATGAAGACGCTGCCCCAGTTGAGCTGCTCGACCTTCTCCATGTTGTAGAGGTCTTCGACGGGCTGCCAGAACACCCAGGCGTCGGGTTCGAGTTCGCGCAGGTCGCCGACGATGTGCTCCGCCATGCCGAGGCCGTTGCCGATGTCGACGGGGTTGAAGCCCTTGCCGGGGGTCCAGTTGCCCTCGACCTCGCTCATCCACAGCGGCTTGTCGGCGGCCTTGGCGATGTCGCGGACGACCTGTCGCCCGCTGGTGCCGTAGGTGTGGACGTTGAGCTGGGCGACGGCCGCCTTGGCGGCGGGCGACCACGCGTTCCAGTTGGTGGCGAAGATGCCGGGGTTGGTCTCGTCCATCGCCGAGATGACGGCGTCGGTCTCGGTGTCGGGGTCGGCCAGGCGCGCGGCGAGCGCCTTGATCATCTCGTCCTGGCGCTGGGGACCGATGTGCGCGCCCTCCTGGCGGCTGGCGCTGGTGGGCCAGGTCTGCCCGGCGGGGATGTTCGTCGACCAGTAGTTCGTGTTCGGCTCGTTGAACGGGTCGATCGTGTCGAACTGGATGCCGTGTTCCTTCTCGAGCTCGTCGACGACGGTGGTCAGGTACCCGGCGAACTTGTCCATGTCGGCGGTGGCCAGCTGCTCGCTGGTGGCGTTGTTGATACCGCCGGACACGTAGCCGCTCTGCGTCAGGAAGTACGGCGGCGAGTTGCTGAAGGCCTCCCAGTGGGTGACCTTGCCCTTCAACGCATCGATCCACCAGCGCTGCGCGGAGTCGACCGTGAAGTCGTAGTGGGTGGGGTCGTCGGGGTTCCACGCGGCCTTGTAGCGCTCGCGGTCGGCGTAGGTCGAGGTGATCGCGCCGCTCGCGTCGGTCGCCGGCAGTTGGGGGTTCCAGAAGCCGGGCACCGCACCGCCCGGGCGGAGGTACGACGGGACGTCGGTCGCGTTGCCACCGCCGATGTTGTACCGGGCGATGTTGAGGTTGAGGCCGTCCTCGCCGAAGACGGCGTCGAACAGTTTCTGGCGCACGTCTGCGGGGTAGTTGCCGGTGGCGTTGGCGAACCACACCAGGCTCGTCCCCCATCCCTCGAACGGCTCGGATGCCGTGGCGGGGTTGGGCGCGATGCGGACGGGCGCGGTCGCGGCGTGGCTCTCGTCGGGTGCGGACACGGCGGCGCCCGCGGTGATGGCGCCGGCGGCCAGGGCCACGGCGCACGTCATCGACAACAGTCGAGGTGACTTCATCGTCATTTCCGATCCGGCCGCTTCGGTGCGGCCTCGTGGGGGAGTGTTGACGTCAACATGCAACGTCCAGCGCGAGCTTAGCCGAGGCTCGTTAGCGCGCACAAGGGCCAGCGGTGCGCCTCCCGGCCGAAGCGGCCGCGGCGTGGCGGACGCGCCGCGGGGCGGACGTGACCGGGAGGTCGGACGCGCCCGAGAGGGCGGAAGCCCTCGCGCAGCCGCGGGGCGAGCCCGGCAGGGCAAACGCGCCGGGCGGG
>NZ_JARVRW010000009.1 GCF_030209475.1 Microbacterium sp. lyk4-40-TSB-66
AAGACTGTTTCTGTGGGTGCGTCCGTTCCTTGAGAACTCAACAGCGTGCACTTGTCAAATGCCAATTTATTCCTCGTCGGTCTTCGGATCGCGAGAAATTCCTTTGGATCAAAGACCAGCCCTTCCGGGGGTTGGCATTATGGAATTCGTCAGTTTTGATGTTTTCTCTTTGGTCAGTTTCGAACTCGCTGCGGCATCGTTTTCCCGGTGTTGTGGTTTTTTTCTTTTACGGAGAGTTTGATCCTGGCTCAGGATGAACGCTGGCGGCGTGCTTAACACATGCAAGTCGAACGGTGAAGCCAAGCTTGCTTGGTGGATCAGTGGCGAACGGGTGAGTAACACGTGAGCAACCTGCCCTGGACTCTGGGATAAGCGCTGGAAACGGTGTCTAATACTGGATATGAGCCTCTATCGCATGGTGGGGGTTGGAAAGATTTTTCGGTCTGGGATGGGCTCGCGGCCTATCAGCTTGTTGGTGAGGTAATGGCTCACCAAGGCGTCGACGGGTAGCCGGCCTGAGAGGGTGACCGGCCACACTGGGACTGAGACACGGCCCAGACTCCTACGGGAGGCAGCAGTGGGGAATATTGCACAATGGGCGGAAGCCTGATGCAGCAACGCCGCGTGAGGGATGACGGCCTTCGGGTTGTAAACCTCTTTTAGCAGGGAAGAAGCGAAAGTGACGGTACCTGCAGAAAAAGCGCCGGCTAACTACGTGCCAGCAGCCGCGGTAATACGTAGGGCGCAAGCGTTATCCGGAATTATTGGGCGTAAAGAGCTCGTAGGCGGTTTGTCGCGTCTGCTGTGAAATCCCGAGGCTCAACCTCGGGTCTGCAGTGGGTACGGGCAGACTAGAGTGCGGTAGGGGAGATTGGAATTCCTGGTGTAGCGGTGGAATGCGCAGATATCAGGAGGAACACCGATGGCGAAGGCAGATCTCTGGGCCGTAACTGACGCTGAGGAGCGAAAGGGTGGGGAGCAAACAGGCTTAGATACCCTGGTAGTCCACCCCGTAAACGTTGGGAACTAGTTGTGGGGACCATTCCACGGTTTCCGTGACGCAGCTAACGCATTAAGTTCCCCGCCTGGGGAGTACGGCCGCAAGGCTAAAACTCAAAGGAATTGACGGGGACCCGCACAAGCGGCGGAGCATGCGGATTAATTCGATGCAACGCGAAGAACCTTACCAAGGCTTGACATACACCAGAACACCGTAGAAATACGGGACTCTTTGGACACTGGTGAACAGGTGGTGCATGGTTGTCGTCAGCTCGTGTCGTGAGATGTTGGGTTAAGTCCCGCAACGAGCGCAACCCTCGTTCTATGTTGCCAGCACGTAATGGTGGGAACTCATGGGATACTGCCGGGGTCAACTCGGAGGAAGGTGGGGATGACGTCAAATCATCATGCCCCTTATGTCTTGGGCTTCACGCATGCTACAATGGCCGGTACAAAGGGCTGCAATACCGTGAGGTGGAGCGAATCCCAAAAAGCCGGTCCCAGTTCGGATTGAGGTCTGCAACTCGACCTCATGAAGTCGGAGTCGCTAGTAATCGCAGATCAGCAACGCTGCGGTGAATACGTTCCCGGGTCTTGTACACACCGCCCGTCAAGTCATGAAAGTCGGTAACACCTGAAGCCGGTGGCCCAACCCTTGTGGAGGGAGCCGTCGAAGGTGGGATCGGTAATTAGGACTAAGTCGTAACAAGGTAGCCGTACCGGAAGGTGCGGCTGGATCACCTCCTTTCTAAGGAGCATCTGGCATTCGGGTTTCGGTTCGAGTGTCCAGGCGCCAGATCAACACCGTTCGTGTGTTGCTGGTAGCTCATGGGTGGAACATTTGACTTGGTGTCGGGGACGATGTTTCCGGGTTTAGTACGTGGCTTGCCACGGGAACGATCTGGTTCGGAGTGTCCGGTGCATGCACGCTGTTGGGTCCTGAGGGGCCGGGCGCTGATCGCGTCAGTCTTTGGGCTGGGTGGTTGGTGGCTGTTCCTCGAGGGCCTTTTCCTGGTGTCACGGTTGTGGCGCGTGGGGAGGGGTACCGCCCGTACTTTGAGAACTACACAGTGGACGCGAGCATCTTCGACATGAGCCTTCGGGTTTGTGTCGTGAAGATGATCTTAAAGATCATTAGTCAATTTTTTGACGATTCAACTCATGTGATTTCAAGTCTTTAAGAGCAAACGGTGGATGCCTTGGCATCTGGAGCCGAAGAAGGACGTAGCAATCTGCGATAAGCCTCGGGGAACTGATAAGCGAGTTTTGATCCGAGGGTGTCCGAATGGGGAAACCCCGCCAGGGCGCGTGCGTACCTGGTGACTCCCGCCTGAATATATAGGGCGGGTAGAGGGAACGTGGGGAAGTGAAACATCTCAGTACCCACAGGAAGAGAAAGCAAAAGCGATTCCGTGAGTAGTGGCGAGCGAAACCGGAAGAGGCTAAACCTAGCGTGTGTGATAGCCGGCAGGTGTTGCACGTTGGGGGTTGTGGGACTTTTCTGATTGTTCTGCCGAGCAGTCGACGTGACAAGAGGGTATAGACGAACGGTTTTGAACGGCCGGTCATAGAGGGTGCGAACCCCGTAGTCGAAATGCCTGTTCTTGGCGTGAAAAGTATCCCAAGTAGCACGGGGCCCGAGAAATCCCGTGTGAATCTGTCAGGACCACCTGATAAGCCTAAATACTCCCAGATGACCGATAGCGGACAAGTACCGTGAGGGAAAGGTGAAAAGTACCCCGGGAGGGGAGTGAAATAGTACCTGAAACCGTTTGCTTACAAACCGTTGGAGCCTCCTTAGTAGGGGTGACAGCGTGCCTTTTGAAGAATGAGCCTGCGAGTTAGCGATACGTGGCGAGGTTAACCCGAGTGGGGTAGCCGTAGCGAAAGCGAGTCTGAATAGGGCGATTCAGTCGCGTGTCCTAGACCCGAAGCGAAGTGATCTATCCATGGCCAGGTTGAAGCGACGGTAAGACGTCGTGGAGGACCGAACCCACTTAGGTTGAAAACTGAGGGGATGAGCTGTGGATAGGGGTGAAAGGCCAATCAAACTTCGTGATAGCTGGTTCTCTCCGAAATGCATTTAGGTGCAGCGTTGCGTGTTTCTTGCCGGAGGTAGAGCTACTGGATGGCCGATGGGCCCTACAAGGTTACTGACGTCAGCCAAACTCCGAATGCCGGTAAGTGAGAGCGCAGCAGTGAGACTGTGGGGGATAAGCTTCATAGTCGAGAGGGAAACAACCCAGACCACCAACTAAGGTCCCTAAGCGCGTGCTAAGTGGGAAAGGATGTGGAGTTGCTTTGACAACCAGGAGGTTGGCTTAGAAGCAGCCACCCTTGAAAGAGTGCGTAATAGCTCACTGGTCAAGTGATTCCGCGCCGACAATGTAACGGGGCTCAAGCACGCCACCGAAGTTGTGGCATTGACATTTTTGGTAGGCCTTCGTGGTCCAGCCGTGTTGATGGGTAGGAGAGCGTCGTGTGGCGAGTGAAGCGGCGGGGTGACCCAGCCGTGGACGCTACACGAGTGAGAATGCAGGCATGAGTAGCGAAAGACGTGTGAGAAACACGTCCTCCGAAAGACCAAGGGTTCCAGGGTCAAGCTAATCTTCCCTGGGTAAGTCGGGACCTAAGGCGAGGCCGACAGGCGTAGTCGATGGACAACGGGTTGATATTCCCGTACCGGCGAAGAACCGCCCCAGTCAATCCAGTGGTGCTAAGAGTCCTAGCCCACGCTTTAGCGGATCCCTTCGGGGTGAGGCGGGTGTGGGTGAACGCTCGACCCCATGCTGGTGCGGCTAGCGTATTAACAGGTGTGACGCAGGAAGGTAGCCCAAGCCAGGCGATGGTAGTCCTGGTGCAAGTGCGTAGGCCGACTCTTAGGCAAATCCGGGAGTCATACAGGCTGAGACACGATGCGGATAAAAAGTGGGTGATCCTATGCTGCCGAGAAAAGCATCGACGCGAGGTTCAAGCCGCCCGTACCCCAAACCGACTCAGGTGGTCAGGTAGAGAATACCAAGGAGATCGAGAGAATCGTGGTTAAGGAACTCGGCAAAATGCCCCCGTAACTTCGGGAGAAGGGGGGCCATCCACTTATTAGGACTTGCTCCGAAAGGGTGTGGTGGCCGCAGAGACTAGTGGGTAGCGACTGTTTACTAAAAACACAGGTCCGTGCCAAGTCGCAAGACGATGTATACGGACTGACGCCTGCCCGGTGCTGGAAGGTTAAGAGGACCGGTTAGCC
>NZ_JARVRW010000016.1 GCF_030209475.1 Microbacterium sp. lyk4-40-TSB-66
CAAGGCGAAGCTGAGAATTTAAGCCCCAGTAAACGGCGGTGGTAACTATAACCATCCTAAGGTAGCGAAATTCCTTGTCGGGTAAGTTCCGACCTGCACGAATGGCGTAACGACTTCCCAACTGTCTCAACCGCGAACTCGGCGAAATTGCATTACGAGTAAAGATGCTCGTTACGCGCAGCAGGACGGAAAGACCCCGTGACCTTTACTACAGCTTGGTATTGGTGTTCGGTGTGGCTTGTGTAGGATAGGTGGGAGACGGTGAAGCATTCACGCCAGTGAGTGTGGAGTCATTGTTGAAATACCACTCTGGTCACTCTGGATATCTAACTTAGGACCGTGATCCGGTTCAGGGACAGTGCCTGGTGGGTAGTTTAACTGGGGCGGTTGCCTCCCAAAATGTAACGGAGGCGCCCAAAGGTTCCCTCAACCTGGTTGGCAATCAGGTGGCGAGTGTAAGTGCACAAGGGAGCTTGACTGTGAGACTGACAGGTCGAGCAGGGACGAAAGTCGGGACTAGTGATCCGGCAGTGGCTTGTGGAAGCGCTGTCGCTCAACGGATAAAAGGTACCTCGGGGATAACAGGCTGATCTTGCCCAAGAGTCCATATCGACGGCATGGTTTGGCACCTCGATGTCGGCTCGTCGCATCCTGGGGCTGGAGTAGGTCCCAAGGGTTGGGCTGTTCGCCCATTAAAGCGGTACGCGAGCTGGGTTTAGAACGTCGTGAGACAGTTCGGTCCCTATCCGCTGCGCGCGTAGGAAGTTTGAGAGGATCTGACCCTAGTACGAGAGGACCGGGTTGGACGAACCTCTGGTGTGTCAGTTGTTCCGCCAGGAGCACCGCTGATTAGCTACGTTCGGGATGGATAACCGCTGAAAGCATCTAAGCGGGAAGCCGGCCTCAAGATGAGACTTCCATACCATTTATGGTGAGAGGCTCCCAGCCAGACTACTGGGTTGATAGGCCGGATGTGGAAGCGTAGTAATACGTGAAGCTGACCGGTACTAATAAGCCGATGACTTGATAACACACCGTTTTTGGTGCTTGCGTCCACTGAGTGGTTCTCGATGTACGGTCGGGAACACAACAATGAAACAATCGTTGTTGGTTTGTGAAACACATCAATAGTGTTTCGGCGGCCATAGCGAGAGGGAAACGCCCGGTCACATTCCGAACCCGGAAGCTAAGCCTCTCAGCGCCGATGGTACTGCAGGGGGGACCCTGTGGGAGAGTAGGACACCGCCGGACTTCCTTTAGACGAAATGGCCACCCAACGCCGGGTGGCCATTTCGCATTT
>NZ_JARVRW010000002.1 GCF_030209475.1 Microbacterium sp. lyk4-40-TSB-66
CCCCCCCCCCCGGCGCGGGCCATCTCGAGGGAGCCGTTCTCGTCGCCGCCGTCGTATTCCCGGGGCGGAATCGGCACCTCGGGGCGCGCGAATCCCGCCCCAACCGCCCAGATCCGCCCCGAACACTCGGATCCGCCCCGAACACTCGGATCCGCCCCGGACCACGCACCCCGGGCACACCCCGCGTCGCCTCGGACGCCGTCGCGCGCGGGTGTCAGTGCGTACGGCGCAGCAGTTCGAGCACGGCGAGCGCATAAGCGTCGGCCGGCGCCGGGTGATCGAACACCAGCGTCGCCCCGCCGATCGAGATCTCGACCTCGTAGGTGTCGGACAGCCGGCGGAGCGAGCGGAACGTCGCCCGCAGCAGCTCGCGCAACTGCGACTCGGACGGCAGCCAGAGCGCGTCCTCGGTCGCGACGGAATCCAGAGCCCACTCGGTCGTGCCGTTGAAGGCGAGGATGCGTCCGGTCGGATAGTCGCGAGGCTCGATGGTCATGTCGCTCACCGTGAAGACGTCGGCCTCGAACTCCGGCTCATCCAGCTGGAAGCGGTCGCCGGATCGCGGATGCCACACGAGTCCCGCCGCGCGGAGCGCCTGAGCCATCTCGGTCGAGATCATGGCATCCATTCTGGGGGCGATCCGCCGCCGCGGGTCCGCGCACCCCGTCTCGCGACGGAAGAATGGATGCCATGCCCGCACCCGTGACCCTCCCCCGCCTGTCGTGGGGCTCCCCCGGCGCCCCTCGCGTGCTGCTCGCCCATGGCCTCGGTTCGGACGGCGCCCTCATGTGGCGGTACGGCACCGCCCTGGCCGATGCGGGCTGGCACGCGGTGGCGGTCGACCTTCGCGGTCACGGCGTCGCACCACGCGCCCTGGACTACACCCTCGCCGCGTACGCCGCCGACCTCGTCGCGACGACCCCGGAGGGCAACGGCCCGTGGGACGCCGTGGTCGGACACTCGCTGGGCGGCGCCGCGGCGACGATCGCGGCGGCGGGCGGGGCCGGGTGGACGCGGCGACTCATCCTGATCGACCCGGCCATCGCCCTGTCGGACGACGACCGCGAGATCGTGCGGGTGAGCCAGGAGCAGGCGTTCGCCGAACCGAGCATCGAGGCGGTACGGGCGGCGCACCCCGAGTGGCATCCGATCGATGTGGAGTTGAAGGCCCGCGCCACGCGGCGCGCGAGCCGCTGGGCGGTCGAGCAGACGAGCCTGCAGAACGCCGAGTGGGATGTGCGGGACGCGGCGGCCGCGCTGGAGGTCCCCACCCACGTGATCGGCGCCGACCCGGCGGTGCATTCGATCTTCACGGGCGACCTCGCCGCCGAGGTGCTGCGCAACACGATGGTCACGATGCGTGTCATCGCGGGCGCCGGGCACTCCCCGCACCGGGATCGGCCCGAGGCGGCGGTCGCGGCTCTGCTCGACGCGCTGGGCTGAGCGCCCCGGGCTGAGCGCGCTGGGCTGAGCGCCGTGGGTTGAGCGCGCGGCGCGCTTGTAGGGCACGCGAAGCGGGTGCGCGGCCGGCGATCAGCCCCCGGCCCGACGCGTCGCGTCTCGCACGAGCACCCGGATGTCGCAGAAACGTCCGGATCCCGCAGCGAGGCGCCCCCATCCTGCGAGCAAGTCGACCTCCTGCGAGGCCGCTGTCACCCCCGGGCCCGATGTCGGCGGTCCCGAGCAGAATGGATGCCATGACCTCGTTCGATCCGGCTCGGTATCTGCCCGACGATCTCCTCGCGCGCATCCACGAGCGGGCGGCGGTGCACGACCGCGAGAACACCTTCCCTCACGACGACCTCGACGAGCTGCGCGCGGCGGGGTATCTCGGCATCCTCGTTCCGGAGGCCGCCGGGGGCGCGGGTCTGAGCCTCGCCGAGGCGTCGTTGCTCCAGCAGCGGCTGGCGGGCGCGGCCCCGGCGACGGCGCTCGCGGTCAACATGCACCTCGTGTGGACGGGCGTCGCCAAGGTGCTGCGCGACCGCGGCATCGACGACCTCGCCTTCGTCGAGGAGGCCGCAGCGGCCGGCGACGTGTTCGCCTTCGGCATCAGCGAAGCGGGCAACGACCTCGTGCTGTTCGGCAGCGACACGGTCGCCGAGCCCGATGCGGAGGGCGGGTACACCTTCACGGGCACCAAGATCTTCACCTCGCTGTCCCCCGTGTGGCAGCACCTCGGCGTGCACGGGCTCGACTCCAGCTCGCCCGACGGACCGAAGATGGTCTTCGCCTTCCTCGACCGCAGCGACGCGGTCGTCACGCGCGACGACTGGGACACGCTCGGCATGCGCGGCACGCAGAGCCGCACGACCGAGCTCCGCGGGGCACACGCCCCCGCCGAACGTGTCGTCAGACGGATCGACCCCGGCCCGCAACCCGATCCGCTCGTGTTCGGCATCTTCGCCGTCTTCGAGATCCTCCTGGCCTCGGTCTACACGGGTGTGGCGCGGCGCGCGCTCGACCTCGCCGTCGAGGCGGCGACCTCGCGGCGGTCGAAGAAGACGGGCACGACCTACGCGAACGATCCCGACATCCGCTGGAGGGTCGCCGACATGGCTCTGGCCTACGAGGCCCTCCCCCCGCAGCTCGCGTCGCTCGCGCGCGACGTCGACGACCTCGCCGACCACGGTCCGCGGTGGTTCTCGCTGCTGTCGGGTGTGAAGCACCGCGCGGTCATCACGGCGAAGGACGTCGTCGACGACGCGATCCTCGTCGGAGGCGGCGCCGCCTACTTCACCCGCAACGAGCTCAGTCGTCTCTACCGAGACGTGCTCGCCGGCATGTTCCACCCGTCCGACGCCGAATCGGCCCACTCGACCGCCGCGTCCGCGTGGCTCGGACCGGTGACGGCCTGATGGCCCGCACGGCGACGGCGGCACTGAGCCCCGCCGACCAGGAGCGCCGTCGCGCTCTCCGCGTGATGAAGGGCGTCGCGTTGGGCGCCCTGCTCGGCATGGCGATCGTGTTCGCGATCTCGTTCTCGCTGCAGCGCGAGGTCGAGTGGTTGCAGTACGTCCGCGCGGCCGCCGAGGGCGGCATGGTCGGTGCCCTCGCCGACTGGTTCGCGGTCACCGCACTCTTCCGGCACCCCCTCGGGCTGCCGATTCCGCACACGGCGATCATCCCCCGACGCAAGGACGAGATCGGTCGCCAGCTGGGCGAGTTCGTCGAGACGAACTTCCTCGAGGGTGACGTCGTGCGGGCCAAGCTCGAGTCCACGCCCCTCTCGGCGCGCGCGGGTGCCTGGCTCGCCGAGCCCTCGCACGCCGATCGCGTCGCCGCCGAGGCCGCCACGCTGGCATCGAGCATCCTCACCGCCCTCGACGACGACGACGTGCAGGGCCTCATCGAAGACCTCGCGCGCGAGCACCTGCTGTCGCCCGATTGGGGCCCGTCGATCGGCGGATGGCTCCAGCGGGTCGTCGACTCCGGCGCCCATCACGGCGCGGTCGATCTCGCCCTCGACAACATCGCGGTGTGGCTCGGCAACAACCGCGACACCTTCCAGGGTCTCGTGTCGCGGCGTCTTCCGGCGTGGGTGCCGGGAGTCGCCACCCGCCTCGTCGACGACACCGTGTACCGCGAGGCCGTCCAGTTCGTCGACGCCGTCCGCGCCGATCCGCGACACCAGGCGCGCGGCGCCATCGACGGCTACCTCTCGCGACTCGCCGACAACCTCCAGAACGACCCGGCCACCATGGTGCGCCTCGAAGAGGCGAAAGCGGCCGTCTTCGACAGCCCACGGGTGCGCCAGCTCGCCGCCGACGCCTGGAACACCGCGAAGACGGGGCTCCTGCGCTCGCTCGCCGACCCCGAGAGCGGGCTGCGGCGACGTGCCTCGGCCGCCCTCGCCGAGGTCGGCGCACGCCTGCAGCGCGACGAGACGCTGCAGAAGCGCGTGGACGGGTGGGTGACCGACGCGGCCGTCTTCGTCGTCGGACGCTACCGCCACGACATCGCGTCGATCATCACCGACACCGTCGAGCGGTGGGATGCCGAAGAGACCACCGAGAAGATCGAACTCATGGTCGGCCGCGACCTGCAGTACATCCGCTTGAACGGCACGATCGTCGGAGCCCTCGCCGGCCTGGTGATCTTCACCGTCGCCCACCTCGTATGGGGCTCATGAGCGTCGTCGTGGCCGGTAAACGAAGGGCCCCGCGTCGCAACCCCGTGCGCCGCGGGCGGGTGAGTACTCTGAGCGTCGTGAGCGACGGTTCGGGGACCGTGGAGTCCCTTTTCACCTACGGGGTCCTTCAGACGCCCGACGTGCAACTCGACACATTCGGCCGCCTCCTCCACGGTGAAGACGACACCCTGCCCGCCTTCCGCCTCGACGACGGAGAGAGCGGCGACGAGCGGGCCGCACCGCCCGCGCCCGCCCACCGACGCCGCGTCCTGCGCCACACCGGCGACCCGCGAGACCGTGTCTTCGGCCAGGTCGTGCGCCTGAGCCCCGACGAACTCGACGCGGCCGATGAATACCTGATGTCGGGATCGCGCCGCATCTCGGTCGTCCTGACGAGCGGTCTGAGCGCCTGGGTCTACGTGGGCGCATGAGCGCGCTCTCGGTGGATCCGCTCTGGCCGCGTGCGGGGGCCTGGCCCACGCCGACCGGCGAAGAGGCACCGGATGCCGTCCTGCTCGGCGTCCCCGCGTGGCGCACCTCGCTGTCGCCGACCGGCGCGGGCGAAACCCCCGCCGCGGTGCGGGAGGCCCTTCGCCGGTACTCCCCCACGATCATGGGCCCACCGCCGCTCGACCTGAACGCCGCGCTCCGCATCGCCGACGCCGGCGACGTGGAGGAGCCCGACGGGCGCGAGGGCGAGGCGCGCGTTCGGGCCGCCGTGGACGAGCTCGCTTCGGCCCGGCTGCTGATCGCCCTCGGCGGCGACAACTCCGCGACCTATGCCGTGGCACAGGGTCGCCGGGCAGAGGGGCTGATCACCCTCGACGCCCACTTCGACCTGCGCGACGGAGAATCCAACGGCTCGCCCGTTCGGCGACTGCTCGCGGAAGGACTCGATCCCCGGCGCGTCGTGCAGATCGGCATCGCCGACTTCGCCAACTCGGCGGCGTACGCCCGACGCGCGCTCGACGCCGGCATTACGGTCATCACACTCGACGAGGTCCGTCGCCGCGGCGTCGACGAAGTCGTCACCGCCGCCCTGCGAATCGCGGGAGGCGGCGCGGACGGTCTCCGCGGCGCGGGGGGCCACGGCGCCGACGTCCGCAGCGAGGGAGACGGCGATGCACCGGATCCCCGCCGCGCCGCAGCGCCCCTCACGGTCCACGGCGACACCGCCCCGCCCCCCGCACCCGGCCGACCGGGTGCGCCCGGCGGCATCCATCTCGACATCGACGTCGACGTGTGCGATCGCTCCGTGGCGCCCGGCTGCCCGGCCAGCGTTCCGGGCGGGCTCGCCGCGTGGGAGCTGCGGGCACTGGTGCGCGGCATCGCCCGCGACCCGCTCGTCGCCAGCGCCGACATCGTCGAGGTGGATGCCACGGCCGACACCGCCGACGCCCGCACCGTACGACTCGCCGCGCTCTGCGTTCTCGAACTCCTCGCTGGATTGGCGGAAAGACCATGATCCAACTCATCCTCGCGCGCCACGCGAAGTCCGACTGGGCCGACGAAGGCCTCGACGATCACGACCGTCCCCTCAACGACCGCGGGCGGCGCGATGCGCCCACGATCGCGCGAACCGTCCAACGCGCGGGGGTGCGCCCCGCCGTGATCCTGTCGAGCACGGCCCTCCGCGCGCGGCAGACGGCCGAGGCGTTCGCGGAGACGTTCGAGGTCGAGGTCATCGAGAAGCCCGAGCTCTATCTCGCCGCACCCGACGGTCTGCTCGACGCCGCCCGGGCCGGCGGTGTCGACGAGGTGATGGTGGTCGCACACGATCCCGGCATGACCTCGCTCGTCTCGCGACTGGCCGGTCGCGACGAACGCATGGTGACCTGCGCCGTGGCCGTCTTCACCTGGCACGACGGCACCTGGGACGACGTCGACGCGACACCGCCCGACGAGTTCGACCTCTACACGCCCTAGGCGCCCGCACCGCCGCCACGGTGCGTCCCGGACAGGCCGCCGCCCGGGACGCACCGTCGACGCTGACACCACCTTCGGATCCCCCGGTCGCCGCGGGGAATGCGCGTGCGGAATCAGCGTTTCGTCATCCGGCCGACATCTGCCGGGTCATCGCGGCGAACATTCGTCTGGTAGAACTGTCTGACACCCGACGCGGTCGTCTGTGCCGCGCGGTGACCCCGACGGGCGCATGCGGCGGAACCTGAGGAACGGTCATGACTCCCGAAAGCACTCTTGCGCCCGCGCAGAGGATCGCGTGGATCGACGTCGCACGCGGCATCGCGATCACCCTCGTCGTCTTCCATCACTCCATCCAGTTCCTCGATGCCACCGGGTGGCAGGTCGACGCGCTCGTGCAGGTGACCGCCGCGTTGTCGACGTTCCGGATGCCGCTGTTCTTCCTCGTGTCGGGTCTGCTCGCGTCCTCCGCGATCGCGCGTCTGAGCTTCGCCTCCCTCTTCTGGAAACGCCTGGCGCTCCTCGTCTACCTCTACGCGCTGTGGTGCATCATCTGGTGGGCATGGTTCCTCTTCGTGCCCCGCCCGTTCGACCCGCTGACCTCACCGGTCGGGGATCTGGCGACGGCGCTGTACCTCCCGTGGTCGGGCCTGTGGTTCCTCTACGCGCTGATCCTCTACACCGTCGCCGCCTGGGTGCTCCGCCGCCTCCCGCGGGTCGCCCAGCTCGGCATCGCCTTCGGCGTCGCCTGTCTCTTCGCCACCGGCATCGTCACCGTCAGTTCGTCGTACACGTGGCGGTCGGTCGGCACGTACTTCGCCCTGTTCATGACCGGGGTCCTCTGCCGACAGATCATCGAGGCGTTCGCCCGCCGCGTCAACGTGTGGTGGCTGCTGGGAACGGGCGCTGCCCTCGCCGCGGGAACGGCCGTGCTGCCCTTCCTGCCGCTGCAGGGCGTGTTCCGCGTGGCGCTGTGCGTCGTGGGCGCATCCTTCGGAGTCTCGATCGCGGTCATGCTGGCGCGTTCGCCGATCGCTCGGAGGGCCGTCGGTGCACTCGGGTCGCGCACCCTGCCGATCTACGTCCTCAACTCGCTGCTGCTGGCCCTCGCGGTCGCGGTCCTCCCCGTCGAGCTGGTGCCGGGGTCTCTCGCCGCCGTGTTGCTCACGGCACTCGTCGTCACGACGGCCCTGCTCATCCGCCGCGCGGTCGGCTCGATCTCGGGGGTCTTCACCCTGCCGTCCCCGATCGACCGCTTCGCGAAACGGCGCCTGCAGGTCGACCGCCTCGGAGCCGGGCGTGGCCACTGATTCGCTGACCCTGCCGCGCACCCGCCGCCGCCGCGGCTGGGTGATCGCCGTCTCGCTCGTTCTGGCGATGGCCGTCGCGGGACTCGCGATCATGATTCCGGCTTACGTCTACCCCGCCGCCGCCGCGCCGCCCGCGCGTGCCGACGTCATCTACGTGATCGGCCCTCCCACCGAGGGGCGGATCGCCCTCGCCGAGCGGCTCCGCAGTGAGGGGGTGGCCGACGACCTCCTCATCTCGGTCCCGTCGGAAGGTGAGCAGTCGGCGGCGAAGCTGAGCGTCTGCCAGGAGCGGTACGTGACCTGCGGGCACCCCGACCCCTTCACGACCGCGGGAGAGATGGCGCTGCTGAACACACGGTACGGTCCCGAGGCGAGCGCCGTCGTCATCACCTTCACCCCCCACGTGAGCCGGACGCGCTTCATCGCGGCGCAGTGCGCCGAGGCGCAGGTGACCGTGGTCGACGTGCCGACCTCGCTCGATCTCGGACAGTGGATCTACCAGTTCGCCTACCAGACGGGCGGGTTCGCCAAGGCGGTCGCCGCCCCCTGCTCCTAGGGCCTACCCGCCCCTCGCCACTCCTCGCCGTCCTTCCACACGCGACGCACGAGCGGCACACCGGGTCGGTAGGCGAGGTGCACGCGCGACGGCGCGTCGAGCAGGACGAGATCGGCCCGCGTCCCGGGCGCGATCACCCCGACGTCCGTGCGGCGAAGCGCCCTCGCGCCGCCCGCGGTCGACGCCCAGACCGCCTCGGCCGGCGTCATCCCCATCTCGCGCACCGCGAGCGCGATCATCAGCGGCAGGGAGCTGGTGAAGCTCGAGCCCGGATTGCAGTCGCTGGCGAGGGCGATCGTGACACCGGCGTCCAACAGTCGGCGCGCATCGGGGTAGGGCTGACGCGTCGAGAACTCCACACCCGGGAGCAGGGTGGCCACCGTGTCCGATCCGGCGAGCGCCGCGACGTCGTCGTCGGAGAGGAAGGTGCAGTGATCGACCGCGGCGGCTCCGAGGTCGACCGCGAGCCGCACCCCGGGTCCGAAACCGAGTTGATTGCCGTGCACCCGGATGCCGAGACCCGCCGCCCGACCCGCCTCGAGCACCCTCCGGCACTGATCGGCGGTGAAGGCGCCCTCTTCGCAGAAGGCATCGATCCACCGCACACGCGACGCGACCGCGCGGAGCATGTCACCCACCACGAGGTCGACGTACGCCTCCGCGCCGCCCGTGTGGTCGGGGGCGACGACGTGCGCCCCGAGGAAGGTCACCTCGTCGGTCACCTCGGCGGCGAGCCGCGCTAGACGCGCCTCGGTCTCGACGTCGAGACCGTATCCGGTCTTCACCTCCAGGGTCGTGGTGCCCTGCGCCCGGCATTCCGCGACGAGCGCCGCCAGACGCGTCCGCAGCTCGTCGTCGGTCGCCGCCCGCGTGGCCGCCACCGTCGTGCGGATCCCTCCCGCCGCGTACCGCTCCCCCGCCATCCGCGCGGCGAACTCCTCCGCCCGGTCGCCCCCGAAGACGAGGTGGGTGTGGCTGTCGACGAAGCCAGGAATCACGGCGCGGCCGCCTGCGTCCACGACGCGGACGCGGGCATCGGTGCCGGATGCCGCGGCATCCGGGGCATCGGTCGCCCTGCCCGTCCACGCGATGCGGCCGTCCCGCACGAGCACCGCGGCGTCGTGGATCGTGCCGCACGGGTCGCCGTCGGCGGCGACGTTGGTCGTCAGCTCGCCGATACCGGTCAGCAGGAACGTGTCCGCGGCGCCGACGGAACCGCTCACGGCATCGGCTCCGGTCGGGGCAGGACCGCTCACCACATCGGCACCGTGAGACCGCGTTCGACGGCGACCTCGCGGGCGCGGTCGTAGCCGGCATCCACGTGCCGCATGACCCCGGTGCCGGGGTCGTTGACGAGCACGCGCGCGAGCTTCTCGGCGGCGAGCTCCGTGCCGTCGGCGACGCAGACCTGACCGGCGTGGATGCTGCGGCCGATGCCGACGCCGCCGCCGTGGTGGATCGACACCCACGACGCCCCGCTGGCGGTGTTGAGCAGGGCGTTCAGCAGGGGCCAGTCCGCGATGGCATCCGATCCGTCGGCCATCGCCTCGGTCTCGCGGTAGGGCGAGGCGACGGAACCGGCGTCGAGGTGATCGCGACCGATGACGATGGGACCTGCCAGCTCGCCGGAGGCGACCATCTCGTTGAACTTCAGGCCCGCCAGGTGACGTTCCTTGTAGCCGAGCCAGCAGATGCGCGCCGGGAGTCCTTCGAAGTTCACCTGCTTTCCGGCCTTGTCGAGCCAGCGGTGAAGGGCGGCATCCTCCGGGAACAGCTCCGCGACGGCGCGGTCGG
This sequence comes from Microbacterium sp. lyk4-40-TSB-66, assembly GCF_030209475.1. GTDB lineage: Bacteria > Actinomycetota > Actinomycetes > Actinomycetales > Microbacteriaceae > Microbacterium. Next base: position 9,716 of record NZ_JARVRW010000002.1, read on the forward strand.
TCTTGGCGATGTCGTCCGGGTCGCCCGACAGCGCCACCCAGCGGAACGGTCCCTTCCCCTCCGCGAAGAGGGGGCGGATGTACGCCGGCACGAAGCCGGGGAACGCGAACGCGCGGTCGTAGCCGCCGAGCTCGGCCTCGCGGCGGATCGAGTTGCCGTAATCGAACACCGCGGCACCGGCATCCTGGAACTCCACCATCGCCCGCACGTGCGCGGCCATGCTCTCTCGCGAACGCCGGGTGAAGTCCTCGGGGTCGCGCGCGGCCTCGGCCTGCCATTCGTCGACCGACACCCCGACGGGCAGGTACGACAGGGGGTCGTGGGCGCTCGTCTGGTCGGTGACGATGTCGATCCGGATGCCGCGCGCCCGCAGTTCCGGGAACACCTCGGCCGCGTTGCCCGCGATCCCGACCGACAGTGCCTCACCCGCGTCGCGCGCGGCGCTCACCCGCTCGACGGCCGCATCGAGGTCGTCGGCGACCTCGTCGAGGTAGCCGTGGGCGACGCGGCGATCGAGGCGCGTGCGATCGACGTCGACGATGAGCACCGCTCCCCCGTTCATCGTGACGGCGAGCGGCTGTGCGCCGCCCATGCCGCCGCAGCCGGCGGTGAGGGTCAGCGTGCCCGCAAGCGATTCCCGACCCAGAGACGCCGCGACCGCGGCGAACGTCTCGTAGGTGCCCTGCAGGATTCCCTGCGTGCCGATGTAGATCCACGATCCGGCGGTCATCTGCCCGTACATCGTCAGACCGAGCTCTTCGAGGCGGCGGAACTCGGGCCATGTCGCCCAGTCGCCCACGAGGTTCGAGTTGGCGATGAGCACGCGCGGTGCCCACTCGTGCGTGCGGAACACCCCCACCGGCTTGCCCGACTGCACGAGCAGCGTCTCATCGGGCTCCAGCTCGTCGAGGGTGCGCACGATCGCGTCGTACGCGGCCCACGACCGGGCGGCCCGGCCGGTGCCGCCGTAGACGACGAGGTCGTCGGGACGCTCGGCGACGTCGGGGTCGAGGTTGTTCATCAGCATGCGCTTCGCGGCCTCGGCACCCCAGCTCTTCGCGGTGCGGACGTCGCCGCGCGCGGCGCGGACGGGCCCACGGGATGCCGGGGCGTCGGCGCCTCCGCCATCGGCGGCGGTCGCGGGCGAGGGGTTCATCGTGTCGGTCATGCGTGATCTCCTTCGATCCGGGCGGAAGCGGCGTGGGCGGGCGGTCTGGGCGGGCGGTGTGGGCGGGCGGTGTGGGCGAGGGCGGTCTAGGCGAGGGCGGTCTGAGCGAGGGACGTCCGGGCGACGGCGGCGCGCGCGACGGATCCGGAGACGACGAGGTCGGTGACGGCCTCGATCTCGGGCGAGACGAAGCGATCGGGGCCGGGGCCGGCGACACGCGTGCGGACGAGGTCGAGCACGGCTCCGGTAGCCGCCGCCGGCCGGAGCGGGGCACGCAGGTCGAGGGCACGGCATCCGGTCATCACCTCGATGGCGAGCACGCGCGCGAGCCCGTCGATCGCGCGACGGAGTTTCCGGGCTCCCGCCCATCCCATCGAGACGTGATCCTCCTGCATCGCGCTCGAGGGGATCGAGTCGACCGACGCGGGCACGGCCAGACGTTTCAGCTCCGACACGATCCCCGCCGCGGCGTACTGGGCGATCATCAGGCCCGAGTCCACGCCCACCTCGTGCGCGAGGAACGGCGGCAGTCCGTTGCTGCGCGCGGCATCGAGCGCACGGTCGGTGCGGCGCTCCGACATGGATGCCACGTCGGCCACCGCGATGGCGAGGAAATCGAGCACGTACGCCACCGGCGCGCCATGGAAGTTGCCGTTCGACTCGACGCGGCCGTCGACGGTGACGACGGGGTTGTCGACCGCGGACGCCAACTCGCGCTCGGCCACGACGGTGGCGTGCTCCACCGTGTCGCGCGCGGCGCCGTGCACCTGCGGGGCGCAGCGCAGCGAGTACGCGTCCTGCACGCGCGTGCACTCCGGGCCGCGGTGGCTCGCGACGATGGGCGACCCCGCGAGGAACGCGCGGAGGTTCGCGGCGGATTCGGCCTGGCCGAGCTGCGGGCGGAGCGCCATGAGGTCGGCCGCGAACACGGCATCCGTCCCGAGCTGCGATTCGATCGACAGTGCCGCCGACACGTCGGCGGTCAGCAGCAGCGTCTCGAGGTCGTGGAGGGCGAGCAGCAGCATGCCGAGCATGCCGTCGGTGCCGTTGATGAGGGCGAGGCCCTCCTTCTCGCGCAGGGCGACGGGGGCGATACCCGCGGCGGCGAGGGCGTCGGCGGCCGTCACCGACCGTCCCTCGGCGTCGCGCACGTCGCCTTCACCCATGACGGCGAGCGCCACGTGCGACAGCGGTGCGAGATCACCGGAGCAGCCCAGCGAACCGTACTCGTGGACGACCGGGGTGATCCCGGCGTTGAGCAGCGCCGCGTACGTCTCGACCACGACGGGGCGCACGCCCGTGCGACCGGTGGAGAGCGTCTGCAGGCGCAGCAGCATCAGCGCGCGCACCACCTCGCGCTCGACCTCGCCGCCCGTGCCGGCGGCGTGGGAGCGGATCAGGCTCGCCTGCAGCTGTGCGCGGCGGTCTTCGGCGATGAAGGTCGTGGCGAGGGCCCCGAAGCCGGTCGAGATGCCGTAGTGCGGCTGCGGGTCGTCGGCGAGGCCCTCGATGAGGGTACGGGTGTCCTCCACCCGTCCGAGCGCGTCACCGTCGATGACGACCCGTGCGCCGTGGCGCGCGACATCGACAACCTCGCGGGGGGTGAGGGGGGCTGCTCCGACGGTGATGCTGACGTCCATACGCCGATTCCATCGCGAGGGATGGCCTGCGGCGAGAGGGTTCTGGCATCCTGTGTCTGTCATGTCAGACAATCCGCGCCCGCAGGTCCCCGCCGCCGATCAGACGCTGCGGATCCTCTCGCTGCTCGCGCGCCAACCCGGGCCGATGGCGGCGCAATCGATCGCGTCGAGCCTCGGCATCCCGCGGTCGAGCACGTACCACCTGCTCGCCACGCTCGAGGAGCACGGATACGTCGTGCACCTGCCCGGCGACCGCCGCTGGGGGCTGGGCACGGCCGCGTTCGAACTGGGCGGCGGATACGCCCGGCAGCAGCCCCTCGCCCGGCTGGGTCGACCGCTGCTGGCGGCGTTGTCGGACCGGGTCGGCGAGTCGGCCCACCTCGCCGTGCTGGCGGGACGCGACGTGCTGTACATCGTCGAGGAGCGCGCTCCGCGGCGCCCCGCCCTCGTCACCGATGTCGGCGTGCGCCTGCCCGCGCACCTCACCGCGACGGGTCGCGCGATGCTGGCCGCCCTCCCCCGCGAGCAGGTTCGGGCATCGTTCCCGGATGCCACGGCGCTGACCCAGCGGCACGGTTCCGGTCCCGCCACCCCGCGCGCGCTGCGCGAGGTGCTGCGCGAGGTGCGCGCCGCGGGCTTCGCCCGCGAAGACGGCGAGGTCACGCCCGGTTTCCGCTCCGTCGCCGCCGCCGTGCTCGACCACGCCGGTTGGCCCGCCGCCGCGGTGGCGATCACGTGGCCCTCGGACGGTCCGGAACGGGATGCCACGTCCCTCGCGGACGCCGCGACCACCACCGCCGCCGAGCTCGCGCGTCGCATCGGCCGCCACGTCTGACGCGCTCCCGCCGGCTCGCCGCACCCGCGCGGCGCTCGGTCCGCGCGTTCACCCGGTTCGGGCGAGTTCCGCGTCTCACTGGTTCGGGGCGGGGTCCGCCGCTCGGGGCGGGACACCCGCGCGACGGCTCCACCCCAGGCGCCGCTGCATCCGGTCTCACTGGTTCGGGGCGGATTCCGCCGCTCGGGGCGAGACACCCGCGCCCCAACCCGCCGATCCCGCCCCAAACGCCGCGAAACACCCCCGCCACGCCACTCCGGGGCACCGAATGTGCACCGGGGCGCGCAGCGACCGCCCCACTGCACAACCCGTGCCCCACTGACCCACGCGCCGCGGCTTCCGGTCTCACCGGTTCGGGGCGGATACCGCCGCTCGGGGCGAGATACCCGCGCCCCAACCCGCCGATCCCGCCCCAAACACCGCGAAACACCCCCGCTACGCCACTCCGGGGCAACGACTGTGCACAGGGGCGCGCAGCGACCGCCCCACTGCACAACCCCTGCCCCACTCACCCACGCGTCGCGGCTTCCGGTCTCACCGGTTCGGGGCGGATACCGCCACTCGGGGCGAGATACCCGCGCCCCAACCCGCCGATCCCGCCCCAAACGCCGCGAAACACGCCGGAGTTGCCGGTCCGGGGCACCGAATGTGCACAGGGGCGCGCAGCGACCGCCCCACTGCACAACCCCTGCCCCAATGACCCACTCGGCGTGCCGCGGGATCTCGCCCCTCCGCAGGCCGAACGCCGCAGCCCCACCCCGCGGCGCACCGGCGCCCGCGAACTCACCGCACGACGAGTCGCGGCTCCACCAGCACGTGCGCCGTGCCCGCCGCCGCCGCGCGGGGCGCGACGACCGTGCCGTCGCCCATCAGCAGGTCGAGGGCTCCGGATGCCACCCGCTCGGGCAACTGCTCGACGCTCGAGAGTCCGAGGGCCTCGGCCGCGGGGGTGTTGTCGAAGCCGACGACGGTGATGTCGGGGCGCCCGGCCAGCGAGGTCGCGAGGTGCGCGCCGATGGCGAGGGAGTCGCTCGCGCAGACGATTCCGGTGACCCCCGGGTCGGCGACGAGACCGGCCGCCACGACGTCGCGCGCCGCCGACACGTTCTCCTCGACAATCCACCGCGGCCCCGCGCCCGCGGTCTCGCGCCAGCCGCGCTCGCGTTCGTCCCCCGTGCCCGACCCGGCGGGCCAGCCGAGGAAGGCGACGTGCCCGCCGCCGCGGGCGAGTGCGTGCGCGGTCGCGGCCCGCGTTCCCGCCGCACCGTCGACGTCGACCCAGAGGTGCGCCGGTGCTTCGACGTCGTCCTCGCCCCACGGTCGGCCGAACGACACGAACGGGAGGTTCCGTGCCGTCAGCCACCCGGTGCGGGGGTCGCCGTGGAAGGTGCCGGTGACGACCACGGCATCCACTTCTCCCCCCTCCAGCAGATCGCCGAGCCGGGCGATCTCCTCCTCGGGCGAACGGGCGGCGTACAGCAGCACGCGCATGTCCCGCTCGCCCGCGCGTTCGGTGAGGGCGTGCACGAAGCGGTCGAGCACGACGCCCGAGATGCCGCCGGCGTACGGATCGAGATGGATGCCGATGGTGGAGCTGCGGCGGATCCGCAGCCGACGCGCGGCGGCGTGGGGGCGGTATCCGAGCTCGGCGATCGCGGCCTCCACCCGGTGCCGCGTGGTCTCGCGCACGATGTCGGGGGTGTTCACGACGTTCGACACGGTCTGCCGCGAGACGCCGGCGACACGGGCGACGTCGTCGACGGTGGGCGCCTTCGCCATGTCATCCCCTCCCATCCCGGTCCGTGCGGGACGATGTCGCTCCCGAGTGATCGGCGGCTGCGACGGGTCCGGCGCCCGACCACAGACCGTCAGCCTAGGCCGGGCGACAAGCTCTTGACATCTGCCGCGACGTGTTCGTACCTTTGTGGGACCGCCATTTGAACGTTCAAACTGGCGGCCCTCCGACCACATGCGGAGGGGTCGCATGCCTCATCGAAGGAGAGAGACACATGACACGGCACACGCCCGCCCCCCGCACACGCACGGCGCTCGCCGCCGGCGCGCTGCTGGCCACCGGAGCCCTGACGCTCACCGCCTGCGGCTCGGGCTTCAACGACACCCCCGGCGAGGGCCAGGCCTCCGGCAGCGGCAGCCTGAGCATCCTCATCGGTTCCTCGGGCGACGCCGAGACCAAGGCCGTCACCGACGCCGTCGCCGCGTGGAGCGAGCAGTCGGGCGTCGCGGCCGAGGTGCAGACCGCCAACGACCTGCCCCAGCAGCTCTCGCAGGGCTTCGCCGCCGGCTCCCCGCCCGACCTGTTCTACCTGGCCCCCGAGGCCCTCGCGGGCTACGCGGCGAACGGTTCGATCGCCGCCTACGGCGACGACCTCGCCAACAAGGACGACTTCTACCCCTCCCTGGTCGACAACTTCACGGTCGACGGATCCTTCTACTGCGCCCCCAAGGACTTCTCCACGCTGGCGCTGATCATCAACTCCGACCTGTGGACGGCCGCCGGACTCACGGATGCCGACATCCCCACGACGTGGGACCAGCTGGCATCCGTCGCCCAGCGTCTGACCACCGACGGGCGCGTCGGCCTCGCCTTCGGCGCCGAGTACCAGCGCGTCGGCGCCTTCATGGCGCAAGCGGGCGGCGGCCTCGTCACCGACGGGCAGGCCACGGCCGACGGCGCCGAGAACGTCGAGGCGTTGACCTACGTCAAGACGCACCTGAACGACGGCTCGTTCGCCTTCGCGTCCGATGTCGGCGCGGGCTGGGGCGGAGAGGCGCTCGGCACGCAGAAGGCCGCCATGGTCATCGAGGGCAACTGGATTACCGGCGCGATGTCGGCCGACTACCCCGACGTGAACTACACCGTCGCCGAGCTCCCCGCCGGCCCCGGCGGCAAGGGCACGCTGCAGTTCACCAACTGCTGGGGCCTCGCCGCAGACAGCGGGAACCAGGAGCAGGCGCGCGCCCTCGTGGAGTACCTGACCGGCACCGACCAGCAGCTGGCGTTCTCGACCGCCTTCGGCCCGATGCCCTCGATCCAGTCCGCGGCCGACGCATGGACGAGCGCGAACCCCGACCTCACGGCGTTCCTCGCCGGAGCGGAGTACGCGCAGTTCCCGCCGAACATGGCCGGCGCCGCCGATGTCATCACCGACTTCAACGCGCAGCTCGAGTCGCTGAAGACCGGCGACCCGCAGGCGCTGCTGCAGACGGCGCAGTCCAACCTCGAGGCGATCGTTCAGTAATCGTGAGCGCCCTCACCACCGCGCCGCGTCGCGCCGGGTCCCCCTCCTCGGGGATCCGGCGCGGCGAGGCCGCCGCCGGCTGGCTCTTCACCGCACCTGTCCTCGTCATCCTGGGTGTGTTCCTGCTCGTCCCCGTGCTCATGGCGCTGTGGGTGAGCTTCTCGGACTGGACGGGGCGCGGCAGCCCCTTCTCGTCGAACGTGAACTTCGTCGGCGTCGACAACTACGCCGCGGTCACGACGGGCGGCGGACTCGCCGAACGCGACTTCGGTACGGCGCTGCGCAACAACGCCTGGTACGTGCTGCTGGTGGTGCCTCTCCAGACGGCGCTCTCCCTCTTCCTCGCGGTGCTGGTCAATCGCGCGATCCTGCGCGGCCGCGGGTTCTTCCGCACCGCCTTCTACTTCCCCTCGGTCACCAGTTCCGTGGCGATCACCGTGCTGTGGCTCTTCCTCTTCTCGGCATCCGGTGCCGTCAACGAGGTGTTGTCGTGGCTCGGCATCAACGGACCGAACTGGTTCAGCGACCCCTCCGGCGTCGTGCACAATCTGCTGGCAGCGATCGGCGTGACCACCGGTCCGGCGTTCCTCACCGGCAACACCCTGCTCGGCGTCTCGTGGTGGGACTGGCTGGCCGGCCCCTCGGTCGCCATGTCGGCGTTCATCCTCATGGCCGTGTTCACCACTTCCGGCACCTTCATGCTGCTCTTCATCGCGGGCCTGCAGAACATCGGCGGCGATGTGCAGGAGGCCGCCATGATGGACGGCGCCAGCGGGTGGCAGCGCTTCTGGCGGGTCACCCTGCCGCAGCTCAAGCCCGTGCTGTTCACCGTGCTGACCCTGGGCCTCATCGGCACGTGGCAGGTGTTCGACCAGATCTACACCGGCACGCAGGGTGGCCCCGGCAAGACCACGCTCACCCCCGCGTACCTCAGCTACTCCTCGGCGTTCTTGTCGCAGCAGTGGGGTCAGGGCGCCGCGATCGCCTTCGTGCTCTTCGTCATCATCGTCGCGCTGACGATCCTCCAGCGCTTCGTGCTGCGCGACCGCCCGGTCTCGCGCCGACGCATCCGCGAGTACGAAGTCCGCGGCACGGCCACGAAGGGAGGCACGCGATGACCGCCACGGCATCCCCGCAGACCACCGTCCTCGCCGAGCAGCGTCTCGACGGGCCCGGCCGCCGCCCGGCGAAGCACCGCATGTCGCGCAAGGCGCTCGGATGGCAGATCGGCCTGTACGCCCTGCTGATCGTGCTCGCGCTGATCTACATCTATCCGTTCCTCGTGCAGGTGGCGACGTCTTTCAAGACGGATGCCGCGGCGGCGGCGAATCCCATCTCGCTCCTGCCGCAGACATTCACGTGGGCGGCGTACGAGCGGCTCTTCCTCAACTCCGACTTCCCGGTGTGGTTCGCCAACTCCGCGGTGGTGACGGTGTTCGTGACGGCGGGCCGGGTGTTCTTCAACTCCCTGGCCGGCTACGCCCTCGCCCGCCTGCAGTTCCGCGGACGCGGTCTCGTCTTCGCGGGACTCATCGCGGTGATGGCCGTGCCGACCGTCGTGCTGCTGATCCCGAAGTTCCTCGTGATCAACCAGCTCGGCATCTACGACTCCTACGCGGGCATGATCCTGCCGCTGCTCGTGGACGCCGCGGGCGTGTTCATCATGAAGAACTTCTTCGAGTCGATTCCCCCGTCGGTCGAGGAGCAGGCGCGCATCGACGGCGCCGGCACATTCCGCATCTTCTGGTCGGTCGTCCTGCCGATGGCGCGGCCCGCTCTCATCACGATCGTCATCCTGTCGTTCCAGGGATCGTGGAACGAGCTGAGTCATTTCGTCGTCTCCACCCAGTCGCCCGAACTCACCACCCTGACCAAGGGCGTCGCCGCCCTCGCGAGCGGACAGCTCAGCCAGGGCAGCCAATTCCCCCTCAAACTCGCGGCCGCGGCCATCATGACGATTCCGGTCGCCGTGGTGTTCTTCATCTTCCAGCGCCGCATCATGAACGCCAGCGAAGGAGCAGTCAAAGAATGACCACCGCCCCCACCGCATCGCCTGCGGCCGAGACGGATGCCGTGACCACCCCGCTCCAACCCCTCTTGAACGACGCGGTCATCGTGCTGCGCGCCCCCACGCAGGTGTGGTCCGATGCCACGGGCGACATGGGCGCGACGGCGGTGCACGGTGTGTACCACGGTGACGTCCGTCACGTGCGCTCCCTCGCGCTGGTCTGCGACGGCTCGACCGTCGAATGGATCTCGAGCGCCCCCGACGGCGCCTCGCGACTCGTGCTCGGGGGCCTGCTGCGCGGACTCGACGACACCACGCCCGACCCCAAGGTGCGGGTGCTGCGCGACCGGCGCGTCGCCGACGGGGTCGTCAGCGAGACCTGGACGGTGCACTCGCGCGTGGACCGGCCGATCTCGACGACCCTGCGGCTGGTGCTGTCGCCCGAGTTCGCGCAGCTGCACGAGGTGAAGTCCGGTCACGCACACCCCCGCGAGGCGGCGACCGACATCGACGGCGACCGCGCGATCGTGGATGCCGGGGCTCAGGGTCTCGAACTCGTCGCTCCCGGCGCGCGCGTGGCATCCGGAGCAGACGGACTCGAGGCGAGCTGGAGCGTCGAGGTCCCCGCCAACGGCAGTGTCGAGGTCGCCTGGACGCTGACGCTGCGCGACGACACCCTCGTCGTCGGGTCGGCCGCGGCGGCACCGCGGTGGGATGCCGCGGCGGTCGCCGCCCAGGCACCCGATCCTCGCCTCGCGCGCTGGCTGCGCACGGCCCTCGATGATCTTGACGCCCTCCGCCTCGTGCTGCCCGAGAACCCCGACGACGAATTCTTCGCCGCCGGCGCTCCCTGGTTCTTCACGCTGTTCGGCCGCGACTCGATCTGGGCCGCGCGTCTCGCCCTTCCGCTGGACCGCGAGATCGCGGCATCCACCCTCCGCGTGCTCGCGCGGCTGCAGGGTGTCGACGATGATGCGCAGACCGCGCAAGAGCCGGGCAAGATCCTGCACGAGCTGCGGGCCTCGGCGCTCGAGATCCCCGGCGAGGGCATCGTGCTGCCGCCGAAGTACTACGGCAGCGTCGACTCGACGCCGCTGTGGATCTGCCTGCTCGCCGACACGTGGCGCGCCGGCATGCCCGAGGCCGAGGTGCGCGAGTTGCTGCCGACACTGCGCGCCGCCCTCGGATGGATCCGCGACAGCGGCGACAGCGACGGCGACGGGTTCCTCGACTACATCGACCGCCTGGGAACGGGGTTGTCGAACCAGGGCTGGAAGGATTCCGGCGACTCGATCCAGTGGCGCGACGGCCGCCTCGCCGAGGGCCCGATCGCCCTGTGCGAAGTGCAGGCGTATGCGTACGAAGCAGCCCTCGCCGGCGCCGCCCTGCTCGAGGAGTTCGGCACCGGGAGCGATGCCGACGACATCGCCTTCTGGCGCGCCTGGGCCGGCGACCTCCGCGAGCGCTTCGCCGAGACCTACTGGGTCGAGACGCCGGAGGGCCGGTACCCCGCGGTCGCCCTCGACAACGCCAAGCGTCCCATCGACTCGCTCACGAGCAACATCGGTCATCTGCTCGGCACCGGCCTCCTGAACGGCGATGACGAGGCGCACATCGCGTCGCTGCTGCTCGGCGAGAGCATGTCGAGCGGATACGGCATCCGTACGATGTCGACCGGGGCCGCGGGATATTGGCCCCTGTCGTACCACGGCGGAAGTGTCTGGGTGCACGACACCGCGATCGCGGTGCACGGCATGCTGCGCGCGGGCCTGAACGCGCAGGCGCGCACGGTCGTCGCCGGACTCCTGGATGCCGCCGAGGGCTTCGCCTACCGCGTGCCGGAACTCCACGCGGGCGACCCGCGCACCCACTCGTCGGTGCCGACGCCGTACCCCGCCGCCTGTCGTCCCCAGGCCTGGTCGGCCGCCGCCGCGGTGGTGTGCCTGACCGCGCTCACGCCACCCCCCGGGGCGTGAGCCCGCCGGGCGGCGGCGCTCACGAGCGTCGACCGCCCGGCCCTCCCCTCCTGCACGGTTCGGGGCGGATCCGGCCGTTCGGGGCGCGAGACACCCGCCCCGAGCGCAGAAATGCGCCCCGAACCCCGGTGTCCTCGCGGTGAGGCCGCCGCGCAGAACGACCGGCGCGAGGGTCTTCCCTCACGGTTCGGGGCGGATCCCGCCGTTCGGGGCGCGAGATACCCGCCCCGAACGCAGAACTGCGCCCCGAACCCCGCACCGCAGGCCGAACCGACGCTCAGGCGACGCGCAGGACCGCCCCGCCGGTCAGCCGAACCAGCTCGTCGAACGTCAGCGGGAACACGGTGTGCGGCGTCCCACCGGCCGCCCAGATCTGCGGGAAGGCCGCCAGGTCTTCGTCGACGACCGTCGTCAGCGGCGCCGGGTGGCCCGTCGGCGCCACTCCCCCGATGGGTTGTCCGGTCGCGGCCAGCACCTGGTCCGGCGTCGCCCGACGGATGCCGCCGCGCCCGAGCCGCTCGGCCAGAGCCGCGGTGTCCACACGATGCGCGCCGCTCGTCATCACCAGCAGCGGCTCGTCGTCGCTCCAGAACACGAGGCTGTTGGCGATGGCACCGACCTCGATGCCCAGCGCCGCCGCCGCCAGTGCGGCGGTCGACGCGGCATCCGGAAGCACGACGATCTCGCCCTCGATACCGGCCTCCCGCAGGGCTGCGGCGACGAGACGACTACGGGCGGGGAGGGCGTCGGTCATGCCCGACAGCTTAGGGTCGACGTCCACCTCGAGATCGCGTGGTGTGCGCGCGATCGCGCACTGCTCCCCCGGTCCCGCGCCGAACCCGCGAGCCCGACAGCTTCCCGGGGCTCCGCGGCCGGGACCGCTCGCGCCGGGCCGTCCCGCGCGTCACAATGGAGACGGATGCCGCGACGCCGCGGCATCCGGGAAGTGCCGCCCACAAGGCGACCGACGACAAGGAACGCGATGACCAACGCCCTGCCCCTGCCCGATTTCGCGCACGAACGCGTGGAGGTGATCACGGGGCGGCGCAGCGGTCTGCTCGTCGCCGTGGCGCTTCACTCCTCCGTGCTCGGCTCCGCCCTCGGCGGCGCCCGCCTGTGGACCTACCCGTCGTGGACCGACGCCCTCGGCGACGCCCTGCGGCTGTCCGCCGCCATGACGCTGAAGAACGCCGCGGCCGGGCTCGACGCGGGCGGTGGCAAGAGCGTCATCGGACTGCCCGAGGGCACGGTCCTCGACGCCGACCGTCGCCGCGCGGCCTTCCTCGACCTCGGCGACGCCGTCGAGAGCCTCGGCGGGCTGTACCGCACGGCCGAAGACGTCGGCTCCACGACCGAAGACATGCTCGTCGTGAGCGAACGCACCGCGCACGTGGTCGGTCTCCCCGATTCGGTCGGCGGCTCCGGCGAACCCGCGGGGCCCACGAGCCTCGGTGTGTACGCCTCGCTCGTGGCGACCCTCGAGCGCGCCGTCGGCACCGGTGACGTCGCCGGCCGCCGCATCACCGTGGCCGGCCTCGGTCAGGTCGGCGGTCGTCTCGCCGAGCGTCTCGCCTCCGAGCACGCCGTCCTGACCGTCACCGACGTCAACCCGGCGAAGCGGGCGATGGCCGAAGAACTCGGCGCCGCATGGGTCGAGCCGAGCGAGGAGCACCTCATCCCCGCCGACGTGTTCGTCCCCGCCGGTATCGGCGGTGTCCTCACCGACGAGGTCATCGACGCTCTCGATGCCCGTGCCGTGTGCGGGCCGGCCAACAATCCGCTCGCCGAGCGGAGCGGCGCCGAGCGGCTGGCGCAGCGCGGCATCTTGTACGCGCCCGACTTCGTCGTCAACGCCGGCGGGGTGATCTACCTCGACCTCGTCGCCAAGCAGCGCGGGACCATGGACCAGATCATGGGTCGTGTCGCCGGGATCGGCGACACGATCCGCCGTGTCTTCGACGAGGCGGCCGCGCGGGGCGTCACCCCTCTCGCCGCAGCCGAGGGCCTGGCCGCCGAGCGGCTCGCGGTCGGCGCGCGCAGCACCGCCCTCGTCTGACCCGCCCCGTCGCGGACGCCGAACCGCGAGTCAGTCGACGGGTCCGTCCGAACGCGCGGTGAAGGAAGAACCGGATGCCACGGGTTCGTGGCATCCGGTTCTGTCGTCGGGTGATCAGTGAGCGGCGTCGTAGGCGTCGAGGACCGAGGAGGAGATGCGTCCGCGCGTGTTGATCGCGTGACCGTTCTTCACGGCCCAGGAGCGGACGTCGGCGAGGTCTCTCGTGGGGATCGCCCGACCGCGGGGAGTCCGCCGCGGCGCGGAGAGAGGGGAGTGCGCCGCGCGACCGGCGGAGATGTAGGGCCGGAGCGCATCGCGCATCTTCTCGGCATTGTGTACCGACAGATCGATCTCGTACGCGCGTCCTTCGAAGGAGAACTGCACGGTCGTACCGTCGTCGATCACCGAGCCGTCGAGATCATCGATCACCTGTGTGATGTGCTTTTTCGCCATGCGCCGACCCTAAACCGCCGACCTCCGCGGCTTCGGCGAATGCAATACGAATTCACCCGCATGTTCGCCCCAATTACGACCAATGGCCGCGTCTTTCACGACGGCGAAGAGGACATGCCGCGACTCTCCACAGCGACGATTCGATGGTCGTCGTCATGGGTGAGCTCTGTGGAGAGGAATTGTCCGTCGCGGGGAAGCCGGAGGCGGAAGTCGGCGAATGCCGACAAACGCAGTCGACCCTCGCGCACTCTCGCGTCCAGGACATGACCTCCGACCGACCGATCGTCGCTGAGGAAATGCAGGTGGAGGCCGGCCACGGTGATGCCCTGATAAATCCGGGGCATCCAGAAACCCACGAGCGTGCCCGTGCATTCACGCGTGGTGGTCTCGATCTGTTCCGCCGCGACCTCGGCGAGGGGGCGGAATGGCGGCTCCTGGCGACGCGTGACGCGGGTGAGGACGTGCGCGAGAACGCCGTCCACACGGACGACGTGGAAGAGGTTCCTGCTCAGCAGTCGATCCTCCACCGCCGACTGCAGGCCCGGCAGATCGAGGTCGGCCACGGCGGTCGCGAGGGATTCCCCCGGCGTGCAGACATCGACGAACGGCAGGAACTCATCGTCCGTCATCACCCGCGGGGGTCCGTCGGAGGTGCACTCGTAGAGCTCGCCGTCGAGGATGACGACCTCCCCGCCCAGCCCCTCGCAGCACCCCACTCCGGTGTCGCCGGCCGCCCGCACCGCGTCGACCGACGCACCCTGCGAATACACGCCCGCGAGCAGAGCGTCGAGGACGGCGAACTGCGTCACCGCACCGGATGCCAGCAGCGCACTCACGACGGCGCTCCGCCGCCGCGGCGAGCGATCAGGACGTCGCTTCGGTGTAGGCGTCGAGGATCGTCGCGGGCACGCGACCGCGGTCGCTCACGGTGTGCCCGTTGGCGCGTGCCCATTCGCGCACGGCGCCGAGATCCACGTCGTTAGACCGGCGCGCCGGGCGCCCGCGACGTGCGGGGGCGTTCCCCCGCGAGACCGAACGGGCGGCATCCACGAAGGGGGCGATCGCCGAATAGAATTTGTCGGCATTGCGGTCGGAAAGGTCGATCTCATACGCTCGACCCTCCACCGAGAAAGTGATCTGCTTTCCCTGTCCGTCTTCGAGGACGGTACCGTCGAGGTCATCGACGAGGTGCGTGATGTGCTTCATAGCCATAATGCGTAAAGATTACACCCGCGACAATTGATTTAGATACATCGCTATTTCGTGTCATCATGCGCGTCCCTCGCCCGCGGGCGGATAGTCAGCGGGCGCGGATGGGACTATCCTCCGTGGGTGGTGTCCGCTCCCTGGGCATCGCCTGAGACAGAGGAAGCACAGCGTGAGCCTTTTCCGAACCAAGTCGGTGGAGCAGTCCATCGCAGACACCGATGAACCGGAGTTCCGACTCAAGAAGTCCTTGACCGCGGTCGACTTGACCGTCTTCGGCGTCGGCGTCGTCATCGGCGCAGGCATCTTCACGTTGACCGGTCGCGCCGCCCACGACGTCGCCGGACCCGCCGTCGTCATCAGCTTCATCATCGCCGCCATCGCGTGCGGACTCGCCGCCATGTGCTACGCCGAGTTCGCCTCGACCGTGCCCGTGTCGGGCTCGGCCTACACGTTCTCGTACGCCTCCCTCGGCGAGTTGTTCGCGTGGATCATCGGATGGGACCTCATCCTCGAGATGTTCCTCGGCGCCAGCGTCGTCGCGCAGGGGTGGAGCGCCTATCTCGGCACCTTCCTGCAGCAGATCGGCATCGTGCTGCCGGAGGCGGTCTCGTACGGCGGCGTGGTCGACCTGCCCGCGATCCTGCTCGTGCTCGTCCTCGGTGGTCTCATGACCCTCGGCATCAAGGAGTCGCTGCGCGTCAACCTCGTGCTCGTGGCGGTGAAGCTGTTCATCGTCCTGTTCGTCATCATCGCCGGCATCCTGTTCATCAACCCGGCCAACTACTCCCCGTTCGTGCCCGAATCGGTCCCCACCGAGTCGGCGTCCGGCCTCACGCAGCCGCTGCTGCAGTTCCTCTCGGGCCTCGAACCCGCCACGTTCGGGGTGGGCGGCATCCTCGCGGGAGCGGCTCTGGTGTTCTTCGCCTACATCGGCTTCGACGTCGTCGCCACCACCGCCGAGGAGACGAAGAACCCGCAGCGCGACCTGCCGATCGGGATCATCGCCTCGCTCGTCATCTGCACGATCCTCTACTGCGCCGTCGCCATCGTCGTGACCGGCATGGTGCCGTACGGCGAGCTGAACCCCTCGGCGGCGCTCGCGAACGCGTTCGCCTTCCACGGCCAGACCTGGATGGCCACGGTCATCGCCGCCGGCGCCGTCGCCGGTCTGACGACGGTCGTGTTGACCCTCATGATCGGCGCGACCCGCATCATCTTCGCGATGTCGCGCGACCGGCTGCTGCCGGGTGCCCTCGCCAAGGTGCACCCGCGGCTTCGCACGCCCTGGGTCATCTCGATCCTCGTCACCGCGATCGTCGCGGTCGTCGCGGGGTTCACCCCCATCGGCGTGCTCGAGGAGATGGTCAACATCGGCACCCTCTCGGCGTTCGTACTCGTGTCCGTGGGCGTGCTCGTTCTCCGGCGCAAGCGCCCCGACCTCAAGCGCGGCTTCCGCGTGCCGTGGAGCCCGGTGCTGCCCATCCTCTCGGCGCTCATCTGCACCTACCTGATGCTCAACCTCTCGGTCGAGACGTGGCTGCGCTTCCTCATCTGGCTGGCCCTCGGCTTCGCCATCTACTTCGCCTACTCGCGCCGTCATTCGCGGGTCGGTACGGGTGATTTCATCGCACCGACGGTGGTCGCCCCTCCGAAGGAGTAGTCGCGATCCCGGATGCCACGACCCCGCCGCCCCGCGCGGCCGGGGCCGTGGCATCCGTCGTCTGCGGGGCCGGGACACCCCGCCTCACCCGACGCGGCGATGCGGGAAGCGCCATCGGACCCCCCCTAGGGTGGGAATCGTTCGATGACGACGATTTCCGTTCCGGGGGGTTTCATGGGGATCGCACGCACGTGGGTCTTTCCGATTCTGCGTATTCTTCTGGTCGCCCTCGTGGCGGCCGCGCTCATCAAGCTGGCGTTCTTCCCCGACCGTCCGGTCGACGCCTCGCCGGCCGTGCCCACGGGGGCGATCGTCGAGCCGCGCACGGTGGCGACGCTCGGCACCATCACCAACGACGTCGTGCTGAAGGCCACCGTGTCGGCCGACGCCGCCGTGCCGATGAAGTCGACGGCCGCGGGCACGGTGAACAAGATCTTCGTGGCCCAGGGCGCCACCGTCGCGCAGGGCGACGTGGTCTTCGACGTGAAGGAGCCGATCGAGCGGGATTCCGCCGACAGCGTGGATGCCGAGGGCAAGCCCAAGCCGGCCATCTTCCGCTACGTGGAGGTCACCGCGCCCGCGGCGGGCACGCTCAGTTCGCTCTCGGTGATCGCGGACCAGGAGGTCGCGATCGGCGCGACCACCGGCACCGTGGCACCGCCCACCTTCTCTGTGGCGGGGACGCTCGAGCCGTCGCAGCAGTACCGTCTGCTCGATCGCCCCACCGAGGCGACCGTGACGATCACCGGGGGGCCTGCGGCCTTCACGTGCGGCGATCTGCGCATCACCACGCCGCTCGCCGGCAGCACCGGTGGCGACACCGCCGGCACGGGCGCCGTCGACGGCGGCGCGGGTGGGGGCGGCACGGCCGCGGGGGCAGGCGGGTCGGGCACCACGGCCACCTGCGCGGTCCCGGGTGACGTCACCGTCTTCGCCGGTCTCGCGGCCGAGATGACGATCGCCGGCGGACGCGCCGAGAACGTGCTCGTCGTCCCGACGACCGCCGTGCGCGGGGCGGCGCAGAGCGGCACCGTGTGGGTCACCGCCGCCGACGGTTCCACCGAGGAACGTGCCGTCGCCCTCGGCCTCACCGACGGCACGCAGGTACAGGTCACCGAGGGCCTCACCGAGGGCGAGGAGATCCTCGAGTTCGCCCCAGGTGCGATGTCGGTGCCCGACGACGGATGCACCGTCTATCCCGACGGCTCGATGTACTGCGAACAGGCCCCCGCGTCGTGAGCCTGCTCACCCTGAGCGAGGTCACCCGCACGGTGATCCCGCCGGACCAGCCCGCGCTGACGATCCTCTCGGGGGTCGACCTGGCGATCGAACCCGGTGACCACGTGTCGATCGTGGGCCGCTCGGGCTCGGGCAAGTCCACGCTGCTGAACATGCTCGGGCTGCTCGACCTGCCCACCAGCGGGGAGATCACCTTCGACGATCGCCCGGTGAAGGCGTACTCCGCTGCCAAGCGCGACCGTCTGCGCGGCGCCGCGATCGGCTTCGTCTTCCAGCAGTTCAACCTGCTGCCCGGGCGCACGGCCCTCGAGAACGTCACCATGCCGCTGCTGTACTCGACGGGACGCACCTTCTGGCGCCGCAAGAGGATCGCCGCCGAGATGCTCGAACTGGTCGGTCTCGGCCACCGCCTGAGCAGCATGCCCGACCGCCTGTCGGGCGGCGAGCAGCAACGGGTCGCCATCGCACGCTCGCTCGTGCGCGGTCCGCGCCTGATCCTCGCCGACGAGCCCACGGGTGCCCTCGACCTCGACACCGGTCAGAGCGTCATGGAGCTCATCGACGAGGTGGCCGTGCGCACGGGGGCCGCGCAGGTGACGATCACGCACGACCCCACGATCGCCCGGCGCGCGCGCCGCCACTTCCGCCTCGACCGCGGCGTGCTGACGCCCGTCGACGACCCGAGTCTCGAGCCGCTCACCCGCCGCGACCGGCGTGAGATGGCCCCGGATGCCGAGCCGCCCGCGACCACCGGCTCACGCGACACCGACGCCGACTCAGACGTAGACGCCCGCGCCGACGCCGCCCTCGAGAGCCTCGGTCTGCGCGAGCCGTCGACCGCGCCCCACGGCGCGCCGCCCATCGGCACCGAGCGCACGGAGTCCTGATGCGCGCCCTCACCGCCCTCGTCGGCGCCCTGCTCGAGGCCTGGCAAGAGGTGCGGGTCCACCGCACCCGTGTGCTCCTCTCGCTCGTCGGCGTCGCCGTCGCCGTCTGCTCCCTCACCACCGTCGTGGCCCTCGGCGCGATCGTGCAACAGGCGAACCAGGAGCTCAGCGAGCGCACCTCGGGCCGCCCCGCCACGCTGTTCGTCTCGGCGTTCCCGAGCGACGGTGAACCGCTGGACCCGGAGCGGATGGATGCCGCGTGGGCCGAGGTGGTGGAGCGCTACGACGTGACCTACGCGAGCCGTCTGCAGAGCACGACGAACGGCGTGCCGTTCGCCGATGGGAACGCGGACGTGGGCACCCAGGCGGTGGATCAGCCGTACGGTGAGATGCATCGCGTCCAGATGCTCGAGGGCGAGTGGTTCACCGCTCTCGACGCGCAGCAGCTCTCGCCGCAGGTCATCGTCAACGAGGTCTTCTGGGACCGGATGGGCCGGCCGCCGCTGTCGAGCCACCCCGTCGTCGCACTGGGCGGGCAGGGCGTGCCGAACTCGGCATCCGGAATCCCGTCCGGCGGCGTGCGCGCGGTCGTCGTCGGCGTCACCCCCTCGTCGACGTGGGACACCGCCCCGTCCATGTTCATGCTCGTCGACCACATGACCGCCATGCAGGACGCGGCCGCCGGCGAGCGCGGCGCGAGCGCAGCGGCCCCGGTCGATCCGTACGGCGGCGGCGCCCCCCAGACGCAGTACGAGATGTGGGTTCCGCCGGAGCTCTCCGACCAGCTGACCACGCTCGTCAAGCGCGACCTCGCCGGGGCCCTCGGCGACGGCGTCGAGGTGAGCATCAACCGGCAGGACTGGGCGACCTACGGAGACGACCCGTTCGCCGTCACCCGCACGGTCGTCGTGGGCATCGCGGTGCTCGTGCTGCTGCTCGGCGCCCTGGGGCTGGTGAACATCGCCCTCGTCACGGTGAAGCAGCGCGTGCGCGAGATCGGCATCCGTCGGAGCTTCGGTGCGACGGCGAGCCGGGTGTTCTTCGCGGTGATGATGGAGAGCGTCGTCGCCACGGTCGTGGCGGGCGGGGTGGGCGTGATCGTCTCGATCCTGGTCGTGCAGTCCCCCGCGGTGCGCGATCTCGTCGGCCAGGGGATGATCAGCGACTTCCCGCCCTTCCCCGCGGATGCCGCTCTCACCGGCCTCACCGCCGCGACCGCCGTCGGTGCTCTGGCGGGACTCCTCCCCGCGCTCGTCGCGGTGCGGGTGAAGGTCATCGACGCGATCCGCTACTGAGCGGCTTCCGCGGTGGACCCACCGGGTCTAAGGTGAGGGCCGATCGCCCCGTTCGAAGGATGTTCCCATGGCCACATCGCTCGTCGTGTACGTCTCGTTCGCGGGCGCGGCCCGTGAAGCGATGACCTTCTACCAGTCGGTGTTCGGGGGTGAGCTCGCCATCCACACCTTCGCGGACTTCGGGATGACGGACGCCCCGGCCGACGGCGTCATGCATTCCGAGCTGCGCGCCGAGGGTTTCACCCTCATGGGAGCGGACGCGTTCGGCGAGCCCGCCGAGGGATGGGGCAGGGGCCGCGTCCATGCGGCGTTCATGAGCGATGACATCGACCGCGTGCGGGGTTTCTACGACCGGTTCGTCGAGCGTGGCGCCGACGTCGTGATGCCGTTGGAGAAGCAGCTGTGGGGCGACCTCTACGGCGAGGTCATGGACCCCTGGGGTGTGGCGTGGATGTTCAACATCGCCGTCCCCGGCGGGTGGGCCGAGGGGAGCTGAGGCTCGACCGCGACTCCCCTGGCCCGTCCGGTTGTCGCAGACCTCACACCCCGCTGTCGCGCTCCTCCATGAGCCCCGTCCGCACGGGCCCACCCGGCGCGTACCGGAGGAGGACGGCCCCGCTCGACCCGACGATCGGGGGGTCGAGCAGGGACAGCGTCGTCGGGATCGCACCCTCGGGGAAGACCTTCTTGCCTCCCCCGAGCACCAGCGGGTACTGCCAGAGCGCGAGCACGTCGTAGAGCTGCTCGGCGAGCAGCGTCTGCACGAGGTCGACGCTTCCGATCACGTGGACGTTCTCGTGGCGCTCGCGCAGCGCCGAGATCTCTGCGCCGAGGTCGGCCCCGAGGAGCGAGCTCGCGTTCCAGTCGAGGGACGGGGAGGTACGCGAGGCGACGTATTTCGGGATCGCGTTGAGGCGGGTGCCGATCTCTCCGTCGATACCGGTCGTGTGGTGCGGCCAGTACTCGGCGAAGATGTCGTAGGTGCGGCGGCCGAGCACGAGGGCATCCATTCGGGCGATGCCGCCGACGACTTCCCGACCGACGATCTCGTCGAGGAAGGGCGCCTGCCATCCACCGAATCGGAACCCGTCGGACGGATCCTCGTCGGGACCGCCGGGCGCCTGGGCGACGCCGTCGAGGGTGGTGAAGAGGTCGATGGTGAGGGTACCGGGCATGAGGGATCTCCTTCGATCAAGCGGCGTCCGCCGCGGAGTCGTCGGTCGAGGGCGACGCGACGGTGTCGATGTGGAACGTGCGGGCGAAGCGCTCGAGGAGCGACTCGTCACCCGCCAGCACGTGGACGGCTCCGGAGTCCACCGCCTCGGCGGGTGTGAGCGATCCCGCGATCACGTCACGGATGCCGGGGCCGGCGGCGAACACCAGGTCGGGCTCCCCGTCGGGGAGGTCACCGCCGACCGGCGGCAGGGCCGGCGCGAGAGGCACGACGTCGAGTCCCCCCTGCGCCACCCGGACCCTCAGGGATACGTCGGCGACGTGGACCTCGTAATCAGAAGGGGGCAGGCCGGCCGCGGCATCCGGTTGGAAGGCCGTGCGGAGCGCCATCGTGAGGGAGTCGGGCGTGATGACGTCGCCCTCGTCGGGTTGCCCCATCGCCGCGAAGCCCCACCGTCCGAGCGCCAGCACGATGGGTTCGAGCGCCTGCCCGTACGGGGTCAGCTCGTAGATCGGACCGCGTCCCTTGAACGGGGCTCGACGGACGATCCCCGACTCCTGCATCTCTTTGAGCCGCGCCGCGAGGATGTTGGTCGGAATCCGGGGCAGACCGCGCTTGAGGTCGGTGTAGCGACGGGCGCCGACGAGCAGGTCGCGGACGATGAGCAGCGCCCACCGTTCCCCGATCAGCTCGACGGCCGTCGTGACGCCGCAGTACTGCCCGTAATTCCGCGCCGCCACTAGGCCTGCGCCCCCTCCGCCTGCGACGCCCCGGGACCCTGCGCGGCAGCGATCGGATCCATGTAGAGGAAGCCGAGCGAGTTGCCGTCGGGGTCGTCCAGGTCGCGGGAGTACATGAAGCCGTAGTCCTGGGCTTCCCGCGGCTCGGTGCCGCCGGCGGCCAGACCGAGGGCGAGGATCGCGTCGACGGCCTGGCGGGACTCGCGGCTGAACGAGAGCGAGACCTGCAGCGTCTCGCGGGGGTCGGCGATCGGCTTGTCGGTGAACGTGGCCAGGTACTCGCGCGTGAGCACCATGAAGTAGACGCTGTCGCTCCACACCACGCACGCGGCGTTGTCGTCGGTGAAGTTCGGATTGATGTCGCATCCCAGGGCCGTGTAGAAGGCCTTGGCGCGCTCGAGGTCGGTGGTGGGGATGTTGACGAAGATGCTGGTTTCCATGGGTTGATACTTGCGAAAGACAAGCATGCTTGTCAATAGCAAGTATGGAAGACCCCACGAGTGGAGCACCCGGCAGTCGGCGCACCAGCGCGGCGCCCCGTCCGAGTCGGCAGGATCGGGGTGACTCCGCGCGCACGGCGCGGAGAAACGCGAAACGGCGCCTCCCCGAAGGGAGACGCCGTTAGCCGGAAACCGATTGTGGTGGACCTGAGGGGATTCGAACCCCTGACCTCCTCGATGCGAACGAGGCGCGCTACCAACTGCGCCACAGGCCCGGAAACCTCGTAAACACTATCACGGCGCCCGTGCGTCACCGGACGCGCGCGCACGTCGGGCGCGTCGCGCCGCACTCCCGGAGCAGCGTGCGTCGAGGCCTACTCGCCCTCGGTGAGGTGTCGCCGTGAGCGGAGAATGCGACGAGTCGCCACCCCGAAGGACAGCTCGGCGACCGGCGCCGAGGGTGGGGTCACTGACCCGATGCGCGACGCTGGAGAAGGTGGCGCACGTGGTCCTCGATCTCGGTGTCGTCGACGTAGCCCATCGCCGCGTAGGGCGAGGGAGCCGCGGCGGCGGGACGCACCGTCTCGATCGGGGTCGGCGCCTGCTCGGCGGCGATCTCCCGAGCCGCTTCCTCCCGGGCGGCCGCACGAAGCGCCTCGCGAGCGAGTTGCTCGTCGACGACGGCCGCGGCACGTGAGCCGGCCGACGCGACAAGCGGCCGGGGCAGTTCGCGCGGAGTCCAGGTGGGCCGCGGTGTGGGCACGAGCGGGACGTCCTGCAGTTCGGGGGTGACGGCGCGCGTGACAGAGGCTTCGACGGGCTGTGCCGTGGCGCGCGCCGCGATGACCGTGACCCGGCGGAGGACCACGAGGGATGCCACGACGACCGCGGCACCCGTCACGAGCAGCACAGGCGCCCCTCCCCCGACGACCTGCGCGATGCCGACCACAGCGGCGACCAGTCCAATGAGACCGACGGAAGCCGTCGCCAGGCGGAAACGGCGACGAGCGCGCGCGCGGCCGGCCTCCGGCCGGACCTCGACCGCCTGACGCTCCGCGTGAGCGCGTTCGAGCGCGGCGATCTTCTGGGCCCGCGTCTTCTCGAGGGCGGCGGCCTGCTCGGCACGAGCCACCTCGAGGGCGGCGGCACGCTCGGCGCGAGCGACCTCGACCGCGGCGGCACGCTCGGCGCGAGCCACCTCGACCGCCGCGGCGCGTTGCTCCTTCACGAGATCGCGCTCACGCGCTCCCTCGAGACGGGCGACCTCGAGGCGAGCCTTCGCCGCCGCGAGTTCGGTGCGCGCTTTGTCGGCCTGCACCTGACGGGCCAGCTTCTGCTGCTGGTGGGCGGTGCGCGCGGTCAGCTCGAGCTGCACCTCGCGGGGCGTCTCCGCCGTTTCGGCGAGCACGCGCAGAGCCTGGTTCAGGCGGACGGCGTTGCGCTCGGCGGAGGTGAAACGATGACGGCTCTGCCAGGACGGCAGCAGGTACACCAACCACAGCGCGACCGCGACGAAGACGATCACGCCGCCGCTCAGAACCTGCCCACCCATGGGACAAAGGTAGGTCACCGAGAGATCACACTGCGGCATCCCTCCGCGTGTCGTCGCGACCATTCGGCCGCAATGGCGCAGAGACGCTCAGATGCGGTCGGACGGAGGCACGCGCGCGGCGTCGGGGGGCACCTGACCGCGACTCCACCGATCGAGCACGCCGTACGGCACCTCCTCGCGCACGAGCGCGAAGGAGTAATGGTCGCGCCAGTCCCCGTCGATGTGGATGTACCGACGACGCAGGCCCTCGTACCGGAAGCCGAGCTTCTCGACCACGCGCAGACTGGCGTGGTTCTCGGGACGGATGCAGATCTCCACCCGATGGAGATTGAGGGCGGTGAAGCAGACGTCCGTCGCCATCGCGACCGAGACGGTGGTGATGCCGCGACCGGCGTAGGCCTCGGCCACCCAGTAGCCGATCGTGGCCGAAGCGAGCGAGCCGCGCGAGACGCCCCAGACGTTCAGCTGACCGGCGACCTCGTCGTCCCACTCCATGACGAAGGGGACGCCGAGGCCGTCACGGTACTGCTGCAGGAGTCGCCGGATCCCCAGGCGCATGTCGAAAGACACCGGGCCGTCGGGGCTCGTCGCCTCCCAACGACGCAACCACGACCGGTTGTCGATCAGCTGCTGCTGAAGGACGCGCGCGTCGCGGTTGCGGATGAGGCGTATCGACACCTCGCCATGCCGCCGTGGGACGGAGAGATCCATGGAAGCCGGCGGGGTCACAGACCCTGCGCGAACTCCTTGAACCACGGACGCAGGGCCGGACCCAGGTCGTCGCGGTCGGCCGCGAGCTGGACGATCGCCTTGATGTAGTCGACGCGGTCGCCCGTGTCGTAGCGACGGCCGCGGAACACGACGCCGTAGACGCCGCCACCGTCGCCGCCACCGGTCGCGAGCTCTTCGAGCGCGTCGGTCAGCTGGATCTCGCCACCCTTGCCGGGCTCGGTGTGCTCCAGGATGCCGAACACGTCGGGTCCGAGCACGTAGCGACCGATGATCGCGAGGTTGGAGGGAGCTTCCTCCGCCTTGGGCTTCTCGACGAGCTTGGTGACCTTGACCACGCCGTCTTCTTCGGTGGGCTCGACCGCGGCGACACCGTAGAGGTGGATGTGCTCGGGGTCGACCTCCATCAGCGCGATGACGGTGGCGCCGCGCTTGTCGTACTCCTCCATCATCTTGGTGAGGAGGGGGTCGCGCTCGTCGATCAGGTCGTCGCCGAGGAGCACCGCGAAGGGGTGGTCGCCGACGTGGCTGCGCGCACGGAGCACGGCGTGACCGAGGCCGCGCGGCTCACCCTGGCGCACCAGGTGGATGTCGGCGAGGTCGGAGGAGTGCTCGACCTTGGCGAGCTTGTCGTCGTCGCCCTTCTCGCGCAGCTTCGCCTCGAGCTCCGGCATGGAGTCGAAGTGGTTGGCGATGTTGTTCTTGTTGCGGCCGATGATGATCAAGACGTCATCGATGCCGGCGCCGGTGGCCTCTTCGACGACGTACTGGATCGCCGGCTTGTCGACGACCGGGAGCATCTCTTTGGGCATCGCCTTCGTGGCGGGAAGGAAGCGGGTACCGAGACCGGCGGCCGGGATGACGGCCTTGAAGGGCTTATGAGGCATGGCCATACCTTAGCGGTGACCGATGACGCTGCTGTAACACGCGCGCACGTAGACTGGGCGGCATGGCGGACCGCATCGAGCAGGCCAAACGCGCGCTTCGCGCCGACCTGCGCGAACGTCGGCAGACGGTCTCCGCCCACGCTCGTGAGGCCGCCGAGGCCGGAGTGAAAGCTCAGCTCGACGCCCTCGTCGACCGTCTCGGCGCCCGGAGCATCTCGTGCTTCCTGTCGACGCCGACCGAGCCCGGCACCCACGCCTTCGTCGCCGGCGCCGTCGCCCGTGGCATCCGGGTCCTCCTTCCCATCACGCGCGAAGACGGCCTGCTCGATTGGAGCGTGGCGACGCCCGACACCGAGATCGCCGAGGGCCTGTTCGGCCTTCCCGAACCCGTCGGCGACGTGCTCGGCCCCATCGCGGTCAACGACGTCGACCTCCTGGTCATCCCCGCCGCCGCCGTCGACCAGCGCGGGATGCGACTGGGCTGGGGACGCGGCTACTTCGACAAGACACTCGGCTCGATGGAGAAGTGCCCGCCGGTGTACGCCGTCATCTTCGATTCCGAGTACCTCGACGACGTGCCTCGCGACGTGCACGACCAGCCCGTGACGGGCGTGGTCACCCCCACGCGGACGCTCGCGATCACCGCCCCCACCTCCTGAACACCCGAAGGAACCCGATGCCCACCTACTCCTACGCCTGCAAACAGTGCGGTCACCGTTTCGACACCGTGCAGTCCTTCTCGGACGCCGCCCTCACCGAGTGCCCGGAATGCGGCGGCGAAGTACGCAAGCAGTACGGGTCGATCGGCGTCACCTTCAACGGGTCGGGCTTCTACCGCACCGACTCGCGCGGATCGTCGTCGTCGAGCTCGTCGGGCGCAAGCGGTGGCGAGTCGTCGTCATCCACGACATCATCGAAGTCGGAAACGAAGGCGTCCGCCCCGTCCTCGGCCTCCTGAGCCCCGGTCGGCGCGGCAGAAGGGGAGCCAGCGCATGATCAAAGGATTCAAGGAGTTCATTCTCCGCGGAAACGTCATCGACCTCGCGGTCGCGGTCGTCATCGGGGCGGCATTCACTGCGGTGGTCAACGCCATCGTGACGGCACTCATCAACCCGTTGATCGAGATCTTTTACGTGCCGAACGAGAACGGCGAGTTCGGGCCGACTTTCACCGGCATTTACGGCCAAGAGGTGGTCTTTCCGCTCGGGGGTCTGCTCACCGCCGTCATCAGCTTCCTCGCCGTCGCGGTGGTGGTCTACTTCGTCTTCGTCTACCCGATGAACCACTGGAAGGCCCGCGCCGCGGCGCGCGCCGGCGTGGCCGCCGCGGCGTCCGACGAGCCCAAGCTGCCGACCGAGCAGGAGCTGCTCGTGCAGATCCGCGATCTGCTGGAGCGCCAGAACAAGCTGTGATGTCCGACGGCGTCCGCGGCCGGAGTGTCCTCCGGCCCGGGCGCCGTCTGTCATGACCCCTCAGTAGTGAGGTGGGACGTCGCCGAGCATGCGGTCGTCGTTCGGACCGGATGCCACGGGCTTCGCCCCCCGACCCCGTTCGCGGTCGTCGGCGGGGGCGGGCTCGGCCGTCGTGCCGGGCGCCGGGAGCAGTCGCGCGCGCCGCGCGCCGCGCACACGGACCACGGGTTGGCGTGCGGCGTCGCCGAGGCTCCGTGTGGCTTCGGCAGGCTCAGCCTCCCCGTGAGTCCCGGAGGCTTCGACAGGCTCAGCCCTCTCGAGCGCGGAGGCCCCTGAGCCCGTCGAAGGGACCGGGACCGCGCGCGCCGCGTTGGCCCCGGCGGCATCCGGAGAATCGGTCATCGGGTGCTCAACCGGGCAGGTCGAGGGGCTCGGTCGTCGACTCGGGTGCGCCGGCGTCGGGCGCCGCTCCCAGCAGTTCGGCGATCCGCGACGCAACCCCCGCGGGGTCGCTGTAGAGGTCGAACGCGTGCACGCGGACGTAGTGCCAGCCGAGGCGTCGGAGGATCTGCGGGCGCAGTCGCAGCGTCTCGCGCAGCGACTCCCCGATCGTCTCGGGATCGCTCTCGGCGACGACGGCCTTGCCCTTGTAGCGGGCGACGAGCGGCAGCAGGCCGCGGTAGTCGACGTCGACCTCGACGCCGAGGCGGCGGAGTTCGCGTGCCAGGGCGCGGGTGAGCGGATCGGCGAGGTCTTCGAGACGACTCTCGCGGCTTCGCGACGCGACGTTGCCGAGGATGCCCATGAGGGTGGCCGCACCGTGCTCGAGGCGGCCGTCGTCGAACGCCGACGGACGGATGGACGACACGATCACCATCGAGCGGCGCGCGCGGGTCATGCCGACCGTGAGCAGACGCTCCCCGTCGGGGGTCGACAGGTCGCCGAAGTCGCTGAGCACGCGTCCGTGGCGGGTGAGGCCGAAGCCGAGCGAGAACACCACCCGGTCGCGACTCTCGGCCACCGACTCCTCGAGGGTGAGCACGGCGAAGGGCTCCGCGGCATCCCGCGAGACGAAGTCCGCCACGTCGGACCGGCCCGCCAGAGCGGCCACGACCGAGGCCCGCACGCGCTCGGCGTGCCGACGGCTGGCGGTGACGACCATGAGCGACTCGGACGCGCGGTTGACCGCGTGCTCGACGACGAGCGTGACGACGCGGGCGACTTCGGCGTCGGGGCTCTCGACCGCACCGCTCACGGGGTCGGGGGCTCCCACGCCGCCCTCGACGTAGTCGACGCTGAGGCTGCCGCGGCCGAGATACGACCCGGCCCACGGCAGCGAGACGATCTCGCCGCCGTAGAACGCGTCGTTCACCAGCTGCGAGAGGTCTTCCCCACCGGCGCGGTAGCTGCGGGTGAGCGTCTCGACGGGCAGCAGTTCGGCGATGCGCTCGAAGACGGAGGTCTCGTCGAACGGCACCTCGTCGGCGTCGTCGGGTGCCGTGGCGATCGACGCGCTCACGTGAAAAGGCGTGGGCTTCTGCACGACCGGGTCGCCGAACAGCACGACCTGGCGTGCACGGCGAAGCGCCGGCGCCGCCTCCGCGAGGCAGAGGGCCGCGGCATCCGCGATGATCACGACGTCGAAGGCCAGATCCTGCGGCACGTCGGGGACCTCGTAGGGGGAGGCGAGCCACACGGGCGCGAGCGTGCGCAGCAGGATCGGCGCGGCATCCGAGATCTCCTGCGCGGTGTGCAGGCCGTCCTTGAGCGCGCGCTTGAGGGCGGCGGCCTCATCGGCGTGGTCGACGATGCCGATGCGCCACTGCGTCGCCAGCTGCGCGGCCAACAGCGGTCCCGCGGCCGCGGCGTGCGCCTCGTCGACGAGACGGAAGTCGCGCTCGAGCCGGTCGACGACGCTCGTGTTGGCGCCCAACAGCGCGCGATCGGTGCGCAGCAGATGCTCGAGTGCCGACTGCCACCACGCGAATTCGAGCTCGGCGCCGACGCGCTCCTCGGGCACGTGGCGCACCGAGAGCTCGACGAGCAACTGCTCCAGACCGAGGCGGGCGAGTTCCGAGCGCAACTGCGCGCGCTCGACGAGGTTGTCGAAGAACGTCGACTCGGCGGCGAGTCCCGCGAGCGTCCGCACGAGGCGCTGCACCGGCAGCGTCGTGAGGCGCTCGGAGCCCTGACGGCCGAGGATCTGATCGAGCTCGCCGAGCAGGGCGTCGGTGCGCTGCCAGGCGACGTGCACGTCGGCCAGTCCCAGGGGCACCTCGGGCGCGACTCCGGCTTCGACCACGCGCTGCCACTCGGTGCGCTGCTGCTGGATGCGAACGAGCGCCTCGTACATGTCGGGCACGTGTACGCCCGGGCGCACATACTCCTTCGACAGGCGCTTGAGGCGACGGCGGTTGGGTCCGCTCATCGGCGACGCGTCTCGGCGCGGCGAGTGCGCGTCGATCAGCTCGCCGAGCGGGCGCTCGAACACCGTGGGGCTGAAGCGGTCGAGCGACTCGCGGATGCCCTGCAGGAGCTTGAGGTAGGCGCCGAGCTCCGAGACGGTCTGAAAGGGACGCATGCGCGTCTTGGCGATCAGCTCGTATCCGCGCTCGAGGAGCCGCGGCACCTCGTGGGCGTGGAGCTTGCCCGCGAGGTCGTGCGCCGCGCGCGCGTCTTCCGTGCGCGTGAAGCTCACGCCGTACCAGGGCGAGTCGTCGGGTCCGAAGCGGAACTCCCCCAGACGAGCGGCCATCGCGAGGGCTCGCGCCGCGGCGTCGCGCCGCCCGGCGAGCTTCTCGAGCGTCGCGAGATCGAATCGCGCCTCGGTCGAGGGAGCGGGCGAAACGGATGCCAACGACGTCAGCGCACGCAGGACCTCGAGGGCGGAGACGCCCAGGGCCAGGTGCGGCTCGGTCACCGCCGAGCGGTAATCGCGGAGGACCGTGCGCAGTCGCACCAGCGCGTCGTCGATCTCGGCGACCTTGGGCTGCTCGGCCTTCTCGTTGCGACTGATGGCGCGGATGAGATCGCGGCGCACGTGGTTGGGCGAGACGGCGAGGCCGGTGAGGCCGACCCCGGCGAGGCGGTGGCGGATGCCGTCGAGCGTCGACCGGCGCGCGCTCACGACGAGCACGCGCTTGTTGTCGCGGACGAGCTGGCCGACGGCGTTGATGACGGTCTGGGTGCCGCCCGTGCCGGGCAGGGTGTGTACGGCGAGGGAGTGTCCGGCGCCGATGCGGGCGAGCACGCGTTCCTGCTCGGCGTCGGCGTCGAGCAGCAGCGTGTCGGCCGCGGGGGTCCGCTCGTCGGGGCTCACGATCACGGGGTCGTCGCGGCGCACCGTGACCCGCGCCCGGTCGTCGTGGTGCCCGGCGAGCGCGTTCAGCAGCGGGTCGTCGAGGTGCTGGGTGTCACGGGCCATGCCCGACGCGACATCGGCGAACGACGAGATCACCAGGCGCGGGTGCACGACGAAGGTCGGCACGTGCGTGGTCAGACGGCGGATGTGGTCGATGACCGGTTGCGGCTTGAACACGCCCTGGTCGTAGGCGAGGCCGGCCAGGGCCGCGCTGTCGATCTGGATGCCGAGGTGCGTGCGGAACGCGCGAGCGAGCTCGGGGTTCATCACGAACGCACCGTGCAGCTTCAACTCGAAGTCGCCGTGGTGGCGGCGGATGGCGAGCGGGCGCAGCAGCACGGGGGCCGACCACTCCACTCCCCCGATCTTCCACGCCGACAGGCCCACGGCCAGGTGGACCGGCTCGAGACCGCGCGCGGTGCGCAGCTCGACGTTCTTCGCGGTGATGCGTTCGGCGGCCAGACGTGCCGTGCGCAACGCCACCTCGTCGCGGAAGAGGTTGGACAGCATGGTGGCGCGTCCGGTGATGAACTGCGGGAGCGAGCCCGGGTGCGCCTTGGTGATGTCGATCCCGGCGTCGCGGGCGTCGTCGAAGCGCAGCAGGGTCGATCGTCCGCCCAGGGCGGCCGCCTCCGCGCGGATACGGTCGCGCTCGGGGTCGGCGACGTGGCGGACCACGATGCCGGGCTCCGACAATCGCAGCTCGCCCGGATCGACGGACGAACCCGTCTCGTCTCCGTCGGTACCGCTCACGGCACCGTCCTCAGCTCGCCACACACCTGCCAGACTAAGCCGGGCACCTGAGGATCGCTTGCAGCGGGGGCGAGTTTCGCCCTAATTGGCGACACGCCGCCCCACCGGCGGTTCCTCCCCAGCGAGCGGGTCACCGGCATCCTCCACCGATCGCCCGAACGCCCCGGACGTCGGAGCTCGCGCCTCGTGAAGATGGGCCCATGAACAGAGTCACCAGCACCGAATACGACAGCCCCGTCGGGCCGGTCCTCCTCACCTTCGTCGACGACGCCCTCGTGCGCCTCCACGTCGCCCACGACGGGATCGACATCGCCCGTGCGGAGATCGCCCAGCGGCTGGGGGTGCTGCCCGACCCCGACCCCTCCCCCGGCGACCACCTCGCCCGTCAGCTCGACGAGTACTTCGACGGCGCGCGTCGTTCGTTCGAGGTGCCGCTCGATTGGCGTCTGGTGCGCGGTTTCACCCGTGACGCGCTCGAGGCGTCGCAACAGATCCCCTACGGGGAGGTCGCCTCGTACGGCGAGGTCGCCGCGATGGCCGGGGCGCCTCGCGCAGCACGAGCCGTGGGCACCGCGTGCGCGTCGAGTCCGTTCTCGATCGTCGTTCCCGTGCACCGGGTCGTTCGCGCCGACGGGTCGATCGGCGAGTACGGGGGCCACCCCGAGGTGAAGGAGTTCCTGCTCTCGCTCGAGAACGACACCGTGCTGGGCGAAGGACTGCGGGTCAGCGCGTAGACGTGCCGGTGCCCGGCCCCGCGGAGGCGGAGCCGGGCACCGGGTGTCGTCAGTGGTTCGACGCCTTCTCCGCACCGAACCCGGTGAGCGAGCGCACCTCCATCTCGGCGGCCTTACGCGGATCCTCCGCGGTGCGCGAGGTGACCGAGCCGAGCCAGCCGAGGAAGAACCCGAGCGGGATCGACACGATCCCGGGGTTGTTCAGCGGCCAGATGGCCACTCCCGTGTCGGCGAACACGCTTGTGGGCGTGCCCCAGAACACGGGCGAGAGGAAGATGAGCACGAGGGCCGAGCCGAGGCCGCCGTACATGCTCCAGACCGCTCCACGAGTGGTGAACTTGCGCCAGAAGAGCGAGAACAGGATGGTCGGCAGGTTCGCCGAAGCCGCGACCGCAAAAGCCAGCGCGACGAGGAACGCCACGTTCTGTCCCTGCACGCCGATGCCGCCGAGGATCGCCAGAACACCGATGACGATCACGGTGCGGCGGGCCACCTTGACCTCGCCGTCGGGCGGGACGTCGCCCTTCTTCACCACGTTGGCGTAGATGTCGTGCGCGAAGGAGGCCGCCGCCGTGATCGTGAGACCCGCCACCACCGCGAGGATCGTCGCGAACGCCACCGCCGAGATGAAGCCCAGCAGCAGCGGACCACCGAGGGCGAGGGCCAGTAGGGGCGCCGCCGCGTTGACGCCGCCGGGAGCGGCGAGGATCGCCTCCGACCCCACGAGAGCACCGGCGCCGTAGCCCAGCACCAGCGTGAGGATGTAGAAGAGCCCGATGAGCCAGATCGCCCACACGACCGAGCGACGCGCCTCCTTGGCGGTCGGCACGGTGTAGAAGCGCATCAGCACGTGCGGCAGTCCCGCGGTGCCGAGCACGAGGGCGAGGGCGAGCGAGATGAAGTCCCACGGGTTCTTCCCGTACTGGAGGCCCGGAGCCAGGACGGCATCCCCCTTCGGCGAGGCCGCCACAGCGCTCTCGAGGAGCGTGTTGAGGTTGAAGCCGTTGATCGCCAGCACCCAGACCGTCATGACCAGCGCGCCGCCGATGAGCAGGAACGCCTTGACGATCTGCACCCAGGTCGTCCCCTTCATGCCGCCGATCAGCACGTACACGATCATCAGGATGCCGACGACCCCGACGACGATCGACTGACCCACGCGTTCGGTGATCCCCAGGAGCAGCGACACGAGGCCGCCGGCCCCGGCCATCTGCGCGAGGAGGTAGAAGAAGCACACCGCCAACGTCGTGATGGCGGCGGCCATGCGGACCGGCCGCTCCTTCAGGCGGAACGACAGCACGTCGGCCATCGTGAACTTGCCGGTGTTGCGCATGAGTTCGGCCACCAGCAGCAGCGCGACCAGCCACGCCACGAGGAAGCCGATGGAGTAGAGGAAGCCGTCGTAGCCGTTGATGGCGATCGCACCGACGATGCCGAGGAACGACGCTGCCGACAGGTAATCTCCGGCGATCGCGAAACCGTTCTGCGGACCCGTGAACGACCGACCGGCGGCGTAGTAGTCGGCGGCGGTCTTGCTGTTGCGACTGGCCCGGATGACGATGAACAGAGTCACGGCGACGAACGCGCCGAAGATCGAGATGTTCAGCACCGGGTTGTTCTCGACCGTCTGTGCGGCCGCATCGATCTGGGCGAGCACGTCGTTCACGACCGACCCCCCTCAGTCCGCTCGAGCTCCTCGCGCAGCTGCTCGGCTCCCGGGTCGAGGCGGCGGTTCGCGTAGGCGACGTAGCCCATCGTGATGGCGAAGGTGGTGACGAACTGTCCGAGCCCGAACAGCAGCCCGACGGTGATCGCACCCGACACCGGCTGCGCCATGAACTCCGGAGCGAACGACGACAGTAGAACGTAGACGAAGTACCAGACGAGGAATGCCACCGCCAGCGGGAAGACGAAGCTGCGCTGCCGACGCTTCAACTCCTGGAACGGGGCGGACTCCTCGACCGCGATGTAATCGACGCCGCCCGTGGGGGCGTCGTCGATGCGACGATCCGTCATGTGGCCTCCTTGCCTCATGAGTCCGGCGCTGCACTGCGCCGAAAGGGGGGTGTGACCGGGCTGTGAAAACGCTCCCGGTGGTAGGGTCGACGCTACGAAACGCGGCGATGAGGCCGTCACCCCCGGAAGTAGGTAGTGCGTGGGAGCACCGTCCGCACTTCGAGACGACACGAGCCTGATCTCGCACGCCGTGGCCGAGCTCGCTCGCCGCACCCACTTCCCGGTCGCCTTCGGCGGCCTCGAGCACGACGGCGCCGTTCATGTCACGACCATCGTGGGCGCGCGAACGCGGAGCATCGAAGGTCTCGTGGTGCACGAGTCCCGCGGCCTGGGCGGCCGCGCCCTGCTCGAACGTCGTCCGCGGATGACGTTGGACTACCGCACCTCGCGCACGATCACGCACGACTACGACCGCGCCATCCTCGGCGAGGGCATCGCGACGCTCTTCGCCGTCCCCGTGCTCGTCGCGGGGGCGGCGCGCGGCGTGCTCTACTGCGGGTCGTGGGCGCAGACGCCGATCGGCGACGCCCAGGCGCGCCCGGCGTTCGACGTCGCCGGCGAGCTCGGCACCGAACTGCGCGTGCGCGCGGAGGTGGAGCGACGCCTTTCGGCGGCTC
Organism: Microbacterium sp. lyk4-40-TSB-66; assembly: GCF_030209475.1. GTDB lineage: Bacteria > Actinomycetota > Actinomycetes > Actinomycetales > Microbacteriaceae > Microbacterium. The sequence goes on from NZ_JARVRW010000002.1 coordinate 43,817, forward strand.
CCCCCGTCGAGGGTGGCCTCGGGGCCGGAGCGCGCGAGGAGATCCGCGAGAGCTACGCGCAGCTGCGCAGCATCGCCGCGACCGTCGGGGACGCGGACGTCCGCCGCCGCCTCGAAGACATCGAGGCGCGTCTCGCCGCACTCACCGGCGACGCCCCGGCCGCCGCGGTGGACTCCGATCTGCACCTCTCGCGAAGGGAGGTCGACGTACTGGCATGCGCCGCGGTCGGGTCGACGAACGGTGAGATCGCGGCATCCCTGGGTCTTCGCGAGACCACCGTGAAGTCGTACCTTGCCTCGGCGATGTCGAAGCTCGACGCCTCCACCCGCCACGCCGCGGTGACCCGCGCGCGGCGCGCCGGTCTACTTCCCTGACGTCTGAACGGCCGGTGGGAAACCCCTGGAAATGGCCGCGAGGAGTTGAGAGCCGCCGCGATTCTCGGCATCGTGGCTGGCTCCTGTCGTCGATCAGAAAAGGAGAGTCACCCATGCTGACGCTCACCGAAGAGGCCACGACCGCCGTCAAGACCATCACCGCGCAGTTCCCGGATGCCGCCCAGGGCGGCGTGCGCATCGCCGGAGCCGGATCGCCCGAGTCGCAGTTCGCGCTCTCGGTCGTCGGCGCCCCCGAGCCCGCCGACACCGTCGTGGAGAACGCCGGCGCGCGGGTCTTCCTCGACACCGATGCCGCGGTCGTCCTCGACGACCGCGTGTTGGACGCGCAGATCGACCCCCAGGGTTCGGTGCAGTTCGCGGTGACGAACGCCGCCTGACGCCCTCGCTGTGCGAAACGATGCCCCGGCCGCGTGCCGGGGCATCGTCGTGTCCGTGCTGCGCGGGAGCATCCCCGCGGTGCGATGGCCTCGCGTCATCCGTCGCGTGCCGTTCGGGCCGTGCGAAGACTTCTTGCCGCGGGCTGCAGCCGGGATGTCAGCGGGCGGCGGTTCCGACCGCGACCCTGCCCGACGGTGCGCGTGGGGGACTGATCAACCCGAGAAGACGACGACCTCGTCGTTTGCCGCGTCGTAGACGAACTGCAGGGCGGTGCCGACGGGGAGACTGGTCTGCGCGAGCTCGGGCGAGCCCTCACTCAGCAGGATCGCCGTGGCCGGGGGGAAGACGCCGGCGCCGCAGACGCCCATGACGAGGTTCTCGCCGTCGTAGGAGAAGCCGGATCCGTCGGCCTCGAGAAGCGCGGGCTGCCAGACCGTCATGCAGCGGGCGGTGCTCTCCGAATCCCGGTAGGAGGGCAGGGTCAGCGCGCGGAACCCCTCGAACTCGGCATAGGCGGTGACCTCGCCGGTGACGCCCCGCGCGAGGGAGCTCGGGACGTCGAAGTCCGGATCGGGCGACAGTCGAGCGATCTGCGTCGCACCGGTCTGCAGGGGGTCCGTCTGCACGCGTTGCACGAGGGTCAGGGCCGTGGCCAGGGTGGCGATCACGAGCGCCGCCGCCCCCAGCAGGATCACGGTCGAGCGACGCGGGCGCGGGAGGGAGAACCGCGGCGGGTCGGGAGCGGCATCCGGTGCCGGCTCGTCGCCGGGAACGACAGGCTCATGCTCGACGGGGGCAGGTGACGTCTCCTCCGCGTCCACCCGCGCCTCCAGCTCGACCAGTCGTCGCAGGGCGTGGGGGTCGGAGGCGATGTCCGCCGCCGGCGAGTACGCCCGTCGACGCAGCTGGGCGAGTTCTGCTTCCTCGTCGATCGACATGAGGCGATCTCATCACCCCGGACGGCCCTATGTCTCGCGTCAGACCGATCCGCGCCCGGATCGACCGGCGATCGTGTCCCACGTCGTGCAGCCCCGATCCGGTTCTTCCGCACCGATCGGGGCACGCTCCGACGGAGGCGCCTGCCGCATCCCCGTCGTGTCCCACGTCGTGCAGCCCCGACCCCTCAGACGTGCACCAAGCGGGACACGCGTGCCGCCGCCCTCAGCGACCCGCGAACTCCGGCGCGCGCTTCTCCTGGAACGCCGCGAAGCCCTCGCGGTAGTCGTCGCTGCGGGCGAGGGCCGCCTGTGCGCGGTTCTCGAGCGCCATCGCCTCCCACAGGCCCAGCCGCTCATCCCGGATGGCCGTCACGATGCGCTTGCTCGCGCGGAACGCCTCGGTGGGACCGGCCGCCGCGCGACGGGCGGCGAGCGCGGTGGCATCCTGGATCTCGGATGCCGGGACCACCCGCGAGAAGAGCCCGGCGCGGACGGCCTCCTCGCCGGTGAGCATGCGGCCGGTGTAGATGAGATCGAGCGTGGCGTGGGTGCCGAGGCGCTCGACGAACAGGGCGTGGCCGCCGGAGTCGAGCGCCGCCCCCAAGGCGGCGAACGGCGAGCCGATCCTGGCGTCGTCGGCGACGAAGACCACGTCGGTGGCGACGAGCAGGCCGAGGCCCACGCCGAGGCACGCGCCGTGGGCGGCGGCGAAGGTCGGCGCGGGGAACGCCGACATGCGGCGGAGCAGGGGCGCGAGCGTGTCGTCGAGGTATCCCGCGACGTCATCCGTGGCCGGGTCGACGCCCGAGATGTCGCGCCCGGCGCAGAACGAGGGTCCCTCACCGTGGAGCAGCACGGCGCGCGCAGCGTCGGCTTCGGCGCGGTCGAAGGCCTCGGCGAGTGCGCGCAGGTCATCGACTCCGAGCGCGTTGCGGCGCGACGGCGCGTTCAGGGTGATCTCGGCGAGACCGTCGGCGAAGGCGTAGTCGATCACGGCATCCCTCTCATCCGTCGTAGTCGACGCGGACGACGTCGGTACGCGGGTGCGACTGGCAGGTGAGGACGTAGCCGCGCTCGATCTCGTCGGGCTCGAGCGCGTAGTTCTCGGTCATCGACACGGCGCCCTCGATGACGCGGGCGCGGCAGGTGCCGCACACCCCTCCCGCGCAGGCGAACGGCACGTCGGGGCGCACGCGGAGGGCGGCGGCCAGGATCGTCTCGTTCGCGGCGACCGGGCTCTCCACCGCGGCGGACTGCCCGTCGAGGGTGAACGCGATGCGGCGCACCGCCTCGTCGGCGCGGACGCGCAGGGGGCGCGCACCGCCGGTCTGCGCGGGGGCGTCGCCGTCGCCGGCGGTGAACAGCTCGAAGCGGACACGCTCTCGCGGCACGCCCACCTCGTCGAGCACCGCGCGGCACAGCTCGACCAGCGCGTACGGTCCGCAGAGGAACCACTCGTCGACGGATGCCGCGTCGATGAGCCGCGACAGGATGAGGCGCAGACGTTCCTCGTCGATGCGACCGGAGAACACCGGTGCGGTGCGCTGCTCGCGCGACAGGACGTGGTGAAGCGTCAGTCGAGCCGGGTAGCGGTCCTTCAGGTCGGCGAGTTCGTCGACGAACATCACGTCGGTCGACGAGCGATTGGCGTACACGATCGTCATGCGCGTCTCGGCGGATCGCTCGAGCACGCCCGCGGCGAGCGCCATGATCGGCGTGATCCCCGACCCCGCGGCGATCGCGACCACGTGGCCGGTGGCCGTCGAGGCCCTCGAGACGAAGGTGCCCTGCGGGCTCATGACGTCGATCTCGTCGCCGGGACGCAGGCCCTCGTGCGCCCACGACGAGAAGCGGCCCTCGGGGTCGCGTTTGATGCCGACGCTGAGCGAGCCGCGCGCGGGCGGGCGGCACAGCGAGTACGAACGGCGCAGTTCCTCCCCGTCGACGCGGGCACGCAGTGCGACGTACTGGCCGGGGGCGTAGTCGAACGCGTCGGCGAGATCGTCGGGGACGGCGAAGGTCACCTCCATCGCCGTCGGCGTGAGCGGGCGCACGTCGGCGACCCGCAGGGTGTGGAAGCGGGCGCGGGCGCGCGGGGTGTCGGCGCGCTCGGCGGCGACTCCCGTGGGGCTCGGGGGCGTGGCATCCATCGTCGTCATCAGAGCGCCTTGAAGTGGTCGAAGGGCTCGAGGCACGCACGGCACTCCCAGTGCGACTTGCACGAGGTGGAGCCGAACCGGGAGACCTCGCGCGTGTCGAGGGAACCGCAGCGCGGGCAGGCGACGCTGAGCTTCACGCGGATGGGACCCGCCGGCGCGCGGCCGGTGGGCGGGGCGATGCCGTAGGCCGTGAGCTTGCGCTTGCCGGCCTCGCTCATCCAGTCGGTCGTCCACGCGGGGGCGAGGGTGGTCTTCACGACGACGCGCTCGAAGCCGGCCGAGGTGAGCGCGAGAACGATGTCGTCGCGGATGGCGTCGACCGCGGGGCACCCCGAGTACGTCGGGGTGATCGTGACCGTGACGGTGTCGCCGTCGAGGCGCACGTCGCGGAGCACCCCGAGATCGGCGATCGTGAGCACCGGAACCTCGGGGTCGACGACCGCCGCAGCGAGGTCGCGCGCGCGCTCGAGCACGGCGGTCACCAGGTCGCCCCGGGGTGGCGGCGGGCGAGCACCTGCATCTCGGCGAGGAGCGGCCCGAAGGCGGGATGGTGGATGCCGCGGCGTCCACCGGCGGACGATCCCGGGATCGCGGGGACCGGCACATCCTCTTCCGCGAGGACCGCGGCCAGTACGTCGTCGACACGCCCGCGCAGCGACGAGGGGCGCACCGCCGCATCGCCCAGACGGTCGTGCAGCGGCTCGTCGCGGAAGAGCTCGTCGAGGAACGGCCAGGTGTCGTCGAGCGCGATGAGCAGGCGTCGGCGCGATTCGTCGGTCCCGCCGGCCAGCCGCAGGGTCCATTGCACGGCGTGGTCTCGGTGGTAGTCGACCTCTTTCTCCGCCTTGGCCGCGACGGCCGCGAGGACGGGATCGGTGGATGCCGTGAGCTCGCGGTACAGCTCGAGAAGGAAGGCCGAGGCGAGGAGCTGACGCGCGATGGTGTGCGCGAAGTCGCCGTTCGGGAGTTCGAACAGCCAGGCGCTGCGGAATTCGCGTTCGTCGCGCCAGTACGCGAGGTCGTCCTCCCCGCGGCCGTCGTGGCTGCCGGCGTAGCGCAAGAGGGAACGGGCGTGGCCGAGCAGATCGAGGGCGATGTTGCCGAGGGCCACGTCCTCTTCGAGTTCGGGCGCGCGGGCGACCCATCCGCAGAGGTTCTGCGCCAGGATGAGCGCGTCGTCGCCGAGGCGCATCGCGTAGGCGGCGACGTCGGGATCGACGGCGCGTTCCTCTCCCCCGGCGAACTCGGCGGAGAGCTCTCGCGCGTCGAGCGAGACGTCGCCGTGCGGATCGTCACCGTGCGGGTCGGGGGCTCCCCTCGGCCCTGGTCCCTGAGCCTGTCGACGGGACCGGTGCCCGGGATCGATCGCGGAGCTCACAGGTGCGGCACCCCCTCGGACGCGGTGTAGTACACCGCGTGGCGGTAATTCTTCCCGGCCGGCGACTCGAAGAACGCGCCCTTCGCTCCCGGATCGCTGGTGGTCACGGCATCCGAGGGCACGACCCACACCGACACTCCCTCTCCGCGGCGCGTGTACAGGTCGCGGGCGTTGCGCACGGCGAGCTCGGCGTCGGGCGCGTGGAGCGAGCCGACGTGGACGTGGCTGAGGCCGCGGCTCGCGCGCACGAACACCTCCCACAGGGGCCAGGTCTCGGCGGGGCTGCCGCCGGGCGTGGCCATCAGGCGACCTCTTCCTCGGTGCGGCGCTGCTTCTTCGCGGCGTACGCCGCGGCCGCCTCGCGCACCCACGCACCCTCTTCGTGGGCGTCGCGGCGGTGGCGACGGCGCGAGGTGTTGAGCGGTCCGCGCCCGGCGAGCACCTCGTGGAACTCGGCCCAGTCGATCTCGCCCATCTCGTACCGCCCGGTCTCCTCGTCGAAGCGCAGCTCCGGGTCGGGGAGGGTGACACCGAGCACGGCTGCCTGCGGAACGAGCATCGACACGAAGCGCTGGCGCAGTTCGTCGTTGCCGAAGCGTTTGATGTTCCACGCCATCGACTGCGCCGAGTTGGGCGAGTCGTCGTCGGGGGGCCCGAACATCATGAGGCTCGGCCAGTACCAGCGGTCCACGGCATCCTGAGCCATCTCGCGCTGCGCCTCGGTGCCCCGCATCAGGGTGAGCAGGATCTCGAACCCCTGCCGCTGGTGGAACGACTCCTCCTTGCAGATGCGCACCATCGCGCGGCCGTAGGGTCCGTACGACGCCCGGCACAGCGGCACCTGGTTGCAGATCGCGGCGCCGTCGACGAGCCACCCGATCGCACCCATGTCGGCCCAGGTGGGGGCGGGGTAGTTGAAGATCGACGAGTAGCGTGCCTTCCCGTCGACGAGCTGCTGCGTCATCTCGTCGCGTGTGATCCCGAGGGTCTGCGCGGCGGAGTAGAGGTACAGGCCGTGCCCGGCTTCGTCCTGCACCTTGGCGAGCAGGATCGACTTGCGCTTGAGGCTCGGGGCACGGGTGATCCACGCCCCCTCGGGCTGCATGCCGATGATCTCGGAGTGCGCGTGCTGGGAGATCTGCCGGATCAGGGTGCGGCGGTACCCCTCCGGCATCCAGTCGCGCGGTTCGATGCGGCCGTCGGCCTCGATGAGGGCGTCGAACAAGGCCTCGCCGTCGTGGACCTCGGGGGCGGGTGCGGTCATCGTCATCGTCGACTCCTTTTACAGACCGATCGTTCAGTAAAGTGTATCCGCGGCGGTGACGACCCGCAACGGGACACCCCACGGCGAGACCGCACCCCGTTGCCGAGACCGCATCCGATCGGCGCCGAACGCGTGCGGTTTCGGCGACGCCGTGCGGTTTCGACGACCCCGTGCGGTTTCGGCGACGCCGTGCGGTCTCGGCGACGCCGGGCGGCCCCGACGCCACCCGGCCCGGGCGCCCGCCGGTCGGCCCCGACGCCACCCGCCCGGGCGCCCGCCGGTCGTGGCGACGCGTCAGCGCAGGTCGTACACGCGCTTGTACTTGCCCTCGCTGCGGGGCAGAACGCCGGGCTCCTCGACGCGCACGTCGACGGTGGTGCCGACGAGCACCTTGATGCGCTGCCGCAGCACGACGCCGGCCGCCTCGCACACGTCCCGCGCGAGGGCGGGGTGGCGTTCGATGCGCACGGTCATGGCATCCATTCGTCCCTCGCGGCGCAGCTCGAGGACGAAGTGCGGGGTGAGCGTCTCGATGCCGAGGACGATCTCCTCGATCTGCGTCGGGAAGAGGTTCACGCCCCGCAGGATGATCATGTCGTCGTTGCGGCCGGTGATCTTCTCGATCCGTCGCATCGCCGGAAAGGCCGTACCCGGCTGCAGCCGGGTGAGATCGCGGGTTCGGTAGCGGATGACGGGGAAGGCCTCCTTGGTGAGGGAGGTGAAGACCAGTTCGCCGAGCTCGCCGTCGGCCACGGGATCGCCGCTGACGCCGTCGACCACCTCGGGGAGGAAGTGGTCCTCCCACACGTGCGGACCGTCTTTGGCGAGGGCGCTCTCGGATGCCACGCCCGGGCCCATCACCTCGCTCAGGCCGTAGATGTCGACGGCGACGACGTCGAGGCGACGCTCGATCTCGCGGCGCATCTCGTTCGTCCACGGTTCGGCGCCGAGCACCGCGACCCTGAGCGATGTCGAGCGGGGATCGACGCCGGCCGCCTCGAGCGCGTCGGCGATGGTGAGCAGGTAGCTGGGCGTGCAGAGGATGGCGTCGGGCGCGAAGTCCTGGATGAGCTGCGCCTGCCGTGCGGTCTGCCCGCCCGACATCGGGATGACGGTCGCACCGAGTCGCTCGATGCCGGCGTGTGCGCCGAGGCCGCCCGTGAACAGCCCGTAGCCGTAGGCGTTGTGCACGCGGTCCCCCGCGCGGATGCCCGCCGCGCTCAGCGAGCGCGCCACGAGGTCGGCCCAGCGGTCGAGGTCGCCGGCGGTGTAACCGACGACCGTCGGGCGCCCGGTCGTCCCGGACGACGCGTGGATACGACGCACGTCCCCCATCGGCACGGCGAACATGCCGAAGGGGTAGGTCTCGCGCAGGTCGGCTTTGGTCGTGAAGGGCAGCCGCCGGATGTCGTCGAGGCTCCGGACGTCGTCGGGGTGGACGCCGGCCCGATCGAACTTCTGCCGGTAGAGGGCGACGTGCTCGTACGCGTGCCGCACGGTCCACCGCAGGCGCTCGAGCTGCAGCGCCCGCAGACGCTCGAGCGGGATGCCGGCGGGATCGACGGATGCCAGGAAGTCCGGGCGCGACGCGGTGGTCAGAGTCATCGGGACACCTCCGTGGACGTGAGCGCTCCCTCGCGCTCGGGGGCGGGGTCGTGGGGTGGGCGGGGGCCGGAGGCTTCGACAGGCTCAGCCACCGGCTCGACCTCAGCCGCCGGCAAAACCGAGGTCCCTGAGCCTGTCGAAGGGACCAGGGGCACTGCCGTCGGACGCCGGTCGGTCGTGATGCTGCGGCCGCGCACCTCGGCGACGAGGTCGCCCGTCTCATCCGTCACCCGGATGTCGTACAGGCCCGTGCGGCCGCTGCGCGCGCGGCGAATCGCGGTCGCAGTGAGCGTCTGCCCCGCGGTCGTGGACTTCAGGAAGGTGACGTCGGCGCCGCCGGCGACGGTCACCCGTTCGTCCTCGTTGCACGCGATCGCGAACGCGGTGTCGGCGAGGGCGAACACGAGGCCGCCGTGGGTGATGGCGAAGCCGTTGAGCATGTCGTCGCGCACGATCATCGACACGCGGGCCTCCCCCGGCGCGTCGCGCTCGACGACCATGCCGAGCATCTGCGACGCGCGATCGCGCTGCATCATCGGCCGAAGGCTCATGCCGGCACCGGCGCGGGCCGCCACGTCTTCGCCACGAGCGTCAACACGTCGTACTGCGCGACGATCTCGGCATCCTGGTTGCGGATGACGGCATCCCACCGCACCTCGCCGTACTCGTCCGTCTCGCGCGGGGTGATCTGCTTGGCGGTGAGGGCGACGCGGATGCGGTCACCGGGCGAGACCGGGGTGACGAAGCGGAGGTTCTCCAGGCCCGAGTTCGCCAGCACCGGACCCGGTGCCGGGTCGACGAACAGCCCCGCCGCCCACGACACGAGCAGGTACCCGTGCGCGACGCGCCCCGGGAAGAAGGGGTTCGCCGCGGCCGACTCCTCGTCCATGTGGGCGTAGAAGGTGTCGCCCGTGAATCTCGCGAAGACCTCGATGTCGTCGAGGGTGACCTCGCGTTCGGCCGACTCCACGGCATCCCCGATCCTCAACTCCGAGAGGGGTTTGCGGAAGGGGTGGATGCCGCCGGTGTCGGTGTCGGCGCCCGGATGCCACACCCCGGTGAGCGCGGTCAGCATGCGGGGCGAGCCCTGGACGGCCGTCCGCTGCATGTAGTGGAGCACCGAGCGGATGCCGCCGAGTTCCTCGCCCCCGCCGGCGCGGCCGGGGCCGCCGTGCACGAGGTGCGGAACGGGCGCCCCGTGGCCCGTGGAGGTGCGGGCGTCGTCCCGGTCGAGGAACAGCACGCGCCCGTTCATGGCGCCCGTGCGCGTGAGCAGCTCGGTCGCGACGTCGGGATCGTGGGTGGCGACGCTCGTGACGAGCGAGCCGCCGCCCCGGCTGACGATGGTCGCGGCATCGGCGACGTCGGTGTATTCGACGATGCTGGCGACGGGACCGAAAGCCTCGATGTCGTTGACGGCCGGGGTCGCGGCGTCCGCGAAGGCCAGCAGCATCGGCTGCAGGAAAGCACCATCGGCGGACATCCCCTGAGGCGGCTCGGCCGACCCGACGACGAAGCGTCCGCCGGCGTCGGTGAGCACCCGCACCTGCCGCAGCACCTCGTCGCGCTGCGCGAGGGAGACGACCGGCCCCATCGTCACGCCCTCGTCGCGCGGGTCGCCGATGACGACGCGCTCCGTGATCTTCTGCCGCAGCGCCTCGGCCACGGCATCCGTCATCCCCGTCGGCACGATCGCGCGGCGGATCGCGGTGCACTTCTGACCCGCCTTGGTGGTGAGCTCGGCGAGCAGCTGCTTGACGTACGCGTCGAACTCGGGGGTGCCGGGTGCGGCGTCGGGGCCGAGGATCGAGGCGTTGATCGAGTCGGTCTCGCTCGTGAACCGGACGCCCGGTCTCGCCTGGGAACGCAGCCGTTCGGCGGTGGTGGCGCTACCGGTGAAACCGACGGTGTCGCCGAGATCGAGCAGGTCGAACAGACCCGGAACGCTCCCGCTGACCAGCTGCAGCGAGCCCTCGGGAAGCAGCCCCGACTCCACCGCGATCCGCACCCACGCCTCGGCGATGTACGCCGTGGGCGTCGCGGGCTTGACGATCGTGGGGAGGCCGGCGAGGAAGGCCGGCGCGAACTTCTCGAGCGCGCCCCACATCGGGAAGTTGAAGGCGTTGATCTGCACCGCGACACCGGGGAGGCGCGTGTAGACGTGCCGGCCGAGGAACGAACCGTCCTTCGACAGGGGCTCGATCGGACCGTCGAGCACGACCCTGCCCGCGGGCAGTTCGCGACGCGCCTTGGAAGAGAAGGTGAACAGCACGCCGATGCCGCCGTCGATGTCGCTGAGCGAGTCACGGCGGGTCGAGCCGGAGCGCTCCGACAGGGCGTAGAGCTCTTCGCGGCGGTCGTTCAGGGCGATCGCGAGGTTCTTCAGCACCATCGCGCGCTGGGGGAACGTGAGCGCGCCGAGGCTCTTCTGCCCCGCGGTGCGCGCGTGGGCGACGGCGCCGGCGAGGTCGAGGCCGCGGGTGCTGACCCGCACGATCTCTTCGCCGGTCGACGCGTCGCGCACGATCGCGGCATCCGGATCGCCCTCGGGCGTCCACCAGGCGCCCTTTGCATAGCTCGGCAGAAACGTCATCGATCGCTCCATTCGTAGAAACCGCGGCCGGTCTTGCGGCCCAGATGCCCCTCGGCCACGAGCCGCCGGAGCAGCGCGGGCGGGGCGAAGCGAGCGCCGTACGCGCGCTCGAGTTCCTCGGCGATCCCGAGGCGCACGTCGAGTCCGACGATGTCGGTCGTGCGGAGGGGACCCATCGGATGCCGGTACCCCAGCTCCATCGCCGTGTCGATGTCGTGGGCCGAGGCGACCCCGTCTTCGAGCATGCGGATGGCCTCGAGTCCCAGGGCCACCCCGAGGCGGCTCGATGCGAAGCCCGGCGCATCGCGCACGACGACGGCGGTCTTTCCGATGGCGTCGACCCACTGCGTGGCCCACTCGATCACCCCCGGTGCGGTATGTGCCCCGGCGACCACCTCGACGAGGGCGGAGGCGGGCACCGGGTTGAAGAAGTGCAGGCCGAGGAAGCGCGCGGGCCGGCGCAGAGATGCGGCGAGCGCGTCGATCGAGATCGAGGAGGTGTTGGATGCCACCACCGCGGCGTCGTCGATCACCCCCTCGATCCGCGAGAGGGCGTCGAGCTTGAGTGCGCGGTCTTCCGGGACGGCCTCGACGACGAGCCCCGCGCCGGCGAAGGCGGCGGGGTCGGTGCCGGCGGTGAGGGCGTCGGCATCCGGGACCGTCCTCCCCCGCGCGGCGGAGCGCTCCAGGTCGGCCTCGACCCGGGCGCGGGCCTGGCGGGCGGCGTCGGCGTCGCGTTCGACGATGTGCACCCGGCAGCCGGCGAGCAGGAAAGCGTGCGCGATACCCGCTCCCATCCGACCTCCGCCGAGGACGCCGACGGTGAGGGGAAGGGATGCCGGGGGGCGATCAGCCGCCGACGCGCCGACGCTCGGGGCGGCGGAGTGGACGGTCACTTCTTCCTCTCCAGGAACGCGGTCATGCGCCGGTGCTTGTCGTCACCGTCGAACAATTCGGCCTGCAACTCGCCGTCGATCGCGGGGTGCGCGGCGCGTGGCGCCAGGAGAGCACGCTTGGTGAGCACCGTGGCGCGGGCGGAGTTCGCCGCGATCCGGTCGGCGATCGCGTGCGCGCCGTCGAGCAGGCCGTCGGGCTCGTGCACACTCGACACCAGACCCCAGGCGAGGGCCTCGTCGGCGTCGATCGTGCGGCCGGTGAGCAGCAACTCACTCGCTCGCGCGTGCCCCACGATCTCGGGCAGGCGCCACGATGCTCCCGCCGCGGCGATGATGCCGAGCCCCGGCTCGGGGTTGCCGAAGCGCGCGCGCGAGGTCGCGATGCGGATGTCGGCCGCGTACGCGAGCTCGGCGCCGCCGCCGAGTGCGAAGCCGTCGACCGCGGCGATGACGGGCATCGGCAGGTGGCGGACGCGGTCGAAGACGGTGGCGTTGATGCCGCGGCGCGCGTCGTCGCCCGTGCGGTCGCGGAGCTCCGCGATGTCTGCTCCGGCGGCGAAGATCCCGCCCGCTCCCGTCACGATGAGGGTGCGGGGCCGCTCCTCGAGCTGGGCGCAGAGCGCGTGCAGCTCATCGACCGTGGACTGGTCGATCGCGTTGCGCCGGTCGGGGCGGTCGAGGGTCGCGACGACGCGGTCGTCCGTCGTCTCGATCCGCAGGCGCGGCGCCCCCTGCTCGACGGGGGTGCGTGCACCGCCGGTGAGAATCGCGTCCGACATCGCCGTCCTCTCCCCCGCCGGCTTCGGCGGGGTCGTCCTTCCTCGACTCCGAGGTTTTCCGACCGATCGTTCAGTAATCATGCCAGGCGGATGCTCCGGCGGCAATGCGCACCCCGGGATCCCCGACCGCGCCGGGCGCGAGCCGTGGCCGTGAAGGGGCGTCGGTGGCGTCGGTGTCGTCGGTGTCGCCGGTGTCGCCGGTGTCGCTGGTGTCGCCGGGGGGGGCGGGTCGCCGGTGTCGCCCGGGCGTCGGTGTCGCCGGGGCGTCGGTGTCGCCGGGGCGCCGGTGTCGCCGGTGTCGCCGGGTCGCCGGTGTCGCCGGTGTCGCCGGTGTCTCGGTGTCTCGGTGTCTCGGTGTCGTCGGTGTCGTCGGTGTCGTCGGTGTCGTCGGTGTCGCTGGTGTCGCCCGGGCGTCGGTGTCGCCGGGGCGTCGGTGTCGACGGGGCGCCGGTGTCGACGGCCGAGCGATCCCGCCGAGAGCCGACGGCGACTCGCCCCGCCGCCAGCGACGACGGATGAAACGGTGCCCCCGACAGGATTCGAACCTGCGACGCCCGCGTTAGGAGTGCGGCGCTCTATCCCCTGAGCTACGAAGGCGGGATGCCATCAGTTTAGTGCGCGGCGATCGGCGGGGCGGATGCGCGTTCGACGAGCGCCCCGGCGGTCACCGCTCGGGCTGAGGGCTGCAGCGACCGAGGCGCCTCAGCCGGCGACGTCCGGGTCGCCGACACGACGACGCAGCCCCTCGATGAGCCCGTCGTCCCAGCGGCCGGGCTCGGCGGGGGTCGCCTGACGCACGTCGACTCCCTCCGCTCCGATGCTCGCGACGCACACCAGCAGCGACTCGAGCACGTGCCCGTCGTGGGCGTCCCGCCGCAGCACCGACGCGGACGGGTCGCCGGTGGCGCGTGCGACGACGTCGAGCCACGGCATCCACCAATCCTCGCCCGCTCCGGTACCGGCACGACGGAAGTCCTCGAGCCACCGCCCGATGCGCGGAGTGACCGGGTCGTCGACCTCGTGGTGAGCGATCATGTGGGTGCCCGGCGCGATCCGCGAGCGCTGCGCGACGAGGCCGTCCCACTCCACGAGGTGGGCGCCGTCGGCATCCACCTCGACAAGATTGAAGCCGCGCGTGACCGGACGGTCCGGGATGCCGTCCCCCACCGCGTCGAGCGGAATCGCGCCGCGGCTGACGACCTCGTCGTCCGAACGGGTGGACAGGTCCTGCCGGTTGAGCAGCACCGCCAGTCGTCCCGCGACGGGGTCGACCGCCAGCCACGCACCGCCCGCGCGGTCGTCGCGGACACCCAGGATGCCGCCGCGCTCCGGCCACCACGGTCCGAGGCCGCGCCACGGCCGATCGCGCTCCTCGTCGCGGACGGCGAGCAGGCGTACAGGCTCACCGGCGGTCTCCGGAACGTCGATCACGACCGTGCACATTCCTTCCACGCTACCCGCGCCCGATCGCGGTGGGCTCAGCCCGATCGCCGCGCCCTCATCCGCCACGAGACGGGGCTCCGCCCCGGAGCACGCCCATCGGACCACGTCTCCCCCGGTCCTCACGGCATCCCGTGTTCTCGTGGCGCGGCGCGCGAGCAACCGGCCGCCCCGCCGCGGCGGTCGACCTGGAAGACTGGGACGATGTTCGTCGTCGTGGGAGTGACCGGGGGCATCGCGGCCTACAAGACCGTGAGCCTCGTGCGACTGCTGGTGAAGGCGGGGCACGATGTGCACGTCGTCCCGACAGACGACGCGTTGCGGTTCGTCGGCCTGCCGACGTGGGAGTCGCTCAGCCGCAACCCCGTCACGACGTCGGTGCACGACGACGTCGCGAGCGTGCGTCACGTCGGCCTCGGCCAGGCCGCCGATCTCGTCATCGTCGCTCCGGCCACCGCGAACACCCTCGCCGCCATGGCCGCGGGGTTGGCATCCGATCTGCTGGGCACGACGCTGTTGGCCACGACCGCGCCGGTCGTCGTCGCCCCGGCGATGCACACCGAGATGTGGCGGCATCCGGCGACGACGCACAACATGGGGGTGCTCCGCGACCGGGGCGTGCATGTGGTCGGTCCCGCCGACGGCGTGCTGACGGGCGGAGACTCCGGGCCCGGGCGCATGTCGGAGCCTGAGGAGATCGTCGCCGCCGCCCTCGCCCTCGTCGAGCGCCCCCGAGACCTCCAGGGTCTGTCGATCGTCGTGAGCGCCGGCGGCACACGTGAGCCCATCGATCCGGTGCGCTACCTCGGCAACCGTTCCAGCGGACGGCAGGGCGTCGCGATCGCCCGAGCCGCCGCCGACCGCGGCGCCGACGTCACCCTGGTCGCGGCGCACCTCGACGCCGACGTACGGCCGGATGCGCGGGTCGAGGTCATCGCCGCCGGCACCGCCGAGGAGCTCGGAAGGACGATGGATGCCGTCTCCCCCGGCGCCGACGTCGTCATCATGGCCGCGGCGGTCGCCGACTACTCCCTCGCGTCGATCGCCGAGGGGAAGCTCCGCAAGCAGGACTTCCCCGGCGCGCTGACCCTCGAGCTGGTGGAGAACCGCGACATCGTGGCGGGGCTCGTCGAACGTCGCCGGCCGGGGCAGACCGTCGTCGCGTTCGCCGCCGAGACGGTGACCGGCGACGAGGAACTGCGCGAGCGCGCCCGCGCGAAGGCGATCCGAAAGGGCGTCGACCTGCTCGCCGCGAACGCGGTCGGGTGGACGCAGGGCTTCGAGGCCGTCGACAACGCGCTCACGATCGTCGACGGCGACGGGGAGGTCGTCGCCACGGCATCCGGTTCGAAGGACGACACCGCGCACGCGCTGCTCGACGCGGTCGTGGCGGCGCGGCTCTCCGGCATCGGCTGATCGCCGTCGCGACCGATCGACGTGGTCACGGCGGCGCGGCTCTCCGGCACCGGCTGATGGTCGTCGCGATCGATCGACGTGGTCACGGCGGTGCGGAGACGCGGCGGTGCGGCGGTACGGCGGTGCGGCGGTACGGCGGTACGGCGGTACGGCGGTACGGCGGTACGGCGGTACGGCGGTCTCCGGGTGATCCCTGGCGGTACGGCGGCGCCGGGTGACCGGGGCGGTACGGCGATCGCCGGGTGACCGGCGCAGTACGGCAGAGGCTCAGTGACGTCGTCCGGCGTGACCGAGCCGGGTGATCAGGCGGAACGGCGGTCACCGGGTGACCAGGGCGGTACGGCGGTCGCCGGGTGACCAGGGCTCGGTGGCGTCGTCCGGCGTGACCGCCGACGCCCGACCGTCGAGGCACACCGGGCATCGGGCAGGGTGGGGGCGGCAGGCGTCGATCGGGGCGGCGCGCGCTTCGCGCCGCCCCGATCGTCAGTAGCCGTAGGTGTACTGCAGCTCCTGGACGAGCGAGAAGATCTGCGTCAGCAGCATCACGACCCACACGCTCGCGATGATCCACGTCAGCACGGTGACGCCGATCGCCGCCCACAGCGGGGCCAGGCCCTTGCCCGTGTGTCGGCGCACGATCACGCTGCGCCCGATGATGTAGACCAGGCCGCTGCCGATCGCGAGCACGAAGAAGCTCCATGCCCAGTGGAAGGGCCGCTCGATTCCGCGGGCGCGCAGCTGCCGCCAGTCCAGGAAGGCGAACAGCACGGTGGCGCCCGCCAGCACGAGGCTCAGGATCGACGACACCACCGTGAGCAGGGTGCCTGCCATGGACGGGCTCGCCAGGGACTCGGAGTACAGGTCGTTGTACACCGACTCGCGCATGAACGAACCCCAGTCGAACGCGAACAGACTCAGGACGCCGACCAGCGGCAGGGCGACCAGGAGCCAGATCCACACGGTGTTCGTGTTGATGTGTCGTTTCGGGGCGGCGCCGTATCCGACTGGTGGCGCGGACGCGTACGCCGGGGCAGCCGCGGTGGACGCTCCGGGATACGTCGGTGCACCGGCCGAGGCGGCTCCCGGATAGGCGGGTGCGCCAGCGGCCGTCGCCGGGGCCTGGGCACCGGGGTACGCCGACGGGAAGGCGGGGGCCGGGGCGACGGGAGGAGTGCCCGACGATGCCGCGGGAGCCGCCGCTGCGGCCGCGGCAGCCACGGCGCCCGCGCCGGCGGCGGCCGCGGCGGGAGCGATGTGCGGGTCGCGGGCTGTAGGCGGCTCGGGAGCGGCCGCGGGCTCTCGGACGGCGGGCGGCTCCTGGGCACTGGACGGCTCGTGGGCGGCGACCGGCTCCGGAGGAGACACCGGCTCCGAATCGGCGGACGCCTCCCGCGGAGCGAACAGGTCGTGCGGGGCGGACAGCTCGTGCGGGGCGGATGGCTCGTGCGGGGCGGACGGCTCGTGCGCAGCGATCGTCTCGTGCGCAGCGATCGTCTCGCGCGGAGCGGACGGCTCGTGCGGGGCGGTCGACCCGGACACCGCAGCCGACTCGCCCGGCGTCGACGAGGTGACCGCGGGGGCGTCCTCGTTCCAGGCGGCATCGTCTTCGGTCGAGCCGTGATCCCCGTGCGCGACGGTCGAGTCGGGGGCGAGCGATGAAGATTCGCCCTCCGCGCCGAAGGACTCGGTCGGCGTCTCATCGGCGGCACGGTGGTCCGTCGCGGTCGCCGAGGTGACGGCGTCATGGTCGGAGGCAGCGCCGCGCGAGGAGTCGTCATGCAGCGGCACCGCGGCATCCTTGCTCTCTCCAGCGGGGGCGGCGGTGCTCCCGTCGACCGCGCGCACCTCGTCGGTCCACGACGTGCCGTTCCATCGGCGGAGGCCGCCACCTCCGGCGGGATCGGGGTACCAGCCGTCGGGCGGAGTGGGTGTGTCGGTCATGGCGCTCCCTGTCTGATGCGGAACCGGCGGGATGGCCCGAGTCTAGTGAGGGCAGGAGAACGCCGTCGGTGTCCGTCCCCAGGTCCGCGCGCGTCACGAGCCGGGAAACAGCACGCGGCGCGATCACGCCCGGGACCCGTTCGCACACGCGTCGCGGATCGAGCCGCGGCGCGCGGTGCGATCACGACCGGAACCCTTTCGCATACCCGTCGCGACCGAGCCACGCGCGTGACACGATCACGACCGGAACCCTTTCGCATATCCGTCGCGACCGGGCTACGCGCGTGACACGATCGCGCCCGGAACCCGTTCGTTCCGCCGGGACCGCCACACCGGGATGCGGCACGACCGCAGCGTCAGGGCACGACGGGTCGCTCGTTCTCGTACAGGGCTCGCACCTGCTCGGCGGTGAGGGCGCGGTCCCAGACACGCACGCGGGAGAAGGTGCCCTCGGCGTAGTTGCCGACCGTCGAGGCCATCTGCACGGCGCCGACGGTGAACTCCGCGGGGGTCGGGTTCAGACCGTCCGGATAGGGGTACGGATTCTTCATGTAGGTGTTGCCGAATTTGTCCTTCACCGGCCCCAGCGGGACGGAGAGTCCGTCGAGGTAGGAGACGGCTTCCCGACCGTCGTAGGTGCCGACGTGCAGTTGCCACACGCGACGGGTGAAGGTCTGTCCGGACGCGGAGTAGTCGATCGAGAACGGGTGACCGGCTGTGGGTCCTCCCGTCCGCGACACATGGAAGTTGCCGCGTTCGTCTCCGCCGTACGTGGAGAGGTCGTAGAAGAGTCCGTACGACCTGCGCGGATCCCTACTCGACTCCGACCACATCCCCGCGACGAACCCGGCGTTGTCGTCGGTCATCAGGACCCAGGCCGCGACGGTGACCGTTCCCGTGCCCGCCCCCACGTTCAGGCGCCCGACGGCGTCGCGGTGCAGCCGCAGGAAGCTCTTGCCGGGCAGGTTCACCCCGCGCCCGAACGGCGTCGCGACGGTGGTCGCGCGCACATTGCCCGCGTGTTGAAGCGGAAGGTCTCCGGTGGTCGTGCGGAACGGAGCGGCGGCTTCCTCGAACCGCCACTCGGCGATCGGCGCCGGCACGCCGACGGGTCCGGCCGTCGGCGTCGGCGTCGGGGTCGGCGAGGGCGTCGGAGTGGACGTCGGAGTCGGGGCCACCGTCGGCGTGGCCGTCGGAGTCGGGGTCGGCGCTGGGGTCGGTGAAGTCGTGGGGGTGGCGCTCGGCGAAGGCGTCGGCGACGGCGCCGCGGTCGCGGTCGGACTCGGCACGACGGGAGGGCTCGGCGTGGGGCTGGCGCCGGCGGAGGTCACCGTGAGGGCGTCCAAGGTCACGTTGGTGTTCTGTGCCGCGGCGGATTTCTGGCCCGTCGCGGTCACGGTGAGCGTGTGCGCGCCGGGAGCGAGGTCGGCCCGCTCGTACAGCACCGTGTTGAACACGTTCGACGGCGCATAGGCGTCGATGCGGGCCGACAGAACCCCGTCGATACGGATCTCGCTGATGCCGCTGAGGGGCGTCTTGCGTCCGAGGATACGGATGCCGGTGCCCTCGAAGCTGTAGGAGTAGGAGGCGGCTGCGGCGTTCGCGTATTGCACGGAGCCGTTATGGTCGGCCTTGTTCGAGGTTTTGCGCCACGACCCGCTGTAGGCGATCGACGCGTCGAGCCCGTCGATGGTCCGCACGATCGGTGCGGAGGCGGCGGAGGTCGCCGCGAACGACGGCGCGCTGGCGACCGAGGCGGAAGCGGTTATCGCGAGCGCGGTGAGGACCGCGAGTGCACGCGGCCGGGACTTCGTCGGCATCGACATCGAGCGGCTCCTTCGGCGCTGGCCGGGCATGGCGGAAGGTCGCTGAAGGCGCCCCCGTGCCCTGCCGCCCATCGTGCCCCACCGTGCCGTCGGAGGCGATGATCGATCGCCGGCCGTCGCTCGATCCGAGGTCGTGACGCCTCTCATCGGAAGTCCCGCGACGCGTGGGCGACTCCCACGCGCAGATCGGTGAACCCGTCGGCGACCACGTTCGTCACACCCTCGACGGAACGCTCGAGCATGCCGCGCACGATCAGCGCGGGCGACTCACGGGCGACCCGGCGATACCTGTTCCACACCCCGACCGAGCAGATGATGTTCATGAGCCCGTGCTCGTCTTCGAGGTTGAGGAATGTGATGCCGGACGCCGTGGCCGGCCGCTGCCGGTGGGTGACGAGCCCCGCCACCTCGATGCGCCGGTCGGTCTCGAACGTGCGGAGCTCGCGCGAGGTCAGCACCCCCCGCGCGTCGAGCGCCGACCGGAAGTGGGTGAGCGGGTGATCGTCGGCCGAGAGACCCGTCGCCCAGAGGTCGGAGGCGAGGATCTCGTAGCTCGACGGGTCGGTGAACAACGGCGGCTGCACGGCCACGAGGGAGTCGGGAAGGAACTCGGCGCGGTCCAGCGCCGCCGAACCCGACAACCAGATCGCCTCGCGCCGCGTGTGCCCGAAGCACTCGAAAGCCCCCGCCGTCGCGAGCGCCTCGAGCTGGGCCGTGACCAGTCCGGTGCGACGCACGAGGTCGCGAAGGTCGCGGTAGGCGCCGCCGCGCTCGCGTTCGGAGACGATGCGCGCGGCCACTTTCGTGCCGATGCCGGTCACCCCGGCGAGGCCGAGGCGAACGGTGAAACCCCCGTCACGACGGTGCGCCAGGGTCTCGTCGGGCTCCGACGGGTCGAAGTCCCCGGTCGGAGGCTGCCGTGCGTCCGCGCACGCGTCGAGTCCGGTCGGGGGTCCCATGCTCCGGCGCTGCCGCGGCGCCGAACCGCTCGAACTCGCACCCGTCGCACCCGTCGAGGCACCCGTCGCCGAGGCACCCGTCGCCGCGGCACCCGTCTCCCCCGCGTCGACCGCCTCGAGCGTCGCTTCGACCCCCGACCGCGACAGGTCGGGCCGGCGTACCACCACGCCGTGCCGCCGCGCGTCGGCGGTCAGGGTCGCGGGCGAGTAGAACCCCATGGGCTGTGCGCGCAGCAACCCCGCGAGGAACGCCGCCGGATAGTGCAGCTTGATCCACGAGCTCGCGTAGACCAGCAGTGCGAACGACAGCGAGTGCGACTCGGCGAAGCCGAAGTTCGCGAACGCCTGGATCTTGGCGTACAGCTCGTCGGCGACCTGGCCGACGAGGCCGTTCTCGGCCATGCCGGCGTACAACGTCTCGCGGAGCGAGTCGATGCGCTCCAGCCCCCGTTTGGACCCCATTGCCCGGCGCAGCAGATCTGCGTCTTCGGCGGAGCAGTTGCCGATGGCGACCGCCATCTGCATCAGTTGCTCCTGGAACACCGGCACCCCCATCGTGCGTTCCAGCACCGGTTCGAGCTTGGGGTGCACGTAGGTGATCTTCTCCTGGCCGAGTTTGCGCCGCACGAACGGGTGCACGGCCCCGCCCTGGATGGGGCCCGGACGGATCAGGGCGATCTGCACGACCAGGTCGTAGAACTTGCGCGGCTGCAGGCGGGGCAGCAGCCCCATCTGCGCGCGCGACTCCACTTGGAAGACCCCGATCGAGTCGGCCCGGCACAGCATGTCGTACACGGCCTTCTCTTCTTTCGGCAGGGTCGACAGCTCCCATTCCTCGCCGGTGGCATCCCGGATCAGGTCGAAGCAGTACTGCAGGGCCGCGAGCATGCCGAGCCCCAACAGATCGAACTTCACCAGTCCCATCCACGCGGCGTCGTCTTTGTCCCACTGGATGACCGTGCGGTCCTCCATGCGCGCGTGCTCGATGGGGACGACCTCGCCCACCGGCCGATCGGTGAGCACCATGCCCCCGGAATGGATGCCGAGGTGCCGCGGCGCCTTCAGCAGCTCCGACGCGAACTCGATGACCTGGTCGGGGATGTCATGGTCGCCCCCGGTCTCGAGCGTCGCCCCCCAGCGCTCGACCTGCTTCGACCAGGCATCTTGCTGACCGGGCGAGTGACCGAGCGCCCGGGCCATGTCGCGCACGGCGTTCTTGGGGCGGTACTGGATGACGTTCGCCACCTGCGCCGCCCGCTCGCGCCCGTACTCCCCGTAGACCCACTGGATGATCTCTTCGCGGCGGTCGGAGTCGAAGTCGACGTCGATGTCGGGCTCCTCGTCGCGCAGGCTCGACAGGAACCGCTCGAACGGCAGCTTGTAGAAGATGGAGTCGACCGCGGTGATGTCGAGCAGGTAGCAGACCGCGCTGTTGGCGGCCGACCCGCGCCCCTGGCACAGGATGCCACGACGGCGGGCCTCGGCCACGATGCCGTAGACGATGAGGAAGTACCCCGGGAAGTCCTTCATCTCGATGACGCCGAGCTCGCGTTCGATGCGGCGGCGGTCGTCGTCGGAGAGGTCCGGGTACTTGCGGGGCACGGCCTGCCACACCAGGTGCCGCAGCCACGACATGGGCGTGTGCCCCTCGGGAACCTTCTGTTTGGGAAGCGCGGGCTTGGCGCGGCGCAGCGGGAAGGCGATCTCGTCGGCCAGCGTCACGGTGCGCGCGACGGCGCCCGGGTAGCGCGCGAACCGGGCCGACATCTCGACGCCCGAGCGCAGGTGCGCGCCGGCGTGGGCGGGTAGCCACCCGTCGAGCTCGTCGAGACCCCTGTTCGCCCGCACCGCGGCCACGGCGGCGGCGAGCAGTTCTTTCTGCGGAGCGGCGTAGTGCACGTTGTTGGTGGCGAGGGTCGGCAGTCCCCGCTCGGCGGCGAGAGCCGCCAGCACGTCGTTGCGACGGGAGTCGAGCGGGTCGCCCTGATCCATCAGCTCGACGTAGACGGCCTGTGCGCCGAACAGGTCGACGAGGGTGTCGAGTTCACGCGCGGCCCCCGCCGGTCCCTCGGATGCCAGCGCCTGCCGCACGGCTCCCTTGCGGCATCCGGTGAGCACGGCCCAGTGCGGATCGCGGGGACCGCCCGCCCGCTCGGCGAGATCGACGAGGTCGTAGACGGGACGCCCCTTCTCGGCGCCGGTGAGCTGCGCGTGGGTGATCGCGGCGGCGAGACGGTGGTACCCCTCTTCTCGCCGCGCGAGGACGAGCAGGTGCGAGCCCTCGGGGTCGGCCGCGCCGTTCTGCGGACCGCTGAGTCCCAACGACAACTCCGCCCCGAAAACCGTCTTCACCGTGCGGGCCTCGGCCGCCTCGGCGAAGCGCACGATCCCGTAGAAGCCGTCGTGGTCGGTGAGGGCGAGGGCGTGAAGGCCCAGACGCTCGGCCTCTTCGACGAGCTCTTCGGGCGAGGAGGCTCCGTCGAGGAACGAGTACGACGAGTGCGCGTGCAGTTCGGCGTACGGGATCGTGTCGTCGGGACGCTCGATCGACGGCGGCACATAAGCGCCGCGCTTGTGCGACCAGGCCGGGCTGTCGCCGCCGTCGCCGTTCGGCGGTGTGCCGGTCGGTCGACGCGCGTCGCTGAGCAGTCGCTCCAGCTCCGACCACTTCACCGGGGGGTTGGTCCATCCCATCAGCGCACCCCCGCCTCAGTCATATCGACCCTCCGCCCGCCACTCGCCCTCTTCGACCACCAGCAGCCACGCGCCGCCGTCGGCGTCGACCACCTGGAATCGATGCGCCCGGCGTGCCCGCAACGGGTCCCACCCCCGCTCGCTGATCGGCCAAGGGCCTGCCCATTCACGGATGCGACGACGTTGCCCCGCCGTCTCGAGCACGGCGGGCGGGGCACTCAGCAGGTCGCGCTCCCCCACCGTCACGGGCGCGCCCGCGATGTCGGTCACACCGACCAGGCGCGGTTCGGGGTAGACCGTGGCCGGCAGAGGGTCGGGAAGGCTGCCGGGCCAGGGTCGTGCCCGATCTCTCGCCGTCACGGCCCGATCTCCCCACGGCACGTTCACCTGGCGTTCGGCGAGCCATCGCCCGCCGCCGACGACAGGCGTCACCACGGCGCGATGGCCGAGCATCGCCTGCACGCGCGACAACGCGTGGTGCACGCGTTCGTCGGGGCCGGCGCCGAACAGCCCTTTGGCGTGGTGGGCCGCGGCATCCACCGCTTCGGGTTCGATGTGCACCCCGGCCACTCCGCTGCCGAAGATGCCCTGGGCGTCTTCGGCGAGTTGCCACCGCACCCGATCGACCACGGCGGCGGCGTCGAACGACCCCGGATGCAACCAGACGCGTTCACTGCGTTCGGCTCGTTCGCCGGTGAGGACGACGCGCAGTTCGGTGCACACGAGGTCGTGCGCGCCCAACCCGGCGATGAACTCCTCGGCCGCCACGCGCATGCCGAAGGCGATCTGATCGGCGAGTTCGAGCGGGGGCTCGAAGGCGACGTCGCGGTGCAGTTCGGGCGGAGGCGTCCGCGGCTGCACCGGCTGCGAGTCGAGTCCTCCCGACAGGGCGTGCAGCCGCACCCCGCGGCCGCCGAAGCGCTCACGTACCCGCTCGACCGGGAGCGCGGCCAGGTCGCCGAGCGTGTGCACGCCCAGACGTGAGAGCAGGCTCCCGAACTCGTCGTCGTCAAGCGTCGCGACGGACAGGGGGGCCAGGAACGTACCGGCTTCACCGGGGGCGACGATCCGCACCGGGTCGTCGACGCGCGCCGATCGCGCCGCCTGCTCGGCAGTGAAGACGCCGTCGGCGACACTCGCCCGCACGTCGCGGAAACCGACGTCGTCGAGCAGGCGGATCAGCGTGCGAGCCGCCTCGTGTTCGCCGCCGTAGTACCGAGCCGGTCCTCGCGCTTTCAGCGCGCAGAGACCGGGTCGCACGACCTGCACTCCGGGGGCGTGTTCCTCGACGCGCGCGACGACGGGGGCGAAGGCGCGCGTGTCGCGCACGGGGTCTGCGGGCACGACCTGCAGCGTCGGGCACAGGGCCTGCGCGTCGCGGCGCTTCTGGCCCCGGCGCACACCCTGCGCGCGGGCCGCCCACGAGCACGCCACGACGATGTTGTTCGCGAACACCGCGACGGCGGCCTCCGGCTTCGGGGGCGAGACGGCCTCGTGAGCGAACGCCGTGATCGGCCAGTCGGGGAACCACAGCACGAGGCTGCGCGTGGGCGCCTGCATCAGCCCACCGCCCGAACGGGATACGCCGACGTCGGGGAGGCGTCATGACCGCGCGGCACGAGACGTTCGGCCGGGGCGCCCAGCAGCTCGATCGACCCGTCGGCGGCCGGCAGCAGCATGCGCGCGCGGCGGGCGTTCGGCGAACGACGGCTGCTGACCGAGACCGTCAGCTCACGACCGGCGAGATACCCGCTGCCCTGACCGAGCCCCGACCACTGCGGGTCGGCCACGTCGATCACCGCTTCGGCCTGCGGCCACGCGCCCTGCACGAGCAGCACCGACCCGCGGTCGCGCAACCGCGCGGCCAGGCGCGTGGTCTCGGCACCCCCGCGAGCCGCCGTGGAACCCGCGGGCGGGCGCACGGCCACCACCGGCAGCACCTCGGTGATCGTCGCGGTCACCGCGAGCCACCGCGGGCCCGGATCGGGGATGAAGACGAGCCGGTCGAGATCGAGACCGTATTTCTCTGCGGCCTCGGCGCCCAGTTCGGGCATGCCGATCACTCCGCACCACGCCCCGTCCTGCGAGGGTCGGGCCATGAGCGCCAGCAGCAGGGAGGACGAGCGCGCGAGGGCGTAGGCCGAGCCCGGGCGCAAACCCCCTCCGGGCAGCAGCGGCGAGAATGCGGGATGCGTCGGGAGCACCGGGGCGTCCATCCGACGCCCCTGCATGCGCTCCAGGCGATCGCGCAGCGCATGGATATCGGGTACGGCCTGTACCTGGTCTCGCATGATCGCCCTCACTCCCACAGGTTAGAACATGTGTTCTATTCCCTCAATCCCTGTGGGTCGAAGATACGATCGACCTCCGACATCGGCGGAGGAGGTCTGCCGAGGCCTCCCGAGACACGACGTCGATCCCCGGAAACCCTCGGCCGGGCACGACGACGAGCCCGGCGAACCGGGGCGGGTCAGCAGCGTCAAGCCGCGAGCGCCAGGTACGGTTCCCAGCGCGGGTCGCTCTTGTCGACGCCGCGCACCGTCCAGGACGAGCCGTGCGGCGGTGCGGGCACGAGCCGCAGCTCCCACCGCATCTCCTGCGGCGTGCGATCGCCCTTGATGTTGTTGCACGCGAGACAGCACGCCACGAGGTTCTCCCAGGTGTCCTTGCCACCGCGCGAGCGCGGCATCACGTGATCGATCGTTGAGGCGGCCTTCCCGCAGTACCCGCAGCGGTGCCCGTCGCGACGAAGGACGCCGCGACGCGTCACCGGCACACGCCGTGCGCCCGGCACGCGCACGTAGCGGGTCAGGATGATCACCGCCGGGCGATCGTACGTGCCGGCGGAAGCCCAGACGGGGTCCTCCTCGACGCGTTCGACGACCACGGCCTTCTCGTTCATCACGAGCACGAGCGCTCGCTTGAACGACACGACGGCGAGGGGCTCGTAGCCCGCGTTGAGCACCAGTGTGCGCATGTACGTCTCCTCTCGAATGGCCGAGACGGCTTCTCGGATGTTCGACTCGCGACGACGGCAGGCGCGGAAGGGTATGAAAAAAGGCGCTGTCTAGGCAGACAGCGCCTTCGGACGCGCGGCGAGGCCACGGCATCCGAACTCACGATGCCGAAGAACGAGCAGCCCGAGCGCATCCATGGTGCGGATGCGCGGACTGGCGTTCATCGGCGTTCCCTCCGGTTCTTCCGACGTCGAGGAAAGGCTAACCCACGAGAACACGCCCGGGGTCGGGCCGGAGGGGAAACGGAAGACGGCGTGTCGGAGAACGATGGTCTCCGGCACGCCGTCTCGCGTGAGGAAGGATCAGCCGGCGTTCTGCTGCAGCCAGGCGTAAGGGTCGACCACCGAGTTGTTGATGTGCACCTCGAAGTGCAGGTGGTTGGCGGTCGAGCTGCCGGTCGAACCGACGAGGCCGATGAGCTGGCCCGCGGCGACCGTGTCCCCGGCCTGCACCTGACGGCTGCCGTAGGTCATGTGGCCGTACGTGGTGCGCACCTTCTGGCCGTTGATGACGTGCTCGATCTCGATACCGACGCCGTACCCGCCGTAGCTCTCCTGCGAGACGCTCACGACACCGGCGGCCGCGGCGAAGATCGGCTGCCCACCGGGGGCGAGAAGGTCGACGCCCTGGTGGTAGCCGGAATCCCACAGGCCGCGTCCGAGGACGTAGCTGGTGAGCGGCCACCGGACCTCGCCCGATCCGGGCGCGGTCATCGACAGGTCGACCGACGAGACGGAGGCGTTCGCGGTGGATGCGGTCAGACGGGCGCGCTCAGCCGCTGCCGCGGCGGCGGCTGCGGCGGCCTCCTCGTCTTTCTTCTTCTTGATCTCGTCCGCGGTCGTGGCGGAGTAGCTGCTGCGGTCGAGCGACTCGGCCGTCGCGTCGGAGGCGACGACCAGCGACTGGTTGTCGGCCGCCGACATCTGCTGCAGCGTCATCGTCTCGGCCGCGGGCATGGTGGCCGCGTACGCCGGGATGGCGACGGTGGCGACGAGGCCCGCCACCATCGACAGGATGACGGCGCTGCGCAACGGCTTGCCGATGCGGCGCGTCGATGAGGGGCGGGGAGCGGGGATGCCGCTCACGGCCGGTGCGGCCGCGGTGCGGGCGACCGGTACGGCCGCGATGCGAGCGGGACGGTTCGTCGTTCGGGCGACGGCCGCGCGTGTGCTCTTTCGGGTGGGGCCCGTTACGGGGACCTCGGGTAGGTCCGCAGCGGGATCGTTGTGTTCAGCCAAAGTTCCTCCGGCGCCTCTGCGTCTTCGGGGACGCTGGCTCGTCAGCACTCGATCATTGGGGGCACGATGTGCGGGCTTAGCCCTCTACGGACGACGAGCCGATGAGGCAAACCGCGAGGGGTCCGACGGCGGGCTTCCAGCCTGTGGACCCTTTGAGGCTACCTGAAGATAACGAACAAGTCACGCTTAGCTCGGGTGGCCCCGACGAACACCCGGGTGAAATCCCGCCGACGCTCAGTCGCCGGCGACCAGGAAGATGTGCGAAGCGACCTCGACGGGCAGCTCGAGCCCCTCGTCGACGCCCTCCATCTGCAGGAGGACGTAGCCCTCGTTGAAGCGGTAGTCGCCGCGCTTGCCGGGGAGGACTCCGGCGGCCTTGAGCTGCTGCAGAAGTTCGGGATCGACCTGCGCGGGTTCGGCGAGGCGCCGGATCGTGCCGGTGATGGGGCCCCCGGCATCCGTCAGCTTTCGCACGAGACCGACCACGCCGTCGTCGAAGGTGGCGCTGGTGGCGTCGCCGAGCTGGTCGAGGCCGGGGATCGGGTTGCCGTACGGGGACTCGGTCGGGTGCCCGAGCAGTTCGACGAGACGTCGCTCGACCTGCTCGCTCATGACGTGCTCCCACCGGCACGCCTCGTCGTGCACGTAGGCCCAGTCGAGCCCGATGACGTCGCTCAGGAGGCGCTCGGCGAGACGGTGCTTGCGCATGACGTCGACGGCCTTCTGGCGTCCGTCGTCGGTCAGCTCGAGTCGACGGTCTTCCGAGACGACGACGAGACCGTCGCGCTCCATGCGGCCCACGGTCTGCGAGACCGTCGGACCCGAGTGGCCGAGGCGCTCGGAGATGCGCGCGCGCAGCGGCACGATCTTCTCCTCTTCGAGCTCGAGGATCGTGCGCAGGTACATCTCGGTGGTGTCGATCAGGTCGGTCATTCAGGTGTCCTCGATGTCGCGCGGCAAGTCCTCCCAGCCTACCGACCCCCTCCGACATGAGCGCGGGAGGGGCGGGGCGGGGACTCTAGAATCGGTCCATGCCGCACGTGGAACTCCCCAGCGAACTCCTGCCCGCCGACGGCCGCTTCGGGTGCGGCCCCTCGAAGGTGCGCGGTGCGCAGCTCGAGGCCCTCGTCACCCGCGGAGCGTCGATCCTCGGCACCTCGCACCGGCAGGCCCCCGTCAAGAACCTCGTCGCCAGCACGCGCGAACGGCTGTCGCAGCTGCTCCGTCTGCCCGAGGGCTACGAGATCATCCTGGGCAACGGCGGGTCGACCGCCTTCTGGGATGCCGCGGCGTTCGGCCTCATCGACACCCGCAGCCAGAACCTGGTCTTCGGCGAGTTCGGCGGCAAGTTCGCCTCCGCGGCCGCCGCTCCCTGGTTGCAGGCCCCCGACGTGCGCAAGGCCGCGCCGGGCACGCGGACGGTCGCCGAGGTGGTCGAGGGCGTCGACGTCTACGCCTGGCCGCACAACGAGACCTCGACCGGCGTGTCCGCTCCGATCGAGCGCGTCCGGGCGGATGCCGGTGCGCTGACCGTCATCGATGCGACGAGCGCCGCGGGCGGCATCGACTTCGATGTGACGCAGGCCGACGTGTACTACTTCGCGCCGCAGAAGAACCTCGGCTCCGACGGGGGCCTCTGGTACGCCGCCGTGTCGCCGGCCGCCATCGAGCGCATCGAGCGCATCGCGGCATCCGACAGGTACATCCCCGAGTTCCTGAGCCTGAAGAACGCCCTCGACAACTCCCGCCTCCAGCAGACGCTCAACACCCCCGCGTTGGCGACCCTGCTGCTGCTCGACGAGCAGCTCGGCTGGATCCTCGACAACGGCGGCCTGTCCTGGGCCGCCGCGCGCACGGCGGAGTCGTCGTCGGCCCTGTACGAGTGGGCCGATGCGAGCACCGTCGCGACCCCCTTCGTGTCCGACCCCGCCGACCGCTCGCCCGTCGTCGTCACCATCGACTTCGACGACAGCATCGACGCGGCCGCGATCGCCAAGAGCCTCCGCGCGAACGGCATCGTCGACACCGAGCCGTACCGCAAGCTCGGGCGCAACCAGCTGCGGGTCGCGACGTTCGTCTCGATCGAGCCCGCCGACGTGCGTCGCCTCATCGGCGCGATCGACTACACGATCGAGAACCTGCCCCGCGCCTGACGCCCGGTCGAATCGACGAAGGCCGTCCCGCATCGTGCGGGACGGCCTTCGTCGTTCGTGCTCAATAGCTGCGGTCGCCCTCGTCTTCGTCCTCGTCGGAGCGGTCGGGCTCGTCGTCGTCCGTCTCGTCGAGGTCGTCGTCCGCCGCGTCGGGGTCGTCGTCGGCCGCGTCGGGGTGGTCGGCGTCGAGTTCGTCGATGTCGACACCGTCGAGGTCGCCGGCGTGGAAGCGCGCCTTCGGCTCGTCTTCGTCGTCGTCCACCTCGTCGTCGACGTCGTCGGTGTCGTCGTCGTCATCTTCGTCGAGATCGTCATCGTCCTCGTCGATGACGGCCGCGGCCACCTGCGCCGCCTGGTACTCGGCCAGGCGCGTCGCCCACGGCACCCAGTCGGGGGCGAGCAGGGCTCCCTCCCCCGGCAGCAGTTCGACCTCGAGCACGGTGGGATCGGCCCCCTCGACCACGGCGACGCTCACCGTCCAGAACCAGCCCGGGTACCCGGAGAGGCGCGTGTGGAAACGCAACGACACGGCACCGTCGTCTTCGGCCGTGTACCCGGCCGCGGGGCCGACGGTGTCGGCCGGCGTGATCTCGTGGAGGGCGGAGAGCGCCAGGTCGTGGGCGCCGGTCAGACGCTCGTCGACGGGCTGCTCAGGCTTCGAAGTCATCGGCGACCTTGCGCAGCACGGCCGCGATCTTCTGCGCGTGAGGGCCGTTGGGGTAGCGACCGCGTCGCAGGTCGCCGCCGATGCCGTCGAGGAGCTTGACGAGGTCTTCGACGATGATCGCCATGTCGTCGGCGGGCTTGCGGGAGCGCTTGGAGAGGCTCACCGGGGCGTCGAGGACGCGCACGGACAGGGCCTGGGGGCCGCGCTTGCCGTCGGCGACGCCGAACTCCAGTCGTGTCCCGGCCTTGGGCCCGGGGGTTCCGGCGGGCAGAGCCGTGGCGTGCAGGAACACGTCCTGGCCGTCATCGGTGCTGATGAAGCCGAAGCCCTTCTCGTCGTCGTAGAACCTGACCTTGCCGGTGGGCATGGACACCTCGCTGAGTGTGTGCGCGAACGCGCGGCGGAACGCGGGACCCGATCGGATCCCGGTCTTCCAGCCTACGGCACCGCCGCCAGGCAGTAGGCTGAGGCCGATGAGCACCCGCACCTCCGGCGGCAGCACGCCGGGCGACGACGTTCCCGTCCGCCGCATCGACCGCATCCTGGCGTTCATGTCGCTCGGGTTGCTCGTGCTGGCGCTCGTGTGCTTCTTCGCCATCATCATCGGCTCCACCGCCGGCGCCGATCTGGCCTCGGGC
The DNA here is from genome assembly GCF_030209475.1 of Microbacterium sp. lyk4-40-TSB-66. Classification (GTDB taxonomy): domain Bacteria; phylum Actinomycetota; class Actinomycetes; order Actinomycetales; family Microbacteriaceae; genus Microbacterium. The sequence goes on from NZ_JARVRW010000002.1 coordinate 74,191, forward strand.
GTCTGGCCGGTCGTGAGCCTGCTCGTCCTCGTCACACCCCCCATCGCCTTCGGATGCCTCTTGGCCGTGCTCATCATGAGCTTCATCCGAAGGGCCCGGGCCAACAAGGCTCGTTGACGTGGCCGAGACCTCCGCTCAACGCGCACTGGCGGTCTCGTTGGGCGCGCGCTCGGATGACGAGCTCGCGCGTCTGTTCGCCGATCGGCACATCTCGCCGTCGGCGACCTGGCGCGACATGTTCGACGCGGCCGAGGCGTTACTCGATCCGGCATCGGTCGCCCGTGCGCTTCCGGCCCTCACCCGCCAGGAGTCGGACGCCCTGTTCGCCGCCGTCGACGGCACCCCCGCGACCGGCGACGTGCGTGACGAGCTGATCACCCAAGCCCTGGTCGGAGACGACGGCCGCCCCTTCCCGAGCGTGGTCGACGCGATCCGCGAGGCGCTGCCCGAGGGTGTCCCCGCCGCCGTCCCGCTCTCGCCCACGCCGTCCGTGGCCGAGACCGCCGCGGCATCCGAGGCCGCCTTCACGTATGCCGCGTCCGTGGCCGACATCCTTCTGCAGACCCTCGAGGCCCCGCTCGGACGCATCGGGTCGGGCTCCCTCGGGGCGACGGAGCGCCGTCGACTCGTCGACGCCGGAGCCGTCTCGACGCCCGCCGACGCGGATCTGCTGGTCGGTCTCGCGGCCGACGTCGGACTGCTGGGCGCGAACGACCGCGCATGGCTCGTCTCCTCCGCCGGCCGGGAGTGGTTGCGCCTGCCCACCCTCGAACGGTGGCAGCACACGGCGGTGGCGCTGCGAGACGCCCTCCCCCGCGCGTACCGCTCGGCGGACGGCGGGTGGATCCCCGTCGCAGAGTGGGCCGGAGCGACCCCGTTCGACCCCGAGGGCGCGGACCGCGCGGCGCTGTGGGCTCGCCGGCTCCGGCGATGGGGACTCGTGGATGCCGCGGGGCGCACCGCCCCGTGGGCCGAACCCCTCGCCCGGGGAGGCGACGTCGACACCTCCGCCCTGCGTGAGCTCCTCCCGCCCGAGGTCGACCGCGTCTACCTCCAGAACGACCTCACCGCGATCGCGCCCGGCCCCCTCGCCCCGCACCTCGACGTGCGTCTGCGGTCGATGGCGGTGCGCGAGTCGCGGGCGCAGGCCTCGAGCTACCGCTTCAGCGCGTCGTCGATCGGCGCGGCGATCACGGCCGGCGAGACGGCCGACTCGCTTCGCGAGTTCCTCAGCGACATCTCGCTGACCGGGCTTCCGCAGCCTCTCGCGTACGTCATCGAACGCACGTCCGCCGAGCACGGGCGTGTGCGCGTGACGAGCGACCCGTCCACCCGTCTGACGCGCGTCGTGACCGACGACGAGACGCTACTGCGCTCGATGGAGATCGACCAGTCGCTGCGCTCGATCGCGCTGACGCGCACCGACGACGACGAACTGGTGTCGCACGTGTCGAGCGACGTCGTGTTCTGGGCGCTCACCGACGCGCACTACCCCGCCATCGCCGTCGACGCCGACGGACGGCCGCGTGCGCTGGAGCGCGCGAAGCTGGCCCCCGGCACGCAGCCCGCCGCCGAACCCGCCGACGTCTACAGCGACCTGCTGCGGCGCCTGCACGACGGGGTCGGCGACTCGGATGCCGCGTGGCTCGAACGCGAGCTCGACCAGGCCGTCCGCGCCCGCGCCGTCATCGACGTGACCGTGCGCCTCCCCGACGGCTCGGCGCGCGTGTTCCGGCTGGAGGCGACGGGGTTGGGAGGCGGGCGGCTCCGCGGCCGCGACCGCGGTGCCGACGTGGAACGCACCCTGCCGCTGTCGCACATCGACGGCGTCGTCCCCGCCGAGTGACGTCTCACGTCGGCGTGGTCGGCGCCTGCCGTCGCGAGCCCGGTAGAATCGAACGCTATGGCTGACGGCCCCCTCATCGTGCAGAGCGACCGCACCGTCCTCCTGGAGGTCGCACACCCTCAGGCGGAGACGGCGCGGCACGAGCTCGCCATCTTCGCCGAGCTCGAGCGCGCACCCGAGCACATCCACACGTACCGCATCACGCGTCTGGGGCTGTGGAACGCCCGCGCGGCAGGTCATGACGCCGACGCGATGCTCGACACCCTCGACCGATGGTCGCGCTTCCCGGTGCCGGCCTCGGTCAGCACCGACATCCGCGAGACGGTCAACCGCTACGGCCGTCTCGTGATCGAGCGCAACGACGACAAAGAGCTCGTCCTGCGGTCCACGGATGCCGCCGTGCTCAGCGAGGTGTCGCGCAACAAGCGCATCGCGCCGCTGCTGATCGGCCACCCCACCCCCGACAGCTTCCTCGTCGACGCGTGGGCCCGCGGCCACATCAAGCAGGAGCTGCTCAAGATCGGCTGGCCGGCCGAAGACCTCGCCGGATACACCCCCGGAACGCCCCACCCCATCGATCTCGCCGAAGACGGCTGGAGCCTGCGGCCGTACCAGCGACAGGCGGTGGACTCCTTCTCCGAGGGCGGCTCCGGTGTCGTGGTGCTCCCGTGCGGCGCCGGCAAGACCCTCGTGGGCGCAGGCGCGATGGCCGACACCCGCACCACCACGCTCATCCTCGTCACCAACACCGTGAGCGCACGGCAGTGGCGCGACGAGCTGCTGCGGCGCACGACCCTCACGGCGGAGGAGATCGGGGAGTACTCCGGTCAGGTCAAGGAGATCAAGCCCGTCACCATCGCGACGTACCAGATCCTCACCGCCAAGCGGAAGGGTCAATACGCCCACCTCGCGCTCCTCGACGCCCTCGACTGGGGCCTGGTGCTCTACGACGAGGTGCACCTGCTGCCCGCCCCCGTCTTCAAGCTCACGGCCGACCTGCAGGCCCGACGCCGGCTGGGACTCACGGCGACGCTGGTGCGCGAGGACGGGCGCGAGGGCGACGTCTTCAGCCTCATCGGGCCGAAGCGCTTCGACGCGCCGTGGAAAGAGATCGAGGCCCAGGGCTTCATCTCCCCCGCCGCCTGCTACGAGGTGCGCATCGACCTCCCCGCCGGGGAGCGCCTTGAGTACGCGGCCGCCGCCGACGAGGACCGCTACCGTCTCGCGGCCACCGCGCCCGCGAAGATCGACGTCGCGCGCCGCCTCGTCGAACGGCATCCGGGTGAGCGCGTCCTCGTGATCGGGCAGTACCTCGACCAGATCGACGAGCTCGCCGAAGCCCTCGACGCCCCGCAGATCACCGGGGCGACGCCGATCCCTGAGCGCGAAGAGCTGTTCCAGGGTTTCCGCGACGGCAGCATCCCCCTGCTGGTGGTCTCGAAGGTCGCCAACTTCTCGGTCGACCTGCCGGAGGCCTCGGTCGCGATCCAGGTGTCGGGCTCGTTCGGGTCGCGTCAAGAAGAGGCTCAGCGTCTCGGTCGGCTCCTCCGGCCGAAGCAGTCGAACCACACGGCGAGCTTCTACACGCTCATCGCGCGCGACACGGTCGATCAGGATTTCGCCCAGAACCGCCAGCGGTTCCTCGCCGAACAGGGGTACGCGTACACGATCCTGGATGCCGACGGAATCGACGCCGCGGCGGCCTGATCCATAGCAGGGCGCGCCCATCGGTTCCATATCCAGCGGATTGCTGGGTCGTGTCACGATAATGAGGTCATGACAGCACCTCGCATCCTCGTCGTCGACGACGAACCGAACATCCGCGACCTGCTCATCACGAGTCTGCGCTTCGCCGGGTTCCAGGTGCGTGCCGTCGCGAACGGCGCGCAGACGATCTCGGCCGTGCTCGAGGAGGAACCCGACCTCATCGTGCTCGACGTGATGCTGCCCGACATGAACGGCTTCAGCGTCACCAAGCGTCTGCGCGGCGCGGGCTACACCGCGCCGATCCTGTTCCTGACGGCGAAGGACGAGACCGAAGACAAGATCGAGGGCCTGAACGCCGGAGGCGACGATTACGTCACCAAGCCGTTCAGCCTCGACGAGATCGTCGCCCGCATCCAGGCGATCCTCCGCCGCACGATGCAGGCCGACGAGGAGTCGATCATCCGCACCGGCGAACTCACGATGGATCAGGACACGCACGACGTCAGCGTCGGCGACGTGTCGATCGACCTCAGCCCGACAGAGTTCAAGCTCCTGCGCTACCTCATGCTCAACCCCAATCGCGTGCTGTCGAAGGCGCAGATCCTCGACCACGTCTGGGAGTACGACTTCAACGGCGATGCCGGCATCGTCGAGAGCTACATCTCGTATCTCCGTCGCAAGATCGACCCGCACTCCTCCGAACCGCTGATCCAGACCAAGCGCGGCTTCGGCTACATGCTGAAGTCGGGCAAGACCGCCTGACGAGAAGGCATCCGCCCTGTCGCATCCCGACGATTCCCTCACGCGCTGGTGGCGCGGACTGAGCCTCCGCACCAAGGTCACCGGCGTCACCGTCATGCTCTTGGCGATCGGTCTGTTCACGGCGGGCATCGGCACCATGGTCTTTCTGCGGACGACGCTGGTGAACAACCTCGACGAGCAGCTCGCCCAGCAGGCGGCGGGCAACATCGCCGACAGCGTGTTCACGATGACGCCCATCGACGGGCAGATCGTGTTCTCGCAGATCGAGAACGCGCCGCAGATCGGGTCGATGGTGGTCGTCTACGGCCCCGACGGCGAACGCAAGGCGTTCTACAACGGCACGGCATCCAAGACCCTGCCCCAGTTGCCGTCGACGTTCACGGTCGAGCAGACCTACAGCCAGATCGATCGGCGCATCGAGCTCCACGACGCCGACTCGGGCCAGCATTTCCTGGCGCGCGTCGGCGTGCTGCAGGTGAACGGCAGCTCGGGCGTCTACACGCAGATGGTGATCCAGCCGCTCGCGCAGACCGATCGCATCGTCGCGGCGTACATCGGCATCTACGCCTTCGTCGCCCTGTTGATCCTCATCGCGACCGCCCTGCTCACCCGGTGGCTCGTGACGTTGGCGTTCCGAAACCTCCGCCAGGTCGAGACGACCGCGATGGACATCGCCGCCGGTGACTTCAGCCAGCGACTGACCGACATCGTCCCCGATACCGAGGTGGGCCGGCTCAAGACCGCGATCAACGCGATGCTCGCGCGGATCGACGGCGCCCTGGGCCAACGGGATGCCACGGTGCGGCAGATGCGTCGCTTCATCGGCGACGCCAGCCATGAGCTGCGCACCCCCCTGGTCACGATGCGCGGATACGCGGAGCTGTACCGGATGGGCGCGATCCGCTCGGACGAGGATGTCGCGCAGTCGATGGAGCGCATCGAGAAGGAAGCCATCCGCATGGGCGCGCTGGTCGAGGATCTCCTCGCCCTCGCGCGTCTCGACGAGCGCCGCGACGTGACGATCATCCCGCTCGACCTGCGTCCGATCGCCCGCGACGCGGCTCTCGACCTGCGGGTCACCTCTCCCCAGCGAGAGGTGACCGTCGACGACACCACCTCGCGCGACGAGATCGTCCTGCCCACCATCACCCTCGATCCGCTGCTGGATGCCGGCGGGGATCCCACGACGGCCGCGAGCCGCCGGCGCGCCGCCCCGACCACATCGGCCATGGCGATCGCGGGTGCGACGCTGTCGCGGCTTCGGCGCAAGCCCCGGGATGCCGCCGAGTCGGCGTCGACGCCTGCCGACGGCGCTCCGACCGCGGCGCCCACCTCTCCGACCGGGGTGGTCCGCACGCCCGCGCGGATCGCGCCGATCGTCCTGGGAGACGAGAACAAGGTGCGCCAGGTCGTGGCGAACCTCCTCGGAAACGCCCGCCGGTTCACCGGTGACGACTCTCCCATCGGTCTCCGCGTGGGCGTGGACGTCGAGAGCGACATGGGGTGGATCGAGATCATCGATCACGGCGAGGGCGTTCCGGAGCAGATCCGCGACCAGATCTTCCAGCGCTTCTGGCGCGCCGACACCTCCCGCACCCGCGAGACGGGCGGGTCGGGCCTCGGGCTATCGATCGTGGCATCCATCGTCGACCTGCTGCACGGAACCGTCGAGGTGGTCGACACACCCGGTGGCGGCGCGACCTTCCGCGTCTCGCTCCCCCTCGCCGACCGGCGCGACGCCCAGGAGCACGCGCTCATCGAGACGCAGCCCCTCGAGCGTCTCCCCGCGGGGTATCGGCCCGAGCCGACCGCCTGAGGAGGCGGGACCGCCACCCAGGCGTTCCCCGTCGTGATCGGCCCCGAGGGGCGCGCTAGCGGCGAGGGCGAGGGGCTGCGGGGGTCCGCGCGCGGCGAAAGGCCCGCCGAGTGCCCCCTTCCCCGTCGCGCCCGGACCGCCGAGCACGACGGCCCCCGGCCCGACCGCATCGGTCGCCCCCGAGCGCGGCGCCGGGAGCGGAGGGGATCCGGGCGGCGGAGGACCCCCCGGTGCGGATCACTCCTCCCGTCCCGGAATCTCCTCCGCACGCGGCGCCGGTGGGCGTGACCGCGCACGCCGCCCGGCGCAGTCCGGCGGTCCCGGCCGCACAGGCACGACCCATGCGACGACCCGCCGCACACGCAGAACGCCCCCTCCCGAAGGAGGGGGCGTTCCGATGACGTCAGACGTGGATCAGAAGTCCATGCCACCCGTCGGGTCGCCCGCGGGAGCGGAGACCTTCTCGGGCTTGTCGGCGACGACGACCTCGGTGGTGAGGAAGAGCCCTGCGATGGACGCCGCGTTCTGCAGCGCCGAACGCGTCACCTTGGCGGGGTCGATGATGCCCTGTGCGAACAGGTCACCGTACTCGCCGGTCGCGGCGTTGAGGCCGTGGCCCACGGGGAGCTCGGCGACCTTGTTGGCCACGACGCCGGGCTCGAGACCGGCGTTGAGCGCGATCTGCTTGAGCGGGGCCTCGATGGCGACCTTGACGATGTTGGCACCCGTGGCCTCGTCACCGACGAGGTTCAGGTTGCCGAGGGCGTTCTTGCCGGCCTGGATCAGCGCGACGCCACCACCGGCGACGACACCCTCTTCCACAGCGGCCTTGGCGTTGCGCACGGCGTCTTCGATGCGGTGCTTGCGCTCCTTGAGCTCGACCTCGGTCGCGGCTCCGGCCTTGATGACGGCGACGCCACCGGCGAGCTTCGCGAGGCGCTCCTGGAGCTTCTCGCGGTCGTAGTCGCTGTCGGTGTTCTCGATCTCGCGGCGGATCTGGGTCACGCGACCCTCGATCAGCTCCGACTCACCGGCACCCTCGACGATCGTGGTCTCGTCCTTGGTGATGATCACCTTGCGGGCACGGCCGAGCAGGTCGACCGTCGCGTTCTCGAGCTTGAGGCCCACCTCTTCGGTGATGACCTGGCCGCCGGTGAGGATCGCGATGTCCTGCAGCTGCGCCTTACGGCGGTCGCCGAAGCCGGGAGCCTTGACGGCGACCGACTTGAAGATGCCGCGGATCTTGTTGAGCACGAGGGTCGCGAGAGCCTCGCCCTCGACGTCCTCGGCGATGATCAGGAGCTCTTTGCCCTCCTGGATCACCTTGTCGACGATGGGCAGAAGGTCCTTGATGTTCGAGATCTTCTGGTTCGCGATCAGGATGTACGGGTCTTCGAAGACCGCTTCCTGACGCTCGGGGTCGGTGACGAAGTAGGGGTTGATGTACCCCTTGTCGAAGCGCATGCCCTCGGTGAGCTCGAGCTCGGTGCCGAAGGTGTTCGACTCCTCGACGGTGACGACGCCTTCCTTGCCGACCTTGTCGATGGCCTCGGCGATGAGCTCGCCGATGGCGGGGTCAGCGGCCGAGATCGACGCGGTCGCGGCGATCTGCTCCTTGGACTCGACCTCTTTGGCCGAGGCGAGCAGCTCGTCGGTGACGGCCTTGACGGCCTTCTCGATGCCCTTCTTGAGCGAGATGGGGTCGGCGCCGGCGGCGACGTTGCGCAGGCCCTCGCGCACGAGCGCCTGGGCGAGAACGGTGGCGGTGGTGGTGCCGTCACCCGCGACGTCGTCGGTCTTCTTGGCGACCTCCTTGACCAGCTCTGCGCCGATCTTCTCGTACGGGTCGTCGAGCTCGATCTCCTTGGCGATCGAGACACCGTCGTTCGTGATCGTGGGGGCTCCCCACTTCTTCTCGAGCACGACGTTGCGACCGCGGGGGCCCAGGGTCACCTTGACGGCGTCGGCCAGCGTGTTGAGGCCGCGCTCGAGGCCGCGCCGAGCCTCTTCGTCGAAAGCGATGATCTTTGCCATAAGTGTGTCGTCCCTCCCGGACGGGTGACTTGCAGATTTTGGCACTCGACGAAAGCGAGTGCTAACTCATTCTGGCACTCGACCCTGGGGAGTGCAAGCCACCGGACGCCCGTGGAACGACGAACGCCGCGGCATCCGGAACTCGGATGCCGCGGCGTTCGGATCAGCACTCAGGCCAGGCGAACCGACTCCGCCTGCGGTCCCTTCTGACCGGTGCCGACGGTGAACTCGACCGCCTGCCCCTCCTCGAGGACGCGGAAGCCCGACATCTCGATGCTCGAGTAGTGGACGAACACGTCCTGCCCGTCAGCGACGGTGATGAAGCCGAAACCCTTCTCGGCGTTGAACCATTTGACAGTGCCCTGCGTCATGCGAATCTCCTGTTGCTGAACGACGAGGTCATCGTAAGCACGCAGAGTGCCCCCTGATCAGGGTTCGGACGCATTGTTGACGCGCGTGCCGCCAAGTTGTTACCCCGCGGAAACACGCGGCCACGCGGGTCAGGATGCGGGCGACTCCGACGCTTGACCGGCGGCGCGATCGAGGCCGATCACGACGATCAGCCGCTTGACCGCGCTCTCGTCGTCGGGGGTGCCGGGGTCGTCCGTCGGCTGCAGGAAATCGCTCTGGGCGATCTCGGCGCCCCCGATCGCCTGAGCGAGACCCTCGGCGGCCGCCTCGTCGCTCTCGCGGAGGTAGAACACGGTCGTCTGTGCGAAGTCGGTGCTGTCGGAGTCACCCGTCTCGACGCCGTCACCGGGCCAGCCGGCGGCGATGATCGTGTCGCGGAGCGATCCGGCCAGCCCCTCGTCGGCGGTTCCGTTCAGCACGACGACCGCATACGACGGATCGACCACGGCGGGCGTGGTGGCCTCGACGGTGGGCACGGGGCTCGCGGCGTCGTCGGGACCGAGCGAGATGCGCCCCGACACGACGAGGGTCGCGAAGATGCCCGCGATGATCAGCACGAGCGTGGCGATGGCCGCCCAGAGGAACACGATCCATCCACGCAGCCGGGGGTTCTCGGCGCGGTGGGCACCGATGCGCCCGGAGGGATCGGGCAGGTCGTCGAAGCGATCCCGAGGGAAGGTCGATCTGGCCATTGGACGATGCTACCGGTCGGAGCCCGGCCGCTCCGTCAGCGCGACGCCGCTCGACCGAGCCGTGACCGGTGGCGGTCCGCGGCCTCGTCGCGACGGCGGCGGAGGCGACGCACGAGCATCGGGTCGTGCGCGAGGGCGTCGGGCGTGTCGATCAGGCGGCCGAGCACCTGGTAGTACCGGGCGGGCGTCAGGCCGAACTCGGCGCGGATCGCCTCTTCCTTCGCCCCCGCGTGGCGCCGCCATTCACCCTCGAAGGCGAGGAAGGTGAGTTCGCGGTCCGACAGAGTCACGGCTCCACGTTAAGGGTGTGAAGCCTCGGATCCGGGATGCCACGCCACCCAGGCCCCCAGCGGATCCACCTCGGCGACGACGTCGCCGTCGAGCGCCAGCGAGAAGCCTCCCCGCACCGACCCGACGGGTCGCGTCCAGCCCTCGTGGAGTCCCGGCGCGTCGAGGGTGATCCACCGCCCCGCCGTGCGGGCTGCCGCGATCACCGCCGCGCGCCGGGCACGCGGGACGTGCGCGAGCACACCGGGGGTCGTCACGACCAGGGTGGCGTCGCGGGGCGCGCGGGCGGCGAGTTCCGGGAGGGCGTCGGCCCCGTCGCCGGCGACGAGCAGGGGCGGGGCGGCCGCGGCGATGTCGAGTGCGCCCTCGATCCGTTCCCGCCGCCCCTCCTCCCCCGGCCACACGAGGCCCGTGAGCCACGCCCGGTCGTCGGCCCGACGCGCGTCGAGCGGGTTCAGATCGATGCCCGCGCGCCAGACCACCTGCGGCATCCGCACCTCCGGCATCCCCTCCAGCGCACTGTGGAGGACGACCGGGCTCACTCCGTCCACGGGGTCGAGCGCGAGGGTGTCGGCACCGCTGCGGTAGCGGTACGAATAGCGGTCGGGGTAGAGGCAGAGCCCTGCACTCGCCCCCACTTCGAGCAGGGCGACGGGCCCCTCGATCAACGACAGCGCCGGCAGCAGAGCGGCGCACCGGAGCGGCTCGTTGGTCTGCACGCTCCGCCGCCCGCACTCGTCCGCGATCGCGTCGGCGTGTGCGACCACCCACGACGCCCAGGCATCGAGATCGCCCATCGGGGCGCCGAGCACGCGGAGGACGGCGAAGACGAGCGGGGGCTGACGGCGCGTCTCGGCGATTCCGGCGAGGGCTGTCGCGACCGCGGGGTCGTCGACCACCCGGCGCGCCCACGCCTCGTAGACGGCGGATCGGCCGGGCGCCTCGTCGAGGGCGAAGCGCCCGTACCTCTCGACGACGGCATTCACGGCATCCTGATCCATCCCGCAGATTATGCCGCGCCGACCTGACCGCTCCCGGGCACGACAGAATGGATGCCGGAGAAGGGAAGTTTCCATGACTTACGCCGTCGACAAGTCCGACGACCAGTGGCGCGAAGAGCTGACGCCCGAGCAGTACGCGGTGCTCCGCCAGGCCGGCACCGAACGCGCCTGGACGGGTGAGCTGCTCGACGAGAGCCGCGCCGGTTTCTACACCTGCGCCGCGTGCGGTGCGGAACTGTTCCAGAGCGGGACGAAGTTCGACTCCCACTGCGGGTGGCCGAGCTTCTACGAGTCGGTGCGCCCCGAGGCGGTCGAGCTCATCGACGACAACAGCCACGGCATGCAGCGCACCGAGGTGCGGTGCGCGAACTGCGGCTCGCACCTGGGGCACGTGTTCCCCGACGGCTTCGGCACGCCCACGGGCGACCGGTACTGCATGAACTCGCTCTCGCTGAGCTTCACCCCGGAAGACAAGGCGTGAGCGCACTCGAGGCGATGCGCGACCGCCGGTCGTGGTCGAAGGTCACCGACCTCGCCCCCACCGGTCCCGAGCTCGAGGCGTTCGTCGCCGCGGCCGGTCGCGTCGCCGACCACAAGACGTTGCGCCCGTGGCGCATCATCGAGATCCGCGGGAGCGACCGCGACCTGCTGGCTCGCGCGCTGAACAAGGCCGACGGCAAGCGCGGGTACTCCTCGAAGCCGCGTCGGGCGCCCCTGATCATCGCGCTGGTGGCCGACGTGTCGTCGAAGAAGATCCCCGCGTGGGAGCAGGAGGCCGCGGCATCCGGTGTCGCCCACATGCTCAGCCTCGTGCTCGACGAGGCGGGCTTCGGCGTGTTCTGGCGCACCGACGACAACACCCGCAGCAAGGCGCTCGCGAAGGCGCACGGCCTGCGCAAGGGCGAGGTGCTGCTGGGCTGGTTGTACGTGGGCGGCAAGCCGCAGCGCTCGCGCCCGGTGCGCCGCAAGACCGTGGATGCCGCGAAGCACATCTCGCGCATGCCCGGGGGCAAGAAGGGCCGCAAGGTCGACGACGTCTCCCACTGATCCGCACGCGTGCAGCGACGCCGCCCGGGGGCTCCCCTCGGGCGGCGTCGTCGTTCGGGGCCGGCGGAGCGACCTCAGCCGCGCCGCCGCCGCCAGGGCACGGCCGCGACGACGACACCGGCGATGGCCACCGCAGCGGCGAGCACCGCGACTGCGGGCGACGGCGCCGCCGGGGCGGGCCACGCCGCGTCGAGCAGCACCGAGGTGGTGAGCAGCCCCACCACCGACCCGAGGCCCAGCAGCAGCACGCCGGTGCGACGCACGACCACCGACGACAGGAAGATGTAGATCACGCCCACCGCGCCGCCGCTGTACAGCCACGGCTCGGTCGGCACGGCCCGGGGCGCGCCGACGACGGCGATGTGCGCGGCCGCCGCGAGGAGGAGCACGACGGTCCCCCCGATGAAGTTCACCAGCGTGGCCGTCAGAGGGCTGTCGACCTGCACGCGCAGACGCCCGTTCGTGCCCTGCTGCCACGAGACGGCGGCGCCGGCGACCGCGGGCACGATGAGCATCCACGGGGGGACGCCCGCGAGGGCGTCGCCCGACAGGCAGACGACGACACCCGCGATGGCCAGGGCCGCCCCCACGGCGCGGCGCACGGTGACCGGAACGACGCCGGCCGGACCGTAGCCGATCCGATCGAGCACGAGGCCGCCGGTGGTCTGGCCGGCGACGAAGCCGACCGTGAACAGGGCGACGCCGATCGTGGCCACCGTCAAGCCTTGACTCGCCACGGTGAAGGCGCCGACGAGGCCGCCCAGGAGCATCCACGGAGGGATGGACCGGGTCCGGATGCCGCCGACCAGCCGCCCGAACCCGCGACGCCCTTCGGGCAGCAGCGCCGACAGTGCGACGAGGATCACCAGCCCTGACGTGAACGACACCGCCGCAGCGACGATGCCGTCGCCGAACGCGGCGCCGAGGGTGCCGTTGATGCGCGCCTGCAGGGCGGTGAGGGCGCCGATGAGCACCGCTCCCCCGACGGCCACGCCGACCGCACCCCGTTCCGACACCGCGTCCCCCTCGCGCCCGCGCGTCGGGCCGTCGTCGATCGTACGACGTGGTTCGCGCGACGGGTGCCTGCGACGTGCGCCCGGGGCACCGCCACCGCCCGCGCGGGCGTCGCGGGGATCGCGGGCACGTCGCTGCCGGCCGGGACCGATTCCATGCGTCAGGCTGTCACCCGTGACACAGCTCAACCCCGGCCCCCGCGACGTCTCGCACATCCTCGGCGACCTGAACAGTGCGGGCGCCGACCGCGAGTTCCTCGCCCACGCCGAACTGCACCTGCCCCGCCTGCACGAGCTCTTCGTCCGCCTCTACGGCGAGCGCACCGACGGCCTCGAGCGACTGGCATCCGTCGTCGACCTCGCCCGACGCTCGTGGACCGAGCGTCCGCGGGCGCTCAAGGCCCTCGACCGCGAACGCGACAGCACCCCCGACTGGTTCGAGAGCGAGCGCATGCTCGGCGGTGTCTGCTACGTCGACCGCTACGCGGGCGGGCTCAGCGGCATCCGGGATCAGATCCCGTACTTCCGCGAACTGGGGCTGACCTACCTGCACCTCATGCCGCTGTTCGAGAGCCCCGAGGGCAACAGCGACGGCGGCTATGCGGTGTCGAGCTACCGCGCCGTGAACCCGGCGTTGGGGACGATGGCGGAGCTCGCGTCCCTCGCCGCCGACCTGCGGCGCGCGGGCATCTCGCTCGTGGTCGATTTCATCTTCAACCACACCAGCAACGAGCACGAGTGGGCGAAGAAGGCCGTCGCCGGAGAGCCGGGGTACGAGGACTTCTACCTCATCTACCCCGACCGCGAGATGCCCGACGCGTTCGAACGGACGACGCGGGAGATCTTCCCCGACGACCATCCCGGCTCATTCGTGCAGCTCGACGACGGACGCTGGATCTGGGCGACGTTCTACCATTTCCAGTGGGACCTCAACTACGCCAACCCCGCCGTCTTCGAGGCGATGGCCGGCGAGATGCTGTTCCTGGCCAACCAGGGCGTCGAGATCCTGCGGATGGATGCCGTGGCCTTCATCTGGAAGCGACTCGGCACGACCTGCGAATCGCTGCCCGAGGCGCATCTGCTGCTGCAGGCGTTCAATGCGGTGCTGCGGATGGCGGCGCCGGGTCTGCTGTTCAAGTCGGAGGCCATCGTGCACCCCGACGAGGTCATCTCCTACGTCTCTCCCGACGAGTGCCAGATCTCGTACAACCCTCTGCAGATGGCCCTCACGTGGGAGGCCCTGGCGACGCGCGACGGCCGCTTGCTGCAGCAGGCGCTCGACCGGCGTCACGCCCTGCCCGACGGCACGGCCTGGGTCAACTACGTGCGCAGCCATGACGACATCGGGTGGACCTTCGCCGACGAGGATGCCGCCGAGCTCGGCATCGACGGCTACCCGCACCGCCGCTTCCTCAACGACTTCTACGTCGGCCGTGCGGACGGCACCTTCGCCCGCGGCGTTCCCTTCCAGGAGAACCCGCGCACGGGCGACGCCCGTGTCACCGGCACCACGGCATCCCTCGCCGGCGTCGAGGCGGGTGACGCCGGCGGTGAGGACCGCGTCATCCTCGCCCACGCGCTGGCACTGTCGACCGGTGGCATCCCGCTGCTGTACCTCGGTGACGAGGTCGCTCAGCTGAACGACTACGCATACGCCGACCGGGCGGCGGAGGCGGGCGACAGCCGGTGGGTGCACCGCCCGTTCCGTCCCGAACAGAACTACGCCGAACGCACGGATGCCGCGACTCCCGCGGGCCGGGTCTTCTCGCGGCTGTCGCGACTGCTCGCCGTCCGCCGCGCGACGCCGGAGTTCGCGGGCAACGACCTGATCGCCTTCGACGCGCGCGTGAATTCGGTGGTCGCGTTCCTGCGTCCCGGCGAGAGCGGGTTCTCGGTGCTGGTCGTCGCGAACGTCGCCGACTCCGCGGTGGAGATCGACGCGTTGACCCTGTCGGGGCTCGCACCCGAGGCGCTCGACCTCGTCACCGGCGCCCCCGTGTGGCTCGGCGCCGGCGTCACGCTCGGTGCGCACGACCTGCGCTGGCTCCGCGTACGGACGCGCTGACCGCTCGTCCCGACGCGAGCCCCCGCCGGGACGACATCGGAGGTGTTCCCGGCGGAGCGGCTCCCCGCGGCGGGGGCGGACGCAGCGGCGTTCCCGGCGGAGCGGTCTCCCCGCCGGATCGCCGTCAGCGGCGCTCCGGCGCCGGCAGCCCGTCGGTGGTCGCGATGCGTCGCGCCGCGGCTTCGAGCAGCACCTCGGCCGTCATGTCCTCGACCTCGACGGCGGTTCCGATCCGGGTGTCGTTCATCAGTCCGGCGATCTGGGCCTGGTGGTCGTCGACGTGCTCGTTGCGGCCGGCGCGGCGGACGACGGCGACGGGGTACACACCGGCCTCGAGCAGGCCGAGGATGGTGCCGACGCCGGCGTGGGTGACCACCACGTCGGCCTCGTGGATGGCCCGGTCGAAGGACGCGGCATCCATGTCCTGCACGACCCGGCCGGGCAGGTCGTCACGGGTGGTGTAGCCGAGCTGCCAGGTGGTGTCCTCACCCATGAGACCCGTCGCCAGCAGGGAGTCGACGAGCGTGTCGAAGCGGTAACCCTGGATGGTGCCGAGCGTGACGAAGATCTTCAGCGGTCGCCCCTCGGGGGCGATGCGATCCTCGATCGAGAAGGTCTCGAGCACGCTCGGGTGGAGGCCCCATCGGCCACCGGCCCACGAGCGGTGCTGCGTCCGCATCTCGGCGAGACGGCTGTGGTAGAGCATGCGACCCGTCAGAGAGGGCCCGAGGACGCGCGAGACGCTCTCGATGTACAGCGCCGGGATGCCACGTCGACGCGCGGCCGGCAGAGCGGCCGTGGCGAGCGCGGCCCCGGTGCTGACGGCGGCGTCGAAGTCTTCGACCGCGAGGGCCTTGTCGATCTGACCGACCGCCTTGAGCGTGCCGCGCCAGTCGCGCGGCTTGATGTAGGGCACGAGGAGAGTGCGCTTGTCGCGGAGGAGCGACCGGGTCTGGGGCGAGTCGAAGCTGACCCAGAGCGAGTCGTCGGTCGCGCCGAGCCCGGGAGCCAGGCGCACGAGCTGGGCGATGTGCCCGCCGGTCGACGCCGCGAGCAGCATCTTGCGCGGGTTGTCGGGGGTCAGGTCCAGACGGTCGGACATGTCACGCGCCGCGATCATCAGACCCCACCCGTTCCGCGGCGGGTCGTGGAGACCGCCGTCGTCCGCCGGCGCTCTCTCGTCGCCGTCCTCCCGGACGACGCATTGTCAGACGCACGAGTAAGAATCACTGATCTCCCCCAGATCTTTTGTCGGAACCGACCTCTCTCAGGCCCGACGTCAGAGTGAATTGTACGGTAGGCGCATTACAGGGCCGTGTCCGGCAAAGCAACGGAGCCGACCAGGAATGCGATGCGCACCGCCGGTCGCGGTGCGAAAACGAACGGAACCACCGGAATTCCGGAGCCCGTCCACGACATTCACGTCCGAGCTCGACCGAGAATCTTGCGGTAAGCGCTCAGGGTCTGCGCGGCGATGACGTCCCAATCCAGCGCGCGCAGATCCGCTCTCTCCGGCCTCCCCGACGTCGTGGACCACTCGAGTGCGCTCGCCAGGGCGGCGGGCGTCAGGTCGCCGTCGAACAGGCGCACCCAGTCGTCGCCGAGCTGCTGCTGGAGCTCCTGCATGGCCCCCAACTGCGGAACGAGCACCGGGCGGTCGGCCGAGACGGCCAGGATCGCCGAGCCCGAGTTCTGGATCCGCGAGTACGGAAGGATGACGAGGTCCGCCGCCGCCAGAGCCGCGGCGATGTCGTCATCGGGGAGGAACCGCGCGTCGATCACGATCCGGTCGTCTCCGCGTGCGGCCTCGCGGATCTCCGCCTCGAGTTCGGGCGGCGAGATCTTGCCGGCGATGAGCAGCGTGGCATCCACGTCGCTCTCGCGGAACACCCGGATCAGATGGGGGACGTTCTTGTAGCGGCGGATCTGCCCCACGCTGACGATCACCGGGCGACGGGGGTCGAGCCCCAGCCGCTCGCGGGCCGCGGTGCGGCCGATCCCGAAGTCGTAGGAGTCGCGGTAGTGGCCGTGCGGGATGACCTCCGCGGGAACGGCGGCGAGTTCGGGATAGGCCGTACGGGCGCCGACGACGCCCTGAGCCGTCAGCGAGATGATGCCGTCGACGTTCTTCAGCAGGAGCTTGTCGGCCAGTGCGCGCAGGCGGGCCGTCGATCGCTCCTCGTGCGCGGCGACGTTGTGCACCGTCCACACCAGAACGGTCCCCCGCCGCCGCGAGAGCGCGAGGCTGCCGTAGAACAGCGCGAGCCGGCAGACGTGCCGGTACAGCCGCGGCCCCGACAGGAACGACAGGTCCGGCCAGTGCAGATGGATGACGTCAGTGCGCTCGACGAGCAGGCGTCCGTAGTGCAGATCGCGCACGACGGCGCCTCGCCGCTGCAGGGCGCGGGCCAGGTCGGCGGTGTAGGGGTTCGCCTTCTCGGTGCGGAACGCCGGTTCGGCCTGGACGACCAATGGATGCCGCGCCGTCGTCGACGGCTCCCGACCGAAGAGGGTGCGCTCGGCGGCGGGGAATCCGCGACGCCAGGAACGGCGGTGGGCCCACGCCTGACGGTAGGCGTCGCGCGAGCTGCGGCGCACGGCTTCGAGGACCGCGCGCAGGGCCACACCCGCTTGGAGCAGCAGCACCGCGAGCAGCGCGACGGGGGCGGACCAGACCGTCGTGAAGTACGTGACCTTGCCGGCGAGGACCATCGCCAGCCGGCGACCGCTCGAACTGCTCGACCCGCCGACGTCGTGACGGATGACGGCCTCGGGCACGATGATCGGACGGAAACCGCGGCGCCATGCCCTCGTCGAGAACTCCGCGTCCTCGCCGTACAGGAAGAACCGCTCGTCCATACCGCCGATGCGGTGCCACACGTCACGGCGCGTGAGCAGGAGGCAGCCCGTGACGATGGGTACCTCGCGAACCGTGTCGCGCTTCCAGCGCCCCAGGGACTCCGGGTCGAACAGGGCGGACTTCTTCGCCACGGCCGACGCCCCCGTGGCGTAGCAGAGCAGTGACCACAGGCTCGGCGCACCCCAGCACGAAGAGGGGTCGAGCGCGCCGGTCTCGTCGACCGTGCGGCCTCCGTAGATCCCGTGTTCGGGGTGGGCCTCGGCGAAGCCCACCAGGGCTTCCAGCGAACCCGGGAAGGCCGACGCGTCGGGGTTGAACAGCATGACGTAGTCGGCCGTCGACGCTTCCACGCCCCGATTGACCGCTCGCGCGAATCCGAGGTTCTCGCCCGCGTCGATCAGCGTCACGGTCGGGTGCGCGGCGCGGATCGCCTCGAGGGAACCGTCGGTGGATCCGTTGTCGATCAGGACGATCCCGAGCCAGTCGAGATCGAGGTCGACCAGGGAGTCGATGGCCTCGAGGGTGCGATCGCGGGTGTTGTAGTTGACGATGATCGCGTCGACGGTGGGCGCGCTCACGCGGTGACCCGGCCGGGCGTCGACGCGGGTTCGTCGTCTCGCCGGTAGGCGATGACCTTGGCCGGCACGCCACCGGCGATCGCGTTCTCGGGGACGTCCTTCGTCACCACGGCGCCGGCGGCGATGATCGCGCCGTCCCCGATGGTGACGCCGGCGAGGACGACGACGTCGGCCCCGAGCCAGGTTCCGGCCCCGATGACGATGTCATCCTCCTGCTTGGGCTGATCCATGGGCGCGACGCCCTTCGCGATGCCGTAGTTCGATGCCGTGAGCGTCACGCGGGGGGCGAGCAGGGCCTTCTCCCCGAACGTGATGCGACCCGTCGAGTTGCCCGCCCAGATCGTGGAGTACTCCCCGATCCGGGTGCCGGAGCCGATGGTGATGCGCTCGGCATTCCGGAAGGAGACGTTGGGTGCGAAGCTCACGTCGGTCCCGCGCGTCAGCTTCCGCACCTGCGAGACGTGGGAGTACCCGTAGAAGTGCAGCACGCGCAGTCCGTGCAGGTACACCCGCGGGTCGAGCAGCGAGGCGACGGCCACGAGCGTCTTGCGGATCCGGTTCATTCGTCCACCCCTTCGAGCATCGAGCGGAGCCGTCCGGCGATGCCGTCGGTGTCCAGCTCCGCACGTGTCGTCACCGTCAAGGTGATCTTCTCGCCGTAGACGGCGGCGAACACCGCGAGCTCGTCCCGGCGATCCGAGGCCGGCAGCACGATGAACCGCTCCACCACATCTCCGGAGAAGAACCGCGGCTCGCGCGACCACGGCACCAGCGTCACGTATCCGATGGAGCGACCGCGCGGCTGCTCTTCGACGGCGACGCCGCGTGCGAATGCCGCGACCTGGGAGCGCACCGACGCGATGACCTCGGGCAGGCCCGACGACGGCGTCCCGTGCGCGCGGAGCATCTCCACGTGGTTGCGGATGGCGCGCTCGCCCTTCTTGCGCCGCGACACCGGGACCATCACGTCGATGCCGTCACGGTCGTCGTCGACCGCGCACATGGCGGCCGCGACGATCAGGTCGTTCAGCGAGCCGCGCAGCTTCGCCGCCCGGCGAGTGGTGGCCGAGGCGTCGACCTCGAAGTACGTGTCGGTGAAGGGCGGGATGAAGCTCGCGCGGAGGTTCCGGCGGGTCGCGTAGACCTCCTTGATGGGGCGGATATTGCGCCCGACCAGGCGTTTCGCCCTCTTCGCGACCGGCTTGCGCCAATACTCGCGCCACGCGGCCGAGGCGTTCGGCTGCAACCGCCACCAATTGCGGGCGGCGTACAGCGGCACGAGCGCGCGCGACGCGGGCGGTCGCGCCATGCTCGGCAACGGCGTCTCCTCGGAGACCTCGGATGCCTCGGTGAGCTCGGTGAGGCGTTCCATCGCCCACTTGGCATCCCCGTTGGCGTGGTGCATGCGGGCCCCGAAGGCGACCTGACCAGTCGTCAGGAGCGTGAACGTGAAGTCCCAGAGCGGACGGTCGCGCGGGAGGAGGCCGCGGTCACCGTCGATGAACCACCGCAGGCGGTCCGTCGCGAGGTCGTGCGTCCCCTCGGGGAAGTGCACGTGGTTGCGCAGGTCGAAGCCCTCAGCCGGAACCCACGCCGGCGCCGTGATCCCGAGCGGGGAGTCGATGACGCGCAGGCGGAACTCCGGAACCCGTCGCACGAGCCGGTCGACTCCCGCCAGGATCTTCTCCTGGTCCAGCGAGCCGTCGGCGAGGCGCAGGTTGCGACCGCTCAGGACGAGGATGCACCCGGTGTGCATGGTCTCGTACTGGATGTTCGTGGCGAGGTGCGTCTCATCGAGGATGCGGAGCAGCTCGACCGACACCCCGGGGGCGGCCGAGGTCTCTCCAGCACGCGCCGTCGGCCGCGAGACACCCGCCGAAGACGGGACGGACGCGAACCGCTCACCGATCACCGGCGACCTCCAGGCCTGTCGCGCTCCGGTGACGATGCCGTCGAACATGGCGTGTTCATGGGCCGCGGGTTTCTTCCGGGCGAAGGCGCGCACGATACGCACCACCGAACGCCCCACCAGACGCCACGCGAGCCGGGTGCCGAGCACCGGATCGATGTGGATCCACTTCGCGATCATCGCGCCCAGTCCGAGGCCGTAGCCGCGGTGCAGATTGACGTAGTCCTGGCCCTCACGGGTGTTGTTGTGCCACACGATGCAGGTGGCGTCGTGCACGATGGTCGATCCGGCGCGGACGATGCGGACGAAGATGTCGAGGTCCTCGGCACCGGCCCAGGGCTTCCCCGCACCGAGCGCGTCGTCGAAGCCGCCCATGCGCAGGAGCATCTCGCGTCGGAACGCCATGACGGCGCCGTGGCCGGCATCCAGTCCCTGGACGGGGGTGCGGTACAGGCGCTGCCTGCGGTACGGAGCCTTGGCGGCGGACTCGGAGCGGTGCAGCATGCGGCCCGTCACCGCCCCCACCGTGGGGTCCTCGAAGTGCGGGAGGACGACGTCGATCCACCCCTCCTCGGGAAGGCAGTCGTCGTCGGTGAAGATCACGAACGGGCGCGCGGAGGCATGGATCCCGGCGTTCCGCGCCACCGACAGTCCGGCGCCCGCGAGCACGTAGACGACGCCGGCCTCCTCCGCGATCCGCCGCGTCTCGTCCGTGTCGGAGGCGCTGTCGACGACGACGACCTCGGTCTCGGCAGGAGTGTTCTTGCGGATCGCCGCCAGAGCCTCGCGGAGGTACCCGGGGCGGTTGCGGGTGCAGACGATGATCGAGATGTCAGACGGCGTGAGCATGCGCACCTCCCGCCGCGGCACGGTCGCGCGCGGCGTCGTAGCAGCGGACGAGGGTGTGGGCGGCGGCGTCCCAGGTCAGCTCCGGGCCGTGCGCGATCGCGGCGGCGCTCATCCGCGCCAGCTCCGCACGGTCGCTCGAGAGCAGGTCGAGGTGCGAGACGAGGGCGTCGACGTCGCGGGGCTCGTGGAAGAGTCCCTGCACGCCGTCCTCCATGAGGGCTCCGGACGCGGTCGAGACGAGGGGCACGCAGCCCATCGCCTGCGCCTCGTACGTCACCAGCGCCGACCCCTCCTCGATGGTGGGCAGGAGCAGGACATCGGATGCCGCCAGTGCCGCCTCCACCTGATGGGTGAAGCCGACGACCCGCACGCTCGGGTGGGCCAGGCGGTCCGCGAGGAGGGCCTCGTACGCGGGGAGCATGCGCCCGACGACCGTGAGGGTCCCCTCCGCGCTCGCGCTCGATCGAAGCCACGCGTCGAGGGCGTAGTGCAGTCCCTTGCGGGGCTCGCCGAGTCCGACGTAGACGGCGCGCAGAGGCGCCGGGGCCGCCGTGCGGGCGCGGGCGACCCGCGTCCCGGGGCGGAAGCCGTACTGATGACGAAGGATGCGGTCGTCGGCGAAACCGGCGTCACGGAAGGTCTGCGCCACGAACTCCGACGGAGCGAGGACGGCCGTGGCGTGCGTCCAGTCAGCGCGTTCCATGTTCAGACGGCGGTCGTTCGCGGTGTGCGCGGTGTCGACTTCGCCCTGCAGGCCCAGTCTCGCGACCTCCTCGGAGACCACCCGCCACGCGAACTCCGTGTGGGTGTTCGGCGCCTCGCGCACGACCGCGGTCCCGCGCTCGCGCGCCGTCGCCGCTGTGCGACCGGGGCCCGTGGGCCACAGGTGCACGACGTCGTATCCGCCGCGCGCGGCGAATCGCGCCGCTTGGGCGTCGTGCCACGCGAAGGCACGGTCGCGCCCGATCGCGCGGTGCGGAACCCTCTTGCCCCGCACGGCGAGGGTCTGCGTCACCCGCACGTTCGACGGCACGGGCCGCGCGATGCTGGCCGCCACGACGTGGACGTCGTGACCGAGCCGGGCGAGTCCGTCGACCTGGTTCCATGCCGTCCAGCCGATGCCTGGCGCCCCGAGTGCATGAGGAAACGAAAAAAGCACCCGCATGTACATTGCCCCCGTTTCGAGCAGACATCGAATGCAGCCATCGATACCCGCCGGTCTCCTACTGTGGACACGGGGCGGCGGCATTGCAAGTTGAGCACTTGATGTACACCCGACCGACGCGACCTTGTAACACGTTCGAATCGCTAATACCAGAGGTTGCCCGCATACTGTCAAGGTGAGGTCGATCGGTTCGCCGATTACGGGGTGTCTCCGGAGATCCTCTCAATCGCCATAGGTGGCTCAAGTTACATCGTCGCCCGGGGGGGCGACTGGAGGGGAAACAATGGAAATTCCGACGTATTTGCGCGTCCTCTGGAGGAGCAAGTGGCTGCTCGTGGTGGGCGCCCTCGTCGCGGCCGTCGCCGCATTCTTCGCCGGCTTCACGATCACCAACGGTCAGGTGGAGCCGCGCGCTGAGCAGACGTACCGCGCGGGCACGACCCTGCTGCTGAACGGTCCCGACCAGCCGCTCTATCAGGCCGTCATCCCCGGCCAGGAGCTGCAGGAGGGTCAGACCCAGCCGCAGACGGTCGACCTGACCTCCCGCGCCATCCTGTACGCGTACCTGATCAGCGGCCAGGACATGCGCGCGACGGTCGAGTCGCAGATCGGCACCTTCGCCGAGGAGGAGACGCTCACCGCTCTCCGCCGCACCACGCAGCCCGCCGGTGACGAGTCGTTCGCCGGCCGGTACGTGCTGCCGATCCTCGAGGTCGTCGGTACGGCCTCGACGCCCGAGCGGGCCGAGCAGATCTCCCGCACGGCCGCCCAGACCTTCGAGGCGCAGGTCGTGACCGACCAGAACGCCGCGGAGATCCCCGAGGGCAACCGCGTGCTGATCACCACCATCGACCAGAAGCCCGGCACGGCGCTCGAGGGCTCCAACCCGGCCATCCCGGTCGTGGTCACCTTCCTCGGTGTCTTCCTGCTCTTCGTGGCGGCGGCCTACATCATCGCCGGATCCAAGGCCTCCCGTGAGCGCAAGCGCGCCGCGAAGGCCGCTCGCGAGAACGACGGCCCCACCTCGGCGAAGATCGACGGCGACGCCTCCGACTTCTCCATCGATGACCTCCTGCCGGGCCAGCGCTCGGATTCCGAGGCGGAGACCGTCCCCTCGCGAGCGCGCGCCCGGTCCTCCCGCGTGGAGTCGACGACTCTTCGCAGCGACGTCTGAACCCCGAGGCCCCTCCCGTGTCACTGCACACATCGCAGACGCGGGGGCCGCACGATGCTGCCCCCGCGTCGCCTCCTCCTTCACCGGCCCCGGTGACGGAGGACGAGGTGACCCTGCCCGTGGGCAGGGCGATCCTGGCCGTGGTCATCTTGATCGCCGTGGCCGCCGTGTCCGTCATCTTCCTGCCCCCGGTCGCGGCCGGCGGAGCGATGATCGTCGTCGCCCTGGCGGTCCTGGCACGGAGGATCCTCACCTCGTGGGTCGGCTGGCTCGGCATCCTCGTCGCCGTGGTGATGTTCATCCCCATCCGGCGCTACGCGTTGCCCATCCCGCTGCCCTTCCAGCTCGAGGCCTACCGCCTCGTCCTGTTCGTGATGTTCGCGGGCATGGTCGCGGCGCTCCTGCTCGACCGCAACCGCAGGTGGAAGCCGGTCGGCTTCGGCTGGCCGATCGGGATCTTCTTCATCTCGTTGTTCGTCTCGATCCCGATGAACGGCACCCAGCTCGTCCAGGAGGGTCTCGGCACGAGCGCCATCGGTACGCTCGTCAACTGGGTCGTCCTGCTGTCGGTGTTCTTCATCGTGCGGCAGATCATCGACACCGAGACGATCGCGATGGGTCTCATGACCGCACTCGTGTGGTGCGGGACGGTCGTGTCGGTGTTCGCCGTCTTCGAGCGCGTGACGCGCATCAACGTGTTCCACCGCCTTGAGACCTTCCTGCCGCTGAACCTCATCGCCGCCGACGGCGAGTCGTTCCGCGCCGGTGGATACCGCTCGTTCGGGTCGTCGCAGCACCCCATCGCCCTGTCGGTGATGTTCTGCATCCTCATCCCCCTGGCGATCTACCTCGCGCGCTACGGCCGGTGGCCCAAGAACGAGTGGACGCGTCGCCTCGTCTACTCGATCGTCACCCTCATCCTGCTCATGGGCGTGCTGGTCGCGGTCTCGCGCACCGCGGTCATCGTCCTGGGCATCATGTTCCTTCTCACGCTCCTTCTGCGGCCGTGGTTGGGCATCACCCTGATGGCGCTGGGGATCCCCATGCTGGCGATCGGCATGGCGGCCCTCCCCAAGGTCTTCGGCACGCTGGTGCTGTCGTTCCTCGACATCGACGGACTGATCGCCTCGCAACAGACGTCGCCGGGGTTCCGCGGCGCCGGGAGGTTGGCGGATCTCGGTCCCTCCCTGATCCAGGCATCGCAGTATCCGTTCTTCGGAACGGGTCTGGGCAGCCGCATCGTGGTCGGCGACGAGCAGAACGCCTACATCCTCGACAACCAGGTGCTCGGTTCGCTGCTCGAAGTGGGCGCCGTGGGTGTCCTCGGTCTCGCGGTGTTCATCCTCGTCCCCATCCTGATGATGGGCGCGTGGGCGTTCACCACCGCCCGCGACGAACCCCGCTACGCGATGCTGGCATTCGCCCTGTTCCTCAGCGGCGCCGGCTACACCACCGCACTGTTCTTCTACGACGCATTCGGGTTCATGCAGACCTTCTTCGTCTATTCGATGCTGCTCGCGGTCGGCGCGTGGCTGATCACATCCAGCCCGCCCGCCCTGAGGGCGCGCGCGGCCGGCGAGGGGCTGTTCGTCCGGTGGCCCCGTGCGACGGTGTCATCCGGGGTCGCCGCATGACGCCGCGGATGTCGATCGTCATCCCGGCCCACGACGAGGGCCCCCTGGTGCGCCGCACCCTGGAGCAGATGCTCCGGGGTGCGGCGCCCGGTGAGTTCGACGTCGTCGTGGTGGCCAACGGCTGCTCGGACGACACCGCGGAACAGGCGCGCGCCGTACCGGGCGTGACCGTCCTCGAGATCGCCGAGGGCTCCAAGATCGCGGCGTTGAACGCGGGCGACGCGCACGCCGGGGTGCTCCCCCGCGCCTACATCGATGCCGACGTCGCACTGTCGGTGACGGCTCTGCGCGCAATGGCCGACGAGCTCACCGGCACATCGGCTCCGCTCGCCGTCGCCCCGCGCCTCGTCGTCGACACGTCCCGGTCGAGCCTGCCCGTGCGGTGCCACTCGCGCGTCTGGGCTGCGTCGGCCTACCGATCCCGCGGTCACGTCGGCTCCGGGGTCTACGCGGTCAACGCCGCGGGCCGCGGACGCTGGGAGACGTTCCCCGACGTCATCGCCGACGACCGGTTCGTGCAGCTGCGCTTCGCGCCCGACGAGCGCACGACCCTCGCCGACGAGACCTTCACGGTCCATGCTCCCCGGAACATGCGCGCCCTCGTGCGCCGCGGGGTCCGCATCGAACTCGGCAACAAGCAGCTTCCGAACGGCGCCGCCGAGCGCGACCGCGGCGGGCTCCTCGGACGCGTCGCGCGCTCCCCCCGCCTCTGGCTCTCCTTCCCCTTCTACGCGTGGGGATACGCGATGCCCAAGCTCATCGCCCGTCGCCGATCGGCAGGTCCCATCGCCTGGGACCGCGACTCATCCCTCAGAGAGGCATCACGCCGATGACAAGCGACCTCAAACACAAAGCGTCCCGCGGCGCCGCGGTCACCGCCGGAGGCCTGTGGATCAAGACGGCGCTGCAGCTCATCTCGACGATGCTGCTCGCCCGCCTGCTCGATCAGTCCGACTTCGGTCTGGTCGCGATGATCATGGCCATCGTCGGCGTGGCCGACCTCGTGCGCGACTTCGGCATGACCGGGGCCATCCTCCAGGCCAAGAAGCTCACCGAGGACCAGTGGCGGTCGCTGCTGTGGTTCTCGGCTCTGCTGGGCACCGTGCTCATGATCGGCATCGCCGCCTGCGCTCCGCTCATCGCCCTGCTCTACGGCGAGCCCCGCCTGACGATCCTGACCCTCGCCATCGCCCCGACGCTCCTCATCAACGGCCTCTGCATGCCGCTGCAGGCCTCGGTGCAACGCGACCTGCGCTTCGGGACCCTCGCCCTCATCGACATCGTGGCGATGGCGGTCGGAGTCGCCCTGTCGGTCGTGGCCGCCCTCGTGGGCTTCGGAGTCTGGTCGCTGGTCGTCTTCGCCGGTGCCGGCCAGGTGTACCGCCTGATCGCCCTGTGGATGGCCGCCAAGCCCCGCTGGGGTCGCCCCCGTGTCGGTCGCGACATCCGCCCGCTGCTCTCGACGGGCGGAAGCCTCTTCGGCGTGCAGCTGCTGAACTACGCCTCGCGCAACCTCGACAACGTGGTGATCGGTCAGCAGCTCGGCGCCGCGGCGCTGGGACAGTACTCCCGCGCCTACGGTCTGTTCCTCCTCCCGCAGCAGCAGCTGACGGCCCCCCTCGGTCGGGTGGCCCTGCCCGTGCTGAGCCGCCTGCAGGATGACGGTGAGCGCTACCGGCGCTACATCAGCAACGCCATGGTGGTCATCGGCTACCTCGCCCTCCCGGTCTACGCGATCGCGGCGGCCGTCGCCCACCCGCTCATCCTGCTGCTCCTCGGGCCGGGATGGGACACCGCGGCGGATGCCTTCGCGCTCCTCGCCCTGGCGGGTGTCGCCCAGGCGGTCGGCAACGTGAACGGGTGGATCTACATCACCCTCGGACGCGCGCATCGTCAGCTGGTCTACTACGCCATCACCCGTCCCATCGTGATCGCCGCCTTCTTCGTCGGCGTGGCATGGAACGGCGTGAACGGCCTCGCCCTGCTCTACGGCCTGGTGACCCTGGCGCTCCTGGTTCCGGGATTCCTCGTGGCCACCCAGGGCACGTTCCTGCGCAGCGGTCGTGACATCGCCCTCCCCCTCATCCGCCCCGCGATCGCCGCCGGCCTCGCCTTCGGTGCGTCCTGGACCACCGCGCAGCTGCTGGTCGACTGGCTCGCGATCCTCCAGGTCATCGGTGGCGGTCTCGCGGGACTCCTCGTCCTCGGCATCCTGTACCTCGTCCCCGGGTACCGGCGCGACTACCGGATGATGCTCGACTTCGTGAAGCAGGCGCGGAAGCCCGCACCGAAGAAGCCCGCCGCCGAACAACCCACCGGCGCCGCGGCACCGGATGCCGACGCGGTCTCGCAGCCCACCGCGGCCGAGATCGACCTCGAGGCGACGCCCGTCGACGCCCCGGCCACCATACTCGGCGCCGACGAGCCGTCGGCCGGCGAGCTCGAATCCGAGATCGAGCAGGAGAACGCTCGACGGAAGGACAGACGACGATGAAGACCAGGATCCCCATGGTCGCGATCGGACTCGCCCTCGTCGCGGTCCTGTCGGGGTGCACCCCGCCCGAGGCCGCTCCGACGACCCCGACGGAGACCCCCGACGCCCAGATGCGCCCCGTCTCGTCGATCGCGGTCGTCGGTGACTCGATGTCGGTCGGCATGGCCGCCTGCGGCTCGCGCGACGCCTGCCCCGAGGCCTCGTGGGCGCTCGGAACGGATCCCGCCGTGGCATCCATCCGCGAACGCGTGAGTGCCGCCACGGGTGGTGCGGCCATCGAACCGCTGTCGCTGGCACGTCCGGGAGCGGTCGTGGCCGACCGGATCACGGCCGTCGAGAAGGCCCGCGGCGAGTCCGCCGACCTCGTGCTCGTCGCGATCGGGACGAACAACGTCTGCACCAGCAGCATGGACAAGATCACGCCCGTGGACGAGTTCGGCCAGACCTACGGCGAACTGCTCGCCACCATCCGCGCCGGTGTGCCGGATGCACCGATCGTCGCGGTGTCCCTGCCCGACATCACCCAGTTGTGGGAGGCCGGCCGGTCGGACCCGACCATCGTGCGCCTGTGGAACCAGAGCCCGTCGTGCCGCACCCTGCTCGGCGACGCGGATTCGGATGCCGCGGCCGATGAGGAGCGTCGCGCTTCGGTGGCCGAGACCCTCGCCGGCTACAACGCCGCGATCGTCGAGGCCTGCGCCGAGGTGTCGGGATGCACGACCGATGACGGAGCCGTCGCCCGCATGACCTTCACGTTGGACGACATCTCGTCGGCCGATCACTTCCACCCCTCGGCCTCCGGCCAGGCGAAGGTGGCGGCCGCGGCGTGGCCCGCGGTGCAGAAGGCCCTCGGCGGCTGACCGCCCGCACTCCCCTTCGTCGCGTCCCTACCGGCTGACCGGTTCGGACGCGACGAAGGGGATCAGGCGTTCGCGGGGGATGCGGCGCGGTGGCGCGCGGACGACCGCAGGACGAGGTCCAGCACAGCACGGTGCCGCGATCCCCAGCTGTTGTCCTCGATGAACGCCGCGCGCTGGGCATCGGTGAGGGAACCGCGCGCGAGCGCGTCGTCGACCTGGGGGGCCATCTCGGCCGTGCTGGCGGAGAAGGTGACCCGTTCGTGGATCCCCCGCACCGGCGGGAGGTCGACGGAGACCACGGGAAGCCCCGCGGCGAGGTACTCGTACACCTTGAGCGGACTCATCGCCTCGGTGAGCGCCGTGCGCCGGTGCGACAGCAGGGACACGTCGCAGTTGCGCATCGCCGCCACGAGCTCCGACCGGCCGACACCGGAGTGCTGGTGCACGTTCGGGATCTCGCGCAGCGCACGGGTGTAGCCGGGCTCGGGAGTGGGACCCAGCAGCACGATCTGGAGCTCGGGTCGCAGGACCGCGAGGTGCGCGATGCCCTCGACGTCGAGCCGACTGTCGATCGTGCCGACGTAGATCGCGCGCGGACCGGGGATGGCGGCCAGCCAGTCCGGCGCCGCGGGGCGGGGACCCGTCCACTCGCGGGGGTCGACTCCGTTCGGAACGACCACGGCCGGTCCGCGCGGGTCGATCCGGTCGATGATCTGCTGCGATACCGCGGCGACGCCGACCTCGCTCTCGCTGATCTGACGGTAGGCCGCGGCGTACGCCGGCCAGTACGCCTGACGCGCCTCGGAGCTCAGCCAATCGTCGCGTCCGAAGTAGGTGACGGTGTCGGCCCAGCCGAAGGGGCAGAACGCCGCCACGAGCGGGTTCGTCGTCACGATCGCGGTGCGGCTCATGCCGGCGCGGGCGGCCGCCGTGCGCAGTTGCTCGTCGTACGAGCGGTACGTGCGCACGATCGCGGGCACCGAGACCGGGTCGCGGCGGGCGAGGCGGGTCGGGGTGATGAGCCGTCGGTCCGCCCGGGCGGGGAAGGACTCGGCCGGCCGGATTCCGCGGGCCGCCACGCTGGCGAGCGAGCGGAACGGGTTGGCGACGAGGAGGTCGCCCACCTCGTCCGACGACATGAGGGTCTGCAGGATCCGGTCGGGCGGACGCATCATGCCGCGGGCCGCGGCATCGGCGTAGGTCTCGTACGAGAACGTGAAGACGACGTCGCGTTTCACGAGACGATCTCCCGGAGCACGCGGGCCGGAGCGCCCACCGCGACGCAGCGGGGCGGGAGGTCGGAGGTGACGACGGCATTCGCCCCCACGACCGTTCCGGCACCGATGGTCACACCGGGCATGACCACGACGTTCTGGCCGAGCCAGGCTCCGCGGCCGATCCGGACGGGGGCCACGCGCGAGAGCGGCTGATCGCGGATGGGGATGTCGGGGTCGTCGAACCCGTGCGTGTGGTCGGAGATGTAGACGCCGCGGGCCAGAGCGACGGCATCCTCGACGATCACCTCCTCGACGGCGGTGATCGAGGTCTGGTTCATGCGCACGCGGTCGCCGATGTGGATGACGGGGCCGGCGGCGTCGAGCCGCGGCACCATGAACCACGACGACGGCCCGATGAGCACGTCGCGGCCGACGACGACCTTCTGGGGGTTGCCGGCGCGGAACGGCAGCATGATGCGCGATCCGCTCCCGAACTCCGCGAAACCGGTGGCCGCGATCTTGGTGTACGCCATGTCCCGTGCGCGGGTGGCGTACTCCATGAGCGTCATGGGGTTGATGGTCCGCCCCCTCATGACAGGCCCTCGACGTTGCGCCGCGCGAGGTCCGTGACGGTCGCGCGGGCGCCGAGGATCCGCGAGCGCAGCTCGGCCCGCTGGTCGACGGCGGTCGACACCGCGGTGAAGAGATCTCCGTCGAACGACGATCCCGGCGCGACGCACAACTCCGGCGTCCCGAAGAGGTCCATCAGTCCTTCGACCTTCCCCTGCGTCGCGACCGTCACCGGCGGCGTACCCGCCATCAGCGACATCACCGCGAGATGCATGCGGCCGGTGACCGTGACCGAAGCGCGCGCGGCGAGGCCGCGGATCTCGGCCGGCGCGAGCAGACGCGGAACCAGATGCACGTCGGCATCACCTCCGGCGGCGTCCACCAGCGCCTGGCACAGCGGCAGGTCGTCAGCACCGTGACGAGACACGTGCGGGACGACGAGGACCACGAAGCCCGCCGCTCGCAGGGTCTCCACGACCCGGACGTAAGCGGGCAGTCTGTCTCCGACCAACCCCGACGCGTTCACGAGCGCGAGCTCGCGGTCGCCGAGCTCGGGCAGCAGACGCTGGACGATCGTGTCATCCCGCGAGGTCGCGGCGAAGACGATGTCGGCGCTGTCCCGCACCGAGAGCCCGTCGGCCCGTGCCCGCGCGGCCGAGCGCGGATCGCGCAGGTACAGGCGCACCCCCGCGTCGCCGGCGCGGCGCAGAGCCGCGACGGATCGCGCGTGAGGCGATGCGTTCCAGCTGAAGCCCACGATGCGCGTGGGCCATCCGAGACGGGCGAGCCGCTCTGCGAGCCCCGCGCGGTTCACGGATGCCCGCAGCACGTACGCGCCGTCCATGATGTCGGCGCCGATGACCGAGAACGACCGCGCCGAGCGGAGTTCGCGGGCCAGGGCGCGCACGTCGCGCGCATGACCTACCGCGGAGCCGTAGACGAGGGCGGGGAGCGGGACGACGCGCATCCGCTCGCGCAGAGCGGTCGGTACGTCGAAATCCTGCGTGGAGCGCGTCAGGACCACCACGGGGCCGTCGACGGTCTCGACGAAGGCTTCCACCAGGGCTTGGTCACCGATGTTGCCGCGACCCGGAGGGGCCAGCAGGACGTGGTTGCGAGCCCCCTTCTGCGGTCGCGCGTGCAGCAGGATGCGGTCGACGAGACGGATGAGACCCTCGGATTGCAGGGGCTTCGCCAGGCGTCGGAGCGCGCTCACAGAGCGCTCTTCGGGACGACGTCTGCGGGGCTCCGGCGAGCCGAGGGAATGATCAAAGTTTCCAAATGGCCCTCAGGTATTCATCGGTAGGTGTAGGTGTGCGCTGTTCGAGCCACGCGGAATCTACGGTTGAAAGCGTCGGATCAGTCGTCCATCGTCCGGAATTGGAGTAGGTCGTCGTCGCCGGTGTGAAGGAATTCTCTACGGATGCCCAGACGCCCGGGACGCTTCCGATCATAATCGAATCGCGTGCCGCCAAAACGCCGTTGGTGCCCGACCCGTTCGCCGCCTGGGGTGCTCCGGTGGTCGACGAGTAGGCGCCCGTGGGGAGCGGATAACGCTGAAGCATCCGACTTCCGGCGACCACCAGACAATGCTCGAAACGCACCCCGCTCGCGAGCTCGGTGGGGATGAACGCCGCATTCGTGGAGGCGAAGATGACGGTGTCCTTCATCACCACGTTGCGGAGCGCGTGCGTACCCGACAGCTGATAGGTGTCGAGGTGCGCCGACGAGCCCGAGGGCTTGTACATCGACGCGATGTAGCAGCCCGTGATCGACAGGTCGGTCACGGTGCTGCCCGCCGTCCGCGTCGCCCACGCGTCGGATTCGGTGAGCTGCGACTCGGGGGTCACGCACTCGACGAACTCGACGCCGGACACGGCCGCCGTCTCGTTGCTCGAGACGTTGAACGCCCGGCCTTTCGACCATGCCCAGGCGAAGTCGGAGACGCCGGTGAGCACCAGCGACCCGGGGAAGGTCCAGAAGCCCACGAAGCTCATGCCCACGACGCGGTCGAGTCGGATCGACGCGTCGAAGCCGACACTCGCCGAGCCGTCTCGCGGCATGATCAGGATGCGACGGCCGCGGCCGGCCTGCCCGGCTCCCTGCAGGACGGGCTTCGACGACGACCCCGCGCCGTTGCCGGCCAGGCGTCCGGGGCGCACGAGGATGCGCACGTTGCCGTTGGGCGCGACCGTGCGCAGCGACGCGATGGCGTTCGCGATGGCCGTCCAATTGCATTCGCACTCGATGGTCTTGTCGAACATGTCGGTGGGGCGGGGCGTTCGAGACGGCCAATGCGAACCGTCCGGTCCGAACCTGGTCGACATGACGGTGGCGGCGGACGCCACCTGGGGCAGCAGGAATGTGGAGGCGGCGACCACGGGCGCGGCCGAGAGCAATCCGACGAAAGCGCGACGGGTGATGGAATTCATGGCGCAAATATATGAGCCCGATGAATATGCCGAGGACCATTGCTTCAATCGCCCATCAAACTTAATCTTTTCTTCGTTTTCGGAGCGAAGAAGGACCGTGCGGTCGCTTCACCGATGAGGACGGCCGGTCAGCGCAGCTGCCAGATCTCCCGGAGCCGGTCGTCGGTCGGCATCGGCGCCCGCTCGTCCAGCCACTCGGCGTCGATGTCGGCCAGCGAGGGATCCGACTCGAACGCACCCGCCGTGGCGGTGGGCGGATCCGCGGCCGAGATCATGGAGTTCTCGACGTTCGCGAACGTCCCCCGCACGCGGCCGATGAAGATGGAGTCCTTCGCGCTCATCTCGTCGATCGACTTCGCCGCGTTCACCACGGACGGCGCTCCGGAGGTGAAGGCGTTCGCCCCGTCGGGCAGCGGGTAGCGCTCGAGCATGCGGTCGCCACCCACGAGGAGGCTCCGGTCGAAGACGATGTCGCGGGCCTCCGCCGCCGGGATGAACCCGGCGTTGGTGGAGGAGAACAGCACGGTCCCTTCGAGCAGCAGCCCCTCCTTGTCGGCGTTACCCGACAGTTGGAGGGTGTCGCAGTGCGACGACGAACCGTCGTCCTTGTAGGTCGGGGCGATGTAGCAGCCCCGGACGGAGATGTCGCGGAAGGCGTTCGACCCCGTCCGGAACGCCCAGGTGTCGGCGTCGCCCGAGACCGCGTCGGGCGTGACGCACTCCACGAACTCCGTGTCCTCGGTGGGTCCACTGTCGCCCGACGTGATGTTGAACGCCTGTCCCTTCGACCAGGCCCACGCCACGTCACGTGTCGAGGTCAGCACGAGGCTCTTGGGGAACGTCGAAAATCCGGCGAAGGCGACGCCCACCACGGCGTCCAGCCGCAGAGACCCGTCGATCGTCACGGACTCCGTCCCATCGCGCGGGATTACGAGGACCCGCGAGGCCCGCCCCTCGCGTCCGACGTCTGCCAACACGGGTTCGGAGGTGGAACCCGCTCCGTTCCCCGGCAGCACCCCGGGTCGAACCAGCACGCGCCCCGAACCGTCCGGCGCCGCGGCGTCGACCGCGGTGATCGCGGCGGCGATGGCTTCCCACGTGCACTCGCACTCGACGCTCGCGTCGAACGCGTCGTACGCTCGCGGCGTCCGCGTCGGCCACGTGTGGCCGGTGGGACCGAAGACGTCGCCCGCGGGCGGGATCTCCGGAGCGGTGGATGCCGCCGCGGGAGCGACGGCGCCGGGCGCCTCGCCCGAGGCCTCCGGCGCGGACGGCGACGTGGTCGGCGTCACGGGTTCCCGCTCGGGGGCGCACGCGGCGACGACGGCCACCGGCGCCAGAAGCAGCAGGGACATCGCGGTCCGTCGAGAAAGATCAGTCATTCTTCATTCCGAACACTCCGTAACGGTCCCCATGACGTCCGATCAACCCTACGCACACGGATGGTCGGGGACGTTACGGGGGGACGATCTCCCCGTGTCTTCGGGGTGAGTCCACGGGTGAGGAGGATTCGTTCCACAGGTCCGTCGGATTCCGTCGCCGGAAACCGACGCCCCGCGCGCTGCCCGGTCCCGCCTACGGCGCCCGGAGCCGACCGCGGCCCTCAAGCAGCGACGTCTGCCGGAACGTGCGACCGGTCAGGAGGAAGCGCAGACCGGGAGTGCGGTTGACGACCTCGTAGATCAGCGCCGACAGGATCAGCGCCGTCGCGACCGTCACCGTCCACCCGAGGATGCCGAACACACCGATCGAGAACAGCACGACGGCCAGAGCCAGGATGATCGGCTGGTGCACGATGTAGACGACGAGCGAGGCGTCCACGAGCCACCGGATGACGTGTCGTCGCCGTTCGAGCAGCCCTCTGGCGGTGCTGAGGGCGACACCCGCCGCGGTCAGCCCGACGATCGTCCACGCCACGGAGCGGACGACGGTCCCGGCCCCCGCGCCGGAGACCGTGACGGCGACGACCGAAGCGGCGACCGCCGCGATGGCGAACGTCGCTGCCGCTGCCCGAGAGGTGACGAGGGAGAGGAGGTCCCGACGCGACCCGAGCAGCGCGCCGACGGCGAACGCCGGGGCGTAGACGACGAGGTTCCTCGAGATGACGCCGTTCAGCATCTCGTCGAGCGACAGCAGCCGCCAGGCGCCGCGGCCGAGCAGGACGAGCACCGATGCCAGCAGAAGGACGACGGCAGTCGTGGCGGCGGGACGACGGTGCGCGCATCGTGCGACCACGTCGCTCAGCCTGGCGAGCGACGAGCGCAGCGGACTCGCCGCGATCACCGCCGTCACCGCGCACAGGATGAGGAGTTCGAGCAGGAACCAGAGGTGCAGCAGCCACCATTGGCTCGGGACGGCGGCCAGTCTCGACACGAACGCCCAGGTCTCGGGCCAGTTGCCGAAGCGGTGGTGGCCGATGAGCGCCCACTGCACGGGGACGGTCAGGACCACTCCGAAGACGAGCGGGACACCGAGCCGCGTCAGACGGCCGCGAAACCACGGGCCAGGCCCCCGGCGCTGCAGCAGAAGCGCGGCGAAGAAGCCGGCGACGAGGAAGAACGCGGGCATACGCCACGCATGGAGGAAGTCCGCGACCGCGACGAGCGCCGGCGAGTCGATCGGTGAGGAGACCAGCCACCCTCCCCCGGAGAACGCGAGCGCCGCGTGGAAGGGGATGCCGAGCAGCATGAGCGCAGCGCGCAGGCCGTCGAGGTAGTCGATGCGACCGATCGACGCCGCATCTCCGGTCATAGGAAAGAGCGTATCGGTGCGTTCATCCGGCCCTGGGCGTTCATTCCCACGCGACGACGCGTACGAGGGCATCGGGATCTCCGCCCGGGTCATCGGGGAAGAGGAGAGTGACGTGCCGGCTACAGGACTTGAACCTGCAACCCCCGTATTACAAGTACGGTGCGCTACCAATTGCGCCAAGCCGGCGTGAGGCGCCGAGGCGTCTCGGAGGACGAGTCTAGGCCGTGGGCCGGATCACTCGTGGTGCTGGCCGCTACGGCGGTCCCAGTCGAGCGACTTGAACTGCAGGAACGAGCAGAGGTTGCCGGCGATGACGAGTTCGGCCGCGAGGCTCGCCATCTCGTGCGGTGTGAGCGTGAGGTCGTCGGGGCGGGCGCTGAGCGTCGCCTCCCACAGAGGCTCGTCGTAGCCCCGGGGCTGCATGTAGATGGACGCCTTCGCGTTCGACAGGCTGACCACGACGAGGCCGGTGTCCTGGCCGTCGGCGTCCTCCTGATCGACGACCTTGATCTTGCCCGCGACGATGTGCCCCTGGTCGCGGAATTCCTGCACCCACATCTTCAACTGATCACGGGACCGCCGCGGCGGCGAGTCCTCGATCTCCTCGTTCATGACAACAGAATCGCACACCGTCGCCTCCACCGAGAGATTCGTTCAGCCCGCGGGCGTGGTCGAGGGCACCGGGGTGGCTGTGGAGTAATAGGCGTTGCTGTCGACGGTCAGCACGAACTGCGCGAACTCCTTCGCGTCATCCATGTTGCCGACGTACGGCGTGCCGTTCACCAGCACGGTCGCGGTGGAGGTGAGCGCCTGTCCGTCCGTGCCGGGCAGCCCTTTGATCGCGCGATCGGTGGCGGCCTTGGCCCAGGCGGTGTACGTCTCGTCTTCGATGCACGACCGCACGGTCGCGACGTCGCTCACGCCGGCTCCCTGAGCCATGTCGGCAAGCTGCTGGTCGCTGTACCCGTCGGTGTCGACGGCGGGCTGGGTGGTGAGCAGCTCGTGGTTGAAGGCGAAGAAGCGGTCCGACGCGTGGGTGGCCACGCACGCGGCGGCTCCGGCGGCGCGCAGGCTGTACTTCGTGCCGTTCGACTTGGAGGTGAGCATCGCCACGGGGTAGTAGGTGAGGGTGGCGGCGTCGTCGCCCACCCACTTCGACAGCTGCGTCGCGTTCGCCGACTGGAACTCCTTCGCCTCGGTGGAGAGGTAGTCGACGTAGACGCGGATGTCGACGGGCGCGGCCGTCGACGTGGGCTCGGGGGTGGGCTCCACGGTCGGCGCGGCCTCGGCCGCCATCGTCGCGGCGGTGCCGTCGACGGTCTGGTCGGCCAGCGGGTTGGCCACCTGCGGAGCGTTGGTGATGAGGAATCCGTCGTCGCTGGCGGCATCCGGGAGCGCCTGCGAGCGGTCCTCGCGCGAGTTCAGCGCGGCCGAGACGCCCACGGCGCCGATGCCGATCACCGCGACGGCGCCGACGGCGATGGCGGAGCGGCGCGCGATGCGCCAGCGCGTCTGCTTCGCCTTGACCTGCTGCGCCTTCTCGCGCACCGCCTCGCGACGGTCGCGTTCGGCGGGCGCATTCGCTGAGGGGTCGTGGGACATGAAACCTTCCGGACGCGGGTGATCGCCGCATGAAACGAGGGGGTTCGCACGGGTGGGCGAACGAGCACCGATGGTAGCCACGCTGGCTGAGAAATGACCAGACACGTGCCATACTGACCCTGCGTGCACCGTCGCACGCACGGGGTCGCCCCCGTTCATTCCATTCACTACGGATCGTCCGGCACGTACCTGCCGGTGAAGGAGAAGAAGAAATGGCGTCCGTCACCTTTGACAACGCAACCCGTCTGTACCCGGGCGGAACCCGCGCCGCCGTCGACAAGCTGAGCCTCGACGTCGCAGACGGCGAGTTCCTCGTCCTCGTCGGCCCGTCCGGCTGCGGCAAGTCCACGTCGCTGCGCATGCTCGCCGGCCTCGAAGAGGTCAACTCCGGCCGCATCTTGATCGGCGACCGCGACGTCACCGACGTGCCCCCGAAAGACCGCGACATCGCGATGGTCTTCCAGAACTACGCGCTGTACCCGCACATGACCGTCGCCGAGAACATGGGCTTCGCGCTCAAGATCGCCGGCGTCGGCAAAGAGGACCGCGCCGCTCGCGTGCTCGAGGCCGCCAAGCTCCTCGACCTCGAGCAGTACCTCACGCGCAAGCCGAAGGCCCTCTCGGGTGGTCAGCGTCAGCGCGTCGCGATGGGCCGAGCGATCGTCCGTCAGCCCCAGGTGTTCCTCATGGACGAGCCGCTGTCGAACCTCGACGCCAAGCTCCGCGTGCAGACCCGCACCCAGATCGCGTCGCTCCAGCGCCGCCTCGGCGTCACCACGGTCTACGTCACGCACGACCAGACCGAGGCCCTCACCATGGGCGACCGCATCGCGGTCCTCAAGGACGGCCTCCTCCAGCAGGTCGGCACCCCGCGCGACCTGTACGAGACCCCGAAGAACGTCTTCGTCGCCGGCTTCATCGGCTCGCCCGCGATGAACCTCTTCACCGCCGACCTGGCCGAGGGCGGCGTCCGCTTCGGCGACATGGTCGTCCCCGTCGAGGCCGACACCATCGGCAAGGCGCACGGCTCCGAGGTCACCATCGGTGTGCGCCCCGAAGACATCCAGGTCGCCCCGGCCGACGGCCGCGGCCTCAAGGTCGTCGTCGACCTCGTCGAAGAGCTCGGCGCCGACGGCTACCTCTATGGCCACACCGACATCAACGGCAAGCGCACCGACCTGGTCGCGCGCGTCGACGGTCGCCGCCACCCCAACGCGGGCGAGACGGTCGTGCTGGCTCCGGTCCCCGGACACATCCACGTGTTCGACCTCGAGTCGGGTGACCGCCTGACCGACCGGGCCATCGCTTCGGCCTGACCCACGCACCGACGCGGCGCGTCCCCGGTCCCGATTCGCTCGGGCCGGGGGCGCGCCGCACTGTTTCCCGGAGGTCCCCCGTGTCCGAATCCCTCAGCATCACGGCCAGCGCCGTAGATCCAGGACTCCTTCAGCTGCCCTGGTCGACCGGACTCGGCGAGTGGCCGAGCAGCCACATCGTCGCGCTGCCCAAGGGCATCTCGCGTCACCTCGTGCGTTTCGCCACCCTCTCCGGCCGCGTCGTGGCCATCAAGGAGACGACCGAGGAGATGGCGCGTCGCGAGTACGACATGCTCGGCAACCTCGACCGCCTCGCCGCCCCCTGCGTCGATCGGATCGCCGTGATCGCCGGGCGCACCGATGCCTCGGGCCGCCCGTTGCCCGCCGCACTCGTCACCGCACATCTGCGCTTCTCCCTCCCCTACCGCGCCTTGTTCACGCAGGTGCTCCGTCCCCACACCGCCACGCGCCTCGTCGACGCCCTCGCGGTGCTGCTCGTGCGCCTGCACAACGTGGGCTTCTACTGGGGCGACGTGTCGCTGTCGAACACCCTGTTCCGCCGCGACGCGGGAGAGTTCGCCGCTTACCTGGTCGACGCCGAGACCGGCGAGCTGCACGGCAACCGCCTGAGCCCCGGCCAACGCGCCCACGACCTCGACATCGCGCGGACGAACATCGCGGGCGAGATCATGGACCTCGAGGCGGGCGGACGACTCGAGGGCGGCGTGGATGCCATCGCCATCGCCGACGGTCTCGTGTCGTCGTACCACTCGCTGTGGGGTGCGCTCACCGACAAGGAGTCGTTCGCGGTCGACGAGTCCTGGCGCATCACCGAGCGTGTCCACCGCCTCAACGCCCTCGGCTTCGACATCGGCGAGATGTCGATCCGCACGGCGATCGACGGGACGCAGGTGTCGATCCAGCCGAAGGTCGTGGATGCCGGGCACCACCAGCGACGCCTGCTGCGCCTCACGGGGCTCGACGTCGAAGAGAATCAGGCCCGCCGCCTGCTCAACGACC
The DNA here is from genome assembly GCF_030209475.1 of Microbacterium sp. lyk4-40-TSB-66. Lineage (GTDB taxonomy): Bacteria > Actinomycetota > Actinomycetes > Actinomycetales > Microbacteriaceae > Microbacterium. The sequence goes on from NZ_JARVRW010000002.1 coordinate 113,304, forward strand.
TCGATGAGTTCCGGGCGCGCGTCTCGCGTCTGGGCGCCGACGAGGAGATGGTCGCGCACGAGTGGCTCACCCGCGTGTTCGAGCCCATCGTCATGGCCATCCCGTGGGACCTGCGGGCCAAGCTCGAGCCGGCCGAGGTGTTCCATCAGGTGCTCGAGCACCGGTGGTACATGTCGCAGGCGCGAGGGCGCTCCGTGCCGCTCGCCGAGGTCGTGAGCTCCTACATCGACGACGTGCTGCGCCACCGCCGTGACGAGGCGACCGTGATGGGTCCGCCGACCGACACCATGTCGCTGCCCACCGTGTCCGACGCCGACGCCCCCGCCACGGGTGAGGTGCCGACGACCGACACCGACCTCGTGGATTGGCGCGACCTGGTCTGAACGGCGGAGGCTGTGGCATCCGGAATCAGATCCGGGATGCCACGGCCTCCGCCGTACGCGGGCGTCAGTACCCGACGGTGAAGCGTCCGCGCGTGTGCTTCGGGTCCTCGATCTCGTCGACGACGGCCACGGCGAAGTCGGCGCCACCGATGAAGGAGTCGCCGTTGTCGTCGACGACGAGCACGTCGCCGCCGTCGCGGTACGACCCGGTGCGCTCCCCCGGTGCCCATGCGCCGAAGCCGCCGGCCGGGTGCACGTAGAACCAGTCGCGGCCGGTGTCGTCGGCCTGCAGGTCTTCGAGGATGCCGATGGCCTCACGGGCCTCGGGCTTGTACTCCTCGGCGAAGCCGTCGGTGTCGACCAGGCGCGGTCCTCCCTCGGACACGAGCGAACCGCCCGCCCCGCCGACGACGCCCAGGCGCACGCTGTCGGGCAGTGCGGTGACGAGCTCGGCGACGGCCGGGCGGAGCTTGCCCTCCATGTCGCCGCGGGGGGCGACGGCCGAGACCACGACGTCGACGCCCTCGAGCTGGGCGACGAGACCGGGAACGTCGAGGACGGTGCCCTCGATGTACGTGGCTCCCTCGATGCGCTCGGCGGGGACGGATCGGGCGATCGACACGACCGTGTGGCCGCGGCGGACGGCCTCGGTCACGATGTGGCTCCCGGCGTAGCCGGTGCCTCCGATGACGGCGATGCGGGGCATGGCGTTCCCTTCGTCGGTCGTGCGTGGAGCAGACCTCGTCGTCCAGCGTGCCGCTTTCCCGACGGCTCGGCAACGCGACGCGGGAGGTTCTCCCCGCTTTCAGAGCTGGTTGCGGCCGGTCACCCGGCGGTGCGCAGCGTCGACACCTGATAAAGGGCGACGGATGCCGCGATGCCGGCGTTGAGCGACTCGGTGGCGGCCGTGATGGGGATCGAGACGACCTGATCGCACGTCTCGGTGACCAGGCGCGACAGGCCCTTGCCCTCGGAACCCACGACGATGACCACCGGCCGGTCGGCGAGTTCGAGCGAAGGCAGCGACACGTCGCCGTCGCCGTCGAGACCCAGGACGAACACGCCCTGCTTCTTGAACTCCTTCAGCGTCGCCGTGAGGTTCGCTGCGAGCGCCACGGGGATCCGGGCGGCGGCGCCGGCACTGGTCTTCCAGGCGGCGGAGTTGACGCTCGCCGAGCGGCGCTGCGGAATGATGAGACCCTGGCCGCCGAAGGCGCCCGTCGAGCGGATGATCGCGCCGAGGTTGCGGGGATCGGTCACGCCGTCGAGAGCCACCAGCAGCGGCACCTCGCCGCGGTCGATGATCTGCTCGAGCAGGTCCTGCGGGTGCGCGTACGAGTACGGGGGCACCTTCAACGCGACGCCCTGGTGCACGCCGTCGAATCCGGCCATGCGGTCGAGTTCGGGGCGGGTGACCTCGAGCACCGGGATGCCGCGGTTCGTCGCCATCGACAGCATCTCTTTGACGCGGTCGTCCATCTCGACGCGCTGGGCGATGTACATCGCCGTGGCGGGGATCTTCGCGCGCAGCGCCTCGAGCACCGAGTTGCGGCCGGTGACCGTCTCGGTGTCGTCGGCCGCCTTCGGGCTCTTGCGGTTCGGGTTCCCGACCGCGCGCACACCGGGCCGCCCCTTGCCGCCGGCGGCGGCGTAGCGCTCTTCGGCGGCCTTGCGCTTGCCGGCGGGGTGCCAGGCGCGGTCTTCGGCCTTCGGGGTGGGGCCACGACCCTCGAGCGCCTTGCGGGGGTGCCCGCCGGTGCCCTTCAGGGGGCCCTTCTTCTTGCCGGGGTTGCGTGCTCCGGGACGTCCAGGCTTAGGCATCGATACTCCAATGTGTTCCGGCCGGAGTGTCCTCCAGCGTGATTCCGGCGGCGGCGACGGCATCGCGGATGCGATCGGCGGCCGCCCAGTCCTTGTCGGCGCGAGCGCGGGTGCGCTGCGCGATCATCTCCTGCAGGAGGGCGTCGAGGGTCGCGTCGGCCGAGGCGCCCGCGACCGCGGGCTCGGAGGCGTCGAGCCCCAGGATGCCGAGCATCGCGGCGACGGAGCGATGAGCGGCGACCGCCGCGTCGATGTCTCCCGCGTCGATGGCGACGTTTCCCGCACGCACCGTGTCGTGCAGGGCCGCCAGCGCCTGAGGGACTCCGAGGTCGTCGTCCAGGGCCGCAGCGAAGGCATCGGGGACCTCGCCCGGCACGATGACGAGCGGGTCCGCGCCCGCGGCCCGCAGCACGCGCTGGCGGAAGGTGGTGATCCGCTCGAGCGCGCTGGCCGCCTCGGCGAACCCGCGGTCGGATACGTCGAGGCTGGAACGGTAATGTGCCGCGGCCAGGGCGTAGCGCACGACCACCGGGTCGTGTGCGGCGAGCACGTCGGCGGCGAGGGTGAAGTTGCCGAGCGACTTCGACATCTTCTGCCCGTCGACGGTGACGAGGCCGTTGTGGACCCAGTAGCGGGCGAAGGCGTCGCCCGCGGCGGTCGACTGTGCGATCTCGTTCTCGTGGTGCGGGAAGCGCAGGTCGAGCCCGCCGCCGTGGATGTCGAACTCCGGACCCAGGTAGCGACGCGACATCGCCGAGCACTCGATGTGCCACCCCGGACGCCCGTCTCCCCAGGGCGATGTCCAGGTGGCCGAGGAGGGCTCCCCCGGCTTGACGCCCTTCCAGAGGGCGAAGTCGCGCGGGTCGCGCTTGCCGCGCGGGTCGGCGTCGGCCGCGGGCTCCATGGCATCCAGGCTCTGACGGGTGAGCTCGCCGTAGGCGGGCCACGAGCGCACGTCGAAGTAGACGTCTCCGGCAGCGGAGTAGGCGTGGCCGCGCTCGATCAGCTCGCCGATGAGCTCCTGCATCTGGGGGAGCGATGCGGTGGCGCGCGGTTCGTAGGTGGGGGGCAGGATGCCGACGGCGGCGTAAGCCCGTGAGAACTCGAGTTCCATGCGGTACGCGAGCGCCCACCAGGGCTCGGCGTCGGTGGCGTTCGCGAGCACCTTGTCGTCGATGTCGGTGACGTTGCGCACGAACGTCACGCGGCCGAAGCGGTGGGCGAGCCACCGGCGCAGCAGGTCGAAGGCGAGGGCTGCGCGCACGTGGCCGATGTGGGGCCCGGACTGCACGGTCGGGCCGCACACGTAGACGGTGACGTTCGAGGGGTCGAGAGGGACGAAGTCGCGCAGGTCCTGCGCCTTCGAGTCGTACAGCCGAACAGTCACCGCACAAGCCTACCGGCCACCCCGTGCGCGACACCTGGGGGAAACACGCAGCGGATAACGTGCGGGTATGCCCCTGCTCATCCGTCCCGACGACCTCACCGGCGCCGAGACCCGCGCCCTGGTCGCCGCCCACCTGGCGGGGATGCTCGAGAACACCCCGACCGAGAGCATGCACGCCCTCGACGCCGACCGCCTGGGCGCCGACGGCGTCACGGTCTGGTCGGCGTGGGTCGACGACGAATTGGCCGGTATCGGCGCGTGCAAGGACCTCGGCCACGACCGCGCCGAGCTGAAGTCGATGCGTGTCGTCGAGCGCTTCCTCGGTCAGGGGATCGGCCGTGCGATGCTGCGGCACATCATGGAAGATGCTGCGGAGCGCGGCATCCGGAGCCTGTGGCTCGAGACCGGCAGCACCGATGACTTCGCCGCCGCGCGGGGACTGTATGCGAGCGAGGGGTTCCGCGAGTGCGAGGCGTTCGCGCCCTACGAGCCGGATCCGCTGTCGACGTTCATGACCCGCGAACTCTAGAGCGGTACGACGAGAGCCGTGGCGAAGGCCGCGACCCCCTCGGTGCGGCCGGTGAAGCCGAGTCCGTCGGTGGTCGTCGCGCTGACCGACACCGCCGCTCCCCCCAGGGCCGCCGACAGCGTCCGCTCGGCCTCGACGCGACGCGCCGCGAAGCGGGGGCGGTTGGCCTGCACCTGCACCGAGACGTTTCCGACGCGCCACCCCGCTTCTCTGAGCAGCTCCACCGTGTGCGCGAGGAACGCCTCGGCGTGGGCACCGGCGAACTCGGGGCGGTCGGTGCCGAAGTGCGTGCCGATGTCGCCGAGTCCCGCCGCCGCCAGCAGCGCGTCGACGATGGCGTGCGCCACCGCATCGCCGTCGGAGTGACCCGACAGGGCTCGCTCCCCCGGCCATTCGAGGCCCGCGAGCCACAGCGTGCCGTCGCCACCGAACCCGTGCACGTCGGTGCCGATCCCCACCCGGGGTACCGGAACGGACGGGGAGGGGAGGGATGCCGACGGGACGGTCGTGAGCAGGGCGCGTGCGCGCTCGAGGTCGGAGGTGGTGGTGATCTTGAAGGCCACCGCGTCGCCGTCGACGACGACGACATCGTGTCCGGCCGCGGCCACGAGGGCCGCATCGTCGGTGTGGTCGGCATCGACGCCTCGCAGCGCGGCGCGCAGGATCCCGACGCGGAACGCCTGCGGGGTCTGTGCGGCCGCCAACTCGCTCCGGTCGACGGCGGCGACCACACGCCCGTCCGCGTCGACCCGTTTGATCGTGTCGACGACGGGTACGGCGGGGATGACCGCGAGGGCGCCGGCCCCGACGCGCGCGATCACGCGCTCGAACACCGCGGCCGGTGCGAGGGCTCGGGCCGCGTCGTGGATGAGAACCGTGTCGACGCCGTCGTGCAGGACGGCGAGCCCGGCCGCGACGGATTCCTGACGGGTGGTCCCGCCCGCGACGATGGCCACGGGGAGCGGATCACCTTCGGCGGCATCGCGCGCGATGTCGGAAGCGGTCGCCTCGAGACCGGCGGGTACGACGATCACCACCTGCACCGGCCGCGCCTGGAAGACGCCGCGAAGGGCATGGTGAAGGATCGACCGATCGTCGAGGGCCACGAACGCCTTCGGTCCGCCGCCGCGAAGACGGGTACCGGAGCCGGCGGCCACGACGACGACCGCGAAACGCGGGTGGGGGGCGTGGGTCACCCGTTCACGCTAGCGCGACGACACCCGGAGGAGTCGCACGCGACGGGCGTCAGGAGGCGAGGACCTCGTCGAGCACGACGCTCGCGCGGTCTTCGTCGGTCTTCTCGGCCAGAGCGAGCTCGGAGACGAGGATCTGACGGGCCTTCGCCAGCATGCGCTTCTCGCCGGCGGACAGACCGCGGTCCTGGTCGCGGCGCCACAGGTCGCGGACGACCTCGCTCACCTTGATCACGTCACCCGACGCCAGCTTCTCGAGGTTCGCCTTGTAGCGGCGCGACCAGTTGGTCGGCTCCTCGGTGAAGGGTGCGCGCAGCACCTCGAACACGCGGTCGAGACCCTCTCGGCCGATCACGTCACGAACGCCGACGAGGTCGACGTTGTCAGCCGGGACCTCGATGACGAGGTCTCCCTGCGTGACGTTCAGCTTCAAGTACTTCTTCGTCTCGCCCTTGATGACGCGTTCTTTGACCTCGATGATCGTGGCCGCGCCATGGTGCGGGTAAACGACGGTCTCGCCAACCTCAAAAAGCATGGAGTTATGTCCTTTCGGCAACATCCAGGATACCACAGGCGTGCATGCGCTAAGGTTCCGCCCACCCTGCGCCCCTCCCCTCCCGCGCAGGCGCCGCGCGCCCTCACGCACGCGCGGCGGCGCGGGGGGCGCCCGGCGCGAGCCGGACGCGCGCCGGGGACCCCGTAGGATGAAGGGGATGCCGTCTGTCGATCTTGGAGGATCCGTGAAAACGCGCCTGATCGCGTCCGTGGCCCTGGGTGCCGCTGTTCTGCTGGGCACGACGGGGTGCAACCTCATCGCTCCGCAGGCGACCACCATCGACTACTCGGCCTCGGACGGCGTGAACGTCCCCGCCGACGCGGGCCCCCTGTCTGTGCGCAACGCCCTCATCGTCGCCAACGACGACGGCACGACGGGCAACTTGGTTGCCGCCATCGTCAACGACACCACCGATCAGCTGGTGCTGCGCATCGAGGTCGGCGAGGGCTCCTCCGCCGTCCGCGCCGCCGTCAACGTCCCCGCCGGCCGCACGCTCAGCCTCGGCGATCCGACGGACGACGTCGAGCCGCTGCGCCTCGACGACATCGACGCCGTCCCCGGCTCCACGGTTCCGGTGTATTTCCAGTCCGGAGACGGACAGGGATCGCTCATGCAGGTGCCCGTGCTCGACGGTGCCCTCGAGTACCTCGCGCCGCTCGCCCCGACGCCCGAGGCGACCGTGACGATCGCGCCGATCCCGACGAACACGGCGACGCCGACGCCCACCGCGACACCGACGCCCTCTTCCTGACGACGACCGTCTCCTGAGAACGACGAAGGCGCCGACGCATCGCGTCGGCGCCTTCGTCGTTCCCGCACTCACGCCTCGAAGCGATACCCCAGCCCGCGAACGGTGACCAGCATGCTGGGCTCGCTCGGGTTCTGCTCGATGCGCGAACGGATCCGTTTGATGTGCACGTCGAGCGTCTTGGTGTCGCCGAAGTAGTCGGTCCCCCACACGCGGTCGATGAGCTGACCGCGCGTCAGGACGCGGCCCGCGTTGCGCATCAGCACCTCGAGCAGCTCGAACTCCTTCAGCGGCATGTTGATCTCGCCGCCGTCGACGGCCACGGTGTGGCGGTCGATGTCGAGCACCACGCGTCCACCGGCCAGGACGCGGTCGTCCAGGTCGGTGTCGTCGGGTGTGCGACGGCGGAGCACCGCGCGCATGCGCGCCAGCAGCTCGCGCGTCGAGTACGGCTTGGTGACGTAATCGTCCGCACCGAGCTCGAGTCCCACGACGATGTCGACCTCGGAGTCCTTGGCCGTCAGCATGATGATGGGCACCTGCGACGTCAGTCTCAGCTGCCGACAGACCTCGGTACCCGGCATCCCGGGAAGCATGAGGTCCAGCAGCAGGATGTCGGCCCCCCGCTCGCGGAAGGCGGCGAGGGCGAGCGCCCCGTCTTCGGCGATCTCGACCTCGTAGCCTTCGCGGCGCAGCAGGTAGGCCAGCGGGTCGGCCAGATCGGGCTCGTCCTCGACGATCAGAACGCGAGTCATGTGGTTTCTTCTTTCACGGGGGCGGAAGCCGCGGCCATGGCCTTGCGGCCCTTGCGACGCTGCTTCGGACGGACGATGTCGAGATCCGGGGTCTCGGACAGCGGGAGGCGGATGGTGAAGGTCGAGCCGCGGTCGGGCCGCGACCACAGCCGCACCTCGCCGCCGTGGCGCTGCACCGCGTGCTTGACGATCGAGAGGCCGAGTCCGGTGCCGCCCGTGCGGCGCGAACGCGCCTGATCGGCGCGGTAGAACCGCTCGAACACCCGATGCTGGTCGCTCTCGGGAATGCCGATGCCGCGATCGGTGACGGCGATCTCGACGACGTCGACGTCGAGCTTGATGCCGACTCCGACCTTCGAACCCTGGGGCGAATAGGCGATGGCGTTGGCGATGAGGTTGCCCACGGCCTCGGTGAGGATCTGGGGCTCGCCGCGCACCCACAGACCCTTCGTGCCGCCGCGCACGACGACCACCTGCGCGGAGTCGGCCTGCACCGTGTGAGCCTCCACGGCGGCGGTGACGACCTCGTCGATCGACACGTCGCGCACGTCGCGCAGCTCTTCGGACGCCTGGAGCCGCGACAGGCTCAGGATGCGGTTGACCAACGCGCTCAGCCGCGCCACCTCGGCCTGCATGCGCGCGGCGAAGTGGCGCACCTGGTCGGGATCGTCGGACGCCGACTCGATGGCCTCCGCGAGCAGGCTCACGGCACCGACCGGCGTCTTCAGCTCGTGAGAGGTGTTGGCCACGAAATCGCGGCGCATCTCCTCCACCCGCTCGCGTTCGGTGATGTCGCGCAGCACGACGAGCGTGAGCCGGTTCGAGATCGGCGTGGCACGCACGGCCACGAGCCGGGCCTCCGCGGGGGCGGCGCCGCGGCGCAGCCGGAGATTCTCGGCGACGGCGGCGCCCGTGTCGCGGGCGACCCGTGCCACCCGCTTCAACTCGTCGCTGGAGACGAGCTCCCCCGTGTGCACACCGAACACCTCGGCGGCGGGCGAGAGCGCCAGCACCGTCGAGGACATGTCGCACACGAACGCGGGGTCGTCCATCGCCTCGAGCATCGCGTCGACGCCCTCCGGGACATCGATCGACGTCTCGGCCCGAGAACGGTCCCGGGCCCGCAGCGCGGCGACGATGAGGCCGACCATCGCGGCTCCGATCAACACGCCTGCGAAGATCGAGAGCAGCACGAGCTGCGGTTGTTGCATGCCCCCAGCGTAAACGCGAGGATGCGGCTTCACCCGCCGTTCACCCCCGCGCGCGCTCACGCGGACGCTACTATTCACTGTCACAGCACCACTCGTTAACCTTCCCTGGACAGAATCCCGGAGGGTTGCGGGACACCTATGTGCCGTGCCGCCGACGAGGAAGGTACCCGCCATGCGCGAAGTATTCCACCAGTCCCTCGAGGACGTTCAGAACCGCCTGGTCGAGATCGCCGACCTCGTGACCATCGCGATCGACCGTGCCACGCGCGCGTTCGGCACGAGTGACGTCGCCCTCGCCGAAGAAGTCATCGAAGCAGACGCGATCATCGACGAGAAGGCCGTCGCCCTCGACGAGCTGGCCATCGAGATCCTCGCCCGCCAGCAGCCGGTCGCGCGTGACCTGCGCATCGTCGTCACCGCCCTGCGGGTGAGCGCGTCGCTCGAGCGCATGGGCGACATGGCCGAGCACATCGCCCAGCTCGCCCGGTCGCGCTTCCCCGAGCGCGCGATCCCCAAGGGCCTCAAGTCGACGTTCACCCGCATGGGCGAGCTCGACGTCGAGGTCGCGCGCAAGCTCGCCGAGCTGCTGCGCACGCAGGACCTGCGCGTGGCCGAGGCGATCCGCGACGCCGACGACGACATCGACGAACTGCACCTCAGCGTCTTCGAGAAGGTCCTGGGTGACTCCTGGAAGGGCGAGGCGACCGCCACGGTCGATGCGACCCTGGCGAGCCGTTACCACGAGCGTTTCGCCGACCACGCGGTCTCCGTCGCCAAGAAGGTCACCTACCTCGCGACCGGCGACTGGGCCGGTGCCGACGAAGACGTTTCCTACGAGCCCACCCCGGCCATCTGAGCACGCACGACGAAGGGGGTGGATGCCGATCGGCATCCACCCCCTTCGTCATGCGGTGTCAGTGCTTGTTGCCCTGAGCGGCCACGGCGGCGGCGCCGGCCGCGGCGGCCTCGGGATCGAGGTACTCCCCCGGTCCGACCGGGGTGAGGTCGTCGTTGAGCCGGTAGACGAGCGGGATGCCCGTGGGGATGTTCAACTCGGCGATGTCGGCGTCGCTGATGCCCTCGAGGTGCTTCACCAGACCGCGCAGCGAGTTGCCGTGCGCGGTGACGAGCACCGTCTTGCCGGCCTGGAGGTCGGGCACGATGTCGCTGTGCCAGTACGGCAGCATGCGGTCGATGACGATCTTCAGCGACTCGGTGTCGGGCACCTCGCCGTCGATGCCGTCGTAGCGGGGGTCGCCGACCTGGCTGTACGGGTCGTCGGCGGGCAGGGCGGGCGGCGGCACGTCGAACGAGCGACGCCACAGCATGAACTGGTCGTTGCCGAACTCCTCGAGGGTCTGCGCCTTGTCCTTGCCCTGCAGAGCGCCGTAGTGGCGCTCGTTGAGGCGCCACGAGCGCTTCACGGGGATCCAGAGGCGGTCGGCCGCGTCGAGGGCGATGTTCGCCGTCTGGATGGCACGGCTGAGCACCGAGGTGTGCAGCACGTCGGGCAGCACGCCGGACTCGGCGAGCAGCTCGCCTCCGCGCTTCGCCTCGGCCTTGCCCTGGTCGGTGAGTCGCACGTCGACCCAGCCGGTGAACTGGTTGGTCTTGTTCCACTCGCTCTGCCCGTGGCGGAGGAGGATCAGCGTGTGAGGCATGACTCCATGCTATCGACGCGGAGGCGTCGACCAGGAGCTGCGGCTGGCATCATGTCGGACGTGACCTCCTCCCCCGTCGGCCGTCCCACCCGCGGCACGACCGGGGTCAACCGCCTGCGGCGCGTCGATCGCTGGATCGCCCGTCATCCGGCGCTGCGCCGCAGCGACGACCCGCTGGTCGTCGACCTGGGCTTCGGCGCGAGCGCGGTCACGCCCCTCGAACTGCACGCCCGCCTCGTCCGTGAGCGGCCGGATGCCACGGTGCTCGGGCTCGAGATCGATGCCGACCGCGTGGCCCGTGCGCGCGAGCAGGCCGCCGGAGTCGCGGGGGTGTCCTTCGCCCGCGGCGGATTCGAGGTGCCCACGGCCCCCGGACGACGCCCCGCGATCATCCGCGCCATGAACGTGCTGCGGCAGTACGACGAGCCGGACGTCGTCGGCGCCTGGGCGCGCATGTGCGCGCGCCTGCAGCCGGGCGGCATCCTGGTCGAGGGCACGTGCGACGAGATCGGTCGCATCGTCACGTGGGCGGAGGTGGGGGCCGATGCCGTGCCCCGGAGCCTGACGATCTCGCTGCGACTCGCCGGACTCGACAGCCCCGCCATCGCCGCCGAGCGCTTGCCCAAAGCCCTGATCCATCGCAATGTCGAGGGCGAGAGGGTGCACGCGTTCCTGGCATCCCTCGACCGGGAGTGGACGCGCGCCGCGGCGGTGGCGCCGTTCGGTGCCGCGCACCGTTGGCGCACCGCGATGACGGGGATGCAGGATGCCGGCTGGCCGCTCGTGCGCCGCGAGCGCTGGCGGCTGGGCGAGGTCGGTGTCGCGTGGGAGGCCGTCGCGCCGCGGTGAGCGGGGCGGTCGGGCCGGGGCGCCACCTCAGATCCGAGGGAGCAACTCGCGTGCCTCGGCGGAGGGCATTCCGGCCGCGGTCAGCAGATCGACGGCGAGCGGTCGCATGGCGGCGACGAGATTGAGTTCGCCCACTCCGCCGTCCGGGAGGAGCGCTGCCGGATCGAGGCGACGGATGACGCCGACCACCGCCGAGCGCGCGGCCGGCTCGAGCGAGATGTCGTCGAGGCTGTCGCGCACCAGCGACGCGCCACTCGCGAGCTCCGCCAGCAGGTCCGCCGGTATCGGTCGCGTCTCACCGTCCGCGCACAGGTAGGCCGCGCGGCGGGCCACGACACGCAGGTTGCGCGTGGCCAGGTCGAGGGACTGCCGCACCCGCTCATGGCGCTGCAGCTCGGTGCGCTGGCGTCGGAGGAACGGCGAGATGCGCGCCACCTCGCGTCCCGACTCCAGCGACCCGGTCCACGCGTCGACATACGTCTGCAGCGACCGGGCACGCTCGAGGCCGCGCTCGGCCCGGACGCGGTCGCCCCGGCGCAGCGCCCGCACGATCGTCGCCATCGCGACCTCGAGTGCGTCGAACAGCTCGTCGGCGTCGCGCAATTCGGTGCGCCGCAGCGTCCGCGGGATCAGGGCCGTGACGATGAGCGCCGCGACCCCGCCGATCGCGCCGTCGACCAGGCGCAGGAACGGCGCGCCGGTGACCACGACAAGGGCGATCAGCGACTGCACCACCGCCGCCAAGGCGAAACCCGGCTGAGGCGAGAGGAACCGCGCGACCAGCAGCGTCGTCGTCATGGCGACGGCGATCTGCCACCAGCCGGCGCCCGCGGTGACCAGCACGATCTCGGCGATGAGGATGCCGACCAGCATGCCCATGACGGTCTCGGCGACGCGCCACGGGCGTGCATCGCGCACGAGACCCAGACTCGAGACCGTCACGGTCGCCGCGAGCAGCGGTACCGGGTGCCCGAGCACGAAGTGCGCGAACGCGTACGCCGCGGTGGCGGCGACGACGATCTGCGAGATCGCCGGGAGCGACTCCCGCACGCGCGCGACGCGACGTCGGAGCGTGGAGCGCAGACGTGAACGGGGAACGACGACCCCGACGGTCGTCGAGGAGTCGTCGGCGGTCATTCAGCCGCGCGGCGGCGTCCGAGGCGGGGCATCCGCGGAATCGACGCGGTGGCCCCCGCGTCGGCCGGGACGACCGTCTCGGCCGCGGCGGCGAGCGGACCGTCTGCGGTGTCGACGACGAGCGGCACGCCCTCGGGTGCGGTGCGCTTGACGAGGGCGAGGGCGATCGGCCCCTCCTCGTGGTGCACGGCGACGGAGGTGATCGCGCCGATCACGGTGTCACCCGCGCGCACGGCGTCGCCGCGGGCGGGCAGGACGTTGTCGCTGCCGTCGAGCTGCAGGGCCACCACCCGGCGGGGCGGGTGCCCGAGGTTATGGACCTTGGCCACCGTCTCCTGGCCGCGGTAGCACCCTTTCGACAGGTGCACCGCGGTGCGCAACCAGTCCATCTCGTGCGGGAGCAGGCGTTCGTCGGCGTCGACCCCGACGCGCGGACGCCACGCGGCGACCCGCAGGGCGTCGACGGCATCCAGACCCGCCAACGCGATCTCGCCGCGGACCGCGCCGTCGAGCACGCCGGCGAACTCCTCGGCATCCACGATCGCCTCGGCCCAGTCGCGCTCGGCACCGGGGTGCGGTTCGACGCGGGCGTACGCCCAGCCGCCGGGTGAGACCGCCGGCCAGGGGTCGACCCAGACGGGGGCGACGGCGCGCAGTGCCTCGACGGCCGCGCGCGTTCCGCCCACGACGACGAGATCGTCGGAGCGGTCCCGCACCTCGACCCGGAGGCGGAAGCGCATGCGGGTCAGCCAGGTCGCGAGGGCCCCGGCGTCGGTCGCGTCGACGAGGAGCCACGTCGTCTCGCCGTCGTCGACCACCGAGGCCGCGTGCTCCACACGGCCCTGGGGATCGAGGATCAGCAGCTCGGTGGACACTCCGGGTGCCAGATGCGTCAGGGCCTGCGACGAGAGGGAGTCGAGCCAGCTGCGGCGATCCTCTCCGCCGACCGAGATCACGCGTCGGTCCCCGAGGGGTGCGAGCGCGGATCCGGACGCCAGTCGTCGCTGCTCGGCGACGGGCGAGCCCACGTGGCGCAGACCGCGGTCATCGACCACGGCGCCGGGGACGTCGATGAGGGAGACCATGATCACTCCGCCCGCGCGAGACGCGCCGAGGCGTGCGAACCGAGTTCGCGACCCAGGGCGGCGATGTCCCACGCCCACAGCAGGTGGTTGTCGACCAGTCCGTACAGGCGCGTCGCGGCGGCGTACGGCTTCGCTCCGGCGGTGCGCACGACGGCATCCGTCGCCAGATCGATGCGCGGACCCTTCACCTGACCGACGTAGAGCTCCAGGATGCCGTCGGCGTGCGCCAGGCTCACCTCGATGTCGAAGCCGCCGTCGGCGTTTCGCAGGGCCTCGACGTCGTCGGCCGTGCGGGACACGGGCGGCTGCGTGGCCGGAAGGAGCCCGGGGCCGGCATCGGCATCACCGACCGGTCGCGCCAGGCGCCAGTAGCCGATCTCGGACACCAGGGGGCGACGTTCTTCGCCGTCGAGGAGCCAGGCATCGGCGGAGTAGTTCAGGAAGGCGCCGCCGTCGTGGCTGAAGCTCACGCGGTGCGCGAATTCCCCCGAGAAGGCACGGTCATCGGCCTCATAGGCGATGACGCCGGTGCCTTCCCAGACGCCGACGAGCCACGAGAGGGGAACGAGGTCGGCCGGGAGGTCGGTCGGGATCTCGATCACGGCGCGCTCAGCGCTGGCCGCGATAGAGGTTCCAGATGACCGTTCCGGACACGAAGGCGATCGCCAGCGAGGCGAGGCCGAGAAGTCCCACGAAGAACAGTTCGAGCGCGAGGAGGTCCATGCCCCAACTCTAGCCCGAGACCAGGGATGCCAGACCGAAACCGATCGTGATCACTCCGAGCACGACGAGCGCGCCCAGCGAGCTCAACGCCATCCGCTGGATGAACGCCTGCGACCGGCCGTACCAGAGCTGCACGGCGAACGACACGATCACGCACCCGCCGAGGGCCACCGCGATCCACTGCGCGCGCCACTGCTCGGGGGCGAAGATGCCGATGAGCACGCCCGCGACCACCGCCAGCACCCAGACCGCGACGACACCGGCATAGGTGCGGCGCGGGGCGAGGTCGGGAGTCGACATGCCCCCATCATCACTCAGGACCCCCGCCGCGCGCACGCGCAGCGCCGGTGATGAGGCCGCGGCGTCGTCGCCCTAAGATGATCGGGTGCGCGACACGCCGCACGGGAGGTCCTCTTGGCACAGCTTCTGGTACTCAGCTCCGCCCCGGGCGGCGGCGCTGCCCTGCCCGCGCTCGAATTGCTGAGCCACCGCGTGCGGCAGATCCCGGCCGAGGCCGCACAACTGGTCAACGCCCCCAGCGCCGACGTCATCTTCGTCGACGCGCGATTCGACCTCGTCGGCGCGAAGTCGCTGTGCAAGATCATGTCGACCACCGGCATCGAGGCGCCGTTGGTGCTCATCATCACCGAGGGGGGTCTCACGGCGGTCTCCACCGACTGGGGCATCGACGACGTCGTGCTCGTGGGTGCGGGTCCCGCCGAGATCGACGCCCGTATCCGCCTGGCCATGGGACGGCAGACGGCCGATCAGGTGTCGACGCGCATCCAGACCTCGGGCATCACCATCGACGAGTCCTCGTACTCGGCGAAGGTCCACGGCAAGCCGCTCGACCTCACCTACAAGGAATTCCAGCTCCTGCACTTCTTCGCCACGCATCCCTCGCGGGTCTTCACGCGCGAGCAGCTGCTGAGCGAGGTGTGGGGCTACGACTATTTCGGCGGCACCCGCACCGTCGACGTGCACGTGCGACGTCTGCGCGCGAAGCTCGGCGATCTCGAGCAGCTCATCGGCACCGTGCGCAACGTCGGCTACCGCTTCAACGTGTACGAGGACGACGCTCCCGTCGCGGCATCCGCCCCCGTCTGACCCGGCGCGTACCGCCCGTTCACTCCCGTGTCACCGACCCCTGCAATGATGTGGGAATGATGGAACACGACGTGCTGGACACCGGGCTGGGCGACGCCGACGACGACGACTTCGACGAGGCCGTCGAAGCCGAAGACGACCAGTTGCCCGATCACCGGTACCTCGACCGCGAGGTGAGCTGGTTGGCGTTCAACCAGCGCGTCCTCGAGCTGGCGGAGGACCCCGCCGTCCCGGTGCTCGAGCGCGCGAACTTCCTCGCCATCTTCGCCAGCAACCTCGACGAGTTCTTCATGGTTCGCGTTGCGGGGCTCAAGCGCCGCATCGTCACCGGTCTCGCTGTGCCCACCAACGTCGGTCGCGCACCTCTCGACGTGCTCGCCGACATCTCGGCCGAGGCCCACCGCCTGCAGCTGCGTCACGCGGCGGCGTGGACCGAGAAGGTGCGGCCCGCTCTCGCCGAGGCCGGCATCGAGGTCGTGTCGTGGGATTCGCTCGACGAAGAGACAGCGGCTCGGCTGACGGAGTACTTCCAGCGCAACGTCTTCCCGGTGTTGATGCCGCTCGCCGTCGATCCGGCCCACCCCTTCCCCTACATCTCGGGGCTCTCGCTCAACCTCGCCATCCGCATCCGCAACGCCCGCACCGGTCGCCAGGAGTTCGCGCGCCTCAAGGTGCCGCCGATGCTGCCGCGCTTCGTCGAGATCTGGGGCGAGGGCTCGGGCGTGCGGTACCTGCCCCTCGAAGAGCTGATCTCCAACCACCTCGAAGATCTCTTCCCCGGGATGGAGGTGCTCGATCACCACGCCTTCCGCCTCACGCGCAACGAAGACATGACGATCGAAGAAGACGAGACCGAGAACCTCATCCAGGCACTCGAGGCCGAACTGCTGCGACGCCGCTTCGGTCCTCCCATCCGCCTCGAGATCACCGAGGACATGGATGACGTCACCCGTTCGCTGCTGCTGAGCGAGCTCGACATCACCGAGCAGGAGGTGTACCGGCTGCCCGGAGCACTCGACCTGCGGGGACTCTTCGACCTCTCGCGCATCGACCGCCCCGACCTGCGCTACCCCCCGCACGTGCCCCGGACCGCGTTGCCCTTCGCGCCGGCGGAGCAGAACGGCCGCGCCGACCTGTTCGGCGCGATCCGCAAGGCGGACGTGCTCGTGCACCACCCGTACGAGTCGTTCGCGACCAGCGTGCAGGCGTTCCTCGAGCAGGCCGCGCGCGACCCGCACGTGCTCGCCATCAAACAGACCCTCTACCGCACGTCGGGCGACAGCCCCATCGTGCAGGCCCTCATCGACGCCGCAGAGGCGGGCAAGCAGGTTCTGGCGCTCGTCGAGGTCAAGGCGCGATTCGACGAGGCGAACAACATCGTCTGGGCCCGCAAGCTCGAGAAGGCCGGCGTCCACGTCGTCTACGGCCTCGTGGGGCTGAAGACGCACTGCAAGCTCGCCCTCGTCATCCGCGAAGAAGAGGGGCGACTGCGTCACTACAGCCACGTCGGCACGGGCAACTACAACCCCAAGACGAGCCGCATCTACGAGGACTTCGGGCTCTTCACCGTCGACGATCAGGTGGGTCGCGACCTCACCCGCCTGTTCAACGAGCTCAGCGGCTACGCCATCGAGAAGAAGTTCAAGCGCCTGCTGGTCGCGCCGCTGCACCTGCGCAAGGGGCTGCTGCGCCACATCGACAAGGAGCGCCGCAACGCCCTCGAGGGGAAGCCGTCGGGCGTGCGCATCAAGGTCAACTCGATGGTCGATGAGGAGATCATCGACGCGTTGTACCGCGCCAGCCAGGCCGGAGTCCCGGTCGAGGTGTGGGTGCGTGGCATCTGCTCGATCAAGCCCGGAGTGCCCGGCATGAGCGAGACCATCACGGTGCGCTCGATCCTCGGCCGCTACCTCGAGCACTCGCGCATCTTCTCGTTCGAGAACGACGGCGACCGGCAGATCTACATCGGCAGCGCCGACATGATGCACCGCAACCTCGATCGCCGCGTCGAAGCGCTCGTGCGGGTCGTCGACGAGATCCAGCTGAGCGAGCTCACCGCGCTGTTCGACCTCGCGATGGACGACGGCACGAGCTCCTGGCACCTCGGGTCGGAGGGCGAGTGGACGCGTCACAGCGTCGCCGCCGACGGCACCGCCCTCATCGACCTGCAGGAGCACACGATGTCGCGCGTCCAGCGAAAGCGCCGCACCCGGACGGCCCGATGACGGAAACCGCCGTCTACGCAGCCGGCGGCGTCGTGTGGCGCCGCGTCGAGGGCAAGCTGCGCATCCTGCTCATCCACCGCACCAAGTACCGCGATCTCACCCTGCCCAAGGGCAAGGTCGATCCCGGCGAGACGCTCGCCGAGACGGCGGTCCGCGAGATCCGCGAAGAGACCGGCATCCGGGTGGCACTCGGGGTCCCGGTGGGCGTCTCCCGCTACCGCATGCCCAACTCGCGTACGAAGATCGTGCACTATTGGGCGGCCGAGGCCACTGACGCGGCGGTGCGCACGTCGTCGTTCGTGCCCAACAAAGAGGTCGCGGCGATCGAGTGGATGAGCATGAAGAAGGCGCGAAAGCACCTGAGCTACCCCGTCGACATCGAGATCCTCGACGAATTCGCCCGCATCGTCGACGAACAGGCGCTGCCGACGTTCCCGATCGTCGTGCTGCGCCACGGCAAGGCGCGCTCACGCGACGAGTGGGACGGCGACGACACGGATCGCCCGCTCAACGCGCGCGGGCGCAAACAGGCCGAGGCCATCGTCGGACCCCTGCTGGCGTTCGGAGTGCGTCGGGTGCTGTCGAGCCCCGCCGAACGCTGCGTGCGCACCGCCACCCCGATCGCCCAGGCAATCGGTCAACGGGTGCAGCTGACGACCGACATCAGCCAGGATGCCTGGGAGCAGGGCCGCGCCGATGCCCGCTCCGTCATCGGCCAGCGGGTGCGCGCGCGCAAACCCGTGGTCCTGACGAGTCACGGTCCCGTGCTGCCGGCCCTTCTGAACGAGCTCGCCCTCGCGACAGGGACGATGAGCGGCTCCTACCTCGGCAGCGCGTCCACCCTCGAGCCGGGTGCGTTCTCGGTCGCCCACGTTCCGGTCGAGCATCCGGGCGCGGGCATCGTGGCGATCGAGACGCACGAACCGCGAGCGTGACCCTGCCGCCGTGCATCCGCGTCGCATGGCGGGAGGTTCCCCTCGACGCGCCGCGGCGGGAGAGCTCCCGCGCACTCCTCGCGGAGCTGCTCCCGGCCGCCCGGTTCGTCTCGCGGTGCGCATTGTGCGGAGGTGACCACGGGCGAATCAGCGTGGAAGGCGTGGATACCGCGGTGTCGGTGTCATACGTCCCCGGGTGGGCCGTCGTCGCCGTGACCGACGCACCCGGGCGCATCGGCATCGATGCGGTGCCGGCGGATGCCGCGGGACTCGACAGTGTGCTGCCCGGTGCCGCGGATGCGCGGGCCTGGGCGCGTGTGGAGGCGGTGTTGAAGGCGGACGGGCGCGGACTGGCCGTCGACCCGGCGCGGGTCGCCGTCCACGAGAGCGCGGACGGGTGGCGGGCGAGGGTCGTCGAGTCCCCGGACTCCCGGGATGCCGCCGCGGAGTGGCGAGGGTGGGACCTCGACGGTCCCGCGGGTGTCGTGGTGGCCGTCGCGGTCGGCTGATCTCGTGGCGCTCCCGCAGGGGTCGAAGTGGGCGCGCCCGTCGACGTGACCGGACCACATCCGAAGTCGTTCATGGTCCACCGCGTGCGCGGCTGGAGCACATGACCTCACAGGCCCTCAGGGCAGCGGCGGCAGGGCCTCGTCGTCGATCCAGCGCGACAGCACCGCGACGGCCTCGGGTCCGCCCGCGCGCTCGACCGCGGCGCGGAAATCCTCGGTCGTGACGAGGGCATGACGGTGCTGCGACGTCCACCCCCGCACGAGGTCGAAGAACGCCTGGTCGCCGACCGTACGGCGCAGGGCGTGCAGGGTCAGTGCGCCGCGTTTGTAGACGCGGTCGTCGAACATGTCGTCCGGGCCGGGGTCGGCCAGCAGCAGGTCGCGCGGCTTTGCGGCGAGGCGCGCGTAGTGCTCGGCGACGCAGGTCTCGACGGGGGTTCCGCCCGAGGCATCCGACCACAGCCATTCCGCGTAGCACGCGAAACCCTCGTTGAGCCAGATGTCGCGCCAGCGCGCGATGCCGACGCTGTTGCCGAACCACTGGTGCGCCAGTTCATGCGCCACCAGACGCTGAGCGGCGGGGACGAGGTGATTCATGCCGAAGACGGCGAGACCCTGTGCCTCGAGCGGGATCTCGAGCTCGTCGGCCGTGACGACCAGCGAGCAGGCGTCCTGCGGATACGGGCCGAAGAGCCGGTCGAAGACGCGCAGCATCTCGGGCACCGCCGCGAACGCCCGGTCGACGGCCGCGCCCAGTGACGGGGGCGCGGTGACACTGATCGGCGGAAGGGCGCCCACTCCCCCACCGGCGAGCGGTCGCGTGCGGTAGCGGCCCACGTGGACGGCTGCGAGATAGGTCGCCGTGGGCACGTCGGAGGTGAAGATCGACGTGACGCGACCCCCACGGCGGGTCGTGGGACCCGCGACCCCCGTCGCCGCCACCGTGTAGCCGTCGTCGACGGTGATCTCCATGCGCATGCGCGCGCGGTCGTCGGGACGGTCGTTGCACGGGAACCACGTCGGCGCACCGATCGGCTGGCCCGCGACGAGCGCGCCGTCGGTCAGCTCCTCCCACCCGACCGCGCCCCAGCGCGAGCGCCGCGGACCCGGAGCACCGGCGTACACCACCTCGATCTCGAACACGGCGCCCGCGGCGAGCGGCTGCGGGGTCGTCACGCGCAGCACGCGCGGACCGGCGGCGAAGCGGGCCACCGCGCCGTCGACGCGCACGCGCGAGGTGCGCAGCCCCACGAGATCGAGCGCGAACGAGGTCAGCGGCGCACGGGCGACGGCCACGATCGTCGCCGTCCCCTCGAGTCGGTTGGTGCGCACGCGATAGCCCAGCGCGAGGTCGTAGGACCGCACGTCGTACGACGCGTCACCGCTCTGCGGGGCGTAGGGGTCGGTCGTGCTCACGTCGTCGACTGGTAGGCGCGCACCTTCACCGCACGCCAGGGTCCGATGGGGTTGCCGCTCCAGCGCGAGCCGACCGGAACGGTCTCGCCGCGCATGACGAGCGAGGCGGGTCCTACGGTCGCGTGCGCCCCGAGTGTGGATGCCGGCAGCACCACGCTGTGGGGACCCAGGGTCGCCCCGGGCTCCAGCTCGACGGTGTCCATGCTCATGATTCGATCATGGAACAGATGCGTCTGGACGACGCATCCGCGGTTGACGGTTGACGCGTCGCCCAACGTGACCAGGTCGGGTTCGGGCAGCCAGTAGCTGTCGCACCACACGCCCCGTCCGATCTTCGCGCCGAGGGTCCGCAGCCACACGGCGAGCGCCGGCGTCCCCGACGCCGCGCGGGCGAACCAGGGCGCCGCGACCATCTCGGTGAACGTGTCCGACACCTCGGTGCGCCACACGAAGCTCGACCACAGCGGCTGCTCCCCCGCGCGGATGACGCCGACGATCGCCCACTTCGCGGCGGTCGACACCCCGGCGGCGACCGCTCCGGCGGCCAGCATGACGACGCCCGACAGCAGCAGCGTCCAGAGCGGTCCCGCGCTCTCCCACAGCACCGCGAGGGTGAACAGTACGCCCAGGCCGATGCCGCAGGTCACCACGACCGGCACGAAGCGGCAGAGTTCCCAGAGGGTGCGGGCCAGGCGCAGACCCGGTCCCGGGTTGTACGTGCGGGAATCGTCGCCCCCGGCCGACTGTCGTCGCAGGCGCACCGCCGGCGACCCGAGCCACGACGATCCGGCCTTCGCCTTCGGCGGAGCGGCCGACAGCACCGCGACCAGCCCGTCGCGCGGGACGCGGTGCCCGGGGGCGGCCATGCCGGAGTTGCCGAGGAACGCGCGCTTGCCGATGCGCACCTGTCCGAGGCGGAGCCAGCCGGCCCGCAACTCGTAGGAGGCGACCATCGTGTCGTCGGCGAGGAACGCCCCGTCCTCGATCCGCGCCATCGAGGGGATGAGCAGGACGGTGGATGCCTCGACGTCGCGGCCGACGCGCGCGCCCAGCATCCGCAGCCAGACGGGGGTGAACAGCGACGAGTAGAGCGGGAAGAGGATCGTGCGGGCGGCATCCAGGAGTCGCTCGATGGTCCACGCCTGCCAGGCCACCCGGCTGCGCACCGGGTGGGTGCCCTCGGTCAGACCGATCGAGAGCAGACGGACGAGGAGGACGACGGATGCCGCGAAGACGAGGCCCGTGAGGGCGACGGCGGGCACGAGCCACGCGAACGCCGCGGCGGTCGCCTGGCCGAGGCCGCCTGACCCGCGCATGCCGGACGCGATGACGAGTCCCCCCACGGTGAAGGCGGCGAGCGGCAGCAGGGCGAGGACGACCGCCGAGACGGCGTAGGCCCACAACCAGCGCGTCGGGGCCGGCGGACGCTCGCTCGGCCACCCCTTCGCCGTGCCGCCCACGCGGACGGCGGGCGACCCCGCCCACGACTGATCGGCCTTGACGCGCCCGAACACCGCCGAGCCGGGGGCGATCTCGGCGCGACGGCCGATGCGCGTACCGGGGGCGAGGGTCGAACGCGCACCCACCGTGGCATCCGCCCCGATCCGCACCTGCCCGATGCGTACGAGGTCGCCGTCGATCCAGTACCCCGTCAGATCGACCTCCGGCTCGATCGACGCACCGTCGCCGACCTCGAGCATGCCCGTGACGGGCGGCAGGGCGTGCAGGTCGACGTTCCGGCCGATGCGTGCGCCCAGCGCCCGCGCGTAGTACGACACCCAGGGGGCTCCGGCGAGGCCCACGGCATCCACCTGATCGGCGATCTGCTCGGCCAGCCAGAGCCGGATGTGCACCCACCCGCCGCGCGGATAGTCGCCCGGTCGCACGTCCGCCAGCAGGAGACGAGCGGACGCCACGGCGATCGCCATGCGCCCGAACGGGGTCGCGAACACCAGCAGGCCGACGACCAGCACGGGCCAGGGCACGCTCGGCAGCACGTCGAAGCCCGGGACGAGCCGCAGGATCGCGGAGGCGGTCAGCAGGTAGAGCAGCCAGCGCACCCCCGAGAGGATGAACAGGGGTGCTCCGAGGAGCGTCTGCGCCCACTGCGTCGAGCGCGGTGTGGGCGCCGCGCGGTGGAACTCCGCGGGCGCCTCGTCGGCGAGCTGCGGACCGAGTGCCTTGGCCATCGCACCCAGACGCGGCACGTCGTAGATGTCGGCCACCGAGAACTCCGGCACCCGGGTGCGGATGCGCGAGACGAGCTGTGCGGCGGCGAGCGAACCGCCGCCGAGATCGAAGAAGTCCGTCTTGCGCTCGGTCACGGGAAGACCGAGCACCGCCTGCCACTGCTCGGCGAGCCAGCTCTCATCGGCGGAGAAGTCGGTGGCGGTGGGGGCGTCGACGCCCGGCAGCGGCCACGGGAGCGCTGCGCGGTCGACCTTGCCCGAGGTGCGGACGGGCAGGTCGTCGACCACGCCGAGGAGGGGGATGGTCGCCGCGGGAAGCCGCTCGGCGAGCGCCGCGCGGGCGGCCCCGCGGTCGAGCTCCACGCCCTCGTCCATGACGAGGTAGCCCACGAGCACCGGCACACCGGCCTCGGTCGTGCGGACGGCGACGGTGGCCGCGCTGACTCCCGCGAGATCCTGCAACGCCGACTCGACCTCGCCGAGCTCGATACGCCGACCGCCGACCTTGACCTGATCGTCGGCGCGCCCCTGGAACACGAGTCCCTCGGACTCGAAGCGCACGAGGTCGCCGGAGCGGTAGGCGCGGTCCCAGCCGAGGGTCGGCATGGGAGCGTACTTGTCGGCGTCCTTCGCCGGGTCCAGGTACCGCGCGAGGCCGACGCCGCCGATGATCAGCTCGCCCACCTGCCCCTCGTCGACGGGGAGTCCCTCGGCATCCACGACGGCGAGCGCCCACCCGTCGAGCGGCAGGCCAATGCGCACGGGCAGGGAGCCGTCGAGCGGGGCGGCGCAGGCCACGACCGTCGCTTCGGTGGGGCCGTACGTGTTCCACACCTCGCGCCCCTCGGCGACGAGCCGCGCGGCGAGCTCGGGCGGGCACGCCTCACCGCCGAAGATGAGCAGCCGCACGTTCTCGATGGAGTCGGCCGGCCACATCGCCGCCAGCGTCGGCACGGTCGACACCACCGTGATGCCCTGGCGCAGCAGCCAGGGTGCGAGATCCTCGCCGGAGCGGACGAGCGACCGCGGCGCCGGCACGAGACACGCCCCGTGCCCCCACGCCAACCACATCTCCTCGCACGAGGCGTCGAACGCCACCGAGAGGCCCGCGAGCACGCGGTCGCCGGGGCCGAGCGGCTCCTGCTGCAGGAAGATGCGCGCCTCGGCCTCCACGAACGCCGTGGCCGAACGGTGCGAGACCGCGACGCCCTTCGGAACGCCGGTGGAGCCGGAGGTGAAGATGATCCACGCGTCGTCGTCGACGGTGGGCGGGGCCACGATGGGCACCGCGTTGGTGCTGGGGTGCGGAGCGTCGCCGTCGTAGAGCCGCACGAGGTCGGCATCCTGCGCGACGAACTCCCCCTCCCCCGCGACGATGCCGCGAACGCCCGCCTCGCCGAACACGAGGCGGGCACGGTCGTCGGGATCGTCGGCATCCACGGGCACGTAGGCGGCACCGGCCGCCATCACCGCGAGGATCGAGACGTACAGCTCCTTCGAGCCCGAGGGCATGCGCACGCCGACCCGGTCGCCGCGACGGACGCCGGCCTCGTGCAGGGCCGCCGCCGTCCGCCACACCCGCGCCAGCAGCTCGCGGTAGCTGAGGGCGCCCGAGCCGTCGTCGATGGCGGACGCTTCCGGATGCCGCGCGGCGACGTCGGCGAGGAGGTCGATCAGGGTGCGCGGAGCGGGTGCTGCGCCGGTGCGATCGAGGAGAGCCTGGGCGGCGGAGGCGGGGGTCGTCACGGAGGTGAACAGTACAGCGCCGAGGGAAACACCCCGGAATGGCCGGGCTGGTTCACCGCCCGTTCACCCGAGGGGCGCACTCTCTTAAGGATCGCTGTTTAGCGTCACCGGCGAGTCCCCCACAGGTCTCACCACACAGCTCCCGATATCCCGAAGGACTTTCATCGTGAAGATCACTCGCTTCGCCCAGCTCGGCGCGCTCACCGCCGTCGCCGCCCTCGCCCTCGCCGGCTGCGCCGCGAACGAAGGCGGCGGCACCGCCGGAACCGGTGGCAGCGACGCCGGCACGGCCCTCTCGGGCGAGGTCGCCAGCGGTGGCGCGTCGTCGCAGGAGGTCGCGGTCCAGGCCTGGACCGCCGGCTTCCAGACTGCCAACTCCGGCGTCACCATCACCTACGACCCCTCCGGCTCGGGTGCCGGTCGCGAGTCCTTCCAGGCGGGCGCCTTCCCGTTCATCGGTTCGGACCGCGCGTTCAACGACGAAGAAGTCGCCGCGGGCGGCTTCGGCGCGTGCGCCGACGGCTCGGGCATCGTCGAGCTCCCGACCTACATCTCGCCCATCGCGGTCATCTTCAACCTCGAGGGCGTGGACTCGCTCAACCTCGACGCCGCCACCGTCGCGGGCCTGTTCGCCGGTACCATCACCAAGTGGAACGACCCCGCGGTCGCCGCCACCAACCCCGGCGTCAACCTCCCCGACCTCGCCGTGACCCCGGTCCACCGTCAGGACGACTCCGGCACCACCCAGAACTTCACCGACTACCTCTTCCAGGCCGCCCCCAGCGTCTGGACGTCGGAGGCCGACGGCGAGTGGCCGCTCAGCTCCGGCGAGGCCGCCAACGGCACCTCCGGCGTCGTCTCGGCCGTCTCCAGCGCCAACGGCACCATCGGCTACGCCGATGCGTCGCGCGCCGCCGAAGAGGGCCTCAAGACCGTCGCGATCAAGGTCGGCGAGGAGTTCGTCTCGTACTCGCCCGAAGCCGCCGCCAAAATCGTCGACGAGTCGCCGTTCGTCGAGGGCCGTGCCGACGGCGACCTCGCCATCGAGCTCGAGCGCACCTCGCAGGAAGCCGGCGTCTACCCCATCGTCCTGATCAGCTACATGATCGCGTGCGAGCAGTACAGCGACACCGACACGGCCTCGATCGTGAAGTCGTTCCTCCAGTACGTCGCCAGCGAAGAGGGCCAGACCGCGGCCGCCGACGCCGCGGGCAGCGCCCCCATCAGCGACTCGCTCCGCGAGCGCGTCAACTCCGCGATCGACCTGATCGTCACGCAGTAACACCCCTTGAGACCCGGCCCGGAGCACACGAACGCTCCGGGCCGGGTTCTCGCCCGTTTCTGACCCGAGACAGGACGACGACATGACCACCACCACGGCTCCGGCGCCACAGAAGCCGAAGCAACGCCCAGGAGACCGCGTCTTCTCGGGTACCGCCCTCTTCGCCGGCTCCATGATCCTCGTCACCCTCGCCGCGGTGACCATCTTCCTCGTCGCCCAGTCGATCCCCGGCTTCACCGCCACCAGCGAGAACGCCTCGATCCTGAGCGGCAACTTCTGGTCGTACGTGGGCCCCCTCGCGTTCGGCACGATCTGGGCGTCGATCCTCGCCCTCATCATGGCCGTGCCTCTTTCGGTGGGCGTCGCGCTCTTCATCTCGCACTACGCGCCCCGTCGCCTCGCCCAGGGCCTCGGCTACATCGTCGACCTGCTGGCCGCCGTCCCCTCCGTCGTCTTCGGCCTGTGGGGCATCCTGGTGCTCGCCCCGGCCATCCAGCCCGTCTACGCCTGGCTGAACACGAACGCCGGTTGGTTCCCGCTGTTCTCCGGAACCGTGTCGGCCACCGGTCGAACGATCCTCACCGCGGCCGTCGTGCTCGCGGTGATGATCACGCCCATCATCACCGCCATCTGCCGCGAGATCTTCCTGCAGACACCCGTCCTGCACGAGGAGGCCGCACTCGCCCTCGGCGCCACGCGCTGGGAGATGATCCGCATGGCCGTCTTCCCGTTCGGCCGCAGCGGCATCGTGTCGGCGTCGATGCTCGGCCTCGGCCGCGCGCTCGGCGAGACCATGGCCGTCGCGCTCGTCCTCTCGGCATCCGGAGTCGTCACACTCCAGTTGTTCACGTCCGAGAACCCCAGCACCATCCCCGCCAACATCGCGCTGACGTTCCCCGAGGCCTACGGCTTCAACGTCAACGTGCTCATCGCAACGGGTCTCGTGCTCTTCATCGTCACCTTCGCGGTCAACGCACTGGCGCGCTACATCGTCAGCCGCCGCAAGGAATTCTCGGGAGCGAACTGACATGACCGCCACGTCCACCGCGCCGCGCACCCCGGCCACCGCGACGCCCACGCGATCGACCAACAGCCTCACCAGCGGTCGTCTGCCCTCGTGGGCTCCGTGGGTCACGCTCGCCGGCAGCGCGGGCCTCTCGGCCCTGCTCCTCGGCATCGTCTCGCTCGCCTCGGGCAGTCCGTTCAACATCGCGGGATGGGCGGTCGTCGCCGCCGTCCTGTACCTGATCCTGATCACCACCACCTCCACGATCATCGAGGGACGCCGCAAGGGCGTCGACCGCCTCGTGACGGGCGTCGTCGTCATCGCCTTCGGCATCGCGATGGTTCCCCTGGTCTCGGTGGGAGTCACCGTCGTCACCAACGGTGTGAGCGGCATCAGCGCCGAGTTCTTCAGCTCGTCGATGCGCAACGTCGTCGGCGAAGGCGGAGGCGCCCTGCACGCGATCATCGGCACCGTGCTGATCACGTTGGCCGCGGCCGTGATCTCGATCCCGATCGGCATCTTCACCGCCATCTACCTCATCGAGTACGGCGCCGGCAAGCGTCTCGCTCACGCGATCACCTTCCTCGTCGACGTCATGACGGGTATCCCGTCCATCGTCGCGGGTCTGTTCGCGTACGCGCTGTTCGCCCTGTTCTTCGGCCCCGGCATCCGCATGGGAATCATGGGCGCCATCGCCCTCGCGGTGTTGATGATCCCGGTCGTCGTGCGCTCCACCGAGGAGATGCTGCGACTGGTCCCCAACGAGCTCCGCGAAGCGTCCTACGCGCTGGGCGTGCCCAAGTGGCTCACCATCAGCAAGGTCGTCCTTCCGACCGCCGTGGCGGGTATCACCACCGGTGTCATGCTCTCGATCTCGCGCGTCATCGGCGAGACGGCGCCCCTGCTGCTCACGGCGGGTGTGGCCACCTCGGTGAACTACGACCTGTTCAACGGCCGCATGATGACGCTGCCGGTGTTCGCCTACTCCCAGTACATGAACCAGGGCATCCCCGCGTCGGCCTTCATCGACCGCGCCTGGGGTGCGGCCCTCGTGCTCATCGTCATCGTCATGGTGCTCAACCTCGTCGCGCGCGCCGTGGCGAAGTTCTTCTCCCCCAAGCTCGGCCGCTGACCGCGGCACGTCGATCCGACCAGAAACAACCCGAGGAATCGTGTCAAAAAGCATCGAAGTAAACGACCTGAACGTCTACTACGGCGACTTCCTCGCTGTCGAGGGCGTGTCCCTCGACATCGAGCCCCGCACCGTCACCGCCTTCATCGGCCCGTCGGGCTGCGGCAAGTCGACCTTCCTCCGCACCCTGAACCGCATGCACGAGGTCATCCCCGGCGCGCGCGTCGAAGGCTCCGTCCTGCTCGACGGCGACGACCTCTACGGCTCGGGCGTCGACCCCGTGCTGGTGCGCCGCCAGGTGGGAATGGTGTTCCAGCGTCCGAACCCGTTCCCGACCATGTCGATCCGCGAGAACGTGCTGGCCGGCGTCAAACTCAACAACCGACGCATCGCCAAGTCCGACGCCGACGCGCTGGTGGAGAAGTCGCTCAAGGGCGCCAACCTGTGGAACGAGGTCAAGGACCGCCTCGACAAGCCCGGTTCGGGTCTCTCGGGCGGCCAGCAGCAGCGTCTGTGCATCGCCCGCGCGATCGCCGTCTCCCCCGACGTGATCCTGATGGACGAGCCCTGCTCGGCGCTCGACCCCATCTCGACCTACGCGATCGAGGAGCTGATCGGCGAGCTGAAGAGCGAGTACACCGTGGTCATCGTCACGCACAACATGCAGCAGGCCTCGCGCGTCAGCGACAAGACGGCGTTCTTCAACATCGCCGGCACCGGCAAGCCCGGCAAGCTCATCGAGTACAACGACACCTCCACGATCTTCACCACGCCCTCGGTGCAGGCGACCGAGGATTACGTCTCGGGCCGCTTCGGATAACACTCCGACCCCACGCGAAAGCCCCGCCCCGGCGGGGCTTTCGTCGTTTCCGGGTGCAGGACCCCGGCGCGCCCCTGCCGGGAGCGCCGCGGACGCGCGGTCAGTCCCGAGGACTCAGCAGGTAGGCGTTGAACTCGTGGGTGAGGGCACGGTCGACCGGAAGCGCCTTCCCGTCCACCTCTGCGATCGGGGCCGCGAGACGAACGCTCGACAGCAGCCACGCGGCATCCGCCCCCGCCAGCTCGGCGACCGAGACGGTGGCGTACTCCGTGGCGAAGCCCCGGTGTTCGAGGTGGGCGAACAGGCTCAGCTGGGTGGTCCCGTGCAGGATGCCGACGCTCGGCGCAGGCGTGATGAAGCGCTCGCCGACGCGCAGGACGACGGATGCCGTGGGCGCTTCGAGCACGAATCCGTCACTGCTGACGAAAACGGCGTCATCGGCCCCCCGGCGCTTCGCCTCGCGGATGGCCGCCATGTTCGTCGCGTACGAGAGGGTCTTGGCCCCCAGCAGAAGCCACGGTGCGCGGGCGGGCACGTCGAGCGCATAGCCGCGGTCGAGGGTCGCCACACGGACGCCGTCGGTGCGCGCCGCAGCGTTGTCGGGCGCATCGGCCAGCGTGATCCACGCGGTCGGTGCGTCGGTTCCCTCGACCCCGCGGCTGAGCAGGAGCTTCATCACGTTCTCGCCCGGGCCCGCCACGCCGGCCACCGTCACGATCGCCTCCCGCCACTGCGGGAGGTTCGGCACAGGCAGATCGCACAGCTCGGCCGAACGGGCGAGACGCTCGAGGTGGGGCTCGACCTCTTGCGGGTGACCGTCGACGACGCCGAGCGACTCGAAGACGCCGTCACCGCGTTGGGCGCTGAGCTCGCCCACGGGCAGAGCGGGAGCGGACGGATCGATCACGCGGAAGGTGTCGGCGAAGGACTCCCTCCGCTCGACGGATGCCACAGGGTCGATGCGGAGAGCGGAGCGCCAAGCCATGCAGCGAGCCTACGCGGCGGGTCCGACACGCCCGGCCCTTGTCAACGGGGGCACCCGTGGGAATGAGTCGGGCCCGCGCTTGTTACACTTTCCTAGCCGGGCCGCAGTAACCCCGGGCTCCATCTTCTGCCGCTCTGAGCGGCCATGCGCCGAGAGGCGTTCTGCGGTCCGGCACCTCCTCTTCCGCTCTCACGTCAGAGCGTCGCGACGCCACAGCGCCGCGCACGCCGACAGGTCTTCGGCGTACGTCGCCAGGCGCAGAGCCCGCGTGGTCAGCGCGCTCGCGCGCTCCGACTCGGTGTTCTCGTAATCGTCCGCGAGGTGCGTCGACCCCGCCGCCTGTACACGGCAGAACGCGGCCGCACGGTCCAGCGCCACGGCGAAGTCGCCCTCGAACAACCCGCGCATGATCGTGTCGATGAGGCGCACCAGCTCCTCGGGGCCCGCGGGGGCAGGAGCGCCCGCCACGACGGCATCCACCGTCGCCATCTCCACCCGCCCGCGCTCGTAGAGCAGAGCCGCGGTCGCGGCGTCGTCGTGGATCATGAGCTGCAGCAGATACAGCCGCCAAAGCGCGCCCGGAAGAGAGCGGGCGGGCGAGCGCGACCAGAGCTCGGCGATGTCGTCGATGCCGTGATCGTCGGTGAAGGCTACGAGGCGCTCGACGACGTCGACCGAGGGGTCGGCGCGCACACGGGACAGGAGCGCGTGAGCCGTGCTGTGGGCAACGCGCGACACCTCGGCGGGGTCGTCCGCTGCGAAGAGACGGTCGAACAGTTCGGCGGGGCGCCGTACCGGCTTGTGGAACTCGCGAGAGGAATCGCTCATCCATCCAGGCTAGGCGCTCGCCCGCCGCGGCCGGGCCGGGACCCCCAACCGAGCCGGCCCGCCGCGGACGGTCGGGTCAGGCCGTGGCGACCGCGACGACCGGATCGGTGCTCGGCGTCCCATCGGGCGACCCGCCCGCCGGTTCGACCGTCACCGCGATCACGTCACCGGCGTGCATCTCACCCTGCAGAACAGCGGTGGCCTTGCCATCGGCGTCCGGCTGGAAGATCCCCGCCGCGATGGGAGTCTGACCGCGGACGAACCACAGCTCGTACGTCGTTCCGTCGGCCAGCTCCGGCATGCCGTCGGCGACCAGCACGCTCTGTCCCGTCGACGGCGACCAGTGCGCCGTGGCGACGGTTCCATCGGACATCGTCGCCGAGGCCGACTGCGCATCGGGGGCGTCCTGGATCTGCTCCAGGGCGACGACCGCTGCGGGGGGCGCGAAGTATTGACTCACGGTCACCGCTCCGAAGCCGAGCACCAGCACGGCCGCGAACGACGCGGCGAGGGCGAACCAGCGCTTCGTCCCCCAACCCGCACGGGACGACGCACGAAGAGCGACGGGCTCACGCACGGGAGCCGCCGGGGCGATGCCCACGGCGGCGAAATCTTCTTCTTCGGCGGAGGTCGAGACCTCACCCGGACCCGCTGACTCCTGAGGGAGCTCGGAGATGCGGGCGAACAACGACGCTCGCACGGATGCGGGCGGCTCGACCGGTTCGACGGAGGCGCTCAGGGCGGCGACCGTGTCGACCGCTCCGCGCACGTGATGGTCCCACTGTGGATTGCCCGCGAGAGCCTCCTGGTACGCGCGTTCATCTGCCTCGGATAGCGCATTCAGCGCATGTCCGACGGCGAGGTCGGCGAAATCCCTCTCGTTCACTTGTCCACCCCCATCTCCATCCTCAAGCGCGACAGTCCGTCGCGCATCCTGGTCTTGACCGTTCCGAGCGGTGCCCCGACGAGGGTCGCGATCTCACTTTGGCTGTACCCACCGAAATAGGCCAGCGTGAGTGCTTCCTTCTGAGCATCGGGAAGCGTCGCCAGTGCATCGACGACGCGCCGCCCTTCCATTTTCAGTTCTACCTTCTCGGACACGTTGTCGTAAGCGACATCCATATCCCGGAAGCCCGCTCGTACGTCCCGATCGACGCTCGACTGCGATGACCGCACGCGGTCCACCGCTCGTCGATGCGCGATCGTGAGAATCCACGATCTTCCCTGGCCTCTATTCGGAGTGAACTTCGCAGCGGATTGCCAGATCTCGAGGAAGACCTCCTGCAGGACTTCCTCGCTCTGCGACCGGTCGACCAGGACGCGTCGGATCAGACCGAACGCGCGGGCCGCGAGGGAGTCGTACACCTCGGCGAAGGCAGCACGGTCGCCGTCCGCAACACGCAGGAGCAGGATGCCGATGTGATCGACCTTCTCGAGCCCCTCATCGGGCAGGTCGAAACCGTCGATCACCATGGCATCCATCATTCCGTACGGTCGGGACGATTCCTGTACGCGCGCGCGAGCACGCGAAAGGTCTGCACGAACCGTTACATAGGCGTCCCACAGCGCCGTCACATACGCGTCACGCCGCGGATTCCAAGGGACCGAGAAATATTCCGAAGAATATTTATAGCCCCCCGACCTGGGTTTTTCTCGCATTCGGATGCCGCAGAACGCGCCGATGCCAATCCTTTCGCAATCCGTTCCCCGGGGGGTCCCGAAGACCCTGTGTAAGCCGCTCCACGGCGAACCACCCCCCGCACCGGGGTGTCCCTGACGGGTCGCAGACGCGATCCGAACGATTTCGGAGGAATGTCATGCTCACCAACAAGAAGCCTGTCGTCGCCGGTCTCGCCCTCGTTCTGGGCTCGGCCTTCGCTCTCACCGCATGTTCGGGTGGAACCACCTCGGGTGGCACGACCACCGAGGAGAGCACCGCCCCCTCGATGGAGGCGTCGCCCTCGATGTCGGCCTCGGCATCCGCCATGGACCCGGCCGCCAACCTCGTCGGCCCCGGCTGCGCCGGTTACGCCGAGACCGTCCCTTCGGGCGCTGGTTCGGTCGCCGGCATGGCCGCTGACCCGGTCGCCGTCGCCGCATCGAACAACCCGCTCCTCACCACGCTCACCGCGGCGGTCAGCGGCCAGCTGAACCCCAACGTGAACCTGGTCGACACGCTGAACGGTAGCGAGTTCACCGTCTTCGCCCCCGTCGACGACGCGTTCGCGAAGATCGACTCCGCGACCATCGAGACGCTGAAGACCGACACCGACCTGCTGACCAAGATCCTCACTTACCACGTGGTCCCCGGTCAGATCGCGCCCGACGAGATCGACGGCACGCACACCACCGTCGAGGGCCAGGACGTCACCGTCGCCGGCTCCGGCGACTCGATCACGGTCAACGGCACCTCGAACGTCATCTGCGGTGGCGTCCAGACGGCCAACGCCACGGTGTACCTCATCGACACGGTGCTGATGCCCCCGGCGTAAGTCCTCGACGCGTGAGCGATCACGCATCGACCGATCGATGATCGATCGGAACCGACGGCGAGAGCCGGACCCCAGGCGAGGGGGTCCGGCTCTCGCTCTTTTCGTGCGTCAGTCGGCGTCGACGGCGCGCACCATCTCGTCCTGGACGATGCGTGCGGCGGTGGGACCGGCGTTCAGGAACCACGGGTCGAAGTCGACGGCGACAGTACGTCCACCCGCGACGGCGTCGAGTGTGGGCCACAATGGGGCCTCCTCGATGAACGCGATCCCCTGACCGGTGCCGGCGTAGAACACGTGGTCGGCGTCGGCGAGGTCGATCTGCTCCGCGCTGACCTCCTGCGACGTCTCGTCGAACCGCTGGGAAACGGGGCGCCCCAGCCCGAGATCTTCCGCGAGACCACCGGCGAAGGAGGGCACGCCCATGATGCGCGTGCGATCGCCCGTCGACTGCAGGAACGACACCGTCGGCTCCCCCACCGGGTGCGTCCGCGCGAACGCCGCGCTGTCGGTCTGAAGCGCGTCGAGGATGCCGCGAGCGGCCCCCTCGTCGCCGAGCGCATCGGCGATGAGCAGGAAGTCGCTCTTCCAGTTCACCCCGTTGCCCTTGGTCACCACGGTCGGGGCGACAGCGGACAGGGCATCGTAGAGCTCCGCGCCCCGCGTGGCGTTGATGAGGATGAGGTCGGGGGCGGCCTGCGCGATCGCCTCCAGATCGGGCTCGGTGCGCTGGCCGATGTCGGTCATGGCGGCGAGCGCCGCGGCATCCTGCGGGAAGGTGTCGACCAGGTACTGCGGCACCAGTCCGCTGTTCTCGGCGCGAGTGGCTGCTGCGGGCACCGCGCCGAGCGTGAGGAGCGCGTCGAGCTGACCCGTGGACACGACGGCGATGCGGGTCGGCCGGGCGGTGACCTCGGTCACGCCCTCGAAGTGCGTCACGGCACGGGGGAAGACGCCATCGGGCTCGGGCGAGCCCATACCGGGCTCCAGGTCGCGCGACACGACCCACTCCCCCGCGGCGCCGGCTTCGGAATCGACGGTGGATGCCGGGGCTGCGGCGCCGGCGCACCCGGTGAGCGCGAGGAGGGCGGCGGCTTCGAGGGCGACGACGGACGGACGGAAACGGGCGGGGAAGGACGGGGAACGAAGATCGGTCACGGGCTTAGGTTATCCTTACCTTCGTGCTCGATCTGTCCGCCGCCGCTCGACCGGCGACCGCGGCACAGCTGTTCCACCGCCGCCGCACGGCTCAGCGGCGAGCGACCGGGCTGACCCTCATCACACTCGTCGTCCTGGTTGGCCTCATCGTCGCCAGCCTCGCGGTGGGGTCGCGCGCCCTCGCTCCGACGGACGTCGTGTCCGCGCTGTTCTCGGATCGGCGGGATGCCGTCGGCGTCATCGTCTTCGACCTCCGCATCCCCCGCACACTCACCGCGCTGCTGGCCGGGTGCTGCCTGGGGGTCGCCGGAGTGCTGATGCAGGCCGTCACCCGCAACCCCCTCGCCGACCCGGGGCTGCTGGGGGTCAACGCGGGGGCGGCGGTGGGCGTCGTCGTCGCCATCGCCTTCTTCGGCGTGGGTACCGCCGCCGGGTACGTCTGGTTCGCCTTCGTGGGAGCCGCGGGAGCGGCGCTCCTGGTGAACGCCGCCGCGCGGCCGGGGCGTCGCGGCAACACGGTCGGCCTCGTCCTCGCGGGCATGGCGCTGAGCGCCTGCCTCGGCGCGATCGTGCGCATCATCACGCTCGCCGACGAAGACACCTTCGAGTCGTTCCGGTTCTGGGCGGTCGGTTCGTTCGAGCGACGGGATCCCGACGTCGCCGCCCAGCTGCTCCCCTTCGCGATCGCGGGAGTCGTCCTCGCCGCCGTGGTCGCCCGCGGGCTCGATCAGTTGCAGCTCGGCGCCGACCTGTCACGTTCGCTCGGGGTGTCTCCGGCGCTCGTCATCGTCGTGGCCGGCACGGCCGTCACCCTGCTGTGCGCTGCGGCGACGTCCGCCGCCGGCCCTCTGGCCTTCATCGGACTGCTCGTCGCCCACTTCGTCCGCGGTGCCGTCGGCCGCGGCGTGCGCACCTCGCTCCCCCTGGCCGCCGTGACCGGTGCCGCGCTCACCCTCGCCAGCGACGTGATCGGTCGCGTGATCGCCCTTCCGGGCGAGGTCGAGGCGGGCATCGTCGCCGCCTTCGTCGGCGCTCCCCTGCTGCTCTGGCTCGTCGTGAGGAGACCGTCGTGACGCGTCCGGTCATCACCCTCCGGAACCGCCGATATGCGATCGTCACCGCGGCCACCGTCACGGTCGCGGTCGTCGCCGCGATCGTCGGGCTGACCACCGGGTCGTTCCAGGCGTCGCTCAGCGACGTGGCATCCGCCCTCATCGGAGGCGCCGATGGCCGCACGAGTGTCGTGGTGATGGGCCTTCGGGTTCCCCGGGTCACCGCGGCTCTGGCGATCGGGGCGGCACTGGGGCTCGCC
This sequence comes from Microbacterium sp. lyk4-40-TSB-66, assembly GCF_030209475.1. Classification (GTDB taxonomy): domain Bacteria; phylum Actinomycetota; class Actinomycetes; order Actinomycetales; family Microbacteriaceae; genus Microbacterium. Next base: position 148,481 of record NZ_JARVRW010000002.1, read on the forward strand.
GGCGCCGTCTTCCAGACCCTGGCCCGCAACCCGCTCGCCAGCCCCGACATCGTGGGGTTCACCGCCGGATCCGCCACCGGTGCGCTGATCGGTCTCATCGTCATCGCCCCGACCGCCTCGCCCGCGGCCGGCGCGTGGATGGGCGGGCTGCTCACGGTCGTCGTCGTCATGCTCCTCGCTCGCAGCGTCGGGGTCTCGCGCGAGCGCACGATCCTTGCGGGCATCGCGCTGTCCACGTTGCTCGCCGCGGTCAACGAGTACCTCCTCACGCGCGCGCCCGTCGAGATCGCGCGCAACGCCGACCAGTGGTTGCACGGCAGCCTCGCCGCCACATCGATGGACGATGTCGCCCTGCTCCTCGGCGCCCTCGGCATCCTGAGTGTGGTCCTCGCCCTCGTGCACCGGGACTTCCGTGCTCTCGAGCTCGGCGACGACACCGCGCGATCCCTGGGCGTGCGTACCGGCCGCGTGCGCCTGCTCCTGGTCGTCGTGGCGGCGTTGCTGACGGGAACGGCCACGGCGGTGTCGGGCCCCATCGGGTTCATCGCCCTCGCGGCACCCCAACTCGCCCGGCGGACGCTGGGCACCAGCGGCATCCCCCTGTTCGGCTCGGCGCTGACCGGCGCGGTGGTCCTCGTCATCGCCGACGTGGTGGCCCAGCGCGCACTCGCGCCGCTGCAGATCCCGGTGGGTCTGCTCACCGGCGTCGTCGGGGGCGCCTACCTCTTCTGGATCGTCGCGCGCACACGCCGATGAGTACGAGGGCCCGGTCGCTCCCGGTAGGCTGGAGGCATCAGGGCCTGTAGCTCAGTTGGCAGAGCATCGGACTTTTAATCCGCGGGTCGAGGGTTCGAGCCCCTCCGGGCCCACCAGTCAGGCACTGGGATCGCGCGGCTTCGGCCTGCCCCGCCTCACATCAAATCCGGTGGAAACCCGACCCTCCGATCATTCCGGGTCGGCCGCCATGTCAGAAACTCTGATCCAATCGGGGGCGATTCCGTTTAGACGCTCCGCAAGCGATTGGAGAGCCTCGTATCTCAAACGGCCCCCGAACAGTAGGTCTACGGCCGACTCGGTTGACCACTTCTCCCACATCCAGTAGTAGTCCTGATCTTCGCCGTCCCACGTGAGGTGGTTGACGGGATCGGTGAAGTCGGTGAGGAACTCGTCGACCCATTTGTCCTCGGGTCCGCCCAGCGCGGAGAATGCGTCGCTCCAAAATTCAGTCGCTTCCGCGCTAAGAAGAGGAAGACCAGATGCCGGATTTTGCAGTACAGACGAGCCGCCGCGTTTTGGGACCATCAGGAACTCCACGTCGGCAGGCGCGAACGCGAGGCCGCCTGGGACCCTCCACTCCCGCTCCCACGTGAAGTCTCGGCCGGGCGTCACTCGGTCGATGAAGGGAGATAACCGCCACAGGTCGGCGAGCCGATCAGGGTCCGAGGAGTAGAGCGGACGAAATGCCTGATAGAGGTGCCGCTGGAGTCCATTTGTGTCATCCAAATACCAGATGCGATGCCCACCGGCACCGGAGACAAACTCGCGCCGAAAGGCGATCCCGAATTGACCGTGCTGGCGTACGAGCCGGTCGACGTTATCGATCGGGATTTCGCTCATGCACGCGCTCATATGCATTGAACGAGCCGTTGCATCGCGGAACGCCCAACCATAGGGGCCGCTTTCTCGTACCCGACCCTCACTCAGGATGCTCAGCAGGCTACCGGCCGTCTCCGTGAAGTGGACGACGTAGTCGGACATGTCTCGCCATTTTGGATCCCCTCGGAAGCCAAGGAGCCCAGGTGGAATAGTCATTCTGGAAGCCCGGGGACACGGGCTGCGGCAAATCCGTCCGGCAGCACGAAGGAATCAGATGTGATGAGCAGCTCACTCGCCTTTCGCGCCCCGCGCACAGAGTAATAGACACCTATGTCGTACTGGCGGCGCGCGGAGTATAGGTCGGCAATTTCGGGTGCCGCGTCGTAAGTAAGCATCCATGACGTCGTGGCTCGCTCGTTGAGCACGGTCGCCAGATCAGCGTGATCCTGGGCCGCGAAGGCGTTCAGGTACAGCTGGCTGCCCTTCTCAAAGTAGGGCGGATCGGCGTACACAAACGTCTTTTCCTGCCCGGCGAACTCGTTGATGATCGACAGGCCGTCTTCATTTCTCACCTCGATGCGGTCCGAGTACAGCGCCACGAGTCGACACCGTTCCAGGAGCGTGTCCCTGTTGAACCGTGCATCAATTTTGTAAGGTCCCGATTGGTCCCTTCCGCCAATCACCCCTGCGTTGAGGACACCCGACCGATTCGTCCGGTTGAGGAAGAACGTGGCGAAGCCGAGGTCGAAATCGCTGTGCGATGACGGTTGCGTGTAGACCTGACGCTGCTTATGCCACTCGTCCATCGTGAGTGCGACGGTGCGGACTCGTTCCATGAATTCGTCGGACCTCGATGTCACAGATCGCCAGAAGGCGTAAATGGCCGGGTCTAGGTCATTGATGACGACAGACTCGACAATCTCGGTGAGCAACAGGCCAAGGGCAAGTCCCGCCCCACCCGCGTAGGGCTCGACGTAGGTACCACCTGAAGCGCCGTTCGCGCGGACTGAGCTATTGACGAGGGCGTACAGCGCTGACTTCCCACCCGGGTAGCGCAGCGGGGAGAACTGTGGTCTTCGCAGCGTGTGGGCCCTCACGTCATTGGCTCTCTCAGCACGTACCGGAGCAAGTTGATGATGGACTCCCAAAGTTTCAGAACGTCCTCCTTCTCGATGAAGATCTGGTGGTTGTGGTTCGCCGCATTCAGGTAGTCGGCGGTCACTCCGTAGGCATAAACGTTCAACCGTTCGTTCTGGCGGAGCTTCTTGATTACCTGGACGAGGCTCTTCTTGTCCGCCGCGGTGACGTCCGCCTGCAACCACTCGAGTGCGGAGTCGAGGTAAACGTATTGCCCCTTCTTCGGGATGCTCTCACCCTTACCATCCGCGTAGGCCTTGACGGATTTCTCCAGGAACGTCCGGATTAGGTCGAAAGTTGCGTTGGGAAATTCTCGGTAACGTAGACTCGATAGCTCGTCCAAGATGGACCCGATTGCCGGGAACTTCGCTGGAGCGTGTAGGCCCGACACGTCGAGCGTGGTCGGCTTGCGAGGCTTTGGCTCGGGCAAAGCAACCTCGGGCATTTCAGCGACTTCTGTGGCCTTGCCAGCCGTAACCTTGATGCTGGAGAGCTCGGTAAGGTACTGCTTATAGGTATCGTCGGCCGGAGCGTTCAACACTCGCGTGTTAATGCGCTTGCGCTTGATGTCTCGGACAATCTTCTCTGCGACGCGGTCGAAATCGTCTTGCTTCGCGTTAAGCGAGACACGCCCAGTCTTGTCGTCGACAGAGATGCGCGCAAACTTCAAGAACTCCGGGTTCTCATAGAGCCTCTCGAAGGTGGAGATCGGGAAATTTCTTCGACGTGCGTACCGTGCGAGCTCTTCGTCCTGATAGTTCGCGTTCTGAAGAAGACGATGCATGTCGGCGGTCTTGATGAAGTCCGCCACCGGAATTCCCGGGTACTCCTGGATGAGCAGTTCCACCGACTTACCCGCTGCTACCTGCGCGGCGAAGAACTCGGCCTGGCGGAGCGGACCCCACGGCTTGCGCGGGTTCGATGTATGGAGCGTTGCGATCAGCTGATTCGCCGAGTCCCGGTCTGGGGCGACAAGGCACTCGATTGTCTTGTAGCTAGTGGGTAACTCAGTCGCTTCCACAAGCTCAGCGAGGCGCGGCTGAGCGGCAGGAACGAGATACGGATTCAACAGAGCCTTCAGAGCGGCAGTTCTCCGATTCCCCTCCACGACGACCCACTGATCGTTCTCCCGGAGCACAACTGGCCTCTCGTGGGTCAGATACCCCACAGTCATGATCGACTTCGCGATGTCCAGCGCACCTTCGTGCTGAAATAGATCCTGGATGATGTCGGCTTGCGGCGGATCCGTGTGCAGAGTCAGACCCAACCGGACGTTTTTCGGATCAAGCCGAAGGTCCTTGGTGACATCCAGCTTTTCGACCTCCCATGTCGACATGTCCAGCATTGAGCCTCCCCCGGCACACCCTTGTTCGTGCCACTTTAGCGGGGAGCTACGCTTGCGCAGTCCCAGCGAAGGTCTCGAACCTGGGGTGCGCCGCGCGTACTCCGTCGGGTACAGATGCGAGTAAATCGAATCCGTGGTGACAACCGAGGCATGACCGAGACAGCGGCTCACCTAGTACGGCGGGAACCCTGCGGCCAGCCACAAGCTGGCGGCCGTGTGGTGCAGGTCGTGGACGCGGATCGCGGGCAGCTGCGCGCGGACGAGGGCGGGCTAAGTAGTTGCGGCGGAATGTGGCGACGTCTCAGACGCGGTCATAGTCCACCAGCGCGGACCCGTTCGGCGCAGCCCGGGTGCGGTTGCCGGCCGTCTCTCAATCCGCGGGTCGAGGGTTCGAGCCCCTCCGGGCCCACCCACTTCTTCCTCTCGGCCAGGCGTCTTCGGGATCCGCGCGAGACCCGCCGCTAGCCGGCCAGCGACAACAGCCACGCATAAAGGGCCATCGACGCCCCGTAGACGACGATCAGGATGCCGAAACCGAGCGCCTGCGCGCGCCAACCCGGCTTCGGCTTCAGCCACCACGCGAACATCTTGAACACGCGGGGCATCACGAACCATCCGAGCAGCTGGGTACTGACGAAGTTGCCGACGAACAGCGACAGCCAGAACGGGATCGCGTGCGGGCCGTCGAAGAGCGGCGTGCTGACGAAATAGCTCCACCCGAAGACGATCGGGTACAGCGCCGCGAGAACGAGCAGGTTGTTCTTCATCACCGACTCGCGTGCCGTCTCACCCTGGGGGGTCCAGAAGTCGAAGCCGAAGCTCGACGAGGCGACGGACAGATCCGCGTTGAACCGCTCCCCCTCTTTCAGGAGGCGCTCGCGCTCCGGCGAGTCGATCCAGGCGGCGAGGTTCTCGGCCGTGTCGAAGGTGAGGATGACGACCCACTCGTCCTGAACACCGGGAACGGGACGCTGGATCCGGTGGCCCCGAAAGCCCCGGAACTGCGCCTCGACGTCGGAGATGCGCTTCTGCCACGCCAGATAATCCGCCTCCAGCGCGGGAGGAACCGTGGACGCGATGAGCACCGAGACCTCGTCACCGGGCGACGGGTTCTCGCGGAACAGCGTGACCTCCTCGTCGATGACCTCGACGTCGGCGATCTGCGCGTACAGCTCCCGGCGTGCGGACCCGTCGAGCCACGCGCGCGCCGCGGCGGCATCGGTGAAACGCTGCACGAGCGTCCAGTCGTCCCTCGACTCGCTCGGCGAGATGACGGTGCTGCCCAGATACCCCGGCGTGCCCGTGAGGGCTCGACCCGATCGCTCCAGCCACCCCTCGAACGCCTCGACGTCGCGGGCCGCGACCTTCCGGTGGGTGACGAGCGTGACCGCCGTGTCGTCGGCGCTCGACTTCTCCCCCGGGGTCGGCCGTTCGTCCGCGACGACGAGGCGTTGCACCGTCAGGCCTTCTTGTACAGACGCACGCCGGACACCCAGGTCTCGTCGACGTTGCGGTCGTCGCCGACCATCATCACCGAGAACAGCGCGTGCGCGGCCTCCGCCATCGTGGTCGGACCCGCCTCGCCGAAGAAGAGGGACTGGTGCCACGGCATCGCCGAGGGACCCGCGTTCCAATCGAGTGCGACGAAGTCCGCGGACTTCCCGACCTCGAAGTTGCCCACCTGGTCGTCGATGTACAGGCCCTCCGCGCCGCCCAGGGTGACCGACCAGAAGGCGCGGTAGGGCGAGAGCTTGCTGCGCTCGGCCGCCGCAAGATCCTGGGTGATGCGGTTCGTGGTGCCGTCGAGCAGCGTGTTGCCGAGCATGCCGACCTTGTACGCCTCATCGAGGACGTGGATCATGCTGAACCGGTTGCCACCGCCCATGTCGGTGCCGAACGACATCTTGACGCGCTTGTCGGGATCGGTCGCCTTGGCGAGGCGGAAGATCCCGCTGCCCAGGAAGAGGTTCGAGCACGGGCAGAAGACCACCGCACCGCCACTGTCGGACAGACGCCCGAATTCATTGTCGGACAGCCAGACCGCATGCCCGCCGGAGAACTTCGGGCCGACGAGCTCGTACTTCTCGTAGACGCCGAGATAGTCGGTGCAGTCCGGGTGCGCGAGGAGAAGATTGGAGATCTCGAGCGGATTCTCAGAAATGTGCGTGTTCACCCAGAGGTCGGGGTGTTCTTTCTTCAACCGCTGACAGGCTTTGAGCAGTTCATCGCTCGCTCCGAGCGCGAAGCGCGGGGTGATGGCGTAGCGATTACGACCCTTGCCGTGGTACTTCGCGATCATCGCCTTGCTGTCGTCGTAGAACTCCTCGGGCGTGCTGGTCGACCCTTCCGGCGCGAATTGATCGATGCCCGTGACACCGCTGATCACCAGCATGTCGCGGCGCGCGGCGGCTTCGAAGAACTCCTCGACGGCGACGGTGGAGGTCGTGGTGAACGCCTGCACCGTCGTGGTGCCGCCCGCGAGCATGTTCTCGAGGAAGCGGTCCGACCCGGCGCGCGCGTACTCGCGGTCGCTGTAGCGGGCCTCCTCGGGGAAGACGGTGTCGATGAGCCACGGCAGCAGCTGCTCTCCGAAGGCCCCCAGTGCCCGCGTCTGCGGGACGTGCACGTGACCGTCGATGAAACCAGGGGTGATGATGCGTCCGCGGATCTCGGTGACGTCGAGATCGGGGTGCAGGGGGGACACCTCGTCGAAAGGCCCGAAAGCGACGATCAGCCCGTCTTCGACGACGAGGAGTCCGTCCTGGAGGAATCGAGCCGATTCCTCCTCTCTGCCCACGTGCTTCCACGGGTCATCGATGAAATCGAAGAATGTGCCGCGAATTCCAGAAGTGGCGATGATAGTGCCTTTCACAGAGGGCTGGTGAATGTCCGCGCCGGATGCGCCATTACCTTCGGCAGGCCAATCGGGCACCTAGCGTCATAGTGGCATAGAACGACTCGCGCCCGAGAAGAAATTCGTGCGAACAATGCACGGCCGGTGCGACGGTGGTCCTCGGTCGCGGCGCGATCCTCAACGAACCACGATCGCCGTCGCCGCAGACGTGCGCTGCGACGAGAAGAAGCCGACCTTGTTCCCGGTGACGGTCACGGTGATCCGTTTTCCGAGCTGCGCCGTCGCGACCTTCATCGTCTTACCCGTCGCCCCCGCGATGTCGACGCCATTCGCCTTCCATCGGTAGGTGAGCGTGACCGGGCTGGGCGTCCACGTACCCGGCGACGCGGTCAGCGTCGACCCGATCCTCGCGGTGCCGCTGATGGTGGGGGTGACCGCACCGAGCGTGCCCGCGGTGACGGGGGCCGTCGGCAGCGAGGTCGCGGCATCCGATCCGTCGAGAGCCGAGACAGTGACCGAGATGCGCTTGCCGACCGCCGTTCCCGGAACGGTGAACGAGGCGCCCGTGGCGCCGGCGACCGCGACGCCATCGGCCCTCCACTGATACGTCACCGGGACTTCACGCCCGGAGTCGGCGACCAGGGTCGAACCCGCCGCGGCGACGCCCGCGATCGTCGGGATCGACGGCGCCGGAGGGCCCGACCGGTACACCGCAACGTGTTCGACCGACATCGTGCCCCCCGAGGTCTTCGGCGCCGACGCGCTGTCGCATCCGCAGACGCCGTTCGGCAACCCCCCGCCGATGGCGAGATTGAGGATGAGGAAGTAGTCGTTCGGGATGGCGGCATCCCACGCGCTCTCGCCGATCTCCGCCTCCTCCACGACATGCGTGCTCAGGCCGTCGACGAAGAACTCCAGTCGTTCGGCGCCGGGCTCCGTGCGATCGATCAGTGTCGAGTACGTATGGAACCCGGCCAGACAGGAGGCGCACTCCAGAGGGCCGCTGGTGATACCGAAGGGCTCGTCGCAGGCGCCCCCGTCGGGAAGGTCGCAGTGCAGGGTCTGCAGAAGCTGCGGTGTGCCGTTCACCGCCTCGAGCATGTCGAGCTCCCCTGTGCGCGGCCAGTCGATCTGCGCGTTCGCATCGCGACCGAGAGCCCAGAAGGCCGCCCAGTACCCGGTGGGATCGGCGACGGCGGGCAGACGAACGGATGCCGTCAGGAGCAGTCGTCCGCCCGCGGGTGCCGAGAACGACTTGTCGGCGGTGATGATCCGCCCCGAGGTCCATGCGCCTGACGCATCGCGGAGGGCACGGATGCCGAGGGCGCCGGTCCCGTCGAGGAAGACATTCGCGGTGGACGCGGTGGTGCGATCGATGGCGCCGGTCCCCCACGTCCCGACCTCGTGCTCCCACTGGGGACCCACGGCTGTACCGGCGGGCCCGTCGAAGTCGTCGCGGAACAGCGTCGACCACCCCGGAGCATCGGCGGGGGCGGATGCGACGACCGCCGACGGCGCGGCGTCCGGAGCCTCATCCGCCGCGACGGCGATGCCCGGCGAGCCGGCGAGAGCGACGAGGGCGAGAAGGGCGAGGACGGCGGCCGCGTGACGCGGCGCCGGAAGGAAACGACCGAGCATGACGGGTCCTGCCTCTCGAACACCTGACGATGACGGAGACAACCGTCAGCTCGGCCGTCAAATGAATCGACCTGGAATGAATCTGAGCAGAAGCTGACAAAAGACGCAAGAAATGCTCAATATTGCCCTTTCCTCTTCTTGAGCCGATCTTGAGGTCCCCTTGCGCCCGGGCTGACGCCACCTCGTATTCGTGCGCATAGATTCATCGCTGTCCGGGGCTCCCATGGCCCGGGCAGTCCGCGTGAGCGGCAGCGGGGGCTGCGAGTTTTACATCGGCGAGCCCACTCCCGGCGCACCCGTGCGTGCGTCGGCGACGGAGAGGATCCCGATGACGACCACCACACGGCGCGCCCGCAGGCACGCTTCATCCCTGCCGCGCCGGGCATCATGGGAGGCTCCGCCCGAGAACCTCCCGACTCGGCGTGCACGTAGTCCTCGCCACCACATCTCCCCCTCGCTCAGCGACCTTCAGAGTGGGACGACGCCGACCCTGCGCCGCTCCGTCTCCGCGATGAGGGAGCTGCCCGCCGCGGCCTCGGTCTTCGCCGCCACCCCGACGAGCGAGCGGTCCGCCGAGGTCTCGGTCTTCGCCGCCACCCCGCTGGGAATGCCGTCGGCGACCGAGGTTGAGGCACCGGCCGTCACCCCCACGCGCCGTCGTCGGGCGGGGGCCCGCACCGGGAGCCTCGTCGCCGCCCTTCCCGCGCACAACGAGGAAGCCGGTATCGCCGCCGCGATCCAGGGCCTGCAGAACCAGACGTCGCCGCCCGATCACATCGTCGTGATCGCCGACAACTGCACCGACCGCACCGTCGAGATCGCCCGGGCGCACGGCGCCGAGGTCTTCATCACCACCGGCAACACCCACAAGAAGGCCGGGGCGCTCAATCAGTTCCTGGCCGAAACGCTCCCCCACCTGAGGGAAGACGACGTGGTCCTCGTGCAGGACGCCGACTCCGCGTTGGACCCCGACTTCCTCGAGATCGCCCGTAAGAACCTGCGCGGGCGCATCGGCGCCGTCGGTGGGGTCTTCCGCGGCAGCGAGGGCGGCGGCTTCGTCGGACACCTCCAGCGCAACGAGTACGCGCGCTACGCCCGCGATGTGCGGCGCCTGCGCGGTAAGTGCCTCGTGGTCACCGGCACCGCCGCCGTGCTGCAGGTCGGGCTGCTACGCCGGATCGGAGAGGCGCGCCTCGCGGGCGAGCTTCCCGCGGGCGACGGTCGGGGCGGCGTCTACGACACCACGGTGCTCACCGAGGACAACGAGCTGACCTTCGCGATCCGCCACCTCGGATACGACGTGCTCAGCCCCGCGGGGTGCACCCTCGTCACGGAAGTCATGCCGACGTGGCGCGAGCTGTGGAACCAGCGTCTGCGGTGGAAGCGCGGCGCGGTCGAGAACTGCGTGCAGTACGGCCTCACGCGGGTGACCGCGCCCTACTGGGGGCGTCAGCTGCTCACGATGATCGGCTGCGTCATCACCTACATCTACCTCGCCACCATCGTCTACGCGATCGGGTGGGGCACATTCGCGGTCCAGCCGTTCTGGCTGGGCGTCACCGTGATCTTCATCGTCGAGCGCATCGTCACCGTCCGCGACCGCGGATGGCGGCACATGGTCCTCGCCGGCCTGATGTACGAGCTCGTCATCGATCTCTTCCTGCAAATCGTCCACACCAAGGCATACCTGGACGCGTTGACACGACGTCGACGCGACTGGTGAAACGGAGAAACACCATGTACAACAACATCGCATCGTCCACCGGCGCCGGCGTCGGCGCGGGAGCGCTGGCCATGACCGGGTTCAACTCGGTGTGGCTCGGCCTCGCGGCATTCGCCCTGATCGCGGCCGGTACCGCGATCATGCGCATCGTGCCCCGCCGCACGCGCGAGTCCTGAGCGACGACACGAACGACGTGAGGGCCGTCGGCGCTTCGGCGCCGGCGGCCGTTGTGTTTCCATCGCGGCCGGCCTCGACCGCCTCGAATGGTGCTGCAGCGAAGACAGCGGGTCCCAAGGAAACCTCGTGAGCGCTGAGCGCGCCTCGGCGGTAGTCTTCCGGTTCGCCGGGTCGGTTCGCCTACTCTTCGTCGAACGAGAGCACCCGCGGGGTGGCATCTTCGCCGGGCGGCCAGAGTTCGACGCGAGCGAGAGGGTAGGGCGCGGTCGCCATGATCGGTTCCAACCGCTTCCACATCGCCTCGCGATCGACTCCGTAGAAGTACAAGGAGTACTCCTGACCACCGACGTCGTTGCCGTCCAGGTAGCCGAGCCCCGCGACATCGAGGGCCGTCGAGGCGTGCTCCTCGACGGGCAGCATCGTATCGAGGAGGTTCTCGGGGCCGAATTCTTCTTTCAGGGCGAAGACGACGAGCACAAGGTCTTCAGCGATGACAGCCTCGTCTGAGAGCGCTTCCCACTCTTGTTCGGGGGCGGGGGTCTGCGCCGACGGCGACACGACGGCGCAGCCGGCAGCGAGGCTCACCACACCCAGGATGAGGGCGAGAACGGTGACGCCCACGTGGGGACGGCGAGTGGCACGGTCTGTCGGAGTCACGCATTCCAGTATGTCCGAGCGTCGATGACCCGCCTCTAATCGAGCAGCTCCACCCCGAATCCCGCCACGACCGCACGCACTTCCGCGAGATAGCGCCGCGCCTGGTCGGTGAGCGGAATGGCGCTACGACCGATCCAGCCGATCTCGATGCGTTCGTCGACCTCGAGAGGCACCGCCACGATCTCGGGATCGAGGTCGTCGCTGATGATGCCCGTCGAGATGGTGTATCCGTCGAGGCCGATCATGAGGTTGAAGATCGTCGCGCGGTCGGACACCCGGATCTCCTGAGGACTGGACAGGGTCGAGAGGATCTCCTCGGCGAAGTAGAAGGAGTTGTTCGCCCCCTGGTCGAACGTGAGACGGGGCAGACCCGCGAGGTCGGCGAGCGTCGCCCGCGAACGTGACGCCAGGGGGTTACGCCGCGAGACGAAGATGTGAGGTGCGGCGACGAAGAGCGGGTGGAAGACGAGCCCCGAATCGCGCAGCAGCTTGTCGAGCACGTTGCGGTTGAAGTCGTTGCGGAAAAGGATGCCGAGCTCGCTGCGCAGCGTCCGGACGTCTTCGATGATGTCGAAGGTCCGGGTCTCCCGGAGCGAGAATTCGTACTCCGCGGCATCCGTCGCCCTCACCATGCGGACGAACGCGTCGACGACGAAGGAGTAGTGCTGCGCCGACACTCCGAGGAGGCGCCGCGACGGAGGGCGGCCGAGGTACCGCTGTTCGAGCAGTTCCGCCTGCTCCACCACCTGCCGGGCGTAGCCGAGGAACTCGACGCCGTCGACGGTGAGCGTCACCCCGCGGGCGGAGCGGGTCAGCAGATCGCGGCCCACGCGCGTCTCGAGGTCGCGCATCGCCGCCGACATCGTCGGCTGGGCGACGAACAGCAGATCGGCCGCAGCGCTGATCGATCCCTCCGCGGCCACCTCGATGAAGTACTGGAGCTGTTGCAGCGTGATGCCGCTCGTCCGCTTGGGCATAGGTCGAGGCTATAGCAGGGCATAGCGTCGCAGAATTACCCGATGCCCCCTCTTCGGCTGCACGATGAGGGAACCGACTTCTCCGAGACCCCCGGGTCTCCCCGCTCCCCGGATTGGCATCCCCATGTCGAACGACATCACGTTCCGCATCACCACCACCCGTTTCGACGAGGACTACGCCCCCGCCGAGGGATCGCGCGTCACGACGAACTTCGCCAACCTCGCCCGCGGGGAGGGGCGTCGGCAGAACCTGCGCACCGCGCTGTCGATGATCGACCGTCGCTGCAACGACCTCGCGTCCGACGACGGTGCGGACGCCGATCGGTACCGCGTCGAGCTCGACATCGTGTCGGTGCAGCTGCAGTTCGCCGACGGCGCCGACGAGGAGTTCCCCGTCATCGAGGTGCTCGACGTGCACATCCTCGACACGCGCACCGGCGAGCGCCACCAGGGCATCGTCGGCAACAACTTCTCGTCCTACCTGCGCGACTACGACTTCAGCATCGTGCTGCCCGCCGCTCAGGCCGCCGCGGGCGGATTCTCGGTGCCCGACGACTTCGGCGACCTGCACGGCAAGCTGTTCTCGCACTTCCTCGACTCCCCGGCCTACCGCGAGCGCTTCCCGCTCCCGCCCGTCATCTGCATCAGCGTCTCGACGAGCCGCACCTACCACCGCACCGGCGTCGTCCACCCCGTGCTGGGGGTGGAGTACGCGCAGGATGCCACCTCGTCGCTCACCGACGAGTACTTCGGCAAGATGGGGCTCCAGGTGCGCTACTTCATGCCGCGCGGCAGCGTCGCGCCGCTGGCGTTCTACTTCCGGGGCGACCTGCTGGCCGACTACACCGACCTGCAGCTGATCGGCACGGTCAGCACCATGGAGACGTTCCAGAAGATCTACCGTCCCGAGATCTACAACGCCCGCGTCCCCGCGGGCGAGGTCTACCGCCCCAGCCTGGAGGCGGCGGACTTCGAGCCGACCGAGGTCACGTACGACCGCGTCGAGCGCAGCCAGCTCGCCGTCATCCAGGGCCGTTACGCCGAGGAGCACTTCGTGGAGCCGCACCGCGCGATCCTCGACCAGTGGGCCGCCGACTACGCGCTGGCCGCCCGATGACCCGCGAGGGATCGACCGCCGTGTCGACGCTCCTGCCCACCTCGACCGTCGGAAGCCTCCCCAAGCCCGCGTGGCTCGCGAAGCCCGAGGTGCTGTGGTCGCCCTGGGAGCTCGAGGGCGACGTCCTCGTCGAGGGCAAGCACGACGCCCTGCGTTCCGCGGTCCAGGAGCAGGAGCGCCGCGGCCTCGACATCATCAGCGACGGCGAGCAGACCCGTCAGCACTTCGTCACGACCTTCATCGAGCACCTCGAGGGCGTCGATTTCGAACACCGCGAGACGGTCCGCATCCGCGACCGCTACGACGCGAGCGTGCCGACCGTCGTCGGTGCCGTCAGTCGTCGGGGTCCCGTCTTCGTGGAGGACGCCGCGTTCCTGCGCGCGCAGACCGATCGGCCCATCAAGTGGGCGCTGCCCGGCCCGATGACGATGATCGACACGCTCGCCGACCGCCACTACCGCAGCCGCGAGAAGCTCGCGTGGGAGTTCGCCACGATTCTCAACCAGGAGGCGCGAGAGCTCGAGGCCGCCGGGGTCGACATCATCCAGTTCGACGAGCCCGCCTTCAACGTCTTCTTCGACGAGATGAAGGACTGGGGGGTCGCCGCCCTCGAGCGCGCGGCGGAGGGCCTGAACGCCCAGACGGCCGTGCACATCTGCTACGGCTACGGGATCAAGGCGAACACCGACTGGAAGGCCACGCTCGGGTCGGAGTGGCGCCAGTACGAGGAGTCGTTCCCGCTGCTGCAGCGCTCCACCCTCGACATCGTCTCGCTCGAGAGCCACCGCTCGAACGTTCCGATCGACCTGATCGAGCTCATCCGCGGCAAGAAGATCATGCTCGGCGCCCTCGATGTCGCCAGCGAGCGCATCGAGACGCCCGAAGAGGTCGCCGAGACCCTGCGCCGCGCGCTGCGATTCGTCGACGCCGAGAACCTCATCCCCAGCTCCAACTGCGGCATGGCGCCGTTGCCCCGACAGGTCGCGTTCGACAAGATCAGCGCGCTCTCCGCGGGGGCGCAGCTGCTGCGCGAGGAGCTGGCCGGCGCGTCCTGACCCCCGCCTCGATCGGAGCGGGTGCGGGATGCCACGGCATCCGGGCCGGGTTCGCGCTCCGCGTCCACGGACCAGGATGCCGTCCCGCTCCGCGTCCGCGGTCGACGGGATGCCGCGGCGTCCTGGTCCACGGCACGCTCGGGCGCGCGCGGAACAGGGCGGGCATGGCAGAGTCGAGGCATCCCGCCTACGCCCTTCGAGGAGCACCATGCCCATCGACGCCGATGACCCCCGCCTGACCTCGCCGTTCGATGCCGCCGCCACCCGATACGACGACGTGCCGTTCCTGCGCGCAGGCTCCAGCGGTATCCCGCTCCCCCGCATCTCCCTCGGTCTGTGGCAGAACTTCGGCAGCGCGCGTGCGCTCGACACGCAGCGCGAGATCCTGCGCCACGCGTTCGACCGGGGCGTCGTGCACATCGACCTCGCCAACAACTACGGTCCGCCCTACGGGGCGGCGGAGTCGACCTTCGGAACCGTCCTCGACAGCGACCTGCGCCGCTATCGCGACGAGCTGTTCCTCTCGACCAAGGCCGGGTACGACATGTGGCCCGGCCCCTACGGCGACGGCGGGTCGCGCAAGTACCTCGTGCGCTCGCTCGAGCAGAGCCTGACGCGCATGCGCACCGATCATGTCGACGTGTTCTACTCGCACCGCGTCGATCCCGACACGCCGATCGAAGAGACCGTGCACGCCCTCGCCGACATCGTGCGCAGCGGCAAGGCCCTCTACGCCGGCATCTCCAACTACCCCGCCGACCTCACCCGTCGTGCGCACGAGCTGCTGGCCGCCGAGGGCGTGCGCCTGTTCATCCACCAACCGCGCTACTCGCTGTTCGACCGCACACCGGAAGCGGACCTGTTCCCGACGCTGCGCGAGCTCGCCGTGGGCAGCGCCGTGTTCTCTCCGCTCGCGCAGGGTCTGCTCACCGCGAAGTACCTCGACGGGACCGTGCCCGCCGACTCCCGCGCCGCCGACAGCCGGTTCCTCGACGCCTCGGCGCTCACCGACGACTACCTCGAACGCATCCGCGGCATCGACGGCGTCGCCCGTGAGGCGGGGCTCTCGATCCCCCAGCTCGCCGTCGCCTGGGTGCTGCGCGACCCGGTCGTCACCACCGCGATCATCGGCGCCTCGCGCACGAGCCAGATCGACGACGCGGTCTCGGCGAGCTCGACGCCCCTGTCCGACGACGTCGTGGCAGCCCTCGAGCCGTTCGCGGCCGGGGTGGGCGAGCGCATCGCCTGAGCCGGCGTCGCAGCACACCCGGCGGTGAGGCGCAAGCGTGCCGGCATCCGTCGTCCGATCCTGTCTGCTGGAGTCTCCAGACGCGACAGAAGGAGGCGCCATGGGTGTCGGACGTTGGATCGGAACCGGAGCAGTGGGACTCGCCGGGGCGGTGCTGGCACGCACGGCGATCGGACGCGCGGTCGCCGCGGGCACCGTCGCCTACCGGGTGTGGAACGACCCGAAGGTGCAGAAGGTGCGTCGCCGGGTGGTGGCCAAGATCGCCAAGCAGCGTCGCGCGCGGCGCTGACCGACGGGTGTTCCCCTCGCGTTCACCGCGGTCTCCTAGCCTGAGGCCACCGGAGCGCGAGGGGGACCGCGGATGCCGAAGTCGTCGGGGGCACGGATCGGCATCGGGGCGGCGGTGGTCGGTGTCGTCGTTCTGGTCGGGGCGGGAGTGCTCTTCTACGGCCTGATGGTCGACGAGACGCGATTCGGTCGCCCGAGCGCCGAGTTCGACGCCGCGCGATCCGAGATCGCATCGGTCGAGGGCGTCGAGATCGTGTACAGCGAGAGGTGGGTGGAGGCACCCACGTTCTCGGACCCGGCGTCATACATCTCGGTGACGGTCCGTGCCGACGCGCTCCCCGACCTGCTGGATCGTGCGTGCGAGAGCACGTACCCGGGTGCCGTGTCGTGGGCGATCGAGGTCGACACCGCATCCGAGACACGCGTTTCGCTCTTCTCCGACCCCGCGCCCGGGTGCCTCGAGATCGGCTTCGATCCGGTTCCCGTCGTCGCGGAGATCGACCGCGTCGCCCCGGGACTCCCGGTGCAGGCGGCGCTGATGGACAGCGGGATGTTCACGTTGAACACGATGGAGGACGTCTTCGAGGGCCTCGTCCCGCTCGTCGCGCACGCCGAGGCCGTGCGAGACGCGGCGGGTCTCGCCCCACGGGGACAGGTGGAGGTGGCGGGGAGTCGACTCGGCGTGACCGTCGGCCCCGGTGAAGGACCGGCCTACGAAGAACTCCTCACCCTCCTGATCGCGGATTACGAGGTCTCGTACTTCGGCGCTGCCTCGGGTGACACGCAGATGGACGGCGTCGACAAGGTGCAGGTGGCCGCGCCCGAGCAGCACCACGCGGCGGTCGAAGCGGCGATCGCCCGGTCGTCCCTCCCCCTCTCCGACCTGCCGGTCGCCTTCCTCCCGGAGTAAGGGTCGACCCGGCCACGGGCTTCGGGGCGGTCCGGAGAGGAACCGCGCGCCGGGAGCCCCGTCCGGCGGCGGGGCGATGTCAGGGCGCGCGGACCGCCACGTCGCGGTGGATCGGCAGCGGCGACAGGGGTTTGGTCACCCCGAAGGCGAACGTGGTGTCGATCGACGACAGCGAGGGAATCGCTCGGAGGTGCTCGCGCAGCAGACGCTCGTACTCGTCGAAGCCGGGGGTCACGACGCGGACCAGGTAGTCCCAATCGCCGGCGAGCAGATGCGCCTCGACAATCCAGGGGATGGCGCGCAACCGCTCCTCCACCGCGTCGACGGTCGAGCCCTCGTGCGAGGCCAGGCGCAGCCGCACGAAGGCGGTGATCTCGAGGTCTACCGCCTTCGGCGACACCACCGCGCGGTAGCCCGAGATCACACCCGCGTCCTCGAGGCGTCGGACGCGGCGCAGACACGGCGAGGGCGAGAGCCCGACGCGATCGGCCAGCTCCTGATTCGTGAGCCGACCGTCGCTCTGCAGCTCGGCGAGGATGAGTCGGTCGATAGCGTCGAGAGCGTTCATGTAGCAGATTCTGCCAATCGAGCAGGTCTCGCCGCAATATCCGCAATCGTGTGCCGCGCCGATCTTTCTACGCTCGCAGGGTGACGACGTTCGCCCTTCCGCGCCCCACTGCGGTGTCGCGACGTTCGATCATCGGCGTCCTCGCCCTCGCCGCCGTCGTCTGCCTGTGGTCGTCCTTCGCGCTGTCGACGCGCGCGCTCGAGACGGCGGGGATGAGCATGGGGGATGCCGCGATCGTGCGCTTCGGTGTGCCCGCGATCGCCCTCGCTCCCTGGATCCCCCGGACGCTCCGGCGTCTGCGCGGCGAGCGTGCGGGCGTGATCGCGCTCGTGCTGCTCGCGGGACTCCCCCACTTCCTGCTCTTCGCCTGGGGGGCGCACCTGACCTCCGCGGCGCTGACCGGGTTGCTGGTACCCGGTACCGTGCCCCTCTTCGTCACGGTGCTGCTCTTGCTCGCCTTCCGCGCGCCGATCTCCCGCCGCCGTCTGGTCGCCCTCGGAGCCATCGTCGCGGGCGTCGCCGCCAGCGCCACCCTCACCGGCGGGCCCGCGGGTCCGGGCGGGATCGCCGTACTGATGGCGGCGGGGTTCGTCTGGGCGGCGTACACGATCGGTCTTTCGCGTACGCGCCTCGACCCGCTCGGGGTCATCGCCCTCGTCTCCTTCACCTCACTCCTCTTGGCACTCGTGCTGGCCGCGGCGGGGGCGCTGCCCTCGCAGCTGTTCAGCGGCACCGTCGACGTGCCCGCGTGGGGCGCGTACGCCCTCGTGCAGGGCGTGGGCACCGGGCTGCTGTCGACCGCGTGCTACGTCGTTGCGGTGAAGAACCTCGGGAGCAGCATCACGGCGGCGGCCGGCGCCCTCAGCCCCGTCCTCACCGCCGTCGTCGCCATCCCCCTCCTCGGCGAACCGCTCACGGCCGGACTCGGAGTCGCGCTCGTGCTCATCGTGTCGGGGGTCGTGGCCTTCGCCCTCGCCCCCGCCCGCGCGGCGCGGACCCCGCACACCGGCCCACCGCGCTGAGGCCCGCGCGCCGACGGCGAGGTGCGGCGCCGGGGCGCGCGGGTGGGGCGTCGGCGCGCGGCAGTGGCGTGGGGCGGGCGCGGGGGCCGGGGTCGGGCGTCCGGCGGCCGGCACCGGGCGCCGGGCACCGTGCGACCGCGGCATCCGATCACCCCTCCGCTCCGAACAAGAGATGAGGCGGGGTCGCGCATGCGTGGCACCCGGGAACGAGGATGAAATGACCACCGACACCGCGGCGCGCACCGACCGAACGGCTCGAGTGCGCCGCCCCCACGCCTGGATCTGGGCGGCTTTCGCCGGCATCGCGTCGGCCGCCGTCCTCCTCGCCGTCGCGGAGCTGTTCGCCGCGCTCGTCGCACGCTCGGCCAGCCCGGTGCTGGCGGTCGGCTCGTTCATCGTCGACATCGTGCCGCGTCCGTTGAAGGAGCTCGCGATCACGCTGTTCGGGGAGACCGACAAGATCGCACTCCTGGCGGGCGTCGGCGTGGGTGCGGCCGTCGCCGCGGCCGTCGCCGGCATCGCACAGTACCGGTTCCGTCCGGTCGGCGCGGTGCTCATCGGCATCGGCGGAGTCCTCGCCACCGCCGCCATCATCACCCGCACGGGGGCCGGAGCCCTCGCGTGGCTGCCCCCGGTCCTCGGCACGATCGCCGGGATCTTCGTCCTCGTCTTCGCCGTCGCGCGCCTGAAGCGGTGGGTCGCCGCGGTCCGCGAGGACGACGCGCGGGTCGCCGGCACGAACCGCCGTCAGTTCCTCCTCTTCACGGGCATCACGACCGCCGGCGCCGTCATCGTCGGCGTCGGTTCCCGCATCCTCAACGCCACCACCTCCTCGGTCGCTGCGGCGCGCGACGCGTTGCGACTCCCCGCGGCGCGCACGACCGTCACGGTGCCCGACGGGGCGAGCTGGCAGATCGACGGCCTCACGCCGATCATCACGCCCAACGACGACTTCTACCGCGTCGACACCGCTCTGAGCGTTCCCAACGTCGACCCGACCACGTGGAGCCTGTCGATCGACGGGATGGTCGACAACCCGATCGAGCTGAGCTTCGACCAGCTGGTGGGGATGGGCCTCGACGAGTACGGCGTGACCCTCACCTGCGTCTCGAACGAGGTCGGCGGCGGCCTGGTCGGCAACGCCATCTGGACCGGTGTCCCGATCCGCGACGTACTGCGCATGGCGGGCGTTCAGGCCGACGCCGACATGGTGCTGTCGGAGAGTGTCGACGGCTACACGGCATCCACTCCCCTGTCGGCGCTGACCGACGACAACCTGGACGCCATCTTCGCGGTCGCCATGAACGGCGACCCCCTGCCGTTCGACCACGGGTTCCCCGTGCGCATGGTCGTCCCGGGCCTTTACGGCTACGTGTCGGCGACGAAGTGGGTCACCAAGCTCACCGTGACGCGCTTCGATCGCGACGAGGCGTACTGGACCCCGCGCGGCTACTCGGCCGAGGCCCCCATCAAGATGTCCTCGCGCGTCGACACCCCCAAGATCGGTGCGCCGGTCGCTTCCGGTGCGATCGTCATCGCCGGCATGGCATGGGCGCAGCCCGTGGGTGTCGCGAAGGTCGAGGTCAGCATCGACGACGGCGACTGGCAGGAGACGCAGCTGTCCACCCCGATCAACGACCAGTCGTGGGTGCAGTGGAAGCTGGACTGGAACGCCGACCCCGGATCGCACTACATCGCGGTGCGCGCCACCGACAAGCAGGGCAACCTGCAGATCCAGGATCAGGCTCCCATCGCGCCCGACGGATCGAGCGGCTGGCAGCGCACGCTGGTGACC
The DNA here is from genome assembly GCF_030209475.1 of Microbacterium sp. lyk4-40-TSB-66. Lineage (GTDB taxonomy): Bacteria > Actinomycetota > Actinomycetes > Actinomycetales > Microbacteriaceae > Microbacterium. Next base: position 168,589 of record NZ_JARVRW010000002.1, read on the forward strand.
GTCTCGTCGTAACGGGGCGCACGCGCACCGGTGCCACGGTGTCAATCGCTGTCGCACGCGGTGCCCTCTCGGGCATGATCTCCTCATGCCTTACGCCCGTGCGCTCCCCGTCCCCGGCGCGCGCGCATGAGCGTCATCCCCGGCGGCGAGCCGCCGGCAGGACCCGACGACCGCGGCCCGCACACCCTGACGAGCATCCGTCGCTCGATCCCGCGCGACTGGGATGAACAGGTCGACCTGTTCGCCATCGTCAAACTCGACAGCGGCGGTTTCGTGCGGGGGTGGAACCTGGGCGCCGAACGCATCAAGGGCTACACCGAAGAACAGATCATCGGATGCCATTTCTCGCAGTTCTATCGCGAGGACGCCCGTCGCCGCGGCATCCCGGATCAGCTGCTCGCCGCGGCTCAGCGCGACGGACACGTCGAGGACACGGGCTGGCGGGTCCGCAACGACGGCAGCGAGTTCTGGGCGCGTGTGACCATCTCGGCGATCCGCAACGACCAGGGCCAGGTGCTGGGGTTCGTGAAGATCGTGCGCGACCTGACGAGCGAGAAGCGGGCGTCCGACGACCGCGCCGCCGCACGGCGTTCCCTCGCGGGCGATCTGCTCTCCCCCGCGACGGAGCTGCGCGAACACCTCGCGCAACTCGCCGAAGAGCTCGGGCCCGACCACCGAATCCTGCGGCTCGCGGCGGAGGCCGGCGATCGCATCCTCACGGTGGCCGAGACGATCGGGGGCGTCGCCGACACCCGCGCTCGGCAGGGCCGGCGGAGCGAGACCTTCGCCGTGGTCGTGCGCGACGCGGTCTCGGTCGTGCTCCCCGGCGACACCCACGGCCGCGTCGTGTTCGGACGGATGGATGCCGTGCCCGTCTGCGCCGACGTACGGGGACTTCGAAACGCGGTCGCGCACGTGCTCGAGAACGCCGCCAAGTACTCCGACGACGTCATCGACGTCGACGCCTACGAGACCGACGAGGGCGCCGCCGTCCGCGTGCACGATCGGGGCCGCGGCATCCCCTCCGACGATCTGGCCGCGATCCTGCTGGACGGCCGTCGCGGTCGATCCGGCGCCGAGGAGGACGGCGGTCGGGGAAGCGGCCTGGCGACCGCGCAGCGCACCGTCGGCGAGCACGGCGGCATCCTGCGCATCACCAGCGTGCCGGGAGAGGGGACGACCGTGACGATCACGATCCCCCGCTCCGACGACACGCTGTCGTGCTGACCGGGGCTCAGTCCTCGGACACGGCGAGCTCTGCGCCCGCGGCGGCGATCTCGGTCAGCGCGGCCTCACTCGAGACGGGGTGCACGCCCGCGACGAGGTCGGTGAGCACGCGCACTCGGCGTCCGGCTGCCAGCGCGTCGAGAGCGGACGCCCGCACGCAGTAATCGGTGGCGATACCGACGACGTCGATGTCGCGGATGCCGTGGGCGTCGAGGATCCCGGCCGCGGTCTCTCCGTCGTCGGACACGCCCTCGAAGAGCGAGTAGGCGGGCTTGCCCTGCCCCTTCTTGAGGTGGTGGGTGACGCGCGTGGTGTCGAAGACGTCGTCGTAGGCGGCGCCGTACGTGCCGCCGACGCAGTGGACCGGCCACGTGTCGACGAAATCGGGTTCGGTCGAGAAGTGCCCACCGTTGTCGTCGTCACCGTTGTGCCAGTCGCGAGAGGCGACGACGAGCGCGTACTCGTCGGCGTGGGCGTCGAGGTAGCGCGAGATGCGCTCGGCGACCGCGTCGCCGCCCTCGACACCGAGGGCGCCGCGCTCGGTGAAGTCGTTCTGCACGTCGACGATGAACAGGGCACGGGTCATGCGTCGAGCCTACGCGCGCGCCGTCCGTCCGCGCCCGGCCCCGCGATGCCGCGACCCACGGCGTCGGCATCCCTCCGCCCCAGCTCCGACGGCCACCAGATCCGGCGGCCGAGGTCGTAGGCCAGCGCCGGCACGAGCAGCGAGCGCACGACGAAGGTGTCGAGCAGCACGCCGAAGGCGACGATGAACGCGATCTGCGCGAGGAACAGGATGGGGATGACACCGAGCGCGGCGAAGGTCGCGGCCAGCACGAGGCCCGCCGACGTGATGACGCCGCCGGTGGCGACGAGACCGCGCAGGATGCCGGGCCGTGTCCCGTGCGCGAGGGACTCCTCCCTCACGCGGGACATGAGGAAGATGTTGTAGTCCACGCCCAGGGCGACGAGGAAGACGAATCCGTACAACGGCACCGACGGGTCGGCGCCGGGGAAGCCGAAGACGCCGTCGAACACCAGCGCGCTGACCCCGAGGGCCGCGCCGAACGACACGATCACAGTTCCGATGAGGATGAGCGGAGCGACGACCGAGCGCAGCAGCGCCATCAGGATGAGCAGGATGACGACGAGCACGATCGGGATGATGAGCGTGCGGTCGCGGATCGAGGTGTCGACCGAATCGATGTCGGTCGCCGTCACCCCGCCGACGATCGCGGTGTCCTGGCCGAGCTCGGCGGTCAGGCTCGCGCGCAGATCGCGCACCGTGTCATCGGCGGCCGCCGAGTCGGCGGTGTCGGCCAGCGTCGCCGCCACCAGCACGTCGCCGTCGGAGACGGTCGGCGCGGGGGCGGGGGTTCCGGGCGGCCCGAACGCGGTGGTCTGCAGAGCGCCGTCGGCGATCGTGACGGGCGCCTGGCCGCCGGGCGCCTCGGACGAGAGCACGCCGATGCTGTCGATCCCCGTGCTCTGCTCGAGGACGGCGACCGCTTCGGCCGCACGGTCCTCCGGCACCAGCACGTAGGCGGGGCTGCCCGAGCCGCCCGGGAAGTGCTCGGCGAGCGCTGACTGGCCATCGCGCGCCTCGGAGGCGCCGAGCACCAGATCGCTGGCGGGCACGCCGTCAGCCCGCAGCTGCGTGACACCGACGCACGCGGCCAGCAGCACGAGGGTGCAGACGATCCACACCGGGCGTGCGCGACGCGCGACGAAGCGCGCCTGGCGCGGCCAGAGGCCCTTCGCGGGTGCGGTGAGATCGGCGGGGAGCAAGGCGGCGCCGGGCTTCGGCGCGAAGGGCCAGAACGCTGCGCGGCCGAACAGGGCGAGCAGCGCGGGCAGGAAGGTGAGGGCGGAGAGCACCGCGAACGCGATGCCGATCGAGGCGATCGGTCCGAGCGCGCGGTTGGTCGCGAGGTCCGACAGCAGCAGGCAGAGCAGACCCGCGATGACCGTTCCCCCCGAGGCGAGGACGGGTTCCACCGCTCCCCTCCACGCTCGCACCGTGGCATCCCATCGACGCTCCCCCGATCCGATCGCCTCGCGGAACCGCGCGACGTAGAGCAGGGCGTAGTCGGTGGCGGCGCCGATCACGAGGATGAACAGGATGCCCTGCACCTGCCCGTTCAGCACCACGATGCCGGCGAAGGCGAGCCACCACACCGTCAGCAGGGCCACGCACAGCGCGAACACCGACGTCAGCAGCACGAGGATCGGCAGCAGCGGCGAGCGGTAGACGACGACGAGGATGACGAACACCGCCGCGAGCGCCACGATCAGCAGAAGACCGTCGATGCCGAGGAAACCCTTGACGAGGTCGGCGGTGAACCCCGCGGGGCCGGTGACCCAGGCGTCGACACCGCCGGGTACGTCGCCGGCGACCGCTTCGCGCACCTGCTCCACCACCTCGCGGACTTCGCCGGAACTGTCGATCGGCACGAAGATCTGCGCCGCCTGGCCGTCGTCGGACACGACCGGCGGAGACGCGTCTCCCGCCACGCCGTCGATACCGGCGATGTCGGTGGCCAACGTCTGGAGGGAGGCGACCGGGGAGTCGCTGAGGGCGGTGCCGTCGGCCGTGACGGCCATGACGATCGCGGGAATGGTGTCGCCGCCGGTGAAGTCCGTCAACCGCTCGCTCACCCGCGTGGCGTCGGCCGACTGCGGCAGGAACGACGACTGATCGTTGGTGGCGACCTCGTCGACCTTTCCGAAGAACGGCCCACCGATCGACCCGCCCACCACCCACAGCAGCACGAGCAGGCTCGGGATGCCGATCCGCAGCCAGCGCGAGACGCGGGGAGCGTGGGCGGAGCGCCGTGAACGGCGGAGGGCGGGGCGCGGCGAGTCGGACATATAGCTAGCTTATCTAGCGATATGGGTTCCGCGTCAACTTCTCACCCGCGGACGAACAGCATCACGATGGAGACGATGAAGGCCACGAGCCCCAACGCCAGGACCCCTGCCGCGAGCAGGGACACGAACCGCACGAGCGGCGAGAAGTGCGTCAGGCGCATGCGGTGCTCGCTCCCCCGCCGGTAGAAGATGTCGATCATGTCGGCGGAACCGACCTTGGCGTCGTCGTGCGCCGAGAGCGCCGCCTCGTTCACGCCGCCGTCGTGGTCGAACCACCGCACGACCCGTCCCTCGCCGACGCGCTCCACCACAGCCCGCGCGGGCAGCCACGTGCCGTCGGCGAGCAGGAGGAAAACCGCGGCGAGGGCGAGCAGCAGCCCCGCGCCCAGGCCCACCCACGTGAAGATCTCGATGAGGGCGTCGATCGCATTCGACACGGGGAACTCCAGCGGGTAGCGGACGGGGCACGACCGTCGTGGGGGGCGGGCTGTCAGCCTATCGGTCGGCCCGCCGGTCCCCCGGAACCGTCCGTACCCGGGCGGGAGGGCGGCGGCCTCGGGGCCTTCTCGTCGACCGGGCGCGCCCTCGGGGGTGGGCGTCACGCGACGGCCAGGGAGCATGAAAAGGCCCCCACCCGGTGGAAGCGGGTGGGGGCCTTCGGAGCCGCCTAAGGGAATCGAACCCTTGACCTATTCATTACGAGTGAATCGCTCTGCCGTCTGAGCTAAGGCGGCACGTGCGCGCTGTCGCGTGCACGATCATCGAGTTTACATGCTCCAGGGCCCTCGGACGCACACGCCCGACGTGGCGATCAGTAGTCTCCGCTCGCGGCCTTGTCGGCCAGGATGTCGCGGCTCGACGACAGGCCCAGACGCGTCGCTCCCGCGGCGATCATCTGCTCGGCGGCGTCCCTCGTGCGCACGCCACCCGAAGCCTTCACCTCGGCCCGATCGCCGACCGTGCGCTTCATCAACGCGACCGCGTGCGCACTCGCGCCGCCGGCCGGGTGGAACCCCGTCGAGGTCTTGACGAAGTCGGCGCCTGCGGCCACCGCCGCCTCGCACACCGCCACGATCGCCTCGTCGCTCAGCGCCGCCGACTCGATGATGACCTTGAGCACGGTGGGGGCCGGGGCGGCGGCGCGTACGGCGCGGATCTCGGCCTCTACGAGGTCGTAGCGCCCCTCGACGGCGGCGCCCACGTCGATGACCATGTCGATCTCGTCTGCGCCCTGCGAGACCGACAGCGCCGCCTCGGCCGCCTTGATCTCGGCGTGGTGCTTGCCACTGGGGAAGCCGCAGACCACGGCCAGCTTGAGTCCCGCGGGCACCTCCACCGGCAGGAACGACGGCGAGATGCAGACGCTGTAGGTGCCCAGCTCGGCGCCCTCGGCGATGAGTCGCTCGACGTCGGCGCGGGTGGCCTCGGGCTTGAGCAGGGTGTGGTCGATGTAGGTCGCCAGGTCGGCGGTGGGCGCGGTCATAGGGGTCTCCTCGGGGTGTGACGAACCAAGCGTAGGTGAGGGCGCTACTCGCAGCGCAGCCCCGTGTCGGGCACGGTGCCGTCGACGAGGTAGTCGTCGACCGCGCCGTTCACGCACGCGTTGCCCTTGTTGTAGGCAAGGTGACCCTCGCCGACGTAGGTGACGAGCACGCCCTGCGAGAGCTGCCCTGCGAGCGCCTGCGCCTCGGTGTAGGGCGTGGCCGGGTCTCCGGTGGTGCCGAGGACGAGGATCGGCGGCGAGCCCGGCGCGGTGATCTCGGCGCGGGTGCCGGTCGGCTGCGCGGGCCACGCGGCGCACGGGTCGGGCCCGACCCAGTACGGCGCGACGACGGGGGCCTTCTGCGCGAGCTCCGCCTCGAGAGCGGGATCATCGGTGTCGCCCTCGTCGGGGTAGTCGACGCAGTTGTAGGCGCGCAGCGCCTGCAGCGTGTTGCTCGGGTACTGCCCGTTCTCTCGACCGTTGTAGAAGTCGGCCAGTTGGAAGGCGACGGACGCGTCGCCGTTCTGCACGTCGGTGAGGGCGACCCGCAGGTACGGCCAGCTCTGGTCGCTATAGAGCGCGGCGAGGACGGCCGTGACCAGTGTGTCCGCGCCGAGGCTGCGGCCGTCGCCGTTCGTCAGCGGGCGGACGTCGACCCGCTCGAGCAGCGCGGTCAGATCGTTCATCGCGTCGTCGACGGAACCCCCGAACGGGCAATCCGAGCGCGTCAGGCAGTCGGCCATGAAGGCCCGCAACGCGTTCTCGAAACCCACGGCCTGAGCGATGCCGCTCGCGCTGCCGGGCAGGCTCGGATCGATGCCGCCATCGAGCACCATCCGACCGACGCGTTCGGGGAACAGACCGGCGTAGGTCGCTCCGAGCAGCGAACCGTACGAGAAACCGAGATAGGAGAGCTTCGCATCGCCCAGCACCGCGCGCAGCAGATCCATGTCGCGCGCGGCGTTCTCGGTCGAGATGTAGGGGAGGATGCCGTCGCTGCCCGCCTCGCATGCCTGAGCGAAATCGGCCTGCCGCTGCTCGAGCGCGGCGTTGCGTTCGTCGCTCCCCCGCTTTCCCGGCGGGATGTCGTAGAGGAAGGCATCCATGTCGGACGCGTCGTAGCAGGTCACGGCGGACGACTGCCCGACGCCCCTCGGGTCGAACCCGATCACGTCGTAGGAGGCGGTGAGGGTCTCGTCGGCCACGAGCGACAGCGAATCGCGCACGGTGTCGACCCCGCTGACGCCCGGTCCACCGGGATTGGTGAGCAACGACCCCAGCGGCTGACCCGACGTCGCGCGATGGCGGATCACCGCCAGCTGAAGGTCGCCGGCCGACGGATCGGCGTAGTCGCGCGGGGCGGTGACCGTCGTGCAGTCGAAGCCGACGCTGCCGCAATCGCTCCACGTCAGCGTCTGACCGTAGTAGGGCAGGAGTGGCGCCTCGACGCCGTCTGTCTGCGGGGCCAGCGAGCGCCCCGTGTCGGGCGCGACGGGCGGGATCTGCGCGTAGAGACACCCGCTCAGCACGAGAGCCAGACCCGCCACCCCCGCGATTACGGCGGACATGCGTCGGCGCAGGCTCACGGTGCCGAGCCGTTCGCGACGGTGATCATGAGGCTTTCCAGTGCGAGCAACGGGGCGGCGTTCTGTTCGAGGTTGCGGCGGGTGACCGAGATGCGATCGAGAACCCCGAGGGTGCGGGAGGGCGTCCACTCGGCCGCGACGGCGCGCAGGGCGTCGATCCGCTCGCTGTTGACGAGATCGCCCTCGCGGCCGTACTGGATCATCACGACGTCGCGGAACAGCGACTGCAGGTCGGTGAGCACCCGGTCGATGCCGTCGCGGAGGCTGCGGGTGGCCCGGCGTTTCTGGTCGTCTTCGAGGGCGTTGACCTGGCCGCGCACCGACGGCGGCACGGCGGCCCCCTCGGCGACACCGAGGATGCGCAGCAGCGATCGGCGCTCTTCTTCGTCTCGGGTGGCGGTGAGGGCTTTGGCGTCCTCGGTGGCGAGGCGCACCATCCGACCCGCCACGTCGACGGCGTCGCCGATGCCCCGCACCGCGAGGACGGCGGCGAGCGTCTCGGCGCGGCGCGCACGTGCGTCGTCGTCGGTCGCGAGGCGCTGGGCCATGCCGATGTGGCGCTGCGCGTGGCGAGCCGACTCCTCGGCGATCTCGGCGGAGACACCGGTGCGCTCGACGATCAGCGACGCCACATCGGCGACCGACGGTTCGCGCAGCCGGAGGACCCGCACTCGCGAGCGGATGGTCGGCAGCAGGTCGGCGTCGCTCGGCGCACAGAGCACCCAGACGGTCTTCTCGGGCGGTTCCTCGAGAGCCTTGAGAAGCACGTTCGACGTGCGCTCCGACATGCGGTCGGCGTCTTCGACCACGATCACGCGATGCCGGCCGAGCGACGGCGCGAACGACGCGCGCTCGACGAGGCGGCGGGCCTCGTCGATCCGGATCACGACCTGCTCCGTACGCAGGGCCGTCAGATCCGGGTGGGTGCGCGCGAGCACCTGCCGCTGGGCGCGCTCGTCGCCCGGGTCGGCGATGAGCGCGGCGGCGAACGCGTAAGCGAGGGTGGAGCGCCCCGAACCGGGCGGACCGGTGATGAGCCAGGCATGCGCGAGGGAGGAAGGGGTGGACGCCGCCGCGCGGAGCGACGCGACCGCCTCGTCTTGCCCCCACACGGCGTCCCACGGGAAGGGCGCCGAGCCGACGGCCTGCGGGGACGGTTCGAGGGCGACGGACATGGGCTCCAGCCTAACCGCGGGCTCCGACACCGCCGCTGGCGTTCGGCTGTGCAAACCCCCGACGGTCGGGGCGGCGAGCACCCCCGGCGCCGTCGATCTCGGCGCGCGCCGCAGCGTGTCGATCGCCGTCGGACGTCGCCTCGACGTCCGACGGCGACATGACGGACGTCCCGTCGGCGTTCGACGTCGGCGCGGCGCCGGAGCGCCGCACAGCGGCGACAGCGGGTCTCAGCCGAGACGCTCCGCGACCGCCTCGCGCACGCGGGCCGCGAGCTCGTCGGGCGCCGTTTCCGCGTCGAGCACGAGGAAACGGCGGGGTTCGGCCCCGGCGAGGGCGAGGAAGCCGGCGCGCACGCGGGCGTGGAAATCCTCTTTCTCGGCCTCGAGCCGGTCGAAGGGCTTGTCGTCGGCGTCGAGACGGCGGCGCGCGGCGGCCGGGTCGAGGTCGAGGAGAACCGTCAGATCGGGCAGCAGTCCCTCGGTGGCCCACAGCGACAGCGCGCGGATGTCGTCGGCGTCGAGCACCCGACCGGCGCCCTGATAGGCGACGGACGAGTCGAGGTAGCGGTCCTGGATGACCACGTCGCCGCGTGCCACGGCTGGACGCACGTGCGTGGCGATGTGATGGGCACGGTCCGCTGCGTAGAGCAGCGCCTCTGCACGGGCGTCGATGTGGCCGCGGTGATGCAGGACGATGTCGCGGATGCGTACGCCGACATCGGTTCCGCCCGGCTCGCGGGTGCGGACGACCACACGCCCCTGCTCCCCCAGCCAGCGCTCGAGTAGCGACGCCTGCGTGGTCTTGCCCGCGCCGTCTCCGCCCTCGAAGGTGACGAACAGCCCCGGCCCCCCGGCCGCCGCCGCCCGAGGGGCGTGCAGCGGCCGGGTGAGGTCGTCGGTCACGACGTCTTCGCCGGCGCCTTGCGCGGGGTCGTCGCCGGCGTCGCGGCGGCCGTGGTCGCAGCGGTCTTCGCCGCCGCCGCCTTCGTCGCCGTCGTCTTGGCCGCCGTCGTCTTGGCCGCCGTGGTCTTCGCCGCCGTCGTCCGCGTCGCGGTGGTCTTGGTCGCCGTGGTCTTCGCCGCCGTGGTCTTCGCCGCCGTCGTCTTGGTCGCCGCGGTCTTGCGCGCCGGGGCCGCCTTCTTGGGAGCCGGACCCTTCGCCCGCTTGTCGGCGATGAGCTCGATCGCGCGCTCGAAGGTGATTTCCAACGCGTTCTCACCACGGGGCACCGTGGCGTTGGTCTCGCCGTCGGTGACGTACGGGCCGAATCGGCCGTCCTTGAGCTTGATCGGCTTGCCACTGACGGGGTCGGCGTCGAATTCCTTCAACGCGCTCGACGCCCGGCGGGCTCCGTACTTGGGCTCCGCGTACTTGGCGAGGGCCTCTTCGAGAGTGACGTCGAAGATCTGCTTCTCGTCGTCGAGCGAGCGGGAATCCGTCCCCTTCTTCAGGTACGGACCGAAGCGCCCGTTCTGCGCGGTGATCTCCACGCCCGTCTCGGGATCAATGCCCACGACGCGCGGGAGCGAGAGCAGCTGCAGCGCGGTGTCGAGGTCGACGGTGTCGACGGACATCGAGCGGAACAGCGACGCGGTTCGCGGCTTGGGGGCCACTTCCTTCTTCGCCCCGCGCTTCCTGGGCTGCCCGACGACCTCGCCCGTGGCCTGGTCGACCTCCTCGGGCTCCTCGGCATCCACTTCTTGCACGTAGGGGCCGAAGCGACCGTCCTTCACGACGACGAGCTTGCCGTTCTCGGCGTTCTCCCCCAGCACCCGGTCCCCGGCGACCGGAGCGTCGATGAGTTCCTGCGCCTTGGCGGGGGTGAGTTCGTCGGGTGCGAGGTCTTCGGGGATGTTGACGATCCGGGGCTTCGCCTCGGCATCGGCCGCCGGGTCGGTGACCTCGAGGTAAGGACCGTACTTGCCGAAACGCAGGGTGGCGGTGTCGGTGATACGCGTGGAGTTCAGCTCGCGGGCGTCGATCTCGCCGAGGTTGTCGACGATGTGGCGCAGGCCGACCTGCTTGTCCGACCCGAAGTAGAACGACTTCAGCCACTCGGTGCGGCGCTGCTCGCCGCGCGCGATGGCGTCGAGATCGTCTTCGAGGGCGGCGGTGAAGTCGTAGTCGACGAGGTCGGCGAAGTGCTCCTCGAGCAGCCGCACCACGCTGAACGCGAGCCAGCTCGGGACGAGGGCCTGACCGCGCTTGGACACGTACCCGCGATCGAGGATCACGCCGATGATGCTGGCGAAGGTCGACGGGCGACCGATCCCCTTCTCCTCGAGCGCCTTCACCAGGCTCGCTTCGGTGTAGCGGGGCTTCGGCGAGGTGCTGTGGCCCTTGGGCTCCACGTCGCTGACCGCGAGCTCGTCGCCCACGGCGACAGCCGGGAGCGACTGATCGGCGTCGTCGTCGTTGCGCTTCTCATCGGCGCCCTCTTCATACGCCTCGAGGAAGCCCTTGAAGGTGTAGACGGTTCCGGATGCCGTGAACTCGGCGACCTGGGCCCCGGCTTCCACCGTGAGGGTGACGGTGGTCGTCTCGTACTTGGCATCCGCCATCTGGCTGGCGACGGTGCGCTTCCAGATGAGGTCGTACAGCTTCTGCTCGTCGCGGTCGAGCGACGACGCGAGAGACGCGGGGGTGCGGAAGGTCTCGCCCGAGGGGCGGATGGCCTCGTGCGCCTCCTGCGCGTTCTTCGACTTGCTCTTGTAGACGCGGGGGTTCGCCGGTACGGCCTTGTCGCCGTACAGCGCCACGGCTTGCGCACGTGCGGCCGAGACTGCCTGACCAGAGAGGGCGACCGAGTCGGTGCGCATATAGGTGATGAAGCCCTTCTCGTAGAGCCGCTGAGCGACGCCCATGGCGTGCTTGGCGCTCATCGAGAGCTTGCGTCCGGCCTCCTGCTGCAGGGTGGAGGTGGTGAAGGGGGCGCGAGGGCTGCGCGTGCCCGGCTTCGCCTCGACCTTGGCGACGGTGGCGCGCCCGGCCGCGGTGATGGCGTCGGCCAGAGCACGGGCCCGGGCTTCGTCGAGGACCACGACGGCCTTCTTGAGCTGACCGAGGTCGTCGTAGTCGCCGCCGCGCGCGATGGGGGCGCCGTCCAGGCGGTTCAGACGCGTGGTGAACGACGAACCGGAGCGCGAAGCCAGCGCTTCGACGTCCCAGTACGACGCCGAAACGAAGGCCATGCGCTCGCGTTCGCGCTCGACGACCATGCGCGTCGCCGCCGACTGCACGCGACCCGCGCTGAGCGCGGTGCCCTCGCGGCCGGAACCGACCTTGCGCCACAGCACGGGCGAGACGTCCCAGCCGTAGAGGCGGTCGAGCACGCGACGCGTCTCCTGCGCGTCGACGAGCGAGACGTCGAGGTCGCGCGTGTGCTCCGCGGCGTCGCGGATGGCGTCCTTGGTGATCTCGTGGAAGATCATGCGACGGACGGGGACCTTCGGCTTGAGCACCTCGAGAAGGTGCCACGCGATGGCCTCGCCCTCGCGATCACCATCAGTGGCGAGCAGGACCTCGTCGGCGCCCTTGAGCGCGCGCTTCAGCTCGGCGACCGTCTTGGTCTTGCGGTCGTTCACGACGTAGAACGGGTCGAAGTCGTTCTCGACGTCGATGGAGTACTTGCCGTACGCCGCCTTCTTGTCGGCCGGGATCTCTTTCTTCGACGCCAGGTCGCGGATGTGACCGACCGAGCTGAGCACCTCGTAGTCGTCGCCGAGGTATCCCTGGATCGACTTCATCTTCGTCGGGGACTCGACGATGACGAGCTTCTTGCCGTTTGCCACTGGGGTCCTTTCGTCGATGCACACCATACACACGCCTCCCTGTCCGGGTTCCGGGAGGTCTCACGGGGCGAACGCGTCGGGGGGTCCGGCCCGGGAGCGCACATCGAATGGAATTCCACCGTACGCCCCGCCGACGGTGATGGTGGCGACCAAGCCCTCCAGATCGCATCGGATCAGACGGACCTCGTGCGCCGCGGCGACCCGGGCGGCCTGCTCGCACGGCACGCCGGGCACCGCTCCGCTCGCGGCGTCGGCCGCGGCGAGAGCGGTCGCGTCGGCCACGCCCGCCACTCGCTGGGCTTCGATCGCCGCGGCACCGGCGAGCCCGAGCGATACGGTCACGGCCACCAGGGTCGCCACGACGCCGACGACCGAGACGCTGCCCGCCATCACCGACCCCCATCGAGCGCGCACGCCCGGGCCGTGACCTCGGGCAACGGCGGCCCCACCGGAACGGGTGCCACGGCGGCCACGCACACCAGCCCGTCGTGGCGTTCGACGGACGCCGTCCCACCGATCTCGGCGATGCCCGTGAGGTAGCCGGTGTCGCCACGACCGAGCAGGCGGGCGGCCTCCGACGCGGCGTGCTGCAGACGCACGGTCGCCGCCGCCGATCCGAGGACCCCGACCCCGAGGGCGAGAACGATGATCACCGCCGGGAGCGCCACCGCGAACTCCGCGGTGACGGCCCCCCGGTCGTCGAGCAGTCGCCGCGTCATTGCACGGTGAGCGCTCGTCGGACCAGATCGGTGAGGATGCCGCGGACCTCGTCGCTGCGCATGATGACGACGAGCAGACCGGCGAAGGCGACGGCCGCCATGGTCGCGATGGCGTACTCGGCCGTCGCCGCACCGCGGTCGTCGAGGAAGAGCGCTCCCGCGCGCGCGGTCGTCAGCGGCGGCAGCCCCGCGGCCGGGCTCTGCGGACGGAACGGGTTCGGAACAGTGGTCATGGGGAACTCCTGATGTCGAGGTGAGCGAGGGGTGTCGAGGTGAGCGAGGGGTGTCGAGGTGAGGGAAGGGTAGGGAGGGGCGAGCGATGTGGACGTCACGGCAAGGCCCCGGACCGCAGGATGCCGAGCATCATCGGGGCCACCGCGAGGAGGAGGAACGCGGGGAGCGTGCAGATCCCCAGGGGGAGCAGCAGTCGAGTCGACAACCGTGCCGCCGCGGTGCGGCCCGCGGTGCGTGCGCGCTGTCGGGCGAGCCAGGCGTCGGCGCGGAGCAGCTCGGCGGCGGGGACTCCGGCGCGGTGGGCGAACGCGACCGTGTCCGCCGCGTCATCGAGCGGGCCGTCGGAGGAGCGGGCGCGCAGCGCGGTGTCCACCAGCGAGCGCACACGGTCGGCCGAGGCTCCGGCCGAGAGGGCGACGGCCCACAGTTCCGCGCGGAGCCCGGGAACCGACGTGGGCGGCCGGGCGCGGTGCGTGAGCCGACGCGACCACGACCGTGCGACCACGATGAGGGTGGTCCCCACCGCGAGGCAGACCATTCCCGCCGGGTCCGAGAAGAGGATGCCGACGGAGTCGAATCCGAGAGCCATGCCCATCGGCACACCCAGCAGCGGCAACCAGCTCAGGAGCTTCGCCGTGGCTGCGGGCTCCGCGAGGGCGACGGCCACGTCGGCTGCGACCTCGGTGGCGTCGCGGAGGGCGCCGCCCACGGCTCGGAGGGTGTCGGCGAGCGGTGCGCCCGTATGGACCGCGACGGACCAGATCGCGGCGACGTCCGTCCACGACACCCCGGCCGCGGCGAGCACGGCACCCACGTCGTCGCCCACCGCAGCAGCGCGCGCGGCGGCGCGGCAGACGGGGTCACCGGTGTCCGCGAGATGCCCCCAGGCGGTCGCGGGGGTCAGACCGGCCGACAACAGCACCGCGAGGCGCATGATCGTCTCGATCGGATCGGCCGCGCTGGCGTCTGGCCGAACCCGCGCGCCGGCTCTCACGCCCACCGCTCGGGCTCGATGCCGATGCGTCCCGCACGCAAGGTGGGTCGACCCCACCCGACCACGCGCCGTTGCCCCGCGATCCGCTCGACGTGCACCACGGCGTCGATCGCGCTGACCGTCTGCCGCGCCGTGCCAGCGGCATCCATCCCCGAGAGCGCCCCGAGTGCCTCGAGTCGGGCCGCGACGTCGGTGAGCCCGCTCGCGTGCAGGGTTCCGGCCCCTCCGTCGTGACCGGTGTTGAGCGCCATGAGGAGCTCTCGAAGTTCTTCGCCTCGGCATTCGCCGACGACCAATCGGTCCGGCCGCATCCGAAGCGCCTCGCGGACGAGCCGGGCCAGCGGTATCCCCCCGGTTCCCTCGATGTTGGACTGTCGAGCCTCGAGGGCGACGTGGTGCGGATGCGCGGGGCGCAGCTCGGCCACCTCTTCGACCGTGATGATGCGCTGCGTGGCCGGCACGTGCGAGAGCAGGGCTGACAGCAGTGTCGTCTTCCCGGCCCCCGTGGCTCCCGTGATCAGCACGTTCTCGCGGCGTTCCACCATGCTCTCGAGGCGTTCGCGTTGGCGCGCGGAGAGCATTCCGCTGCGTTCGAGATCCGACAGATCGGGCGCGTCCCAGCGCGGTACGCGCACCGACAGCGCCGTGCCGCTCGCCGCGACGGGAGCCAGGACGGCGTGGACCCGCACACCGCGAGCGAGGCGGACATCGACGCACGGCGATGCGTCATCGAGATGACGCCCGCCGAGCGCGATCAGACGGACGGCGACGTGACGCACCTCGGTCTCGCTCGCGCGCCACGACGGTACGCGCTCGGCGCCGTCGCCCCGGTCGACGAAGAGACCCCGGTCGCCGTTGATGAAGAGGTCCGTGACGGCGGGGTCGTCGAGGAATGGGCGCAGGAACGACAGCGCCGGATCCCGCCAGGCGGCGGAGACCAGGTCGGGATCGATCGGATGGACCGGTGCGAGCGGGGACATGCCGAAGACCGTACGGATGACGCCGTCGCCGTCGTCGACGAAGAGGGCCGATCCGTGGACGGCCGTCGAAGATCGGCACCTGGGGAGGGACCCCGGCCGATTGTCTCGCCCGCCGATGCACGGCGGGCGACGAGGCCGCGAAAGGAGGAGGCGGCATCCCTTCAGTGGGGGGCGAGGGATGCCGCCGTGCGGCCGGAGGAATATTGGGGGGCTCCCCCCGGACGCAAATGCCGGAAGCGATGTTCGGGCTCACTCAGATTACGCGTGCCGAAAAGCCCGCACCAACTCGACGCACCTATTCATCGCGATATATCACCTGTTTCGCCGAATTCGGGATGCCAACTATCGGAGGTGGCCCCCGTCGAAGGGGGTCGATAGCGTGACCCAGGTGAAGACGCCGTGCGCTGACGCGGGCGTCACGTAACGCGAAGGAGCGCCGCGATGAGCAGCCAGATCGACCACCTCCTCTCCGAATCCCGCCGGTTCCCGCCGTCGGCCGAGTTCGTCGACGATGCCGTGGGCGACCGCGGCCTGTACGACCGCGCGGCCGCCGACCGCGAGGGCTTCTGGGCCGAACAGGCGCGCGACCTGCATTGGCACACGCCTTTCACGCAGGTGCTGGATTGGTCCAACCCGCCGTTCGCCGAGTGGTTCGCCGACGGCGAGCTGAACGTCGCCTACAACTGTCTCGACCGTCACGTCGAGGCGGGTCACGGCGATCGCGTCGCGCTGCGGTGGGAAGGTGAACCCGGCGACTCGCGCAACGTCACGTACGCCGAGCTCACCGACGAGGTCAAGCGCCTCGCCAACGTTCTCACCGGTCTCGGCGTGGAGAAGGGCGACCGCGTCGCCCTGTACCTGCCGATGATCCCCGAGGCGATCGCCTCGATGCTGGCGGTCGCCCGTATCGGCGCGGTCCACTCGGTCGTGTTCGGTGGATTCTCGGCCGACAGTCTCCGCGCCCGCATCGATGACGCCGGGGCGAAGGTCGTGATCACCGCCGACGGCGGTTGGCGCAAGGGCAAGGTCTCCCCCCTCAAACCCGCGGTCGACCAGTCTCTCGCCGACCGCAACGGCTCCGGCATCCAGGAGACCGTCGAGCACGTCATCGTCGTCAAGCGCGGAGGGAACGAGGTCGAATGGACGCAGGACCGCGACCTCTGGTGGCACGACGTCGTCCCGCAGGCGTCGGCCGAGCACGAGGCACAGGCCTTCCCGGCAGAGACGCCGCTGTTCATCCTGTACACCTCGGGTACGACGGGTAAACCCAAGGGCATCTTGCACACCTCGGGCGGCTACCTCACGCAGGCGGCCTTCACCAACCGCGTCGTGCACGACGTCCACCCCGAGTCCGACGTCTACTGGTGCACGGCGGACATCGGCTGGATCACGGGCCACACCTACGTGACGTACGGTCCCCTCGCCAATGGAGCGACGCAGCTGCTGTACGAGGGAACCCCCGACACGCCGCACCCGGGCCGCTGGTGGGAGCTCATCGAGAAGCACGGGGTGACCATCTTCTACACGGCACCCACCGCCATCCGCTCCTTCATGAAGATCGGCCGCGACGTCCCGCAGAAGTTCGACCTGTCGACGCTCCGCCTCCTCGGGTCGGTGGGCGAGCCCATCAATCCCGAGGCGTGGGTCTGGTATCGCGAGATCATCGGCGCCGACCGGACGCCGATCGTCGACACGTGGTGGCAGACCGAGACCGGCGCCATCATAATCTCGGCCCTCCCGGGGGTGACCGAGACCAAACCCGGCTCCGCCCAGGTGCCGTTGCCCGGCATCTCGATCGCCGTGGTCGACGACAGCGGCGAACCCGTCGCGAACGGCAGCGGCGGCCTGCTCGTCGTGACCGAGCCGTGGCCCAGCATGCTCCGCGGGATCTGGGGCGACCCCGACCGCTACCGCGAGACGTACTGGGACAAGTTCGCCGACAAGGGCTACTACTTCGCCGGCGACGGCGCCCGTCTCGACGAGGACGGCGACGTCTGGCTCCTCGGACGCGTGGACGACGTCATGAACGTCTCGGGGCACCGCCTGTCGACGGCCGAGATCGAATCCGCGCTCGTCGGACACGAGGGTGTGGCCGAAGCGGCCGTGGTGGGTGCCTCCGACGAGACCACGGGCCAGGCGGTGGTCGCCTTCGTGATCATCAAGAGCCGCTACCTGAAGCAGAAGCCCGTCGACGGCCTCGGCGACGAGCTGCGGCGGTGGGTCGGCGAGCAGATCGGGCCCATCGCCCGCCCGAGGGACGTCTACATCGTCGGGGAACTGCCCAAGACCCGCTCGGGGAAGATCATGCGCCGTCTCTTGCGCGATGTGGCCGAAGGTCGCGAGGTCGGTGACACCACGACGCTCGCGGACACGGCCGTGATGAGCGTGATCAGCGCCCAGGTGAAGTAGCGCCGCCGTCGCGTGGATGCCGGGTGACCGGCATCCACGTGACGACGGAGCGCGCGGGGTCAGCGCCCGCAGACACGAAGACGGGGCCGTTCGTACGAACGGCCCCGTCTCGTCGTCATCAGATGGAGCGGCGGCGACGCAGCACCAGCATGAACGCACCGGCCGCGAGGACACCGGCGGCGATCAGCGCGATGGGCAGCAGGGCGGCGCCGGACATACCGGTCGTCGCGAGCGAACCCTTACCGGACTGGCCGTTGGCCGCCGGCACGGGCACCGCGGTCGCCGTGGCGGTCGCGGTGGCGGTCGGTGCGACCGTCGGCGTCGACGTGGCCGTCGGCGTGGCGGTCGGCGTCGGGCCACCGGTCGGGGCCGTGGTCGGCGTCGGCGTGGACGTCGGCTGAGCGGTGGGCGTCGCGGTCGGCGTGGCCGTCGGCGTCGCCGTGGGCGTCGCGGTCGGCGTGGCCGTCGGCGTCGCGGTCGGCGTCGGCGTCGGGGTGGGCTTCGGCGGCAGGTCGCAGCCGATCACCGTGACGCGCGAGTCCCAGGCCGTGATGACGCCCGAGGTCCACTCGGGGTCGCCGCCGCGCGAGGAGGAACCGAAAGCGACACCCGCGGTGGTGTCCAGATCGCTGCAGTCGTACCCGTCGAACGACGCCGACCAGGTCCACGTCTCACCGGGCGCGAAGCGCTTCTCGCTGAAGGTCTCGATCCACCCGTTGGTCTGGGCGACCGTCGCCGAGCCGTAGGCGGTGACCGCCGAGGTGTTCTTCGCCCAGACGGCGACGTCGACCTCGTTGGGCGTGGTGAAGTCCAGCGTGACCCGCACATCACCCGTGATGTCGGCCGCGTAGGCAGCGGGGACGCTGATCCCGGCGCCGACCGCGAGGGCGAGTGCCGTTGCGCCGGCCGCCCAGAATTTCGTCGTCTTCTTCATTTTTCCCCGTTTTCCCCTAAAGAATGTGCCCCCCACAGCACGTGGAAGGCGAGCGCAGGTGCGCTTCCCCGTAAATACCCTAATCATTCGATGGGCATATTCTGAAAACCGAAATGACACGCTA
Organism: Microbacterium sp. lyk4-40-TSB-66; assembly: GCF_030209475.1. Taxonomy (GTDB): domain Bacteria; phylum Actinomycetota; class Actinomycetes; order Actinomycetales; family Microbacteriaceae; genus Microbacterium. The sequence goes on from NZ_JARVRW010000002.1 coordinate 187,116, forward strand.
GGTTACGCTTTCGCTTCCTGGCAGTGCCTCGGCGATCAGACGACGGTGAAGACGACCTCGACCTCGACCGGGCTGTCCAGGGGCAGGACGGGCACTCCGACCGCCGAACGCGCGTGGGCGCCGGCCTCTCCGAAGACCTCGCCGAAGAATTCGCTCGCCCCGTTGATCACGGCCGGCTGACCGGTGAATTCGGGGACGGATGCCACGAAGCCGGTGAGTTTGAGCACTCCACCGAGGTTGTCGACGCCTCCGACGACCGCCGCCGCTGCCGCGATGGCGTTGAGCGCGCACTGACGCGCGCACGACCGCGCATCCGCCGGGGTCACGAGTCCCTCGGCCTCGCCCACTTTGCCCGTCGCCGGGAGGGCACCCTGCACCATCGGCAGCTGGCCCGAGGTGTAGACGAGATCGCCGTGACGTTTCGCGGGAATGTAGGCGGCGACGGGGGGAACGACGGCCGGGACGTCGACGCCGAGCGCGGCGAGGCGCTCGGAGACGCTCACTGCTGACCCTCGAACTGGCGCGCAGCAGCCTCTGCGGCGCCGAGACCGGTGTTGGCGGTCCCGCCGCCGGTCGGACGCTTGAGGTACGCCACGAGGCCCCCCTCGGGCCCGGGCACCACCTGCACGAGCTCCCACCCCTGCTTCCCCCAGTTGTTGAGGATGGCGGCGGTGTTGTGGATCAGCAGCGGAGTGGTGAGGTATTCCCACGTGGTCATTGTCGGGCTCCCGGCGATGGCTCGGCGCGCAGACATGATGCGCGCGCGGACGGATGGCGTACGCGCGCGAGCGCACGCCTTCAAGGCATCGCCCAGCAACGTCGCTTAGCATCAACCCTATGCCCGAGAACAAACGTACGGCTAGCGGTGCCCTCGGCGGCATCCTGGGCCTCGTCGGACTCAGCGCGGTCGCCGGACTCCTGGTCACCGCAGCTGTCACGCCGGCCATCGCCGTCTCCGGTGCCGCTGCCTCCAGCGCCATCACGATCTTCGACAAGATGCCGAGCTACCTGCAGCCCGACGAGCTGATGCAGCCCACCACGCTGATGGCCGGCGACCGGGTGCTGGCGAAGTTCTACGACCAGAACCGCTCCCCCGTCACCTTCGAGCAGATCGCGCCCGTGATGTACGACGCGGTGCTGTCGTCGGAAGACCCCCGCTACTACCAGCACGGCGGTGTCGACCTCATCGGCACCACGCGCGCGTTGCTCAACAACGCCGCCAGCGGTGCGACGCAGGGTGGCTCCTCGATCAGTCAGCAGTACGTGAAGAACGTTCTCGTGCAGCGTTGCGAGCGCGACGCGAAAGCCGTGGAGCCGACCGACACCGACCCGGTGGGCAAGACGCGTGACGAAGCACTTCAGGAATGCGCCTTCGCGGCCGTCCAGGCCGAAGGGCCCGAGGGCTACCAGCGCAAGCTGCAGGAGATGCGCTACGCCATCCAGCTCGAGAAGGAATTCTCGAAGGACCAGATCCTGCTCGGCTACCTCAACATCGCCAACTTCGGCGGCGTGACGTACGGCATCGACGCCGCGGCCAAGCGCTACTTCAACGTCTCGGCCTCCCAGCTGAACATCGGGCAGTCCGCGATCCTCGCCGGCATGGTGCAGAACCCGAACCGCTTCCGCATCGACCGTGCCGAAGGCTCGATCGTCGACGCAGATGGAACGGCCTACAACAAGCAGCCCGACGGCTCGATCGACGACGTCGACCAGAGCACGATCCAGGGGCTCTACACGCTGCGCGACAACGGCGAGATCACGCAGGAACAGCTCGTCGCCGCCGCCGACGGGTACAGCGAGACCAAGGGCCGTCAGCTCTACGTGCTCAGCCGCATGGAGGCCGACGGAAAGATCACGCACGAACAGTACGTGCAGTTCGCCGTCGAGCCGATCACGCCGCAGATCTCCGAGACCGAGCAGGGCTGCGGCTCGTCGGGCGCCCCGTACTTCTGTCAGTACGTCGTCTCGACGATCTTGAACGACCCCGCCTTCGGCGCGGAGACCGACGACCGCGTTCGGGCGCTCCGCCAGGACGGCCTGACCATCCAGACCACGCTGGACTGGCGTATGCAGGACGCCGCGCAGACCACGATGAACGAGAACACCCCCGAGAGCATCGAGGGGATGAAGTTCGGGTCGACCGCCGTCAGTCTCGAGGCCAAGACCGGGCGCGTTCTCGCGATTGCGCAGAACACCAAGTTCACCCAGGACCTGGAGCTCTCGCAGGCCGACCCGTCGTACAACTCGATCGTCTTCGCCGGCGACTCCACGAACGGTGGCTCGATCGGGTTCCCCGTCGGATCGACGTTCAAGCTGTTCACCCTGGTCGACTGGCTCGAGAAGGGCCACTCTCTGAACGAGTCGCTCAACGGCCGCCTCCGACCGGTTCCGAACATGACGAACTCGTGTTCGGGGAACTGGGTCAACCAGGAGAACACCACCATCAACAACTTCGCGCAGAACCGGGGCTACGTAGGCACGCCCATGATGTTCACGCGCGATTCGCTGAACACCGGCTACCTCGCGATGGCGGCCGAACTCGACCTGTGCGACATCTCCAAGGTCGTGAAGAAGATGGGCGTGACGCGAGGTGACGGAAGCGACATCCTCATGGAGAACGCGAATGAGGTCATCGGAAGCGACAACGTCTCGCCCCTCGCCATGGCCAGCGCCTTCGCCACGGTCGCCAACGGCGGGAACCGCTGCCAGCCCAAGGTCATCGACAAGGTGACGACGGCAGACGGCGAGGAGCGACGCATCCCCGAGCGGACGTGCGCGCCGGTGCTCACGCCCGAGATCGCAGCGACCACCGCCTATGCCCTTCAGGGCGTCATGCAGCGCGGCGGCACCGGTGTCGACGCCAACCCCTTCGACGGCACCCCCGTCATGGGCAAGACCGGCACGCACGAAGGCTTCCAGACCTGGATGATCGAGTCGTCGACGAACGCGACGACCGCTGTCTGGGTCGGGAACTACGACGGCGACAAGGACCTGTTCGGGGAGTATGCCAAGGGCAACGAGCTGAGCAGCATGCGGTACGTCCTGGCCAATGACATCCAGAGCGCCGCGAACGAGTTCTACGGCGGCGACCGGTTCCCGGATCCGGTGTCGAACCTCCTGCGCACGCAGCAGCGCGATCTGCCCAACGTCGTGGGTCAGAGCATCGACAGTGCCCGGTCGACCCTGACCGGCGCCGGCTTCCGCGTCACCGTGGGAGATCCCGTCGACTCCGCGTCCGGCACCGACACCGTGGCCGCGCAGAGCCCCAACGGCGGCTCCGCTCCGGCCGGATCGACCATCACGATCAACCCCGGCAACGGCCAGACCGGCACCGTGCCGAACGTGGACGGGCAGACGGTGACCGCCGCCCAGGCGTCGCTGGCGGGCGCGGGCTACACCAACATCTCCATCGGGGGATGCCAGCGTGACGCCAACGCCCCGGCCGAGGGTCAGGTCGTCAGCACCAACCCGGCCGGTGGCACCGCCGCCAACAGGAACACGGCGATCGCTCTGTCGGTCGTGGCGAAGGAATGCCCGTGACGCGCCCCCTCGTGACCGCCGCCCTCGCGCCCCTCGGGGTCGCGGGGGCGGCGGTCGTCGGGGCCGCTGCCTGGGGTGTCGGTGTCGAGCGCTATCTCTTCACGGTGCGCTACCACGCGCTCCGATTGCTGCCCAAGGGTGCGGAACCCCTGCGCGTCCTCCACGTGTCCGACGCCCACATGGCGCCGTGGCAGCACCGCAAGCAGGAGTGGATGGCGCGGCTGGCGGAGCTCTCCCCCGATCTCGTCATCAACACGGGCGACAACCTGGGTCACCGCGACGGACTCACCGGCATCCGAACCGCCCTCTCCCCCCTCCGCGGTGTGCCGGGCCTCGTCGTGCACGGCTCGAACGACTACCAGGAGCCGGCTCCGCGTAACCCGTTCCGCTACTTCATCGGGCCGTCGGGGCATCTTCCGGCGCACAAGCACCTCGATGTGGACGCGCTCGACCGGTTCTTCACCGACGACCTCGGGTGGAGCATCCTGGACGACACGGCCGTGTCGGTGGAGATCAAGGGGCTGCGCGTGAACGCCCTCGGTGTCAACGACGGACACCGCGGGTGGGACCACCCCGAGCTGATCCCACCGGTCCTCGAGACCCTGGATGCCGCCGACATCACCCTCGGCGTGATGCACGCGCCCTACCGGCGCACGCTCGACACGTTCACCGGCCTCGGCGCCGACGTGCTGCTGGCGGGCCACACACACGGCGGGCAGGTGCGCGTGCCGTTCAGCCCCAACGCACTCGTCTCGAACTGCGATATCCCGCTCGACCAGGCCCGAGGCCTCAGCGAGTGGACGCACGACGGACGCACGGTGCCGTTGAACGTGAGCGCGGGTCTCGGCCATTCGATCTACGCGCCCGTGCGGTTCGGGTGCCGCCCCGAGGCGACGCTGCTGACGCTGCTGCCCCGCTGAGGCATCCTCCCCACCCGCACAAGGGGCTGATCCATCCACGGATCGGTCCCTTGTGCCGTTTCCGCGGGGGCGACGTGTCGGACGATCGAGTCTCCTCGAACGAAGGGACTCCTCGCATGCACCATCCTCCTCCGTCACGTCGACGAACCCTCGCCGCGTTCACCGTCATCGCCGCGCTGCTCGGCGGCCTCGGCATGGCCCCGGCCGCCCATGCCGCCGAGCGCGGCACCGGCTTCGGCACGTGGGCGCCACTGTCGCGCACGGGCTGGCACGGTTCGATGCGCGTGGGCGATGTGCACACCTACTGCATCCATCCCGGGCTTCCCGTCGCCACCGATGCGACCACCGACCGCGGTGTCTCATCGGACGTCAACGGCCTGAGCCCGCAGCAGCTGGTGTCGATCAACCACCTCGTCACCACCTACGGACAGACCGACGATCCCGTGCAGGCGGCCGGCGTCGGGTGGGCCGTGAAGGCCATCGTCGATCGTGACACGACCCTGCACTCGTGGGGGTACACCGGCGACAGCCTGCCCGAGGCGATCGACTACATCATGCGTCGGGCCAGCCCCGAGAACAGCGCGGCCGTGCAGGAACGGGCGGTGCGTTATCTCGCCGAGGCCGAGAGCATCCCCGTTCCGCGCGTCGGAGGGGCGCTGGCGCGGACGACACGTGACGACGATCCGACCCGTGGCACCGTGACCGCCGACGTGGACTCCTCCGCGACGGGCACCCTGCACCTCGAGAACGCGGTCTTCGCCGACACCGGTCGAGCTGATCGTGCGGACGTGCACGCCGGGCAGGGCTACGACATCATCGCGCCCGCGTCCTCGTCCGATGACGGCCGTCCGTACAGCGTCCGGGCGACGGGGACCTTCTCGGTGGGCTCCGCCGCCGTCCACTACTTCTCCACTCCCGGTCAGCAGGAGTCGGCCGGGCCCGCCGGCCCGACGACGTTCACGCTGTCGGCACAGGACGCCGCTCCTCGTCTCGTCCGGTTCTCGCCCCGCATCGAAACGACCGCGCGCATCGAGGACGGTCGCTTCGCCGATCGCGTCACCGTGTCGACCGCCGACGGCGTCTGGCCGCGCCACGCGGACGGTTCGTTCGTGGTGATCGCCGCGACAGCCGATGTCTATCGAACGGGCGCCTATCCGGCCGAATCGGCCGAGATCCCGTCGAACCTCACTCCGGTGATGCGACTCGACCTGCGAACGGACCCGACCGCCGGCGCCGGAGCCTACGAGGTCCGGTCGGAGCACCTGCCCGGTCCGGGGGTCTACACGGCCGTGTGGCGCGTCGCTCGAGCGGATCAGGATGCCGACGCACTCGCCCATCTGCCGGCCGACTACCTGTGGCAGGAGCGCTTCGCCTCCCCCGCGCAGACCGAGCAGCTCGCCCCCACGCCGCCTCCCGTAGATCCGAAACCGTCTCCCACGCCTCCCGCCGCCGTCACTCCCCCACCGGCTCCCGCGCCGTCCACGCCCGCCGCCCCCGCGGCCCTGGCCACGACGGGGATGTCCGCGGCGTCGCTGGGCGGCGCGGGCGGGGCGGCTGCGGCGGTGGTCGGGATCGGTGTGATCGCCTGGGGTGTCGCTCGGCGTCGGTCCACTCCGAGGATCTGAATTCGAGCGACGGATCGGGTCGGGCGACCGGAACTCGCCGGCGGCCCCGCCTCAGCCATCCGGGTCCGCAACCGTCACGCCGATGACGCCGCACCCGCGGTCGTCCTCGTCACCACGTCGAGGACGGCCGCGGATGGTCTCCCCACCGCGCACGCGCCCGCCGGGGCCGGCTGACTCCCCGCGACGCGCCCGAACCTTCACTCTGGTTCGTCGCAGGGGTCGGAACAGGGTAGACTTTTCAAGTTGCTCACGGGGTGTGGCGCAGCTTGGTAGCGCGCGTCGTTCGGGACGACGAGGCCGCAGGTTCAAATCCTGTCACCCCGACCAGTGCATGAATCGACAGAGAGCCTCCCGCGGATCGCGGGGGGCTCTCTTGCGTGAGTGGCCGCCGTTCCCCTGTCGATGGACGAAGATCGACGCCGTCCGGGCGGCAGCGCCACGGCACGCGCTCATCCCCGTGGCACCCTGAGCCCCACTGGCGAACGGTGCGCCCGCCTCACTCCTCCTCGCCCGTAATTCACCCGGCGGGGGCGGTGACGCACCCCCCGTAGAATCGTGCGGGGGCCGTCTGCGGCTCCACGCCGTGTGCGCCCGACGGGCGTTGATCACCGCGACCCCGAGACCTCCAGGAGAAACGTGTCCGACGCCTCGCCCCGCCTCGTCGCCTTCGACCTCGACGACACGCTCGCCCCGTCGAAGTCGGCCATCGACCCCCGCATCGGCGATCTGCTCCTCGCCCTCGCGGACCGCGTGGAGGTCGCCATCATCTCGGGCGGGCAGCTGCAGCAGTTCCGCACGCAGGTCGTCGAGCGTCTACCGCAGGCCGCACCGGCGCTGCTCGCGCACTTCCACCTCATGCCCACCTGCGGCACGCAGTACTACCGCCTGACCCCCGCGGGCGTGGAGACGGTCTACGCCCACTCCCTCACCGACGACGAGAAGCAGCGCGCCCTCTCGGCCGTCCGCGAAGAAGCCGAACGACTGGGCTTGTGGGAAGCCGAACCGTGGGGCGACATCCTCGAGGACCGCGGCTCGCAGATCACCTTCTCGGCCCTCGGGCAGTCCGCTCCGCTCGAGGCGAAGATGGCGTGGGACCCCACCGGCGAGAAGAAGAACAGCCTTCGCGAGGCCGTGGCCTCCCGCATCTCCGACCTCGAGGTGCGCTCGGGCGGTTCCACGTCGGTCGACATCACCCACCGTGGCATCGACAAGGCCTACGGCATGACCAAGCTCGTCGAGGCCACCGGAATCCCTCTCGACGACATGCTCTTCGTGGGCGACCGACTCGACCCCGACGGCAACGACTACCCCGTGCTCGCCATGGGCGTCGAATGCCACGCCGTGCATGGCTGGGAAGACACGGCCGCGTTCCTCGAGAAGCTGCTGCCCACGCTGCCCGAACGCGCCGGCGAGTAGGACGGGAAGAGCAGAACCCCGCCGCGCCGCTGCGGGCGACTGCTCGCAGCCGCTCCGTCCGGCTCCGTCACCCCGGTCGGGGTGATCGAGGGCGCCGACGGCTCCCCGTGCGACCACCGAAACAGCGGCCCCGCGCGATCACCGAACGGCGCGGCATCCCGCGCGCGATCACGAGCAGCACTGACATCCCCCGCGCCATCACCGGGTGGCGTCGCGGCTGCGGAGGCGCCCGACATCGCGGGGCCACCCGCCGCGCGAGACCTCGACGACCTCAGATGATCTGGCCGATCGGCTCGCGCTTCTCGGCCTGGAAGCGGTCTTCGGTGCGCCCGTAGGCCCAGTACCCCGACAGCGACACCTGATCGCGCGCCAGACCCCATCGGCCGAAGACGATGTCGCGCAGCGCCTTCATGCTCTCGCGCTCCCCGTGCGCGAACACCTGACCGCGTCCGTCCAACGGATGCCAGTCGGCCACTGCATCGGCCAGCACCGGCGTCGCACCGGCCTCGGCGTCGCCGCGGTGCACCCACACGATGCGCACTCCGGCCGGGGCGACCAGATCGAGCTGCTCGTCGGCGGACTGCACTTCGAGGAACGCGATGCCGGTGGCATCCGGGGCCAGGGCTTCGAGAGCCGCCGCGATGGCCGGGATCGCCGACTCGTCACCGACGAACAGGTGCCAGGTCGCGGCGGGGTCGGGCGCGTATCCGCCGCCGGGAGAGGACACGACCAGACGATCACCGACCTGCGCACGCGCGGCCCAGGGGCCCGCGAGCCCCTCGTCGCCGTGCACGACGAAGTCGATGGTCAGCTGGTCGCCGTCCACCGCACGGACCGTATAGGTGCGGGTCACGGGGAGGTCCGCGGGGGCGAGGGTCTCACGGAGCGCGGCGAGATCGTAGGGCGGTTCGAGACCGAGCTCCGGCTTCGCGAAAGTGATCTTCACGTAGCGATCGGTGTGGGGGCTCTGGCGGAACGCGGCGAGGTCTTCGCCGCGGGCGTGGATGCGCACGAGATGCGGACTCAGCCGCTCGGTCGCGACGACGTGCAGGATGTGCTGGGGGCGCGGCGGACGCGCGGGTCGATCTGTCACGGGGCCCTCCTCAGGCGGTGGTCACGGAGTCGGTGGCGTCGGCACGCTGAGCCTGCGCCACCTCGGTGTAGTAGCGGGTGATGTGGGCGCGGACGGCCTCTCGCGCCTCGACGGCCTCGCCGCGCGACACCGCGTCGACGATGTGCCGGTGCTCGCGCCGGAGCCGGTCCACCACCGCCGGCCACGCGTCCAGTCGAGCGGCCCCGGCCCCCGTGTACGCCTCGATCGAGCTGCGGAGCCCGGCCATCATGGCCGAGATCACCGCATTGCCCGACACCTCAGCCAGGCTCTGGTGGAACCGCGCGTCGAGGGCGAGGAACTCCTCGGGCGTGAGCTCGTCGGCATCCATCGCCCCCAGGAGGTCGTGCACGTCGGACAGGTCGACGTCCGCCTGTGCGAGGCGCTCCGCGACGTCGCACTCGAGCACGATACGCGTGCGCACGACATCTACCAGCGGGAAACCGTTGGCGGCCACCTGCAGTCGCAGGAAGGCCGCGAGGCCCCCGCGGGGGGTGGTGACGATCATGGCTCCTGCGGTGGGTCCCGAGCCGGTCGCGGTGCGCACGACGCCGAGCACCTCGAGCACGCGGACCGCTTCGCGGACGCTCGATCGGCCCACGCCGAGCTGCGTCGCGAGCTCGCGCTCGGGCGTCAGCCGGTCGCCGGCGGCCAGGCGCCCGTCGCGCAGGTCGTTCTCGATCCGCTCGAGGACGACCTGCCACGCGCGCGGTGCGGTGCTGGCCATGGCATCCCCTGTTCGGCCGGTCGTGCGGTGTGGCCGGACCACACCACCCTACGCGCGGATGATCAGGCGTCGGCGGTCGTGACGTACCCGGCGGGGTTGGTGGTCTGCCAGTTCCAGTAGTCGCGGCACGCGTCGTCGATCGACAGGCGCGTGCGCCACCCCAACAGCTCGCCGGCTTTCGTCGGGTCGCAGTACGTGGCGGCGACGTCTCCGGGGCGACGATCGAGGATCTTCTTCGGCAGGTCGTGACCCACCGCCTTCTCGAACGATGCGACCAGTTCGAGCACGCTCACCGGTTTGCCCGTGCCGAGGTTGAACACCTGGTGCCCGGGCTGCGCGCGTTCGAGAGCGGCGACGTGCCCCTCGGCGAGGTCGACGACGTGGATGTAGTCGCGCAGGCCGGTGCCGTCGGGGGTGTCGTAGTCGTCACCGAAGACGCCGATCTCGTCGAGCGTGCCGATCGCGACCCGCGAGACGTAGGGCATGAGGTTGTTCGGGATGCCGGCCGGATCTTCGCCGATGAGGCCCGACGGGTGCGCACCCACCGGGTTGAAGTAGCGCAGCACCGTGACGTTGAGCTCGGGGTTCACGCGGGCGACGTCCGCGAGCACGACCTCGTTCATGCGCTTGGACTTGCTGTACGCGTTCGAGAGATCGACGCTCGTGGTCGACTCCTCGGTGAAGGGCAGGTCGGCGGGGTCGGAGTAAACGGTCCCGGTGCTCGAGAACACGAACGACCGGATGCCGTGCGCGAGCCCCACCCGCAGGAGTGCGAACGTGGTGTCGAGGTTGTTGGAGTAGTAGGCCAGCGGCTTCTGCGTCGACTCGCCGACGGCCTTGAACGCGGCGAGGTGGATGATCGCGTCGATCGGGCCGTGCTCGTCGAACGCGGAGGCGACCACGGCGTCGTCGGCGGCGTCTCCGACGACCAGCGGCGCGGGCTTGCCGGTGATCCGTTCGACACGCTCGGCGGCGACGGCGTGCGTCCCCGACAGGTCGTCGAGCAGGACGACGTCGTGGCCGGCTTCGAGGAGGGCCACGGCCGTGTGAGTTCCGATGTAACCGGCACCGCCGGCCAGGAGTACGCGCATGCCTCCAGGCTATCGGTCGTCAAGGACACCGCCCGCGCGGCGACCGGATGGTCGGCACCCGCCTCCGGGTCAGCGCCCGTCGAGCCGCCCGCCGGATTCGCGCAGGTAGCAGACCGCGCACATGGACTCGTACGTGACCTCGCCCTGGATCTGCCCCTCGTCGATGGCGACCTGGTCGCCGTCGAAGACGAACCGGCCGCCGACCAGACGCGCGTTGAAGATCGCCTTGCGACCGCAGCGGCAGATGGTCTTGAGCTCTTCGAGGCTATGGGCGATCTCGAGCAGGCGTGCCGACCCGGGGAAGGCCTCGGTGCGGAAGTCGGTGCGGATGCCGTAGGCGAGCACCGGGATGCCGTCGAGCACGGCGACCCGCAGAAGGTCGTCGACCTGACCGGGGGTGAAGAACTGCGCCTCGTCGACGAGCAGGCAGGCGACGGGCGCGGGGCCGGCGGCGGCGTGGAACACCGCGCGCAGGTCGTCGTCGGCGCGCACGAGGAAGTCGACCGCGCGCGAAACACCCAGGCGACTCTCGATCTGACCGGCACCCTTGGTGTCGATCTCGGGCTTGGCCAGCAGCACGCGCTGACCGCGCTCCTCGTAGTTGTACGCCGCCTGCAGCAGGGCCGTGGACTTACCCGAGTTCATCGCCCCGTAGCGGAAGTACAGCTTCGCCACGTGGGACTCAGGCGTTGATCGCGAGCGCGCGGGCCGTGGCATCCAGCTCTTTGCGAGCCACCTCCGGACGCGTGTTCAACGTCTCGCCGTAGCTGGGGATCAGGTCGCGAAGACGCGGCTCCCAGTCCGCCATGCGGTCGGGGAAGCAGGTCTTGATCAGGCCCAGCATGATCGACACGGCCGTCGACGCACCCGGCGACGCCCCGAGGAGACCGGCGATCGAGCGGTCTTCGGAGGTGATGACCTCGGTGCCGAACTGGAGCACTCCCCCCTTGGCCTTGTCGCGCTTCATGACCTGGGCGCGCTGACCGGCGTCGAGCAGCTCCCAGTCCTCGTCTTTGGCCGTGGGCATGAAGTCGCGGAGGCTGTCGACCTTCTTCGCGTGCGTCTTGAGCAGCTCGCCCATCAGGTACTTGATGAGGCCCGGGTTGTCGACGGCGACCTTGAGCATGGGGAGGATGTTGTGCGGGCGCACCTGCGTGACGATGTCGAGCATCGAGCCGTTCTTGAGGAACTTCGGGCTGAAGGTGGCGAACGGACCGAACATGACCGACGCCTCACCGTCGACGACGCGCGTGTCGAGGTGCGGCACCGACATGGGCGGGGCGCCGACCGACGCCTGCGAGTAGACCTTCGCGCGGTGCTGGGCGACGATGTCGGGGTTGGACGTCTTCAGCCACTGTCCTCCGATGGGGAAGACGCCGTAGCCCTTGATCTCGGGGATGCCGGAGCGCTGCAGGAGCTTCAGCGCCCAGCCGCCCGCGCCGACGAACACGAACTTCGCGTTGATCGAGCCGGGGGTGCCGCCGATGACGTGGCGGTAGGTGACCTCCCACGTGCCGTCCTTCTGCCTCTTCAGCTTCTTGACGTCGTGGTTGGTGGCGACGTCGACGCCCTTCTCGCGCAGGTTCGCCAGGAGCTGGCGCGTCAGCGAGCCGAAGTCGACGTCGGTGCCGGCGGGCACGCGGGTCGCGGCGAAGGGCTCGCCCTTGCGCCGCTTCTGCATGAGCAGGGGCGCCCACTGGTTGATGACGCGGGAGTCCTCGCTGTACTCGATGCCCTCGAACAGCGGCTGCTGCTTGAGCACCTCATAGCGCTTGCGGAGGAACGCGACGTCTTTCTCACCGCGGACGAAGGTCATGTGCGGGGTCGCGTTGATGAAGGTCGACGGCTCGTCGAGCACACCCTCGGCGACGAGCGAGGCCCACAGCTGGCGGCTCTGCTGGAACTGCTCATTGATCGCGACGGCCTTGGCCGGGTCGAGCACTCCGTCTTTACCCTCGGGCATGTAGTTCAGCTCGCAGAGGGCCGCGTGGCCGGTGCCGGCGTTGTTCCAGGCGTTCGAGCTCTCCTGCGCGACATCGCTCAAACGCTCCAGCACCGCGATCTTCAGATCGGGCTGGAGGTCCTTCAGCAGCGTGCCGAGAGTGGCGGACATGATGCCGCCACCGATGAGGAGAACATCGACGTTTTCAGTCACTCGATGATTCTAGGTGCGAGCCGTGAGGTGTCTCGACATCGAGAGATCGGTCGGTTCGATGTCGAGACAACCCCGGCTCCACGGCATCCGGATGCCGTCTGCTCAGACGCGCGCGGAGAGTTTCTGCGCGACGATCTCGGCGATCTGCACGGCGTTCAGCGCCGCACCCTTGCGCAGGTTGTCGTTGCTGATGAACAGCACGAGACCCTTGCCGTCGGGCGCGGACTGGTCGGCGCGGATGCGGCCGACGTAGCTGGGGTCGGTGCCGGCTGCCTGGAGGGGGGTGGGCACCTCCTCGAGGCGCACACCGGGGGCGTCGGCGAGCAGCTCGCGCGCGCGCTCGGGCGACAGGTCGCGCGCGAACTCGGCGTTGATGCTGAGCGAGTGACCCGTGAAGACGGGGACGCGCACGCAGGTGCCCGCGACACGGAGGTCGGGCAGCTCGAGGATCTTGCGGCTCTCGTTGCGCAGCTTCTTCTCTTCGTCGGTCTCGTTCTGGCCGTCGTCGACGAGGTTGCCCGCGAAGGGGATGACGTCGAAGGCGATGGGGGCGACGTACTTCTCGGGCGCGGGGAAGTCCAGCGCCGAACCGTCGCGCACGAGGCGCTCCACGTCGCCCTGCGCGAGCACGCCCTCGACCTGCCCGAGGAGCTCGCGGGCGCCGGCGAGACCGGAGCCGGAGACGGCCTGGTAGGTGCTCACGATGAGACGCTCGAGTCCCGCCTCGGCGTCGAGCACCTTGAGGACGGGCATGGCCGCCATGGTGGTGCAGTTGGGGTTGGCGACGATGCCCTTCACGGCCTGGTCGATCGCGTGCGGGTTGACCTCGCTCACGACGAGGGGCACCTCGGCATCCATGCGCCATGCGCTGGAGTTGTCGATGACGAGCGCGCCCGCCTCGGCGAAGCGGGGGGCGTGCGCGCGGCTGCCGGTGGCACCCGCCGAGAACAGCGCGACCTCGACACCCGCGGGGTCGGCCGTGGCGACGTCTTCGACGATGACCGAGTGGCCCCCGAAGTCGACCGCGGTGCCGGCGGAGCGGGCCGTGGCGAACAGGCGCAGCTCGCGGATCGGGAACGACCGCTCGCTGAGGATCTCGAGCATGACGGTGCCGACCTGGCCGGTGGCGCCGACGACGGCGAGGGAGATTCCGGAATCGGAGATGCGGGTCATGCGAAGTACCTCGGGTGTTCGGGAGCGGATGCCGCGACGACGGCGTTCGGGTCAGGGTAGCGTGCCCGGCCGTGCGGGGTCGCCGCGAGCGGGGCGAACTCGGGAAACCGACCGGGATGTGCCGCAGGATGGCCGGATCGCACCGACGAGCCGGGCCGTCGGTGGAGGAACCAGGAGTTCGATACGGCGGCGAACGGACGGAGCCGGGCGGGAGCGGAGCTCAGCGGCCGGTGCCGGCGTGGACGGTCACTTCGTCGTCGCCGTCGAGACCGTACGCGGTGTGCACGAGACGGGCGGCCTCGGCGAGGTCGACGCCGCGCACGACGACCGAGATGCGGATCTCGGAGGTCGAGATCATCTCGATGTTCACACCCGCCATGCTCAGCGCCTCGAACAGCGTCGCCGAGACGCCGGAGTGCGTGCGCATGCCGGCGCCCACGACCGACAGCTTGCCGATCTGGTCGTCGTGGACGAGGCTCTCGAATCCGACCTCGGACTGCTCGGCGGCGAGAGCGCGAAGGGCGGTCGCCGCATCGGTCTTGGGGAGCGTGAAGGAGATGTCGGTGCGGCTCGTCGCGGCGGCGGAGACGTTCTGCACGATCATGTCGACGTTGGCGCCGGACTTGGCGACGATCTTGAAGATGTCCGCGGCCTTGCCGGGCACGTCGGGAACGCCGATGACGGTGATCTTCGCCTGGCTGAGGTCGGTGGCGACGCCGGCGACGATGGGCTCTTCCATGGTGTCTCCCTCGGGGACGAGCGGTGAGGTCTTCGAGGCGTCGAGCACCCAGGTGCCCTCCCCCGAGCTGAAGGTGGAGCGCGCGTGGATGAGCACGCCGTGGCGACGGGCGTACTCGACCGCGCGGATGTAGAGGACCTTCGCGCCGTTGGCGGCGAGCTCGAGCATCTCTTCGCTGCCGACGCGGGCGAGCTTGCGGGCGAGGGGGACGACGCGTGGGTCGGCGGTGAAGATGCCGTCGACGTCGCTGTAGATCTCGCACACGTCGGCCTTGAGCGCCGCGGCGAGCGCGACGGCCGTCGTGTCGGAACCGCCGCGGCCGAGCGTCGTGATGTCGCGGGTGTCGCGGTTGAAGCCTTGGAAGCCGGCGACGATGACGATCGCACCCTCGTCGAGCGCCTCGCGCAGGCGTACGGGGGTCACGTCGACGATGCGGGCCGCGCCGTGCGTGGCGTCGGTGATCATGCCGGCCTGGCTGCCGGTGAACGAGCGCGCCTCGAACCCCATCGAGTGGATCGCCATGGCGAGCAGAGCCATCGAGATGCGCTCACCGCTGGACAGCAGCATGTCGAGTTCGCGGGGAGCGGGGATCGGCGCCACCTGGCCCGCGAGGTCGAGCAGTTCGTCGGTGGTGTCGCCCATCGCGCTGACCGCGACGACGACCTCGTGCCCGGCGCGACGCGTGTCGACGATGCGCTTGGCGACCCGCTTGATGCTCTCGGCGTCGGCGACGGACGAACCGCCGTATTTCTGGACGATCAGAGCCATGAGGAGAACTCCCGGGAGGGGCGTGCGTCGGGATACCACGACGGGGCGCCCGGATGCCGCGCCCGAGGGATCATCTTACGGAACGCCGTATACGCGCCCGTACATGATCCCCCGCCCCGGCTCGCGATCGACCCCGAGCCCTCAGGGCCGACTCCCGAGCGCTCGCGGATAGGATCGTCGGGTTCCACCCCCTCCCCCCTGGAGCGATCTCATGCCGCTCACCCCCGGTACCTGGCTGTCCTCGCTGCGACGCCTCACGCACGCCGCCGACGCGGCATCCCTCGACACGACCCTCCTCCCAGTCGTCGACGAGGCGCTGGCGACCCGCATCCTCGACCTCGCCATCCGCATCGGCGAGACGATGCTCGTCGTCGGCGCCCCCGCGAACGAGGTGACCCTGACGATCGTGCGGGTGTGCGGGGCGTACGGACTCGACCCCGTGCACGTGGACGTCACCTACAACTCGATCACCATCGCGCACAGCCGCCCGGGGGCGAGCCACCCGACCACGCTCCTGCGCGTGGTGCGCGGGTCGGTGCCCGACCACGCCAAGCTGCAGCGTCTGCAGGCACTGGTGACCGAGGTCACCGAAGGCCTCCCCCTCGACGACGCGATCTCGAGGTGCCGCGCCATCCGCCGGCTGCCGTTCCGCTACCGCCCGGCCATCGTGATCCTCTCGCAGGCGTCTCTCGCCGCCGGCGTCGCGATCATGTTCGGCGCCAACTGGCTCGCGCTCGTTCTGTCGTTCATCGCCGCCGCCCTCGCCGCCACCACGCAGCACGTGATGGCCCGTGCGCGAGTGCCGTACTTCTTCGCGCAGATCGCGGGGGGTTTCGTCCTCACCGTCGTCGCCGCGCTCTCCCCCTTACTGCGCTACACCGGCCTGGATGCCGCGGTCGACATCCGTCCGTCGGTGATCGTGGCATCCGGCATCGTCCTGATGCTCGCGGGGCTCACCGTGGTGGGGGCGGCGCAGGATGCCATCGACGGCTTCGCGCTCACCGCGACCGGACGCATCCTCGAACTCACGACGCAGACCCTGGGTGTGGTGCTCGGCATCCTGGCCGGGCTCGAGACCGTGCGCGTGATCGGGCTCGGCATGTCGCCGCCGTCGAACGCGCTGCCGCTGGGTCCGCTCACCGTGCAGTTCATCGGTGCCGCGGTGATCGCGATCGCGGTCGCCGTCTACAACGGCGCCGGCACCCGGATCATCGTCGTCTCCGCCGCCCTCAGCCTCGTCGCGTGGGCGGGATACGTCGGCGCGACGGCCCTGGGCTTCGAGGTGGCCGCCGCCAGTGGGGTGGGCGCGTTCGTCGGCAGCTTCGCGGGCATCGTGGTCGCCTATCGCCTGCACGTGCCGTCGGTGGCCATCACGACCGCCGCCATCCTGCCGCTCGTGCCCGGTGCCGCGGTGTTCCGCGGACTGCTCGGCATCGTGGAGTCGGGCGACGACGCCGCCGTGCTCATGACCGGGGTCACGACCCTCGCGGGGGCGGCGACCATCGGCATCGCCCTCGCCGTGGGAGCCTCGCTCGGCATCTACCTAGGGCAGCCCGTGCGCGCGACACTGTCGAGCGTCACCCGGGTCAGGGCGCGGGCGCGCGGGTAGGGCGCGGGCGCGCATGGGGCGCGTGGGCGTGGGCGCGTGGGCGTGGGCGCGTGGGCGCGGGCGCGTGGGCGCGGGCGTGTGGATGAGCCCGGTGCGCGTGGATGGTGCTCGGGTGCGCGCGGATCGGGCTCGGGTACGCGTGGATCGGGCTCGGGTGCGCGCGGATCGGGCGCAGGTACGCGCGGATCGAGCGCGGACGCGCGCGCGCGAGGGAGGTGAGCGCGGGAGCGGGCCGGCCCGAGCTCACCGGCCGCGGATGGGCACGTCGTCGGACACGGTCCGATCGGAGCGCGACGGGACGGGCCCGGTCAAAGCGTGCGGCGCCCTTCGAACGCGCGACCGAGGGTGACCTCGTCGGCGTACTCGAGATCACCGCCGACCGGTAGTCCGGATGCCAAGCGGGTGACGCGGATCTCGAGAGTGTGGAGGAGTCGGCTGAGGTAGGTGGCCGTGGCCTCGCCCTCGAGGTTGGGGTTGGTGGCGAGGATGACCTCCTGCACCGTTCCGTCTGCGAGCCGCTGCATGAGTTGCGTGACGCGCAGGTCGTCGGGACCGATGCCGGCGATGGGGCTGATCGCACCGCCGAGCACGTGGTAGAGCCCGCGGAACTCACGTGTGCGCTCGATCGCCGCGACGTCCTTGGCGTCTTCGACGACGCAGATGAGGGCCGGGTTGCGTCGCGGGTCGCGGCAGATCGAGCAGCGATCCTGCTCGGACACGTTGCCGCAGATCTCGCAGAACTTCACTTTGTCGCGGATCTCGCCCAGCAGCGTCGACAAGCGCGACACGTCGAACGACGGTGACTGCAGGATGTGGAACGCGATGCGCTGAGCCGACTTCGGGCCGATCCCCGGGAGACGCCCGAACTCGTCGATCAGGTCTTGAACGATGCCGTCGTACATCAGCTGAACCTCGTCGGGGGCTCGTAGGGCTCGTCGCGCACGTACGTGGCGTCGAGCATCTGGCGGACGACCGCCTCGCCGTACCGCTGGACGCCGCCGCGGAGCGGAGCCATGCGGGGGACGACCACGGGGGGTAGAGGTGCCTCGACGTCGTCGGCCGGCGGGATGACGTCGTCGTCGTCGACCTCGTCGGGTGCGGGCACCGAGGGGGTCACCTCACGCGGCGGGAGCACGACGCCGGGGTGGACGGCGAAGGTCTCGGGCGTTGCGGCGGCCTCGTCGGGCTCGTCGTCGACGGCGAGAGCCGTGCTCGCGAGACCGGACGGAGCGACGTCGCCACCGAGGGGCGATGCGGCAGGGGGCGCCATCGACCCGGAGGCCCCTGCCCCGGCGACGTCGGCGGACGGGATCGGTGCGACGGCCCACTCGGTGACCGATGCGGTGTACGGCGCCGCCGCTCGCGGGGCGGCGGGATCGCCCGCGGATGCCCCGCCGCGAGGGGCGTCGGATCCGGCCGCGGGGCCGCGCGGAGGAGCTCCGGGGCCGGAACCGCCCGGACCGTCACCGTCGAGACGGGCGAGATACTTCACGCGGACACCGAGGACCGTCTGAATGGCCTGACGGAGGTCTTCGCTCGCGCCCCCGTCGGGCGTGCGCGTTTTGAAGGCGTTCAGGTCGCCCGCGGCGCGGAACGACAGCGTCAGCACGTCGTCGTCGAAGGCGCGCACGGTGGCCGTCGACACGACGAGCCACGACGCGCGGCTCGCGACCTCGAGCTGGGCGAGGATCTCGGGCCAGGCATCGCGCAGATGACCGAGTTCGATCGGCCCGACGGGGGTGACCGGCGGGGTCGGGGCGGCGGACTCGAGCGGTGAGACATCGTCGGCCACACCCTCCGACGCGGCGGTCCCGGCAGCCGGTGCGGTGACGTCGGCGACGGCGCGGGGCGGCGCGGCGTCGCTCGAGCCGCGGGGCGGCGCGGCGTCGCCGGCGTCCGTCGCCGCGTCCGCCGAACGCGCGGGCGCTGCAGTCGTTCGACCGTCGCCGGAGGGGAGCGCGCTCGACGCAGGACCGGCCGTCTCCGGCGTCTGGACGGCGGAATCGGACGAGTCCCCCCGGGTCGCCGCCGCGTCGGGAGCGGCCGAGCCCGACGCCGGGGTCGAGTCGACGGGAGAAGTGGGTTCCGAGGTCGTCGCCGTCTCGGGAGTGGGCGCGGTGTCGAACGGGTGCGCCTCGACATCGACGCGCGCGGCGGGCGTGCGCCCGCGGCCCGGCTCGGTGGACGGTTCGGGCTCGTCGAAAGGCGGCGGCGCATCGTCGTCGGTGAGTGGCGGCGCATCGTCGTCGAACGCTCCCGGTGCGGGCGTCGCCCCGGGGCGCGCGGGCGCTGTCGACGGCCGCGAGGGCGCCTCCGACGACTGCGGTGAAGTGGACTCGGCCGCCGTCGCCGGCGCGGAGGAGGTCGGCGGGGTCGCACCGGGCGAGGCGATGGACGGTGCGGCGACACCCGGCGAGGCGACGGCGGGCGCCGCGATGCGGGGCGCGGACGGAGCGGCCGTCGACGCACCCGCGGAGGCGGCGCCGGGCGACGCGATCGCCGGCGAGGGGGTGGGGGTCGACAGGGTCGAGGCCGACGTGGTGGACGGCGACGTGGTGGACGTCGACGCGACACGCGGAGGCGACATACCCGCGGCGCCAGGAGACGCGACGGCGGGAGATGCGATCGCCGGAGACGCGACCCGCGGCGATGCCGGAACGGCATCCGTTCTCTCGGGTGCGGCGATGTCGGCGGCGGGCGATGCGGGGCGGCCCGTGGCCGGGGCGAGCTGCGGCGGGGCCGACGAGGCGCCGCGCGACGCCTCGAGGTCGTGGGCCGCCGCGGGTGAGGTGCCCTGCGACACGCCCGCGTGGGTGAGCACGCGCGCGACGAGCAGCTCGAGCTGCAGGCGCGGCGAGGTGGCACCCGTCATCTCGTCGAGCGCGGCGACCACGAGGTCGGCCGTGCGCGAGAGGCGGTGCACGCCGAACGCCGTCGCCTGCCGCGCCATGCGCTCCAGTTCGTCGTCGGGCACCCCGCGCAGCACGGCGGACGCCCCGGCGCCGGTCGCCGCGACGATGATCAGGTCGCGGAGCCGCTCGAGCAGGTCGTCGACGAAACGGCGGGGATCCTGCCCGGTCTGCACGACCCGGTCGACCGCGGCGAAGGCTCCCCCGCCGTCGTTCGACGCGAACGCGTCGACGACCTCGTCGAGGAGTTCGGAGTGGGTGTAGCCCAGCAACGCGACGGCCCGCTCGTAACGGACGAGGACGTGACCGACCGTCTCGGTCTCCGAACCGGTCGAGGGGTCGGACCCGGCGATGAGCTGATCGAGGAGCGAGAGCGTGTCTCGCGGCGATCCGCCGCCGGCGCGTACGACGAGCGGCAGCACGCCGGCCTCGACGCTCACCCCCTCGGTCTCGCACAGCTCTTGGACGTACTCGAGCATGGCCGCGGGCGGGACGAGACGGAACGGGTAGTGGTGCGTGCGGGAGCGGATGGTGCCGAGCACCTTCTCGGGCTCGGTCGTGGCGAAGATGAACTTCACGTGGGCGGGCGGCTCTTCGACGAGCTTGAGCAGGGCGTTGAAGCCCTGCTGCGTGACCATGTGGGCCTCGTCGAGGATGAAGATCTTGAACCGGTCGCGGGCGGGGGCGAAGATCGCACGCTCGCGCAGATCACGGGCGTCGTCGACACCGTTGTGGCTGGCCGCGTCGATCTCGACCACGTCGAGCGACCCGCCGCCGCCGCGACCCAGCTCGACGCAGCTGTCGCACGTGCCGCAGGGGGTGTCGGTGGGGCCGGCCGCGCAGTTGAGGCAACGGGCGAGGATGCGGGCCGACGTGGTCTTTCCGCAGCCGCGCGGGCCCGAGAACAGATACGCGTGACCCACGCGGTCACTGCGCAGCGCGGTCATCAACGGCTCGGTCACCTGCGACTGCCCGATCATCTCGCCGAACGCCTCGGGGCGGTATCGGCGGTACAGGGCTGTCGTCACTCGAACAGCCTACGGCGTCCCTCCGACATCGCCTCCGTAGCCCCGGACGACCACCACCGCTCCCCGGCGAAGAGAGGAGATCCAGGCTGCGGAGGACCGAACCGGGCCACGGCATCCTCCCCTCCCATATCCTCCTCCCCGGGCCGAGCCGAGCGGGCTCGACGACGCCGAGCGTTCTCCCTGGACAGGGCCGGAAACGCCGCACGCGGCGACCCCCGCACGGGGAGCCGCCGCGTGCGCGCGGGGTCAGAAACCCCCGTCGAGCCCGACCGCGATGGGGGCGTCGTCGTCGTTCACGACCGGGATCGTGGCCGTGACGATGGGCACCGAGGCCGACAGCAGCGTGCCGTCCTCGCGCACCGAGCCCTCGAGCTGGCGGATCGAGGGGCGGCCCGGACGCACCGGCCCCTGCCCGTGCAGCGCCACGCGCACCGTCTCGCCGGGGGCGACCGTGTAATCGACGTCGCGCACCGCGAACGCGACGGGCGCGCCCTCCTCCCCCGCGCGCAGTGTGAGCGCGTTCGTGGTGAGGGTGACATTGAGCCGCGTCCCGTGCCAGTGCAGCACGTACGACAGCTCGGGCCAGTCGGCCGGGAGGCGCGGGTCGAACGTGAGTCGTCCGAAGTGATCGCGCATGCCGCCGAAGCCGCTGACGAGTGCCGTCCACACACCGCCGGCCGAGGCCACGTGCACACCGTCGGAGGCGTTGTGGTGCAGATCGCCGAGGTCGACGAACGCGGCCTGGCGGAAGTACTCCAGCGCCAGGTCCTGATAGCCCACCTCGGCGGCGAGGATCGACTGCACGACCGCCGACAGGGTCGAGTCACCGGTGGTCAGCGGGTCGTAGTACTCGAAGTCGGCGAGCTTCTCGGCATCCGTGAAGTGGTTGCCCTGCAGGAACAGCGCGAGCACCACGTCGGCCTGCTTGAGCACCTGGTAGCGGTAGATCACCAGCGGGTGGAAGTGCAGCAGCAGAGGGCGCTGGTCGGGCGGGGTGTTCTCGAGGTCCCAGATCTCGCGCTCGAGGAACACGGCGTCCTGCGGATGGATGCCGAGGGCCTCGCTGAAGGGGATGTGCATCGCCTCGGCCGCGCGGTCCCAGCGCTCGGGCTCGGAGGGGTCGAGGTTCATGCGCTCGGCCATGTGCGCGTACGCGTCGGGGTCGTTGTCGGCGAGGTCGCGGACCGTGCGGGCGGCGAAGCGCAGGTTGAAGCGCGCCATCACATTGGTGAAGAGGTTGTCGTTGACGACGGTGGTGTACTCGTCGGGACCCGTGACGCCGTGGATGTGGAACGAGTCGTGCTCGCCGTCGTCGGCCGAGTCGCTCGATCGCCAGAAGCCCAGCGTCGACCACAGCCGCGCGGTGTCGACGGCGATGTCCACGCCCTCGCGCGCGAGGAATTCCTCGTCGCCCGTGGCGCGGACGTACTTCGCCAGGGCGAAGGCGACGTCGGCGTTGATGTGGTACTGCGCGGTGCCGGCGGCGTAGTAGGCGGACGCCTCTTCGCCGTTGATCGTGCGCCAGGGGAAGAGCGCGCCGGCCTCGTTGAGCTGGTGCGCGCGCTTCCGCGCCGCGGGCAGCATCAGGTAGCGCATGCGCAGGGCGTTGCGCGCCCAGAGGGGCGACGTGTACGCCAGGAACGGCAGCACGTACACCTCGGTGTCCCAGAAGTAGTGCCCGCTGTATCCCGAGCCGGTGACGCCCTTGGCGGGAACGCCCTGGCCGTCGGCGCGGGCCGCCGCCTGCGCGAGCTGGAAGAGGCACCAGCGCGTCGCCTGCTGCAGGTCGCCGTGTCCGCCGATGCGCACGTCGGACCGCTCCCAGAAGTCCGCGTACCAGTCGATCTGCTGGGCGAACAGACCCTCGATGCCGGTCTCGACCGCGCGGTCGAGCGTGCGGCGGCACCGGTCGAGCAGTTCACCCGTGGGGACGCCCCGCGACGTGTGGTAGCTGACCAGCTTGGTGATCGTGGTCGGGACGCCCGCGCGCGCCTGCACGCGATAGACGTTCTTGGCGATGTCGGGCTCGATGAGACGCCGTGCGGTGTACTCGTTCTGCGTGTCGACGAGATGGTCGGCGATCACGGCGAGCGTCATGTTCGACTCGCTGACCTCGTAGCTCAGGGCCGAGCGGTCGCCGTCCTGCCAGTACTCGCGCGGCTGCAGCACGCGGTCGCTGAGCTTCTCGGTCTTGCGCGGGTCGAATCCGGCCTTCCCGGATGCCATCGGCGAGCCGCCGTAGATGCCCTCGCCGTCCTGCCGGTTCAGCAACTGGCTGCTGACGGTGACGGGAGCGTCGGCGTCGAGCACCGTGACGGTGAGGCGGAGCACCGCGAGGTGCTTCTCGTCGAACGAGACGAAGCGTTCGTCTTCGATGCGGACGCGCTTGCCCGAGGGGGTGACCCACAGGAGGTTTCGACGCAGGATGCCCTGGCGCATGTCGAGCACGCGCTCGTACTCGCGCACGTCGGCGACGTCGAGCGAGAGCGGCTCGTCGTCGACGTAGACGCGCAGGACCTTGGCGTCGGGTGCGTTGATGATGGTCTGGCCGACCTCGGCGAAGCCGTAGGCCTGCTCGGCGTGGCGGATGGGGAACGTCTCGTGGAACCCGTTGATGTAGGTGCCCTGTTCGAGGGCGAAGCGACCCTCGATCGAGTTGCCGCGCAAGCCCAGATAGCCGTTGCCGACGGCGAAGAGGGTCTCGGTGACCCCCACGTCGTCGAGCGAGAACTCTGTCTCGACGAGGCGCCATTCGTCGACGGGGAAACGATCGCGATCGATCATCGGGGGTGCCTTCCGGTGGCAGGTTCTGAGTCGGCGCGAGACGACGGCATGCCGCTCGCGCGGGTGGAGCTCGGGTTCGCCGCTCGGGGACGGCGCGGGGGTGTCGCGTGCAGGCGACGGCTCAGTCTACGAACGCGGCGAGGTCGTCGACGACCACCGTCGCACCGGCGGCGGTGAGGTCGTCCGCCCCGACACCGCGATCGACGCCGACGACGACGACGTAGCCGGCCGCCGCGGCGGAGCGCACGCCGCTCAGGGCGTCTTCGACGGCGGCCGAGCGGGCCGGGTCGACGCCGAGCATGCGGGCGGCCTCGGCGAACACGTCGGGGGCGGGCTTGGATGCCAGGTGATCGCGCTCGGCCACCACGCCGTCCATGACGACGGGGAACCGGTCGCGGATGCCGGCGGCCTCGAGCACCTCGACGGCGTTCTTGGAGCTGGAGACGACGGCGATCGGAGTGCCCGCCGCCTGGAGCTCGTCGAGCAGGGCGATCGAGCCCGGATAGGGCTGGATGCCCTCGCTGCGCAGGATGCGCGAGAACACGACGTTCTTGCGATTGCCGACGCCGCAGACGGTGTCTTCGGACGGGTCGTCGGAGGGGTCTCCCCAGGGCACCTCGACGTCGCGGCTGCGCAGGAGCGAGGCGACGCCGTCGTAGCGCTTCTTGCCGTCGACGTACTCGAAGTAGTCGCGATCGGTGTACGCCGGCTCGATCCGCCACGCGGCGAAGAGCTCGTCGAACATCTCTTTCCACGCGCGCATGTGCACCTCGGCCGTGGGGGTGAGCACCCCGTCGAGGTCGAAGAGGACGCCCTCGAAGGTCGTGAGGTCGGGCAGGTCGCGGCTGTCGGTCACGGCGGGCTCCAGATCGGGGTGCGGTGGCGCGGGCGCCCGGAGCGCCGCCCTCCCAGCGTACTGGCGGGTGCGGCGCCCGGGCTTCAGCGGGTCGTCACCGACAGTGCGCGTCCGCCGATCCAGACCTGAGCCGGATGCCACCCGGCATCCCACTGCACGAGGTCGGCGACCGCGCCCTCGGCGACGTGACCGATGTCGGTGCGTCCGAGGGAGCGCGCGGCGGTCTCGGTGCAGGCGGTCAGCACGGCGGCGGGGTCGATTCCGGCTCCGATCATGCGGCGCACGCCCTCGTCGAGCACGATGCCGGCCCCGGCGATCGTCCCGTCGCGTCGCCGGCCGAGGCCGTGTTCGTCGTTGGCCACCGGCTGGCCGCCGAAGTCGAGCCAGTGACCGGCGTCGAGACCCGCCGTGACGATCGCGTCGGTGACGCCGACGGTACGCCGACCGGCCGAGGCGAGCACGAGCGAGACGACGCGAGGATCGAGGTGCTGCCCGTCGATGATCGTGCCCACGAAGAACCGGTCGTCGGCCAGCACCGCTCCGGGCACGCCCGGTTCGCGGGGCTTCAGCGGCCGCTGCGCGTTGAAGACGTGGGTGGTCATAGTGGCTCCCGCGTCACCCGCGGCGTGCACCTGGGCGGCGGTGGCGTCGCTGTGGCCGACGGCGACGACGTACCCCTCGCCCGTCAGGCGGCGGGTGGCGTCGAGGGCGCCGGGTAGCTCCGGGGCGAGGGTCACCGTGCGGAGGGCCTCGCGCGCCGCCGGGCGCGCGAGCAGGGTGTCGAGGTGCGGGCGCTCGGGCACCAGCATGTGCTCGGCGCGGTGCGCGCCCTTGCGCGCGGGCGAGAGGAACGGTCCCTCGAGGTGCGCGCCGAGGATCCTCGTGACGGGCTCGTCGGCGAACGCGTCACGCGCTCGTCCGATGCGCTCGAGGGCGGCGACGGTGTCGGGCAGGGGTGCGGTGATGACCGTGGGCTCGATGCCGGTCACGCCACGCGTGGCGAGGCCGGTCAGGAGCGTGCGCCACCCGGACTCATCGGCTCCCGCGACGTCGATGCCGAACGACCCGTTGACCTGCAGGTCGAGCAGGCCCGCCGTCACGACCCCGTCGACGACGTCGTGATCGACGCTCTCCTCACCCGTCGCGGGGCGGATGCGGCCGATGCGTCCGGCGGCGACCTCGATGACGACGGGACCGACGAACGCCCCGCCGATCAGGGCGCGGGCGGCCCGCACGCGCATCACAGCCCCTGCCCCACCGGCTTGCCGGCGTAGGTCGTGCGGTAGTAGTCGACGAAGGCGAGCTGGCCGGCGGCGTCCTCATCGACCACGACGGTCGCGTGCGGGTGGAGCTGGAGCACCGACGCCGGCCACCGCGACGACAGCGGACCCTCCACGGCCTCGCGGACCGCCTGCGCCTTGCCACGGCCGAAACCGAGCATGACGGCGTGGCGGCTGTCGATGATAGTCGCGAGCCCCTGGGTGAGGCAGTGGGTGGGGACCTGCTCGATGTCGCCGCCGAAGAAGCGCGCGTTGTCCTGCCGGGTGCGGGAGGTCAGGGTCTTCACGCGGGTGCGGCTGGCCAGGCTCGACATCGGCATGTTGAAGGCGAGGTGCCCGTCGCTCCCGATGCCGAGGATCTGCAGGTCGATGCCCCCGGCATCCCGGATCATCCGTTCGTAAGCGGGCCCCGCGTCGAGGGGGGCGACGTCGAGATCACCCGGTCCGACGATCGCCCCGGGCGCGAAATCGACGTGCCGCTCGAGTTCGGCGCGGATGAACTCGCGATACCTCTCGGGGTGTCCGGGGGGCAGGCCCACGTATTCGTCGAGCAGGAACGCCCGCGCCTCGGCGAAGCGGAGTCCCTCTTCACGGTGGCGTCGCGCGAGCTCGCGGTAGACCGGCAGCGGGGTCGAGCCGGTGGCCAGGCCCAGCACCGCCGTGGGCGTGCGTCGCAGGAGGGCGGTGTAGGCGTCGGCGACGACGCGCGCCGCCTCTTCGGGGGACTCGACGACGACGACCTCCATCAGAGCGCCTCGAGGATGTCGTTCTTCAGCGACTCCGCGCGGGTGCCGAACACGGCCTGGACGTTGTCGCCCACCTCCAGCACGCCGGCGGCTCCGAGCTGCTTCAGACGCGCGTGGTCGACGAGGGCGCGGTCCGCGACCTCCATGCGCAGCCGCGTGATGCACGCGTCGACGTGGACGAGGTTGTCGCGTCCGCCGAACGCGGCGATCAGCTGCTCCGTGGTCGATTGCTCCGAGGCCGTCGCCGTCGACGCGGGTCGCGTCTCGGGTGCGGATGCCGTGACGGGCTGCGACGTGCCCGCCACGGGGGCGGTGTCGGCATCCACCGCGGGCGCGTCCGCCGTCGGGGCGGAGAGGTCTTCGCGGCCCGGGGTGCGCAGGTTCCACTTCTTGATGACGAAGCGGAAGAGCAGGTAGTACACGCCGAAGTAGACGACGCCCATGACCACCAGGAGCCAGACGTTGTTGGCCGCGGGGGCGGTCCCGTACAGGAGCAGGTCGAACAGTCCCGCCGAGAAGGAGAAGCCGAGGTGGATGTCGAGCAGGTAGGCCACGGCGAGGGAGATGCCGGTGAGCAGCGCGTGGACGACGTACAGGGGGAACGCGGCGAACATGAACGCGAACTCGAGCGGCTCCGTGACACCGGTGAGGAAGGCCGTCAGACCCGCCGCGCCCAGGATGCCGATGGCCGCCTTGCGCTGCGCGGGGTTGGCGAGGTGGATCATCGCGAGCGCCGCGGCCGGCAGACCGAACATCAGCACGGGATAGAACCCCGCGGTGAGCGCGCCGGCGGTGGGATCCCCGGCGGCGAAGCGGGTGAGCTCCCCCGTCACGACGCTCCCGTCGGCCTCGGTGTACGACCCCTGCAGGAACCAGACGTAGGAGTTGAGGATGTGGTGCAGACCCACCGGGATCAGCATGCGGTTGGTGAAGCCGTAGACGAAGGCGCCGATCGCGCCGGTGCCGCCGATGAAGGCTCCCAGACCCGAGAGCCCGGTGTTGAAGATCGGGTAGAAGTAGCTCAGTCCGAACGCCACGACGAGGCTCGCGAGCGAGACGACGATAGGGACGAACCGGCGACCGCCGAAGAAGCCCAGATAAGAGGGCAGTTCGATGGTGTGGTACCGGTCGAAGAGCCACGCGGCGAGCAGTCCGATGACGATGCCGCCGAAGACGCTGTAGTTGATCTGCACCTGGTCGCCGGCGGCCGTCGTCTGCCCCGCGAGCACGACCGGTGACATCACGGTGAACACGTTCGCGAGTACGAGGTAGCCGACCACCGCGGATAGCGCGGTGGAACCGTCGGCCTTTTTGGCGAAGCCGATGGCCACACCGACCGCGAACAGCAGCCCGAGGTTGTCGAAGAGTGCGCCTCCCGCGGCGCTCATCGCCTGGAAGAACGGACCGATGACCGGCAGGTCGATCTGACCGAGAAGGTCGGGTTGACCGAGTCGGAGCAGGATGCCGGCTGCGGGCAGCACGGCGATGGGCAGCATCAGGCTCTTGCCGAGACGCTGCATCTGGGCGAACCCGGGGATGCCGCGGCGGCGGGCGACGGGGGCGGTGGCGGTCATGGAGGGTTCTCTCTCGACGGCGAAGGAGCGGGTCAGACGGACAGGAGTCGGGCGCCGGTCAGGATCTTTGCGCCCTCGGCACCGACGACGGTGACCTCGTCGGCGGAGCGCTCGAGCACGACGACGGGGACCACGCTGGAGAGCCCCGCGGCACGGATGGCGGGCACGTCGTAGGCGATGACGGGGGCGCCCGCGCTCACGCGGTCGCCCTTGGCTGCGAAGGCCGTGAACCCCTGCCCCTGGAGCTGGACGGTGTCGAGGCCGAGGTGGACGAGGACGGCGAGACCGTCGTCGGAGACGACGACGAACGCGTGCGGGAACACCTGCAGGAGGGTGCCGTCGATGGGGGCGACGGCGTCGACCATCTCGGCCGGCGGGTCGATCGCGACGCCGGGCCCCATCGCGCCCTGCGCGAAGAGCTGGTCGGGAACGGCCGAGAGGGGCAGGACGGTTCCCACGAGCGGGGACAGGATGTCGGGCACGGGCACTCCTCGATGAGACGGCGGGTCAGCGGTACGCACCACCGAACGCGCATAAGCTGGGAGGGAAGCACCCGCCCGCCCGCCACGTTCAGTCCACTGGGTCATACTGGTACGTACCAGTGAAAATAGCCGCCGGAGCCGATCGTGTCAACACCGAAAGCCGCCGCCGTCATGACCCGTCTCCGCGAGGCCGACGCCCCGACCGCCGCCGTCACGCCCGGCCCCGTCCCCAAGCACGCGCAACTGCGCGCCATCCTGCTCTCCGACATCGGCACCACCTGGCCCGCGCACGCGGTCATCCCGTCGGAGCGGGACCTCTCGGCCCGACACGGCGTCAGTCGGGCGACCGTCCGCGAGGCGCTGCGCCAGCTCATCGAGGAGCAGAAGCTCTACACCGTGCAGGGGAAGGGCACCTTCGTCGCCGGCGAGCGCGTGCAGTCGCAGCTGCACCTCGCCTCCTTCACCGAGGACATGCGCCGCCGCGGCATGGTGGCGACGACGCTCGTGCGTCGCTCCGAGAAGGCGGCGCCACCCCTCGAGGTGCGCGCGGCGCTCGGACTCGACGAGGGCGAACACGCGTGGTCCATCGAGCGCCTGCGTCTGGCGAACGGCATCCCGATGGCCCTCGAACTCGGGTGGTACTCCCCCCGTGTCGCGGGCGACCTCGGCGAGCGCGATCTGAACACCTCGCTGTACGGCGTGCTGTCCGAGCACTACGGCGTACGCATCGACTCCGCCGAGCAGACGGTGTGGGCGGAGACCGTCGCCGGCGCCACCGCCTCGACGCTCGGCGTCGCGCCCGGGTCGGCGGTGCTCGTGTTCCGCCGCACGTCGCGCGCGGGCGGCGTCCCCGTCGAGAACGTCACCTCGTGGTACCGCGGGGACCGTTACCAGGTGCACATGGCGCTGGCCGGCTCCTGACGATCGTGGTCAGGCCGTCACGGACAGGGTCTGACGGGCGATCTCGAGTTCTTCGTCGGTGGGGACCACCAGCACCTCCACGCGCGAGGAATCCGTGGAGATGCGACGGATGCCGCGCTCGCGACGGGCGTTGCGTTCGGGATCGATCTCGACGCCCGCGAAACCGAGCGTGGCCATCGCCTCCTGGCGCACCGGGGCCGCGTTCTCCCCCACACCCGCGGTGAACGAGATGACGTCGACGCCGTCGAGCTGCGCGAGATAGGCACCCGCGTAGGCGCGGAGGCGGTGGATGTAGACGTCGAACGCGAGCTGGGCGGCCGGATCGCCGGCCTCACGGCGCTGTCCGATGTCGCGCATGTCCGACACCCCGGCGAGGCCCAACAGGCCCGAGCGCTTGTTGAGGAGGGCGTCGAGGTCCGCGGTCGACATGTCGGCGCGACGCGCCAACTGCAGCAGCACGGCCGGGTCGAGGTCGCCCGAACGGGTGCCCATCACGAGACCCTCGAGCGGGGTGAGACCCATCGACGTGTCGACCGAGCGTCCCCCCTCGATCGCCGCGACCGACGCACCGTTGCCGAGGTGGAAGACGATCTGCTTCAGCTCGCCCAGCGGCCGCCCCACGAAGGCGGCGGCGGCCTCGCTGACGAACTTGTGGCTCGTGCCGTGGAAGCCGTAGCGGCGGATGCGATGGGCCTCGGCGACCTCGCGGTCGATGGCGTACGTGTACGCCTCGGGCGCGAGCGACTGATGGAACGCGGTGTCGAAGACCGCGACGTGCGGGACGTCGGGGAACGCCTTCTTGGCCGCGACGATGCCCGCCAGGTTGGCCGGGTTGTGAAGCGGTGCGAGCACCGAGAGTTCGTCGATGTTGATCTCGACGAGCGGGGTGACGACGGTGGGCTCGAAGAAACGCGCACCGCCGTGCACGACGCGGTGGCCGACGGCGACGGGCGCCCGCTCCTCGAGCGAGGGACCGTGCGCGGCGAAGGCCTCGAGCATGACGGCGAAACCCGCGGTGTGGTCGGGGATCTCGCGCTCGATCGTGTACGTGGCGTCGGTCACAGTCGGCGCGGGGCCGCCGGCGTCGGCGAGGGCCGCCGCCTTCACGGTGTGCGTGGCCGTGCCCCCGGTCCCCGAGCCCGTCGAGGGGTCGCCGATGCGCTCGACCAGACCCGACGCGAGCACGCGTTCGTGCTCCATGTCGAGCAGCTGGTACTTGAACGACGACGAGCCGCTGTTGACGACGAGGACGACGCTCACGACGCGCTCCCTTCCGCGGGTGCCTCGATGGCCGAGCTTCCCTGGGCCTGGATCGCCGTGATCGCGATCGTGTTGACGATGTCATCGACGAGCGCGCCCCGCGAGAGGTCGTTGATGGGCTTGTTCAGGCCCTGCAGGACGGGTCCGATCGCCACCGCGCCCGCGGAGCGCTGCACGGCCTTGTACGTGTTGTTGCCGGTGTTCAGATCGGGGAAGACGAACACCGTCGCGCGTCCCGCGACCGCTGAGCCGGGCATCTTGGCCCGTGCGACGGCCGCGTCGGCGGCGGCGTCGTACTGGATCGGCCCCTCGACCAGGAGTTCGGGGGCGCGTTCGCGCACGAGCGCGGTGGCGCTGCGCACCTTCTCGACGTCGGCACCTGTGCCCGATTCGCCCGTGGAGTACGACAGCATCGCCACTCGGGGGTCGATGCCGAACTGCTCGGCCGTCGCCGCCGACGACACCGCGATGTCGGCGAGCTGCTCGCTGGTGGGATCGGGGATGACGGCGCAGTCGCCGTAGACGAGCACGCGATCGGCGAGCGCCATGAGGAAGACGCTCGAGACCACCGAGACGCCCGGGGCGGTCTTGATGATCTCGAACGCCGGCCGGATCGTGTGGGCCGTGGTGTGCGCCGCGCCCGAGACCATGCCGTCGGCGAGACCCAGGTGCACCATGAGGGTGCCGAAGTACGACACGTCGGTGACCGTGTCGGCGGCCTGGGCGTGGGTGACGCCCTTGTGGGCGCGCAGCCGCGCGTACTCGGTGGCGAACTTCTCGACGTGCACGGCGTCGAAGGGACTCAGCACCTCGGCGTCACGGATGTCGATTCCGAGCTCGATCGCGCGCCCGCGCACCTCGATCGGCTCGCCGAGGATCGTGAGATCGGCGATGCCGCGCGCGAGCACGGTGGCGGCGGCGCGGAGCACCCGGTCGTCGCTGCCTTCGGGCAGGACGATGCGGCGCTTGTCGGTGCGGGCGCGGTCGACGAGGCCGTACTCGAACATCAGCGGGGTGACCACGCTCGGGCGGGCGACGCCCAGCTCGCGCGTGAGCTGTTCGGTGTCGACGTGGCGCTCGAACAGCGCGAGGGCGGTGTCGTACCGGTGCTGCGAGTCGGCGGCCAGGCGCCCTCGGGTGTTCATGATGCGCACAGCCGTGTCGTACGTGCCGAGGTCGGTGGCGATGATCGGCAGGGGCGATCCGAGGCCGTCGATGAGGCGCACGATCGCGTCGGGGAGCTCGAACCCGCCGTTGAGCACGATCCCGGCGAGCGAGGGGAAGGTACCGGAGGCGTTGGCGAGGAGCGCCGCGAGCAGCACTTCGGTGCGATCGGCGGGGATGACCACGACCGCGGATTCCTTCAGGCGCGGCAGCACGTTGACCATCGACATGCCGGCGACGACGACACCCAGGACCTCGCGGGTGAGCAGTGCCGGGTCGCCCTTGATGAGCTCGCCCTCGACCGAGCGCAGCACTCCGCGCATCGAGGGGGCGATGAGGAAGCGGTCCTCGGGAAGGGCCCACACGGGCACGGTCCGCTCGGCGGTTGCTCCGACGACGGCGGTGTCGACCGCGGCCGCGTCGACGACGTGACGGACGGATGCCACCACCTCGTCGAGGCGATCGGCGTCGGCGCGGTTGGCGATGACGGCGAACAGCGCCGCCCGCTCGTGCTGCAGCTCGGAGATGGCCAGGGAGGCGATCTGGCCGACCTCCTGCGGGGTGCGCGCCACGGACAGGCCCAGCGTCTCGCTGTGCCCCTGCTGCGCCCGACCCCCGAGCACGAGCAGCACCGGCGCACCGAGGTTGGCCGCGATGCGGGCGTTGAAGGCGAGTTCTGCGGGGCTGCCCACGTCGGTGTAGTCGCTGCCGATGACGACCACGGCGTCGCACTGCGCCTCGACGGCCTTGTAGCGCTCGACGATGCGCGCGAGAGCCGCATCGGCGTCGTCGCGCACGTCGTCGTAGGTGACGCCGACGCAGTCGTCGTACGCGAGGTCGACGCTGTCGTGGTCGAGCAGCATCTCGAGCACGTAGTCGCGTTCGGCGGTGGAGCGCGCGATGGGCCGGAACACCCCCGCGCGCGGTGTGACCCGGCTGAGCGCGTCGAGCACGCCCAGCGCCACGGAGGACTTGCCCGAATGACCTTCGGCCGACGTGATGTAGATGCTCTGCGTCACGCGTTCCAGCCTATTGCGGGGGCCCCGCGACGCCGGGGGGTTGTTTCGTCGTCGAGTGATCAGGGGTGGGTGGGGATCACGCGGGCGCCCGCCGACCGCAGCTGGGCCGCGAGGGGGTCGTCGCCCTCGAGATCGGCGATGATCCCGCTCACGCCGTCGAGCGGCAGGATGCCGAAACGCGACGCCGCCCCCAACTTCTCCGCGCTCGCCAGCACGAACGTCTCGGCGGCGCGCTCGGCGAGCACGCGCTTCATGGCCGCCTCGTCGGCATCCCCCGTCGTCAGCCCCGCCGAGGGGTGCACGCCCGTGACGCCCAGGAAGAACGCGTCGGCGCTGAGGTTCTGGGCGGCCTCGACGGCGGCGGCGCCGCACGCCACCGCGGAGTGCTTGAACACCCGACCGCCGATCACGATGACCTCGGCGTCGTGGTGGAGCAGCGCCGCGGCGATCGTGGGCGAGTGCGTGATGACGGTGCCGGCGAAGGTGCGCGGCAGCGCGTCGACGAGCGCGAGTGTCGTCGTCCCCCCGTCCAGCAGCACGGTCGCACCGGGCTCGATGAGCGCGACCGCCGCGGCGGCCACGCGCGCCTTGCTGTCGCGGGCGACTTCGCGTCGCGCCGCGTAGTCGGCGACGGCCGGCGAGGCGGGCAGGGCGCCGCCGTAGACGCGGACGGCGAGGCCCGCGGCATCCAATTCTCGGAGATCGCGACGGATGCTGTCTTCGGAGAGGCCGAGTTCGACGGCGACGTCTTTGACGACGAGTCGTCCGTCACGGCGTAGGCGGTCGAGGAGCGCGTCTTTTCGAGCGGCGGCGAGCATCACGTACACACTCTTGCACGTTTCTGCACTATCGTTCCGATTCATGAGCGCGTCTCCCCGCCCCGGAACCACCGTCCCCGACCGTCGCGGGCGCACCGACCTGCACCTGACCGGCCGCGACCTCGACCGCAACCCCCGCGTGAGGGTCGACGACGTCGAGCTGCTCGCGGCCGGATGGCACGTGCTGCGCGCGACCACCTTCCGTTATCGCGGCGACGACGGCCGGTGGGTCGCGCAGACGCGCGAGACGTACGACCGGGGCAACGGCGCGACGATCCTGCTCTACGACCCCGCGCGGCGCACCGTGCTGCTCACCCGGCAGTTCCGCTACCCCGTCTACGTCAACGACCACCCCGACGGGATGCTGATCGAGACCGCCGCGGGCCTCCTCGACGACGACGACCCGGTCACCGCGATCCGCCGCGAGACCGAGGAGGAGACGGGCGTGCGCGTCGACGACGTGCAGCACGTGTTCGACGTCTACATGAGCCCGGGCTCGGTGACCGAGCGCCTGCACTTCTTCGCCGCGGCCTACGACGGCTCGACGCGCGTGGGCGACCGCGGCGGTCTCATCGACGAGGGCGAGGAGATCGAGATCCTCGAATACGGGATCGACGAGGCGATGGCGATGATCCGCTCGGGGTCGATCCAGGATGCCTAGACCATCATGCTGCTGCAGTGGGCCGTGCTCGACGGGCCGTTCGCCCGCGACTGACCGGCCCTCCGGTGCGACGCGCCCCTCGGGTGGAGCGCGTCGCACCGAACGGAGTCACGAGGCGCCGACGCCCGTGAGCGCCAGCGCGGCGTCGAGCTCGACCGTCGTCGGCGGTGCGGCGCCCGCGCGACTGACGGTGATGCCCGCCGCCACCGCGGCGGCGCGCCCCGCGGCGGCGAGGTCGGCGTCGACGAAGCGCCCCTCGATGAGCCGTTCGAGCCCGATCCCGCGGACGAGGGCCGCGATCAGGCCTGACATGTACGAGTCGCCCGCGCCGATCGTGTCGACGACGTCGACGGCGTGGCCGGGCACGTGCAGGTCGCCGGCGCGCGTCGAGAGGGTGCTCCCCTGCTCACCGCGCGTCACCACGACGATCGCCGCGCCCTGCTCGAGCAACCGGCCCGCCGCCGACGACGGGTCATCGGGGTAGAGCCACTCGGCGTCTTCGTCGCTTAGCTTCACGACGTTCGCGCGGGCGGCGTAGCGGTGCACGAGGTCGCGCGTCGCATCCACCGAGGCCAGGAGGGCCGGTCGCACGTTGGGGTCGAAGCTCACGAGCACGTCGCGCGGCAGCGCCTCGACCAGCTCGACGACGCGGTCGGCACCCGGCGACCGCAGGGCCCCCACCGAACCGACGTGCACGATCGAGAAGCCGTCGGTGCGCGGCGGGCGCGCGAACTCCCACGACAGGTCGAAGTCATAGGTGGCCGAGCCGTCGGCGCCGATGCGCGCGCGAGCGGTCGAGGTTCGTGTCGCCTCCACCGCCGTCTGGACGACGGCGACGTGAGCGGCGTCGACGTGCTCGGCGATGAGGCGGCCGTGGTCGTCGCCGGCGAACTCGGTGGCGAAGGTCGTCTCGACACCCAGGCGCGACAGCCCTACGGCCACGTTCAGCGGACTGCCGCCCACGTACGCGCTCTCGGCTCCGCCGCGATCAACGATGTCAATCAGGGCCTCACCGATGACGAGGGCGCGGGGCGGGGAAACGGACGCGGTCACGCCACCCTCTCCAACCACGTCAGCGTGGACCCGCCGCCGACGACATGGGGCGCGAAGGCGTCATTGAACGCCGCGCAGTGGGGCGTCGCCAGGTGCGCCTGGAACGCGTCTTCGTCCTCGTACTCCTCGTAGACGAAGAAGCTGTCGCGGTCGTCGGCGAGGCGGTGGGCGTCGAAGCGCACGTTGCCGGGTTCGGCCGAGACGTCGTCGCCGTACCCCCGGAGGAGGGCGGCGACGATGTCGCCCCGGCCCTCCTCCGCGGTGAACTGCGCGTAGAGGTACTTTCCGGTCACAGTGTCTGCGCGCCCGTCATGATCGCCACGGCCTCGCTCATGGTGTGCGAGGAAGGGGTGATGGTGCCGGCGCGCTTACCGAGACGCTGGATGTGGATGCGGTCGGCCACCTCGAACACGTGGGGCATGTTGTGGCTGATCAGGATGACGGGCACCCCGTTGTCGCGCAGACGCTTGATGAGCTCGAGCACCTGGTTGCTCTCGCGCACGCCGAGGGCCGCGGTGGGCTCGTCGAGCACGACGACCTTGGACCCGAACGCCGCGGCGCGGGCGACCGCGACGGCCTGACGCTGACCACCGGAGAGGTTCTCGATCGCGACCGTAACGTCCTGCAGGGTCGAGATGCCCAGGCGCGTGAGCTCGTCGCGGGCGTTCTTGCGCATGGTCTTGGTGTCGAGCATGCGGAAGAACGATCCGAGCGGGCCCGGGCGACGGATCTCGCGGCCGAGGTACATGTTGGCCGCCACGTCGAGAGCGGGCGAGACCGCGAGCGACTGGTAGACCGTCTCGATGCCGGCATCCCGTGCATCCTGCGGGCGGCGGAAGCTCACCGTTTTGCCGTCGAGGCGAAGTTCGCCCCCGTCGGGGATCTCGGCCCCCGTCAGGCACTTGATGAGCGTGGTCTTGCCGGCTCCGTTGTCGCCGATGATGGCGAGCACCTCACCGGCGTAGAGGTCGAGGCTGACGCCGTCGAGCCCGACGACGTGCCCATAGGTCTTGACGAGGCGCGTGGCCGAGAGGACGGGCGTGCGCGTGTCGGTTGCTGCGGCGTTCACTTGCGAACCTTCCGAATCCACTGGTCGATCGAGACGGCGACGATGACGAGCACACCGACGGCGAGGGTCTGGTAGAGCACGTCGAGGCCGGCGAGGGCAAGTCCGTTGCGGAAGACGCCGACGATGAGCGCACCGAGCAGGGTGCCCCACACGTTGCCGCGTCCGCCGAACAGGCTGATGCCGCCGATGACCACGGCCGTGATCGCGTTGAGGTTGGCGTCGACGGCGGCGTTGGGGCTCGAACCGAAGTCGCGGCCGATCTGGATCCAGGCGGCGATGGCGACGATGGCGCCGGCCGCGAGATACACGCTCAGCAGCACGCGGTTGACCCGGATGCCGCTGAGGCGGGCGGCTTCCTTGTCGTCACCGACCGCGTACACGTGGCGTCCCCAGGCGGTGCGTCCGAGGGCGTAGGAGACGACGGCGTAGACGAGGATCATCAGGAACACCCCGAACGTCACGTCGACGCCGATGTGGAAGGTCGTCCCCGTGAAGGTGATGATCTCGGGCAGGTCGCTTCCCTGCACGGTCGCACCGTTGGAGAGCAGCAGCAGGAGCGCGGTGAAGATGCTGAGCGTGCCCAGGGTCACGATGAAGGGCGGCAGGTTCAGGCGGGTCACCAGCATGCCGTTGACGAGGCCGGTCAGCACACCGGCGATCAGCCCGATGATGAGAGCGAGGGGGCCCGGGATGCCGAGCCCAGCGGCGGCGTTGCCCATCACGACCGAGCTGAGGATCATCGCCGCACCGACCGAGAGGTCGATGCCCGCGGTCAGGATGACGAGCGTCTGCGCGACGCCCAGGGTGCCGATGACGGCCACCTGCTGCGTGATGAGCGAGAGGTTGGCCGGGGCGAGGAAGCGGGGGTTGATGATGCCGAAGACGATGACGGCGACGACGAGGACGATGGCCGGGCTGACGGCCGGGTAGCGGTAGAGGACGTTGCGCACGCGCTGCATGGGCGTCTGGCGCGAGATGAACTCGTCGGCCAGGTGCAGGGCCGAGGTCGGCGGTGCGGTCTGGGGGGTGGAGGGTGTTTGTGACATGACGGTCTTCCCGGTCGCAGGTGAGAGGACGGGGGCGCGCCGTCCGGCGCGCCCCCGGGTGATCACTTGCCCCAGCAGGTGCTGGAGGCGTCGGCGGAAGTGAGGCTCTCGAGACCCGTCTGCGGCTGGTCGGTGACGAGCTGCTGTCCGGTGCTGAAGAAGTCGAGGCCATCGGTCGGCTTCGGGGCCTCGCCACCGCGGGCGATCGTGGCGATGGCTTCCATGCCGAGGGAGGCCATCTTCGACGGGTACTGCTGAGCGGTCGCGCCGATGATGCCGTCCTTGACGTAGCCGACGCCCGTGCAGCCGCCGTCGACCGAGACGATGATGACGTCCTTCTCCTTGCCGGCGGCCTTCAGAGCCTGGTACGCGCCGTAGGCGGCGGGCTCGTTGATCGTGTAGACGACGTTGATGTTGGGGTCCTTCGACAGCAGCGTCTCCATCGCGGAGCGTCCACCGTCCTCCGCGCCCTGCGTGGCCTGGTGACCGGCGATCGTGTACGAGCCGCCCTGTCCGCCGGTGTAGGAACCCGAGGGGGCCTCCGAGCCGTTCTTGCTGGGGTCGGGCACATCGATGCCCATCCCCTTCAGGAAGCCCTGGTCGCGCGCGGTGTCGACGGTGACGATCTGGTCGCTGAAGAGGTCGAGCATCGCGATGTTGGCGGTCGCGCCCGCCAGCTTCTCGGCGGTCCACTGGCCGATCAGCTCTCCGGCCGCGAAGTTGTCGGTGGCGAAGGTGATGTCGACGGAGTCGGCGGGGTCGGGCACGGTGTCCAGCGCGATGACGTACAGACCGGCCTTGCGCGCCTTCTCGATCTCGTTGATGACCGCGGAGCCGTTCGGGGTGATGAGGATGCCCTTGTCACCGCGCGAGATGGCGTTCTCGATGGCCTGGATCTGGCTGTCGGTGTCGCCGTCCTTCTTGCCGGCGGCGAGCGTCAGCTTGACGTTGGCCTTCTCGGCATCGGCCTGAGCGGCTTCCTCCATCGAGACGAAGAAGGGGTTGCTCGTGGTCTTGACGATGAGGGTCACGCCCACCTGCTCATCGGCGCCGGCGGGAGCGGCGGAGGTCGCGGAACCCGCGGGAGAGGCGCAGCCGGTGAGGGCGAGGGCTGCGACGGCGGCGATCGAGGCTGCCGTGAAAAGGGCGCGGGACTTCGAGTGCTGCGGCATGGATGTGGTCCTTTGGTGGTCGGGGACTGCTTTGTCGAAACCAGACTGACAACGGTGTCAGTGACAGGTGTACCGCATGCCGTTGTAGAGTGCAAGAACCAATCGATCGAGCGAGTCCGGGACGATGACACCGTTATCAGGTAAACCCGATGCCCGCGGAGGATCAGTCACGATTCGCGACGTCGCGCTTCACGCCGGCGTCGGGATCAAGACCGTCTCCCGCGTCATCAACAACGAGCCCAACGTGGCCACGGCCACGGCCGCCCGCATCCGCGCGTCGATCGCCGAGCTCCAGTGGGAACCCGACGCGTATGCGGCGAACCTCCGCCGCACGATGACGCGCACGCAGACCCTCGGGCTGCTGCTCGGAAACGTCGCGAACCCGTTCTCGGCGACGATCCACCGCGCGATCGAAGACCTGGCCATCCACCGTGATGTGGCGGTCTTCGCCTCGAGCCTCGACGACGACCCCGACCGCGAGATCGCCGCGGTGGGGGCCTTCGTGCGCCGCAAGGTCGACGGCCTCATCCTGACCTGCATCGCCGGGAGCCAGGCGTACCTGGGCGAACTGATCCCCGAGAAGATGCCCGTGGTCTTCATCGACCGCGAGCCCGCCGACCTCGCCGCCGACCTCGTACACGCCGACAACGTCGGCGGCGCCGCCCTGGCCACCCGTCACGTGCTCGGTTATGGACACCGCACGATCGCTCTGCTGCTCGACCGCCACGACATCTGGACCGCCCGCGAGCGCGAGCGGGGGTTCCGCGAGGCCACC
Source organism: Microbacterium sp. lyk4-40-TSB-66 (assembly GCF_030209475.1). Taxonomy (GTDB): domain Bacteria; phylum Actinomycetota; class Actinomycetes; order Actinomycetales; family Microbacteriaceae; genus Microbacterium. Next base: position 226,607 of record NZ_JARVRW010000002.1, read on the forward strand.
GCCGAGTTCGGGCTGCCCGAATCGTCGACCGTCATCGTCCGCGACCTGACCGACCAGGCTGCGGCGGAGCGCGCCGTGCTGGAGCTGATGGCCTTGCCCACTCCCCCGACGGCGATCGTCAGCGGGCAGAACCTCATCACGATCGGCGCCGTGCACGCCCTCCGACGGCTGGGTCGGCACCACGATGTGGCTCTCATCGGGTTCGACGACGTCGATCTCGCCGATTTGATGGAGCCCGGGATCAGCGTCATCGCCCAGCGCCCGCAGGAGATCGGGGTGCGCGCCGCCGAGATGCTGTTCGAGACCCTCGACGGCGTCGCGCGCATGTCGCCGCGCCGGGTCGTCGTGCCCGTCGACCTCATCCCCCGCGGTTCGGGAGAGATCCGCCCTCACTGAGCGCGCCGTCGAACGGGAAGCGCGTCGAGGATGTCGCGCGGGCAAAGAAAAGACCCTCCGCGCACCCGGTAGAGCCTGGTTACCCTTGCTACGTTTCCGTCCTGGGGGAGTTGGCCTGGATGCCGCCACGCGGAGAGCCGAGTACAGCTTACCCGACCGGCGAACCTCCTCCCGTCCGAGGCGTCGGGCGGGAGGTCGCGCACCGTTCACGGGTGATCCGAGCCGCGCGGTGCGTGTGACGAGCAGCGGCCCAGGGGTGAGTCGAGGATGAATCCTCGGCATCCATTTTCTCGCCCTCCCCCCGGTCACGCTCGCGACGGCGGATCACACCTCGCCGAACGCGAAGAGCGCTGCGCGGCGCCCGGCGCGAGAGCGATCCTCGCGGCGCCGGGGCGGCACGATCACGGACGGTGCGCAGCCCGTCACACCACGAGGGGAGCGAGGGCGTCGGCCGCCGGACGGAGTGCCGCCAGCACGGTGTCGGGCTCGTCGACGCGATGTCGGGGTCCCGAGAAGCCCAGTGCCCCCGCCAGTCGACCCGCGTCGTCGCGCAGCGGAACCGCCAGACACCCGGAGCCCGCCGCCAACTCGCCGCTCTGGCGCGTCGCGCCCCACCGCGCGAGATCCGCACGGGCGGCGTCGGCTGCCGCGCCCTGCGCCGACGGATCGTCGAGGAGCATCAGGCGACCGAGTGCGAAACGTCCGGGCTCCCGCGTGAGTCGGGCGTGGTCCGACAGCGGGAAGTCGGGGTCGGCGTCGACGACGACGACGCGTCCGTCGACGAAGAGGACGACGTGCACGCCGCCGCGCACACGGTGACGGGCATCGTCGACCACCGCGCGCGCGGCCGACGACAAGCGCACGGGTGGAGCCGCCACCGCGGCCAGCTGCGCGACCTTGGCCCCGAGCGCGAACCCCGCGAGATCCGGAGTACGCACGAGGAACTCGTCTTCGACCAGCAGGTTCAGCAACCGGTAGGTCGTCGCGCGGGGCAGCCCCAGCTCGGCCGACAGGCGTTGCGCCGTGACGCCGGCCCCGAGGTGCGCGACGGCCTCGAGTACCGACAGCGCCGAGTGCACAGCGCCCGGTTGGCGTGCGCCGAGGGCGGGCGCCGTACGCTCACGCATCGCTCGACGGCCTCGGCGAGGGCACTCCCCCGAGGACCTCGGACGCGGTCGGCTCGTCGTACGCGCCGATCGATCCCGACCCGTGCCGACGCCGGAGCATCATCACGATCACCGCGAACACCACCGCGATCACGCTGACCACGGCGAGGCCCGGACCCCCGGTCGCCGTGTCGTCGACGAAGAAGGCGACCAGGGCCGCCGTGAGGGCAGCGGCCGAGAGAGCGGCCACGACAGCCGGCAGAGGCGTCAGCTCGCCGATCCGGCGCAGGAACGCCGGCGCGGCCACGCAGACCAGGATGTAGGCCACGATGTACCCCGCCGCCCCGACCGACAGCGTCGCGTGCATCGCGTCGCGCATGTCGACACCCCCGCCCACCAGCAGCAGCGGCACGGCCGCGATGAGCGGGAGCGCGAGTGAGACGGCGGCCGCGGGTGTTCCGAAGCGGCGGTGCGTGTCGCCGAAGCGCGCCGGGAGCACACCGTCGCGGCTCAGCGCGAACAGCACGCGCACGAGCGCGGTGGTGGAGCCGATGGCGCACGCGAGGAACGACGCCGCGATGCCGACGTCGGCGACGACCCCCCACCCGCCGAGACCGTAGGCGGCGGCGAGGTCGTTCAGCGGCGAGGCGGAGGCGGCGAGGTCCGCCCCCAGCGCGTCGAAGCCCGCGACCTGGGTCACGGCCGCGAGCACGAAGAGCGCACCCGAGATGACGACGGTGCCCGTGATCGCGCGCGGCACGTTGCGCAACGGGGAGACGGCCTCCACCCCCAGCGTCGTGGCCGACTCGAACCCGACGAACGCGGTGACCGCGATGACCGCGCCCGCCGCGAGGGCGACGGCCTCGCCGCCGGTCGAGGGCACCGCGAGCACCGCGCCGACGTCGAGCGGGCCGACGTACACCAGGAGCACACCGAGCAGGACCACGATCAGCGCGACCGACAACACCTCCACGACGAGGGCGACGCGCGCCGAGACATGGATGCCGCGCACGAGCACGAACGCCACGATCGCCGCCTCGACGACGATGGCGCCCGCCGCGACCAGCGGTCGATCGAGTGCGGGCCAGAGTCCGGCGAGCAGGTACGTGCCGTAGTAGGCGCCGCCGAGCAGCGCGAACATCGCCACGGCCGCGTACCCGGTGACGATCGCTGCTCCGGCGGCCAGCCCCGCGCGGGTGCCGAGGCCGCGGGCCGTGTAGGTGTAGAGCCCTCCGGCTGCGGCGAACCGTCGCGCGAACTGTGCGACCGTGCGGGCGACGCCCAGGCTCAGCATGGCGGCGGCGACGATGGCCGCCACGGTCATACCGGGAGCCACCCCGGCGACCAGAAGGACCACCGTGGTGGCGGCGGCCGCGGGGGCCACGGCCGCCACCGACTGCGCCGCCAGGTCGAGGACCCCGATACGGCGCCGCTCCAGGCCGTGCAGCGGCGAGCGCTCGCCGAAACCGGCGACCGGAGCGGGCCTCGCGATGGCGCGGGAGAGTGCGGTCATGTCATCTCCGTCGGGATCAGCCGACGGTACGCCGCGGCGGTTGCGGCAGGGCGACACCCGTGTTTCGGGGGCATGTCCTCCGAATGAGACGGTCGCGGCCGCCGGTCTCAGTCGCGGCAACGACACCTTCACGCGCTCCTCACGGTCGCGCAACGGTCGAGGGGCACTGTCGGTTGCACACCCGAACCCGGAGGAACCGATATGACCCAGCTCGAATCGCAGGGGGTGGCGGCGTCGGCGAAGCGGACCCTGCAGGGCTCCCTCGGCGTCACCGCCATCGTCTTCATGGTCGTCGCCGCGGCCTCACCGCTCACCGTCGTCGGCGGCGCCGCCCCCCTCGGCATCCTGATCGGAAACGGCGCGGGCTTCCCAACGCTGTACGCCGTGAGCGCCGTCGTCCTGCTGCTGTTCGCGGTGGGACTGGCCGCCATGACCCGGCACGTGCCGCGCCCCGGTGCCTTCTTCACCTACATCGGCTACGGCCTGGGTCGGCCGTCGGGCCTCGCCGCGGCGTGGACGGCGATGCTGACCTACACGACCATCCAGGTGTCGGTGTACGGCTACATCGGCTACCTCCTGAGCATCACGGTCGAGTCGCTGGGCGGACCCGCCGTGGCCTGGTGGCTGTACGCGCTGCTGACGGTCGGACTCGTCGGCATCCTGGGCTACCGGCACATCGACCTCTCCAGCAAGGTGCTGGGCGTGCTGCTGGTGGCCGAGGTCGCCATCGTGCTCGCGCTCGTCGCCGCCGTGGTGGTCGACGGCGGACCCGAGGGGCTGAGCGCCGCTCCCTTCGAGCCGACCAACGTCTTCAGCGGCTCTCCGGGAGTGGGACTCATGTTCGCCATCGCGGCGTTCATCGGGTTCGAGGCGACGGCGATCTTCCGCGACGAGGCACGCGATCCCGATCGCACCATCCCCCGCGCCACGTACGGTGCGGTCATCGGCATCGGCATCTTCTACACGCTGGCCTCGTGGGGCCTGGTGATGGCGTGGGGCCCCGGCGGGATCATGGAGGCAGCGGCCGATCCCGGCACCCTGATGCTCCGCACGGTCGCGCTCTATCTCGGGACCGTCGGCGAGATCGTCGTCAACGTGCTGCTGCTGACGTCGATGTTCGCGTGCGTGCTGTCGTTCCACAACGTTCTCACCCGCTACCAGCACGCGATGGCGGGTGCGGGGGTGCTGCCCGACCGCGTGGGCGCCGTGCACGCCCGTCACCTCTCGCCCCACGTGTCGTCGATCGTGCAGACCGCGACCGCGGGCGTGCTCACGGTGGTCTTCGCCGTGCTGAATCTCGACCCGCTGCTGCAGGTGTTCACCTGGTTCGCCGGTGTGGCGACCCTCGCCATCGCGGTGCTGATGGCGGCGACCTCCGTCGCCGTGATCCTCTACTTCGCCCGCACCCGCGCCGATCGCCGGGTGTGGAACACCGTCGTCGCCCCCGCGCTGGGCTTCCTCGGACTCCTCGCCTCGGCGGTGATCATCGTCGTCTACTTCCCGATCATGGTCGGCGACGTCGACGGCGACGGGGCACCGGTCTTCGGCGCCGTGACGTGGTCGCTGCTCGGACTGGTCGTCGTCTTCCCGCTGCTCGGATACGCGCAAGCCGCGTGGATCCGCCGCCGGCGTCCCGCCGCCTACGCCAAGCTCACCGACACCATCGCCGGGTGATCCGGATGCCGCGGCGCCCGTGCTCCCTCCCCCGGCGCCGCGGCATCCGTCCCCGCTGTTCCCGCCCGACCCCGTTCCGACCGTTCCGACCGTTCCACCCGAGAGAGACACCATGACCCTCACCGATCCGACCATCGCCGCCTTCGCCGCCCCCGCGGCGCCCGCACACCCCCTCTCCTCCCTCGCCGCCGCCGAGATCACGGCCGTCCACGCGATCGTCGCCGGGCTCCCCGGCGTCGACGAGGCCACCCGTTTCGCCTACGTCGGCCTCGAAGAGGCACCCAAGGGCGAGGTGCTGGCGTGGGAGCGCGGCGAGGCCCCCGCCCCCGAGCGGCGCGCCCGCGTGCAGTTGCTGAACCTGCGCACGGCCCACTCGCTCGACCTCGTCGTCTCGCTCGCCACGGGAGCCGTGCTGCGCGAGACCGAGCTCGACGGCTCCGACGGACAGCTCCCCATCCTCGACGCCGAGTTCGAGGAGGTCGGCGTCATCGCGAACGAGAGCGAGGTCTGGGTCGCCGCCCTCGCCGCGCGGGGCCTGACCACCGCCGACGTCGTGCTCGTGCCGCTGTCGGCGGGGCACTACGGCTATGAGAACGAGGTGGGTCGCCGGGTGCTGCGCACCTTCGCGTTCCGCCAGGACCACCCCGCCGACCACCCGTGGGCCCACCCCGTCGACGGCCTCACCGCCTACATCGACATCGCCGACCGTCGCGTGATCGAGGTCGTCGACACCCCCGGTTTCACCGTGCCCGAGACGCACGGCAACTACGACGATCCCGAGCTTCAGGGCCCGCCGTTGGAGGGGCTCACGCCCATCGTCATCACCCAGCCCGAGGGGTCGAGCTTCACCGTCGACGGAGAGCACGTCACGTGGGGCGAGTGGGATCTGCGCATCGGCTTCGACACCCGCGAGGGACTGATCCTGCGTCAGCTGTCGTTCGCGGGGCGCCCCGTGATGTACCGCGGTTCGATCAGCGAGATGGTCGTGCCCTACGCCGACCCCGCCCCCAACCGCTTCTGGCAGAACTACTTCGACACCGGCGAGTACCTGTTCGGCCGGTACACGAACGAACTCGAACTCGGATGCGACTGCGTGGGCGACATCACCTACGTCGACGCCGTGCTGTCGGACGAGAACGGGATGCCGCGAACCGTCCGCAACGCGGTGTGCATGCACGAGGAGGACTTCGGCACCCTCTGGAAGCACACCGACATCTTCACGGGCGCGAGCGAGGTGCGCCGCTCCCGGCGTCTGGTGATCTCGTTCTTCACCACCGTGGGCAACTACGACTACGGCTTCTACTGGTACCTCTACCTCGACGGCACCATCGAGTGCGAGGCCAAGCTCACCGGCATCCTGTTCACGTCGGCCTACCCGGGCGCGGGCTACCCGTTCGCGTCGGAGGTCGCACCGGGACTCGGCGCCCCCTACCACCAGCACCTGTTCTCGGCACGGTTGGACATGACCGTCGACGGCGTCGCGAACGTGGTCAACGAGATCGACGCCGTGCGCGTGCCGATCTCGGAGACCAACCCCGCCGGCAACGCCTTCACCAAGAAGGTGACGCCGATCGCCTCCGAGAAGGTGTCGGGTCGTCTCGCCGACGGCGCGGTGAGCCGTGTCTGGCAGATCGCCTCGACCGAGAAGACCACCGAGCGCGGGCAGGCGACGTCGTACATGCTCTTCCCCACCGAGACGCCCGTGCTGCTCGCCGACGACGACTCCTCGATCGCCGCGCGCGCCGCCTTCGCCACGAAGAACCTGTTCGTGACGAAGTACGACCCCGACGAGCGCTACGCCGCCGGCGACTTCGTCAACCAGCACCCGGGCGGGGCCGGCATCCCGGCCTTCATCGCGGGCGACGAGCCGCTCGTCGGAGAGGACGTCGTGCTCTGGCACACCTTCGGCCTCACGCACTTCCCGCGCAACGAGGACTGGCCCGTCATGCCGATGGACTACGCCAAGTTCACGCTCAAGCCCTACAACTTCTTCGAGCGCAACCCGGTGCTCAACGTCCCCGCCCCGGCCGACACGCACTGCGCACCCGCGGCGCACCCGAGCGGGCACGGCGAGTCGTCGGCATCCGGATGCCACTGCTGAGGCAATGAGCGAGATCCTCCACGCCTGGGCGGTCGCGCCCGCGGCGGTCGGCGCCTGCTGTCTGGCAGCCGATCGCGCGCGGGTGCGGCCGCCCGAGGTCGTGGCCTCCGCGCTCATGCTGCTGGCGATGCTGGATGCCGCGGTCTCGGGCGTCGTCGCGCCGGTGTTCTGGACAGCCCTCTTGCTCGTCGCCGCGCTGGCCCTCGCCGTGTGGCGGCGTCCGCGACAGCGCCGCGCCCCGCGCGTGCCCGCGCTGATGACCCTGCACACGACGCTCGGCATGGTCGTGATGGCGGCACTGCAGCTCGGCATGGGCGGGCACGCCGCCGCGCACGCGCACGGCGTCGCCCTCACGCCAGTGCTCATCGTCGCCGTACTGGGCTATGTCTCCCTGTCCGTCATGGCGGGACGACGGATGCCGGCCCTGCTGGACCGCGCGCAGATCGCCGCGATGGCGGCATCCGTCGTCCTCATGACGGTGGCGTCCGTGTGAGACGGCCGCCGCTCACTCGGTGACCGTGGGCCCTCAGCGGACGAGCGGACGCGCAAGGGGCAAGAGACCGGGACGCGACGGAGGAGATTCCGGGACGGGAGGATGTGGCCAGCGGCATCCCCCCTCCCCTCCCGGAATCTCCTCCGCTCCCTGCCCCCGCGTGGCGCGGGGAGAAGTAGGGAATGGGCCCCGACTCCGACACCGTATGGGGTGGGTTCGGCGATGGCGCACACCCGACGAAAACGACGGTGCGGCCGGGGGCACTCCCCCGGCCGCATCGCCTTCTCGCGGATCAGCGCTTCAGGCGCAGCGTCACCAGCTGGAAGGGACGCAGGTCGAGCTGGGCCACGCCGCCCGAGACGCCGGACACCGCCGCGACGTCGACCTCGCGTTCGAGGAGGTCGGTCTCGACGACGCCCGAGATCTCGAACCCGGCCTCCAGCCGCGCGTGCGCACGCTGACCGAGTGCCTCGTACAGGCGCACGACGACGTCTCCCGAGCCGTCCTGGGCGAGCTTGATCGCCTCGACGACCACACCCGGCTCGTCGATCGTCACCAGCGGCGCGACCGATTCCCCGGCCGCATCCGCGACGACGCGCGCGGGCAGGTTGGTGCGGTAGCCCTCGGCCACGGCGTCGACGACGTCGGCGCCCACGACGATGCCCACCTCGAGGTGGTGCGCGCCCTGGTCCTGACCCGGGTCGGGGAACATCGCCGAGCGGATGATCGACAGCCGCACGAGCGAGTACGTGCCCCCGGTCTCGCGCTCGTGGCGGGTGATGTCGTGACCGTACGTGGAGTCGTTGGTCACGGCGACCCCGAAGTCGCTCTCGGCGACCCGCACCCAGCGGTGCGCGGCCGTCTCGAAGCGCGCCGAGTCCCACGAGGTGTTCGTGTGGGTCGGGCGCACGATGTGGCCGAACTGGATCTCGGATGCCGCGCGGTCGGTGTGCACGTCGACGGGGACGCGGAGCTTGAGCAGCTTCTGCTGCTCGTGCCAGTCGACGTCCAGCGACAGACGCACCGCGCGCGAACCCTCGGCCAGCGCGACGCGCTGCACGATGGCGGAGTCGCCGACGGTGCGCTCCACGAGGATCGCGTTCCCGTCGACCGCGACGCGGTCGGCCGCCTCGAGGGCGGTCGCATGGCGGCGGTAGGTCTCGTCGATGTCCCACGCGTCCCACTGGGTGGGGGTGTCGCGGAAGACCTCGAACTGGCCGGCCACCTGGCCGGCGGGGACCACCTCACGACCGGATGCCACGTCCACGAGCGAGGTGATCAGGCCGCGGCCGTCGACCTCGGCGCGGACGATGCCGTTGTCGAGCACCCAGCCCTCGCCCTCGGCGCGGGGAGCGACGTCTCCCGCGGGGGTCGTCGGCGCGATCGCCAGCGCGGGGGTCCCCGCCCGACGGTGGGGGGCGGCGTTGGCGGTGACCACGCAATCGCCGTGACCGACGAGCGCCCGGAGGCTGTCCGCGATGACCTGCTCCAACTCGGCCGCGATGGCCTCGTAGTTGCGCTCGGCGTCGCGGTGCACCCAGGCGATCGAGGTGCCCGGCAGGATGTCGTGGAACTGCTGCAGCAGCACCAGACGCCACAGGCGTTGGAACGTCTCGGCCGGGTAGTCGGCCCCCGTGCGGACGGTGGCGGTCGCCGCCCACAGCTCCGCCTCGCGCAACAGGTGCTCGCTGCGGCGGTTGCCCTGCTTGGTGCGCAGCTGGCTGGTGTAGGTGCCGCGGTGGAACTCGAGGTACAGCTCACCCGCCCAGACGGCGGGATCGGCGTACTCGGCCTCGGCGGTCTCGAAGAACTCGCGCGGGGTGGAGTGCTTGACGATCGGCGCGCCCTCGAGCGAGTGCGTCCGCGCGATGGTCGCGGTCATCTCGCGGGTGGGGCCGCCGCCGCCGTCGCCGAAGCCGTACGGCAGCAGTGACGTGCGCGCCCGGCCCTTGTCGGCGAAGTTGCGCTCGGCGTGGGCGAGGTCGGCCGCGGTGACCTCGGAGTTGTACTTGTCGACCGGCGGGAAGTGCGTGAAGATGCGCGAGCCGTCGATGCCCTCCCAGCGGAAGGTGTGGTGCGGGATGCGGTTGGTCTCGTTCCACGAGATCTTCTGCGTGAGGAACCAGCGCGCTCCCGCGGCCTTCATGATCTGCGGCAGGGCGCCGCTGTAGCCGAACGAGTCGGGCAGCCACACCTCTTCGGTGTCGATGCCGAACTCGTCGAGGAAGAACGTCTTGCCCTCCACGAACTGACGGGCCATCGCCTCACCGCCGACCATGTTGGTGTCGGATTCGACCCACATGCCGCCCACGGGCACGAATCGCCCCTCGGCGACGCGGGCCTTGAGGCGCTCCCAGAGCGCCGGGTAGTGCTCCTTCATCCACGCGAACTGCTGCGCCGACGAGCTCGCGAAGACGAACTCGGGATCTTCGTCCATGAGCGAGAGGACGTTGCTGAAGGTGCGCGAGACCTTTCGGGCGGTCTCGCGCACCGGCCAGAGCCACGCCGAGTCGATGTGCGCGTGACCGACCGCGTGCAGCACGTGGGCACTGGATGCCGCGGGCGCGGCCATCAGCGGTGCCAGCACGTCGCGGCCGGCCGACGCGGTGCCGGCGACGTCGTGGGGATCGATCGCGTCGATCGCGGCATCCATCGCTTCGAGCAGGGTCGCGCGCCGCGCGGACGTGGCGTCGAGCTCGGCGATCAGGCCGTGGAGGAGGCGGAAGTCCTGCAACAGCTCCCACACCACGAGGTCGCGCAGACCGATCGAGATGTCGCGCAGCGTGTAGAGGGGGGCGTCGCCCGCGGTGGCCGGATCGCCCACGGGGGTTGGCTCGAAGGTGAAGAGGCTCCCCACGTCGGGGTTCGAGGCGGCCTCGACGAGAACGTCGACGCGGCCCTCGGCGTCGATCGCCGCGGGCGTGGCGTTGTTGAACGGTGAGACGCCCTTGATCGGCGCGCCCTCGCGGTTCCACACGAGCGCCTCGCACTGGAAGCCGCTCTGACCGGCCGTGAAGCCGAGGTCGATCACGAGTTCGGCGACGGTGCCCGCGGGAAGCTCACCCGAGGAGTCGCGCCAGTCGGCCGGGACCTCCCCCGACACGGCGAACCAGGTGGTCCCCCACGCACGCCCCCACGGTGTGCCGATCGCGAAGGGGCGGTAGGTGGCATCCTGCGCCTCGGCGAAGGTCACGGGCTCGCCCGGAGCCTCCCACGCGGAGACCGTCAGGGGCTGGCGGGAGCGGTAGACGGCGCCGGCGAGACGCTCGCGGATGAAGCGTTCGATGCGCATCTCGATGAGTGCGGTGCGGTCGTGCATGGAATCGATTCCTTGTCTGGGGGGGACGGGTCAGCCCTTGACCGCGCCGGCGAGTGCCGACGGGCCACCGAGGCCGCGCTGCACGAGGACGTACAGACCGAGGACGGGGAGGGAGTAGACGATCGAGTAGGCGGCGAGCTGGCCGTAGGCCACGGCCCCGAACGACCCGAAGAAGTTGAAGATGCTGACGGCGGCCGGCTGGTAGTCGGGGCTGAGCAGCAGCACGAAGGGCACGAAGAAGTTCCCCCACGCCTGGATGAACGTGAAGATGAACACCACGGCGATCCCGGGACGCATCAGCGGGAGCACGATCTGCACGAGGGTGCGCATGGATCCCGCGCCGTCCATCCAGGCCGCGTGCTCGAGTTCGACGGGTACGCCGTCCATGAAGTTCTTCATCATCCAGATCGCGATCGGCAGCGCGCTCGCGGTGAGGAAGAGGATCGTGCCGCCGACGGAGTCGATGAGGTTCAACTGCACGAACAGGCTGTAGACCGGCACCATGATCGCCGTGATGGGCAGGCACGTGCCGAACAGCACCGCGTAGAGGAACGGCTTGCCGACGCGCATCTTGTAGCGCGACAGCGGGTAGGCCGCGAGCGACGCGAGCACCACCGTGGCGATGGACGTGCCACCCGCGAGCAGCACGCTGTTCCACAGCGGCAGGAACAGCAGGTCGGGCTTCATCACGGCCGCGAAGTTGTCGAGGGTGACGACCTCGGGCATCTTGATCGCGAGTGTCGGCTGCGCGTCGAGAGAGGCGGTGACGAGCCAGATGAGCGGGACGACGAACAGGATGCCGATGACGATCATCAACGTGTTCGACAGCGCGCTCAGCGCGCGGGTGCGCGGCGACGAGAGCGAGGCCTTCTTCCGCGCGGACGCGGGGCCCTGGCCGCGGCGGGTGCCGGTGACCTCGGGGAGGGTCGTGGTGGTCATGAGGAGACCTCCTCGCGCAGCGCGCGCACGTAGAAGAACGAGAACACCGCACCGATGAGCAGCATGATCGTGGCGATCGCGGTGCCGTAGCCCAGCTCGCCGAACTTCAGACCCTGCTGGTAGGCGAGGATCGGCAGGGTCGTGCTCGCGTTGCCGGGGCCTCCGCCGGTCATGACGAAGATCAGCGTGAAGACCGAGAGGGTCTGCAGGGTCACGATCATGGAGTTGGTGCCGATGGTCGAGCGGATCATCGGGATGGTGATGAACACGAGGCGCTTGATGCCGCTGGCCCCGTCGACCTCGGCGGCCTCGGTGATCTCGGGCGGCACGTCGGCGAGGGCGGCGGAGTACACCATCATCGAGAACGCCGTCCCCCGCCAGATGTTGGCGAAGATGACCATGAGCACGGGCAGCGTGAACAGCCAGCTCACCGGCTCGGCGCCGAAGACGGCGAGGATGGCGTTGAGGGTGCCGTTGTCACGGAAGAAGGCGTAGGCGGCGAAGGCCGCGACGATCTCGGGGAGCACCCACGCCGTGACGACGATGGTGCCGACGACGGCGGTGACGACGCGGTTGCCCGAGCGCATCATGAGGGCCAGCGCGAGGCCGAGCACGTTCTGCCCGATCACGGCGGAGAAGAACACGAAGACGATCGTGTTGACGACCGAGACGGGGAAGTCGGGGGCCTTGAAGAGCTGGGTGTAGTTGTCGAGTCCGATGAACTCGCTCGCCACGGCGGTCGAACCCGACAGGGTGGCGTTGGTGAGCGAGCCCCACAGCGACACCAGGATCGGGCCGAGCAGGAACACGGCCAGCAGCAGGGCTGCCGGCAGGAGGGGGAGCGCCCGGGCCGACGACCGGAGGCCGCGCGTCTTCACGCGCGACCCCCGGCCGGTGCCGGTCGCCCCGGTCTGCGCCAGGGCGGTCACGGTCAGCCCTTCTGGGTGTTCTCTTCGCCGACGATGCCGATGACGGCCTGGTCGTAGGCGGCGGCCGCGTCGGAGACGCTGGACTGACCGGTCATGACGGCCTCCATGGCGACCTGGATCTGGTTCGAGATCTTGTCGTAGTCCTCCGTCGCGGGACGGAAGTGCGTGGTGTCGACGAAGCTCGAGAAGGTCTCGAAGCTGGGGTTCGCGTCGAGGTACTCGCTGGACTCGGCGACGTCGGCGCGCACGGCGATCTGGCTGTTGTCGATGCCGTAGGCGGTGGCGTTGTCCTTGTTGACCGCGGTCGAGAGGAAGTCCCACGCGGCGTCGGCGTTCTTGGTGTTCTTGCCGATGGCGAGGGTCCAACCGCCCGACATGCTCGTCGAGCCGGGAGCCTGGCCGTCCTGCGTCGGCATGGCGGCGATGCCGAGGGCGTCGCTCCACTCGGGCCAGGCGGCCGAACCGCCTTCGACCCACGCGGCCGACTGCCACGAGCCGTCGAGTGCCATGGCGAGCTTGCCCGAGGGCAGCCAGTCGGCGGTCACGCTGGTGAAGATGTTGGGGTCGAGCGCCTGCTGCAGCGACGGGCCGAGGCCGCCCTGGTAGACGTCGGAGACGAACTGCAGCGAGTCCTTGAAGCCCTGGCTGCCGACGACCCACTTCTTGCTGTCGGTGTCGTAGAGGGTGTCCTCGGTGCCGTAGAGCAGCATCTCGAGGCCCTGCATGGACGCGGCCTCACCGGCCGTCTTCCCCGAGTAGACGTTGAGGGGGATGACGTCGGGGGTGGACGCCTTGACCTTCTCGGCGGCGGAGAGCACGTCGTCCCAGGTCTCGGGCTGCCACGGCACCGGGATGCCGGCGGCGCTGAAGACGGCCTTGTTGTACCAGAGGCCGCGGGTGTCGGTTCCGAGAGAGACGCCGTAGGTCTTGCCGTCGGGGCCGAGGCCGGCCTGCTTGGCACCCTCGGCGAACTGCGACCAGTCCTCCCACTTCGCGAGATAGTCGTCGAGGGGCAGCAGGTAGCCGGCGGCCGCGTCGGACTGGATCTTGAACGTGTCTTCGTACTGCACGTCGGGAGCGGTGCTGGCCGACTTGTTCATCAGCGCGAGCTTCGTGTAGTAGTCGGCACCCTCGGCCTGGATCGGGACGAGCTCGACGGTCATGCCCTCGTGGGCGGCCTCGTACTGCTCCTTCGCCGTCTCCATCAGCGTCTGCATCGCGTTGAAGGTCGCCGTGGTCTGGTAGGCCACTCGGATGGTCGTGCTGTCGCCCGCGTCGGCGCTGCCGCCGGAGCAGCCGGCCAGAGCCACGGTCAGGGCGGTGGCGGTCAGAAGACCGGTCGCCATCGTCAGTTTCTTCATGGAAGCTCCCTTGCTCGGGTGGAGACACCGCGTCGCCAGGAACTTTTATAAATCAAATGGACTAACTCGGCAAGTCCGGGTGTGGTCCTCTCGGTAACGATCCAGCCACGGACCGCTGTGAACCGCGGAAAACCGCCTCAGAGGGCGATCATCATGCGGGCGGGCCGCGCGGCGAAAGCACCGTCGAGCAGGAGGCACGCGGCTCCCACCGCGGCCACGTCGACGCCGACGAGGGAACGGCGGACGACGATCGCCCGCGTCGACGTCGACACCGGATCACTCGCCACCCGGGCTGCGACGGTGTCGCCGAGCACCTCCGCGAGTCGCTCCCAGACGGGGCCGCCGAGCACGACCTCGTCGACGTCGAGGAGGTTGTTGGTCACCACCAGGGCACGCGCGATCCGCTCCCCCGCGCGCTCGAGCACCGCCATGGCCCGCGGGTCGCCGCGGCGCGCGTCGGCGACGAGACGGTCGAGGTGGGGGCGCGTGTCGCCCGCATCTCCCGGATCGACCCCGGCTTCGGCGAGGAGCACGCGCGGTTCGATCGACACACCGAGGCACCCGCGAGAGCCGCACTCGCATCGCGGTCCGTCGGGGTCGACCACGACATGGGCGATGCCGCCGGCGTTGCCGGTGCGCCCGCGCACCGGCGCACCGGCGATGGCCACGCCGAGACCCACACCGGCGCCGTAGTACAGGAACATCGCGTCGGTCAGCCGGTCGGAGCGGTCGAACCACATCTCGCCGACCATCGCCGCGGTGACGTCCTTCTCGACGAGGACCGGCAGGCCGGTCACCGCGCCGAGGTCTTCGCGCACATTGACGTTGTGCCACTGCGGAAGCAGCGGCGGATCGAGCAGGCGTCCGCCTCGGGCGTCGAAGGGACCGGGGGCGGCGACGCCCACACCGAGCACGAGGTCGCGCGAGATGCCCGCGCGCTCGACGATCGTGTCGACGGCGGCACCCACGGCATCCACCAGTTCGGCGGGGGTGGCGTGAGGTGCGCGCGGGATCTCGTCGTGCACGATGACCTCTCCCGCCATGTCGACGACGACGATCGTGTCGACCACGGGATCGAGGTGCACGCCCACGGCGAAACGGGAGCGGGGGTCGAGCTTCAGCAGCGTCCGGGGCTTGCCGGGGCCGGAGATGACCTTGCCCGCCTCGACGATGAGCCCCTCGTCGGCGAGGCGCCGGGTGACGTTGCTCAGCGTCTGGGCGCTCAGGCCCGTGCGCGCCGAGAGTTCCACGCGGCTGAGCCCCTCGGGCGAGCGGCGGATCAGGTCGAGCACCAGCGTCTGGTTGTACTCACCCACCGCGGGCAGGTTGGATCCCGTACGCATGGCCCCCGCCTTCGTTCGCCGGCCCGCGGCGCGGCCCTCGCCGTTCAGCGTACGCCCGCCCCGCGCGGGCTCCGGGCCGCTCGGCGGGGCGCCGCGTCAGGACTGCAGCGCGAGGGCCGCGGCCCCCAGCAGCGGCCCGTCGCCGTCGAGGCCGGAACCGACCACGCGGCATCGACGCGCGTACGCGTGCAACGACGCCGCCTGGGCAGCGGCCCGCACCTGATCGATGTAGTCGGGCGCCACGTGCGAGAAGCCGCCGGCGATGGCGACGGCCTCGAGGTCGCACAGGGTCGCCGCCGCGGCGATGGCCTGGCCGACCGCGGTGGCCGAGCGCGACACGGCGGCGACGGCGACGGGGTCGCCGGCCGCGTGCGAGGCCGCGAGATCGAGGCCCGTCTCGCCCTCCCAGCCCTGCGTGCGGGCCCACGCGACGGTGCCGGGGCCGGCCGCGACGGCCTCGAGAGTGGATGCCACGACCTCGTCGTCCTCGATGGTGCGCACGAAGATCTGGCCCAGGTGACCGGCGTTGCCGCTCGCGCCCGTGACGGGCCGGCCGCCCATGACGAACCCGCCGCCCACTCCCGTGGACACCACGATCGCCATGGCGTCGTCGCAGCCGACGAGGGCCCCGCGCCAGTGCTCGGCGAGCGCGATGCACGTGCCGTCGAGGGCGAGGTGGATCGGACCGTCGACGAGGCCCTCGAGCACGTCGTCGATCGCGAGGCCCGCGGCCAGGGGGAGGTTCAGCGGCGACACCGAGCGCGAGGGCAGGTCGACCGGACCGGCGCTGCCGACGCCGATCGCACCGACGCGGGCGTCGGGGGCTGCGGCGAGGGCCGCGATCGCGGCCTCGCGCACGTGACGCGCCACCTCGTCGCGGTCGGCGTGGCGTCCGGTCGTCCGCCGCGAGACGCTCTCGCGGACGACCTCGCCGTCGAGGGACACGAGGGCCGCGTCGACCTTGGTCCCGCCGATGTCGACGGCGAGCACGTGGGTGGACGCGGGAAGGGACGGGGTGGCATCGGACATGCGCGGGGCTCCTCGGGTGGACCAACGCTCCCCGATCCTAGGGGCCGGTGCATCCGCCGAGTGACCCCTGAAGGTCCCGCGGAATCGAGCCCCGCTACCCGTGGCGCGGGTTACGATCAGGTCACGGCGGCGAGGATGCGCCTCTACCCGCGACACACCTCTGCCCCGCGAGACAAGGGATGCCATGGACGAGACGGTCACGCCCGAGGCGGCATCGCGGTTGCGCCGCGGAGACTCCGCCCCCGCCCGAGCGGTGCTCGACGCCCCGCTGGACGCGGACGATTTCGCACGCCTGACCGGGAAGATCCTCGCCTCGGTCGGCCGGGTCATCGACGGCAAGCCGCACGCCGTGCGCAGCGCCCTCATCGCCCTCCTGGCCGAGGGACACCTGCTCATCGAAGACGTGCCGGGGGTCGGCAAGACGATGCTCGCCCGGGCGCTGGCGGCCACGATCGACGCCGACGTCCGCCGCATCCAATTCACCCCCGATCTGCTGCCGGGCGACATCACCGGCGTGTCGGTGTTCAATCCGGTGCAGCGGCACTTCGAGTTCACGCCCGGCGCGGTGTTCGCGCACATCGTCATCGCCGACGAGATCAACCGCTCCTCCCCCAAGACGCAGTCCTCGCTGCTCGAGGCGATGGAGGAGCGTCAGGTGACCGTCGACGGTCGCACGCACGTGCTGCCCTCGCCCTTCCTCGTCGTGGCGACCCAGAACCCGTACGAGATGGAGGGCACCTACGCCCTCCCCGAGGCGCAGCGCGACCGGTTCCTCATGCGCATCTCGATGGGGTATCCGGATGCCGCGGCGGAAGCGCTCATGCTCCGCCAGCGCGACGCGGTCAACCCGCTCGACGGCCTGACCCCGGTCGCCTCGGCGCGCGAGGTCACCGCGATGATCGCCTGGGCGCGCGGCGTGCACGTCGCCCCCGCGCTCGAGGAGTACGTCGTGGCCCTCGCGCAGGCCACGCGCAGCCACCCCGACATCCGCCTCGGCGCGAGCCCGCGCGCGACCCTGCAGCTGGTGCGCGCCGCGAAGGTGCGCGCGGCCCTCGACGCCCGCTCGTACGTGATCCCCGATGACATCACCGAGCTGCTGTCGCCGGTGTTCGCGCACCGCCTGATCCCGAACCGGTCCGCCGCGGGCGGGCGGGCCGGGGCCGCCGTCGTGGTCGATGCGCTCGAGCGCATCGCCGCGAGCGTGCGGGTGCCCCTCGCGTCGCGCCCGTGAGGTCGGCGGTGCGACGGCGGTGGCCCTTCACCCTGCGCGGGACGGGGGCGCTGCTGCTCACGGCCGCGGCGTTCGTGATCGCCGAAAGGGCCGGCATCCCCGAACTGCTGTACTTCGCGACCCTGCTGGCGGCGCTCCTGGTGGCCGCGGCGATCGCGCTCCTGCTGACGCGGGGGGCGGGCACCGTCACCCGCGTCGTCTCCCCCGACGTGCCCGAGGTGGGCGGCACCGCGTCGGTGACCGTGCGGGCGGGCCTGCGCAGCGCCCTGCCCAGCGGCCCCGGCCGGTGGTCCGATTCCCTCCCCCCGGGCGTCACGGGTCGAGCCGAGGGCACCTCTCCGGCCACCGGGTCGGCGCTGTCGGGAACCGGAGCCGCCGTGCAGGTGCACTACGACATGGTCGGCGTGACGCGTGGCATCCATGCTCTGGGGCCCCTCGAGGTGACGACCACCGATCCGTTCGGGCTGCTGCGGCGACGTCTCGCACTGGGGCGCACGACGCCCGTGACCGTCGCACCGGCGATCGTCGACCTCGCCCCGCTCCCCCGCGCCTCGGGTGAGGCCGGCGGCAGTCGCCAGACGACCACGCTGCAGCTGGGGCAGGGGTCCGACAACCTCGTCGCGCGCCCGTACGCCCCGGGCGACTCGATGCGTCGCATCCACTGGCGCGCGACCGCCCACCGCGACACGCTCATGGTGCGTCAGGAGGAGCAGGAGTCGAGCCCGGCGGCCACCGTGGTGCTCGACCGCGCGCTCTCGCGGTGGACCCCGAACGCTGCCGGCGCCCCGGGTGCCGATGAGGCGTTCGAGACAGCGGTGACCGCCTGCGTCTCCGTGATCGCGCGCCTCGTGCACGAGGGGTACACCGTCGACGTCGTCGACAGCGACGGCAGTCTGCTGATCGACCCGGTCGAGGGCGGCGACGACGGGGAGGCGCGGGCCGCCGCGGCCGGTTTCGCCACCCTGCGTGCACGCGCCGATGATCCCGCGCGCCGCGTGGTGCCGGCATCCGCCGCCGCCCTGTCCGGGCCCGTCGTGGTGATCACGGGCGCGCTGGAGCCCGACGACCGCACCGCACTGGGGGCCGTGGCCCACCACTCGGCGCTGCCGGTGCTGCTCGTGGTGGCCGAGCGGGCCGAGATCCAGGGCCTGCGGGCCGGTGGATGGAGGGCCGCCGTCCTGTGGCCCGGGGGCGACGTCGCCGCCGCGTGGGACGACGCGATGGAACAGGGGCACGCCCGTGTCGACCGCTGATGTGACGGTGCTGCGCACGCCACGGCGCCGGCGCGATGCGACGCTGCTGACCGTCGGGCTGTTCGCCGCGATCGCGAGCGCCATGCTGCCGGTGTCCTCGGTCATCGCCCCGGGGCCGTGGGTCGTGGGGGCCGTCTTCGTCACCGCCGCCGTGCTGGGCGCGGGGCTCATCGTGCGCGTCGGGCGACTGCCGGCGGTCCTCGCCAGCGTCGTCGAGGTCGCGGTGGCCATCGTGCTGCTGACAGCCATCTTCGGCCGACCGACCGCCCTGCTCGGGGTCATCCCGACACCGGCGACCTTCGCGTCGGTCCCCGATCTGCTCGCCGCGGCATCCGAGGAGATCCGCACGGGTGTCGCTCCCGTCGACGCGCAGACGGGCCTGTCGTTCCTGCTGGTCGCCGCCATCGCCGGCCTCGCGGTAGTGCTCGATCACGTCGTCCTGACCGCGAGGATGCCGCTGCTCGCCGGCGTCGGTCTCGTCGCTGTGTCGTTGATCCCCACGATCGCCATCCCCTCCGACATCGACATCGTGGGGTTCGTGCTGTTGGCGGCGGCGCTGATGTTCCTCCTGCGCGTCGACACGCGCGCCCGCACGGCGACCTCGTCGTCGCGCGACGAGGCGCCGCCTGTGCGGGGCGTCTCGGCCACCGCTCTGGGTGTCGCCGCGGTCGCCGTGATCGTCGCGGTGGTCGCCACCCCGCTGCTCCCCCAACCGGACCTGCGCTTCGCGACAGGTGGCACCGGCGGCATCGGCACGACCATCAACCCCAACCTCGAGCTCGGCAACGACCTGCGCCAACCGCGCGAGGTCGAGGTGCTCTCGGTGCGCACCACGGCACCCACGGCCCCGTACCTGCGCGCGGTGACCCTCTCGCGTTTCGACGGCGCCGTGTGGCAGCCCGACAGCTCCGACACCGTGCCCGTCCCCGCCGAGGGCGCCGTCTTCGATCCGGTCACCGTCGCCGAGGGCGTCACCGTCGCGGACTACGACACCACGGTGACCGTCGACCAGCTCGACAGCCCGTGGCTGCCGGTGCCTTACCCCGCGTCCACCGTGACCGGGCTCACCGGCGACTGGCTCGGGATGCCGCAGAACCGCACGGTCGTCACCCGCGCGGGGTCCACCCGCGAGCAGGTCTATCAGGTGCAGGCCGACGTGCCGCGGCCGACGCTCGAGCAGATCCGCTCGAGCGCGGTGGGGGGACCCAACCTCGACCCGTCTTTGACGTCGTTGCCCGACGACGTGCCCGCCGTCATCGGCGACACCGCACGCGAGGTGACCGCGGGCGCTCAGTCGCCCTACGACCAACTGCTGGCGCTGCAGACGTGGTTCCGCAGCAGCGAGTTCCGCTACTCGCTCGACGCCCCCGTGGAGTCGGGCTTCGACGGCGCGGGAGTGGATGCCGTCGCCGACTTCCTCGAGGTGCGCGCGGGCTACTGCGTGCACTACGCCTCCGCCTTCGCGGTGATGGCGCGCTCGCTCGGCATCCCCGCGCGCATCGTCATCGGCTACCTGCCGGGAACCGCGTCGAGCACCGCGCAGCAGGGCGGCACCGAGTACACGGTGAGCTCCAGCCAGTTGCACGCGTGGCCCGAGGTGTCGTTCGAGGGCATCGGATGGGTGCCCTTCGAGCCCACCAACAGTCTCGGCGTGCCGACGAACTTCGCGTCGGGATCGGGTTCGGGCGGGTCGGCGGCGACCGACGCCCCGGATCAGAATGCCGCCTCCCCCGACGCGCAGCCCTCGACGGCGCCGTCGCAGGCCGGCCGCCCCGACCTGGGCGAGCAGAACGGCCCCGGCGTCTCCGCCGGACAGCGGTCGTCGACGACGTGGGTCGCGCCCGCTCTGATCGCCCTCGCCCTGGCGCTGCTGGTCTTCGTGCCCTCGGTCGTGCGGGTGGTGCGCCGACGGCGCCGGCTCGCGGCCGCGGGCGCGGGCGACCCGGTCGCGGCCTGGCGCGCTCTGCAGGAGGAGGCGGTGGACCTCGGCATCCCGGCCTCCGGAGCCGAGTCGCCCCGCGCGTTCGCTGCGCGTCTGATGGGCGATCACGGTGTCGACGCCGATGACGTCGGTCTGCTGCGGGCCGCGGTGGAACGCGTCAGCTACGCCGAGGACGCCGTGGACCCCGCGAGCGGGCCCGCGCTGGTGTCCGCGGTCGAGAGGATCCGCGCACGCCTGCGGTCGGGTGCCTCACCCGCGCGTCGCCTCCTGGCGAGCCTGTTCCCGCGCTCGCTGGTCGTGCGCTCGGGCGCGGTCGACGCGGAGCGCGAGACCGTCGCCGGCTGACGGCGTCCTCCGAAGCACGTCGCCGATGTCAGCCGGAAAGACGATGAGCCCCACCCCTAAGGGGTGAGGCTCATCCGGTGGCGGAAGTGACAGGATTTGAACCTGCGAGGCGAGTTACCCCGCCTACATGGATTCCAGCCATGCTCCTTAGGCCGCTCGGACACACTTCCAACAGGAAAGCTTACACGGCGACGGACCGCTCCCCCGCCGCGGCCGGGCGGTGGCGTCAGACGGAATCGGTCGGCGCGAGCCCGGCCACGATGCTCCGGACGTCTTCGGGATCGAAGGCGTCGGTGGAGGCGGCGAGCTCGGCCGGCGAGAACCAACGCACGTCGACGATGTCGTCGCGCTCGGTCTCGGTCCACGCGTCGCGGGCGATCTCGAAGCGTGCGGTGCGCAGCACGAAGTACGAGGCGGTTCGACGCTCGTACTCCTCGGCCGGCGGCAGGTCGATCTCGCGGTAGGCGACCGGAGCGCCGAGCGCCGGCGCGCGCAGGCCCGTCTCCTCGAAGAGCTCGCGGATCGCGGCGGTCTCGGCATCCTCCCCCGGGTCGATCCCGCCGCCGACCGTCAGCCATCGCGCGGGCCGCACGCGCCGCCCCCAGTGCTGCTTCATGAGCAGCAGGGCTCCGTCGTCGTCGAAGACGAGGATGCGGGCCGTTCTGCGGGTCTTCGGCTCGCCCGCCGTCGTGTCATCGCTCACCTCAGAAGTCTCCCAGAGCGCGCGGGGGAACGGTCCCGGAAGCTACCCCGATGCCACGGTCGCGGCTCGACGGGAGGAGGATCTGCGAAAGGAGGACCGATCGAGTCCGCGGCATCCTCCGCTCACCGGATCTCCTCCCGGCCGGGGACGCGACCCGGCCCGGCGGAGTCAGTCACGACGCCCCGCGCGGCCGCGGCCCGGCGGGGTCAGTCCAGGCGCTCCTCGAGACCCGCGCGAACGGCCGGCCACTCGCCGCGGAGGATCGAGAAGTACAGCGTGTCGCCGACACTGCCGTCGGATGCGATCCGGTGGTGACGCAACCGCCCCTCGGGCGTGGCACCGAGACGCTCGATGGCCCGGGCGCTGCGCGCGTTGCGCGCGTCGCACCGCAGCGCCACGCGGTTCAGACCCCACGCGTCGAAGGCCTGTCCGAAAAGCAGCAGCTTCGTCGCGGGGTTCGTCCGCCCGCCCTGAAAGGCACGGCCGTACCACGTCGTCCCGACCTCGACCCGCCCCTGCGCCGGCGCATAGTCGTAGAAGGTCGTCGATCCGCGGATGCCGCCGGTCTCGGCATCCCGGACGGTGAACGCGAACATCCCCGGCGTCTCGCGCTGCTGCGCGACACGGTCGGCGTAGGCCTGCGTCGAGTCGGGCCAGGGCGTCGTCATCCCGCCCCAGAGCGCGGCGTCGGTGAGCGCCCACGCCTCGGCGGCGTCGTCGGGATGCGCGGGGGTGAGACGGATGCCGTGGCCCTCGAGCTCGAGGTCGTGGGCGGTCACCGTGCCTCCAGCTGCGCGACGAACTCGTCGGCGGCGGCGAGCTTGCGTCGCAGGTCGTCACGCCGCGTGCGGGCCTCGTCGCGGATGTCGCCCAGGCGCGCGGAGAGCGCCGCGTCGGCGGGGTCGGCGTCGAGCCCGTCGACGACGGCGAGCAGCTCCCCCATCTGCTCGAGCGAGTACCCCAGCGGCTTCATGCGGCGGATGAGCAGGAGCCGCGACTCGTCGTCGGCGGTGTAGAGGCGGAAGCCGCCGTCGCTGCGCGCCGAGGGCCGCAGCAGGCCGATCTCGTCGTAGTGGCGGAGGGTGCGGATCGACAGCCCGGTGCGCTCGGCGAGTTCGCCGATCTGCATCGGTCGGTGGGCTTTCATGGCATCCCCGTTCCGCAACCCTCTCGTTACGGTAGAGTTCGTAGCGGTCGCGATCGCGACCCCTCTATTCTTCCCCGTACCGACGCGGGTTCCCTCCTCTCTCTCGGAGCACCTCCATGACCGATGTCCTCGCGCGCCCGCGCCCCGAACCGACCGTGCTGCAGGCCCTGCGTTCGCCACGACTGCTCACACGCGAGGTGCTCGCCGGCCTCGTCGTGGCCATCGCACTCATCCCCGAGGCCATCGCGTTCTCGATCATCGCCGGCGTCGACCCGCGCCTCGGATTGTTCTCGTCGTTCGTGATGGCCGTCGCCATCGCGTTCCTCGGCGGGCGCCCCGCGATGATCTCCGCCGCCACCGGCGCGATCGCCCTCGTGATCGCCCCGGTCGCCCGCGAGCACGGCGTCGACTACCTTCTCGCGACGGTGATCCTCGGCGGCATCCTGCAGGTGGCCCTCGGACTCCTCGGTGTCGCCAAGCTCATGCGCTACATCCCTCGCAGCGTCATGGTCGGCTTCGTCAACGCGCTGGCGATCCTCATCTTCACCGCCCAGGTGCCGCAGCTCATCGGTGTGCCGTGGGCCGTGTACCCGATCGCCGCGGCGGGACTGCTGATCATGTACCTGCTCCCCCGCCTCACCCGGGTCGTCCCCGCGCCATTGGTGGCGATCGTGCTCCTCACCGGCGCCGTCGTCGTCTTCGGCATCTCCGTACCGACGGTCGGCGATCAGGGAGCGCTGCCCGAAAGTCTTCCGAACCTGTTGATCCCGAACGTGCCCTTCACCCTCGACACCCTCGGCATCATCTTCCCGTTCGCGGTCGCGATGGCGATCGTGGGGCTGCTCGAGTCGCTGATGACCGCGGCACTCGTCGACGACATCACCGACACCCCCTCGTCGAAGACGCGGGAATCGCTCGGCCAGGGCGCGGCCAACGTGCTGTCGGGCCTCTTCGGAGGGATGGGCGGCTGCGCGATGATCGGCCAGACGATGATCAACGTCAAGGCGTCGGGCGCCCGCACCCGCATCTCGACCTTCCTCGCCGGCGTCTTCCTGCTCGTGCTCGTGCTGGCGTTCGGCGACGTCGTGGCCGTCATCCCGATGGCGGTGCTCGTGGCCGTGATGATCGTCGTGTCCGTCGCGACCTTCGACTGGCACAGCATCCGCCCGTCGACCTTGCGCCGGATGCCGTTGAGCGAGACGGTCGTGATGGTGCTGACGGTGGCGGTCACGGTCTGGACGCACAACCTCGCCATCGGGGTGGGCGTGGGCGTGATCGCCGCGGCCGTGCTGTTCGCCCGGCGCGTGGCGAGCCTCACGAGCGTCACCCGCTCCGTCGAGGGCGACACCGCCCGCTACGTCGTGGAGGGCGAGCTCTTCTTCGCCTCGAGCAACGACCTGACCACGAAGTTCGCCTATCACCGCGACCCGGCGCGGGTCGTCATCGACCTGTCGCGCTCGCACGTGTGGGACGCCTCGACGGTGGCGGCGCTGGATGCCGTGCAGACGAAGTACGCGCACCTGGGCACGGCCGTGGAGCTCGAGGGCATGAACGCCGCCGCCCGCCGCTTCCACGGGCGCCTCACCGGAGGGCTCGGCGCGGGCCACTGACCGCGACGCGTCGCGCGCGACCCTGCGTGAGCCCGCCGACCGACGCCGGACAGGTCGGCGGCGGGAGGAGATACCGGGACGGGAGGACGCCGGCACCCGGCAGCGTCCTCCGCTCGCCGGATCCCCTCCGCTCCGCGTCCGCCGCGCCGCGGCCGGCGACGGGAGGAGATACCGGGACGGGAGGATGCCGTTGCCCGCCAGCGTCCTCCGCTCACCGGATCCCCTCCGCTCCGCGTCGCCGCGCCCGCGCGGGCGGGTGCCGCGGCGGTGTCAGGAGCGCAGCGTGGTGGAGGGCGTCTCGCCGAACTCGCCGCGGTACATCGCGGCGAAGCGTCCGAGGTTCGAGAAGCCCCAGCGCGCGGCGATGGCGGCGACCGTCTCGACCGACGGGTCGGCGCTGCGCAACTCCGCGCGCGCGGCATCGAGGCGCACCCGACGCAGGTACTGCATCGGCGTGCGTCCGGTCGCCGCGCGGAAGGCGTACTGCAGACCCCGCGGGGACAACCGCGCCGCCTGGGCGATGTCGGCCAGCACGACGGGCTCGGCGGCGTGCGCTTCGACGTAGGCCTTCGCGCGGCGGACCGGGGCGGGCAGCGGGCGCGCCGGACGGCCCGCGGCGAGCGCATCGGTGAAGGTGGTGGGGAAGGCCAGCAGCGACGCCTCGAGCATGAGCGTGCGGGCCTGCTGCTCGATGATCGGGGTGCGCTCGGGCGAGCGCAGCAGCACGTCGCGGGTGTACTCCCAGGTGCGCGTCCAGTAGCGCAGGCGCTGCTCGTTGACCGGCGCGTAGCCGGTGGCCCGGACGCGCAGCGTGTCGTCGCCGGAGAGTCGACGCGCGGCCTCGTCGAACTCCGACCGGGCGAAGGACACGGCGGTGCCGGCGATACGACCGGTGAACGCGAACTCGATCGGGCGGTCGACCACCATGAACGGCACCGCGGTGTCGATGCGTTCGCGTCGGTACGTGCCCGTCACGCGGGGACCCGCGATACGGCCGACCACGACCTGATCGAGCGGGTCGGACTCGACCATCATCGTGGACCCCATGGTGTAGTCGCAGAACCCGAAACCGGGTTCGGACGCGGCATGCCAGGCGAGCGCCGGCTGAATGGCCTCGGCGCGCGCGATCCGCGCACCCGGGACGATCGTCTGCCAGAGGTGCTCGACGGTCTCCGCGTCACGGGTTTCGATGTTGGTGTGCTCCACGAGTGCTTCCTAAATCGTCCGAGAATGTGCGGCAAGACCATTGCGCCGTCCGACCCGAGGACATATGGGAACGCTCTCACGTGGTCGGCGAAACGGCCAGCGATCGACATCGATGCCCCCGCACCCGCACTCCACCGTAACCTTTGAAATGGCTGTGGTGCGCATTTCGCATGTTCGGCCGCAACGCGCGCCGTTTCATCCGCCAGACGCACTGTCCGTTCGCGATATTTGCGTGCGCGGGTCGGAGGAGGAGGCTTTCGCAGGCAGCGGAGCTGCCGGGCACCGCACCGTCGTCGTTCCCCGGCGTGGGTGGTCGCACGTCGTCTCGGCGCGGAGCTCGTGACCCCGCGCCGAGACGCTCGACGCCCGCCATAATGAGGGGGGTCGCCTTTCGGCGCCCATTCTCGAAGGGATGCCGGATGCCGTTTCGCACCATGACGACGCTGCAGTCCTGGGTCGATGATTTTCGCGCCCTCGGGTACGACGACGCCGACATTCTTCGCGTCATTCCGCAGGACGTCGGGGAGAGCGAGGACGCGGGATTGATCGCGGCCCGCCTTCGCAGCGTGTCGACGACGTTCTACGTCGCACCGGGCGCCGCCGAAGGGTCGACCGAGTGGGCGGTGACCTTCGAGCCGCGCGAAGACGCGGCCCCCCTTCCCGCCGGTCGCGTCATGGCCCTGTCGGGCGAGCTGGCGACACTCGCGGCGCTGTGCTCCTTCTTGCAGGCGCGGTCCGAGGCCTTCGTCGCCGCCCGCGACGCCTGAGTCCGCGCGGCTGCTGCCGGCGACAAGCGAGCGGCCAGGGGGCACGACGGCAGGATGAAGGCAGCCGGTCGGGGGCCCCGTCGACGTGCAGTCTGCGATGGATGTCCGGCGGTTCAGCCCGCGACCGCGGCGACGATGCGCTCGAGCAGCTGCGCCGCGCGTCGAGCCTCGGCCGGATCGACCGCGGCGATCGCGGACTCGATTTCTGCGTCGAACGCCCGCAACGACGACCACGGCGGCGCATCGAGGTCGACGGTCGCCGTGATGTGGTTGACGCGGCGGTCGTCGTCGTCGAGGTCGCGACGTACGGCGCCTCGCTGCACGAGGCGGTCGATGAGGGTCGTCACCCCCGCCGAGGTGATGCCGAGGTGATCGCGGACGTGCGAGGGTCGAGCTCCCGGATTCTCCGCGACGAACAGCAGAGCGCGCGCGTCGAGTTCGTTCACGCCCAACGCGCGACGCGCCGCGGCCGCGGCCGTTCGTCGCGCTTCGCCGTAGGCCAGCAGGGATCGACCGAGCGCCGACCCGGTCAGGGGCGACGAGGAGGTCTCGGATGAGGTCTGCACGACCCACGATCGTACCCAGTTCCCCGATGTTCGCGTGCGTCCTCGCCTTCCGCGCGTCGCGGGGAGCGATGGGCCCCCTGCGCAGCTCGTCGCCGATGTCAAGCGGGCCGCGGGCGGAGATGGGCGGGGATATGACTGTGTCCAACAGCACCCCGCGACGAGACGGGGGCTCGACCCGTCGGGAGACGGGCGGACATCCCGTCGGGAGACGGGAGCGAGGAGAACACCATGATCTACGGACAGCACGGCGGACAGCAGGCACGCTCAGGGTGGAGCACCGCCATGTCGGCCGCCATGGGCAGCGGCATCGTCCCGCGTTCGACGGAAGAGCCCCGGGGGCGCACCGCGGCGCGCTGGCCCTGGTCGCGCATGCGCGACGCGGGCACGGCGTCGGAGGCAGCGCCCCGCGCCTGAAGACCGCAGCCCCATCCCCCCGGCGCGTCGGCTCCCACCCCCCGTGGAGTCGGCGCGTCGGCTCGTTGCGAGGGGATCGAGCGCGCACCGCCGGGATCCCCGACGTCTCACCCGCGGTGTGAGCGCCTATCCGCGCAGGGCATCGACGATGCGCGAGCGCGCGATCGCCCCCACCCGGGTCGGAAGAAGCGGGTAATCGTGTACGGCACCCGCGCGCTCGAGGAAGGTGACCTCGACCGCTGCCGCCCGCGCCTTCTCGACCAGCAGATGGGCGTCGGGGTTCAGGATGTCGCGTGTGCCCGACGCGATCAGCAGGGGACCGAGGTCGTGCAATTCGCCGAAGAGCGGGCTCACGACGGGGTCGGTGAGGGGGAGGTCGCCCGCCCACTTCTCCGCGAGCACGCGGCACCCGTCGACACCCAGCCAGGGGTCGGTCGGCAGGACATCCGGGATGCGCGGGTTCGAGATCGTGAGGTCGAGGGCCGGAGCGATGAGGACCGTGCGGATCCCCGAGACGCCGGCGTCTCGCAGGGCGAGTGCGGCCGAGAGGGCGATCTGGCCCCCGGCGGAGTCCCCGGCGAGATGCACGGGCTTTCCCGACCGCCGCAGGTCCGTATGCAGGCGACGCACGAGCGCGTTCGCCTCCCGTGCGTCGCCGTACGGGAGCAGACGCCAGATGGGCACGGTCACGGTGACACCGGCCTCGGCCGCGATCTGGAAGATCAGGGCCCAGTGCTGTGAGCGGATGGTGTTGATCCACCCGCCGCCGTGGGTGTAGACGACGTGACCCGAAGAGCCGCCCGACGTGGGCGACACGGTGTACACCGGCGTCGCTCCGTCGCGGTAGACGGTGACCGACACGTCGGGTGGGATCCGCGCGGGCGGGCCGTAGGCGGCGGGTCGGAGCGCTCGCTCGCGGATGGCCTCGTGAGCACCCTCGACGGTGCGGAACGGCCGGTTCGCATGGGTGAGTCGCAGGAAGGCGGGGATGATCGTCTCGGGAAGGTACATCGCCGTCTCCTTCGTCGGGGGTGACAGGTCGGCCCCGGGGAACGCGGGGGACGTGAGCGTGCGCTGATTGTGTCAGACGTCGGCCCGGATCACCCGCCACGTGGTCCGGGCGCCGTGCGGCGCGGTCGATCGGCCGCGGCGGACGGGCGGCCGGCGACCGTCTGCTCGGGCGGTCGGCGGGAGGACGGCGTCCGGATCCGCGTGCGCGGGCGTTCATTCGATGGTCGCTCGTGCGTAACCCACGACCCGGGTCGGACCCTTCAGCATGGGACGACCGCGACCGCGGTGCTGGCATCCCGACCCGGAGGCGACCCGATGACCCGACCCGTCCGTGTGCTGTCGCTGTACGAGGGCTTCTTCGCCGGAGGGGCGCGCATCCTGCACTCCGACGTCGTGGCGGGCCTGACCCGCGACGGGTCGCAGCAGCACCGCGTGCTCTCGCTGACCTCGGCCGCGCGCCGCGACGCGTCTCTCCAGCTCGCTCGTGACGACGGCCGCTTCCGACGCCTGCGCACCGCGGGCGTGGGGATCGACACGTTCGATCGCGTCGCCGGGGACCGCCCCCTCGCACCCGAGGACTTCACCGACGCCGAACTGGCCCACGCGGCGTCGCTCTTCGCCGAGGCCGACGTGGTGCTCTCGCTGAAGGAGCAGCCGCTCAGTCTCGTCGTCGCGCTGCGGCGTGCGGGCCTGCTGCCCGACCGTCCGATCGCGGCGTGCCTGCACCGCTCCGACCCGACCCACTCCGGCCCGGCCCTCGGGTGGCTGGCCGATTCGGCCGCCTCCGGCGCCGTGACGGCCACGATCGCGTGCGCCGAGTCCACCTCGATCGCGTACTCGCGCGCCGGAGTCGCCGCCGCGACCTCATGGGTCATCGACAACGGCATCGACACCCGGCGTTTCCGTCCCGGGACGCGCGCCGAACGCGCCCGCATCCGCGCCGGGCTCGGCATCCCGGAATCGGCGCCCGTGATCGTCCTGGCCGCGCGGTTCGACGCGATGAAGGATCCGGGGCTGTTCCTGCGGGCCGTCGCGCAGCACGCGCGGCGCACCCCCGAGGCGCACTACGTCGTGTGCGGGGCGGGCATGACGTCCGACAACCCCGCCTTCCTCGCGCTGCGGGCCGAGAGCGGTGTCGGACCGGACGTGCCCGTCCACGCCCTGGGTCTGCGCGACGACGTGCCCGAGCTGTTCCGCGCCGCCGACATCGTCGCCCTCACCAGTGCATACGGTGAGGCCTCGCCCCTGTGCCTCGTCGAAGGCGCGGCATCCGGAGCCGTTCCGGTGACCACCGACGTCGGCGACGCCGCGCGCGTGGTCGCCGGCTTCGGCGTGGTCACCGCGCGTGACGAGGGAGCGATCGTCGCGGCATGGGACGACGTGCTGGAGCGACGGTCGACGCTGCGCGCGGCAGCGCTCGCCGCGCGCGGGCGTCTCGACCGGCGCCGCATGATCGACGACTACCGCGGGGCGATCACGGGCCTGCTCCAGCCCGCCGCCCTGGCCGCCTGAGTCCCCGTCCGGCCCCCGGGTCGGCCACACCCACAGCGCGGGACGGCATCACGGGGTCGGCGCGCCGGCGCGGCGGATGCCGCGCGCCGCCACCGCGGTGCAGAGCGCGCAGACGGCGGCCGTCGCGCCGAGCAGCACCCACATCGGCGCGAACGCGCTGAGGGCGGCGAGCGCGGCCGGCAGGAGGAATCCGAGGTAGGTCAGCGAGTAGTACGCCGCCGTGATGCCCGCGAGATCCTGAGGTGACGCCAAGGACTGGGTGGTGGACAGGCCGAAGACCATCGCGAGCCCGTAGCCCGCGCCGAAGACGGGCGCGGCGACGAGCACGATCCACACCTGCTGCGAGGAGGCGACGACGAGCAGCAGGAGAGCGCCCGTGGCGATGAGCGGCCCTCCGACGAGGCCCATCCTCCCGCGCAGGAGGGTCGCGAGGTGACCGGAGAAGAACTGCGTCACCCAGCCGACGCCGAGGGTGATGACCGTCACGACGGTGGCGAAGCCGACGGTGAACCCCGGGATGCGATCGCTCACGAGGCTCGGGCCGACCGCGAACGACAGCGCCGGCGCCGCGAACACCCAGGGCGCGAGAGGGAGAACGACCTGGAAGAACGTCGATCGTGCCGTGCGCGGCACCCGGAGGTTGCCGAGGAGCCGCGTCACGCCGCGGTCGGGCGGGCGTGTCTCCGACGCGCGCAGCACCACCAGGAACGCGACCACGCAGGCGGCGATCTGCACGAGGTACGGCAGCACCGCGGGCAAGGGCGCCCATTGGGCGAGGGCTCCCCCGATGCCGGCCCCGCCCCCGAAGCCGATGGTGAGCATGCCCGCCGCGCGGCGGGCGCCCGCGGTCGAGCGTCCCTCCGCGATCGACAGCTCCTTGATCCACGAGGTGCCGACGACCATGCCGGCCGCGACACTGAGTCCGCAGATGAAGCGACCGACGCAGAGTCCGGCGAAGCTCGAGCTGGAGCAGGCGAGGACGATGCTCCCGAGGATGCCGAGCACCAGACCCGCCAGCAGCACCGGGCGCCGACCGTACCGGTCGGACCAGGCGCCCGACAGCGCGAATCCGGGCACGATCCCGAAGACGTAGGCACCGAGCAGGATGTCGACCTGCACCTGGGAGAACCCCTGCACGAGCCGGTAGTACTGCATGAGCGGCAGGAAGTGGTTGCCGCCCCAGCCCAGGACGATCAGGGCCGGGGCGACGAGGAGCCACGACCGGGTGGGACGGACGTCGGTCACGGGGCCTCTCTCGCGTGTGTGCGGCGTATGCCGCGGGGCGTCGCCCTGCGCCGGCGCGGTCGGGCGCGATCGACGCACCCGCGCCCGCCCGGCGGTCGCCGGGCGGTCAGTCCTGGGTGTCGGGCTGGTGGACCTTGCGGAACGCGTCCTTGCGCGCGATCTTGCCGCCGCGGAACTCGTAGATGTCGCAGCCGCGCGTGGTGAGGATCGTCCCGTCGGGGCCGGGTCCGGTGAACGACCAGGTGGCCGCTCCCCGGCGTCCCGCGATGATCGGGTGCTCCTCTTCGTGCCGTTCCTGTCCGGTGTCGAAGGCCAGCATGAGCGCGAATCCCTCGCGCACCTGCTCTCTCCCCGTCCAGGTGCGCCCCGGCTCGGGCCCGACCGAAGCACTGTAGACGCAGTCGTCGGTGACGTGACTCATCAATGCGTCGAGATCGCGGCGGGTCCAGGCGTCGCTGAACGCCGCCAGGATGTCGGGGGTCATGTCGCTGAAGCCGTCGTCGCGGGTGGAGTCGCTCATGAGTGAACTATGGCACCGGCGGGGCCGGATGTCGGCGTGAAATCCGTCGCGGAACGCGAGCGGCGACGCCCGCTTGCGGACATGTCCGTACTCGGACGCGCCCGGGGTCCTACGTTCGTACCGGGAGCACACCCGGACCGGCCCTCCCCGCCCCCAGAACGGGTCGGTTCGGGCGCCTCCGTGATGATCGAACCCGGAGGGACGAATGGATGACGACGTCCTGCTCGAGATCCTCCTGAGGGAGCGTCCGACGAGCGTCGCCGCCGCGGCATCCGCGGTGCGTCTCGACGTCGCGCAGGCGGCCGCCAAGATCCGGGGGTTCCGGGAGCGCGGACTCGTCGGCGGCGACGGCGACACCCTGACCTACCCCGCTCCGGCCGGATGGGCGACCGAGGCCGTGGCGGCGCACACCCGGCAGCTGCGCGCCGCCACCGAGGAGGCGCTGACGAGCATCGAGACGATCCTCGACGCCCTGCCCACCGCGCTGCGCGCCTGGGCGGTCGGCGAGGCGGCGACCGACGAGGTCTACATGGTGGTGCGCTACGGCCCGTACGCGTCGGAGGATCTGCGGTGGGAGCTCTCCGGGCGACCGTCGGGCGACCTCGTCGCGGTCTTCACGAGCATCGATCACCTGGTGGACGCACCGGCCGAACGCGCGGCGCGCTTCAGCGAATCGCTCAGTGAGGGCGACGCGGTGCGCGTCATCGTCCCCACCTCCGCGGCCACCGATCCCCTCCGGCGCGAGCGGATGACCCTCTACGGCCGCGTCGGGCTGCAGTACCGGTCGCTGAGCGACGTGCCGGGGTGGTTCTGGGTGCACGGCGACTTCGTCGCGCTCCCGCACACGTGGGGCGAGGCCACTCCGACGGGCGTGCTCGGCGTGCGGCATGCGGGACTGGCGAACCTGATGCGCGCGTTCTTCGACGAGCTCTGGCGACGGGCCACACCCGTGGGGGCGAAACAGGAACCCTGGACCTCGATCCTGCAGCTCATGCGCGAGGGGCACACCCTCGACGGGGCCTCCTACCACCTCGGCATCAACGCCCGGACGGGTCGCCGCCGGGTGGCCGCCGCGATGGATCACTACGAGACCAGGACCCTGTTCGAACTCGCCTCCGCGTGGGCGGCCGCGGGCGCGGACGGCACCGCCGCGGCGGGAAGCGGTCACGGCACCGCCTCGCCCCCGCCGCTCCCCGGCCCCGCCGCACCATAGACGCCGTTCACATGGTGCGCCATCCCCGCGCCGGGTGCCCGGCACCGTGCCTAAGGTGAGACATGACCGCGCGCATCCTCTCGATCGGCACGGCCCTCCCCGATACGCGCGTCGAGCAGTCCGGCCTGCGCGACCTGTTCGCGGCCCAACCCGGATTCGACCGCATGAGCCGACGACTCGTGGGAGCGGCGTTCGACGCCGCCGCGATCGACACCCGCCATGTGGTGCTGCCGCAGCTGGCCGGACGCGACGGCGACGGCCTCGGCGTGCGCGAGGGCGACACGCTGCTCATGCCGTCCACCGGTGCCCGCAATGACGAGTACCGCCGCACCGCACCGGCCCTGTTCGCGGAGGCCTCTCGCGTCGCGATCGCCGGATCGGGCTACGACGAGGCTGCCGTGACGCACGTCGTGACGGTCTCGTGCACCGGCATGTTCGCTCCCGGCCCCGACTATCACCTCGTGCGCGATCTCGGTCTCTCGCCGACGGTCGAGCGCTATCACCTGGGCTTCATCGGGTGCGCCGCGGCCATCCCCGCGCTGCGGCTGGCGGCGCGCATCGTCGGCGCCGACCCGTCGGCGGTCGTGCTCGTCGCCTGTGCGGAGCTGTGCTCGCTGCACTGGCAGACCTCGTCGCACCCCGACCAGATCGTCGCCGCCTCCGTGTTCGCCGACGGCGCGGGCGCCGCGGTCGTGGCATCCGGAGACTCTTCGCACGACGGTCTCGACCTCGACGATTTCGCCACCCACGTCACCGACGAGGGCGAGAAGGACATGGCCTGGACCGTGGGCGATTCGGGATTCCAGATGACCCTGACCCCCGAGGTGCCGCGCATCATCGGACGCGAGATCTCGGCCATCGCCGCCGATGTGGTCGGCGACCTCGCCGACGTCGACGCGTGGGCCGTGCACCCGGGAGGGCGGAGCATCCTCGATCGGGTCGAGAACGCCCTCGGCCTGGATGCCACGGCCCTCGCCGCCTCGCGCGACGTGCTGCGCCGCCACGGCAACATGTCGAGCGCGACACTGATGTTCATCCTCCGCGACCTGCTCGCCGACGCCGACCGCGTCGAGGGCGACCGGGTCGCTGCCCTGGCCTTCGGCCCGGGTCTCACTGTCGAGGCGGCGAAGATCACCGTGCGCCGCCCGGGGGCGTGAACCGCGCCGTGCGCCCGCGCGGACTCGCTCGGCGCGACACGGAGCTCACCGAGCTCATGGACGACCCCGACTGCGATCCGCGGGCCCTGGCCGCCACCTACCGCCGGTTCGGCGTGGTCAACCGTCTCGTGTCGGCGTGGGGGCGGGTCTACCGCACGCGCCTGGCTCCCGAGCTCCGCGCGCTCGGTCGCCCCGCGCGTGTGCTCGACCTCGGCTCCGGCGGCGGCGATGTCGTCGTCCGCCTGGCCGCCCTGGCCGCACGCGACGGTCTCGATGTCGAGTGGGTGGGCGCCGACCCCGACCCCCGGGCGCACGACGCCGCCCGCGCGCGACGGCGATCGGGGGTGCGGTTCGTCGCGGCGGGCTCGCGCGAGCTGCTCGCGGCGGGCGAGAGCTTCGACCTCGTCGTGAGCAACCACGTGCTGCACCATCTCGATGCCGAGGGCCTCCGCTCGTTCGCCGACGACTCGCTCGCCCTCTCCCGCGGCACGGTGCTGCACGCCGACATCGCACGCGGGCGACGGGCGTACGCCCTGTACGCCGTGGGCATCACCCCTCTCTCGCCCGGTACCTTCCTGCGCGTCGACGGGCTGCGCTCCATTCGGCGGAGCTACCGCGCGCCCGAGCTCTCCGCCGCGCTCGGCTCCCCGTGGAGCGTGGAGTCGCCCGCCCCGTTCCGCGTGCTCGCGGTCGCGCGAGGACGAGCGGACGACGCCGCGGCCGGCGCCGTGCCCGCCGGGAGGGCGGCGACAGCCGGAACGGATGCCGATGCCTGAGGTGCTCGTCGTCGGCGCGGGGCCCGTGGGCCTCGCCCTCGCCGCCGACCTGGATGCGCGGGGCGTCGACGTCGAGGTTGTAGAGCGACGCGTCGACGTCGGCGGGGGGACGCGGGCCATCGGCATCCACTCCCCCGCCCTGACGCTGCTCGAGGCGTGCGGCGCGACCGACGGCATCCGGGCCGAGGCCGTGAGGATCGACCGTGGTCAAGCGCGGGCCGACGGACGGGTGCTCGCCGAGATCCGGTTCGAGAGTCTGCGCGCCCGGCATCCCTATGTCGCCGCGCTCCCCCAGCACGACACGATGCGCGTGCTCACCGCCCTGGCCCCGACGGTCCGGAACGGAACCGCGGTCCACGCGCTGCGGCACGACGGCGCCGGCGTGCGGGCCGAGGTGTCGGGGCCGGACGGCCGGCGCGAGATCCGGGCCGCGGTCGTCGTGGTGGCGTCCGGGTGGGCGGGACGCGAGCTCGTGTACCGCCACGGTGCCGTCCGCACGCACCACTACCCCGACCGCTACGTCATGGCCGACGTCGTGGCATCCGGGGGTCCGGTCGCCCGCGTGCATCTCGAACGCGGCGGTGTGGTGGAGTCGTTCCCGCTGCCCGGCGGGCGCCGGAGGCTCGTCGCGTGGGCCGGATCGGACGAGGTGGGCGATGCCGACGCCTTCCTGCGCGAGGCGGTCGCCGCCCGTACCGGGATCGAGATCGACGTCGCCGGCGCCTCGACCTTCGGTGTGCGCCGTGCCGTCGCCCCGGCCCTGCGGCGCGGGCGCATCGTCGTCGTGGGCGATGCCGGGCACGAGGTGAGTCCGATAGGTGGGCAGGGGATGAACCTCGGTCTGCTCGACGCGCTGACCCTGTCACCGCTGCTCGCGCCGTGGGTGCGCCGAGGCGACGACGCCGGTCTCGCTCGCTGGGAACGCGACCGCCTCTCATCCGCCCGGCACGCGGCACGGCTGGCGTTCCTCAACACCCTGCTCGGGCGCGCGGCGGGCCCGACGGCGCACGC
The DNA here is from genome assembly GCF_030209475.1 of Microbacterium sp. lyk4-40-TSB-66. Classification (GTDB taxonomy): domain Bacteria; phylum Actinomycetota; class Actinomycetes; order Actinomycetales; family Microbacteriaceae; genus Microbacterium. The sequence goes on from NZ_JARVRW010000002.1 coordinate 262,439, forward strand.
CGTGCGGACGGGTGCGCTGCGGACACTGCTGCGAGGACCCGGCGGTGCGGCCTTCACCCGCGCCTACGCGATGCGGTTCGATCGGGCGGCGCGGGGCACCTGACCGCGCGGACGGCGAGACGGACGGCGCGGGTCAGTCGAGGTGGAAGATCTCGGGCAGATCGTGCCACCACTCGCCCTCGCGCCGGTCCGGCACGGGGCTCTGCAGCGGCTCCTGAACCGACCACCAACGCTGGGTCTCGGGGTCCGCGGCCATCGCGGCCATATCGGCCTCGTAGTCGTCTCCGACGTACTCGTAGTACGAGAACAACAGCTCCCCGTAGCGGTAGATCGAGTAGTTGCGGATGTTGCTGCGCGTGATCTGCTCGAGCACCCCCGGCCACACCGCGGCGTGATAGCGCTCGTACTCCTCGCGATTCTCGGGTGAGACGCCGATGACGGACGCGAACCTTCTCATTCGCCCTCCTGCGGGTCGGGCGCGGTCACGGGGACGCCCTCGTGATCCTCGGAGGCGTAGGCGGCCTCCACGACGGCCATGGTGTGCAGCACGTCTTCGACCGATGTCGGCAGGGTGGGCACGGTCCCGTCGACGAAGCGCTGCACGGCGCCCATCGACCCGATGAACGCGTCGGGGAACCACGATCCCTCGAAGGGAACCGGCTGCCATCCCGCCGCCTTGTCGTCGAGCAGCACCATCTCGAGCCGGTCGGGCCCGCCGTCGGGGTAGTCCAGCAGCAGACCCATCTGCGCGCGGATGGCACCCCGCGTGCCCTCCCACTGCACGAAGCTCTCTTCGTGGCCGGGTCCGAAGGCGTGGTCGTGATTGGTGCTGACCGTGACGCGCAGGGGCCGATCGCGGTAGCGGAGCAGGATCGTCGAGCGCGTGGTGGCGACGTCCGTCTTCTCCGGATGCCGCACCGTCACGGCGCTGACCGCGTCGGGGTCGCCGAAGAACGAGCGCACCAGGTCGAGGTAGTGCACGCTGTGCATCGTGATCTCGAGACGATCGAGACCGAAGACGTGCGGGAACAGGTGCCACGGGGTGTCGACCGCGACACGCACCTGCATGTCGTAGACCTCGCCGATCGCGCCCTCGGCGATCAGGCGCCGGGCCTCGGCGATGTACGGGGCGAAACGCAGTTGCGTGTTGACGGCGGCGACGAGGCCCTTGCGTCGGCAGACCTCGCGCAGCGCGACGCCCTCGCTCAGGGAGTGACCGAGCGGCTTCTGGATGAGCACCGGCGCTCCGTCGGGCAGCGCCTCGAGCGCGTCGAGGTACTGCTCGGGCATCAGCGCGATGTCGTACACCGCGTCGACGGGTGCGCTCGCGACGGCCTCGGCCACCGTGGCGAAGACGTGGTCGATGCCGTACTCGTCGGCGAGCGCCTGGGCGCGCGAGACCGTCCGGTTCACGAGCCCCCACACGGGCAGTCCCGCCTTGCGGTACGCCGGCAGGTGGGCGTCCTTGACGATGCCGCCGGTGCCGATGATCACGATGGGTCGCGGATGCTCCACCGGGCGGACGGTGTACGCCGCGGCGGGGTGAGACTCGGGCCGGTCCTCCATGCGCTAGCCCTTGACCGCGCCGACGGTCTGTCCGCGCACCAGGAAGCGCTGCGCGCCGATGAACACGACCAGCAACGGGATCATCGAGATGACGGTGGCCAGGGCGAGCTGGGGCATGTACAGCTTCACGTCGAGACCGGCGGCGACCGTCGCGTTGAACAGCGGGCTGGCGCCGATGAGCTCCTGGATGCCGATCGAGATCGTCTTGTTCTGCTGATTCGAGGTCAGCAGGGCGAGGGGCAGGAAGAAGTTCGTCCAGTTCGCCACGAAGGAGAAGAACGCCACGAGGGCGATCGCCTGCTTCGAGATGGGCAGGCCGATCTTGAAGAAGATCGCCAGCTCACCGAGACCGTCGATGCGGGCGGCCTCCACGAGCTCGGGCGGCATCGTCGTCATGAAGTGGATGTAACTGAGGTACACCCCGAACGGGAAGAAGCCCATGATGACCGCGACGGGCCACAGCTGACCCACCGCCCCGATCGCGTTGACCTCGAGGAACAGCGGGATGACCAGCACCGTGTTGGGCATGACCATCGCCAACAGCGTCGCGAACAGCCAGGCCTTGCGCCAGCGGAAGCGCAGCCGGGCGAGGGCGTAGCCCGCGGGCAGCGCCGCGGCCAGGGCCAGGATGCCGCCGGCCACCGCGAGGATGAGGGAGTTCAGGATCCACTTCTGGAAGAGCCCGCCACCCGACGGTCCGAAACCGGTGATCTGCGACCAGCTGTAGACCGCGTGGTCCCACGACAGCCCGCCGAGGCCGAGGAAGCCGTCGGTGCCGGCGGCGACGTTGTCCTGGTCGCGGAAGGCCATGGCGATGAAGCCGACGATGGGGATGACGAACATCGCGGCCACCACGAGCATCACGGTCACACGTGAGACGCGTCCGACGCTCCACCGTGTCGACGTGGACTTGTTGCCGGACGGGGTGCGGGTCGCGACGCTCACTTGGACTTCTCCTCTTCGCCGAACAGGCCGCTCTTGAACACGATGAACATGCCGATCGCGAGCGTGATCACCAGGAGGATGATCGACATCGCCGCCGCGGCGGGGAAGTTGCGGTTGGTGAAGGCGAAGGCGTATCCGAGTTGGGTGGGTGCCCACTCGGCATCCACGGATCCCGAGGAGATCTGCCGGAGCAGATATGGCTCGAGGAAGAGCTGGAAGCCGTACGCGAGGTTCATCAGCGCGGCGTACCCGATCCACGGCCGGATGAGGGGCAGCTTGATGTTCCAGGCCAGCTGCCAGGCGTTCGCGCCGTCGATCTTCGCGGCCTCGAAGACCTCTTCGGCGATGCCGTTCAAACCGCCGTTGACGATGACGATCCACGTGCCGACGCCCTGGAAGAACAGCATCGCGGTCAGGATCAACGGCAGGTTCTCGGTGGTCGTGACCTCTTTGAGGTTGGTGACGCCCAAGCCTTGCCAGAGGAAGGCGATCGGCGAGATCGAGGGATTGAGCAAGTACACCCAGAGCACGAAGTTGGCGATGCCGGCGAGGGCCCCGGGGAGGAAGTAGACGAAGCGCATCGCGCCGCCGAAGCGACCGGGGCTGGCGTGCACGAGGAGGGCGAGACCGACGATGCCGACGATCATCAACGGCAACCACACGATCATGACGGTGAAGATGTTGATGAAGGTGTCGAAGAAGCGGTAGTCGGAGACCGCGGTGATGTAGGCGTCGAGACCACCGAAACCGGATGCAGGATTGACCATCGTCGGTGCCCGCTGGAGCGAGATCCAGAAGGCGTACCCGATCGGGATGGCCGCGGCGACGAGGAAGAGGATCGCGTAGGGCGCCATGAGGATCCAGGCCCCGCGGGCCTCGACACGATGGGGCGCACGTCGACGCCCCGAGACGCGGCGGGGCGCGGCCCCGCGTCGCTCGGCCGTGGTGAGCGTTTCTGTGGCGGTGACGGTCATGACTTCTTCCTGGGGAATCGGGTTCCGGGGAGAGCACGGGCCAGGGCGTCGGTTCTCACCGACGCCCTGGCCACGGGTTCACTGGACGGTGTAGCCGACCGACTTGGCCTGGTTCACCAGCTCGTCGCCGAACTTGGTGATCGCATCGGTCACGTTGCCGCCCGAGATGAGCGTCGGGCTGACCGTCTCGGTCCAGACCGAACCGGTGTCGTAGAGCATGTACGAGTACGGCTGCACGACCGACAGGGCGGACTTGAAGGACTCCTGCGTCGTCGCCACGTCGGCGAAGTACGCGTCGGCCTGGAGCTTCTCGAGCCACTGGTCCTGCACGGGGCCGTAGCCGGGCAGGCCCGTGCTCAGGTCGACCTGCCAGCGCGGGTCGGTGTTGACGAACTTCATGAACGTCAGCGTGTTCTCGAGCTGCTTGCCGGTGATGTGCGAGGACGCACCCCACAGGCCGCCACCCTCGTTGCCGGTGGAGGGCTCCGACTCGCCGTCCCAGGGCAGCGGAGCCGCCGCGGTCATCTGCCCGGCGGGGATCTTCCAGGTGTCACGGAAGAGGTAGTTGCCCCACCACACGGCTCCGGGGCTCATCACGAGGTTCTGGCCCTCGGCGGCGGCGTCGCCGTCGAAGATGCCCTGCGTGCTGAGCGCCTTGCCCGCGTACATCTTGTCGAGCAGGTCGGTCGCCCGGGTGCAGGTCGCATCGGCGAGGTCGATGTGCGCCTCGCTCTCGGAGACGCGATCGTTGGTCGGGCAGCCCGAGGACTGCAGGTAGCGGTTGATCGCGTAGGCGTCGCCGAGGAAGCCGCTGATCTTGCCCGGGTGCTCGGCCGCGATCTTGACGGCGAGGTCGCCGTACTCCTCCCACGTGGTGGGCAGGGTGTAGCCGTTCTCGTCGAAGAAGGCCTTGTTGTACCAGAACACGTCGGGTGCGGCGTCGTTGCGCAGGCAGCGGATCTTGCCGTCGATGTCGCAGAACGACAGTACGGCCGGGTCGTAGCCCTCGATGGTGTCGGCCATGATGTCGGTCAGGTCGGCGGCGTAGTTGCTCGTCGAGTTCGTGGCCCACGCGATGTCGTCGTTCGAGGGGAAGAAGATCGCGTCGGGCCAGCCGGAGCCGGCGGCGTCGAAGTTCGCGAACGACTGCTTGACGGTCTTGCCGCCGACCGTGCCGTCGATCTGGACGACGTCGATCGGGATGTCGGGGTACGCCTGCTGGAAAGCCTCGGCCGCGGGGACGCGCGGCGGGTCGACCCAGACGGTGATCTTTCCCCCCGAGTCGGTCTGCGCCTGCGGGGCCCCGCCCGTCGCGTCGCCGGAACACCCGGCGAGGGCGAGCGCGGCGACGGCGACGGCCGCACTCGCCGCGAGGATGCGTGTGGTCTTCATTGACACTCCTTCGTGTGGACGGCCGCTCCGACGGCGGATCGGGAGCTGTGACGACCCGGTCGGATTGGTCAAACGTTATCCCGAGATCTCTCTTTGATCAAACGTTTGCTTGGGTATCTGATCTAAGAGCGCCAGGCTCTCCCCGAGAATACATCAGACGAATTGCAGATTCCAGCGAATTCTGCGGAAACTCCCCCCGCTCAGTCGGACAGCGCGAGACGGCGCGGGTCGAGGCGGTAGAACTCCGCCGCCGTCCGCCCCAGGACGCGCTCCCGCGCGTCGGGATCCAGTTCGTCGAAGAGCGGCTGCAGCCCCCGCCACACGCGGGTGTATCCGCCGGAGAGCACCGAGATCGGCCAGTCACCGCCGTACATCAGTCGCGCGGGACCGAACATCTCCAGCGCCCGGTCGAGGAACGGCCGGATCTGCTCGGTGGTCCACGCCGAGCTGTCGTCCGCCGCCGAATAGAGCCCGCTCACCTTGGCGAACACGTTCTCGCTCCGGGCCGCCGCACTCATCAGACGACTCCACTGCGCACCGTCGCCCACGCCGATCGGAGGCTTCGCCAGGTGGTCGATCACCATGCGAAGGCGAGGGTGGCGCTCCGCGACGAGCGGGATGATCTCGACGTGACGCGGGAGGACCGCGACCACGTCGAAGGGGAGGTCCCTCTCCTCCAGCAGCCCCAGCGAGGCGTTCACCTCGGGTCGCAGCAGCCAGTCGGGGTCCGGCTGATTGTGGATGAGCGTGCGCACCCCGACAAGGAGGGGATCGCCCTCCCACGATGCGAGCGTGCGCTCCGTGGCGGCGGGATCGTGGAGGGGGGCGTAACCGACGATGCCGGCCACCTCGCGGTGCGCGGCCGCGGACTCGCGCATGAGCCCGGTGTCCTCGGCGTTGTCGGCCGACTGCACCTGCACGGTGAAGTCGACGCCGGCGGCGCGCAGCTCGGGTGCGACGTCGGCGAAGGTCATGACCCCGTCGATGGGGGCGGACTCCGGACCGAGCCAGTCGTACTCCGCGCGGGTCGGGTCCCACACGTGCTGGTGGGCGTCGATCACGGGAAAGGTCATGCGGGCCTCCTGAGGGGGTGTGGTCTTCATCATCGGAGGTCTCCGCCCCGGATGACGAGGGAATCGGTCGAATCCCGGTGATTCCTCCGATGAATGATGGCAGTCCGTAGACTGACCGCCATGATCGACGACTTCGTCTCCGTGCCGCGCTCCCAGACGGACGTCGTCATCGGCGGGATCAAGGCGATGCTGACCCGCGGCGAACTGGGCCCCGGTTCGCGTCTCCCCATCGAGAAGGACCTGGCCGCGCAGCTCGGCGTCTCGCGCGGATCGCTTCGCGAGGGTGTTCGCGCCCTCGCCACCCTGGGCGTCCTCGAGACGCGTCAGGGAGACGGGACGTACGTCACGGCCCTCGACCCGCGAACCCTGCTCAGTCCCCTGGGTTTCCTCGCCGACCTCCAACAGCCCGCGCACGCGGCCGATCTGCTCGCGGTCCGGCGGATGCTCGAGGCCGAGACGGTGTCGCTCGCCGCCACCCGTCTCACCGACGAGGAGCTCGCCCAACTGGACCGTACGCTCGGGGTCGTCGACACGATCCTGCAGAACGACCCCGACATGGACCTCGAAGGCTTCATCGACGCCGACACCGAGTTCCACCGGATCATCGCCCGGGCCAGCGGCAACCCCGCGCTCGCGGCCATCATCGACACCCTGGTCGGACGCACGTTCCGCGCCCGGCTCTGGCGCGCGATCACGCACCGCGGTTCGGTGCGCGAGACGCAGGCGGAGCACCGGGCGATCCTCGACGAACTCGTCCGTCGCGATCCCGCCCGGGCTCGCATCCGCATGCAGGTGCACCTCCTGGGCGTCGAGGAGTTCAGCGCCGCGCACGCCGACGAAGACCCCGAGGCCCAGTAGTCGTCACCGACCCGCCCAGTACGTCCCCCCGGGGAAGCTGAACTCGGCGAGCGAGCCATCGTGCATCTCCGCGCTGTAGCCGGGCATCGACGGCAGGACGTACGCGCCGTTCTCGACGATGCACGGGTCGACGAAGTGCTCGTGCAGGTGATCGACGAACTCGGTGACACGGTTCTCGAGCGTCCCCGAGACGCAGACGAAGTCGAAGATCGACAGGTGCTGGACGAGCTCGCACAGCCCCACGCCTCCCGCGTGAGGGCACACCGGCACGCCGAATTTCGCCGCCATCAGGTAGACGGCGATGATCTCGTTCACGCTCGCCAGGCGAGCGGAGTCGAGCTGGCAGAAGTCGATCGCCTCGGCCTGGAACATCTGCTTGAAGAGCACGCGGTTCATGCCGTGCTCACCGGTGGCAACGCCGATCGGGGCGACGGCGCGACGCACCGCCGCGTGGCCGAGCACGTCGTCGGGGCTCGTCGGCTCCTCGATCCACAGCGGCTTGAACTCGGCGAGGTGGCCCATCCATTCGATGGCCTCCGGCACGTCCCACACCTGGTTCGCATCGATCATCAGGTTGGCATCCCACCCGATCACCTCTCGCGCGATCCGCAGGCGCCGGATGTCGTCGTCGAGGCTCGCCCCGACCTTCAACTTGACGTGACGGTAGCCCTCGTCGACGGCCTCCTGCAGCAGACGGCGAAGCTTGTCGTCGCTGTAGCCGAGCCATCCGGCGCTCGTGGTGTAACAGGGGTAGCCCCCGCGTTGCTCGAGTTCGGCGATGCGCGCGGCGCGCGTGGGGGCGAGCTCGGTCAGGATGCCGATGGCCTCCTCGCGCGTGAGAGCGTCGGAGAGGTACCGCAGATCGGCGACGTCGACGAGCTGCTCGGGCGTCATGTCGGCGAGCAGGCGCCACAGCGGCTTCTGCGCGACGCGGGCGGCGAGGTCCCACATGGCGTTCATGACCGCCGCCATGCCGAGGTGTACGACGCCCTTCTCGGGACCGAGCCAGCGCAGCTGCGAGTCGGACGCGAGGTCGCGGTACACCCCGCCCAGATCGGCGACGGCGTCTTCGACCGAGCGTCCGACGAGCGGCAGTCCACGTTGACGCGCCGCCTCAACGCAGAGGTCGTTGCCGCGGCCGATCGTGAACGTGAACCCGTAACCCTTGAGCTCGGGGTCGTCGGTGTGCACCACGACGTAGGCGGCGGAGTAGTCGCCGTCCTTGTTCATGGCATCCGAGCCGTCCATGCTCAGCGACGTGGGGAAGCGCACGTCGTGCGCGGTGACAGCGGTGATGGTGGTCATGCGTCTTCCTTGGAGATCAGGTCGTTCTCGGCGAGGTCGCGCCAGAGGTCGTCGGGGATGGGAGTGTGGGCGCGTTCGAGGTTCTGCGTCACCTGGCGATGGCCTCGCCCGCCGAGGACGACCGACACGACGGCGGGGTGACGCAGCGCGAAGGCGACGGCCACGTCGGGCAGGGTCACGCCGTGGCGCTCGCTGACGTCGGCGATCGCGTGCGCGCGGGCGAGCAACGCGGGAGGGGCGGGCCGATAGTCGTAGGTCGCGTCGGCCGGGGGCCGTGGCCTGCTCAGCAAGCCGGAGTTGAAGACACCCGCGGCGACCACGCCCACCCCGCGCTCGAGCGCGAGCGGCAACAGGTCGGTGGCCGCCGAGTCGTCGAGCAGCGTGTGACGCCCGGCGCACATCACGACGTCGACATCCGCTCGCCGGATGAGCTCGGCGAGCGGATCGGCCGCGTTCATTCCGGCCCCGACGGCTGCGACGACGCCCTGTTCGCGCAGCTCGATGAGCGCGCCGATCCCCTCGCCCGACGCCTGGGCGAAATGGTCGTCGGGGTCGTGGAGGTAGAGGATGTCGAAGCGGTCGAGCCCCGTGCGCCGGAGGGAGTCCTCGACGGAACGCAGGATGCCGTCGCGACTGAAATCCCATCGCCGCACGACGTCGCGCGGCACGTCGAATCCGTCGGGGTCACGCAGGTGAGCGGTCTCGGGGCTCGCCTCGAGCACGCGGCCGACCTTCGTCGAGACGACGATCTCGTCGCGCGGGCGGGTGCGCAGGCGCGCTCCCAGTCGCCGCTCGGAGAGACCCACGCCGTAGTGGGGGGCCGTGTCGAAATAGCGGATGCCGCCGTCCCAGGCGGCGTCGACCGTCTCGTCGACCTCGACTTCGGTGGTCTCGCGGTAGAGGTTGCCGAGCTGCGCCGCGCCGAGACCGATCTCGGTGAGCCGCAGCCCGTGCCGCAGTGCACGAGCGCGCATGGAGCCTCCTTCTTCCCGGCCAGCCTACAACAGATTCATCTGATGACTAGGAGATGGAAGGGGATTTTTCTTACGTCTCAGCCCTACTGGGCCGGAAAAGATCAGGTCTTTCGCGGTGGTGCCGTCGACGAGCGCTCGACGAGGACGGGAGCGGGATCGCGCACCACCGCGTCCACCGTCACGCCGGAGGAGATGTTCTCGACCACCGCCCGTAGCGCCGTCGCCCCCAGCTCGCGCAACGGCATCCGCACCGTCGTGAGGGGTGGCCAGGCGTGATCGGCCGTCCACGCGTCGTGGATCGCCACCACCGACAGGTCGGCCGGCACATCGACCCCGAGGCGACGCGCTTCGGCGAGCACCCCGTAGGACGCGTTGATGTTGGCGACGACCACGGCCGTCGGTCGCTCGGGCCGCTCCCAGAGCGCGCCCAGCGCCTCCGCGCCCTGCCGCGGTTCGTAGCCCCGGCGAGTGATGAGGTCGTCGTCGACCGAGAGGCCCGAGTCCGCCGACGCACGACGGAAGCCCGCCTCGCGTCGTCGTGCGGTGTCGGAGGATGCCACCCCGTTGATCAGCGCGATGCGGCGGTGACCGAGGCCGATGAGGTGGGCGGTCGCGATGCGGGTTCCCTCCTCGTCGTCCAGCACCACGGAGCCGACGCCCTCGGGATGGATGGAGTTGACGAAGACCACCGGCAGCCGGGAGGCGATCAGTCGGTCGATGTCGTTCGCGTCGCTCGTGTCGCCCACCTGGACGAGGAGTCCGTCGACGCGCCCCTCGCCGATCAGACGACCGATGACGTCCACGCCGTCGGGGAGGCCGTCGGCGCGGGCCAGCAGCACGACGTACCCCTGCCGGTAGGCCTCGTCCTCGACGCCGCGCAGCAGATCGGTGAAGATCGCGTTCGTGACGTCGGGGACCACGAGACCGACGACGTTCGTCCGCGCCGACTTCAGCGCGCGCGCGGCGAAGTTGGGGCGGTAGCCCAGCTCGGCGGCGGCCTCCTGGATGCGTACGCGGGTGCTCTCGCTGACCCGCGTGTGCGGAGCGTCGCGGAGCACGCGCGAGACGGCCGACACCGACACCCCGGCGCGCGCGGCGACGTCGCTGAGCCTGACCATCCGCCCAGTGTAGGGATGCCGCGGGTCACCGTCGGCGCGACGAACTCACGACGGCGGAGCCTCGGCGTCGGCCGCGCGACGGTTCACGAGGTACACGTGGGTGAGGACCATGACCGTCTCACCGCGCTGATTGCGCGCGGTGACGAGTTCGTCGATGTAGCCCGCGGCATCCGGGACCTTCACGTGCGGACGCAGGGCGACGATCTCGGCGGTCACCCTGAGCGTGTCGCCGATGAAGACCGGGCGGATGAAACGGATCCGGTCGTAGCCGTAGCTCATGGACTGCGGGTTGATGTCGCCGGCGGTCATCCCCACGGCGACCGAGAGCACAAGCGTTCCGTGCGCGATCCGCTGACCGGCGGGCTGGGTGGCCATCCACTCGGCGTCCATGTGGTGCGGGAAGAAATCACCGGTCTGTCCGGCATGGAGCACGATGTCGGCCTCGGTGATCGTGCGACCGGTGGTCTCGCGGAGCTCGCCCACCTCGTGGTCCTCGTACCACCGCTCGGTCGTCTTCATTTCCCCTCCTCGTGGGCGCGCACGCCCGCATCGAGCCGCGCGCGCAGCTCGTCGTCGTCCAGGTCGCCGCGCAGCGCCGCCGTCACCAGCGGCGACAGGGCGTTCTGCACGTCGATGTAGTTCGTCCACCGGGGCCGGACGTACGCTCCCTCGAGGGTCGCGCGGGTCGCGCGGAAGAAGTCGAGGGTGTCGGCGTTGGTGCGCTCGTCATCCCAGGCGACGGCGTTGCCGGGCTGCCCCCCGCCGTCGAAGTAGGCACCCGCCTGCACCTCGGCGGAAGCGAGCCAGAAGGCGTGCGCGATGGCTTCGTCGGGGTGCTCCGTCTGCGCCGAGACCACGACGCCCGCCCCGCCCAGCAGCGACCCGTCGACCCCGCGGCGCGACGCCGGGATGTCGACGTAGCGCAGCCGGTGCGGCCGGAAGCCCGCGCGGCTGTAATTCGTGTAGCCGAACAGCAGAGGCGCGTAGCAGAAGCGGTCGCCCTCGCTCAGGGCGTCCGCCGTCTGGATGGGGTTCCACCCGGCGCACGACGCGGGGACGGCCCGAGCCAGCGCCCGGAGCGTCTGCATCGCCTCGCCCAGCGCGGCGCGCGAGAGGAAGACCCCGGGTGCGCGCAGGGCGTCCTCCCCGTTTCCGGCGGCGACGGTGATGAGGCTCGAGTACGCGTCGACGGGCTTGTACGGCCAGAGCACCCGCCCCTCCTCGGCGAGCGCCAGCACACCCGCCCAGTCGCGGGGAGGTTCGGGCAGGAGGTCGGGTCGGTAGGCGGCGACCTGGGCGGCCGCGTCCGTCGCGAGGCCCCACTGCCCCCCGGCGTGCGCGTAAGAGGCGTGCGACCGGCCGACGGACTGCTCGGCGAGGAGGGCGAGCTCGTCGTCGTGGCCGGCGCCGTCGAGCCGCGCGAACAGGCCCTCCTCCGCCGCCTGGGGGATGTGCGGATGATCGATGACGAGCAGGTCGTACTCGCGCACGAGCTCTTCGAGCGGCTGATCGGCGAACGCCTGCAGCGAGCGCTGGTCCCAGTGCACCTCGACGTCGGGGGCCACGGCGCGATAGGCGGCCGCCGCGGCGGACACGCTGCCGTACCCGCGGGCGTGCTCCCACGTCATCCCCCGCAGGACGACGCTCACGCGCGCACCCCGACGTCGCCGTCGACGCCCGCCGCGGCGACGGCCTCGAGCGGCGCGCCGGCGGAGCGGGGCGGGAACTCGGCCCGGATGCGGTCGTCGTCCTCGCCGAGCAGCGGCGCGGCCTTCTCGCTGCGCAGCACCTGGCCGTCGATGCGCAGGGGGCTCCTCGTGGTCGCGACCGTCGTCCCGCGGCGGGCGACCTCCTGCGTCATGTCGATCGCGGCGAATCCCTCGGAGGCCAGCAGTTCGTCGAGGGTCAGGACCGGTGCGCACCAGACGTCGGCCGCGTCCAGGATGCCGAGCCAGTGCGCCGTGGTGCCGGTGGCGAAGCGGGCGGCGAGGATCCCCTCGATCTCCTCCTGGCGGTCCCACGCGTCCTGCGGATCGGTGAGGGCCTCCAGCGCGGGGAGTTCGAGGAGCCGACCGAGTTCGGGGATCGGATTCATGGCGAGGGCCAGGTGTCCGTCGCTCGTCGGGTAGGTGCCGTAGGGGGCGGCGAGGAAGGCGTGGGCGGAGTGCTCGCCGTGGCGCTGCACCTGGATCGTGTCGTCGTTGAGCTTGGTGCTGAGCAGCTCGAACTGCAGGTCGAGCACGGCTTCGAGCAGGCTCGACTGCACGAGGCCCCCCTTCCCCGTGCGGAACCGCCGAACGAGGAGGGCGGTCACCCCCTGGGCGATGTGGCAGCTCAGCAGGTGGTCGGCGATCGAGAGGCCGAGGGGGACGGGGCCATCGTGGCGCGACCCGCTGAGCCAGGGCAGCCCCGCGATCGACTGCGCGAGCAGGTCCTGACCGGGGCGATCCCGCCACGGCCCCTCGTCGCCGTATCCGCTCGCGCTCGCGTAGACGATCGACGGGTTGAGCTCCTTGACGGAGGCGTAGTCGAGACCGATCCGCTCCATCACCCCGGGGCGGAAGTTCTGGATGACGACGTCGGCCCGCGCGACGAGTTCGCGCACGTAGGCCAGGTCGTCGGGGTTCTTCAGATCGGCCGTGACGGACTCCTTGTTGCGGTTCATCGCGTGGAACGACACCGTGTCGCCGTCGAGGGCGCGACCCGCGAACGCCAGCGTCCGCCCGATGTCGCCGACACCGGGACGCTCGATCTTGATGACGCGCGCGCCCAGATCGGCGAGGCGGAGCGCGGCGACGGGTCCGGCGAGGAACTGGCTGAAGTCCAGAACGAGGAGGCCCTCCAGGGGTCTGATGATCTCTTGTGCCATGCGGCTGCACACTTTCACGTCGAGGGTGGAAACGCCCGAAGACGCCATGATCAATCGTTTGCTCACCGTACCGAGCAGGCTCCTCGAGCGCAACCGAGACATCTGCGGCGTTCTGAGGCATGATGGACGAAGAATTCATCAGACCTTTGGGAGAGTCAATGCTGACAGCGACCTACGTGGGCGATCGCACGATCGACGTGGTGGAAGCGGAGGCCGCGCCTCCCGCACCGGGCCAGGTGCAGATCCGCGTGGCCTACACGGGCCTGTGCGGAACCGACCTGCACATCCTGCACGGATCCATGGACGCCCGGGTGTCGACCCCGCTCGTCTTCGGGCACGAGATGAGCGGCACGGTCGCCGCCCTCGGCGACGGCGTCGAGGGATGGACCGTCGGCGACGGCGTCACCGTCATGCCCCTCGCATGGGACGGCACGTGTCCCGCGTGCCGCGCCGGCAACGAGCACATCTGCCAGAACCTCGACTTCATCGGCATCGACTCCCCCGGCTCGCTCCAGGGCCTGTGGAGCGTCCCGGCCGAGACGCTCGTGCGCCTCCCCGAGGGCATCGCGCTCGACCACGCCGCCCTCGTGGAGCCGGTCGCCGTCGCCGTCCACGACGTGCGACGAGCCGAACTCGCCCCCGGCGACAAGGCCGTCGTCATCGGCGGCGGGCCGATCGGCGTACTGATCGCCTGCGTCGCGCGCCACGTCGGCGCCGAGGTGCTCGTCATCGAGCTCGACGAGAAGCGTCGCGCGCAGATCGAGGAACTCGGCTTCCCGACCCTCGACCCGCGCGAGGCCGACCAGGTCGCGGTCGTCGAGGACTGGACCCAGGGCGCCGGGGCCGACGTGGTCTTCGAGGTCTCGGGGGCCGCCGCGGCGGTCCGCGGCGCCACCGGGCTGGCGAAGGTCCGCGGCACGATCGTCGTCGTCGCCATCCACCCCACGCCCCGCGAGATCGACCTGCAGCGCATGTTCTGGCGCGAGCTGCGCCTGCTCGGCGCGCGCGTCTACCAGCGCCCCGACTTCGAGACCGCCGTCGACCTCGTGGCCGACGGCGTCATCCCCACGGACCTCCTCATCACGCGCATCGTGCCGCTGAGCGCCACGGCCGAGGCCTTCGCCGACCTCGAGGCCGGCCGCGCCATGAAGATCCTCGTCGATGTGGGGGGCCAGGCGTGAGCGACCTCTTCTCCCTCGAGGGCACCACGGCCGTCGTCACCGGCGCGCGCCGCGGCATCGGCTTCGCGATGGCCCTCGGCCTCGCCCGGGCCGGGGCCGACATCATCGGCGTGAGCGCGTCGCAGACGACCTCGGGGAGCGAGATCGAGGATGCCGTCACGGCCGCCGGTCGCTCCTTCACCGGCATCGCGTGCGACTTCGGCGATCCCGCCGCCGTCGACGCCCTCGGCACCGACCTGGCCGCTCGCCGCATCGACGTCCTCGTGAACAACGCCGGAACCATCGAGCGCGCCCCCGCCGACGTCCACCCGCTCGACGCCTGGGATCGGGTGGTGCAGATCAACCTCAGCAGCCCGTTCCGCCTGACCCGCGCCGTGGCCCCGCAGATGATCGAGCGCGGTCGCGGCAAGATCATCTTCACCGCCTCTCTGCTGAGCTTCCAGGGCGGGATCAACGTGCCCGGGTACACGGCGGCCAAGTCCGGCATCGCCGGTCTCACCAAGGCCCTCGCGAACGAGTGGGCGGCGAAGGGCGTCAACGTCAACGCGATCGCGCCGGGCTACATCGCCACCGACAACACCGAGGCGCTGCGCGCGGACTCCGCTCGTTCCTCGGCCATCCTCGACCGCATCCCCGCGGGCCGCTGGGGGGAGGCGTCCGATCTCGCCGGGGCGACGGTCTTCCTCGCCTCGCGCGCGTCGGATTACGTCTCGGGCATCACCCTCCCGGTCGACGGGGGATGGCTCGGACGATGACGGCCGTGGCATCCGAGATCCCGACCCTGATCGCCGAGGTCGGCATCGTCCCGGTCGTCGTGCTCGACGACGCGGGTCGAGCGCGCGACCTCGCCGTAGCGCTCCGCGAGGGCGGTGTGGGATGCGCGGAATTCACGCTGCGCACGCCCGCCGGGCTCGCGGCGATCGCCGCGGCCGCCGCGGTCGACGGGTTTCTGGCGGGGGCGGGCACCGTCCTGACCGTCGCACAGGCGGATGCCGCCGTCGACGCGGGCGCCCGGTTCGCCGTCACACCGGGATACGACCCCGCCGTCGCCGACCGCCTCCGAGCGGGCGGGGTCACGGTCGTTCCCGGGGTGGCGACCCCGACCGAGGTCCAGCGCGCCCTCGGTGACGGGTTCCACGATGTGAAGGTCTTTCCGGCGAGCCACCTCGGCGGCGCGGGCTACCTCGACGCCCTGCACGGGCCGTTTCCCGACATGCGGTTCATCCCGAGCGGCGGGGTCGCACCGGACAACCTCGGCGATTACCTGCGCCGCTCCTGGGTCCTCGCGGCGAGCGGGAGCTGGATGGTGCCGCGAGACGCGATCGCGCGCGGCGACTTCGACACGATCGCCGCCGCCGCGGCGGAATGCGCGCGGATCCGCGACGCCGCACGGGCCGCACGATGAGCCGCGTCGTCACCCTCGGCGAGAGCATGGGGCTGATCCTCGGCGACGGCGTCGGGGGCTGGGAGAACCAGCACCACGCCCGTGTGGTCACCGGCGGAGCCGAGGGCAACACCGCCATCGGGCTCTCCCGCCTCGGCGTCGACGTGACCTGGATCGGGCGGGTCGGCGACGACGCCCTCGGACGACGCGTCGTGGGCGACCTGCGCGCGGAGGGCGTCGACGTGCGCGCGCACACAGACGCAGAGGCGCCGACCGGGCTCATGCTGAAGTCGACCCCCCGCGCCGGTGCGACGACCGTGGATTACTACCGTCGGGGAAGCGCCGGGAGCCGGCTCCATCGCGCCGATCTCGACGACCTGCCACTCTCGGCCGGCGACATCCTCCACGTCACGGGTGTGACGCTCGCCCTGTCGGCCTCGGCGCGCGAGGCGGTCGTCGCCGCCGTCGACCGTGCACGGGAGGTCGGCGCGCTCGTGTCGTTCGCGATCAATCACCGCAGCCGTCTGTGGGGCCATGCCGAGGCCGTCGCCGCCTACGCGCACGTGATCGAGCGCACCGACATCCTCTTCGCCAGCGACGACGAGGCGCGGATGATGCACCCCCACGTCGACCCCGAGGACCTCGCCCGCGCACTGTCGTCCACCGGCCCGGCCGAAGCGATCGTCACCCTCGGGGGCGACGGTGCGGTCGCCGTCATCGACGGCGAGGTGCACCGGGTGGCGGCCCTGCCCATCACCCCCGTCGACACCGTCGGCGCGGGCGATGCCTTCGCCGCCGGATATCTGTCCGAGCGCCTCGTCGCCGCCAGCGCCGCGACCAGGATGCGCACTGCCGCCGTCGCCGGCGCCTACGCCTGCCTGCATCCCGGCGACTGGCAGGGCGGCATCCGTCGATCCGAGCTCGCGAGCGCCGGATCCACCGACCCCGTGACCCGCTGACCTTCCACCCTGAGGAGACCCCATGACCTTCGCCCGCCTCGGCGCCCCCGGTTCCGAGATCCCCGTGTTCCGGCACGGCGACACGGTGTACGACCTGCGCCCGCTCACCGCCGACATCGACGGCGCCTTCCTCTCCGCCGACGGGCTCGCCCGCGCCCGGGCCGCCGCGGAACGAGGGGAGCTGACCCCGCTCGCCGACGCCGGTTCACGGCGCGTGGGAGCACCGATCGCCGCCCCCGGCAAGATCGTGTGCATCGGGTTGAACTACCACGACCACGCCGCCGAGACCGGCGCCGCCGTGCCGGCGGAGCCCGTCGTCTTCATGAAGGACCCCTCGACGATCGTGGGCCCGTTCGACGACGTGCTCATCCCGCGATCCTCGACCAAGACCGACTGGGAGGTCGAGCTCGGCGTCGTCATCGGCGCGACCGCGCGCTACCTCTCCTCCCCCGAGGAGGCGCTCGCCCACGTGGCCGGCTTCGTCCTCTCGCACGACGTGTCGGAGCGCGAGTTCCAGCTCGAGCGCGGGGGGCAGTGGGACAAGGGCAAGAGCTGTGAGACGTTCAACCCCCTCGGTCCCGACCTCGTGCCCGCCGCGGAGGTCGCCGACCCGCAGGCCCTGGGCCTGCGCCTGTGGGTGAACGGGGTCGAGCGGCAGAACGGGACGACCGCCTCGCAGATCTTCTCCGTCGCGCACGTGGTGTGGTACCTCTCGCAGTTCATGGTGCTGCGCCCGGGCGATCTGGTGAACACCGGGACGCCCGCGGGGGTGGCCCTCGGGCTGCCCGACAAGCCGTACCTCCGGGCCGGCGACGTGGTCGAGCTCGAGATCGACGGCCTCGGTCGCGCGCGTCAGACGATGGTGCAGGCATGAGCGCCGGTGAGTTCGACGGCCTCGTCGTCGCGGTCACCGGCGGGGCATCGGGGATCGGTCTCGCGACGGCGAGCGCGTTCGCCGCGCGCGGTGCCCGGGTGGCGGTCCTCGACCTCGTCACCGACGGTCTCGCCGACGGCCTGGAGGGGTTCCGCGCCGATGTGACCGACCGGGACTCGGTGGATGCCGCGATGGCGGCCGTCGCGGAACGCTTCGGCGGCCTGGACGTGCTCGTCAACAGCGCCGGGGTCAGCTGCGTGGGCACGGTCGAGGAGGCGACCGAGGCCGACTGGGAGCGCGTGCTGAACATCAACGTGCGCGGGACGGCGCGCGCGTGCGCGGCCGCCCTCCCCCACCTGAAGGGGTCTGCGCACGCGGCGATCGTGAACGTCTGCTCGATCGGGGCCCTCAACG
The DNA here is from genome assembly GCF_030209475.1 of Microbacterium sp. lyk4-40-TSB-66. Taxonomy (GTDB): domain Bacteria; phylum Actinomycetota; class Actinomycetes; order Actinomycetales; family Microbacteriaceae; genus Microbacterium. Next base: position 280,325 of record NZ_JARVRW010000002.1, read on the forward strand.
GGCTCCCGCAGCGCGCGGTCTACAACGCGTCGAAGGGCGCGATCCTGTCGCTCACCTACGCGATGGCGACGGATCACGTCCGCGAAGGCGTCCGGGTGAACTGCGTGAGCCCGGGCACGGTCTCGACCCCCTTCGTCGAACGCATGCTGCAGAACTTCCCCGACCCGGTGGCCGAGCGCGCGGCTCTCGACGCGCGCCAGGCGACGGGCCGCATGGTGACGCCCGACGAGGTCGCCGGGGCCATCCTCTACCTCGCGAGCCCGAGTGCCGGCTCCACCACGGGCACCGCCCTCGAGGTCGACGGGGGCGTCACCCACCTGCGCGTGCGGCCGCAGTAGGGGCCGTCCGACGGCATCCGATCGTCGAGATCGCACGGCCGGTTCGAACGCACACGCTCCCGCCTCCGCGGAGCGTGTGCGTTCGTCACGCACGGGTGATCTCGACGCGGCGCGTCACGTCACGACGAGTTGCGCGGCGAGCAGCAGGGCGGCGAGCATCGTCAACTGGAACACCGCGCGCCCCGGGGGGCGCAGGAGCACCAGGACGACGGCCGCGACCGCGACCGCCGCGACGGCGACGGAGAAGACCAGCCCGACGACCGTGGCATCCGTTCCGAGCAGCACCGCCACCGCCCCGACGACGATCCCCGCGGCGGCGAGGACGACCGACGCGCGCGCCCCGAGGCGGTGCGGCAGACCCCGCACTCCGGTCCGCCGATCGTCGTCGAGGTCGCGGACGACGTTCGTCAGGTGCACGGCCGCCCCCAACGCGGCGCCCGCGACCGTCGCCCACACCGCGGCGAGCGCGGGGGCCGCGGTCGAGAGGGTCGCGAACGAGGGGAACAGACCGAAGCTCACCAGGAACGGGACGATCGAGAGCGGCGTCGACTTCAGCCCCGCGTTGTAGGCCCAGGCCGAGGCGAGGGCGATCGCGTGGGCCGCGACCAGACCCGGCCCCAGCGGCACCGAGAGGGCGAGGGCGACGACGACGGCGCCCACCGCCACGGCGAGCGCCCTGCCCGCGGTCACCGCTCCCCCGGCGATCGGCTTGTCGGTGCGCCCGACCGCGGCGTCGCGCGCTCCGTCGATGGCGTCGTTCGAGAGCCCCACCGACACCTGCCCCGCGAAGACGGCGGCCACCAGCAGCACGAGGCGTCCCGGATCGACACCGGCGGCGATGCCGAGCGCGAGCGACAGGACGGTGACGACGAGCGTGGGTCCGGGGTGGGTCGACTCCCACAACGCCCCGACGACACCCGCCCGCCCACGGGGCGCGGGGGCGAGGGGCGGCTTCGCCGCGGCATCCGTCACCCGATGACGCTACCGCGCTCGGTCCCGCGTCCGCCCGTGCGGGCCGCAGTCGGCACCGCCGATCCGTCGATCGCTCGCTCCAGCCCGGCGTCAACCCCCGTCGCGCCCCCCGTGCGCGCGCATAGCGTCCCTCGCGTCCTCGCTCGCCGGGGAACCATCGAAAGGAACCGCATGCGCCAAGTCGTCGTCGTCACCGGAGGCTCGCGCGGCATCGGCCGCGCCGCTGCGCTGCGCTTCGCCGCGGAGGGCGCCGACATCGTCCTCGTCGCCCGCGACGAGGTCGCCCTCGCGTCCGCCGCGGCCGACTGCCGTGCGCTCGGCGCCGAGGTGCTCACACTCTCGATCGACCTCGCCCTCCCCGACGGACCGGAGCGTGCGGTCGGCGCGGTGGTCGGACGATTCGGTCGCATCGATGTGTGGGTGGCGTCGGCGTCCGTCTTCTCCTACGGCTCGGTCGAGGACACCCCGGACGCGGTGCGCGATCGGGTCATCCAGACCAACCTCGTCGGTCACATGCGCGCGGCCCGAGCCGTCATCCCCCACTTCCGTGCACGCGGCCACGGAACCATCGTGTTCGTCGGTTCGCTCTACTCGCAGGTCGCAGGGCCGTACGTGTCGTCGTACGTGGCAGCGAAGCACGGGTTGCTGGGCTTCACCCGGTCGCTGCGTCAGGAGATGCTCGCGCACCGGGGCATCCGGATCACGATCGTCCTGCCTGCCAGCATCGACACTCCGATCTATCAGCGCGCAGCGAACTACACCGGCCGCACCGCGTTTCCCCTCCCGCCCGTGGTCGCCGCCGACCGCGTCGCGCGGGCCATCGTGCAAGTCGCCCGCGGGCCCCGCCACGAGGTGGGGGTGGGGGCCGCGCAATTCCTCACGAGACCGCTGCAGTTCTTCGCGCCGCGCGTGTACGACCGGTTCATCCGCACGCTGCAGCACGTGCTCGGTCTGCGCCGCCGGCCGAACGCGCCCACACCGGGCGCCGTGCTCGACGCACAGCACGACCCCGGCGCGGTCAGCGGTGGCTGGCCCCGCATCCCGCTCCGGTGGCCGCGCCGGGGCCGCGCCGACACCGTCGGCCCGAGGGCCGCGGCACCCCGCTGACCCGTGTGATTCGGCACCCCGCTGACCTGTGTGACCGCACGCATTACACGATTCCTGCGCAGAAACACGCTGTCGGCGCGTTCATCGACACGGATCGCGTTCATGCGTGGATGCCACCTCAGCACCGCCCCGGACGGCAGGGGCCCGGACGATCACGCCGTCTCGAAGCCCTCGCGCTGCGTGTTCTCGTCGGCCACGCGCACGCCCCAGCGGTACGCGAGCTTGCCGCCGAGCCAGCCCGACACGCTCAGACCCACGGATGCCACGAGGCTCAGCCCGAAGGCGACGACCGGCACGCGGGCGAGATCGAGCATCCGCAGCACGAGGCTGAGGGAGAAGAGCACCATGGCCGTGACGTTGATCACGAGGTGCGCCACGGCCGTTCGTCGCGCGGGCGTCCCGCGAGGGATGCGCGACATGTCGAGCAGGCCGAGCGCCGACGCGCCGACGGCTCCGCCGAGACCGATCGCGATGAGCCAGCGCGACCCGGTCGCGAACGATCTGGGGTCGTCGGACGCGATTCCGAGCAGGTCGAACACGAGACTCGACGACCACGCCCCGATCGGGATCGTCACCGCGACGGGATGGAACGGGTGCCCGTACGGCCCCGCGATGATCGAACGCGGAACCTTCGCGTGACGCATCGCGGGGAAGCTCGCCCCGCTGTGCACAGCCGTGCCCGGACCGGGAGTCGCGGCGTCAGCCCCGCTCATCGCCGGCTCCGGGGTCGTGTCGGGTGGAAGGTCATCGTGTCTCCTCACGGCGTCGCACCGGTGAGCGGTCGGTCGACCGCGGCGGTGCGTCGGTCACACGTAAGGCCCGGTCGCACGGGTCTGCACGGGGGTTGCGCCTTGCTCCCCCGAGCACCACAATCGCACGTCGGCCCTTGGCACTCTCGATACCCGAGTGCTAATCTGATCGCGGTTGAGCCGACATGACTCAACTTCATCGAACATCCGGGATGCCGCATCCCGACCGATCGACAAGGAGAACGACAATGGCCACTTACGACCCCTTCCGCGACCTCGACCGTCTGGCGTCGACCCTTCTCGACGCGCGCCGCGGCGGCGGACCTCGGCGCATGCCGATGGACCTCTACCGTGACGGCGACCACTACGTCCTCGCCGCCGATCTGCCCGGCGTCGACCCCGGTTCGGTCGACATCGACGTCGACGGCCAGCTGCTGACGATCCGCGCCGAACGCACGCTGGGTTCCGGCGACGGCGTGAAGTGGATCACGCGGGAGCGCGAGACGGCATCCTTCGTCCGCCAGCTCAACCTCGGCCAGGGCATCGACACCGAGCGCATCAGCGCGTCGTACCGCAACGGCGTGTTGAGCGTGACGATCCCGGTCAGCGAGAAGGCGAAGCCGCGACGCATCACCGTCTCGACCGACGAGCACGACGGGGTCATCGAGGCCCACGAGAGCACGCCGCAGCTCATCGAGCAGTAACGCGACACGAGACGAGGGAGCGGTCCTGGCGAGGGCCGCTCCCTCGTCGCTCGTCACGGGGTTGTCAAGGGTCTGGGCGTCCGCGCGGCCGCACCGCATGGTTCCGAGGTGCTCCGAGTGCTCCCCCGCGTCCCGACCGGCGCGACCCGTTCCGACGTCGTCGGAACCGCGCGCGAGGCGAACGCCGCCGGTTGGTCGCGGCGTGGCGAGGACGTCGCGCCGGACGACCCGACGCCCCGGGCACCGGTGGGGGTGCCCGAGGCGTCGGATGGGGCTCAGAGGTCTTCGGGGGCGAGGTCGCCCTGGCCCTCTTCGCCGAGCTCGACGACGCCGGGGTCCTCACCCTGCGAGTCGGTGCCGGTGGCGAGAGGGTGGATGTCCTCCAGCGGGATGTCGCTGTCATCGGCCGGGATCTCGGCCGGGTCGGCGCCGGTGGCGGTGGCCGGGTTGATGTCGGCGGGGTCGACACCCTCGTCGAGGGCGGTGGTCGCGTCCCACTCGGCCTGCGCGGGGTCGAGCGCGGGGTCGGGCTCGATGGACGTGTCACCGTCGCGCAAGGGCTGCACGCCCGCGATGCCGACGTCGGCGGCGGGGGTCGTCGCGGCGGTGGTCGGGTCGATCGAAGCGTCGCTCATGGGGGGTCCTTCCGTCGGACGCGGGTCACCGCCGGGATCAGCGGTGCTCTCATCCCACACGCCGCACCCATCGTCGCAGCGCCCCTTGACAGGCATCGCGGCCGGTCCGTAGGCCGCACCGAACGGCAGCGGATGCCGACCACAGAACGACAGCACGATGCAGGCCGCACCTCGCCGCGGCGGAAGGAACACCATGGGGGAAGTTATGACGGTCCGTTCGCGGGGGGTCGACGATGTCGACCGGCTGTGGAGGCGCTTCGTGCCCGGATCCCGTCTCGACCGGGTCGACCCGCGCCGGGTGTCGTTCACGTGGAAGTCCGTCGAACTGGCGGGCTTCTCGGTCGTCTCGTACGAGCTCGCCGCGTCGGTGCAGTCGTCCGTCGTGATGGATGCGCAGATCATGGCCTGTCGGATGATCGGCGATGACGTGCGCATCGAGGCCGAGGGGCGCCCGCTCGACCCGCGTCGTCCCTGGGTCGCCTCTGACGGCACCACCGAGGCGCAGTGGACGGGCGCCGCCCGCGTGCGCGCCCTGGTCTTCGACCGCAGCCAGGCGGAGCGGGTCGCGCGCATCGCCTCGGGCGATGACCGCCTCGTGCTGCGGCGTCTTGATCCGGTTCCGCGCGGTCGCGACGCCGCCACCCAATGGGAGCGCAGCTTCGCTCACGTGTCGGCCTCGCTGGAAGTCGTGCACGATGACGAGATCCTCGCCGAGGAGATGCGTCGGCATGCGCTCATGACGACACTCTCGGCCTTCTCGACCCCGTATGTCGACGCCATGGAGCGTGCCCGCCAACGCGTCGCCGCACCACGGACGGTGCGCCGCGCGATCGCCCACATCGAGGCGAACGCGCAGAAGCCGTTGACCCTCGAGGACATCGCCGCGGCATCCGGAATCTCGTCCCGCGGGCTGCAGCACGCCTTCCGCCGCGAGCTGGACACCACACCCTCCGAGTACCTCCGGCGGGTGAGGCTGAGCGGCGCGCACGAGGAGTTGCGCGCCGGCACGGCCGAATCGGTTGCCGACGTCGCGCGACGGTGGGGGTTCTCGAGCGCATCGCGCTTCGCCCGGTACCACCGTGAACACTATGGGCAGAACCCGGCCCAGGTGATCCGCGCGTTCTGAGCCGCGGCGTCTTCCGTGTCACCGATGCGCCATCGGTACCTTCGCCCCGTCGTCGACCGAAGGCGCTTGCACAGTGAGAAGAGCGGGCAGGGAGCCCGTGGGAGGAACACGTGGGCAAGTTCATTTACGAGAGCGGCATCCGGAACGACTTCGAAGACCGTCTCCTCGCGCACCTGCAGGTGGTCGTCGGCAACAAGCTGCGCCGGGGTGAGCCGTTCTACTTCGTCTGGAAGGACGACCTGAGCACGGGAGGCGGTCGCACGTCCGTCTGGATGCACCCGCGCGCCAACCTCGTCTTCAAATTCAGCGGCGGGCGCCCTCCGGCGCTGAACCGCGCGTGGCTGGAGGCGCTCATGTCCACCGCCAACTCCCCGACCGGCCTGTACGTGGTGCCCGAGCCGTCGGAGGACACCGTGTCGCCCGAGTCGTTCGCCTGAGCCCCGCGGCGGCCTGTGCCGGGTCGCGCGCGGTGTCAAGGCGCTGGCGCCATCAGCCCGGGCGGGCGAGCGTGAGGGAGACGAGAGGATCCCCCATGAACCACTCCCGCTCCACCGCGCCCGCGCGCATCGTCGTCATCGGCGGAGGGAACGCCGGACTGTCGGTGGCGGGTCGCCTGCACCGCGCCCGCGTCGGTGAGATCATCGTGATCGAACCGCGCGAGACGCACGTGTTCGCGCCGCTGCAGTCCCACATCGCCGGCGGTGCCGCTCGGGCCTCCGAGGCCGTTCGCCGTCAGGCCGACGTCATCCCCTCGGGTGTGCGGTGGCTGCGCGACGAGGTCTTCACCGTGGATGCCGAGACCCGGCGCGTGCACCTCGTCTCGGGAGAGCACCTCGACTACGACCAGCTCGTCGTCTGCGCCGGCATGCGCATGGCCTGGGAGCAGGTGCCCGGGCTTCCCGAGGCGATGACCGCTCCGACGGGCATCTCGAACTACGACTTCGACCTCGCCGCGAAGGCATCGCCGGTGCTCCGCGACCTGCGTGCGGGCACCGTCGTGTTCACCCAGCCGCCGGAGCCGGCGTCGTGCGGAGCCGCGGCGCAGAAGCCGATGTACCTCGCGTGCGACTGGTGGCGCGCGATCGGTGTGCGCGACGACATCCGCGTCGTGTTCGTGTGCCCCGACCCCGTGCCCTTCGGCATCCCCGCCATCGACCGCGAACTGCAGCGCAAGCTCGACGAGTACGGCATCGAGGTGCGCTACAGCCGGCAGCTCCGATCCGTGGATGCCGCGACGCGCACGCTCGTGATCGGCCACGGCGCGGCGTCCGAGACGCTGTCGTACGACGTGCTGCACGCGGTGCCGCCGCAGCGGGCACCGGAGTGGATCGCCGGGAGCGGCTTGGCGGCATCCGGCGATGCGCACGGCTTCGTCGACGTCGACCCCGAGACGTTCCAGCACGTCCGTCATCCCGAGATCTGGTCGGTGGGAGATGCCGCGGCGAGCGCGACACGTCGCTCGGGCGGGGCGATCCGCCAGCAGGCGAAAGCGCTGGTGAAGAACATGAAGGCGGCCCTCGAGGGCCGCCCGCCCACTGCGACGTACAACGGCTACAGCGTGGTGCCTTTCACGGTGTCGCGCGGCACGGTCGTGTTCGCGGAGTTCGACCGGCGCGGGCGCCTGCAGCCGACCGTCCCGTTCTGGCGGTCGCTGTATCGCGAGCGCCGGCTGTCGTGGATCGCCGACCGGCGCGTCCTTCCGTGGGTGTACTGGCACCTGATCCTGCGCGGCCTCGCCTGACGCGGCTCTCCCCCACGCGCTCCCGCGCTCGCGCCGGCGGGGCCCCGCCCCCGCCACGCATTGCCCGCCCCGCCCTGCCTGCGCCCTGCGCGCCCCGGCCCGGCTACGCATTGCCCGCCCCGCCCCAGCCACGCATAAACACGATTCGTGTCCATAAACACGCTCCCACCGTGTTTATGCGCACAGATCGTGTTTATGCGTGCCGTCACGCCGGCATCGCTGCTCCCCGCACCCGCCGTCGCGCCGACGTCCACGGCATCCCGCAGCCCCACCCACGCCCTAAGCGCCCCGCCCCAGCCACGCATAAACACGATTCGTGTCCATAAACACGCTCCCACCGTGTTTATGCGCACAGATCGTGTTTATGCGTGCCGTCACGCCAGCACCGCTGCTCCCCGCACCCGCCGTCGCGCCGACGTCCACGGCACCCCGCAGCCCCACCCACGCCCTAAGCGCCCCGCCCCAGCCACGCATAAACACGATCCGTGTCCATAAACACGCTCCCACCGCGTTTATGCGCACAGATCGTGTTTATGCGTGCCGTCACGCCAGCACCACCGTTCCCGCGGGCCGCAGCGCCTATAGGGCACGAACGCCGATCCCTCAACCCCGGGGGCGCGTCCCTCGCATCACGCAAAGACTGGGCTCAGCCCCGGAATCCAAACGAAAGAGGACACCATGGCACAGGTCATCGAAACCATCGACGTCAACGTTCCCGTCCGCGTCGCTTACAACCAGTGGACGCAGTTCGAGGAATTCCCCCACTTCATGAGCTTCGTCGAGTCGATCACGCAGAAGACCGAGACGCTCACCCACTGGAAGGTCAAGATCGCGGGAGCCGAGCGCGAGTTCGACGCCGAGATCACCGAGCAGCACCCCGACGAGCGCGTCGCCTGGAACAGCGTGGGCGGCGACGAGAACCACGCCGGCGTCGTCACCTTCCACCGCCTCTCGGATGACGAAACCCGCGTCACCGTGCAGATCGACTGGGAGCCCACCGGCGTCCTCGAGAAGCTGGGCGCCGTCTTCGGCGCCGACGACCACTCGGTCAAGAAGGACCTCGACAACTTCAAGAAGTACATCGAGTCGCGCGGTGCCGAGTCCGGCGCCTGGCGCGGCGACGTCAGCTGACGTCATCACCACGATAGAAGCCGGGCCCGTCCTCGATGGATGGGCCCGGCTTCTATCGTTCCGGGCGGTCGGCGTTCACCGCGGGCTGCCGTCGCCGATCCGCGGCTCTCGCGCCGAGACCGCATCGCACTGACACGGCGGACGCGCCCTGCGAACGACTCGTCGGCGAGATGCCGTCTCGTCGTCCGGATGCCGCGGACCGGATTCCGCGGACCGGATGCCGCGGACCGGATGCCGCGGTCAAGATGCCGCGGTCCGGATGCCGCGGACAAGCTTCCGCGATCAAGATCCCGCGATCAAGATGACGCAGACACCCCGCCCGCGCCGGTCACCACTGCGGGTGGATCTCGGCCCGCAGCCGCCGGTCGTAGACGTCGTGCACCAGGGCGTCGAACGCCGCGAGGTCGAACCCGCCCTCGAGCAGCTCGGCGGCGCCGGCGTTCGCCGCGGCCTGCGCCGTGGAACGTGCCCCCGGGATGACCGAGGTGACGCCCACGCGCGACGCGATCCACGCCAGCGTCGCAGCCGGCAGCGTCACGCCGTCGGGCAGGGACGCCTTGAGCTCGTCGGCCGCGGCCACGCCCTCGCCGAAGGGGACGCCCGAGAACGTCTCGCCCTTGTCGAAGGCCTCGCCGTTGCGGTTGTAGGTGCGGTGGTCGTTCTCGTCGAACGTCGTCGAACGGGTGTACTTGCCCGACAGCAGGCCGCTGGCCAACGGCACGCGCGCGAACACCGCGACGTTCTTCTCGGACGCCAGCGGGAGCACCTCGTCGAGGGGTTTCAGGCGGAACGGGTTGAAGATGATCTGCAGGTTGGTGAGGTGGGGGCGCCGCAGCGCCGACAGCGCCTGATCCATCGTCTCGACCGAGACGCCGTACGCGGCGATGACGCCCTCCGACACGAGCCGGTCGAGGGCGTCCCACGTGGCGTCGTCATCGATGACGGCCGACGGCGGGCAGTGCAGCTGTACGAGATCGAGCGTCTCGGTGTCGAGTAGGCGCCGAGAGCGATCGAGCCACCCCCGGAAATTCTCCATGACGTAGTTCTCGGGCACCTGGTCTTCTCGCCGGCCCATCTTCGTCGCCACGGTGATGCCGTCGGCATCCCGGCTCTTCAGGAATTTCCCGATGATCTCCTCCGAGCGGCCGTCGCCGTAGACGTCCGCCGTGTCGAAGAGCGTGACGCCGGCGTCGGCCGAGGCCGACAGGACGGCGCGCGCGTCGTCTTCGCTGACATCGCCCCAGTCGGCGCCGAGCTGCCAGGTGCCGAGGCCGACGGCGGAGACCGTGCGACCGGTTCGGGAGAGAGGGCGCTGCTGCATTGCGGTTTCCTTTCGAAGCGTTCCTCGAGCCTAGCCAGCCGTTCCGACACCGGGCTCTCCGGGCGACGGATGCCGGGACCCGGCGAGCGCAACCCCGGCCCGCCCCGCATTCCCGGCGCCTAGCGTGGCCGCCACACCGATCAGGAGGATCACCATGGCCACTCCCGCCGACCGACTCCCCGGAGCCGACGAAGAGAACATCATCCCCGAATCCGAGGGACTCGCCGCCGACGTTCCCGCGGGCGCCGCGGGAGCCGACACGGGTGCCGTCAGCGCCGCCGAGATCGACGCCGACGACGAAGCGCAAATTCAGAACATCTCGAGCCAGAACGACCTGCCGGGCGTCGGGACGCGCGCCGCCGACGGCCTCACCGAACGCGACACCGACGGCGACGGCGGCTCCACTTCCCGCCACACCGAGGACACCGGCCGTCCCGAGCACGACGCGGCCGTCGAGACCGACGACCGCACCCCCGCGTCTCCCCCGGTGACCGACGGCGGCGAGCCCCACGTCGACGAGGACGACCCGATCGCGAAATTCCAGCCGGGCGTCGGCCGCGACTCCGCCGCCTCCAGCCGCATCGCGCAGAACCTCCCCCACCCCGACGACGCCTGACCCGGGGGCGGCGCCGGTTACGCCCCGCAGGAGGCGGGGTCTCGCCGATGCCGCAGCGGGATCACTCTCTCGACCCGTCAGCGAGCATCGACCTCACCGCGCGCCGCCGTCGCGGACCGCCGCGCCCGCCACCCGAGCAGCACGTCGACCACGACGAACGCTGCGAGGGTGAAGCCGACCAGGGGCAGCATCAGCCCGATCGCCACCGCAGCGGCGAGCACCGCCGCGGTCCCCCACCAGGGCGCGTGTCGCAGAACGCCCCGCGCCGGAGCGGTCGCGAGTCCGCGCGTCGGGCGCCGCTTCCACCACATGGCGTAGCCGAGCACGACGAGCGCCGCGATGCCGATGGCGAGCACGAACAGCACGATCTGGTTCGCCAGGCCGAACATCGTCCCCATGTGCAGGTCGACCCCCCAGCGCGAGAGTTTGGCGAGCAGGGGGTAGTCGTCGAAGTCGACTCGGTCGCTCACCCTCATCGTCTCGGCGTCGATCGCCACGGCATCCACTTCGGTCGGAAAACTCCGGTGGACCTCTTGCACCACCCACGCCATTCCGTCCCCCGCAGGCGGACGGATCTCGACGTCTCGGGAGTCGACGTCCGCCGTGCGCGCGAGGGCCAGCACGTCGTCGAAACCCGAGGTGTCCGCCGTCGTCGGGGCTTCGTGCGCCCCGCCGTGGTGGGCGTGATCGTCACCACCGGACGAGCCGTCGATGCTCGTCATTAGAGCCGGTGTCGCCCCGCCGACGACTGCGCGGAGGTCCGCCACGTGAGCCCCCGCGTACGTCGACCACGTGATGCCGGTGGCCGAGAGGAACAGCGCCCCGATCACGACCCCCACCCCGAGTCCCGAGTGCCAGCCCGACAGACGCCGGTAGCCCCTGGCCGGGCGGGCGGCGCGACGTCGGTGCCGACGCTGCACGGCCACGCGCGCGACCCACAGGCCGAGCCCGGCGAGGGCGACGATCCCCAGCCAGGATGCCGCGAGCTCGCTGTACCAGCGGCCGACGTCGCCCAGGTGAAGCGAGCGGTGCAGGTCGCTGATCCAGTGCCGCAGCGGCAGCGCGCCACTCGTGCCGTACGCGGGCAGGTCGCCGCGGATCTCGGTGGTCGCGGGATCGACGAAGACCGCCCGCGTCGTGCTCTCGGGCAGGGAGTCGTCGGCGAACATCACCCGGGTGGTGTCGCCCGGTGCGGGCGCCGGGCGCACGGCCACGGGGGTCCCGCCGCCGACGTACGCTTCGGCGGCGGATATCTGATCGGCCAGAGGCGTACCGGTCCGCGTCGTCGACGCGGTGAGTTCGTGCGCGTACATCGCCTTCTCGAGCGTCGGCGTGAGGGCGTACAGCGCCCCGCTGAGCGCGGCGACGAGGATGAACGGCCCGACGAGGAGCCCGGCGAAGAAGTGCACCCTGCGCAGGAGTGGAAGGAACCACCCCGGCCGGCGCATGCGGTCGGGCGGGGCGGCACCCGTGGACAGGGAATCGGTGGCGGTCATACGAGGACCACCCGAACGAGGAGAAGAGCAGACATCTGCGAGATCGCTTTCCAGGTGCAGGGCACCCGTCATCCGGCGGCCACGAGGGCAGCACCGGGACCGCGCCGCCCGGAGCGTTGACACGCTGGTCGATGCGGACGGCGGGCTCTCATGGGTCGACACGCGTCGGAGGAAGACGCGAAGCAGCCCCCGCGGGTGCACGGCGGCACCCGGCGCGGCGGCCGGCCGCCCCACCGCTCAGACGCGTGGGGCGGGACTCAGGATGCCGCGACCGGCGGTCCGCGTCGCGCGCTCGCCCGCACGACCATGGTCGAGACGGGCGGAACGGTGGCGACGACCGCGGCGCGTACGCGTCGCACCGAGGCCGGGATGAAAACGCTGACGCGGACGCGCGCCCGCACCCACGCGACGCACGCGCGCGCCAGCGCCCGCAGCCCCGCCAGGGTGCGTTCGCCGCGGTGGAGGGCCAGTGTCGTGACGACGACGGCGACGAGGTGCCCGGCCGCCATGTCGGCGTCCACGGTGAGCACAGGGCTCGACGAACCCCCCGCCGCGACGGGAACGGCGTCGCCATGCGCATGGGCACCGGCACCGGCACCGGCACCGAGGTCGTAGCTGCCGAGCACGAACAGCGTGTGGAACAGCGCTTGGCTGACGACGACGGACAGCCCCAGCCGCCACACCGACAGCCGTCGGCCGGCGAGCGCCACGCTGACGACGAACGACAGCAGGAGAGGCACCAGGACGCCGACCGGGCCGGGGATCACTCCCCCCGCCGACACGTGCGACACGAGCGCGACGAAGGTGGCGAGGGAGGCGGCGACGGCACCGCGCCCGACGCGCGCTCCCCGGTCGTGTCGTCGCATGGCATCCATTGTGTCAGCCGGGTCGACGGTATCCGGGGCGCGCACCACGCGGGCCTAGGCTGAAACCACCGACCCCCGGAGGATGCCGTGACCCGACCACCCGCCACTCCCCGCGTCGTGATCGCCGGGGCCAGCGGCTTCGTCGGACGGGCGCTGGCCGCCGCTTTCGCCGAGGACGGCTACGACGTGGTCACGGTGGGTCGCACGGGTACCGCCGTCTGGGGGGACGCCGCCGCCATCGCACGGCTCGTCGACGGCGCCGACGTGCTCGTGAACCTCGCGGGCAGGATCGTGTCGTGTCGGTACACCGACGCGAATCGCGACGAGATCCTGCGCTCGCGCGTCGACACCACCCGTGAACTGCACGCGGCCGTCGCCGCGGCCGCTCATGCGCCGCGGGTGTGGATGAACGCCTCCACCGCCACCGTCTACCGGCACGAGACCGAGCGTGGAAACGACGAGATCGACGGGGTCGTCGGCGACGGCTTCTCGGTCGACGTGGCCACGAGCTGGGAGCGCGCGTTCTTCGCCGGCGACCTGCCCGCGACCCGGCGGGTGGCGCTGCGGATGGCGATCGTGCTCGGGGACGGACCCGCGACGCGCATGCTCTTCGCCCTCGGGCGCCTGGGGCTCGGCGGGCCGCAGCTCGACAGCTGGTGGTTCCCGCATCGCCGGTACCGCGGCATCGGCGCGCACCCCACCGGCGCGGTGTGGTCGAGCTGGCACCGCACGTCGGGACGACAGCGCTTCAGCTGGATCCACATCGACGACGTCGTGGCATCCGTCCGCTTCCTCCGCGATCGCGACGACGTCTCGGGTCCGGTCAACCTCGCGGCCCCCGGCGTCAGCGACAACCGCACCCTGATGCGGGAGATCCGGCGGGTGGCCCGGATGCCGCTCGGCCTCCCGGCCTTCCGGTGGATGCTCGATCCCGCCATGGCGTTTCTGCGCAACGAACCGGAACTCGTGCTCAAGAGCCGCTGGGCGGTGCCGCGCGTGCTGACCGAGGCGGGCTTCTCGTTCGGCTACCCCGAGCTCGGTCCGGCGCTCGAGGCGGTCGCCGCCGCGCATGCGCCACGGGCGCGCGACTTGTTCTCGGCCTGAAACGCCGAACGCCGCCACCTTCCCCGGAAGGGGTTGGGGGGCGGCGTCTCCGGCGTCCGAGGGGAGTCAGACCTGCCGGCGGATGAAGCGCAGGACCGCCATGACGGCCCCCACGATCAGGATGATGAGGCCGATCCACAGCAGGAACTTCACGGCCTCGACGAAGACGCCGAGGAACAGGAGCACGAGACCGACGATGACGAGGACGATGGCGAGAGCAGGCATGACTCCACCTTGCGCCGCCGTGGAGCTCCCTCCCATGGCCTTGACACCCCGGCACGTGCGCGACAGCGCGCCTGTCAAGACCGCTGCGACGGCGTTCGCGCGGGTCTAGCGTCGAGCCACCACGATCCAGGAGGCGGCAATGACTGAGCGCGATGTCAACGGACACGGCACGGGACCCGACGAGGGCGAGTACACCGATCTGCAGCTGCCGGACGGGACGACGGATCGCGGGAGCGCCGATCTGCCGGGCGAGTACGTCGACCGTGAGAACGTCGACGGCACCCAGGAGCGACCCCGGTCCGACGAGGCCGGCGCCTACACCGACGTGCAGCTGCCGGGCGGCGACGAGTCGCGTGAAGACGTCGACGATCCCGGCGAATACACCGACCGCGACCGGTGACCGCTCAGCGGTCGAGCGTCGTCTCGGGCGCTGAGCCGTAGGCGGCGCGGTACGCGGCGACGAAGGCGGCGCGATCGAGGAACCCCCATCGCGTGGCGACCTCCTCGACCGTGACGCAGGTCGGATCCGCGTCGATGAGGTCGGCATGCGCCGCGCTCACGCGGGCGGCCGCAAGGTACTCCTCGGGATTGTCGGCGAGCTGACCGTTGGCGGCGAAGGCGCGGCGCAGGCCCAGCGTCGACGTACCGACGGCCCGGGCGGCGTCGTCGACCGTGATGGCCAGCGACGCGTGGTCGTCGATCCACGCCATCGCGGACGTGTAGATCGACGCCTGCTCCAGCGCCGAGGCACGCCGTTCCCGGGGGTCGCCGGAGAGGGGGAAGGCTTCCAGGGTCGCCGCCATCAGCGAGCGTCGCACGTGCGCGCGGGCGAGGGGCTCGGCCATGACCGGGAGCTGGGTCTGCGCCCAGCGGACGGTGGCGAGCCAGTAGTCGCGCATGCGGCGCGACACCGGCTCGGCTCCGGCGAAACGCACGTCGAGCGACTCGTCGCCGTAGATCGCGCGCGCCGACTCGGTGAGCCAGTCCACGTCGAAGGCGACGAGCTTCACGGTGGTGTCTCGCGCACGCCCCACGAGCTCTTCACCGGGTTGGACCAGGCCAGGGTCGACGCTGTAATCCCCCGCGCGCGACCCCACGGTCCACGCGTACCCCGGTGTCGAGGTCGCGAAGTAGAAGCGATCCGCCTCGTAGGTCACCTGGGCACTGCAGGCCCACGTCAGCCGCCGCAGCGCGAACGTCGCGTCGCCGACCGCGTGCTCGGCGATCGAGGCCCGCTCCGCCTGCACGTCGACGTGCCCGTACTGCGACCGCAGCCAGGCGTGCGTGGCGGCGACGTCGGAGGTGCGGACGCTCGTATCGAAGAAGTCGTTCATGGGGAGATCGGTCCACCGGCGAGAAAACGGTGATCTGATGCCCATGATAGTTAACCTGACGTGATCCAGCCCGCCCGGAGGAACCCCGTGTCGAACTCGCCCCTCATCCGCCCCGTGTCGCCCGACGATGCCGGGGAGGTGCTCACCGTGCAGCGCGCCGCCTTCGCGAGCGAGGCGCTCATCTACGGCGACCCCGACATGCCGCCGCTCACCCAGACCCTCGAGGAACTCCGGGCCGAGCTCGTCGAGAACCTCGGCTGCGTCGCCGTGACGGGGCAGCGCATCGTGGGGGCGGTGCGCGCGCGCCTCGATGGCGAGCTCCTGCTCATCGGACGTCTGGCGATCGCGCCCGACCAGCAGGGTGAGGGCCTCGGCACGCTCCTCCTCGACGCGGTCGAGCAGCGGGGCCGTGCGGCGGGGGCGACCGAGGCCGAACTCTTCACCGGCGGTCTGAGCGAGGCGAACCAGCGTCTGTACGAGCGCGAGGGGTACCACCGCACCGAGGAGACGGCCGACGGCGAGATCTTCTACCGCAAGAACCTGCTCTGACGACCCCGTTGGCTTCGACAGGCTCAGCCACCCGCGGCCCCAGCCGCCGCACCCGGGTGCCCGAGCCTGTCGACGGGACCGGACCCGCAGCACACCCGGTGGCTCCGTCGAGCTCAGCCACCCCGGCTCCAGCCGCCGCACCCGGGTCCCTGAGCCCGTCGGAGGGACCGATACCCCCCCCGGATGCCGAAGGGGCCGCCGCCCGTACCCGGACGACGGCCCCTCCCCTCGCATCGCTTACGGCGTCGGCATCCCGCCGTTGACGTTCAGCGTCTCGCCGATGACGTAGCTCGACTCCGCCGAGGCCAGGTAGACGTACGCCGGCGCGAGCTCGGCGGGCTGACCCATGCGTCCGAGCGGGGTCTCCTCGCCGAACTCGTCGACCTTCTCGTCGGGCTGGCCGTCGGTGACCTGCAGCGGCGTCCAGATCGGTCCCGGCGCGACCGCGTTCACGCGGATGCCCTTCGGCGCGAGCTGCTGGCCGAGCGCCTTGGTGAAGGTGTTGATGGTCGACTTCGTCGAGGCGTAGTCGACGAGGATCGGCGCCGGCGAGTACGCCTGGATCGACGTGGTGTTGATGATGGTGGAGCCCGGTGCGAGGTGGGGCACCGCCTCTTTGCAGATCCAGAACATCGCGTAGACGTTGGTCTTGAACGTGTCGTCGAACTGCTCGTCGCTCAGCGTCGTGACGTCTTCGTTGAAGATCTGCTTGCCGCCGTTGTTGACGACGATGTCGAGTCCGCCGAGGCCCTCGACGGCGTCCTTCACCAGCGTGCGGGCGTACTCGCGCTCGCGCAAGTCGCCGGGGATCTGCACGACGGTCGCGCCGGCCTCGCGCAGGATGCCGGCGATGCGGTCGGCATCCACCTTCTCCTCGGGCAGGTACGACATCGCGACCGACGCGCCCTCGCGGGCGAAGGCGATCGCGGTGGCGGCCCCGATGCCCGAGTCGGCGCCGGTGATGAGGGCCTTCCGGCCCTTCAAGCGCTCGCTGCCGACGTAGGTGTCCTCGCCGAGGGCGGCCTTGGGCGTGAGCTCGGCGTCGAGACCGGGCTCCTTCTGGTCCTGCGACTGCGGGTCGATGTCGGCGTACAGCTTGGTCGGGTCGGTGAACGTGTACTGCGTGCTCATGGCGAGTCCTTTCAGGGTGAGGGATGCCGTGGCGTGAGGCCACGGCGGGGAGTCAATGGCCGGCGAGGTCCTCGTCGTCCACGAGATCGCGGATGACGAGGGCGGCGTTGATGAGGGCCAGGTGGCTGAGGGCCTGCGGGAGGTTCCCCCAGAAGGCGCCGTCGGCTTCCGCGATCATCTCGGAGTAGATGCCGACGTCGTTCGCCTGCGCGACGAGGGCGTCCATGGCCTCGATCGCCTCGTCGTGTCGGCCGACGCAGGCCAGGGCGGTCGCGCGCCAGAAGGCGCACGCGACGAACGTCTGCTCCTCCTGGTCCATGCCGGTGTACCGGTAGACGAGGTGGTCATCGGTGGTCAGGCGTTCGGTGATGGCATCCAGAGTCTTGGACATGCGCTCCCCGCGGTCGAAGCCGGTGGGGGCGTGCAGCAGGATCGACGCGTCGAGATCCTGACTGCCGGGCGCGAGCGTGTACGTCTGAAGCTCCTCCGACCAGCACCGCTCGTCGACCCACGCGTGGATGCGGTCGCGCTCGGCGCGCCAGCGTTCGCCGTTGTCGGGGATGTGTCCGCCGCCCGCGAGCCACTGCGCGTCGTCGAGGGCCTTCCAGCAGCCCATCTTCGACGAGGTGTAATGGCGCAGCTCGGGGAGTTCCCACATGCCGGAGTCTTCGAGGCGCCACAGATCGCAGGTGCGGTCGGCGACGTCGGCGAGCAGACGACCGGTCTGCGTGTCGAGGCGGTTGCCGGCCTCGACGTAGGTGCGGCAGAGGGCGATGAGGTCGCCGTAGACGCCGAGCTGCAGCTGTCCCTGCGCGGGGTTACCGGTGACGACGGGCTGGTTGCCGTTCCACCCGGGCACCTGGTGCTTCTCGAGCCCGATCTCGGCTTCACCGTCGAGCGTGTACATCACCTGCACCTCTGGGCCGTTCTTGCGGATGGTGCGCAGCAACCACGAGATCGCCGCGTGCGTCTCCTCGCGCAGGCCGAAGCCCACCCACGCGTGCGCGGTGTACGCGAGGTCGCGCACCCAGGCGTAGCGGTAGTCCCAGTTCTTACCGCCGCGGGGGTTCTCGGGCAGCGACGTCGTCGCCGCGGCGGCGATCGCCCCGGTCGGGCTGAACAGCAGCAGCTTCAGGGCGAGGGCGCTGCGCTGGACGTCATCGGCCCAGGGGCCCTCGTACGAGAATTCGTCCGACCACATCGTCCACCCGTCGACCGTGCGGTCGATCCCGCGGTCGACGTTCTTCGCGTCGGGCACGCGCAGCGGCTCTCCCTCGGTGGCGGCGATGACGAGCAGGTGACGCGAGCCCTTCGATGTGGTGAACCCGCCGTCGATGCTCTCGTCGCCCGAGTCCGGTTCGCCGTGCAGGCCGTGCTCATGGCCGACCACGGCGAGCGAGACGTGACCGATCCGCATGATGGAGAAGCCGTCGATGCGCTCGGTCCAGGGAGACGCCGATCGCAGCATGGTCCCCGGCTGTACGCACCAGGCGAACTCGACCTCGCCCTTCACCCCGTCGACACGGCGTGCGAGCTCCGCCCACGGCAGGCGTCCGGCGATCCCGGTCACCATCGCGTCGGTGACCTTCGCGACCCCGGTCTCGGTCGTGAACGTGGTCTCGAGCACATTCGTACGGGGGATGTAGCGGCGGGTGACGGTGTACTCCCCCACCGGGGCGAGCTGGATGCAGCCACCGGACGATTCGTCGACGAGCCGCGCGAAGACGGGGCGCGAGTGGATGTTCGGGAGCGGCAGCCAGTCGACCGACCCGTCGAGACCGATGAGGGCGACCGTGCGACCGTCGCCGATCGCCGCGTAGTCGCGCAACGGACGGGACGGCGCAGGGGGATCGAGGGGCACGCATTCACGCTAGGAAGGCCGCGTCGAGGTGGGGCCGGGGTTGCCGAGGGGATGCCGAGCGGCTACGGCGGCGCACCCCGGCGCAGGCGCTTCCCACGGGGCGGTCTCCGGTTACCTCGCCGTGCACGCCCCCGCAACCCCCGTCACCACCGCCGGAGGGCGACCTAGCGTCGTGGGTGACCGTGAGTGAAAGGAACGCGCATGTCCACCACCACCAAGGACGCCCCCACCAAGAACCGTCGTCGCCCCGCGCGCGGAGGCAGCGGTCCCGAGACGACGGAAGAGCAGAACGCCGAGAAGGGCTTCCAGGCGTCGGAGCAGCTGACCGACGCCCTTCAGGCCGTGCTCGTCGACCTCATCGAGCTGTCGGTCCAGGGCAAGCAGGCGCACTGGAACGTCGTCGGCAAGAACTTCCGCGACACCCACCTGCAGCTCGACGAGATCATCGACGCCGCCCGTGAATTCGGCGACGAGGTCGCTGAGCGCATGCGTGCCCTGCACGCCCTGCCCGACGGCCGCAGCGACACGGTCGCCGAGACCACCACCCTGCCGGAGTTCCCCCAGGGAGAAGTCGACACGGCCGAGGTCATCGACCTCATCACCGAGCGCCTCGACGCCACGGTGGGCACCGTCCGCGAGGTGCACGACGGCGTCGACGACGAAGACCCCACCAGCGCCGACATCCTGCACGGCGTGCTCGAGCGACTCGAGCAGCTCTCGTGGATGGTCAGCGCCGAGAACCGGGTCGCCCGCAAGTCCTGACCGCGACCGCAGACACCGGATGCCGGGGCCTCAGGGCCTCGGCATCCGTCGTTCCCGCCACGGTCGCCGCGCCCTCGCCGCGAGCGACCGCACCGGCGCGCCGTCCCTGACGAGCGGGGTGGCCCGCGACCGCGTCAGCGGAGGACTCGCTGCGTCATCCGCGTGCGATGAGGAACGGCGGGTGCGGGCCTTCGATCCGGGCCAGTGCGATCTTGATGTCGGTGAGCGTCGCGCCGACCTCGGCGAATCGTCCGTCGATTTCCGCGAATCGTCGGTCGACCTCCGCGAATCGTCGGTCGACGTCCCCGAATTGGCGGTCGACCCGCGCGAATCGCTCGTCCGTGCTCGCCTCGAGACGGTCGAAGCGTTGGTCGAAGCGTCGATCCACGCGATCGAAACGCTCGTCCGTACGCTGCTCCATCCGGGCCAGCATCCACTTCATCCCGCCGAGGATGGCGACGGCGAAGGTGAGGAAGAACGCGGCGAGGGCGACGAACGCCTCGACGGTATCGAGATTCACGGGCGACCCTTCCTGCTCGGGGAACGCGTCCAATGTACGTCACGCCCACGACCGTGACCCATGTGCACATGCGATCCGAGGGAAACTTCACCCGGACCCCGCGTGTGCAGGAACCGTCAGAGCCGCAGCACCTCGGTGACCCGCACGATCGCGGTGCCCTCCTCTTCGGACGCGGCGAGGTCGACCTCTGCTCGGATGCGCCAGTCGTGATCGCCCGCGGGATCGTCGATGGTCTGCTCGACCCGCCAGACCCCCTCGGCGGCCGAGGACTCGTCGATCTCGACGAGGGCCGAAGAGCGCGACGCACCGCCCGTGCCGATCGTGTCGTGCTCATCGAAGTATCCGTCGAGCGCGCCCGGCCAATCAACCTCGGGGTCCAGCTCCACGAGCTCGTCGTCGCGCTGCAGCGCCGCCAGCTGCACGCGGCGGAACATCTCGTTGCGCACGAGCACCACGAACGCGCGACGGTTGGTGAGGATCGACGGCGGCGCCGGCGGCACGACGGGGGCGGAGGGGTCGTCGGCCGGGTTGATGAGCTGCTCCCACTCGTCGACCAGGCTCGAGTCGACCTGACGGACGACTTCGCCCAGCCAGGCGATGAGATCAAGCAGGTCGGGGGTCTGGGCATCGACCGGCACGGTCTGACGGATCGCGCGAAACGCGTCGCTGAGGTAGCGCAGAACCAGCCCCTCGCTGCGGGCCAGTTGATACAGCGAGACGTACTCGCCGAACGAGCACGCGCGCTCGTACATGTCGCGCACGACCGACTTCGGCGACAGCTCGAAGTCGCGGATCCACGGCTGGCTCGAGGCGAACACCTCGTACGCCTGGGCAAGCAGGTCGTCGAGCGGCTTCGGCCAGGTGATCTCCTCGAGCAGCTCCATGCGCTCGTCGTATTCGATGCCCTCGCGCTTCATCGCCGCCACCGCTTCGCCGCGCGCGCGGAACTGCTGCTGCGACAGGATCGGGCGCGGGTCGTCGAGCGTCGACTCGATCACGCTGACGACGTCGAGCGCGTAGTGCCCGGTGCCCACCGACGACGCCGCCGGCACGGCATCCGGCCCCCTCCCGAGCTCGACCTCGGGGTCGAGCATCTCGATCGCGGCGAGCGCGAACGGCGACAGCGGCTGGTTGAGGGCGAAGTTCGGCTGCAGGTCGACGGTGAGCCGGATGCGTGAGTCGCCAAGATCTGTCGCTTCGGACCCCGTCGAAGCGACAGATCCTGGCGACTCACGCGCGGCGGGGGCGGGGGACGCGGGGACGACCTCCACGACACCTGCCTGCACGAGGGTGCGGAAGATCGCGATGGCTCGGCGGGCGAGCTCGTACTGACGAGCGCGTGGCTCGTGGTTGTCGAAGACGAGCGAGCGGACGTTGGCGAACACGTCGCCGCCGCGCGCGATGACGTTGATGAGCATGGCGGCGCTCAGCTTCATCTGCGGCTGCAGCGGTTCGGGCTCGGCCGCCACGAGACGGTCGTAGCTCTGCTCGGTCCAGTTGACGAAGCCCTGCGGCGCCTTCTTGCGCACGATCTTCTTCTGTTTCTTGAGGTCGTCGCCGGCCTTGAGGATCTGCGCGGCGTTCTCGATCTCGTGATCGGGCGCCATGATGACGACGGTTCCGGCGGTGTCGTAGCCCGCGCGGCCCGCGCGACCGGCGATCTGGTGGAACTCGCGCGCCGACAGCTGGCGCATGCGCGTGCCGTCGTACTTGGTCAGCGCCGTCATGAGCACCGTGCGGATCGGCACGTTGATGCCCACGCCGAGGGTGTCGGTGCCGCAGATGACACGGAGGAGACCCCGCTGCGCGAGCGTCTCGACCAGGCGCCGGTAGCGCGGCAGCATGCCAGCGTGGTGAACGCCGATGCCGGCGCGGACGTACCGCGACAGCGTCTTTCCGAAGCCGGTGGTGAAGCGGAAGCCGCCGATCGCCTCGGCGATCTCGTCGCGCTGTTCACGGCCGATGATGCGGATCGACGACAGCGCCTGGGCGCGCTCCATGGCCGCGGCCTGAGAGAAGTGCACGACATAGATCGGCGCCTGCTTGGTGTCCAGCAGCTCCTGCACCGTCTCGTGCACGGGAGTGCGGGCGTACTCGAAGTGCAGGGGCACGGGGCGTTCGACCCCGGTGACGCGCGCGGTGGGGCGGCCGGTGCGGCGTGCGAGGTCGTCGGCGATGTCGGTGACGTCTCCGAGGGTCGCCGACATGAGGATGAACTGCGCACGCGTCAGCAGCAGCAGGGGCACCTGCCATGCCCACCCCCGATCGGCCTCGCCGTAGTAATGGAACTCGTCCATGACCACCTGGTCGACGTTCGCGTCGGCGCCCTGGCGCAGCGCGAGGTTCGCCAGGATCTCGGCCGTACAGCACACGATCGGCGCGTCGGCGTTGACGGAGGAGTCGCCGGTGACCATGCCGACGTTCTCGGCGCCGAAGATGTCGACGAGCGCGAAGAACTTCTCGCTCACGAGCGCCTTGATCGGCGCCGTGTAGTAACTCCGACCCCCTCGAGAGAGGGATGCCGCGTGCGCGGCGACCGCGACGAGCGACTTGCCCGTGCCGGTCGGGGTCGACAGCACGACGTTCGCCCCCGACACGATCTCGATGACCGCCTCGTCCTGCGCGGGATACAGCGTCAGACCACGAGAGCTCGCCCACTCGACGAAGCCGAGGTACACGGCATCCGGATCGCTGCCGGCGGGCACGTGCTCGAGGAGGGGGGTCACTCCCCCACCCTCTCATCCGCCGGGTGAGCGTGCCCCTCGACAGGCTCAGGGACCACCGGGCGCGGAGCCTGTCGAAGGCACCGGTCCCCGCCGCGAACGTCAGCCTCTTTCGGCGAAGACGCCGACGTTCTCGCCGTCGAAGACGAACTGCACGCTGGTGCCGATCGGGAAGCGGTCGACGAACGGCTCCGGCATCCCTTCCGCCACGACGAACTCCACGGTCGCCGGGAAGATCCCCGCACCGCACCCGCCGTACGCGAAGTTGCCGCTGACCCCCCGGACTCCGCGTTCCGCGACCTCGGAGGAGTCGAGGAGGTACACGCACGGACTGCGATTGTCGGTCGAGTCGACCTGGACGAATCCGACGAAAGCGGTCACGCCGTAGAAGTCTTTGAAGGCGCGCTCGCCGCCCGTGCGCTGACCGAAGATCGAGGGGGTGTCGGCGTCGGGATCCTCTTCAAGAGTGCCGACCTGCGGAGCACCCACCGAGTTCGACACGGGAAGGAAGGTCACGCTGAGTGCCGTCGCGGCGCTCGCCAGCGCGGTGACGACCGCGAGCGAGATCGCCCAGGCCCACACCTGGCGCCGCGATCGCACGAGGGGGCGACGTTCGCGGGGAACCTCGTCATCGTCCTCGGTTCCGCCGGGGCCCTCCGCGTCATCATCGACACCGGATGCCGTGGGCTCAACGCGCTCGTGCAGTGCCGGTGCCGGTGCCGGTGGGGGCGGGGGCGGGGGCGGGGGCGGGGGCGACGAACGCTCCTGCCGCTCGAGTTCTTCGAGGGCCGACAGTCGTTCCGACGCCACCGGATCGCTCGCGATGTCCGCGTCGGGGCCGTAGGCCCGGGCGCGCAGGCGACGCAGCTCGTGGCGTACGTCGTCGTCCATGCTCTGAATGGTTCCACACCTGGAAGGGTCCGGGGCCATCCAACGGTCCATGCGCGGGAATAGACCGTGGCACTCCGCGTTGCACCCCGTATGCGCTCCTTCGGCACACTCTCCTTCGGCCATTACGGCCCCCTCGGCGGCGGGCACCAGCTGACCGCCGGCGACTCGATGCTGCAGGCGATCGACCTCGCCCAGGGCATGGACGACCTCGGTGTCAACGGCATCTCGTTCCGCGTGCACCACTTCGCCCGTCAGCAGGCGGCTCCCATGCCCCTGCTCGCCGCGATCGCCGCCCGCACCTCGCGGATCGAGGTGGGCACAGGCGTCATCGACATGCGGTACGAGAACCCGCTCATGCTCGCCGAGGAGGCGGCATCCGTCGATCTCATCAGTGGCAACCGCCTCGCGCTCGGCGTGAGCCGTGGTTCACCCGAGAGCGTGGTGCGCGGCTATGAGGCGTTCGGCTACACCGGTTCGACCGACCCGCGCGGCGGCGACATCGCCCGCGAGCACTTCGACCTCTTCCTGCGCGCGATCGACGGCGAGGGCCTGGCCGAGCGCGACCCGCACAGCCCCTTCGGCGGGGGAACCGGCCTTCAGCGCATCGAGCCGCACTCCCCCGGGCTCCGTCAGCGCATCTGGTGGGGCGCCGGCACGACGGCCACCGCCGAGTGGGCCGGTCGTCTCGGGGTGAACCTGATGTCGTCGACACTGCTCACCGAAGCCGACGGCACGCCGTTCGACCTCCTGCAGGCGCAGCAGCTCGACGCCTTCCGCGCCGCGTGGCGCGAGGCCGGCCACTCGGGTGAACCCCGCACCTCGGTGAGCCGCAGCATCTTCCCGATCGTCACGGCCGAAGACGAGATGTACTTCGGCGGGTCGGCGGGCAACGACCAGATCGGCGTCATCGACGGCATGCGCTCGACCTTCGGCAAGACGTATGCCGCAACTCCCGACAGGCTCGTCGAACAGCTGCAGAACGACGCAGCGGTCATGAGCGCCGACACCCTGATGCTGACGATCCCGTCGCAGATGGGCGTGGAGTTCAACCTGCGCCTCGTCGAGAACTTCGCGAAGCACGTCGCCCCGGCCCTCGGCTGGGTGCCGACGCACGCACCGGCCGCCGTGTGAGCGCACGTCGGCGGCATCCGGTTCTTCCTTGAATCGCGGATGCCGCCGACGCCCTCGCCGTGACAGCCTGGATGGATGGACGCCCTGACGCAGCTCGTTCTCCTGGTCACCCTCGCGGCCGTCGCGCTCTACGCCCTGTACTGGACCGTGCGCCGCGCCATCCGCGACGAACTCACCGCCATCGGCGGGCGTGACGCCCGGCCCGACGTTTCCCCGTCCGACGGATAAACGGCGTGAGCCGCCCTCCTCAGCGAAGGCCGGCGGCAGCGCGAGAGCGAGCGATCGTCTGCGTCACCAGGTATTCGCCCCACGCCACGGCATAGGCCCCGAGGGCCGCCCACGTCCAGGCGGTCGGCAGGAGCCCGACGAGCCCCAACAGGGATACCACGGTGAGTGCCGACACGACGACGAGCACCGGCAGCACGACGCGCTCGCCGACCGAGGGTCCGGCCACCCACCAGATGGCGAAGATCGCACCGGCCGTCGCGACGAGGAGGATCGCGGGGGTCCACCACGAACCGAGCGCGCCCATCGTGATCGCCGCCCCGATGCCGGCGACGGCGAGCGAGGCCGTCCGCAGCGAACGGGTAGTCGTGGACCGCTCGGCGGGCCCAGGGGTGGCGGGGGTGCGGGGCACAGAGGGAATGGCGGGCTCCTTCGCGAACGGGGTCGCTCCCCAGCGTAGACAGGATGCCGAGCACGGACTGTCTACGGTGGACGCATGACCCTCGCTCTGAGCCGCGTCGACGCCGGGGGGCGAGACCGCGATGCGTTGACCGCGTTCCTCACCGGCAACGTCTTCCCGTTCCACGTGCGGGAGCGACTCGACGCCGCCCAGGTCACGGCCGACATCGACGCCGGACGCTGGGGCGACGACCGCACCGAGGCGTTCTGGATCGACGATGACGAACGGGGGCGTCTCGGCCTGGTGCGGCTGGAAGACCTCGACGACCCCACGGCGATGATCGATCTGCGTCTCGCGGAGCGGTGGCGCGGTCACGGCGTGGGCGCGGAGGTCCTCCCCCTCGCGGTGGAACACGCGTTCCGCATGCACGCCGGCCTCGTGCGCGTCGAGGGCCACACCCGCGAGGACAATATGGCGATGCGTCGCACGTTCGAGAAGAGCGGGTGGGTTCGCGAGGGCTGGTTCCGCGACGGTTGGCCGGTAGTGGGTGCCCCGCCCCTGGCATCCGTCGCCTACGCCGTCCTGCGTCGCGAATGGGCGGGTGGCTTCGACGTGAATCCGGGACGAGCCGAGGCGGGCGCCGGGAGCGCGGCCACGGTCGACGTCGAACGCCGCGACGTCGTCCGGCAGCGCGGGCACGATGCCGACCTTCTCGCAGCCGACGCCTGGGCTGGTGAGGAGCGCCTGCTGGACCCGGCCGTGCGAGCCGGTGCCGACCGACTGGAGGAGCTGCTCGCCGACGACTTCACCGAGATCGGCCAGTCTGGGCGGCACTGGACCCGCAGCGACATGATCACCGCCCTCACCGCCGAGCCAGCGCCCTCGCGCCCACCCGTGATCGAGGAGAGGCGAAGCCGCACGCTCGGGCCCGACACGGTGCTGCTGACGTACGTGCTGCGATCCGGCGACGGGGTGAGCCGGCGGTCGTCGGTGTGGCGCTGCGATCCCCTGCCCCGTTGCGTCTTCCACCAGGGAACCCGCGTGCCCGCCTGACTCAGGGAGCGGCGGGGAATGCGGGACGCGCGACGGGCGTGGCCTCGGGGTTCGCCCGGCGGAACGCGGCGAGGTCCCGCACGTTCTTCTGCACGGCGACCACGGCGAACAGGCTCATCGCGAATCCGATGCCGTAGAAGCCCTTCTCCGACAGCAGGAGTTCGGCGTTCCACAGACCGATCACCATCAGCGTCAGCGAGACCAGCAGCATCCCCCATGCCACGCCGAGATAGGCGCCGGTCACGGGAACGTCTTCCGCGCGGTCGCGGACCGCCTTCTGCACACTGATCGCGGCGAACAGTCCGAGGAGGAACACCGCAAGGAAGAACCCCTTCTCCGACAGCAGCATGCGCGCGTTGTACAACCCGACGAAGTACACCGAGGCGCCGAGTCCGAGAGCCACCCAGGACGCTCCGACGAACGCTCCGGTCGGTCGACCGAGCACCTGTTGCTTCTGGATATCCGACATGGTCCCCACCCTTCTTTCGTCCCCCTCGGGGGATATATTCCGTGGCGGAGAACGTAGCGCCCGCAACATGCTGGTGGAGACATACGGGCGAAATTGTGGAGAACTTCGTCCTCGGGTGAAGCCGTCCCCGCTGTCCGACGTCCGTGGGATCGCCCCCGGCGCGCGGGTCTCACGCTCGCCGAGGAGGCGGAGATCCTGGCACGACGTCGCCCTGACGCGGTCACCCCGACGACCCGCGAGACGGCGGGAAATCAGACGACCACGGGGAGACCGACGGGCACCGCCGGTCAGCGTCCGTTGCGGTCGGCGGCGGAGCGCGGCGGCGCGGAGGCCACCTCGAGCCGGTCCAGGCCCCGCAGCGACGTCCAGATCAGCTCCTCGCCCTTGGCCGCGTGCTGCGAGGCCCGCACGGCACGCTCGTCGGCCCACGAGTTGAGCACGTGGCCGCTGTGTCCGCGGACGTGCTCGAGCACGACGTCGGGGAGCCCGGCCGCGCGGCGGGCGTCGCGCGCCGCGATGAGGGCCTCGAGGATGCCCTGGTTGGCGACGGGCTTCTTTGCGCTGGTGACCCACCCGCGACGGCGGTGGCCGTCCATCCACGAGGAGTACGTGTCGATGGCGTACTTCGAGTCGGCCTGCACGACGAGCTCGCGCACGTCGGCGTGATCGGTGATCGCGTGCAGCAGGCCCAGGAGCTCGCCGATGTTGTTCGTGCCGGCCGGGATCGACCCCGCCGCCCAGTGCCCGTCCTCGCCGACCCAGGCCCAGCCGGCCGGTCCGGGATTGCCCTTGCAGGCTCCGTCGGTGGCGACGACGTAGCGGTCGGAAGGAGCGGGGGTGAGGGGTGCGGACGCGGGCGAACTCATCCCTCTAGTCTCCCCTCTCGTCCGGATGCACCCCGCCAGGTGAAGTCGGAGGTGAATGTGCCGCCGCGGCGCCCGCCGGGTCGGCGGAGGGCGACGGCGAGCGTCCGCGCCTGTGGAAACGTGACCCTCCCGCGCCCGTGCGCCCGTCGCCCCGTCGAGAAGGACCGCCGTCATGTCGCCCGATGCCCCCGCTCGCGCCCGCCTGCACCCCGCCGCCGTCACCGCCCTCGCGATCGCTGGAGCCGTGATCGTGGGCGCAGCCGCATTCCTGGTCTGGCTCCTGGCCCAGCCGGCCGACCCGAACACCGAGGCCACGCAGCGTCTCGTGCAGTGGGAGGAGCTGTTCGAGAGGTACCGGGCTGCGAACGGCGCCCTGCCCGACATGCCGTTCGGCGGCTATTGCCTGGGTGACGGGTTCCCCGTCGGCACCGGGGGCACGGCCAACTGCCGCGATTACGAGAGCACGACGTATTACACGCAGGACGCGAGCACGTCGCTGATGGACGCCCTCCAATCGGTCGGCGAGCTGCCGCGAGGTGCGACCACCCCGGTGCGCGGCACGGTCGGTCCCTACGCGATCTACGACGAGGCGGGCGTGCGCCTGCTCACCGCCGAGAACGGCACCTGCGAGGCCCCCGCCACCGAGGTGTGGCGCGACGGCGAGGGCCTCTTCGTGTGTCAGATCCTGCTGGAGCGCTGAGGCTCCCGGCTCAGTCGCGGCCGCTCTCGGCCTTCTTCTGGCCCGCCTCGAGCACGTCGCCGGCGGGGAGCTCTTGGTGCCCGCCGAACTGCAGGCGCATCGCCGAGAGCACCTGGTTGGCGAAGTGGTCCTCGCCGCGCGAGGCGAACCGCTCGAACAGTGACGCGGCCAGCACCGGAACGGGAACCCCCGTGTCGACCGCGGCCTTGACCGTCCAGCGCCCCTCGCCCGAGTCGGACACGCGCCCGGCGAGCCCGTCGAGCGTGGGGTTCTGCGCGAGGGCTGCGGCGGTGAGGTCGAGCAGCCACGACGAGATGACCGACCCGCGGCGCCACAGCTCCGTCACGCGGGCGGTGTCGATGTCGAACTGGTAGTACTCGGGCTCTTCGAGGGGGGCGACCTCAGCCGAGTGCTCCCCCTGGTGAAGGCCCGCGTCGGCGTTGTTCAGTACGTTCAGCCCCTCGGCGAGCGCGGCCATGATGCCGTACTCGATGCCGTTGTGCACCATCTTCACGAAGTGACCGGCGCCGGATGGGCCGCAGTGCAGGTACCCGCGCTCCTCGGTCGTGAACTCGCCGGTGCGGCCCGGCGTGCGCTCGACCTCGCCGGGTCCGGGGGCGATCGTGCGCAGCACGGGCTCGAGGTGCGTGACGGCCTCCTCGTGGCCGCCGACCATCAGGCAGTAGCCGCGTTCCAGACCGAAGACGCCGCCGCTGGTTCCGACGTCCACGTAGTGGATGCCGCTGTCGTTCAGCTTCGCCGCGCGGCGCACGTCGTCGCGGTAGTTCGAGTTGCCGCCGTCGATGATGATGTCACCGGGCTCGAGCACCTCGGCGACCTGGTCGACCACCTTCCCGGTGAGGCCGGCGGGGATCATCAGCCATACCGCGCGGGATTTCTGCAGCTTCGAGGCGAGGTCGGCGATGCTCGTCGCCCCGGTGGCGCCCTCCGCGACGAGTGCGGCCACGGCATCCTGATTCACGTCGAACACGACGCAGTCGTGACCGTCCTTCATGAGCCTGCGGACGATGTTGGCGCCCATTCGTCCGAGTCCGACCATGGCGAGTTGCATCCGTACCCCGTTCGTCGTGGATCACGGCCGCCGCACGCGGCCCCTTCGCGAGTCTAGGAGCCGCCCGGGGGCTGCGGCGTCGGTGCTAGCCCTGGAAATCGTCGGGATCGACGTCGTCGAGGAACCGCCTGAACTCCTGCACCCGTTCCTCGTCGGCCGACGGGTCGAGTTCGACCGCCTCATCGGGCACGCCCGCCTCGGCGAGCACGTCGTCGGACACCCAGATCGGGGCGTCGACGCGCGCACCGAGGGCGATGGCATCCGAGGGGCGGGCGTCGAAGGTGCGCTGCCCCGCCGGAGTGTCCAGTATCACGCGGGCGTGGAAGGTCCCCTCATCGAGGTGGGTGACCTCGACGCGGTCGACGGACGCCGACAGCTCGCCCAGCATCGCCGTCATGAGGTCGTGGGCGAGCGGACGCGGCGACGGTGTGCCCTCGATCGCGACGAGGATCGACATGGCCTCCTGCGGGCCGATCCAGACGGGCAGCACCCGGTCGCCGTCCGCGTCGGTGTCGACCGGCTTCAGCAGGATCACGTGCTGCTGGGCCGGGTCGAGAGCCACTCCGACCACGCGCACCCGGATCATCCACCCATCGTACGGCGCTCACCCGCGACGGAAGGGGGCGAGTACCGCGCAGAACGCGGTCAGCGCAGGATGCCGAGCGACCGCGCCGCCGACACCGCCGCGGTGCGGGAGGACACCCCGAGCTTGGAGAACACGTGAGCGAGGTGCGACTTCACGGTCGCGTCGGTGATGTGCAGCCGACGCGCGACGTCGGCGTTGGACGCTCCGCGGGCGACCAGTCGCAGCACCTCGATCTCGCGCACCGACAGGGTCACGCGCGGTTCGCGCAGACGCGCGAGCAGGCGGCCGGCGATCGACGGTGCCAGGGCGCTCTGGCCGGAGGCCGCCGCACGGACGCCCGCGAGCAGCTCGTGAGGGGGCGCGTCCTTGAGCAGGTACCCGCTCGCCCCGGCTTCCACGGCCCCCAGGATGTCGCCGTCGGTGTCGTAGTTGGTCAGGACGAGCACGTACGGCGGGGCCGCCAGTGCGCGCACCCGCCGAGTGGCATCGGCTCCGGCCGCACGATCGCCGAACTGCAGGTCCATGAGCACGAGCTCGGGCGCGAGCTCACCGGCGAGGGCCACCGCCTCGTCGGGCGTGGCGGCCTCACCCACCACGTCGATGTCGGCCTCGGCGTCCAGCAGCGCGCGCACACCCGCCCGCACCACCGGGTGATCGTCGGCGATGACGACGCGGATCACGGCGCACCCGCAGGCAGCGTCACCGTGATCGTCGTTGCGGCGCCGGGGGCGCTGACCACGTCGAGGCGACCGTCGAGCTGATCGACGCGCTCCCGCATGGCGCGCAGGCCGAAGGAATCCGTCGCGGATGCGGCCCGCTCCGCCACGCGCGGATCGAACCCGGCGCCGTCGTCGGTGATCTCGAGGCGCACCGCGTCGTCGGTCCGGTCGAGACGGATGCCGACGTGACCGGCGCGGGCGTGCTGCGCGACGTTCGCGAGAGCGCCCTGCGCGATGCGCAACAGAGCCGTCTGCGCGTCCATGGGGAGCGACAGCTCCTGCGCCACCTCGACGGTGACAGCCACGCCCTCGCGCGCACCCCAGCCCTCGGCGAGGCGGTCGAGCGCCGCCCCCAGCCCGCTGTCGAGGCTCGGAGGTGCGAGCTCGCGGATGAAACGCCGGGTCTCGGCGAGTCCGTCGGCCGCCGTGCGCCGCGCGAGGCGCACATGCCCGATGCCGGGGCCTGTGGCATCCGCCCGCTCCGCCGCATACAGCAGCATCTGGATGCTCGACAGCCCCTGCGCCACGGTGTCGTGGATCTCGCGGGCCAGCCGCGCGCGTTCGGCGAGCACCCCCTGCTCGCGTTCCGCCGCGGCGAGTCGGTCGCGCGTGGCGATCAGTTCGGCCACGAGAGCCTCGCGCTCGGCCGCGCGGCGCTCGAGCGCGGCGTAGCCGAGGCCGATCAGCAGGGCGACGCCCGCACCGACCACGGGCCCGACGACCCCGCCGACCGTCAGCCCGCCGTGCACGGCGAAAGCCGCGATGGTCAGAGCGGTGGCGGCCACGACGGCGGCGGGACCAGCCACACCGGGAAGGAGGTGCAGGTAGAGGAAGAACAGCGGGAAGACGAGATAAGCCGCCTCGGGAACGAGCCATACGAGCGCCGCCCAGACGACGGTGAGCGCCGCGAGCCACGCGATCCCGGCGCCGGAGCGGCCCGTGCGGGACAGCGCGATGCCCGAGAGGTAGAGCACGCCGAGAAGGCCCGCGAGCAGCAGGGCGCCGAAGGGCGCGTCCGTCAGCAGCACTCGCACCACGACCAGCGCGAGCAGTCCGGCGAAGAGCACGTGGAGCCCCACGCGCAGGCCAGCGAAGACGGGGGCGAGGGTGCGGTGGGGCATGTCGGAGTCCAGGGTACGGATGCCACGGCCTCGGCGGATCATCCGAAAGGTGGAGAGGGAGTTCGCCCGGGCCGCCGATGACCCGCCGGCGTCTTCTGGCGAGGCTGGGGGAAGCCGGCGAGATCCACCGGCGGAAGGAGGCGACGTGTACGTCGCATGGCGCGATCTGCGGTTCGCCCGCGGGCGATTCGCCCTCATCGGGGCGGTCGTCGCCCTCATCACCCTGCTCGTCGGCTTCCTCTCGGGGCTCACCGGGGGCCTCGCCGCGCAGAACGTCTCGGCCGTGCTGGCGCTGCCCGGCGATCGGCTCGTCCTGCACCCCGCCGGGGACGCTGCGGCCACCTTCGCCGACTCCGCGATCGACGACGCCGCGATCACCGCGTGGCGCGGGGCCACCGGGGTCGAGCGCGTCGACGCGGTCGGCATCCGTCAGACGCGCGCCGAGGGCCCGGGCGCCGCGGGCGCCGTCGCGCTCTTCGGCCTCGACGCGGGGACCCGCTTCGCCGCCCCGACCCACGACGACGAGGTCATCCTCTCCGCGGGCGCCGCTCAGACGCTGGGAGCCACCTCGGGCGACACGGTCACGGTCGCGGGCTCGACGTACGCGGTCGCGGCGATCGGCGACGACCTGTCGTACAGCCACACTCCGGTCGTCTCGCTCACCCCGTCGGCTTGGCGCGCGCTCGACGAACGCCTCGGCGGTACGGGCGCCGCGACCGTGCTCGCCGTGTCGGGGGAACCCGCGTGGGACACCGTCGCCGCCGACACCGGCACGGTGGCATCCACCCCGCTCTCGAGCCTGACGGCGCTGCCCACGTTCCGCTCCGAGATCGGGTCGCTCGCCCTCATGATCGCGATGCTGTTCGGCGTCTCGGCGCTGGTCGTCGGTGCGTTCTTCACGGTGTGGACCATGCAGCGCGCCGGCGACATCGCGGTGCTGAAAGCCCTCGGAGCGAGCACCCCTGCGCTCGTCCGCGACGCGCTCGGTCAGGCCCTCGTCGTGCTCGTGCTGGGCGTCGGGGTCGGCATCGGACTCACCGCCGCGCTCGGGGCGATCGCGGGCGGAGCACTGCCGTTCCTCCTCAGTCCGCTCACCACCCTCGCCCCCGCGATGGTCATGATCGCGCTGGGCCTGATCGGTGCGGCCGTATCGCTGCGCACCGTCACCACCTCCGATCCCCTCGCAGCCCTCGGGAGCACACGATGATCCTTCTCGACGACGTCACCCTCACCTACCCCGACGGCGATGCGCGCGTCACCGCGGTCGACCGCGTCACCCTCGAGGGCCGACCGGGGGTCCTCACCGGGATCACCGGGCCCTCGGGCTCCGGCAAGTCGAGCCTGCTCGCCCTCGCCGCCACCCTCGTGCGTCCCGACTCCGGTCGCGTCGTCGTCGACGGAGTGGATGCCACCGACCTCAGCGCGGCCGCCCGCACGGCCCTCCGCCGCGAGCGCATCGGGATCGTGTTCCAGCAGCCCCAGCTCCTGCCCGCCCTCACCGTCCGCGAGCAGCTGCGCGTCATGGCGGAGCTGGGCGGGAGGGGCCGCCGTGAGCGCCGCGCCCAGGTGCGCGGACGCGTCGAGGAGCTGTTGGATGCCGTGGGACTCGACGCGCAGGGCGACCGTCGGCCCGCGCAGCTGTCGGGAGGGCAGCGCCAGCGCGTCGCCATCGCCCGCGCGCTCGTGCACGACCCTCGGGTCCTGCTCGTCGACGAGCCGACGAGTGCGCTCGACACGGCTCGGGGAGCGGAGATCATGGCGTTGATCGCTCGCCTGACCCGCGAGCGCGGGACGGCGACCCTCCTGGTGACGCACGACCTCGTGCACGCGCAGACGCTGGATGAGACGGTGGAGGTCGTCGACGGGCGGGCCCGTCTCGTCGCCGCCTCGGTATGAGACCGGAGCGGTGGACCTCACCAGCCGAAGCTGTTGAACCAGTCGCGTCGCCGGTCCGCCTCTTCGCGGGTCTCGTCTCCGCGCCACGAGTCGTGCGGGGCGAGCACGCCGTTCACGGGTGTGACGAACGCCCAGCAAGTTGGGCAGAGCGCTCTTCCGCCGGGGTACCCGTCGGGGAGGGTGGGCGCCGGTTCCGCCGGCTCCCCCGCGCCGGCGCAGGCGAGTGGGTCGGCCTGCAGGTCGCTCCACATCAGGCGTCCGCCCGTGCGATGGTGAAGACCGCGGTGGCCGTCTTCACGCGTGCAGATCTCGCCGTTTCTCCTGCTCAGACACAGTCTCCGTGCGGCGCCCGGAAGTGCCGCCAGCGTTCTCGTCATCCTTCGATTGTCTCCGCTGCGAGCGCAGCGGGGGCAGCGCCGGGATGCGCACGGGCCGGTGGGGCCCGGTGGGGAAAGGTTCGGTGGTCATCTCCGACCACCCCGGGTGCGACGGTTGTGCATGTCGACCTCCTGACCTCTCGACCATCTCTCGCCGCGGGTCGGGAGCCGAGGGGGTTGACAGGATGGGTGACGATGCTAGGCATACCCCATGGGGGTATCATTGCCACCATGCACGGGTACGAGGGCCACAAAGACGACCTCCTCAAGCGCCTCCGCCGCGCGGAGGGTCAGGTGCGCGGTATCGCGCGCATGGTCGACGACGATCAGTACTGCATCGACATCCTGACCCAGGTGTCGGCGGTCACGAAGGCCCTCGAGAACGTCGCCCTCTCGTTGCTCGACGATCACCTGTCGCACTGCGTCGCCGAAGCCGCGGCCCAGGGCGGGCCCGTCGCCGAAGAGAAACTCAAAGAAGCCAACCAGGCGATCGCCCGGCTGGTCCGTTCGTGAAGGAGACCCCCATGACCGAGCAGCGCATCGACCTCGGCCTGACCGCCACGGCTCCCGCGTCGGGCGGATGCGGCGACGGATGCGGATGCGGCGCCGGCCGCGCGGCATCCACTCCGGCGGCGCAGAGCCCGACGGCGCAGACCGCGACGAGCGAGCTCCGCGTCGAGGGCATGACGTGCGCTCACTGCGTGCGCGCGGTCACCGAAGAGCTCACCGCGCTCGACGGCGTCGAGGTCGTCGATGTCGAGCTGCACGACGGAGGCGTCTCGGTGGTGCGCATCGCGTCGTCGGGGACGGCTAGCGACGACGACCTCGCGGCCGCCATCGGCGAGGCCGGTTACACGCTCGCGCGCTGAGGCACGCACGCCCTCGCGACACGGCGAGGCCGCGTCGCACGCCGGTAACCGCCGGTGCGGCGCAGACGTGCCACCGGACGCCGCGGAGGAACCCGCGTCAGAGCACGCGGCGGACGAGCACGTCGACCGCGGCGTGGAACGTGACGTGCTGCGACACCTCGACCGCACGGTCGTACCGCGCTCCCCCGAGGGCGACGAACACCGCGCCAACGACCTCGACGTAGCCGACGATGTACCCACCGCGGCTGACCTCGTACAGGTCGAGATCGATGCGCGTCCAGGGGATCTCCGTCGACGCCTCGGTCGAGCCCGTCGGAACGGGACCCGAGACGATCGGACGCGACGCCTTCGACGAGCCCCGGCGGCTGAGTGGTGCTTCCATGACCATGCGAGAACTCCTTCGGTCGTCCGGGGTGTTCTCAGAGTGGAGCGTCGAGCCGAGAAGCGTTGCGGGGTTGACGGATCCTCGCCGCGCGGTTAGCCGTGCGCTAACCGGCTGATCGGGCGGGCCGGCCGCGGCGGGGGCGGCCGACCGACCGTTCTCCGATGCGATCGCCGGGCGTATGCCCGCAACCCCACATCCCGCCTCGGGAAGGCTATCCGGTGCATGATCTTCAGCCCGCGAACTCTCACCCGCCCCGATTGCCGCCGGAGGCGCATATCAGTCGTCCAACCGCGGCGATCAGCACGAGCAGCATAACGATCGACCTATAGACGGCGAATATGGGCATGACTCCCGGTGGTTCGATGTAGCAAACGGTAGAGAACATCTGCATGGCCGGCAGATAAGCCTCAGTCCTCACCACAGCCTCATAACGCACGGGCGCTCATCCGGGACATCCGTAGCTATGGTTGCGCCAGAAACTTTCCGACTGCATAGCTGACCATGACCAACCCCATAAGGACACCGAACGCGCCCGCGGCTCCGACCCCAAAAGAATTCTGAAGGCGTTCGAGAAGCTCGCCGAAGCCCTTTCCAAACCACCTCTTTTCACCTCGTACTGTCGCTTCGTAAATCTTCTTACGGTACCAAATTATGGCCAGACCAGCGACGAAAAACATGATGCCAAAGACTAGGTTGGGCAGCGCCGGGGCTGGCGGTCGCTGCACAGACATCAAGAGCAACTGCATTACCAACCCCATCCCGCTTGCGCGCTACAACCCACCTTGGCGCCAAGAGAAACACCGCCGCCATAGTACCCCAACGGTCCATTCTGCTGAATACCAGCTTCTCCGTAAACACCGACGGATGCAGTTGCAAGCGTGCAGCTTCCCCCTACGAACAATCCGCTCGCGCTTTCAGTGGATGCGCCGACAGTCGCTGAGATACCGAGTTCAGGTCCAAACCCGAGTGAAAGTCGACCATGCAGGTCATGATCGAATGAATCGTTAAGACAAACTCCCGCACATGCTGAAAGGCCGCCTTCAATGGCTCCGCCTCGCGATAAATCGATAGAGAACAATGCGCCATCAGAGTTCTGAACATTCTGGATGACGCGCGGCTCGTGTCCACTACGGGCCGCACCGGGAAAGGACGGAGGCCCGGACGGAACGAAAACTTCATCTCGCGTCTTGCGTCTCGCATCCGGGTCCACCTGCGAGAACCGCCCCAACGCCGGAACATACAACCGGGCGCCCATCTCGATCACCAACGCCGACTCCAACACCTCGGTCAGCTTCTGCGCGCCTTGATGCCAGCCCGTCGTGCCATTCACCGACCCGGACTCATTCGCCGCGCCCGTCCCCAACACCAACGTCGCCATGTCCAACGGCTGACCAAACGGGTCATACACCTGCACACCCGACAACGACGAGCCATCGCCCGTCGTCACCGTGTGACCCTGCAACGACGGGTAGGACCACGACGCCACCCCCGACGCGGGAACATCCACGGTCACCCCACCCGGCAGCGACAACAACACGGTGACGTCGTCCCCGGAGAGGACCGCCCAAGGACTGTCCCCCGCACCGACATACACGTACCGCGTCGCCTCCGAACCAGCCCGATAAAGAGGGCCTCCTGCAGAATCGTGATTCAGACAAGACGCTCCGGCCAATCGTGAGCGTTTTAAGACCTCACATCTGCGTTTGGGGAACCAGATCTGTATATCATCCATCCGACGGCGATGATAAGCAAGATCAGCACCACGATCGATCCGTAGAACTCGAACACCGGACTGAAAACCGGCGCCTTGATCTCGCTCGCAATAAATGAAATCTGCAGATAGAACGGTCCCCAAGATAAGAATCCGCAGCACACAGCAGCAACCGAAAAAGCGCCAACTGACGACACGGGACTCAGTTTGTCCACGAGAATCAGCAGGGCACACACAATGAAGGCAAGAAGCACCGATTGAGCAGCAAATCCCGGCAGTCTCATCACCATCAGCTCCGGCGCTCTCGACTCTGCGGACAAGATCCGCAAATTATCGAAATATAAGTCGGCCACGACGGCCAATATCCCGCAGCAGTACCCGAAGAACACAAACAAGATGAATCGCATTGCTTCAGTCCCACCCACACATAGAGCCAGCCGAAAGATGCGCAAGAACTTTCTCGGCACCTGCGACCATCCAGGCGGCGTTGTCACTTCGACCCGTTTCGAGATCCCAAGTCCCATTCCCAAAGATTGCCTCAGCACTTGATCCGATGTTGTGACAATCCCACTGTTGGCGAACACTCGGCGTATCCAAAACTGGGGAGATGGCCGGAATCAGTTGGTCATACGTGGGAATCTGCATCCGCTGGCGCCCAACGACATTGACAGGAGACGAGAAGCTGATCTTCCACTTATCGCGCGAATCAATATATGTGAGGGTCACCGTCTTGGTCCGCCCACCGCCAGTGTTCACTGGCCGCTCATACCTCTTACCAGGCTTCGGTGCCAACACCACGCTGGGAGAAAGAACCAAGTATCCCTTCGATGCGTATCTGGCCAGCGAATCCGCGCTCATCTTGCCGGTGAGGTCGTTTTTGCCGATGGGGTCGGTGGGCCAGACGTAGTCGTTATCCACCCCGCCCTCGACCGGGTCCACCTGCAAGAACCGCCCCAACGCCGGAACATACAACCGGGCGCCCATCTCGATCACCAACGCCGACTCCAACGCCTCCGTCAGCTTCTGCGCCCCCTGATGCCAACCCGTCGTGCCATTCACCGACCCGGACTCATTCGCCGCCCCCGTCCCCAACGCTAGGGACGCCGGGTCGAGCGGCTGACCGAACGGGTCATACAGCTGCACACCCGACGACGACGAGCCGTCGCCCGTCGTGAGCGTGTGAACCTGCAACGACGGATACGACCACGACGCAGAACCACCCACGGGAACATCGACCGTCACACCACCGGGAAGGGACAGGAACACCACCGGCGCGGCATCCCCCGTCAGCACCGCCCACGGACTATCCCCCGCGCCCGCATACACGTACCGGGACGTCACCCTCGGCGCATCCCCAACCGGATCCACCGACAGCGACACCACCCGCCCCGACCCATCCCGCACCACCGACACCCTCGACCCCGCATACGTCCGCGTCCCCACATGACGGTTCTCCGCGTCATACGAGAACAACAAGTTCGACAAGCCGGTCGTGTTCCCCCGCACGTCATACGCGATCTCCTCCGCACCAAACCCATCCGCCACATGGGATCTCCCCGCACCCACACCCCACACATTGTTCGACAACAACCGGTCCGCCCCGTCATAGCAATACTCCGCCGTCAACACGCTCGCCTGAGACGCACCCGACGCCGTATACGCATACACATACCGCGTCCGATTCCCCGAGGCGTTCGGACCACACCCACCCGAAGACGCGAACTCATACGACAACACATGCCCCGGAATCCTCGCCGACACCAAACGCCCCGCACCGTCATACCCATACGTCGAATCAAAGACCCGATCACCCCGCGCGATACTCTCCCGCACCACCCGCCCCGCCACCGACCGCACCACCGTGTCCGTGATCGACGCCGCCGACGGAAACGACCACGACTGCGACCCGACCGTGCCACGCCGCTCATCCCACGACACCGCCAACGCCGACCCACCCAGATACGACACCTGCGCGATCCGCTGCCTCGCATCAAACGACGACGCCGCATACACCTGCCCGCCGAACGTCACCGTGGTCGTCCTACCGTCACGGTCGTACGCGAACGCCGTCGTCGACGACGGCGCACCCGGACCCGCCGTCGTCTGAAATTGCGCACTCTCATCAAGCTTCAACTCGTACATCGAGAGTCCGAGGAGACCATGAAGGCGAGGGTCGTCGGGCTCATTTCGCAACGCCGCCTCGAGTAGCGGCACCGACTCTTCATCGAATCCCATCCAGTTGAGCGCATCACCGAGTGCCCGCACTGCGCTAACCGAGCCGAGGGTCGCGGCCGTCCGAAATATTTCTAGACCCTCTAACTCGCCGGCGGGTTCAGGCCACACGTATGCGCCGAGAAGATACTTCGCTGTTGCCAGCCCCTCGGCGGTGCACAGCTCATCAACAAGAGCCTGCGACAGAACGACTCCAGAGGCTGTGACATACGTCGCCTGATCATTGCTGTCCATCCCGCGGACTCGGCGTAAGAACGCCTCGTAGTCATTCCCGGAAGATATTTTCCTGTTCATACGCTCCCCACGGAGGAGGCCTAGTGCTTCTAGCATCTCGTAAAGATCTTCCCCCGGGGTAAGGCGTCTGTCTCACAAGGATCTCAATTCCCCACCTCGGAACAAAACTAGAGAGGCGAGGATCCGAATTCACTCCGATCATTGCGCGCGAGGATTTGGACAACAATTTTGAGCTCGTCAGACAGAAGCAAGGCCAGTAATTCCTCGATACCTACTATTGTTTCACCGCACATATATCGAGCTAGCTCCACTTGAATCACTTGGCGAGCGCTTACCCAACCTCCCGCAAACCCGGTACGGAGGACAGCCAGCGTGATGCGAGACACGCCTATCCACCGCTCCAGGGCGGCAACACTCAAAATTGACCAGTCATCTGCTTATTTCGGTTTGGCCGAAGTGTTGATAGTGAACAGCGCCACGTCTCATCAACCATCGTCCCGTGCCGGTCATCTACGACAACCGCCGATGGCGGACGGCGAGTGGCTACCGAGACCGCGCGCTCCGGAGGATCTGTTGGACGGCTCTCAACGCGATGCGAATTGACGCGCCGCCATCAACGGTCGAGTCAATCTCATAAGCCATCTCAACCCAGGATTCGAGGGAACCTTGATCACCTACGATGACCTGACCCATCAGAGAGAAGATAATATCGTCGTACTCGTCGCAGATCTCCGGCACGAGGGGCCCAACGCCGGCCAAATCCAGTTCCGCTAGGATAGCCCTCGATCTCCCGATGGCACTGGCGAGATCGTTCGTCCAACTATCTGCACCAACACCCTCACTCCAAACCCTTCCCAGCCGACGCATCAAACGAATTGCCCGCCGTCGCGACAACCAGGAGCTTCCCCTAATTTCTTTCAGCGCGCTGACAAGTGCAAAAATTTCTGCTTGGGACACCATCGGACGGGGTAGGCAAAATAGAAGGAGTCGAGGAAATGAGAATCTCACGATGTGCACATCTTCTGATCGCTCCAAAAAGACCCCATTCGCAGATGTCTTCATCATGGGATACCTTCCTGCACTCGAAAGATCAGAGGAGCTTCAACGAGCGTAACGGGACCATCTCGACCTGGATGTGGCGTAGACAGACGTGACAGCTCGGCTTCTGTTTCCTACCGTCACCGTTGAGGTCCGTCCGACGAGCTTGGTAGACAGCCCATATTTCCCGGTCGAGCCACGCTGCACGATCGTAGACTTGCTCGCGATTGTCCTCAGCATTCTCGTGGCACTGACACCCCTGATTACCATCTGTTCAGTCGCGTGCATAGAAACCGACCGTATTACCCCAGAACTAACTACCCGGGCGGCGGCTGCGACGACGGGGCGCGCAGCGAGAGCAATACCGAAACGGACACCCAGAGTCGCCGCACGTATCCCCAGTCCGGCCACCGTACCGACTCCGGGAACAAACATCAGCGCGATCGACGCGACATCCAGCACCGTCAGCCAGTCGACCTCGAACTTGCCCGTGAGGTCGCTCCTCCCCACCGGGTCGGTGGGCCAGACGTAGTCGTTGTCGACGCCGCCCTCGACCGGGTCAACCTGCAGGAACCGCCCCAACGCCGGGACATACAGACGGGCGCCCATCTCGATGACGAGGGCCGACTCCAACGCCTCGGTCAGCTTCTGCGCCCCCTGGTGCCAGCCCGTGGTGCCGTTCACCGCACCGGACTCATTCGCCGCGCCCGTCCCCAACGCCAACGTCGACATGTCCAACGGCTGACCGAACGGGTCGTACAGCTGCACTCCCGAGGACGACGAGCCATCGCCCGTCGTGAGGGTGTGTCCCTGCAAGGACGGGTACGACCACGTCGCCGAGCCCGACGCGGGAATGTCCACCGTCACCCCACCCGGCAGCGACAACAACACGATGACGTCGTCCCCGGAGAGGACCGCCCACGGACTGTCCCCCGCACCCGCGTACACGTACCGAGTCGTCACCTTCGGAGCATCACCCGCCGGATCCACCGACCGCGACACCACGCGCCCGGTCGCATCCCGCACCACAGACACCTTCGAACCGGCATACGTCCGCGTTCCCACGTGACGGTTGTCGGCGTCGTAGGAGAACAGCAGGTCGGACAACCGGGTCGTGTTGCCGCGCACGTCGTACGTGATCTCGTCGGCGCCGAAGCCATCGGCAACATGCGACGCACCGGGCGCCGCACCCCAGACGTTGTTCGACAGCAACCGATCCGCCCAGTCATAGCAGTACTCCGCCGTCACGACACTCGCCTGGGACGCATCCGGCGCCGTATACGCATCGACGTATCTCGTGCGGTTGCCCGA
Source organism: Microbacterium sp. lyk4-40-TSB-66 (assembly GCF_030209475.1). GTDB lineage: Bacteria > Actinomycetota > Actinomycetes > Actinomycetales > Microbacteriaceae > Microbacterium. Next base: position 322,622 of record NZ_JARVRW010000002.1, read on the forward strand.
TGCTCCGGCCGCCGTATTCGGACCGCATGCACCCGACGACGCGAACTCGTACGACAACTCGTGACCCGGGATCTTCGCCGAGACGAGGCGTCCCGCCGCGTCATACCCGTACCTCGAGTCGAACGACCGGTCACCCTGCCGGACGCGCTCGCGCACGATCCGGCCCGCGTCCGATCGTGAAAGCTCATCGGTGATCGACGCCGCCGATGGGAAAGACCACGTCTGCGCACTGATCGTGCCGCGCCGGTCGTCCCACGTCGCGGCCAACGCCGACCCACCCAGATACGACACCTGGGCGATCCGCTGCTTCGCATCGAACGTCGATGCCGCGTACACCTGCCCGTCGAACGTCACCGTGGTCGTCTTGCCGTCACGGTCGTACGCGAAAGCCGTCGTCGACGACGGTACGCCGGGGCCGGCAGTCATCACCCGCAGGACTCGACTGGTGAGCGATTCGTAAACCGGCGTCGTGACGACACCCCACACGTCGGTGTACGACTCCACCCGACCCAGCAGGTCGGTCTTCGTCGTCGTCGCCGACGTCAGCGACCCGGGCACGGGGGTCCCGGTCACCGTGACCGAGAGTCCCGTAGGAGTCGTCGTGTACGTGGTGGTCACCGTGTCGGTCGCGACTCCCGCGCCTCCGACCGAGACCTCCCTGACGGTTCGTCCGCGCGCGTCGACGGTCGTGCAAGACCACCCCTCATCGCCCGTGATCCGGGTGCCCGCGGCGCGACCCATCACGTCGTACACGTAGGAGGTCACGATCGCCGGTCCACTGTCGGGCGTCGGTCCCGTCGACGACTTCAACATCCCGAACTGGCGCGTGCCGGCCGGCACTCCACACGTGTCTTCGGCCAGTTGCTCCGCCTCGCCGTAGTAGGCGCGCGTGGTGCTCTTGGCATCCGTGATGGAACCGGATGCCGCAGCGGCCGGCAGCGCCTTCGACTTCTGCCGCAGCCACCCGGCGCCGTTGACCGTTTCGTAGGTCGCCGTGCTCTTCAGCGCCAACCCGCCAGGATCGACCGTCACCGCCGACACCTGTCCGACGATCGGGTCTGAGTACGTCTTCTCCGACACCATCGAAGGGGCTGAAGCTCCCAGGACCCTGGTCGAGTCCTCGACCGTGGAACGGGTCACCAGACCGTAATCGGGCCGCAGCTGGGCACCGGGGACGACCTGGAAGGTTCCCGCCCCCGGGGTCTTCCATTGCAGATCGACGCGCGCGCCACCGAGGTTCTCGTAGTACTCGATGCGAAGGCGTCGCACCTCCCCGGCGCGCGCCTCGAACACGTAGCTGTCGGCCGGAGTGGGTCCCTGGTCGACCCACCGATCGATGAGGAGGACATCGTCGAGCCACACCCGGGTGCCGTCGTCACTCATCGTGCGCAACTGTTACGAGCCCGCCTGGGGGAACTCGATCAGACCCGTGGCGCGGAGGGAGAACTCGTCGCTGGAGACGACACCGGGAACGGGCGACCCCCCTCCCCAGTCCTTCTCGAAGGCCCCGTCAGCTCCGCCCACGCCCAAGGCGTACGCCTCGGGCTTGCCCGAGAGCTTGCGCGTCTTGCTGTAGTAGGCGACCTGGAGCCCGCGGAAGCCCTCGTCGTACACCGTGCTCGATTTCGCCGGTGTCACGCCACAGGCGAACGCCACACTCGCGTCACGCACGGGACGCCGGTCGGATGTGAAACAACCCGCGGGGGCCGCGGCGTACGTTTCAATCGGGCGATCGAGGGCGTCGTACACCCGCGTAGACCTCAGCCCCATCGCGTCGGTCGTTGACAGCACGAGATCCTTCGTCGGATGCCACTGCTGCGACGACGTCACCCCGAGCGCGCTCGTGGACGATGTCGACCGCCATGCGGTGTCGTAGGTGACGGTCTGGGATACCCCTTCGAGTCCCGCGATGGCCACCGTGGTTTTGCCGTCGAGGTACGTGTACGTCCGGGACGGACGTTCGGTTCGCGTCACGCCATCGGGCGCCGGGAGAGTGATCGTCTTCGCGCGCGCTCCTTCGTACACGATGCGCGTGGATGCCGGATCGTCACCGCCGTCGACCACCGGGATCGGGATGCTGTCATTCGCCGTGGCATCCCGGATCTGGCTCAGCAGACCGCCGGCGCTGTCATAACCGAACAACGTGAGCTCATCCCCCGGATCCAGGATCGCCGCCAGCTGCCCGTCGACGTTGTAGAACAACCGCGACTCCGAGCCGTCGGGGTACGAGATGCGGCACAGCATGTCGACCGGCGCCTTCGTGTAGCCCGAACCCGATCGCTCGGGACACGAGGACCGATCCCCGTTCTGGTAACCGAACACCACCTTGCGCGTGTACTGGTCAGCGCTTCGGGACACGGGATCGACGACCTCGGTCGTCACACCGTTCGCATTCAGAATGCTCTGCGGCGCGGCGGCCTTCCGCACGTCCTCCGGAGGGGTCGCGGATGCCACGCGGCCCTCCCTGGTGAAGTGATAGACCGTGCCGTCCTCGTCCGTGAAGACCACCCAGCCGTTGCCGTCGAGCGAGAGCACTCCGTACTCGCCGCTCGGCGCCGAGTAACCGCCGGTCGCGACCTTCGTGTACGTGTGCGCCTTGCCGGTGGTATCGGTGAGGACGACCGACGCGTCGGTCACCTGGGCCGAGACCCAGGTCGCGGCCGTTCCCGACAGCGGCACCGAGGCACCCCATCCCTGCGGGAGGACGGAGACCCTCTTCGAGAGCCAGTCCGGCTGGACGTTGACCCACGTGGGGGCGGAGGCGCCGTCAGGGATGTACTCGATCCACAACGCCACGTAGGCGTCGCCGGTCTCTTCGTAGTATTCGATCTGAATCGGCTTCGCCCCTCCCGAGCCGGTGACCGTCGAGGCAGCCGCCGTCGTCCATCCGCCTCCCTGCCACTTCTCGACGAGTTTCTGACCGTCGTAGGTGACGCGGATCCCGTCATCGTGGGTCGCGCCGAAACGCAGGGGCTTGCCGACGAGGCTCGGCGGCAACGTCAGAAACCCCGACCAACGGGCGAGGAAGTGGTCGGCGGGCAGCGCGTCGACAGGCGCGCCCGTCCCCCACTGGAACGACACGGCCGGATCGGTGCGCACCATCGCCGCCGTCTTGTTCTCGAACGTGTACCCGCTCGGCGAGGTGGGAACCGTCCCCGCGACGCGAGCATCGAAATACTCCCCGGTCAGCCCGCGGTTCGCCCCCGCAACCTCCTGCGAGTTGTAGGTGAACGACATCCCCATCGCCCCGCCCAACGTCGTCACCGTCGGCGAAGCGAAGGACACGTTGACGTTGCCGTTGGCCAGGTTCGTGGTCACCGGTCCCGCCGTGTCGTACGGCGAGGGTCCCGATGACCCGAGACGAAGGTCGGTGCGCAGGCGCCGCACCCAGCCGTTCTCGGTGTTCGTATCCTGACCGTCATTGGTCGTGACCGTCCAGGAGTAGACGCCGCCGTCTTGCAAGGTGCCCGCGGGTACCGTCCACGACGCCATGCCGTTCACCGATGTGATCCACCCCGAGGTGACGACCGCCCCCGACCGGGCATCCTGCCCCGTTGCGATCTTGAACTTGTACGTCATCGTGCCGCCGGTCCCGTCGGTGTCGGCGACGGCGCCCACCTGCAGCGTCGGCGTCAGCGTCGTGACGGTGGCGGGTGTCTCGGTCACGGCAGTTCCGGGGGCTGCGGTGCCGGCATCCGGAAGCGGGACGACATTCGTGGTGAAGCTGTAGACCGGCGACTGACGGTAGGTCGACTGTCCCCAGAGGGTGTCGAGGTCATCGACCAGCGAGGCTCGCCAGTAGTACGTGGTGGCCGCTCGGAGGATGCCGGTGGGCATGTCGTACTGACCGCTGCTACTCCAGTCTCGTTTGGCCACGAGATTCGTCATGTTCGCGTCGGTCGCAACCTCGATCGCGTATAGCTGAGAACGGCCTCCCGGATTGGTAGCCCCCAGTGCGAAGTGTGGCGCCAGCGACACGCCTCTCGCGCCGTTCGACGGGATGCCACCCCAGACCGAGGGGTAGTCCCACGACTTGATCCACATGTCGGTCTCGACGCGCTTGAAGGAATAAGAGGGCCCTTCCCACCCACCGATCAGGAACGCGGGTCGGTCGCCGGTGCGGAGTTGGCTCGCGAGTCTGGCGGCGACGCCCTCGCCTTCCGTATCGGCCGACCCCGTATCGATGGTGTAGTTCGCGAGGTGGGGGCCCGTGCCGTTGAAGCCGAACCCGCTGGCATGTTGAACCCACCCCGTCTGCCGCGAGGTCGTGCCGTAGCCGTCGTAACCCACACCGATCTGCGCACCCGCGATGAAGCGGCCCGGGATCGAGCCGTAGTCGTAGGTCACGACAGACCGCCAGTATCGGTTGCCGCTGCCCTCCCGCGTATTACCGACATAGGTCAGCCCGGCGCGCACCGGTCCGTCCGACTTGTACGCCGTGCTCCCGTTCGGCCTCATGACCGTCGGATCGATCCGCACCGGATACACCCGCGCGGGGTCGTGCAGCCAGGCCCGATCGGCGCGCAGGCTGTAGCGCCACGAACCGTCCGACGCCCGCCACAACCCCACCCGCAGCGCCACCTCCGCGTCCGAGGACTCACCGTCGACTCCACTCGAATCGAACGCGACGGGTGTCGGAATCATGAGGATCACTGCACCGTCCTCGTCGGTGAACGTGACGGAGTCCGCCTCCCCGAGCGCCGGCGTCAACGTCCCCGCATCGATACGCCACGTCCACGACGTGCGGCTCGAGGGAGCAGCATCCAGCACGAGGGACTCCTTGACCGCGCCCGCCTCGACGCGGTACTCGAGGTCAGCGCCCGCCGACACATCGCGGTAGGTCAGCTGCTCCCAGTCGTCCCACCACCAGAACGGTGCCGCCACGTCCCCCGGCGCGGCGCCGACGAGCGAGAAAGACACGTCGTGACCGTCGCGCGACACCGTCACCGCGGGAGCCTCGTCGCTCCCCCCGTGGAACACTGGCGCCAGGGGGTGATCGGCGACCGTCCACTCATCACCGAGGCGGGACACCGACGTGTTCACATCGACCCATTCGCCTCCGTCGTCGCGTACTCGCGTGGGCTCGGTCGTGAGGTGCGTGACCGTTCCCCCCGACGGGATGCGGTACTGAGCGGAGTCCTCGGACTCGGCGACGACGTCCATGCCCGACATCGGCACGGAGCGCTTCTCCCACTCGGCGACCGCAGCCGTCCTCTCCGGCGGCGAGACCGGCTCCACGTGCGGCAGGGCATCGACGGCCGCGTCGACCGTCGGCGCAACGTCGAACGATCCCTCGGGAAGATCCGGCTCGACGCCCGGTTCGTCGACGGAGGGAAGGGCAGGGGAATCCGCGGCGGTGACGACAGACACGTCCGCCGGCGGGGTCGCCGCGCGCGCGGCATCCATCGGCACCCCGACTCCCACGAGGAGCGCGAGCACCGCAACGGTCGAGACGAGCGGGAGACGAGAAAGAGCCAGCACGGGCACCCCCGGAAGCCGCCGGCGTGGCGGTCGACGTCGCCTGGATCAGGCAACGCTGATCGTGCACATAGCGTTCTTCCAGGGTTGGCCGCGGACGCGGAAAGACGCGGGTGCCGGCGCCCGAATTCACCCGCGCGTCAACCAGCCCAACCCGCCGGAACATCCGCGCGTCAGCCGGGCGGTCTGCGCGTCCGACCGGTGCATACTCGGTGGGGCCTAGCGTCCCGGCGGGCGGCCGCGCTTGAGCCGGGACCGGTCTGCGCGTCCGACCGGTGCAGATTGTATGGGGCCCTATCGTCCCGATCGCGCGGGCCGGCCGCGGCGGGGGCGCTCCTCCGACAGCGGGAACGGTCTCGCCCCGGCGGTGATCACCGCGACCTCGTCGAGCCAGCGCAGGTCGGCCTCGAGCCGCGCGCGCCGGGCCGCGCGCACGATCGCCGCGGGCACGGCATCCGTTTCCGCCGCCTCCGCCTCGGCCTGGGTGAGCGCCTCGCTCACGGCAGCGCGCTGGGTCGACACGATGCCGCCGATGTCGGCACCCGGCAGCGTGACCGCCAGGGCGATCTTCAGTGCCACGTCGTCGCGACCCTCTGCAAGCGAGGCGGTGGACAGCCACGAGCGCACCTCGGTGCGTCCCGTCTCAGTGGGCTCCCAGAGCACGCGCGCCTCGTCGTCGACGCCGGCACCGGTCACCAGCCCGTCGCGCTCGAGGCGCTCGAGCGTGGTGTACACCTGCCCTACGTTCACCCGCGCGCCCGTGCGCCGCTCGTACTCGGCGCGTAGCTGCGAGCCGTAGCAGGCACCGCGATCGAGGATCGCGAGCAGGCTCTGACGGACGGACACGGGCGCCTCCTGGCGGGTCGGAAATGACTTGCCGAGTATATCGTTCGACGCCGAGGGATCCCCCGACGCGCCGGAGAGCCCCGGCGTAGCATGTGGTCTGACCACACAATCCGGTTCGATCGGAGGCTCCCGATGGAGTGGCTCGACCCCCTCGCCCTCGCCCGCTGGCAGTTCGGGTTGACGACGCTGTACCACTTCCTCTTCGTGCCCCTGACGCTGGGGATGTCGCTGATCGTGGCCGTGTTCCAGACCGTCTGGTACCGCACGGGAGACGTGCGCTGGCTGCACATCACGCGCTTCTTCGGCAAGATCTTCCTGATCAACTTCGCCATGGGCGTGGTCACGGGGATCGTGCAGGAGTTCCAGTTCGGAATGAACTGGTCGGCGTACTCGCGTTTCGTCGGCGACGTCTTCGGCGCTCCGCTCGCCTTCGAGGGGCTGCTCGCGTTCTTCCTCGAGGCGACCTTCATCGGCCTGTGGATCTTCGGGTGGGACAGACTCCCCCGACTCGCCCATCTCGCGAGCATCTGGATGGCGTCCATCGGCGCCACCCTCTCGGCGTACTTCATCATCGCCGCCAACGCCTTCATGCAGAACCCGGTCGGCTACCAGATGTCCGCCGAGGGTCACCGCGCCGAGCTCGTCGACTTCTGGGCCCTCCTCACCAACCCCGTCGCCCTCGCCGCCTTCCCGCACACGATCTTCGCGGGCTGGATGTTCGCCGCCATGATCGTCGTGGCCATCTCGGCCTGGCACGTGTCTCGCGGACGCAACACCGACATGATGCGGAAGACCCTGCGCTTCGGCCTCTGGTCGACGGTGGTGTCGTTCGTGCTCGTCGCCATCGTCGGCGACCAGCTGAGCCTCGTCATGGTGGCCACCCAGCCGATGAAGATGGCCGCGGCCGAGGCGACCTTCAACACCGTCTGCGGAGCGGATGCCTCGTTCTCGATCTTCACGCTCGGAACCCCCGACGGCACCAGCGAACTGTTCTCGATCCGGGTGCCGTTCCTGCTGAGCCTGCTGTCGACGCACTCTCTCGACGGGTGCGTCGAGGGGATCAACGACCTCAACACCCTCTACAGCCAGCAGATGTTCCCGCAGTTCGCCGATCAGGTGGACGGCAACTTCGCCCCGGTGCTGTGGGTCACCTACTGGGCGTTCCGCTGGATGATCGCGCTCGGCGGCGTCGCGGCGCTGGTGTGCGTCGCGGGCCTGTGGGTCACGCGCAAGAAGGCGACCCGCCCGGTCGCGGCGTGGATGTGGCGCGTGGCCATCTGGGCCGCTCCCCTGCCGATGCTCGCGAGCCTTGTCGGATGGGTGTTCACCGAGATGGGCCGACAGCCCTGGATCGTGTTCGGCCTCATGCTCACCGAAGACGGCGTCTCACCCAGCGTCCCCGGCTGGAGCGTGCTCATCTCGCTCGTGGCCTTCACCCTGGTATACGCCAGCCTCGCCGTCGTGGAGTTCGGACTCATCAAGAAGTACGCCCAGAAGGGCCCCGACCCCCTCCCCGACCCGGATGCCGCGCGCGACGACTCCGTCGAGAACACCCCGACCACGGTCTACTAGGAGCACCCCATGGATCTCGCGTACCTCTGGTTCTGGATCGTCGCCTTCCTCTTCGTCGGCTACTTCGTGCTCGACGGCTTCGACTTCGGCGTGGGAATGTCGATCCCCTTCCTCGGCAAGGACGACATCGCCCGCCGACAGATCATCAACACGATCGGCCCCGTGTGGGACCTGAACGAGACGTGGGTCATCGTCGCGGGGGCGGCGCTGTTCGCCTCGTTCCCCGAGTGGTACGCCACGCTCTTCAGCGGCTTCTACCTGCCCCTGCTGGTGATCCTTCTGGCGCTCATCGCCCGCGGTGTGTCGTTCGAGTACCGGCACCAGCGCGACTCGCTCCGGTGGAAGCGGTCGTTCGACCGCATGATCTTCTTCGGTTCGGCGGCACCGGCGTTCCTCTGGGGCGTCGCTTTCGCGAACATCGTGCAGGGCGTGCCCCTGGATGCCGACCACGAGTACGTCGGCACCGTGCTGACGCTGCTGAACCCCTACGGCATCCTCGGCGGACTGACGACGCTGACGCTTTTCTTCCTGCACGGGCTGTACTTCGTCGCGTTGAAGACCGACGGACAGGTGCGGGCCGACGCGCGCCGACTCGCGGGTCGCGCGGGACTGGTGACCATCGTCGTGGCGGCGCTGTTCCTGGCGTGGACCGTCGCGAACGCCGCCGACGCCCCGCTGTTCCTCGGGGTCGTGGGCCTGTCGGGGATCGCCGCGCTGACGCTGATCGGATCGTGGGTGGCGAACAGCCGCGACCGCGAGGGCACCGCGTTCGCACTGGGCGCGGTGACGGTCGTCGCCGCCGTCGCCGCGCTGTTCTTCGCCCTGTTCCCGAACGTCATGCCCTCGACCCTCGCCGAAGGATCGGGCCTCACGATCGACAACGCCTCGAGCACCGACTACACGCTGACCATCATGAGCTGGGCGGCGCTGATCTTCCTCCCGCTGATCCTGGCGTACCAGGGCTGGACGTACTGGGTGTTCCGCAAGCGGGTCACCCGCGCCCGCATCGAGAAGGCCGCGCTGGTGGCGCATTGAAACCCGTCGACCCGCGGCTCCTCCGTTACGCCACCGCCTCCCGCGGCTTCCTCGTTGTCACCGCGGCGATCGTTCTCGCGCAGACCGGTGTCATCGTCGGATTCGCGTGGACGCTCACCGCGGCCCTCGTCGGAGTGATCGAGGGGCGCCCGGTCGAGGAGCTGTGGGGTCACGTCGGGGTCGCGGCATCCCTCGTCGTCGTGCGGGGGCTCCTGATCACGGCCTCGGAGCGCGTGTCGGCGCGGGGGGCCGCGGCCGCATCGCTGCAGCTGCGCGCGGCGGTGGTCTCGGCGGTCGGCGGACTCGGTCCCGGATGGCTCGCGCGGCGGAACACGGCCTCGCTCTCCGTGACCGCGGGGCACGGTCTCGAGGCGCTCGACGCGTACTTCGGCCGCTACCTGCCGCAGCTGGTCGCCACGGCAATCACCATGCCCTTGCTCATCGGCGTGATCGCCCTGGCCGACCCGCTGTCGGGTCTCACCGTCGCGCTGACCATCCCGCTGATCCCGCTGTTCATGGTGCTCATCGGTCTCGCCACGCGCGGGGTTCAGCAGACGCAGTACCGGACGCTGGGGCGCCTCGCGGCGCGCTTCGCCGACACCGTCGCGGGCCTCGGCACCCTGAAGGCGTTCGGCCGGCAGCACCGGGCGGCGGATTCGATCGAGAAGATCACGCGGGACTACAAGCGCGAGACGATGACGGTGCTGCGCGTGTCGTTCCTCTCGGGGTTCGCGCTGGAGTTCCTGGCATCCATCTCGGTCGCCATCATCGCCGTGACCATCGGCTTCCGCCTGCTGGCGGGCGATCTGAGCCTGCTCGTGGGGCTCTTCGTGCTGCTGCTGGCGCCCGAGGCGTATCTGCCGCTGCGTCAGGTCGGCGTGCAGTTCCATGCGGCGAGCGAGGGGGTGGCCGCGACGGAGGAGATCTTCGACACGCTGGATGCCGCGCGGAAGGCCCCGACCCCGGATGCCGCCGACCCGGCGCCCGGATCGACGCTGAGCCTGCACGAGGTGAAGGTCGACCGCGAGGGCATCGCGCTGCCACGAGTGTCACTGTCGGTCGGTCCGGGCGAGGTCGTCCTCGTGAGCGGGCCGAGCGGCGTGGGGAAATCGTCGCTGATCGCCGCTGTGCTCGGTTACGCCGCGCACGACGGCGAGATCCGCGTCGACGGGGTCGCCGTGCCGCACGCGCGCTCGTCGGTGGCCTGGGCCGGGCAGCGGCCGGGGCTGATCTCCGGCACGGTCGCCGAGAACGTCGCCGTGGGCTCGATCGCCGATCCCGGTGCGGTGGCGATCGCCCTGGCCGACGCCGGGGCCGCCGACCTCGACCCCGGCACGCTGCTCGGCGCCGGGGGTGCCGGGCTCTCGGGCGGTGAGGCGCAGCGCGTCGCCGTCGCCCGCGCGCTGTACCGGGCCCGGGTCGTGGGCGCACAGGTGCTCGTGCTCGACGAGCCCTCGAGTGCCCTGGATGCCGTGACCGAGGCGCACCTGTGGACGACGCTCCGCCGCGAGGCCGACGCCGGTCGCGGCGTGCTGCTCGTGTCGCACCGGCGCTCCGCCCGCGCGATCGCCACCCGGGTGATCGACCTGCACCCCGCGCGCGAGTCGCCAAGGTTCGTCGCTTCTGACGGCCTCCTAGCGACGAACCTTGGCGACTCACGCGCGAGGGACGGGGGCCGGGTGTGAACGCCCGGGTGCGCGGCATCCTGAGATCCGCGATGCCGTCGCCGAGGCGCTTCGCGCCCGCGGTGCTGTCGGGCTTCGGCACCGCGGCGAGCGCGATCGCCCTGCTCGCGGCGAGCGCGTGGCTGATCGCGCGGGCCGCGGAACAGCCGCTGGTGATGTACCTGTCGATGGCGGTCGTGGGCGTCCGGGCGTTCGCGCTGTCGCGCGGGGTGTTCCGCTACCTCGAGCGCCTCACCGGTCACGACGCGGCCCTGCATCAGCTCGCCGGAGTGCGCGCCGACCTCGTGCGCGAGATCGTTCCGCTCGCGCCCGACGGCCTCGCCCGTGCACGCCGAGGCGGTCTCCTCTCGAGCGTCGTCGACGACGTGGAGGAACTGCAGAACCTCCCGCTGCGCGTGGTGCTGCCTCTGTCGGTCGCCGCCGTCACCTCCCTCGCCGCCGTCGTCTTCATGGCGCTCGTCTCATGGGCCGCCGCCCTGGTGCTGCTCGGGTGCCTCGTCGTGGCCTTCGCCGTCGCGGTGGCCGTGGGCTGGGCGGCCGGATCACGCGCCGAGCGATCGATCGCGCCGCTGCGCGCCGCGGTCGCCGACGCCGTGCACGACCTCCTCGGGAACCTCGACGTGCTCACCGCGTACGGAGCTCTGGATGCCGCGACCGCCCGCGTCCGCGCCGCCGACGCAGCCCTCCGCCGGGCGGTCGTCCGCCGCGGCGGCGCGCAGGGGCTCACCTCGGGGACCGTGTCGGTGCTCGCCGGCATCGCGTCGCTCGGGGCCTTGCTCGTCGCCGCGCCCGCGCTGACCGGCGGCACGCTCTCGGGGCCCGGATCGGCGGTCGTCGTGCTGCTGCCGATGGCGGTGTTCGAAGTGTTCGGCCCGGTACCGCTCGCCCTGGCGTCGTGGCGACAGGTGCGGGCCGCCGCCGAGCGGATCGCCGAGACGGTTCCCGAGCGGATCCCCGAGGGTCTCCCCCGGGACGAACCGACCTCGACGGGCGCAGCCCCCGCGCTGGGCCCGGGGATCAAGCTCCGCGGCATCCGGGCCCACTGGCCCGCACGGGGCGACGCCGACGGTGACACGGGGCGGCTGGTCGACGTCGACCTCGCCGTCGACCCCGGTGAGCGCGTGCTCGTCACGGGCCCCAGCGGCGCGGGGAAGACGACGCTCGCGCACGTGCTCGCGCGGTTCCTCGACTACGAGGGGTCGTACACGATCGGCGGCGTCGAGGTGCGCGACCTCTCGGGCGACGACCTGCGGCGCACCGTCGGACTCATCGAGCAGGCCCCGCACCTGTTCGACGAATCGGTGCGGCAGAACCTGCTGTTCGCCCGCGAGTCGGCGACCGACGCCGACCTCTGGGACGTTCTTGCCCGCGTCGGGCTCGACTCCTGGGCGCGCGAGCGCGGCGGCCTCGACACCCCCGTCGGCGACCGCGGTGCGCTCGTCTCGGGTGGGCAGGCGCAGCGCCTCGCCCTCGCCCGCGCGCTGCTGCGCGGCTTCCCCGTGCTCGTGCTCGACGAGCCCACCGCGGGCGTGGACCCCGCGGCATCCGATGCCCTCCTCCTCGACCTGCTCGGAGCGGTCGGTCGCGATCGGGCGGTGGTGCTGGTCTCGCACGTCGACGTGCCCGAGGGGCTGGTCGATCGCGAGGTCCGTCTGGCGGGCGGGCGGGTGGTGGCGTCCCTGCCGTCACCGCGTTGAGTGTCCAGAACACGCGGAGCGCTTCGAGGGACGTCGGCGTGTTCTGGACACTCAACGGGGGGGTGGGGCGGCGCCGCCCGGTCAGGCCACCGCGACGAACCGCACGCGGTCCGGGTCGATGCCGAGGAGCACGGTGTCGCCCGGACGGATCCCCGACGCATCTCCCGGAGCGACCTCCGCAGCGCCGTGCCCGGTGACGATCCGCACGCCCGTCGGGGTGGGCTCCAGGTGCGAGACCGTCGCCGCTGCCCCCTCCCCCAGCCGTGCGTCGGCGGCGCGGAAGACGGCGGCCAACGGGACGCCGTCGACGGCGGCGAGCGCGCGTGACGCGGCATCCGTCGACGAAAGCCGCAGACCCTCCCGCTCGAACCCTCCGCCCCGGGCGATGCCGACGACGCGTTCCAGGCCCGCGATCCTCGCGGCCACCTCGGTCGCGGGCGCCGCGAGCACCTCGCGCACGGGGCCCTCCTGCGTCACCGCGCCCCGCTCGACGATCACCAGGCGGTCCGCCAGCGCCGCGGCATCCACGGCGTCGTGGGTCACCGCGATCGTCGTGACCCCGTCGAGGCGTTCGCGCAGCATCGCGCGGATCTCCGACGCCGTCACCGCGTCGAGCGCGACGAGCGGCTCGTCGAGCAGGACGACCCGCGGCTGCGCGGCGAGCGCGCGCGCGACCGCGACGCGTTGCTGCTCCCCGCCCGACAGCTGCGTGGGGCGACGATCGCCCGCGCCCGGCAGCCCCACCCGCGCCAACCATTCGTCGGCGGAGGAACGGGCGACGGATGCCGAGACACCGGCCGCCCGCGGACCGAAGGCGACGTTCTCGCGCGCGGTCAAGTGCGGGAAGAGCCGGGCATCCTGGCCGAGCAGCACGATGCCGCGGTGCATCGGGGCGGTGCGGAGCCGCGGAGCGCGGTCGAGCACCCGCCCGTCGAGCGAGATCTCGCCGCCGTCGAGCGGCGTGAGCCCCGCGAGAGCATCGAGCAGGGTCGATTTCCCCGCACCGCTGCGGCCCATCACCGCGACGGTCTCGCCCCTCGCGACGTCGAGCTCTACGGCGACGTCGAAGTCGCGGCGACGCACGACGACCTGGGCGCGGAGCGCGGGGGCCACCTTCGCGGCAGGGGCCGAGGCGGCCGTCCCGGGCTCCGTCGACTGCGGCGTCTCTCCGGCTCCCCGTCGACGCTGTGCGGCATCCGGATCCGTCATCGCCCCACCCCCGGCCGCCACCCGCGCACGAGCAGCAGCACCGCGACCGCGGTCACCAGCAGCAGAAGAGACAGCGCCACGGCCGTGCCCTGCGAGACGCCCGCGCCGTTGAACGCCGTGTAGATGGCGAGCGGCATGGTCTGGGTCACGCCCGGTCGGTTGCCGGCGAACAGCGCGGTCGCCCCGAACTCGCCGATCGCACGGGCGAAGCACAGCACGACACCCGCGACGATCCCGGGCGCGGCCAGCGGCAGCGTCACGCGCCGCAGGATCGTCGCGCGCGATGCGCCGAGCGACGCCGCCGCCCGCTCGAACTCGACCCCCGTGCTGCGCAGCGCCCCCTCCACGGCGAGCACGAGGAACGGCAGCGCGACGAACACCTGCGCGAGCACCACGGCCGGCGTGGTGAAGGGCAGTCCGAGCGGGCCGAACCAGCCGTTGCGCCCGAACAGGTAGAGCAGCGCGACGCCCCCGACCATGGGCGGCAGCACGAGCGGCACGGTGACGAGGGCCCGCATCAGCGCCGCGACGCGGGCGGGGCTCCGCGCGATGAGGAGGGCGAGGGGAACGCCGACGACAGCGCACAGCGCCGTGGCCAGGGCCCCCGTCGACAGCGACAGGCCGAGGGCCGAGAGCGCGGCATCCGAGGTGATGTCGGTCCACAGCGTCGCCCACTCGACCCGCACGATGAGCGCGGTCAGCGGCACCAGCAGGAAGAGCAGCCCGATCACCGCCGGCACGATCAGCCAGCGCGGGACGAAACCTGCCGCTCTCACAGTGCCTGGAATCCCGCGTCAGCGAGGATCCGCTGTCCCTCCTGCGACAGGACGAAGGCGACGAACGCGGATGCCGCCTCGGGGTTCTGCGAATCCGTGAGCGCCGCGATCGGGTAACGGTTGACGACCGCGTCGGCGCCGTCGGGGACGATGGCCTCGACGTCGTCGCGGCCGACGACGTCGGTGGCGTAGACGAGACCCGCGTCGGCCTCGGCGGCAGCCACCTTGGTGAGCACCGCGGTGACGTTCTGCTCGGAGCTCGCGGGGCTCACGGTCACGCCCGCGTTCGACAGCAGGGTGAGCGAGGCGGCGCCGCACGGCACCTCGGGCGCGCAGAGCACGGTGGTGACCCCGGCGAGATCGGCGAGGGTCTGGACGCCGCCCGGGTTGCCCCGGGGCACGGCGATCACGAGGGTGTTGCCCGCGAAGATCTGGGGATCGGGCGCCTGAGCCGACACCTTGGCCATGTTCTTCTCATCGGCCGAGGCGAAGACGTCGGCGGGGGCGCCCTCGCCGATCTGCGTGGCGAGGGTGCTCGAGCCGTCGTAGACGGGGCTCACCATGACGCCCGGGTGCTCCTTCTCGAACGCCGTCGCGATCTCATCGAACGACCGCTGCAGCGACGCCGCGGCGTAGACCTCGACGGTCCCCGACAGGTCGTCGGACGAGGTGGATGCGGATGCCGTGGGAGCGGGCGCCGCGCTGGCGCACCCGGCGAGAACAGCTGCGGCACCCAGGAGGGCGAGAAGACGGACGGAGCGGGACATGGCATCCTTTCGGCGACGCCGGCGGGCCGCTCGTGCTCCAGTATTCCGCATCTGCGGAACCCCTGGCGCCATCGATCCGCTCGAGCGATGATCGGTTACCCGGGCGACACGTCCCCCACGTGCCGCGGTGAGACGCCCCCGCAGCGACCAACGCACCACCACGTCCTGAAAGGTGGACCGGCGAGTCCTGGCACGACGCCGATCGGCGCGGTAGGAACGGGGGATGCGAGCGACGACATGACCGACCTGATGGGGCTGGGCGATTTCCTCCAGCGACGCCGGGAGGCCCTGCAGCCCGAGGACGTCGGCCTCGGACGCGGTGCGCGGCGGCGCACGGCGGGTCTGCGGCGCGAGGAGGTCGCGCTGCTCAGCCACATGTCGACCGACTACTACGCCCGGCTCGAGCGCGGCACCGGCCCGACCCCGTCGGAGCAGATGCTGACCTCCCTCGCGCAGGGCCTTCACTTGAGCCTTGCGGAGCGCGACCATCTCTTCCGGCTCGCGGGACATCAACCGCCCGACCGCCACTCGGGGACGGAGCACGTCAGTCCCGCGATGCTGCGTGTCCTGGACCGACTGGACGACACCCCGGCCGAGATCGTCACCGAGCTCGGCGAGACGCTGCGTCAGAGCCGTCTGGGCATCGCCCTGCTCGGCGACGCCACCCGGCGCACGGGTCCGGCGCGCAGCGTCGGATACCGCTGGTTCACCGACCCGACGGCCCGCGCCGCCTATCCGTCCGACGAGGTGGCGGCGCTGTCACGCCTCTACGCGGCGGGACTGCGGGAGCTGGTGGCCGCGCGCGGCCCGGGTTCGCGTGCGGCCTCGCTCGCGGGCGACCTGCGCGAGTGCAGTGCGGAGTTCGCCGCACTGTGGGACGCGCACGAGGTCGGCGCCCGCCCGCCGGAGATCAAACGGTTCCACCACCCCGAGGTGGGGCACCTCGACCTGTCGTGCCAGACACTGCTCGACCCCGACCACTCCCACCGCCTGCTCGTCTACACGGCGCAGCCCGGGAGCGAGAGCGCCGAAAAACTCCGCCTGCTGGCGGTCATCGGTGCGCCCTCCACCGCTCCGCGCTGACAGTTCCCGCTCGACGCGGTCTGACGCCTCCCGCTCGACCAGTGCAGTCGCACGCCTCACGCATAAACACGATCGGTGCGCGGAAACACGCCGACGGAGCGTTTACGCGCACGGATCGCGTTTATGGCTGAGGGGCCGCGGCCGGCACCCACCTCGAACCGCCGCTCTGACGCAGCGCCAGACCGGCACCCACCGCGAGCCGGCGCTGGGACGCGGCGCCGCGGCGACCCCGCGGGCGTGCCCCGCACGGCGACGACCCCGCGGGCGTGCCCCGCACGGCGACGAACCCGCGCGTGCGGACGACGCGCGGCGCCGAGGGGTGGATCCCCGATCAGCGGCTGAGCGGGCACTGGCCCGCTCCGAGCGAGGGCGGGAGCATCGAGACATCGACGCGAAAGGACCGACCATGTCCCCCACCTCCTCCCCCCTCCGCGGCCGTCTGGCCGTCGTCACCGGCGCCAGCGACGGCATCGGCACGGTCATCGCGACGCGCCTCGCCTCTCTCGGCGCCGAGGTCGTGTTGCCCGTCCGCTCCCCCGAGAAGGGCCGCCGCGCGCTCGAGGCTGTCCGTCGAGAGGTCCCGGATGCCGTTGCCTCGACGCGCACGCTCGACCTCGCGAGCCTGGACTCGGTACACGCTCTCGCCACCGAGCTGCGCGGCGAGGGCAGACCCATTCACGTGCTCGTCAACAACGCGGGCGTCATGACCCCGCCGAACCGTCAGCAGACCGCCGACGGCTTCGAGCTGCAGTGGGGCACGAACCACCTGGGCCACGCGGCCCTCACCCTCGGGCTGCTCCCCCTTCTGCGCGAGGGCCACGCGCGCGTGGTGCACCAGACGAGCATCGCCGCCCGGCGGGGACGCCTGCGCGAGGACGCCATCGACGCCACCCCCTACAACGCACTCGCCTCCTACACGCAGTCGAAGATCGCCAACGGGCTGTTCGCGCAAGAGCTCGAACGCCGCAGCCGCGCCCACGGGTGGCAGATCACCAGCACGCTGGCGCACCCCGGCGTCTCACCCACCAACCTGCTCGCGGCACAACCCGGACTCGGCCGGTCGCGCGAACTCGGGACACGCCGTGTCATCCGGCTGCTCTCGCGCCTGCACATCACCGGCACCGTGCCGTCCGCGGCCGAACCGGCCGTGCTCGCCGCGACCGCTCCCGCGTCCCGTGGCGCATTCTTCGGACCCTCGCGGCTCATCGGCGGGCCCGCACGCCCTGTCGCGCTGTGGGAGCCCTTCCGCGACGCGGCCGACGCGCGGCGGCTCTGGGACCTCACCGCCGACGCCATCGGCCCGCGCTTCGCGGCCTGACGCGCGAGGGCACGGCCGCCCTGAAGCCTGTCGCGTGGTCTCGGCTGTGGGGGGCGTGACGCGCACTCGGCCGCGCGGAATACGCGGGCTCGCGTGCTTCAGCCGCGCGGAGCCTCCACGGTCACGACCGTCGCCTTCACTGACGCCACCGCGAGCGAGCCCGCCTCGAGCGCCAATTCCTTCGCCGCCTCAGCGGACATGAGCGAGACCACGCGGTGCGGGCCGCACTGCATGTCGACCTGCGCCATGACGCCGTCGATCTGCACGCGGGTGACGATCCCGACGAACCGGTTACGGGCGCTCGACGCGATTCCGGTCGGATCGTCGGGCTCATCGGCGAGGGCCACGGCGCGCTCGGCCAGCGCGGCGCCGGGGATCTCCACCGGGGATGCCCCGGTCGTCGGGAGCACGCCCTGGTCGATCCAGCGGCGCACCGTGTCGTCGCTCACGCCGAGTAGTCGAGCGGCCGTGGCGATGCGGAAGGCGTTCGGCATGTCCCGACCGTACCGGTCGGCCCGTCCGGCGTGCAGGGCCTCTCACCGGGGTGGACACGGGGCGACGACATCGGCGTGTTCCTCTGGGCAAGGCGACTTACCGCGCGGCATTTTCGCCTGCCGCTGTCTGACGGGTGCCGCGCTCGAGCCTGCTTGCTCTGCCGTGAGCGCCCGCGAGCCATCCCGCATCCGCCCCCACCCGCCCGCGGCTGACCTAGGCTCGACCCATGGATGCCGAGCACACGCACACGACGCCGGGTCCGGTGCCCGTGCCGCTCGGCGCCACCATCACCACGGCCGGCCCGGCCGCTCAGCTCGGCGCCGTGCGCACCACCGGTGTCCCCCGCCCGGCGGGAGGGCTGCGGCCCGGACCGCAGCGCGAACCCGGTGCCGTCCGCGCCACCGGCGCCCCGACGGAGGGCGGCCTGCTCGATCGTTTCAACCGCGTCGCGACCGACCTCCGCGTCTCGGTCATCGACAAGTGCAACCTCCGCTGCACGTACTGCATGCCGGCCGACGGGATGCCGTGGCTCCCGCAGACGCAGTTGATGACCGCCGACGAGATCCGGCGCATCGTGCGGGTCGCCGTGCAGTCGCTCGGGGCCGAAGAGCTCCGCATCACCGGCGGAGAACCTCTCGTGCGCAAGGATCTCGAGCACATCATCGCCGGCATCCGCGCCGACAACCCCGACCTGCCGATCGCCCTGACCACCAACGCCGTGGGCCTCGACCGCCGCGCCCAAGACCTCAAGGACGCCGGGCTCAGCCGCCTCAACGTCTCTCTCGACACCCTCCACCCCGAGACCTTCGCCGAACTCACCCGCCGCCCCCACCTCGACAAGGTGTTGGCCGGGCTCCAGGCCGCGCGCGCAGCGGGCCTCGGTCCGATCAAGATCAACGCCGTGCTGCTGCGCGGCATCAACGACACCGAGGTCGTACCGCTGGTCGATTGGGCGGTGTCGAACGGCTTCGAGATGCGTTTCATCGAGGACATGCCCCTCGACGGCGACCGCTCGTGGAGTGCGACCAACGTCATCGCGGCGCGCGACATCCGCTCCGCGATCGAAGAGGCCTTCACCCTGACCGCCGACCCGCGCGGTCGCGGCGCCGCCCCCGCCGAACGCTGGGAGGTGCGCCGCCACGGCGAGACCAGCCTCGCCGGACACGTCGGCATCATCTCGTCGGTCACCGAACCGTTCTGCGCCGCGTGCTCGCGCACGCGCATCACGGCCGACGGCCGCATCCGCTCGTGCCTCTTCTCGCATGAGGAGACCGATCTGCTCACCGCGCTCCGCGACGGCGCCGACGACGAGGGGATCGCGCAGATCTGGCGGGATGCCATGTGGGCCAAGCCCCGGGCGCACGGCTCCGATCGCGTCGGGCTCGCGCGTGCCGACTTCGTGCAGCCCGAGCGCACCATGAGCGCGATCGGCGGATGAGACCGCTCGTCGAGCCCGTGGCATTTCTCGCCCCGGAAGAACTCATCCGCACGGCCCGCCATGCGGTGCTGGCTGGTATCGGCGAAGAGGGGCAACGCCGCCTCGCCGGGGCGCGCATCGCCGTGGTGGGTGCGGGAGGGCTCGGCTCCCCCGTGCTGCTCTCGCTCGCCGCGGCCGGTGTGGGCGAGCTCGTGATCATCGACGACGACACGGTCGAGCGGACGAACCTGCAGCGCCAGCTCGCGCACCGCGTGGACGACATCGGCACCGCGAAGACGACCTCCGCCGCCCGCGCCGTGCGGGATCTGTCGCCGCTCACCGTGGTTCACGAACGCACCGTACGACTGACCTCCGACAATGCCCGTGAGCTTTTCGAGGGCGTGGACCTCGTCATCGACGGCAGTGACACCTTCGACACGCGCGAGGCCGTCGCCGCGAGCGCCGAGGCCCTCGGCATCCCCCTGGTCTGGGGTGCCGTGCAGGAGTGGTCGGCGCAGGTGACGGTGTTCTGGTCGCAGCCGCCGGAGGGACACGCTCCGGTCATCCTCGGCGACCTCTTCCCGCCCGGTTCCGCGGGAGAGCCCCCGACGTGCGCCCAGGTCGGCGTGCTCGGCTCCCTGTGCGTGCAGGCCGGCGGACTGCTCGCGACCGAGGCGATCAAGCTCGTCACGGGAGCGGGCGAGCCCCTCCTCGGGCGCCTCGTGGTCATCGACTCTTTGCGCGCCCGGCACGACGTCATCCCGCTCGTCCCGGCGAGGCGACCGTGAAGACTCACGGTGACTCCCGCGAAATGAACGCGGTGACGCCCCCGCGCCGGACGAAAGGCGCAAGTCAGCGCTGTCCGGGGGCGGCAAAGAACGTACGACAGGCTGCGGCGCGCGCCGCATCGGTTCGAAGGACTCTCACGTGACCGACCTCCTCACCGTCGAAGACCATCGCGCCCGCGTGCTCGCCGCCGTCGCCGTACTGCCCGCCGAGTCGGTGCCGCTGTCGGAGGCGTCGGGCCGGACCCTCGCCGAACCGGTGCTCGCCGCGCACGACCTCCCCGGCTTCGACAATTCCGCGATGGACGGCTTCGCGGTGCACTTCGCCGATTTCGAGGGGACGGATGCCGAGAACCCGGCGACCCTTCGCGTGATCGCCGATCTGCCGGCCGGTTCATCCGACGACCCGTCGATCGGCGAGGGCGAGGCGGTGCGCATCATGACGGGCGCGCCCGTCCCCGCCGACGCCGACGCGATCGTCCCGTTCGAAGACACCGCGGGGGGCCTCGCCGACTCCCTCGGTACCGTGACGGTGCTCCGGGCACCCGCGGCATCCGGAGTCTTCATCCGCCGTCGCGGCGGCGACACGCGCGCCGGCGATGTCGTCCTGTCGCCCGGTGAGCGCCTCGGCCCCTTCGCCCTGGGCGCCGCCGCGGCCGCGGGGGTCGACACGGTCGCCGTCACCCGCCGCCCCCGCGTCGCCGTCGTGTCCACCGGCAGCGAGCTCGTCGCCCCCGGCCGCACGCCCGGCCGCGGTCAGACGCCCGACTCGAATGCGACCCTGCTCGCGGCTGTCGTCGCCCGAGCCGACGCTGACGTCGAGCTCGTCGACCGTATCGGCGACGACCCCGCGGGAATCGACTCCGTGTTGGCACGCGCCGCCCGCGCCGATGTCGTGGTGTTCACCGGCGGGGTGAGTGCCGGGGCGTACGAGCCCGTGCGCCTGGCCCTGGCCGATCGCATCGCCTTCGACAAGGTCGCGATGCAGCCCGGCAAGCCGCAGGCTTTCGGCGTGCTCGACGACGGCCGCCTCGTCTTCGGACTCCCCGGCAACCCCGTGAGCGTGGCGGTGTCGTTCGAGGTTTTCGTGCGTCCCGCGCTCCTCGCCCTGCAGGGCCGCGCGAGCGTCGATCGGCCTCTCGCCCGGCTCACGGCATCCGAGAGCTGGACGACCCCGCTGGGCCGTCGCCAGTACCTCCCCGCCGTCGTGGACCTCGTCGCCGGCACCGTTCGCCCCGCCACGGCGGGCGGCTCCGGATCGCACCTGGCCGCCTCGCTGGCGCGCGCCGAGGCGTTCGCCATCGTCCCCGCCGAGGTGTCGACCGTCTCGGTGGGCGACCCGCTCGATGTCATGCTGATTCCATGACCTTCACGCACCTGGATGCCGCGGGCAACGCCCGCATGGTTGACGTCACGCTGAAGCAGCCCACCGTCCGAACCGCCACCGCGCGCGGCTTCGTCCGGTGCGCGCCCGAGGTCGTGGCGGCCCTCCGCGACGGCACCGCCCCGAAGGGCGATGTGCTGGCCGTGGCCCGTATCTCCGGCATCCAGGCCGCGAAGTCCACGCCCGCCCTCCTCCCCCTCGCCCATGTCATCGGCGTGCACCGCGCCTCGGTCGATCTGGCGATCACCGACGACGGCGTCGAGATCGAGGCCACCGTCGGCACCGCCGATCGCACGGGCGTCGAGATGGAGGCTCTCACGAGCGTCTCGGTCGCGGCCCTCGCGATCGTCGACATGGTGAAGGGGATGGACAAAGGCACCTTCATCGAGAACGTGCGCATCGTGTCGAAGACCGGCGGCAAGTCCGGCGACTGGATCCGTCCGGGAGAGCCCGCAGGCGCATCCCCCGCCGGAGCGGCTCCGACTGCCGACCCCGGGGTCGCCGGAGGCGCGCCCGCTGCCGCCCCGGCCTCGGGCGCCGACCACGGCGTCACGGGAGCATCCGCATGAGCGTGCGCGTGCGCTATTTCGCGGCCGCCGCCGAGGCCGCCGGAACAGATGCCGAAGAGCGCACCGAACCGGGACTCGCGGCGCTGCGCGCGGCGATGGTCGCCGACCACCCCGCTCTCGGCGGCATCCTGGGCCGCTGCGCCGTGCTCGTCGACGGAGAGCGTCGCGACGACGACGCCCCCTTCGCCGGGGTCGCGCACGTCGACGTGCTCCCGCCCTTCGCCGGCGGCTGACCCGGGTCCACACCTCGCACGAACGCGCGTTCCGCGCAGAATCCGCGGGGAAGCCTGAGAGGAAGCGCCCGACCTGCGAGAAAGCGGGGGTGCGCCGGGACGCCTACCCGCCCAGACCCTTCCACGCCGTCGTGCCGTCGGCCTCGACCTGACGCTTCCACACGGGCAGGTCGGTCTTGATGGTCTCGATCACCCGGCGGCAGACCTCGAACGCCTCCGCACGGTGACCGGATGCCACGGCGATCACGACCGCCGCCTCACCGACGCCGAGGCGACCCACGCGGTGGCTGACCGCGACGATCGCATCGGTGCCCTCGGCGGCCGTCTCGGCGATGCGCTGGAGAGCCTGCTCGGCGTCGGGATGCGCGCTGTATTCGAGCGCGATCACGGCCTCGGATGCGTCGGGGTCGGTGTCGCGTACGCGACCGACGAAGGTGGTCACCGCTCCCGAGGACGCGTCTTCGACGGCGTCGAGGTGGGCGTCGAGATCGAGCGGTGTCTCCGACAGGCGGGCGAGACGTACCGCGCCCCGGGCCGGCGGATCAGACGGCGCGTGGGTGTCGGGCGTGGTCATGCGTGGTCTCCTCCGGCGAGTTGGTCGAGCACGTGCGGCGCGATCTCGGCGACCACCGCGATCCCGGATGCCACGGCCCGGGTCGAACCGGGCAGGTTGACGATCAGCACGCCCGGGTCGACGATGCCGGCGAGCCCCCGGGAGATGATCGAGAGAGGGGTGTCGGACAAGCCGCGGCGGCGCAGTTCCTCGGCGATGCCGGGCAGCTCGCGCTCCAGCACGCGCGCGGTCCCCTCGGGCGTCCGGTCGCGCGGGGCGATACCCGTGCCGCCGGTCGTGACGACGAGCCCGGGGCCGGCCGCGACGGCCGCGCGCAGGGCGGTCTCCACGCTGTCGGCACCGTCGGGGACGACGATCGCCTCGGCGCACTCGAAGCCGGCCTCTCGCAGGAGCGAGACGGCGAGCGGCCCGCCGCGGTCTTCGCGGAGTCCCGCGGCGGAACGGTCGGACACGGTGATCACCCGGGCGGCATGCGGCACGGGATCAGCCTAGGCGCGCCGGCCACGCGACCGGGGAACCGACATCACCCGCCGATCGTCTCGACCTCGGGCACCTCGGGCGCGATCCGGCCCGCCTCGGACTGCGGTTCGGGGTCTTCTCGCTGAACGTGCTCGGCGGCGGCGGTGATGCGCTGCGCCATGCCGCTGAAGATCAGGCCGTGGAAGGGGAGGACGGCGAGCCAGTAGAGCCGCCCGGCGAGGCCTGTGGGGAAGAACAGCGCCCGCTGGTCGAAGCGCGCGCCGTCGCCCTCGGGGGTCGCACGCAGCTCGAGCCACGCGCCCCCTGGAACCTTCATCTCGGCGCGCAGCCGCAGGAGATGGCCGGGTTCGATCGCTTCGACACGCCAGAAGTCCAGGGCATCGCCGACGGTGACGACCGATCGACTCCGGCGTCCGCGAGCGAGGCCCACCCCGCCCACGAGCCGGTCCATCCATCCGCGGATCGCCCACAGCAGCGGCGAGGAGTACCAGCCGTTCTCTCCGCCGATCCCCTCGATCACCGACCAGAGCTGCTTGGCGTTCGCCGTCGTGGTCATCGAGCGCTTGTCGGTGTAGACCAGGCGACCGGCCCAATCGGGGTCGCTCGGCAGCGGGTCGCTCGGAACGCCGGAGACCTCGGCATCCAGCCAGCTGGTCTCGATGTCGTCGTTGTTCACGCGACGCATCGCCAAGCGGACCGCCTCGCGGTAAGGCATGAGTCCCGCCTCGGGACGCGGGATCAGGTCGTCGACCGCCCGGTCTTTGACGACGCAGTCGTTCTGCAGCGACTCCACCAGCGGACGGGCGATCGACTTGGGGATCGGCGTGACGAGGTTGACCCAGTGCGACGCGAGACGGGGCGTGAGCACCGGCAGCGATGCGATCGGGCGCTGGTTCAGACCCGCCTCGAGGGCGTAGCCGTTCATCATCTGGCCGTAGCGCAGCACGTCGGGTCCGCCGATATCAACGGCCCTGTTGACGTTGGGCGCCACGCGCGCCGCCCCGAGCAGATAGTGCAGCACGTCGCGCACCGCGATGGGCTGGATGTGATTGCGCACCCACTTCGGCGCGGGCATGTACGGCAGCACGTCGGTGAGGTGGCGCACCATCTCGAACGAGGCGGAGCCCGAGCCGATGACGACGCCGGCCTGCAGCACCAGGGTGGGCACGCCGCTGGCCATCAGGATGTCGCCCACCTCGACGCGGGAGCGCAGGTGAGCCGACAGGGTCGCGTCGAGCGGGTGCAGGCCGCCGAGGTACACGATGCGGTGGACGGATGCCGCGACCGCCGCATCGGCGACCGTCTGCGCCGCACGCCGGTCGGTGCTCTCGAAGTCGCGGCCGCCGCCCATCGAGTGGATCAGGTAGTAGATGACGTCGACGTCGCTCACGGCCTCTGCCACGGCCGAGGCGTCGGTCGCATCGCCCTGCACCACCTCGACGTCGTCGCCCCACGGGAACGCCGCCGCACGCCGGGGGTCGCGCGCGAGGACGCGCACGCGGTAGCCCGCCGCGATGAGACGTGGAACGAGGCGCCCGCCCAGATAACCGGTGGCGCCGAGCACGAGGGCGCGCGGTGCCGAACCGTCGTCGCGGGGCTGCGCGACGAGGGCGGGTTCGCGGCCGGTGGGTGTGGTCAGCTCGCTCATGCCCGACACCGTACGCCGGGCCTCCGACATCGCCGGGGGCTTGACGGCGGCGCTAGGGTGTTCGCGTGATTGACGCCTCCCCCGGCCCGCTCGCCGAGGCCCCCGCCGGATCCTTTCGCGGTCGCCTCGAAGCAGGGGCTCGCCGGTGGTTGGGCATCCGCTACGGCCAGGCGCCCGTCGACGACCTCCGCTGGCGCGCGCCGCGCGCCGCGCCCGATGCGGAGCACGAGATCGACGCCGCCGCCTTCGGCGCGGCGTGCCCGCAACCGTCCAGTCCCCTTCCGCTCGGCGACGGCGTCGCGCAGCACGAGGACTGCCTGTTCCTCAACGTCTGGTCTCCGGATGCCGAGACCCCGACGCCGCGCCCGGTGATGGTGTGGGTGCACGGCGGCGCCTACGTGTTCGGCGCCGCGAGCCAGCGCACCTACGACGGCGCTCGTCTGGCCGTGGTGGGCGACGTGATCGTGGTGACCCTGAACTACCGCCTCGGCACCCTCGGCTTCCTCGGCGTAGACGCGGCACTCCCGGGCGCGGGTTTCGACGGCAATCTCGGCCTCCGCGATGTGCTCCTCGCCCTCGCCTGGGTACAGCGCAGCATCTCCGCGTTCGGCGGCGATCCCGCTCGCGTGACGCTGTTCGGCGAGTCGGCGGGCGGCGGCGTCGTCACGACGCTGTTGGCGACGCCATCGGCATCCGGACTCTTCCACCGCGCCATCGCGGAGTCGTCGCCGGCGTCGAGCGTCTACGGCCGCGAGCGGGCGGGCAAGGTCGCGACGCGGTTCGTCCGGTCGCTCGGCGTCGACCCGGATGCGCCCGACGCCGCCCGCGCGCTCGGTGAGATGAGCCCCGCGACGCTGGCGGCGGCCGGTCAACGACTCTTCGCCGAGGTCCCCGAGCACGACCCCGGGACCCTCGCGTTCGCCCCCGTCGTCGACGGCGACCTCGTGCCCGAGACGCCCGTGACGGTGCTGCGGGAGGGGCGAGGACTCCCCGTGCCCCTGATGATCGGGACGAACAAAGACGAGGCGTCGCTGTTCGCCTACATGAAGTCGCCCCTCATCCCCGTCACCGGCGAGCGCATCGAGCGCATGTTCGCCGATATGGCCGCCGAGAACCCCGACGTCGTGCTGCCGGAGCGCTCGCAGGTGCTCGCCGCCTATGAGCACGTCCGCCATCGGGCGCTGGGCCTCGGCATCGCCGGCGACATCGGCTTCCGCCTGCCGACACTCTGGGTGGCCGAGGGCCACGCGGCCGTCGCGCCCGTGCACCTCTACCGCTTCGACCACTGCACGCCGTTCTTCCGGCTCGTGCGCCTCGGCGCCACCCACGGCAGCGAGTTGATCTACGTGTGGGGCAACCTCGACGGCGGGCCGAAGGACCTCACATTCCGCCTCGGCGGACGCCGCACCGGCGAGGAGCTGGCGACGCGGATGCAGCAGCGCTGGAGTGCCTTCGCGCACGGCCGCGCGCCGTCGGCATCCGATGCTCCCGACTGGCCCGCGTTCACCGTCGACTCCCGCGCGACGCTCGTCATCGACCGGCAGGACCGCGTCGTCGACGACCTCGACGCCGACCTCCGGCGCGCGTGGGGCGACGACGTGCTGGCGTTCCGGTAGCACGGTGCCGTCCGCGGCGCCCCGACTGGCGACTTCGCCGCGATCGGGGTAGGGGTAGAAGGGTGAACGAGAATCGCCCCTCGGCATCCCCCTCCCCCCGCCTCGAGGTCGACGACGTCATCGTCGTCGACACGAAACGCGTGCGCACGGCCATCGGCGGCACCGTCGTCGGCAACTTCATGGAGTGGTTCGACTTCGGTATCTACGGCTACCTCGCGTTGACCCTCACCGCGGTGTTCGCCTCGGACGTCCCCGACCCGTGGGGGCTGCTGGTCACCCTCCTCGGTTTCGCCATCTCGTTCCTCGTCCGCCCCTTCGGAGGCTTCGTCCTCGGTCCCCTCGGCGACCGCATCGGTCGGCAGAAGGTGCTGTTCCTCACGATGGCGATGATGGCGACCGCGACCGCCCTCATCGGCATCCTGCCCACCTCCGCCCAGATCGGGCTGTGGGCGATCGTGCCGCTGTATCTGCTGAAGATGGTGCAGGGTTTCTCCACCGGCGGCGAGTACGCCGGTGCGACCACCTACGTCTCGGAGTTCTCCCCCGACCGCCGCCGCGGCTTCTGGTCGTCGTGGCTCGACGTGGGCTCGTACGTCGGCTTCGCCGCGGGCGCGTCGGCCGTGGCCCTGACGACCGCGATCACCACCTCGATCTCGGGCGAGAACGCCATGGTCGACTACGGCTGGCGCATCCCGTTCCTGCTCGCGATCCCGCTGGGCATCGTGGCGATCTACTTCCGCCTGCGCATCCCCGAGACGCCCGCCTTCGAGCAGGCCGGCACCCACGAGGCCGACGCCGACGACCCGATGGCCCGCCAGGGCCTGGTCGGCATCGTGCGACACCACTGGCGCGCCCTGCTGATCGGCATCGCCCTGGTGGCCGCCACCAACACCGCCGGCTACGCGCTGACCAGTTACATGCCCACCTATCTCGAGAAGGAGGTCGGCGTCTCCAACATCGCCGCCGCCGTCGCGACGGTCCCCGTGCTGCTGGTGATGTCGGCGTCGCTCCCGCTGATCGGGCGCCTCAGCGACCGCATCGGCCGGAAGCCCGTCTACGCGATCGCCGCGGGGTCCGCGCTCGTCCTTCTGGTGCCGGCGTTCCTCATCATGCAGATCGGGGAGCTCTGGGCGGTCATGATCGCGCTCTGCATGGCGGCGGTGCCGGTGGCCTTCTACGTGGCGATCTCGGCATCCGCCCTGCCCGCGCTGTTCCCCACCGCGTCGCGCTTCGGCGCCATGGCCGTGGCCTACAATGTCGCCGTGTCCCTGTTCGGCGGAACGACGCCCCTGTTCAGTCAGGCCCTCATCGACTGGACCGGCAACACCCTCATGCCCGCGTTCTACATCATGTTCTTCGCCGCCCTGGGGCTCGTCGCACTGCTCTCGATGCGCGAGACCGCCCGGCGCCCTCTGCTCGGCTCGTTGCCGACGGTGGAGACCCCCGCCGAGGCGGAGGCGGTCGTTGCACGGCAGGATCGCGACCCGCTCATCGACACCTCGACCATGCCGCTGGCGGTCCGTCGCCCCTGACCCCGCGCCCCGTCGCCGCCGGATCCGGGCCGAGGCCCCACGCCGCCCGCGCAGAATCGGCCGGATCCCACGGAATCGGATGCCACACCCTCCGGCATCCGATTTCGTGACGGTCCCCCGACACGGTGACGCGCGCACGTCACCGGTGCGGAGCCCTCAGCGTCGGCGACTGTTGCCGAACAGGCCGCGGATCACGCCCGAGACGATGCTCTTCGTCGCGCCGCGTCCGAGCAGTCCGTCGAGCCCCGGCGCGGGGGTGCTCGCGCGGCTCCGTGGCGCCGCCGTGGACTTCAGGATCCGGTCGTACTCCTGCTGCGCCTTCTTCTGCGCGGCGGCGTTCTCCTTGTCGATCGCGGCCTTCTGCTTGGCGTACTCGGCCTCGTCGGCTGCGGCCTTCTTCGCCCGTTCCTCCGCCTCGCGCGCCGCGGTCGCCGCCTGCATGCGCGCGCCGAGGATCTCGCGCGCCGACTCACCGTCGATGGGCGTTCCGTAGGTGGAGAAGAGGGGGGATGCCGACACGGCCGACGCCATCGCCTCGGCGGCGATCGGCGACATCGACGCGCGCGGCGCGAAGATGCGGGTCCAGGCGACGGGGGTCGGAGCCCCCCTCTCGCTCATGACCGTGATGATCGCCTCGCCCGTTCCGAGTTCCTGCAGCACGCGCTCGAGGTCGTAGCCGGAGTCGGGGTACGTGCGAACCGACGCGCGCAGCGCCTTGGCGTCATCGGGGGTGAACGCGCGCAGGGCGTGCTGCACGCGCGAGCCCAGTTGGGCGAGGACGTCGCCAGGCACGTCCTTCGGCGTCTGCGTGACGAAGAACACGCCCACGCCCTTGGAGCGGATCAGGCGCACGGTCTGCGTGATCGCGGCGAGGAACGCCTTCGACGCGTCCCGGAAGAGCAGGTGCGCCTCGTCGAAGAAGAACACGAGCTTGGGCTTGTCGACGTCGCCCACCTCGGGCAGCACCTCGTAGAGCTCGGCGAGCAGATACATGAGGAAGGTGGAGTACAGCTCCGGTCGGGATGCCACATTGGGCACCTCCAGCAGACTCACGATGCCGACGCCCGCGGCATCCGTCCGCAGGAAGACGCGTACGTCGAGCTCGGGCTCGCCGAAGAACGACTCCGCGCCCGCGGCCGAGAAGGCGACCAGCTCGCGCAGGATCACCCCCGCCGTGGCGGCCGACAGCCCGCCGATCCCCTTGAGCTCGGCCTTGCCCTCGTCGCCGGTGAGATAGGTCAGCACGGCGCGCAGGTCCGACAGGTCGACCAGGGCGAGGCCCTTCTCGTCGGCGTAGTGGAAGACGAGTCCGAGGCTCGACTCCTGAGTGGCGTTCAGGCCCAGCACTCGGCTGAGCAGCAGGGGGCCGAAGCCCGACACCGTCGCCCGCACCGGGATGCCCGAGCCGACGTCGTCGCCCAGCGCGTAGAACTCCGTCGGGAACGCACGCGGCGACCATTCCTGGCCGAGGGCGGCCGTGCGCGCGGCGAGCTTCTCGCTCGGGATTCCGGGGGCGGCGACGCCGGAGAGGTCCCCCTTGATGTCGGCGGCGAACACCGGCACACCGTTCTCCGACAGTTGTTCGGCGAGCAGCTGCAGCGTGCGCGTCTTGCCGGTGCCCGTCGCCCCCGCCACGAGGCCGTGGCGGTTGACCATGGCGAGGGGGATGCGCACGGGAACGGATGCCACCGGCCCGCCGTTCACCAGCACTCCAAGGTCGAGCGCCGCGCCGTCGGCGGCGTACCCCGCGGCGATGCCGGCGACCTGCGACGGCGTGAGGGGAGCATCGGATGCCGCGGATGCGACAGGCACCGACGCGGCGGGGGTCGCTGCCGGCGCCGCGTCCTGTGCGGCGCGGTTCGCCCCGACGGTCTCGGCCGGTGCCGGGTCGGCGGTGGGGGCCGGGTCGGCGGTCGCGCCCGGGTCGGCGCCGTCCGCGGCGCCCTCTCCCGATGCCCCGCCGGCCACTGCCGCGCCGTCGGCTGCCCCGCCGCCCGCGGCGCGGACGCGTGCGGCTGCCGCCGCGGCCTCCGCCGCCGCGAGGTCGGCCCGAGCGCGGGCGAGGCGCAGCTCGGCCTCGGCCGCGTCGGCCTCGGCTCTGAGCCGTGCCACCTCCGCATCCGCGGCGGAGGGAACGGGGGCTGCGTCGCCGGGCTCGCTCATGGGCGTCAGCCTACGGCGAGGCCGCCGCCTCGGCATCCGATCTCCGGGCGCGTCTGATCGTGAGCCTGTCCTCATCCCGGGCACGAAGGCGCGAGAACGCCGCGGCGAACACGAGGGCGGCTCCGGCACCCACCAGTGCCCCGCCGATCGTGTCCGACAGCCAGTGCGCGTGCAGGTACGTCCGGCTGAAGGCCATCAGCACGACCCAGGCGGCGCCGACGATCCTCACCCATACGTGCGGGAACAGCACCGCCGCCACCACCGCGATCGTCGCCGCGTTCGCCGTGTGTCCCGAGGGGAAGGAGCCGTAGTCGCTCAGGATGAGGATGTCTTCCGGGCGCGCCCGACCGAAGGTCTGCTTGATCACCTGCACGAGCAGGGCACTGCCCACCGACGCGGCGAGGAAGTACACCGCCGACCATCGTCGTCGCGACAGGAACAGCGCCGCCGCGCCCAGGAGGGGCACGATCAGCACCGCGGTGAGATGACCTCCGACGGCGTCCATCACCAGGGCGAACACGAACACCGGCTGCGAGGGAGCCGCGGCGAACAGCTGGTTCCACCACACGTCGATCGCGAACGGGCTCGGTCCGCGGAAGAAGACCCACGCCCCGAGTCCGCACGCGAGGGCGATGAGCACGACACCCACCACGGCACGGAAGCGCTGCGGACGCGTGTCGAGCACGACCTCGATCGCGCTGTCGCCTATCGACCTGTCATCCATCGACTCATGATGCCGTCTCGGACGGCGCCGGGGAATGGTCGCCCGCGCGGGCGGACTCTCGCCGGCGCTCTGCTACTGTTCGCCGCGGTGACCTGCCCGCCACCGACCGCTCAGGGCGCGGGGCGACCCGGCACCGGACGTCTCAGGGCGCGAGGCGACCCGCCGCCGACCGCTCAGGGCGCGAGACGCTCCACCGTGCGAGGGCGCACCAGCGTCCACAGCGCGATCACGCCGATCACGGCGCAGCCGACCATGACCGAGGCCATCGTCGTGGCCGTGATGCCCGACCCGGTCGCGAGCAGTCCGACGAGTGGCGAGATGACACCCGCGACACCGAAGTTGGCGGCGCCGATGATCGACTGCGCCGTCCCCGCCGCCTTGCCGTGCCGGTCGAGCGCGAGCACCTGCGCGCAGGGGAAGGTGAAGCCGCACGCGGTCATGAAGAAGAACAGCGGGATGATCGTGCCCCAGAGCCCCAGTCCGAGCTGGTCGGTGAGCACGATGGTCCCACCCGCGAGCACCAGCACCGCGGTGGACACCGCGAGCACCCACTGCGGCCCGAAGCGGGCGGCCAGCCGCGAGGCCACCTGCACGCCCACGACCACACCCACCGAGTTGGCGGCGAACAGCACGCCGTACTGCTGCGGGTTGAAGCCGTAGGTCACCTGGAAGAGGAACGAGGATGCCGAGAGGTACGAGAACAATCCGCTGAAGGCCATCGCGCCGATGACGAGTACGCCGATGAACACGCGATCGCGGAAGACGCTGCCGTACCGCTGCCAGACGGTCGTGGCGCCCGGGCCGCCGCGGCGAGCCGGCGGCAGGGTCTCGGGGATGAAGATGATCGCCGACACGAGCATCACGGCGCCGTAGATCGCGAGCACCACGAAGATGCCGCGCCAGTTCATCACCAGCAGCAGCGCCGAACCCGCGAGCGGCGCGAGCACGGGAGCGACGCCCGAGACCATCGCCATGCGCGAGAGCATGACGACCAGGCGGCGACCGCCGAACAGGTCGCGGATGATGGCCGCGGCCACGACGCCACCGGCGGCGGCGCCCGCGCCCATCAGCACGCGAGCGACCGAGAGGGTGCCGAGGGTCGGCGCGAGCGCGGCGAAGACGCTCGCGGCCACGTGCAGAGCGGTGACCGAGAGCAGGGGAAGTCGTCGCCCGACCTTGTCGCTGAGGGGTCCGACGATGAGCTGCCCGAGGGCGAAGCCGATCATCGTTCCGGTCAGGGTGAGCTGGATCGCGGCGGCGGTCGTCTGGAAGTCGGCCTCGAGCACCGGGAACGCCGGCAGGTACAGGTCGATCGTGAACGGGCCGAGGGCGGTGAGCGCGCCGAGGAGCACGATGTACAGCGCGCGCCGCGACGACGGGATGGCGTCGCCCGGATGCAGCACGATCGGCGCGGTGGCCGGGTTCTTACCCAGCGTCCGGATGGCCCCGGTGGTGGTGGGGGCGGGGCGCGAGGGCGCGGTGGAGGGGGTGATCACGGGGTGGGAGGAGGTATCGAGCACGCGTCTGGTTTCGTTTCGTCACGCCGGACAGCCCGACGCTGTCGGGCTGAGAAAATGGGGGGATCGTCGAACCTCGAATCGATTCGACCTCGTCATACTATCGCGACTCCCCCACCTGCCACCATCCCGGCTCGGGGGTTCCTCCCAGGCCATAGGCCCATTCGCCCGAATAGGCTGGACGTGTCGGCGGACGCCGATGTGTCCCGCCCCGAAGAGAGACAGAACACAGCGCATGACCTCCCCCTCCGATAAGCGAGCCAGCGGCAACCCCGCCAAGCAGGCTCAGATCGACCTCACCGTCAAGCAGCAGCGCGAGCAGAAACGCCAGGAGAAGCTGGCCGAGTACCAGAAGCAGATGGCGCGTCGCAAGCGCGGCAAGCTCGTGTGGTGGGTCGTCGGCTCGGTGGCATCCATCGCCGTCATCGGCTTGGTCGTGGCGTCCTTCGTCTTCGCCCCCGCCCCCGCGCCCAGCTACGAGGCGGGCAACTCCACGGGGCAGGAGATCGGCGGCGTGCAGACCTTCGAGAACCGCTCCGACCACGTGCAGGGCACGGTGACCTACGAGCAGAACCCGCCCGCGGGTGGCCCCCACAACCCGTACTGGCTCAACTGCGGCGTCTACACCGAGCCCCAGGCGAACGAGAACGCGGTGCACTCGATGGAGCACGGCGCCATCTGGGTCACCTACGACCCGGCGCGCGTCGACGAGGCCGGCATCGATGCGCTGAAGGCCGTCATGCCCTCCAGCTACGTCATCCTCTCGCCCTACTCGGGCATGGACACCGCCGTCGCGGTCAGCGGGTGGAACCACCAGCTCAAGGTCGACGACCCGGCCGACCCGCGCATCAAGGACTTCTTCACCGAGTTCTGGCGCAGTCAGAACGTCCCCGAGCCCAACGCCTCCTGCTCCGGCGCCATCGACGGACCGGGCAAGGCCTGACGTGAGCGACGACGCTCCGGCGGCGCGTCCCGCGGTCCGTTGGATCGTCGTCGCGGTCGTCGCCGTCGCGGTCGTGGCCGTGGCCTTCGCGATCGGGCGCTTCACGGCGTTCGGCGCGACGGCCGCGCCCGCGCACCCCTCGGAGACCTCGGCCGATGCGGGCTTCGCCCGCGACATGCAGGTGCACCACACGCAGGCGGTGCTCATGGCGATGGAGATCTACCGCAAGACCGACGACGACGAGCTGCGCACCCTCTCGTACGACATCGCCACCGGCCAGGCCGGTCAGCGCGGCGAGATGTACGGGTGGCTCGTGGAGTGGGGCCTGCCGCAGGCGTCGTCGCAGCCGCTCATGACGTGGATGGAAGCCTCGGGCGAACACAGCCACGGCGACACCGCGGCGCTGACGCAGAAGCAGTTGCTCGAAGAGATGGGAATGGCTTCGGATGCCGAGCTCGATGAGCTGCGCACCCTGCAGGGTCAGCCCGCCGACTGCCTGTTCCTGGGGCTGATGATCCGGCACCACCAGGGTGCGATCCCCATGGCGCAGGCCGTCATCGAACTCGGTGACGACCCGCGGGTGAAAGAGGTCGCCGGCACGATCGTCAGCGGGCAGTCCGCCGAGATCGACGCGATGCGCGACATCCAGTCGCGCCTCGGCTGCAGCGCCTGACCCGCCGGATCCCATCCCGCCCCGGGATCCGCTGCGCACGCGTCATCGCTCCGCGCCCGGCCGTTCCGTGCGAGCCGTCACCCGCGGCACCCCCCCTCCGCCGGCCCCGCGCTCCCGCCGGCCCCGCGCTCCCACTCCGCCCACGCATAAACGCGATCCGTGCGCGGAAACACTCCGGCAGCGTGTTTCCGCGCACGAACAGTGTTTATGCCCGGTTCCCAGAGTGGCGCGAGCCGTCGCCCACTCCGGACCGCCCCGCGTGCGTGCGAACACCGACGCCGCAACCTCCGCGGGGAGCCGACGCAGCGGCATCCCCCTCCACCGGCCCCGCACCCCGCCGCACTCACGCATAAACGCGATCCGTGCGCATAAACACTCCGGCAGCGTGTTTCCGCGCACGAACACTGTTTATGCGTGAAGCCGTCACGCGCCCCGCCACGCACGCGCACCCCACTCACGCGCATCCCACGCACGCGCCCCGCCATGCACGCGCCCCGCCATGCACGCGCACCCCAAGCGGCCGCCCCTCCAAGCCACCACCCCCACGAACGCCGAAGGCGCGGCATCCGATCGGATGCCGCGCCTCTGGCGTGAGGTCGGGCCTCAGCCCTTCGTCGCGCCCGCCAGCAGGCCGCGCACGAAGAAGCGCTGCAGCAGGAAGAACACGATCAGCGGGACGAGGATCGAGATGAACGTTCCCGCCGACTGCAGGAACCACTGGTCGCCCCAGGTGCCCGACAGCGAGTTCAGCGATTGCGTCAGCGGCAACGATGACGATGGCGCGAAGATCGTCGCCACGAGCAGGTCGTTCCACACCCAGATGAACTCCAGCACCGCGAACGAGGCCAGGGCGGGAGCCGCCAGCGGCAGGATCAGGCGGAAGAAGATCTGCCCGTGCCCGGCGCCGTCCACGCGTGCGGCCTCGATGACCTCGGCGGGGATCTCGGCGATGAAGTTGTGCAGCAGGAAGATGGCCAGCGGCATCGCGAAGATCACGTGCGCGATCCACACGGTGGCGAAGCTGTGCTCCACACCGCGCAGGTCGAAGCCCGGGAAGATCGTCACCTCGTTGATCGTCAGTCCGCGCGAGAACAGGCTGAGCAGCGGCACGAGGGCCATCTGCAGCGGCACGATCTGGAGCGCGAAGATGAAGATGAAGAAGAAGTTCCGGCCCTTGAAGTCGATCCAGGCGAACGCGTACGCGATGAGCGACGCGACCGCGAGGGCGAACAGCACGACCGGGATCGTGATCGCCAGCGAGTTCAGGAACGACTGCGCCAGCGTCAGGGCGGTGCCGCCGGACGTAAGGGCGAGCCGGTAGTTCTCCAGCGTGAACGCCGGGTCGACGAAGACCGTCCACCAGCCGGTGGACTGCGTGTCGGATCCGGGACGGAACGACGTGATGAACAGGCCGAACGTGGGGATCGTCCAGAAGAAGGCGATCACGATCGCGGCGATCGTGGCGCCCTTCGAGGTCAGGCGCCTCCGCGCCATGGCCTCGTGCTTGCGCGTGTCGCGGGCGACCTGACGCGCGGTGCGGGTGTCGGTGGTGGGTTCGAGCACCACGGTGGAGGTGGTCATCGCACTTCCCTCTGCTTCCGGATCTGGCGCACGTTGAAGATGATCAGCGGCAGCACGAAGACGAACAGCACGACCGCCAGCGCTGCGGAGTGCCCATAGCTCTGGAACCGCTGCTGCTGGTTGACCATCTCGAAGGCGAGCACGGTCGAGTCGTTGCGACCGCCCGTCATGACGGCGACGATGTCGTAGATCTTCAGCGCGCCGATCGCGATCGTGGTGAGCACCACGATGAGCGACGACCGGATGCCGGGGACGGTGACGTTGATGAACCGCTCCCAGGCGCTCGCCCCGTCGAGCTCGGCCGCTTCGTTCTGCTCTGGCGGGACGGCCTTGATGGCCGCCGACAAGATGACCATCGCGAGGCCCGTCTGGCTCCAGATGAACACGACCACGAGCAGGAGGGTGTTCACCAGCGGAGCCGCGGACAGCCACGAGATCGGTTGCCCGCCGAAGGAGGTGACGATGGCATTCAGGATGCCGAGCTGGTCGCCCTGGCGGAAGTCGTAGACGAACTTCCAGATGATGCCCGCGCCCACGAACGAGATCGCAAAGGGCATGAAGATGAGCACCTTCAGGTACTTCTCCCCCGCGGCTCGGTCGATGAAGACGGCGTACGCGAGACCGATGGCGGTCGCGATGGTCGGTGCGAGCAGCACCCAGATGAGGGTGTTGATGACCGACCAGAAGCCCTCGGGGTTCGTGAACGTCCAGATGTAGTTCTCGAGGCCGACGAAGTTGTCCCCGGTCTTGTCGAAGAACGACTGGAAGAAGGTGGTGATCGCCGGGTACACCAGTCCGAGCAGCAGGAGGATCGCGGCGGGTGCGGCGAACAGGATCAGCTGGAACAGGTAGCCCGCGCCCTGGCGGGAGCGGTAGTCGGCGTAGAAGAGGATCGCGCCCAGGATGATGGCGATGCCCAGCACGTAGACCACGGCGTTCTGGTACGGACGCAGCAGCATGAACGCCAGCACGGGGATGGCGAAGCACGCCGCCAGCCGCAGCCAGAAGTAGCCCTTGCCCGATCGCGGCGCGTACTCGATGAGCAGCAGCAGGATGCCGACGACGGCGCCGAATGCCACGAGGACGATCGGGATCTGCACGATCGGGCTGAGTCCACCGAGCCAGATGAAGAAGCTGTTGAGCGAGAAGCCGAGCGTGGTGGGCTTGGTCTCGGCGGGTGCCCGCGTGACCATGAAGAGGAAGAGGGCCACCACGAGGATGAGGCCCACGATGACCACGAGGAGCGTGGTGCGGTGCGCGGTCGCGGAGCCGCGTGACGCGGGCTTCCCCCGGCCGGTCGGCGGTGGTGACGCCGTCGGCGTCGTCTCCGCGTTCTTGATATCGGTCATGACGTCCCTCCCGAACACGCCTTCGTGCTCATCGATCAGTGCCCGGATGACGCGTCGGGCGGGTTAGAAGTATGGACCGGATGGGCCGCCCGCACAGCGGGCGGCCCATCGATCGGTCGGCGTCGATCAGTTGTCGTAGCCGGCCTGGATGTCGCTGAGCACCTGGTCGGTGGGCGTGCCGTCGATCCAGCTGACCATGCCCTTCCAGAAGGAGCCCGAGCCGACGGTCGCCGGCATCAGGTCGGAGGCATCGAAGCGCAGGGTGGTGTTGGGGTCCTGCAGCGTCTTCATCGCCTCGGTGAGGAACTCGCTCGAGGCGAGCGAGGGATCGGCACCCTTGTTGGCCGAGATCACGCCGCCCAGCTTGACGCGGGCGTCGGCGAACTCGGGCGACGACATGTACTCGACGACCTTCTGCACGCTCTCGTCCTCGGAGAAGGCTGCGACGAACTCGCCGCCACCCTCGACCGCGAGCTCACCCTCGGTCACACCGGGGGTCAGGAACGCGTACACGTCGCCATCGGGGGCGATGGTCGGGGTCTGACCGGCGGCGTTGGTCACCGTCAGGAAGTTGGCCGACAGGAACGACGCCTGGTGCGTCATCGGGCAGCTGCCGTCGGCCACCTTGGCGGCGACGTCGGCGAACGCGGTCGAGTTGATGCTGCTGACGTCACCGAAGCCGGCGTTGACGTACGACGGGTTGAGGAGGATGTCGCCCACCGCGTCGAACGCCGCCTTGATCTTCGGGTCGGTGAACGGGACCTCGTTGGCCACCCACTGGTCGTAGACGTCGGGGCCGGACAGGCGCAGGACCATGTCCTCGACCCAGTCGGTTCCGGGCCAGCCCGACGCGGCGTCGGAGGCGAAGCCCGCGCACCACGGAGCGGCGCCGGTCTTCTGCTGGATGGTCGCGGTCAGGGTCATCAGCTCGTCGAGCGTCTTGGGGACCTCGACGCCCCACTCGGCGAACTTCGCCGGCGAGTACCAGACGTAGCCCTTGAGGTTGGCGAGCATGGGGGCGGCGTAGAACGTGCCGTCCTCGGTGCCGTACGACTTCCAGTCCTCGCCCCAGTACTCGTCGACGTTCGACGAGACGGCGTCGGACGCCGCCTGCACTTCGCCCGTGCCGATGAGGGTCTTCAGCAGGCCCGGCTGCGGGACGATCGCGATGTCGGGGGCGTCGCCACCCGACACCTTCGTCACGATGTTGCCCTCGAAGCTCTTGTCGCCGGTGTAGACGACCTTGATGCCGGTGTCCGCGGTGAACTGCTCGAAGCTCTGGTTCAGCGCGTCTGCTTCGGTACCGGTGATTCCGCCGGAGATGCGGACCGTGGTCTCGCCCCCGCCCGATGCGCTCGTGCCGCCGCTGTCGCCTTCGGCGCAGCCCGCGAGAGCGATCGCACCGACCGCCAGCAGCCCGACAGGCGCCAGCAGGCGAGTCCGCTGTGACATACCCATGTGGTCTCTCCTCTTTGAGTTCTGTGGTGCTCCGGATCCCGTCGGGAACCGATTCCAGGTAACCGTAGAGGCAATCCATAAGACTCGCAACCCGCCGTTGATCACGAACGGATAACTAGCGGAATGACGCCGATCGACGCACCCCCGCGGCAGCAGGAACCGGTTCCACTTTCGGCCGATGTCGGATATTCTTCTTCGACGTCGACACGGGCGTCGACAGGGGACGAGGAAGACCACGAATGAGCGGAATCGCCGAGGTGGCGCGCCTGGCGGGCGTGTCCAAGTCGACCGCCAGCCGCGCCCTCACGGGCGGTGGCTACGTCTCCGACGGCACGCGCCAGCGCGTCGCCGACGCGGCGGCATCCCTCGGATACGTCCCCTCCACGAGCGCCGTGAGCCTGGCCACGGGCCGCACCCGCACGATCGCCCTGATCGTGCCGAAGGTGAACCGGTGGTACTTCGGTGCGATCGTCGAGGGCGTGGAGCGCACCCTCATCCCCCTCGGTTACGACGTCACCCTGTACGTCGCCGAACCCGGCTCGCGCGACCGGGAGAGCCTGTACTCGACCTACTTGGCGCGAAAGCGCTTCGACGGCATCATCGCGGTCGCGCTCGAGCCCGACGACGCCGACCTCGAGCGCCTCGCCAACATCGGCAAGCCCGTCGTCAGCATCGGCAACGCGCTCTCCGGCGTGCCGACGCTCGGGCTCGACAACATCTCTATCACCCGCATCATCACCCAGCACCTGATCGCCCTGGGCCACACCGACATCGCCTTCGTCGGCAGCACTCCCCCGACCGACGCGCCCGCGAAAGACGTCGACGAACGCTCCATCGGCTACCGCAACGCCATGAACGACAACGGCCTGGCCGTGCGCATCCGTAATGTCCCCTCCACCTTGACCATCACCGATGCGTACGCCGCGGCGGCCTCGTTCCTCGCCGACGCGGCCTCGCGCCCGACGGGGGTGGTCGCCGCGTGCGACGAGGTCGCGATCGGCGTGATCATCGCCGCGCGGCGCATGGGGATCTCGGTGCCGACGGAGCTGAGCGTCGTGGGCATCGACGGCCACGACTACGCCGAGATGTTCTCCCTCACCACCGTCGAACAGTTCCCCCTGGCCCAGGGCATCGCGGCGACGCGCATCCTCGTCTCGATGATCGAGGGTACCGGCGAAGCCCCGCGCCGCACCGAGGCCGAGACGCGCCTCGTCGTTCGAGCGTCCACCGCGCCCCCGCGTTCCGCCTGAGACGGACAAGACCCCGGATGCCGTGGCATCCGGGGTCCTCGTCGCACGGTGGATCAGTCGGCCTGGCGTACCGCCCGGCGACGAGCGAGCACACCGAGTCCGAGCAGCGCGAGCGCCGCGAGGACGCCTGCGCCCATCCAGCCCGCGTCGGTGCCGGTCACGGCCAGGGAGCCGCCCTTGCCCGACGAGCCGCTGTGACCTGCACCGCCTCCGGAACCGGGGGCCGAACCGTCGCCACCGCCGAGGACGCCGACCTGGATCGGGACCGTCACATCGGTACCGCTCGGCTGAGCGACGAGCTGCAGCGCGACCTCGCCTGTGGCGTCGGCGGGAACGGCGA
Organism: Microbacterium sp. lyk4-40-TSB-66; assembly: GCF_030209475.1. Classification (GTDB taxonomy): domain Bacteria; phylum Actinomycetota; class Actinomycetes; order Actinomycetales; family Microbacteriaceae; genus Microbacterium. The sequence continues at coordinate 362,819 of NZ_JARVRW010000002.1, forward strand.
GGGTGACCGTCGCCGCCCCGTTCGCGACGGGGAAGTCGGCGGCCGCCCCGGCCCCGGCCGTCGCACCCCACGTCGCCGAGAGCGACGTGTTGGCCGGAGCTCCGAGCGAGGTGAGGTCGAGGTTCGAGACCGAGACGGTGGCGTCGCCGCCGGGCACGACCTGAGCGGGCACACCCGAGACCTGCACCGCACGCGCGGTGAAGTCGGGGGTGAGGCCGGGGTTCGCCTCGAGGTAGTCGATCCACCCGTCGCGGTCGATGAGGCCGGAATCACGCGTGTCGGCGCCCTGTCCGAGGACGGCGAACGCGTCACCGCCCTGCAGGAGGAAGCTGAACGAGCCGACCCGGTAGGTAGCCGCCGGGTCGACGGGAGCCCCGTCGATCCAGATGCCGGTGATTCGTTGACCCAGGCCCCGCGCGACGTCGTACGTGACGCGCACATTGTCCGAGACGCCGAGGGCGAGATCGCGGTCGCGGCCCGCCGTGTCACCCCACTGCTGTTCGAGGGCGAGTCGCAGCTGCTCCCCGGTCAGCGTGGTGGTCCACAGGTTGTTGACGAAAGGCAGCACGGCGTTCGCCTCGGCCAGGGTGATGACCCCGTCGCCCGCGTAGAGGAGTTCCGCCCGCAGACCGCCCGGGTTCACCAGCGCGATCTCCGCCCCGCCGCGCGTGGGGTCGGCCAGGGTGTCGCGGAGGGCGTCGGCGACCAGGCCGCCGAGAGCCGACTGCTTCGAGCGGTCGTCGCGCTGGCCGCCCGTGTAGACGCCGTCGACGTACGATCCGCCGCGGAACGCGGTGGTGATGTCGGCGGTGACCGACCCGACCGGCTGCGCACCGACGCGGTCGGCCTCGGCGCGCGCGAGCGTGACGATGCGGTCGACCTCCTTCACGCGCGGGTAGGCGGCGATCAGCTCGGCATCGAGCGCGGCGCTGTTCGCCGCGGTCTGCGCGGGATCGTTCGGCACGGTCGCCGACGCGAGGCGGGCGACGTTGCGGGCGGAGTAGTCGACCACGGCACCGTTCTCGCGGTCGACGGTCAGCACGATCTCACCGATGTTCTCGCCGTAGCTTCCGGTCTGCACGATCGGGCGTGTGCCCTCTCCACCGGGAAGGGGAGCGTCCCACGCGTACTTCTGGTGGGTGTGACCGGTGAAGATCGCGTCGACCGTGGCATCCGTCTCGTTCACGATCTTGGCGAAGGCGCCGCCGGCGGCCACCGCTTCTTCGATCGTCTCGCCCGTGGAGTCGCCCTCGGCGGCACCCTCGTGGTACTCGGCGACGATGACGTCGACCTCGTCCTTGATCTCGGCCACGACGCGGTTCACCTCGGCGACGGGCTCGCGGAACTCGATGCCCTCGATGCCGCCCGGCGAAACGAGTTGCGCCGTCTCCTGCGTGACGGCGCCGATGATGCCCACACGCACTCCGTCGACCTCGAAGATCGCGTACTCGTCGAGCAGGGGCTGCCCGTCCTTGTAGACGTTGGCCGCGAGATAGGGGAAGTCGGCGGAGTCGGACACGCGACCGGTGAGGTCGGCGGCGCCCTTGTCGAACTCGTGGTTTCCCGCGGCGGATGCGGCGAGCTCGAGCGCGTTCAACACCTCGATGGTCGGCTCGTCGTCGAAGTACGCCGAGGCGAAGAGCGACGCGCCGATGTTGTCTCCGTTGGAGAGGAATAGCGTGTTGTCCTCACCTCCGGCTGCGCGCAGCTGCTCGATGGTGCCGGCGAACTTCACCGTGTTGGCGTCGATGCGACCGTGGAAGTCGTTGATGCCGAGCAGGGTGATGTCGGTGGTCTCGGGCCCGAGGTCGAGCCCCACGATCACCGGGTCGTGATCGCTGGAGCGGTATGGCGAGGCGTCGTAGAAGTTCCGCACGTTGTAGTTGTAGCGGCTGTATTCGAGCGCGAGTGCCTCGACGGCGTTGATGTTCCAGATGTCGGTTCCGGTGACGAGCTCCCGGGCCGACGGCGACGCCAGCACGTGGTCGAGCGAGCCGGACTGACCGCTGAACGAGTACGAGTACTTGCCCGTGCCCGCTTCGAGCGGCTCGAAGCCGTACTCGCGCAGCTTCTGGATCGGGTCCTCCTGCGTGTACGCGTTGAAGTCTCCGAGCAGGAACACGTCGTCGGTGCCCACGTCGGCCGAGCGGGCCGCCGCGAACTTCCCGAGGGCGTCGGCCTGGCGCACGCGGTCACCGTTGAAGGCGCCCTGGATGCCGTTGGCGTTGTCGCCGGTGGCGGCGGGACGACTGTCGCCCTTGGACTTGAAGTGGTTCACGATCGCGAGGATCTTGGCATCCGGATGCTGGACCGGAGCGAAGGCCTGCGCGAGCGGCTGACGGGCGTTGCGGAACGCCGGGTCGTCGAGGATGACGCTGTCACCGGACGGTGCGACCACGGCCTTCTTGTAGATGAAGGCGGTGCGGATGACGTCTTCGGATGCCGGGAGCACGGCGGGCGAGGGGACGAACGCCCACTGCGACGAGCCGAGCGCGGCATTGAGCGCGTCGACGAGGGTGGACAGCGCGGCATCCCGGTCCTCGCCGAAGACGGCGGAGTTCTCGATCTCCTCGAGCGAGACGACGTCGGCTCCGAGTCCGTTGACGGCGGCGACGATCTTGTCCTGCTGGCGCTTCAGATTGGCGTCGTTCGCCGCACCGCGGGGCCCGGGAGCGGGGCACGTGTCGGCCGTGATCGGGTTGCCCTCGCGGTCCTTGTACGTCGAGGTGCAGCCGACGCTCTCGGCCGTGGTGGTGAAGTAGTTGAGCACGTTGAAGCTCGAGATCTTCACGTTGCCGCCGACGGCCGCCGGGGCATTGGTTCGATCGTTCGCGAACGTCGCCGGCTGCACGGTGGCGGCGTTGTCGACGGTCAGCTGCTGGGTCGGCTGGAACTTCCACGCGTTGTTGCGGAAGTCGAGGATGACCGGCGTCGCGAACGACACCGGCGCGCCGACGCGTACCGGCTCGGTGAGCGAGAGGTACGGCAGCGGGATGCCCTTGTTCGCGTCGTTCAGGAAGTTGATCGACGCACCGTCGTCGAGCACGACCGCTCGCGCGTTGTTGTCGGCGACGGCCGCGACGTACTCCGGGCTGTCGGGGCGGGCGACGTCCGTGGGGGTGCGCAGCGGCGTCGTACCGGCGGCGAGACCCACCTCGGCGTACTGGTTGGTCGAGTAGGTGTTGGTGACGGTGAAGTCGCCCTGGGGTTCGAGGAGCATGCCCTCGAAGCGCTCGCGCTCCTCGTCGGTCTTCGGCCAGGTGATCTTCGCGGGGCGCACCTCGGCCGCCTGTTCGGTGAGGATGCTGACCGAGGGGGCGTCGACGGTGATCTGCGTCTGTCCGGAGAATTCGCCCGCCGTACCGGTGACCTCGACGTGCTGGCCGATCGCGACCTCGGCGGTCGCGGCGGAGCCGTAGACGAAGATCGCGTCGGACGCGGTGTGGGTGGCGGGGTCGAGCGGGCCGCCGGTGCCGGGGGTCTGGATGAAGAACCCGTTGTAACCGCCCGTCGGGTACGCGGCGGTGACGACACCGCGCGTGGTGACGGTCGCGCCCGCGAGAGGCGTCGTGGCGCCGGTGCCCTGGATGTCGCGGATCGGCGTGACCGCGCCCGGGGTGACCGTCGGCGCGGGCGTGGGCGTTGCCGTCGGCGTTGCGGTCGGGGTGGCCGTGGCGGTCGGCGCGGGCGTCGGCGTCACCGCGCCCCCCGAGCCCTGCGGCGTCACGGCGGTGGTGTTGGTGAAGTCGAGGGAGTTGTCGTTCGTGTCGACGAAGTCCGTGCGCACGAGCGCGTTCGCAGTTCCGTTCGGCCCCTCGACGGTCGCCGCCTGCGTCTCGTAGCTGGAGGCGGTGCCGTAGCCGAGGAAGTCCACCACGCGGCCGTCGGTGACGGAGCCGGCGGGCAGGGCGAGCGATTCGGTCACGTTGGCGAGGAACAGCTGCCCGTTCGTGCCGGAGGGGTTCAGACCCGTGCTGGTGACATCGGCCGCGGGAAGGCCGGCGCCGTTGGCGCCGTTTCCGGGTATACCGATGAGGTAGTAGCCGCCGGGGGCGATGGATCCGGTCAGCGGCTGCGTGTTCGCGCCGGTCGGGGCGTCCACACTGCCCGCGGAACGATACTGCAGCGACCATCCGCTGAGGTCCTGCGCGGTATCGCCGGCGTTGTACAACTCGACGAACTTCTGGTTGAAGAAAGCACCGGCGCTTCCACCCTTCAGGTAGGCCTCGTTGATCACCACCCGCGGGCCGTCGGCGGCGAAGGCCGGGAGCGGGACGAGGGCGGAACCGAGCAGAGCGGCACCGAGGGCGGCGCTCAATGCGGTCGTGAAACGGCGTGCGGGCACGCGGGATGAAGCGATGGGCATGAGTCTCCAGGTACCGACGCGCGAACGATCGACGTCGGATGGGGGGATCGACGGGGGTTCACAACGACCGTAAACGATGGGCATACGGTTTTCCCAGGCTTCAACGTTTCGATCTGGTGAACATCGGTCCCTCGACCCGTGAAACCGGGTACCACGCTTCCCGTGCCGTCCGAGAGCCGACCACCGCGCCGCACGAATGCGGCTCCGTCGACAAAGACCCGGATGCCCGCGGCAACTCGGGTCCCTCGGCTGACAACGACGAAGACCCGGATGCCAGTGGCATCCGGGTCTTCGTGTATCGCGTTGCCGCGACCGCGTGAAGCGTTATTACTTCAGGGTCACCGTGGCGCCGGCACCCTCGAGCGCCTCCTTGGCCTTCTCGGCGGTCTCCTTGTTCGCGCCCTCGAGCACGGCCTTGGGAGCACCGTCGACGACGGCCTTGGCCTCGCCGAGGCCGAGCGAGGTGAGCTCGCGGACGACCTTGATGACCTGGATCTTCTTGTCACCGGCGGCCTCGAGGACGACGTCGAACGAGTCCTTCTCCTCGACCTCTTCGGCGGGGGCGGCGCCACCGGCGGCGGGGCCTGCGGCAGCCACGGGGGCGGCGGCGGTGACGTCGAAGGTCTCCTCGAACGCCTTGACGAACTCGGACAGCTCGATGAGCGTGAGCTCCTTGAACGCGTCGAGCAGCTCTTCGGTGCTGAGCTTAGCCATGTTGTATCTCCTTGATCGGGTTAATCATCCGGGGCCGGGTCAGGCCGCGGTGTCCTGCTTCTCGCGCAGCGCGTCGACCGTGCGAACGGCCTTCGACGGAAGCGCCTGGAAGACGTATGCCGCCTTGGTCATCGTCGCCTTCATCGCGCCGGCGAGCTTCGCCAGCAGGACTTCACGGCTTTCGAGATCGGCGAGCTTGTTGACCTCATCCGCGGTCAGAGCGGCGCCATCGAAGTAGCCGCCCTTCACCACGAGCTGAGGGTTAGCCTTGGCGAAGGCACGCAGGCTCTTCGCGACGGCGACGGGGTCGCCGTGCACGAACGCGATGGCGGACGGGCCCTTGAGCTCGTCATCCAGTCCCGTGACCCCCGCGTTGTTCGCGGCGATCTTGGTCAGCGTGTTCTTCACCACGGCGTAATCCGCGTCCTGACGGATGTCGTTGCGCAGCTGCTTGAGCTGGGCAACCGTCAGACCGCGGTACTCGGTCAGCAGAACGGCGGTCGAGTTCTCGAAGTTCTTCGTGAGCTCGGCGACCGATGCATCCTTCTGCGCCATGGCCACTCCTTGTGTGTACGAGGCGCTCCGCGATGGCGGGGCGCCGGCCGAAGACACCGGGTCTGGGCAAAAAAGAAGAGCTCCGGCGCAGGCGCACGGAGCTCGGATTCCCTTTCGGGAGGAGTTCAAGTGACCTGCGTAGGTTCTCTGCTTCTCAGCAGACGCTTCGACCGGAGTGCGAGCACTCCGATAACCGACGGTCTTTGGCTTGCCCCCACTGTACCCGACCCTCGCCCCCTTCGCCAATCCGCCCCCGCCGCGCCCGCCCCCGCCGCGCCCGCCCCCGCCGCGCGCGCACCGCCGCCCGCCCCGCCCCCGGCCTCCGCGCCGCGTCCCCCGCTCTCGACGCCGAGATGACCCTCGATCACCGAGATAACCCGCCGTTCGCGCGAATCGCGGGTCATCTCGCGCATCTCGGGTCATCTCGGCACCCCGGCGGGGCCCACGGCACGCGCTCAGCGTGGAGGGCGAATGCCGAAGGATGCGAGGCGGGCGGCCAGCGTCTCGGGTGTCCGCACGTCTGCGAAACCTCCTCGGCACAGCCGCCACTGCGTCGCGCCCCGGATCCAGTCCTCGCGGCGCTTCTCGTCGAGCAGGACCGTCTCGACGGATCGACCACCGCGCATCGCGGCATCCCGATACTTGACCTCGCCGTCGAACTCCCAGAAGGTGCGCACCTCGCGCAGCCCGATGTCGACGAAGTAGTCAGCCCCTCGCGGACCGGCGACGGCGATCTGAAGGTCGATCTGCCGGAACCCGATGCGATGGAGCTGCAACCGGCTGATGCTCTCACCGGGCAGTTCGGCGCGACCGTCGGCGAACTCGATCACGCGGCGCGCGCGACGGACCCCGCGTCGACCCGACGCCTGATCCGCTCGATGGCGTAGACGTTCCCGCCATCGCTCCTGCGCCGCGGCATCGAACCGGCGCCCCGACACCGCCTCACGCCGGAGCGCCGCATCGGCGCAGGCCAGCGCCATCTCCACCGACGCCGTGCGTGCGACGTCGAACACGGTCCGGTCGAGGCTGGTGCAGGCGACACCGCCGATCGACACGACATCGCCGTCGGGGAGCGCATCCAGGTGACGTCGCAGCCCGTCACGACTGGACCCCCCGACGGGCCCCGCGAGCGTGACCTCCACCTCGCGGTCGCCGAAGCGGTACTGCGGCAACCCGTGGAGGACCGCCGCCGAGAGATGGGACACCACGGCTGACCCACCGCGCATGCACCGGGACGCCGCATCCAGGGCGATCTTGTGCCTCTCCACCGGCGGCCGCGCGAGATGCACTTCACGGTCGACGTACGCGCCGGATTGCAGACGCAGCCAGGGGCCACTCCGAGAAGCGAGCGCGAGAACACCGGCGGACACGCCGCGGGACAGTAGCTCCTCCCGAGTGAAGAGCCCCTCGCCCACGCCCCTCGCCGCCCGCTCTTCCCGCTCCATCCGTCGATGCTGCGGCATCCTGCACCGCGAGCGCTCGCTCTCTCCCCCTGTGGAGGAGGGGTGACGCCCGATCGCCGCTGCGCCGAGATCACCTCCGCCTGCCGAGATGACCCGCCTTCTCGACCAATCGCCGGTCATCTCGCGAAAAGACGGTCATCTCGGCACCCCGCGGCAACCCAGCGACAGACGTCAGGAGATGCGCGGCTCGGGCAGCAGGGCGCGGGTCATGCGCACGATCCGGGACGGCGTGCGGGCGCCCAGCCAGACCGTGCAGACCGGGTCGTCGCCGCAGGCCCACTCCGCGCACCAGGCGTGGATCGCCTGCGCGAGACGTTCGCCGCGCGGGCGGAGCCCGCCGTCCAGCGACCGATCCAGCCAGCTCACCCGTCCCTCGCGGGCGTCGATGACGCCGACCTGGTCGGATCCGCACACCTCCACCAGCACCGTCACGTGCGCGGACGGCGACAGAGCGGCGGCGATCCGTCGCATCTCGGGGAGGTTCCGTGCGTCGCCGCCCAGCAGCACCGCGCCCTCGAGATCGCACCAGCGACCGCCGTCGGGGCGGCGCAGCGAAGCGGCATCCGAAGTCATGCCCATCAACTTAGGGCACCCTTACCTGCATGACAAGACCCCGGATGCCGACGCGCCGAGGTTCGCATACGGTCCACGCGCGAGCGGGGTTAGGGTCGAACGCATGTCCCCCGAGTTCGTCGCCTCCCGAAGCGCCGACCTCGACGCACGGATCGTCGCCGACTCCCGCGATCGAGTGGCCTGGATCCGCGCGCGATCCCGCGGCATCACAGCGACCGACGTGGCGACCCTCACGAGCCCGAACGCGATCTCGCGAGCGGCGGATGCCAAGCTCATGGGCTCGAACTTCTCGGGCAACGCCTTCACCGCGCACGGTCGTCGGCGCGAACCCGAGATCGCCGCCTGGGTCGCGGCGACGCACGGCATCCGCCCCTCCTCCGCGCTGTACCACGCGGTCGTCGAGAAGCGTCACCTCGCCACTCCCGACGGCGTCGTCGTCGACGGCGAAGGACGCGTCGTCCTCGCCGAGATCAAGACCACCAACAAGGCGTGGCGCTCGATCCCCCGCACCTACATGCGGCAGATCTGGTGGCAGCAGCACGTGCTCGGCGCCGAGCGCACCCTCGTGGCCTGGGAGCAGCACGACGGTTTCGTCCCGCTGCACGACGAACCCCGCTGCCAGTGGATCGACCGCGACGAGCGCGAGATCGGCAAGCTCGTCAACCTGGCGACCTCCCTCATCGACGAGCTCTACCGCCGCACGATGCAGACGCGCCAGCCGCGCCCCGAGCCCGTGCGCCCGGAACCCACGGAGAGGTATCGCGCCCTCGCGCTCCTCGATTGATAGTTGACGCAAGTCAAGCAATAGGCGTATCGTTGACATCAGTCAACTAATCGCGCCATCGTCGTCGCGGCATCCGTCCCCCACGTGGAGTTCCGCATGACAACCACTTCCCCTGAGACCGCCGCCCCGCGGCGCGTGCTCCCGGCCCTCATCGGGCTGCTGCTCGGCACCTTCGTGTCGATGCTCGCCTCGACCGTCGTCTCGACGTCGCTGCCGGTCATCGTGCACGACCTGTCGGGCGACCAGAACGCCTACACCTGGGTCATCACGGCGACCCTCCTCACCACCGCGATCTCGACCCCCATCTGGGGCAAGCTCGCCGACCTGTTCAACCGCAAGGTGCTGATCCAGGTCGCGATCGCCATCTTCGTGCTCGCCACCGCGGCCGCCGGGTTCTCGCAGAACACCGAGATGCTCATCGCCTTCCGCGCGGTGCAGGGCCTGGGTGCCGGCGGTCTCGCCGCCCTCAGCCAGGTCATCATGGCCGACATCATCAGCCCCCGCGAGCGCGGCCGCTACATGGGCCTGTTCGGCGCGGTCATGGCCGTCGCGACCGTGGGCGGCCCGCTGCTCGGCGGCGTCATCACCGACGCCTTCGGCTGGCGCTGGAACTTCTTCGTCGCCCTCCCCTTCGCCGTCGCCGCCCTGCTCATCCAGCAGCGCACGCTGCACCTGCCGGTCCGCGCGAAGCGCAAGGTCAAGATCGACTACGTCGGCATCGTGCTGCTGTCGACAGCGGTGTCGCTGCTGCTGATCTGGGTGACCAACGCCGGCACCTCCTTCGACTGGGCGAGCCTCGAGACCACCCTCATGGTCGGTGGCGCCGTGCTGGCAGCGGTCCTGTTCATCGTCGTCGAGCTCCGCTCGTCCGAGCCGCTCGTTCCTCTCACCCTCTTCCGCGACGCCACCTTCACACTCGCCACGATCGCCTCGATCGCGACGGGACTGGCCATGTTCGGAACGTCGGTCTTCCTCAGCCAGTACATGCAGATGGCCCGTGGCGCCACGCCCACCGAGGCCGGCGTCATGACCATCCCGATGATCGGCGGCCTGCTCGTGGCATCCATCGTCGTCGGTGCCCTGATCTCCCGCTTCGGTCGCTGGAAGCCGTTCCTCATCGCCGGTGGAGTGCTGCTGATCGCCGGATCGTTCCTGCTGTCGACCATCCACTACGACACCAACTTCGCCCTTGTCTCGCTGTACATGTTCCTCCTGGGCGCGGGCGTCGGCATGACCATGCAGAACCTCGTGCTCATCGTGCAGAACACCGCCGACCCCGCCCAGATGGGAGCCGCGAGCTCGGGGGTGACGTTCTTCCGCAGCCTCGGCGGCACGATCGGCGTCTCGGTCATGGGTGCCGCTCTCGCCAGCATGGCGACGAGCCTGTTCACCGACCGCGCGGCAGACCTGCAGGCGGCGATCATGGGTCTGGGCGCGAACGGCGCCGCCGTGGCCCAGTCGCTGCAGTCCGGAACGATCCCGCAGGTCTCGGCGCTGCCCGAGAGCGTCCGCATCATCGTCGAGGACATCTACGCGCAGTCCATCGCCCACTCGTTCCTCATCGCGGTGCCGGTCGCGGTGGTCAGCCTCGTCGCCATCCTGTTCCTGCCGAACCGTCCGCTGACCCGCATGACCACGAGCGAGCGCGTGGCGGCGAGCGAAGCCGACCTCGCGACCGTCTCCGTCCCCGCGGCCATGGCCACCCTCTCCGCGACCGGATCGGTGCGGACCCTGGATGCTTCCACCGACCCCCGTGCCGGCGACGGCGCCCTCGCCGCCACCGGTTCGGTCAGGACCGTGGATGCCGCGACCTCCCGCCGCACCCACCGCGACGCCGAGATGGGAGAGGATGGCTGACGTGATGAGCGACGTGACCGATGACCGCCGAGTGGCCGTACAGGCCCTGGAATCGTCGTTCTCGGAGCTCATGACCGTGTTCCGCCGCTTCGTCTCCGAGGCGGCGGAACGCGTGAGCCCCGGAATGCTCCCGGCCACGTTCAAGGCTCTCTCCGTCGTGAGCCGGTTCGGGCCGCTGACCCTCTCGGCCCTGGCCGAACGCCTGGCCGCCGACAAGGGCTTCCTCAGCCGGTCGATCACCGAGCTCGAGGAGCTCGGGCTCGTCACCCGCACCCCCGACCCCAACGACGGCCGCTCGCGCCTCATCGCCGTCACCGAGCTCGGCCATCGCCGGCTCGCCGACGCGCGCGCTCCGCATGAGAGCCGACTCTTCGAGGCCATCGCCGACTGGTCGATCGACGACATCCGCCACCTCTCGACGCTGCTGCACGCGCTGGCCGTGGGAGAGGTCCCGGCGCGGGACTGAGGTCTTCGACCCTGCGGCGCGCCCCGGTGGTGGGCGCGGCCCGGACGGACGGCCCTCGACGGGTGCCGGCGGCGGCACCCGCCGGCACCGTGGCGCGCACCGCCGTGGCGGGGTCGGCCACTCCGTGCCGCCGCCGCTGGCGATGCCTCTGCCGCCGCCGCCCCACGCTGCCACTACCGCCTGACGCTGCCGCTGCCGCTGCCGCTGCCGCTGCCGCTGCCGCTGCCGCTGCCGCTGCCGAAGCAAACTCGCCGATCGGGCTTCGCGACACGGTGACGGCGGCGAAACACCATCGAGACAATGACGCGCTTGACTGGGATCGTCGGGGCGGAGCCGCCTCGATTGCGAACACCCGCGAGAGAGAGCGCCCGATGAGATTCCGATCGACGCGTCCCGAGGCCGCCCTGCACCCCGCTCCCGCGGTGCCCGAGACGATGCGTTCGGTGGTCTACGACGCGCCGGGCGCAGCCGACGTGCTGCGCATCGCCGAGACCGCGGTGCCCCAGCCGGTGCTGAGCGAGGTGCTCGTGCGGGTGGTCGCGGCGGGCATCAACCCGATCGACGCCAAGACGCGCGCCGGACGCGGGATGTCGGCATCCATCGACGCGTGGCCCGCGGTGCTCGGACTCGACGTGAGCGGTGTCGTCGTGCGCGCCCCCTTCGACGCGCACCCGTTCCCGGTCGGGACCGAGGTGTACGGCATGGCCGCCGTCCCCCGCACGGCGGGCACCTACGCCGAGTACGTCGTCGTGCCGACCCTCTCGCTCGCCCGTAAGCCGCTCTCGCTCTCGCACGTCGAGGCCGCCGGAGTGCCGGTCGCCGCCCTGACAGCGTGGGGGCTCGTCGTCGAGACGGCCCTCGCGCATCAGGGGCAGCGCATCCTCATCCACGCGGGAGGTGGCGGAGTGGGTCACTTCGCGGTGCAGTTCGCCGCGTACTTCGGCGCGCACGTCATCGCCACCGGGTCGCCGCGCAATCTCGCGTGGCTCCGCGAGCTCGGTGCGTCGGAGGTTGTCGACTACACCTCGACGCGGTTCGAAGACGTGCTGGACGACGTCGACGTCGTCATCGATCTCATCGGCGACGTCTCCGACGACACCGGCACCCGCTCGCTCGAGGTCCTCCGTCCGGGCGGGCTGCTCATCGAGGTCCCCACCGGCGCGTGGCCGGGATTCCGCGAGGCGGCCGCCGCGCGCGGCATCCGTTGCACCGACTACAAGACGATCCCCGACGGCAGTGCCCTCGCGACCATCGCGCGCCTTCTGGATTCCGGCGCGGTGCGGGTCTACGTCGACCGGGTGTTCGACCTGGCCGAGGCGTCCGCCGCGCACACGGAGCTCGAACGCGGGCACACGCGCGGCAAGATCGTGCTGCGGGTCAGCGGCGACTGACCTCACGCCGCGAGCACGCGACGCCCCTCGCCGACGATCTCGTCGGCGATGTCGTCGAGCAGCGGAGAGGTGAGGTTCCACTGCTGCCAGAACAGCGGCACGTCGACCGGATCCTCGCCCAGGCGCACGAGCGCACCCGATGCCAGGCCCGCGGCGGACTGGAAGCCCGGCAGAAGACCCCAGCCGAGACCCAGCTCGATCGCGGTGGCGAAGTCCTGGGATGCCGGCACCCGGTGTCGCGGCGGCCCCACCACCGCCACATCCCGCCGGGCGAGCCAACGCGATTGGAGGTCGTCGCGCCGGTCGAAGTCGACCACCGGCGCAGAGCCCAGCGCGTCCGGGTGAGCGCCCGAGGGGAACCACCGCGTCGCGAAGTCCGCCGTGGCCACCGCCTCGTAGCGCAGAACCCCCAGCCGGCGCACGCGGCACCCGGCGACCGGGGCCTCTCGCGAGGTGACGGCGGCCATCACCGTCCCCGATTCCAGCAGTCCCGCCGTGAAATCCTGGTCGTCGCGGTGCAGGTCGAACACGACGGGGCGGCGGGCCGCGACCCGGGCCAACGGCGGCAGGAACCAGGTGGCGAGCGAGTCGGCGTTCACCGCGAGGGGGACGGATGCCACCGACCCTCCCTCCGCGCCCATCGCGGCGAGCGCGTCGTGCTCCAGCAAGGAGAGCTGGCGCGCGAGCCGCACCACCGCATCCCCCGCCTCGGTGGTGCGCACGGGCTTCGAGCGCACGAGCACGACCCGTCCGAGCTGATCCTCGAGAGCGCGAACCCGCTGACTCACCGCGGAGGGGGTGATGTGGAGGCGACGGGCGGCGGCATCCAGTGTCCCCTCCTCCACCACGGCGGCGAGGGTGCGGGCCAGATCGAGCGGAATAGACATGAAGCGATGCTAATGGTCCTGCAGAATCTTGAGCTGGTCTTCTGAACGCTGTCGCCCTACCGTCGGAACGTGCTCACTCCCCTGCTCGCCGGCCTCGGCCTTGGCTTCTCTCTCATCGTCGCCATCGGCGCTCAGAACCTATTTGTGCTGCGGCAGGGCGTGCGGCGCGAGCACTTGCTCGCCGTCGTCGCGGTGTGCGCGCTCTCCGACGCCATCCTGATCCTGCTCGGCGTCTCGGGGATCGGGCTCGTGCTCCAGGCCGTGCCGTGGCTGATCGTGGTCGTGCGCTGGGCGGGGGCGGCGTTCCTCGTCGGCTACGGAGTGCTCGCGGCGCGGCGGGCCTTGCGTCCCAGCGGCGAGACCCTGCGCGTCAACACGGGGACGCCCACGACGACGGATGCCGGGGGCACCGCGCTCCGCACCCGCACGACCCTCACCGCCACCGTGCTGACGTGCCTCGCGCTCACGTGGCTCAACCCGCACGTGTACCTCGACACCGTCTTCCTGCTCGGCTCCGTGGCATCCACGCACGGAGAGGACCGCTGGGCGTTCGCGATCGGCGCCTGCATCGCCAGCCTCGCGTGGTTCTCGGCGCTGGGGTTCGGCGCACGCTACCTCGGCCGCTGGCTCGACACCCCGCGCGCGTGGAGGATACTCGACGCCGTCATCGCCGTGGTGATGTTCGCCATCGCCCTCTCCCTCGTTCTGCCGCACTGACGCGGCGGGGCCGGCACCGGGGGCTGCCCGGGTCGCGGCCGTCGATCCGTCGGGCGCGGTCCGAGATTCGGGGCGCGATCCACCGTTCGGGGCGCGACCTCGGGCCTGGGGCGCGATCCGCCGTTCGGGGCGCGACCTCGGACCTGGGGCGCGATCCGCCGTTCGGGGCGGGACCTCGGACCTGGGGCGCGATCCGCCGTTCGGGGCGGGATCCGCCCGCCCCGAACCGCCGAATCCGCCCCGAACCCGCGGGATCCCGCACAGATCGCGAGTCGCTCGGCGAGAATGACCGCATGCGAGCGGTGACGATCACGGTGCACGGGCGAGTGCAGGGCGTCGGCTTCCGCTACGCCCTGCAGAACGAAGCGCAGCGCGCGGGCGCCCGCGGCTGGGTGCGCAACCGTCGAGACGGCTCGGTCGAGGCGCTCATCGCCGGGGATGCGGCGACCGTCGACAGCGTGATCGCCTGGGCCCATGACGGACCACCGTCGGCGGGGGTCGACCGCGTCGACGCCGAGGAGAGCAGCGAGACGCCTCCCGACGGCTTCGAGATCCGCGCGACGGCCTGACCAGACGCCGCGGACGGGGGCGGGCTCATCGAACGCGGAGGATGAGGCGAAATTCGCATCTTCCGGCGAGAATCCTGCGAGATCGGCGCGATTCTGTGTGATTCAAGCGGGGCCCGAGTGGCCGGCTGGAACCCCGGCCCGCAGGTCGGTGAGGACCTCCGCAGCGTCGTCGAGACGCGCGAGAGCCGCCGCCTGCCCGGCCCACAGCGACACCAGATCGGCGTCGCCCGACGCGGTCGCCGCGGCACGGAACACCCCGGTGAGCCAGTTCTGCGCGGGAAACGGTGCGATCATGCCCGACGCCTCGAGCTCGCGCATCGCGCGGTTCGGGATGCCACGGGCCAGCCGTCCGCTCATCGCCCGCGTCAAGACCGTGTCGGTGTCGGCGGACGCGGTGATCGCCGCCCGATGACCGTCCGTCGCGGCGGACTGCCGGGTGCGGAGGAACGCCGTGCCGACCTGCACACCCTCGGCCCCCAGTGCGAACGCCGCCGCGACGCCTCGTCGGTCCGCGATTCCACCCGCGGCGATCACCGGGATGCCGACGGCGTCGACGACCTGCGGTACCAGCGCGAACGTACCGACGAGCGAGTGCGCCGGGTCGCGGAGGAACGACACCCGATGTCCTCCCGCCTCCGACCCCGTCGCGACGACGGCGTCGACGCCGGCGGCCTCGAGCGCCACGGCTTCGGCGACCGAGGTGGCTGTTCCGACGACCCGTATGCCGAGTGACGCCGCGCGGGCGAGGGTGTCGGCATCCGGGACCCCGAAGACGACGCTCAGCACGTCGGGCCGGGCGTCGAAGACCGCGTCGAGCTGGGCGGCGAGGGTCGGCATGAAGGATGCCGGGGGCAGGGGCGGGGTGACACCGGCGGCCGCGAAGAGCGGGGCGGCGGCGGCGACGAAGGGGGCGACGTCGACATCAGCGGGTGTGACCTCGTCACCGCGGGGCCACCACAGGTTCACCGCGATGCGGCCCGTCGTCGCCCGGCGCAGCGCCGCGACCGTGTCGTGGACGCGTTCGGGCGCGTAGCCGTACAGCCCGAACGAACCGAGACCGCCGCCGCCGCTGACGGCCGCGGTCAGCGCGACGGACGAGAGGCCACCGAACGGGCCGAGGACGACGGGCGTGTCGATGCCGAGCAGATCTTCGAGGCGTCCCATGCTCCGACGCTACTCCCGGCGGGGCGCTAGGCGGTTTCGTCCGACGCGGGATCAGGGCCGTCGAGAGGACGCAGCAGACGATTCAGGAAGCGCCGCGTGCGCTCCTTCTTCGGCTGCCGCAGCAGCTCCGAGGGAGCTCCACGCTCGACGATCACACCCTCGTCGAAGAACAGCACTTCGTCGGCGACCTCGCGGGCGAAGCCGAGCTCGTGCGTGACGATGACCATGGTCCACCCCTCGTTCGCGAGTTCGCGCAGTACCGTCAGCACCTCCCCGACCAACTCGGGGTCGAGGGCGCTGGTGGGCTCGTCGAACAGCAGCAGCTGCGGCTCGAGGGCGAGCGCGCGGACGATGCCGACCCGCTGCTGCTGACCGCCCGACAACTCGGACGGGTAGGCGTTGCGCTTCTCCGACAGACCGACGCGCGCCAGCAGCCTCTCGGCCCGCTCCCCCGCCTCAGCCCGAGACACGCCGTGGGCCTGCACCGGCCCCTCCATGACGTTCTGGATCACCGTCAGGTGCGGGAACAGGTTGTGGTGCTGGAACACCATGGCCGAGCGATCACGGAGCGCCGTCCGATCGCCCTTGGTGACCTTCGCACCGAAGTCGACGCGTGGCCCTCCCTCGAACGCCACGACTCCGGCATCCGGGGTCTCCAAGCCGTTCAGGCAGCGGAGCACCGTCGTCTTGCCCGACCCCGACGGCCCGATCAGCACGAGCACATCACCGCGGCGCACCTCGAGATCGACGCCCGCGAGCACCTTGTTCGTCCCGAAGCTCTTCTCGAGCCCCGTGACCTGCAGCAGAGGGTTCTCAGTGGGCGACATGGCGGTCCAACCTCTTCTCGAGGGCGTTCTGCCCGAACGACAGCACCAGGCAGAACAGCCAGTAGATGAGCGCCGCCTCCAGGTACACGGCCATGAATTCGTACGAGAAGGCGGCGATGTTCTGGGCCTGGCGGAACAATTCCGTGACCAGGATGAGGGATGCCAGCGAGCTGTCCTTCACGAGAGAGATGAAGGTGTTCGACAGGGGCGGCACCGACACGCGCGCGGCCTGCGGCAGGATGATGCGCGTCAGCGTCTTGGTGGGCGAGAGTCCGACGGTGTGGGCCGCCTCCCACTGTCCGCGGGGGACCGAGAGGATGGCCGCGCGGATGATCTCCGCCGCATAGCCGCCGACGTTGAGCGAGAAGGCGATGACCGCCGCGGGGAACGGGTCGATCGTGATGTTCAACGACGGCAGGCCGTAGAAGATCACGAACAACTGCACCAGCAGCGGCGTGCCGCGGATGATCGAGATGTAGAACCGGGCGATCCCCGACAACACCACGTTGGGCGAGAGGCGCAGCAGTGCCATGAGCAACGCGATCATGAGACCGATCGCGAACGAGGCCAGCGACAGCGGGATGGTGCCCCGCAGCCCCGCCAGAACCATCGGCCAGAACGAGTCGAGCAACAGCGTCCAGATGTCGTTCATGGGCCTCCTTCCTCCTGCGGGCGTGCGGCCCGGATCCTGCGCGCGGGTGCTCGCGCACACGCGGACGCGGACCGACCGACTCCCACGCTAGGGGCGGGAGACGATCGATCCGCGGGGCTTTACAGCGGGTCGTTACTGCGTGACGTCGGCACCGAAGTACTTCTGGCTGATCTCCGCGAGCGTGCCATCGGCGCGAAGCTCGTCGAGTGCGCCGTCGACGGCCTGCGCGAGGGCGTCCTGGCCCTTCTTGAAGGCGAACGCGCTCTCCGAGGTGTCCTCGGTCTCGGCGGCGATCTTCAGGCCCGTGGGGCTGTTCGTCTTCTCGTAGTCGAGGTAGGTGAGCTGGTCGTTGACCGTGGCGTCCACGCGACCCTGCTTGAGAAGGGCGACGGCCTGGGCCCAGCCCTCGACGGCCTCGACCTGGGCGCCGCTCTGGGTGGCCAGCTCGTACCAGTTGCTCGTGAGCGACTGCGCGGTCGTCTTTCCCGACAGATCGGCGAAGCTCGAGATCGAGTCGTCGGTGTCGGCGGTGACGACGACACCGCGGGACACCGTGTACGGGGCGCTGAAGGTGTACTTCTCTTCACGCTCGGGGTTGATCGACACCTGGTTGGCGATGACGTCGAAGCGTCCCGCGTCGAGGCCGGCGAAGATGGCATCCCACTGGGTCTCCTGGAACGTGACCTGGAGGCCGAGCTTGTCGCCGACCGCCTGTGCGATCTCGACGTCGAAGCCGGTGAGGTCGCCCGCGCCCTCGTGGAACGAGAACGGGCGGTAGGTGCCCTCGGTGGCGACGGTCAAGGTGCCGTCGGAGACGAGACCGTATTCGGATCCCGCTCCCGGGGCGGCCTCGGAGGTCGCACCGCCGCTGCAGGCGGTCAGCGCGAGGGCGCTCAGGCCCAGGGTGGCGGCGAGGACGGTCAGACGGCGACGGGGCATAGCTGTTCCAGACATGGTGATGGGGGTGGCGCGATCGGCGCCCTCAAGCAGAACACGCTCGCGCGTCCGTCTCTTCCCCGATGACGCTGTGTTGCACGTTCGTGCGTGTCGGGGGGCGGCGGTCGAGACCGACGACGCCGGAACGGGCACGGACGGATGGAGGGTGGCGGGCGACGCGCGGTCCAGACCGACGACGCCGGAACGGGCACGGACGGGCGGGCGACCGGGGTGCCGCGGGGTCGACCGGGCACGCGAAAGCCCCGCCGGCACGAGGCGCGGCGGGGCTTCCGGATGACGACAGACGTCAGGCGATGACGTTGACGTCGAGCGGGATGCCGGGACCGAAGGTGGTCGAGACGGCGCCCTTCTGGATGTAACGGCCCTTCGAGCTCGAGGGCTTCAGGCGGACGATCTCTTCGAGAGCGACCTTCAGGTTCTCGTCGAGCTGCTCGGCCGAGAACGACGCCTTGCCGACGACGAAGTGCACGTTGGCGTGCTTGTCGACGCGGAACTCGATCTTTCCGCCCTTGATCTCCTCGACGGCCTTGGCCGGGTTGGGGGTCACGGTGCCGGTCTTCGGGTTCGGCATGAGGCCGCGGGGTCCGAGGACCTTACCGAGGCGACCGACCTGGCCCATGAGCTCGGGGGTCGCCACGGCGGCGTCGAACGACGTGTAACCGGCGGCGACCTTCTCGATGAGGTCGGTGCCACCGACCTCGTCGGCGCCGGCGGCCAGAGCCGCCTCGGCCGCGGGGCCGTTGGCGAAGACGATGACGCGCGCGGTCTTGCCCGTGCCGTGGGGCAGGATGACCGTGCCGCGGACCATCTGGTCTGCCTTACGGGGGTCGACCGAGAGCTTCAGCGCGACCTCGACGGTCGAGTCGAACTTCTTCGAGCCGGTCTCCTTCGCGAGGGCGACGGCCTCAGTCGGGGTGTAGAACGTGTCGGCCGCGATCTTCTCAGCAGCGGCGCGGAATGCCTTGGACTTGGTAGCCATTGTTATCTCCCTCAGTCCTCGACCGTGATGCCCATGGAACGGGCGGTGCCGGCGATGATCTTCGAGGCAGCCTCGATGTCGTTCGCGTTCAGGTCGGGCTGCTTCGTGGTGGCGATCTCGCGGACCTGGTCCTTGGTGAGCTTGCCCACCTTGACCGTGTGGGGCGTGGACGAGCCCTTGGCAAGGCCAGCCGCCTTCTTGATGAGCTCCGCAGCGGGCGGGGTCTTCAGGATGAAGGTGAAGCTGCGGTCTTCGTAGACCGTGATCTCAACGGGGATGACGTTGCCGCGCTGGGCTTCGGTCGCCGCGTTGTAGGCCTTGCAGAACTCCATGATGTTGACGCCGTGCTGACCGAGCGCCGGACCGATCGGCGGCGCGGGGTTGGCCGCGCCCGCCTTGATCTGGAGCTTGATCAGGCCGGTCACCTTTTTCTTGGGTGCCATATCCTTTTCCTCTCTCGAGCGGGGGCCTCGCGGCTCCCTCTCTCCCGCACACCCGGCGGTTCCGGGCAGCGGTCGTCACGTGCTGTCGCACGCAACCTCCCCATCATACGCGACGTCGCATCCATCGGCATCCATCGTTCGCGTCGCTTCCGCCGCCCCGCCCGCTCGCCCCACCTCCCCCGCAGCGCCCTCCCCGCCGGCCGGGCCCTGCGCCGCGCTCCCCCACCGGCCCGCTCCGCCGCTTGCTTCCCCACCGCGCCGCTCCCCCGCCGGCCCGCTCCGCCCCTCGCTCCTCCAGCGGCCCGCTCCGCCGCTTGCTTCCCCACCGCGCCGCTCCTCCGCCGGCCCGCTCCGCCCCTCTCTCCCCCACCGGCCCGCTCCGCTCCGCCCGCAGTCCCCCGCCCCTCCGCGCTCCCCCAGCGGCCCGCTCCACGGCCACGTGTCGCGGCATCCGCACGGCATCCGGCATCCGGTTTCGTCGCGCCACTGCCGGTCTCCTCACGCATAAACACGATCCGTGCGCAGAAACACGACGACGACGTGTTTCCCCGCACGAACAGTGTTTATGCGTCAGCACCAGGGGACTTATCCACAGGACGCGCATCCCACTCCGGCAAAGCTGCCATCCTCCACCGCATGGATGTCGTACCTCGATCACTGCGCGCATCGCCGACACCGCTGGTGCTCGCTACGCGTGTGTCGTTCTCCGAACCGCCGCCGTCGCGCGACGGGCGGCTGGTGCGCGTCCGTCCTGGGGTCTACACGGCACGCGTCCGATGGGAGGGGCTTTCCCCGTGGGAGCGTTACCTGGTCCGCGTCCACGCGTTCGCCACGGCACGACGCGACGCCGTTTTCTCGCACGAGTCGGCTGCCGCACTCCTCGGTCTACCGACGTTCGGGCATCCGCGGCTGATCCACATCTTCGACGGGCGCCGCGCACGCTCGGCCAAGTACGGCGACGTCGCCGTGCACACGAGCGCGGACCGACGCGCGACGCTGGAGACGGCCGGCATCCGGACGACACCGGTCGAGGACGTCGTCGTCGACCTCGCCCGCGCCCTCCCTCCCGCATTGGGGCTCGCCGTCGCCGACGCGGCGTCGCGCTCCTTCGGCTTGTTCGGGGTGGATCTCCTCGAGCGAGGCTCCGTTCAACGCAACACGTTCGGCCTTCGACGCATGGAGTGGGTGCTGAATCGTGCGACGCCGCTTTCGGAATCCCCCGCGGAGTCGATCAGCCGGGTCGTCATCGAGTGGTGCGGATTCCCCAATCCGGCGCTTCAAACGGAGCATGAGATCGACGGTCGTGTCTATAGATCCGACTTCTGTTGGCCCGAGCGCAAGGTCATCGGCGAATCGGACGGATGGGTCAAGTACCAGGGAGACGGCGCGGGTGAGGCCCTCCGCGCCGAGAAGCGCCGCGAAGACGCTCTCCGCCGAGCCGGCTGGCGCATCGCCCGGTGGGACTACGCGGGGGCTACCGGCGTCGAGGGGCTGAGGTCCGCCCTTCTCGCCGCGGGGCTCACCCCCGTGCGGCGCGCCGAGGCGGCGGCGCTGACATCCGTCGGTCACAATCCGCGCTCGTTGTGACGCGCGGACGGCAGCCGCGTTGACGAACTCGCATCACCGCAATGTCCCGCGTAGGCGCGGTCAGGGCACGGCCGCCGCGGGCGAACGCTCGGTCGCGCCGATGCCGCGGATTACGGGCCGATGCCCTGCCCTACGTTGCCATGCGGCGCCTTCCCCCTGGGCATAAACACGTTTCGTGCGGATAAACACGGCGACAGCATGTTTCCGCGCACGGATCATGTTTATGCGTGGATGCCGCGGGCGAACGCACCCCGCATGGGTTGCTGGGAGCCGCGGGCGAACGCACCCCGCATGGCCGCGGCGAACGCAAGCGGCGTGGCCGCCGCCGGCGAACGCGGGGGTACCGCAATCCGAGGGGCCACATCGTCTCTGGCCGGGTAAGCACGGCGCCTGAGCCGACGGCATAAACACAATCCGTGCGGATAAACACGGCGACAGCGTGTTTCCGCGCACGGATCTTGTTTATGCGTGGACACCGCGGCCGAAAGCACCCCGCATCGGTACCCCACCTCGACGGGCGACCTCGTCCCCGCCCGCCGAGCGCGGCGCCCGGGCCAACGGCATAAACACGTTTCGTGCGGATAAACACGGCGACAGCATGTTTCCGCACACGGATCGTGTTTATGCGTGGATGCCGCGGGCAAACGCACCCGTGTGGCCGCCGCCGGCGAACGCACCCCGCATGGCCGCCGCCGGCGAACGCACCCGCGTGGGTACCGCGCTCCGACGGGCCACATCGTCCCTGGCCGGGTAAGCGCGGCGCCTGAGCCAACGGCATAAACACGATCCGTGCGGATAAACACGGCGACAGCGTGTTTCCGCGCACGGATCGTGTTTATGCGTGGGGATCGCGGGCGCGCTGCTCGCTGACGCCGCTCAGCGACCGGAACGAGCGCCGACAACCGGGCGAGCGACAGACGACCGGCGAGCGCCGACAACCGGGCGAACGACAGACGACCGGCGAGCAACAGACGACCGGCGAGCGACGGACGACCGGACGACCGACAGGCGACAACGACGGGCGACAACGATGGGCGCCAACGACGAACGCCCCGCCGGCGAGAGCCGGGCGGGGCGTTCGGGAGACGCGCGGGGCGTCAGACCATCTTGGTGACCTGGTCGAACGAGAGCTCGACGGGGGTCTCGCGCTCGAAGAGCGACACGAGCACGGTGAGTTTGCCGCTCTCGGGCTTGATCTCGCTGATCGTGCCGGGAAGACCCGCGAACGAGCCCTCCTTGATCGTGATCGTCTCGCCGGTCTCGAAGTCGACCTCGGCGGGGATGACGCGCTGGGCCGTCGCCGAGCCCTTGGCGGCGCCGGCCTTGGTGGGAGCGGACTCCTTGACCTCGACCAGGCTCTTCAGCATGTTGAACGCCTCGTCGAAACGCAGCGGCGTGGGGTTGTGGGCGTTGCCCACGAAGCCGGTCACGCCGGGGGTGTGACGCACGACCGACCAGGTGTCTTCGTTGAGGTCCATGCGCACCAGCACGTAGCCGGGGATGCGCACGCGGTTGACCATCTTGCGCTGGCCGTTCTTGATCTCGACGACGTCCTCCATGGGGACCTCGACCTGGTAGATGTCGTCCTCGACCTCGAGCGTCGACTTGCGCTGCTCGATGTTGGCCTTCACCTTGCGCTCGAACCCCGCGTAGGAGTGGATGACGTACCACTTGCCCGGGAGCGACCGCAGTTCGGTGCGGTAGGCCTCGTACGGGTCGGCGTCCTCGTCGTCGGCCTCGAGGTCCTCGGAGTGGAGGTCGGTGGGCGCGTCGGCGGCGGACTCGCCGGCCTCGACCTCGTCGACCACGCCGGCTGCGGCGGAGACCTCGTCGACGAAGTCCTCGTCGAGCACGGGCTCGTCGGGCTCGCCGTTGACGTCGGGGCCGTCGTAGGGGGTGACCTCGTCGGCTGCTTCCGCGGCCTCTTCGGCCTGCTCCTCGGCGAGGGAGTCGTTCAGGACCTCGGCGGCGGCCTCGGCCTCGCTGGTCTCGTCGATCTCGAGAGCGTCGTTCACGATCGCGTCCGCCTCCGGGTCGGTGATGTCGATGTCGCTGAGGTCGGCGTCGTCGACCTCGTCTTCGTCTTCCACGATGTGCACGGCGGAGTGCTCGGCCGAGTCGGAGGCGCGCTCCTGGGACTCGAGCACGTTGCCCTCCTGGGCTTCGTCGTCCTCGCTGGACTGCTCGGCTGCCGTCGCCCAATCGGCGTCGTCGACATATCTTTCAGACACTGTGATCTCTTCCGTTCAGAGGCGGCCGCTCTTGGCGCCGCACGTCCGCACGAACGCCGGTCAGGCGCCGGCGGTACCGGGGACGCCGAAGACGGCGGTGGTGATCCACACGAACAGCACGTCGAGGCCATAGACGATCGCCATCATGACGACGACGAAACCGAGGACCACGGCGGTGAACTTCAGCAGCTCCTGCCGCGTCGGCGTGACGACCTTGCGGAGTTCTGCGAAGACCTGACGGATGAAGAGGGCGATCCGCGCGAAGAAGTTCAGCTTCTTCTCGCGGGGGGCGCCGCGCTCGGCGACGATCTCGCCGCTCGCCTCGTCCTGCGTCATCGAACCACCTTGGTCTGTGTCTGTGCCAGCGTGCGCTGTGCGCAGGGCGGACAGGAATCGAACCTGCAACCTGCGGTTTTGGAGACCGCTGCTCTGCCAATTGAGCTACCGCCCTAAGATCCCGAGGGATCCAGGAAACGAAACCGGCGCACTTCCGCCTGGAATCTCTCGGGGGAGGATGCCGCGTACCCGAGGGCACGGCGAAAGAATGCAGATTTCGACTGCACTTCCCAGTCTATGCCATGTGCCCCGACCTGGCGAACCGAGCCACCCATCGAAGGGGCGGAGAGGGCGCTCGGATGCCGCCCGCCCGGCACGCCGAGCGTCCCCGACCCCGCAAACCGGGCCGGGGACGTTCTGCCGGTCACACCGTGCGGATGAGCTTCTTGTTGACGAACTCGTCGGCCGCCAGCAGACCCATCTCGCGCGAGGTGCCGCTGCGCTTGACGCCGCCGAACGGGAGCTCGGGCGAGTCGGCGAGCACGACGTTCACGTAGACCATGCCGGCCTCGATCCGGTCGGCGATGCGCTGCGCCTGCTCGGCATCCGTGGTGAAGACGTAGGAGCCCAGCCCGTAGCCGGTGCCGTTGGCGATCTCGATCGCCTCCTCTTCGTCGGCGACCCGGTAGACGGTGCCGACGGGGCCGAAGAACTCCTCGCCGTACGCGTCCATGTCGGGCGTGATGCCCGTCAGCACGGTGCCGGGGTAGAACGCCCCGTCGCGCGTACCGCCGACCTCCACCGTCGCGCCCTGGGCGACCGCGCGCTGCACCTGCTCGTCGAGGCGCTCGGCGGCCGCGAGCGACGACAGCGGACCGAGCACGGTGTCGTCGGCGAACGGGTCGCCGACCTTCGCCTCGCCGAGCGCGGCCGAGAACTTCTCGACGAACGCGTCGTACAGGTCGTCGATCACGATGAAGCGCTTGGCGGCGTTGCACGACTGGCCGTTGTTGTCGAGGCGCGCGTCGACGGCGGCCTGCACGGCGGCATCCAGGTCGTCCGTGGACAGCAGGATGAACGGGTCGGAGCCGCCGAGTTCCAGCGCCACCTTCTTGAGGTTGCGGCCGGCGATCTCGGCGACGGCGGCACCGGCGCGCTCCGAGCCGGTGACCGACACGCCCTGCACGCGCGGGTCGGCGATGATAGTCGCCGCCTGGTCGTTGGTCGCCCGGATGTTGACGTACGCGCCGTCGGGCAGCCCCGCGTCGCGGTAGATCGCCTGCAGCGCCTCCGCCGACTCGGGGCACTGGGGGGCGTGCTTGAGCAGGATCGTGTTGCCGACCGCGAGGTTCGGGGCCGCGAAACGGGCGACCTGGTAGTACGGGAAATTCCACGGCATGATGCCCAGCAGCACGCCCAGCGGCGAGCGGCGGATCACCGCCGACCCCTCGCCCAGGATGTCGAGCGGGGTGTCCCCGGTGATCTTGTCGATCACGTCGGCGTAGTACTCGGTGATGTCGGCGGCGAAGTCGACCTCGCCCAGGGCCGCCTCGAGCGGCTTGCCCATCTCGCGCACGATGATCGCGGCGAGGTCGTCACGGCGCTCGCGGTGCAGCTCGGCCACACGGCGGAGCGCCTCGGCCCGCTGGGCCGGAGCGGTCCGAGACCAGGTGCGGTATCCCTCGTGGGCGGATGCCAGGGCGTCCTCGACTCCGGCGTCGGTCAGCGTGTCGTATTCGGCGAGGGTCTCCCCCGTGGCGGGGTTGACGACGGCGTAGTCGCTCATGGTGCTCCTTGTCGTTTCGATGTCAGGACGTACGGCGGCGGCGGGCACTGGCGGGTGCCTCCCGACCCAGGGTCTCACCGCGGAAGAAGGCGGGGCTCGCCACGCGCTGCAGCACCATCAGCACGATGCCGGTGACGATGATGACGACGGTGATGACGAAGACCAGTCCGACGCCGCCGATGTTCGACCCCGACCCGTACTCGGGGTCGGCGCTGTCGATCAGGGTCGTGACGAACAGCACGGCCAGGATGGCGCCTCCCACGAGCGGGGCGAGCAGGGTGAGCAGCACATTGCGGGCGGAGTCGAACCACTGCTTGCGGAAGTACCAGACGCACGCGAACGCCGTCAGGCCGTAGTAGAAGCAGATCATCGCGCCCAGCGCCGTGATGGTGTCGGTCAGCACGTTCTCGCTCAGCACGCGCATGATCGCGTAGAAGGCCGAGGCGACGATGGCCGACACGATCGTGGCGTAGCCGGGGGTGAAGAACCGCGGGCTCACCTTCGCGAACTTCTTCGGCAGGGCGTCGTAGTGCGCCATGGCCAGCAGGGTCCGCGCCGGCCCCACGAAAGTGGCCTGGAGCGAGGATGCCGAGCTGGTGAGGACGGCGAGGGACACGAGGAACGCGAGGGGGCCGAGGATGGGACCGGAGAGGTGGAAGAAGACGTTCTCCTGGATGTCCTCGTTGCCGAGTCCGAGCTCGCCGGTGCCGTTGCCCGCGAACATCAGCAGCGCGACCGCGATGAACAGGTACAGCGCCACGATGAGGAACACCGTGACGGTGGCGGCGCGACCCGGTGTCTTGTCGGGGTCCTTCGTCTCCTCGTTCATGGTGAGGATGACGTCCCACCCCCAGAAGATGAAGATCGACAGCGACAGGCCCGCGGCGAACGAGCTGAACGACTCCACCTCGAACGGGTTGAACCACGACGCCTGCACGGGGCTCGCATCGAAGGCGTTGCCGCTCATCATCTCGACCACGGCGGCGCCGGCGAAGACGAGCAGCACGAGGATCTGGAAGCCGACCAGGCCGTACTGCAGGCGCTGCGTCGTCTGCAGGTCGCGGTACGACACCACCGTCGCCAGGAACATGAACAGCAGGCACACCGCGATATTGATCGGCACGACCCGCGTGAGTTCGGCGATCTCCGCGTTGCCGCTGATCTGCGCGATGAGGAGGAAGAGGAAGTCCACCGCGATACCGGCGAGGTTCGACAGCACGATCACGGTGGCGGCGACCAGGCCCCAGCCCGCCATCCAGCCCACCCAGGGGCCGAAGGCCCGCGCCGCCCAGGTGAACGAGGTCCCGGCATCCGGCATCCGGGAATTCAGTTCGCGGTAGCCGAGCGCCACCAGCAGCATCGGGATGAAGCCGACGAGGATGATCGCCGGCACCTGGAACCCGACGGCCGAGACCGTGGGGCCGAGGGCGCCGGTCAGCGTGTACGCCGGGGCGATGGTGGAGATGCCGATGACGACGGCGCCGATCATGCCGATCGAGCCGACGCGAAGGCCCTTGTTGGAGATGCCGGTGGTGACGGCGCTGTCGGGCGCCGGGCTTGCGTGAGTCATGACGAGGCCTCCGAGGTGCGGGGCACCACGATCATCGGGACGGGCAGGGCGCGCAGGATCCGCCCCGCGGTGGAGCCGAGGAACAGGCGACGGGGCTGGGCGAGGCGGCTCGATCCGACCAGTGCGATCTCGCCGGGCTGCCACTCGATGTGCGAGACGGCGTCCTCGATGTCGCTGCCCGTGCCGACGACGGCCTCGGCCGGCACTTCGGGGGGAAGCGTCGCGCGCGCAGCGTCCAGCACGCTCGCGGCGTGCGTCTGGCCGGTGAGGCGGGTGAGGCCGGCATCGACGCGGTTCGGCAGGTCGACGCCGGCGAGGGAGAGCAGCCGGAGCGGCGCGTGGGTGCGACGCGAGACGGTCGCGGCGGTGTGGAGGAGCACGCCGGCGCCCGGGCGGGTGCCGATCGCGGCGGTGACCCGCGGAAGGCCGACGCCCGGGTCGATCCCGCGCGCCCCTTCCTGCGCGAGCGCGACGGGGACCGGAGCGGAGTGCACCAGCTCCTCGGCGGTGGTGCCGAGGCGGTGACGACCGCGCGGGCCTCCCCCGCCGGTGCCGACCACGATGACGCCGGCGTCGAACTCCTCCGCGGCGGCGACGAGACCGTCCGAGACGGCGGAAGCGTGTCGGACGTGACCCCGGATGCCGGGGAACGACGCGAGCGCGTCGCGCAGCCACCCGCGGGCGGTGTCTTCCACGAGACGCTCGTACGACGCATCGGTCGGGATCGAGACGTTGCCCTCGGCCGAGGGAAGCACGACGACGGCGTGCACGGGGGCGTCGAGCGCCGCGCCCAGGCGCGCCCCGAGCGCGAGGGCGTCCGCGCCCGCGTCGGTGGCCGCGTAGCCGACGACGACGCGGTCGCCGCTCATCCGCGCGTCCGCTCGAGGATCTCGTCGGCGGCGCGGTGTCCCTGCCGGATCGCCCCGTCGACGTGCTGGTAACCCGCCCCGGCCATGTCGCTGCACGCGAGGTGGATCGGGCCCACGGGCCGGCGCTGGTCGGCGCCGTAACGGTGCAGGCCTCCGAGGTCGAAGCTCGCCGCGTACGCGCCGCGGGTCCACTCCTCGGTGCCCCAGTCGCTCTCGTAGTAGACGACGGGTGCCTTCGCGGCGGGCCCGTAGTAGTGCGACAGGGACTCGAGGATGCGTTCCTTGCGCTCCTCCGCGCTCAGGCGGAACAGGTCGTCGGCGTTCTGGTCGGACACGAAGCCGACCAGGGTGCCCCGCTCATCTCCGTGGTTGGTGTTGTCGTAGGCCTCGTGGCACAGCTCGTAGGGGCTGAATGCCGTACCCGACAGTCCCTGCTCGCGCCAGAACGGCGTCTCGTACACCGCGTGCACCTTGATGACGAAGCCCATCGAGATGTGCTGGTGCATCTGGTGCTGCAGGCGCGGCATCGGCGGCTCGAACGAGATGCGCGAGTACAGCACGGGGGCCAGGGCGAGGATGGCGAAGCGTGCGCGCACGGTGACGCCCTCGGCGATCACCGTGACGCCGTCGGAGGAGGATGCCGCGGCCTCGACGCGGGCGGTCAGCGCGCGGAGGTCCGCGACCCGCCGGCCCGTGTCGGCCGGGCGATCCGGCGTGGCCGACTCGGCACCCCACACGATGCGGCGCACCGGCTGGTTCAGGAAGACGTCGTCGCCGAGACGCTCGGCGAGCAGCTCGGGCACCTGCTGGAGGCCGCCGGCGACGCGCTTGTCGAGGATGAAGTCGGCGTCGACGAGGTGCGAGTACGACCCCGCGGATGCCGCCATGAGCAGCGACTGCAGCAGCGAGAAGGTGTGCGTGGGCTTGGTGAGCATCGCCGAGCCCGTGGCGAACGCGAGGTTGCGCACGGCCTCGTCGTCATCGGTCTGCTGGCGGAGCCATGCGTCCCACGAGACCTTGTCCCACTCGGCGGCGCGGGGGTGCTCCCACGGCTTGTCGGGGTCGATCTCGGCCACCATGGCATCCAGCCGCGCGGTGATCTCGTCGATGATCCGCTCGGTCGACTCCGCCACCGGGAACATCTCCCCCGTGAAGCGCTTCGCCTCGCCGTCGGCGCCGACGTAGACGCTGTCGCCCTCGCGATAGCGGCTGTAGGTCGACAGGCCCAGGTCGGCGACGGTGTCGATGAGCGCCTGCTGGTCGGGAGACACCCACTGCCCACCGAGCTCGAGCATCGCCCCCTCGATCACGTCGGTCCACAGACGCCCGCCGACACGGTCGCGCGCCTCGAGGACGGCGACCGAGAGGCCTGCCTTGCGCAGTTTGTTGGCGGCGGTGAGTCCGGCGGCGCCGGCTCCGATGACGACCACATCGCGGGTGATCTCGTCCATGGGCTCTTCTTCCTTCTCGTTCACGTCTGTGTGTTCTGCGGGGCCGATCGGGGTCGGCGGGGCCCTCGTCCCGACGGCGGTGGGTCCGCCGCCGGGACGGTCGTCAGCTGCGGGCGAGCGCTGCCGCCACGACGTCGAGGCCCTCGTTCAGCAACTCGTCGCCGATCGACAGCGGGGGCAGGAACCGGATGACGTTGCCGTAGGTGCCGCAGGTGAGGACGATGACGCCCTCCGCGATCGACGCCTTCGCGACGGCGGCGGTCAGGGCCGCGTCGGGCGCGCCGGTAGTGGGTTCGACGAACTCGGCGGCGATCATCGCGCCGTGGCCGCGCACGTCTCCGATACGGGGGTCGCCCGCCTGCAGGTCGTGGAGCCGGCCCTTCAGCAGGTCGCCGATCTGCTGGGCCCGCTCGATGAGGCCCTCGTTCTCGAACGCGTCGATGGATGCCAGAGCCGCGGCGCACGCCACCGGGTTGCCGCCGTACGTGCCACCGAGGCCGCCCGTGTGAGTGGCATCCATGATCTCGGCTCGCCCCGTCACGGCCGCCAGCGGCAGACCCGCGGCGATGCCCTTGGCGGTGGTGACCAGGTCGGGGACAATGCCGAAGTGCTCGCTGGCGAACATCGCTCCGGTGCGGGCGAAGCCCGACTGCACCTCGTCGGCGATGAAGACGACCCCGTTGTCGCGGCACCAGTCCACGATCGCGTTCAAGAACCCGTCGGCGGGCACGATGAAGCCGCCCTCGCCCTGGATGGGTTCGATGATGACGGCGGCGAGGTTGTCGGCGCCGACCTGCTTCTCGATGAGCGAGATGGCCTTGGCCGCGGCCTCGGGGCCCGACAGGCTGTCGCGGAACGGGTAGGACAGGGGCGCGCGGTAGACCTCCGCCGCAAACGGGCCGAAGCCGCTCTTGTACGGCATGTTCTTCGCGGTCAGCGCCATCGTGAGGTTGGTGCGGCCGTGGTAGGCGTGGTCGAAAGCGACGACGGCCTGACGTCCCGTGTACTTGCGGGCGATCTTCACGGCGTTCTCGACGGCCTCGGCGCCGGAGTTGAACAGCGCGCTCTTCTTGGCGTGGTCCCCCGGCGTCAGGCGGTTCAGCGCCTCGGCGACGGCGACGTAGGAGTCGTAGGGCGAGATCATGAAGCACGTGTGGGTGAAGGCGGCGACCTGCTCCTGCACGGCGGCGACCACGGCGGGATGGGCGTTGCCGACGCTGGTGACGGCGATGCCCGAGCCGAGGTCGATGAGGGAGTTGCCGTCGGCGTCGACGACGACCCCGCCGCCCGCGGCGACCGCGTGGATGGGGACGGTGTGGCCGACACCGGATGCCACAGCCGCGGCCTTGCGATCGAGCAGTTCCTGCGAACGGGGGCCGGGGATGGAGGTGATGAGGCGGCGCTCCTGGGCGAGGGACGGACCGCCGACGGTGGGGAGGGTGTCGAGGCTCATGGCGGCGATGCTACGGACGGCGCGACACGGCCCGCACTCTCCAGGCTGTACAGTCGCTCGCACCGCCGTATACGTCTTGTACAGGAGGAAGCATGGCCGACACCGCGGTCGCCCCACCGAGCCTGCGCGCGCTGCTCGCGCGACGCGACCTGCACCTGCGCCTCGTCGTCGACGAGCACGACCTCGCGCCCGGCAGCATGGACCGACCGGTGCGCTGGGTGCATTCCAGCGACCTGGCCGACCCGACCCCGTTCCTCAGCGAGGGGCTCGTGCTGCTGACCACCGGCACGCAGTTCGCCGACGCCGACGCCGCGGATTACCGCGCCTACGTGGATCGCCTCGTCGCCCGGGGCGTGCGGGCCCTGGGCTTCGGCACGGAGGTCGTGCGCGACGGCATGCCCTCCGGACTGGTGGACGCGTGCACGGCGGCACGACTGCCGTTGTTCGAGGTGCCGTACCGCACGCCGTTCATCGCGGTGGCCCGCGCCGGCGCCGAGGCGATCGCCGCCGATGCCTACGCCCGCCGCAGCTGGTCGCTCGCCGCCCAGCGGGCCGTATCGCTCGCCGCCCTGCGCCCCGACGGTCTCTCGGCCACCCTCGCCGAGCTGTCGCGCCAGCTCGGGTGCTGGGTGGGATTGTTCGATGCCGCGGGGGCCCTCCGCGACGCCCATCCCGAGGGCACCCTGGCCTCGGCGGCGGTGGATGCCGTCGCGGCCGAGGTGACCGCGATGCTGCGCCGGGGAACCCGGGCCGCCGGCGCGATCCGCGTCGCCGACACGTCGGTGACCGTGCAGACGCTCGGTCGCGGCGGGCACCTCCGCGGCGCCCTCGCGATCGAATCCTCCGACCTCGACCACGAAGCGCGCAGCGTCGTGACCGCGGTGGTGGCGATGGCCGCGCTCGCGCTGGAGCAGCAGGACGGTCTCGGCCGGGCGGTCGGTATGTTCCGCGCGGGCCTCGTGCAGGTGTTGCTCGGCGACGACCCCGCGCTCGCGCGCCGCGCCGCGCGTGATCTGCTCGGCCCGCTCCCCGCCCCTCCCGTCGTCGTCGCCCTCACCCCCGCGGCATCCGCCCGCTCCACCGCCCTCACCGAGTGGCTCGAGCGACGCGGGCAGGAGCACCGCGGCGAGGTGTTCTTCGGCCGCGGCGACGACGGCCTCGTCATCGTGGTGCCGGCCGGCGCACGCGGGCTGCTCGCCGAGATCGCCGAACGGTTCGAGACGGTGATCGGGTGCTCTGCCACGACCGGTTACGACGGGTTCTCACGCGCCCTCACCCAGGCGCGCACCGCACGGGATCGGGTGTCCACGCCCGGCGTCGCCGACTTCGCCGACACCGCCCGAGCGGGCCTCATCGCCGCGCTCGGGTCCGAGGCGGCACGGACGGTCGCCGCGGGGAGCCTCGCTCCGCTCCGCCTCCACGACGCCGAGCAGGGTTCCGCGCTCGTCGCCACGCTCGACGCCTGGCTCGCGAACGACTGCTCGCACGAGGCGACGGCGCACGCTCTCGGCATCCACCGCCACACGGTGCGCGCCCGCATCGCCCAGGCCGAACGGGTGTCCGAACGGGATCTGTCGTCGTTCGCCGCCCGCGCGGAGCTGTGGGCGGCGCTGCGGCTGGTCGAGTAGTCGGGCGGGCGGGGCGCCGGGGTAGTGCGCCGCCCGGGGGCTCGTGCACAACGGCGGAACGACCGGCGACGCGCCGACGCCTCGGCATCCCGCATCGGCGTGTCCCGGAAATGCCCCGCCGTTGTGCACCACCGGTGACGCGGCCCCGGCAGCCTCCTCCCCAGGCCCGCGGCATCCACAGATTGGCCCGTACCCTGCACGGGGCCGGTATGCCGCGAGGACTCTGGTGGGATGTGCGAGAGCGGGCATGGCATCCGGACGTTCCGCGACCTTCGTGCCGGCGGCCTGTCGAGGAGTGCCATGGTCGCGGCCACGGGGGCGGGCGACCTGATTCATCTCCGACGCGGTGTCTATGCGACGAGGGGCGCGTGCGCGCCGGTCGTCGTCGCGGCCCGACACGGCGGTGCCGTCGCGTGCGTCACGGCGGCACGGCATCGCGGGCTGTGGGTGCTCGCCGACGCGCAGGAGACGCACGTCTGGATGCGCGGCGGCGGGCACGTGCACGCGCATGACGGGTGCCAGTGCGACGTGCACTGGGACGACGCCGTCGTCGACGCCCCCTTCGCCGTACCGTCCGTCCCGCGGATCCTCCGACAGATCCTGCGGTGTCGTGGTGTGGAGGAATTCTTCGTCGCCGTGGAGTCGGCGCTCCGTCGGCGTATCCTGAGCGCCGCGGGGAGGACGTGGCTGTGGGAACACACGAATGAACTCGGGCGCACCGCGCTCGAGTTCGCCCGAGCAGACGCCGACAGCGGGCTGGAATCCCTCGTGCGATGGCGGTTGCGGCACCGCGTGCTCAGGGTGCGAACGCAGGTGGGGATCGTGTCGGTGGGGCGGGTCGATCTGTTGATCGGAGACGCGCTGATCGTCGAGGTCGACGGCGCGCCGCATCACGATCGACCATCAGATAGACACCGCGATCTCCGGCGGGACGCCCACGCCGCGGCATGGGGCTTCGTCACGCTGCGTTTCGACTACGCGCTCGTCGTCCACGACTGGGAGACCGTCGAGCTCGCCATCCTCGCCCACGTCGACCGCGGCCTGCACCTCGCCCAATGACCCCGCACGCGCGGCCTCCGCTCCCCTGAGCCGGGCCGCCGGGCACAACGGCGGACGAATCTGCCGACACTCCGGCCCACCGGCATCCCGAACGGCGTGTCGCCGAAACGACCCGCCGTCGTGCACCGGAGCTACCCGCCCGGCGACAGACGACCCGGCGGCTGGATCACCCAGCTCTAGGCCCGCGCCGGATCGATCGGCGCGAAACGCCGGAGGCTCTCGCGCGAGGTCAGTCGCGAGGCCGCGAGCGAACCGGCGACGGCGAGGAAGATCGGCACCAACAGGGTGAAACCGGTGTCGGTGAATTCGATGACCAGCGCGATGGCGGTGAAGGGCGCACGCATCGTGGATGCCAGGAAGGCGGCGGCCGCCACGATCGCCAGGGCCGTGCCATCTGCTCCCGGCCAGACGAACGCCCACCCCGCGGCCGCCGCCGCCCCCAGTGCCCCGCCGATCGCGACAGACGGCTGCAGCGTGCCGCCGATGGCTCCGGCACCGAGCGAGACGGTGGTCGCGACGTACTTCATGAGAGCGAGCGCGATGAGCAGGAGCGCGGGCTGCGACAGGTCGAAACCGGCGGCCGCCAAGGCGCGACCGTTGCCGAGGATGAGCGGGAAGGCCGCACCGAGCGCCCCGACGGCCGCGAACGCGACGGGCAGGACAACTAGGAGCCTCCAGCCTTCGGGGCGGAACCGCGCGAGCGTCTTGGTCACGGTGGAGAAGCTCGATGCCCCCCATCCCATCAGCGGCCCGATGAGGATCGCGGCGACGATCAGCGAGGCGTTCACCTCGACGGATGCCACGGAGTACAACGATCCGTCGCCGACGAGCGGTCGGGCGACGAGGGTCGCGATCGAGCTGGCGGCGAGCGCGACCACCGCCGCCCCGACGCTGAACTGCGCGAGCAGGATCTCGATGGCGAAGAGAGCACCGCCGAGGGGCACGTTGTAGACGGCGGCGAGACCGGCCCCGGCGGCCGAGGCGATGAGGATCCGGCACCACCGGGCGTCCAGACGGAACCACCGCACGACCTTGGACCCCGCCATCGCCGCCAGCTCACGGGGCGCGACCTCCTTGCCGATCGACGCCCCCATCGCCACCGACCCCACCTGCAGGACGGTGTCGACGAGGGTCTCCCACCACGGCATCCGTGCCCCGTCGACGCCCTGCTCGACCGTGGCGAGGCGCCGGCCGAACCGACGGAGCAGGTACCACCCGACGGCGGCGACGACACCGGCGCCGCCCACCGTGACCATCGGCAACCACCAGGGGTCGGGGAGGGCGAGACCGTCGAGGAACGGCCCCTCCTCGTGGCCCCACACGAGATGCTCGAGGCTGTGCACGATCCAGACGAGCAGCAGCACGGCCAGACCCGCGCCGACGCCCACCAGGGCCGTTGCGGCGCCGAGCCGGACGAGCGAGCCGAACCCCCGACGTCGGGAGCGGAGGGGCGTGGTGGGCGCTGTCACCCGCTCACGGTAACCGACCCGTGTGTCGCGCTGATGGCGCGCTGACCTGACGGCGTGACGCCCCGGGGGTGGGCTCGGCGATCCGACCCTCGGCGCGCCGGGATGGGAACACTAGGCTCGGGTCCGTGACTTCCCGTGCTCCTCTTTCCCACAAGCTGTCCGCCATCGCCGAGTCCGCGACCCTCAAGGTCGACGCCAAGGCCAAGGCACTCCAGGCCGCCGGTCGCCCGGTGATCTCCTACGCGGCGGGAGAGCCCGATTTCGCGACCCCCTCGTTCATCGTGGATGCTGCCGCCGAGGCGCTGCAGAACCCGGCGAACTACCGCTACACCCCCGCCGCCGGTCTCCCGGTGCTGCGCGAGGCGATCGTGGCCAAGACGCTCCGCGACTCCGGCCTCGAGGTCGCCCCGTCGCAGGTCATCGTGACCAACGGCGGCAAGCAGGCGGTGTACCAGGCGTTCCAGACCGTGGTGAACCCGGGTGACGATGTGCTGCTGCCGGCTCCGTACTGGACGACCTATCCCGAGGCCATCGCGCTGGCGGACGGCACGCCGGTCGAGGTGTTCGCCGGCGCCGACCAGGATTACAAGGTCACCGTCGCCCAGCTCGAAGCGGCCCGCACCGACAAGACGACCGTGCTCGTGTTCGTCTCCCCCTCGAACCCGACCGGCTCGGTGTACACCGCCGAAGAGACCGCAGAGATCGGCCGATGGGCCCTCGAGCACGGCATCTGGGTCATCACCGACGAGATCTACCAGAACCTCACCTACGAGGGCGTCCGCGCCGTGTCGATCGTCGAGGCCGTTCCCGAGCTCGCCGAGCAGACCATCCTGCTGAACGGCGTCGCCAAGACCTACGCCATGACCGGATGGCGCGTGGGCTGGATGGTGGGACCGGCGGATGCCATGAAGCTCGCCGCAAACCTGCAGTCGCATCTGTCGAGCAACGTCAACAACGTCGCCCAGCGTGCCGCGGCGGCAGCCCTGAACGGCCCGCAGGACGAGGTCGAGCAGTTCCGTCTCGCGTTCGACCGCCGCCGCCAGCTGATCGTGTCGGAGCTGTCGAAGATCGACGGCGTCGAGGTGCCGAACCCGCTCGGCGCGTTCTACGTCTACCCCGACGTGCAGGGACTGCTGAACCGCTCATGGGGTGGTGTGACCCCGACGTCGTCGCTGGAGCTCGCCGACCTCATCCTCGAGCAGGCCGAGGTCGCCGTGGTGCCCGGTGAGGCCTTCGGCCCGAGCGGGTACCTGCGCCTGTCGTACGCACTCGGCGACGAGCAGCTGCTCGAGGGCGTGCAGCGCCTCCAGCGCCTGTTCGCCTGAACTCCCCCCTCCCCCCGCCCGTGAGTGGCCGACAATCGGCGACGCCCGCCGATGGAGTAAAGACCAGTCGCGCCGCGCCGAGTTGGAATCGCTCGGCTACCGGATGACCGTGGTGACCGCCCGCGACTTCGACGACACCCCCGCGCTCCTCGCGCGCATTCGCCGTCTCCTGACGAAACCCCCCGCGTGAGTCGCCGAGGATCGTCGCTCAGGCGGCCTCCGAAGCGACAAGACCTGGCGATTCGCGCGGGGGCGGGGGGCGAGGGCTAGAGCTCGACGCCCACAAGAACGGGCTCGGGCTGCAGCACGAGGCCGAACTCCGACGCCACCCGGCTCTGCACGAAGCGCGCGAGTTCGGCGATCTCCGCGGCCGTGGCCTCGCCACGGTTGGTCAGGGCGAGTGTGTGCTTGGTCGAGAGGCCTGCGCGCGAACGCGGGAAGCGGAACCCGCGCGAGAGCCCGGCGTTCTCGATCAGCCAGGCTGCGCTCACCTTCACCTCGCGCTGTTCGACGGGGGGAGGTGGGAGGATGCCGTCGAACGCGGCCAGCGGGATCACCCTGACCGGGTCGAGCTCCGGCGACAGGGGCCACTTCGGGCACTCCGCGGGGAGCGTCCGGGCGAACGCCTCGGAGACGATGGCGTTCTGGAAGAACGAGCCGGCGCTCCACGTGTCGGGGTC
Organism: Microbacterium sp. lyk4-40-TSB-66; assembly: GCF_030209475.1. Classification (GTDB taxonomy): domain Bacteria; phylum Actinomycetota; class Actinomycetes; order Actinomycetales; family Microbacteriaceae; genus Microbacterium. The sequence continues at coordinate 399,567 of NZ_JARVRW010000002.1, forward strand.
TTCGGCGTCGAGGACCATGCCCTTGCGCGAACGCGTGGCGAGGACGTGATCGCGGATCCAGCGCAGGGACACCGTGTCGGCGGCATCCAGTCCCAGAGCGGAGCGCAGCTGCTCGCCCGCGATCGGACGCTCGCCGTCGCCGACGCGCGCGAGCTCGAGCGTCACCGACAGGATGACGGCGGAGCGCGCGGGCGTGGAGCCGTAGTGCTGCTTGAGGACGGAGGTGCGGAACCCGAGGCCGAGGTCGGAGGCGGGAACGACCGACACCTCGCCGCTCGCCTCATCGATCAGCTCCACCTCGACGAGGGTCTGCACGATCTCCTGCCCGTAGGCGCCGATGTTCTGCACCGGCGCCGCACCGACCGTGCCGGGGATCCCCGACATGGCCTCGATGCCGGCGAACCCGCGCTCGACGGTCTCGGCGACGAGTGCATCCCAATCGTGTCCGGCCTGCACCCGCAGGCGTACGGCGTCGTCGTGCGACCCGGGGAGTTCTTCGATGCCGGTCGACCTGACGCGGATGACGGTGCCCTCGAAGGGCTCGTCGTCGACGAAGATGTTGGACCCGCCCCCGAGCACGAACCACGGCTCGCCGTCGGCCCACACCTCGCGAAGGGCGGCGACGAGCTCGTCGGCGGAGTGCGCGTCGATGAGGCGGGCGGGCTCCCCTCCTGTGCGCAGGGTCGTCAGTCGCGACAGCGGGATCGGGGCGACCTCGGGCATCAGCTCACCCGCACCCGGACCTGCGCCTTGCCGAGCACGGAGGTGTCGGCGAACCGGACGGTGAGGTCGATGCGCGCCGTCTCGTCGTCGACGGAGGCGACCTCGGCGCTGACGTGGATGTCGGCGCCGGTCTCGGTGTCGACGACGACGGGCCGGGTGAAGCGCACACCGCACTCCGCGATGCGAGCGGGGTCGCCCAGCGCGTCGGAGACGATGCCGACGGCGATGCCCATCGTGAGCATTCCGTGCGCGAGCACGCCCGGCAGACCCACGGCCGAGGCGACGTCGTCGTTGTAGTGGATGGGGTTGAAGTCGTTCGACGCCCCCGCGTAACGCACGAGCGACTCGCGCGTCAGGTGCACGGAGCGTTCGGCGATGATCTGGCCCACGGTGAAGTCGCTCATGCGTCGGAATCCCCCACGAGAAGAATGCTGGTGGTGGTCACGACGTGTCCGCCGTCGGCATCCACGACCTCCGCCTCCATGGTGACCATGGCGTTGCCGCGCATCGCGCGGACGCCAGCGACCGACAGGGTCGCGACGAGCTCGTCGCCGGCGACGATCGGGCGTGAATACCGGAAGCGCTGCTCGGCGTGGACGACGCGCGACAGCTCGATGCCCGATTCCGGGTAGGCCAGCATCTGCTGCAGGGTGATGTCCTGCATGACGATGGCGAACGTCGGGGGCGCGACGACATCGGCGTAGCCGAGCGCACGGGCCGCTTCGGGGTCGACGTGCTGCGGGGCGTCGGCGAAGACGGCGCGCGCGAACTCGCGCACTTTCTCTCGACCGACCAGATACGGTGCGGTCGGCGGGAAGGCGCGACCGACCAGTTCGGGATTCACGGGCATCCGGTCAGTCTATCGAGGCGACCGGACGCCCTCTCAGCGCTGGTGGCGGCCGCGGACGGCCTTGATGCCCATCTGCACCGCGATGAAGGCCAGGAAGACCGAGAAGAGGATGTTGCCGACGAGCGGGTCGACGAGCGTGGCGATGAAGGCGCCGAGCGCGGTCGTCGTACAGGCCGCGAGACCGACGAACGCCGCCGCCCGCAGGTCGACGTTGGATCGGCGCAGGTTGCCGACAGTGCCCGAGACGGCCGCGGGGATCATCATCAGGAGCGAGGTGCCCTTGGCGATGAGGTCGCTCGTGCCGAACAGCAGCATGAGCGCGGGTACGACGATGATGCCGCCGCCGACGCCGAGGAGGCCGGCCAGGATACCGGTGATCACGCCGAGTACGCCGAGCAGGGGTCCGGTGACCCAGGTCAGGACGAGGTCGGCGTCGCGCGAGGGCACGACGAAGTAGAGGCTGACGATGACGACGGCCAGGAACGCCACGAACGACCACCGCAGCGCCGTCTGCGACAGCTTCGGGAGCAGCCACGTGCCGATCTGCGCGCCGATGACGGCGCCGGCGGCCAGGATCAGGGCGGGAAGCCACGCGACGGAGCCGTGCACCGCGTAGGAGATGACGCCGACGGATGCCGTGGGCACGATGGCCGCGAGAGAGGTACCCGCGGCGAGCCGCTGGTCGAAGCCGAGCAGGAGCACGAGCAGGGGCACGATGACGGTGCCGCCGCCCACGCCGAACAGCCCGGACAGGAGTCCGGCCAGAAGACCCACGCCGATGCAGACGACGTAGAACCGGGTGGAGCGGACGGGGCGGGTGTCGGAGGTCACGGGCTCGGGTTTCCTTCGCAAGACGGTCCTCGGCGGCGGAGCGCCACCGACCAACCAGTCTTCCACTCGCGCGGTGCGCCCCGAGACGACACCCGGCGAGGAGAGGGCCGCCCGGAAAAGAAAGCGGCCCCCGGTGGTCCGAAGCCGCGTCCACCGGGGGCCGTCGCCCTCACAGGTCAAGCTGGACGGTGACCCGAACACCGGCCGGCGACCACTCGCGTGAGGGTGCGACAAGATGACGATAAATCGCACCACCCCCGTCGATCGACCGGTTGACGACGGTAGCTCGGAGTGCTAAATACTTATGCCGCTAGTTGTTCGTTCAGGGCCGGGAATTCCTCCCCGGCCGGTGCCGTTGCACGACAGCATGACAACCGTAGGAATCATCGGAGCAGGACACATCGGCTCGGCGCTCGCCCAGGGCTTCGCGAAGAACGGCTACGACGTCGTGATCGCCAACTCCCGGGGACCCGAGACCCTCACCGGCCTCGTCTCGTCGATCGGCGGCAACGCCCGCGCAGCAACGGCTCAGGATGCCGCGGAGGCCGGTGACTTCGTCGTCGTCACCGTGCCGCTGAAGGCGATCGCCGAGGTGCCGGTCGCCCCGCTCGCAGGAAAGACCGTGCTCGACACGAACAACTACTACTTCGAGCGCGATGGGCACATCGAGGCCCTCGACGACAAGCAGACGACCACCTCGCAGATGCTTCAGGATCACCTGCCGCAGTCGCGAGTGGTGAAGGCGTTCAACCACATCATGGCCGCGGACATCCTCACCGACGGCTCCCCCGCCGGCACCGAGAATCGTCGCGCCCTGGCCACGTCCGGTGACTCCGACGAGGCCGTCGCGCTCGTGACCCGCGTCTACGACGAGTTCGGTTTCGACACCGTCAACGTCGGCCCGCTCGGCGAGAGCTGGCGCGTCGAGCGCGACCAGCCGGCCTACGTCGTGCGGCAGAACGCCGACGAGCTGACGCAGAACCTGGCGCGCGCGGAGCGCTGACGACGGCGGGCCCGGCCGGCACGCGCCGAGCCGGGCTGATCCTCGCACGCATAAACGCGATTCGTGCGCATAAACACTCTCGCTGCGTGTTTATGCGCACGGATCGCGTTTATGCGTGGATGCGGGGAACCCGCCGCCTCCGCCGGGCGACCGACGCCAGGCGACGGACGCCGACGCCGTTAGACCGCCGCCGACGCCGGGCGATCGACGCCAGCGCCGTCAGACCACCGCGGGCATGCCCCGACGGCAACCAGGGCCGAGGGCGGGACGCTCGGCACAGACGCCGGTCAGAGCGAGGCGAGCGCCTGATCCACGTCGGCGACGAGGTCGTCGACCGACTCGATGCCAACCGAAAGGCGCACGATCGTGTCAGGCACCGCGAGCTCGGTGCCGCGGACCGAGGCGTGGGTCATGGCATCCGGGTAGTTCACGAGCGACTCCACGCCCCCCAGCGACTCGGCGAGGGTGAACAGGCGCGTCGACTCCGCGAACCGACGCGCGGTCGCACCGTCGGCGAGGGCGAGCGAGACGATACCGCCGAAGCCGCTCATCTGCGTCGCCGCGAGCTCGTGGCCCGGGTGGGTGGGAAGCCCGGGGTAGTACACCGTCGCCACGCGATCGTGGCCGGCGAGGTGCTCGGCCACCGCCTGTGCGTTCGAGCTGTGACGCTGCATGCGGATGCCGAGCGTCTTGATGCCGCGCGTGGTGAGGTAGGCGTCGAACGGGCCCGACACCGCTCCCGCGGCGAACTGCAGGAACTGCGTCTTCTCGGCGAGGTCGGCGTCGGCGAACGCGAGCGCGCCGCCCACGACGTCGCTGTGGCCGCCCAGGTACTTGGTCGCCGAGTGCACGACGACGTCGGCGCCCAGAGTGATCGGGCGCTGCAGGGCCGGCGAGGCGAAGGTGTTGTCGACGACGACGATCGCACCGGCGGCGTGCCCCAGACGGGCGAGACCTGCGATGTCGGTGATGCGCAGCATCGGGTTGCTGGGCGTCTCGACCCAGACCATGCGCGGCGCGCGCTCTTCGATCGCCGCGGCCACGGCATCCAGGTCGCTCATGTCGACCACGCGCAGCGTGATGCCCCACGGGCCGAGCACGCGGGCGAGCAGGCGGTAGGTGCCGCCGTAGACGTCGTTGCCCATCAGCACCTCGTCGCCGGGGACGAGTGCCGCGCGCAGCAGCGCATCTTCGCCGGCCAGACCGGAGGCGAACGACAGGGCACGGACGGCGCCCTCGAGGGCTGCGACCTGCGACTCCAGCGCGGTGCGCGTGGGGTTCCCGCTGCGGCCGTACTCGTAGCCGCCGCGGAGGCCGCCGATACCGTCCTGCGCGTACGTGGTGGAGACGTGCAGCGGCGGGATGACCGCACCGGTCGTCTCGTCGGGGGCCTGGCCCGCGTGGACGGCGAGGCTGTCGAAACCGCGGGCGGCGTCGTGGGTGCTCATGAGGCGTGCTCCTGGGTGCTCGGGGGGATGACGGATGCCAGGGCTGTAACGTCGTAGCCCCTCGCGGTCATCCACTCGTCGTCGAAGATCTTGCTGAGATAGCCGCGACCGTGGTCGGGCAGCACCACGACCACCACCGCCTCGGCGGGGAGGTCGCGGGCGACGCGGAGGGCGGCGACGACGGCCATGCCGCTGGAACCGCCGACGAGCAGACCCTCCTCGCGCGCGAGGCGCCGCGTCATGGCGAACGACTCGGCGTCGGACACGCGCTCGTACCCGTCGACGAGCGAGGGGTCGAAGGCCGGCGGCCAGAAGTCCTCGCCGACGCCCTCGACGTCGTAGCCGTGGATCTCGTCACCCGAGTAGATCGAGCCCACCGGATCGGCGCCCACGATGCGGACGCGGTCTCCGGCCACCTCCCGCAGGTAGCGACCGGTGCCGGTGATCGTGCCGCCCGTGCCCACGCCGGCGACGAAGTGGGTCAACGCGCCCTCCGTGTCGCGCCAGATCTCGGGACCGGTGGTCTCGTAATGGCTGCGGGGGCCGTTCGGGTTGGCGTACTGGTTGGGCTTGAACGCGCCGGGGATCTCGCGGACGAGGCGGTCGGAGACGCTGTAGTACGAGTTCGGGTCGTCGGGCTCGACGTTCGTCGGCGTCACCACGACCTCGGCACCGTAGGCCCGCAGGACGGCGCGCTTGTCTTCGGCGACCTTGTCGGGCACCACGAAGACGCACCGGTACCCGCGCTGCTGGGCGATGAGCGCCAGGCCGACCCCGGTGTTGCCGCTGGTGGGCTCGACGATCACTCCGCCGGGCTGAAGCAGTCCGTCCCGCTCGGCGGCATCCACGATGTTGGCGGCGATGCGGTCTTTCGCCGACCCGCCGGGGTTGAAGTACTCGATCTTCGCGAGCACGGTGGCGGCGATGCCGTCGGCCACGCGGGTCAGACGAACGAGGGGGGTGTTGCCGACGAGGTCGGCCACGCTGTGGGCGTAACGCACGATGGATTCCTGGGGATGAATGCGCCGGAGGGCGCGGCTGACGGGGTCGTCGAAAGAACGCGGAAAGCGTTCAGCGACAACAGCGACAGGTCAGCACGCGGAAAGCATACCGCGACCGCTCCGGCGTCACGATACGGCGCCGAGGAACTCGTCGAAACTCTGCGCCGGACGGCCGGTCACCCGTTCGACGTCGTCGGAGACCGCGGCGAGGTCTCCGCCGGCGATGGCGGTGTAGGTGCTGACCCATGCATCGACCTGCCAGCGCGGGGCGCCGAACGCGGCGCGCGACGCGTAGGCCTCGTCGAGGCTCTCGTCGACGAAGCGCACGGGGTGGCCCCGGACCGCGGAGATCTTCTCGGCCACCTCCGCCAAGGTCAGCGCCTCGGGACCCGTCAGGTCGTACGAGGTGTCGGCGTGGGCGGCGGGATCGAGCAGCACCGACACCGCGGTGGCCGCCACGTCGGAACGGGAGACGAGCGAGCATCGCCCCTCGCCCGCCGGACCCCGGATGACGCCGTCGTCACCGGCGAAGAGCTCCATCATGTCCATGTAGAAGTTGTCGCGAAGCAGCGTCCAGGTCATCCCGGACGAGCGGATGACGTCCTCCGTCGCGGCGTGGTCGCGCCCGAGGGTGAAGACGGCGTCCGGAGCCGCTGCGAGGAACGACGTGTACACGATCGAACGCACGCCCGCGGCGGTGGCCGCCTCCACGAACGTGCGGTGGTGCTCCACACGGTCGGCGGTCTCCGACGCCGAGACCATGAACAGCGTCTCGACCCCCTGAAGGGCCGCGCGGGCGGCATCCGCGTCCGAGTACCGGGCCACGCGCACCTCCGCCCCCTCGAGGGACGGGGCGCGCGATGCGTCGCGCACGAGAAGACGCTGACGGATGCCGCGGGCGGCGAGATCGCGCGCGACGCGACCTCCCACGGCGCCGGTGGATCCGGTGACGGCGATGAGGGGCGGCGTGGGCATTCGGCCTCCGGGAGGGAACGAGCGGTGCTCCCAGAGTATGCCGCCGCCGACGCCCGAGTCCGAGAGTCGACTCAGGAGGCTGGGACCACCAGACGGGCTACGCGTACCCGCACGCGAGACGGTACGTCGTCGGCGCCCGCACCCCGCGCCGCCGCGGCGACGGCCGCGGCGACGCTCGCCGCGTCGTCGGTCTGCGACACCCCGATGCACACGGTGATCGCGCGGGACCCGGCCGCCTGTTCGACGGAGGCGAGGGAACCCTCGACCTCGGTGACGTGCTCGATGGCACGGGCGACCACGGGACGAGCGGAGTAGGTCTCGCGCACACCCTCGACCGCGGTCACGGCGAGGTCGATTCGCGGGGCCAGTTCGGCGGCGGTGATGGCGGTCATTCGTCTTCTCCCTCGTCCGTGTGCACGTCACCCACGGTGACGTCGACGCGGCCCACCTTGAGGTCGCCGTGGTGCTCGATCGCCGTGCGGATGCCGGTGCGCATCTCTTCGACCGCCACCGTCATCGCGCGTCCGAAGCGCACGCTCACGGTGACACGCACCTCGATCGGCGCCCCGGGCTCCGGCTGATTCAGGCGCACGCGGCCGACGAGGACGCCCTCGATGCCATCGCCGACCGTGCGGATGAGCTCGTAGAGCGCGCCCTCTGTGACGACGATCTCGGTCCCGTCGTCGGTGCGGGCGAGCGGGATGTCGCGGCCGGCGCGGAACTCGCGCATCACCTGGCGCATGATGCTGTCGTACCAGGACTCGGCGAGGGGCTCGGCGGCCTGCTCCTCCACGATCTCGCGGGACAGGCGGCCCATCCGCTCCATGGATGCCAGGATCGCCTGGCACTCGGCGTTGCGCTCGATCGCGGGGATGCGGGGGGTGCGTCCGCGGTCGAGGTAGGCCGAGAGGTCTTCGAGGGAGTACCCCGAACCTCCGACTTCTTCGCTGTGCTCGCTCATTCCGATCACCTCCACTCCTGCATGCGTTCCAACACGGTCTTTCGGGCACGGGCGAGACGGCCTCGCACGGTCGCCGCGGTCTCGCCGACCTCGACGGCGATCTCGTCGTAGCTGTGGCCGCCGACCTCGCGCAGCACCCACACGACTCGGAGCTCCTCGGGCAGATCGGCGAGCACTTTCTTCAGCGCATCCATCTGCGACGATGCCACAACGGAGCGCTCGGGGTCGTCCTTCGCCGAGACCATCTGCTCGTCGATCTGCTCGGAGATCTTCCGCGAGCGCATGCGGTCGGTGACCTTGCGCGACACGATCGTGGTGAGCCAGCTGCGCACCTTCTCGGGATCGGTCAGGTCGGGCAGCCGACGCCAGGCGGTGATGAGGGCTTCCTGCACGCAGTCGTCGGCATCGGCGCGCGAGCCCGTCAACCTCGTCGCGAAGGCGACGAGGAAGGGCGCGTGCCGGCGCACCAGCACTCCGAAGGCGAGCTGGTCGCCGTCGGCCGCCCGCGACGCGAGGAACGCGTCGGTAGCGGAGGACAAAGAGGGCATCGCGGTTCCTGTCGGCAATCTCGAAGAAGGGATCCGTGACGTTTCACGAACCTGACCCGTCCCCATAGCGAAACACCCCGGGGTCACCGGGGGTTCGGATCTTGACGAAAGGACCCTTCTCATGGCACAGAACATCTCCACCCCCACCGGCACCCGCGCGGACGGCGGAAAGACCGTCATCGTCGACCCCGTCGTCGCCAAAGTGGCCGGCATCGCCGCGGCCCAGGTTCCCGGGGTGCACGCCCTCGGCGGGGGTGCGGCTCGTGTCATCGGCAACATCCGCCAGGCCGTCGGCGCGAAGGACTACGCCCAGGGCGTGAGCGTCGAGGTGGGCGAGACCGAGGTCGCCGCTGACATCGCCATCCAGGTGGACTACCCCGAGCGGATCCAGCGCGTCGCGGCGAACGTGCGCTCCGCCGTCGAGAAGGCGATCTCCGACATCGTGGGTATGAAGGTCGTGGAGGTCAACGTGACCGTGGTCGACGTGTTCATCCCCGGCGACGACGAGGATGACGAGGAAGAGGCGCGCGTCCACTGACCCGACGCCCTCGCACATCCCCGGCCCGCGAGCACGAGCTCGCGGGCCGAGCCTCGTCAAGCCGCCGCCCGGTGTCGGTGCCCGGCGCTATCTTCGACAGCATCCCGACCTGAAGGACTCACATGCGCATCGCCCTCACCGGTTCCTCCGGCAAGCTCGGCACCGTCGTCGCCCGCGAACTGCGTGCCGCCGGCCACGACGTCATCGGCCTCGACATCCACGGTGAACGCGGCCCGGGGTTCGTGCAGGTCGAGCTCACCGACTACGGCCAGGTGATCGACGCCCTCGCCGGGGTGAATGACCAGCACACGGGCTTCGACGCCGTCGTCCACCTCGGGGCGATCCCCGCGCCGGGCATCCGCTCCGACATCGCCACGTTCCACAACAACATGACGGGCACGTTCAACGTGTTCTGGGCGGCCGTGCGGCTCGGCATCCGCAAGATCGTCTACGCCTCCAGCGAGACGGTGCTGGGGCTCCCCTTCGACGTCCCGCCGCCGTACATCCCGGTCGACGAGGAATACGCTCCCCGCCCCGAGTCGGTCTACTCCCTCGTGAAGACGCTCGAGGAGCGACTCGCGACCGAGCTGGTGAGGTGGCATCCCGACCTCTCGATCACGGCGCTGCGATTCTCGAACGTCATGGTCCCCGCCGACTACGCGGAGTTCCCCTTCGACGCCGACGCGCGCACCCGGAAGTGGAACCTGTGGGGCTACATCGACGCGCGCGACGGAGCGCAGTCGATCCAGCGCGCCCTCGAGAACGCGCCGAACGGCTTCGACACCTTCATCATCGCCGCCGCCGACACGGTCATGACCCGCCCGAACGCCGAGCTGATCGACGAGGTCTTCCCCGGGGTCGAGACGCGCGGAGAGCTGGGCGAGAACACCACGCTGCTGTCGATCGACAAGGCGCGGCGCCTCCTCGGCTACGACCCCCAGCACTCGTGGCGCGACCACCGATGACCTCCCACGACGATCAGCCGGTCATCCCGCTGCCCACGGCACACGAGAAAGAGACCAGCTTCCTGGCCCGCAGCGGCGCCGTCGTGACTCTGCGGCTGATCGACACGGGTCGGTACGAGCTCAAGCTCGACACCCGCGGCGACTACACCGCCGTGCTCCTGCACGACGGCGAGACGTTCGAGCTGCATCCTGCGCCGGGCGTTCACGCCCTCGGCGGCACGGGGCTGACCGCCACCGAGATCTACGAGGGGTTCTGAGCCGGCGCGCAACCCCCGCGGTCGGCTCGCCGGTGCGGGTTTGACTGGGATCACCGACCCGCCGGGAGGACCACCGTGAGCGACGCCGCCGACAGCTACGACATCGCCGTGATCGGTGCGGGACCGGCGGGCACCGCGGCAGCGCTGCGCGCCGCCGAACTCGGGGCATCGGTCGTGGTGCTCGAAGCCGGCCGCGTCGGCGGCACGTGCGTCAACACCGGTTGCGTTCCCACCCGGGTGCTGGCGAAGGCGGCGCGACTCATGCGCGAGACGCGCTCCGCCGACGATTACGGAATCGTCGTCGACGAGCCCCGGGTGGACTGGTCGGCGGTGGTGTCGCGCGTGCACGAGCGCGTCGACGCCGTGCGCTCCATCAAGCGCGAGGCGGAGCGCTTCGCCGACGCCGGCATCGACCTGATCCACGAGGGCCGTGCGCGCTTCGTCGACGACCACACCCTCGAGCTCGACAGCGGGCGGCGCGTGCGCGCCGAGTCGATCCTCGTGTGCGTCGGCGGGCACTCCCGGCGCCTCCCCATCCCGGGCGCCGAACTCGCGACCGTGCCGGAAGACGTGTTGTCGCTGACCGAACTCCCCCGGCGCGTCGCCGTCATCGGCGCCGGCAACACCGGCGCCCAGCTGGTGACGGTGTTCCGATCGTTCGGCGCCGAAGTGACGCTCCTCGACGTCGCGCCGCGTGTGCTCATGGCATCCGATGCGCGGATCTCGAACGCCATCGCCGAGGCGTTCCTCTCGCGCGGCGTCGACGTGCACACGGGGATCGACACGGTCGAGCGCCTCGACGAGCACGACGGCGCGATCCGGTTGACCTGGCGCGAGAGCGAAGAGGCGCACACCGTCGACGTCGACGTCGTCCTGATGGCGACGGGGTGGCCCGCCGACGTCGAAGACCTCGGGCTCGATCGCGCGGGCGTCGCGGTCGAGCGATCGGCGATCCCGGTCGACAGGTACTTCCGCACGATCGTGCCGCACATCCTCGCCGTGGGCGACGCCAACGGCCGCGACATGCTGGTGCAGGCGGCCCAGTTCGAGGGCGAGGCCGCCGCCGAGAACGCCGTGCTCGGCGCCAACCGACGCACCCCGCACCACCTGCTCCCCGCCGGCGGGTTCACCGACCCCGACTACGCCGGCGTCGGACTCACCGAGGAGCAGGCGCGCGACCGCGACCCCTCGTGCGTCGTGGCGACGGTGCGCTTCGCCGACCTCGACCGCGCGGTGATCGACGACCGCGAGAGCGGGTTCCTCACGCTCATCGCCGACCGCCGCAAAGAGCTTCTGCTCGGCGCGCACGCGGTGGGAGAGAACGCGGTCGAGGTCATCCAGTCGGTCACGACGGCGATGGCCGCGGGCATCGACGTCGCGACCCTCGCCGGCGTGCGCTTCGCCTACCCCACCTACAGCGCGGTCATCGGCAACGCGGCGCGGGCGCTGCTGCGGGCCGACTCCCCGGCCCTGCTGGAGTGACACACTGACATCGTGACCGCCGCGAACCCCGCCACGACCCCCGCCGACTCCCCCGCGCGGCGCGGCCGCCCGGGCTACGACCGCGAGGGCATCCTCGACGTCGCGGTGCGGCTGTTCAACGAACAGGGCTACGACGCCACGAGCGTGTCCGATCTCGCCCGACGCCTGGGCCTCGCGAAATCGGCCCTCTACCACCACTTCTCCTCGAAGGAGGAGCTGCTCTCGGTGGCGCTGGAGGCGGCGCTGGGGGGCCTCGAAGCGGTCTTCGACGACCCCCGCGCCTCCGCGGGGGCGGCATCCGACCGCCTGCGGTTCGTGCTCGTCGGCGCGACCGACGTGCTCGTCGCGCGACTGCCCGCGGTGACACTGCTGCTGCGGGTTCGCGGGAACAGCCCCGTCGAGCAGATGGCGCTCGAACGGCGACGCGTCTTCGATCACCGCGTCACCGCTCTCGTCGCCGAAGCGCAGGCCGAGGGCGATGTGCGCGACGACGTCGACGCGGCCGTCGCCGCGCGCCTGCTGTTCGGCATGATCAACTCCGTCGTGGAGTGGTACCGCCCCGGCGGTGGCGTCGACGGCGGACGCCTCGGCGCCGACATCGTCCGCATCGCCCTGGACGGCCTGCGCTCGTCCTGAGTCCCACCGGTCGATGGCGCCTCTCCTGAACGAACGTTCAGGAATAATGTCGGGGAGGGCCGCCCCTCGGCGGGCGGCGGAAGGAGCAGTCCATGACGCCCTGGACCATCGTCCCCGGAGCCCTCGACGAGCGACTCGGCATCACCGTGGTCGAGCAGTCCGCCGAACGTGTGACGGCTGTCATGCCGGTCGACGGCAACACGCAGTCGCTCGGGCGACTGCACGGCGGAGCGACGGCCGCCCTCGCCGAAGCCGTCGGATCGTGGGCCGCGATGATCCACGCGTCGACGCTCGGAAAGGTCTGCGTGGGCGTCGATCTCAACATCACCCACCACCGCGGCGCGCGCGACGGACGGATCCATGCCGTCGCGACACCCGCCCACCGTGGACGCCGCGTGGCGACCTACGACATCGTCGTCCGCGACGACGACGATCGACTCATCGCGACGGCGCGCATCACGAACCTGATCGTCGATCCGGACTGACGCGGGCGCTCTGGCATCCTGGACCGATGTCGGGGATGCGAGGGGTTGCACTGCCCCCACGCAGCGCAACCCCTCACCCGCCGAGGTCAGTCCCGAACATCAGTCGGCGGGCGTGCGGGTGTCGTCTCGAAGCCGGAGAAGACACCCACCCCCATCAGTGCGGTGTCATGCGGACGCGGATCCTTACAACGACGCGAAGAATTTTTCTGTCACGTCGACGTGTAAGGATTCGACTCGTTCAAACACTTCCCCTTCGGATGCACGGAGACAAACGCCGGTGATCGACGAGTCGGATTTCGTGGTGCTCTTCCGCGAGCACCACAACGCCGTTCTTCGATTCATCGAGCGGCGCGTATCGGATCGCGAGGCCGCCGCCGACCTCACGATGGACTGCTTCGAGATCGCCTGGCGCAAACGCGATCCGCGCGATCCGTTCGGACTGCCGTGGTTGTACCGCACCGCACGCAATCTCATAGCGAACGAATACCGGCGTCGAGATCGAGAGGGGGCCCTGTGGACGCATATCGAGGACCACGTGCGCACCCTCGCGAGCGAGGCGGAGCCCGCGATGACCGCGCGCCTGCTGGATGCCATCCGGGCGCTGAACGAGCGCGAGCGCGAGATCCTCTGGCTGACGTATTGGGAGGAGCTCTCGGCCGCCGAGGTGGCGGTCGTGATCGGGTCGAGCGAGGGCGCCGTGTGGACGCGGCTCAATCGGCTCCGCGCGCGACTGCGCCCACTCCTTCAGCGGGCGGCTCCGACCGGCGAGGAGGTGCGCGATGACCGACGATGAGCTCGCCCGGGCCATGCGCCGTCTGGACACCGCGCGCACCCCGGTGGACGCCCCGATCCCTCTCGACGCGGAACGACGTCTGCGCGACATCGTCGGCCGTCCCGGTGCTCGTCGACGTCGTCCGGCCCTCGCCATCGCCTCCGCCGCCGCAGCCGTCGTCCTCGTGCTCGCCATCGTCTCGGGAGTGCTCTGGATGCCGGCACCCTCGGCCCACGCCCTCACCCCCAAGCCCCTGGTGTACTCGGCCGTCGCCGACGATGCGTCGCGGGTCATCGCCGAAGCGCAGCGTCGTCTGTCCGAGTCGACGACGACTCTCGCGCCGGAGCGTCGATCACTGTCGCTGGGGTGGTACTTCAGCGGATCGCCCGATGACGCGGAGGCCACGGTCTTCCGCCGCGAGTGGGTGGACGTGCGCTGGACCGAGGATCTGTCGGGCTCGGTCGTCACGGTCGCTGCGGAGGCGACCAACGCCGACGGCGACACGGTTCCCGTGGACGATCCGACCCCCGGCACCGTGGTGGGCGACCTGCAGTTCGTGCAGAACCAGTTCTCCCCGCTCGTCCGCACGCCGCCCGCACCGACCCCGGATGTCATGCGGTCACTGATCGTGACCTCGACGGGCGCGAGCGAACCCCTCGCGGCGGGTGACGTGATGCTGGGCGTGCGGTCGCTGCAGAGCGAGTGGACGCTCACCGGGAGCCAGCAGTCGGCCCTGCTCGACGTGCTCGCCTCGGCCCCCGGGTTGCGCGTGCTCGGCGTCACGAACGACCGCCTGGGACGTCCCGTCGTCGGGCTCGGCGGCATCCCCTCGGCCTCCGTCAACTCCGACATCTCGCTGCTGATCTCCACGGAGACGGGCCGCATCGTGGGGTACGAATCGGCTCTGGTCGAGGACAACCCCAACCTCAAGCTCCCCGCCGGATCGATCACCGACTACATCCTGTGGGATGTACGCGACAGGAAGGACGCTCCGCAATGACCGCACCCGAAGACCTCCACCCCGACATCGCCGCCGCGCTCGACGACCTCCCCGGCGGGGTCGTCATCGACTCGACCCGTGCGCACTGGCCCGAGCTCGGCATGAGCATCGACGTGCCGCCCGCCGGCGAGGAAGGGTCCGTCGGCAGCTGCGCCACCGGCAACGTGTGCGCCTTCATCGGAACGGGGCTCACCGGAACACGGGTGTCATGGTCGTCGTGCGGAACGTACGCACCCGGCATGACGGTGCGCTCCATCGCCAACGCCCGCTCCGCCGGTTACGCGCAGGCACGGTCGTCATCGGGGTCGGTGTTGGCCACCGCGATCGCGAGTTCGTGGGCGAACGTGTCGGGCAGCGTCGCCGACGTGCGATGCGTGCCCTGATCCATCCGCTCCTCTCGAGTGGCGCGGGGGCTCTTCGTCCAGCTCAGCGCCAGGGGCGTTCCGACCGGCGTCGCCAGTAGTCGCTCGGGTCGGCCGCGAGGCCCGCGAGCACCGCGCGGTCGACCTCCACGGCACGCGCCTCGACGCCGCGACGGAGGTGCTCGGCGGTCGTCGCCCCGCTCAACACGATGTCGGCGAACGGCTGCGACAGCGCGGCACCGAGCGCGAAGAGGTCGGATGCGATCCCGGATGTCGCGGACGCGAAGTCGCCGCCCGGCTCGGCGGATGCGAGCTCGCCGTTCGCGAGCGCCTCTTTGACCACCACGGTCCAACCCGCGTCGTGCGCCTCGGCCAGCGCGTCACCGACGGAGGACTCCCGCAGGTTCCAGGTGGACTGCACGACGGTGAACGGACAGTCGTCGAGGCGCATCGCCGCGCGCACCACGTCGGCCTGGCGCGGACCGCTCGTCGACAGCCCCACGCGCACGCCGTCGGTGCGCAGTCGTCGCATCCGCTGGAGCAGCTCGCGGTCGGCGAGCGCGGGGCTGTCGGGGGTCACGGAATGGACCAGGTAGAAGTCGGGCGGTGAGCCGAGAGCCGCGACCGTCTCGGGCCACTGCCGGTCGAACATCGCCGCTGAGTGCTCTTTGCGCTCGTGCACAGCGGCATCCATCTTCCACTCGCCGACGTAGGCGTAGCCCCACTTCGAGCCGATGACGAGCGCGGAACGCCTCTCGGGATGCGCCGCGAGCCACCCGCCGAGGAAGTCCTCGGCGAGCCCGTACGAACGTGCCGCATCGATGTACCGGATGCCGAGATCCCACGCCTCATCGAGCAGGGCGTGTGCCCGCGCCCGCAGCGCCGGGACCGAGCGGGCGGCCGGGTCGCCGAGGTCGTCGTCGCGACCGGTGGTGATGTACGCCGGACGGCCGACGGCGGCCAGACCGAAACCCAGGCGGGCGGAAGAAGCGGGCATGCTCCGACGTTATCCGCGCGGGGGCACAATCGAGATGTCGCCGCGGGAACGGAGGATCCATGAGCTACACGAACGCCTTCGCCGATGAGGCGCAGCCGATCTGCCCCGCCTGCGGCGTGACGATGCACCCGCTGCTCGATGAGGGCATCCGGGCGGACGAATGCCGCGAGTGCGGTTTCCGGATGGAGTGGCCGGCGGCGGATGCCGCGCGCGACGGCGACGACGAGGAGCGGGACACGCGCTGGGACTGAGACCGGGGGTCGCGCCACGCTTTCCCTCGGCGGTGCCCGACCAGCGGTCGCGCGCCCGGGTCGTGCCTGCGCTCGCCAGGGTCGCTCGCGGCGCGCGGCCGTGTTGCTTCCGGCGCGCGGTAGGTCGCTCGCGGCGCGTGTCCGGGTCGTTCCGGCGCGCGGCCGGATCGCGCCCTGGCGCGCGGCAGGGTCGCTCGCGGCGCGGGTCGCGCGGGCGCGGCGGTGATCGGCGGCCCCCGCACACGGGCTGCGTCGGGGCGGCGACCCTAGATGACGTCGAAGGGGACGTCTCCGTCGCTGTAGTCGCGATCGATCCCGGGGGTGTGCTGCAGGCCTCGCCCGTCGGCCGTGTCGGCGCTGAGCGGTACCGTCGCGACCGCGATGACGACCGACGTGGTCGTCGTCACGAAGAAGCTGAGGCGTTGACCGCCGTCGACGGTGACGTTCAGGAAGCCGCCTCCGGCCCGCGCCGCGCGCAGCACCTGGTCCCGCAGATCGTCGAGGGCTTCGAGGGGTCCGAGCGCGAACGTCGAACCATCCACCGTGAGGTGGGTGCGCTCGATACTGTTCGGCATGCAGGCACGATAGTCGCCCTGCATGGGACACCCCAGGGGGTTGCCCCGGCAGAGAGCTTGTCGCACACTGCGCCTCCGCCGGTCAAGGCGAGCGCCTCCCCGCGGCCCGGGACCGCCGGGGTGGCATACTCGCCCCATGCGACCGCTCGAAGACTCGCCACCCCGCCGCTCCCACGCGCAGCTCGAGAGCTGGGTGGAGGAGTTCGAGAAGGAGGAGCACTGCATCGCCGGCTCCATCACCGTCGCCCCTCAGGAAGACGGGGACACCGACGACACCGGACTCGTCATCCTGCGCCTTCGGAACGCCTCGGCATCCATCTTCATGAAGCCGCGCAGCTACGACGACCCGGTATGGGAGTTGACGCTCACCGAGCGGCCCGACGACCTGGTGATGACGGTGCACGACATCGCCAGCCTCGCCGCCGAGTACGTCATCGCCAGCAACCTCTGCACCTTCCTGCAGTGGAAGTCGCTGGAATGGGACCGGCAGAGCGGCCGGCGCGCGGCCTGAGCAGGAACGACAGAAGCCCCGGCGCGAGCCGGGGCTTCTCAGTGTCTTCGGTAGCGGGAGCGGGGCTTGAACCCGCGACCTCACGATTATGAGTCGTGCGCTCTCACCAACTGAGCTACCCCGCCGCACGGCATCCACGATTCGGAAATGAACACCTTGAGCCCCGAGTCAGGATTGAACTGACGACCCCTTCCTTACCATGGAAGTGCTCTGCCACTGAGCTATCGGGGCGTACCCGGATCGCTCCGGGCAACTTGAAGAGGATATCAGACCGCGACACCCTCCCACCAATCGGCTCAGCCGCCGGTGTGCTGACGCAGCCACACGATCGGGTCGATCGGAGTGGTGCCGTTCTGGAGGATCTCGACGTGCGTGTGGGCGCCGAACGAGCGGCCGGTGTTACCGGTACGGCCGAGGAACTGCCCGACCTTCACGTGCTGACCCTGGGTGACCTGCAGCGAACCGTACTGCATGTGTCCGTAGCGGCTCGAGACGAGCTGACCGTCGATCTCGTGATCGATCAGGACCGTCACGCCGAAGGCGCCGCCCTGCTCGGTCGCGATGCGCACGGTGCCGTCGGCGATCGCCTGCACGGGCGAACCCTCGCCGGGCACGAAGTCGGCACCCTCGTGCATGGTGCCGTCGCGCATGCCGAAGCCGTACGTGATGGGCACGCCGACCGCGAAGGGCCACTGGATGGGCGCCGTGGGGTCGTTGACGTAAAAGTTGGACGGGTTGGTGATCCCCGAATCGGCGGCCATCTGCGCGTAGGTGGTCGCGCTGTAGCCGTCGGAGCGGTCGACCACGGCCGCCTGCGCCGCGGCGGGAGCGACGTAGGCCTGGATGGCACCCTCGGATGCGGCGACGTCGCCACCGACGGCGAGCCGGGTGGTGACGGTTTCGCTCGCGGTGACGCTGTCGGTGCCGCTCGCCGAGGCGAGGGCGCTGACCGGCATGGTCATGCCCACCGTGAGCAGCCCCACGACGCCCATGACGCCGACCGAGAACGACGTGGCCGCGATGCGGCGCACGTTGCGGCGGGTGCCGGTCATCGCGACGGCCGGAAGGCCCTCAGCGACGGGCTGGGCAGGACCGGCGACGCGGTTCGACTGCACGGCGGTCTCGCCGGTGAACGCGAAGAGACGCGCGGCCGAGGTGAACTCGTCGTCGACGGGGGCGTCTGCGGCATCCGGATTCCGCTCGGTGCGCGGCGCGTCAGGGGCGGGTGCATCGGTGGTCGGCGCATCCGCGGCGGGTACTTCGGCGACGCGAGAATCCGTGACGGGGGCTCCGGCGACCGGCGCCTCGAGCGTGTCGGCGCTGTCGAGGATGACCGCCTCCTGCGGGCGCCGGCGCGAACGACGCGACGAGACCGGGAGGGTGATCGGGGAGGTCGGCAGCGTGACGGGCGTGGTGGCGCTGTCGCTGTCGGCGCTCTGCAGGATGACCGCGACCTCGTCGGAGGAGCGCTCGTCGACGACGGTGACCTCGAGGGCGTCGGGCTCCGCGGCGTCGGAGCGGGCGGCGTCGGTGGACGCGGCATCCGCTTCGGGGAGCGTGGCGTCGATCGTCGCGGCGATGACCGTCTCGAGGACGGCGGCGGCCACGTTCTCGATCAGCTCGGGCTGCGCGACGTTCTCGGCGTCGACCGGTGCCGGGTCGCTCGCACCGTGGCGACGCATCTCGGCTCGGGTCGGCCGGACGGCGGCCTCGGGGGCAGGAGTGAGGGGGCGACGGGACCGCCGGGTGGGGGCAGGCTCAATCGGGAAGGCTTCTGACGGCAACGCGCGAGGGCTCTCGTGTCGTGTCGCGCACGGGCGACGGCTTCGGGCTGTGGGGCTTGGCCATTTCCGCAGGTTCGGGTTGCGGAAGATAACGAACTGGTAAACACCATACCCCCCGTCAACTGAGAATGCGTTGAGCGGGCGGGGTGGTCACCGCTCGAAGTCGAGCAGCGGCTCGATCCGCGAGAAGAAGTCGGGCCCCGAGGCGATGACCATGCCGTTGCCCGGGCGACCGCCAGGCGCCCCGCCGACGCGTCCTCCGGCCTCTTCGACCAGCAGCGCGCCGGCCGCGTGATCCCACGGGTGGGTGCCACGCTCGTAGTAGGCGTCGACGCGCCCGGCGGCGACGGATGCCAGATCGAGTGAGGCCGCACCGATGCGGCGCACGTCGCGCGCGATGGGCATGACGCGCGACAGCTGCGCGAGCGCCGGACCGTGCGTCTCGGGGTCGTACCCGAAGCCCGTCGCGACGAGCCCACCGGCTTCGCCCACTTCGCTGACCGAGAGGCGCTGGTCGCCGAGCCAGGCTCCGCCGCCGCGGGCGGCACGGAACAGCTCACCCGTGACGGGGTTGAAGACGGCACCGGCGAGCGCGGTCCACGTCGCGGTCTCGGGCGTACCCTGGACGGCGGCGATGCTGACCGCCCAGGCCGGGATGCCGTACGCGTAGTTGACGGTGCCGTCGATCGGATCGACGACCCAGGTGATGCCGCTCGTGCCGGCCTCGGCGCCCGATTCTTCGCCGAAGAACCCGTCGCCCGGGCGCTCCCGAGCCAGCTCCGCGCGGATGAACGCCTCGACCTCGCGGTCGGCGGCGGTGACGATGTCGGCCGCGGCCGACTTGGTGGCCGCGACCGTCACGCCCTCGCGGCGGCGGCGGAGGGCCAACTCGCCCGCCTCTCGGGCGATGCGGGTGGCGATGTCGAGCAGATCCGCGGGGGAAGTCATGGCATCCACGCTAGTGCGCCACCCCCTTAGCCGAAGTCGCGCCCGTCGATACCGTGGATGACATGACCGCTTCGGATACTCGCCGGTACGACGTCGTCATCGTGGGAGGAGGGCACAACGCCCTCGTCGCCGCGGCCTACCTCGCCCGCGCCGGGCGCCGGGTGGTGGTGATCGAGCGAACGGATGCCGTGGGCGGCGCCGCCGTGTCGGAACGCCCGTGGCGCGGGGTCGACGCGCGACTGTCGCGCTACTCCTACCTCGTCAGCCTGCTGCCGCAGAAGATCATCGACGACCTCGGCCTGCGCATCGAGCTGCGGCGGCGCCGGTACTCCTCCTACACACCCGATCCGGTCGACCCGTCGCGCGGCATCCTCATCGACACCGAGGATGCCGAGGCCACGGCCGCGTCGTTCGCCCGCACCCTGGGCGACACCGACGAGGCCGAGCGGTTCGCTGCATTCGGGGAACGTCTGGCCCCGCTCGGTCGGGCGGTGTTCCCGACGATGACGGAGCCGCTGCCGACCGTTGACGAGGTGCGCGAGAAGGTCGGCGACGACGCGCTTTTCTCTGCGCTGACGGAGCGTCCCCTCGGAGACCTCCTGCGCGCGTCGCTCGACAGAGACCTCGTGCGCGGCATCGCGTTGACCGACGGACTGATCGGCACTTTCGCGTCATCGGACGACCCCTCACTCGCGCAGAACCGCTGCTTCCTCTACCACGTCATCGGCGGCGAGACCGGGCACTGGGACGTCCCCGTCGGCGGTATGGGCGCGGTGACGGCCGAACTCGAACGCGCCGCGCGCGAGGCGGGCGCGCAGATCGTGACCGGCGTCGAGGTCGTCTCGATCTCGCCCGACGGCGACGTGCACACCATGACCGATCGATCGGAGGTGTTCCACGGCGAGCTCGTGCTCAGCGGCGTCGGGCGCGCCGTCCTCGACCGCATGCTTGCCGCGGGCGGTTCCGCCACCACCGGCGCCCCGGAACCCGAGGGCGCGCAGGTCAAGGTCAACATGCTGCTGTCGCGACTCCCCCGACTGCGCGACACCTCGGTCACCCCCGAAGCCGCGTTCTCCGGCACCTTCCACGTCAACGAGACGATGACCCAACTGGATGCCGCGCACGTGGCGGCATCCGCGGGAGTCCTTCCCGAGCCGCTCCCCGTCGAGATCTACTGCCACTCCCTGACCGATCCGTCGATCCTCGGTGACGAGCTGCGGGCGTCGGGCGCGCAAACGCTGACGATGTTCGGACTGCAAGTGCCGCATCGCCTCATCGACGACACCGATCCCGTCGCCGCCGGGGCGCGACTTCTGGCTGCGGCGCAGGCGTCGCTCGACACGGTGCTGGCCGAGCCGCTGCGCGATTGCATCCTGCGCGCGCCCGACGGGCGGCTGTGCATCGAGGCCCGCACGACGACCGACCTGGAGAGTTCGCTCAACATGGTCGGCGGCGACATCTTCCACGGCGCGCTGTCGTGGCCGTGGCTGACGTCGCCGGCCCACTCCCCCGCGGAGCGGTGGGGCGTGGCGACACCGCACTCGCGCGTGCTGCTGTGCGGGTCGAGCGCGCAGCGGGGCGGGGCGGTCAGCGGTATCGGGGGGCAGAACGCCGCGATGGCCGCGTTGGAGATGTTGGAGCGGTAAGGCGTCGGGGGCTGCCTGGAGCCTGGGGCGGGTGGGTACCCGCGGTGCGCCCGGAGTCCGCGCCGTGTCCCGCGAGCCGGTGCAACGCTCGAGGCCTGTTTGCGACAGGGGGGTATCGCGGGAGCCGGTGTTCCTCGGGCCGGCGAAACGTCGGCGGGGGTCATCAGATCACGGCGTGCGCGCGCAGAACGTCCAGCATCGCGTCGATCGCCTGAACGAGGACGACGCTCGACGGTTCGGCGTACCCGAAGACGATCCCCGCCGGAAGCGACGTGGCAGCGCCCTCCCAGACATACGACGCCAGCGGCGCCACGCGGATACCGCGCTCGGCGAGATCCGCGACGATCGCGCGCTCGGCATCCTCCCCCCTCCCGCGGAGCAACGCCACCGCGTGAAGACCACCGTCCGTCGCCTCCAGCTCCACACCGGGCACGCCCTGGAAAGCATCGAGCAGGAGGCGACGACGATGGCGATACTCCCGACGCCGTCGCGCCGCGTGTCGCGCGAGCGACCCCTCTGAGAGGTACAGCGCGAGCGCGTGCTGCTGAACGAGGGACACCGGCAGGTCGAGGTCGGCGCGCGCGGCGCGCATCCGCTCGCCCACCTCGCCGGTCGCGACGATCCACCCGCAACGGACCGCCGGAGTGAGCGTCTTCGACAGGCTGCCGATCAGCACCACTCGCGCGGGGTCGAGCAGATGCAGCGGAGGAAGGGGTGCACGGCCATGGGGGAACTCGCTGTCGTAGTCGTCCTCGATGACGACGACATCCTCGCGGTCGGCCCAGGCGAGCAGGCGGGCACGCGCCTCGGCATCCAATCGACTCCCGAGGGGGTAGTGGTGGTGAGGCGTGACGATGAACGCATCGAGATCACGGTGACGCTCGACGGCGTCGAGGTCGAGCCCGGCACTGAGACGCACGGGGACAGGGACGGCGGTGATCCCGAGCCGGCGAAGGATCCGATGCACGCGCGGATACCCCGGGTTCTCGATGCCGACCCGCAACCTCGTCCGGTCGCCGCGCGGCGACAGGGCGAGCAGAGCCAGAAGCACGGCGTCGCTGGTGCCGGCGGTGACGAGGACCTCGGATGCCGTGACATCGAGCCCGCGCGCGCGACCGAGGTACCGGGCGATCTCCGCCCTCAGGGCCGGGTCCCCGGCGGTGTCGGCGACGTCCGCATCCGGATCTCCCGCGGTCGCGCGCCGCCATGCCGAGCGCCACGCCGCATCGGCGAGACCCGTCGTACCGGGCCGCCCCGGACGCAGGTCGATCAGCCCCGACTCCTCCCCGGCACCGGTCTCGACTCGCGCGCGCGGTGTCGACGCCGATCGAGCCGAGACGTCGGCGACGACGGTCGCACCCCCCGGTCGGGGCAGCAGATATCCCTCGCCCGCGAGGATCTCGTACGCCGCGACGACGGTACCGCGGGCGACCCCGAGGTCGGCGGCGAGCGCGCGGGTCGACGGCACCGCTTCTCCCCCGCCCACGCGTCCCTCGAGCACCGCTGCCCGCAATCCGTGGGCGAGCTGCTCGTGGAGCGGCACGGTCGAGCCGCGGTCCAGTATTCCGAGGGAGATCACCCACGAAGTCTGTCACTGGTCCACGCGGATGCGCGATAAGTGGACTACGGAATGGTCCAGCAGTACGAGTGCAATCGGATCATGACCGACGTACCCGACACCGTTCAGCCCCCGTCCGATCTCCCCGGCGTGGAATCGCCCCGCGCCGAGCTGGATGACTCTTTTGAAGAGTCCTCCACAGACCTGCCCCTCACCGCTCTCACCCGCGTCCGCCGAGGTGCGCACCACCAGCGCACGGATCGCGCCGCTCTGTACGACGTCATCGACGGCGCACTGTCGGGAACGCTCGCCATCGTGCGCGACGAACGACCCGTGGCGTTGCCGGTCGGCATCGGGCGCGACGGCGACGACGTACTCCTGCACGGATCGACCGGCAGCGACTTCTTCCGCCGCATCGCCGCGGGCGCCCCGGTCTGTCTGACGGTGACGCACCTGATGGGCCTGAAGTACGCCCGGTCGCTCTTCGACAGCTCGATGCGCTACCGGTGCGCCGTCGTGCACGGCGTCGCATCCGTCGTCCCGGCGGCGCAGAAGGAGTCCGCGCTGCTCACGCTGTCGGAGCACCTGATGCCCGGACGGAGCGAAGACGTGCGCCCGATGACCGCCCGCGAGATCGCGGCGACCATGGTGCTGCGCCTGACGCTGTCCGAGGCGAGCGTCAAGGACAATGCGGGCTCTCTCGTGGAAGTCGACGACGACGGCGAGGACCGCTCGGTGTGGGCCGGCATGCTGCCGCTCCGGGTCGTCGCGGGCGACCCGGTGACCTCGCCGCAGACCGTCGCGGGCGTTCCCGTTCCGGTATCCGTGCGCCGAGCGGCGCAGCGGGTCGCGGCGTCGGGAACGACCTGAGCGGCGCACACGACGGGCCTGCGCCGGGACCGCGCGGACGAAGGCCGACGCGAGGTCAGCCGGCACGTGACGACGACTGACGCGACGTCAGCCGGCGCGACGAAGGCGGGGTCGCCGGGAAAGCACGACCCCGCCTTTCTGCGGATGTCACCGCCCGACGAGCGGAGGAACCGCGTACCGACGCGGCGTCCCGAAGCGGTGTGCCGTGATCGACACGGCCTGCTCGCGCAGGAACGGCAGCAGCTCGACCTCACCCGCGCGGGTGACCGCGCCGGCGTAGACCGCGAGCGAGGGAGAGCCCCCGGTGGCCCCGGCCACCGCGGCCGGTGAGCCACCGAGCAGCCGGACACGGCCGCCCGTCCGGGCGAGGCGCGTGGCGCGGCGCCCCCATTCCGCATCGTCCTCGACGGCGGCACGCACGCCGACGCCCTCGAGCCACGCCCGCACGGCCGGCGTCAGTTCGCGAGCGGCGCTGATCGTCACCGACGACCCCGCTCGCACCCCCGCCGCGACGACTCGCACCAGCGCCGCCTCCGACGCGTCCTCGATCCGCACGGTGACGGGCACCGCGGCGTAGCGCAGCACGTTCTGCTCCGACTCCAGCCCCGTGACGTCCCGGGCGAGCGAGAACTCCGAAGCCCAGGCTGCGGCGTCGCTGGACAGGGCGGATGCCAGCCACTCGCGATCCTTCGCGGGCACGGCCGCCGACGCCGGTGCGGTGAACGCGTCCGTGGACCGCGGCGCCGAGGTCTCGGCATCCGCCCACGTCCCGAACCCGTACAGGTAGTGCGGACCGCCGGCCTTCGTCCCCGCACCCACCGCGGACTTCTTCCATCCGCCGAACGGCTGACGCTGCACGATGGCACCCGTGGTGCCGCGGTTGACGTACACGTTTCCTGCTTCGATCCGCGCGAGCCATGTGTCGATTTCCGCCGTGTCGAGCGCGTGCAGTCCCGAGGTGAGGCCGTACTCGATGGCGTTGACGATGTCGATCGCCTCGTCGAGCGTCTCGGCGGTCATGATGCCGAGCACCGGACCGAAGTACTCCGTGCGGTGGAACTCGCTCCCCGGCTGCACACCCTCGCGGATGCCGGGGCGCCACAGCGTCCCGTCGTCGTCGAGGCGACGGGGCTCCACGACCCAGCGCTGACCGGGCTCGAGCGAGGTCAGGGCCGTCAGGAGCTTCCCCTGCGCCGGCTCGATGAGCGGACCCACGCGCGAGGCCTGATCCCACGGCATCCCCACCTCGAGCGAGGTGACCGCATCGACGAGCTGGTCGCGGAAGCGACGCGAGCGCGCGACCGAGCCGACGAGCACGACGAGGGATGCCGCCGAGCACTTCTGGCCCGCGTGGCCGAAGGCCGACATCGCGACGTCCTTCGCCGCGAGGTCGAGGTCGGCGCTGGGGGTCACGATCACGGCGTTCTTACCGCTCGTCTCGGCCAGCAGCGGCAGATCGGGACGGAAGGAGCGGAACAGCTCGGCCGTCTCGTACGCGCCGGTCAACACGACCCGTTCGACGGCGGGGTGGGTGAGCAGCTGACGACCGAGGTCGTTCTCGGACACCTGCACGAGCTTCAGCACCTCGCGGGGCACGCCCGCCTCCCAGAGGGCCTCGACCATCACCGCGCCCGAGCGCTCGGCGAGGGCCGCCGGCTTGATGACCACGGCGGAACCGGCGGCGAGGGCGGCCAGAGTGGAGCCCGCGGGGATCGCGACGGGGAAGTTCCAGGGAGGGGTGACCACGGTCACCCCGACGGGGGTGAACGTCGCGCCGTCGACGTCGTCGAGCGCGCGGGCCTGCTCGGCGTAGTAGTGGGCGAAGTCGATCGCCTCCGACACCTCGGGGTCGCTCTGCTCGAGGACCTTGCCGCACTCGGCCCCCATGACCTCGAGCAGATCGGCACGACGGGCCTCCAGCGCGTCGCCCGCGCGGTGCAGGATCTCGGCGCGCTTCGCCGCCCCCAGCTGTCGCCACCCCGCGGCGGCCGTCGCGGCATCCTGGATCAGCGTGTTCAGGGCGGCTTCGTCGGTCACGGTGTGCGCGGCGATGCTCGCCCGACCGAGGTCGGAGCGCTCCATCCGCGCGACGATCGCCTTCGCCCAGTCGCGGTTGGCCGCGATCGCGGGGTCGGAGTCGGGGGCGTTGTGGAAACCGTGCGTCGGCGCGGGCTCCGCCGCCGCGGTGCGGTCCTGCACGCGGTGGGAGGCGGGAACGCCCTCGGGCATGTCGGCGAGGGATGCCAGGAAGCGGTCGCGCTCGCGGGCGAACAGCGCCGCGTGCGTGTCGAGGTCGAACACCGCCGACATGAAGTTCTCGCTCGACGCGCCCTCTTCGAGGCGGCGGATGAGGTACGCGATCGCGACGTCGAACTCCCGGGGGTGCACGACCGGGGTGTACAGCAGGATCGCGCCGACCGTGCGGCGCACGACGGCCTGCTGCGCGGTGGCCATGCCGAGCAGCATCTCGACCTCGATGCCGCCCGTTACGCCCCGCCGCTCCGCGAGCAGCCACGCGAGGGCGACGTCGAACAGGTTGTGGCCGGCGACGCCGATCCGCACGTTCGCGGTGTGCTCGGGCCGCAGCGCGTAGTCGAGCACCGCCTTGTACGACGCGTCGGTCGCCTGCTTCGACGGCCAGGTCGCCAGCGGCCAGTCGTGCACGTCGGCATCCACGCGTTCCATCGGCAGGTTCGCACCCTTGACGACGCGCACCTTGATGGGCGCACCCCCGGATGCCACGCGACGGGCGGTCCACTCCTGCAGGCGGATCATCGCGGCGAGGGCGTCGGGCAGGTAGGCCTGCAGCACGATGCCGGCCTCGACGCCGTCGAACTCGGGCTCGCCGAGCAGCGTCTCGAAGACCGCGAGGGTGAGGTCGAGATCCTTGAACTCCTCCATGTCGAGGTTGAGGAAGGTGCCCGTCTCTTTGGCCACGCGGTAGAGCGGGCGAAGCGCCGCGACGGCGTCGGCGACGGCCGCGTCGAAGGCCCACGGGGTGTGCGGCGCAACGGTGGACGACACCTTGATCGACACGTAGTCCACGTCGTCGCGCGCGAGGAGCTTGCGCGTTCCGGCGAGCCGGCGCGCGGCCTCCTTCTTGCCGAGGATCGCCTCACCGAGCAGGTTCACGTTGAGACGGATGCCGTCTCCCCGCCCGCGGATCGAGGTGATGGCGTCGCCGAGTTTGCGGTCGCTCGCGTCGACGATGAGGTGGCGCACCATCGAGCGCAGCGCCGTGCGGGCGGCGGGCACGACGACCTGCGGGAGGATCGGCGCGGCGAAGGCGCCCAGGCGGATCGCGGCCTTCAGGTGCAGCGGCAGGAAGCCGGGGATGAGGGGGGTGAGGGCGGCGAGGTTGCGCGCGGCGACCCGAACGTCGTCGGGGCGCACGACGCCGTCGACGAAGCCCACGGTGAAGTCGAGGCCGTGCGGGTCGCGCAGCACACCGGCCAGGCGCTCGGCGGAGACGTCGACCGGCTCCTCGCGGCTCTCGGCGAGCCAGCGCCGTACGAGCGCGATCGCCTCGTCTGCCAGCTCGGCGGGCGAGACCAGCTGTGCGGGCTGGGCGGGCTGGGCGGGCTGGGCGGCGTCCGCCGGAACGGCGGTGGTGTGCTGGTCAGTGAGCGACATGGCGATCCTTCCTCGGATGACCTCAGCATGCGGCCCTCTTCCCGTCAGGAAAAGCGATGATTGATGACGGGTTATGTTCGACAGAACCGAAGGGATGTCATGTTCGATCTCCGCCGACTCCGGCTGCTGCACGAGCTGTCGATGCGCGGCACCCTGGCCGCCGTCGCCGACGCCCTCTCGTACAGTCCGTCGACCATCTCGCAGCAACTCTCGCTGCTCGAGCGCGAGGCCGGCGTGCCCCTCCTCGAACCCGACGGGCGACGCCTGCGACTGACGGCCCAGGGCGCCGCCCTCGCCGCGCACGCCGCGCGCATGCTCGACGCCGACGAGGCGGCGCGCGCCGAGCTCGAGCGCCTCCGTCCCTCCCTCGCGCCGGTGCGCGTCGCGGTGATGCAGTCCGCCGCCCACGGCCTCCTCCCCCGCGCCCTCGACGCGCTCGCCGAGAGCGAGCCGCAGCTGCGCATCGAGGTGGCCGAGCTCGCTCCGGAGGAGGGGTTGTTCGAGGTCGCGGCGCGCGGCTTCGACCTCGCCGTCGCCGAGCAGTACCCCGGTCACACGCGCGAGCACCGCGACGGCATCGAGCGCAGCCTGCTCGGGCGGGATGCCATCCGCCTCGCCGTCGCCCACGGCGATCCCGCCGAGAGCCTCGCCGACCTCCGCGGGCGCGCGTGGGTGATGGAGCCCGTGGGCACGGCCGCCCGGCAGTGGGCGACCCAGCAGTGTCGCGCCGCGGGCTTCGAACCCGACGTGCGCTTCGAGATGGCCGACCTGACCGCGCACGTGCGGCTCGTGGCATCCGGGCACGCGGTCGGCATGATCCCCGACCTCGTCTTCGCCGGCGACACTCCGCGGGTCCGCCTGGTGGACCTGCCGGGCGAACCACGCCGCGAGGTGTTCACGGCCGTGCGCCGCGGAACGGCCGACCGCCCCGGCGTACGCGCGGTGCGCGGAGCACTGCAGGTGGCGTACGACCGGGGCGGTCGGGAGGCGGGTCGGCGGTGACGAGTTCTCGCAGAGCGGCACCTCCCTCGCAGATTCGGCGCGCGAATCTGCGAGGAAGGCGCGAAGCTGCGAGCAGCGTCCCTCGTGACGGGTGTCGAGCGCCCGCGTCAGTGGGTGAGCGCGATCTCGTCCCGCGTCAGCGCGATCTCGCCCCGCGTCAGTGGGTGAGCGCGATCTCGTTGGGCGTCTGCTCCAGCGTGACGCTCTTCACGACCTCGCCGGTGGTGAGGTCGACCGCGTGCACGGCGTTCTTCGCGGGCTCGGTGACGTAGGCGATGTCGCCCGCCACCTTGATCGCGGGGTGGGCGTCCTGCCACTCGGTCGGGCCCTCCCACGCGCCGATCACGGGGTACGACGCGGTGAGCTCGCCCGAGGCCGGATCGAGCACGTGGATCGAGCCGTCGGTGGCGAGGAGGTAGCCGAGGTCGCCGGGACCGCGAGCAATGTCGCGGAAGGTGTACTCCACGCCCTCGGGAAGGTCGATCACCCGCTGGGTCTTCGCCGAGGTGTCGATGAGCGCGACGCGGTGCAGCAGGTAGCCCTCGGCATCCCGGTCGTCCTTGTAGTCGCCGACGACGAGGGCGCTGTCGTCGCTGACGTAGGCGTTGCCCATGCGGCCGTAGGGCTGGTCGGGCGCGGTGAGCTTGGTGAACGTGCCCGCGTCGTAGACGAGCGCGCCGTCCTCGCAACCGAACACGACGACCTCGTCCTTCGCGGTGCCCTCTCCGTGCACGCCGGGGCAGTCGCTGCTCTGGGCGATGGTCGCGCCTGATTCGTCCTGCGCGACGACGCCGTTGCGGCCGTCGGCGTTGCCCACCGTGGTGAGGAAGGTCCCGTCCTCGAGCACGATCGACACGCCGTGGTGCGCCTCGACGCCGGGGATGGTCTCGACCGCGGGCAGTTCGTCGGTGGATGCCAGCAGGGCATCGGTGTCGAAGATGGTCGAGTCGCTCGTGCCGTCGGCGTACAGCACCGTGGTGCCGCCGTGCGTGACGACGTGGCCGGGCTTGGCGGCTGCGAACACGAGGTCGGTGAGCTGCGGCTCGATGCCCGGGGCTCCGGCATCCAGAACCTGGAAGCCCTCGCTCGTGGTGACCATGATGTGGCGGCCGTCACCGGCGGAGTTCAGGCGGGTGAACTCCTCCGACGTGAAGTCGCCGAGGGTCTCGAGGCTCTGACCGTCGAGCACGACGACCCCGCCGGGGTACGACAGGGCGACGCGGGTGGCGTCGTCGCCCGCGGAGGGGGCGTCGGAGGCGGGAGCGGCCGAGCCGGTTCCGGCGCCACCGGCGCAGGCCGAGAGGCCGACCGTGGCCCCGACCGCGAGGGCGAGCAGGCCCGCGCGACGGAGGTGATCCGCGCGGAAGGTGGAACTGCGCATGTGGTTCTCTTTCTGGGTGAGGACCCGCGAGGGTCCGGGGATGACGCGGCGACGAGGTGCGCCGAGTCGGGGCTCTGGGGTCGGTGTCAGGGGGCGAGACCGGAACGGATGCGCTCGGTGTTGACGCGCATCATGGTGAGGTAGTCGGGCGCTCCGCCGTCGGCGTCGGTGAGCGACTCGGTGAACAGTTCGGTCACGGCGACCTGCCGGTCCGCCTCGTCCGCGAGCGCCCGCACGAGCCGGTCGGGCGACGACGACTCCGCGAAGACGGTCGGCACACCGGCCTTGTCGATCGCCGCCACGAGGTCGGCGAGATCGCTCGTGCTGGGCGCGGCCAGGGTCGTGCCGCCGGGGATGACGGCCCCCACCAGACGGAAGCCGAAGCGGTCGGCGAGGTAGCCGAAGACGTGGTGGTTGGTCACGAGCGCGCGCCGCTCCGCCGGGATCGCGGCGAAGGAGGCGGTCATCTCGGCATCCAGCTCCGTGAGCTCAGCGCGGTACGCGGCGGCGCGGTCGGCGATGGCCCCCGCCGCATCGCCCCCGCCCACGCTCTCGAGGACCGGGGTCAGGGCGTCGACGACCGCGATCATCTGCGCGGGATCCGTCCAGAAGTGCGGATCGTCGGCGCCCTCGGCATCGGTCGAGGTGTACGGCAGCACGGTGACGGCGTCTTCCGCGACGAAGGTGCGCACCCCCTCGGATGCCGCAGCATCGAGGTGCTGCTGCAACCCCTCTTCGAGGCCCATGCCGTTGGCGACGAGCAGGTCGGCGGAGCGCATGCGGGCGGCCTCGGCGGCGGAGATCTCGAACGAGTGCGGATCGGCGCCGGGACGCATCAGCGTCACCACTTCGACGTCGTCGCCGACGAGGTTCGATACGACGTCGCCCAGGATGTTCGTCGTCACCACGACGAGGGGGCGATCGGATGCCGCTCCGCCCGAGCATGCGGTGAGGACGAGCACCGCAGCGGCGAGCGTGGCGGTCAGGAGTTTCCGCAAGGGTCGCGGCCCCGCGGCGGCCAGGGAGAGCGGCGTCCGCGCCGGAGTCTGCCTCATGGGTCAGCGCCCCGTCTCGGCCGCGAACAGCGGCGTCCGCTCGGGCGTGAACACGCGGGCGACGCGCGCGTCGTCGGCGAAGTCGAGCTCCCACAGAAGGCCTTCGGCCGGCCCGCTGAGGTAGGCGCGCTGCTGGTCGGCGATGAGCGCGACCGGCTGCCCGTCTGCCAGGCTCGCGCCCACGAGAGCGGCGGTGGACGCACGCAGCGCACCGGTCTCGCCGTCGAGCACCAGCACCCGACCGTCCGCGGTGAGGGCCAGCAGGTTCGCATCCCTGTCGTCGACCGCCGTGGCCTGCACGACCGGCTCGGGCGTCGGCAGAAGCGTCCACGACTTCTCTCGCGTGTCGAGCATCCACACCCCGACCCCTTCGGCGACCGCGGCGACCGTCGGCCGCCCCTCGCGGTTCGCGAAAGCGGTGGCGCGGGGCGCGGTCGTGCCCGCGGGATAGGGGATGCGCTCGACGGCCGGGCGCTCGTCGGCCACGGTGACGAGGAGGGCGGCGTCCTGGCACCCGATCACCGCTCCGACACGGGTGGTGATGGTGCCGGCGGGGTCCGCGCAGGCGACGGGCTCGCCGACCGTCGAGCCGTCGCGCGCGTGCAGCGTCACCTCGCCACCGGCCGCGACCGCGGCGTACGAACCCGCGGGCACGACCAGCCCCGCGCCGGGAACGCTCGGCAGCCGGAACGTCTCGACGATCTCTCCCGTCGACAGCGCCTCGGTGTCGAGGAGCACGGCCTCCCCCGATTGCGGGAAGAAGAGCCCCGTGCCGCCGGTGGTCGACGAGTTCGACGTCGCTATGACGGCGACCCCGTCTCCCTCGACATCGCCGACGATGCGCGATTCGGCGCGGTAGTAGTGGAAGTGGTCGACGTGATCCCAGGTCCACACACCGCTGTCGACGATGGACACCCCCGCCTCATCGGCCGCGAAGAGGTATCGCCCGTCCGAATGCATGGACCGCGGAGCGCGCACCGTTCCGAGATCGGCCGTGGTCTCCTCGAGCAGGTCGAGGTGCGAGACGCGTCCCTCACCGTCGATCGAGGTGAGGCCGACGGCGGGTTCGGCGAGTTCCGCGGCGCCGGCGATCTCACCGTGGGTGTCGGCCGTGGGATCGGTGGGTGCGTCGACGGCGGGGGACGCGGGGGCGGCGCAGCCGGCGAGGGCGATCAGCAGCAGGGCCCCGAGAGGGGCGAGCCGCCGAGGGGAAGCGGGGTGGGGCATGAGGACTTTCCAGGTCAGACGGGAAGAAGGACGGGGGATGCCACGCGGCGGCGAACGGCATCGCGGCCGGCGCGCAGGGCCCACGAGACGCCGGCCGAACCGATCGCGGTGGCCGCGATCGTCGCGCCGGCGGCGGTCGCCGCGTGCCACGAGATGAGGAGTCCTGCCGCGACGGCGGCCGCTCCGATGGCCGCGGCGAGCACCATGGTGGTGGGGATGCGGTGGGTCCATCGGCGCGCGGCGACCGCCGGGGCGACGAGCAGCCCGACCACCAGCAGGGATCCGACGGCCTGGTACGACGCGACGACCGCGAGGGTCACGAGACCGACCAGCACCGTCTGCGCGACGCGTGGGCGCAGACCCAGCACGAGCGCGACGCGCTCGTCGATCGCGAGGGCGACGAGCGGGCGGTGCGCCGCCACGGCCGCGGTGAGGCCGACGACGACGGCGACGGCGAGGACGACGAGGTCGCCCACCCCGACGGCGAGGATGTCACCGAACAGGATGGCCGTGGTATCCGTCGCGAAGCTCCCGGCGTGCGAGATGACGATGACGCCGAGCGCGAGCATGCCGACGAACAGCAGGCCGATGCTCGTGTCGTACGACAGCTTCGCCCGCCGCTGCAGAGCCCCGATGCCAAGGCTCATGACCACCGCGCTCACCGCGGCACCGAGCAGCACCGGCAGGCCCATCACCGTCGAGAGCGCGACGCCGGGGAGCATGCCGTGCGCCAGCGCCTCCCCGAGGAACGCCATCCCCCGGACGACCACCCAGGTGCCGGCGACCGCGCACAGGATCGCCACGAGGACACCCCCGAGAAGCGCACGCTGCACGAACTCGAGGGAGAAGGGATCGGTGAGCCAGGACACGTTGCCCGACCGTAGCGACAATGAGAATGATTCTCAAACTCGTATGATGGATGCCATGCCCTCCCCCACGATCGTCGTTCGCGCCCTCACCGTCGATTTCGGCGGGACGCTCGCCCTCGACCGGGTCGACCTCGACATCGCCGCGGGGTCGCTCACGGTGATCGTCGGGCCCAATGGGGCGGGCAAGTCGACCCTGCTCGAGGTGCTCGCCGGCGTGCGAGAGCCGTCAGCCGGATCCGTCGACGTCGGTACGCACTCGCGCGCCTTCGTACCCCAGCGCGCCGCCGTCTCGGAACACCTGCCGTTGACCGTGCGCGATGTCGTGTCGGTGGGCGCCTGGGGACGCGCAGGACCGCTCCGCCGCCTCGACGCGTCCGACCGTGCCGCAATCGACTCGGCGATGGAGCGGCTCGATATCGCCGCCCTGGCGCGACTCCCGTTCGCCTCCCTGTCGGGGGGTCAGCGTCAACGCGCCCTGCTCGCGCAGGGACTCACCCGGAGGGCCGGCATCCTGCTGCTCGACGAACCCACCACCGGGCTGGACGCCGCGAGCGCGGAGCGCAACCGCGCCGCGATCGCCCAGGAACGCACGCGGGGCGCCACTGTCGTGTGCGTGAGCCATGACGACCGACTGATCTCCGACGCCGGACACGTGGTGCAGCTCGACGCGGGACGCGTGCGCGCCGCTCTCGACGAGGTCAGAGCCGCGCGCGAACCCGCTCGGTGATGCGCGTCAAGACCTCGGCGGCGGCGAGGGCGACCTCGGCGGACTCCGCGCGTACGGCCGACTCCACCTCGCGCGGGAAGCGGCGCAGAGCGGCCCACGGTTCGCTGTTGAGATCGACCTCGAGGTGGATGTGGTTCACGCGACGATCGTCGGCGTCGAGCTCGCGCCGCAGCAGTCCTCGGCCGATGAGGCGGTCGACGAGGGTCGTCACGCCGGCGGCGGTGACCCCGAGGTGACCGCGCAGATCAGAGGGACGGATGCCGGGCTCATCGGCGATGCAGGTCATCGCCGCCGCTTCGAGCTCACTGACGGAGAGGTTGCGGCGAGCAAGGGCGACCGCCTCGTCACGGGCGGTGACGTAGTCGTCGAGTGCGGTTGTCAACGATGAGGAGAGCGACAACGTCATCCACCTCCTCAGCGCGATCCGGCCGACCGCTACCCCCACCATAGTGAAGAAACTGAATATTTCATGAAAATAATTAAGTTTGTGAAATACGTGCTAGTTTAGTTTTCAGCCGTCACCCCATTACGACCGAAGGAGATCACCATGGCCACTCTGTTCTACGGATCCGACGTAGCGCCCATCTCGCTTCCGGATCGCCTGATGGGATACATCAAGGTGATCGCATCGACGAAGCTGCGACGCGGTGAATCCTTCACGTTCACGTGGACGGGTACCGCGGATGAGCCCGGACGCTCCACCATCTGGCTGCAGCCGTCGATCCCGCTCCGTTTCGTCTTCGCATCCCCCGAGCCGGAGCAGCTCGTCGGCGACTACCTGCGCGCCCTGGCCGATCAGGCCAACGCCGCGTCGGGTCTCGTCGTCGACGTGCGCACGTGGGAGAGCGCCGAAGAGGCGTCTCACGCACCGGCCCACGCCGCTCGCACCGCCGGACGCCCCGTCCGCGCCGCCTGAGCCGAATCCGGCACGCGTACGGCCCGGCAGGCCCGGTCGTCGCAGCGCGGGCTGATTCCCACCTCTGCCGCTCCTCCACCCGCAATAATGTGGGTGACGCGTGATATTCACGCGCATGGATCGGAGTGAGCCGTGCCGGTACGACGCCTTCTGAACAAGGATCTGCTCGAGGACTGGTTGGCCCAGTTCC
This sequence comes from Microbacterium sp. lyk4-40-TSB-66, assembly GCF_030209475.1. Taxonomy (GTDB): domain Bacteria; phylum Actinomycetota; class Actinomycetes; order Actinomycetales; family Microbacteriaceae; genus Microbacterium. Next base: position 434,544 of record NZ_JARVRW010000002.1, read on the forward strand.
GTGGGCTCGGCTACCTGACCGGCAGCGAGATCCGTCTGTTGGAGCAGGAGGACGAGACCGACCCCGACTCCGGCCTGATCGTCGTCGACCTCAGCGGTGCGAAGACCGTCACCTACCTGCAGCCGATCGCCGACGGAGACGGTGCGTGGAAGGCGACGATGGAAGCGCGCGACGCCACCATCGAGCTCGACGCCGTCGAACTAGTCAACCTCGGGAACGAGGTCGTCGTGCTCGGCGCACTGGTGTCGTTCCTCGAGGTGAGGTCGAAGGCACTGCTCGCGGGCGGCTGACGAGTCACGGTCGCACGCTGAGGGCACCCCGAAACGGGTGCCTTTCTTCATGTGACCCCGGCGACGGTCGATCCTCTCGCGGCAGTCGGATCCGTGGACCCGAGACGACGCGGCCCGGACAGTACCAAAGGGCAATGTGCGAGTGCGTTCGATCCTGTTCGATACGGCTCGCTTCGCTTCCTCGCACCGCCGCCGTGTGGTCTGCTACCGACGACCCCCGAGTGGGCTTCCTTCAACGACGAGGATCTCCAATGACGAAAGCGTCATCAGCCCGGTCTGTGTGTGCCCTGGCAGTAGCTGCGGCGGTGGTGACGGGATCGCTCATCGCGCCCGTCACCGGTGCGGCCGCGGCGGGCGCCGACCCGGTTTCCGTCACCGTCGACGGCGCAGATGTCGCCGCGGCGGCACAGAACCGCAACGGCCTCACCTTCAAGGGCTTCGGTGTCCTGACCGCGAACTCGACGAGTGCACTGCTGCTCGATTACAAAGCGCAGCACCCGGAGAAGTACTGGGAGATGATCGAGACGCTGTTCGGCGGAGATCACCCCATCATGAACACGGTGAAGATCGAGATGGGCAACGACAGGAACACCTCGACGGGCCCGAACCCCGCGACGATGCGCTCCCGGGACGAATACCCCAACATCCTCCGCGAGCCGGGGTTCCAGCTGGCGGCGGACGCCAAGCTGGTCGCGCACGGCGACGTGCACGTCAGCATCCTCCGCTGGCAGCGCCCGACCTGGGTGACGAACCACCAGGACCAATACATCTGGTTCAAGAACACCGTCCTCACCGCGTACCGCGAACTCGGGGTCATGGTCGACTCCATCAACCCGGACACGAACGAGACCACCAGCCCGGAGATCCAGCTGTACAAGGATTTCTCGTCGTGGCTGCGCAACGACACCACCGGGTATCAGGGCGCGAGCTCCACCGACCCCAACAACGGCTTCGCCTCGGAGGAGGAACGTCGGCTCTACACCGCCATCGAGACCATCGCCGCGGACACCGTCGGGACACCTCCCGTGTCCTTCGGCAACGCGATGACCGCGCCGGCCGATGCCTCCCTCCGAGACGCTGTGGACGTCGTCGGCTTCCATTACTCCAGTGCCGACGACAGCGCCGGCAACATGAAGAAGGTCGCTGAGCAGCTCGACAAGGAAGTCTGGAACTCCGAGGGCCAGTCGACGTTCTCCAACTCCGCAGACCGCCCGAACAATACCAACAGCAATGAACAGGGCGGCGTGGGGACGCAGTTCGGCGGGACGAACAGCGCCCTCGAGATGGGCAACTGGGTGACGACCGGCTTCGCCGCGTCGCGGCGCACGCTGAACATCTTCCAGCCCGTCATCGGTTCGTTCTACGACGGCTTCCAGTACTCCTCGAAGGAGTTGGTGAACGCTCGCGAACCATGGTCGGGATGGATGTATTACGACGGCGGACTTTCTGTCATCGAGCACTTCACGCAGTTCGCCGAACTCGGCTGGGAGAACGAGGACAACACCGCGGGTGTCTGGCGCGCCATTCCGAAGGCGTCAGGCTCCGAACTCGGCACCGGCAATCCGCCGAGCGGTGCCCGAGCGGGAGGGGCGTCGTATACGACGCTCGCCGCTCCGGACGCCTCGGATTTCTCCACCGTCATCATCAACGACAGCACCTTCACCAAGACGTACCGCGTCACGACGAAGGACCTCGGCCTCGGGACGGACAAGACGGCCGAGCTGTGGGAGACACGAGCAGCAGACCCCGGCGACGCGTACGACGCCAACTACCTCGTGCCGGTCGCGGAGATCCAGCCCGACGGGAACTCGACCTACACCGTGCAGGTCAAACCGTTCTCGGCCGCGACGCTCACCACCTTGGACCACGCGACCGTGACCGACGGCGGCTCCCTCACGGCCAAGGACGGGTTCGGCAGCTCGCTTCCCTCGAGCCCCGAGTACACCGCCCCGGACGGTGGTCGCGACGTGCTCGACACGGATGCGAGCGGCGCCGTCAACGGCGTGACCGACGACGACATCCTCTACGCGGACGATTTCCAGTACGCCCAGCAGGGCGACATCAAGAGCTACGACCCGGAGACCCGTCAGCTCATCGATACGGATGAGAGCTTCCTCGAGAGCCGCGGCGCACGTCCCCAGCCGCAGGGCACCCCCAGCACACAACAGGAGGACCTGGGGGCGACGCCGAGGTACACGAATGACACGAACGGTGCGTTCGAATCGGTGACGACGTCCGACCCCGCGCACAGCCGCGTCCTGCGTCAGCAGGTCGGTCCCGGAATGAACGGCGGAGCCTGGAACGGCGGCGACCCGAAGACCACCATCGGCGACGCCCGTTGGGCCAACTACACCGTCTCCACGGACGTCCTGTTCGAAGCCGCGGGCGCGCAGTACGCGACCGTCGGCGCACGGCAGCAGGGGGGCACCGCCAACGGTCAGAACGTCTCGGCCGCGGAGTTGAAGGTCGACCCGACCGGCGCGTGGACGTTCATGCGCTTCGGAACGACCCTCGCCAGCGGCACGGTGGCCAACACCCCCGCCGTCGCCTTCAAGGCCGGCGCCGGCTCGTGGAACAACATCGCGGTCAAGGTGGCGGGGGCGGTCTACACGGCGTACATCAACGGGATCGAGGTGTCCACGTTCACCGACACCGCGCCTCAGTCGGCTGGCCGAATCCAACTGGGTTCGAGCTTCACCTTCGTCCAATTCGACAATCTGAAGGTGCAGACCGTCCCCGGATACACGCCGTACTACAGCTCGATCATCGACGGCATGCACCAGACCCGCTGGGACGACAGCTCGCTCCCCGTCCTCGCGTTCGACTCGAAGTGGAGTCACGTGAACGGGCAGGGCATGTTCGAGTGGCAGCGCACGGCATCCAAGAGCACCGCCAAGGGTGCCACGATGTCTTATTCGTTCACCGGCACCGGACTCGACATCATCGGGACCAACCCCGGCTCCGCAACGCTCGACGTGACCGTCGACGGGGCCGCCCTCGCCGCAGCCGTGCCCACGTGGTCGGCCGGAAGCGAGCGCACGACCTTCCAGCTCCGCGGACTCCCGAACGGCGAGCACACGGTCGCGCTGTCGACGGCGAACGACAACTCCCTCAACGTCGACGCGGTCGGGGTGATCCAGGCGACGGCATCCTCGTCGCGGGTCGACACCACCGCATTGGCGAAGACCATCGACGCGGTCGACGAGGCGGTGGAGACCGACTACACCCCCGAGACCTGGACCGTCTTCTCCACTGCCCTGAGCACCGGCCGCGCCGCCGTCGCGGACCCCGTCGCCTTCGGTCTCGATGCGGAGGGGGCGTCGGCTGTGGGCGCTCGCCTCTTGGCGGCCAGCGACCAGCTGACCCCGAAGGACGTCAGCACCGACGTCGTCGATCTCGGTGCCGTGAGCATCGCCTCGACGGATCGCACCCTGCCCCGAACGGTCGGACTGAACGGCGCGGACACCCCCGTCACGTGGACGCAGGGATCGATCGCGGGGGCCGCGGGAACCGCCGAGCTCTCCAGCTTCGTCGCGACCGGACGGTCCTCCGAGAAGCTGTCCACGGGCGTCTACCAGCGGATCACGGCGCGGGTCCTGGTCGTTCCCTCCGACCTGGAGTACTTCATCGACTCCGGCTCCAGCGGCAACGCGGCGGGGTCTGCGTACGCGGCCGTGGCGGGGCGGGATGGCCTGCGCAACGACAGCGCGGACCAGAAGTGGGACGGCAAGGCCGCCGGTAAGACGTGGGGATACGCGACCACGGCCACGGCTCTCGCCGCCGGCACCGCACAGGATTGGACGTCGTCGTGGGTGGGGGCGGACTTCAACAAGCCCGTCACGTACTACCTGACGCTTCCCGCGGGCTCCTACAACATCGGCGCCGTCCAGGCGCCGCGGGCGGGGCTGACGACCAACTTCTACGCCAAGGTCACCGCAGGCTCGTCCACGAACACCACGTCCGCCGTCTCGCAGGGCGCCGCCACGACCATTTCGCAGCCGGTGACGGTGGCCACCGAGACCATCGTCGCCGTGGAGGTCGGAACGACGGGCACATCGGGTTACAACGCCCGGCTCGCTCTGCTGTACGTGCAGAGCGTGCCGCGCGACGTCGGCATCCAGGGTGCCCTCGGGCTCGCGGACCCCCTCCCCGCCACGGTCGAGATCGACGGATCGCCGAAGACGGTGGAGTGGGACGCCGATTCCGCCGCGAAACCGCGCAGCGAATACGCGAAGCTCGTCCTCTCGGGGCGTCTGTCCGACGGGGGCCAGCGAGTGGTGGCCTCCTACGAGATCGTTCCGGCCGGCCTCGTGTACTACATCGACTCGGGCACCGGCGGGGCGGAGTCCCCGCAGTACGCGGCGGTGAAGAAGTCGGTGCCGGGTCTGATCAACGACAAGGTCGATCAGGTCTCGACCGCACCCACCCAGTGGGGCTACATCGCCGACGGGACGAAGGTGAAGGGCAGCACGGACATCCGAGACAAGTTCTCGACGGGGCTCTATCAGGACACGACGAAGATGACGTACCGGTTGGCTCTGGATGCGGGAACCTACGCGCTCACGGGAGGGTTCACCGAGTGGTGGGGCCTGAACCGCACCATGAACCACACCGTCTCCGCCCAGGGTGTCGAACTGGCCAAGGGCAACGTCCCGCTGTCAGCGACGAACACGCCCCTCTCCTCGACGCTCACCTTCACCCTGAAGGAGGCGACGACCGTGGAGTACGTGATCACCAACGAGGGGGCCGGAGGTGAGAAGCCCGTGATCTCGTGGCTGGCCGTCGCGGACGTGACCCCGCCCGCCCCCGAGCTGGACGTCGCGGTGACCACGAGCAGTCGCTGCGTGGCCGGAAAGGTCCTCGTCACGGCGACGGCCGCCAACGACGAGTCCGTACGGGCGACCGTGACGGTGACCACCCCCTGGGGCAAGAAGGACTTCGGCACCCTCGAACCGGGCAAGAAGGCATCGGCGGCGTTCAGCACGCGCGCCGCATCCATCCCCGCGCAGACGGTGACGATGACCGCCGACGCCGAGATCGACGGGGAGAAGGTGCAGCTCAGCGAGGAGGTCGATGTGGCCGCGGCGAGCTGCCGATGAGAGGGGACACTCCTCGATGACGACGAGGCCCTGCCGGTGGGCGACCAGCGGCAGGGCCTCACGTCTGTCGGCCCGCAGACCCGCAGCGGGAACGAGTCGACGGATGCGACAGAGTGCGGTCACGGGGCGAGACGTCCGACTGCCGGGAGGAGGCCTTCGATCACGATCGGAAGTGTTCGACCGCCTCTGCATAGACTCGAACGCGTGGACGAGGAGGTCCGATGGACGCACGCAACGGTGCAGCACCGGCCTTCGGACTGTCCCGCCAGGAGCGCATCCTGGACGAACTTCGCCAGTACGGCTCCGTGCGCGTATCGGAGTTGAGCAAACTGCTCGGTGTCGCCGAACTGACCGTGCGGCGCGACATCTCCCGTCTCGCTGATCGCGGGCTGCTCACCCGCGTCCACGGCGGCGCCACGCTGCGCAGCAGGCTCGATTCGTCCGTGCCGCGCGCCGGCATCGTCGCGGAGACGCCGCTCTTCCGGATCGGCATGGTGGTGCCGTCGCTCACCTACTACTGGCCCCAGATCATCATCGGGGCTCGTGCCGCGGCGACCACCGGCGGCTCCCAACTCATCCTTCGTGCAGCGAGCTACTCGTCGGCGGACCAGCGGCGCCAGATCACCTCCCTGATCGGATCCGGGTACCTCCACGGGCTCATCGTTGCGCCCAACGCCTCGGGTCCGGACGGGATCGCTCTGCTGCACTGGCTGGCATCCCTCCCCATACCGGTCGTCCTTGCGGAGCGGCGGGCCCCGTCCTCGCTTGCGCTGACGTCGCTGGAATGGGCGACGACGGACCACACGCACGGGGGGATCTTGGCGGGCGAGTACCTGGCCTCGCTCGGGCACACCCGCGTGGGGTTGGTGACCTCGGTCGACTCCCCCACCTCCGCGCCGCTGCGACGGGGATGGGAACGGGCGGTGAGCGACCTCGGCCTGACCAGCCTCGTGGACCAGGACCTCGCCCTCGAGGCGATGGAGGGCCCCGACCGCGACGACGTCATTCAGCTCCTGCTCGCGCGGTGCGCGTCGACCGGAACGACGGCACTCCTGATCCACTCGGACCGTCAGGCGGTCCTGGTGCAGCAATCCGCGCGGGACAACGGCTGGGAGGTCCCCGACGACCTCGCCATCATGGCCTACGACGACGAGGTGGCCGAGAGCGCCGAGCCGCCGATCACGGCGCTCCGCCCTCCGAAGCAGGACGTGGGGAGAGTGGCCGTCGAACTGATGTTGGGACGACTGACCGGCGGGGCGACACGACCGCGACAGCACACGTTCCTGCTCCCGGAACTGAAGGCGCGCGGATCCACCGCGACGCGCACCGCGCACACCGCCGGCGCGTCCGTCGACGCCCCCTGAGGGCGCTCCACTCACCACCCCATGATGTGCAGGCCGGAACGGGTGATCCGCAGGGCCGGCTCCGGCCGGTGCACGCCCCTCGGTCGATAACCGAGATGCGAGGACTCTCCGAGGATGTCGGCGAGGTACCAGATGATCGCGAGCCACATCTCCGTCCCCTGCAGGCTGCACATCCCCTCGTCTGCGGTGTCGCGCAGGCGGAATGCGAACCCGCGCGACGGCGAGGACATCGAGAGGGCGTGCTCGAGCACCCGCCGGGCGAGGTCCTGCGCCTCGTCGAACCGGTGGAGCGCTCCGCGGGTGAGCCACAGTGGGTGGATGACGTCGAGTACATTGCAGGCGTCGTAGGTCTCCGCGGTGAAGTAGGCATCATCGGCCGCGTGTTCCAGGACGGTGTCGATGGTGGCGCGCGGATGCGGAAGCGGGATGCCGAACTGCGCGAAGGTTCCGCGGGTCGTCCGATAGGAACCGTTCACGAGCAGCAGAAGGTCGCCTCCGGATGCCGGATCGCCCCACATTCCGGTATCGGGGTCCGCGCGGGTGCCGAGCCATCCGAAGAGGCTCTCGACGGCGCCGGGGAGAACGGGTCGTCCGGAGCGAAGCGCCCAGTGCAGCGCCGTCCCCAGGGCGTCGACGCGATGCCCCGCGTGCCAGGGGTCGATCCGCCAGGGGAGGGACTCGCAGAAGTCCACGATGTCCGCGGGTGACATCCGCGTCGCTTCCGTGATCGGGTGGGGCAGCTGCCCCCGCAGCAGATCGGTCGCATAACCGACGCTCAGGACGTGGTAGGCCGCATCGGCATCGGCGAAGGCCGCGCCGGGCGGGACCCAGAATCCGGTGGAGGGGATGCGCCCATCGGACTCGGCGGCCGCGAACACCGCGCTGAACGGGGTGCCGAACGCGGTGGAGGGGATGCGCCCGTCGGGCCGCTGCGCCGAGGCCAGTCGGGCTCGGTGCTCGTGTGCGGTCAACGGCGGCGGGGCGCACGGAAGAAGCAGACCGGCAACCTCGATGGCGTCGCAGTGAGCGCGCAGCGATGGTTCCGCACCGGGCCGATCGACATAGGCACCCGCCTCCGCGTCCCACGCGCGGGCCAAGAGGGCCTCGGCCTCCAGGCGGGACTGCTCGGCGAAATCCCGCAGGCGGTCGACCAGATCGCGGGGGCATGAGGTCGCCCCGTCGGCGGGGGCCACCCGCCAGCGGAGCAACTTGGCCGGGTTACCTCCCACGATCGCCCCGGAGGGGACGTCCTTCGTCACCACGGCGCCGGCGGCGAGCACCGAGTGGGCGCCGACTCTGACACCGTCGAGGACGACGACGTGGGAACCGATCCAGACGTCGTCTTCGACGACGATGCCCTTCGACGTGAGCGGCTGCTGGAAGACCGGGGTCCCCGGTGTCATCGAGTGGTTGAACCCGAGGAGGGAGGTGTGCGCCCCGATGCGTACACCCGCGCCCAGGCGAACGCGCCCACGGATGACGGTGTACGGGTTAATGCTGCAGTCGCTCCCGGCGACGAGTTCGCCCGTCAGGTACGCACCGGCAGCGACGTACGAGCGTTCACCGAGGTGCAGGACGTCGTTGTCGACCGCCGCGGTGTCCGCCACGAACGAATCGTGCGCGAATATGCGGTCGCCCCGCTCCGCCAAGGCATGCAGGCGCTCACGCTGGGATCGCTTCGCGTCGTCGGAGGCCGACTGCCAGAAGGACCACGGCGAGAAGTCCAGCGTGTCGACACCACCATGTTCACCCATGCGCCCGGCCTCCCCCATCCGTTGCGACGATCAGTGCGCCAGCGGCGCGCGAGCGCGGAGGATCTCGGCGAGTCGGTCCAGCTGCGAGGCGTCCTCGAGGGCCGAGCCGACCGCCGCGACGCGTACGCCGGCGTCGAGGAATTCGACGACGTTCGTCGCGTCGAGACCACCGGTGGCGACGAACCGCACCTCGGGGAACGGCCCACGGATGTGACGGAACCAGCCGGAGCCGAGCCAGGTCGCCGGGAACGCCTTCATCCACACCAGGCCCAGCGAGACGGCGAGCTGCACTTCGCTGGGGGTCGCCACCCCGGGCAGGATCGGCAAATCCGCCGCGCGTGCGGCCTCGACGACGCGAGGGTCGAGTCCCGGCGAGACCAGATACGCCGCCCCGGCCGCGCGGGCGACCTCGACCTGCTCGGGATGCAGGATCGTGCCCGCCCCGACGCTCCGGCCGTTCGCCGCCGCCCGAGACGACAGCTCCCGGAGCACGCGCTCGTCTTCCTCGGTCTGCAGAGGAACCTCGACCGCGTCCACCCCCAGCGTCCACGCCGTCTCGGCCAGGCGCAACGAGCGTTGCATCCCCATGCCCCGGAAGATGGCCATCAGCGGTGAGCCCGCGAAGAGTTCTTCCAGTCGAGCGGCTTCCGCGGTAGTCATAGGTCGCTTCCTTCCACCGTGTCCGTGAGGGATGCCAGGGTGCGGGCGGCGAAGGCGTGCCCGGCCACGAGCCGGTCCTCGATCGACGCGTTCGACAGAAGCGCGGACAGGTAGCCTCCGGCGAAGGCGTCACCCGCCCCGACCGGTTCGACCACGTCGACGACGAGCGAGGGGACGAAGGCACGGCCCTCACGGGTGAACGCGGTGGCGCCGACATCGCCGTCCTTCACGACGAGCTCTGCGACGTCGGGGAGGAGCGCGCGGACATCCTCGGCGCGCACCGTCCCCCACAGGACTTCCGCCTCGTCGCGGCCGGTGAAGACGATGTCGGCTCGCCGCGCGAGCGCCAGCAGCACGGGCGCCGCGGTGGCCGCATCCCACAACGGGGCGCGATGATTGACGTCGAACGAGATGCGAACGTCCGCCGCCCTCGCGCGGATCATCAGTTCCTCGAGGAACGCGCGCGCGGTGGGCGAGATCGCCGCGGTGATACCGGAGACGTGCAGGACATCGACGCCGGCGAGGTCGATTCCTTCCGCGTCCGCCACCGACAGAGCGGATGCCGCGGAGCCCCGCCGGTAGTACGTCACTCCGGCGCCCGGGTTCTTCACGTAAACCCCGGTGGGTCGGGAATCGTCCCACGTGACCGTGCTCACGTCGACGCCGTGGGACGTCAACTGCCGGACGACCCGGTGCCCCAGCGGGTCGCTGCCGAGCCGGCTGAACCACACGGCGCGGTGCCCCGCCCCCGCCACGTGCGTGGCCACGTTGGACTCGGCTCCCCCGGCCTCGATGAGGAAGGCATCCGCGTCCACGACCGACGAGAAGACGCGGGGAACGATCATCGCCATGGTCTCACCGGCGGCGAGGAGCGTGCCCTCTCGGTGATCGTTCATCGCAGAACGGTGATGGGGGCGGCATCCATGTCGTCGAAAGCCTGGTTCTCGCCGGCCATCGCCCACACGAACGAGTAGGCGGCCGTGCCGACGCCGGAGTGCAACGACCAACTCGGAGAGATCACGGCCTGACGGTCGGCGACGAGCAGATGCCGGGTCTCTTCACGCTCGCCCATCAGGTGCACCACGCGCGCGTCCTCGGGCACGTCGAAGTAGAGGTAGCACTCGGTACGGCGATCGTGCGTGTGCGCCGGCATGGTGTTCCACATGGAACCGGGGTGCAGCTCGGTGACACCCATGACGATCTGACAGCTCTTGATGCCGTTCTCGTGGATGTACTGGTTCAGCGTCCGTCGGTTCGACGTCAGCTGGTCGCCGAGTTCGCGCACCGTGCCCTCCCCCGGCGAGACGAGCGCCGTGGGGTAAGTCGTGTGGGCGGGCGCCGAGAACAGGTAGAACTGCGCACCCTCGGCACCGGCGGCGCCGTCGCGGAACCGCACGTCCTCCACGCCGCGGCCCAGATACAGGCACGCACCCGTGACCATCGTGTGCTCCACGCCGTCGGCGGTGACGACGCCCTCGCCGCCCACGTTGACGACGCCGAGCTCGCGGTGCTCCAGGAAGCTCTCGCTGCGGATCTCCGGGTATCCCGTCAGGCGCAGGTCCGCGCCCGCCGGCACGGCTCCGCCGAGGACCACCCGATCGTGATGCGTGTAGGTGAGTCGGATCTCGCCCGCGACGAAGACGTCGGGGATGAGGTACGTGTCGCGGAGCTGCCGCGTGGTCATGCCCGGAATCTGGGCGGGGTTTGTCGCGTAACGCTGGGGGATGTGCGTCTCGGGCACGAGGGTCTCCTGTGTGGTGGGGGCGGAACGGGTCAGCGGACGAGCCAGCCGCCGTCGACGGGGATGACGGCGCCCGTGACGTAGGAGGCCGCTGAGGAGGCGAGGAAGACGAACGCACCCTGCAGGTCGGATGCGTCGCCCCAGCGGCCAGCGGGGATGCGGGCGAGGATGGACGCCGCGCGATCCTCGTCTGCGCGCAGCGGGGCGGTGTTGTCGGTGGCCATATAGCCGGGGGCGATGGCGTTGACCGTGACACCCGCGGCGGCCCACTCGTTGGCGAACGCCTTGGTCAGGCCCACGACCGCATGCTTGGACGCGGTGTACCCGGGCACGAGGATGCCGCCCTGGAACGACAGCATGGAGGCGACGTTGATGATACGTCCGTATCCGTTCGCGATCATGTGCCGCCCCGCAGCCTGCGACAGATGGAACACCGCATCGAGATTGACGGAGAGGACGTCGTCCCAATCCGCTGCCGAGTGCTCGGCGGCGGGCGTGCGGCGGATCGTGCCGGCGTTGTTGACGAGGATGTCGAGACCGCCCAGCTCGGCGACGGTCTCGTCGACGGCTCCGGCGAGCTCTTCGGGGCCGGCGCTCACGAGGTCGCGCCGAAGGAGATGGGCGCGCCGCCCCGTGGCCCGGACGCGTTCGGCGGTGGCCGAAGCGTCGCCGCGGTCGAGGAGCGCGACATCCGCTCCGGCCTCGGCGAGTGCGACGGCCGCGCCCTGGCCCAGACCCCGTGTCGACCCCGTCACCAGGGCGACTCGGCCGTGCAGGGCGAACGTGTCGAGGATCATGCGGTTCCTTCCGGGAACGATTCGGCGGCCGGGCTCTCCGGCTGCGCCGCGACGAAGCGGGTCGTCAGCTCACCAAGGCCCGTGATGCGAACCGTGACGGCGTCTCCCGGCGCGAGCGGGCGGTGCGCGGCCTGAGCGTGCGCGAGCTTCTGCGGCGTGCCCGTGGAGATGACGTCACCCGGTTCGAGCGTCAGGACCTGACTGATGTGGGAGACGACGAAGGCGACGCTGAAGATGGTCGTCGAGGTGGACTGCGAGACGGTGATCCGGCCGTCCCTGACGACCTCGACCAGCATCTCCTGCGGGTTCGGGGCCTCATCGACAGTGACGATCCACGGCCCGATGGGGGCGAATCCATCGGAGCATTTCCCCAGAGCCCATTGGCTCTGACGGCGTTGCCACGCCCGGTCGGACACGTCATTGAGGATGGTGAATCCGGCGACGTGCGACATCGCATCCTCGATCGCGACGTTGCGCGCCCGCGCGCCGATGACGACGGCGAGCTCGCCCTCGTAGTCGACGTCCTGCGCCCCCGCGGGGATGACGACGGCGTCGTTCGGGCCCGCCACGGTGTTGGGGGTCTTCACGAACACGTCGGGATATTCCGGGTCGTCCGCGCGGGGGTCGACCCCGTCCGGCGTGTGGCCGCGGTAGTTGTAGCCCAGGCAGAGGATCTTCCCCGGGGTGAGGGGCGCCGCCAGATCTGCGGGCACGAGGCCGGGGAGGTTCTCATCGAGAGCACCCGCGGCGCGCATCTCCGCCGCCCGCACGAGCGACGCGTCGGAGATCAGGGCGTTGACGCTGAGCGCGATGTCGCCCAGGTCGAGCAGGCTGTCTCCGCGGGCCGTGCGCACGACCGCGCCCGGCCGCATCCCCGAGGACGTTCGGTGGGTGACGAGCCTCACCAGTACTTCTTCCACTCGGGTCGGCTCACACGCATGAGCGCTTCGAGGTAGAAGTAGTCGCCCCACAGGGTCGCCTCGTCGACGCCGACGTCTTTCGGCAGGTCGTAGACGCTGTGCAGGATCAGGCCGTCCGCGTCCTCGGGGGTCACCGGCGTGTAGTTCGCGATGAGCGAGGCCAGGATGGCGTGGGCGCGCGCGGCCCACTCGGCCGCCTGCGCCGCATCGGACTCGACGCGGGCGAGTTCGAGCAGACCGCACACGACGATCGCCGCGGAGGAGCTGTCGCGGGGGGCGTCGCTGCCGTCGGTGTACACGAGGTCCCAGAAGGGCACGTCGTCGGCGGGAAGGTGGCGGAGGAAGTACCCCGCGCACCGGCGCGCGGCGACGAGGAGCCGCTCGTCCCCCGTGACCGCGTAATTCATCGCGAACCCGTAGACGCCCCACGCTTGGCCTCGCGCCCAGCACGACTCGTCGAACGCCCCCTGTTCCGTGGCTCCGCGGAGCGGCTCACCCGTTTCGGCGTCCCAGTAGAACGTGTGGAACGTGGAGTCGTCAGGGCGGAGGATGTGCTGCTCGAGCTGAGCGGTGTGGCGGCGCACCGCGTCGGAGTACCGCTCCTCGCCCGTTTGTTCGGCCGCCCAGGTGAGCAGCGGCATGTTCATGAGGCTGTCGATGATCGTGCGACCGCGCTGGAGCGGATCGGACAGGTCTCCCCAGGCCTGGATGATGCCCGCCGGTTCGAGGAAACGGCGCAGCAGGTGATCCGCGGCGAGGAGGGCGTCCGAGCGCGCGGACCGCGCTCCGGTGAGGCGATACGCGGCGACCGTCGAGAGGGTGTAGAGGAACCCGAGGTCGTGGGTGTCGAGGTCGATCTCGTTGCGGACGCGGTGTCCGAAGTCGCTGACGTCGGCCTCGGCGGCACGCCGGTGCACGTCGTCTCCCGTGAGTTCCCAGGCCAACCAGAGTTGGCCCGTCCGGAAGCTCGTCGTCCAACCGCGGTTGCCCCCCTCGGGGACGGCGCCCTCGGCCGACCGGGGGTGGTAGCGGTTGTCAACGGTGGTGTCACCGGGATAGGCCGCTCCGAGCGCCCTCGCGTTGCGTTCGACGGTTGCCACGGCGGCGGCGATGGCCGCCTCGATCGACACGGCCGGCGAACTCCGGGTCGTGGGTGAGGTGAAGGTCATCAGCGTCTTTCTCGATATCGGGGGGGGGATCAGCGGGCGGGAGCGGCGGCCTGGTCCAGCACCGGGCGAAGGGTGTAGCGGGCGTTGGTCCACGCGAGATAGAACGCCGCGGACGCGGTGATGCCGACGCCGATGGCCGGCGCCGAGGCGAACACTCCGGCCTGCACGATCAACGCCACCAGCGAGATGGCGCTGAGGTACCAGCGCTGGAGCCCCAGGTAGAGCGCGGCCTTGACGACGTCGCGGAGCCGGGCCGCGGGAACCTCCGCGACCGCGACGAGCGAGATCAGCGCCGTGTTCACGGTGAGGATGGCGACCACGGCCAGCAACGGCACCGTGAACACCGCGACCGTCGAGTCGGAGAGGAAGCGGACGTCGACGACGACGAGGACGAGGACGACCGAGACGATCGCGCCCAAAGCCAGCGCGCGGTGCCACGTGTCGCGCATGCCCGTGAGGAACGCGCGGATCGGTCCGTGTCCCGCCCCCGAGTGCTCCCGGAAGGCACGGAACAGCGCGGCAAGCACCGGGGCGGTCAGGGGAGCCGCCAGCGCGAGCAACGGCCAGGACAGTGCGGGGTCCGTCGTCATCAGCAGGACGAGGAACGGGGCGCATCCGACGGCGAGCAGCACGTTGGCCATGAGGCCGAGGTACAGCATTCCGATGATGCCGGCCCAGGTGTCGTGGGTGACGAGGTTCTTCATGATCAGCCCTTGAGTCCGCTCGTGGCGATGCCCTCGACGAAGTACTTCTGCCCGAGCAGGAAGATCAAGGCGATGGGGATCACCGAGATGGTGAGGCCGGCGAACAGCAGCGCGTAGTTGGTGTCGTAGAGGTTGCTGACGAAGCTGCGAAGACCGAGCTGGATGGTCCACAGATCCGGGTCGCGCAGGTAGATCAGCGGCCCCAGGTAGTCGTTCCAGGTGTTGACGAACGTGAGCAGGGTCAGGCTCGCCAGCGCGGGAACCGAGAGCGGCAGCATGATCTTGCGCCAGATCGCGTACTCGCTGAGCCCGTCGATACGTGCCGCCTCGGACAGCTCCTCGGGGATCGTCTCGTAGTACTGCTTCATGAGGAACACCCCGAAGGCACCGAAAGCCTGCAGCAGGACGATGGCCCACAGCGTGTTGGTGACGTTGAAGTTCGTCAGCAGGATGAACTGCGGGATCATGTACGACTGCCACGGCACGGCGATCGTGCCGATGTACAGCAGGAAGAGCGCGTCCCGACCGGGGAACCGCATACGCGCGAACCCGTAGGCGGCGAAGGAACCGGTCAGTACCTGCAGCGCGGTGACGACGACCGAGAGGAAGAGCGTGTTGCGGATCCAGGTGAGGATGTTCGACTGCGACCAGATGTCGACGTAGTTCTGCCAGATGAAGGTCTCCGGTATCCATCGCAAGGGGATGGAGAAGACCTCGTTGGCCGACTTCAACGAACTCATGACCATCCAGAAGAACGGCATGAGCAGCGCCGCGGCGAAGACGATCAGGGCGACGTAGCCGGCGATGCGGGCCGCCCGTCGTGCGGGCGTCAGGGGTGGGGCGTCCGCGGGACGCGGACCGCCACCGGCGAGTTTGAACAGGCCGCGGCGGGGAGGAGGCGGCGCGACGATGCTGACCGTCTTGAGGTCCTGCGTGGGGGTGACCGTGCCGACCATCAGTTGCTCCGCTTCCTGTTCCACACGAACTGCACGATTGTGACGATGATGCAGAGGAAGAACAGGGCGACCGACGCCGCGGAGGCGTAGCCGTACTGGCTTTCCTCGAACCCCTTACGGAAGATGAACTGCGACAGCACGAGCGTCGATTGCCCGGGACCGCCTTCTGTCATCACGAGGATGAGATCGAAGATCTTGAACGAGTTGATCGTCAGCATCACGGTGACGAAGAACATCGTGGGACGCAGGCACGGCAGCGTGACGTTGACGAATCGCTGCCAGACGTTGGCGCCGTCCATCCGTGCTGCTTCGTGCAACTCGCGGGGCACCGTCTGGAGCCCGGCGAGGAAAAGGATCATGTAGTAGCCCATGTCGCGCCAGGTGCTGACGACGACCACGGCGGGCATGGCCCATTCGGGCGAGGTCAGCCACCCCGGGGGATTCTGGATGCCGATGAAGCGCAGGCCCTCGTTGATGGGGCCGTACTCGGGGCTGAACAGCAGGTTCCAGACGACGGCGATGGCGACGATGGAGGTGATGTAGGGGAAGAACGCGGCGGTGCGGAAGAAGGCGACCCCGCGGAGCTTGTTGTTCAGCAGCAGCGCCAGCCCCAGCGACACGACGATCGTCAGGGGGATGTGCAGCACGGAGTAGTAGAGCGTGTTGGTGACGGAGATCTGGAAGCTTCCGTCGCCGATCAGTCGCTGGTAGTTGGCGAGACCGACCCAATTGGCGGTCCCGAAGACGTTCCAGTTCGTGAACGACATGTAGAACAGCACGACGATGGGGACCAACGTCAGCAGGCCGAAGCCGAGGAAGTTCGGAAGGATGAAGCTCCACCCGACGAGGGTGTTGCGCATCTTCAGCCGCGACCGTCGACGACGCTCGGGCGCGACGGGCGGCTGCGGGGCAGTTCCGCGGTCGGTGGCGGCGATGCTCGCCATGAGTGCCTCCAGGCAGGTAGGGGGGAGGTGGCCGGCCCACCGGGATGACGGTGAGCCGGCCGGAGGAAGGTCAGTCCAGGCCGACCTCGTTGGCGACGCGGTCCTGCGCGTCGGAGATGGCGGCATCCACGGACGTCGAACCGGAGAGGATCGCCGAGTGCATGTCGAGGAGGATGTTCTGAATGGCGGCAGCCTTGTTCGACGTGGGGTTCTCGGGGTGCGTGTCGTGCTCGGCGAAGGCGAACCGCGACAGCTCATCCTGCGGGGCACCCTCGTTGCCGAAGTAGGTCTCGACGACGCCGTCGGTCAGGAGCGCGGGGGTGATGCCGATTCCGGCGAGCAGCTGGGCCGCCTCTTCGCTCGAGGCGAAGGCGAGGAAGTCCTTGGCCGCCTGCACCTTGTTCTCGTCGATGCGCGCGTTGATGCCGAAGCCGGTCGGGTCACCGAAGGTGACGGGGGTGTTGTCGGTGCCCGCGGTGGAGGAGTCGGACTGCGGGATCGGAGCGATACCCCATTCGAAGTCGTTCGCCTCTCCCTTGGCCTGCTGCGAGATCAAGGTCGCGACGTACCACGTGCCCATCGGCAGCATCGCTGCGTTCTGAGTGCCGAACTCGCCCTGGTAGGTCAGCTGGTTGGCGGTGCTGGTGTTGAAGGTGACCTGGTCGCCGGCATCCTGCAGCGCGAGCACACGCTCGTAGTACGGGGCCATGTAGCCGTACGAGCCGCTGAGGATGTCGCCGTCCTGTTGCGCATTGGCGAAGCCCTGCACCGTCGACTGCCAGCGGTGCTGGTACGCGCCCTTGGCCGCACCTCCCGCCGCGGCGATGCCGCTGGTCAGCTCGGCAGCCGCCTTGTCGTAGTCGGCCCACGTCCAGCTGCCGTCGGGCTCGGCCACCCCGGCCTGCGCGAACAGGTTCTTGTTGTAGAACAAGACCCACGAGTCCTGGCGGTACGGTACCGCGTACTGCGTACCGTCCACCTCGTACGAGGATGCGCCGCCGATCTCGTCCGGCAACTCGATGTCGGAGACGTCGAGAAGCTGGCCCCCCTCGACCAGGGTGGGGACGTATTTCACTTCTTTCTGCGTGATGATGTCCGGTCCTGCCCCGGCGGCGAGGTCGGTCGTGAGAAGGGTGTTGTAGTCGGCGGCGTCGTATCCCTTCAGCTCCACCGTCACGTCGGGGTACTTCTTCCCGAAGGCGTCGGCGAGCAACTGGAACTCCGGGGTGGTCTCCAGCGCCCACCCCGACAGGGTCAGGGTGACCGGGCCGCCGGGCTCGGCGGCATCGCCGGTCGATCCGCCGCTGCAGGCGGCGAGCGAGAGCGTTGCGACGGTGATGACGCCGGCGGCGGCAGCGTACTTGCGCTTCATTCTTGATTACTCCTTCGTAAGTCGGGTACCCGCCTTCGGGGACCCCGGGGGTTATCGACTCGCGGCCGTGGTGATGCCGGTCTGCGCGAGGCGACTTGTGGTGACCGAGCCGTCCGGCCAGGCGATGGTGACGAGGGTCCCGTCGTGTTCCACCGAACCCGCCAATGTCGTGGACCGTCCGTCGTGGCCGGTCAGCTCGATGAGGGTGTGCACCCACCGTCCGACGTGCAGCGGGTGCACGGCGACGGGGATGGAGGAGCGGGCGCCCAGGGGGCTCGCGTCGACGCGCTGCTCGACACGCACGTGCGCGTGCGGATCGAGGGCGAGGAGAGAGCTGCGGACGGTGGCGGAGCGGGCGTGCGCACCGGTGTCGTGCACGGCGGAGTCCGTGTGCGTCGCGGAGACCGCCCAGCCGCCCACGCGCACGGACAGGTCTTCGGCATCCAGATGCGGTTCGAGGGAGACGACCCGGGCGAGCCGCATCTCCCAGGGTCCGCGGAGAACGGAGTGCACCTCCACGACGCCGGCGACCTCCACCCCGCCGGTCAGTCCGGAGCCGTGACGATGGGCGGCCGGGGCCGCGGCGATCCAGTGCGCGGCGGACACCGAGGCGGCGATGGCGACGTTCCCGCCGGCATCCTGCTGCACACGCGTGTCGATGAGGCGCATCGCCGCGCGATGCGTGGCACGACCCCGTCCATCGACGATGCTCACGCTCTGCTCGAGTGGTTCCCGCCACGCGTTCTCGTCCGCCAGAGGTGCCGCCGCCGTCGAATAGCCGATTCGGGCGTACAACGGGGAATCGCCGACGAGCGATCCCTCCAGGGCGTGATCGGTGCCGTGGTTGGCGATGCGGACGATTCCATCCGACGCGGTTCCCGAGACCACCCATCCGGGCGAGGCGATCGCGCGAAGGTAGTCGCCACGCTCGATGGGCAATTCCTGCGCATCGGCCGCCCACACCGGGTGGTCTGCGGGGAGCAGGACTCCCAGGAGTCCCTTCACCGCCCAATACGGCGACCCGGGTCCGGAGTAGGACTGCGCGAGCTCGCGCCACTCACCGTGCCACCCCAGCGTGAGGATGTTCCGCTCATCCGGTGCCCCGGCGTCGACGAAGTGTCGGACGACCTTCTCGGCGGCGGTGCGGAGAGACCCTAGCGACGTGGAACGGACGCCCGCGATCGCCCCCGCCCAGAACGGTGCGGCGGCGGCGAAGCGGTAGACGAGACTGCGTCCCTGAATCAGGGGGGATCCGTCGGCGCCGATCAGACGCACGGCGTCGTCGAGGTAGCGATCGAGGGCTGCGACGTCGGCGATGCGCCCCGCCGCGAGCGCCGAAGCCCCGTGCATACGGGGCCAGAGGACGGGGTAGACGTGCAGCGCCCATCCGACGTAGTGATCGTAGGAGCGCTCGAACCCGTCGGAGATCCATCCGTCCGCCCGGGTCAGCTCGTCGTGAAGCGCGAGGTCGGCGTCGATGTCGTCCTGCGACCACGGCCCGCCGACGGACCGGAGGAAGGTCTGGACGACGACGCGGAACCACAGCCAGTTCGTCCGGGGATAGGTGTCGTCGCCGACCACGGGAGCGAGGTAGTCGATGAGCCGCTGCCGGGTCCGCTCGTCCAGGCGGTCCCAGATCCACGGCCGCGTCATGTCGAGCCCGAGCGCGAGGGATGCCGCTTCCACCTTGGCCTGCGGGTGTTCGTCCATACGCACCCACCGGTCGGGGGCCGCGGGGTCGACGCCGTGCGTGACACCGCGGCGGTAGAAGTCCGCGAGGTTCTCCAGGCCCTGGCCGTCGTCCCCCGCGAGGCGGAACGCCGCCAAGAGAAAGGTCCGGGCGAAGCCCTCGAGCCCGTCCACCGCTCGGCCGTACCCTCCCTCTGCGCCGGGGAAGGTGATGCGGGCCCCGTTGTCGGATGCGTGCTCCCGAGCGGCTTCGAGGAGACGGTCGGCGAAGCCCGTCCAGTCGCTGCGCGTCCAGCCGGGAACGGTCGACGACGTCGTCGTTCCTCTGGGTGAGAGCTGCGATGCACCGGACACGGAATCTCCTTCGACTTCGCCTTGAGCGACCGTTTCAGGAGAGTATCAACGCGTTTCGTTCATTGCAAGGTCGTCTTTTACTCTTTATGATTGTTTCTGATCGCTTTAAGGACCGAACAATGACGCTCAGCTCTCCCGCCCGCACCGGCGACCTCCTCGCGTTCTGGCGCGCATGCGGCGCCGTCCGCGCGGACGAAAGCCTCTCGGACACCCTCCGACGGACTCTTCGACGACCCGAGGATGCCATGCCGGTCGCACACGCAGAGGACCGCACCGTGTGGGGCGCGGACGGAACCGTCGATCAGCCCACTGTGGCTGCGATCCTCGCGCGAGCCTCGGACGATGCCGGCGAACCCTGGCAGGTCGCGCTCGCGAGCGCCGCCGCACGCGTGCACGGCGACGGGGACCGGGAGCAGTGGGAATCCGTGGTCTTCGATCGCCAGCGCCGTCTCAGTCGAGCGGTCGTCGCCGCTGCCGTCACACAGGAACGCCGCTTTTTCGAGCAGGTGTTGGACGGAGTCTGGCTGCTGTGCGAGCAGACGTCCTGGTGCTGGCCGGCACATGACGACGCCCACACGGCGGGCTCGGTCTTCGCCGTCCCGGAACGGCCGTTCCTCGACCTCGGGGCGGGCGAGGTCGCGGCGCAGCTTGCCTGGGTCGACCACGTCGTGGGCGCAGCCCTGGAGACGACCTTCCCCGGGGTACGCGCACGGATCCGACGAGAGGTGCGTCTTCGCGTCTTCGAACCGTTCCGCGCCCGACGGGACTGGCACTGGATCGGTCTGGACGGCGACGTCCACAACTGGAACCCCTGGATCCACGGCAACGTGATCGTGTCCGCACTCCGCCTCCTCGACTCCCCGGAGCAGCAGGAGGAGCGGATCGAGATCGTGGCGAGCGCCCTCCACGGCATCGACCGGTACGTGAGCGCCCTCCCTCCCGACGGCGCCATCGACGAGGGATACGGGTACTGGTGGAACGGCGCGTGTCGGGCCCTGGAGGCGCTGGAGCTCGTCTCCTACGCCACAGGCGGCTGCCTCGACGCCGCGCGGATCCCGGCACTGTCGGCGACCGTCGCCTTCCCGCATCGCTCTCACCTCGGCGGCGACTGGTACCTGAACCTCGCGGACGGCCAGGCGAAGCCGCCGAGCGACCAGCCCTGGCACGCTCTGCACCGCAGTGCGCGCGCCGTCGGCGACGAGGACGCGCTCGCGCACGCGGCGAGCTATCGCCGTGAGGGGGTACCGGCCGCTACGGAGACTTTCGGGCTGGGCAGGCTGCTGCGGGGCATGACGGATACGGACTGGACTCGGGCGGCGACCACCACGGCGCCGCTGGTGCGGCGTGTGTGGTTGCCCTCCACCGAAGTGCTCCTCGCGCGGGGTCGCGGCGGCTCGACAGCCGGTCTGACCGTCGCCGTCAAGGGCGGGCACAACGACGAGCACCACAACCACAACGACGTGGGAAGCTTCGTGATCGCGTCGGACGGCGTCCCGGTCGTCGTCGACGTGGGACGCCCGACGTACACGAGGCAGACGTTCGGACCGGATCGATACGACATCTGGACGATGCAGAGCGCCTGGCACAACACCCCCGTGATCGGCGGTCGGCAGCAGAACCCCGGCCCTGCGTACCGGGCCCGTGATGTGACGGTCGACATCGACGGGGCCACGGTCGAGTGGTCGGCCGATCTCGCGGGGGCGTACCCCGACGGAAGCGCGTCGTCGTGGAGACGCCACGTGTCCTTCGTCGATGGTCGCGTGCGTGTCGCAGACGACTGGCGAAGCGACGTCGGGGCGGCTCATCGCTGGCACCTCGTGCTCGCGGGCAGCGTTGACGTCGACGACTCCGGTGCCCGCGCTCGCGTCGTCCCGCTCGAGGGCGCGGCGTCCGTCGTCGTCCGCTGGCCCGTCGGGGTCAGGAGCACCCTCTCCCGGCGCGACCTCGAGGATCCCCTGCTCACCGACGTCTGGGGCACGAGCCTTTATCGCCTCGAGCTCGACATCTCGCACCGTCGCGACGTTGTCGTAACCTTCGAAACACTCCCTGCAACGATCGAGGAACTCTGATGACGAACCAGGCTGCGGCCCCTCTCGCGGCTGAACGTCGCGCCCATGTTCTCGCCACCCTGCGTCGCGAGGGGGCGGTGCGCGTATCGCAGCTCATCGACGAGCTGGGCGTCGCGCCCGTCACCCTGAGGCGCGATCTCGCCCAGATGGAGTCAGAGGGGCTGCTGGAGCGTGTGCACGGAGGGGCCGTCGCCCCCGCAGCGGGTCTCTCGACTCCCCCATCGGATGCCGCCTCGCCCGTCTCCCTGCTGCCGACCGCCTCGGTGGCGATGCTGGTGCCGTCGCTGAACTACTACTGGCCGGGGGTGGTCCGCGGCGCCGAGGCCGCGGCCGCGCGGCACGGCCTGGGCGTCGTGGTCCGCGGCGCCTCTTACACGCTGCAGGACGAACGGCCCGTGCTCGAGCGGCTGGTCAACACCGACGGAGTGCGGGGCCTCATCGTCGCACCGAACACCGACACCGAACATGCCCACGACGTCGTGCAATGGCTGATCGACACCGGCGTGCCCAGCGTGCTCGTCGAGCGCGAGGCGACCTCTTCGCCCGACGGCGCACCCGTCGAGTCCGTCACGACGGACCACGCCCTCGGCGCCGTCTTGGCGGCGCGTCATCTCGCCGCGCTGGGGCACCGCCGCGTCGGGCTCATCATCTCGCGCGACTCCCCCACCTCGCGCAAGATCACCGCGGGGTGGCAGGCCGCCTGCATCGAGCTCGGGCTCACCCCCAGCGATCACTTCGAGTCGATGCTTCCGCCTCGCACGAGTTCCGAGTTCTCCGCCGTCGTCGACGCGACCTTGGACGCCGCACTCGGCAACGGCGTCACCGCCCTGGTGGTGCACTCCGACCCCGAGGCGATGGCGTTCGTCGACCTCGCCTTGAACCGGGGTATCTCGGTGCCGGGCGACCTGTCGATCGTCGCCTACGACGACGAGATCGCCGAGCTCTTCACACCGGCCCTCACGGCGGTCGCCCCGCCGCGGCGGGCAGTGGGCGAAGCCGCGATCGACCTCATCGCGCGTCGTATGGAAGACGCCGAGCGCCCCATCCATCGCGTGATCCTCAGCCCACGCCTGAACGTGCGGGGCTCCACCGCCCCGCCGCTGCGGGGCTGACGCTGCATCCGGTGGGGGGCGCTCCGGCGCGCCCGTCTCCCCGCGCCCCTCGCGGCGCCCGGCCTTCGCGTGGTGGGTACGAAAAGGCCCTGTGCTGCCGCCGGAGTACTCCACGACGCGCTGCCCGGGCCGGAGAGCTCCCCGGCGCTCTGCTTCGTTGATGATCGCTAGCGCCATCCGGTCCTTGTACCCGCCTGTGGGGTTGCCAGCCTCCACCTTTACGAGAACTTGCCCGGACCCGGGAGGCACGATGCGCTGGAGACGCACCGTCGGAGTGCCCCCGATGGTTTTAAGGGGAGAGTCGACGACACCTTCGATCATCTTGTGGCTCCCGAGGTCCGTTTCAGCGACTGGTGATGCGTACGCAGCTGCAGAAGCGCAGCGTTCAACAGCGGCGCCGACGTGTTCGTGGCCACTGCACGTGCGGCAAGATCACCAATGATGTGCTCCGCCTCGGCAGGGTCGCCGTGCTGGAGGTCACGGTAGAGCGACGAAGTGAACATCGACCCGGGCTCGGTGAGAAGCGCGAGCGACTGGGCGTGTGCACGGTCGCTAACGGGGTGACCTGAGGAGAGTGCGATCTGCTCACACTCGGTGATTGCCTGACGGATCTCGCCCTCTCCCCCAGCGGCGAGTATGTCTCCGACGGTGCCGCGGAACAGGCAGGTGATCACGCCGGCGGCAGCGATGAAGGCCCATTTCTCCCACAGCAGCGAGGCCACGTCGTCCACAATCTCGAGATCGATGCCGTCGACGTCAAACGCGCGACGGACAGTCTCAGGCACGGCGTCGCCGGCAAGACCTCCCAGGCTGAGGCTGCACAGTTCAGTCATCTGCGTCACTATTGCGTGTGGGTCCAAGGTCGCCACGATCCGGAGGATGCCGCCCAGCACCTGTCCGGGAAACGCCCGCTCCAACTTCGACATGTGTTCCATGCCGTTGAGAAGGGGAACGAAGCGTGTTTGAGGTCCCCGCGCGGGAGTAAGCATGGGGATGAGGTCATCCAGCGCTGGTGCCTTCACCGCCACAATCACAACGTCGTACTGCTCGGAGTCCTGGACCCTGGTTACTGCCCGCACCCGGTGCACGCCATCGCAGTCCGGGGCGCGGAAACGCAGGCCGTCGGACGCGAGTTGTTTGGCGCGGCGCTCGCGAGTAAGGAAGGTCACGTCCTGTCCGGCGACGATGAGCCTTGCCCCGAGCGCCCCGCCGGTCGCTCCCGCACCGGCGATGAGTATTCGTGCCATCTGTAGCTATTCCTCTCACGGACTGTGAACCAAAGCCCGGTCGGTGCGTGTTGTCCTACGCGCGTGTCTTCTCGAGAGCCTGGGTGATGTCCGCTAGGAGGTCGTCGGCGTCTTCGAGGCCCACCGACAGTCGCAGGTGACCGTAGCGCTGGAACTCGGGCGGGTATCTGTCATCGCCACCTCGGGTTCCCGGCGCCGCGTGTACGACCAGGCTCTCGTCGTGACCGAGGGAGACAGCCGAGGTGATGATGTTGAGGTTTTTGACGAACCGATTCTGGATGGCTGCGTCTCCACCGATGGCGAAGGCCAGGATGCCCCCGAACCCACGACCGCCGAACTGGCCGCGTGCCAAGATGTGGTCGGGGTGGGACGTAAGACCCGGGTACGCAACGAATGCGACCCGAGGATCGGCGTCGAGGAACTCTCCAATGCGCTGGGCGGTGGCGAGGTGCTGTCGAAGCCGTAGGGGCAGGGTGACGGATCCCCGCATGATCATCCATGCATTAAAAGGTGAGAGGACTCCACCGACGTCGACCACGGCGTCGTGCCGGATGCGATCTACGACTTCCCGCGATCCCAGGACCGCGCCGCCCATCGCATCACCATGGCCGTTGATGTATTTGGTCAGCGAGTGCACGACGATGTCGGCGCCGTCCTCGAGCGGGCGGTACAGGGGTGGCGGGGTGAAGGTGCTGTCGACGCTGAGCAGCGCTCCAGTGTCGTGCGCAATCGCAGCCAAAGCCCGGATGTCAGCCACTTTTGTTGTGGGATTGGCGATGGTTTCAACGTGGAGAAGCTTCGTTTCTGGTCGCACTGCAGCGCGGACCGCGTCGAGGTCGCGGACGTTAACGAAGGTTGCGTGGATGCCATAGCGCTCGGGAAAGAGTTGCGCGAAAAGCCTCCACACCGCTTCGTATACGACATCCGACACGATGACGTGGTCGCCAGCCTTCAGCAGCGTAAAAAACACTCCGTGCAGCGCCGCGACACCGCTGCCGAATGTGGCCGCGGCCTCTGCGCGATCCAGGGCGGCGAGCTTCGTTTCGAGGGCTGCCTGGTTGGCCCCGCCGTTTCGTGTGTACACGAGACCGGCCGTGTCAGACCAGTTCATCTGCGAGGGATCGTCCGGGAGTCGATATGAGTTCGCAAGCACGAGGGGAGTACGAACGGCGCCGGTACTAGCATCCACGGAGTTGCCACCGTGGACGGCCCAGGTCGCGTCTCCCACGCTTGCAGGATCACGCTTGTCGGGCGTTGTGCTCATAGGGGCATTGTGCACCATATGGGCATTATGATGCATCTATGGATGCGCATACGACCACGCTGGCGGCGGCCATTGGATCGCGAATCCGCCGCGAGCGTCAGTCGCGGGAGTGGACGTTGAACCGCCTGTCTGAGACGGCAGAGATCAGCCGACGACAGCTGGTGAACGTGGAGCAGGGCGAGGTGAACCCCAGCCTCGGCACACTGCTCGCATTGAGCGAAGCGCTCGGGATCCCCCTGGCGGCTCTCGTGGAGCCACCCACTGCCCGGCTTGTGAAAATCCACCGCTCCGGCGAGGGCACGGAGCTGTGGACCGGTCCTCACGGCGGACGGGCCGTGTTGCTGATCGGTACCCAGCCCCCTGACGTGGTGAACCTGTGGGACTGGCGACTGAACCCGGGTGAGCGACACGAGAGCAAAGCACACCCGCGCGGTTGTCGCGAGGTGCTTCATGTGGTTGCCGGAACAATCACCCTCGAAGTCGCCGAAGACCGTTACTCACTCGGCCCCGACGACTCCATCACCTTTCCGGGAGATGTGGGCCACGCCTACGCGAACGGATCGGCCGAGCCCTGCCACTTCTCCCTCACGGTGTATCAACCGCAACTCGGCGCGAACACAGGAGAGAGTAACGCTCATGCCTAACGAGGAGTCCCGTAAAACCCAAGCGGGGATGTTTACAGGGCTGAGTGCGTTCCCCCACACCCCTCTCCGCAACGATGCGTTCGACGAAGCCGCCTACGAACAGCTCCTTGAGCGCCTCGTCTCCGCGCAAGTCGACTCCATCACCGCACTTGGCTCGACCGGTTCCTACATGTATCTGGACCGTGACGAGCGACGACGGGTCGCGGCTTCCGCCGTTCAGCACGCGGGCAAAATTCCCGTGCTGGTGGGAATCGGCGCGCTCCGGACCTCACAAATGTTGCGCCACGCTGAGGATGCGCAACAGGCAGGTGCGAGCGCGGTACTTCTGGCGCCGGTGACCTACCAAGCCCTCGGCGATGACGAGGTATTCGGATTGTTCGAAGATGTCGCAGCCGACCTCTCGGTACCACTCGTGCTCTACGACAACCCGGGCACCACACGCGTCACCTTCACCGACGAGCTGTACGCTCGGATTGCGGCCTTGCCGCACGTCGCGTCAATCAAGATCCCGAGTATGCCCAGCGACGCGACCGAGGCCGCGGCCCGCGTCCAGACGATTCGCGATCACATCCCCGAGACCGTCACGGTCGGGATCTCGGGTGACAGTGCCGCCGCTCGCGGCTTGAACGCCGGATGCGATGCCTGGTACTCCGTCCTCGGCGGTACGCTCCCCGTGCTTGCCCAGACGATTACTCGCGCCGCGCTTGCCGGCGACCAGGAGACGGCGACGGCCGAGTCGAGGCGGCTAGCCCCCTTGTGGGACATGTTCGCCCGACACGGCAGCTACCGGGTGAGCGCAGCCATCGCCGAGCATCTCGGACTTGTCGCCCCTGACAGCCTCCCGCGCCCAGTTCGGGGACTCGACCCCCGCACCCGTGCTGAGGTCGCACGGATCATCGAGGATCTGAAAATCACTCTGGGAGAATGACGAGCGCCCACGGCCCGCACCCCCAACCGGCCTGGGGTTTGACCCGGTATGTCGCCGCGGCCACTCTGGCGCGCGCTGCCGACGGCGGGGCGGTCGTAGCCATCATCCTCATCGTCACCACCAGCAGCGCTCCCGGGTGGCTCGCCGGTTTGCTGGGGGCCAGTATCACGGCCCCGCATCTGCTTGGTCCTTTCATTGCCCGCAGACTTGATACCGCCCGCGACGGGCGAGTTGTCATCGCCCTTGCGTGCCTCATCCACGGCGCCACGCTCGCCTCGGCGGTGCTGCTGTACCCGGTGGTGTGGCCCGGGTTCACCGCACTACTCCTGTTCATCTCAGGTCTTTTCGGTCCGTTCCTCACTGGTGGCATCAGCAGTCGGCTCCCAGCTATCGCTGGCCCTCTCCGGCAGCACCAGCGCCGCGCCCAAGGCTGGGATGTCGCCTCCTACGGTCTCGGCGGCACTATCGGCCCCACCATCGTTGCCGTCATCTCCGTCTGGGCGACACCGACGGCCGCTGCGCTCGTTCTCGCGGGCGGCACCGTCGCCGCCGCGGTCCTCGTGCGACTTCTTCCGTATGCCCCACCGGCTTCCGCATCCTCGGATGTCCCGCGGCCTCTGCGCACTCTCCGGATCATGGCAACCTCTGGTCCGCTGCGACGCACCCTCTATCTCACGACCTTCGTCGCTGCGTCCGTCGCGGTGCTGCCAGTCGTGGCTGTGACGTCGACCCAGTATCTGGGGGCGCCGTCCGAGGCCGGGGCCCTGCTGACTGCGACCTATGGAATCGGCAGCCTGATCGGGTCGGCCGGAGTCATGGTGCGACCGCTGCGCGGCACCGCCGATGCCCTGATGACGCGTTGCACCCTCGCGGTAAGCGTTACGCTCTTCGCGGTCGTAGCGGCACCGAATCTCCCCCTGGGTGTCGCGGCTTACACACTCGCCGGCGTGGCGAACTCCTACCTTTTCGCCTCAACGCTCGCCGCGCGCACGGAATACTCCCCGCCAGCAGCGCGCGGTCAGATCTTCGTCTGGGTGGGGGCTGTCAAGATCACCGCCGGCTCAGCCGGGACCGCGACGGCCGGCGCGCTCATCAGCACGGCAACGCATCTCCCCACCATCCTTGCCGCCGCCATCACTCTCATCGCGGCGAGCCTTTCCGTTATCGACCGACGTGCACACAAGAGATGACCCACGCGTCGCGGTGCGTCCCGTCGATGCGCGGTCGAATTGGTCAGCCGCCCCGGCAGTCGGGATAGGCGCCGACGCATCAACGCTTCATTCAAAGGATCAGCGGCCGGTCTGTACTGCGCCGGTCTCAATCGCCTCCTGGTTGCGTTCCGAAGGGGCTAAGTTGCCCCACCTACGATGAGGCTGTGACCGAACCGATGGGAGTCCAGGTGATCGTGCAGCACAGCGACGGCCGGGTGCTGCTGCAACTGCGTGACGACAAGGCGGAAATCCCCTACCCGAACACCTGGTGCCTGCCTGGGGGCATGCGTGAGAAGGGTGAAGACGCGCTCGCCTGCGCGGTGCGCGAGCTCGAGGAGGAGATGGGTCTCATCGTGGCACCGGATGAGCTCACCCTCGTCGAGAGCCGTCTTCACTCGTACGGCCATGAGACCACCTTCGCGCTGCGCTTGGATGTTGACCCGGCCGCGGTGCAACTCACAGAGGGGCAGGCCATCGCGTTGTTCTCACGCACCGCAATCAACACGATGACGCTCGGCTACGACGACAACGACGTCCTGACCACCTACTTCGGCGGTCTGAGATGACGGAACCTGCCTAGGCCGGGCCGCGACGGCTGGTTCGAAGTCGAACCCCGCAGTGACGGCGCTGATGCCCCTCACTACGGAAAAACCGCGAAGGGAACGATACATCCGCCGTCGCAGATCGAACGACACGCCGGTCAAACACCTCAGGCCAGGACCTATTGCGGCCCTGACCTGGAGGAATGAGATACGGGGATGTTTTCCGTGAGATACGGGGATGACCCCATCGTGGCGAGTGAGGGATTCGAACCCCCGAATGCAATGCAGTCTGATTTACAGTCAGATCCCTTTGGCCGCTTGGGTAACTCGCCAGGTGCGCACCCGCCCGGCTTCGACAGTCGACCAGAGGCGCGAGAAACCACTCTACTATCCCCGCGGGGATGCGTCGAACCACGGTGGCGATCCGTTGAGCGGGAGGTCTCCGCGGCGATCCCGCCGGTGCGGAACCGGGTCGCGACCCGTCAGCGAGGGACCCCGGCGGTGATCCCCCGCGTGCGGGACCACGGCGACGATGGGCTCAGCGGGAGACCTCCGCGGCATCCATCACTCGGCCGACGAACTCCTTGGTGCGACGCTTCGTGCCGTCGATCTTGCGGTCCACGCTCGCACGGATCTCGCTCGGCGCGAGAGGAGCGGCGAGGCGCACGGTCTCGTGGCACGACATGTCGGCACAGATGTAGGTGCCGATGGTGTCACCGTGCTCGCCGGCGTCCCCTGCGCGGCGGGCGGTGAACAGTGACACCTGGTCGCCCGGCTGCATCGTGTGGCACAGGTTGCACATCGCCGACCGGGCGCGGGACTGCCCTTCGGCGGCGCGCAGCACGATGCCCGTCGGCACGCCCTGGTGCTCTGTCACGATGTAGCCGCGGCCACGGGTGCGCGGGTCTCGCCAGGCGAGGAAGTCGAGGTGGTCCCAATCGGCCAGCAGGAAGTCGGGCGGCAGAGAGATGATCCGCAGCTCGTCGGGGGTGGCATTGACGAATGCCGACCTGACCTCGTCCTCCGTGAGTGCTCGCATGGCATCCGAGTCTACGAGCGCGCGCAACGGCCGGGGCCGTGCGATTTCGAGGGGCTGCGCACGGAGGGCACGCGAATAGAATCGCTGCATGGCTGATTCTTCGTTCGACATCGTGTCCAAGATCGACCGGCAGGAAGCCGACAACGCGCTCAACCAGGCCCACAAAGAGGTCGAGCAGCGCTACGACTTCAAGGGCACCGACGCCTCGATCGCGTGGAGCGGCGAGTCGATCGTGATCAAGGCGAACTCCGAGGAGCGCGCCAACGCCGTGCTCGACGTGTTCCAGACCAAGCTGATCAAGCGCGGCATCTCGCTGAAGAGCCTCGAGAGCGGCGAGCCGACGCAGAGCGGCAAGGAGTACCGCATCACCTCCACGCTGAAAGAGGGGATCTCGCAGGAGGACGCGAAGAAGGTCAACAAGCTCATCCGCGACGAGGGCCCCAAGGGCGTGAAGTCGCAGATCCAGGGCGACGAGCTGCGCGTGCAGTCGAAGTCGCGCGACGATCTGCAAGAGGTGCAGCGCCTGCTCAAGGCGGCGGACCTCGACGTCGACCTGCAGTTCACGAACTACCGGTGAGCACCACCGTCTGAGGAGCGCACCATGGTCGTCCGCGTCGATCTGAACATCTCGCTCGACGGGGTGGCGATGCCCGCCGATCCCTCGCCCGAGAACCCCATGGGCGAAGACTGGGGCCGACTCGTCGCGGACTATATGGCGACGAAGACCTTCCGCGAGCGCGTCTTCGGCGACACCTCCGGCGCCGGCACCACCGGCGTCGACGATCGCTACGCCGCCGCGTATTTCGAGGGCGTCGGCGCGGAGGTCATGGGGGCGGCGATGTTCGGCCTCCATTCCTTCCCCGACGACCCCGACTGGCGCGGATGGTGGGGCGACGAGCCGCCGTTCCAGGTGCCCGTCATCGTGCTGACCCACCGCGAACGCGAGCCCATCTCCTTCGCCAACGGCACGCGCTTCGAATTCTCGTCGAAGAGCATCACGGATGCCGTGACCAGGGCGCGCGATCTCGCGGGCGGCGCCGACGTCCGGGTGGGCGGCGGCGTGTCCACCGTACGTGCGGCTCTCGCCGCCGACCTCGTGGATCGGCTCCACGTCGCGGTCCGACCCGTCATCCTCGGTCGCGGGGGCCGCTTGTGGGATGACCTGCGCGGACTCGACACCCGTTTCACCGTCACCTCCGAGGTGGCGGAGAGCGGGGTCGTGCACGTCACGTTCGCGCGATGAGCACCCCGCTCGATCCGCTCACCTGCCCGACCTGCGGAGATCCCCTGCGCTTCGAGATCCTCGACGACGAACGCTTCCTCGTCGCCTGGTCGTGCGTGAACTGCGGCCTCATCCGCACCACCGAACCGGTCTGACGCGACCCGTTCGAAGGCCCCCCGACGCGGCGAGTCATTTGGAGACTAGGGTTCGGACCGGAACCGTCAGAAGGAAACGTACCGCCCGTTATCGTGGAGCAGGAAGGATTGAGCACTCTCAGGAACAATGTAAGCAAGGAAGCCTGTGAAGGAATTTCCCGGGTACAGGGTCGGGCCGTCGCTCATTCGTGGCATGTCATCTCCCAGAAAGACGTACTCGCTGTCGTATCTATTTCCCTCGCCCGTTGCGAGGGACATGTCGTACTCGGCGAGGGAGGGCTCGACGCCGTCGACATCGATGCCCGTCATCGTCAGCTCGATGACGACATACTTGTATCCCGCCGGCGCCTCGTCGTTGAACTGATTCCACTCCCGGACCGCTTCACCCGCATTCGCGTTTACTATCTGAGCGGTCAGCGAATACTTTTCACCACCTAGCAGTCCCTTGGCGACATAGGGCTGCGGGAGCGGTCGCTCGACGGAACCGTCCGCGGCCGGCGCCGCAGGTGCCGAGGACTCCTCCTGCGCAGGAGAGGGCTCGACGGCCGGCGGGGTCGGGGTAGGGGTCGGTTCTGCCTCCTGCGGAGTCGGAGTGGCACTGACCTCGGCGCGCTCTTCGGCAACAGGGGCTTGTCGATTCGGCGAAGTCAGGACCGAGGTGAATGCAACTGTGACGACAAGACCAGTCAACAGAGCTACACCGCCGAGAGCGGTGCCGGTAACAGAGAGGGGCTTGCTCTGTCGTTTGACGAGTGCAAGCACACCGAGGCCAATCGCGGCCACCGCCGCCAGGAGTCCGAGCCAAGGTATGAGACCGGTGAGAAACGCAACGATGCCTACTACGAGGGCTGCAAGGGCCAGCCCCTTCGACTGGCTGCCCTGCGCAGTCGTCGCCTCCATCGTCGCGTGACCCTGTGACGGTTCCTGCCACTGCGTCCCATCCCAGTAGCGTTGTTCCCCATTCGCGTGCGGAGCTGCATACCAGCCGGCCGGCGGCGTACTCGACATAATTCCCCCATGGTGTCCGAGCGGCGCGACTCCGCGCCCTGACTGCAGAATATCCGAACACACCTCGACGGGCCGCGCCCACCACAAGCACGCGACGTCAGACATTCGCGATGGCTCGGATGTGAGGATTAAGTGGCGTCGCCACCTCTTGCGAGGGCCGTGGTCAGTTGATGATCTCGGCGTTCTCGTCGCGCATCGTGGTGAGACGCTCGCGCCACGCGGCGAGCGCCTCGGGGGTGAGCGCGGTCCAGTCGTCGCGCTCCGCGACGATCCGCAGCGGCGCGAGCGAGCGGAACGACCGTGTGGGGTTGCCGGGGAACTTCTTGTCGGTGACGTTCGGGTCGTTCTCGAACGGGCCCGTCGGCTCGACCTCGTAGACGCGCGGCGGGCCGTCGCCGGTGATGATCTCCGCCGCGAGGCCCGCGCCGTCCAGGAGGGCGGTGAAGTAGATGTGGTTCATCACGATCTCGGGCCGGTAGTTCGAGCGGAATCCGGGCGTGAGCAGATCGCCCACGCCGAGCTCGGCGCGCGTCCCGTGGAAGAACGGTCCCGGATCGAGGACGTCGCTCATGCTCGGCCCTCGCCGCGCAGCGCGGCATCCGTCCATTCCACGCACGTGATCTCGCCGCGCGCGACGGCTTCTTCGCGCTGGCGCAGTTCGACGCGGCGGATCTTGCCCGAAATCGTCTTGGGGAGCTCGAAGAACTCCACCCGTCGCACCCGCTGGAACGGTGCGAGCCTCTCCCGCGCGAAGCGCAGGATGTCGAGCGCGACCTCCTCGCCTGCTTCCCGCCCGCCGGCCAGCGCGATGTACGCCTTCGGAACCGCGAGCCGCAGCTCGTCGGGGGCGGGGACAACCGCCGCCTCGACGACGGCGGGGTGCTCGATGAGGACGCTCTCGAGTTCGAAGGGACTGATCTTGTAGTCCGAGGCCTTGAACACGTCGTCGGTGCGACCGATGTAGGTGATGCTGCCGGTCTCGTCGCGCCGCGCCACGTCGCCGGTGTGGAACAGCCCGTCGGCGAACGCCTCGGCGTTGCGCGCGACGTCGCCGACGTAACCGGTCATGAGGTTCAGGGGTCGTTCGGTGAGGTCGAGGCAGATCTCGCCCTCGTCGGTCGGAACGCCCGTCACCGGATCGATCAGCACGACCGGGCACCCTGGCAGGGGCCGCCCCATCGAGCCCGGCACGACCGGGACCCCCGGGGTGTTCGCCACGATCGCGGTCATCTCGGTCTGTCCGTACCCGTCGCGGATCTCGAGCCCCCACGTGCGCTGCACCGACGCGATCACCTCGGGGTTGAGGGGCTCGCCCGCCGAGACGACTTCGCGAAGCGCCCCGCGCCGGCCGGTGAGGTCGGACTGGATCAGCATGCGCCACACGGTCGGCGGCGCGCAGAAGGTCGTCACCCGGTCCGCCTCGAGCTCCGCCAGCAGCCGCTCCGCCGAGAACCGCGAGTAGTTCAGCGCGAGCACCGTCGCCCCCGCGATCCAGGGCGCGAAGAACAGGCTCCACGCGTGCTTCGCCCACCCGGGCGAGCTGATGGCGAGGTGTACGTCGCCGGGCTGCAGCCCGAGCCAGTACATCGTGCTGAGGTGGCCGACCGGGTACGACGCGTGCGTGTGCTCGACGAGTTTCGGCTTCGACGTGGTTCCGGAGGTGAAGTAGAGCAGCAGGCGATCGTCGGCGGTGGTTCCCGGATGCCGTGCCGGCTCGGCATCCGTGTCGAAAGCGTCGTCGTACGACGCCCAACCGGCGTGCGCACCTCCTACCACGATGCGTCCGAGGCCCTCGGGAAGGTCGTCGAACTTGTCGGCCTCCGCCGCCCCGACGATGACGTGCCGGATCTCGGCACGCTGGATGCGGTCGCCGAGGTCGGTCGTGCCCAGGGCGGTCGTGGTCGGTGCGATCACTCCGCCGAGCTTCATGATCGCGAGCATCGCCTCCCAGAGCTCCACCTGGTTGTCGAGCATGAGCAGCACGGTCTCGCCGCGACGGACACCTCGGGATGCCAACCACGCCGCGACCTGATCGGATCGGCGTGCGAGGTCGTCGAACGTGCGCCGGTGGTGGGTGCCGTCATCGTCGACGACGATCAGCGCGGGTGCCTCGTTGCCGCGCGCCATCGGGTCGAACCAGTCGATCGCCCAGTTGAACAGTCCCTCGAACCGTGGCCAGGTGAATGCCGCCGCCCGCTCGGGGTCGGTGCGCGCCGCCAGCAGTTCGTCGCGCGCGGTCCGGTATCGCTCGGTGGCGGACGCGTCGGTGGGGGTCATGGTGCTCCTTCGCTCGCGTCCACGCTAGCCCTCCGTTCCGACGTGCGTCCCGAACGGCCCTCGAGTCGGGTCGCGTCACCGACGCTCAGTCGCGGAGGTGCTGCGCCAGGTCGGCGATCTCGTCGAGGTGCACGCGCATGGCCGCCTCCGCGGCATCCGGATTCGCCGCTCGCAGAGCACGGAGGATGCGGGCGTGCCCCTCGTGCGAGAGACGGCGGCCACCGGCGGCGACGTGCGAGAAGAGCCGCGCCTCGAGGGTCCACGACACCGTCAGCTCACTGAGGGAGGCGAGGAGCGGATTGCGCGTGGCCGCGGCGACGCCGGCGTGGAAGGCGATGTCGAGCTGCACCGACCGCTCGCCGTCGAGTACGGTGCTCGATTCCGCGACGACCGCGGCGAGCGCATCGAGCTCGGCATCGTCGATACGGCCCGCGGCGAGACGGGCGATCTGCGGCTCGACGACGGTTCGGAACTCGGATGCCGCGGCGATGGAGGTCTGTTCGTCGTCGCTCCACGAGGCGAGGACGGCCGTGATCGGCACGCGCGCGCTCACCCGGGTGCCGCTGCCCTGGCGCCTCTCGATGAGCCCCGCCGACTGCAGGCGCAGCAACGCCTCGCGCACCGCCGATCGCGAGACGACCAGCTGCTCGGCCAGTTCGCGCTCGGTGGCGAGCCTGTCGCCGGGTTTCAGGACCCCCGCCAAGATCAGGGCGCGCAGCCGCGCGACGATCTCTTCGTGCACCGAGCCGCCGTGCCGCTCCAGCGGCGCCAGCGCCGTGTGATCGCTCATCGATCCTCCCGCCCTCATCTTTCCAGCAGCTTCGCGACGACGACGACCGATTGGTCGGACCGTAACGCCCACGAAACACCGCGAAAGGCTGATCGAAACCCTCACCTCCCACAATTGGACCGACCAAGGGCAATCTGCGGAGGAGCGGCGATGACGGACGACGACAGCACGAACGGCGGTCGCGGTCTCGCGACGACCTGGCGGGTCCTCCGTCATCCGGCGAGCCTGATCGCCCTCGCGGCGGTGCTGGGGATCGTCTTCGGCCTCGCCACCGGCGAGTGGGCCGCGAATCTCAAGTTCGTCGGCGACCTGTTCATCCGTCTCATCCAGATGGCGATCGTTCCGCTCGTGATGGCCTCGGTGATCGTGGCGACCGGCTCCATGACCGGGTCGGGGATGGGACGTCTCGCCGGACGCACGTTCGCGTGGATGGTCGGTTTCTCGGTCGTCGCCGCGATCGTCGGCTGGGCTCTCGCGACGCTCGTCCAGCCCGGGACCGGTATCGACTACTCCGGCGCGGTCGACCCCGCCCTGCAGGAGGCCGCCGAGCCCGCGGGCTGGCAGGAGACCGTGCTCGGCTTCGTGTCGACGAACATCTTCAACGCGATGTCGACCGCGAGCATGCTGCCGATCATCGTCTTCTCGCTGTTGTTCGGACTCGCCCTCAACGGCTACGTCCGCACGACCGGCAACAGACTCGTCGTGACCCTGCTCGACCAGCTGCAGCAGGTCATCCTCGGGATGATCCGCCTGGTCATGCGCATCGCACCGATCGGGGTGTTCTGCCTCTTGGCCGCCCTCGCCGGCGATGTCGGCTTCGCGGTGGTCACCACGGCCCTGGCCTACCTGGGATCGACCCTCGCCGGAGTGCTCATCGTCACGGCGCTCTTCGTCGTCGTCGTCGCGTTGCGCACCCGCCTCAACCCGGCGGCCCTCCCCGGCAAGCTCGCCGAGCAGACGGTCATCGCCGTCACGACGACGAGCTCGGCAGTGACCTTCCCCACGGTGTTGAAGAACGCGGTCGAGAAGGTCGGCATCAGCCAGCGCGTGGCGAACTTCACCCTGTCGGTGGGCTTGACCATGGGCTCGTACGGCGCGGTGCTGAACTACACGATCGTCATCCTCTTCCTCGCTCAGGCCGGACGGGTGGAGCTGACCCCCGGGCAGATCATCCTCGGCATGGCGCTGGCGATCATGCTCAACATGGGCACCATCACCGTCCCGGGCGGCTTCGCCGTCGCCGCGACCTTCCTCGCCACCTCGCTCGGACTGCCGCTCGAGGCGGTCGGACTCCTGATCGCCGTCGACTGGTTCACCGGCATCTTCCGCACCTTCCTCAACGTCAACGGCGACACGATGATCGCGATGCTCGTCGCCAACGGCACCGACGAGATCGACCGCGACGTGTACGCCGGGCGCAAGAGCGTCACCGCGACCACCGCGGACGACGCGGAGCTCTCGGAGAAGTTCGCCGCCGCCGACCGCGCCGACTGACCCGTCGGCCCCGCGCGGAGGGTCGCTTCGTGGGCCCTCCGCGGTCGCGAAGCGGGGCAGGGCCACCCCGCCGAGGATCACGGATGCCGCGGCGGCGGCGATCGCCCGATCGCATCCCCCGCGGGGATGACATCGAGACCCTCCCCCGGCCGACGCGCCCGCGGGACCCACCGACCTACCGTGAAGACATGCACCCCCGACAGTGGTTGGTCCCCGCGCTCCTCGTCGCCGTCTCGTCGCTCGTCCTGGGCGGCCTGACCAGCTACGGACAGACCGTTCTGCCGGACTCCCTGCATTCGTTCGCCAACTCGGCCGGCGGCTGGACGATCCTGACGTTCGGCCTCGTGTGGCTCTCGCGGGTGCGGCCACCGGTGGGCGCGGCACTCGGCCTCGTGTCGTTCGTCCTACTCGTCGAGGGCTACCGGATCGTCTCGGGCTGGCGGGGCTACTACTACGCCGAACCGCTCCAGGACACCTTCACGATCGTCGGGCTGCTGGCGGGACCGATCGTCGGAGTCTCCGCCGCGCTGGTGCGCTCGGGCCCGGCGTCGTGGAAGCCGCTGGTGGCCGCCCCCGTCGCGGCGGTGCTGATCGGTGAGGGCGTCTACGGCCTCACCGTCGTCGCGGCGACCACGAGTCCCGTGTACTGAACCCTGCAGATCGTGCTCGGCGTGGCTCTGCTCACCGCCACCGCCGTGGCCGCCCGCCCCCGCGTCGCGCCGATCGTCCTCGGAGGCCTCGCCACCGCCGGCGGGTCAGCGGCCTTCATCGCCTTCTACGTGTGGCTGGGCCAGCTCGGTTCGTCCGTCTGACGCGGCCGACCCTGCTGAAGGCGACGCCCACAGCGCCCGTCCGAGCTCACGCCCGCGCCGGACTCCGGAGGACGACGACCGAAGCCGGGGCCCGAGCGGCAGGCGGGGCGCCGCCACCCGTCGTCTCCGGGTCGCGCACACCCCGGACGGATCAGCGCCCGGCCGTCGCCCCCTCGCGCGCCTGACGTTCCTTCGCGCGCTCCAGTGCCCGCTTCCGCGCGTTACGGGCGTCCTCCTCGAGTTTCTCGGCCTTCGCCTCGTCGCGCGTGAGGTTCTCGCCCGTCTCGGGGTCGAAGAGGTGGAGCGAATCGGGTGAGAACCACAGGCGCGCCGTGTCGCCCGCGCGGATCGCGCTCATGGCATCCAGTGCCACGACGAGCTCGGTGCGCAGACTCTCGCCGTCGAGGTCGCGGTCGAGTTCCGAGAGCTTGTCCTTCACCGTCGCGTCGGTCTCGTACGGCACGTACGCGTACAGCACCTCGCCGAGCCACTCGGTCATCTCGATGTCGAGATCGACGGTGATGCCCCCGGAGAGATCGCGCTCGGTGGAGTCGGCGTCTTCGAACGCGTCGGGGCGCACCCCCACGATCACGAGGTCGCGACCCTCGACGGCCTTGCGGAGGCGGTCGTCGATCGGCACGTCGGCGATCGGCAGGCGCAGGGTATCGCCGTCGACGGTGCCGCTGAGGAAGTTCATGGGGGGCGATCCGATGAAGCCCGCGACGAAGAGGTTCACCGGCTGGTCGTAGAGCCCGCGGGGGCTCGCGACCTGCTGCAGCTCCCCGCGGCGGAGCACCGCGACGCGGTCGCCGAGGGTCATCGCCTCGGTCTGGTCGTGGGTGACGTAGACGGTGGTGATGCCGAGCGAGCGCTGCAGGCGCGCGATCTCGGTGCGCATCTGCCCGCGCAGCTTCGCGTCGAGGTTCGACAGCGGCTCATCGAAGAGGAACGCGCTGGCGTTGCGCACGATCGCACGACCCATCGCCACACGTTGACGTTGGCCGCCGGAGAGGTTGGCGGGCTTCCGCTGGAGGTGCTCGTCGAGTTCGAGCAGCTTCGACGCGCGGCGCACGCGCTCGTCGATCTCGTCGTCGCTGAGGTCGCTCGACTTGAGCCGCATGGGGAAGGCGATGTTCTCGTACACGGTGAGGTGGGGGTACAGCGCGTAGTTCTGGAACACCATCGCGAGGTTGCGGTCCTTCGGCGCCTTGTCGTTGACCACGTCGCCTGCGATCTTCAGTTCGCCGTCGGAGATGTCCTCCAGGCCGACGATCATGCGCAGCAGCGTCGACTTGCCGCAGCCCGAGGGCCCGACGAGGATCACGAACTCGCCGTCTGCGATGTCGAGGTCGACGCCCTTGACCGCCGTGAAACCGTCGTCGTAGGTCTTGACGATCTTGTTCAGAGTGATGGATGCCATGAGCTCTCTCCTCGTTCCTCGACCCCGCCCTCGGCGGTTCTGTTGCGCGCGATGGATGCCACCGGACGGCCCCGTTATCCCTTGACCGCGCCCTGCGTCAGACCGGACACGATCCGACGCTGGAAGATGACGACGACGATCACGATGGGGATCGTCACCACGATGGCGGCGGCCGAGATGGCGCCGGTGGGTTCTTCGAACTGCGAGGCCCCGGTGAAGAACGACAGGGCCGCCGGCACCGGGCGGGCGGCATCCGTCGAGGTCAGAGAGATGCCGTAGACGAAGTCGTTCCACGCGATGAAGAAGGCGATGATCGCGGTGGTGAACACGCCCGGCGCTGCGAGCGGCACGACGGTCTTGCGGAACGCTTCGAACGGGGTCGCGCCGTCGACCTGTGCCGCCTGCTCGAGCTCCCACGGGATCTGGCGGAAGAAGGCCGCGAGGGTCCAGATCGAGATCGGGAGCGTCAGCGACAGGTAGGGGATGATCAGCCCGAGCCACGTGTCGTAGAGGCCGACGACGCGCCACAGGTTGAACAGCGGCGTGACGATCGAGACGATCGGGAACACCGACACCGCGAGCGCCGTGGTGAGGATGATGCGCTTTCCCGGAAAGTCGAGCCGTGCGATCGCGTACGCGCAGAGCGTCGCCAGCACCACCGCGATGAAGGTCGCGATGAGGGAGATGCCGATCGAGTTGCGAAGGGCCGGCAGGAAAAGATCCTGCGCGCTGCCGCCCGGGGCGAGGATCGTGGCGTAGTTGTCGAGCGTCCACTCCTGCGGGATGAGCGTGCCCGAGAAGAGGCCGGCCTGCGTCTTGAACGACGTCATCAGGATCGAGAACACGGGGAACAGCGACCACACGAGCACGGCCGCGATGATCGCGAGCCACATGATCCGCTGGGGCCAGGTCATCGCGCGCATCAGCAGCACACTCCTTCACACCGCTCGCTCACGAGTTCTTCCCCGCCGACAGATCCACTTTGAAGCCCTTGATGAAGATGCCCGCGATGATGAGGACGCTCAGGAAGAGCAGCACCGAGATCGCCGACCCGAGGCCGATCTCGAGCCGACCGATCGAGGTGTTGTACGCCAGCAGCGACAGCGCCTCGGTGTTGTTGGCACCCGCGGTCATGATGAAGATGTTGTCGAAGATGCGGAACGCCTCGAGGGTGCGGAAGAGCACCGCGACCATGATCGCCGCCTTCATGTTCGGAAGGATGACGCGGCGCAGCACCTCCCAGCCGGTGGCGCCGTCGACCTTCGCCGCCTCCTCGAGGTCGCCCGGCACCTGTGCCAGGCCCGACAGCAACAGCAGGGAGATGAAGGGAGTGGTCTTCCACACCTCGCTGAGGATGATCACGGTCAGCGAGGTGCCCTGGTATGCGAACCAGTTCAGGTTCTCGTCGAAGCCGGGGATCCACGCCAGCCAGCTGTTGACGTACCCGCCGGAGTTGATGTCGAAGGCGTAGAAGAACGCAAAGGCCGAGACGACCGTGATGATGCCGTAGGGCACGAGGATCGCCGTGCGGGCGAAGCCGCGCAGCTTCTTGATCGCGCGGTGCATGACGAGGGCGAACCCGAAGCCGATGATCAGTTCGAGCAGCACCGTGACGACGGTGATGAACAGCGTCACCCCCATCGACTGCCAGAACGCCGGGTCGCTCAGGATCACCGCGTAGTTGCGGAACCAGATGAACTCGCGGTCGTCCGGCGCGGTCAGACGCAGGCTGAACAGCGAATCCCACAGCGCTTGGACGATCGGGTACAGCGTGACCAGCAGCATGATCCCGAACGCGGGGCCCGCGAGCATCCATCCCAGGCGCGCCTCGGCGCGGGCACGATCGGAGCGGCGCTTCTTCGTCGGCTTCGCCGCCTCGGCGGCCTCGTGCCGCCTCCCGGCGCGGGTCCGTGTGGTCTCGCTCACAGCAGTCGCTCCCCTCTGAGCACCGCGAGGATGAAGTCCGTCGACGACTGCGGCGTCGCATCCGGGTTCACCGCGTTGGGCGGATGCCAGGTGCGCTGCAGTCCGATCGAGATCTCGTTGTAGTACGGCGTCTGCGGCCGCGGCGCCCCGAGCTGGAGCGACTCGGCGATGGTGTCGGCCATCGGGAACTTCTCGGTGACTTCGGCGTCGTCGTACGCGGCGAGGTTCGAGGGCGGGTTGCCGTTGGTGACGAAGTACCGGGCCTGGTTCTCGGGGCTGACGATGCACGCCACCGCCTGCCAGGCGAGGTCGACGTTCTCGCTGTACGCACCGACACCGAGGTTGATCCCGCCGACGGGCGGGGCCGCCGGGGTCCCGGCATCCACGCGGGGGTAGACCGCCCACCCGAGGTCGTCCACGACGTCGGGGGCCGCGCCCTGCATGGCCGGGTAGACGAAGGGCCAGTTGACCATGAAAGAGCCTTTGTCGCCCTGGAAGAGGTTCATGCTCGCGTTCTCGTCGGCGGTCGGAAGTCCCGGACCCCCGAGGCCCGACGAACCGATGCGACCGATGATGTCGGCGGCCTTCCTGCCGGCGTCCGAGTCCAGCCCGAGCTGCATCTCGTCGGGTTTCGCCTCGGGGTCCTCGAGGATCTTGCCGCCCCCGGATGCCACGAGCGCGTTGATCCAAACGGTCATCGACTCCGCGAGCGCCCCCTGGACCCCGAGCTGCTTGCCCTGGTCCTCGGCCGCCTGCATGATCTGGTCCCAGGTCACCGGCTGCGTCATGTCGAGACCCGCGGCCTCGGCGACCGACTTGCGGTACCAGAGCAGCTGCGTGTTGGCCCAGAACGGCACCGTGACCAGCTCGCCGTTCCAGCTGGCCGACTGCACGGCTCCCTGCACGACGCCGTCGGTGTTCTGCAGGTCGGTGGGCACCGGTGCGAGGAAACCGGGCTCGGCGAGCTCGGGGATGAACGGCGGGTCCAGGCTCATGATGTCGAGCGAGCGATCGCTCGCCGCGAGGCGCCGGGCGAGCTGTTCGCGCTGCGAGGCCGCATCGCGGGGCAGCAGCGACGTCTCGATGCGGTACGCGCCGTCCGCGGCCTCGGTGCAGGATGCCGCGATCTCGGCCTGTCCGCCGTCGTCGGGGTTGATGTACCAGGTGAGGGTCGGCACCCCGTCACCGGCCGAACACGCACCGAGCGTCCCCGCCAGGACGAGGGCGGAGGCCCCGGCCACGATCCGTCTCACCGTTCGCATCCGGCCCCCTCGCCTCGGTCGGGAGCGTCTCGGCTCCCTCGTCGTGGATTCCATCCTGCCGAGGCGCACGGATTCGCCCCGCGAGGCTTGCCTCCGCCGCGGAGGGGATGGTACTCGCGCGAACGACGAACCGCCCCGTCACAGGGACGGGGCGGTTCGAGGTCAGAGGGTCACTCGCCGCGCGAGATCGCGATCATCTCGTCGCGCGGGACGACCTTGATGCGCGCACGCTCGTGCGGGGCGCCCAGGGCCATCTCGTGCTCGTCGAGGCGGTGCCACCCGTCCAGGTCGGTCCAGCGGACCCCGCGCTCCGAGAGAAGGGCCGGGATGGCCTCCTCTTCGGGGTGGGCGGGACGCCACCACTCGCTCTGGTCGTTGATGACGTGGCGCACGGTCTCCATGGCGTCCGACTTGGTGTGGCCGATGAGGCCGACGGGGCCGCGCTTGATCCACCCGGTGGCATAGACGCCGGGCACCCGCGAGTTCGAGTCGGCCGAGAGCACCTGACCCTCGTGGTTCGGGATGACGCCGTGGCGCTCGTCGAAGGGAACGTCCTTCAACGGCGAACCGAAGTAGCCGACAGCGCGGTAGATCGCCTGGATCGGCACTTCGCGGATCTCGCCGGTGCCGACGACGCCGGCCTCGGCGTCGGGTCGGGTGCGCTCGTAGCGGAGGGCGGCGACCCGCCCCTCGGCGTCCTTCACGACCTCGAGCG
The DNA here is from genome assembly GCF_030209475.1 of Microbacterium sp. lyk4-40-TSB-66. Taxonomy (GTDB): domain Bacteria; phylum Actinomycetota; class Actinomycetes; order Actinomycetales; family Microbacteriaceae; genus Microbacterium. The sequence continues at coordinate 477,494 of NZ_JARVRW010000002.1, forward strand.
GCTTCGCCCAGAAGTGCAGGTGCAGACGGCGCGACGCCTCTCCCCCGGCACCGTTGGCGCCCGGGCGCGTGCGCCACTGCTGCAGCACGCGGTCGATGACCTTGACCTGCTTGTTCGTCTCGATGGCCGCCTTCGACGCCTCGTCGTAGTCGAAGTCCTCGTCGTAGACGACCATGTCGACATCGCGCAGCTCGCCGAGTTCGCGGAGCTCGAGCGGGGTGAACTTCACGTGCGCGGGACCACGACGACCGAACACGTGCACGTCGGTGACGGGCGAGGCCTTGAGCCCCTGATAGACGTTGTCGGGCACTTCGGTGGGGAGCAGGTCGTCGGCGTGCTTGGCGAGCATGCGCGTGATGTCGAGGGCGACGTTGCCGTTGCCGATGACGGCGACCGACTCGGCCTCCAGCGGCCACTCGCGCGGCACGTCGGGGTGACCGTCGAACCAGCTGACGAAGTCGGCGGCGCCGTACGAGCCGTGCGCGTCGATGCCGGGGATGTCGAGGTCGGCGTCGCGGATCGCGCCGGTGGAGAAGATCACGGCGTTGTAGTGCTGCTTGAGGTCGTCGAGGGTGATGTCCTCGCCGAAACGCACGTTGCCGAAGATGCGGATGTCGCCGCGGTCGAGCACCTCGCGCAACGCCGTGATGACGCCCTTGATGCGGGGGTGGTCGGGGGCGACCCCGTAGCGCACGAGCCCGTAAGGCGCGGGCAGCTGCTCGAAGAGGTCGATCGAGACGTCGAATCGACGCTCGGCCTTCAGCAGGATGTCGGCGGCGTAGATGCCGGCGGGGCCGGCTCCGACGATGGCGAGGCGCAGCTTCGTCATGGGGTCCTCTCGATCGGGATCGGGGGGGGGTGGAAATGTGGTCAGGCCGAGCGGTCGGCCACGGCGCGGGCGAAGCGCGTCAGCGCCTCGCGCACGGCGCCGTCGGGCAGCGGTGCGAGGGCGTCGATCGCCTCTTGCGACCACTGGTGCGCGAGACGCAGGGTCTCGTGCGTCGTCTCGTGGTCGCGCAGCTCCGCGAGGGCCGCATCGAGGACCGCGGGGTCGGCGCCGTCGGCGATGCGCTCCTGCCCCTCGTCGATACGGGCGCGGAGGTCTGCGGATGCCGCGTCGGATCGGTGCCCGAGCAGCAGGTAGGGCATGGTCGGCACCCCCGCCCGCAGGTCGGTGCCGGGTACCTTCCCCGTCTCGGACGGGTCGGGCGACAGGTCGATCACGTCGTCGAGCAACTGGAAGGCGACCCCGGCCTTCTCGCCGAAGACGACCATGGGCTGCTCGAACTCTTCGGGCGCGCCCGAATAGATGACGCCCGACTGCGCCGCGGCGGCGATGAGCGAACCGGTCTTGTCGGCCAGCACCTTGAGGTAGAAATCGACGGGCTCGTCGCCGTCCTGCGGCCCCACGGTCTCGTGCATCTGCCCCAGCACGAGACGCTCGAAGGTGTCGGCCTGCAGCTGGATGGCGCGCTCGCCGCGGCGGGCCATGAGCTGGCTCGCGCGGGCGAAGAGGAGGTCGCCGGTGAGGATGGCGATGTTGTTGCCCCACACGGTCTGGGCACTCGGCACCCCGCGGCGCTTGTCGGCGCCGTCCATGACGTCGTCGTGGTACAGCGAGCCGAGGTGCGTGAGCTCCAGGGCGGTGGCGACCTCGACGACCTCGCGCGTGGTGCCCTGGCCGAGCTGCGCGGTGAGGATGGCCAGCATGGGTCGCACGCGCTTCCCGCCTGCCTCGTAGAGGTAGCGGGCGGTGACGTCGGCGAGCTTGTCGGCGCTGCGCACCTCGCCCTCGAGCTCGGTCTCGACGCGCGCGAGCCCCGCCTCGACGGTCGTGAGAAGGGTGCGCGAGCGGAGGCCTGCGAAGATGCGGTCACTCAGGCCCAGCTTGCCGGACAGGCGGGAGCCGGCCGCGGGCGGTCTCGGGGTCACGCTGTCAGCCTAGCCTGGCGCGCCGCAGGGCAGCCGCCGGTATCTCGACGGTTGACAGCGCTTCGCGGGCGGGGAGGAGCCGCGATCACTCCGCGGGACGGATGCCGCGGTGCAATGCCACGATGCCGAACGAGAGGTTGCGGTACTCCACGTCGTCCCACCCCGAGTCGCGCATCCACCGGGCCAGCGTCGGCTGATCCGGCCAGTCGCGGATCGACTCGTTGAGGTAGTCGTAGGCCTCGGCGTTGCTGCTCACGGCCTTCGCGACGATCGGCAGCACGCGGTCGTTGTAGAACCGGTACAGGCCGTTGAAGACGGGGGACGGCGGGTGCGAGAACTCGCACACCACGATGCGTCCGCCGGGACGGGTCACGCGACGGAGTTCGCGCAGGGCCCGGCGCGGGTCGTTGACGTTGCGCAGACCGAACGACATCGTCACCGCGTCGAACTCGCCGTCACCGAAGGGGAGGTCGGTGGCATCCGCCTGCACGAACTCGAGGTTCGGCACGTCTCCGTGACGGCGACGGCCCTCGGCGATCATGCCGCGCGAGAAGTCGGCGGCGACGACATGGGCGCCGCTGGGTACGAACGCCATCGACGACGTGCCGGTGCCGGCCGCGAGGTCGAGGATGCGCTCGCCCCGCTTCGGCGCCACGGCCCGCAGGGTCGCCGCCCGCCACAGGCGGTCGTTCCCCAGGCTGAGCACCGAGTTCGTGCGGTCATAGGCTGCGGCGACCTGATCGAACATGCCGCTGACACGCTGCGGGTCTTTTCCGAGGTCGGCGCGGTTGGGGTCGCTGCTCACCCGTCGAGTCTAGGCCGGGGCGGCGGGGCGGTCGCCGGGGGTTGCGAGGGCGGTGGGCGCCTCAGGCCGGCGCCGCAGCCGACTCGTCCGGTGTCGCGAGGGCCGCGAGCCTCGCAAGCCACGGCCCGGTGACCGCGTCGGAGAACGGCGCCTCCCCCGCGCGCACGCGGTGCTCGAGGTCGGTGGCGACGGCATCCAGGTGCTCCACGATGTCGAGCGGGTAGCCGTAGCGCACGCGGTGCTCGTCCCACTCGTCGCGGTCGTCGATCCACGTGCCGCGCCCGTCGGTGCGGCGCACGACGTCGAGGTCCATGTCGATGCCGCGGGGCACGCCGTCGTCGTGCCAGCGGACATCCCACGCCAGGTCGATGTAGACGGCGACGGGGTGCGGGGCCGCGTTGTGGGTGAAGGCCCAATCACCGCTCGCCGGCACGAGCGTGACATTGGGCTGACGGCACACGAATTCCGCCCCCGGCCGGGCGCTCCTCCAGCCGACCTGCTGCCCGAACCACTCGCCCCACTCGTCGGAGCCGAGGTAGACGCTGTCCTGCACCCAGTGCGGCGAGCCGTCCCATTTGCGCCACTCGAACAGCAGGCGGGTGCCGGGGGCGGGTCGGGGATCCATGATCCGGAGTCTAAATCGCCCTGTCGGCACCGGTCTGACGCGACCCGCCCCGTGACACCGCGCACGAGGACCCGATGAGGACCGCCCGCGTCGACCCGGGAGGCGTCGAGACACTTCCGTCTCGTCGTGCACCGGTGCGGGGCCCCGGCGAACGCGACGGGTCTACGCTGAAATCGTGCTCGAACCCGCGGATGACGTCGTGCCGCGCCTGCGCGTGGTCACGCGCGAACTGCCGCCGATGGACGACGTCCTGGCCTACACGACCTCCTACGACCCCCTGTTCTGGAGTCGTCGGGGCGAGTCGCTCGCGGCCTTCGGCGATCTGCTGACGCTGCGCTACACGGGCGAACGCCCGGGTGACGCCACGATCTCGGAGCGTTGGCGGGCGATCGCCGCGGCCGCCGAGGTCGACGATCCCCTGCAGCTTCCCGGTACCGGTCTCGTCGCCTTCGGGTCGTTCGTCTTCGACCCGCGCTCCGAGCGCGAGAACGTGCTGCGCGTCCCCGGCATGATCGTGGGCCGTCACGGGGGACGCGCGTGGGTCACCCGCCTCGCGTTCGACGACACCCCCGACGAGCCCGAGCCCGAGCTGCCGCCCCGCTCCCCCTTCGGACCGCACTGGTCGGCGACGCTGGGCCCCGGGCAGCAGACGGCCGAGAAGTACCAGGATGCCGTCCGCCAGGCCATCGAGGCCATCGGCGCCCGCGAGGTGGCCAAGGTCGTGTTGGCGCGAGACATCGTCGGCACCGTCCCCGCGGGCTCCGATCTGCGCCGCCTGGTGCGCTCGCTGCTCGAGGGCTATCCGGATTGCTGGGTGTTCGCCGTCGACGGCCTCATCGGCGCGAGCCCCGAGACGCTCGTGACGGTGTCGGGTGGCACGGTGACGGCGCGCGTGCTCGCCGGCACGGTCGCGCGCGGCGGCGACGCCGACGCCGACGTCGCGGCATCCATCGGTCTCAGTCGTAGCACGAAGGACCAGGACGAGCACCGCTTCGCCGTGCAGAGCGTGCTGAAGGCCCTCGGCCCGCACACGTCGTCGCTGGCCGCCGAGGACCAGCCCTTCACGCTGAAGCTCCCCAACGTCTGGCATCTCGCCACCGACGTCGAGGGGGTTCTGAGCGAGGACGCGTCATCGCTCGATCTGCTGTCGGTGCTGCACCCGACGGCCGCCGTCGCCGGCACGCCGACGGCCGCTGCGATCGAGCTCATCCGCCGACTCGAGCCGTTCGACCGCGGCCGGTACGCCGGGGCCGTGGGCTGGACGAGCGCCTCGGGCGACGGCGAGTGGGCCATCGCCCTGCGGTGCGCGCAGATCGACCGCGCGGCCCCGTCGTCTCCCACGGCACCGATCACCGCCTACGCGGGGGCGGGCATCGTGTCCGAGAGCGTCCCCGAATCGGAACTCCTCGAGACCCGCGTGAAGTTCCGCCCCATCGTCGAGGCGCTCGCGTAGTCATGGCGCCGCTCGACCGGCGGGATCAGGATGCCGCGAGACGGCGCTTCTCCTCCTCGACGTCGTAGTCGGCCGCCGGCCACCGCGGACCGATGTCGGCGAGGGCGTCGATGAGCAGCTGCTGCACTGCCAGACGCGCGTACCACTTGCGGTCCGCCGGCACGACGTGCCAGGGCGCGACGGGCGTCGACGTACGCTCGACGGCGACCTGGTAGGCATCCATGTAGTCGTCCCAGAGCTGACGCTCGTCGACGTCGCCGGGGTTGTACTTCCAGTGCTTCTCGGGGCGGTCGAGGCGCTCGGCGAGACGCTCGCGCTGCTCGTCCTTCGAGATGTGCAGCATGACCTTGACCACGCGGATGCCCATCTCCGCCGCCTGCGCCTCGAAGGCCACGATGGCGCCGTAGCGCCGCTCGATCTCGGGCGCCGGAGCGAGTGCGCGCACGCGACCGATGAGCACGTCCTCGTAGTGGGAGCGGTCGAAGACGCCGAGGCGCCCGGCATCCGGGAGCCGTTTCTCGATGCGCCAGAGGAAGTCGTGCGAGAGCTCCTCGGCGGTGGGCTTCTTGAACGAGGCGAGCTCGACGCCCTGCGGATCCACGGCGCCCACGACGTGCCGAACGATGCCGCCCTTGCCAGCGGTGTCCATCGCCTGCAGCACCAGCAGCACCGATCCGGTCGCCGTGCCGGCGACGCTCTGGGCGAAGAGGCGCTCCTGGAGGTCTTCCAGCGGCTCGCGGCCCGCCTCGAGGTCGGCCTTGCCGGCATCCTTGTCGCCGTCGTATCCGGGTGTCGACCGCGGGTCGATGTCAGCCAATCGGAATCCCGGCTCGACGCGCAGGGCGAGGCTCGCGGGCGTGGACCATCTGCTGCTCGTGCTCATCCCGCCATCGTGCCGCGGCACGCGGGTGTGCACCACCCGTTGACGGGCCGCATCAGCGCGGCAGGGGCACCTCGATGAGCTGTCTCCCGCCCGTCGGAGCCGTGAGCACCTGGTCGAGCGCGACCCGGGTGGTGCAGCGGTGGTACTCCCAGCCGAACGCGAGCGCGAGCTGCTCCAGCCGCGCGGTGTGCGGGGTGTACTGCACCCGCGACATCGCGTCGGCGCCGGCGATCCCCGCGACCTCGAGCCCGTCGAAGATCGTGCCGCCGCCGTCGTTTCCGACGACGACCTGCAGCCGCGGCTCGGCCTCGCCGGGGGGAAGCAGCAGCGCGCCCATGTCGTGGAGGAACGCCAGGTCACCCAGCAGCAGACGCGTGACGCCCGGTCGCTCGTCGACCTGGCTCGCCAGCGCCACCCCGCTCGCCGTGGCGATCGTCCCGTCGATGCCAGCCAGGCCGCGGTTGGCGTGCACGGCCACCTTCTTGCCGCCGAGCAGTTCGTCGGCGACGCGCACGAGCCGCGACGAGCCGAAGACGAGGCGGTCGTGGGGCCAGGTCGCCCGCCAGAGCGCATCCACGAGGGCGGCGCGGTCCAGCGGCGCCCGCATCACCTCGACCTCGGCGCTGATCGCCCCGAGCCGTTCATGCGGGACGGCGGACGCCAGACCCTCGGCGTCGGGGGCGCGCGGCGACAGGTCGACGGCCGCGTCGCGCGACGCGCGCATCCACTCGCCCAGCCACGTGCGATCCGCCTCGCCCGTCACCCGCACGGCGTCGACCGCGATGGTCGCGCCGTTGAGGTTGACGGGTTCGCCGGGTCCGCGCACGGCGAGCACCTCGACGTCGTCGCGCCCGAGCAGCACGGCCACCTCGCGACTGAGCGTCGGACGCCCGAACAGCACGACCCGTTCGATGCGTCCGCCCAGCGCCGGCTCGCGCAGCAACGCGCGATAGCCGTGCACGATCTGACGGCCGAAGCGTGCCCCGCTGACGATCTCGGCGACGAGGGGGAAACCGCCCGCGTGCGCGAACTGCTCCGCCGCCGGCCCCGCATCGGCGCCGGCGACGACGATCGTGCGCGGGCCGGTCTCGATGCGGTGCGCCGCCTCGGGGTCGGGGGCGACGTCGGCGATGCCGATCCCCCCGCCTCCCTGGTAGAGCGCGCCGGAGGTGTCCTCACTCGGATCGGGGGTGGATTCGACGGCGCGGGATGCCGCCCGCTCGGCGAGCCAGCCCGGTACGGCGCCCGCGAGGGGCTCGCGGAAGGGCACGTTGACGTGAACGGGCCCGGCCGCGCGCATGCCTTCACCGAGCGACGCGGCCAGCGCCTCGCCCGCGACCGCGTCGAAGGCGGCGGTCTGCTCGCCGGAGCCGTCGACGTCGGTCGTGTCGGGGACGGCCAGGTCGGCCTCGAACCGCACCGCCGGGCGGAACAGCCCCGGCTGGCGGGTCGTCTGATTGGCGCCGACGCCGCGGAGTTCGGGGGGCCGATCCGCCGTGAGCAACAGCAGGGGGACGCCGGCGTGGTGGGCCTCGAGGGCGGCCGGGAGGAGATTCGCGACGGCGGTCCCCGACGTGCACACCACGACCGCGGGTGTCCCCGTCTCACGCCCGATACCGAGGGCGGTGAAGCCGGCGACGCGCTCGTCGATGCGCACGTGGAGCTGGATGAGCCCCGCGCTCTCCAGCTCAGCGGCGACCAGCGCGAGTGCCTGCGACCGCGAACCGGGGCTGACCACGATGTGGCGGACGCCCCGTGAGACGAACCCGGCCAGCAGCGCTGCGGCGGCGTCGGTCGCGGGCGCGCCCGAGCGATCGTTCAGCGGGGCCACGACGGCTCAGCCGACGGCGCCGCGCTGCCCGCGGGTGTCGTCGTCGCCCTTTCCCGGAGGGTTGTCGGGATCGGTCGACTTCTTCGGCGGCTGCGGGTCGTCGGCCTCGGAATCGAGCTGCGCGAGCTCCTCCTCGAGACGGCGGATCCGCTCGTCCTGGTCGGCACGGGCGGAGGCGGTCATGCGTCCGAGGAACTCGGGGTCGTCGTCGGGAGCGCGCCGCGCGGCTGCGGTCTTGCCGGCAGCGCGGCCACGCCCGATGACGAACCACAGGATGCCGCCGAGCACCGGCAGCAGGATGACGATCGCCATCCACGCGCCCTTGCTCACCCCGCGGTGACGAGAGGGAGCCTGCACGGCGCAGTCCACGATCGTGTAGACCCAGAAGACGGTCGCCACGAGCGCCAGGATGAGAAGCAACCGTGCCATGCAGTGATTCTACGTGCGTCTGCTGGACGACGGCCCGGAACCACGGGCGCCGCACTCCGCCGTAGACTGGCACGATGCGTGCTCGTTCGGCCCTCGTCTACACGGTGCTGCGACTTCTCGCGTTCCTGGTGCCCCTCGGCATCCTGCTGCTCTTCCCCGTCTTCCAGGAATTGCCCTGGCTCGCGGCGATCTTCGCGGCCCTCATCGGCTTCAGCCTGTCGCTGTTGTTCCTGCGTCGCCCGCTCGAGAACGTCACCGGCGGCCTGGCCGAGCGCCGTGCGGAACGGGCCGCCACCGGCCGCCGCACGGGCGCTGAGACAGACGCCGATGCAGAGGATGCCGCACTCGATGCCCCGCGGCGCACCACCGATCCCGAGGCCGGCCAGGAGCGCTGACGCGGCTCGCGCGACCGCGCACGGCGGGGCGACCTGTGCGGTCGTCTCCGTCGCGAGAGAAGCGTTCCACCCCGCGCGACGGCGGACGGGTCAGCCCGCGAACGCCCAGAACAACAGGGCGCCGTACGCGACGGAGGTGAAACTCGTGACCTGCAGCGCCGTGATGAGTTCGCGGGGCGTCCGATACGTCCACACGATGAGGATGGCCGCGAGCCCGCCGAGGAGCGCGATGAGCGTGAGCCACGCGATCGGATAGACCAGTGCGAGGAACACGGCGATGCCGAACGGCACGAGCACGAACAGCGTGAAGAGCACCTGGGTGGCGCGTCGTCCGATCAGCACGGAGAGCGTGCGCTTGCCGGCAAGGCGGTCCTGATCGATGTCGCGCAGGTTGTTCGCCAGCAGCACCGCGCACGCCAGCAGACCCGCGGCGACCGCCCCGAACCACGCCTCCTGCGGCAGTGAGCGCACCTGCAGCCACGTCGTTCCGAGGGTGGCGACGAGACCGAAGAACACGAAGACGAACAGCTCGCCCATCGCGTTGTAGCCGTAGGGACGCTTGCCGCCGGTGTAGAACCACGCGGCGACGATGCACACCGCCCCGACCAGGATGAGCCACCATTGCCCGGTGCGGATGACGAGCGCGAGGCCGATGACGGCGGCCAGGGCGAAGAACGCCAACGCCACGATCAGCACGGTGCGCGGCTTCGCCTTCCTGCCGCCGGTCAGGCGGCCGGGCCCGACCCGCACGTCGTCGGTCCCGCGGATGCCGTCGGAGTAGTCGTTGGCGAAGTTGACGCCGATCTGCAGGGCGAACGCGACCGCGAGGCAGGCGAGGGCGATCACCCCGTGCAACTGCTCGTCGACGAGGGTCGCAGCCCCCGTGCCGATCAGGACGGGGGTGATGGCGAGGGGCAGGGTCCGCAGACGCGCCGCCGCGATCCAATCGCGCGCGGTGGCCGGGGCGACGGCTTGCGGCGCCCCGCCCTTCGGCTTCTGGGGATTGCCGCCGGGGCGACGCTTCTTGGCCGGGGTCGAACGCTTACGAGACGGAGCTGCCACGGAGGGTCATCCTATGCCCGCGGGGTCCGCGCGAGCATCGCGCGCAGGGCGGCTCGATCCGGCTTCCCCGACGACAGGGTGGGCAGTTCCTCGACGGCGACGACGCGCGCCGGGCGCGCGGGCGCGCCCACCGCTTCGGCCACGACCTCCCGCACCGACGCGAGAACCGTCTCTTCTTCTGCGGCTGCGAGCCCCGGCACCACCACGGCCGACCCCTGCCCCCAGTCGGCATCCGGGATCGGCACGACCACGGCCGACGTGAGCCCCGGCATGCCGCGGACGGCGGCCTCGACGCGATCGAGCGAGACGTTCACGCCGCCCGAGACGATGACGTTGTCGAGACGGCCGGTGACGTGCAGCACCCCGTCGACGATCTCGCCCCCGTCGCCGGTGCGGTACCAGCGCGTGCCGGCGCCGTCGATCGGGAAGACGGATGCCGTGCGCGCGGGGTCGCCGAGATAGCCCTCGGCGAGCATCGGCCCCGACAGGAGAACCTCGCCGTCGGCGACGCGCATGTCGACGCCGTCGAGGGGCACACCGTCGTAGACGCACCCGCCACTGGTCTCGCTCGAACCGTAGGTGCGGACGATGCGCGCGCCCCGCTCCTCCGCGCGCCGGCGGACGGCCGGCGCGAGCGCTTGACCGCCGATGAGGATCGCCTCGAACGACCGCAGGGCCTGAGCGACGGTGGTGTCGTGCTCGGCGGCATCCAGGAGTCTCTGCAGCTGCGCCGGGACGAGGGAGGTGTAACTCGGTACGCGCTGGCCATCGGCGTGCGAGGCCATCCCGAGGGCGGCCGCGGCGAAGGGCTCGGGCCGGAAGGGACCGCTGACGACGGCGGGCTCGCGGTCGGCGAGCAGTGCCCGGACGATGACCTGCACGCCCGCGACGTACGTCGCGGGCACGGCCAGCAGCCACGCACCCTCGCCGATTCGGGCGGCGGTCGCGTACGCACTGCTGATGAGGGCGTTGCGGCCGATCACCACCGACTTGGGCACACCCGTCGAGCCCGACGTCGTCACGACGGCGGCCGTTCCCGCGGGAACCTCGCCGGCGAGGCCCGCCCCTCCGAGGGAGATCGCGGGACCCGCCCCGAGCACGGCCGCGCGCAACGCCCGCAGAACGTCTCGCGGATCCTCGGATGCCGGGGGTTCGAGCCTCACGCGCGGCACCCGCGGGACGCGATGCCCGTCTCGTGCGGCACCTCTTCGCTCAGTAGTGCCACGGCACGCCCGACCAGTCGGGGTCGCGCTTCTCGAGGAAGGAATCGCGGCCCTCGGCTGCCTCGTCGGTGCCGTAGGCGAGGCGGGTCGCCTCTCCGGCGAAGAGCTGCTGACCGACGAGACCGTCGTCGACGGCGTTGAAGGCGTACTTGAGCATCCGGATCGCCGTGGGCGACTTGGTGAGGATCGTGCGGGCCATCGCGAGCGCTTCCCGCTCGAGCTCGGCGTGGGGCACGACGCGGTTGACCGCCCCCATCTCGTATGCCCGGTCGGCGGAGTACTCCTCCGCGAGGAAGAAGATCTCGCGTGCGAACTTCTGCCCGATCTGCCGCGCGAAGTACGCGGAGCCGTAACCGGCGTCGAACGAGCCCACGTCGGCATCCGTCTGCTTGAAACGACCGTGCTCCCGGCTCGCGATCGACAGGTCGCACACCACGTTGAGGGAGTGTCCCCCGCCCGCGGCCCACCCCGGGACGACAGCGATGACGACCTTGGGCATGAACCGGATGAGGCGCTGCACCTCGAGGATGTGCAGGCGGCCCGCGCGGCCCGGGTCGTGCACGGCGGTCTCATCGTGCGAGTACTTGTAGCCGTCGCGACCGCGGATGCGCTGGTCACCGCCCGAGCAGAAGGCCCACCCGCCGTCTTTCGCGCTCGGTCCGTTGCCGGTCAGCAGCACGACCCCGATGCGGTGGTCCTGGCGGGCGATGTCGAGGGCACGGTACAGCTCGTCGACCGTGTGCGGGCGGAAGGCGTTGCGCACCTCGGGCCGGTCGAACGCGATGCGGGCGACGCGCCCGTCGTGGGTGACGTGGGCGGTGATGTCGGTGTAGTCCGCGGCGCCGGGCGCCAGGGTCCATTCCGCGGGATCGAAGAGCTCGGAGACGGTCACCGGATCAGCCTACGCGCGGGGATCTTGGGCCGGATCACAATAACGGGGGGCGTACCGCGCAACTCTTCTAAAACGTCGTATGCAAATAATCTCTTGAGACCGTCCTCGATTTTCCTTTACAGATATAGTTTCACGCGTTCTCATGCGCAAGTAATCGCGCGTGCTACCGCAAGAAGGGCGACCATGGTCGACAAGTACGCGATGCCGAAGCTCGACTTCGAGTCTCCGCTGGTGGCCACGCTGTTCGAGATCGAACGTCTGCGCGCCGACATCGGTACGGGAGATACTCCGAGAGACACCTTCGTGGAACTCCACCAACTGTTCGATCTGGTCATGAGCGTCGTCTCCGCTCGGATCGAGGGCAATCACACGACCGTCTACGACGCGCTCGATCAGATCAACGCGACCGTGGGATCGAGCGCCGACCAACTGCGCGAGATCACCAACATCGCCGCAACAGCTCGCTTCATCGACAGCCTCCCGCCCGAGACCCCTCTCACACATAACCTCATTCGTGAGATCCACCGTCGTGTCGTCGACGGGTTGAGCAGGGAAGGCGACCCCACCCCCGGCGCGTACCGGGAGCAGGAAGTAGCGATCACGAACTCTGCTCACGTGCCCCCGACGTGGGTCACCGTGCACCCCGAGATGACGTCTCTCCTGGACTTCGCAAACGAGTCGAAGCCTCTCCACGAGCAGATGCTGCAGATCGCCGTCGCACACCACCGTTTCGTGTGGATTCACCCGTTCCGCAACGGCAACGGGCGAGTATCGCGGCTCTTCACGTACGCCATGTTGCGCAAGACCATCTTCGCCACGCGAGGCTTCAGCGCGCTGAACCCCACCGCCGTTTTCGGGAACGACCGGGATGCCTACATCTCCGCTCTGGAGAGTGGAGACGATCTCACGGACACCGGCACGGTCGCCTGGGCCGAATTCTTCGTGCGCGGCATCCGCGACGACATCGCTCGGCTCCTCGAGTTGCAACGCCACGCGTTCGTCATCGATGAGCTGGTGGGCCCGGCCCTCGAGTCGTTGCGGCGCGACGGGCTCGTCTCTCACGACGAGAACGCGGCCCTGCGATCGGCCCTTGAAAGCGGTGTGATCAAGGCGGGGGATCTCGAGGAGATCGTGCCGGGGACGGCGTCCCACCGCTCACGCTTCATCCGCAGCCTGCGCGACCGATCCCTCCTTCAGCAAGCCGAAGAAGGGCCCCGGTTCTATCGGCTTTCGCTAGCGCGCGGGCCCCTTGCGCCCCGCCTGATCCGTCGCCTCGACGCTCTCGGATACCTGCCGCGCATGCTCTCAGCCGACTGACGAGCGCCAAGGGAGTCGATGCCGGTCGACGTACGCGCCGAGGAGAAGTCGCGGAGAACGACACGGTGACGTCGGGTCCCCCGCCCGGCTCACGCGTTCTTGGAGTCGCGCCAGCGGAGCCAGCGTTCGATGAGGGAGTAGTCCCAGTCGGGACCCGAGAAGCCGAGGGTGAACAGGCGCGTGCCGGCGTCGAGGAGTGCGTCCGCCACGGTCTCGTCGCGGTCCTTGAGCTCGTTCGAGACGATCAGGCCCGACAGATCGCGCCCCTCGGTCTCGGCCCACTTCTCGATGACACCGAACTTGTGGGGCAGCTCGTCGGGGGTGACGAAGCTGTGCCAGATGTCGGCGTGGCGGGCGACGATGCGCAGCGTCTTCTGCTCGCCCTTGCCGCCGATCATGACGGGGATGCCACGGGTGGGAGCGGGGTTGAGCTTGCCCCAGCGATCGACGACGCGGTCGAGGTCGGCGGCGAGCGCGTTCAAGCGCGAACCCGCGGTGCCGAAGTCGTAGCCGTACTCGTCGTAGTCGCGCTGGAACCATCCCGACCCGGTGCCGAAGATGAAGCGGCCGGTGTCGCCGCCCTTCTTGCTGATGTGGTCGATCGTGCGGGCCATGTCGGCCTGGAGGTCGGCGCCGCGGTAGCTGTTGCAGTTGACCAGCGCCCCGAACTCGACGCGTTCGGTCTGCTCGGCCCAGGCCGCCAGCATCGTCCACGACTCGAAGTGCTCGCCGTCGGGGTCGCCGTAGAGCGGGAAGAAGTGGTCCCAGTTGAAGAGGACGTCGACCCCCATCTCCTCGAGGCGGAGGACGGCGTCGCGGATGTCGGAGTACTGCACGTGCTGCGGCTGGATCTGGACGCCGAGCCGGACCGGGGTGTCGAAGAGCATGCGGCCAGCCTATTCCGGGCCACCGGCACCGGGGCCAGGATGGGGACATGAGCACCACGCCCCTCCCCCCGCTCGCCGACGTCCTCGCCACCGCACGGGTGGTCGCGCTTCCTCTGGCCACGCGGTTCCGCGGGATCCGGACCCGTGAGGCCGTGGTGTTCGAGGGACCGCAGGGGTGGACGGAGTTCTCCCCCTTCACCGAATACGCCGACACCGAGTCGGCGACCTGGCTCGCCGGCGCCCTCGACTTCGGGTGGGAGCCCGTGCCGCCGGCGCGACGCGACGCGATCCCGGTCAACGCCACGGTGCCCGCGGTCGCGGCATCCGAGGTGGCCGGGATCCTCGCCCGCTACGACGGATGCCGAACGGCGAAGGTGAAAGTGGCCGAGGCGGGGCAGACGCTCGCCGACGACGTGGCACGCGTCCGCGCGGTGCGCGAGGTCATGGGACCGGAGGGGCGCGTGCGCATCGACGCCAACGCGGCCTGGAACGTCGACGAGGCCGAGCGCGCCGTGCACGCCCTGTGCGAGTTCGACCTCGAGTACGTGGAGCAGCCGTGCGCCGAGATCGACGAGCTCGCGCAGCTGAGGGAGCGCATCGCCTACCTCGACATCGCGATCGCCGCCGACGAGAGCGTCCGCAAAGCCGCCGACCCCCTGCTCGTCGCCCGCGCGGGCGCCGCAGACCTGCTCGTGATCAAGGCTCAGCCGCTGGGCGGGGTGCACGCGGCGATCGACATCGTCGCGCAGGCGGGGCTGCCCGCGGTCGTCTCGAGCGCGCTGGACACCTCGATCGGACTGTCGATGGGCGCCGCCCTCGCAGCGGCGCTGCCGCAGCTCGACTTCGACTGCGGGCTCGGCACCGCCTCGCTCTTCGCCGCCGACGTGGTGGCATCCCCTCTCGTCGCCCGCGGCGGGATGCTGTCGCTCGAACGCCCCCGTCCGTCGTCCGCCGACCTCGACCGCGTGGCCGCCGACGGCGAGCGCCGCGATTGGTGGCTGGCGCGCCTTCGTCGCTGCTACGACCTGCTCGAGGTCACTCGAGGATGAGTCCGACCACCTGCGACAGCCTCTCGGCCAGCCCCGAGCGCGACAGCGCCGGTGCTTGACGGGTGAGCAGGGCCGTCTCGGACGTGGAGATCCACACCGACAGCAGCAGTTCGGTGGCGACGTCGGCGGGTACGCGCAGCGCAAGTCCGCGCGCCTCGGCGATGTCGCGCACGAGCTGGGTGACGCTCTCGCCGAGTCCCTGGTTCAGCGCGAGGTAGGCCTCGGCGAACTCGGGATTGCGCAGCGCCTGCAGCCGCGTCTCGGCCCCGAGGAGCACGTCGAGGCGGTCCTCCCCCGTCGCCTCGAGTACCTCGTGGACCAGCTGCCGGACATCGCCGGCGGCCTCGAGACCGCGGTCCTCGATGGAGGTGACCCGATCGCGGACGGCGGCGATGGTCGTTTCAGCCGACCGCGCGCACAGCGCCAGGAACAGCTCTTCCTTCGAGGCGAAGTTCGAGTAGAACGCCCCTCGGGTGAAGCCCGCGCGTTCGCAGACGGCCTCGACGGATGCCGCGTCGATGCCGACCTCGGCGAACATCTCGGCCGCGGCGTCCATCAGACGGATGCGGGTGTTCTCGCGGCGCCGCGTCGTCGCGGGAGCGGAATCGGTCATCCCCGACCTCCTGTCCTCGGGTGACATCCAGGTTCGACGTCACCATCTCGGACTACGATACATTGATGTATCCGATACGGTGATGTATCGACTCGTTCACCGATCGTGGGAGCCACCGTGTCGACATTCCTGTACACCCTGGGTCGCTGGTCGTTCCGCCACCCGTGGCGCGTCCTGACCGCGTGGCTCTTGGTGCTCGTGCTCGCCGGCGGCGGGGTCGCGCTCTTCGCCAAGGGCACCGACAACACCTTCACCATCCCCGGCACCGAGTCGCAGGCCGGTCTCGAGATGCTCGAGCGCACCTTCCCCCAGGTGAGCGGGGCGAGCGCCGAGATCATCGTCGTCGCGGCCGACGGCGCGAGCGTGCGCGACCAGGCGTATCAAGACGCCATCGCGACGACGACCGCCGACGTCGGGGGGCTCGACTTCGTCGAGGCCGTCACCGATCCCTACGACGCGCGCATCTCCGGCGGCGTCGCCGACGACGACCGCGCGGCGATCGTGCGCATCCAGTTCTCCGGCGAGGCCACGGCCGTTCCGCAGGCCACGGAAGACGGTCTGCGAGAAGCGGCGACACCCCTCGGCTCGGCCCTGCCCGCGGGCTCGCAGGCCGTGCTCGGCGGGCAGCTGTTCGCCACCGAGATCCCCGGCGCCTCCCTCACCGAGGCGATCGGCGTGTTGATCGCCGCGCTCGTGCTGATGATGACGTTCCGCTCGTTCCTCGTGGCCGGCATGCCGCTGGCCACGGCGATCCTGGGCGTCGCCCTCTCGATCGGCCTCATCTTCATCGCGACCGGCTTCGCCACCGTGTCGGCGACCACGCCGCTGCTGGCAGTGATGCTGGGACTCGCGGTGGGCATCGACTACGCCCTCTTCATCGTGTCGCGACATCAAGACCAGACACGGGCGGGAATGGACCCCGAGGAGTCGACCGCGCGCGCCGTCGGCACCGCGGGATCGGCCGTCGTCTTCGCCGGCATCACCGTGCTCATCGCCCTCATCGGGCTGAGCTTCGCCGGCATCCCGTTCCTGACCACGATGGGCATCGCCGCATCCGTCGCGGTCGCGATCGCGGTGTGCGTCGGTCTCACCCTGACGCCCGCGCTGCTGGGCTTCGCCGGCCATCGCGTGGTCGGGTGGGGACACAAGCGACCCGAGAAACGCGCTCGGGGTGCTGCCGTCGACGACCCCGCCGAGGCCGCCCGGGCTGCCGCCGAGAGTCGTGAGAAGGCTGACACCGCGGCCATCCGCGCGCAGCGCAACGGCCCCGCGAAGCGCTGGGTGGGGCTGGTGACACGGCGTCCCGTCGTCACCACCGTCGCCATCGTCGCCCTCCTCGGAACGGCGGCGATCCCCGCCGCATCTCTCGCCCTGACCCTGCCGAACGCCGGACAGCTGCCCGAGGGCGACGAAGCCCGAGTGGCGTACGAGCTGACCGACGAGTACTTCGGGCCGGGAGCCAATGGCCCGCTCATCATGACCGGCACGATCGTCACGAGCAACGACCCGCTCACCCTGATGACCGACATCGGTGATGAGATCGCGAAGATCCCCGGCGTCGCCGAGGTCGCGCTCGCGACGCCGAACGAGACCGCCGACACCGGCATCGTGCAGATCGTGCCCGAGACCGCTCCCGACGACCCCCGCACCGCCGACCTCGTCCGCGAGCTGCGGGCGCAGGAAGACCGCCTCTACGACGAGTTCGGCGTGCGCCTCCTCGTCACCGGGTACACCGCCGTCACGATCGACATCTCCGACCAACTGGGGGCGGCGCTGCTGCCGTTCGGCCTCTTCGTGGTCGGACTGTCGCTCATCCTGTTGATGATCGTCTTCCGCTCGATCTGGGTACCCCTCACCGCCGCCGGGGGCTACCTGCTGTCTGTCGCCGCCGCCTTCGGCGTTGTCGCCGCGGTGTTCGAATGGGGGTGGTTCGCCGACGCGCTGCACGTGGCCAAGGTCGGTCCCATCATCAGCTTCATGCCGATCGTCGTGATGGGCGTGCTCTTCGGTCTCGCCATGGACTACCAGGTGTTCCTCGTGTCGCGCATGCGAGAGGACTACGTGCACGCGCATCGCGACGGACGCACGCCGCGCGAGGTCGCGCTCGGAGCCGTCCGCAGCGGGTTCGCGGCATCCGCCCGCGTGGTGGTCGCGGCCGCGGTCATCATGTTCGCCGTCTTCGTGGCGTTCGTCCCCGAGGGCGACTCCAGCCTCAAGCCCATCGCGCTCGGCCTCGCCGTCGGCGTCGCCGTCGACGCGTTCCTCGTGCGCATGACTCTCGTGCCGGCCGTACTCGCCCTGCTCGGAGACAAGGCCTGGTGGATGCCGCGCTGGCTCGACCGGCTGCTCCCCAAGTTCGACGTCGAGGGCGAGGCCGTCGAACGCGAAGTGCGCCTCGCCGACTGGCCCACCGAACCGGCGATGTCCCTCGCCGCCGACGATCTGCGGACGGTCCCGGCAACGGATGCCGAGGAGCCCGTGTTCCGCGACGTCTCGGTGCGCCTCGGGTACGGGGGGACGCTGCTGGTCACGGGCGAGACTCCCACGACCCGCACCCTGCTCCTCGCTGTGGCGGGTCGTCTGTCGAAGATCGAGGGAAAGCTGCGGGTCGACGGGTTGCTCGTGCCCGAGCGCGCGGGCGCCGTGCGGGCACGCGTCGGCGTCGCCCTGCTCGACGATCCCGAGACCGCCGGCGCCGAGGTCGGTCAGGCCGTCGGAGGCGGGGCGCGCATCGTCGTGGTGTCCGATGTGGACCGCCTCGACGACGATGCCCGCGACGAGGTGGCGCAGGTCCTGCGTCGAGCCGCGACCGCGGCGCGCGAGCGATCCGATGACGCCTCGTCGCCCCTCACCCTCATCGTCTCGGCGCGCGACGAACGCCGAGCCCTCGCGCTGCTCGCCGAGGCGCAGCGGCCCGATGTGGCCTCCCTCGCCCTGCCGACCCTGCGCCGTCACCGCCCGAGCGAACCGGCGCAACCGGAATCCTTCGCCGATATCTCCGAGGTGTTCGCATGACTCTCCCCGTCGAGCGCTCCCGCTCACGCCGCCCCGTCACCTGGCTGACGCTGATCGGCGTCCTGCTGCTGCCCGCGGTGATCGGCGGCATCCTCGTCGGCGCGCTGTACGACCCCACCGACCGGCTCGACAACATCACGGCCGCGATCGTCAACGACGACAAGGCCGTCGAGCTCGACGGTCAACTCGTTCCTCTGGGTCGGCAACTCACCGGCGGCCTGGTAAAGGGCGCCGACGACCAGCCCAGCAACATCGACTGGGTCATCTCGAACGACGAGGACGCCACGGCGGGTCTCGCCGACGGCACGTACACCGCCGTCGTGACCATCCCCGAGAACTTCACCGCCGCCTCGCTCTCCACCCGCCCCGGAGAGACACCCGAGAAGGCCACCATCAACGTGCAGACGGCGCCCGACGCGCGTGTCGTCGACGGCGCGATCACCGCGCAACTGGCATCCACCGCGTCCAGCGTCTACGGCAGCGAGCTGTCGTCGCAGTACCTGAAGAACGTGTTCCTCGGCTTCACCACGCTCGGCGACCAGCTCGGTCAAGCGGCCGGTGGAGCGCGCCAGCTCGCCGACGGCGCCACGCAGGCCGCCACCGGTGCAGACGGGCTGCAGGACGGCGTGGGCCAGCTCTCCGACGGCGCCGGCGCACTCTCGAGCGGCGTCGGTCAGCTCGCGACGGGGGTCGACCAGCTCTCGGGAGGCGTCGGACAGCTCGCCACCGGTGCGGGAGCCCTGTCGAACGGTGCGGGTCTGCTCGCGGCCGGGGCGGGCGAGCTCTCGGGCGGTGCCGGACAGATCTCGAGCGGCGCGACGGGACTCGCCGACGGCGCCGACCAGCTCGCCGGCGGTGCCAGTCAACTCGCCACCGGCACGCGCGACGCCGCGGCCGGGGTCGGACGTCTCGCCGGCGGCGCCGACGGCATCGCCGAGGGCAACCGCCAGCTGGCCGACCAGATCGGACAGATCGCCGACGCCATTCCTCCGGGCTTCGAGCAGGCCGCGAACGACGTGGCCGACGCCGCGCCGCAGGTCAACGACGCCCTCGTCACCGCCGCAGCCGATCTGCGGCGCCTGGCGGACACCTGCGATGCAAGCACGAGCCCCGAGCTGTGCGAGCAGTTGCGGGTCGCCTCCGACCGTGCCGACGCCGCCCTCCCGAGCGCCCAGCAGACCGTGACCGACGTCGCGCAGATCGCCAGGCAGGCGGCCCAACTCCCCGCCGGCGTCCGCACCATCGCCGACGCCAACGCGCAGTTGGCCGAGGGAGCCGCAGGCCTGGCCGTCGGCGCACGCGACGCCGAGAGCGGACTGAACACGATCGCCGGCGGCATCGACGGCGTGGCAGCCGGCGCGACCGGACTCGGCGACGGTGCACGGCAGCTGGGCACCGGTGCGAACGCGCTCGGCTCCGGCGCCTCGCAGCTGGCCGGTGGGCTCGCGCAGACCCGTGACGGCGCGGCGCAGCTCGCCACGGGGGCGCAAGGTGCGGCAGGCGGCGCCTCGCAGCTCGCGGCGGGCGCCCAGGGGGCCGCCGACGGCGCGTCGCAACTCGCGACCGGCGCCCAGGACGCCGCTGACGGTGCCGGTCAGCTCGCCGACGGCGTCGACCAGGTGGCATCCGGAACGACATCCCTCGCCGACGGGCTCGACACCGCGGTGTCGCAGGTGCCGACCTACACCGACGCCGAGGCGGCCACCCTCGCCGACGTCGTCGCCGACCCCGTCTCGGCAACGGGTGCGAGCGACTCGCTCTTCGGCCTCGCGGCGGTGCCCCTCCTGGCGATGGCGGTGCTCTGGTTCGGCGGACTCGCCTCATTCGTGGCGTTCCAAGCCGTCTCGGCGCGGGCGCTCACGAGCCGCCGCCCCTCCGCCCTCGTCGCCCTGCGAGGCTTCTTGCCCGCGGCCGGCGTCGGCGCCGCGCAAGGCCTGCTGGTCGCGGCGGTCGTGCAGGTGGCATCCCGTTACGACTGGGGCGACTGGGCACTCTTCGCGCTCATCTGCGTCGCCGCGGGAATCGCTTTCGCGGCCGTGCATCAGGCTCTGGTCGCCGTGTTCGGGGGCGCCGGGCGCTGGGTGGCCGCGGTCATCGGCGCTCTCGCTCTCGGCGCGACGATCGTCTCGACCGTGCCTCCCGCCTTGGCCGCGGCCGCGGCCCTGATGCCCACCGCGCCGGTGTACGACGCGATGCTCGGCGCCCTGTCGTCGTCGGGCGGCGTCGCCACCGGCATCGCGGGGTTCGTGGTCTGGGCAGTGCTCTCACTGATCGTCACGACGCTGATCGTGGTGCGCCGCCGCACGACCTCCGCCCGCGCCGCCGCATTGCCCGCCTGACCCGTTCGGCCACGGCCCGTCCCGCGGCGCGCCCCGCGCCGCGGGGCGCGCCCGTGCCCGTGGTCCGTTGAGTGTCCAAGACCCGCCGTGTCCGCCGACCTGAAGCGGCGTGTCCTGGACACTCAATCACTCGGCGACATGTCGGCAGACCTCCTCCACAACCCGCCCATCCACAGGTGCGAGGGGTCGGCGGGCGCGCGCGCGGACGGGTGGTGTCGGATGGCGCAATGAGCACTCGCCCTCTCCCTCCAGAACTCGGCACGGTCTTCCACGTCCGAGACGCCGACCGGCTGGGAGTGCCCCGGAGGAGGCTGTCTGCTCGTGACGTCAGCGCGCCGTTCCCCGGCGTGAGAAGCACAGAAGGAGACAGATCTCTCGAATCCGTTCGCGACCGGTGCCGTGCCTACCTCCCGAGAATGATCGGCGGGCAGTTCTTCAGTCACGAGACGGCGGCTGTGCTGTGGGGCATGCCGCTTCCCTTCCGTCACGGGCAGGCTCTCCATGTGAGCGCACCCCCGCCCCTGCGTGAGCCGCGCACCCGAAACGTCGTCGGGCACAGACTTTCCATGCCACAGGACGGGGTGACAATGGTCGATGATCTTCCGGTCGCCACCCGAGTCGAGACCTGGGGGCAGCTGGGTGCCACTCTGCAATGGGAGGATCTGGTCGCGGTCGGAGACTGGCTTCTCGCCGAGGGTGACCCGTCATCCGATCTCTCCGACGTGGCGTCAAGGGCGAGGCGACGGGGAGCGGCCGCGCTTCGCCACGCACTCGAGTTCGTTCGCCCCGGGGCGGAATCACCTCGCGAAACCGCCGTGCGCCTGATCCTCGTGCAGGCAGGGCTCCCCGAGCCCGAACTGAACTGGACTCTGCGCACGGGTGGGGGCGCGTTCGTGGCACGACTCGACATGGCCTATCCCCGACAAAGAGTGGCGGTCGAGTACGACGGCCGACAACATGCCGACCCCGAACAGTTCCGTCGCGACGCGGACCGCTGGAGAGCGATCAGCGCCGAGGGATGGACGCTCGTCCGTGTTCTCGCCCACCACCTCGCCACCCCTGGTCACGACATCGTGACACCCGTTCGGCGCGCCCTGGGCACGGCTCGCCTTCGTTGAGTGTCCACGAAACTCCGGCGGCGCCTCGCGCACGCGGCGTGTTTTGGACGCTCACCCCTCGGGGGACGCAGGCGTGCCCGCCGCGGGACCCACGACCGTTCCGTCGAGTGTCCAGGAATCGCCGTTCCCGGCCCGATGATGCGGCGTGTCTTGGACGATCGATGGTGATTCCCGGGGCGACCCCTGTCGACACGGGCGCACAACGCCCGCACGCACCGCTCACACCGCACGCACACGCGAGCAACGCCCGCACGCACCGCTCACACCGCACGCACACGCGAGCAACGCCCGCCCGCGCAGCTCACACCCGCGCCGCACGCTGAGCCAACGCCGAGAAACGACGCATCCGCGCCGCGCACCCACCCGCGCCCCGATGCGGGGCACGCCGACACGCTTAGGTCGTCAGACCGCTGTACGCGTGCAGGCCCTTGAAGAAGACGTTGACGATCGTGAAGTTGAACAGCACCGCGGTGAAGCCGATGATCGACAGCCATGCCGACCTTGTTCCGCGCCAGCCGCGGGTCGCGCGGGCGTGGATGTACCCGGCGTACAGCACCCAGATCACGAAGGTC
Organism: Microbacterium sp. lyk4-40-TSB-66; assembly: GCF_030209475.1. Lineage (GTDB taxonomy): Bacteria > Actinomycetota > Actinomycetes > Actinomycetales > Microbacteriaceae > Microbacterium. The sequence continues at coordinate 499,934 of NZ_JARVRW010000002.1, forward strand.
CACACCTCTTTGGTGTCGAAGCCCCAGAAACGGCCCCACGCGTCGTTCGCCCAGATGGAGCCGGCGATGAGCGTGAAGGTCCAGAAGATGAAGCCGACGATGGCGAAGCGGTAGGCGAGCGACTCCAGGGCGTCGGCCGACGGCACGGTGCGCAGGAAGCTGCGCTTCGGCTCGGCGTCCGCGGGGGCCTCGGCGAGCTTGCGCTCGCGCCGCGCCTGGATGAGTTGCACGACCGACAGGCCGAAGGCCAGGGCGAACAGGGCCGTCGCGAGGCTCGCGACGAACACGTGCACGACGAGCCACACCGACTTCAGCGGGTCGGCCAGCGGCACGACCTCGACGTGGAACGCCAGCGTCGCGCCGCCGAGCAGCAGCACCGCGAGGCCCGTCATGAGCGAACCGAGGAAACGCAGGTCGTAGCGCGTGAGCACGACGAGGTAGACGGCGATGATGAGCAGCAGACCCGTCAGCGCGAACTCGTACATGTTCGACCACGGCACCCGCTCGGCCGCGATGCCGCGCAAGACGGTCGCCACGAGGTGGAAGACGAACCCGAGCGTCGTCAGCACGGTGCCCAGGCGGGCCCACAGGTAGCGCGGCTTCGATGCGGCGGTGGATGCCGACGACCCGGCGGACCCACCGATCACTCCCCCGCCGCCCGCGGTGACGAGCTCGCGCGCGACGACCTCGTCCTTCGCCTTCAGAGCGAGGTCGGAGCGCCGAGCGAGGTCGATGGCGTAGGCGATGAACGCCAGCACGTAGATGGCGACCGCCGTCCACACCAAGAGGAGGGAGATCTCGTCGAGGAGAATCGGATCGGTTCCGGGCATGGTCTCAGTCTACTTTTCCGGTGACGGGCTGGCTCTGTGCAGGGGTGGGCGCACCGGCGTCGGGACCGGTCGGGCTCGTATCGGGCCGACCGCCCGCGGGCAGGGTGGTGGCGTGCTTCTCGACGAGTTGGTCGACGGCCGCGGCGAGGGTCGGATCCTCCCCGCGCGCGAGGCCCGCGTACTCGATCGACACCCCGTTCGCCGACGGAGTGGCCTTGACCCACATGCGTCGGCGCGGGACGAAGAGCGCCGCGAGCAGACCGAACAGGGCGAGCAGGGCGAATGCGAGCACCCAGGGTCCGGCCAGATCGCGGTGGATCGACAGCGATGCGAACCGCTTGACCGACCCGTCGTACCCGGACGCCCCCGCAGGTGCCTCGTTCTCGAACGTGATGGTGCCCAGGCCGTTCGGCAGGTCTTCGGTCTGACCGGGCATGAGTTGGAGCGCCGGGTTGCCGCTGTCGCCGCCGGCGATCTGGGTCATGCCCGAGGGGTCGAGGGTGTACACCGAGCGGGGCGTGCCGTCGTCGATGCCGAGGTCCCCCTCGTAGACGCGCAGCGTCAGCACGGGGTACTCCAGGTCGCCGTAGGTCGAGGTGAGCGCCCCCGAGGGAAGCACGTCCATCGTCGGATAGAAGAAGCCGAGCAGACCGAGCTGTTCGGGCAGTCCGTCGGCGACCTTGATGACACCGAGCGAGGTCATGTTGGCATCCTGAGGGAGGAAGGCGACCGAGTCGTGGAACACCTCGCGGCCGTCGGCGTCGCGGATCGTGACGGTGGGGGCGTAGCCGTTGCCGAGGAGGTAGACGCGGTCTCCGCGCACGTCGAGCGGGTGGTTGACGCGCACCTCGCCGTCCTGCGGGTCGCCCCCGGGAGCCTGCGTGGTCACGTGGGCGACGAAGTCACCGGCCTGCCCCGAGCCGGGCTGCCCGGGAGGCACATAGCTGACATCGAACTGGTCGAGCGTCATCGAATAGGGCGTGAGGGTGTCGCCGCTGACGAAACGGCCCGGGTTGAACGAGGAGTAGTCCAGCAGGCTGTTCGCGAACGCCTGACCCTCCACGAGCACGCGCTGCCCGGTGTAGGTGAACCCGCCGCCCAGGCCGACCGCGACGAGCACGCCGACCAGGGCCGCGTGGAAGACGAGGTTTCCCGTCTCGCGGAGGTAGCCGCGCTCGGCCGACACCGAGAACGTGCCGCGCCCGTCGTAGCGGGCGACCCGGTAGCCGCTCTTGCGCAGCTGAGCGGCGGCGGTGTCCACGGCGGCGGATGCCGCGGCATCCGGATCACCGTCGACCGCGATCGTACGGGTGCGGTGATCGTCCAGTCGCGACAGACGAGCGGGGGTGCGCGGCGGCTGCGAGCGCAGGGCCTTCCAGTGGTGTTTGGTGCGGGGCAGCACGCAGCCGATCAGCGAGATGAACAGCAGCAGGTAGATGGCCGAGAACCACGGCGAGGTGTAGACGTCGAAGAGGCTCAGCTTGTCGAGCACCGGCGCCAGGTCGGGGTTGTCGGTGAAGTACTGCGTCACGCCGTTGGGATCCGCGGTGCGCTGCGGTACGAGCGAACCCGGCACGGCGGCGATCGCGAGCAGCAGCAGCAGCACGAGGGCGGTGCGCATCGACGTGAGCTGTCGCCAGCCCCAGCGCGCCCACCCCACGACCCCGAGTCGCGGCTGGGTGATGTCGTCGGAATCGGATGCCGCGGCGGAATCGGCGTGGTCGGACGGGCGCAGGACGCCGTCCGTGGGCTCCTCACGCGACCGGTCAGAGGGGGAGCTGGACACCGCTCATCACCCCCTGCAGGGACGACATCCATGCGCCCCAGACACCGGTCACCATGGCGAGACCGAGAACGACGAGCAGCACTCCGCCCACGATGTTGACCGCACGGATGTGCTTGCGCAGGAACGCGACGGACCGGGTCGCCCACCCGAAGCCGAGCGCGAGAAGAAGGAACGGGATGCCGAGGCCCAGCGAATACGCCAGCCCCAGTAGGGCGGCGCGACCGGGGTCTCCGAGGTTGTACGACACCGACAGGATGGCCGTGAGCGTCGGCCCGATGCAGGGCGTCCAGCCGACGCCGAGGGCGATGCCGAGCAGCGGCGCCCCGATGAGACCGAGGTTGCCCTTGGCCTGCATCCGCACGGACCGCTGTGCGATGCCGAACAGGCCGATGAACACGAGCCCCATCAGGATGATCACCACGCCGAGGATGCGCGTGATCACGTCGCCGTAGCGGGTGAAGAACGCGCCCGCGGCACCGCCGAGCACGTTGAAGGCCATGAACACGAGCGTGAACCCGGCGATGAACAGCAGCGTTCCGCCCAGCAGGCGACCTCGACCGGTGGATGCCGAGCCCCCACGGGGAGCGACGGCACCGCCGATGTACCCCAGGTAGCCCGGCACGAGCGGCAGCACGCAGGGGGAGAGGAACGAGATGAGGCCGGCGGCCAGGGCGATGGGCACGGCGACCCACAGCGCCCCGTCGAAGACGAGGGCTCCGGGATTCACGCGTCCTCCGCGACCAGGGTGCGCACGATCGCCTCGAGGATCGAGGCCTCGGGCAGCTCGCCGACGATGCGCGCAGCGACGCGCCCCTGCTTGTCGAGCACGAGGGTGGTCGGGGTCGCGTTCAGCGGCGTCTTGTCATTGAACGCGAGTTTCAGCTCGGCATCGTTGACGGCCATCGCGCTCGGGTACGAGATGTCGTGGTCGCGCGCGAAGGACTGCGCGGTCGAGGGCTGGTCGTACGTGTTGATGCCGAGGAACGCGACGTCCTGCCCCTCGAAGGTCTTGTACGCCTGCTCCAGGCGCGGCGCCTCGATGATGCACGGGCCGCACGTGGCGTACCAGAAGTTCACCACGAGCACCTTGCCGTCGTAGTCGGCGCTGGAGACGGCGGAACCGTCGTCGAGCGTGCCGGCGAAGTCGACGGGTTCCCCGCGGCTTCCGGCCGGGATCTCGGCGGTCTGGAAACCGTTCGCGGCGATGTAGCCCTTGTTGTCACCGGCGCGGTACTGGTCGGCGAGAGGGTCGGCGGTGCAGGCCGCCAGGCCCAGCACGAGGGCCGCGGCAGCGGCCAGAGACCCCGCGGCGGTGAGGATTCGGCGCATCACACGGCTCCTACGTCGACGGCTCCGGCGGTCGATGCCGGCTCGGCGTACGCCACCTCGACCCAGCGCGTCGAGCCGTCGGCGCCGTCTCGCCGTTCGAAGCTCGTCACGCTCGACAGCGCGCACCGGCGCTTGCGAGGGTCGTGGCGGGTGGGTTGGTGGGAGAGGGCGAGGTGGGTCACCCAGATCGGCAGCTGATGTGAGACGACGACGACGTCGCCCGAGGGCACCCGCTCCCAGGCGTCGGTCATGGCATCCGTCATCCGGGCCACGATGCGCTCGTACGGCTCGCCCCAGCTGGGCACGGCCGGGCGGCTGAGGTGGCGCCAATTGAGGGGGTTGGCCAGCGCCTGCTTCATGCGCCGCCCCTCGAAGACATTGGTCGGCTCGATCACCCGGTCGTCGATGTAGGCGTCGATGCCGAACATCTCGGTGAAGGGCTCCGACGACTCGCGCGTGCGCTGCAGGGGTGAGACCACCAGCGCGCTGACGGGCCGATCGAGCCCGCGCACGTACTGGGCGGCCTGGCGTGCCATCTGCCGACCGGCAGCGCTGAGGCCGAAACCGGGGAGCCGACCGTAGAGCACGCGACGGGGGTTGTGGACCTCTCCGTGGCGCACGAGATGCAGGCGATCGGCGGTCACGAGGCCAGTCTAGGCGCGGGTTCTGTGGTCTGACTGAGCGGGCGGGCCGGTTGCTTCGACGTGGAGATACCGTGCGACGCCGCCCCCGCGAGCGACGGGGAAAGGTTCCCGAGCCGCCGCGGAGAGGGGCCCGGAACGGAGGGTCCGAGCGTCCGTCAGGCGTCGGTGCGCGAGGCCGGATCCTGCCGAGAGGCGAGCAGGGAGCGGATGCGCGCGTACAGGAACCACGTGACGCCGATGGCCACCGCACCGATCACGACGTACTGCAGGATCGAGGCGTATTCCTCGACGATGTGCCAGTTCTCGCCCAGCAGATAGCCCGACAGGACGAAGATCGTGTTCCAGATCAGGCTGCCGGCGCCCGTGAGCAGTCCGAAGCGCCACAGGGGCATCTTCGACACCCCCGCGGGAATGGAGATGAGGCTCCGGAAGATCGGGATCATGCGGCCGAAGAACACCGCCTTGCCACCGTGCCGCTCGAACCACGCCACCGTACGATCGACGTCCTCGGGGTGCAACAGCGGCATCTTGGCCGCGAAGGCGCGCAGACGCGCGGCCCCGAGCCAGCGGCCGAGGCCGTAGAGCATGAATGCGCCGACGATCGAGCCGACCGTCGTCCACAGCAGGGCCTCGAAGAGCGTGAAGGAACCGCGGCTGGCGGTCAGCCCCGCCATCGGCAGGACGACCTCGCTGGGCAGCGGCGGGAAGAGGTTCTCGAGCGCGATCGCGACGCCTGCACCCACCGGGCCGATGATCTCCATGAGCGAGACGGTCCAGTCGGCCAGCGACGTCAGCCACGACTGCCCCTCGCCGGAGCCGGTCGCGGCTCGAAGAGGTGAGAGTGTGAGGGTGGTGTCGGTCATCGGGTGCCTTCGCGCTCGGTGATCGGCCGCCCGAACGGACGCCCGTTTCAGGCTACGACCCGTACAGGTGCGAATCCTGGGGGTTGCCCCCGAGCGGAGGGATGCCGCGAAGCCCGCCCCCGAGTCCCCGTCCCGCGCGACCGGCGCACGTAGGATGGTCGATCGTGAGCGAACGAGTCCTGGTCAACCAGCTGAAATCCCTTCCCGCCGGCGCCGTCGAGGTGTCGGGTTGGGTCGAAACCGTGCGCGATCAGAAGAAGGTGCAGTTCGTCGTCCTCCGCGACGAGACGGGCGCCGTTCAGCTCGTGAACCCGGCGACGCGCCCCTCCGAGGACGCGACGGATCAGGATGCCGCCGCCCTCGCCCTCACCGAGACGATCGGTGGCCTCGCCACCGGAACGTTCCTGACGGTGCGTGGCGAGCTGAAGCACGACGAGCGCGTGAAGCTCGGCGGGGTCGAGATCAAGGTCGGCGAACTCGTGATCGCCGCCGCGGCCAACCCCGAGACCCCGATCGCCGCCGACAGCAGCCCCGACAAGCGCATGGACTACCGCTTCATCGACCTGCGTCAGCGCCGCAACAACCTCATCTTCCGTGTGCAGACCACCCTCGAGCACGCCATGCGCACGTACTGGGTCGAGCGCGACTACATCGAGGTCCACTCCCCCAAGCTCATGGCCTCCCCCTCGGAGTCCAACGCCGAGCTGTTCGAGGTGCCGTACTTCGAAGACAAGACGGCCTACCTCGCCCAGAGCCCGCAGTTCTTCAAGCAGATGGCCCAGGTCGCCGGCTTCGGCAAGATCTTCGAGATCGCCCCGGCCTTCCGCGCCGACCCCTCCTTCACCAGCCGCCACGCGACCGAGTTCACCTCGATCGACGCCGAGATCAGCTGGATCGATTCGCACGAAGACGTCGCGCGGATGCAGGAGGAACTGCTGCAGACGGCGTTCCAGGCGGTCGCCGACAAGCACGGCGCCGAGATCCAGGATCTGTTCGGCGTCGAGGTGCAGGTGCCGTCGCTGCCCTTCCCGCGCATCCCCCTCGCCGAGGCCCGCGAGATCGTCGCCGCCCGCGGATACGACATCCCCCGCACCGACGGCGACCTCGACCCCGAGGGCGAGCGTCAGATCGCGGCGCACGTGGCCGAGACGTACGGACACCAGTTGGTGTTCATCACCGACTACCACCCCGAGATCCGCGCTTTCTACCACATGCGCGATGAGAAGACCGGGCTGACGAAGTCGTACGACCTGCTCTTCAACGGCGTCGAGATCACGACGGGCGCCCAGCGCGAGCACCGCGTGGACGTGCTCGTGGAACAGGCGAAGGAGAAGGGTCTCGACCCCGAGCACCTCGACTTCTACCTCGACTTCTTCCGCTTCGGCGCCCCGCCGCACGGCGGTTTCGGCATGGGCCTCGCCCGTGTGCTCATGCTGCTGCTGGGCGAGTCGTCCATCCGCGAGGTCACCTACCTCTTCCGCGGACCGACCCGCCTGGCTCCGTAAGCACGGCGTCCGCACCGACGTCCACGATTCGACCGAGCGACGCCCGGGGTTCACTCCCCGGGCGTTCGCGTGTCATCGGCGACCCATAACGTAGGCGCATGGTCGCCGTCACGCCCGTGGACCCCGCGGGAATGGGGCGTGCGTCACGCTCCCGGGGCTGGTCGATCGTCTTCCGCGGCGTCAGCCGCGACCGCGCGGGCGTCCGCGTGCTGCACGACATCGACCTCGACATCGCGGCCGGTCGGATCGCGGCGATCATCGGCCCGTCGGGGTGCGGGGCATCGACGTTGCTCAGACTCGCGACCGGTGCCGAGCGCTGCGACGCCGGCACCGTGCAGGTGGAGGGACGCGCGGGTGCCGCCGCCCCTCGCCTACCCGTGGTGGCGGACCGTGCGTCGGCGCCGCGCTTCGGTCGCGTGCGCGCGTCGATCGCAGCGGTCGCTCGGCAGGCCGGCGTCGTCGACCCCGACCTCGAGACGGATCGCCTGTGCGAGCTCGTCGGGTTGGAGACCCCGGATGCCGCCGTGTCCCGACTCGCACTCGGCGACCGCCAGCGGTGGGCGGTGGCGCGGGTCCTGGCATCCCGCCCCCGTGCCCTCGCGCTCGACGACGCCCTCGCAGCGCTTCACACGACCGCCCGCGCGGAGACGCGCGACCGTCTGGTCCGCGAACTGCGCGAGCGCGGGGTGACGACCCTCTGGGCCACCCGCGACACCGCGGAAGGCGCGGCCGTCGCCGACGAGCTCGTCGTGATGGACGAGGGACGGATCATCGCCCGAGGCTCTCCCTCAGACGTCTACGGACGTGTCGGAGATGCCGCCGTCGCGGAGGTCCTGGGGCCGGTCAGCACGGTGCCGGGGATCGTCGAGGGCGCCGTCGTGGAGGTCTGGGGCCAGAGACTGCCCCTCGCCGGCGCCGCACACGACGGTCATTGCGAGGTGGTGGTCCGGCCCGAGAACGTGGTGCTCGTCGCGGCCGACGCGCCGGGCGTGGACGCCGTCGTCGAAGAGACGACGTTCCTCGGCAGCGTCCGCCGTACGACCGTCCTCGCCGCCGACGGCAGCCGTGTCGTGGTCGAGCACCCCGCCGAGCGGCGCCTCGAGGACGACGCGCGCGTGCGCATCGCTCTCGCACCCGTTCCGGCGAGCGTGCTCTCCCAGGACTGACGACCACGGAGCACGTGGCGCCTCAGCGGTGCGCGCCGTTCTGCGCGATGCGCCGGCGAGGAAGTCCGACGGGAACCCGCGGGCCGGGGATCAGAACGGGTAGTCGACGCAGGAGCGCTCGGCGACGACGGAGCGGACGAACGCCGCGACCTCCTGGTGCGCCGGGTGAACCTGATACCGCTCGAGGGCGGCGGCGTCGGCGAACTCGCTGACGAGCGCGACGTCCCAGTTCGACTGGGGGTTGACGGTGTTGCGGCCCACCTCGATGTGGTTGATCTCGCTCACGACCTCGCGCAGGGCGAGGAGCTTTTCGGCGATCTGCTCGGCGTGCAGCGCTCGCGTGTCGGCGTCGTCGGCCGCCAGCTTCCACAGGACGATGTGACGGATGCTCACGAGGAGGCTCCTTCGGAATCTGCCGCGATCAACGCGGCTCGCAGGCGGTCTGCGGAGACCCGCCAGTGGGCGTGCAGTTCGCCGTCGATGAGCACGACGGGGATCTTCTCCCACCAGACGGCGTGCAGGGCCGCGTCGTCGGCGATCGAGGCCTGCTCGATGTCGATGCGCTCGGCGATGTCCGCGGGAAGGTCGGCGACGACCGTCTCGACGATCTGCTCGGCCACATCGCACAGATGGCAGTCGGGCTTGCCGATCAGCGTGAGGGTGGTCACACGTCCATCCTAGGAGGGGCGGACGCGCTCACGCCTCGACGGCGTATCCCGCCGCGATCCATTCACCCGTGCCACCCTCGACGTTTGTCGCATCGTGACCGCGCGCGGCGAGCGCCTCGGTCACGCGCGCCGATCGGCCGCCGACCTGGCAGATGACATCGAAGGGCTCGGCCGGCAGCTCGTCGAGGTGCTCACCCAGCGTCGACATGGGCAGATTCACCGCGCCGGGCACATGACCCGCGGCGAACTCGTGCTCTTCGCGCACATCGATGAGGGGACGCTCGCGCCCCGCGTGCAGGTCGTGGACGGTGATGGACTGCATGCTTTTCCCTCCGGAAGGGGCGAGGCGACGAGCAGGATGCCGATGCCCCGCCGACGCGCGCGACGGATACACGAAGCGCCCGTCGCATCGGACAGGCGCTCGGTGTGGTGGCCGCGTTACTTCTTGTTGCGGCGCTGGTGACGAGTCTTGCGAAGCAGCTTGCGGTGCTTCTTCTTCGCCATGCGCTTACGGCGCTTCTTGATGACAGAACCCACGGAAAACCTCACTAAGTCGGGGTCTGGGTGCCGATTTCGGCCCCCGGGAACAGCAGGCGATGGAAAAAAGCCTCGGATCAGTCTAGCCGACGTCGGACACCGGTCGCTGCACGACCTCGGCGACGGCCGATTCGGGCACCCGGTAGCTGCGTCCGAAGCGCACAGCGGGCAGTTCTCCCGCGTGCACGAGCCGGTAGACGGTCATCTTCGACACGCGCATGAGATCGGCGACCTCGGCGACCGTCAGGAACCGCACGTCCGGCAGCTCGGCCATGGCTCACCCCTCGTTCCGGGTGGACTCACCCTCTGATGCTGAGCACACTCTAGGGTCTGGCCGTGACGGCTGTAAACCGCTGGGCTGCCTGTGGCGGGTGTGCATTCCGGATGCCGCACACGGCGGCATCCACCGTCGTCCTTCGGAGACGATCAGCGCCCGGGGAGCTTGCGCAGCGCCGTCGAGAACGAGTGCTTGACCGAGGCCGCCGCGCGGCCGACGACCTCGGCGGCGTGAACGGCGGACTCGGGGAGGGCCGGTTCGTTCTCTTCGTCGATGGAGAAGAACGGCACCAGCCAATCGTCGACCTCGTCGAGGGGCGCGACCGCGAGGCTGTAGTAGCGATGCTGGCCCATCTCTCGCACCGAGACCAGCTCGGCCTCCCGAAGCACCTTCAGGTGCTTGGAGACGGTGGGTTGACTGACCCCGAGCGATGCGACGATCTGCGACACGCTGGTGCCGCGCTCGCCACCGGTCGCCCGGTCCAGGAGCAGCTGAAGGATGTCGCGACGCGTGCCGTCAGCGATCACGTCGAAGATGTCCGCCATGGCATCAGATTAGCCAAGCCCTGGCCCGAGTACCATGATTCGGGTTCGGGCACCGAAGGGAGCGGCGCATGGCGGCGACGCCGAACGAGGTGCGATTGCCGGTGCGATTACGTCGCATCGCTTTCACGGCATGGGATCGTCTGCGAAATCTGACGACCGCCTCACCCGCGCGTTTCGCGGTGTTGGTGTTCGTGACGCTCATCCTGCTGTTCACGGCCCTGTTCTCCCTTCCGGCCGCATCCGCCGACGGGCGGGTCACTCCGCTGGCCGACGCGCTCTTCACCGCGGTGTCGACGATCTGCGTGACAGGGCTCTCGACGGTCGACATGTACTCGCACTGGTCCCCTCTCGGACACGCGATCACCTACATCGGCGTCAACGTCGGCGCCCTCGGCGTGCTCACCCTGGCATCCATCCTCGGGCTCGTGATCTCGAAGCGGCTGGGCCTGCGCGCCAAACTCATCGCGGCCGGTGACAGCAATCCCCTGCGCGCCCACGGCGGGCCGGTCAATGAGGGCCAGACCGTGCGTCTCGGCGAGGTCGGCCAGCTGCTGCGCACGGTCGCGCTGTCGACGCTCGTCATCGAGGCGGGACTGACCGTGTTGATCTACCCCTCGCTCGTGGTCGGGGGGATCGACCCGCTCGTGGCGCTCTGGGAGGCGCCGTACTACGCCGCGATGGCCTTCACGAACACCGGGTTCATCCCCAACGCCGACGGGCTCACGCCGTTCGCACAGGACTACTTCCTGCTCACGGTGCTCATGCTGGGCGTGTTCCTCGGCTCCATCGGATTCCCGGTCATCTTCACGCTCTGGCGGCATCACTGGCGATTCCGGCTGTGGTCGCTGCACACGAAGCTCACCCTGATCACCACGGTCATCCTGTTCGTGCTGGGCGCAGGATTCATCCTGCTGCTGGAATACGACAACCCGCTCACATTCGGCAGCATGGATGCATGGGACACCACGTTCCAGGCATTCTTCCTCTCGGCCATGACACGGTCGGGCGGATTCAGCGTCGTCGACATCGGCGACCTGAACGGTGCGACGCTCATCGTCGGCTCGATGCTGATGTTCGTCGGCGGAGGTTCTGCGTCCACGGCCGGCGGCATCAAGGTCACCACCCTCGCCGTGTTGGCCCTCGCGGTGTTCTCCGAGGCGAAGGGGCGCCCGTCCGTCCAGGCGTTCGGCCGTCGCATCCCGAGCGATGTGCAGCGGGTGGCCCTCTCGGTCGTGGCGTGGGGTGCCACGATCGTCGCGATCTCGACGGTCACCATCAGTCGCATCACCGACGCCCCCATAGAGTACGTGCTGTTCGACGTCATCTCGGGCTTCGCCACGGTGGGGCTGTCGACCGGACTCACGGCCGAGCTGCCCGACCCCGCGGTCTACGTCATGGCGGCGACGATGTTCATGGGGCGCATTGGTACTGTGACTCTCGCCGCGGCGGTCGCCGCGGCGTCTCGATCGCAGCTGTACGCGCTGCCCGTGGAAAGGCCGATCGTTGGTTGAACGCATTCGCAGCGATGCGCCCGTCCTGGTGATCGGTCTCGGCCGGTTCGGCGCCGCGTGCGCGGGAGAGCTCGACCGACTCGATCGCGACGTGCTCGCCGTGGACGGCAACCTCGAACTCGTGCAGAAGTGGTCGGAGCGCGTCACGCACGCCGTCCAAGCCGACGCCCGTAACATCGACGCGCTGCGCCAGATCGGTGCGCAGGACTTCCAGGTCGCCGTCGTCGCCGTCGGCTCCCTCATCGAGGCGTCGGTGCTCATCACGGCGAACCTCGTCGACCTCAAGGTGCCGCAGATCTGGGCGAAGGCGGTTTCGCAGTCGCACGGCAAGATCCTCGCCCGCGTGGGGGCCAACCACGTCATCTATCCCGAGGCCGAGGCCGGCGAGCGCGTCGCGCACCTCGTCAGCGGGCGGATGCTGGACTTCATCCGCTTCGACGACGACTTCGTGCTCGCGAAGATGTACCCGCCGAAGCTCGTGCGCGGCGTGGGACTGAACGAGTCGGGCGTGCGCTCGAAGTACAACGTCACCGTCGTGGGCGTGAAGAGCCCCGGCCGCCCGTTCCGCTACGCCGAGGCCAACACCGTCGTGACCAACCACGACCTCATCATCGTCTCCGGCACGAACTCCGACATCGAGCGTTTCGCGGCGCTCGACCGCTGACCCCGTCGGAGCTCACCCGCACGGCTCGCGAGGCGACCCCCGTCACGCGTCGATGTCGAGCACGACCTCGACCTCATCGTCGACCGCGAGGTCTTCGGCATCCTGCAGCGCTTTCTTGACCGGCACGATGTATCCGCCGTCCTTCGGCCAGAGGGCGGTCGTCACGGTCGTCGCCCCGATGGTGACGGATGCCGGGATCATGCCCCAGCCGTACGTCACGACCGGCGCGATCTCGGCGATCATCGCGGCCTCGGGGACGGTGACGAAGTGGAACGGCGCGGGACCGCGCCAGAACCAGATCGGACCCGAGAACCGCAGTCGCACGCTCAGCCCCCGGCGGCCAGCTCTTTGGCGCGGGCGAGAGCGGCCTCGGCGGCGACGGTGAAGGTGTCGTCGAGGCGCGCCTGCTGCAGGACGGCGACCGCCCGCTCGGTCGTGCCCTTCGGGCTCGTGACGCGTCGGCGCAGTTCTGCGGGGTCGACATCGGAGGCGGCCAGCAGGCTCGTCGCCCCGATGAAGGTCTGCTCGGCGAGCAGTCGCGCCTGGTCGTGGTCGAAGCCCATGCGAACGGCGGCCTTGGTGAACTCCTCGACCAGGAGGAAGACGTAGGCAGGACCGGAGCCCGAGATGGTGGACAGTGCGTCGATCTGCGCCTCGGGCACCTCGACGACCGCCCCCACCGTTTCGAACAGGGCGCGCACGACGGCGACATCGTCGTCGGATGCCGCGGGACCCGCCGCGAGACCGGTGACCCCCCGGCCGACGAGCGAGGGGGTGTTGGGCATCGACCGCAGCGTGGCGACGTCGTCGCCGAGGTGGCGGGCGAAGGTCTCGAGCGTCACGCCGGCCGCGAGGCTCACCACCACCGCGCCGGGTCGGAGGTGCGGGGCGATCTCGGTCAGCAGGTCGGGCACCATCGCGGGCTTGACGCCGACGAGCACGATGTCGGCGGATGCCACGGCGTGGGCGTTCCCCGCCGGCTGCGCCTCGAGGGCGACGCTCGTGACGCCCTCCAGATCGGCGAGCTCCGCGGCCTTCGCGATCGAGCGGTTGGTCGCGGTGACGCCACCGCCGGTGAGCCCCGCGGCGACGAGGCCGCGGAGGATCGCTCCCCCCATCGACCCCGCGCCGATGATCGCGATCGGGGGCAGCGAGGTCGTGGCATCCGTCATGCCCCCAGTCTACGAAGGGCCCCCGACATCCGCCCGGGCGCCGTCCCACGCAGCGCGTTCGGCGGGCCGGAGCGGGAGCGGAGGGCCGTGCGAGGGTGTCGGCCATGGGGGTGGCGCGAGGGCGCAAGCCTGAGTGCGGCCGATAGGGGCGCGCGTTAGAGTCGGAACCGGTGTACGGGAGCACTGTCGAGCGACACGGAGGACCTGCCATGACACTCTTCGACGGCATCACCGCACGTCTGGTCGAGACGGACCGGCTCGGTGTCAACGTTCTCGAACGCGCCGGCGACGACCCCGGCACGACGGCCGACCAGACCGTCGTCTTCGTGCACGGCAATGTCTCTTCGTCTCTGTTCTGGCAGGAGATCATGCAGGACCTGCCGAGTGAGCTGCGTGTGATCGCGGTCGATCTGCGCGGCTTCGGACGCACCGAGCACACACCGATCGACGCCACCCGCGGTGTCCGTGACTTCAGCGACGACCTCCACGCGACGCTGCAGGCGCTGGGGGTCGCCGAGGCGCACCTCGTCGGCTGGTCCATGGGCGGCGGTGTCGTCCTGCAGTACGCACTCGAGCACCCGGTGCTCTCGCTCACGCTGCAGGCGCCGGTGTCGCCGTACGGCTTCGGCGGCACCCGCCGCGACGGATCGCCGCTCTCCGAGGAGCACGCCGGCACCGGTGCCGGCGTCGCAAACGAGGACTTCGTTCAGCGCCTCATCGATCACGACACCACGGCGGACGCCCCGACCTCGCCGCGCTCGGTCTTCCGGTCCGCGTACGTCGCGCCGGGGTACACCAGCGAGCACGAGGACGTCTGGGTCGAGTCGATGCTGTCGACCTCGACGGCGGGCGGTAATTACCCCGGCGACGCCGTCGCGACGGCGACCTGGCCCGGCTTCGCGCCCGGGACGACGGGGGTGCTCAACACCCTGTCCCCCAAGTACTTCGACGTGTCCGGGATCGTCGACCTCCCGTCCAAGCCGCCGATCCTCTGGATCCACGGCACCGCGGACGCGATCGTCTCCGACACGTCGTTCTCCGACCTCAACCACCTCGGCTCCCTCGGTGTCGTACCGGGCTGGCCCGGAGCCGAGATCGCCCCGGCGCAGCCGATGGTGTCGCAGACGCGCGACGTCCTGGCGGCGTACGCGGCCGCGGGCGGCGAGGTGACGGAGGTGCCCGTCGACGGCGCCGGACACTCGGTCCACCTCGAGCGGCCCGCGCAGTTCCGCCGGGCGCTGCTCACCCACATCGGCTACGTCGGACGCCCCGCCGACCCCGCCCCGCCGACCGAGGCGATCATCCTGCGCTCCGCCGACTGACGCACCGCCGACCCGTCCCCCCGGAGGTCTCCTGTGGAGTACTGCCTGTTCACCGAGCCCCAACAGGGGTTCTCGTACGACGATCAGCTCGCCTTCGCGCGGTCCGCCGAGCGGCACGGTCTCGACGGATTCTTCCGCTCGGACCACTACCTGCGCATGGGCGAAGGCGACCCGCTGCCCGGCCCGACCGACGCCTGGACGACGCTGGCCGGTCTCGCTCGGGAGACGTCGCGCATCCGCCTCGGCACCCTGGTGTCGTCGGTGACCTACCGTGTGCCCGGGATCCTCGCGATCCAGGTCGCCCAGGTCGACGCGATGTCGGGCGGCCGCGTCGAGCTCGGACTCGGCACCGGCTGGTTCGAGCGCGAGCACCTCGCGTACGGCATCCCGTTCCCCGCCAAGAGGTTCGACCTGCTCGAAGAGCAGTTGCAGGTCGTGACGGGACTCTGGTCGACCCCGGATGCCGAGACCTTCTCGTTCGACGGTGAGCACTACCGCCTGCACGAGGCGCCGGCCCTGCCCCACCCGGTGCAGTCGCGCGTACCCGTGATCGTGGGTGGCGGCGGCCCGAAGCGCACGCCCGCGCTCGCCGCGCGCTACGCCACCGAGTTCAACATCGGCTTCGTCTCCGAAGACACGGTGGCGGAGAAGTTCGCCATCGTGCGAGCCGCGTGCGAGGCGATCGGCCGTGACCCGGCGACGCTGAAGCTCTCGGTGGCCCTGCCCACGATCGTGGGCCACGACGACGATGAGATGTCGCGCCGAGCGGAAGCGGTGGGACAGTCCCGCGTGCAGTTCGACAACGGCGCGAACATCATCGGCACGCCCGAGCAGGTCGCCGAGAAGGTGCACCGGTTGCAGGCTCTCGGTGCCGAGAGGGTCTATTTCCAGCTGCTCGACCTGCGCGACATCGATCACGCCGATCAGATCGGCGCGGAGGTGCTGCCGCTGCTGCCGCGCTGAGCCCCGTCGATCCGTCTCAGCGGCGGTCTTCGAAGAACGCCTGCAGCTGAGCGGCGGCCGTGCGCTCCTCGACTCCGCCGACGACCTCGACCCGGTGCGGCAGACGGCGGTCGCGCAGGACGTCGTACATCGATCCGGCGGCGCCCGCCTTGGCATCCCACGATCCGAACACCACGCGCGCGACCCTCGCCTGCAGGATCGCGCCGGCGCACATGACGCACGGCTCCAGCGTCACCACGAGCGTGCAGTCGGCGAGGTGCCATGATCCGATCCGGGATGCCGCCTCGCGCAGCGCGACGACCTCGGCGTGCGCGGTGGGGTCGTTCGTGCGTTCGCGGAGGTTCCTGCCCTCCCCCACGATCGATCCGTCGGCGTCCAGGATGACGGCACCGACGGGTACGTCTCCGTCGCGTGCCGCCTCCGCGGCGAGCGCGAACGCCCGGTGCATCGCGGCGAGGTCACGGGCGGTGGGGGTCACGGGTCTCCGGAAAAAGGGACGGGGTCGCACGGGGGAAGCCGTTAGCCTTGAGCCTATGCGTGTCCACGTCGCCGACCACCCTCTCATCACCCACAAGCTGACGGTGCTGCGCGACGTGCAGACGTCGTCGCCGGTGTTCCGCCAGCTCACCGAGGAGCTCGTGACGCTGCTCGCGTACGAAGCGACCCGCAACGTGCGCGTCGAGCCGATCGAGATCCAGACCCCGGTGACCACCACCGAGGGTGTGAAGATCAGCGAGCCCCGCCCCATCGTCGTGCCGATCCTGCGCGCCGGTCTCGGCATGCTCGAGGGCATGGTGAAGCTCCTCCCCACTGCGGAGGTCGGCTTCCTCGGCATGGTTCGCGACGAGCAGACGTTCGAGCCCACCACCTACGCCGAGCGACTGCCCGACGACCTCAGCGACCGCCAGTGCTTCGTGCTCGACCCGATGCTCGCCACCGGTGGCTCGCTCGGCGCGGCCATCAACTTCCTGTTCGCCCGCGGGGCGCAGGACGTCACGGCGATCTGTCTGCTCGGCGCGCCCGAGGGCGTCGCCGCGATCGAGAAGCAGGTCGAGGGCCACGACGTCACCCTCGTGCTCGGCGCCGTCGACGAGCGTCTGAACGAGAAGGGCTACATCGTGCCCGGTCTCGGCGACGCCGGAGACCGCCTGTACGGCACCGCCTGACATTTCCGTCGGACGCCGCGTCGCCCGAGGTTCCCCCTCGACCCCGTCCGGCGTCGCGAGTTCGGCGCGGTCCGCCGCCCCGACCGAGCCCGTCGGACGCCTCGTCGACCGAGGCTCACCCCTCGACTCCGTCCGATGTCGCGGGCTCGGCGCGGTCCGCCGCCCCACGAGCCCGTCGGACGCCGCGTCGCCCGTCGTTGAGTCTCGACTCCGTCCCGCGGCGCGGGCTCGGCGCGATTCCGCCGCCCCGACCGCGGAACACGCCCCGAAGCGGTGCGCTGCTCCATGTCAGCGTCGGCGCGAGCGGTCAATCCCCGCCCGCGACCAGGCGCGCGAAGGCGCTCAGCCGCGCGACGCCCTCGGGCGTGCGCGGCAGGTCGTCGAGGAGGGCGGTCGAATACACGACGTACGCCGCCTGCATCGCGCGTGAGATCGCGACGTTGATGCGGTTGCGCAGCAGGAGGAATTCCAACCCGCGCGGCGCCTCCCGTCCCGACGACGCGGCCAGCGTGAGGATGGCCACCACCGCCTCCTTGCCCTGGAACCGGTCGACCGTGCCCACCGGGACATCGGCGAAGCCCCGGGCGGCGAGCGCCTCCTCGACGGACACCTGCTGGGCGTTGTACGGCGTGATGACGATGATGTCTTCGGCGCGAAGCGCGCGAGGCTGCTGAACGGTGGCTCTGTCGCCCGCGCCCCCCTCGGCGCCGGTCCACTCGCGCCCCACCAGCTGGGCGACCAGACGCGCGACCTCGGCGGCCTCCTCGACCGAGCAGGTGGAATTGCCCGTGTGACGTACGGGGACGACGTGGACGCCGGGTTCTATGCCCTCGAGCCGGCGGAGAGCGGTCGACGGGTGCGCGGCGAGACGGCCCTCGTAGGACAGCTGCGACACCGGCCCCGCGACGGCGGGATGCATGCGGCGAGTGCGGGCGAGGAAGTAGCCGAGCTCGGGCGGGACCACCTCTGCGCCGTCGATGATCCACCCCAGCGCCGAGGTGTCGACCGGCTCGGGATGCGTGCCCTGGCTCACCTGCGGGAGTTGCTGCGGGTCGCCGAGCAGCAGCAGACGCTGAGCGGCGAGCGAGACGGCGATGGTCGAGGCCAGTGAGAACTGCCCCGCCTCGTCGATGACGAGAAGGTCGAGGCTGCCCCGGGGGATGCGCGCCTCATGGCTGAAATCCCACGCGGTGCCGCCCACGACGAACCCGCTCGCGGCGTTCTCCGCGGTGAAGGCGGCGACGCCGTTCTTGGGGAGCACGGTGAAGGCGTGCTCGATGCCCGGGTCTTTGGGCGCCTTGCCCACTCGGGATGCCGGGACCCCCGCCGCGATGACCTGGTCGAGCATGTGCTCGATCGTCGCGTGCGACTGGGCGACCACGCCGATGCGGTAGCCACGCTCGGCCACGAGGCGCGCGATGACGTGCGAGCCGACGTACGTCTTGCCGGTTCCGGGGGGACCCTGGACGGCCAGGTAGCTGTGATCGAGATCGGCCACGCTGCGGGCGATCGCGGTGACCTCGTCGTCGCCGGAGGGCTCGCCCCCGACGGGGTCGCCCACCCCGGTGTCGGCCACCCCGGTGTCAGCCGCCGCGTCGGACACCGGGGTGTCGGCGACACGGGCGGCCGCGAGGGCGGTCACGGGTGCGAGGGCACCGGAGAGGGTGCGCGGAGGGATGCGGCGGAGGATGTCGGCGGCAGGTCCGTGCGGGATGGTCGGCGCGGCGGTCAGCACCGCGTCGGCCCACGCATCGATCGCCTTCTGCTGGTTGCCCGCGCGAGGCGGTGCCGCGGGGGTCAGCGCCAGCGGCAGGTCGTTCCACGTGACACCGTCGGCCGCGATCTCCTCGATGATCGCGCCGTCGTCGAGTACCTCGCGCACGCTGACGCGACGCGCGCCGTGGATCCATCGCGGACGCGTCTCGATCGGGAACGGGGCGGGCAGGTCGTAGACCGCGAAGGGGTCGGCATCCACGCTGAGACGCGTACCGGGCGCGAGTTCGCCCCGCAGTTCGACCAGTCGACGCTCGGATCCACGGCCAGACTCGGCGATGTGCCAATCGGTCACGACCCGGGACCGGCCGCCGTCCACGACAACGACATCGCGCGTCTCTTCCCAGACCGACACGGGCTCCCGCAGCCGGAGGAAATGGGTCGCCCAATAGGTCTTCTCTTCGCGCGGGTAGTAGTCGATCGCCGCGGCCGCGAGGCGCAGCGCCTGGGCATCGGGAGTGTCGAGACCGGGTTCCGCTGCGTCGGAGGCCCACCGTTGCAGGGCGGTCGCCCGGGGAGAGGGCTCGTAGGCCTGCTCGTCGGGTTCGGCGCTGCGCGCGGGCACGGCGCCGGACTCTCGTGCGCGGTCGACGAGCCAATCGCGCAGGCGGCGGGTGGAGACGCAGTCGTACCGGTTGTAATCGGCGAGGTCGTCGAGCACGGTCTGGGCGGCCGCGGTGTCGCCGTCGGCGGCGAGCGCGCGCGCTTCGACGTACTTGACGATCGAGTCGTCGCCGCGCTGGACGTCGCTCGTGCGCACCTCGTCGCCCATGTACAGCGGCTCGAGTTTCTTGATCGAGTACGACCGCGACCCGACCCGGAGCGCTCGCCTTACGACCGGGTAGAGGTCGACGAAGACGCCGTCGCGCAGCAGACGATCGACGTCGGCCTCGCGAACGCCGTAGCGTGCGGCCATCGTCAGCAGGTGGGTCGGCTCATACGGGGCGTAGTGGTAGATGTGCATGTCGGGGTACTGACTGCGGCGCAGCGCCACCATGTCGAGGAACCTCTCGAGCGCGGCTCGCTCCTCGTCGAAGGTGTGGGCCCACAGCGCGCCGTAGGTCTCGCGCGTGTCGACCCAGCCGAACAGGTAGTCGATCCCCCAGTGCTCGCCGACGCCTTCCGTGTAGAGGGGGTCGCCCTCGAAGTCGAAGAACAGGTCGCCGTGGTCGGGTCGCGGGAGCACCCCGAGCGACTTCGGAGCCACGACCTCGAAGGTGGGGATCGCGTGCGCCGGGTCGCCTTCCGACGGCACTCCCGCGGGGCTGTCGAGCTGCAGTCGCGCCTGCGTGCGCAGCGATGCGAACGTGTCGGCGCTCATGGCGGCCGGGGCGTCGACGGCGACGGCGAGGGCGTCGATCGTCAGAATGCCGCCCGCCCGCAGGCGATCGCGCTGCACGGGCCGCATGCCCGCGACGAGCAGGAGGTCACGGTGCGCGACGACCTCGATCTCGCAGGTCGCGCATCGTCCGCAGGCGATGACCCCGAGATCACCGCGCGCGTCGCCCCACCCGATGACGGGGCCTGCGGCGCCGAGCCCGACCGCCCTGTCGGCGATGAGGGCGCGGAGGCGCTCGCGCCGGAGGCGGAAGACAGGGAGCAGGTCGTCGACGCGGTGCGTGCTCGTGGAGCCGTCGCCGAGCAGCAGCTGCACCTCGTCGGACCGCGGTACTCCGAGGCGGTCGAGCTGGTCGACGTAGGCGGCGAGCTGCATCAGGGCCGTGACGCGAGCGCGGCGGGCGAGCTTGGTGTCCTGCACGATCCACGGCCGGGTGCCGTCGGCGCGGGTGCCGTGGGTTCCGGGCTCGGGCTCGGGCTCGCGCACGAGGAAGTCGGCGAAACCGACGAACTCGTCGGTCGCGAAGGCCGCCTGGTAGACGACCTCGGCGGCGGGGTCGGCGAGCGCGGCGTCGGTCAGGCGAACGGACTCGCCGAGGGCGTCGGCGTCGGACGACCGCGCGGCGGGGATCTCGTGCACCGCTGGGCCGAGGCGCACCCGGTACTCGTCGAGGACCCGCAGTTCGTGCGCCGTGCCCAGACGCGCGGCGCGTTCGAGCGTGGCATCCACCGGATCGTCGACCGCGTCGATGCGCCCGAGCTTGGCGTCGATGGCGCGCAGCCACGCGAATTCGCACTCGGCCGCAGCCTTGAGGTCGCTGGCGCTCCAGACGATGCGCGCGTCGCGCTCGATGTACCGCATGCCCTCCACGCTAATCGCGACCCCCGACATCGCCCGTCGGGCGTCCCCAGACCCCGCCTCCACAGACCTCCCCCGCGCGATCCGACCACCGCCGGGACGGAGGGGCCTGCCAGACTGGAGCCGTGATCACCGATCTGCCGTTCGAGAGCGTCTACCGGCACGGGTTCGCGCGCGTGGCCGCGTGCACGATCCCCGTCGCGGTCGCCGACCCCGCCACCAACGCCGAGGCCGTGCTCGACTCCGCCCGTGCGTGCGATGCCGAGGGCGTCGCGGTCGCGGTGTTCCCCGAGCTCTGTCTCACGGGCTACGCGATCGACGACCTCGTCATGCAGGACGCTCTTCTCGACGCCGTCGAGGGGGCCCTTTCGCGCCTGGTCGCGGCATCCGCTGATCTGCTTCCGGTGCTGCTGGTCGGGGCGCCGCTCCGGCACGGCAACAGGCTCTTCAACTGCGCCGTGGTCATCCATCGCGGCCGCATCCTCGGCGTCGCGCCCAAGGCGTATCTCCCGACGTACCGCGAGTTCTACGAACAGCGCTGGTACGCCCGCGGCGACGATCAGGCGGGGCAGCACATCCTCGTCGCCGGCGAGACGGTGCCGTTCGGGCCCGATCTGCTCTTCGACGCCGTGGACGTCCCCGGACTGACCCTGCATGCCGAGGTGTGCGAAGACGTCTGGGTGCCGATCCCTCCGTCTTCCGGCGCCGCGCTCGCGGGCGCGACGGTGCTCGCGAACCTGTCGGGAAGCCCCATCACCATCGGTCGCGCCGACGATCGCACCCTGCTCTCGCAATCGCAGTCCCTGCGCTGCCTCGCCGCGTACGTCTACGCCGCCGCCGGTCAGGGCGAGTCGACGAACGACGTCTCGTGGGACGGCCAGACCATGATCCACGAGGGCGGGCAGCTCCTCGCCACGACCGAGCGGTTCCCCGACGGTCCGCGCCGCAGCGTGGCCGACGTCGACCTCGACCGGCTCCGGCAGGACCGCATCCGCCAGGGCACCTTCGACGACAACCGCCGTACGACGGCACCCGCCTTCCGCACCGTGTCGTTCGAGCTCGCACCCCCCGCGGGTGACATCGGTCTGCGCCGGACGCTCGACCGCTTCCCCTTCGTCCCCGACGATCCCGCACGGCTCGCGCAGGACTGCTACGAAGCGTTCAACATCCAGGTGTCAGGGCTCGTGCAGCGCCTCCGCGCCATCGGCGACCCGAAGCCCGTCCTCGGCGTCAGCGGCGGCCTCGACTCCACCCATGCGCTGCTGGTGATCGCCCGGGCCATGGATCGCATGGGGCGCCCGCGCAGCGACATCCTCACCTACACGCTCCCCGGGTTCGCAACCAGCGAGAAGACCAAGCGCAACGCGATCGCCCTGGCCGAGGCCGTCGGGGCCTCGATCGAGGAGATCGACATCCGCCCGGCGGCATCCGAGATGCTCGCACGCATGGGGCACCCCTTCGCGTCGGGTGAGCCGGTGCACGACGTCACGTTCGAGAACGTGCAGGCGGGACTGCGCACCGATTACCTCTTCCGCCTCGCCAACAAGAACGGCGGCATCGTCGTCGGCACGGGAGACCTGTCCGAGATCGCCCTCGGCTGGTCGACCTACGGCGTCGGCGACCAGATGAGCCACTACTCGGTGAACCCCGGCGTGCCCAAAACCCTCATCCAGCACGTCATCCGGTGGGTCATCTCGGCGGGCGAGCTGAGTGCGGCGACCGTCGAAGTACTTCAGGCCGTGCTCGACACCGAGATCAGCCCCGAACTGGTGCCCGCCGGGCAAGACGGACGCATGCAGTCGACGGAGGACCGCATCGGTCCCTACAACCTGCACGATTTCACGCTCTACCACGTCCTGCGCTTCGGCTTCCGTCCGTCGAAGATCGCCTTCCTCGCCGCCCACGCCTGGTCGGATCCGGATGCCGGGACCTGGCCCCCGGGCTATCCCGAGGGTGAACGGCCGTCGTACGACCTCGTCACCGTGGCCACGTGGCTGGAGGTGTTCCTGCAGCGCTTCTTCGGCTTCGCGCAGTTCAAGCGCACGGCGATCCCCAACGGACCGAAGGTGTCGCCCGCGGGGTCGCTCTCACCGCGCGGCGATTGGCGCGCGCCCTCCGACGGCAACGCGCGCGTGTGGCTGGCCGATCTGCACGCAGCGGTGCCGGAAGCGTTCGCGGACTGAGCCGGTCGCGGCCGGCCCTCCGTCCCCGCCCTACCAGCCCATCGAGCCCGGCACGCCCTTGAAGGGCCCCGCGAGGTCGGCTGTCACCCACCCGCCGTAGAAGCCACCGGGCTGGGGTTCGACGGTCTCTCCCCCGAGGATGACGGCATCCATCGGACCCGCGTACACGGCGACGCGGTCGTCCAGGACCTCGTAGCCGGGCATGGGGCGGGGGTAGTTCCACGCGGCCCGCTCGGCAACCGCTCCCCCGCCGCCGTGCACGTCGAAGTACCGCGCCGCCCCCTTGAATTCGCAGAACGATGCGCCCTGCCCGAGCGTCAACGGGACGGTGAACGCCGCGATCGGCACGTAATACACCGGGGGGTGGCTCGTCTCGAGGACGCGGACGACGTCGTCGGTGTCGACGATTCGCGTACCCCCGAAGTCGATCTGCACGCGCCGTCGCTCGCGCTCCACGCGCGGCGGGCGGGGGTAGTCCCACACCGATTCCTGGCCGGGACGAATGGGGTCGGGAACAGGGCGCGCCATGCGTCTACGCTACGCCGGGTCGGCACCCCGGGGGTCGCCCGCTCCTTGACGACGGGCGCACCGACGGGGGACGGCCGCACAGGGTCCCCACGGGTTTTCGATAACCTGGGGCGAAGGGGGCAGCGTGAGCGAGCAGAGAATGACGACCGACGGTCGTCGGTACCGCGTCTATCAGATCGTCGGCATCGTGGTGGCCGTCCTGTTCCTGGCCCTCGGCGTCGCTGCCTTCCTCTCCGGCGGCGGCCCCATCATCGCCGCCATCGCCGTCATCGGAGGTCTCGCCGTGCTGATCGTCTCGATCGTGATGATGGTGCGCTCGTGAGCGCCCCGGGTGAGGACGGCGGCAAGAAGAAGTACCCGCCCGGCACGGTCGTCATCTGGATCGCGGGCGCCGGCATCGGTCTCTGGCTCCTGGTCAGCGGGCTCATCGGCATCCTGTCCGGCGGGAGCTGATCCGGCGCGTCACGGGAATGCCCACGGGCGAGGGTCGTTGTCACCAGGGTCAGCGAATCCCCCTTCGAAAGGACATCATGACGCGCATCGGTCGCAGCGACCTCGACATCTTCCCCCTCTCGCTCGGCGGCAACGTCTTCGGCTGGACGGCTGATCGCGATACGTCGTTCGCGGTCCTCGACGCCTTCCGCGACGGGGGCGGCGATTTCATCGACACCGCCGACGGCTACAGTGCGTGGGTCCCCGGCAACTCCGGCGGTGAGAGCGAGACCCTCATCGGAGAGTGGCTCGCGTCGCGCAAGCCCTCCGACGTCGTCATCGCGACGAAGGTCAGCACGCACCCCGACTTCCGCGGTCTGTCCGCCGCGAACGTGCGGGCCGCCGCCGAGGCGTCGCTGAAGCGTCTCGGCGTCGAGACGATCGACCTGTACTACGCCCACTTCGACGACGCCGACACTCCCCTCGAGGAGACCGTCACCGCTTTCGCCGATCTCGTCCGCGACGGGCTCGTACGCTACGTGGCCGTCTCGAACTACACCGCCGAGCGCATCCGCGAGTGGGTGTCGCTCGCGAAGGCCGCGGGTGCCGACCTCCCCGTCGCCGTGCAGCCGCATTACAACCTCGTGCACCGCACCGAGATCGAGCGGGATATCGTGCCCGTCGCCGAAGAGTTCGGCATGTCGCTCGTGCCGTACTCCGCGTTGGCGAGTGGGTTCCTGACCGGCAAGTATCGTTCGTCGGATGCCACCGGCGCCTCGCCGCGGGCCGGCGGAGCGGCCAAGCTCGCCACTCCCGCGGGCCTCGCCCTCATCGATGCACTCGAAGACGTCGGCTCCGCGCACGGCGCATCCGTCGCCACGACCGCTCTGGCGTGGCTGCGAACCCAGCCGACCGTCGCGGCACCCATCGCGAGCGCCTCAAGGGTCGAGCAGGTCGCTGACCTGCTCGCCAGCGCCTCCCTTGACCTGTCGTCGGACGAGATAGCCCGCCTGTCGCAGGCATCGGAGCCCGCCCAGGCGTGACGGGATCGGACCCCGCTCCGGGGTCCGACCCGCCCATCCGGCTCGACCCGGTGCGGATGGGCGGCGCGGACGGGTGAGAATGGAGGCGTGAAGCTCCTCGTCGCCGCCCACGCGTCCGAACTCACCGCCTTCGAGGCGGACATCCCCGGTTTCGACGTCCTACTCACCGGGGTGGGCAAGATCCCGGCCGCCTCCGCCCTCACCCGTGCCCTCTGTCAGGGCGAGTACGAGGAGATCGTCGTCGTCGGTACCGCGGGCGCGATCGACGACGCGGTCGAAGGCGGCATCTACGACATCGCCGCTGCCATCCAGCACGATGTGAAGGGGCTCGACGGGACCTTCGGTGAGCACGTCTCCCTGCCGCCGCGTGTCGACACCGGCCACGACGGTCTCATCATCGCGACCGGCGACCACTTCGTCGACGATGCCGAGACTGTCGCCCTGATCCGCGGGCTCGGCGCGCGCCTGGTCGACATGGAGTCGTACGCGCTCATCTGGGTCGCTCAGCAGTTCGGCGTACCCATCCGTGTTCTGCGCGCCGTCTCGGACCGTGCGCAGGACGGCGCGACCGAACTCTGGGACGTCGTGGTCGAGCGGTGCAGCCACCAGCTGCGCGACGAACTGCGCACCCGCTACGGCGTCTGATGGCACGCGCGATCCACCCGCCCCACGACGCCGCGGAGATCGCTGTTCTGCGCGCGGTCAGGGGGTCTGCGACCCCGTCTTCGCGCGCTTGGCCAGGTCGGCCACGCCCACGATGAGCGCGAGGCCCAGGAAGACACCGACGGTGATCATGCCCGACGCATAGGCGTCGTGATAGAGCACTACCGTGTCATCCACCGTGTCCTGCTCGCGGTAGACCGTGGCGTAGAACAGCGCCAGGGCGATCGCCGTGCCGACGGCGGTGCCGATGCGCTGACCGAGCTGACCGACGGATCCTGCGACACCGCCGCTTCGCACCGGGATGTCTGCGAGCGTGAGGGTCTGGTTCGGCGAGATCACGAGGCCTCCCGCGAAGCCGCCGAACGTCATGACGGCGGCCATGGCCCACGGGGTCCATTCGGAAGGCGTGAACAACGCCACGAGGACCAAGCCCCCGGCCGTGGCGACCATGCCGAGGATGCCCCACACCACGAGCGGGCGCCCCAGGCGGGTGACGAGGTTGCCCCCGATCCACGAGCTCCACGCCGAGGCGACGGCGAACCCGATCGTCACCATGCCCGCGAACACCGGCTCGAGACCGAGCCCACCCTGGAGGAACAGCGTCCCCAGCAGGAACATCGCCGGTATCGCCGAGAAGTACGCCGTCGATATCAACACGCCGTTCCGATACGACGCCAGCGAGAAGATCGAGAACGGCATGAGCGGCATCCGTCCGCGCTCCGCGTAGCGTCGCTCCCAGAACACGAAGGCCGCGGCGAAGACCACGGATGCCACCAGCAACCACCAGCGGTTCGGATTGTCACCGGGGCTGCCGGTGGTGAACAGGAAGGGCCACATCAGCGCGAGGATCGTGGCCGCGAACAGCACGATGCCCACCGGATCGAGATCGAGACGGCGATGCGATTTCGTGCGGGTGTCGGGGAGGAGCCAGGCGGCCAGGACGATGACGATGGCGACGAGGGGGATGTTGATCCAGAAGATCAGACGCCACCCGTCGGTTTCTCCTCCCAGGGCGATCAGGAGGCCGCCGAGGGTCGGTCCGAAGGCGGTGGCGATGCCGATCGTCGCGCCGAACAGCCCGAAGGCGCGACCGCGCTCTTTGCCCTGGAACAGCTGCTGTACCAACCCCAGCACCTGAGGCATCTGGATGCCGGCGGCCACGCCCTGCAGGAGACGCGCGACCAGCAGCACGGTGGTGTTCGGGGCGAGGGCGCAGGCCAGGCTCGTCACGAGGAAAAGCGAAAGCCCGACGAGGAACAGCACGCGGCGCGACCGGAGGTCTCCGAGACGCCCAGCCGGCACCAGGACCAGGCCGAACGTCAGGATGTAGCCCGATACGACCAGCTGCAACTCGGTGGGCCCCGCGTTCAGCGCAGCCTCGATCGAGGGCAGCGCGACGTTCACCTTCGTCAGGTCGAGGATGGTCAACGCCGCCACGGCGACCGCCACCCAGTACGCCCGCCACCGGTGCCGCGGCGAGAGATCGATGTCGCGGGTGATGGGCGCGGATGTTTTCGAGGGGGTGGGGGACTGATCAGGCATCGTGAGGGACGCTACTCCGGGCCCCCGACATCACCCTCGGGCTTGCGCTCGACGGTCGGCGGCGCCTCGTCGCGCCGCGCGCGTGTTGCCCGGGGTCAGTCGACCTCGCGACGGGCGAACACCGCACGCAGCACGAAGAAGACGATCAGCGCGACCACGGCCACCGCGATCAGCCGGAAGGCGAAGGCGATCAGCGAGAACAGGATGTTCACCAGCACCCAGGCGATGATCACGGCGACGACGACGCCGACGATGGTCCACAGTGTGCTCTTGCGCATGCGACAAGCCTAAACGCGATGCCCGGCCCAGGGTCAGCCGCGGGCGAGCACCACGCCGTGACGGATCACGCTCGGGCCCCGCGGCGTCGCGGTGACCTGCAGCTGCGCCGGCAGCTGATCTTTCATCGAGGCCACGTGGCTGATGACGCCCACTGTGCGGCCACCCTGTCGCAACTCGTCGAGCGTGCGCATGGCGAGGTCGAGGGTGTCGTCGTCGAGCGAACCGAAACCTTCGTCGATGAACAGCGTGTCGAGACGGAGTCCTCCGGCGCGAGCGGTGACGACCTCGGCGAGCCCGAGGGCGAGGGCGAGGGAGGTGAGGAAGGTCTCGCCGCCGGACAGCGACTGCGGCGGGCGACACTGTCCGGTGAAGGCGTCCATGATCTCGAGGCCGAGGCCGCTGGCGGCGCCTCGCGCGGCGAGCGCGTCGGTGTGCTGCAGACGATAGCGTCCGGCCGACATGTGTTCGAGACGCAGATTCGCCGCGGTCACGATCTCTTCGAGCTCTGCCGCGAGCACGAAGGTCTCGAGCGTCATGCGGCGTGTGTTCGGAGCACGACCGGCGACCGTGTCGGCGAGGCGGGCGACGACGGCGTGCTCATCCGCCAGGCTCGCGACAGCCGCGTGTCCGGCGTCGGCGCGCTGGGCGAGGGATCGCAGCCGTTCGGCGAGCGCGTGAGCTCCGGCGTGGGCGGCGGCGATCATCTGCACGGCTTCGCGAGCCGATGCCACCTCGGCGACGACGGGTGCCAGATCGATCGGTTCGTCCCCGGCATCGACGAGCAGGAGTTCGAGGTCGAGCAGTCGCCTCCGCGTCGCGGCGAGCGCCGCGTCATGCTCGGCGGCTGTCGTATCGAGGCTCCGGCGATGCGCGGCGGATCGCAGCGCCGCGGTGACCGCCGCCACATCGGCGAAGGAGCTGTCGGCGACGAGAGCGGCGAGGACGCCGTCGGCGTCGCGGCGAGCATCGCGCGCCGAGGCGACCGCTGCCCGCGCCGACGTGAGGTGTCGTACGGCGTCGCGTCGCGTGCGGAGATCGTCCTGTCGGGCGGCGACCGTGTCGAAGCCACCACGGGCGGCGTCGACCTCGCCGCCGAGCGCCTCGGCACGCTGCTGGGCGAGGGCGAGGTCTTGCCGAGCGACGGCGAGCTCCGTCCCCAGCGTGTCGAGGCGACGGGCGATGGTGGCGTCGAGGTCGGCCGCGCGGTTGCGATCATCCCGGACCCGGTCGTACTCGTCGACGTCGGCCGACGCGGCGACGAGGGAATCATCGGCCGTCGCGAGACGCGCCTCCAAGACCTCGACGCTTTCACCGCCGGCGAGGGCAGCGGCCAGGGCGTGCGCGTCACGGGCCACCCGGGCGGCGTCGGAAGCGAGCCGGTCGGCCTCGACGGCGGCGTTCTTACGGTCCTCTGCGGCGACGAGGTCGGCGTCGCTCACGGGAGCGTCGGAACCGCGAGCGGGGTGCGGATGCTCGTGCGCACCGCACACCGCGCAGGGCTCGCCGTCGACCAGATCGTTCGCCAGTTCGACCGCGGCGCCTGATAGGCGGCGGCGCAGGAGCGTCGTCCACGCGTCGATCGCCCGGTGCAGGTCGTCGGCTCGCACCAGCGAGGCGAGGTCGGCCTGATCGCGCTGATCGAGCAGGCGGGCCGCCTCTCGCGCGGCGTCGAGACGCCGCGCCGTCTCGTTGCGAAGCGCGAGGGCGGCGTCGCGTCGTGCGTCGGCACCGGCCAGCTCGGCGATGCGGTCGTCGAGGGCGCG
The DNA here is from genome assembly GCF_030209475.1 of Microbacterium sp. lyk4-40-TSB-66. Classification (GTDB taxonomy): domain Bacteria; phylum Actinomycetota; class Actinomycetes; order Actinomycetales; family Microbacteriaceae; genus Microbacterium. The sequence goes on from NZ_JARVRW010000002.1 coordinate 529,285, forward strand.
AAGCATGTCGGGGAGCTCGAGGCGTTCGACCGCGAGCTTCTGCCGCTCGGCGTCGACGGTGTCGACACGCGCCCGAAGGCGGCCCACCTCACGGTCGAGAGCGGCGAGTTCACGCTCGATCGTCAGCGCGGCTTCTCCGCGCGACAGGAGAGCGGTCAGCGCATCGTCGCGCTCAGCCAGGCCGGCCTCGTCCGCGAGCACCTCATCACGGGCTCGCACCCGATCTTCGGCGTCGGCGAGCCTCTCGTCGGCGAGGGCGCTCGCACGGCGGGCGGCCTCAGCGGCCTCGATCGCGGGGCGGAGGTCTTCGGCGCCGGCAGCGGCTTCGGCTTCACGGCGGATGGCGGCGACCGCCTCGGCCTCGGCCTCGAGGACCGCGAGCCTCTCGCGCTCTCGAAGTCGTTCGCGCTGTCGCTCGGCCAGCGAACGCGCTTCGCGCTCGGCGACCAGGGCGGCGTCGAGCCGGGCGTCGACGGCCTGGTTCTCGCGAGCGAGTGTGTCGACCCGGTAATCGGCGCGCTCGACCGCCCGGACGACCAGCGCGAGCCGCTCGGAGACGCCGCGGACGACTCCCTCGTCGCTCCGGGTCGAGCCGTCGTGCTCGCGCTGGTCGAGCTCGCCGACCAGGCGCTCGGCCTCGTCGAGGAGGGTCGCCACCTCGACGCCCTCGGCGGCCAGACGCTCGCTCGCGCGCTTTCGGCGCTCATCGAGATCGGCGGCGTACTGCTCGAAGGACCGCGTGCCGAACAGGGTGCGCAGCAGAGTCAGTCGCTCGTCGTTCTTCGCCAGGAGGAAGCGGGCGAAACGGTTCTGCGCCAGCAGGATGACCTGCAGGAACTGCTGCTGGGTGAGACCGAGGATCTCGTCGAGGCGAGCCCCCACGTCCACCGGCCGCGCCGCGACCCCCGTCCAGCCCTCGGGCGCGAGTATCTCCAGCAGAGCTCGGTGCGGTTCTCTGGTCGTCCCGCCGCCGCGACGCTTCGGCCGCTCGAACTCCGGCGATCGCGTGACGCGCCAGCGTTCGCCCTCGGCACTGAACTCCAGCGTGACGCGGGTCGGGTCGTCGGGACCGCAATGGTCGCTCCGCAGGCGCCGCTCCGCTCCGTCGTAGCGCGGAACACCCCCGTACAGGGCGTAGCAGACACCGTCGAGCACGCTGGATTTGCCCGCGCCGGTGCGGCCGGTGATGAGGAAGATGCCGTCGTCGGCGAAGGCGTCGAAGTCGACCTCCTGCGCGTCGAGGAACGGTCCGAAACCCTCGAGTTCGAGGCGGTGCAGCTTCATGCGCGCGCCTCGGCCATTGTGCGGGCGGCGAGCACGTCGTGGATGAGTTCGCGTTCGATCACCGATGCGCCCTCTCCTTCACGCACGTGCGAGAGGAAGGCGTCGATCACCTCGGCGTCGTCTCGGGCCGCGCGCACGCGCCGCGCATAACCGAGACCGTCATCGGACGATGACGCCGCCGGCAGGTGCACCACGGTCGCGCACCACGGGAAGCGCTCTTGCAGACGACGCATCGGGTCGGGCTGAGGGGTGGCGTCGGTGTACTCCGCGCGCACCCACTGCTCGCTGTGGTCCGCGAATCGTTCGTCGGTCAGCAGGTCGTCGAGCGGCCCCCTCAGGGTGACGAGGGGACGGGGCACCGGGAGGTCGAGCCACCGCACCGACGACAGTCCGGCCGCGTCGAGGTCGACGAGCCACGACCCGCGGGGTTTGCCCGCCTCACCGAAGCTGTAGTGCAGCGGAGCCCCCGCGTACCGCACGCGCTCGGAGAGCTGTTGACGGCCGTGGATGTGTCCGAGGGCGACGTAGTCGGGCCCGTCGAACGCGGACAGGGGGACGACGTCGAGTCCCCCCTGCCGGATCTCGCGCTCGACGCCGGGAGTCGACTCGACACCGGCGGCGAAGCAGTGCGCCGCGACGACGGAGCGCCCCCCGCGCGCGGCCGCGTCGGCGCGAACGAGATCGAGGGCGTGCGTCATCGTCTGCGCCTGGCTGCGCAACTCGACGCCCGCCCACAGGTGCCGCACGATGGCTGGCTCGAGGTAGGGGATGCCGTAGACGTGTACGGGACCGTGCTCGTCGACGAAGGTCACCGGTGTGCCGACCGTCGAGGGGTCCGTCAGGACGGCGATGTCGGCCCGCAGCAGCGCAGACTGGAAACCGAGACGGGCTGCGGAGTCGTGGTTGCCGCTGGTGACGAGCACTCGGGCACCCGCGTCGGCGAGGGCGGCGAGGGTGCGGGACAGCACGGGATAGCAGGCCGCCGACGGTGCCGCGGAATCGAAGACGTCGCCCGCCACGATGACGAGGTCGACCGCGTTCTCGCGCACCTGCTCGACCAGCACGTCGAGCACGCCGGTGAGCGCGTCGAGGGTGGAGTGCCCGTGGAACGAGCGCCCGATGTGCCAGTCGGAGGTGTGCAGGATGCGCATGCAGCCACGGTACGACGCACCTCCGACATCGGCTCGCAGCAAACGCGCACACGGCACCCGCCGGCCCGTGCGAACCCCGCACGCACCGCAGCCGAACACACGCGACGCGGACGCACCGACCCCGGACGCACGGACGCCCCGCCCCGCCTCGACGGCGGTACGGGGCGTCTGCGGGGTGATCAGCCTTCGGCGACCTCGGCCGCGAGGGCGCGGATCCGGTCGTCGCCGAGGTCGAGCCCGACGTCGGTGAAGCGCTGACGCAGCACGTCGGCGATACGGCTCTCGCTCTTGTCGCCGACGTCGGCCCGCGTCTGGACGATGACGCCGCGGATGCGTGCCTCGTCGTCGGTGGGGTGGGTGTCCATCGCCGGTTCGGACTGCTCGTCCGGTCGCGGGGTCTTGCGGTCGCGGTGAACGGCACCGCCGACCGAGTCGGCCGCGTCAGCACCTCCGTCGGGACCGGAGCTGGGCTCGGGGGCCCGGGTTGCATCCGACATGTCAGTCCTCCGTACTCAGGTCGGGGTCGATGCCCTGGCTGGCGGCATCGCCTTCGATGGGGTCCGAGGGCGCGGCGTCGTTCAGACGCGGAGATCCCTTGGCGTGATCGTTGCGCTCGGCGGTCTCACCGTCGGCCACAGCGCCACTCTCCCAGCCACCGGGCGGGTCGGCGTCGATGACGCCCTCGGGCAGATCGCGATCGTCGTTCATGACTTTCCCCTTTCGAGGTCTTCAGCTTCGTCGCGTCGGACGGACCTCGGGCAGGGGTTGACCTTGCCGCACGCGCCCGTATGCGTTTCAGACGCTGGACGCCGGGCGCTGATGCAGGATGCCGGCGCGCTCGGGATGGGCGTCGAACCACTCCCCCACGTACCAGCACACCGGGATGACCTCGCGCTCGCCGGCCTCCTCGATCGTGTCGACGGCGCGCTCGGTGACGATGGCGGCGTAGCCGTGCCCTCGGAAGGTGGGGATGGTGAAGGCGCGGGTGAGGGCGATCGTGCGCCCGTCGTCGCGGTAGTCGAGGACGGAGACGAGGTCGTCGCCGCGGTGAAGGGTGAACCGGGACGCCGTCTTGTCGTCGGCGAAATGCAGATCGGACATGCGGAGAGGCTACGCCGGTCGTCGACTCCGAAGACGGGATGCCGCAGAATGCACGGCGGCACCGCAGGTTCACGGGCGCGGATTGAGCAGAATGCGCGGGACTCCGTCCGATGTCATGATTTGACCTGGTCGGACGCAGTGGGTAATAATGCCGCCATGACTGACTTCGCGCGTCCTCTGTCCGCCCGGGAGGCGAACGGGACTGCCGGCATGATGATGCCCGGCCGCGTCGTCATGCGTTGTCGAATGTGCCGCTGACCGCGACCCTCGCCCCGACGACCTCGTGCTTCTGAACGCCGACGTCGTCTTCCGGTCGCCTGGCATCCGCGTCGATCACGCGTCCGCCGGCACCGCGCTCCGGCCCCTCGGCCCTCACCTCCCGTCGAACCCCGCTCACGATGACGCCCGGGTTCACACACCCAAGGATTTCTCCTCATGTCGCTCTCCGCAGTCCTCGACCGTCCCGTGACCGCCTCCGCCCGCCCCGCCACCGCCGGCACGGCATCCTCCCCCCAGCCCGCCGCTCCGGACGCCTCCGTCCCGGCGCCCGCACGCGCCGCCGCCTCGACCGCCCCCCGCGGCTTCGCGCTGTACGTCGGCATCGATGAAGAGAAGGCCGCCGCGGCCGGCGTGAGCCTGGGGACGCTCGTGGAGGCACTTCGTCGCACGCTCGGCGAGCTCGCCCCCGCCGCAGAGACCTACGCCACGGTGGCCCTCGCCCCGGCCGGTGCCGGTGGCCGCGACGTCGACGTCGTCCGTCTGGCGCTGCACGAGCCGTCGGCCGTCGCCCGTACCAAGGACGAACCCGTCGACGAGGACCGCGCCCCCGGCGGCGTGGTCGTCGACATCTCGCGCAAGCGCGTGCTCATCGACGGCGAGTCGGCCGCCTTCACCTTCAAGGAGTTCGAGCTGCTGCAGTACCTCGTGCTGCGCGAGGGGCGCACGATCGAACGCACCGAGCTCGTGTCGTCGTTGTGGGAGGGCTCCACCGACGACGACGCCCCCGGCGAGCGCACCATCGACGTGCACGTCCGACGTCTCCGCGCGAAACTCGGTGCCTACGAGGACATCGTGCGCACGGTGCGCGGCGTCGGCTACCGCTTCGACCGTCACGCCGACGTCTCGATCCGTTACGGCCACGGAACCCCGTCGCCCGACCGTTTCTGATCGCGACGCACACACGGTCGTCGGCACGCCGGGCGGAGGACCGCTCGACGGTGCCGCGGGTTCCTGCCCGGCCGAGCCCGGATGCCGCGATGTCGGCGGTCCGACGTAAGGTGTCGCCATGAGATCGACCGGGGTCCGCTCGCGCCACGCGCCGCGCGATCTCGAGGCGCCGGTCGAACGGCCGATCGAGTCGGACTACCGACCCGTCCACCCCGTCGACATCGGGCGCGCCGTGTCAGCTCAACGGCACGGCAGTAACGACCCCACGTACTTCGCGACCTCCCCCCTCGGGGCGGGTGGCGTCGTCTGGCGCGTGACACGCACACCGCTGGGCGTCGCCACCCTCGCGCTCCGCCAGCGGATCGGGGGGAGCGTCCGGGCAGCCGCCTGGGGCCCCGGCGCACCGTGGGCCCTCGATCAGCTGCCCGCGCTGTGCGGCGCGCACGACGATCCCGACGGCTTCGACGCGTCGCGGCATCCGTCGGTCGCCGAGTGGCACCGTCGCCACCCCGACCTCCGCATCGGGCGTACCGACCTCGTCTTCGACGCCCTCGTCAGCGCGATCATGGAGCAGAAGGTCACGAGCATGCAGGCGTTCTCGGCCTGGCGCAGCATCGTGACCTGGTTCGGCGAGCGCGCACCGGGACCCACTCCCCGCCCCATGTTCGCCCCGCCCGACATCGAGGGGTGGCGCCACGTGCCGTCGTGGGCGTGGCACCGAGCCGGGCTCGAGCCGCCGCAGTCGCGCACCATCGTCGAGAGCGCCCGTCGCGGCGCGTCGATCGTTCACGCCGCGACGGCGGCCCACGACGGCGAGGGTCGCGACCGCGTCTTCATCAGCCTCCGCGGCGTGGGCATCTGGACGAGCGCCGAGACACGCATCCGCGCCTTCGGAGACCCGGATGCCGTGAGCACGGGCGACTACCACCTCGCCCACCAGGTGGGTTTCGCCCTGACGGGCCACCGCACCGACGACGACGGCATGCTCGAGTTGCTCGAACCGTTCGCCGGTCATCGTCAGCGGGTGATCCGACTGATCTACGCCGGGTCGTCGCTCGAGCCGCGCCGCGGACCGCGCCTCAGCCCGGAAGACCACCGCGACCGCTGACCCGCCGGGTCGCGACCCCGCGCGTTGCGAGCCCGCCGCCGAGGACGGCGCCGGCGTCGCGAGGCCGCCCCCGAGGACGGCGCCACCACGGGCGCCCCGCGTTCCCCCTCACGACGGCAGGTGAGGGCGAGACGCACGCCAGTACCCGGTGAACGAGATCATCCGTTTGTCGACGCCGACCCGCACCCAGTGCCGGCGCATCGCCGCGACCAGGGACTGCTCCCCCGCCACCCAGGCGTAGGCGGGCACGACCGCTTCCGCCTCGCTCGCCTCGACCGCCGCGGTCAGCACGGCATAGCCCGGGGTCGCGTGAGGGTCGTCGCGCACGATCCACGCCACCTCGACGCGGGCCGGTGCGGCCAGAGTGCGCACGTCGCCGGCATCCGGCACCTCGATGAAGGCGCGCCCCGTCGCCTCGGCGGGGAGGGAGGCCAGGATGCCGGCGAGCGCGGGGAGGGCGGTCTCGTCGCCGACGAAAGCGAGCGGGCCGCGCAGATCGGCGGGCGGCGCGAACAGCACGCCCTCGTCGAGGATGGCGACGGCGTCGCCGGGCGCGCAGGTCTCGGCCCAGGACGCCGCGGGCCCCGCCGTACCGGCGGCGGCGGAGCCGTGCCGCACGAAGTCGACGTCGAGTTCGGGACCCTGCGCCCCGTCGGCGCGGAAGCCGGCGACGGTGTAGTTGCGCAGCACCGGGCGCTGCGTCTTGGCGATCGCGAGGTAACGCAGATACGCGAAGGTGTCGAGACGGTTCGGCAGGCGCGTGAGCGTCCCCCCGGCGACGGGCAGGAACAGGCGGAACCACTGGTCGGCGCCCATGGGCGTGAAGCGCGCCAGGTCGGGTCCGCCCAGCGTCACGCGCTCGAAGGTCGGCGACAGACGCCGGCGGCGCCGCACGTACAGGGTCAGCAGTTCGCTCTTCTCGGGCGCAAGACGCTTCTGCGCCCCGGTGGTCCGGGCCATCAGGCCCTCCTTCTTCTCGAAAGGGACGGCGCGCAGCGCGTCCCGGCTCGCCCGACACCGCACCGTAGGCTGTGCGACATGACGCAGACGGGAACCGGCTGGCCGCGCGGCCGCACGTATTGGGTGCTGGGCAGCCTGCTCCTGTTCGGACTCGGGGTCCTGTTCGGCCTGGTGTGGCAGAACGTGTGGCTGGGAGTCGTCATCGCCGCGGCGGTGTCGGTCGGGTGGCTCATCGCCTACGAATCCAGCCGCGGCCGCAACGTCGGTGTCAACGACGAGGACAACGGCATCCAACTCTGAGGTCTCATCGGTAGTACACCGCCAGCGGATACGGTCCGTCGCGGCGCACCTGGACGGGCGTACCGAAGACCTCCTGGAGCGTGGACGAGGTCATGAGCTCGTCGGGGGTGCCGACGTGCACGACCCGCCCCTCGGACAGTGCGATGATCCGGTCGGCGTAGGCCGCGGCGAAGTTGACGTCGTGGACGACGATCACGATCGTCTTTCCGAGTTCGTCGGCCGCGCGCCGGAGCCGGCCCATCATGGCGACCGCGTGCTTGATGTCGAGATTGTTCAACGGCTCGTCGAGCAGGATGTAATCGGTGTCCTGTGCGAGGACCATCGCGACGTACGCGCGTTGACGCTGGCCGCCCGACAGCTGGTCGAGGTAGCGGCCGGAGAGGTCGGCGAGATCCAGGAACGCGATCGCCTCGTCGATCTTGGCGTGGTCGTCGTCGGTGAGGCGACCCCGCGAGTGCGGGAAGCGCCCGAAGCCGACGAGCTCGCGGACGGTCAGTCGTGTGACGAAGTGGTTCTCCTGCCGCAGGATCGACACGGTCTTGGCGAGCGCGCGTCCGGGCGTGGACGATACGTCGAGGCCGGCGATGGTGACGCGTCCGCGGGTGGCCGCCGCGAGGCGCCCCACGATGGTGAGCAGCGTCGACTTGCCCGCACCGTTCGGACCGACCAGCGCGGTGACGCCGCCGGCGGGGATGTCGAGGGTGACGGGGCCGAGCACGGTGCGGTCGCCGTAGGTCATGGTGACGTCGGTGAGCGAGATCACGCGACGCACCGCCCCGGTGAGCGGGTGGGCATCAGAGACTCCCCTTCCGGAGCAGGTAGACGAGGAAGAACACGCCGCCGACGAACTCGATGATGATCGAGAGCATGCCGGCCGCGTAGAACACGTGCCGCAGGACGAAGTACCCGCCCAGCAGCGTGGCCATCCCGAGCAGCACCGCGAAGGGCAGCACGACGCGGTGCTGCGCGGAGCCCGCCAGTTGGTACGCCAGGGTCGCGACGAGGAAGCCGAAGAACGTCATCGGCCCGACCATCGTGGTCGACACCGAGATCAGCACGGCCACGAGAACGAGCATCACGATGACCTCGCGCCGGTAGGCGAGGCCCAGGTTGACCGACGCCTCTCGGCCCAACGCCAGCACGTCGAGGCGGTGCCGCGCGCGCCAGACGACGACGAGCACCACCGCGACTACGAGCGTTCCCCACGGGAGGTACTCGGCATCCGAGTTGGAGAGGTTCCCGAAGAGGCGGGCCGAGAGGATGTCGAAATCGCTCGGGGTGAGGAGGCGCTGCATGACGGTGGAGAGCGAGCCGAACCCGACGCCCAGCACGACGCCCACCAACAGCATGATGTGGAGGTTGCCGCGGCGCCCGGCGAACAGCCAGCCGTACAGCAGCGTCGCGAAGCCCACCATCAGCACGCTCTGCACGACCACCTTGACCAGGCCGTCGGTGGCCGAGAGCGCGGCGCTTCCGAAGAAGAACACCAGGGCCGTCTGCATCACGACGTAGAGGGCGTCGAAACCCATGATCGAGGGGGTCAGGATGCGATTCGCGGTCGCCGTGTGGAACAGCACCGTCGCGACCGCCTGACAGCACGCCACCAGAGCGATCGTGGCCAGGCTCACCACGCGAAGGTTCACGGCCAACCAGAAGGCCCGCGAACCGGGTTCGCCCGGGACGTTCCAGGTCAGCACGCCGACGGCCGCGACCGCGACGATCAGGATCAGGAGGCCGAAGCGCAGGGCGATCCGCGGACGACGGGGCGTGACCGCCGGGGTCGTCCGGGTCAGGGTGTCAGCCACGGGCGCGCATCCTCAACAACAGGGTGATGAACACCGCGGAGCCGACGACACCGAGGATCATCGAGACGGGGACTTCGAACGGCATCCGGATGACGCGTCCGACGATGTCGCAGACGACGACGATCGCCACGCCCCCGACGCACACCCAGGGGAGGTTCGCGCGGGCGTTGTCACCGCGCCACATCGACACGAGGTTCGGAACGACCAGTCCCAGGAACGGCAGGAAGCCGACGACGACGGTCGTGACACCGGTGGCGACCGCGACGAGCCCGGTACCGATCAGCAGGACGCGCGTGTGGTCGAGGCCGACGGAGGTAGCGACGTCCCGCCCGAGACCGGCGACGGTGAGGCGGTCGGCGTACAGGAACACGAGCAGGACGACGATCGCGACCACCCAGAGCACCTCGTAGCGTCCGCGCACGATGGAGGTGAAGCTCCCCATGAACCATGTGCCGAGCATCTGCAGCGAGTTGGTCGACACGGCCAGATAGGTCGTGAACGCTGAGACCACCGCCCCGAGCATGATGCCGATGAGCGGCACGACGAGGGAGGAGCGCAGCGAGATGCGCTGCAGGATGGCGATGAACACCATCGTGCCGACGAAGGCGGCGACGGATGCCACGGTCATGCGGACGAACAGGGGCGCGGTCGGGGCGATGAGCACCGTGACGAGGAGACCGAGCGCGGCCCACTCCGACGTCCCCGTGGTGGAGGGCTCGACGAAACGGTTCTGCGTGAGCAGCTGCATGATGAGGCCCGAGACCGCCATGGCGCAGCCGGCCAGGACGAGGGCGGCGGTGCGCGGGACGCGCGAGATGAAGAACATCTCGCCCCCGAAGTCGTCGACGGTCAGGTCGTAGGCGCCGACGAAAAGCGAAAGGACGACGAGCGCCGAGACGCCGGCGACTGCGGCGGGCAGCGCCGTCCGGCGCGAAGTTGTCGAGTTCACTGGCATCCTCCCTCTCGCCCCGTCCTCCCGCGTGAGGTGCCGGACGTCGTCACGCGCCGGTGGGCGGACGCGACGATTCCCGACACCTCACGCGGAGGACGACCGGGAATGGTCAGGAGGCGAACGCCTCGGCGGCGGAGCGGTACAGCGTCGTGTACGCCTGGATGCCCTCGTCGAGGTAGAAGGTGCCGTCGAGGTAGACGATCTGCCCCTTCTGCACGGCGGGGACGTTCTTCAACGCCTCGGCGTTCTCGACGAGCTCCTTCGCCGAGACGTAGCCGTCTTCACCGAACATCGCGTCGCGGTCGAGCACGAACAGCCACTCGGGGTTCGCTGCGGCGATGGCCTCGACGCTGATGTCGTCTCCGTGCGAAGCGTCTTCGGCCGATCGCTCGAGCGCGGGGGTGAGCCCCAGTGTCGGGAAGAGCACGCCGACGCCACGGCCCTCGCCGGGGGCGGCGTAGGCGATCTTGCCGCCCGAGGTGATCAGCCCCATCACGGTCTCCGACGGGTCGTACGCCGCTTTCGCGTCGGAGATCGCCGCGTCGAGATCTGCCGACAGCTTCGCCGCCTCGTCGCCCTTGCCGAAGACCTGGCCCAGGATCTCGGTCTGACGCTTGAGCTCGGATGCGTGGTCTTCGCCCTCTCGAGGGCTCGTCTCGATCGTCGCCGGCTGGATCTCCTTCAACTGGTCGTAGATGTCGCGGAAGCGGTAGCCGCCCACGATCAGATCGGGCTCGGCCGCGAGGATGTTCTCGATGTTCGGCTCGCGATGCAGGCCCGCGTCGAGCACCTCGTCCCCGCCGGAGAGTGTCGGCCAGAGGTCGTACATCAGGGGCTTCGGGGCGGCGGCGAGGGTCACTTCCCATTCGCTGAGCGTCTCGAAGGTCGTGTTGTCGAGGGCGACGACGCGTTCGGGGGCCACGGGCACCTCGATCGAGCCGTGGTTGTCTTCGACGGTCACGGTGGTCGCACCGGTTTCCTCGGTCGGCGCGGCGGCCCCCGAGGCGCAGCCGGTGAGGGCCAGGGCGGTCACCACGGTCGCGGCGACGAGGGGACGGAACAGGCGGGTACTCATACGAATCTCTCCAGTGCTGTGTGCGGGTCGGTGACACGGACCGAGTCAGCCGACGGAGAGTTAGGGTAGCCTTGCCTTCGTATGAATGTCGAACTGCCGCCGGCAGCCCTTCGAGACGGGCCGGCGGTCTCTTCGGCGTGCCGCAGATCGCGGGCGGGATGGCGTGTGCGACCGCGCGCGTGTGGCGCAACCCGTGGTCGGCCGGCACCGCTCAGGCGCGCGCGGAGGAGTCGCCGCTCGCCTCCTCCGAGACGTACAGCGCGCACGTCGTGTCGTAGTAATCGCGCGTCTCGCCGGCGGAACGCAGGCCGATCCGCTCGGCGACGGCCCCGGACACCGCGTTGGCCGGATTCGTGACGGCGATGACCCGATGGACGCCGTGACCGCGGGCAAGATCGAGCAGCGCCGCGGCCGCCTCGGTCGCGTACCCCTCGCCCCACGCGTCAGGATGGAAATGCCAACCGATCTCGACGTCGTCGGGACGCCCGCCTCCGACCCCCGCCGACCACGGGATGCGCTTCAGCAGCACCGCGCCGAGCAGACGGCCGTCGGCGGTCTCGACCGCCCGCGCGCCGAGCAGACCCTCACCCAGCCCGGCCCAGCGCTCGAGGAGGGCATCCACCTCGCTCGGATCAGCCATCACGGCGCCGGTACCGATGAAGCGACGCACCTCGGGACGGCGGTACATGTCGAACAGGAACGCGCGGTCGTCGTCGTCGCGCGTCCATTCGCGCAGCACGAGACGATCCGTCACGAGGCGCGTGCGCCGCATCGGGACGTGCGGGATGCCGTCTTCGGCGAAGGGCGGGCCCGAGACGACGAAGCCGAACCGCCCGTACCAGCCGGCGAGGTGCGCCTGCGCGTCGAGCAGGATCGGGATGCCGGGGGCCTCGGCATCGAGGACCTCGACGGCCGCGCGCATGAGATCGGCCGCGATGCCCCTGCCCCGCGCGTCGGGGGCGGTCGCGACGCGCCCGATGCGCGTGTTCTGCGCCTCGCGGAGGATGCGCAACGTGGCCAGTATCTCGTCGCCCTCCGTCGCCCACATGAGCTCGGCACCGGGCTCGATGTCGCGGCCGTCGATCTCGGGGTAGGCGGCCCGCTGCTCGACGACGAACACGGTGACCCGAAGCCACAGCAGGCGGTACAGGGTGCCGGAGTCGATCGCCTCGACGGGCGCCCGGTGCAGGGTGACGACCATCGTCCGACCGTATACCGCGGGTCCGACATCTCATCTCGAGGCCCCGCGGGAGATCCGCCCGAGCGGGGATGATCCCTCCCGCTTCACGCCGGCCCGCGACGGATCGATGGACCGCTGTCGGAGGGGCGCGCTACCCTCCGGACATGTCATTCCAGTCGTACCTCGACAACATCGAAGCCAAGACGGGCCTGACCCCGCGCCAGTTCCTGGCGCTCGCGGAAGAGCGCGGATTCGGCGCCGGCACGAAGGCGACCCCCATCCTGCAGTGGTTGAAAGACGACTACGACCTCGGTCGTGGCCACGGCATGGCTCTCGTGCACGTCATCACCAAGGGCCCGCAGATCAGCGACGAGCACGTCGGTCGGGCAGGCCCCCACGGCGACAAGAGCGACACGCTGTGGCTCGACGGAGCGGCCAGCAACCCCGATCGCTGACGTGACGCGGGCGGGGTCCGTTCGCCGAGAGGCGACGCGGTCCGGCTCAGCGCGTTCCGAAGAGGCGCGCGGCGGCGACCTGCTCCGCCACGCGCCGCAGGGCCAGGATCAGCGGCTCCACGAGCGCGGTGCCGAGGACGACGTACCGCACGGCATCCTCGATCGACGTGTCGGGCGTGGCGGCGAGTTCCGCCTCGGCGATGGCGGAGAGGTGGGCGAGGTACGCGTCCATGACCCGCTCCGGAACGGTGAATCCCGCCCGGTCCAAGGCGGCGAGCGCCTGGGCCACCGCGGCGACCTGGTCGGGGAAGCACTTCTCCGCGTCGCCGCCCATGCGCTCGAGCAGTGCGGTCGCCGCCGAGAGGTCGATGTCGGCGGCGACGGCCGGGGTGACCGCCGCATTGGCGGCGCCGAGGAGGTCGTAGGGGTTCGCGGGGGGCTCCTCCAGCACGCCGACCACCTTTCGCACACCCGCGATGCCGACGCCCGCATCGACGAGAGCACGGATGACGCCCAGACGCTGCACGTGCGCGACACCGTACGACGCCTGGGTGGGCGAGGTGCGCTCCCCCTCGGGCAAGAGTCTCTCGCGCAGGTAGTACTTGATCGTGGCGACCGGCACGCCGGCTCGCGTCGACAGTTCCGAGATCCGCACCCGTACCCCCTTGACTCGATAGCTCTACTATCCAACACTGGATAGCAACACTATCGAGTGAGGACGTGCCATGGCATCCATCAATCCGGGTCGCATGACCCATCGTTACGACGGCGAGCTCGTCGTCTTCCACATCGGGATGACCGTCAACAAGTGGTGGCGGGCGGATCAGTGGATGCCACTCATGGGCGACATGCCGCGCATGCTGCGCGAGCTGAGCATGGACCCCGATTCGGGCCTGCTCGGGTTCTCGATGCTGCTCGGCGCGCGAGGACCCTACCTCGTGCAGTACTGGTCGTCGCTCGAGAAGCTCTACGCGTACGCCTCGGCGCCGCAGCAGGAGCACCGACCGGCGTGGACGCGCTTCAACAAGCGCGCGCGGAAGACCCCCGGTGCAGTCGGGATCTGGCACGAGACGCACGTGGTCGAACGGGCCGAGACCATCTACGTCGCGACGCCGCCGATGGGCCTGCCCAAGGCGACCGAGACGGTGCCGATCGCATCGCGCCACGACCGGGCGCGGGCGCGCGTGGCCGACGGCCGGACGCACGGCGACGCGACACGTGGCTGAGGGCCAGACTGGGCCTATGGCCTCGATCCTCACCACCGCTCCCGAGCTGCACGCCGCCCTCACCGCGGGGGCGTACCCCGATGGCAGGTCCGTGCGCGTCCTCGACGTCCGCTGGCGACTCGACCGGCCGGACGGACTCCCCGCATACCGCGAGGGCCACATCCCCGGCGCGCAGTACGTCGATCTCGACCACGACCTCGCCGCCCACGGCGACCCGGCCGACGGGCGGCATCCGATCCCTGCGATCGCGACCCTGCAGTCCGCCGCACGGCGATGGGGCATCGACGCGGGCGACACGGTCGTCGTGTACGACGATCTGAAGAACATGTCGAGCGCGAGGGCGTGGTGGCTGCTCCGCCATGCCGGCGTCGACGATGTGCGTCTGCTCGACGGATCGCTGCGGGCATGGACCGACGCCGGCTACGACCTCGAGGTCGGGGATGCCGAGACGCCTGCGCCGGGCTCGGTCTCGCTGTCGTACGGGGCCCTGCCGGTGCTCGATCTCGACGCCGTGGGCGGCTTCGCGGAGGAGGATCTGCTCCTGGACGCCCGCGCGGGCGAGCGCTACCGGGGCGAGGTCGAGCCGATCGACCCGCGCGCCGGACACGTGCCGGGCGCCGTGAGCGCCCCGACGACCGAGAACGTCGGCGCCGACGGGCGGTTCCATTCCCCCGAGGAGCTGCGGTCGAGGTTCCGGATGCTGGGGGCCGAGGACGGCGTGGCGGTCGGCGTCTACTGCGGTTCCGGCGTCACGGCAATGCACCAGGCGGTGGCGCTCACCCTCGCGGGCTACGAACCTCGCGTGTTCCCCGGGTCGTGGAGCCAATGGTCGAATCACCCGGAGCTGCCCGTGGCCACCGGGCCGGAGCCCCGCTAGGCCCAGAGGTCGCTGACCGGGACCGCCCTTCCCAGGACGTTCTGCGCGGCGCGGTGCCCCGAGAGCATCGCGCCGGGCACGGTCGCAGGATCGTCGCCCCACGTCGCCTCCCCCGCCAAATGCAGGACACCCCCGACCGGCTCGGCGAGATCGTCGTGGTCGGCACCGACCGAACCCGGCAGCATGTACGCATAGGAGCCGCGCGAGAACGGGTCGTCCTGCCAGCGGGTGACGACCGCGCTGGTGGGCTCGGGCACCGCGTCACCGTAGAGCCGGCGCAGCTGCGCGAGGGTGGAGGCCACGATCTCGTCGTCGCTCCAGGCCCGCGTGGCGAGCGCCGCGGGTCCGGCGGCGAAGGTCAGCAGCGCGGGTTCGTCATGCAGGCGCCCCAGGTCGTACCAGGAGTGCCACCACTGCCCCTCGTCACCGAGTTGACGGATGCCGTACACCCCGGCGTCCCAGAAGCGTTCGGCGAATCGCAGCACGACCTTCTCGAACGCGTTCATCCGTAGGAGGCCGAGCGCGCGGCGGTGCCGTTCGGGCAGCGCGGGCTCGATGACGACGTCTCCGGCGTTCAGGACGCCGACCGGCACGGTCACCACCGCGTCGGCGGCGGCGAAGGTGCCGCGGTCGGTGTCGACCTCCACCCCGGTCGTCGACCACCGCACGTGCGTCGCGACGTGTTCGAGGCGGAGGTCGAGTCCCTCGGCGAGATGCTGCGCGAGCTCGTCGTATCCCTGTGGAAAGACCACCTCGTCGCCGTTCACGGTGTCGTCGTCCAGGCCGTGAGCGCCGAGTCCCTCCATTCCGACCCCGTACTGCTCCTGGGCGCGCCGGTCGTTGTACTCGCGCACGCGCTCCTCGCGCTCCGCATCCCAGTCCTGCATCGCCAGAGCCGCCCCCACGACATCGGCGTACGTCGCGTCGGCCGGGGCGTCGGCGATCACCTCGACCAGCGTCGCGTTGAGCGCGCGCACGTCGTCGGCGTACTGCCGCACGGCGACGGCGTCGAGCCGACGGCCCTCCGCATCGAAATAGGTCAACGGACGACTGTCGGGTTGGTACCCGCCGACCGTGAACTCCACCATCGGCATGCCGAAGGCCCGTGCCGCCTCGGCGACCGGGCTGTCGGTTATGCCGTGGATCCACGAGGCTCCGCGGTCGGTGATGTGCCCGTCGGTGCGGTCGGTGAAGACGCGGCCGCCCACGCGGTCGCGCGCTTCCAGCACGACGACACGGCGTCCCGCCCCAGCGAGCAATCGAGCGGCGGCGAGACCCGCCACCCCCGCGCCCACGACGATGGTGTCGACCGTCTCCATGTGTCCTCCGGGCTCTCGGTTCCCGCGACGGTACTGCGGTCGCGGGGGTGGCGGCATCCGCCGCTACGGAGAACGGTCGCTGCCCGGGTGGACGCCGCGTACAGCCTCAGCCGGCCCCGGCCCGCGTTCCGACCTTCCCGGCAGCGGAACCGATCGATAGGCTCCGGCTCATGGGGACGGACGAACGCGCACGTCGAGGGTGGGACGCCCTGCTGCGGAGAATCGGCCTGCGCCGGGAACGCCCCTTGCACGACGACCTGCGACGCGCCGGCCGAACAGGCGGCACCTCGCCCGCCGATGCGTCGCAGCGGGCGACGGGATTCACGGCGTGGACGAGGATCGGCGGCGGCGGCGCGATGTGAGGCTCAGGCCTCGGGGAACAGCTCCGCGAGGGTGGTCGGGACGCCATGGTCGGTGTTCGAGGGGGCGCGATGACGTGCGCGGGCGACGACCTCCGGGTGGGCGTTGGCCATGGCGTACGACCAGTCGGCGGCATCCATCATCTCGAGATCGTTGAGGTAGTCGCCGAACGCCGCCGTCTGCGCGGGAGTGACCGCGAGGGCGGCCTGCAACCGGCGGAGGGCCGTGCCCTTGTCGACGCCCGGGTTCATGATGTCGACCCAGTGCGGCGACGAGACCACCACGCGATGCGTCGCCGCGATCTCGTCGAGTGCGCGTCCCACGCTGTGTGCGGCCACGGCGAAGTCGTAGACGGCGATCTTGAGGACGTCGTCGTCGACGGCGAGCACGTCGTCGACCTCCTCGAGCGCGGCGTAGTAGGTCGACGCCTGAGCCCGGAAGGCGTCGTCGGTGCGCTCGATGTAGGCGGAGCGCTTGCCGCAGACGACGACACCGAGGTCGTACCCCTCGGCCGCGAGGGACCGCAGTCGACCCACCGCGCGTTCCACGACTCGTCGGTCGAGCGCATCGGACGCCACCTCGACCCCGGCGCGCACGACGTACGCTCCGTTCTCGGCGATGAAGGTCATCGCATCCGCCGCCTCGCCGAACGTGGCGCGCAGGGTCGCGAGCTGCCTTCCGGATGCCGGGACGAAGGCGACTCCGCGGTCCGCGAGTCGCGGGAGGAGCGCCCACAGCGGTTCGGGGACGTTCCCGTCGCCGTCGAGCAGCGTGCCGTCCATGTCGACGGCGACCAAGCGGATGTCGTGGGTCACGGCATCCATCCTTCCAGGCAGGGATCGCGGCCCGAAAACTTCCCAACCCCTGGGAGGTCCCCGGGATGCGCAGGAGTGCATGCGATTATGAGAAAGACGATCGCCCGATCGCGCCGACCAATGGAGAGCGGATGCCCCCCATCTGGAGACGACTCGTTCCCCGCAGCGTGCGTCTGCGCAGCCGTTTGCGACTGAAGAACGGTCGCTGGCGTCTCGCGACGCCCGACCGCGTGCTGCTCGAGGACGTCATCGTGCCCGAGTTCCTGGGCAAGGACGACATCCGCCGGATGCTCGACGTCGGAGTCGCGTGGTACACCCGCACCTATCCGCGGCTCTACCGAGGCATCGAGTACCACACGATCGACGTCGACCCGGCGATGCAGCGGATCGCCGGGCGCAATCACCACACCCTCTCGATGACCGACCTCGCGACGGTCTACCCCGCCGACACCTTCGATCTGGTCGTGTGCAACGGCGTGTTCGGGTGGGGGCTCGACACCGCCGACGACGTGGCGCGCGGCCTCGAGGCCTGCGCGAACGTGCTGCGGCCGGGTGGGTGGCTCGTTGTCGGGTGGAACGACATGGAGGGGCGGCGCATCCCCGACCTCGATACGCTCGCGGCCCTTCGCTTCGAGCGCGCCGTGCTTCCCGCGGCTCGTGCCGACCACGTGGTGACGTCGACGCCCTACGCCCACCGATACGACTTCTTCACCCGCCGGTGAGCGCGTCGACGCCGATGATCGCCGGGATCTGGGCCCACTACGACGACGATCTGCTCTTCGGCGTCCCGACCATCGATCGGGCGATCCTCGCCGGTCACGGTATTCGACAGCTCTTCCTGACCGCCTCCGACGCCGGGAGCGGCATGTCGTCGTACGTCGACGGTCGCGAGACGGGGATCCGCGCCGCGTACGACGTGATGCGCGGGTCGTCCACGCCCTGGTCGGATCGACGGACGGTGCTGTCGAACGGCGTCGCCGTCACGACGACCTCACCGGACGACGACCCGCGGATCTCCCTCTCGTTCCTGCGCCTGCCGGACGGCGGGCTCACGGGTCGCGGCTGGTACGCGACCGAGTACCGGACGATCACGAAGCTCTTCGACGGGGAGGTGTCCTCGCTGACGACGCTCGACACCGGCCAAGACCTCACCGTCGCGCGGCTCATCACCACCGTCGCCGCCTTCGTCACCGATGCGGGAGCGGGCGAGGTGCTCACGACGCTGCCCGATTTCGCGCCGGCGAGCGAGGGCGATCACCCCGATCACGGCGGTGCGGGCCGACTCGTCGCCGCCGCCGTCGATGCGGGACTCCTCGACGGCGCGAGCGTCCGGTATGCCGTCGGGTACCCGGGCCGCACCTGGCCGGCCAACCTCGATGACGAGGCGGTCGCCCGCAAGCTCTCGGTCTTCGCCGCCTACGGCGCGCACGACGAGGTCGTCCGCCGCGACCTGGAGGCGTACCTCGCGATCCCCGGCCTCGGCGACTGGCTGCAACGCGAGCACCTGATCGACGACCACGACATCGCGCGGGCCCCCCGGTCGTCCGCCCATGCGGGGGGCGACGCGGAAGCGGCGCCGGGTCGAGCGAGGGTACCCGGCCACGCCTGAAGGCGAGGGTCGCGCGGAGCCCCCGGATCCGGCAGTCGCCCGGACGCACGAACGAGTCTGCCGGCACCGCGTTCCCGCGCCCCGGGGTGTGGCACGGCCCCGCGTGCGCGCCGCTCGCGCGGGGGGAAATCTATGAATAACGAAAGGATCACGGACACCTCTTCCGCTCCGTTATCTCACCGTTATAGAGTGCATGCACGGTAGTTGTTTTGCTGTGGCAGCTACCGACATGTGATTGCAGGACACTCTGGTGCAGGACCGGGCCGGTCGGGATCCCCGACCGGCCCGTCTTCGTCTGTACGAGGTCGCCTCCCGGCGCGAGGATGGACACGTGAAGGACGCAGAGCTCACCGAACCCGACGGCCGCATCGTGCTCGTGCGGCACGGGGAGACGGAATGGAGCCGCAGCGGGCGCCACACCGGGCTCACCGACATCCCCCTGACCGAAACGGGCGCCTACAAAGCAGAGCTCGCCGGAACGCTCCTCGCGATGCGACGCTACGACCTCGTACTCGCGAGCCCACTCCGTCGCGCCGTCGAGACGGCCGCCCGCGCCGGCTACCCCGACGCACGGCCGGAGCCGCGCCTGGTGGAGTGGGACTACGGCGCGTACGAGGGCCTCACGACGCCCGAGATCGTCGAACGTCTCGGGCACGCGTGGACGGCGTGGGACGGAACGCCCCCGGGCGAGACACCCGGCGAGACGGTCGCGCAGGTGACGGCTCGGGCGGAGTCGCTGCTCGAGGAATTGCGACCACGGGTGAGGGCCGGACAGCAGGTCCTGTTGTTCTCGCACGGGCACTTCCTCCGCGCGCTCGCCGGCACGTGGCTGGGCCTCACCGCCGCCGGCGGCCGTTACTTCGTCCTGGGTACGTCCGCGGTAAGCGAGCTGGGGTTCGAACACGGAACCGAGGTCATCACGCAGTGGAACCACGTGCGCGGGCGGTGAGGATCCGACTCCGTCGAGCCCCGATACGGGCCTGCGAAAACTGGTCACGGAAATGTAACGACGACCTCTTCCCTTCCGTTACCCCACCGTTATAGAGTGCTCGCACGGTAGTTGTTTTGCTGTGGCAGCTACCGACATGTGATTGCAGGACACTCTTGGTGCAGGGACAAGGGCCGGTCGGAAGCCTCTCCGACCGGCCCTTACTCTGTCCGGCTCGGTCCCCCGCCATATCGCAACCGACGCCGGGGCGAAACGTCGGGTCGGAACGGGCGTCGTCGGCTCTACGCTGAGGGAATGACCGATCGACGCCTCGCCGTGCAGGCCTGGGAGAGCCTCTTCCGCGCGCAGCACGAGGTGTTCGAGGACATCCGCGGCGACTTCGACAGCACCGACCTGACACAGGCGGAGTACGACGTGCTGCTCACCGTCACCCGGGCCCCGCAGATGACGGCGAGACTACGCGACGTCACCGGCAACATGCTCATCAGTCAGCCGAGCGTCTCGCGCCTGGTCGAGCGGATGGTGACGCGCGGGCTGTTGACCAAGTGCGCCGACCCCGAGGACGGTCGCGGCTCGCTCGTCTCCGCCACCGAGAACGGCGCGGTGGTCTTCCGACGCCTGGCCGCCGCGCACGGCCGGTCGATCGCCGAGCGCATGGCCCGCCTCGACAACGACGAGCTGGCGCAGCTGCACGCCCTCACCGCGAAGCTGCGCGACGACGCCTGATTCATCGGCATCCGACGTGCGCGACCGGGCTGCGCGTGCCCGCATTCCGCCCGGCCGCGACGGCAGCGAAACCGCATCCGTTCGCCGAACCCGCACGCGTTCGACCGCGATTCGATGCGGTCTCGCGAAACGCCTGCGGTTTCGCGGCATCGGGTCGGATACCGCGCGTCAGCACTCGATGACGTTGACTGCGAGTCCGCCCTCGCTGGTCTCCTTGTACTTCGTCGACATGTCGATGCCCGTCTGACGCATCGTCTCGACGACCGCGTCGAGCGAGACGTAGTGACTGCCGTCGCCGCGCAGAGCGAGGCGTGCGGCGGTCACGGCCGTGGACGCGGCGATCGCGTTGCGCTCGATGCACGGGATCTGCACGAGGCCTCCGACCGGGTCGCACGTGAGGCCCAGGTGATGCTCCATCGCGATCTCGGCCGCGTTCTCGATCTGCCGGTTCGTGCCGCCCATGACGGCGGTGAGGCCGCCTGCCGCCATCGCGCAGGCGGAGCCGACCTCGGCCTGGCATCCGCCCTCCGCCCCCGAGATCGACGCGTTGGCCTTGAAGAGCGACCCCAGCGCGGTCGCCGTCAGCAGGAAACGGCGGATGCCGCGGCGACGGTTCGCCTCGGCGACGTCGCCGTCGTCCCACCCCGACACCTCGGTGCGCGTGACCGCGTGTCCGTCGTAGCCGAGCAGGGCGCTGCCGACGAGCTCGCCGTGCGGCGTCACGGCGTTGCCGATGCCGAGGCCGGAGTCGGCGAGGAAACGCCACCAGTACATGGCCACGGCCGGAAGGATCCCCGCCGCCCCGTTCGTCGGAGCGGTGACGACGCGCCCGCCCGCCGCGTTCTCTTCGTTCACGGCGAGGGCGAACGCACCGAGCCACTCCCCCGGGAGCTCACGGTGGCCCTCGGCCTCGATGGCGTCGAGCTGACCGCGGATGACGGCGGCCCGACGCTTGACCTTCAGGATGCCGGGGAGCACGCCGTCGTGCTGCAGACCGGCGTTGACGCAGGCCGCCATCGCATCCCAGATCCGGTCGAGGCCGGCGGCGATCTCTTCGTCGGAACGGAGCGCCTCTTCGTTGAGTCGCGCCGCCTCGGCGATCGTGATGCCGCGCTCGTCGCACAGCGCGATGAGAGTGGCCGCGTCGTCGAACGCGAGGGGCATCGGCGCCGCCGACACCCGCGGCGGCTCGCCGTCGCGTCGGATGAAGCCCCCGCCGATGGAGTAGTACGTGTCGTCGGCGATCACCGCGCCCACGGCGTCGCGCGCGACGAGGGTCATCGCGTTGGGGTGACCGGGAAGACGCGTGCGGGGTTCGAGCGAGATGTCGGACGTCGCGAACGGGATCTCGTGCGTGCCGGCCAGCGCGAGGAGGCGCCCGTCGGACCAGTCCGACCACGCCCGTCGCACGGCATCCGGATCGACGGTCTCGGGGTCGAGACCCTGCAGACCCGCGACGACCGCGTCGGGGGTGCCATGACCGATACCGGTCGCGCCGAGCGAGCCGTAGAGGGCACAGGAGACGGATGCCACCCTCTCGAGGGCGCCATCGCCCCGCAGCCGGGTGACGAAATCGACAGCGGCCTTCATGGGGCCGACGGTGTGGGAGCTCGAGGGTCCGATCCCGATGGAGAACAGCTCGAACGCGGAGGTGTAAGCGCTCATGCCGCCAGCGTACGTCTCCGTCCCGACACCAGCCGGTCACCCCCGCGCCACGCCCGGGATGCGTGACGTTCGGAGCCGATTAGACGTCCCACACGGTCCCGGCTATGCTGGACCACGGCCTGCGCGCCGTTTCGCGCGGAGGCCCTGCGCCCGTAGCTCAATGGATAGAGCATCTGACTACGGATCAGAAGGTTAGGGGTTCGAGTCCCTTCGGGCGCACACTGTGTTGAGACAGTGATCAGCCCCGGCCGTGAGGAAACTCCGGCCGGGGCTTTTTTCGTCCCCGGCGCCCGCACGTGACGTGCCGGGAATCTTCGCATCGACGGCCGTCGGAGCGACGATGACCGGCGGCTCGCACGCGCATCGGCTCCGGTGCTCCGCGGCCCGCGCGGGAGGCGGCTCAGCCCGAGGCGGACGCCTCGCCGCGATGGGCGGCATCCATCTCCTCCGAGTGCAGGTGCAGGATCGCCAACGACTCGCGGAGCGAGCCGAGCGGTGCCTCGATGTCGTCGTAGTGGTGCACGAAACCGTTGGCGTCCCGCGCGCTCACCGACACCAGCGCATAACCGGGGCGCGGTACCCGCGCCTTCCGTCCGAACCGTCGCTCCGCCATGGCATCCACCTTCCGTCGCGGCCGAGATTACCGCGGCCGCGGCGTGACGCCGGTCAGCGCGCGGCGGACTTCTTCTTCTTGCCGGTCTTTCCGCCGCCCGTCGTGGCCGGAGGGGTCGACTCCGACGTCGCCTCGTCTGAGACGGCCCTGTCTTTCGCCCGTCGCTTCGCCTGGGAAGCGAGGCGGGCGAGATCCACCATGCGCAGCGCGTCCATTCGGGCCTTGCGCATCTGGGCGTACTCGGGATCGTCGTGCGCGGTCATGCCCTCGACGTCGAGTCGCTGGCTGAGGTTCGCCTCGACATCGCCCCAGGCTGCGATCCGCGCGTCGGCGACGAGGCCGGCCACCCGCGCCGGATCAGCCGCGAACGTGCGCAGCTCTTTCGCCACTCCGCGCGACTGCTTTGCGCGGCGGCGCAGATTCCGGGTGTCCCGGTCGCGATAGTCGTGGGTGCCCGAGGAGTCCGAGAACCGCCCCCACGCGCGCTTGCGCTGGTGCGTGACCCGCTCGGCGGCCTGATCCTGCTCGTCGGCGAGCGCGCTGAGGATCGCGCGGGCGAACTCGGCGAAGACGTCGCCGTCGAACTGTCCGCCCCGGGCGATCGTCTCGACGAGGATGCGATTGCGCACGGCGAGTCGCGCCGCGGCCGTCGCAATCGACAGCCCCTCGGCGATGGCCTCATTCGTGCGCCCCACGGAACCTCCCGTCCCAGGCTATCGTCCGCGGGGGCGCCGCACTCAGGTCAGCTTCTCGACCACGGCTGCGATGCGTCGCGCGCGGGTGTCCGCCGCCTTCGCGGATTCGACGTTGGTGACGTGCGCCTTCCGTGCGCTCGTCGACAGCGCGTCGAACGACGCGCGCGCCCCGGACTCGGCCAGCGCCGCGGCGAGGTCGTCGGGGACCTCGACGGTGCGCGGGGTCGTGTCGAGCGTGAGCGTGACGGTGATGGCATCCCCCCCGGACAGTCCCGTGGCGGCACGCTTGTCGGAGGAGAACGGGATGAGGAAGCGCCCGCCCATCACGCCGATCGTGCTGGTGTAGCCGAAGCCGTTGACGTCGACCACGACGGCGGCGCGCTTGCCGCCACCGAGCTCGTCGACGACGGCGGGCGGCACCTCGATGCCGGTGTTGTTCCCCATCTGGGAGAGGGTCGTTTCGAAGCGCATGCCGCACAGTGTGCCAGAGGTCCGGGTCGACCGCGCGGGTGTCGGCACACCCGCGCCGGGCAATCCGCCGCCCGACGGGCTCCGAAGACGATGTAGCGGCGGTGCTGACGGCACGAGCCGCCGGTGGGGGCGCACCGACGACTGGCTGAGATCATGACAGAACCCGTACGACTGCACATTTCCGACGGCGTGGCCCGGGTCACCCTGAACCGACCCGATGACGGCAACGCGATCAGCCTCGATCTCGCGCGGGCTCTGCATCGCGTCGTGGATCGTGTCGCCGAGCTCGCACCGCGGGTCGTGGTGCTCACCGGCGACGGGGGCACCTTCTGCTCCGGGGGCGACGTGGTCGAGATGGCCGCGGCAGACGATCTCGGCGACTTCGTTCACGAACTCGCGACGACGTTCCACGGCGCGCTCGCGAGCCTCGCCGACCTCGACGCGGTCATCATCGCGGCGGTCGACGGCGTCGCGGCGGGCGGCGGGCTCGGGCTCGCGCTCTGCGCCGATGTGGTCCTCGCCTCGGACCGCGCGCTCTTCTTCACCGCGTACGAGGCCATCGGTCTGAGCCCCGACAGCGGGGCGTCGTACCTCCTCCCGCGGGTCATCGGTGCATCCCGCGCGCGCGCCATGAGCGCTGTCGGTCTTCGACTGGAGGCCGTGGCAGCCCGCGACATCGGCCTGGTCCATGCCATCACGCCGTCGGCCGACCTCGACGACACCGTGTGGGCGATGGCCACCCGCCTCGCAGCGCGCCCGCAGACGCACATGGCCGCATCGCGCGCCCTGTTCCGCGGCGCGGACCCGCAGGAGTTCCGTCGTCACCTCGACGCGGAGGCCCGAGCGATCAGCGCGGCGGCCGCTTCCCCCGATGCCGCGCGCCTCATCAGGGAGCACGCCGTGCGCGCCGAGCGCAGCGCCGCCGCCCTCCGGCGGCGCGCGGAACGGGCCCGAGCGGCCTAGGCGAACGTCGCGCGAAGTGCAATCCCCCCGGATCACCGGGGAGGAACCCGTAATTTCGGGTCCGTTGCGGAGGGCCTCGGAGAGTACTCGGGGGCCTTCTGTCGTTTCTCGGGTGTCGCCCACACACCGATGTCACCCGCAAGGGGCAATCCGAAGCACGGTGTTCCTCCGAAGATGTGGTGAGGCGACCGGACGGTCGCTGCCAACACTCTGGGAGGTTCATCATGAGCTCATCACCCAATCGACTCGTGGCCACCGTCTTCGGCGCTGTCTACCTGCTCGTCGGACTGCTCGGCTTCGCCGTCACCGGCGGCGTCGGTTTCATCGCCACCGAGGGCGGCCTGCTTCTCGGCATCTTCGAGGTCAACCCGCTGCACAACATCGCCCACCTCCTGATCGGTGGCGCTCTGCTGGTCGCCGGCCTCGCGAACGCCCGTGCGGCCAAGGGCGTCAACACCACGGTCGGCGCCGTCTACCTGCTGCTCGGCATCGTCGGCTTCTTCCTCACCGGAACCGCGGTGAACATCCTCGCGCTGAACGTGCCCGACCACTTCCTGCACCTCGCCAGCGCCGTCGTGCTGCTGGGTGTCGGCCTCGGCACCGAACGCAGCATCCCCCGCACCGCGGCGGTGTGAGATGACCGCCGCGACCTTCACGCGGTCGTGGCCCTCCGTGTCCGCATGGGGGGCCGGCCTCATCGTCGCCGCCCTCGGTGCGGGCGCGATCGTCCGCCCCGGTTCCGAGGCCGCCTCCGTCGCCCTCGGAGCCGGGGCGGTCGTCCTCGGTCTCGCCGCCCTCGCGTGGGGCGGTGCCGTCCTGGCCACCGGTCGCACCCTGGTGCCGCGCGCCGCCCTCGGCGGATCCCTCGCCGCACTGGTGCTCACCGCCGCCCTGGTCGTCGCCGACCCGGCGCACACCAGCATCATGGGTGCCGCCGCGGCATCCGTGCTTCTCGTCGTCGTCGGCGCGACCGCGGCGGGGCACCTCCGCCGGGCCCGCCGCACCGATGGCGCCCCCGACCGGACGGCGCAGCCGATGAGCGTCATCGGCCTGCTCGTGGCCGCCGCCGTCATCGCGGTCGTCGTCACACCCGCCCTCGGGGCGACGCAGAACGCCGTGCTGCTGCGTGACGACGGCACCGTTCCGGTCATCACGCACGAGGGCCACTGAGCCGAGGGCGGTGCGCCCGGAAGACCTCCACGAGTGGGGTACCTCCGGCGCCCGCCCGCTCAGACGGTGGCACGCTGGAAGGGTGACAGACGTCCCCTCCTCCCCCACCCCTGACTGGATCCAGTCGCTCCGCGGGAAGATCCTCGTCGCCCTCGCGGGCGACCCGACCGGTATGGCCCCGTACGTGCGCGACATCGCCGAGGGCGACGACACGGGGTACTTCATCGAGAACGGCCCCGCCTGGACGGTGCACGCCGGAATGGGCACGCTCGTGGCCGGCATCCGGGCCCTCCTGCTGCAGGCGCTGCATCCGGGCGCCCTCGCGGGAGTGCACGACTGGTCGCGCTATCGCGAAGACCCCATCGGCCGCCTCACCGGCACCGTGCGGTGGGTGATCACCCTGACGTACGGCTCGAAGGCGCAGGCGGATGCCGAAACCCGCCGCGTCGGACGCTTCCACCAGCGCGTGAAGGGCGAGTACAGCGCTGGCGACGGCACCGAACGCGCCTACACGGCGGAGGCGACGGACCTGGTCCGGTGGGTGCACCTCGCCTTCACCGACGCCTTCCTCGCCGGCCACGAGGCATCGAAGAAGCCCCTCCCCGGCGGACCCGACGCCTACGTCGCGGACTGGGCGACGGCCGGCCGTCTCATGCGCGTCGTCGATCCGCCCCTCACCCGGGCGGCGCTGCGCGGCGAGATCGACGACTTCTACGAGCGCGGGGAACTGCGCGGTGGAGAGCGCGTCGACGACGTCGTGCGGTTCTTGCGCAAGCCGCCGTTCCCCGGCGCCATGGGCGTGGCCTATCGCGTGCTGTTCGCCGCGGCGGTGGCGACCATCCCCCGCCGGTACCGCAAGATGCTGGGCGTGCGGCGGTGGCCGCTGCCCGTGCTGACGGTGACGCGCGTCATCCTGCGCATCACGGAGCGCGCCCTCGGGTCAGGACCGCGCGCGCAGGACATGGCCTACCTGCGTCTGCGGAGGCTGGAGCGGGAGGCCGCGTGAGCGACGACGCCCGACAGGCCGCCGAGCGGTACCGCCTCGACCGCCGTCTGCGCGAGGACGGCCTCGAGCCCGAGGGCGCTCAGGCGGAGGCACCCGCCCGCGGGTCGACCGCGGCCGAACGCGCCGCGTTCGTGGAGACCTCGATCCAGCAGGCCATCCGCCGCGGCGATTTCGAGAACCTCCCCGGCGCGGGAAAGCCCCTCCCCGACCTCGGCACGTCGCACGATCCCGACTGGTGGATCCGTCGCAAGATCGAGACCGAGCAGCTGACGGGGCTGGGTCCGCCGGCATTGACGCTGCGCGTCGAGCACGCCGAACTGCCGGAGCGATTGGATGCCATCACTCACGAGGCCGAGGTGCGCGAGGCGGTCGGCGACTTCAACCGGCGCGTGATCGAGGCGCGACGGCAGCTGCAGGGCGGACCGCCGGTGGTCACACCGACGGTGGACGTGGACGACGAGGTCGCAGCGTGGGTCGAGAGACGCCGGGCGCGAGAGGCTGCGGCGGCGGTGGAGGCCCCGGTGCGCCGACGGCGGCGGTGGTTCGGCCGGCGGTGAGGCCCGGTCCCTTCGACAGGCTCAGGGACCTCGGATGCAGAGGTGTCATGGGGCTGCAGTGACGTGGCTGAGCCTGTCGAAGCCACCGGGAGCCACACGGGAACCCCCACCGAGGGGGCTGAGCCTGTCGAAGCCACCGGGAGCCCGGACCGCTGACGCGCGCCGGGTCCTGCATGCGACCGGGAGGGCGTCAGAGCGCGGCCAGAGCCTCCGCGCGCTCCACCAGCGCACGAGCCCGGGCGAGGGTCGGGGCGTAGGAACCGTCGACCGGCCCGTCGGGGGTCGCCGACAAGAGTGACCTCGCGGCCTCGACCTCGGCGGGCGACGGCGTGAAACCGGTGTGCGCGCCGGCGACGGCGGCATCCTGAAGCGCCAGCGTGCCGGTGAAGCCCATGGCGACCGCGTGGAGGGCGGCATCCCGCGCGTGCTCGATGGGACCGCAGGGGCCGTCGATGGGTCCCGCGATCCCCGCGGCGGCCGAGGCCACCACGAGCTGCGCCCGCGGCCACGACAGCGCGATGCGATCGGCCGCCATGCCGGTGTCGCGACGGAAGTCGCCCGTCCCGAACGCGAGGCGACGAGTGGCGGGGTGCGCGGCGATCGCCGGGGCCGCCAGGAGGGCGGCGGCCGATTCGACCATGGCCACGATCGGGGTTCCGGCGGGGAGGGAGTCCGCCACGTGCGCGACGTCGTCGGGACCGCCGCACATCGCCAGGACGACACCGGCGAGGCGACCCTCGAGATCGCGGCACAGGGCCAGGTCGTCGTCGCCGTCGCGGGTGCCGGCGGCACTGATCCGCAGCCAGACCGGGGCCTCGACGGCGGCGCGCTCCGCCCGCTCCCGGCCCTCCGCCTTGCGGCCGGCGGGGAGCCCGTCTTCGAGGTCGATCACGAGGACGTCGGCCGTCGTGTCGAGGCCGCCCGCGAGCGGCGAGCGCAGCATCCACGTGCGGGCGAGGTCCACACGCGCGGGGGCGGGGGCGGCCGAAGCCGCCCCCGCCGGGGTGTGCGCAATGGTCACGAACGGCTCCGAGCCGCCGCCTCCGCCTCCGCCTTGGCGCGGAAGGTGTTGAGCGTGTCGGTGTCGACCCGGGCGGGGCCGACGCCGACCTCCGCAGAGGCCAGCTTCTTGGCATCCGCCGCCTTGTTGACCGAGCCGTGGTCGTCACCGGTCAGCAGGCTCTCGTCGAAGGGGATGTTCCCGGCGAGCACCTCGCGGACACGCTGGCTGTCGTACTGCTTGGTCCAGGAACCGATCAGCATGGTGGCCACCGCGTTGCCGGTGAAGTTGGTGACCGCGCGGGCCTCGGACATGAACCGGTCGATGCCGACGATGACGCCGACGCCGTTGACCAGGTCGGGGCGGTAGGCCGAAAGACCACCGGCGAGCGTCGCCAGGCCCGCACCGGTCACGCCGGCGGCACCCTTGGAGGCGATGATCATGAAGACCATGAGGCCGATCTGCTCGGGGATCGACATCGGGGCGCCCATGGCCGAAGCGATGAACAGCGACGCCATGGTCAGGTAGATCGCGGTGCCGTCGAGGTTGAAGGAGTACCCGGTCGGGACGGTGATGCCCACGACGGGCTTCGACACACCGAGGTGCTCCATCTTGGCGATGAGGCGGGGAAGTGCGGCCTCGGACGACGAGGTGCCGACGATGAGGAGGTACTCGCGGCCCAGGTACTTCATGAGCGTGAAGATGTTGACGCGGGTCACGGCGTAGAGCAGACCACCCAGGACGCCGACGATGAAGACGAAGCACGTGAGGTAGAACGCACCCATCAGGATGCCGAGGCTGATCACGGCGGCGAAGCCGGTCTTGCCGACCACCGCGGCGATCGCACCGAACGCACCGAGGGGGGCGAGCCAGAGGATCATGCCCAGGATGCGGAAGACGAGCACCTGGAAGTTGCGGATGGCGTCGACCATCTTGGCGCCGCGCTCGCCCATGCGCTGCAGGGCGAAGCCGACGAGCAGGGCGATGAAGAGCACCTGGAGGATGCTGCCGCCGGTGAAGGCCGAGAAGAACGTCGTCGGGATGATGCCCAGGATGAAGTCCTGCGTGGTGGTGGGCTCGGCCGCCGCCTCGTAAGTGGCGCCGGCGATGTTGAGGCCCTCACCGGGGTGGATGATGTTGCCGACGATGAGGCCGATGATCAGGGCGAACGACGACATGATCAGGAAGTAGACCATCGCCAGGCCACCGATCTTGCCGACCGTGGAGGCCTTGGCGATCGATCCGATGCCGACGACGATCGTGCAGAAGATCACCGGGGCGATCATCATCTTGATCAGGCTGACGAAGCCCTTGCCGATCGGTTCGAGCGTCGTCGCGAAGGCGGGGGCCACGAGGCCCACCACGATGCCGCCGACGACGGCGATGATCACCGAGATGTAGAGCCAGTGGTTCGGGTCGATCTTCTTGCGAGGCCGACCGTCGCGAGTGGTGCGGAGTGAAAGAGCCATCAGCGCCTATCCCCTCTTCCTAACGTCATTGTTAATTCCGGCGGGAGCGCCGGGTGGGTGAGATGTCTTGTTGCGTCCGGCGGGAGCGCCGGGTGGGTGAGACGTCTCGTCACTACCGGCGGGAGCACCGGGTGGGTGAGATGTCTTTCGTCTCCGGCGGGGCCGCCGGTAGATGTCATGACTGTGGTCGACCGCGAGCCCCACGACGATTTGTGGTCGTATTGTTCACGGCATGGACGCGAAAGGGCGAGGGATGCGACTGAGCGTGGGTGGGCGACTGGCCCTCGTGTCGCTCGGCGTCGTCGTGCTCGTCGCCGGCGTGCTCGCCGCGCTCCTGTCGGTGCAGTTGAGCGACTCCGGGCAGCGCGAGGCCGAGCAGGTGACCCGATCGGTGGCTGAGACGTTCGCGCACGAGGCGGAGATCGCGACCCTCGTCGTCGCGCGCGACTCCGACCGCCTGCAGCCGATGGTGGAGCAGATCCTCCCCGACGCCGACCTCTCGTTCGTCACGATCATGACGCCCGACGGCATCCGGCTCACCCACCGCAACCGCTCCGAGATCGGCCTGCAGTACCAGGGTTCCCGGGCCGAGGCCCTCGCGGGCGAGAGCTTCACCGAGGTGTACGTGGGGACGCTCGGACCCTCGGTGCGCACCATCGTGCCCATCCGCGACGGCGGTGACGAGGACGGGCCCATCGTCGGCCTCGTCGCCGTGGGTGTGACGCTCGGCGCCGTGCAGCAGGACCTCGCCGCCCGCGTTCCGCTGATCGTCGCGGCATCCGCGGCCATCGTCGGCTTCGGGGTGCTGGGCGCGCTATTCGTCCGCCGCAGCGCACGGCGGGTGACCGGTTCGTACACGCCTCGCGAGCTCTCGCGCCTCGTCGAGAGCTATGAGACCGTGCTGCACTCGCTGCGCGAGGGACTCGTGGTCACCGACCGCGACGGACGCATCGTGCTCTACAACGACGAGGCCGCCGACCTGCTGGGCCTGCCGCCAGCCATCACCGGCCAGGTCTCGCTCGACCCCCACGACGTCGACATGGACACCGATCTGGCGGATGCCATCGCGAGCGGTCGCCGCATGGTCGAGGAGACCGTCGTGAACGGTGAGCGCGTGCTGCTGGTCAACCAGGAGGAGGCGCGGGATCTCGCGGGCCGGCGCGCACCCGAGCGCGGACGCGTGATGACCCTGCGCGACCGCTCCGAACTGCAGGCGCTCCTGGGTGAGCTGGAGGGCGTGCGCACGCTCAGCGACACCCTGCGCTCGCAGACGCACGAGCACGGCAATCGCCTGCACGCGCTGCTGGCACTGCTCGAACTCGGGCGCATCGACGAGGCGCGGCGCCTCATCGTGGCATCCACCGAAGACCGGCAGGAGCTCGCGGACCGCCTCGTCTCGGACGACGACGACGCCGTCATCGTGGCCCTGCTGCTGGGCAAGCTCGACGAGGCCGCCGAACGGGGCGTGCGTCTCGACCTCGATGTGGTCGAGCCCGCTCCCCGCGTGCCGCTGGCGGCGCCCGAGGCGGTGACCGTGGTCGGCAACCTCGTCGACAACGCCCTGGATGCCGCCTCCGCGGGCGCCGAACCCCGTTGGGTGCGCGTGTCCCTCACGGCACGCGAGGGCGACGCGGTGCTGGAGGTCGCCGACAGCGGTGCGGGCTTCGACCCGTCTCTGCGGGACCCCTTCGCCTACGGCGCCTCGACCAAGCCCGCGCACGCGCCGGGCGGGCGGGGCGTCGGCCTCGCTCTCGTGCGCGACATCGTCGCCGCACGTGGGGGGACGCTGCAGCTGGCGGCCGAACCGACGACGGTGCGGGTCTTCCTGCCCGTCGTGACCGAGCAGGTGCCGGCGTGATCCGCGTCCTGGTCGTCGACGACGACGCCCTCGCGCTCGAACTGCACTCCGCGTACGTCGCGCGCGTGCCCGGCTTCGAGGTCGTGGGACAGGCGTCGGGCGCGCGCGCGGCACTGACCGCGCTGGCAGATCCTGAGCGCCGCATCGATCTGGTGCTGCTGGACATGACGATGCCCGACGGCACCGGCCTCGACGTCGCCCGGCGCGTACGGGCGATGGGCTCGCGCGTCGACATCATCGCCGTCACGGCGGTGCGGGATGCCGCGACCGTGCGCGCGGCGGTCTCGATCGGCGTCGTGCAGTACCTCATCAAGCCGTTCGCCTTCGGGGCCTTCCGCGAACGTCTGGAGGCGTACCGCGCCTACGTCGAGGGCCTCGACCGCGCCGCCGGCGAAGCGACGCAGTCCGAGGTCGACGCGCTGCTCGGATCGCTGCGGACGGTCGCGCCGCCGGCCATGCCGAAGGGACTGAGCGACGAGACGCTGCAATCCGTGGCGGAGCACGTGCGAACGGCGTCCGGGGCCGTCTCCTCGACCGAGGTCGGTGAGAGCGAGGGGATGTCGCGGGTGACCGCCCGGCGGTACCTGGAGCACCTCGCCGACGTCGGCCGGGTGCGCCGCGAACCGCGCTACGGCGGGCCCGGTCGCCCCGAGATCACGTACGCCTGGGTGCGCGGCTGAGCCCACGGCATCCGGAATCGTGCGGGCCGGCGCAGAGCGAGGTCACCGCCGCGGCGCTCGCAGAAAGCGATCTTGCTCGCAGCATTTCGGCGCCGATCTGCGAGCATCGCTCGAGGCCGCGAGGATCGCGGTCCGGCGCCGCGTCAGAGGTCGAAGGCGGCGCGGACGCCCTCGTTCACCACGACGCCGGCGCGCACGTTGAGGCCCTTGGCGAGGGCGGGATCGGCGGATGCCGCTGCCTCCCAGCCGGCGTCGGCGATGCGCGTGATGAAGGGCAGCGTCGCGTTCGAGAGCGCGCGCGTGGAGGTGTGCGGCACCGCGCCCGGCATGTTCGCGACGCAGTAGTACAGCGCCTCGTGCACTCGGAAGGTCGGCGCGTCGTGGGTGGTGGGGCGCGAGCCCTCGAAGCAGCCGCCCTGGTCGATCGCGATGTCGACGAGCACGGCGCCCGGCTTCATCGCGCGGACCATGTCGTCGGTGACGAGCTTGGGGGCTGCGGCACCCGGGATCAGGACCGATCCGATGACGAGGTCGGCGTCGGCGAGTTGCTCCGCGATCTCGAGACGGGTCGATGCGCGCGTCTCGATCGCCCCGCCGAAGCGTTCCTCGAGCTGGCGGAGCTTGGGGAGCGAGATGTCGACGACCGTCACGCGGGCTCCGAGTCCCAGGGCGTTGGCCGCGGCGTGCTCGCCCGCGACACCTCCGCCGATCACGACGACCTTCGCGCGCGGCGTGCCGGGCACGCCCCCGGGAAGAAGACCCCGCCCGCCCGACGCGCGCAGCAGATGGTGGGCGCCTTCGATGATCGACAGGCGTCCGGCGACCTCGCTCATCGGGGCGAGGAGCGGGAGCGCGCGGTCCGCCGTCTGCACGGTCTCGTACGCCACCGCCGTGGTACCCGCAGCCATGAGCGCATCGGTCAGCGGCCGGTCGGCGGCGAGGTGCAGGTACGTGAACAGCGTCAGGTCGCGGCGGAGGAAGCCGTACTCGGGCGTGATCGGCTCTTTCACCTTGACCAGCAGCTCGGCGCGTGCCCAGGTCTCGTCGGCGGTGGCGACGATCTCGGCGCCGGCGGCGCGGTACTGCTCGTCGCTGAACCCGCTGCCCTCACCCGCGCCGGCCTGCACGAGCACCTCGTGGCCGCGGTGGACGAGCGAATCGACCCCGGCGGGCGTCATCGCGACACGGTTCTCGTTGTTCTTGATCTCTGTCGGCACGGAGACGCGCATGGGTTCCTCCTCGAGCGGATGAGCGTTGCGGAGAGAATCGCAGAAAATCGTGTTTCCGTGGTGTTTCCCCGTAGATCCTTCGGCTCTCGCGTGCGCTTCGGCGCTATCGTCAGGTATCCCGCGTCTTCGGCGCCCGACGGAACGAAGGATCTACGATGATCGACGACGACCTGCACCCGCTCGACGCGCGCATCATCGAACTGCTGTCCGCCGACGCGCGCATGACGAACGCCGCGCTGGCCGAGGCCCTGGGGGTCGCGGCATCCACCGCTCACGCGCGCGTGCGCGCCCTCGTCGACCGCGGCCTCATCACCGGCTTCCACGCCGCCGTCGACCAGAGCCGCCTCGGACGCGGACTGCAGGCGATCGTCGGGGTGACCCTGCGTCCGGGGCAGCGGCAGGAGAGCATCCGCGCCTTCGCGCACGAGGTGCGCCGGCATCCCGACGTCATCCAACTGTTCTTCCTCGGCGGGGCCGACGACTTCCTCGTGCACATCGCCGTCGACGACTCCTCCGCCGTGCGCCGCTTCGTCGTCGACCATCTCTCCGCGCGGCACAGCGTGGCATCCACGCGCACGAGCATCATCTTCGAGTACCACCGCAACGCGGTCGCGGCGGACTTCGACTGACAGGCGCTCCGGACAGCCAGAGTGAAGGGGCCGCTCAGCGCAGCGCGGCCGCGATCGCGGCGATGTCGTCAGGGGTGGAGCGGCAGCACCCTCCGACCAGTCGTGCGCCCGCCGCGACCCACGCCGGAACCGCGTCGGCCAGCGGCGCGGGGGCGCCGAGCCAGGTGCGCGTGACGGCGTCCCATCGCTCGCCCGTGTTGGGGTAGGCGAGCGCGGGGATGCCACGCACCTCGGCGAGCGCGGACGGCACCGTCGAGGGCGCGCAGCAGTTGACACCCACCGCGATCACCCGGGGGACGGATGCCGCGACGCACAGGGCCGCCGCGCGGGAGCCGGGAGCGGCATAGCCCGTGCTGTCGGCGGAGAGGCTGACGAAAGCGGGGACGCCGAGGTCGGCGAGCTCGAGCGCCAGGGCTTCGACCTCGAGCGCCGAGGGGATCGTCTCGACCGCGAGGAGGTCGGCGCCGGCGCCGGCGAGGACCTCCAGCCGGCGCCGATGCGCGTCGCGGAGCTGCGCGACGGTCAGGCCGTAGTCGCCGGTGTACTCGCTGCCGTCCGCGCGCAGCGCGCCGATCGGGCCGATGGATGCCGCGACCACCACGTCCGCGGCCTCTCGCGCGAGCGACACCGAGCGGACCAGCAGCGCCTCGACGTCGGCATCCGGGATCCGTCCGTCGAACCCCAGCTGGTAGGAGGCGGTGATGACGACCTCGGCGCCGGCCTCGACGAACTCGGCGTGGGCGGCGCGCACCTCGTCGGGGTCATCGCGCAGCACCCGCGCCGACCACAACTCCGAGGTCACGTCGTTGCCGCGGGCCTCCAACAGCGTGCCGAGTCCACCGTCGAGGATGACCGGGCGGCGCGCGAGGGTGTCGGCGAGGTCGATCACGCCTCGTGGGTCTCGCCGGCCGCGAGCACGCGCAGGGCGCTGGCCAGCAACGCCTGATCGCCGCGGCTGACGTCGCGCAGGGCCTCGGCCTCGAGGCGGACGAGCTCGGTCATCGCGGCATCCACCCGTTCGATGCCCTCGGGCGTTATGGCGACGAGGATCGCCCGACCGTCCGACGGGTTCGGACGGCGGTGCACGAGACCGCGCTCGGCGAGCTTGTCGAGGCGGTTGGTCATGGCCGCGCTGCCGATCATCGTGGCCGAGATCAGACGCGTGGCGCTGAGCTCGGTGCCCGCGCGGCGGAGCACGGCGAGCACGTCGAACTCCCACACGGCGATGCCGGCGCTCGCGAAGGCCTTCGCGCGCAGCTTCGACAGGTGGAACGCCGCGCGGCGCAGGCGCGACATCACGTCGAGGGGCGTCAGGTCGACTTCGGGCAGCAGCTGCGACCACGCGTCGATGAGGAGGTCGACCTCGTCGTCTTTGCTGCTCGCGGTAGGCATTCTTCGACGGTACCGGAGCCGCGGGGTGCGAGGGCGCAGCACGCGAGGCGTTGCGGGGCGCTGATGTTCGTGAGCGCAACTCCGGAGAAATCGGCCACCACGGCCCGCCACGAACGCAGCAGCCCGCGCGGCGCCGGATTCTCCGGAGTTCGGCCCGGCGCCGTGCCGCGGGGACGGGTTAGCGTGGGTCCACGCCCTCGACGCCGCGGAAGGAACCGATGACCCTGCACGACGAGACCGCTCCCCCGGCCGCCGACGCCGACGCCTCCGCACCGGCCGGCCGAGGCTCCGGCGCCCACGGCGTCATCGAGAACCCGGCATCCCGTGTCTTCCCCGACCGTGACGACGCCCGGGCAGATCCCTGGTCGATCGACCTCGAGCGCATCCAGTTCTCTCCGTACTTCTCACGGCTCTCGGCCGTGACGCAGGTGGTGTCGCCGTCGATGGGCGGGGCGCCCGTGCACAACCGCCTCACCCACACCCTCAAGGTCAGCGCGATCGCGCGGGTCGTCGCCCTGCAGCTCAACACCCGGTCGCATCGCGCGGGAGAGGGCGACGTGTGCAACGCCACCGTGGTCGAGGCCGCCGCCTACGCCCACGACCTCGGCCACCCGCCGTTCGGCCACCTCGGGGAGTCGACCCTCGACCGTCTGGCTCGCACCGAGCTCGGCCTCGCCGACGGGTTCGAGGGCAACGCGCAGACGTATCGCATCCTCACCGCTCTCGACGTCGTCGAGAACGCCCCCCGCGGGCTCAACCTCACCTCGGCCGTCCGCGCGGCATCGGCGAAGTACCCATGGGCGCCGTCGGTCGAGGCGCGGGAGGTCGAACGGATCGGCGCTCCCCGTGGCATCCGCCGCTCCCCCGACGGCGCGTACCGCGTGCACAAGTACTCGGCGTACGATCTCGACGTCGACGACCTGACCGCCGCTCGACAGGGGGTGGATGCCGAGCCCCTGCGCCAGAGCATCGAGGGCGCCGTGATGGACCTCGCCGACGACATCGCCTACTCGGTGCACGATGTCGACGACTTCTATCGCGCGGGCATCCTCGATCACGCGCCCATCGCGGCGGAGTTCCGCGGGTGGCTCGATGACGTGCTCGAGTGGCGCTCGCGCGACGACGCCGAGGTGCGCGCAGAGCTGATGCCGGGCGCGGGACTCGAGCGCCTGCGCCGCAAGATGCGCCGCGATGACCCGTGGATCGCCGACGACGAGGCCTTCCTGGCGGCCGTCAGCGACGTGGATGCCGAGATGGTGACCGATCTGCTCGCCCGCCCGTTCGACGGCTCGCTGACGGCCGAGCGCCGACTCGCGGCCTTCACCGATCGATGGATCCGCCGTTTCCAGGAGTCGGCGCAGCTGCGCCCGCTCGACACGCCGCGGGCCGGTCCCGTCGTGCTGTCGCCCTGGGCGTGGCACCACGTCGAGGTGCTGAAGTTCGTGCACAAGCGCTTCGTCCTCAGCCGCCCCGACCTGGCCATCCAGCAGCGCGGGATGAGCCGCATCCTCGCCCGCTCCGTGCGCGCGCTCGGTGAATGGCTCGACGACGACCTCGATCGCGCGCGCACCCCGCGGCGCCTGCGCGAACTCATCGCGCTCGCCCGCGAGCAGTACGCCGCACTGCCCGCCGGACGCCGACCCACGGATGCCGAGGCCGAGACGCTCGCGCGCTCCCGCGGGATCGTGGACTACGTGGCATCCCTCACCGACGCCCAGGCGTTCGCCCTGTCGGAGGCGATCTCGGGCCGCGCGGATCGGTTGTGGGCGCTGGGGCAGCGGCTCTGACGGCGGGCGGGGTATGCGGCGCGGTTGGGCGCGCTCAAGCGTCAGCCGAGGCGACGAACCTTGCCACCGTGTCGACCCCGACCTAGCGTGGGCGGATGAGACAGCCCCCCGCTCGATGTCGCTCTGTGTCCGCGACCGTCGATGATTCGCACAGAATCGCGGTGTTGTGAGGTCTTCGCGTCCGAGCCCCGGTGACCCCTGGCCGCACGGCATGACTATGGAGACGGACGACCGCCCGACCACGGTCAACGAGCTGCTCTGGGTGCGAGAGGCGTTCGGTCTTGCGGTGGAGGGCGATGCGCCGCCTCCGCTGCTCGACTCGCCCCTCCCCGCGTCCCGGTCGCTAACCGAGAGCGAACGCGCCCGGTGGACCGCCGCGTGGCCCGAGGTCTGGATGGCTGTCGTCGAGCACGCGGTACGACCGCACGACGCCGAGGCGATTGAGCGCCTCATGCGACAGGACACGCCGGCTGAGGATCGGCCGGCCCTGCTCGCGCTCCTAGCCGGGCCCTCGTGGCGCGACGAGTTCGGCGACGAGGTGTTCGACGAACCGTCGTATCGGGCGTGGGACGAACGCTCTTTCGCATCCATTCGTTCAGCGCTGCCTCCGAATTGGGAAGCCCAGCCGGAGCGGCGCGCCGTGGAGAGCCTCGCGAACGCCTGGCGGCGGGGGCTGAAGAAGGTCGTCGTCCTCGCCTGCGAGGGCACGTTCGTCCGCTCGGTCGGGTCGACCGGGCTGCTCGTCACGAAGGGCGACCGCGACGACGACGCATCATACCGAGAGGCCTCGGCCTCGTTCGCGTCGCGCTGACGCGTCGGCGCCCCACCCGCGTCTTTCCCGGCGCCGAGATGACACCCACTTCACGAGATGACGCGCAATGCGCGCGATTGTCGTGCGATCTCGGCAACCCGGCGTGATCTCGCCGTGCGCCGCACGGTTCGATCGGGATGCCGTGGCGCGACGAGGACGGCGCAGACCACGGAACTGGAGCCGTCGGCATCCCCCTTACAAGATGCCGACGGCCCAGGTCTACTCTGCCGCACGCAAAGCCGCGACGACGTCGTAGCGCTCCCGGATGATGGGGCGGTGGTCGGGCTCGACGTCGCGGGTGGTCGCGACCGTCCAGTCGACGGAGCCGCCCGCCAGCACGCCCGCCGCCTGCCTCGCCGCCCCGAGGGCGACGTACTCGCCCGCGGCGGGCACGACGATCTCGGCGTCGAAGACCTGCGCGGCGATACGCGCGACGCCCTCGTTGGCGGCGGCACCCCCGATCAGCAGGATGCGCCGAACCGCGACACCCTGCGCCCGGATCGCGTCGAGTCCGACGGCCAAGCCGCTCAGCATCCCCTCGATCGCGGCGCGCGCGAGATTCGGACGGTTCGTGGATGCCAAGGTCAGTCCCGTCAGCGACGCCTGGGCATCCGGGAGGTTGGGCGTGCGCTCGCCCTCGAACCACGGCACCAGCACGATGCCGCCGGCCCCGGGATCGGCTTCGAGGGCGAGCGCACCGAGCTCTTCGTGCGAGACCCCGAGCAGTCCCGCGACCGCGTCGAGCACGCGGGCGGCGTTGAGCGTGGCGACCAGCGGCAGGAACCTGCCCGTCGCGTCGGCGAACCCCGCGACCGTGCCGGTGACGTCGCGCGTGGGCGTATCGGCGACCGCGAAGACCGTGCCCGAGGTGCCGAGCGAGACGACGACGTCGCCCACGCCGGCGCCGAGCCCCAGGGCGGCTCCGGCGTTGTCTCCCGCGCCGGGGCCGACGAGGGCCCCACCGGGGAGGGTGCCGGCACTCTCCCACGGTCCGATCACGCGGGGCAGCACCGCGTCGTGTCCCAGTGCGCGGCGGAACAGGTCGAGGTCGTAGCCGTCGGCACCCCAGTAGGCGGTTCCCGACGCGTCGGAGCGGTCGGTGATGAGTTCCTCGAGCACGGCGTTACCCGGCCCGAAGCTGCGGAGGCGCCAGGTGAGCCAGTCGTGCGGCAGGGCGACGGCCGCCACGCGCGCGGCATTGTCGGGCTCGGCGTCCCGCAGCCAGCGGAGTTTCGTGCCCGTGAACGAGGCAACCGGCACGGCACCGGTGCGCTCCGCGTAGGCGTCGGCGCCGACCTCGTCGATCAGGTCGCGCGCCGCCTGCGCCGAACGGGTGTCATTCCACAGCAGGGCGTCGCGGATGACGCCACCCGCGGCATCCAGCACGACCATGCCGTGCTGCTGACCGGCGATCGAGACCGCCGCAACGTCGTCGAGACCGCCCGCCTGCGTGATGGCATCCTGCAGCGCGCGCCACCACGCCTCGGGATCGACCGCGGTGCCGGAGGGATGCGACGCGCGACCCTCGCGCACCACGCGCCCGGTCTCGGCGTCGACGACGACGACCTTGCACGACTGCGTCGACGAGTCGACTCCCATGACCAGCGCCATGCTCTGCCCTTCTGTCCGCCGCGCCCACGTCGGCGCGGTCCTTGCTCTTCGATCCTGCCGTGAGCGCCCGCTGCGCGGGGCTGCGTGTCGAGTGTCCACGACACGCCGTTCCCGCGGCGGCGGTGCGGCATGTTCTGGACACTCGATCGGGGGTGTCGCGGGTTCGCGTCGCGATCTCCCGCGAGTGTCCAAAAATCCGGACGAGCCTCGCGAACGTCCGGGTGTTTCGGACACTCGGTCGGTGGTGCCCCGAGCTCGCGTCGCGAGTCCGCCGAGTGTCCGGGAAACCCGGACGGATCTCGCGAACGTCCGGGTGTTCCGGACGCTCAACCCAGGGGGCGGCGCCGAATCGGCGCCCGAGGCCGGCCCACCTGCCCCGCCCGCGGGGCCGGCCGGATGAGTGCCCGGATGCCGTGGCATCCGGGCCCTCCCGAAGTCAGCGCGCGCCCAGCAGGTGCTCGGTGGCGAGCTGCTGCAGACGCACGAAGCCGAAGCCCTTGCCGCCGAGGTAGGCGTCGGTGTCGAAGTCCTCGTAGGCCGTGCGGTCGGCGAGGAAGTCGTCGTAGGTCTCGCCCTCGTTCAGCGTCGGCTGCGCGAGCTCGGCGACCTTCGCCGCCTCGAGCGCCTCCTGCACCTCGGGGTCGGCGCGGAAGGCCGCGGCGCGCTCCTTGAGCAGCAGGTAGGTGTTCATGTTGGCCGAGACCGAGTCCCAGACGCCCCGCTCGTCCTCGGTGCGCGACGGCTTGTAGTCGAAGTGACGCGGGCCGTCGTAGGCGGGCACGCCACCCGGGCCGCCGTTCTCGAGCAGGTCGACGAGGGCGAAGGCGTTGTGCAGGTCGCCGTGGCCGAAGACCAGGTCCTGGTCGTACTTGATGCCGCGCTGGCCGTTCAGGTCGATGTGGAAGAGCTTGCCGTGGTAAAGCGCCTGGGCGATGCCCGCGGCGAAGTTGAGGCCCGCCATCTGCTCGTGGCCGACCTCGGGGTTCAAGCCGACGAGCTCGGGACGCTCGAGCGAGTCGATGAAGGCGATCGCGTGGCCGAGCGTCGGCAGCAGGATGTCGCCGCGCGGCTCGTTGGGCTTCGGCTCGATGGCGAAGCGGATGTCGTAGCCCTTGTCGGTGACGTAGTCGCCGAGCAGGTTGACCGCCTCGCGGTAGCGCTCCAGCGCCTGGCGGATGTCTTTCGCGGAGTCGTACTCCGCGCCCTCGCGGCCACCCCACATGACGAACGTCTTGGCGCCCAGCTCGGCGGCGAGGTCGAGGTTGCGCAGCACCTTGCGCAGCGCGAAACGACGAACCTGGCGGTCGTTGGAGGTGAACCCGCCGTCTTTGAAGACGGGAGCCGAGAAGAGGTTGGTCGTGACCATCGGCGTGATGATGCCGGTGTCCTTCATCGCCCCCTTGAGGCGGTCGATCTGCGTCTGACGCTCGGCGTCGGTCGAACCGAACGCGAAGAGGTCGTCATCGTGGAAGGTCAGGCCGTACGCGCCGAGCTCGGCGAGTTTCTCGACGGCATGCACGACGTCGAGGGGCTCACGCGTGGGACCGCCAAAGGGATCGGTGCCGTTGTAGCCGACGGTCCAGAGGCCGAACGAGAACTTGTCATCGCGGGTGGGGGTGGGCATTCCTGCTCCTTCGCATGGAGACGCACGGGTGCGCGGTGACGCACGACGGGTTTGTTGGTGTTCACAACATATACCGTGGATGCCACGGCGTCCAGCCTCCGGATCAGATACCCAGAGCCGCGTCGACGACGGCGAAGACCTCCGGATCCCAGGTGAGCGCACGTTCCCACGGCAGGCCGAAGGCGTCGGCGAAGAAGATGCTGTGCACGTCGTCGGGGAACGAATGCCGCTCGATCCGCGGCACGACGGCGGAGGGCACATCGTCTGCGCGGCCGCTGCGCAGCGAGACGAGCCCGTCGTGCGGCCAGAGCTGCACGGGTTCGGCGGCCGCGGCGAAATACCCCGCACCGATCGCCGTGACCGGGATGCCGTCGAGCACGCCGGCATGGGCGGCGTTCCACCCTCGCAGGTACCGTTGCGACACCTGCTCTGCCGCGCCCTGCGAGTTCGCCGCGGCGAACGCCCTCGCCTGCTCGAGGATCGTCGAGGTGGCCGGGTCGCCGTGGGCGTCGGCATCCGTGATGTCGCCGGCGACCGCATCGCCGAGGACGGCTCCGTCCCACGGCGTGCCGAGCGTGACGAGCCCGCCGATGAGCGGCCCGACGGAGCGGGATGCACCGACGCACAGCTCGCGGATCGCCGCCCGTGAGAAGAGTCCGCCCATGGAATGACCGACCAGGTCGACCCGGGTCAGCGAGTGCTCCTCAGCGAGCCAGCGCAGGAAGGCCGCCAGAGCCGTGCCGGCGTCGTCGATCGCGCCCACCGAGTTGACCGTCACCTCAGCGGGCAGCACGACGGGGACGTCGTCGAAGCCCTGCCACCCGGCATCCTGCGCCACCGCACCCGCACCGAGGCGGGCGGGGGCCGTGAAGACGCGCGCACCGCTTTCGAGGAGGTGCGCGCGGAGCGCGGTAAGGGTGTTGCCCGCCGCGAGACCCGATGCGGCGGCGCGATCGGGATCGGTGTACGGCGTGACGGCAGCACCGCCGGAGACGAGGACGACGGCATCTGCCACGGGGACTCCTTCGCGGGTCGGATCCCGGTCAGGATAGGGCAGGCCAGCGACATCGCGACCACGGACGCGTCACCGGTCCGAACCTCTCCGCAAGAGCGCGTCGACGGCGACGCCGACGGTCAGACCCGCGGCGGCACCCAGGAGCAGACCCAGGGCGAGATTGTCGAAGCCGAACACCCCGATGGCGGCACCCGTCGGCAACCCGAGGACGATGCCGATTGCGATCGGGTTCACCGCGGGCGAGGGGTCGGAATCCTGGGGTGACATGCCTTCACCGTAGGCACGCACTTCCGCGCGCACCTCCCCCGCGCGGGGGAGGCTCAGGCCGGCAGCGCGTCTTCGATCGCGGCGACGACCTCGGGGGCGTCGGGCTGCGTGCGGGGGCTGAACCGCGTCACGCGACCGTCGGGAGCCACGACGAACTTCTCGAAGTTCCACGAGATGCGGCCTGTCTTGCCCTCGGCATCCGGGGTCTGCGTGAGCTCCCTGTAGAGCGGGTGGGCGTTCCGCCCGTTGACCTTGACCTTCTCGGTCATCGGGAACGTCACGCCCCACGTCGACGAGCAGTACTCGGCGATCTTCTCGCTGTCGCTGAGCTCCTGCAGGAACTGGTTGCTCGGGAAGCCGATCACGGTGAATCCGCGGTCGGCGTAGCGCTTGTGCAGCTCTTCGAGGGTCTCGTACTGCCCCGATAGCCCGCAGCGCGAGGCGACGTTCACCACGAGTGCGGCTTTGCCCTCGGTCAGCGCGCCGAAGGTGGTCTCTTCGCCCTGGAGGGTGGTGACGGGGATGCCGGAAAGGTCCATGGTGCAATCCTGGCACCGTCGGCGCCGTGCGGGGTGGGGGTGGCGCGTGCGTCCATCGCGCGTGCGCGCCTTCCGTGCGGGGACGCGGCGACGGCGTGGTCGCGCGGGTCGCGGAGACGGCGTGGTCGCGCGGGCCGCGGCGTCGAGTCCCCCGCCGCCCACGCATAAACGGCGTTCGTGCGCGGAAACACGACGGCAGCGTGTTTACGCGCAGGAATCGTGTTTATGCGTGGGCGGGGGGCGGGGGGCCGGCGCGAGGCGGGACGCGGCCGGCGCGGCGCGCTGTGCGGCCGGCGCGGTGCGCGCGTTCGGCTGGCCGGCGCGAGCGTGCGGCCGGCGCGGTGTGGAGTCCGCGGCCGCCACGCATAAACAGCGTTCGTGCGCATAAACAGGACGACAGAGTGTTTACGCGCAGGGATCGTGTTTATGCGTGGGTGTGGGAGCGCGGGGCGGCGCGAGGGTGTGGCAGGCCGGCGCGGGGCGGGACGCGGCCGGCGCGGCGCGCTGTTCGGCCGGCGCGGCACAAAGTCCCCCGCCGCCCTTGCATAAACAGCGTTCGTGCGCGGAAACACGACGGCAGCGTGTTTACGCGCAGGGATCGTGTTTATGCGCGGGCGTGGCACGCGGGGCGATGGCGCGGGTTCGGCCGGCCGGCGCGGGGGTGCGGCCGGCGCGGCGCGGAGTGCAGCCGGCGCGGCGCGCAGTGCCGCCACCCACGCATAAACAGCGTTCGTGCGCGG
Source organism: Microbacterium sp. lyk4-40-TSB-66 (assembly GCF_030209475.1). Lineage (GTDB taxonomy): Bacteria > Actinomycetota > Actinomycetes > Actinomycetales > Microbacteriaceae > Microbacterium. The sequence continues at coordinate 573,495 of NZ_JARVRW010000002.1, forward strand.
AAACACGACGACAGCGTGTTTACGCGCACGAATCGTGTTTGTGCGTAGGCGTGGGACGCAGGGCGGGGGGTGCGGGCGGCGCGCCGCGAGGATGTGGCCGACGCGGCGCGGCGTGGGACGCGGCGGGGCTCGGCGGATGCAGCGGGGATGGGCCGTGCGGTCCCCGACCGGACGCACCCGACCGCCGGACAATGGCACAGTTGTCGCATGAGCACCGCGGGGAGTCGGGGCGACGGCATGCGCCGCGCCAATCTCGCGCTCGTGCTGCGCACTGTGCACCGCGAGGGTCCGCGCTCACGCGCCGCCCTGACCGAGGCGACGGGGTTGAACCGCTCGACGATCGCCGACCTCGTGGGCGAGCTGCAGCGCGCCGGCCTCGTAGTCGAGCGGGCATCCGAGGCCCTGGGACGCGTCGGTCGACCCTCCCCCATCGTCGTGCCCGACCCCCGGGTGGTCGCGGTGGCGGTCAACCCCGAAGTCGATGCGCTCGACATCGGCGCGGTGACGCTCGAGGGCACGATCATCGCACGCGAGCGCCTCGAGCAGACCGCGCTGCTGACCCCCGCGCGCACGGCTGAGCTCGTCGAGGCGACCCTCGCCGGCTGGCGGCGCGGACCGCTCGCCGACAGCCGGATCGTCGGCGTGGGCGTGGCCGTACCGGGCCCCGTGCGCGCGTCCGACGGACTCGTCCGCGAGGCACCGCACCTGGAATGGCGTGACGCCCCGCTCTCGGATCTGATCACGGATGCCACGACCCTCACCGCCCACGTCGGCAACGACGCAGCACTCGGCGCCCTGGCCGAGCATCTCTTCGGCGCGGCGCGCGGCGCGCACGACGTCGTGTACCTCAACGGTGGCGCGAGCGGCATCGGCGGTGCCGTGATCGTCGGCGGGGTCCCTCTCGGTGGCGCCGGCGGCTACGCCGGGGAGTTCGGGCAGAACCGGCCCGGCATCGTCGACGCCGCCGACCGACGCGCGAGCGGCGGTGTGCTCGAGGACGAGGTGAGCCGGGCGCTGCTGCTGTCGGCGGTGGGCCTCGACGGCGGCGACGACGCCCTTCTGGCCGACGCTCTGGCATCCACCTCCGCCCCCGCGGCGCACGCCGAGGTCGAGCGTCAGCGGAGGATCCTCGCCACGGCGCTGGCCAACGCGGCGAACGTGCTGAATCCGGCGGTCATCGTGCTGGGCGGCTTCCTCGCCGTGCTCGCCGCCCGCGACCTCGACGGCCTCGACGCCGCCGTCCGCGCGCAGACGGTCCCGGCCTGCGCCGACGGTCTGCGCCTGGCCGTCGCCGAACTGGGCGAGGACCGCCTGCTCGTCGGCGCGGCCGAGGCGGCGTTCGAGGCGCAGCTCTTCCCGGGGCGCTGAGTCGGGTCGACCGACCCGCGGTCGACTCGGCGGCGGCACACGCGGTGGCGGGCTGCGCCGCGACGCCCCGCCCGCGCCGGCGCCCGCGCTCGCGCCACACCCGCTCCCGCACTCGCAACCGCACCGCGCAGCGTCCGCACCCGCGCCCCCGCTCACGCTCGCTCCCGCGCCCGCGCCCGCGCCCGCGCCCGCGCCCGGGCCCGGGCCCGGGAGGAGCATCCGGGAGGAGCATCCGGGAGCGGAGGAGCACCCAGGAGCCTGGCATCCTCCCCTCCGGGAATCTCCTCCCGCCGGCGGCTCCGTCGGCACGGCGACGACGGCGCAGACCTACCGCGCGGCCCCGATGTCGGGGGTTGGAGGCAGGATGGGGACGTGATCCACAGACGCGACGCCGGAGCCACCTGGTCGGGCAACCACCGCTACCACGCCACCGAGGTGCTCCTGCCGGGCGACCTCGACGAGCTCGCCGAGGTCGTCGCATCCGCTCCCACTCTGCGCGTGCAAGCCACCCGGCACACGTTCAATGACGTCGCCGACTCCGATGCGTCGCTGGTCTCGCTCGAGCGCCTGCCCACGCGCGTCGAGATGGTCGACGATCGTGTGCGCGTCGAGGGTCTCGTGACCTTCGCCCACCTCGCTCCCGTCATCGAGGCCCGAGGGCGCGCGCTGCACAACCTCGGATCGCTCCCGCACATCTCGGTCGCCGGCGCCGCCGCCACGGGCACCCACGGCTCGGGCGTGCGAAACGGCAACCTGTCGAGCGCGGTCCGGGCGCTCGACATCATGGATGCCGACGGACGCACGCATCGCGTCGATCAGGCCCACGCCTGGTTCCCGGCCGCAGCGGTCGGGATCGGGGCGTTCGGCGTCGTCACCGCGGTCGAGCTGCAGACCGAACCGACCTACGAGGTGACGCAACAGGCCTACACCGGTGTCGCGTGGGACGACATCGCGGGCGACCCGGAGAGGGTGTTCGGCAGCTCGCGCAGTGTGAGCGTGTTCACCACGTGGGGCGACCCGGCCCACGACCTCGTCTGGGCCAAGAGCGACGACGGCGCGCCCGACTGGGTCGAGCAGCTGGGCGGTCGTCCCGTCGGCGACGACATCCACCTGGGGAGCATCCGCACCGTCGACAACACGACCCCGCGGGGCACGCCCGGGCCGTGGCACACGCGCCTGCCGCACTTCCGCGCCGACGCCCTGCCGAGCGACGGCGACGAGATCCAGTCCGAGTACTTCGTGCCGTTCTCTGCTGCGCGCGAGGCCCTCGCCGCGGTGCGCGAGATTGCACCGCTGTTCGCCGCAGAACTGTTGGTCTCCGAGCTCCGCACGGTCGCCGCCGACGAACTCTGGGTGAGTCCCGCGTACCGGCGCGACGCGCTGGCGATCCACTTCACCTGGCGCAATCACACCGCCGAGGTGTTGGCGGTGTTGCCGCACATCGAGGCGGCGCTCGCGCCCTTCGACGTGCGACCGCACTGGGGCAAGGCGTTCACCATGCCCGGCGAGGCCGTGCGCGCAACGCTCACCCGCGTCGACGACTTCGTGGAGGCAGCGCGTGCGGCCGATCCCCGCGGCGTCTTCCGCAACGACTTCCTGCGGCGCACGCTCGGCCTGTAGACCGGTTCGGCCGGGTGACCGGCGCCCCAGCGACGCAGGCGGGACGGCGGCAGACCGGTTCGGCCGGGTGGCCGGTACCCCAGCGACGCAGGCGGGTCGGCGGCGGCCCGGTTCGGCCAGGTTCCTGCGGGGGGCGGCACCGCAGCGACGCGTGGCGGGACGACGGCAGCCCGGTTCGGCCAGGTGGGCGGTGCGCCGCAACGACGCAGGCGGGTCAGCGGTAGCGGCACCGACAGCCATGGCGACGGCGAAAGCAGCAGCAGCTGCGCCGGGGACGGCGGTAGCAACAACAACAACAACAGCAGCAGCGACGGCGTGGCGGCAGCAGCACTAGCACCGGCACGGCAGCAGCACCAGCACCAGCACCGGCACGGCGGTAGCAACAGCAACGCCGGCGACGGCCGTAGCAACAGCAACGCCGGCGACGGCGTCACGGCAGCGGCGCCGGCGACGGCGGCAGCGGCCGGCGACGCCAGCACCGTACCGGCACCGGCACCAGTACTCACCGCGAAACGGCGCCGCCCACCGCGACGCCGCTCCGCGGCATCCGGGATCAGCGGCTGGAGTAGCCGCCGTCGATGGGGAGCGAGACGCCCGAGATCATGCCGGCGCCGTCGCTGAGGAGGAACACGATGGGGGCGGCGATGTCGTCCTCGGTCGCCCACTTGTGCAGGGGCATCGCCTCGAGGAAGGGGCCCTCGATGTCGGGTCGACCCCAGTACCACGCCGACATCGGCGTCATCACCACGGTCGGGTTCACGCTGTTGACGCGGATGCCGTAGCCGCCGAGCTCGAGGGCCGAGACGCGCGTGATGTTGTCGAGCGCCGCCTTCGACGAGCCGTACGAGATGTGGCCGGAGAGGGCGACGAGGCTGGCCTGGCTGGAGACGTTGACGATCGCGCCGCCCTTGCCGACGCGGATCATCTCGCGTGACGCGTACTTCGTGACGAGGAGCGAGCCGCGGGCGTTGATGCTCATGACCTTGTCGAAGACGTCGATGTCGGTGTCCATCGGGGTCGCGATCTCGCCGCCCCACCCGCCGCAGTTGACGACGCCGTAGAGGTCACGGCCCTCGATCGCGGCGCGGATATCCTCCTCGGACTCGAGGTCGAAGACGACGGGCTCGGCTCCGGTCTCGGCGCAGATCGCGGCGAGGCCCTCGGCGTCACGGCCGGCGGCGAGCACGGTCGCTCCCGCCGCGATGAGGTGGCGGACGGTCGCGCCGCCGATGCCGCCACCGGCGCCGGTGACGAGGATGGTGCGGTCGGTGAATTCGGTCATGGGTGGGCTCTTTCGCGGGTCCTGGAGGCGAGGACGACGGCGGTGTCGTCGCGGCCCATGATAACCACAGAATCACGCGGATGACTTCGGTGTCATGACGAATTCATCACGGGTGTTGACACCGGTGACATGGTGGCCGTACCGTAACCGGAGTTCGACCGGTGAACCCCACCGGAAACCGCTTCGCCGACGCAGCACTCCCGATGTGCGACGCCGCCCGGAAGGACCCACAGAGCCGTGACCCACACCTCGGAGACCGCCGCGACCCCGGCCGCCGCGACCGTGCGCATCGACGACCTCGTCGACCGTGCCCGCACGCTCGTCGCGACCGGCGAGCGTCGCGTGCTGGGCATCGCCGGCACCCCCGGGGCGGGCAAGTCCACCGTCAGCGACGCCCTTCTCGCGGCCCTCGGCGACGACGCGATCCTCGTCGGCATGGACGGCTTCCACCTCGCGAACGAGGAGCTCGTGCGCCTCGGCCGACGCGAACGCAAAGGCGCCCCCGACACGTTCGACGTCGAGGGCTACATCGCGCTCCTCGACCGCATCCGGGCCGGTCACGCGGTCTACGCCCCGCGCTTCGACCGCAGCCTCGAGGAGTCCATCGGTTCGGCGGTGCTCGTGCCCGCCGACGTGCCCCTCGTCATCACCGAGGGCAACTACCTGCTGCACGACCAATTCGGGTGGGATGCCGTGGCATCCCGTCTCGACGAGGTCTGGTTCCTCGATGTCGACGCCGCCGAGCGCCGCGAGCGGCTCGTCACGCGCCGCCTCTCCCACGACCACCCCCACGACGAGGCCGTCGCATGGGTTCGCGATGTCGACGAGGCGAACGCCACCGTCGTCGAGCGCGGACGTCACCGCGCCCACCTCGTCATCACCGTCTCCGAGGCCCCCGCCGGGGGCCTCGGCCACCACGAAGGAGCTGCTTCATGAGCACCACCACGACCGTGCCCGTGCTGCAGGCGCGGGGCTTGTCCCGTCAGTTCGGCCATGTCCGCGCCCTCAACAATGTCGACTTCGAGGTCTACCCCGGCGAAGTCACCGCCCTCATCGGCGACAACGGCGCCGGCAAATCGACCCTCGTCAAAGCCCTCTCCGGCAACCTCGCCGTCGACGAAGGAGAGATCCTCTTCGACGGCAAACCGATCGAGATGACCAACCCCCAGGTCGCCTCCGCCCTCGGCATCGAAACCGTCTACCAAGACCTCGCCCTCGCCCCCCACCTCGACCCCGTGCAGAACATGTACCTCGGCCGAGAAATCCGCCGCCCCGGCCTCGCCGGTGCCCTCGGGTTCATGAAGACCAAAGACATGGCCGTCGCCTCCCGCGCCGCCTTCGACGAACTCGGCGCCACCGTCCGCTCCCTCACCTCCCCCGTGGGAGAGATGTCCGGCGGACAACGCCAAGCCATCGCCATCGCCCGCGCCGTGCACTGGGCCGGACGCCTGGTCTTCCTCGACGAACCCACCGCCGCCCTCGGCGTCCGCCAGACCAAGAACGTCCTGGAAACCATCCGCCGCGTCCGCGACAAAGGCATCGCCGTCGTCCTCATCTCCCACTCCATGCCCCACGTCATGGACGTCTGCGACCGCATCCAAGTCCTGCGCCTGGGCACCCGCGTCGCCAACATCAACGCCAAAGACACCTCCATGGAAGAACTCGTCGGACTCATGACCGGCGCCGTCACGAAGGACGACTCCCAGTGAGCACCACCACCCCTCCCACCGAAACCGTCGCCATCGGCACCTTCGACGACAACAAGAAGGTCAACCCGGTCGTCGCCGTGCTGCGCACCCAGGCGTTCCAGATCCTCCTGGTGCTGCTGGCGATCATCATCGTCTTCAGCATCCTGGCCCCCGAGTCGTTCGCCCAGTGGTCGAACTTCCGCCTCATCATCCAGAACGCCTCGATCCTCGCCGTCCTCGCGGTCGGCATGACCTACGTCATCATCACCGCCGGCATCGACCTCTCCGTCGGCTCTGTGCTCGTGTTCTCCGGTGTCGTCTCGGCGCTCGTCATGCGGGCGATGGGCGGCGAGGGCTGGGGCGTCGCGACCGTCGGCATCCTGGTCTCGATCTTGAGCGGGGTCTGTTGGGGGCTGCTCAATGGTTTCCTCATCGCGAAGGCGAAGATCCCGCCGCTCATCGTGACGTTGGGTTCGCTCGGTATGGCCCTCGGCCTCGCGCAGATCCTCACCGGCGGCGTCGACGTCCGCGACGTGCCCACCGTGCTGACGGTGTCGATCGGCTACGGCAACGTGTTCGGCTCGCTCCCGATCATCAGCGTCATCGCCCTGGTCGTCGTCGTCATCGGCGCGATCGTGCTGCATTACACGCGCTTCGGCCTGTACACGCTCGCGGTCGGTTCGAGCGAGATCGCGGCCCGCCGCGTCGGCGTCAAGGTCGATGCGCAGCTGATCAAGATCTACACGATCTCGGGCGCACTGGCCGGGCTCGGCGGCATCCTGTCGCTCTCGCAGTTCTCCACGACCGCCATCGCGGGTCAGACCCAGACGAACCTGAACGTCATCGCCGCGGTCGTCATCGGCGGCACCTCGCTCTTCGGCGGCGTCGGCACGATCATGGGCACCGTGGTGGGCCTGTTCATCCCCGCGGTGCTGCAGAACGGCTTCGTCATCACCGGCGTGCAGCCCTTCTGGCAGCAGGTCGCCGTGGGTGCCGTCCTCATCACCGCCGTCTACGTCGACCAGGTGCGTCGCACCGCGGCGACCCGCGGCAGCAGCCAGGGCCTCTGGCGCAAATTCCTCAGCGGAGGTCGGCGCGGCTGAGCCGCGGCGGCATCCATTCCTCCACCCCTTACCCAGAACCCGACACACAAGAACGGTGATCACAATGAAGTGGAACAAGAAGGCGACCGCACTGACGGTCTTCGGCATGGCGGCGACCCTGACCCTCGCGGGCTGCTCCGGCGGCGCGGCCTCCGGCGGCGCGTCGGGCGGATCCGACGGCGGCTACAAGATCGCGTTCGTCCAGGGCGTCGCGGGAGATGAGTTCTACATCTCCATGCAGTGCGGCATCCAGGCCGAGGCCGAGAAGGAGGGCGCCACCGTCACCACCCAGGGCCCCGAGAAGTTCGACCCCACCCTCCAGAAGCCCATCGTCGACGCCGTCGTCGCCTCGCAGCCCGACGCGCTCCTCATCGCCCCCACCGACGTCTCCGCCATGCAGGCCCCGATCGCCGCGGCCGAAGCCGCCGGAATCAAGGTCGTCCTCGTCGACACCACCCTGGAAGACCCCTCGGGCGCGGTCTCGCAGATCTCCTCCGACAACGAAGGCGGCGGCGCCGCAGCCTTCGAGGCCATCCAGAAGGCGAACCCGAACGGCGGCAAGGTCCTCGTCGTGTCCACCGACCCCGGCGTGTCCACCACCGACGCCCGCGCCCAGGGCTTCGAGGACGCCGTCGCCAAGGACAGCAAGTTCGAGTCCGTCGGCGTGCAGTACTCCCACAACGAGCCGTCGACGGCCGCGGAGATCGTCACCGCCGCGCTGCAGAAGGACCCCGACATCGTCGGCATCTTCGCCGCCAACCTGTTCGCCGCCGAAGGCTCCGCCACCGGTGTCCAGCAGGCCGGCAAGCAGGGCGCCGTCACCATCGTCGGCTTCGACGCCGGTCCCGCCCAGGTCAAGGCCCTCGAGGCCGGCACCGTCCAGGCCCTCGTCGCCCAGGAACCCGCCACCATCGGCGAAGACGGCGTCAAGCAGGCCATCGCGGCCCTGAAGGGCGAAGCCACCGAAGCCAAGATCCAGACCGGCTTCACCATCCTCACGAAGGACAACATCACCACCGACGGCGCCGACGCCGTCTACAAGTCCAGCTGCTGACATCCGATCCCGGATGCCGGGACCTCGCGATCGCGTGAGGTCCCGGCATCCGGCACACCGGACCCCAAGCACTCGGGGCGGAAACCGCCACTCGGGGCGGAATACCCACGCCCCGAACGGCTGAAACCGCCCCGAACACCCGAGAACACGACCCGACCCGCGAAACCACGGAGCCCCGCATGACCGATCTCACCGCCGACGCCCTCCCCTCGCTCGCGGCGAACGTCTCCGTACCGACCTACGACCGTTCCGCCGTGCGGGCGCGGATCGTGCACTTCGGTGTCGGGGGGTTCCACCGCGCGCACGAGGCGATGTACCTCGACCGCCTGCTCGAAGCCGGACACACCGAGTGGGGCCTGTGCGGCGTCGGCGTGCTCTCGTTCGACGCCCCGATGCGCGACGCCCTCGCCGCGCAGGACGACCTCTACACGCTCGTGACCACCGCTCCCGACGGCTCGTCGACAGCCCGCGTGGTCGGCTCGATCGTGCAGTACCTCTTCGCCCCCGACGACCCCGACGCCGTCGTCCGCAAACTCGCCGATCCCGACACGGCCATCGTCTCGCTCACCATCACCGAGGGCGGCTACGGCATCGACGACGCGACGGGCACCTACGCACCCCGCGACGAGCTGACCCTCGCCGACCTCGACGGCTCGGCTCCCCCGCGCAGCGTCATGGGTCTGCTGAGCGAGGCCCTCCGTCGGCGCCGGGATGCCGGCATCCCCGCCTTCACCGTCATGTCGTGCGACAACATCCAGGGCAACGGTCACGTCGCCCGCGCCGCACTCCTCGGGTTCGCCGAGCGCCGCGACACGGAACTCGCCGCCTGGATCGCCGAGAACGTGTCGTTCCCGAACTCCATGGTCGACCGCATCACCCCGGTCACCACCGACGAGACGCGTGCCGCGATCGCCGAGGAGTTCGGCATCCGGGACCGCTGGCCCGTGCGCTCCGAATCGTTCGAGCAATGGGTGCTCGAAGACGCCTTCCCCGCGGGTCGGCCCCCGTTCGACGAGGTCGGCGTGCAACTCGTCTCCGACGTCGAGCCGTACGAGCTGATGAAACTCCGTCTGCTCAACGCCTCCCACCAGGCGATGAGCTACCTCGGTATCCTCTCGGGCGCCGAGTACGTGCACGAGGTGTGCACGGATCCGCTGTTCGTGTCGTTCCTGCAGGGATACATGCACCACGAGGCCATCCCCACCCTGCGTCCGGTGCCGGGCATCGACCTCGACGCCTACTGCGACCAGCTCATCGAGCGGTTCGGCAGCGAAGCCATCCGCGACACGCTCGCACGACAGGTCGTCGACGGCTCCGACCGGCTGCCGAAGTTCCTCCTGCCGGTCGTGCGGGAGCAGCTCGCCGCCGGCGGCCGCATCGACCACGCCGCCCTCGTCCTCGCGGGGTGGAGCGTCTTCCTCGAGGGACGCACCGAGTCGGGCGAGCCGACACCCGCGGTCGACAGCCGTCTCGACGAGCTGCGCGCCATCGTGGCCGCGGACCCCGCGTCACTGCTCGACTATTCGCCCGTGTTCGGCGACCTCGGACGCAATGCGCGCCTGCGCGAAGCGTTCCTCGCCGCGCGCGCGTCGCTCTCCGAGCGCGGGGCGCGCGGCGCGATCACCGAGGTCGTCGGCGCCTGACGGATCGGGGGTGGTCGAGCCGCTCTCCGCGCGGGCTCGATCGACCTCGCTCGCGGCCGTCTGGAGCACCCGCCCCCGGTGGGAGCGACCGCACCCGGTGAATCCGGTCAGCCCGAGGCGACGGCTCGGCGACCGCGCCCGTCGGGCCGGGGCGACAGCCCACGCAGGAAACCCGCGATGGCGTCATGGAAGCGCTCGGGCTCCTGATTGGCCTCGTTGCAGTGACCGCTCGCGTCGAAGGCGACGAGCTCGGCATCCGGATGCCGTTCGACGTAGGCCACCGATCCCGAGAACGGCACCACGGGGTCGACTCGGCTGTGCAGGATCAGCGTCGGGATGCGCGGGCCGGGCCGATGCCCACCCACCCAGGTGAGCGCGCGGGCGTCGACCGTCTCGATGAGGCCGAGCGCGCGGGCACCGAGCGGGCTGCCGAGCACGCGCATCGCCGCTGCGGCGATCGTGCGCGGGAGATGGGCCCCCGCCACGGCGTTCTCGACGACCCGCGTCCAGTCCAGCGCCGGGGCGACCAGCACGAGTGCGGTGACCGTGCCGCGGTGCGGGGACTCCTCGAGCGCGAGCATCGCGATCGTCCCGCCCATCGACCACGCCACCAGCACGATCTCACGGGCACCGCGCGAGATGGCGTAGGTGATCGCGTCGTCGACGTCGCGCCACTCGCGCGTGCCGAGGCTCGAGGGAAGGGCGTCGGCGGGCGCGCACTCCTCGTCGCCCGCGTACGACACGACGAGCGACATCCATCCGGCATCCGTGGTCGCCGGCGCCGAACGCAGGGCGCCGTTACGGCTGGACCGCAGACCGTGCACGTGGATCGTCCACCGCCCGTCGGCCGCCTCGCGATCGCCGATCTCCCACGCCTCGGCGATGCCGCCGCGGCGAAGCGGAATGGACACGTGGCGGGTGGGACCGACGTCTTCGGGGGCGCCGATGTTCTGCGACGTCCACGCCGCCACGACCTCGCCGTCGCCGAGCCCCGCCGGCCGGGTGAGGATCGTGCGGACGACCCGGTCGCGATCGACCCGCACGATGTCGCCCACCATCACGTGCGAACCGTCGTCGAGACGCAACCCGTAGGTGCCCGGTTCGCGACTGTCGACGGTCGCGGGCACCGACACCGTGTCGCCCTCGACCGTGACCGGCGCGAAGACCTTCGGCGCGCGCGGCGCGACGAGCCGGCGGGCGACGTACCCGGCGAGGGCTGTGTGGGCGGCGAGCACCGTGCCCGCGACGACCGCGGTGCCGACGGCGATGGATCGGATCATGCGCGAACTCCCGTGGACTGTCGGGTGAGGTGGGCGTCGACGTCGTCGAGCAGGGCGCGCTGATCGGCGGTCAACGGCGATGACGTGGCGATCGCGGCGTCTTCGACGGCGACCCGCAGCGCGTGGAGCCTGCTGTCGACGGGTGCGTCGGACGACACGGCGGCCAGCCGCTGCACGCCGCGCTGGCGCGCCAGGTCGCCGAGGCGTCGCAGCAGCGTCTCGCCCCGGCGACGGATGCACGTCGCCGCGCGCGACGCCCGCAACATCCCCACGACGAAGGCGACGACACCGAGGTAGAACAGGGGGTCGAAGAGGGCGCTCACCACGCCGTTCGGCTCGAAGAACCGGGTCATCGTGAGATCGACGATCTCCGTGAGGCAGCCGAGGACGATACCGACGGCGCCCGCGCGGAAGAACGGCCGCACACCGGGGAGCGACGCCTGCGCCGACCGGAAGAGGAGTGCCCCCACCAACGCGATCCCCGCCATGTGCACGACGCCGTAGAGCCAGGCGCCCGTCGAGGTGACCGCCGCATCCTCGATGAAATGGAACGACGACGACCCGCGCTCGGGCATCGCGACGAAGAAGACGATCGCGAAAAGGATGCCGAGGGACGCGGGGAAGCTCCACCGCAGCGTGTGCACCCGCGCGGTGACGGGGGCGGTACCCGCCTGGATGCCGAGCCACAGCGACACCATCGTGAGGATGTTCTGCACGAGCTTCAGCACGTTCGTCCCGCCGAGCAGCGCGTCGAGCACGGGGAGCGGGATGATCGTGCCCTGCGTGAGCAGCGCGATCACGCCGACCAGTGCCCCCAGCCAGCCGATGCGTGCCCGCGGGAACCGCCAGGCCGCGCGTGCCCGACCGACGACGACCGCCAGGAGCCCGGCGAGCGCTGCGTCGATGAGGACGACGGTCACCACGACGACTCGGCGATGCGCGGGGTGGCGTAGAGCACGCGGGCGATGACGTGCGCGACGTGCTCGGCGACCAGTTCGGCTTCGAACTCGGGGGTCGTCAGGGTGGGGTCGTCGTAGGGCGACACCGAGGACCGCTCGTGCAGCGCGCCGTTGCAGTGCTCGTCGTCGAGCAGATGACCGAGCTCGTGGGACGCGGCGAACTGGCGGTACAGCGGCGGGTCCGAGGCCCGGACATGGATACTGCCCTCGCGCCGATCGGCGAAGACGGTGAGGAAACCGGTGAGCGTGCCCCACTCCCGGGTGTCGGTCTCTTCGACCACGCGAAGACGGATGTCCACGGCACCCTCGACCGCGCGGACGATGTCGTCGAAGCCCATGCCACCCGTGATGCCGGCACGCTCGACCGCGCGATCCGAGCGCGCGCGCACGCGCTGCATCATGGCCTCCCCCCGGCGGTCACTCATCGCGTTGACGGCCCGCTGCGCAACGACTGGGCGATGGCCCGCAGGGCATCGGGAGACATCTGCCCGAGGGCCCGGAACTGGATGCTGCTGGCACCCGCGGCCCGCATGGCCTCGCGCAGCTCGAGCTCCGCCTCGGTGCGGTCGGCCACGGTCTCGTCGGTGTGGTCGGTCAAGTACTCGGTGGGGACGTCCGCCCAGTGCGTGATGAGGCGCAGCACCTCTTCGTCGAGCACCACGGTGTGGGAGGCGGCGGCGAGCAACGTGCGAGCGTTGTCGGCCAGCAGCGGATCGATCTCTTCGAGATGGCGCAACAGCTCGTCTTCGGTGGACGCCTGGCTGTCGATCAGACGTCGGACGCGGGCGACGAGCGGATCCGCGGGCACGCGCATCTCTATGCGCGTCATCGTCTCGGGGCTCGCGACCTCCTCGGGCGTGACACCGAGGGCGGCGGCGAGGGCTTCGATGTCGTTCGTGTTGTACGGCAGCGAGAATCCGGCGCGCGACTGGTAGTAGCTCTTCGTCATTCCGGCGCGACTGAGCAGCTCGCCGACGGTGAGCCCGTTGGCTCTCCGCAGGCGGTCCACATTCGCCACCACTCGACGGGAGTACCGGGAGGGTGGTCCGACAGCGCCGCGACCCACGTGTCGATCGTAGAGGAAACGCACCCGCCGGATGATTGTAATTACAGGCAATGGACGGGTGCTATTTACGGATTGCTGTGCTTGTATGGAGCGAGACCGCGAGCGAGAGGGTCGGGGGGACCCGCCGCTCGCGCGGGCCGGACGCATAGCGGACCGGCCCATCTCCGCGGCGGGCGCGGCGTCATCGGGGGGCGTCGCGCTCGCTCGCCCACCCGCCGCGCCCGCGGCCGAGGCTCAGGCGATCCGTCGCTCTCCCGGCCGGATGACCCGCCACCACCGGTGCCCGTACCCGTCGAGCGACACATCGAAACCGCCGCGGTCGAGCGTCTCGGCACCGGAGTCGTCGAGGAGATTCACGACGCTCCACCCTTCGGCATCCGCTCCCTCGATCTCGAGGCGGAACGTGCGACCGTCGGGAGCGAAGTTGTGCGCCGCCACGAACATGCCGAGCTCGCTCGTCACCGAGTGCGCCAGCACGCACGCGTGCGGCTGATCCAGGATGCCGAGCTCCCCCCACCCGATCTCGGGTGAGGCGCGGTAGTGCCGGACGAGGGTCTGGACGAACCGCAGCATCGAGTCGGGATCGCGGCGCTGCTGGGCCACGTTGACGTGCTGCGGGCCGAAGCCGCCGGGCACGATGTCGGCGATGAGTTCCTCGGCGGGCGAGAAGCCGGCGTCGTCGGCTCCGGTCCACTGCATGGGGGTGCGCACCGCCGCCCGGCTGCCCTCGATGGCGGGGTTCTCACCCATGCCGATCTCTTCGCCGTAGTACAGCACGGGCGCCCCGGGCAACGAGAACATGAGGCTGTAGACCATGCGGATGCGGCGCGGATCGCCCTCGAGCATCGACGGCAGGCGTCGCGTGATGCCTCGCCCGTGGATGCGCTGACCCTCCTCGGGGGCGAACGCGGCGAAGACCTCGTCACGTTCGGCCGGGCTGAGCTGGTCCAGGGTCAGCTCGTCGTGATTGCGCACGAAATTGCCCCACTGGTTGCCGCGGGCGATCGCGGGCCGCGACGCGATCGCCTCGCGCAGGGGTGCGGCATCCTGTCTCGCGAGGGCCAGGTACAGACGCTGGTTGGCGACGAAGTCGAATTGCATGGTCAACTCGTCGCCGTCGGCATCGCCGAAGAAGCGCATCTGCTCGTCGTACGGCAGGTTGACCTCGCCGAGCATCATCGCGTGGCCGCGGCGGCGCGAGACGTAACCCCGCAGCTCCCGCAGGAACTCGTGCTCGGGGCCGTCGTCGCCGTCGATGACGAACGGCACGGCATCCACTCGGAACCCGTCGATGCCGAGCTCCAGCCAGAAGCCGATGGCCTTGGCGATCTCTTCGCGCACCTCGGGGTGGTCGGTGGCGAGGTCGGGCTGGTGCCGGTAGAACGAATGCTTGTAGTACTGACCCGCCGTCTCGTCGAAGAACCAGACACCGTCTTCGACGTCGGGGAACATGCTCTCGGGGGCGTCGGCCGGAACGTCGTCGCGCCACTGATAGAAGTGGCGGTACCGGCTGTCAGGGCTCGTGCGGGCCTCCTGGAACCACGGATGCCGGTCGGAGGTGTGGTTGACGACGAGGTCGACGATCACGCGCATGCCGCGGTCGTGCGCGGTGCGCAGCACCTCCACCATGTCGCCCAGCGAACCGTAGCGGGGGTCGACGCCGTAGTAGTCCTCGATGTCGTAGCCGTTGTCTCGCTGCGGCGAGGGGTAGAACGGGGCGAGCCACAGGCAGGTCACGCCGAGCTCGGCGAGGTGGTCGAGGCGCTGCGCGAGACCGCGCAGGTCGCCCACGCCGTCGCCGTCGGCATCCAGGTACGTCTTGACGTCGAGGTTGTAGAAGACCGCGGTCTTCCACCACAGATCGCTCGTGTCGGTGAGCCTCATGCCGTCACCCCCGTCCGGGCGTCGGTACGGCACGGAGCATGCGGGAAGGTCGTCATCGGAGCCCTCTTCTCGGGAGCGGTGGCGGCTGGTCCCCTCCGTTGTACCCATCGCAGCTGACCGCCGGCGGGCTCTTGCCTCGGACGGGGCGATGTGCGTCGTCCGGGGCGGGCGGCCGCGGCAGCGTCAGACGCGGCAGGACTCCCGCTCGACCAGCGACACGTCGATCACCGTGACCTCGTCGAGGCCCAGACCCGCGTCGGGCTCGAGACGCGCGAAGACCCGCTCGGCGGCGAGCGCGCCGATGCGGCGGGGGTCCTGGTCGATCACCGTGACGGCGGGGCTGAGGGTGTCGGCCATGGGGAAATCACCGAAGCCGACGAATGGCAGGGGGTTTCCGCGCAACACGTGGGCGAGCGCCATCGACGAGCGGGCGTTGGCGGAGAAGATCGCGGTGGGCGGCTCGTCGAGCGCGCGGAGTCGTCCGAGAGCGGATGCCGCCGACTCACGGTCGGACACCTGGGGGACCACCAGGCGCTCGTCGATCTCGACTCCGGCCTCGCGCTGAGCCCTTCGCCATCCTTCGACGCGCTTGGTCTCGGTGGAGAGGTGGACCCGGTCGCCGACGTAGGCGATGCGACGGTGCCCGTGCGACAGCAGGTGGGCGGTGGCGAGGTGGGCTCCGGCCTCGTCGTTCTCGGTGAAGGTGTCGGTGGTCAGACCCGCGGGGGCGCGGTCGACGAAGACGATCGGGGTATGCCCGCGCCATCTCTCGAGCCACGAGTGGTCGGTGCCGACGGGGGCGATGACGAGTCCGGTGAGTTGACGCCCCAGCAGCGATTCGAGGGCGGGGCGCTCATCCGCCGGGTCTTCGCCGAGGCTGGTGACGAGGGTGGAGAGCCCATGCCGGCGGGCGGTGTCTTCGACGGCGCGTGCGATGGCGGCGAAGAAGGGGTCGACGACGTCGGGGACGGCCACACCGATGACCGAGGCGCGTCCCGCGCGGAAGGTGGTGGCCAGGGCGTTGGGCACGTAGTTGAGCTCGCGCATCGCGGCCTCGACGAGCGCCCGGGTGTCGGGCAGCACGTGGGGGTCTTCGTTGAAGACCCGCGAGACGGTCTTGGTGCTCACACCGGCGCGCTGGGCGACGTCGCGCATCGTGGTCACGAGGCACCTCCGGAACGTGGGCGAGTGGCGGCTTCGACGTGCAACCCTATCCGCCTGCGACCGACGGCCGCCGCCGCGTGCCGCCCGCGGATCGACGTGCCCGTCCGCCCGGCACCGTGGCATCCAACCCCCGCCTGCACGCGCGGGATCCTCGACCGACGGGAGTCGGGCGCGGTCATGGACGTTCCCGGTGCCGGGCGGTCGGGCGCATGTCAGCGACCGTCGACGGCGTCGGCGAGCTCGCGCAGGCGCGGCAGCGCGCGACCGGAGAGCAGCTCTTCGCGGCGTCCAGCATCGATCGAGAGGCTGTCCTTCCACAGCGACCGGCCGGCCATCGCGCCCGAGGCGCCGTTCGCGACGGCGGTGCGCACCTGCTCGATGAAGGTCTCATGGTCGACGCCGGCCGACAGCACGGCCCACGGCACGCCCTGGGCGACCTCGGTGACGCGGGCGCTCGCCTCGGCGGAGCCGGGGTACTGCAGCTTGAGGATCTTCGAGCCGCACGCCACCGCGAGCGCGGCACCGTCGACGACGAGGTCGGCGAACTTCGCCTTGTAGTCCTCGTCGCTCTCGTCTTCGAGCTGGTAGGTGAGCAGTTCGACGATGAGCAGCAGCCCCTCGGTCTCACACGCCTGCACGAGGTCGCGGATCTCCTGCGCGACGCGGGAGTCGGCGTCCTGCTTGTCGGGGCGCGTGTAGTAGAGCATCTTGGCGACGCTGCCGCCCATGTCGCGCACGGTGCGCGGGGTGACGCCCGGCACGAAGCGCGTGTACTTCAGGCCGTCGACGGTCTCGAAGCCCGAGGCGTCGAGCCCCACGACGAGGCCCGTCTCGCGGTCGAGCACGCCGTCGTCGACGATCTGCGGCAGGGCGACCTCCGGGTCGAGCAGGATCGCGGGCGCGTGGTTGGCGAGGTGACGCACGAGGTCGGCCTTCACCTCGGCGAGCTCCTCGCGCGAGATGGCGTCGGAGCCGTTGGGGGCGTCCTTGATGGCGGCCTTCATGCCGTTGCGCTGGTCGGCGGCGACGATGAGCATGTGCCCGTCGGGGGTGCTGATCGACTGGAGCGCGCGGCGCTCGAGCGTGGTGAGTTCGTTCATGATCTCTCTTCTCTGGGGTGTGTGCGCTCGGCGGGTGCGAGCGGGGTCTGGGGTGTGTGCGCTCGGCGGGTGCGAGCGGGGGCTGGGGATCAGGAGGGGACGGATGCCGAGACGAGCCGCCGCGCCATGTCGGCGGCTCCGAACGCGACGTCCTGCTCGCGGGTGGACAGGGACGCATCGGGCAGCACCTCGGCGCGGGCGCGGCGGACGCTGGCCATCCCCGCCCATCCGCCGGTGAGGGTGGAACGGGTCGCGGGTGCGACCTCGCGGTCCATCGCGGCGATGAGGGCGGAGATCTCGTCGTTGCTGTGCCGCAGCACCGCGCCGAAGATCTCGGCCGGCGAGGCTTCGGTGTGCAGCGTCAGGCGCAGCACCCCGTCGTCGTTGCGGGCGCCGCTGACCTCGATGGCACCGGCCGGCAGCTCGCCCTCGTAGGGCAGGGCCATCACCGCGGCATCCAGCGCATCACGGCCGGCGCGGTCGCTGATCCCGGCGGCGTGAAGCGCCCGGCGCAAGAGCAGCCCGGTCTTGACGCCGGCGACGAGCACGTGCTGGCCGGGCACGACGTGGCGCACCTCGTTGATGAGCGCGTCGGCGAGGCGCTGGCGGGCGGCGAAGCCGAGGGGCGCGTCGAGCACGCGCAGCAGCACCTCGGCGGTGCCGAGCGAGACGTGGTAGCTCCCGGCATCCAATGTTCCGTTGGCCTGCGCGGCGACGAGGTGGTCGTGCCCGGCGACGGTGAGGGCCGCAGCCGCCACACGGGGTCCGAAGGTCCCGGATGCCACGCCCCAGGGCAGTCCGCCCCCGCGCAGCGGCGGGAGAAGGGCGTCGTCGACGCCGAGCGCGTCGAGCATGGCGGGCCAGGCGGCGCCGGAGTCCTGATCGATGAGCCCGGTGCGCGAGGCGAGGGACAACTCGAGGGCGACGTCTCCCCCGAGGGCCGCGACGACGAACTCGGGGAGGTCGAGCCAGCGGAGTCCGGCGAGGTCGGTCCCCTGGTCGCGCAGCCAGGCGAGCTTCGCGACGCTCACCTGGGCGCCGAGGGGGAGGCCGGTACGACCGGCGAACTCCTCGCGCACCTCTGCGGGGAAGGCGGCGATCTGGTCGAGGCCCCGCGGGTCGAACCACGCGAAGCCGGGGCCGGCGGCCGCGCCCTCGGCGTCGATCAGGATGCCGGTCTCCCCCATGCCCGCGACGGCGAGCGAGGTCAGCGGTGCCGGCGTGAGCGGTGCCAGTTCGGCATCCACCAGATCGATGAGTCTGCGGACCGACGCGAGCAGGTCGCCAGCGTCGATGTCGGTGGTGCCGCCTTCGCCGACGCGCCACGGCGTGGGCACCTGGGCACCGGCGATCTCGCGCTCGGCGTCGTCGATGACGAGCATCTTGATCGCGGTGCTGCCGAGGTCGATCCCGCCGTGCAGGCGTGAGGACGCGGCGGGTGCGGTGCGCGCATCGGCCAGGATCATGTCACCGGTGTCTTGCATGCGCGGCCGTCCTTTCCGGAACTTCTCTCAGTCCCGGAATTCCAAGCATGACACCGGTGACTTGCTACGTCTATGGTGGGGGTATGCCGACGCCGTGTCAAATGCCCGAATCCCTCGCCGTCGTCGTCGCCGGAACCGCCGGCAGCGGCAAGAGCACGCTCGGGCGCGCGATCGCCACGAGCCTCGGAGCCCCCCTGGTCGACCTCGACAGCGTGACCACGCCGCTCCTCGACGCCCTCCCCGACGGTGTGCTCGGCGACCACTGGCTCACCTCGCCGTATGCCGCAGCGATCCGCGCCGGTCGTTACGCGGCCCTGCGTGCCACCGCCGCCGACGCCCTGTCGACCGCGGGCCGCGTCGTGGTCGTCGCGCCCTTCACCGCCGAGCTCGCGGGCGGGGCCGAATGGGACGCCCTGCGCGAGGCCCTCTCCCCCGTCGAGCCGCACGTCGTGCACGTCGACGGAGACCCCGCCGTGCTGGCATCCCGCCGCTCTTCACGCGGGGCATCGCGAGACGCGCACCGCCCCGACACCGCCCCGGTCGCCCCCGTGATCACGGTGACCGCCGTGGACGCAGAGCTCTCGACCGCGCAGCAACTGGCCCGGGTGCTCCCGGCGCTCGGGGTCCGCCGATCGATCGACAGGGGCGCCGAGATCTTCGCGCGCGAATTCGACGCCGTGCTCTTCGACCTCGACGGCACGCTGGTCGACTCCACGGCATCCGTCGTCCGCTCCTGGCGCCGGTTCGCCGAGCACTTCGAGGTGTCGATGGAAGCTCTGCACGCCAACCACGGCCAGCCCGCGCGCACGCTCGTGGGGCACCTGCTGCCCGCCGAGCGGCACGCCGAGGCGATCGCGCACGTCACCGACCTCGAGGTGACGGATGCCGTGGGCCTTCTCCCCATCCGCGGTGCCGACGCGTTCTTCGCCTCGGTGCCCGCTGAACGCCGGGCCATCGTGACGTCGGGCTCGGTGCCGATCGCGACCGCCCGTCTCGCCGCCGCCGGCTACGACCGCCCCGCCGTGTTCGTCACCGTGGACGACGTCGTGCAGGGCAAGCCCCACCCCGAGCCGTTCCTGCTGGCCGCCACCCGTCTGGGTGTCGACCCTTCGCGTTGCCTCGTCGTCGAGGACGCCCCCGCCGGCATCGCCGCGGCGCGAGCGGCGGGGTGCGCCGTGATCGCGCTGACCGGCACCACCGCCGAGGACGAGCTCACGGCCGACCTCGTGGTGGATGGATTGGATGCCGTGCGCGTGGAGGTCGTGGCATCGGGGGCGTTGCGGGTGGTTCCGGCTTGACCGCGTGGACGGTACGGGTACCTGACGGTCCGTGCGGCATCGTCCGACACGACACCGGGGTTTCACCCGACTGACCCAAGCCCACCTAGGGCAATGCGGGGACCGGCGCGAAGAGCGGGATGGAGAGCAGGAGACCTGCCACGGATGCGGCGGCGCAGGTCAAGACCGCAGAAGTGATGCCAGCTCCGCCGTGCTTGCGCGACCAGGCACCCAGTGACACGACGGTCAGGAGCACGACGATATGTGCCGTGACAACCGGCATGACCCCGAGCTCTCTCACGTATGAGTCGGCGTAGTCCTGCCCTGCCTGACCGCGATCCTGTCGGGCGCCTTCGACCGTCAGGCCCAGCCAGAACCAAGAAACGAACAGGACAAAACCTCCGACCGAAACGGCAACCCACCTCAGGGATTGCATCTCGATTCGTCGGTCGGTTCTGGCGCCGCCCGTCGAGCCGTCACCACGTGACCCGTCACGCTCAACGGGCGAGCCCGAGGCTGAGGGGGGAGGTGTCATGACCACGAAGCTACTCGAAGGCGCAAACCGATCGGCTTCGCAGTATCGGCCCGTCGTCGGTCTCTTCACGAGCTGCTCTGAGCGTCCTCGTCTGACCCGCGTTGCGTTCACCGGGGATTGATGCCCGTAACATCCTGACGATGTTGCCCTCGACGAGGACCGGCACGAAGTCACGTAGCTGCACCTGGCCGAATCGGCTGACCTCTCCTGCGATGAGGTCGACAAGCGTGTCCTCAGCTACAGACGGGAATTGATAGGACACCCGCATAAGGACGTGAAGAAGCGCCTCGTACTCGTCTGCCGGGTCCGTAACGCTCACCTACCCAGTGTGCGCCTCGTCGGTGTCGAGGGCGCCGACACCCATCTGGGCGCGATTGGTCAGGGTCCGCCGGTGAGTCTGCGCCAACGACGTTTCGTGCTTAGCATCGGGTCATGACGACAGAGCCCGGTGACGTTGACGCGGCCATCGCGGAGATCACGGAACGCCTCGAAGAGCGCTACCCCCATCACCACATTGAGACCATCCGGGCCGCCGTCGGTGACGCTCGTGATCATTTCGCGCGCGCCAAAGTCAAGGATTTCGTTCCTCTGTTCATTGAGCGCGAAGCCCGCGCGCGCCTAGAGCACCCCGCGCCTTAGAGCGTGGCTACGACCGAGGCGCCGGCGCGCAACCCGTGGGTTGTGCACCATGCCGCAGCGGCGCGTAGCTGATCGGTCTCCTACGGATCAATCCGCGTCTCCTTCAAAGGGGCCGCGCCACCGACGTAGCCGACGAAGCGAGCATCCTCGAGGTCTCGACCAATGAACAACGACTCACCGCGATGCTCTTCCAGATCGAAATCGGGGTCCATTCCACCGACCCGGTTCGTGGTTTTCGATTCTTCGTCAGGGCCCACCATGCCTCCACGGTCTCATTCGACCGGCGAGGGCTCAACGTGTCCGCCCGCCGTTGGTGCAAAACCGATCGGTTTTGCACCGCCACCACGAAGGTCACCATCAACGGCCTCGTGACCAGCGCCCCCGTCTCCTGGGATGAGCCCGCGTACCACCGTGCTCACCTGACCGAAGCCCGAGTCGCACCGGGCCACAGCATCACCTACAAGGTGGTGCTCACGAACAGGCCACCGTCGCCGTCGACCACGATCACCGCGACCGCTTTGTGTGAACGCACGGGTACCCCTCTCAGTACGGAGAGCTGGGCTGACGGTGAGGAGGTCAGCGGCGACCGCTCTCGCGGTCCCATTCGAGCGATCTCCACTGCAGGAAGGCGCAGAGGTTGCCCGCGACGACGAGCTCGGCGGCGAGCCCCGCCAGAGCATGTGGTGTGAACGTCTCATCGACATCGCTGCCGGTGAGCGAGGCCTGCCAGAGCGGGTCGTCGTACCCGCGAGGTTCTATGTAGACCGCGCCGTGTCCATGACGCAGTCTCACCACGACCAGGCCGGTGTCGCGGCCGTCGACATCTTCCTGATCGATCACACGCACCGTGCCCACGACACGATGCCCCTGACGAACGAAGTCCCTCACCCATTCCTCGAGCTGAGCGCGGGAGCGCCGCGGAGGCGAGTCGGCGAGGTGCTCGGGTATCGCGGGATAAGCTTACGGCGTAAGTGTCCTCCCGCGGCCGGCCCCGGCCATATCCCTCGCGGCACCCGCCCGGCCGGGCGGGACCGCCGGGCCCACCGCTAGCGCGTCGCCTTCTCCAACAGCTCCAACACGTGCACGTACGACTCCCCCGTCGCCTTCGACATGCCCAGCTCGCACGTGCGGTTGCACGACGCGAAGGCGTCGGCACCCCAGTCGGCGACCTCCGCGGCCTCGGGTGCGGTCGCCGCCTCCGTGAGCTCGGGGTGCAGCATGCCGCGGTCGCCGGCGTAGGCGCAGCACCCCCACGCGTCGGGGACGCGCACCTCGCTCGCGACCGCCTCACCGAGAGTCCGCAGCGCCGGGTCGATGCCCAGCTGCGTCGACGAACACGTGGGGTGAAGCGCCAGCAGGTCGGCCACCGGCGTCGGTGTGAGACGAGGAAGGAGAGTGGATGCCGCGAACGCCACGGCATCCACGACCTCCACGCCCTCGTCACGCAGCGTCGCGGCGAACCCCTCGGTGCAGCTCGACGCATCGCAGACGATCGGCAGCGCGCCGTCGCGACCGGCGGCGCGCACCGCCGCCCGCACACGCGTCGACATCGTGGCGTGTCCCTTCGCATACCCCTTCGACGACCAGGGCGTGCCGCAGCACAGCGCGTCGATGCCGTCGGGCACCACCGCCGAGACCCCGGCCCGCTCGAGCAGCCGCACGAACGCCGCGGTCGCACCGATGCCGTCCGCGGGCCCGAACATGCTGCCCACGCAGGCCGGCAAGAAGACGGCGACCGGCTCGACGCCCGCGGCCCCCACCCGAGACCCCAGCGACCGCCGCGACGCGCCACCCGCGGGCAGCTCCGCCGAGTACCGCGGCACGGTGTCGGCGCCGAGCACCGCGCGAGCGGCATCCGTCACCGTGCGCACGGCCGGCGTAGGCAGAGCCGCGGCGACGCTCAGGGCGGCGGATCCGGCCCGCGTCACGGCGCCCCACCCGGTCGCCGCCGCCGACCATCCCGCGGCGAGCACGGGGTTGGCGTCCTCCCGCCGGAAGCGCTTCATCAGCGTCCCGGTGTTGATGAGCACGGGGCACGCCGTCTGGCACATGCCGTCGACCGCGCACGTCTGCACGCCGTCGTAGTCGTAGTCCTTCTCGAGCTCGGCGACCAGGGCTCCGTCGCCGCGTTCCCGCGCCGCCCGTGAGGCCCGCCGCACGACGATCCGCTGCCGCGGGGTCAGCGTCAACGAACGACTCGGGCACACCGGCTCGCAGTAGCCGCACTCCACACACCGGTCGGCTTCGGGTTCGATCGACACCGGCGCCTTCACGTGACGCATGTGCGCCCCGGGGTCGTCGTCGATGATCACCCCCGGATTCAGGATGCCGCTCGGGTCGAGCAGACGCTTGAGCTCCACCATCACCTCGTACAGCTCGTCGCCGTACTGCCGTCGCACGTACGGCGCCATCGCCCGACCCGTGCCGTGCTCGGCCTTGAGGTTGCCGCCCGCGGCCAGCACCAGGTCGACCATCGCATCGGTGAAGCCCTCGAAGCGCCCCAGCGCTCGCGCCCCCTCGAAGCGGTCGGTGAGCATGAAGTGGATGTTGCCGTCTTTGGCGTGACCGAAGATCACGCTGTCGTCGTAGCCGAACCGCGCGAACAGCTCCTGCAGGCCCGCGCACGTGTCGGCGAGACGCGCGACGGGCACGACCACGTCCTCGAGCAGCGCCGTCGTGCCCGAGGGGCGGGCTCCGGCCACCGAGGCGTAGAGACCCTTGCGGAAGGTCCAGGCGGCGGCGCGTTGCGCGGGATCGCTCGAGAACACGGCCGGTGTCCGCAGGTCCTCGGCACCGAGCACGCGGGCCCCGGCCGCGGCGAGCTCCCTCAGACGGGAGGCGTCATCGGCGTGGTATTCCACGAGGAGCGCCGCCTGCGTCGTCGCCTCGAAACCGTGGATGGCGGCGGGGGTGCCGGCCAGACGCTGACCGACGCGGAGGGAGGTGGCATCCATCAGTTCCAGCGTCGCCGCGCCCGTCGCCACCAGGGCGGGCAACGAGCGGGTGGCCGCATCGAGCGTGGGGAACACCGCGAGCGTGGTCGCGATGGCCGGGCGGATCGGAACCGTGCGGAACGTCGCCTCGGCGACGAACGCGAGCGTCCCCTCCGACCCCACCGCGAGGTGGGCGAGCAGAGCCGCCGGGGTGTCGAAGTCGAGGAACGCGTTGAGGGCGTACCCCATGGTGTTCTTCATCGCGAACTGCCGCTCGATCAGCGCGACGCTCGCGGCATCGCCGACCACGCGCTCCCGCAGGCGCATCAGCCCGTCGACGAGGGCGGGTTCGCGCGCCCGGAGTGCCGCGTCGGCGTCGGGCGCGGCCGTGTCGACGACGGTCCCGGATGCCAGCACGAGCACGAGGCCTTCGAGGGTGCGGTACGAGTTCTCGATCGTGCCGCAGGCCATGCCGCTGGAGTTGTTCGCCACGACGCCGCCGATCGTGCACGCGGCCTCGCTCGCGGGGTCGGGTCCGAGACGGTGCCCGTGCCGCCGCAGGCGCGCGTTGACCTGACGCACCGTGGCCCCGGGCTGCGAGCGAACGCGGCGTCCACCGTCGAGCACGTCGATGCGCCCGAACCCCTGCCGCACGTCGACGAGGAGCCCCGCCCCCGACGACTGCCCCGACAGGCTCGTTCCGCCCGAACGGAAGGTCACCGGGGTGGCGGATGCCGTGGCCCCGCGCAGGATCGCGCCGACCTCGGCCGCGTCGGCGGCGACGACCACGGCATCCGGGGTCAGCAGGTAGTGGGAGGCGTCGTTGGCATACGCCACGCGGTCGATCGCGCGGGTGCGGATACGCGCGACATCGGCGACGGCCGCGGTGATCTCGGGGGCGATCTCGGGCGCTGCGAGGGTCATGCGTCGTCCTTCGAGGTGTGCGGGCGGCGAGGGCGGTCGGCGCCCGGGGCGGATGTCCGGGCGGCGGCGATGCGCCCGCGGTGGGGTCCGAGCACGAGCGCGCTCACGCCTCGCCCTCGTCGGTCAGCGCGCGTGAGAGGTCGGGAGAGGTCTCGACCACCGCCCGGATGCCGACCGGCGGCCCCGCGACGATCGTCGACGCGTGCGCGACGGCGTGGGCCCCCCACTCGGCGGCCGACGCGGTGGCGACGGCGAGCGGGTCGGCACCACCGGCTGCCGCGGCGGGCGTCCGTGTGAGCCCGAGGAGGAACCCCGCGAGGGCGGCATCCCCCGCCCCGGCGGTGTTCGCGACGTACGGGGCGTCGGCGCGCGCGAAGACCGCACGGTCGGCGGTGACGGCGATCAGGCCGTCGGCGCCCAGGCTCGCGAGGACGGTCGCCACTCCCCGGCCGACGATCTCGCGCGCGGCCGTGACGACGTCGCCGAGGGTGGCGAGAGGTCGCCCCACCGCCGACGACAGCTCCTCGGCGTTGGGGGTGAGCAGATCGATGCCGACGGGGTCGGCGAGCACGGCTTCGAGGGCTCCACCGCTCGTGTCGACGGCGATGCGCGCTCCGTGCTCTCGCGCCACAGCCCGCACGGCGGTCAGGTCGACGAGCGTCCCGGTGCCGGCGAGTTCGGGCAGGCTGCCCGAGACGACGAGCCACGGGTCGGTGCGGGCGGCGAGCTCGGCGCGCAGCGTCGACACCGCGGCATCCCAGGCCTCCGGCGACAGGGGCGGGGTGGGCGCGTTGACCTTGGTGGTGGCGCCGTCGGCGTCGATGATCGAGGTGTTGACGCGGGTCGCTCCGGGCACCTCGACGATGCGCAGCAGGGGTGCGGTCAGACCGCATCGGGCGAACCGCACGTCGTCGGCGCCGAGCACGACCACCGCGGCGGTGTCGGCGCCGCCCGCGGCGAGGGCCGCCGAGACGTTGACACCCTTGCCGCTCACCTCGCGCGTGTAGCTCTCGGCGCGGGTGAACGACCCGCGGCGCAGCGTCCCGATGCGGTAGGTGGCGTCGATCGCCCCGGCCGCGGTGAAGGTGACGATGCCGGTCATGCGCCGCGTCCGGTGATGACGTCGAGCAGGCGGTGCACTTCGCCCGCGACGGCGGCGCGCCCCGGGGCGAGCCAGCGGCGGGGGTCGATGGCATCCGGGTCCCGAGCGAGCTCGTCGCGCACCGCCGCCGTCAGCACGGCGTTGAGGTGCGTGCCGATGTTGACCTTGCGCATGCCCGCGCGGACGGCCCCGTCGATGCCCGCGTCGGCGACGCCGCTCGAGCCGTGCAGCACCAGCGGCACCGGCAGGGCGGCGGCGAGCTCGGCGATGAGGTGCTCGTCGAGCCGGGCGCTGCGCTCGCGCATCGCGTGCTCGCTGCCGACCGCGACGGCCAGGGCGTCGACACCCGTGGCGTCGACGAAACGCGCGGCCTCGGCGACGTCGGTGCGCACGCCGGGTGAGTGGGCGCCCTTGCCGCCGATCTCGCCGAGCTCGGCCTCGATCCAGCCGCCTGCGGCGTGCACGCGGGCGGCGACGGCCGCGGTGCGCTGGAGGTTCTCGGCGTCGTCGAGGTGCGCCGCGTCGAACATGACGGAACGGATGCCGACGTCCAGCGCCTCGTCGACGAGCCCGTCCTCGGTCGCGTGGTCCAGGTGCACGACGACGGGCACCCGGGCACCCTCGGCGAGGCGCAGTGCGGCGGTGCCGGCGGGTGCCAGGCCCCCGTGGAACGCGATGGCGTTCTGCGACAGCTGGAGGATGACCCCGCTGTCGGCGGCCTCCGCGCCGGCGACGATCGCTTCGGCGACCTCGAGGGTGATGAAGTTGAAGGCCCCGACCGCGCGGTGCGCGGCGAGCAGTTCGGGCATGTCGGCCAGCGGCACGGCGGTGTCTCTCTCTTGTCCGGGGTGGGGCGGGGTTCGGGGCGCTATCCGCCGCTCGGGGCGTGGCGTTTCCGCCCCGATCGGCCGACTCCGCCCCGAACGGGGAAGAAGGCGTGGATGCCGGAGCCTCCGGCGGGGGTGCGGCATCCCATCCCCGTGCGGTGTCGGGGTCTGGCGTGCCGTCGGGATTCGGGGCGCGATCCGCCGCTCGGGGCGTGGCGCTTCCGCCCCGAGCGGCGAGAACCGCCCCGAACCCTGCGGGAGGGAGGGAGGGGGCGGATGCCGGCACCCTCGCGTGTGCGAGGGGCCCGGCATCCGGGTGGGTCAGCAGCTGGACTTGTAGACGGCGTCGGCGCCGTCGGTGGCGATGTTGTCCTTCGTCAGGATGGTGAAGCCCGTCTGGATCTTGGCCTCGGTGGCCTCACCCTTCAGGGCCGCGATGGCCTGCTGGACGCCGTCGGAGCCGATGGTGGCGGGCTCCTGCGCGACGAGGGCCTGGACGGTGCCGGCCTCGAGGGCCTTGACCTGGGCGGGACCCGCGTCGAAACCGACGATGGTGACGGCGCCCTGCTTGCCGGCCTGCTGGACACCGGTGGCGGAGCCCTCGGCGGCGAACAGGTTGGCGGCGAAGATGCCGACGATGTCGGGGTCCTTCTGCAGCGCCGCGGTCACGATCTCCGCGGCCGTGGCGGGCTCGTTGTGCGAGTACTGCACGCCGACCGACTCGAACTTGCTGTCCTTGGCGACGGCGTCCTCGAAGCCCTTCGCGCGGGCGTCGGTGGTGGAGATGCCGGGGTCGACCGACACCACGAGCACCTTGCCGCCGTCGGAGTTCGCATCCTGAATCGCCGTGAACGCGGCAGCCCCGCCGCCCTCGTTGTCGCTGGAGATCTGCGAGACCGCGCCGGACGGGTCTTCGAGCGTCGTGTCGACGAGGACGACCTTGATGCCCGCAGCCTCGGCCGCCGCGATCGGCGCCTGCATCGCCGACACGTCGGTCGGCGCGATCAGCAGAGCATCGGGCTGTGAGGCGACGACGGCGTCGACGATGGGCTTCTGGAGGGTGGGGTCGAACTTCTCCGGGCCCTGGGTGGTGACGGTGGCGCCTTCTTTGGCGGCTTCGTCCTGGATGCCGCACTGCATGGAGATGTAGAACTCATCTCCCGCGACGCCCTGGACGAACGCGATCTTGTAACCGCCGTCGGATCCGCCCGAGGCGGAACCCGACGAGGAGCCGCCGGAGCATCCGGCGAGGACGAGGGTGGCTGCGGCGCCGAGGGTGGCGAACGCGAGAACCTTCTTGTTCCACTGCATTGTGATTGCCTGTTCTCTCTTGGTGGTTACGGACGCTACGGACTCAGCCGCGGCGGCCACCTCTGACGAAGGTGCGCCAGAGGCTCTGGGTGTTGCCGCGCGTGGCGGCGGTGCGGCGCACCTGATCGACGTAGACGGCGGTGATGAGCACCGCGCCGACGGCGACCTGCTGCCAGAAGGGCTGCACGCCCGTGATGACGAAGCCGTTCTGCAGCACGGCCGGGATGAAGAGGCCGACGACGGTGCCGAAGATGGTGCCGACACCGCCGAAGAGCGACGTGCCGCCGATCACGACGGCCGCGATCACGTTGAGGTTCGTCTGCGATTGCCCGGCGATCGCGGTGGTCGAGAACTGCGACAGCGCGAGGATGCCGGCGAGTCCCGCGAGAGCTCCCGACAGCGTGTAGACGGAGATGAGGTGGCGGTCGACCTTGACGCCGACGCGGCGGGCGGCGAGCTCGCTCGATCCGACGGCGTAGGTGTAGAGGCCGAACTTCGTGAAGTGCAGCACGATCGCGCCGATGACGACGATCACGAGCGCGATCACGCTGATGATCGGGAGCGACCCGAACACGTTGCCGTAGCCGATCGAGACGGTGAGCACGGTCGGGACGTCGCGGATGTCGACGCCGCCGGTGAGGATCTGCGCGAGGCCGAGGGCCATACCGAGCGAACCCAGGGTGACGATGAGCGGTGGGATCTTGGCCTTCGCGATGAGGAAGCCGTTGAACAGGCCCCAGCACACGCCGCTGAGGATGGACACGAGGATGCCGACGGTCGCGACGCCCCAGCCTTCGCCGCCCATCGCCCGCATGACGAGGGCCGAGACGACGCCGGAGAACACCAGCACCGAGCCGATCGAGAGGTCGATGCCCGAGGTGATGATGATGTAGGTCATGCCCACGCCCAGCACCGCGAGGATCGAGGCGTTCTGGATGATGAGGCGGAAGTTCGACCACTGGGCGAACGAGTCGGGCGCCAGCACGCTGAAGACCAGCACGATGACGATGAGGATGAGCAGGATCTGGAACGCCTGCGCCTTCAGCAGCCCCACGAAGAAGTTGGGCTTCGAATCGTCGAACGTCCCGATCGCGACGGTCTCGGTGGGAGGGGTCTTGACGCTCATTTCCGGTCGTCCTTCGTGACGGCGCCGGTCATGAGTCCGACGAGTTCTTCCATGGAGGTGTCTTTGGCGTTGATGTTGGCGACGCGGGTGCCGAGGCGCAGGACTTGGATGCGGTCGCAGACGTCCATGACGTGGGGCATGGAGTGGGAGATGAGGACGACGGCGATGCCTTTGTCGCGGACGCGGCGGATGGTTTCCAGGACGTTCTTGGTCTGGCGGACGCCGAGGGCGGCGGTGGGTTCGTCGAGGAAGACCAGGCGTCCGGCCCAGTGCACGGCGCGGGCGATGGCGATGGCTTGGCGTTGTCCGCCGGACATCTCTCCCACGGGGGAGGTGAGGGAGCGGACGGTGGCGCCGAGTTCGTCGAAGGCGGCGCGGGAGGCGACGGCCATGTCTTTGGTCTTCATGAACCCGAGGGCGCCGGCGAGGCCGGGGCGGCGGATTTCTCGGCCGAGGTACATGTTCTGCACGGGGTCGAGGTGGGGGGCGAGGGCGAGGTCTTGGTAGACGGTTTCGATGCCGAGGGCGGAGGCGACCTGGGGGTTGGTCATCTCGATCGGTTTGCCGTCGAAGAGGATCTCTCCTTCGTCGACGGCGAGGTTGCCGGAGAGGGCTTTGACGAGGGTCGATTTGCCGGCGCCGTTGTCGCCGATGAGGGCGGTGACTTCGCCGGGGTAGACCTCGAAGTCGACGTTGTTGAGGGCGCGGACATGGCCGAACTGACGGGACAAGCCCCGCGCCTGCAGCACCGGGACGGCGGTGGTGACTGACGACATCGTCAGCTCCTTTCGTGGGAGAGGAGGGATCCCTCGTCGGCGACGAGAGAGGAAGTGAGGAACGACTCCGCGACGACCTCGAACGAGTCGGCCGACACCGCGAACGCGGCGAAGAGCGCCGCGCCGTACGCCGTGCCCTCGTCGTGGGTCGAGACCGTCACGTCGGGCAGCAGCGCGGAACGGGAGCGGACGACGGATGCCATCGTCGACCACCCGCCGGTGAGCACCGTCGAGGTGGGCGGCGCGACCTCGCGGTCCATCACCGCCATGCATTCGGCGAGCATGTCGTTGCCGTGGCGCAGGCTCGCCGCGAACAGCTCGGCGGGGCTCAGCCCGTCGCTCTGCGCGACGATCTTCAGCACGCCGTCGTCGTTGCGCGCGCCCGAGACCTCGAGGCCGCCGTCGGCGAGGGCACCGTCGACGGGCAGCGCCATGGCCGCGTCGTCGATCTGCGCCCGGCCCGTGGCATCCGTGATGCCGAGGAGCTGCAGGACGCGCCGCATGAGCAGCCCCGACTTCGTGCCCGCCAGCAGCACGTACTTGCCCGGGATGACGTGGCGGACGCAGTTGATCCCCGCGAGGGCGAGGCGCTCGCGTGCCGCGAACGGCAGGGTG
Organism: Microbacterium sp. lyk4-40-TSB-66; assembly: GCF_030209475.1. Lineage (GTDB taxonomy): Bacteria > Actinomycetota > Actinomycetes > Actinomycetales > Microbacteriaceae > Microbacterium. Next base: position 604,255 of record NZ_JARVRW010000002.1, read on the forward strand.
TCATCGAGCACGCGGACCAACGCCTCGGCCGTTCCCATCGAGTCGTACAGCTGGCCGGTGTGGGTCGCGCCCACGGCGACGGCCGAGACGAGGTGGTCGTGACCCGCGACGGTCAGTGCCGCGCCGCGGAAGCCCGCGGGCATCGCCTCATCGCTCAGCACGCCCACGGCCTCGCCCGCGCTCACCCGCGCTCCGAGGATGCTCTCGTCGACGCCGAGCACGTCGAGGGCGGCACCCCACGGGGTGCTGTCGTCCTGGTCGAGCAGGCCGGTGCGGGAGGCGAGCGAGTACTCCGCCACGCGCGGCCCGCCGAGCGCATGCACCACGTACTCCGGCACGTTGAGGAAGGTGGTGCCCGCCAGCGGGATCCCGCTGTCGCGCAGGTGGAGCAGTTTGGCGATGGATGCCAGGGGCCCCACCGGCAGCCCGGTGCGACCGAGGAACTCGGCGCGGAACTCCGCGGGCGTCGCCATGATCTGCGCGGCCCCGCGAGGGTCGAACCACGCCATCAGCGGCGCGAGCGCCCGGCCCTCGGCATCCAGGAGCACCCCCGCCTCCGCCATACCCGAGACGGCGAGCGCGACGATGCGGTAGTCCGCGTCGAGACGTACGTCGGCTTCGGCGGCGAGGTCGCGCACGACGGCGATCGCCTCGTGGGCCGTCATCTCCGCCCGGCCGTGGTCGAGGTTGGTCCAGGGCGAGCGCCGGCTGACCACCAGCACCTGGCGCCCCTCGGGAGTGGCAACCAGCAGCTTGGTGCTGGTCGAGCCCATGTCGATTCCGACGACGTAGTCGGTCACTGCACGTCACCGCCGTTCAGGGTTCCGGGCCAGCCGGCGCCGGGGGCGCCGACGAGGATCTCGGCGCCACCGGTCAGGCGCCAGGCGCCGAAGGCGTGCGGCACGGCGTAGACCTGTCCGCGCTCGACGTCGACGGTTCCCGCGTCCGAGACCAGGGCACCCGCGCCCTCGCGCACCAGGACGACGGCGAAACCGGCGTCGCGCGGGACCGTGTCGCCGGCGGCGTCGAAGAGGCGGAAGTACGGGTCCGCGGCGTCGGGCAGGAGCGAACGGAAGGCGGGGCCGGCGGGCGTCGTACCGGCCGAGCTCACGAGGGCGTCGAGCGCGTCGGCATCCAGCTTCTCGGTCGAGACGGCGGGCATCACGGCCTCGAAGCCGAGGTCGAGGTGCGATTCCTCGCGGGTGGACGTCGTGACCGACCACTCCAACAGGATCGAGAAGTCGGTGGGTTCCTGCACCTCGGCGACGAAGATGCCGCCGTCGATCGCGTGCACGGTTCCGGCGGGAACGAGCACGCCCATCCCCGGGCGCACCACGACGCGGTTCATGTGCGCGAGCATCCAGTCACTGTCCTGCGCGTCGCGACGGCGATCGAGTTCGTCGCGATCGACGGCCTGGTTCCAGCCCACGTACACCGCGCAGTCTTCCTCGGTCTCGAGCACGTACCAGGCCTCGGTCTTGCCGTACGGGCAGTCGAGGTGCGCGCGGGCGAAGCCGCGGTCGGGGTGCACGTGGACGGGGAGGCGCTGACGCGCGTCGAGGAGCTTGACCAGGATGCCGAGATCGGCGGCATCCCGCCCACCCCGGAGCCCCACCCAGGCGGCACGGTCGGCCGTGACGAGGTCGCGCAGGAAGGCCCCTTCATCGGTGACGGCCAGACCGATCTCGTCGGACCCGAAGCGCGACACGGTCGAGCCGAGCCACTCCTCGGGCTGGCGGTCGGTCTCGGGCACGATGCCGCGGAGGGCCGCGATGCGGTCGCCGCCGAGGTAGAAGTGCTGCACGGGGTTGGGGGGCAGCAGGACGGGCTTCATCACGGGGCTCCGATGGGGGCAGCGGCCGGAACGACGGCATCGCCGCCCGGCTCGGGGTGGACGAGGGTGAGCGCGGTCGCGACCAGGGCTGCGGCGGGCTCGACGAGGGCGGGAAGCGCGCCGCCGATCGTCGCGTCGGCAGACCCCGTGATGCTCCCTGAGCCTGTCGAAGGGCCCATCGCGGACACCGCGACGGCGGCCGCACCCGGCGCCGCGACCTCGCCTGATCCGCGCGGCACGAGGCGGGTCGGCACGACGATGCGGGCGGGTCCGTCGTCGGGCCGCTCGGCGCGCTGCCGCAGCAGTCGGAACGCGGCCGTGGCGAGCAGCCGCGGGTCGTGGTCGACGAACGTGATGCCGGGATCGAGCACCTCGGCGAGGGTGAAGTCGCCGAAGGAGATGAGTGCCGGCATCCGCAGTCCCCGCGCGCGGATGGCGCGGACGGTGCCGATGGCGGCGAGGCTCGTCGCGCACAGCAGGGCGGTGGGGGCGTCGTCACGCTCGAGCAACCGGGAGGCCTCGGCGGCTTCCCCGCGCCCGAAGCGCTCGTGGGTGACGACGAGCGAGGGGTCGAAGGGCAGTCCTGCCGCCGCGAGGGCCGAGCGGTATCCGGCGAGCCGGTCGCTGACCGTGGGGTAGGGCACGTCCTCGCCCATGAAGGCGACGCGTCGGTGTCCGTGCGCGATGAGTGCGGCGGTGGCCTCGACGGCCGCCCCGAAGTCGTCGATGACGACCGCGTCGATGCCGGATCGCACCCGGTCGATGCAGGCCACGGGGAAGCGGGTGCGGAGGGCGGCGAGGGTCGAGGCCGCGACCGCGACGGGTGCCACGATGAGCCCGGCCAGGCGGTGCCCGGTGAGGCGCTCGAGCTGCGCGCTCTCGCGGGCGGCATCGTAGCCGGTGCTGGCGAAGATGACGCTGAGGCCCTCCGCGACCGCGAGCTCCTCGACGACGCTGACGAAGGCGGCGAAGAACGGGTCGCTGATGGCGTCGATCAGGATGCCGATCGTGTCGGCGTCGCGCCGCTTGAGCTCGCGAGCACTGCGGTCGGGCACGAACCCGAGCTCGCGCACGGCGCGCAGGACCCGCTCCCGGGTGGGCGGCAGCACCCCCGTCTCGTCATTGATGACGCGCGACACGGTCTTGGGGCTCACGCCCGCGGCCGTCGCGACGTCGATGAGCCGGGCGCGCGGCCGAAGCCCCGTGGCCTCGTCGGCCGTCTCTCGCTCGTGCGTCATCGCTGCTCCGACATCGTTGTCTTGCGGACCGGAAACCCTCGGGCGGGCTTCGCTGGAGTCAGCATGAGCCCGTCGGACAACGTTGTCAAGTCACGGATCCATCTCGGATGACATCGATGTCGAGGCCGAGCTCCCACGCCGCTCCCGGCTCGAGCTCGCGCAGCAGACCCGCCGCCCGAGCGTCGGCGCGCCCGAGGATCGTCGCCGCCGTCGCCGGCTCGACGCCGAGCACGACCGCGCCCTCCTGCGCCACCCGCCACTGGAACATCCCCGGCAGCACTGCGGTGTCGAAAGAGATCCGGATGCCGAGCCCCGACCGCGAGACGACCTCGGCCGCGACACGGCGGTGCGCGGGCAGCTCGTGCACGAACACCTGCTCGGGGTAGTGGGCGACCGGCTCCGGGAACTCCGCCCACGACGCCCGCCCCGCCTCCGCCTCCGCGTCACGGGCCCGCACCCGTTCCGCCGGCGAGCGCAGCACGGAGCCGGCATCGACCACCGGCCAGCCGAGGTTCACGTGGTAGAGCACCATGGGCTCCACCGCGCGCGACCCGCGGTTCACGATCTCGTCGCGCAGCTCGATCCGCCCCGCCCCGAACGGCAGGCGCACGCGCCGCCGCACTTCGAGGTTGGCGCCGAGCACGGTCGCCTCCACGATCATCGCCTCCACCACCACGGCGTCGCCCACGACCTCCGCACGGGTGACGGATGCCGCGAGCCCGCTGTACCGCCCGTGCTGCGGGTGCTCCCCCTCGGCGTCGACCGACGGCGGACCGAACGACAGGAGCCCGCACGTGGTGACGAGTCCGCCGCCGAAGGACGCCCCGAACCCCCCGGCACCGGGTCGCGGCCACCCCGTCGGCGACACCCAGGCCAGCGGCACCCCGCGGTGGCGCACCTGCCCGATGTCGAGCCCGCGGTCGGGGAGCATCTCGACCTCGAGCTCGCCCGCGATCAGCCGCAGACGCCGGGTGCCGGCATCCGGTCCGTCGGTGCGCACCGACGCCTCCACGCTCGCCACCTGCGCGAGCGAACCCGTGCGCCGCCGCACCTCGTCGATCGCCGATCCGTACAGCTCGCCCATGAGCCCCGCCTTCCTCGCCGTTGCGCGGCTCACGCTAGCAGTGATTGACAACGTTGTCTCGCTACCCGCATACTGACCGTCGAGCGCAGAGCAGCGCCTCGACACCGACGTCTCGGAGACCCACACCCCATGTCGAAACCCCGCCTCCACCGCCTCTTCAACGCGAAGTCCGGCCGCGCGCTCGACGTCGCCGTCGACCACGGCGCGTTCCACGAGCACAACTTCCTCACCGGCATCGAAGACATGGCGAAGACCGTGGCGACGCTCGTCGACGCCGGGCCCGACGCCGTCCAGCTCACCCTCGGTCAGGCACCTCTGCTGCAGTCGGTCCCCGGCAAGCAGAAGCCCGGACTCGTGCTCCGCACCGACATCGCCAACGTCTACGGCGACCCTCTCGAGTCGCCGCTGCACAGCATCCACGTTCCGGATGCCATCGAGGTCGCCGTCCGCCTCGACGCGGTCGCCGTGTGCGTGAACCTGCTCGACCTGCCCGGTGAGCCGCAGGTGCGCGAGCAGTGCATCCGCTCGATCCTGGCGCTGCGCACCGACGCCGAGCGCTACGGGATGCCCCTCATGATCGAGCCGCTGGTCATGCAGACCAAGCCCGGTACCGGCGGCTACGGCGTCGACGGCGACACCGCAAAGATCGTCACCCTCGTGCGCCAGGCGCGCGAACTCGGCGCCGACCTCATCAAAGCCGACCCCACCGACGACATCACCGACTACCACCGGGTCATCCAGGCCGCCGGCGACACCCCGCTGCTGGTCCGCGGCGGGGGACGGGTCGACGACCGCACGCTCCTCGAGCGCACCCGGGCCGTCCTCGAGCAGGGCGCGCGCGGCATCGTCTACGGCCGCAACGTCATCCAGCACCACGACCCGGCCGGCATCACCGCCGCCCTGATGGCCGTCGTCCACGACGACGCCTCGGTCGACGACGCCCTCGCCCTGATCGGCGGTGCCGCGTGAGCGCGTCCGGCCCCCTGGCATCCGCGTCCATCCTCGGCAGCGCCCCGGCGGAAGGAGACCGCTCATGACCGGCGAGAAGGTCGGAATCGGCATCATCGGCGGCGGCCTCATGGGCCGCGAGATCGCCGCGGCCCTGCGCCGCTGGCCGGCGCTCATCGACCACCCGGCCGAGCCCGAGCTCGTCGCCGTGTGCGACATCAACCCGGCGGCCCTCGAGTTCTTCGAGCGCATCGACACCGTGCAGCTGACCACCACCGACCACCACGAGCTCCTCGCCGACCCGCGCGTCGACGTCGTCTACATCGCGGTGCGCCACGACCTGCACGAGCGGCTGTACGTCGACACCATCCGTGCCGGCAAGGCGCTGCTGGCCGAGAAGCCGTTCGGCATCGACCGCGCGGCCGCCGACGCGGTCGTCGCCGCCATCGACGAGACGGCGGGGTCGTTCGTTCGCGTGTCGAGCGAGATGCCGTTCTTCCCGGGTGCGCAATGGGCCGTCGACTACGTGAAGTCTGGCGCGCTCGGCCGCATCGTCGAGGCGAAATGCACGTTCCTCCACGCCAGCGACATCGACGTGAACAAGCCGCTCAATTGGAAGCGGCAAAAGCAGTTCTGCGGCGACGCGGGCGTGCTCAACGACCTCGGCATGCACACGTGGCACGTGCCGCTGCGCCTGGGATGGACGCCCGAGAAGGTGGTCGGCATCCTGCAGGACGTCGTCACCGAGCGCCCCGGTCCCGACGGCACCCCGCAGCCGTGCGACACGTGGGACAACGCCGTCATCCACTCGTGGGCCCGCCACGACGGCGCGCCCTTCCCGCTCACGACCGAGACCAAGCGCATCGCACCCGGGCAGAAGAACACGTGGGAGTTCGAGGCCATCGGCATGTCGGGCGGCGTGCGCTTCAGCACCAAGAATCCCAAAGAGGTGCAGGTCTTCGCCTTCATCGACGTCCCCGGGGTCGGCCGCGAGCAGAGCTGGCAGAGGGTCGACGCCGGCAGCCAGTCGGTGTGGCCGACGGTGACGGGCCCCAATTTCGAGTCGGGATTCTCGGATGCCATCCTGCAGATGTGGGCGGCCTTCCTGGCCGAGTACGTGGGCGAGCTCGGCGACGGTTTCGGCTGCGTCCGTCCCGAGGAGGCCGCGCTGACGCACCGCCTCTTCGCCGCCGCCATCGCGTCGCACGAGAACGGGACGTTCGTCGCCCCCGAGCTCTGAGCGCCACGACGGGTGCGCCGATCTCCTCGGCGCACCCGTCACCCCTCCCGGATTCCTCCGGCACCCGACCCCCTCCCTATGCTCGGAGATGCCGCACCCGACGGCATCCGAGGAGACTCATGCGCAAGACCGGCCGGCCCACGATGATCGACGTCGCCGCCGACGCCGGCGTGAGCCTCAAAACGGTCTCGCGCGTCATCAACGGCGAACCGAACGTCGATCCAGGCATGGCCGAGCGAGTCGCCGCCGCCGTGCAGCGCCTGGGTTACCACCGCAACGCCCTCGCCGCGAGCCTCCGCTCCGGCAGCCGCGACACGATCGGCTTCATCGCCGCCGATCTGTCGAACACCTTCTACATGGCCGTCGCCGCCGCCGTCTCCACGATCGCCGCCCGCGAGCGCATGCACCTCGTCATGGCGTCCAGCGAAGAGGATGCCGACATCGAGCGCTCCCTCGCCCTCGACCTGTGCCAGCGCCAGGTAGGGGGCCTCATCGTCGTCCCGACCGCCGACGACCACGCCTATCTGGCGCGCGAGGTCGAGCTGGGCACCCCCGTGGTCTTCCTCGACCGCCCCGGCAGCGGCATCCCGGCCGACGCGATCCTGCTCGACAACCGCGGAGGCGCGAGGGCCGCCGTGGCCGAGATGCTCGCCGCCGGGCACCGCCGCATCGCCGTCCTGCTCGACCGCCGCAGCATCTTCACGATGTCGCAACGGTGGGCGGGCGTCGAAGAGGCGTTCGTCGCCGCAGGGCGGACCCCCGATCCGGCGCTGGTCATCGACGGCCTCCATACCCCGGCCATGGCCCGTGACGCCATGCAACGACTGCTCGACGGCGACGATGCTCCCACGGCCGTCTTCTGCGCGAACAACCGCGTCACGATCGGTGCCCTCGAGGCCATCCTGCCGCGCGGCGCCGATGTCGCCGTCGCGGGCTTCGACGATTTCGAGCTGTCGCGTCTGCTGCCCCGACGCATCCGCATCGTCGACTACGACGTCGCCGATCTCGGCGCCCGCGCGGCGGAGACCCTGCTCGCCCGTGCCGCGACGCCGGCGACGGGTTCGCACACGCACCTCGTCCCCACGCGTCTGGTCGACCGGGGCGGCATCCGCTGATCGTCCCGGGCGGGTGAGATCCGCCCCTCCGCGGGTGATTTGAAGGGGGCGTTCGGGCCCCTTCGCTCCGGCCGAACCCGCGAGACGGCAAGACTGAGAGGTCACCCGCCGTCCCCCCGAGGTCCTTCATGCGCAGTCCCGTTCCGCCCGGTCACGGGTGGATCCCGATCGCCTACGGCGCGCTCGACGTCAGCGGCTCCGCCGACTTCGCGGACGGAGCCGAGGTGCTGGTGCTGCCGACGCGGCCGGGTGAAGCCCTGTGTCTCGTAGGCGAGGGCTCCGCGCTCTGGCGACGACTCATCACCTCGGCTCCCGCGGCACCGGCGTCGTTCACATCCGACGAGAACGCCGTCCTGGCGCATCTGAGCGACCTCGGCCTCGTCGCGATGGCGGCGTCGCACCCCGCGCAGGTCACGGACCTACGACCGCCGACGCTCTCGTCGCCGCTGCACGAACTCGTCTACGCCCTCGTCGCCCGCGTCGCGGCGCACCGGGGCATCGCGTGCGTGTTCACCAAGGGTCCGGCGCTCCGCCTCCAGGGACTCCGTGAACGCGAGCACTCGGGCGACGTCGACCTCTGGTGCGATCCCGCTCGCGTCGGCGAGCTCGCCGACGCACTCGTCCCGTGGGGCTGGGATCCGGCGCCCGACCCCTGGCGCGGTACATCGATCCATCACACGGCGACGCTCACGCCACGACGGTGGGGGTGCGAGATCGACGTGCACCGACGCTTCCCGGGGCTGGTGCTCGACGACGAGCGGGCCTTCGCGCTCGTGCTGCGCGACGCCGTCTCCGTGCGCTTCGCCGCCGTGGACGTCCTCGTCCCCGCTCCCGCCACGCACGCCGTGCTGGCGGCCCTGCACGCGGTGCGCCCCGTGATCGGTGCGGGCCCGCGCACCCCCGGCGCCTCGGCCTCCGCCCGGGGTTTCCTCTCCCGTGCCGACGGCAGCGTCGCGCGGGCGCGCGAACTCGGCGCCGTCCCGGTCCTGCGCGAGGAGCTCGAGCCCCTCGCCGAACCCGGCAGCCTCGACGCGGATGCCGCGGGTACCCCGCGCGATTGGGAGTGGCGGCAGCAGCCCGACCACGTCCGTGCGTATTGGATGGCGATGCGCGCGGTGTCCTGGCCGGTACGGGTTCGACTGGTCCTGCGATTCGTGTGGCCGCCCGACGACGTCGCCCTGGCCTCCGCCCGTCACGCGGGCCACGCCGCCACCACCCCGCGGCGAGCGCGGTGGATCCGCCTCCGGCGCGGCATCCGGGACTGGGTGAGGCGGCGGCGCTGAATCCCGTGCGCCTCGACGCCCCTCCCGGGTGACCGCTCCGCTCGCGCGGGCGAAGCCGATGGTGAACGCACGCGGCGAGCCGACGGCCGGCGACGGGGAGCCTGCGAGCGACGCCACCCGCGGGGGTGCGTTCGCGTTCGAGCGGCGGTGTCCTTCACCCCCGAGGTTGGCGCCCGCCCCCGCGCGCCCGCGACCGCGTCGACCGGCATCGTCGTGCACTCGGAGTCTCGAGCGGGCACCCGGCGCGCGCCTCCGACCGGCGATCCGCGACGCCACCGGCGCGATGTCGCCTCCACCGAGAGGATCCGATGCCCCCGACCGCCCCTCCTCGCCGTCTCCTCTGATGGCGCGCTGCCTGGTCATCGGGGCCAACGGCTTCCTCGGGTCCCGCCTCACCGACGCCCTCGTCGCCGCCGGCCACGAGGTGACCGCGTTCGATCGCTTCAGCCGCGGCACGCGCGCCTTCTCGTCCACCGACCTCACCGTCGTCGCCGGCGACTTCCTCAGCGTCGCCGACCTCGCCGCCGTCGTCTCCGGCCAGGAGTACGTCTTCCACTTCCTGTCCACCACCACGCCGGCCACCGTCGATGCGGACCCCACCATCGACCTGCGCACGAACGTCCAGCAGAGCGTCGAGCTGCTCGCGCTGTGCGCGCGCGCCGGCATCCATCGCCTGTTCTATGCCTCGAGCGGCGGGGCGATCTACGGTCCGCAGCCGGGCGCGACGTTCGTCGAAGACGCCCCCGCCGCCCCCGTCTCGCCCTACGGCATCGGCAAGCTCGCGGTCGAGCGGTACATCGACTACTACGCCGCGACAGCCGGGCTCGCCGCCGTGTCGCTGCGCATCTCGAACCCGTACGGGGCGAACGCGAACCCGTCGAAACGGCAGGGCGTGATTCCGATCACCCTCAATCGCATCCTTCGCGCGGAGCCGATCGTGCAGCTGGGCGACGGGTCGATGATCCGCGACTACATCCACGTCGACGATCTGATCCGGCGCATCCTGCGCATGGTGGAGGCCGAGCCCCGGCATCGCGTGTACAACCTCGGCAGCGGTCAGGGCACGACCGTCGCGGAGGTGCTCGCGACCGTGCGAGACGTCGTCGGACGCGACTTCCCGGTGCGCACGGCGCCCAAGCCCGCGACCTTCGTCGACCACGTCGTGCTCGACGTCACCCGCTTCGTCGACGAGTTCGGCGCCGACGACGACCTGTCCCTGACCGAGGGCATCGCCCGCACCTGGATGGAGATGACGACCGCATGATGCGCGTGCTGCACGTGACCGAAGCGATGGGGAGCGGCGTCCTCAGCGTCGTCGACAGCATCTCGCGCCGCCAGGCCGAGGCCGGCGCCGAGGTGCGCGTGCTGTTCCTCCCGCGCCCCGAGACCCCGTCCGACGAGGCGCTGCGCGCGCGGTTCCACCCGGATGTCGAGCTGACCCGGCTGTTCACGGGCTCGCGTCTCGGCGACCTCCGCGCACTCCGCCACGCGATGCGCGACGTGGATGACGTCGACGTGGTGCACGCGCACTCGAGCTTCGCGGGGGCGATCGTCCGTCACGCGCTCCGCGGACGCCGAGACCCCGCCACGGTCTTCTACTCGCCGCACGGTTTCGCGTTCCTTCGTCTCGACCTGCCCTCCGTCGTCCGCGCCGCACTCCGTCTCATCGAGAGGCGCCTCACCCGCCACTCGACGCTCATCTTGACGTCGCCGTCGGAATTCGACCTGGCGCAGTCGGCCCTGGCTCCCCCGCGCGCGCACCTGCTGCAGACCGGTGTCGCCGGCGACACCGTCTCGCGGCGTCCGCGACGCCCCGACCGCATGCGGCGACCGGTGGTGGGCATGGTGGGCCGGGTCACCCACCAGAAGGCCCCCTGGCGTTTCGCCGCCGCCGCGCGGGCGCTCGACGATCGCGCCGACTTCGTCTGGATCGGCGCGGGCGCACCCGACGACGAGACGAGATGGTTCGCCGACGCTCCGGTGCGCGTGACCGGCTGGGTCTCCCCGCAGGAGCTCGCCGCGCACATCGACGGCCTCGACGTCCTGCTGTTCCCGTCACTGTGGGAGGGCATGTCGCTGTCGCTGATCCAGGCCCAGGCCCAGGGCCTGCCCGCCGTGGTCTCCGACGTCGTCGGTAACCGCGACACGGTGGATGACGGGGTCACCGGGTTCGTCCGCAGCACCGACGAGGGACTCATCGCCGCGACCGCCCTCCTCCTCGACGACGCCGGACTCCGCGAGCGCATGTCCGCGGCCGCGCTCGAATGGGCACGACGCACGCTCACCGATGATCGGGTCGGCGTCGATTCGCTCGCCCTCTACGCCGCAGCCCTCGCCCCGCGGGAGCGGTCCTCACGATGACCCTCGTCAACGCCCGTTTCCTCACGCAGCACACCACCGGCATCCAGCGCTTCGCCACCGAAATCACGCGCGAGCTCCTCTCGCTCCGCGACGACGTGACGCTCGCCGTCCCACCGGGCGAGGTCGACACGGCCGGTCTCGACCCCACCCGCATCGTCACTGTCGGCCGCTCCCGGGGTCACGCGTGGGAACAGATCGATCTGCCGCTCTTCGCCCGACGGCGCCGCGAGCTCCTGGTCGACCTCGCGAGCACGGGGCCGACGTGGTACCGGCCGCAGATCTCCACGCACCACGACATCACCTACATCCGGCATCCCGAAAGCTTCGGCCGTCGCTTCCGCGCCGTGTACGGCATCGTCGTGCCGCGCCTGATCGCCCGCAGCGAGGGTCTGCTGACGGTGAGCGAGTTCTCCCGCGGCGAGATCTCCGACCACTTCGGTGTCGACCCGGCACGGTTCACGGTGGTCCACAACGGCGCCGACGCCCGCTTCCACCCGGGCGCGAGTCCGGGCGAGGGCGCCACCGGTCGCCCCTATCTGCTCGCGGTGTCCTCGCCCAACGCGCACAAGAACTTCGCGCGAATGCTGGGGGCGTTCGAACGCTTCGCCGCGACGCACCCCGACATCGAGTTGCGCGTGGTCGGCAGCCAGACGAACAGCTTCTCGCGGCAGCGCTACGACGGCTCCCACGACCGGGTGCGTTTCCTCGGTCGCGTCGACGACGACGAGCTGACGGCGCTGTATCGCGGCGCGATCGCCTTCGTCTTCCCCTCGCTCTACGAGGGGTTCGGCATCCCGCCGCTCGAAGCGCAGCAGTGCGGGTGTCCGGTGATCGCCGCGCGCGCGGCCTCGCTGCCCGAGGTGCTGGCCTCGTCGGCGGTGTACGTCGACCCCTACGACGAGGCCGATCTGGCCGACGCGATGTCGCGCGTCGTCGACGATCCGACCCTGCGCGCGTACCTCGTCACGGCGGGTCTGGCCAACGCCGCGCGGTTCTCGTGGCGCGCCTCCGCGCAACGGGTGTCCGACGTGATCGACGAGGTGCTCACCGCCCGCGCGAGTCCGCCCGTCGCAGCGGTCGGCCCCGTCAAGGCCCCGGCGCGACGGCATCCGGATGCCTAGCGTCGGGGCATGACCTCCGATCGCGACCAGTTCACTTTCGACAACCCCGTCACCCGCTACGCGCGCGTCGAGCCGCCCCTGCAGCACCAGCCCGAGCCCGGCGTGCAGGCCGACATGACGCCCGTCCCCGACCTCGGCGAGAAGACCTACCGCGGCCTCGGCCGCCTGGTCGGGCGGAAAGCCCTCATCACCGGCGGAGACTCGGGCATCGGTGGCGCCGTGGCCATCGCTTTCGCGCGCGAGGGCGCCGACGTGGCGATCGTGCATCTTCCCGACGAGCAGCGAGACGCCGATCACGTGCTCGCGCAGATCCGGGATGCCGGGCGCACGGGCGTCTCGATCGCGCTCGACATCACCGAGGCGGCGGCGTGCCGGGAACTCGTCGACCGCGCTGCGGAGGCGCTCGGCGGCCTCGACATCGTCGTGAACAACGCCGGGAAGCAGGTCATGGTCGACAAGGTCGAAGACCTGGACGACGAGCAGTTCGAGGCGACCTTCCGCACCAACGTCTTCGCCCCGTTCTGGATCACGAAGGCAGCGCTCGCGCACCTTCCCGAGGGCGGCACCATCATCAACACGGCCTCGCTCGAGGCGTACGTCCCCGCCCCCGACCGGCTCGACTACGCCGCCACCAAGGCCGCCATCAACAACCTGTCGAAGGGGCTCGCGCAGCAGCTCGCCCCGCGCGGCATCCGTGTCAACGTGGTCGCCCCCGGACCCACCTGGTCGGCGCTGCAGGTGAGTCAGGGCGTGTCCGACGACCAGATGGAGCACTTCGACGACGAGAGCACCTACCAGCGGGCGGGGCAGCCCGCCGAGATCGCCCCGGCGTTCGTGTTCCTCGCCTCGGCGGAGTCCAGCTACGTCTCGGGCGAGACGCTGAACGTCAACGGCGGCATGGTCACGCCGTAGCACCCGTCCGCAGCGCCCCGGTCCGCCCCGTGCGGCCCGGGGCGCTCGTCACGCATCGTCCGGCGTCCGTCGCGTTCCGAACTCCGGATTTTCCGATGGCAACCTACTCGCCGCGGACGATCAGACCACCCGCAGCTCCCTCTCTCCGGAGTTCTGCACACCTTCCGGCCGCACCGATGACCCACCGACGCCCGCTCTTGCGCAAATCACCTCGATCCGCAAGCGACCCCTGTGGAGCCCGACCGTGCGAAACGGTGAGGGCATGCCCGAAGAAACTGCTGGAATCCTCGACGAGGCACCCCCCACTCTTTACCTGCTCCACGCGCTCGGCGCGAGCGCCCGATCCTTCGACCGCCTCGCCGAGCGTCTCGACGGCCGCGTGCGCGTCGAAGGCATCGATCTGCCCGGCTTCGGTTCGCTCGCCGAGGCCTCCGACTCCTCGATCGCCGCCACGGTCGACCACGTGATCACGCACCTCGCCCGGCACGCCCGCGGTCGCTGGGCCCTCGGCGGGCACAGCATGGGCGGCAAGATCGCCGCCCTCGTGGCCTCGCGCGTCCTCCGCGGAGACGCGCCGCTGGTCGGACTCGCGGGCATGGTGCTGATGGCGCCGTCGCCCCCGCGTCCCGAGCCGATGGACGAGGAGCGCCGCGAGCGCATGCTCTCGTGGGTGTCCGACGGAGTCCTTTCCGATCAGGATGCCGACACGTTCCTCGACCAGAACACCGCCGAGCCGCTCGACGCCGCAGCTCACGACCTCGCCCGCGAGGATCTGCAGCGCACCGCCCCCTCCGCGTGGCGGGCCTGGCTCGAGACCGGCAGCCGCGTCGATGCCTCGGCCGAGGTCGGCACCCTCGACCTCCCCGTCCTCGTGCTGGCCGGCACCGACGACGACGACCTCGGCGCGGCCGCTCAGCCGGGCCTCCTGGCATCCGTCTATCCGCGCGCCCGTTTCGTCACCCTCGACCGCACCGGTCACCTCATCCCGCTCGAGCGAACGTCCGAGGCCGCGGAGGCCATCGCCCACTTCGTCGGCGACGAGGTACTGCCGGGCCCCGTCGTCCCCGCGGAGTGGGCGGCGCTCATCGCGGGTGACCGCGTCGATGCCCGCGTGCGCGGCATCCTGAATCTGCGCGCGGTGCCCGACGACCGCGGCTACGCGCCCGTGGTCCTCGATGTCGCGCAGCTCACGCTGCTCCGTGAGATCGCCGACCTCGTCGTGCCGCAGGACGGTCCCCCCATCGACCTGGCCGCTCGCGTCGACGCGCAGCTCGCGCGCGGCGAGGGCGACGGGTGGCGCAACGCCGACCTGCCGCCCGACCCCGAGGCCTATCGCGCCGGACTCGACACCCTCTCCGGCGTCTGGCCGACCGACCCGTCGGCGCGCGAGGAGGTGCTCCGCGCCGCGATCGAGGGATCGACGGATGCCGCCGGTCCCCTCGACGCGGCACGGGTCGAGCTGTGGCTCGAAGACGTCCGCAACGACCTGGTGCGCCAGTGGTTGGCGCACCCCGCGAGCATGGCGCGCGTCGGGTACGACGGCTTCGCGACCGGGGGCAGCCCCATGCGCGGATACGTGGAGCTCCGACTCGGACGCCGCGAAGACTGGGAGCCCGCCGACGTCGGCGGCACCGTAGCGACGGGAGACGCGGCGTGAACCTCGACCAGATGCGCACATTCGGCACCGACGAGACTGTCGACGTCGTCGTGATCGGGACGGGCGCGGGAGGCGCTCCCCTCACGTCCGAGCTGGCGAAGAAGGGCCTGAGCGTCGTCGCGATCGAAGCCGGCCGGCACTTCGCCCTCGACGACCTCACGCCCGATGAGACCGAGGCCGTCGAGATCAACTGGATGTCCGAGCGTCTGAGCGGGGGCGACGACCCCACCGCGTTCGGGCCGAACAACAGCGGCCGCGGCGTCGGCGGATCCATGCTGCACTGGGGCGCCTTCACCCCGCGCCCCGACCGGCGCGACCTGACCCTCCGCACTGAAACCGGCGAGGGGCGCGATTGGCCCGTCGACCCCGACGAGCTGCTGTCGTACGTCGAGCGCGTCGAGGGCGACATCGGCGTCTCGGGTCCGACCCCCTACCCGTGGGATCCGACCCGCACATACGCCTACGCCCCGGCGAAGCGCAACGCCCCGGCGAACCTCGTCGCGAAGGGCTGCGACGCCCTCGGCATCCGCTGGGCCGACGCCCCCGCCGCCGTCCTCACCCGTGCCCGCCTGCAGGACCACCACGGCGAGCGCGGCGCGTGCGTGAACTGCGGCGAGTGCCACCAGGGGTGCCGGGTGGATGCCAAGGCCTCCACGGCGAACACCTACCTTCCCGCGGCGGTCGCGGCCGGCGCCGAGATCCGCGCCGAGGCGATGGTGCACGCGATCGAGCTCGACGCCCGCGGGCACGTCGCCGCGGTCGTGTACCGCCAGGCCGGTGTCGACGTGCGCCAGCGGTGCCGGTCGCTCGTGCTCGCCGGCGGCGGGGTCGAGACACCTCGGCTGCTGCTGCACACGGGTCTCGCGAACGACAACGGCCAGGTGGGGCGCAACTTCCTCGCGCACGGTGCGACGCAGGTGTGGGGCCGCTTCGACGAGCCGGTGCGCGGACATCGCGGCTATCCGTCGTCGCTCATCAGCGAAGACATGATGCGCCCGGCCGACGCCGATTTCGCCGGCGGTTATCTCGTGCAGAGCCTCGGCGTCATGCCGCTGACCTTCTCGACGACGCTCGTGCGCGGCGGAGGTCTGTGGGGCCCCGATCTGATGCAGCGGCTCGACCAGTCGCGGTTCATGGCGGGCATTGGCATCAACGGCGAGTGCCTGCCGTCCGACGACAACCGGCTCACCCTCGTCGACGAGACCGACGAGTTCGGCATCCCCCGCGCGCGGGTGACGTTCTCGGCGGGGTCGAATGAGAAGGCGATGGACGCCCACGCGACGGCGTTCATGCTGCGGGTGATGGAGGCGGCGGGTGCCCGCGAGACGATGGTGCTGGCCCGCACGGCCCACACGATCGGCACGTGCCGCATGTCGACCGACCCGTCGGACGGTGTGGTGGATGCGGACGGGCGCTCGCACGAGATCCCGAACCTGTGGATCTGCGACAACTCGGTGTTCCCCTCGGCGATCGCCGCGAACCCGGCGCTGACCATCATGGCGCTGTCGCTGCGCACCGCCGATCGGTTCCTCGCCTCCGCCGCGGCCTGAGTGGCGTCGTCCGTCCCGCCGCGCGCAGGTGCGGCGGGACGGTGGCACGCGTCCCGCTCCTGCGTCCGCGCGAGAGCATCCGCTCCGGACGACCCGCAGCATGCGCTGGGTCCCGTCCGTCGTGGCCCGCTCAGCGGACCCGGTCCGCTCCGTGCGTCGAACACGGGAGAATGGATGCCATGAAGCTCGAGCACCTCGTCCGGTTCGCCGCCCTCGCCGAGGAGCTGCACTTCCCGCGCGCGGCCGAGAAGCTGCGCATCCCGCTCGCCTCGCTGTACACGACCGTCGACAAGCTCGAGGAGCAGGTGGGGCAGCCGCTCATCTCGCGCACCCCGCCGACGCAGCTCACCCCGGCCGGCCGCCTGCTGCTCGAAGAAGCCCACCTCCGCATCGCCGATGCGCCTCCCGCCGCGCCGCGACAGAAGGCCCCCGGCGGAGGAAAGGCGAAGGCCAACAAGGGCAAGGGGCGCGCCCCGATCGTGAAGGGCGAGCCGAAGCCCTACAAGAAGCGCCAGGGCCGCTGAACCCCGCCGCCCGCGTGGACGCGATCGCTACGCATGAACGCGATCGGTGCGCATAAACACGCCGGCGTCGTGTTTCCACGCACGAATCGTGTTCATGCGTGGTCGTCCACCGCGACGTTCAGAGCTCGGTGACGACCCCTGCCTCGACGCGCCAGCGGCGGTCGGTCTGCACCGCGGCGAGCATCCGCCGATCGTGCGTGACCAGCAGCAGCGTGCCCGTGTACGACTCCAGCGCCTGCTCGAGCTGCTCGATCGCGGGCAGGTCGAGGTGGTTGGTCGGCTCGTCGAGCACGAGGACGTTCACACCGCGGGCCTGCAGCAGCGCGAGGCCCGCGCGCGTGCGCTCCCCGGGCGACAGCTCATCGACGGGGCGGGTGACGTGGTCGGCCTTCAGCCCGAACTTCGCCAGCAGCGTCCGCACCTCGCCCGCGTTCATCTCGGGGACGAAGCCCTCGAAGGTCTCGGCCAGCGGACGCCCGCCGACCAGCAGCGACCGTGCCTGGTCGATCTCACCGATCGCGACACTGGAGCCCAGCGACGCCGATCCCTCGTCGGGAGTTTGACGGCCCAGGATGCCACGCAGCAGCGTCGACTTACCGGCACCGTTCGGCCCGGTGATGCCGATCCGCTCCCCGGCGTTCACCTGCAGCGAGACCGGTCCGAGTGTGAAGTCGCCCTGCCGGAACACGGCGCCCGACAACGTCGACACGACCGAGCTCGACCGCGGAGCCGAACCGATCGTGAACTCGAGCTGCCACTCCTTGCGCGGTTCCTCGACCTCGTCCAGGCGGGCGATGCGGCTCTCCATCTGCCGGACCTTCTGGGCCTGCTTCTCGCTCGACTCCACCGACGCCTTACGACGGATCTTGTCGTTGTCGGGTGCCTTCTTCATCGCGTTCCGCACACCCTGACTGGACCACTCGCGCTGCGTGCGGGCGCGCGAGAGGAGGTCGGCCTTGGTCTCGGCGAACTCCTCGAACTTCTCGCGCGCCTGACGGCGCAGCGTCGCGCGCTCCTCGAGGTAGGCGTCGTATCCGCCGCCGTACACGCGGTGCGCGTTCTGCGCGAGGTCGAGCTCGAGCACGCGCGTGACCGACCGGGCGAGGAACTCGCGATCGTGGCTGACGAGCACGACCCCGCCCCGCAGGCCCTTCACGAACGTCTCCAGCCGCTCGAGGCCGTCCAGGTCGAGGTCGTTCGTCGGCTCGTCGAGCAGCGCGATGTCGAAGCGCGACAGCAGCAATGCCGCCAGGCCCACGCGCGCGGCCTGTCCTCCCGAGAGCCCGGTCATGAAGGCGTCCGGTCCCACTTCGAGCCCGAGATCCGCGAGCACCTGCGGCATCCGCTCGTCGAGGTCCGCCGCACCGCTCGCGAGCCACCGCTCGAGGGCCGTCGCGTAGGCGTCGTCCGCCCCCACGGCGTCGGGATCGCCGAGTGCCAGCGCGGTGGCATCCATCTCGCGCGTCGCTTCCGCGGCGCCGGTGCGCCGCGCGATGTAGGCGGCGACGGTCTCGCCGGCGACGCGCTCGTGCTCCTGAGGCAGCCACCCGACGAACGCGTCCGACGGCGCGAGGCTGATCGACCCGCCCTGCGCTTCGTCGACTCCGGCGAGCAGGCGCAGCAGGGTCGATTTGCCCGCACCGTTCGCGCCGACCACGCCGATCACGTCTCCCGGTGCCACCGTGAGATCGACGCCCTCGAACAGGGTGCGGTGTCCGTATCCGCCGGCGAGGTTCTGGGCGACGAGCGTGGCGGTCATGCCCCTAGTCTTCCAGCCCCGGATGCCACCTCCGGAGCGCCACGGGTCACGGCGGCCCGCCGAGCATCATCTCGTTGGATGAATCGCGAGACTGTGAGAGCGCAGACCGCGACGAACAGCACGGGCAAGCACACCGCCAACGTGGATGGCAATCCGGCCAGGAAAGCCTCGTCGCTGTCGCGATACGAATGCGTTGCGCTCACCGCCAGGACCGTCCAACCGACGGCGATGAATGTCGCTGCGCTGGCACTGATGCTTGCGGCGCCTGGACGGAGCCGAACGCGCACCGCACGAACCCGCAGACAGACCCAGACCAGCGCGGACGTCGCCCCCCACGACGCTCACCGCCAAAACGATTCCGGGCACGGAATCCGACAACGAGTCCCGCAGGAGAAGGTCGGTCAGCGGTGCGAGGGCGGCGCTCACCGCGGCGGCCAAGATCACCGCGACATAGATCAAGGACAGCCACCACCTACCCGGCTGGTCCTCCCCCGCATGGGTGCGCACACCCCCCTCCCCCCTCCCGCCGCTTGGACGGGACCGCAACGAGAATACCGAGCGTCACCGCGCCCGCGGGTGAGCCGTCGCGTACACGTCCCGCAGGGCATCGACGGTGACGTGCGTGTAGATCTGCGTCGTCGCCACCGAGGCGTGCCCGAGAAGCTCCTGCACGACGCGCACGTCGGCTCCACCCTGCAGCAGGTGGGTGGCGAACGAGTGCCGCAGCGTGTGCGGCGACACGTGGGAGGTGAGCCCCGCTCGCTCCGCCGCGGCCTGGATCACGAGCCACGCGCTCTGTCGTGACAGCGGCGCTCCCCGCACGCCGAGGAACAGCCGGGGCGTCGCCCGACCCTTCACCGCGAGGGCCGGCCGCACCCGCGTCAGATAGGCCTCCACGGCCGCCCGCGCGTACGAGCCGACGGGGACGATGCGTTCCTTGTCACCTTTGCCCCGCACCCTCAGCAGGTCTCCATGCGCGGTGTCGTCGACGTCGAGCTGCACGATCTCCGACACCCGCGCGCCCGTCGCGTACAGCAGTTCGAGCAGAGCGCGATCGCGGACGGCCGACGGCTCGGCCGCCGAGGCGTCGAACGACCCGGGTGCCGGCCCCGCGGCATCCAGCAGGTCGGCGACCTGGGCGATGGTCAACGCCTTCGGCAGGCGGCGGGGGGCTTTGGGAGGGCGCAGGCGACCGCTCGGGTCGGCCTCGACACGCCCCTCGCGCACGAGGAAGCGATGCAGGCCCCGCACAGACGATTGCAACCGCGCGAGCGACGAGGACGCGGGCGCGGGGACCGCCGACGCCCGCTCGGCCGCGAACTCGGCGATCAGCCCCGGCGTGACGGCCTCCACCTCGGTCACGCCCCGCGCGCCCAACCATCCGCCGTACACCGCCAGGTCGCGGCGATACGCGGCGACGGTGTGATCGGAGAGCCCGCGCTCGAGCGCGACGTGTCGGAGGTAGGTCTCGACCGCGCGCTCGAGCTCCACGTCAGTGGGTGGCGGCCTCGCGGCGCAGCACCTCGGCCGCGGCGAGCACGCCCGTCGCGAGGATGCCGTTGCGCAGACGCCCCGCCAGCACGCCGTCGATCACGTCGGCGAGGAGCACCCGCTCGACCCGCATGTCGGACTCCTCGTGCTCGCGCTCGTAGTCGGTCTCGACCGCACGCAGCGAGCGGGCGAGGAAGACGTGCACGATCTCGTCGTTGCCCCCGGGCGTCGTGTGCATCGAGATCAGGTGCTGCCAGCGGTCGGCCTCGAGGTCGACCTCCTCGGTGAGCTCGCGCTTCGCCGTCTCCAGCGGTGGCTCGCCGTCGACGTCGAGAAGCCCCGCGGGGATCTCCCAGTCGCGTTCCTTGATCGGGTGCCGGTACTGCTGGATGAGCACGACGCGCTCATCGTCGTCGATGGCCACGACGGCCGCCGCCCCCGGGTGGTCGACGTACTGCCGTGTCATCTCACCGTCGCCGTATCGCACGGTGTCGCTGCGGACGTCCCACACCGCCCCCTCGTAGACGAGGTCGCTCGCGATGACCTCGAGGTCGACGCCTTCGTCGCGCAGCTCCTCCACGTCAGTCCTCCTCGTCGTCGAACAGCTCGCTCGAGCGGTGACGTTCGAGCGCTGCGCCCACGAGTCCGCGGAACAAGGGGTGCGGGGCGGTCGGGCGGGAGCGCAGCTCCGGGTGCGCCTGCGTGGCGATGTAGTAGGGGTGCACGTCGCGGGGCAGCTCGACGAACTCGACGAGATCGAGGTCGGGGTTGAGCCCCGAGAAGACCAGACCCGCGTCGCTGAGCTGCCGACGGTAGGCGTTGTTGACTTCGTAGCGGTGACGGTGGCGCTCCGAGATGCGGTTCGCATCGTAGAGCTCGGCGGCCAGCGACCCGTCGGCGAGGTCGGCCGGGTACAGTCCCAGTCGCATGGTCCCGCCGAGGTCGCCGCTTTCGAGGATGTCGACCTGCTCGGCCATCGTCGCCACGACCGGGTGCGCGGTGTCGGGGTCGAACTCGCTCGACGACGCGCCCTCGAGGCCGGCGACGCTGCGCGCGTACTCGATGACCATGCACTGCAGGCCGAGGCAGATCCCGAGCGTGGGGATGCCCTGCTCGCGCGCGAATCGCAGCGCCCCCAGCTTGCCCTCGATGCCGCGGATGCCGAACCCGCCGGGCACGATGATGCCGTCGACCGCGCCGAGCGCTTTGGCTGCGCCCTCGGGGGTCTCGCACAGGTCGGAGGGGATCCACGTGATCTTCACCTGGGTCTCCTGGCCGAATCCGCCGGCCTTGATGGCCTCGGTGACCGAGAGGTAGGCGTCGGGCAGGTCGATGTACTTGCCGACGAGGCCGATGGTGACATCGTGCTTCGGATTGTGAACCGCCTGCAGCACCCGCTGCCAACGCGACCAGTCGACGTCTGCGGCCTTGTCGATGCCGAGCGCGTCGACGATGTAGGCGTCGAGTCCCTGGTCGTGCAGCATCGTGGGGATGTCGTAGATGCTGGGCACGTCGATGGCGTTGACGACGGCGTCTTCGTCGACGTCGCACATGAGCGCGATCTTGCGCTTGTTGGACTCGGTGACGGGGCGGTCGCTGCGCAGCACGAGGGCGTCGGGCTGGATGCCGATCGAACGCAGCGTCGCGACGGAGTGCTGAGTCGGCTTCGTCTTCTGCTCGCCCGAGGCGCCCATGAAGGGCACCAGCGACACGTGCACGAAGAAGACGTTCTTGCGGCCCAGTTCATGGCGGATCTGGCGCGCGGATTCGATGAAGGGCTGCGACTCGATGTCGCCGACCGTGCCGCCGATCTCGGTGATGATGACGTCGGGCTGGGGGCTCTCGCTCGCCTGCAGGCGCATACGGCGCTTGATCTCATCGGTGATGTGCGGGATGACCTGCACGGTGTCGCCGAGGTACTCGCCCCGACGCTCGCGGGCGATGACCTGCGAATAGATCTGGCCGGTGGTGACGTTGGCCGCCTGGCTCAGCTCGATGTCGAGGAAACGCTCGTAATGCCCGATGTCGAGGTCGGTCTCGGCGCCGTCGTCGGTCACGAAGACCTCGCCGTGCTGGAACGGGTTCATCGTGCCCGGATCGACGTTGAGATACGGGTCGAGTTTCTGCATCACCACGCGCAGGCCGCGTGCGGTCAGAAGATTGCCGAGGCTTGCCGCCGTCAGGCCTTTTCCGAGGGAGGAGACCACTCCTCCGGTCACGAAGATGTGCTTCGTCGTGAAGGTTCTGCCGTCTGAATGTCCCGCGTCCGAAGTCTGCATCACGGGCTTCGATCCTATCAGTCGCGTCGGGGAGTCGTCTCGCAGTCTGTCACCCGCCCGGCGACATCCGCATCACCGCGTGATGACGATCCGGGGTCGATCGCCGGATCAGCCGACCCCGCGACCGGTCGCCAGCAGCTCCCGTGCGTGGGTCAGTGCGGCATCGGAGTCGCTCAGCCCCGAGAGCAGCCGCGCCATCTCCGCCTCCCGCTCGGCGCCGTCGAGGCGTCGGACACTGGATGCCGTCACCGCACCGTCGTTGCCCTTGACCACCGTCAGGTGGTTGCCGGCGAAGGCGGCCACCTGCGCGAGGTGCGTGACGGCGATGACCTGCGACGATTCCGCGAGGCGCGCGAGACGGCGTCCCACCTCGATGGCCGCCGCTCCCCCGATGCCCGCGTCGACTTCGTCGAACACGAACGTCGGCACGGGGTCGACGCCGGCGATGACGACCTCGATGGCCAGCATCACGCGACTGAGCTCACCGCCCGAGGCACCGCGCGACACCGGTCGCGGATCGGCGCCGGGGTGCGGCGCGAGCAGGATCGACACGTCGTCGCGACCGTGTCCGGCGGGGGCGGCGGGAGCCACCTCGACAGTGAGCTTCGCGTCGGGCAACGCGAGAGCGTGGAGTTCCTCGGTCACGGCCGCGCCCAGGCGCTCCGCGGCGGTCCGCCGCACGGAGGTCAGGGCCTCGGCGGTGATGTCGAGTTCCGCGGCGGCGGCGTCGCGCTGCGTCTGCAGGCGCTCCAGACGGTCGCCGTCGTCGTCCAGTTCGACCAGTCGCGCCGATCCGGTCGCGAGAAGGGCGATCGCGGCATCCACCGATCCGTGGGTTCGGGTGAGGCCGGCGAGCACACCGCGACGTTCGTCGACCGCGGCGAGTTCGTGGGGCCCCGACTCGTCGAGGTCGGCGAGGTACCCCGACAGCGCGACGGCGGCATCCGTGGCGCGGTAGCCCAGGTCGGCCACCTGTTCGCCGATGGCCGCGAGGGCATCGTCGCTGGCCGCGATGCGCTCGAGAGCACGACGAGCCTCGGCCAGCAGAGACACCACGTCGGGCGCGCCGTCGTCGTTCGACAGGGCCGCGTGCGCGGTGTCGGCCGCCAGGCGCAGTTCCTCGGCGTTCGCGAGGCGGTCGGCGCGGCGGGCGAGCTCCTCGTCCTCACCGGCGACGGGGGCCGCGGCCTCGATCTCGGCGATGGCCGCTCGCAGCTGCTCGGCCTCCCGTGCGCGCCCGTCGCGATCCGCGGTGAGCGTGGTGAGTTCGGCGTCCAATGCCCGCCAGGCATCCCAGGCCGAACGGTAGGCGGCGCGCGCCGAGGCCACGGGCTCGCCCCCGAAGCGGTCGAGCGCGTCACGCTGCGCCGACGCCGACTTCAATCGCAGTTGATCGGACTGCCCGTGCACGACGACGAGGTCGTCGGCGAGGTCCGCGAGCACTCCGGCCGGCGCGGTCCGACCGCCGACGGTCGCACGTCCCCGGCCCTCGCTCGACACCGTACGCCCGAGGTACAGCTCCGCAGACCCTCCGCCGACGGGCTCGACATCGCCGCCCGCTTCGCGCACCCGAGCGGCCACCCGACCGTCCTCGGGCACGAGCCAGACCCCCTCGACGGCGGCCTGGGCCGCACCCGAGCGAACGGCGCCGGAGTCGGCGCGCTGGCCGAGCAGCAGACCGAGCCCGGTCACGACCATGGTCTTTCCCGCTCCGGTTTCGCCCGTGATCGCGGTGAATCCGCGTCCGATGGGCAAGGTCGCGTCGGCGATGACGCCGAGATCGCGCAGGCGCATCTCTTCGATCACGCGGCACCCCCCGGCATTCCGCGCCAGCCCGTCACCGGGAGGCGGAACTTGCGAACCAGACGCTCGGTGAAGACGGCCGGGTGCAGGCGGGCGAGACGCACGGGCCGCGACGACCGGCGCACCACCACACGCGCACCGGGCGGCAGCTCGTGCGAGCGTCTCCCGTCGCACCAGAGGATGCCGCTCCCGCTCGTGCGCTCGAGCACCTCGACGGCGACGCTCGCGTCAGGACCCACCACGAGCGGTCGGGCGAAGAGTGCGTGCGCCGACAGAGGCACGACGGCGATCGCCTCGACCGTGGGCCAGACGATCGGTCCCCCTGCGGAGAAGTTGTACGCCGTGGAGCCGGTGGGCGTCGCGATGACGACGCCGTCGCACCCGAACGACGACAGCGGCCGCCCGTCGACGGCCATCACGACCTCGAGCATGCGCTCGCGGCTCGCCTTCTCGACGGTCGCCTCGTTCAGGGCCCACGTCTCGAAGATGACCCGGTCGTCGGCATCCTGAATCTTCACCGCCAGGGCGAGGCGCTCCTCGACCGTGTAGTCGCGGGCGATCACGCGACGCACGGCGTCGTCCATGTCGTCGCGTTCGATCTCGGCGAGGAAGCCGACGTGTCCCATGTTGATGCCCAGGATGGGCGCGGTCCCGCCGCGCACCATCTCGGCCGCGCGCAGGATGGTTCCGTCGCCGCCGAGCACGATGGCGAGCTCGACGTCCTCGATGCTCACGTCGACGCCGAGCGTGGCCACACCCTCGAGCGTGACACGCTCCGCCAGCTCGGGTCGGTCCTCGGCCGACACCACGGGAGTCGCGCCGGCCGCACGGACCGCGGAGATGATGCGCTCCGCGGCGTGGACGGTGTCATCACGGCGCGCGTGGACGACGAGGAGGATTCGGCGATCGCTGGGGGTCATCGGCTTCCGGTCAGTCGGGTCACGGTGCTCTCCCATTCTGAGGGGTCGCTGCCGTGGGTGGCCGAGAACCACGCGACGTACTCCTGGTTGCCGTGGGTTCCGACGATCGGCGACGCGATCAGACCAGCGGTGCGCAGTCCCGCATCCCATGCGGACCACAGCACGCCGTGCACCGCGTCGGAACGCAGCGCCGGGTCGGTCACCAGTCCGCCCTTCACCGCGGTGCGGCCCACCTCGAACTGCGGCTTGATGAGCAGCACCGCGTCGGCGCCGGGCGCGGCGGTGGCGACGACGGCGGGCAGCACGTGGGTGAGCGAGATGAATGAGAGGTCGCCGGTCACCACGCGGGGGCGCGTCTCGATGCCCGTCGCGGCGGCGAGGGAGTCGGCGGTCATGAACCGCACGTTATACCCCTCCACCGATACGACGTCGGGATCGGATGCCACGACGGTGGACAACTGTCCGTGGCCGACGTCGACGGCGAGGACCGGACGCGCTCCGCGCTCGCGCAGCACCTGGGTGAAGCCCCCGGTGGACGCACCGAGGTCGAGCGCGACCTGCCCGTCGACGGCGATGGAGAACGCGTCGAGGGCGGCGATCAGCTTGTGGGCTCCGCGACTGACGTAGTGGTCGGCTCCGGCGACCTCGAGCGCGCTCGACTCGTCGACCTGCGCCGAGGCCTTCACCACCGGACGACCGTCGACGCTCACGAGGCCCCCCGCGATGAGCTGGGCGGCGTGGGTGCGCGAGCGCGCGAGTCCGCGGGCGGCCAGCTCGGCGTCGAGGCGCGGGCTCACGACCGCGCCGCGACCGACGCGTCGGTCGGGGCCGAGGCGAGTCGTCGCGCGAGCTCGTCGTGCACCGCGGCGTACGCCTCCGCGCGGGTGTCGAGCGGTTGCGCCTCGATGAGGCGCACACGATCGATCAGCTCGGGCGCGGCATCCGGGGCGGTGCTGTCCGACATGGATGCCATGCTACCGACGTCAGCGCCCGCGGAAGGGGTCGGCGTAGAGCTGCTCCGGCACGCGGAAGCCGAAGATGGCGCGTCCCGACTCCCAGATGGCCGCAGCTCCCGCGCGCAGCAGGTCGATCTGCCGGTCCCCCTGCGACACGATGCGCAGGTCGACGCCGTCGATCTCCACGATCGCGTCGCCCACGCGCGTGCGCGCGCCTTTCACGATCGTCGCCGGATACGGCTCGAACAGCTGACGCAGGTCTTCGACGATGTAGTCGGGGCGCTGCGACGGAATGGCCGCGAGCACCTGCTTGGGCCGATCGATCCCCGTCAGCACCAGCACCGACGGCATGTCAGCCGTCCGCGCCCCTTGGATATCGGTGTCGAGACGATCGCCGATGAACAGCGGCGCCTGAGCACCCGTCCGAGCGACCGCCACGTCGAAGATGGGGCGTTCGGGCTTCCCGGCGATCGTCGCGAGACGACCGACAGCGGTGTGCACGGCCGACACGAGGGTGCCGTTTCCGGGAGCGATGCCGCGGGCCTGCGGGATCGTCCAGTCGGAGTTCGTCGCCACCCAGGGAATGCCCCCGTCCTCGATCGGCGTCGCGAGCGCGTAGGCGGCCTCGGCCAGCTGTGCCCAACCGACCTCGGGCGCGAAGCCCTGGACGACTGCGGCCGGCGCGTCGTCGGCGCTGCGCGTCACCACGAACCCGGCCTTCTCGACCTCGACGACGAGACCCTCCCCGCCGATGACGAGGAGCGTCGAACCGGCCGGTACGAGGTCCTTCATCAGGCGCATCGCGGCCTGGGGGCTCGTCGTGACGTCGGACGCCTCCACGTGGAGCCCCAGCGAGGACAGGTGCTTCGCGACGGAGGCATCCGTGCGGGAGGCGTTGTTGGTGATGTAGCCGAGGCGCCTCCCCTCGGCTTGGGCGCGGTTGAGACTGTCGACGGCGTGCGGCAGGGCGCCCGGGCCGGCGTAGACGACGCCGTCGAGGTCGGCCAGCACGACGTCGATCCCGTCGAGCGGAGTCGCCTCCGGCTTGGTGCGCCCGAAGATCACCGCTCGCCCTCGCGGTCGGCGGCCGGCTCGTCGACGTCACCCGAGGGTGCTGCGACGGAGTCGTCGTCCCCGCGCTGTTCGCTCTCGGAGACGTCTTCGGGATCCGTCGACCCGACGATCTCGTCTTCGTCGTCCCCCGCGGGGATGAACTCGTCCTCGACGTCGACGACATCGGCGACGGGGATGACCCCGGATGCCACGTCGACGCCGCCCTCGTCATCGATGAGTTCGATCTCCTCGACGACGATTACTTCACGGTCCGCGACACCGGACGCCGCATCCAGGGCGTCGGAGGCGATCTGGGCACGTCGTTCCCACTCCTCGGCCTCGTCATCGCGACCGAGCTCTTCGAGCACGGCCGCTCGGGCGGAGAACAGCGCCGGGCTCCACTCGAACGCGCGATCGGGATCGGCCTCGGGGATCTCGAGTTCCTGGAGTGCGCGTTCGGTCTCACCGAGGTCCAGCCGCGCACCCGACATCGCGATCGCGAGCTGGACGCGTACCGGGACCGACAGCTTCGAGCGGTCCACGGCACGGCCCTCCTCGAGAGCGCGGTCGGGTCGGCCGACGCCTCGCTCGCTGTCGACGATCAGCGGCAGCTGCTCATCGGAGCCGGTGATGCGGCGGTGCGTGCGGAGCTCCCGCAGCGCGAGGGCGAAATCGCCCACGGCATAGGCGGTGATCGCCACGGTCTCGCGGACGACGCCGACACGGCCCGCGCTCCGCGACGCCGCCAGCGCATGCTCGTGGGCGAGCTCCGGTTCGTCGTCGATGAGACGGGCTGCCATGGCGAGGTGACGCGCCACATTCTCCGCGTTGTCCTTGCTGAGGGTCTTGAGCTCGTTCCGCGCGGCGCCCGGAAGGTCCCACGCGGTGATCTCCTCCGGGATCTCCGGTCCGCGTTCGCGCCGGTCCTGGGGCGGTCGCGTCGCGCGGGAGTCCTCGCGGTCGAACCGGCGGGGAGCGCCCGCACCGGGGCGACGATCGCCGGACGGCCGGCGGTCATTGCCGGCAAACCCGCGCGAGTCGCCCTCACGGCGGGGACGACCGGCGCCGCCTCCGTCGTTTCGGAACGGCCGATCACCCGAACGTGGCGGGCGCGAGTCGTTGTCCCGACGGTAGGGGCGATCCCCGTCCCGCGGCGGACGCGAATCATTGTCCCGACGGTAGGGGCGATCCCCGTCCCGCGGCGGACGCGAATCATTGTCCC
>NZ_JARVRW010000003.1 GCF_030209475.1 Microbacterium sp. lyk4-40-TSB-66
GGGGGGGGGGGGGGGGGGGGGGGGGGGGGGGGGGGGGGGGGGGGGGGGGGGGGGGCACGTACGCAAGGGATGGGCGCCTCCCGCGATCGGACCGGCGGAGTCCACCCGACCCGCCGTCAGTACACGTACTCCATGAGTTCGACGCCGAGCACGCGGAAGGCGTCGTGCGCACGGAGTCGGTGCGCGATGGTGAGGTCGTCGAAGTTGACGATCAGTGCGTAGGCGACCCCCGCGCGGGGACCGCCGAGAACACCCGCCTCGGCGCGCACCCCCGCCGCGCGGCCGGTCTTGTTGACGAACAGCAGCCCGTGCTGATCATTCTCGTGCGCGAAGGGGTCGAGCCCGGTGGCGGATGCCACGAGCGAGAGGTCGTGGTTCAGGCTCAGCCACTCCGCGACCTGCGCGCTCACCCCGGGCGAGACGACTGTCGAGTTCACCAGCCCCGCGAACACCTGGGCCATCTCGCGCGCGGTGGAGAGGGCGAGGTGGGGTGCGTCGTCGGGGCCGCGGTCGTCGCGGAACCGGTCGAGCAGGGCGGTGCGACGCAGTCCCAGCTGCTCGATCCGCGCGCGCACGGACTGCAGGCCCACCCGGTGCAGCAGCGCGTTGACGGCGAGAGCGTCGCCCGACGACGCCGCGAGCATCGCGACGTCGACCAGCGGCAGCGCCGGCGCCTTCAGGTGCTGCCACACGCCCCCGTGCGCGGCGCCCTGCACGGCTGCGCGATCGAGGATCTCGAGCGGATCGATGCGACCGTCCTCGAAGGACGCCGCCACCTCGACCAGCAGGGGCACGACCCCCAGCCCGCCGACCGGCAGGGTGACGAAGTCGTCGCCCGCGAGCACCTCGGCTCCCCCGTCGAGGTCGTCGATGCGCACCGAGACCTGAGCGCCCGAGGCGGCCAATTCGTCGAGCGCGCGCAAGGTCGCCGTGAACGAACGCCTCCCCGCCGCCGCGCGTCGCGGCAGGCGTTTGGGACCCTTGCGGCCTGCGCCGCGGAGGGCCGGGGCGTCGCGTCGCGACGACGCCACCGGCCCGCCGGCGGGATCGGGCAGGGCGGGCTCGGGAACCGGGGGCATGCCCACGAGCGTGGCTCCTTCCGCGTCAGGAAGACAACAAACGCGGCCTCACCAAATGGTGACGCGCTGGTCGGCGTCCAGCCACAGCGCGTCACCCTCGGTGACGTCGAAGGCCGCGTAGAACGCGTCGATGTTACGCACGATCTGATTGCACCGGAACTCGTTCGGCGAGTGCGGGTCGATGGTGAGAAGGCGGATGGTCTCGGCATCCCGGCCCTTCTGCTGCCAGATCTGCGCCCAGCTCAGCAGCAGGCGCTGGATCCCCGTGTAGCCGTCGACCACGGGCCCGTCACCCTCGGGCTCACCCTGCTCGGCGAGGAAGATGCGGTATGCGGCGATCGCGATGCCCAGGCCACCCAGGTCGCCGATGTTCTCACCGATCGTGAGCTCCCCGTTGACGTGGTGCTCGGCGCCGAGGCCCTGCGGCACGAGCGCCTCGTACTGGGCGACGAGGGCCTTCGTGCGCTCCTCGAAGGCCGCGCGGTCGGCATCCGTCCACCAGTCGCGAAGCGACCCGTCGGCGTCGAACCGGCTGCCCTGATCGTCGAAGCCGTGCCCGATCTCGTGGCCGATGACCGCACCGATACCGCCGTAGTTGGCGGCGGCGTCGCGGTCGGCGTCGAAGAACGGGTACTGCAGGATCGCCGCGGGGAACACGATCTCGTTCATGAGCGGGTTGTAGTACGCGTTGACCGTCTGGGGGGTCATGTACCACTCGTCGCGGTCGATCGGCTGGCCGACTTTCGCGAGCTGGCGGTCGTGCTCCCACACGTGCGCGCGGCGGACGTTGCCGACCAGGTCGGTCGGGTCGACCTCGACGTCGGAGTAGTCCTTCCACCGCACCGGGTAGCCGATCTTGGGCACGAAGGTGTCGAGCTTGGCCAGCGCGCGCTCGCGGGTCTCGTCGGTCATCCACTCGAGGTTCTGGATCGAGCGGCGGTACGCCTCGATCAGGTCGGCGACGAGGCCGTCCATGGCATCCTTCGCCGCGGGCTTGAAGTGCCGCTCGACGTAGACCTTGCCGATCGCCTCTCCCAGCGCCGCCTCCACCAGGCTCACGCCGCGCTTCCACCGCTCGCGGTTGACGGGGACGCCGGTGAGCTGCGTGCCGTAGAACGCGAAGTTCTCGGCCACGAACTCGTCGGAGAGGAAGGCCGCCGCCGCATGCACGATCTTGAAGCGCAGCCACGCCTTCCAGTCCTCGAGGCGCTCCTCGACGAGCAGCCCGCCGAGGGACTCGACGAAGCTCGGCTGGTACACGACCACCTCTGCGAACGCGTCCTCGTGGCCCGGTGCCACCCCCGCCCGCCAGGGCTCGAGGTCGACGCCCGAGAGCGCCACGACGTCGTCCCACGACTTCAGGTTGTAGGTCTTCACCGAGTCGCGACTGTCTTCACGCGACCAGTGGGCGGAGGCGATCTCGGCCTCGAGGGCGAAGACGCGATCGGCGGATGCCGCGGCCTCGCCGACACCGGCGAGCTCGAGGATGCGCGCGATGTGCCCGCGGTACGCCTCACGGGTCTCGGCGAAGTTGTCGAGGCGGTAGTAGCTCTCGTCGGGCAGCGAGATGCCGCCCTGGTAGATCACGGGGACGTAGCGCGTGGGGTCGCCCGGGTCGGGCTCGACGAAGAGGGTGAGCAGGCCGCTGATGCCGTCGCGTTCCAGCTCGCCCACGAGCCGGAGGAAGGAGGGGATGCCATCGACTCCGTCGACGCGCTCGAGCTGGCCGGTCACCGGCCGACCGCCCTGCTGCTCGATGCGCGCGGTGTCCATGAAGCTCGCGAACAGGTCGCCGATCTTGCGGGCCTCGGTGCCCGGCTCGGCGTCCTGGGACTCTTGGACGATCGTGCGGACGTCGGCCTCCGCCTGCTCGGCGATGAGGTGGAACGAGCCCCAGCGGGCCTTGTCGTCGGGGATCTCGGTGCGCTCCAGCCAGCGGCCGTTCACGTGCCGGAACAGGTCGTCCTGGGGGCGGATCTCGTCACTGAGCTCGTCGAGCGCGAGACCGGAGGAGCGGGGGATGTCGGTCATGCAGACAGGATAAAGGCCGGTTCTCTGTGCCGGCTCCGAACCCGCGGCGGGTGAGTCCGGATCGGTGTCGGAGGTGCGTCCTAGGCTCGACGGGTGACGACTTCGCCGCCCGAGACACTGAACCGCTCCATCCTGCGGCTCGCTGTTCCGGCGCTCGGCGCGCTCATCGCCGAGCCGCTGTTCCTCATCGTCGACGCCGCGATGATCGGCCACCTGGGCGTCGCTCCGCTGGCGGGCCTCGGTATCGCCGGGGCGGTGCTGCACACGATCGTGGGGCTCATGGTGTTCCTCGCCTACGCCACCACCCCGGCCGTCGCCCGGCGGTTCGGTGCCGGCGAACCGGGTCGTGCCGTGTCGGTGGGTATCGACGGCATGTGGTTGGCGCTCGCGCTCGGCGCGGTGCTCGCCGCGGTGGGGTCGATCCTCTCGCCGTTGGTCGTCGACGTGTTCGGCGCTGCGCCCGACGTGGCCGAGAACGCCCGCACGTACCTGACGATCTCGATGTGGGGCCTCCCGGCGATGCTGGTCGTGTTCGCCGCGACCGGCCTGCTGCGCGGCATGCAGAACACCGTCACCCCCCTGTGGATCGCGGGTCTCGGCTTCGGGGCGAACGCGGCGTTGAACGCCCTGTTCATCTACGGCTTCGGGTGGGGCATCGCCGGCTCCGCCGTGGGCACGGTCGCGGCCCAGTGGGGCATGGTGGGTGCCTACGTGCTGGTCGTGCGGCGCCTCGCGCGTCTGCACGCGGCATCCGTCCGACCCCAGCGCGACGGTCTCGGGGGCACCGTGCGATCGGGCGGGTGGCTGTTCCTCCGCACGGTGAGCCTGCGCGCCGCCTTCCTCGCGACCGTCGCCGTGGCGACCGGTCTCGGTTCGGCCGAGCTGGCGGGCTGGCAGATCGCCTTCACCATCTTCTCGACGGCCGCCTTCGCGCTCGACGCCCTGGCGATCGCCGCTCAGGCGCTTATCGGGCGGGCGCTCGGCGCCGGCGACACCGAGACGGTCGGGCGCGTCCTCGCGCGCACGAGCGCGTGGGGCGTCTGGTTCGGCGTGGCGGTCGGAGCCGTGGTCGCGGCGTCGTCGGGCGTGCTCGGTCTCGTCTTCACGGGCGATGCCGAGATCGCCGCGCTCATCCAGCCGGCGCTGCTCGTGCTCGCGGTGTCGCAGCCGCTCGCGGCGTTCGTCTTCGTGCTCGACGGCGTGCTCATCGGCGCCGGTGACGCGCGCTACCTCGCGCTCGCCGGCGTGCTGAACCTCGTGCCCTACGTGCCCGCGCTCGTGCTCGTCGGCGTCTTCGCCGGAGGCGGCGCGGCGGGGCTCGCCTGGGTGGCCGCGGCGTTCTTCGGCGTCTACATGCTCGCGCGGGCGCTCACGCTGGGCCTGCGGGTGCGCGGGAGGGCCTGGATGACGGCCGGCGGCTGAGTCTTCGCGCGACCGCGGTCCTCGAGAGCCGGGCCCTCGCCGCGATCTCCAGCCGAGGCCCCGACGCAGCCGGGCGGTCCTCGCCGCGGCTCACGCCCAGCGGCGGCACCACTCGTACATGATCACGGCCGCCGCAGACGCCGCGTTGATCGAGCGCGTCGATCCGTACTGCGTGATCTCGACCACCCCCGAGGCCGTGGCGATCGCCTCGGGCGACAGTCCCGGACCCTCCTGCCCGAACAACAACACGCAGGCCTCGGGCAGATCCGCCCGGTCGACGGGCACCGATCCCTCGACGTTGTCCACGGCGATCACGGGCAGACCCGCCTCGCGCGCCCAGGCGACGAAGGCCGCGACGTCCTCGTGGTGACGCACGTGCTGATAGCGGTCGGTCACCATCGCGCCGCGACGGTTCCAGCGGCGCTTGCCCACGATGTGCACTTCGGCGGCCAGGAAGGCGTTGGCGCTGCGCACGATGGACCCGATGTTGAGGTCGTGCTGCCAGTTCTCGATGGCGACGTGGAACGGATGCCGCTGGGCATCGAGGTCGGCGACGATCGCCTCCATCGTCCAGTACCGGTACGCATCGACGACGTTGCGGGTGTCGCCGTTCGCGAGCAGTTCGGGGTCGTAACGCGGATCGTCCGGCCAGTCACCCGCCCAGGGGCCGACGCCGTGCGTCACGCCGGCTGCCGGTCCGTCGCCCGCCCCGGGACCCGCCGATGTCCGCGCGGCTCGCGGCGACTCATTCGCGACATCCGTCGGGTCGGCATCGCCCGCGGCGCCGGATGCCGGCGTGGTCCTGTCGGCATCGCCCGCGGCGCCGGATGCCGGCGTGGTCTGGTCGGCATCCGTCATCGCTTCATGCTATCCGCGCGCCGTGCGGCGCCCGGGGTGCGAAAGGGTCAGGTGGGGTTCCGCACCGATTCAAGATTCGCACGGGGGTTTTGCACCCTGACGATCCCCGAGAATCCGTTACCTCGTCGACGGGCGCCAGCCTGGTGCAAAACCGATCGGTTCTGCACCACGGACGAACCCGTCGGCGTTTCGGCGGAGGCCCCTCTGTCGGGACGATCCCGGGACGGGTCTGCCGGGACGCTCCCGATAATTGAAGAGTGCGGATCCGGGTTCTCTGAGCGTCCCGGTAAGCGATCCTCTTACGAGACGCGCTGTGGCTAGCTCCGCGCCTACTTTCGTCTGCCGGGTATCGCTGTCCGGTTCCGGTCATGGCCGCTAGAGGGCGTTGCAGGGTGGCCGATGGCGTGTCACGGTCGCGGAGCGACCGTCGACGAGAACGCTCTTACGGTCGGCTGTGTTTTGCTGCCCGGAAAGGACCCCGTCGTGACTTCGCCCGCACTCTCCCCCTCCTCTTGGAGCGTCCCATCCGCGACCGAGTCGCCCTCCGGTATCCGCCGGCGTCTCGCGTGGCCGGTAAGGCGCAGGAAGACCGGAACGTGGGCCGCTCTCACGGTCGTCGCCGCTCTGTTTGCGGGGACCACAGCTCCACTGGTCGCGGCAGCCGAACCGGCGGCCCCTGCTCGCGCTTCCACCGGGATCATCGCCTGGGGCGACAAGAGCTTCGGGCAGGCCACCGTCCCGGCCGGACTCACCGATGTCACCGCCATCGCCGGCGGATCCGACCACAGCCTTGCGCTGAAAGGCGACGGCACCGTCACCGCCTGGGGAGCAAACGGCGCCGGGCAGGCCACCGTCCCGGCCGGACTCACCGGCGTCACCGCCATCTCCGCCGGCGGCACTCACAGCCTTGCGCTGAAAGGCGACGGCACTGTCACCGCCTGGGGAGACAACGAATTCGGGCAGGCCACCGTTCCGGCCGGACTCACCGGCGTCACCGCCATCGCCGGCGGCTACTCCCACAGCCTTGCGCTGAAAGGCGACGGCACCGTCACCGCCTGGGGAGACAACGGCTACGGGCAGGCCACCGTTCCGGCCGACCTCACCGGCGTCATCGCCATCTCCGCCGGCGGCACCCACAGCCTTGCGCTGAAAGGCGACGGCACCGTCATCGCCTGGGGAGACAACGAATTCGGGCAGGCCACCGTCCCGGCCGACCTCACCGGCGTCACCGCCATCTCCGCCGGCTACTCCCACAACCTTGTGCTGAAAGGCGACGGCACCGTCACCGCCTGGGGAGACAACGGCTACGGGCGGGCCACCGTTCCGGCCGACCTCACCGGCGTCACCGCCATCTCCGCCGGCGGCTTTCACAGCGTCGCGCTGAAGAGCGACGGCACTGTCACCGTCTGGGGAGACGACCGCTTCGGGCAGTCCCCCGCTCCGGCCGGCCTCACCGGCGTCACCGCCATCGCCGCCGGCTTCTACTTCAACCTCGCGCTCGGGGCACAGCCGGTGTTCACGGCCGACGCACCCCCGGCGACCGCGGCCATCGGTGACGCTTTCACCTACACCTTCGCCACTGACCGCAGCGCAGCGACGTTCGCTGTCGCGTCCGGGACTCTTCCGGACGGGTTGACTCTCACTTCCGGTGGCGTGCTCTCCGGCATCCCCACCACCGAAGGCGCGTCCACTTTCACCGTCTCCGCGACCAACAGCTTCGGGAACACTGTCGGCACCTCCCACACCATCACCATCACACCCGCGCCTGTCGCTCCCACCATCACCGGCAACCCCACCGGCGCGACAGTCGGAGCCGCATACGACTTCACCTACACCGTCACCGGCACCCCGACCCCGAGCGTCACCGTCCAGTCCGGCACGCTCCCTCCGGGCCTCGCCCTCGATGAGGCGGGCCGCCTGACCGGCACGCCGACCACGGCCGCCACGTTCACGTTCACCGTGCAGGCAGTGAGCATGGCCGGAACGGCAACGACCACGAGCACGATCACCGTCGCCCCCGCGCCTGTCGCTCCGACTCTCTCCGGTGTCGCCGCTGCCGGTGTCGTCGGCTCCGCCTTTGACTACACCTACACCGTCACCGGCACCCCGACCCCGGAGGTGACCCTCGCCTCCGGCACCCTGCCGCCGGGCCTGACCCTGGACAAGACCGGGCGCCTGAGCGGCACCCCAACCCAGGCCGGCACCTACAAGTTCACCGTCGCGGCGACCAACAGCGCCGGGAGGGCGACCGCGGACAGCACCCTCACCATCTCCTCGAGGGCCGTCACGACGAAGGCCGACCTCAGCGTCGACATCGCCGCACCGACCACCGCGGCGAAGGGGAAGACCTACGTCTACTCGGTGACCACGAAGAACGCCGGACCGGCGACCTCGAGCAGCGTCTACACGAAGGTGATCCTGCCGCCGAACACGCAGTTCGTGTCCGCGACCGGGAAGTACACCCGCATCGGAAACCTCGTCATCTTCCAACGCT
This sequence comes from Microbacterium sp. lyk4-40-TSB-66, assembly GCF_030209475.1. Taxonomy (GTDB): domain Bacteria; phylum Actinomycetota; class Actinomycetes; order Actinomycetales; family Microbacteriaceae; genus Microbacterium. Next base: position 7,885 of record NZ_JARVRW010000003.1, read on the forward strand.
CCACCCTCACCAAGGCACAGACCGTGATCGACAAGGTCACTGTGAAGGCCACCGGTACCGGGAAGGGAACCGCCCTGGCGACCACGTTCTCGGTGAAGACGCCGGACCCGGCTGTCCGCAACAACACCGACACCACCACCACGACCGTGCGCTGACCCGCAGCACGCGACGGAGGCGGGCAGACCCACGGGGCTGCCCGCCTCCGCCATCCACCGTCGACGGTGGTGCAAAACCGATCGGTTTCGCACCACCCTTGGCTCAGCTTGTCTGCTCGTTTCCGACCTGCGCAGCTACCATCCCCATTCAGGCGAACAGTGCGGCAACGCTCTGGTTCTGTTGCGAGACACCGTATCAAGGGCGTGAAGTGGTCAACACTTTTGCGTTTTCTGTAGCGTCCTGCTGGGTTTTGCGGGTTCGTTGAATTGCTTCGCGTCGCGAAGCTTCCGACCCGAACGGATCTATATGTCACGTCGTCCTGTTGCAGCCGCTGGCGCGACCCTTCTTCTCGTCACCGGCCTCGCCTTCCCAACGCCAGCTTTCGCGGCCCAGACCAGCAGCGCGTTCGGCGCGAGCGCCACTGTCGCGGCATCCGCAAGTGTTTCCGCGAGCTCGCTCTCTTTCGGTAACTACACCGGATTGCAGCTGGATTCGACGAGCCAGATCACCGTCACGGCTACGAACGGCACGACCTACTCGGTCGGCATCAGCAGCGGGACTAACTCGCTCGGTTCGACAACCACCCGCAGGACGGACGGACCCAGCATCAACGGAACCACTCAATATCTCAACTAAGCGCTCTATCGAGACAGCGCACGGACGAGCAACTGGGGTACCACTCCCACTGACAACGTGTCCGGCACGGGCACGGGAGCTGCTCAGCTGTTCACCGTCTACTGTCGCATCCCCGCCAACCAGACCTCCTCTGTCGGCGACTACCGCGATCTTCTGACGGCCATCGTCACCTACTGAGGTGCGCAGCCGCTGGTACGCGCTCACCCTGGGTGTCGCGACCATCATTGTCGTCGGCGCGATCGCAACAGTGATGTGGTCGAGCGGGTCAGCGCCGACCCCCGACATCGGACAGGACGCGGCGAGTAAGACCGCGAGGGCCACCAGGCGCGCCTTGCCGGGGTTGGCCTCCACGAGAACTGCCAGGCCTTCCATGTGGTGATCGGAGGGCCGCTCGACGCCGAAGATCGTGTGCGCGAAAGGTCGTCATCGCGGTTTCCTCGCGAACGAAATCGAGAACCGTTGAGCGGTGGGGCCGAAGCTCGGCGGGGTGCCGGGGTGCGCAGTAGGCGTAGGTGGAATCCGCGTCGGCGGGGTTCTGTGCGGGCGGGTCGAGGCAGTTCGCGTGAGTGCCGGCCACCCACTTTTCGGCTTACCGAAATCCTGATAACTTTTCGGCATGCCGAAAACCACGGATGCCGTCGACCGACGCCACGCGCCGGGGCGCGCCCTGTGGCTCCTCGGCCCCGCGATGGTCGCCGGCGTCGCGTACCTCGACCCGGGCAACGTCGCGAGCAACATGACCGCGGGCGCCGCGTTCGGCTATCTGCTGGTGTGGGTCGTCGTGCTCGGCAACGTCATGGCCTGGTTGATCCAATACCTCTCGGCCAAGCTCGGCATCGTCACGGGCGAGAGCCTGCCGCAGGTGCTCGGCCGCCGCATCCGCCGACCGTGGGCTCGACGCGCGTACTGGCTGCAGGCCGAACTCGTCGCGATGGCCACCGACGTCGCCGAGGTCATCGGCGGGGCAGTCGCCCTGTATCTGCTCTTCGGCGTGCCCCTTCTCTGGGGTGGCGCGATCACGGGGGTCGTGTCGATGGCGCTGCTGCTCGTGCAGACGCGTCGGGGGGCGCGAGCCTTCGAGACGGTGCTGATCGGCCTGCTCGTCATCATCGCGGTGGGCTTCTCGTTCGGCCTCTTCTTCGCCCCGCCCGCGCCCGACGGCGTCATCGGCGGACTCGTCCCGCGCTTCGAGGGCACGGAATCGGTGCTGCTCGCGGCATCCATCCTCGGCGCGACGATCATGCCGCACGCTATCTACGCGCACTCGGCACTGGCGCGCGACCGGTTCGCTCCCGCGGACGGCACCGACACCATCACGACGTCGGCGCCCTCGGTCGTCGCCGCCTCGCGATCGTCGACGGATGCCACCCCGTCGGCCGCCCACGCATCACGCGTCGACGCCACCCCGATGCGGCCCGCGACGGACACCGACACGACGGATGCCGCGCACTCCCGCCTCGAGGACGCCCGCGGCATCTCCACCCCGCGCCTCCTGCGCGCGACCCGCTGGGATGTCACGATCGCCCTCGCCGTCGCCGGCACGGTCAATCTCGCGATCCTGCTCCTGGCCGCGGCGAACCTCGCGGGGGTCGACGGCACCGACAGCCTCGAGGGCGCCTACGCCGCGCTTCGCGACGGCCTCGGTCCCGCCGTCGCGACGCTCTTCGCCGTGGGCCTGCTCGCCAGCGGCCTGGCCTCGACCTCCGTCGGCGCATACGCGGGGGCCGAGATCATGCACGGACTGCTGCGCGCGCGCATCCCCCTCGTTGTGCGTCGGCTCGTCACGCTCGTCCCCGCCCTCGTCATCCTCGCCCTGGGCGTCGACCCGACCCTCGCGCTCGTGCTCAGCCAGGTGGTGCTGTCGTTCGGCATCCCGTTCGCGCTCGTCCCCCTCGTCGTGCTCACGGCCCGTGGCACGGTGCTCGGCGCCTACCGCAACCGCATCCTGACGACGGTCGCCGGGGTGGTGGCATCCGCGTTCCTCATCACCCTGAACGTCGTGCTCCTGTGGCTGGTGTTCACCGGCGGATAGGCTGACGGCGTGGAATCGCCCGTATCCGACGACTACCTCAAGGCGATCTACCACCACACCGAGTGGCAGGACACGCCGATCACGCCCTCGCAGCTCGCGGGCGTGCTGGGCCTCGCCCCCTCGAGCGTGACCGAGATGGTGAAGAAGCTCGCTGCGCAAGGTCTCGTGACGCATCGCCCGTACGGGCCCGTGTCACTGACCCCGGCGGGCGCCCGTCGCGCGGCCGGTGTCATCCGTCGGCACCGACTCATCGAGACGTGGCTCGTGCGCGAGTTCGACTACGCGTGGGACGAGGTGCACGACGAAGCCGAGGTCCTCGAGCACGCGCTGAGCGAGCGCCTGCTCGAGGGGATCGACGAGCGCCTCGGGCGACCCCGGTTCGACCCGCACGGCGACGCGATCCCGGATGCCGATGGCGTGGTGCACCGCGAACCCTTCGTGCTGCTCACCGAGGCGCCCCCGGGCCACGCCGGACGCGTGCTGCGGGTGAGCGATCGCGACCCCGAGTTGCTGCGCGCCCTCGTCGAACGCCGCATCGACGTGGGGCATGAGCTCGAGGTCGTGTCCGAGGAGGTCGTCCGCGCGGACGGCATCGAGGTGGCCCTCCCCGCAGGGGCGGGCGGGTCGGTCTGGCTGACGGCCTGACACGGGTCGCCGTGCGCGGCCCGTCGCTAGACGGAGGGCGCCGACGCGCCCCGGGCGGCGCTCGCGGGACCGAACCAGCGCCGCGAGCGCCCGGGCACCCAGATCGCGACGATCACGGCCACCGCTGCCAGGAGCGCGACCGAGAGCACCGGGTCGAGTTCGGTGAGGACCATGGCCACCGCCTGCAGGACGGCGAGCAGTCCCAGGTAGGCGGTGAGCAGGTTGCGCGCGAGCACACTGCCGCGCGCGAGCGCGGATCCGCCGGCGACGGTGAGCAGCCCGAGAAGCACGGTCGCCGCGCCGACGAGGGACGTGGAGAGCACGAGGTCGTCCGGCACCTCGTAGCGGGCGAGCAGCACGACGATCCCCAGCGCGGTGTTGATGAGGCCGCCGACGTACACGAGGACGATCGCCGCCGAGACGACCGTGGGCCGACGGCGCGGTACCGCCGCCGCCATCTCGGAGGACGCATCCTGTCGACGACCGGCGTGGGCGACGAGCGAGCGCCGCACGAAGCGGCGGTGGGCGAAACGGACGACCTCGATCGCACCGATGGCCACGACGACGACCACCGTGATGAGCACCGCGCCGTCTTCGCCCGGGTCCTGCAGCTGGAAGAACTCGCCCAGTGCGGGCACCGTGAAGATCGCGGTCAGGGCGATGAACATCGCACCGATGACGAGCACCTTCACGCGCGTCACCGGCCGTGACAGCACGGTGAGCACCCAGATCGCCACGATCGCGAGGATGATCGTCGCCCCGGTGCGCAGTTGCTCGACGCTCAGACCCATGCCCATCGCGAGGCGCGTGTAAAGGGTGAGCGAGACGGCGATGACGAGCCCGGCCGGTATGGCGAAACTCAACGACCGCGCGAGGAACCCCGGCACGTAGCGCTGCGTGTTCGGCAGCAGCGCCAGGAAGAACGCGGGGATGCCGATGGTCAGGCCGTCGGTGATCGACAGCTGCCGCGGGAGGAAGGGGAACTCCATCACCAGCGCGCCGAAGAGCACGGCGAGGCCGGTCGCGTAGACGGTCTTCGTCAGGAAGAGCATCGAGACGCGTTCGATGTTCGCGATGACCTGGCGCCCTTCGGCCACCACCGAGGGCAGATGCGAGAAGCGTCCGTCGAGCAGCACGAGGCGCGCGACGGCCTTGGTGGCCGCGGCCCCCGAGTTCATGGCGATGCCGATGTCGGCCGTCTTGATGGCCAGGGCATCGTTGACCCCGTCGCCCGTCATGGCCACGACATGACCGCGCGCTTGGAGGGCGGTGACCATTCGTCTCTTCTGATCGGGCGTGACGCGGCCGAAGACGGTGTGCTGCTCGAGCACGCGTCCGAGCTCGGCGTCATCCTCGGGCAGGCGCCGGGCGTCGTAACCCTCGTCGACCTCGAGTCCCACCTCGCGGGCGATCGCCGCCACCGTGCGGGGGTTGTCGCCCGAGATGACGCGAACTCCCACGCCCTGCTCGCGGAAGTAGGCCAGCGCCTCAGCCGCGTCGGGTCGCACGGCCTCGACGAACGTGAGCACGGCGACGGCGACCGGAGCCCCGGGCAAGCGCTCCTGCTCGACGTCGATGTCGTCGAGGGCGGTGGCGGTGCGCCCGAGCACGAGCGTGCGACGGCCCGACGACGCCAGCCGCGTGACGGCGGCTCCCAGATCGGTGCCCGCGTCGGCCGCGAGATCGCCGAAGACCATCTCGGGTGCGCCGAGGATCCACGTACCCCCGGATGCGAACGACACCGCGCTCCACTTGCGCGCCGACGAGAACGGGATGCGCCGCACCGCCTCGACCGGCTCGTCGAGGGGGAACGGCTCGCGCAGGCACTTCGCGGTGGCGTTCGCGTCGGCCGCGGCGCCGTACCAGGCGAGGGCCGCGCGCCATCCGTCGCTCTCTTCGAGGGACAGCACGTCGTCGAAGCGGATCTCGCCGGCGGTGAGCGTGCCGGTCTTGTCGAGGCAGATGACGTCGACGCGGGCGAGACCCTCGACCGCGGGCAGTTCGTTGACGAGCACCTTCTGTCCCGCCAGTCGCGCGGCGCCGACGGCGAAGGCGATCGAGGTCATCAGCACGAGTCCGAGCGGGATCATCGCCGTCAGCGACGCGATCGTGTTGACCACCGCCTGCTGCCAGGTGCCCTGCTGCCACGCCTGCACCCAGCCGCCGGCGACCATCATCTGCGCGTTGAGCACCAGCAGCCCGATGGGGCCGATCCCCCACCCGACCCATCGCAGCACGCGGTCGATCGAGGTCCGTAGCTCGCTCGAGACGAGCTGGAAGCGCTTCGCCTCGGCGGCGAAGGTGTTCGCGTACGACTCGGAGCCCACGCGCACGACCCGGGCCGTGCCCTCGCCGGCGACGACGATCGAGCCCGACAGCGCTTCGTCGTCGGGACGCTTGTCGACGGCATCCGATTCGCCGGTCAACATCGATTCATCGATCTGCAGCCCCCGCGAGTCGACCACGACCGCATCGGCGGGCACCTGATCGCCCGCGCGCAGCACGAGCAGATCGTCTCGGACCACCTCGGGAGGCGCGATCTCGGCGTCGACGCCCTCGCGACGCACGCGGGCGCGGGGGGCGTTCAGCAGGGCGAGACGGTCCAGTGCCGCCTTCGCGCGGAACTCCTGCACGCACCCGATCACCGCGTTCGACAGCGCCGCCACGCCGAACAGGGCGTCCTGCCAGCGCCCGAGCAGCAGCAGCACGAGGAAGCACGCCGCGACGATGGCGTTGAAGAGCGTGAAGACGTTGGCCCGCACGATGTTCCACGCGCTGCGACTGCTGTCGGCGGTGAACGCGTTCGTCTGCCCGGCGGCGACCCGTTCGGCGACGTCGGCGGCGCTCAGGCCGCGGACATCGGCGGAATCGATGCTGTCGGCCGTCGCCTGGTCCATGCGATCACTGTAGGGCTCAGCGCCGACATCGACAGGGCGGGATCAGGATGCCGCGCGTCGGGCCCGATCGAAGGGCCAGCGCACGTGGGTCGCGGTCTCGCACGCCCGCCAGAGCTCGGCCCCGAGTTCGCTGCGACGGGTGCGTCGCGCCGGGGTGGCCACGCGCGGCTCGCCCCGGGCGACGAGCGCGGGGCCGTACATCTCGCCTCCCTCGGCGAGGGGGTCGACCACCGCGCGCACGAGCGCCCAGGCGCCCTGCTCCTTCGACTGCGTGATCGGCGCCTGCAGGTTGTCGAGGAAACGGGTGAGCCGGCTCGGCTCGTTGACGCCGCGCACCCCCCGGGTGCGTCCGCTCGTGGAGTAGCCGGGGTGCGCCACCAGGCTCTGCACCGGAACGCCGTGGGCGCGCAGGCGCTTGTCCGCCTCGAGCGCGAGCGCCGTGGTCGCCGCCTTCGACTGCACGTAGGCGCGCCACGGCGTGTAGCCGTCGTGGAGCTCGGGATCGGTGGGCAGGTGTTTCCAGATCGAGGTCGACATGCTGCCCACCCACACCATCCGCCCGCCGGCGGCGGCGAGGGGCTTGAGCAGCTCGCCCGCGAGCGCGAAGTGACCGAGCACGTTGGTCGCGAACACCAGTTCGTGACCGCCCACGGTCTCGCGCTGCTTCGGCGGGTGCACGACGCCGGCGTTCAAGAGGAGGCCGTCGAGTCGGCCCCGCGCACGGGCTGTCGCCGCAGCCGCCCGCACCGACCCCATGTTGCTGGTGTCGAGCAGCAGCGTCTCGATCGCGGCATCCGGATGCGATCGCTTCACCGCCGACTTCGCCGCGGCGAGACGGTTCGGGTTGCGACCGGTGAGCAGCACGCGGGCCCCTGCGGCGGCCAGCTGCTCACTGGCGAAATACCCGAGCCCCCGCGTGGCGCCGGTGACGAGGTACGACCGCCCCGACAGGTCGGGGAGGTTCTGAGGATCCCACTCGGTGCGCGCCACCCTACGACCCTAACGAGATCGGCCGCCGCCGTCACGGGTCCATTCCGTTTACGGCATATCGCTGCCCGAGAAAGTTTTTCGAACCGATGCGTGACGAATCGGCGACTCCGCGCGTCTCCTTCATGAGCACCCGCTCCGTCGCGACGAGACCTCTCGCCGACGCCGACATTTCGAGAAGGAGTCAGATCATGGGTCTGGACGACAAGATCAAGAACGCCGCTCAGGACATCGTGGGCAAGGCGAAGGAAACCATCGGCAACGCCACCGACAACGACAAGCTCGTCGCCGAGGGCAAGGCCGACCAGGTGAAGGCGGACGCCAAGAAGGCCGGCGAGAACGTCAAGGACACCTTCAAGTAAGGCGTCTTCTCCACGGACCGGCGGGTCACGGCTTTCCAGCCGGGCCCGCCCTCGTTCGTTCCCGGAGAGTGTCGGAGGCCGGGGATAGGCTGGGCCCCATGCGGACGCGTGGCGACATCGAGTGCTGGCTCACCGACATGGACGGCGTTCTCGTCCACGAGAACACGCCCATCGCGGGGGCGTCCGAACTGCTCGCGCAGTGGCGCGCCGAGGGCACGCCGTTCCTCGTGCTGACGAACAACTCGATCTTCACGCCGCGCGACCTCAGCGCGCGGCTGCGGGCATCCGGCCTCGACGTCCCCGAGGCGTCCATCTGGACCTCGGCGCTGGCGACCGCCGACTTCCTGAAGTCGCAGATGCCGGGCGGTTCCGCGTTCGTCATCGGCGAGGCGGGGCTGACCACGGCCCTCCACGAGGCCGGCTTCATCATGACCGAGACCACTCCCGATTACGTCGTCGTGGGCGAGACGCGCAACTACTCGTTCGAGGCCATCACGAAGGCCATCCGCTTCATCCGCGGCGGTGCGCGCTTCATCGCCACGAATCCGGATGCCACCGGCCCCTCGACCGAGGGAGTGCTCCCCGCGACGGGCGCGATCGCCGCGCTCATCACCAAAGCGACCGGCAAAGAGCCCTATATCGTCGGCAAGCCCAATCCGATGATGTTCCGCTCGGCCCTCAACCGCATCGGCGCACACAGCGAGAACACCGGCATGATCGGCGACCGCATGGACACCGACATCGTCGCCGGCATCGAGGCGGGCCTGCACACGGTGCTGGTGCTCACCGGCATCAGCGACCAGCGCGAGATCGAGCGCTACCCCTTCCGGCCCGACGAGATCCTCGGCTCCGTCGCCGAACTGGTACGCGCCGAGCCCTTCGAGACCGAACTCGCCGACGGCGAGGAAGGCCTCGAGGCGGGTCTCTGAGCTCCGGCGCCCGCGTTCGGACGACGTTCGCGCTCCGGGCGGGCTTGACGGGTACCGAGCGACGTCGGCGAGGATGAGGATATGGACGATCGCACGCTGTGGCTGATCACGGCCTTCCTCATCACCGCCGGCACGCTCGTGGCGTTCATCGTGCAGTGGCGGCGCTCGCGCCGCGGCGGCGGCGGGCGTGATCCCTTCGACGGCCCCGGGCCGGACGACGAGGCGCGCTGACGCGGGAGCGGCGCACCGTTCACCTGGACGGCGAAGGCTTCGACCCCGTTACTGCGGAGCGAGCCCGAGGTCGTCGAGATCGATGGATGCCAGCCACTGCAGGCCCTCGGCCTCGATGGCGGCCTGCGCACCGGTCTTGCGGTCGACGATCACCGCGACGGCGACGACCTCGGCGCCCTCGCGGCGAAGCGCCTCGACGGCCTTGAGCGCCGACTGCCCCGTGGTCGAGGTGTCCTCGACGACGACGACCCGCTTGCCCGCGACGTCGGCGCCCTCGACCTGGCGGCCGCGACCGTGGTCCTTGGGCTCCTTGCGCACGACGAACGCGTCGAGTGGACGACCGGCGTGCACCGACTCGTGCATCACCGCGTTGGCGATGGGGTCGGCACCGAGGGTGAGCCCACCGACGGCGACGACGCCGTCGAGGTCCTTCACCAGGTCGAGCACGAGCCGACCGATGGCCGGGGCCGCGCGGTGATCGAGCGTGAGCTTGCGCATGTCGACGTAGTACGTCGCCTTCTTGCCGCTCGAGAGGGTGAAGTCGCCGTGGAACACCGCCTCGTCGTTGATGAGGCGGATGAGCGCCTGACGGTCGGCTTCGAGCTCGGGAGTGGAGGCTGCGGTCACGGCCCCGAGTTTAGTGCTCCGTGCGGATGACGCCCGAGTCGCTCTGCGCAGCGATGTCGGTGGCCGAAAGTAGGCTGGATGCCATGCGCCTGGCCACCTGGAACGTCAACTCCATCCGCGCCCGCGTCACCCGCACCGTCGAGTTCTGCGTGCGTGAGCACATCGACGTGCTGGCGATGCAGGAGATCAAGTGCAAGACGGAGCAGTTCCCGTACGCCGCGTTCGAGGAAGCCGGCTATCACGTCGCCGCACACGGGCTGAACCAGTGGAACGGCGTCGCCATCGCCAGCCGCGAACCGCTCGAAGACGTCGAGATCGGCTTCCCCGGCATGCCCGGATTCGAGAAGGGCAAAGAGGGCCCCGACCTCCCGCAGGAGGCCCGTGCGATCGGTGCGACCGTGAACGGCGTGCGCGTCTGGAGCCTCTACGTCCCCAATGGTCGCGGCCTCGACGACCCGCACTACGCCTACAAGCTCGACTGGCTCGACACGCTCCGCGAATACGCCGCCACCACGCTCGCCGCCGACCCGAACCTCCCGCTCGCGCTCACCGGCGACTTCAACATCGCGCCGACGGATGCCGACAACGGCGACCCCACGGTCGTCGAGGGCGCGACCACCCACGTCTCGCCTCCCGAGCGCGCGGCGTTCGCCGCGTTCGAGACCGCCGGCCTCACCGACGTCGTGCGGCCGCTCATCCCGACGGGCTACACCTACTGGGACTACAAGCAGCTGCGTTTCCCCCGCAACGAGGGCCTGCGCATCGACTTCATCCTCGGCTCCCCCGCCTTCGCCGACGCCGTGCACGGCGCCGAGATCCACCGCAACGAACGCAAGGGCGAGGTGCCCAGCGACCACGTCCCCGTCGTCGCCGACCTCGACTTCTCGGCGGCGGACGAAGACGACGACCTGCCGATGATCTTCGGCTGACGCCGACGCAGCGGCATCGCCCGAGCCATCGCGGAATCGGAGATTCGCATCAGGATCGGATGCCGCGGGCCCAAGGATCCGATTCTGACGCGGTTCTCCGATTTCCGTGAGGCTGGGGGGCCGGCGCGCCCAGGCCGCATCGGCCAGTGGACCGAACCGATGGCATCCGGGGAGGCGTCTCAGAATCGGAGAATCGCACCGGAATCGGATGCCGCGAGCCCGGCGGTCCGACTTCGATGCGATTCTCCGATTCCGATGCGGGTCATCCGAGCCCGCCCAGCGCGCCGCACCCCCGGAAAGCCCGAGTCAGCGGCATCCGGAATCTTTCTTTCCGCGCCCTGTCGATTCCGCTCGCTGTCGTTCGACGCGATAGTAGGGGAACGGTTCCCCGGAGCACCGACGAGAGAAGACGACCATGAAGTACATGCTGATCATGCGCGGCACCGACGAGGCGTACGCGGAGTACAAGAAGATCCCGTTCGAGCAGGTCATCAACGAGATGGGCGCGTACAACGAGTCCATGGTCGACGCGGGGGTGCTCGTCGCCGGCGACGGCCTCGCCGAGGACATGAGCAAGAACTTCGTCGTCGAGTTCGGCGGCGAGGAGCCGGTCGTCACCGACGGCCCCTACGGCGAGACCCACGAGCTGTTCAACGGATTCTGGATCATCGAAGTGTCCGGCAAAGACGAGGCCGTCGAGTGGGCGCGGCGCGCGCCGCTCATCGCCGGCAACAAGCTCGAGGTGCGTCGGGTGACCGACGAGACCGACTTCGCGGCGTTCGCCGACAACGAGTACATCCAGAAGGAGGAGGGCTGGCGCGAGGAGCAGTCCTCGCGGTGACCCCGACACCTTCCCGCGGCGGAGCTTCCCGCGGGGGAGCCTCCCGCGGTCGCGCGGGCGGGAAGCCCGCGTCGTGACCCCCGACCCCGATCTCTCGCGACGCGTCGCGGCGATCTGGCGCATCGAAGGCGCCCGGATCGTCGCGACGCTCGCGCGCGTGGTCGGCGATCTCGCCACCGCCGAGGATCTGGCGCAGGATGCCGTCGCCGAGGCGCTGGCGAAGTGGCCGCGCCACGGCGTGCCGAACAACCCGGGCGCGTGGCTCACGGCGGTGGCCAAGCGCCGCGCGATCGACGACTGGCGACGCGCGCAGAACCTGAGCGAGAAGTACCGACTCATGGGTGCAGACCTCGAAGAGATCTCGGATGCCGAGTGGCAGCCGATCGACGACGACGTGCTGCGCCTGGTGTTCGCCGCCTGCCACCCGGTCCTCGCGCGCGAGGCGCAGGTCGCCCTCACGCTCAAGGTCGTCGGGGGTCTCGACACCGAGGCGATCGCGCGCCTCTTCCTCGTACCCGTGCCCACCATGCAGCAGCGCATCGTGCGGGCGAAGAAGGCGCTGAGCGCGGCGCGGGTTCCGTTCGCCGTCCCCGAGCCCGCGGAATGGCCGGCGCGGTTGACCGGCGTCCTGAGCGTCATCTACCTCGTCTTCACCGAGGGCTACCTGGCGAGCACGGGCGATGCGGTGCTGCGCAGTGAGCTGGCGCACGAGGCGGTGCGCCTGGGCCGTGTCGTGAACCGTCTCGTCCCGCGCGAGCCGGAAGCGCTCGGGCTGTCGGCGCTGATGGAGTTGCAGCTCGCGCGCTTCGCGGCCCGCGTGGACGCCGCGGGCGATGCCGTGCTCCTCGCCGACCAGGACCGCCGCCTGTGGGACCGCTCGGCCATCTCGCGGGGACGCGATCTGCTCGACCGCGCCGACGCGGTCGGCCGGGGTCGCGGCCCGTACCGACTGCAGGCGGCGATCGCGCTCTGCCACGCGCAGGCGGCGAGCGTGGAGACGACGGACTGGGAACGTATCGTGCTGCTGTACGAGATGCTCGGCCGGATCACGCCGAACCCGGTGGTCGAGCTCAACCGCGCGGTCGCCGTGTCGATGGCATCCGGTCCGTCCGACGCCCTCGCCCTCGTCGACGCCCTCGCCGATGCCGGCGCCTTGAAGGGGTCGCACCTCATCCCCTCGGTTCGCGGCGAACTGCTGTCGCGACTCGGGCGCACGGATGAGGCCCGCACGCAACTGCTCGCCGCCGCCGCCGCGACGCGCAACGAGCGGGAGGCCGCGCTCCTGCGGCGCAAAGCCGAGGCGCTGCCCCTCTAGCCCACCTCGCCCACGGCGTCAGGGGCGGCCGGCTTGACCCTCGGCTCGCAGAAGCTCCCGATGCTCGCAGATGCCCGCCGCGATTCTGCGAGGAACGCGCGCGTCTGCGAGGAAGCCGCCCCACGCGCGACGGCGGGGCCGAGGCGAACCCCGGCCCCGCCGTGAAGTGCGTCAGGCCGCGGGGACCTCGGCCGGCGCGGTGCGCGCGATGAGCGTGACGAGCGCCCCGATGATCGAGCGGAGGAACTCCGCGGTGCCCTCGTCAGTCACGGTGCCGTCTTCCTCGAACAGGCCGGGGGTCGACTGGATGTACCCCTCGGGCTGGCCCAGGACGAGGGCGTTGTAATGCAGCAGCACCGCGCGCAGGTGCTGCTGGCCGGCGGCGGTGGCGATACCGCCCTGCGACGTGCCCACGACGGCGGTGGGCTTGTCGTTGAACGATGCCTCGCCGTAGGGACGGGCCGACCAGTCGAGCGCGTTCTTCAGCACGCCGGGGATCGAACGGCTGTATTCGGGGGTCACGATGATGACGCCGTCGGCATCCTCGATCGCGGTCTTGAAGGTGGTCGCGACCTCGGGGAAGTTTCCGTCGTGGTCGGGCGAGTAGAAGGGGAGGTCCTTGATCGGGATCTCCGTGAGGGTGACGCCCTCGGGCGCGACCTTCTCGAGCGCCTTGGCGAGACGGCGGTTGATCGAGGTGCTGGAGATGCTGCCGACGATGTAGCCGATCGTGTACTCGGTCACGATGATCCTCTCTGGGATGACGGGGGCGAAGAGCCCGGATGCATTCACGTGCAAGCATCCGGGTCGAATCTGTATTCCCCGCCCTCTTGACTCCGCCCCGCGGGGGATGCAGGTGTCGGACGTCGGCTCTAGCGTGGAGGGATGCCACGCCTCACCCGCACCCAGCGACGGGGCGACGCCGTGCTCGCGCTCGTGCTGTTCCTCGGCGGTCTGCTGAGCGCCGTGCTGTCGTCGATCTCGGGCATCTACGGCGACCAGCAGGGCTCCCTCGCCGTCGCGCTCGGGTACGTCGCGATCCTCGCCGTCCCCATCGCCTTCCGGCGCAGATGGCCGTCGGCCACCGCCGTCATCGTGTCGGTGGCGTACTTCCTGGCCGTGACGTTCCGCATCCCCGAGCTGTACGCGGGCAACATCGCGATGTTCATCGCGCTATACACGGTCGGCGCCTGGGAGCAGAACCGGCGCCGCGCGACCATCGTGCGCGTGGCGATCATCGTCGGCATGTTCGCCTGGCTGTTCGTGGTGATGTTCCAAGACGCCACCCAGCCCGTCGACGCCGCCGTGGAGGGTGCCTTCTCGCGGGCGGGGGCGTTCTCGCCGTTCGTCGCCTACCAGCTGCTCATGCTCGGGGTGAACGCCCTGTTCTTCGGTGGCGCGTACTACTTCGGCGACCGGTCGCACCAGCAGATGCGCGAGCGCGCGGCCCTCGAGGAACGCACCGCCGAGCTCGAGGCCGAGCGCGAGGTGACCGCCGCCCAAGCCGTCGCCCTCGACCGCGTGCGCATCGCGCGCGAGCTGCACGACGTCGTCGCGCACCACGTGTCGCTGATGGGCGTGCAGGCGGGAGTCGCCCGCTCGCTCCTCGACCGCGATCCCGAGGCCGCCCGCGCGGTGCTCACCGGCATCGAGGGATCGGCGCGCACGTCGCTGCACGAGCTGCGGCACCTGCTCGAGACCCTCCGTGCGCCCGGGGCCGACAACGGCGCCGACACGGCGCCGACCACGCACGGGCTCACCTCCATCCGCGCCCTGTGCGACGAGGCGACGGCGGCGGGGCTCGCGACGACCTTCGCCGTCATCGGCGACCCGCCGCACGACCCGGCGCCCCTCGTGCAGGTGAACCTCTACCGCATCGCCCAGGAAGCCCTCACCAACGCCCGTCGTCACGCCGGGCCGGGCGCGACCGCCGACGTGCGTCTTCGATTCGATGCGGATGCCGTCGAACTCGAGGTGTCGAACACCGGCCGCGGCGGGTCGTCGACGCCGGGGCTCGGCCAGCTCGGCATGCGCGAGCGAGCCGCCGTCTCGGGCGGGACGATCGAGATCGGCCCCCGGGCTCGCGGCGGCTACCTCGTTCGCGTGCGGGTCCCGGCCACTCGGGCGGAGGCGACCCGTGTCTGAGCTGCGCGTGCTGCTGGTCGACGACCACGTGATGATGCGGGCGGGATTCCGCACCATCCTCTCGCTCGAAGACGACATCACGGTGGTCGGCGAAGCCGCGTCCGGCGTCGAGGCGATCGCGGCCGCGGCCGAACTGCGACCCGACGTGATCTGCATGGACGTGCAGATGCCCGACATGGACGGCCTCGAGGCCACCCGTCGACTCGCCGCCGACCCCTCCTCGAACGCGGCCGTGCTCATCGTGACGACCTTCGATCGCGACGACTACCTCTTCGACGCCCTCGCCGCCGGAGCGAGCGGATTCCTGCTCAAGAACGCCGGCCCGGAGGAGCTCGTCGCGGCGGTGCGCGTCGTGGGCGCCGGTGACGCGCTGCTCGCCCCCGAAGTCACGCGCCGGGTCATCGCGCGCTTTGCAGGCGGAGCGCCCGCGCCCACGGCATCCACTCCCTCGCCCCTGCTGCTGACGGAGCCGCTCACCGAGCGCGAGTCGGAAGTGCTGAAGCTGGTGGCCGAGGCGATGAGCAACGCCGAGATCGCCGCACGGCTGTTCATCGGCGAGGCGACGGTGAAGACGCACGTGTCGAACGTGCTGCAGAAGCTCGGTGCCCGCGATCGCGTGCAGGCCGTGGTGCTCGCGCACCGGCACGGGCTCGCCTGAGGCGGGTCCGAGGACCCGCGCCGGCGACGGGCCCGCCCGGCGGGCCGCTGCCCGTCCGCCACTCCGCACCCACGGGTCGGCCGGCACTCGGCGTGCCCACCACCGACCCGGGGCGTACGCAACTCCGGAGAACCGGCGCCGCACCCACCCACACGGCCACAATCGGGCGCTACGACGGCTGATCTCCGGAGTTCGGCCCGCCGCCTCCCCCGCTCGGCGGATGCCGGAACCCCACCCGGGGTGGAGGCGCCGCGGCATCCGGATGCCTAGCGTGGGAGACATCGAGAAGAAGGGATGCATCGTGCTCGATCTGAACGGCATCACCAAGAGCTACGGCGGACGCCGCGTGCTCGACGACGTGAGCTTCGCCATCGCCCCCGGGCGGCTGACGGGCTTCGTCGGCGGCAACGGCGCCGGCAAGACCACCACCATGCGCATCGCGCTCGGCGTGCTCGCCAAGGACGCGGGCACGGTCGCGCTGAACGGCGCCCCGGTCACCACCGCGGACCGCCGCCGCTTCGGCTACATGCCGGAGGAGCGCGGGCTGTATCCGAAGATGAAGGTCGCCGAGCACATCGCCTACCTCGCGCGTCTGCACGGCTTCGGCAAGGCCGAGGCGACGACGAAGGCCACGGTGCTGCTGGAGCGCCTCGGGCTCGGGGAGCGCCTCGGCGACCTCGTCGAGACGCTGTCGCTCGGTAACCAGCAGCGCGCGCAGATCGCGGCCTCCCTCGTGCACGAGCCCGAGGTGCTGATCCTCGACGAGCCGTTCTCGGGCCTCGACCCCCTCGCCGTCGACGTCGTGGCCGGCGTGCTGCAAGAGAAGGCGGCCGCGGGAGCGGCGGTGCTGTTCTCCTCCCACCAGCTCGACGTCGTCGAGCGGCTCTGCGACGACCTCGTGATCATCGCCGGCGGCACCATCCGCGCCGCCGGTACCCGCGACGAACTCCGCGCCCAGCACGCGACGCATCGCTACGAGCTGGTCTCGGGCGGCGACGCCGGATGGGTGCGCGACGAACCCGGCGTCACCGTCCTCGACTTCGACGGCGGATACGCCCTGTTCGACGCGGCGGATGACACCACCGCGCAGCGCATCCTGCGCGGAGCCGTCGCGCGCGGCGACGTCGCCAGCTTCGCCCCGCAGAAACCGTCCCTCGCCGAGATCTTCAAGGAGGTCATCCAGTGAGCACCACCACTCCTCCCGCGCGTCGAACGCCCGGCGAGCTGCAGAGCATCTGGCTCGTCGCCGAGCGTGAGATCGGATCGAAGCTGCGCAGCAAGGCCTTCGTCATCTCGACCGCCATCCTCATCGTCGCCGCCCTCGCCTCCGTCGTCTGGGGTGGTTTCTCGGCGAACAACGCGATGGGAAGCGGCATCCCGGTCGCCGTCACCTCGCAGACGCAGAGCGCGGTGTCGGGAGTCAGCGGCCTCGAGGTGACCGTGTCCGACAGCGACGACGCCGCGCGCGCCCTCGTCGAGGACGGAACGGTGGATGCCGCCCTGGTCTCGGGCTCATCGGATGCCGCGTTCGACTACACCGTCGTGGTGAAGGACGACGTGCCCGCAACGCTCCTGCAGATGCTCAGCGAGACCCCGCCGGTGCAGATGATCGATCCGGGCGCGGGAGCGGCCGACGCGCTGCGATATCTGATCGCGCTGGGCTTCGGGATCGTGTTCCTCATCGCCGCATCGACCTTCGGAGGCACGATCGCGCAGAGCGTCGTGGAGGAGAAGCAGACCCGCGTGGTCGAGATCCTCATCTCGGCGATCCCCGTGCGGGCCCTGCTGGCCGGGAAGGTCCTGGGCAACACGATCCTCGCGATGGCGCAGATCGTGCTGCTCGCGGCGGTCGCGGTGGTCGGGCTCGCCGTCACGGGACAGGCGGGGGTGCTCGATGCGCTCGGCGCCCCCATCGCCTGGTTCGCGATCTTCTTCCTGTTCGGCTTCGTGCTGCTGGCCTCGCTGTTCGCCGCGGCGGCGGCGATGGTGTCGCGTCAGGAAGACATCGGGGCGACCACGACCCCCATCACGATGCTGATCATGGCGCCGTACTTCCTGGTCATCTTCTTCAACGACAACCCCGTCGTGCTGACGATCATGTCGTACGTGCCGTTCTCGGCGCCGGTCGGGATGCCGCTGCGCATGTACCTCGGTGACGCGCAGTGGTGGGAGCCCGTGCTGTCGTTGCTGGTGCTGATGGCCGCGTGCGTGCTGGCGATCGGTCTCGCGGCGCGCATCTACCGCAACTCGCTCCTGCGCATGGGCGCGCGCGTGAAGCTCGCGGAGGCGCTGAAGGGCTGAGCCCTGGCGCCGTGGTCCGGATCACGGACCTCGTCACGGAAGGGGATGGATGCCGGGCCACCGGCATCCATCCCCTCTTCCGTCACTCCTCGAGGACGGCCAGCACGTTGCCGGCCGGGTCGCGGAACCAGGCGATGAGCGGTCCGCCCTCGCGCATGATGCCGCGGGAGTCCGTCGGGAAGTTCGCGTCGTCGTAGATCTTCGTGTCGACGCCGCGGGAGCGCAGGTCGTCGACGGCGGCCTCGACGTCGGCGACGGGGAAATTCAGCACCGTGAACGAGGCGGGCTCGTGGTGCGGCTTGCCGTAGATCAAGACGCGACCGCCCGAGCCCAAGTGCAGGGTGAGGAACCCCGAGCCCTCGAGCACCTCCACCCGGAGCCCGAGGGTCTCGGCGTAGAAGTGATGGGCGGCGTCGAGGTCGTCGACCGCGAGGCCCGAGTAGGCACCGTCGGAATGGAACATGGCTTTCTCCTTCGTTATCGCGCGTTATCGCGCCACGTAGGCCGTGACGCTCTCGGACAGGCGGATGGGGATGCCGTCGATCTCGGAGTCGTCGCGGTCGCCGATCGCGACCGTGAGACCGTCGTCGACGCCGAAGACCGCGGCGCCCTCCTGGGTACCGCTCGCGCAACCGGCCGACCACGGCCGGTCGTCGATCGCGGTGAACGTGATGATGCACCGGCCGTCGCCGCCCGCGGGCTGGGCGAAGAAGATGCGGAAGTTGCTGACGGTGGCGATGTAGCGGGTGCTGCCGGAGTCGATCGCGCTGTCGCGGAGCACATCGGCGGGGATGGCGTCTTCGATGGTCTGCGGGAAGGTCAGCTCGGGGTACATCGCCGCGGCGGGGTCCACGGTGGCGGCGGGGTCGGCGGGCATCGACGCGGTCGCGGCCGAGCCGACCGCGAATCCGACGCCGAGGAGGGCGATCGCCCCGACGGCGGTGAGCACCCCGCGAAGGACGGGTCGCGAGGAGGAGGCGCCGTCCGCGGAGGCAGAAGCGTCCGCGGGGGCGCCGCCGTCTGCGGGATCACCGCTGTCTCCCGGGCCGTCGATGCCCTCCGACTCGGCGGGCGCCCGGGTCGAGAGCGTGGATGCGGGCGGGTCGACGACTCCGACGGTCGGCCGGACGCGGTCTTCGAGCTCGGCGAGCCGCTCGATCATCGCGGGTGTCGCGGGCGCACCTCCGGCGCCGTACACGCGTTCGCGCAGGCGTCGCAGTTCGACGTCGTCGTCCATGCGAAGACTCTAGGCCGGGCTCAATCGTCGTGGCGGGGGGCCGTGGCATCCAGGGCATCGGCGGCGCCCACCAAGGCCAGGTGCGAGAGCGCCTGCGGAGTGTTGCCCGCCTGCCGCCCCGTGGTGGGGTCGTACTCCTCCGACAGCAGTCCCAGGTCGTTGGCCACCGCGGTGAGCCTCTCCATAAGGTGCACCGCCTCGTCGCGCCGGCCGGTGTGGGCGTACTGCCCGACGAGCCAGAAGGAGCACGCGAGGAACGGATGCTCGTCGCCCGTCAGTCCGTCGACCCCGGTCGTGCGATAGCGCAGCAGCCAGCCGTCGGGCATGAGCGTCTCTTCCATGCGGGCGACGGTGGCCAGCATGCGCGGATCGTCGTAGGCGCAGAACCCCACCTGGGGCAGCACGAGCAGCGACGCGTCGACCTCGTCGGTGTCGAAGTGCTGCGTGAACCAGCCGCCCTCGTGGACACCCCGCTCGTCGATGTCGGCGCGTACGCGATCGCGCAGCGTGCGCCAGCTGTCGACCTCGCCGTCGTGTCCGCCGGTCTCGACGGCCCGGATGCCGCGGTCGAACGCCGCCCAGACCATCGCCCGTGAGTGCGTGAAGAAGTGCGCGTCGCCCCGCATCTCCCAGATGCCGAGGTCGGGTTTCTCGACCTCGGTCGCGAGCTGGTCGAGCAGTGCGCGCTGCAGTGCCCACGAGAAGCGGGTCTCTTCGACGCCGGCGTCGCGGGCCGCTTCGAGCGCCACCATCACCTCGCCGATGACGTCGGCCTGGTACTGGTCGACGGCGCCGTTGCCGATGCGCACCGGGGCCGCTCCCCCGTAACCCGGCAGGTCGATCAGCTCGCGTTCGGGCAGGTCGCGCTCGCCCGCGATGCCGTACATGATCTGCACGTCGGCCGGGTCGCCGGCGATCGCGCGCAGCAGCCACGCGCGCCAGTGCTGCGCGGCATCCAGGTATCCGTGGTCGATGTAGGCGCTCAGGGTGAGCGCGGCGTCGCGGAGCCAGACGTAGCGGTAGTCCCAGTTGCGGGAGCCGCCGAAGGCCTCGGGGAGAGAGGTGGTCGCCGCCGCGACGATGCCGCCGGTCTCGGAGTGCGTGAGCGCGCGCAACACCATGAGCGAGCGGGTGACGAGCGCGGTGTGGGTTCCGGTGGACTGCACGCGGTCGGCCCACGCGGCCCACCACTCGCGCGTGCGCTCGAGCGCGGCCTCCACGTCGAACGGGGCGGGGGCGTCTTTCCACGACGGACCCCACGACAGCACCGAATCGACGCTCTGCCCGGTCGCGGTCGTCCATCGGCCGCGGTGCGCGGTGTCGGCCGCGATCAGACGGGGGCCGCGGATCGTGACGGCGTCGGGACCGGCGACGGCGAGGATGACGTGTTCGCCGCCGTGGCCGACCTGCCGCACCCACGGCACCGCGCGCGCGTAATCGAAGCGCAGGCGCACCTCGCTGACGAAGTCGACGTGACCCGACACCCCGACCACGCGCCGCATCACGGCGTCGACGCCCTCGTCGATGGGCATCGCGTCGTAGACGTCGGCGATCCCGGTCGCCGTCTCCCACCGCGTGACGAGCACGAAGGTGTCGCCGTCGTACCGCCGGGTGGACCGCGCCTCGGGATCGGCCGGGCGCAGCGACCACGCGCCGTGCGACTCGTCGCCGAGCAGGGCGGCGAACATCGACCCGCTGTCGTAGCGCGGAAGGCACAACCAGTCGATGCGGCCGTCGCGGGACACCAGCGCGGCGGAGCGGCAGTTGCTGAGGACGGCGTAATCCTCGATCGGAGTGGTCACCCTCGGATCATGGCAGAGGGCGCCGACATCGTGGCCGAGAGTCGGGGATGGACTTCCCCGGCCGCGTGCGAGGGTTTCGCGGGCGCGGGCGCGGGCGCGGGGGCGCCGGGGCGCCGGGGGCGCCGGGGGCGCCGGGGGCGCCGGGAGCGCCGCCCGTGGCGCGACGCGGACGCCGCGGGGCCACGGCCGGCGCCGTGCGCGGCCCGCGAAGCAGGACGTCGCGCTAGTGGCATCCATGGGCTCGCTGCAAGCGGCGCACCGGTGTCGGAGGGGAGCGCTACGGTGGCCGCATGGCCGCGGACACCACCCTCATCATCCTGGGCGCCTCGGGCGACCTCACGTCTCGACTGCTCCTGCCCGCCCTCGGCCAACTGCTGACGCGCGAACCCGGCCGGTCGGTCCGGCTGCACGGTGCGGGCATGGAGGACTGGACCGACGAGCACTGGCGCGAGGTCGTGCGCACGGCCTTCCAGACGATGGATGCCGAAGGCGCGTTCGCCGCGATCTCGGAGACCACCTACTCGCAGGCCGACATCACCAAGCCCGCCGATCTGCAGAAACTGCTCGACGACGCCGAGGGCCGCCCCGCCCTTTACTTCGCGGTGCCCCCGGCCGTCACCGAGAAGTCGTGCCTCGCTCTCAGCGACGTGACCATTCGGGAGGGCACGGTCCTCGCCCTCGAGAAGCCCTTCGGCACCGACGAGGCCAGCGCCCACCGGCTCAATCAGCAGCTGGCGAAGCTCGTGCCCGAAGACCAGGTGTTCCGCATCGACCACTTCCTCGGGCGTTCGACCGTGCTCAACCTGCTGGGCGCCCGCTTCGCCAACCGCCTGCTCGAGAGCGTCTGGTCGGCCGACGACATCGGCTCGGTCGACATCGACTACCCCGAGCCTCTGGGGCTCGAGGGCCGCGCGGGCTACTACGACGGTGCCGGCGCTCTGGTCGACATGATCCAGAGTCACCTGCTGCAGGTCATGGCGTTCGTCACGATGGAGCCCCCGGCATCCCTCAATCAGCTCGATCTGCGCGACGCCACCTCGGCGGTGCTGCGCGCCACGCACGTGCGCGACGACGACCCCGTGCGCAACTCGCGCCGCGCCCGGTACACCGCCGGCGATGTCGGCGACCGTCATTTCTCGTCGTACGTCGACGAGCCGGGAGTCGACGCGGCCCGTGGCACCGAGACTCTCGCCGAGATGACGGTGGAGGTGCGAAACGCCCGGTGGCAGGGCGTTCCCATCACCCTGCGCTCCGGCAAGGCGCTCAGCTCCGGCCATCGGGCCGTCACCGTCACCTTCAAGCCCGTGCGACACCTCCCCGGCGGCTTCGTCGGCGAGAGCGAGCCGTCCGAGCTCGTGTTCTCGCTCGGGCCCGACACCATGAGCCTCGGCCTCAACGTCAACGGCGCCGACGACCCCCTCGAGCTCGAGCGCGTGACACTTGCGGCAGACCTCGGCGAGGGTGCGCTCAAGGCCTACGGCGAAGTGCTCTCCGGCATCCTCGACGGCGATGCGATGCTCGCCGTCCGCGGCGACGCGGCCGAGCAGTGCTGGCGCATCGTGCAGCCGGTCATCGATGCCTGGCGCGCGAACGAGGTGCCCCTCGACGAGTACCCGGCGGGCTCGGCCGGGCCGGCGTCGTGGAGCGAATGATGCGGATGCCGAGCGCCTGACCGGTCCGCCGCGCCGCGGTCGTCGCGGCCCGGGGACACCACCGGCGGCAGCTCGGTGCCGGGGCGTGGTCGACACGTCGTGAATCGGCGATCCGCGCGGGTCTTTGTCGCGACGAGCTCCCCCTCCCGCCCGCGCGGACCCCGACGCACGGCGTCACGGGGGAACATCTCGCGCGCGATGCGCGTTCACTGGTTCGGGTCAACGGCGTCCCGGTTCCGTCATCCGTCCTCAGGAGTACCCATGTCTCTCGTTCTCGACCGCACCGCCCCCACCGACGCCCCGATCCTCGACGTCCTCGCCGAGCGCTGGAGCACCCGCGTCTTCGACCCCGAGACGCCCATCGACGAGTCGGCGCTGCGCTCCGCGCTCGAGGCCGCCCGCTGGGCGCCGTCGGGCATGAACTTCCAGCCGTGGCGCTTCATCGTCGCCCGCCGCGGCACCGCCGCCCACTCCAAGCTCGTCGCCGCGCTCATGGGCTTCAACCGGGCCTGGGCCCCGGACGCCGGCGCCCTCGTCGTCGTGCTCGCCGAGACCGAGACCGAGGACGGCGAAGCCCGCACGTGGGCGCAGTACGACAGCGGTCAGGCCGCGGCCCACTTCACCGTTCAGGCGCATGCCGAGGGTCTCGCCACCCACCAGATGGGCGGTTTCGTCGCCGACGACCTGCGCGAGGCCTTCGACGTCGACGCTCGTTTCCTCCCGGTCACCGTCATCGCGGTCGGCTCGCTCGGCGACATCGATTCGGCCGAAGAGGGCCTGCGCGAGCGCGAGCTCGCTCCCCGCCAGCGCCGCACGGTCGAGGAGTCGCTGCTCGTCGACGACTGAGCCGCCGGCATCCCTCTCGAGAGACGC
The DNA here is from genome assembly GCF_030209475.1 of Microbacterium sp. lyk4-40-TSB-66. Taxonomy (GTDB): domain Bacteria; phylum Actinomycetota; class Actinomycetes; order Actinomycetales; family Microbacteriaceae; genus Microbacterium. The sequence goes on from NZ_JARVRW010000003.1 coordinate 31,140, forward strand.
CATCCTCGGGGAGAAGCGCTGATGCGCCGTGTCTCCCCGGGGGTGGCGTTCCTCGTGTGCACAGGCGAGACGGATGCCGCTCCCTCGGCCCCCGGGTGAGCGGGGCGTTCGCGAGCTGTCGCGGTCCGGTCAGCGCTCGACCAGCACCCCGTCGGCATCCGCCCACACGCGCCGACCCGGCGTGAAGACGACACCCGCGATCGTCACCGGCACGTCGACGTCGCCGACGCCGTCCTTCGCGCTCTTGCGCGGGTTGGAGCCCAGCGCCTTGACCCCGAGCGGCAGCTCTGCGAGGGCGACGCGGTCGCGGATCGCCCCGTTGACGATGATCCCCGCCCAGCCGTTCTCGACCGCCGACGCCGCGATCATGTCGCCGACGAGCGCGGACTCGAGCGAACCTGCGCCGTCGACCACCAGCACCGCGCCCGCGCCGGGCGTGGCCAGGACTTGCTTCACCAGGGCGTTGTCGCGGTGGCACCGCACCGTTCGCACCGGCCCGTCGAAGGCGGTGCGTCCGCCCAGGTCGATCAGCGGGAGCGAGAGCGAGTCGAGCTCGTCACCGCGCTCGTCGTACAGGTCGGCCGTCGCGATCGTCATGCCGCCAGGGTAACGGCGAGCGGGGGCGTCCCGGGATGCGCCGATCCGTCCGAACACGATCCACGAGGCGGATCTGCACCTTCGAGGTGTCGCCGGCCCGCGCGCTTGAAAGCGGGGATGCCACGCGCCGCGCGGCGACCCCGCTCCGCCGTCGCGATCACTCGACGATCTCGGCCTCGATCACGTCGTCGCCGGAATCGTCGCCCGACTCCTGCGCGGGACCCGCGCTGACCAGCATCAGCGAGTCCGCGTCGCTGGCGACGTCGACCCGCACGACGTCGCCGTCGCGGACCGTCCCGGCGAGGATCGCCATCGCGAGACGGTTCTGGATCTCGGTCTGGATGAGGCGGCGCAGGGGCCGGGCGCCGTACACCGGGTCGTAGCCGCGCTCGGCGAGCCACGACCGCGCGTCGGGCGTGACCGCGAGGGTCAGCCGGCGTTCGCGGAGACGCTTGTGCAGTGCGTCGACGGCCAGCTCGACGATCTGGGCGAGGTCGTCCTGGCTCAACGCCTGGAAGATCACGATGTCGTCGAGACGGTTCACGAACTCGGGTTTGAAGGCCTGGCGCACCAGCGCCTGAACCTGGTGCGTCTTGGCATCCATCGACAGCGTCGGATCGATCAGGATCGGCGAGCCGAGGTTGGAGGTCAGGATCAGGATGACGTTCGTGAAGTCGACCGTGCGACCCTGACCGTCGGTGAGGCGACCGTCGTCCATGACCTGCAGGAGCACGTCGAACACCTCGGGGTGCGCCTTCTCGACCTCGTCCAGCAGCACCACGCTGTAGGGGCGGCGGCGCACGGCCTCGGTCAGCTGTCCGCCCTGCTCGTAGCCGATGTACCCCGGAGGGGCACCGACCAGCCGCGAGACGGAGTGCTTCTCGCCGTACTCCGACATGTCGATGCGCACCATGGCGTGCTCGTCGTCGAAGAGGAAGTCGGCGAGCGACTTGGCCAACTCCGTCTTGCCGACACCGGTGGGGCCGAGGAACAGGAACGAGCCGACGGGCCGGTTCGGGTCGCTGATCCCCGCGCGCGAGCGACGGACGGCGTCGGACACCGCCTTCACGGCATCCCGCTGTCCGATCAGGCGTCTGCCGAGCTCACGCTCGAGGTGCAGCAGCTTCTCGGTCTCGCCCTGCAGCAGACGCCCGACCGGAATGCCCGTCCACGCGGCGATGACGGCCGCGATGTCTTCGTCGGTGACCTGGTCGTTGACCATGCGGTCTCCCGCGGGCTCCTCGCGCTCGGCGAGCATGAGCTCGCGCTCCAGCGCCGGGATCTCGGCGTACAGCAACCGGGACGCGCGCTCGAGGTTTCCTTCGCGCTGTGCGCGCTCGGCATCCACTCGGGCGGCGTCGAGACGGGTCTTGAGGTCGCCGACGCGGTTGAGCGAGGCGCGCTCGCGCTCCCACCGGGCCTGCAGTTCGTCGAGCTTGGCCTGCTCGGCGGCGAGGGATTCGCGGAGAGCTGCGAGGCGCTCCTTCGAGGCGGCGTCCTTCTCTTTCTTCAGGGCGAGCTCTTCGAGCTTGAGCCGGTCGACGTGGCGGCGCAGCTCGTCGATCTCGAGCGGGGCGGAGTCGATCTCCATGCGCAGGCGCGACGCCGCTTCGTCGATCAGGTCGATGGCTTTGTCGGGCAGCTGGCGAGACGGGATGTACCTGTTCGACAGGGATGCCGCGGCGACCAGCGCCGCGTCGGCGATCGCGACCTTGTGGTGCGCCTCGTAGCGCTCCTTGAGGCCGCGAAGGATCGCGACGGTGTCCTCGACCGTGGGTTCGCCGACGTAGACCTGCTGGAAGCGGCGTTCGAGGGCGGCATCCTTCTCGATGAACTCGCGGTACTCGTCGAGCGTGGTCGCGCCGATGAGCCGCAGTTCACCGCGGGCCAGCATGGGCTTGAGCATGTTGGACGCGGCGACCGAACCCTCACCGCCGCCCGCGCCCATCAGCACGTGCAGCTCGTCGATGAAGGTGATCACGCGCCCGTCTGACTCGGTGATCTCTTTGAGCACGCTCTTCAGGCGTTCCTCGAACTGACCGCGGTACATCGCGCCGGCGACCAGCGCCGAGATGTCGAGGGCGACCAGCTCTTTGTTCTTCAGGCTCTCGGCGACGTCGCCGGCGACGATGCGCTGGGCGAGGCCCTCGACGACGGCGGTCTTGCCGACGCCGGGCTCGCCGATGAGGACGGGGTTGTTCTTGGTGCGCCGGGTGAGCACCTGGCTGACGCGGCGGATCTCGCCGTCGCGCCCGATCACGGGGTCGAGCTTGCCCTGACGGGCCCGGTCGGTGAGGTTGATGCCGAACTGCTCGAGGGCGCTGCGCGCGTCCTCCTGCCCCGGCTGTTGCGTGGCGTTCATTGGGTCTCCTGAAAGTGTGCCGCTTCACTCAAACTTGAGTTGCGTTGACTCAAGTTTAGCATTTGCCTTCGTTCAGGACAACGGATGCCGCGGACTCCACGCCGAAATCGACCCTGCGCGGCGTCGGGCGCGCCGCTCGGCGGGCTGGGCAGGGGACGCGTCGCTCGAGATCACGCGCCGTGGACGAGATCACCCGCTTTGCGGTGTGATCTCGGCGTGATCACGTGATCTCGGGCACCGCCGACGCGGGGAGCGCGGAGCCCGGCCGCCAAGCCCGCGCGTCGCGCTCGCACACCCTGTGTGCGCCGTGCGCGCAGGGAGTGCCGCGCAGGCGCCGAGTTCACGCGATCTGGACGAGATCACACATCCTGCGGTGTGACGTCGGCGTGATCACGTGATCTCGGCACCCCACTCGCGGCAGGACCATTAGGCAGGGACCGGCTCCGCGGCAGCAGCGGCCCGCGCAGCGAACGCCGTCGTGGACACCGCCACCGGAACCTCCGGGGAGGCAGCGGGGGATGCCGCAGCGTCGTCACCCGCGCAGGAGAACCGCGCGCGATACGCGGTGGGGGTCAGGCCCATCACCCGGGCGAAGTTCTGCCGGAGCACCGCCGCCGAGCCGAAGCCGCACTCCGACGCGATCCGGTCGAGCCCGAGGTCGGTCTCTTCGAGAAGTCGCTGCGCGTGGAGCAGGCGCTGGCGGGCGAGCCAGGCCGCCGGGGTCGCGCCCAGATCCGCTTTGAACCGCCGGGCGAAGGTCCGCGGAGACATGTGCGCACGCGCTGCCAACCGGTCGACCGAGAGCTCGGCATCCAGGTTCTGGAGCATCCACTCGGTCACCGGAGCGAGCGACAGCGACGAGTCGATCGGGATCGGCGAGGCGATGAACTGCGCCTGCCCGCCGTCGCGCTGCGGCGCGACGACCATACGCCGGGCGATGCGGTTGGTGAGCTCGGAGCCGAGCTCCTGGCGCAGCAGGTGGAGGCACGCGTCGAGTCCGGCGGCCGTTCCCGCACTCGTGATGATGTTGCCCGACTGCACGTACAGCACGTCGGGATCGACCTCTATCGCCGGGTACATCCGCGCCATGACGTCGGCGTACCGCCAGTGCGTCGTCGCGCGCTTTCCGTCGAGCACCCCGGATGCCGCGATCACGAACGACCCGCTGCACACACTCAACAGCCACGCTCCCCGCGCGTGCGCGGCGCGGACCAGCTCGATCACGCGCGGATCGACGGTGCCCCACTGCTCGCGGGGGATGGGTGCGAGCACGAGGATGTCGGCGTCGCCTGCCGCCTCGAGACCGAGCTCGACGTTGACCGAGAAGCCGATGTTCGAGGGGACGACCCCGGGATCGGGCGCGACGATGCGGAAGTCGAAGTTCGGAATGCCGTCGTCGCTGCGGTCGAGGCCGAAGGCTTCGCAGGCGAGGCCGAACTCGAACGGGGCGAAGCCCGGCTGGATGACGACGGCGACCGAGCGCATGCGGAACCTCCGATGTGGCAGAAATGTATCGATTGACGTCCATCATGCCACTCGTGGGCACCATTCCTCTACCCGTAGCTTTTCTGCCATGGCTTACCTCATCGCACTCGGCATCCTGTCCCTCGTCGGCGTCGTCGGGACCGTGTGGCTCGTCCGCACCGACGGTTACGCCCGCATCCCTACCGACCCCTCGCGCGTCGCCCCCGAATCGCGGGCGACGACCCGATCGCGGTCGAGCCTGCCCGCGGCGGCGCCGGCGGTCGAAGCCGCTCGGCCGACCGTGTACGTCACCCCTGCTTCGGTGTCGCCGACGACAACGCCGCTTCGCATCGTCGCGGCGGACTGAGCGGGACGCTCACGCTCCCACGCTCCGCGGCACGATGCACCGGTCAGCGACCGGCAGCTGGCGCCCTCCCGCTCCACGGCGGCTACGCGGGGTCAGCTACCGGCCGAGACCCGCTGACGCGCGGCTCTCGCGCACCCGCTGACGCGGGGCTGTCGCCCCCCGTCACGCGGGACTCTGCTCGCAGACTCGCGCCTTGCTCGCAGGTTCCCGCACGAAATCTGCGAGGAAGGCGCCGTTCTGCGAGAACCCGTCACCGCCGACCCGCCTCCCGACCGGCCCGACCGCAGGCACGCTGCGCCGGTCAGCGACCGGCCGACACTGCCCGCTCGTACACGGCGATCATCGCGGCGGTGCGGGACGACTGCCGGAACCGCTCGGCGATCGAGGGGTCGGGGCGCACGGCCGACCCCGCGGCGATGTCGTGAGCCGCGTGGCGGAGGGTTTCGGCGAGGGCCGACACCGTGGCATCCGGAACGGTCCACGTTCCCGAGCCCAGCTCGGCCGCGATGTCGGGGTCGCTGATCACGGCGGGGGTGCCGAGCGACGCGGCCTCGAAGACGGTCATGCCCTGCGTCTCGAAACCGATCGAGGTCTGCACCACGGCGTCGGCGTCGGCGAGTCGCCGGAGCGTTTCGGCGTAGGGCAGCCGGCCCGAGAAGACGATGGATGCCGCGGGCGCGAGCCGCTCCACCGCGCGCCGTGCGGCGCGCAGCTGCGCACCACCGCCGATGATCTCGACCTCGGCGTCGATCCCCGACACCGCGACCGCCTCGAGGAAGGGCAGCAGGCGCTTCTCGGGGCTCATGCGGCCGAGCCAGACGAAGCGGGGGCGGCCCGGGCGACGCTCGACGTGGCCGTCGGCAAGGGCGGCGTCGAGGACGTCGTCGTCGATGCCGTTCCAGATGACGTCGACCGCCTCGGAGACCCCGTGCCGCTCGAGGCGACGGGCGAAGTGACCGGAGGGGGCGGTGACCGCGCGCGACAACCGCGCGAGACGGCGGAGGTAGGCCCAGCCGTCTGCTGCAGAGGGTGGTTCTGCGCCCGCGCTCTCGGCGTCCGTCGACGCGCGGGCGGTCGAGGCACCGCGCGCTCGGAGCGGAGGCGGCTCGGACTGCCCCGCCGGTGAGGCGTAACCGCGAGGATCGCGCCGAGCGGCGGTCGTCCCCCGCAGAGCCCGCCGCGCCCAGGCGTTCAGCGCCCTCAGCACGACCCGGGGGAACGGCGCGGTCGCCTCGATCCCGACGTCGACGCGGTTGTGCATCGTGTGAACGACCGGCAGGCCGTGCCGTGCCGCGTAGCGGTGTCCGATGAACGCGCCCCAGAAATCCGCCTGCACATGCACGACGTCGGCCGGCAGGCGCGCGCCCATCTCGGCATCCACGAAACGGTCGGTGCGGGCGCCGGGCCAGGTGAGCGCGTACTCGCGGTCGGGGGTGATCGCGAGGGAGGGCAGATCGAGATAGCCCGGGTCGTGGGGAGCGTCGCGGTGCAGCCGGGGCGCCACCACGGTCACGACGTGACCCGCGCGCTCGAGGAACCGCTTCTGCAGCCGCATCGAGACCTGCGCACCACCGAGGGACTCGAGGTGCTGGTCGGCGAACATCACGACGTGCACGCGACTACGCCGGCAGCGGTCGACCGCGGTAGAGCGCCTCGAACGTGTCGAGCGTGCGGGTGATGTCGTGCACGATCACCCCGTCGAGCGACGCCTGCTGCATCCGCCGACGTTCGTCGGGGTCGGCCGCGAGCACGTCGGTCAACCGGGCGGCGAGCTCTTCGGCGTTTCCAGGCTCGAACAAGTAGCCGTTCTCGCCATCGTGCACGAGGTGAGGGAGAGCGACCGCATTCGCGGCGACGATCGGGAGACCGGATGCCATGGCCTCCATCGTCGCGATCGACTGGAGTTCCGCGATCGAGGCGATGGCGAAGACCGACGCGCGCGAGTAGAGCGCACGCAGGTCTTCTTCGGACGTGTGTCCGTGGAAGACCACGCGGCGCGCGAGCCCGAGCTGCGCGGCGAGCTGCTCGAGGTTGCGGCGCTGGTCGCCCTCACCGACGATGTCGAAGGTCACGTCGAGGGCGGGATCGAGCATGGTCATCGCGCGCAGGACGACGTTGATGCCCTTCTCGGTGGTGAGGCGCCCGACGAACAGGATGCGGTTCGCGTCGCGCGGCCCGAGGTCGGGCGTGTAGTTCGAGCGGTCGATACCGCAGGAGATCGGTACAACGCCCTCGATGCCGATCGTCGATTGCAGGAAATCGGCGGCCCGGCGCGTGGGCGTCGTGACGGCGCGGGTCATGCCGAAGGTGCGCTTGGCATCCGCCCACGCCAGCTTGAGCATGAGGCGGTCGAGGAAGTCGGGGAGCGTCGTGAAGTCGAGGATGTTCTCGGGCATGACGTGGTTGGTGGCGATCACCGGGATGCCGCGCTTGCGCGCCTCGCGAACGAGGCCTCGGCCGATGATGATGTGCGACTGGATGTGCACGACGTCAGGCCGGATCTGATCGAGCATGAGTCGCGCGTAGTGCTTCGCTCGCCAGGGCCACACGAACGTGAGCCAATCGTGCGGAAGGAAGCGGTGCGACGGAAGCCGATGCAGCGTCATCGGCTGCCCCTCGATGACCTCGGTCGCAGTACCGGCGTGACCGCGGCCGATGCTGGGCGCGGCCACGTGCACGTCGTGTCCTCGAGAGACGAGCCCGGCGGCGAGGCGTTCGGCGAAGCGGGCGGCTCCGTTGACGTGTGGCAGGAACGTGTCGGCTCCTATGAGGACCGTCAGTGGGCGGTCTTCGACGTCGTCGGCCTGAGTGGATGCGGGTTCCACCGAGATGGGCGATGAGGGTGTGGGATGCACCGGAGCGCCGGGCGCGAGATGATCGGCGGGCGTCGCAGAACTGGTCACAGGTGGTGAGGCCTATCTATGCGGCGGACGGGTCGCACGGTGCGGGTCATGCGCTCGTCCACTGTACCCGAGCGGCTTTTCCTCCCCGGGGGGGGGGCTCCACAGGTGCCGGGGACGGCGCGTGGTCGGAGAGGGCCGTCCCACGGGTTCGGGGCGCGTCTCGCCCTTCGGGGCGGGGAATGGTCGCCCCAATGGGCGGCTCGCGCCCCGAACCGCGGGCGGCCGGTGTCCCGCGGGCGTCGATTGCCGACGAGAGCACGCTGCACATGGTGGCCACGAGCGCCGGGCACGTCGCCGAGAAGCCCGCCCGGAGTATGACCGAGCGGGCTTCGCGGCGTGATGCGGGGACGTCGACGCTAGGCGTTTCCGTCGAGACGACGGTCGGGAACGGGCGCGCCGTGCCCGGGACGCGGCGGCCCGTCGGTACCGGCGGGGGCGGCCACGTCGGATGCCGCGGCGGCGAACGCCGAGACCACCTCGGCGTCGTCGGTCGCCGGTGCCTGCTGTGGGCGCGCGGCCGGGTTCGCACCCTGCTCCGAGGTGTCGAGGTCGGCCGCGGCCTGCTCGAACTGCGAGCGGTAGAGGCGGTAGTAGGCGCCCTCGCGCGCGATGAGCTCGTCGTGCGTGCCCTTCTCGACGATGTCGCCGTGCTCCATCACGAGGATGAGATCGGCGTCGCGGATGGTCGACAGCCGGTGAGCGATGACGAAGGACGTGCGCCCCTCACGGAGCGCGGCCATCGCCTGCTGGAGCAGGAGCTCGGTGCGGGTGTCGACCGACGAGGTCGCCTCGTCGAGGATGAGCACCGACGGTCGGGCGACGAACGCCCGCGCGATGGTGATCAGCTGCTTCTCGCCCGCCGAGACGTTGGCGGCGTCCTCGTCGAGCACGGTGTCGTACCCGTCGGGGAGCGAGTGAACGAACTGGTCGACGCGCGTGGCGACGGCCGCCTCGACGATCTCGTCATCGGTCGCGCTCTCGCGGCCGTAACGGATGTTGTCGCGGATCGTGCCGGCGAACAGCCACGGGTCTTGCAGCACCATCCCGGTGCGTGCGCGGACGTCGTCGCGACGGAGGTCGGCGATGTCCTGCCCGTCGAGCAGGATGCGACCGCCGTCGAGTTCGTAGAACCGCATGATGAGGTTGACCAGCGTCGTCTTGCCCGCTCCGGTCGGTCCGACGATCGCGACCGTCTGGCCGGGCTCGACGCGGAAGGACAGATCGGTGATGAGGGGCCGATCGGGCGTGTACGCGAAGCGCACGTTCTCGAACGCGATCACCCCGCGACCGTCGACGTGATCGGGGGCGTTCTCGGCATCGGGCTCCTGCTCGTCGGCGTCGAGCAGTGCGAACACGCGCTCTGCGGAGGCGGTGCCCGACTGCACCACCGCGGCCATGCCGCCCAGTTGCGAGAGCGGCTGGGTGAACTGCTGCGAGTACTGGATGAAGGCCTGCACGTCGCCGAGGCGGAGCTGACCGCCCGCCACCATGAGACCACCCAGCACGGCGATGCCGACGTAGGTCAGGTTTCCGACGAACATCATGCCCGGCATGATCATGCCGGAGAGGAACTGGGCGCGGAAGCTCGCTTCGTAGAGCTCCTCGTTCTCGACCTCGAACTTCTCTCGGGCGTCTTTCTCGCGTCCGTACACCTTGACGAGGGCGTGACCGGAGAACGACTCCTCGACGCGGGCGTTGAGGCGGCCGACCTTCTTCCACTGCTCGCCGAACGCCTTCTGCGACTTCGGCCCGATGACGCCGAAGATGACGGCCATGAGCGGGAGCGAGACGAGGGCGACGAGAGCGAGCTGCCACGAGATCGTGAACATCATGATCAGCACACCCACGACGGTGAGGACCGACGTCAGCGCGCTCGACAGCGACTGCTGCATCGTCTGGGTGATGTTGTCGATGTCGTTGGTGACGCGCGAGATCAGCTCGCCGCGCTGCACCTTGTCGAAGTACGACAGCGGCAGGCGGTTGACCTTCGCCTCCACCTCTTCGCGCAGGCGCCACATCGTGCGCACCATGATGACGTTGATGACGTAGCCCTGGATCCACGACAGCAGCGACGAACCGACGTAGATCGCGAGCACCGCGACGACCACCATGCGCAGGGCGTCGAAGTCGACACCCGCGCCGACGGAGAAGTTGCCCATCGCGCCGACGACGTTGGCGATGTCGCCCTGACCCGCCGCGCGGAGGGCTTCGACGACGTCGGCCTGAGAGGTGCCGGCGGGGAACTGCTCGGCCAGCCCCTTCGAGACCACGCCCTCGAAGATGATGTTCGTGGCGTCGCCGAGCACGCGGGGCGCGAGCACGGCGAGCACGACCCCCAGGGCGCCGAGCACGGAGACGAACGTGAAGGCCCCGGCGTACGGACGCAGCAGGCCGATCAGTCTCCGGAAGCTCGGGCCGAAATTCGACGCCTTGCCGGGCGCCACGCTGTCCCAGTCGCCCGAGTTCAGCCGGGCCTGCTCCGCCAGCTCGAGTTCGGCGCGCTCTTCTTCGGTCAGTGCATCCGTGGTGCTCACGCCTCGACCCCCAGCTGCGACTCGACGATCTCGCGGTAGGTGCTGCTGGTCTGCAGCAGCTCCTCATGACTGCCGACACCCGCCAGACGCCCCTCTTCGAGGACGACGATGCGATCGGCTCCTGTGATGGTCGACACGCGTTGCGCGACGACGATCTTGGTCACCTCGGGCAGTTCTTGCCAGAGCGCCTGCCGGAGCCGCGCGTCGGTACTGAGGTCGAGTGCCGAGAAGGAGTCGTCGAACACGAGCACCGCCGGACGGTGCACGATCGCCCGCGCGATGGCGAGGCGCTGACGCTGACCACCCGAGACGTTCGTGCCGCCCTGGGCGATGCGTCCGTCGAGGCCCCCCTCCATCGCCTCGACGAAGTCACGCCCTTGCGCGATCTCGAGGGCCTTCCACAGCTCATCGTCGGTGGCGTCCTCTCGACCGAAGCGGAGGTTGGATGCCACCGTGCCGCTGAAGAGGAAAGGCCGCTGCGGTACGAGCCCGATGCTCTTCCAGAGCCCGTCGAGGTCGGCCTCGCGCACGTCGACGCCGCCGACGCGGACGGCGCCCGCGGTGACGTCGAACAGCCGCGGGATGAGGGAGACGAGGGTGGTCTTCCCCGCGCCGGTGGAGCCGACGATGGCGACGGTCTCACCGGGACGGGCGGCGAAACTGATGCCCGACACCACAGCGGACTCGGCGCCCGGGTAGGCGAAGGACACCTCGTCGAACTCGACGGCTCCGCGCTCGGGGAACACGCTCACCGGGTTCGCGGGGCGCTCGAGGGTGGACTGGCTGTCGAGCACCTCGCCGATGCGTTCGGCGGAGACGGCCGCACGGGGGATCATCACCGTCATGAAGCTCGCCATGAGCACGCCCATGAGGATCTGCGCCACGTACTGCATGAAGGCGAACAGCGTGCCGATCTGCACGCCGCCCTGATCGACCTGGATGCCGCCGAACCAGATCACGCCGACGACGGTCACGTTCAGCACGAGCATGGCCAGCGGGAACAACAGCACGAAGAGCGACCCGACCCTGCGTCCGACGATCATGATGTCGGTGTTCGCCCCGCGGAACCGCTCTTCTTCGATGCGCTCGCGGACGAACGCCCGCACGACGCGTACGCCCGTGAGCTGCTCGCGCATGATGCGGTTCACCGCGTCGAGCTTCGACTGGTAGCTGCGGAACAGGGGCACCATGCGCGCGATGATGAGGCCCGCCGCTATCAGGAGTGTGGGCACCGAGACGGCGATCAACCAGCTGAGGCCGACGTCTTGCTGCAGCGCCATGAAGACGCCGCCGATCGCCAGCAGGGGGGCGCTGACGAGCATGGTCGCGCCCATCATCGCCAGCATCTGCACCTGCTGCACGTCGTTGGTGTTGCGGGTGATGAGCGACCCGGCTCCGAACTGCGACAGTTCGCGCTCGGAGAAGCCGCTGACCTTCTCGAAGATGTCGCGACGGATGTCGCGGCCTGCGGCCATCGCGGCGCGGGCAGCGAAATAGGTGGCGATGACGGATGCGGTGATCTGACCGAGCGAGATGGCCAGCATCATCGACCCCTGCGACCAGATGAAGGCCGTGTCGCCACGCGCGACGCCCTGGTCGATGATGTCGGCGTTCAGCCGCGGGAGGTAGAGCGACGCCATGGCCGCCACGAACTGGAAAACCAGCAGCGCGAGGAGCAACCACCGATACCGGGAGAGGTAGCGGATGAGGATCTTGCCGAGCACGGCACCTCCAGAACAGGTCGATGCGGTCGCGGTGGCCGCGGAGTACAGCCTGGCACCAACCTCCGACACCGGCGACCCCCTCAGCGGTGGGAGCGTTCTCTCGTCGCGAACGCGGGCTTCCGGCCTCCGCTTCACAGGGTGCGGATCGTAGGCTGAACCCATGTCTCGACTGCAGGCCGACGCACCCGCCGACCTCTGGGTGCCCGTGACCGGTTCTCTCGGTTTCCGCGGGCGTCGTCACCGGAAGGCGGCGATCGGCATGCTGCTCAGCCAGGCGAATCAGGCCGCCGGCGCGGCTCCCAAGCCCGGCGGCGGTGCGTTCGCGTGGATCCTCAGCCAAGCCGCCCCTCTGTTGATGCGGCGCGCCGCCGGTCGCGTGCTCGTGTGGGTGTGGAAGAGCGACCCCGAGCTGCTCGTCGTCATGGCGCAGCTGCAGGAGGCCACTCCGCAGGCGCGCACCGCGCGGGCGATGATGCCGATGGAGTACGACGACACGGAGTCGTTCCCCAACCCCTTCCTCGGGGTGGGCGAGAAACTCGCGATGCCGCTCCCGAGCGACGCGCGCACGCCGCCGTTCGCCACCTACACGTGGGACACGGGCTCGCACTTCGTGACGGTGACGGCGGTGTGCGCCGATCGGGAGCGGTTCGGAACGGTCATCGGAGCCGTGGATGCCGTGGCCCGCACGATCCGCGTGGCCGACGACCTGCGGGTCGGCGAGTCACCAACCGTCTTGCGGCTCGACCCGGCCTGACCCTGTCGACGACGGTCTCTTCGGCAGACCTGAGGGACCTGTGCCTCACGCCGGGCGAGGCCGACGCCGCAGATATCCGCGGTCCAGGTGACCGGGTGCGTCGAGGCCACCGGGCTCGTGGCATCCGGGATCCGCGAACGGATCAGTCGCCGTGGATGTCGCGCGGACGCCAGAGCACGATGTCGGTGGCGCGGCGCACGCGTGCCCCGTGACGCAGGGTCACGACCGAGCCCGTGGCTCCGGCAGCGAAGACGCGCGCGCCCGGCCGCGACTGGCGTTCGGCGGTGAGCTGACGCTCGAGGTCGTTCACGCGACGGGCGAGGTCGTGCACCTGCTGCTCGAGGGTGAGCAGGCGGGCGATGGCGGGGAGGCTCATGCCCTCACCCGACAGCCGGGCGACCTCGCGCAGCTGCTGCACGTGGCGGCTCGAGTATCTCCGCGATCCGCCCTGGGTGCGTGCGGGCACCACGAGACCGAGCCGGTCGTACTGCCGCAGCGTCTGCGGGTGCATGTTCGACAGCTCCGCCGCGGCGGCGATGGCGAAGATGGGGGCGTCTTCGTCGATCTCCCTCTCGGACACGGTCTCTCCTCTCCATCGCTCCGGCGGGTCCCCGGCATCCTGTGATCACGGATGCCGGGAGACCTCCGTCTTGCAGTTCTACCGCGCTTTGGACATCAGGTCGGCGCGCGGGTTCTCTTTCGGCTGGAGCGCCTGGAACCGCTCGAGGGCCTCACGGGCGGCGTCGTCGAGGTGAGCGGGCACCGCGACCTGCACCTCGGCGAGCAGATCGCCGGAGCCCTTGGTCGATTCGATCCCGCGGCCCTTGACGCGCAGGACGCGCCCCGACGGGGTGCCCGGCGCGACGCGCAGCCGCACGGGGTCTCCCCCGAGGGTGGGGACCTCGATGGTCGCACCGAGGGCGGCTTCGGTGAAGGTCACCGGCACGGTGACCCGCAGGTTGAGGCCGTCACGGGTGAACACGGGGTGCGGGCGCACCGCGACGGTCACCACGATGTCGCCGCTCTCGCCGCCGTCGGGTGACCGGCGGCCACGGCCGCGGAGACGGATCTTCTGGCCATCGGAGACGCCGGCCGGGATCTTGACCTTGAAGGGCACGTTGTCTTCGCCCTGGAGGGTGATGGTCTCGCCCTTCGCCGCCGTGACGAAGTCGATCGTCGTCCGCGCGGTGACATCGGCCCCGCGCTGCGGGCCGCCGAAGCCCCGGAATCCGCCGGTCGTCTGACCGAACCGACCGGAGCCGAAGCCGCCGCCCTGCTGATCGAACATCGAGAAGATGTCCTCGAAGCCGGGCTGCTGCTGCCCCCGGCCCTGACCGAACCGGCTGAAGACGTCGTCGAAGCCCCCGCCGCCGCCCGTCCCCGGAGCCGAGAAGCGCGCCCCCGAGCCCATGGCCCGGATCTGGTCGTACTCCTCGCGCTGCTCGGGGTCGTTGAGCACCGAGTAGGCCTCGCTGATCTCCTTGAACTTCGCTTCGGCCTTCGCGTCTCCCGGGTTCGAGTCGGGGTGGTACTGACGCGCGAGCTTGCGGTACGTCTTCTTCAGATCGGCCGCGCTGACGCCCTTGTCGACACCGAGGACCTTGTAGAAGTCCTTGTCGAACCAGTCCTGACTCGCCATTGGTGCTCCTCTCAGGCCGGCACGGCGACGACGACCTTCGCCGGTCGCAGTTCGACCGAACCGAGGCGGTAGCCGACCTCGACGACCTCGAGGATCGTCGTCTCGGTCACACCGGGGGTCGGTGCCTGGAAGATCGCCTCGTGCTGCTGCGGGTCGAACACGTCGCCGACGGCGCCGTACGACACCACGCCGAGACGCTCGGCCACGGCGCGCACCTTGTCGCCGATGGCGGCGAGGGGGCTGCCTTCGACGAGGTCGCCGTGCTTCGCGGCGCGATCGAGGTCGTCCATGACGGGCAGCAGGCCCTTCACGGCCTCGCCCTTCGCGCGCTCGATCTCGCGCTCGCGCTGCTCCTCGGTGCGCCGACGATAGTTGGCGTACTCGGCCTGGAGGCGCTTGAGGTCGATCAGCAGCGAGGCCTCCTTGTCGGAGCCCGCTCCCTCTGCGGCCGCTTCGGGCGTCTGCTCGGCGCCGAGGATGTCGTCGATGGTCAGGCCCTCGGCATCCACGTCCTGCGTCTCGGACTGCTCGCCCGACGGCGCGGGGCCGGAGGTGTTCTCCTCCGGCCCCGTCGTCTCGTCAGGACCGGCGCCCGAGCCCGTGGGCTGTTCGTCGTCCTTGTGTGCCATGTCCTCTGCTTACTTCTTCTCTTCTTCGGGCTTGTCGTCTTCGACGACCTCGGCGTCGATGACGTCTTCCTCGGGGTTCGGCGTCTCACCGTTGCCGGGCTGGCCGACGTTCGGGTCGGCGGGCTGACCCGCGGCCTGCGACGAGGCGTAGATGGCCTCGCCGAGCTTGCCCTGGCTGGCGTTCAGCTTGTCGAACGCGGTCTTGACCGCGTCGTCGTCGTCACCGGCGAGAGCCGTCTTGAGAGCGTCGACGTCGCCCTGGACCTCGGTCTTGACCTCGGCGGGGAGCTTGTCGTCGTTCTCTTTGATGAGCTTGTCGATCGAGTACGACAGGGTCTCGGCCTGGTTGCGCGTCTCGGCGGACTCGCGGCGCTTCTTGTCTTCGGCGGCGTTCTCTTCGGCCTCGCGCACCATGCGCTCGATGTCCTCCTTGGGCAGCGACGAGCCGCCCGTGATGGTCATCGACTGCTCCTTGCCGGTGCCCTTGTCCTTCGCCGAGACGTGCACGATGCCGTTCGCGTCGATGTCGAAGGTGACCTCCACCTGCGGGATGCCACGGGGGGCCGGGGCGATGCCGGTGAGCTCGAAGGTGCCGAGCGGCTTGTTGTCGCGGGTGAACTCGCGCTCGCCCTGGAAGACCTGGATCGCGACCGACGGCTGGTTGTCGTCGGCGGTGGTGAAGGTCTCGCTGCGCTTGGTCGGGATGGCCGTGTTGCGCTCGATGAGCTTGGTCATGATGCCGCCCTTGGTCTCGATACCGAGGCTCAGGGGGGTGACGTCGATGAGCAGGACGTCCTTGCGCTCGCCCTTGAGGACGCCGGCCTGCAGGGCTGCGCCCACGGCCACGACCTCGTCGGGGTTCACGCCCTTGTTGGCATCCTTACCCGTCTCCTTCTTCACCAGCTCGGCGACCGCGGGCATGCGGGTCGAGCCGCCGACGAGCACCACGTGGGCGATGTCGTCGACCTTGACGCCGGCCTCGCGGATGACGTCGGAGAAGGGCTTGCGCGTGCGGTCGAGGAGGTCCTTCGTCAGGTCCTCGAACTTGGCGCGCGTGAGGGTCTCGCTCAGCGACACGGGGCCAGAGTCGGTCAGCGACAGGTAGGGGAGGTTGATGCTCGTCGACGTGGACGACGACAGCTCCTTCTTCGCCTGCTCGGCCGCTTCCTTCAGACGCTGCAGGGCGATCTTGTCGCCCGAGACGTCGACACCGGTGGTGTCCTTGAACTGCTTGATGAGGTACTCGACGACGCGCTGGTCCCAGTCGTCGCCACCGAGGCGGTTGTCGCCGGAGGTGGCGCGCACCTGGATGGTGGAGAAGTCATCGTCCTTGCCCACCTCGAGCAGCGACACGTCGAACGTTCCGCCACCGAGGTCGAAGACCAGGATGAGCTCGTCTTCCTTGCCCTTGTCGAGGCCGTACGCCAGTGCGGCGGCGGTCGGCTCGTTGATGATGCGCAGGACGTTCAGGCCCGCGATCTCACCGGCCTCCTTCGTGGCCTGACGCTCGGCGTCGTTGAAGTACGCCGGGACCGTGATGACGGCGTCGGCCACGCTGTCACCGAGGTACTCCTCGGCGTCGCGCTTGAGCTTCTGCAGGATGCGGGCCGAGATCTCCTGCGGCGTCCACTTCTTGCCGTCGACGTCGAAGCCCCAGGTGGTGCCCATGTGGCGCTTGACGCTGGAGATGGTGCGGTCGACGTTCGTGACGGCCTGGCGCTTGGCGGTCTCGCCGACGAGCACCTCGCCGTCCTTCGTGTAGGCGACGACCGAGGGGGTCGTACGGAAACCCTCGGCGTTGGCGATGACCTTGGGCTCGCCACCCTCGAGCACGCTCACGACGGAGTTGGTCGTACCGAGGTCGATTCCCACTGCACGGGGCATATGTGTCTCCTTGCTTGTGAGCCGGACGGATGCCGCGGCTCGAGGTTGGTGCGAAGTCTGCGTCGCGGGTTGAGCCGCGATGACTCAAGGTTACCGTGGCCCTCCGGAGAGGTCAAGGCGACTTGATATGAATTGGCTCAACTTCGGGACGCCGGTCCTCGCGCGAGCGCCCACCGCTCCGCCGCGCAGGGTGGATGGCATCCGGAGCCCTCCTGTCCCACTTCGCGTGGACCATGTCCCAGAATGTGCAGCCCCAGACAGCCCCGCCCGCACAAAGTGGGACATGCACCCGCCAACCGCCCGGACAGGTTGCACTCCACGCACCTATGTCCCACCGGACGCGAATCATGTCCCAAAACGTGCAGAACAAGGAACTTCCACCCGCACAAAGTGGGACATGCACCCGCCAACCGCCCGGACAGGTGGCACCCAACGCCCCCAATGTCCCACCGGATGCGAACCATGTCCCAAAACGCGCAGCCCAGGGCACCCCCACCCGCACAAAGTGGGACACGCACACACCAACCGCCGCGCAGCTAAAGCCCAAAACAGACCCCCGGCGCGGCGCACGTCGCCCCCGCAGCCTGGAAGGCGACGGGGGCGTCGAGTGGATGCCGGCGACCCGGCGCCGTGGTGACCGCGAGGCGTGGGGATACCTATGCGGGCCGGGTGTCAGTCACGGTCGCGGTCGCGGCGCTGGGGACGATCGCTGCGCTTCGCGGAACGGCCGCCCTGGTCGAGGCGCAGGTCGATGAGCTGGCCCGAGATGCGGGTGTCGGCGAGGCGGTTGATCGTGTCGTTCGACAGGTCGGCGGGGAGCTCGACCAACGAGAAGTCCTGACGGATCTGGATCGCACCGAAGTCGTTGCGACGCAGACCACCCTCGTTGGCCAGGGCCCCGACGATCTGGCGCGGCTCGACGCGCTGGCGACGGCCCACGGCGATGCGGTAGGTCGAGAAGCGGCCCGAGGTGTCGCGGCGCGGACCGCCCTCTCGCGACCCGCCGTCGCGGAAGCCGCCGTCGCGCGAGCCGCCGTCGCGCGGGGGACGGTCGTTGTCGAAGCGCTGCTGGCGCAGCGTCTCTTCTTCGAGCAGCAGCGGGGTGTCGCCCTGGGCGACGACGGCGAGGGCCGCGGCCACATCGGCCTCGGGCACGTCGTGGTGCTCGACGTAGTGGGCGACGACGTCGCGGAACGTCGCGATCGCGGCGGTGTCTTCGAGGGCGGTGGTGATGGCGTCGTCGAAGCGGGTGAGACGCGTGGCGTTGACGTCGTCGACGCTCGGCAGCGACATCTCGGTCAGCGGCTGGCGCGTCGCCTTCTCGATCGCGGTGAGCATGCGGCGCTCGCGCGGGGTGACGAAGCTGATCGCGTCGCCCGTGCGGCCGGCGCGGCCCGTGCGGCCGATGCGGTGCACGTACGACTCGGTGTCGATGGGGAGGTCGTAGTTGACGACGTGGCTGATCCGCTCGACGTCGAGGCCGCGTGCGGCGACGTCGGTGGCGACGAGGATGTCGAGCTTGCCGCTCTTCAGCTGGTTGACCGTGCGCTCGCGCTGCACCTGCGCGATGTCGCCGTTGATGGCCGCCGCGGTGTACCCGCGGGCGCGGAGCTTCTCGGCGACCGTCTCGGTCTCGTTCTTCGTGCGGGTGAAGACGATCATGCCCTCGAAGTTCTCGACCTCGAGGATGCGGGTGAGGGCGTCGATCTTCTGCTGGTACGACACGATCAGGTACCGCTGGGTGATGCTCGCCGAGGTCGTGGTCTTGGTCTTGACCGTGATCTCTTCGGGCTCGTTGAGGTACTGCGCCGAGATGCGACGGATCTGCGCCGGCATGGTGGCCGAGAAGAGCGCGACCTGCTTGGTCGAGGGGGTGTCGGCGAGGATCGTCTCGACGTCTTCGGCGAAGCCCATCTTGAGCATCTCGTCGGCCTCGTCGAGCACGAGGAACTTCAGCTCGCTCAGGTCGAGGGTGCCCTTGTCGAGGTGGTCCATGATGCGACCGGGGGTGCCGACGATCACGTCGACACCGCGGCGGAGGGCCGACAGCTGCTGGCCGTAGCCCTGGCCGCCGTAGACGGGCAGCACGGAGACGCCCTTGATGTGAGCGGCGTACTTCTCGAACGCCTCGCACACCTGCAGCGCGAGTTCGCGGGTGGGGGCGAGCACGAGCGCCTGCGGATTCTTGTGACCGGTCTCCATCTGCGACAGGATCGGCAGCGCGAAGGCGGCGGTCTTGCCGGTTCCGGTCTGGGCGAGGCCGACGACGTCGCGGCCCTGCAGGAGCACGGGGATCGTGGCCGCCTGGATGGCGGAGGGGGTCTCGTAGCCGACGTCTTTGAGGGCCTTGAGCACGTTGGCATCCAGTCCCAGGTCGGAGAAGGTGAGCTGCGCGGGAGCGGTCTCCGCCTCAGCGGAGTCGACGGGGGATTCGGATGCCATGACTCCACGGTAGTCCGCTCCGCGCCGCCGCGCGGGCGTGGGGATAACCTGAACGCGCCCGGCGACGCCGGCGACGCGAGATCCCGGGCATCACCGGGTGTTCACCGAAGGGTCCTAGCGTGACCGACATGCCGTCTCCCGGGCCCGCTTCGCCCCCCGAATCCGCCCGTCGGCCCGTACTGGCCTGGGCACTGTGGGACTGGGGCTCGGCCGCGTTCAACGCGGTCGTGACGACCTTCGTCTTCAGCACCTACCTGGCGAGCTCGCTCTTCGTCGACCCGGCCGTCCGCGCCGCCGCGAACGGGAACGCCGACGACCCCGCCCTCGTGCGGGCGCTCGCCGACAACGCCAGCGCCGTCGGCGTCGCCCTGATGGTCGCGGGCATCGTCGTCGCGCTCGTGGCTCCCGTGCTCGGGCAGCGCTCCGACGGGACGGGCCGGCGCAAGCTCTGGCTGGGTGTGAACACCGGTGTGGTCGTACTCGCGATGGCGGCGATGTTCTTCGTCGAGGGCACCCCGGCCTACCTCGTCCTCGGTGCGACCCTGCTCGCGATCGGCAACGTCTTCTTCGAGTTCGCCAGCGTCAACTACTACGCCATGCTCACGCAGGTCTCCACCCGCGAGAACATCGGTCGCGTCTCGGGCTTCGGCTGGGGCATGGGATACGTCGGCGGCATCGTGCTGCTGCTCCTGCTGCTGGTGCTCTTCATCCAGAGCTTCGGGGATCCGGATGCCGGGGGCCTGCTCGCCGTCAGCGAGGAGGGCGGGCTGAACATCCGCCTCGCCATCCTGGCCTCCGCCCTCTGGTACGCGGTGTTCGCGATCCCGGTGCTGCTGCGCGTGCCGGAGATCCCCGCGCAGGACCGCCAGGTGCGGGTCGGCTTCCTCCGCTCCTACGTCGTGCTGTGGGGGACGCTGCGCGCCCTCTGGCGCGACAGCCGCCAGGTGCTGCTGTTCCTGGCCGCCAGCGCCCTCTTCCGCGACGGTCTGGCGGGGGTCTTCACCTTCGGGGCGATCATCGCGGCGCAGGTGTTCGGCTTCAGCTCCACGGAGGTGCTCTACTTCGCCGTCGCCGCGAACCTCGTCGCCGGCATCAGCACCTTCGTCGCCGGTCGCCTCGACGACCGGTTCGGGCCGAAGCGGGTGATCCTGGCATCCCTCGCCGGCCTCATCGTCCTCGGCACCGTCATGCTGTTCATCGGCACGTCGCAGACCGGCTTCTGGATCGTGGGCCTGGGCCTCGGCGCCTTCGTCGGCCCCGTGCAGTCGGCCAGTCGCTCGTTCCTCGCCCGGGTCGCTCCCGAGGGCCGCGAGGGCGAGATCTTCGGCCTCTACGCCACGACCGGACGCGCGGTGTCGTTCCTCGCGCCGGGCCTGTTCGCGCTGTTCGTCGGGGTGACGGGCGACACGCGTCTCGGCATCCTGGGCATCGTGCTGATCCTCGCGGCGGGCCTGCTGCTGATGCTGCCCGTGAAGGTGAAGAGCGCCGTCATCCGCTGACGCCCGCGTCGGGATGCCGGCGGCTCAGTCGCGGGGCCAGGCGTCGGCGAACTTCGCCAGCAGGCGCGCGAACTCGGCCCGCTCGTCGTCGCTGAAGGACTCCAGGGCGGAGCGAACGGCATCGCGTCGGCGTCCGCGGAAGCCGGATACGAGCCCCTGCCCCTCGGGCGTCAGCCGCACGCGGGTGCGGCGCGCGTCGTCGGGGTCGGGCTCGCGCGCGACGAGACCCAGCTCGACCGACTGCTGCACGAGGCGCGAGGCGCGGGGTTGATCGACCCCCACGGCGTCGGCGATCTCGCCGACGGACAACGATCCGGATGCCGCCACGAGGGCGTCGAGCATGCGCAGGCGCGCGGGCCCTCCGAAGCGACCGTGCGCGGGGTCGGCCCAAGGCGGCGCGCCGCGGCCCCAGGGACCTCCGTGACCACCGTGCGGGTGGTGGTGCGCCTCGGGCGGGAACGGCGGACGCGGGCGCCGGCCGCGCAGGCGCGCGAGGGCTGCGGCGATCTCGTCGGCGGCATCGGTGGGCATACCGGGATTTTACATGTCGCTTGACAAGCATCAGGAATGCATGTCATAGTACATTCGTTGTCACATGACATGCACTGGCGGATCGTCCGCCGACGAAAGGACCCCCGATGAACACCCCCACACCCTCTGATCCCCGCGCCCTCGCGCATCGCCTCACCACGGTCGGCCACGCGCTGCACCACCGTCTGTTCGCGCAGCTGCACGACAGCGGCATCCATCCCAAGACCCTTCTGCTGCTCAGTGCCGTCGACGGACGCATCGACGCCCCCTGGGTGCTCGATCGCCTCGCCCGCGGCGGCAAGCGCGTCACCGCCCTGGCCGACCGGGGCTGGATCGCCCGCTCCGGCGACCGTGAGGGCGACCGCTGGTCGCTGACCGATGAGGGCCGCGCCCTCCTCGACGGCGTGGATGCGGAGCGCGCGGCGCTGCTGGCCGACGTGCCGGCCGAGCACCTCGCGAACCTGACCGCAGCCCTCGACGCGCTCGCCTCGACCCTCGACGTCGACGACGCCGAGATGACCGGCCGGGGGCCTCGCGGAGGCTTCCGCGTCATGCCCGGCGCCGGGCGACACGGCTTCGGCCCCGACCCCCGCAGGGCCTTCGGTCCGAACGAGCACCGCGGGTTCCGCGTGGGCGAGCGCGGCGCCGGCCCCGCCCCCCACCGTCCGGCGCACCCCGCCGAGCGCCCCGGCTCCGACACCGGTCCGGGCGAGCGCGACGCCGACGGCGCACGCGGCTTCGGCCGGCCGTCGCACGGCCAGGGTCGCGGTACGCACGAGCGCTGCCACCCGGCACCCGAGCACCGCGGGGGCGAGCACGGTCACGACGGCGGTCCCCGCCACGGGCGTCACCGCGGTCACGAGCGCGCCTTCGAGCGGGGCTTCGACGCCGGCTACCAGCGCGGCCGCGAGGCGGGCGCCCCGCCGGCGCCGCAGGAGTGAGGACTCCCGCATGACCCGGCGATTCCGACGCCGTCCGCGACCGCGGCCCCCGAGCGGGACCGTGGCCGCGGACCGCGAGCTACCGCGTCCCGGCTGACGGCGCAACATCCGCGGCCGTACGTGACGCCCCGTGTCACTTCGCGACGCTCCGAGACGCACTCCTTGGCCGGCATCCGCAGCCCGCCCTAGCGTCTGGGGAAATGCCGCCGGTATGCCGCACCGGCGCAGCGAAGGAACAGCCACATCGTGACCACCAGCCAGACCCCACCGCGCGCCGCCACCCGGCCGCCGCGACCGTCGACCAAGCCCAACGGGCAGTGGAAGATCGACGGCACCACGCCCCTCAACGGCAACGAGGAGTGGAAGCAGGTCGACGACGGCCTCGCCGTGCGGGGACGCATCGAGAACATCTACGCCGCGGGCGGCTTCGCCTCCATCGACCCGACCGACCTGCACGGCCGGTTCCGCGTGTGGGGCCTCTACACCCAGCGCAAGCCGGGCATCGACGGCGGTCGCACGGCGACCCTCTCCCCCGAAGAGCTCGAAGACGCGTACTTCATGCTGCGCGTGCGCATCGACGGCGGGCAGCTCACCACCGAGCAGCTGCGCGTCATCGCCGGCATCTCGCAGGAGTTCGGCCGCGACACCGCCGACCTCACCGACCGCCAGAACGTGCAGCTGCACTGGGTCGAGGTCGAATCGATGCCCGAGATCTGGCGCCGGCTCGAAGCTGTCGGCCTGGGCACCACCGAGGCGTGCGGCGACGTCCCGCGCGTCGTGCTCGGCTCGCCCGTCGCGGGGATCTCCGCCGAGGAGCTCATCGACCCGACGCCGCAGATCGACGAGATCACCAGCCGCTTCATCGGCGACCCGACGCTGTCGAACCTTCCGCGCAAGTTCAAGTCGGCCATCACCGGCCACCCCAACCACGACGTGGTGCATGAGATCAACGACGTCGCGTTCGTCGCGGTCGAGCACCCCGAACTCGGCATCGGCTACGACCTGTGGGTCGGTGGCGGACTGTCGACCACCCCGCGCCTCGGCGAGCGCCTGGGCGTCTTCGTCGCCCCCGAGCGGGTCGCCGAGGCCTGGCACGGCGTCGCGCAGATCTTCCGCGACTACGGCTACCGGCGCCTGCGCAACAAGGCGCGCCTGAAGTTCCTGCTCGCCGAGTGGGGCACGGAGAAGTTCCGCCGGGTGCTGGAGGACGAGTACCTCGGCTACGCCCTGCCCGACGGTCCCGCGCTGCCCAAGCCCGCGGCCCCCGGCGACCACGTCGGCATCCACCGCCAGAAGGACGGCCGCTTCTACGTCGGCGCGACGCCCATCGTCGGCCGCGTCTCGGGCACGACGCTCGCCCGCCTCGCCGACCTCATCGAGGAGCACGGTTCGACCCGGCTGCGCACGACCCCGCACCAGAAGGTCGTGATCCTCGACATCGCCGAGGATCGGGTCGAATCGCTCGTCGCCGGTCTCGACGAGCTGGGCCTGCAGGCACGGCCCAGCCTCATCCGCCGCGGCACGATCGCGTGCACGGGCATCGAGTTCTGCAAGCTCGCGATCGTCGAGACGAAGGTCAACGCCACCGCCGCCGTGCTCGACCTCGAAGAGCGTCTCGCGGCCTTCGACCTACCTCACCCGATCTCGCTGCACGTCAACGGCTGCCCCAACTCGTGCGCCCGTATCCAGACCGCCGACATCGGCCTGAAGGGTCAGCTCGTCACGATCGACGGCGAGCAGGTGCCCGGCTACCAGGTGCACCTCGGTGGCGGGCTCGCCTCGCAGGATCGCGACGAAGCCGGCCTGGGCCGCACCGTCCGGGGGCTCAAGGTCGCTGCCGACGGCATCGCCGACTACGTCGACCGGGTGGTGCGCCGCTTCCTCGACGAGCGCGATGTCGCCGCCGACGAGACCTTCGCCCAGTGGGCGCACCGCGCCGACGAGGAGGCCCTGCAGTGAGCGTTTCACTCGCACCGCGCGTCACCGCGCGCCGCAGCCACGACGAGCTGAAGGCCTTGGCCGAACAGGGCAACGCCGAGCTGCGCAGCCTCGCCGCCGACGAGGCGAGCCCCGCCGAGGTCATCGCCTGGGTCGCGCGCCACTTCGCGCCCGGGGCCGCCGCGGTGGCGTGCTCGATGGCGGATGCCGCGCTGCCGCACCTCGTCGCCGAGCAGCTGCCGAACGTCGACGTGCTCTTCCTCGACACCGGCTACCACTTCCGCGAGACCCACCACACGCGCGACGAGGTCGATCGCGCCCTCGACGTTCGTGTCGTCGACGTGCTGCCTGAGCAGACGGTCGCAGAGCAGGATGCCGAGTTCGGTGCGCGCCTGTACGAGCGCGACCCGGCGCTGTGCTGCGCCCGCCGCAAGGTCGATCCGCTGCAGGGGGCGCTCGGCGGCTACGAGGTGTGGTTCACCGGCGTCCGCCGCGACGAGGCGCCCACGCGCACGAACACCCCGTTGGTCACCTGGGACGAGCGCAACGGCCTCGTCAAGGTGAACCCGGTCGCGGCGTGGAGCTTCGACGAGCTGATCGGCTATGCCAACGACCAGAAGGTGCCGGTCAATCTCCTCCTCACCCACGGCTACCCCTCCATCGGGTGCGAGCCGTGCACGCGCCCGGTCGCCCCGGGCGAAGATCCCCGGTCCGGCCGCTGGGCGGGCCTGTCCAAGACCGAATGCGGGTTGCACACATGAGCGCTGTGTCCACGGCATCCACTGCCCTCTCCACCCTCGACCTGCTCGAGGCCGAGGCGATCCACGTCATCCGCGAGGTCGTCGCCGAGTTCGAGCGGCCCGTGCTGCTGTTCTCGGGCGGCAAGGACTCCGTCGTGGTGCTGCACCTGGCGACCAAGGCGTTCGCGCCGGGTCGCGTGCCCTTCCCCGTGCTGCACGTGGACACCGGCCACAACTTCCCCGAGGTGCTGCGCTTCCGCGACGAGACGGTCGAGCGCTTGGCCTTGCGTCTCGAGGTCGCCCGCGTGCAGGACTACATCGACGACGGCCGCCTCCAGGAACGCCCCGACGGCACCCGCAACCCGCTGCAGACCCTGCCGCTGCTCGATGCCATCGCCGCCGGCCGTCACGACGCCGTCTTCGGCGGTGCGCGCCGCGACGAGGACAAGGCGCGGGCGAAGGAGCGCATCATCTCGCTGCGCGACGAGTTCGGGCAGTGGGACCCCCGCAATCAGCGGCCGGAGCTGTGGAGCCTGTACAACGGCCGCCACACCCCCGGGCAGCACGTGCGGGCGTTCCCGATCTCGAACTGGACCGAGCTCGACATCTGGCGCTACATCGAGCGCGAGGACATCGCCCTGCCGCCGCTGTACTTCGCGCACGAGCGCGAGGTGTACCGCCGCGGTGACATGTGGCATCCGGTCGGCCCGTTCTCCCCTCCCCGCGAGGGCGAGAACACCGAGGTGCGCACCGTCCGCTACCGCACGGTCGGCGACATGAGCTGCACCGGAGCGGTCGAATCGGATGCCGTCGACCTGGCATCCATCGTCGCCGAGGTCGCGCGCACCACCATCACCGAGCGCGGGGCGACCCGCGCCGACGACCGCCTCAGCGAGGCGGCCATGGAGGATCGCAAGAAGGACGGGTACTTCTGATGTCGCTCGACACCCTCGAGGCGCCGGTCACCACGACCGAGCCCACACTCTTCCGCTTCGCCACCGCCGGCTCCGTCGACGACGGCAAGTCCACGCTCGTGGGGCGCCTGCTGCACGATGCGAAGGCGATCCTCGCCGACCAGCTCGAGCAGGTCGCGCGGACGTCCGCCGACCGGGGCTTCGCGCACGGCGCGTTCGACTTCGCGCTGCTGACCGACGGCCTGCGCGCCGAGCGCGAGCAGGGCATCACGATCGACGTCGCCTACCGCTACTTCGCCACCGGTACGCGGTCGTTCATCCTCGCCGACTGCCCCGGCCACGTGCAGTACACGCGCAACATGGTCACCGGCTCCACCACCGCCGACGCCGTCGTGGTGCTCGTCGACGCCCGCGCCGGCGTCGTCGAGCAGACGCGTCGCCACCTCGCGGTGGTCGCGCTGCTTCGCGTGCCGCACGTCATCATCGCGGTCAACAAGATCGATCTCGTCGACTTCTCGGCCGACGTGTTCACCTCTGTGGCCGCCGACGCGCGGGCCGTTGCGACCGAGCTCGAGATCGACGACCTGCACGTGCTGCCCGTCTCGGCCCTCGAGGGCGACAACATCGTCGACCGCTCGGTGCGCACGCCCTGGTACGACGGGCCGGCGCTGCTCGAGCTGCTCGAGACCCTGCCGTCGGCGGACGAGTCCGCTCGCGGCGCCGAGCCGCTGCGCCTGCCCGTGCAGTCGGTCATCCGCCCGCAGGGCGGGCTGTCGCCGGAGCTGGCAGCCGATCCCGAGACCGCGACGGCGCTGCGCGACTACCGCGCGGTCGCCGGGCGCATCTCGCGCGGTGCCGTGCGCGTGGGCGACGAGGTCGAGGTGTCGGGCTCGGGCGTTCGGACGGTGGTGCGCGGCATCCGGGTCGCGGGCGTCCCCGCCGACAGCGCTGCAGCCCCGCAGTCGGTGTCGCTCGAGCTCGCCGACGACGTGGATGCCGCCCGTGGCGCCGTCATCGCCTCGGCGGGCACCCTGTCGCCCGCCCGCCGCGAGGCCGCGGTCGAGCTCTTCCAGCTCGACGCCCGTCCCCTGACCCCCGGCGCACGCGTGCTCGTGAAGCACGGCACGGCCACGGTGCAGGCGATCGTGGCATCCATCGACTCCCGGTACGACCTCGATGCCCTCACCCACGTCGAGGCCGACCGGCTCGAGACGAACGACATCGGTCGCGCGCGCCTGCGCCTGGCCGCAGACCTGCCGCTGGAGCCCTACCGCGACAGTCGCCACGAGGGTTCGTTCCTCGTCATCCATCCCTCCGACGGCGCGACTCTCGCCGCCGGAATCGTGCGCTGACCGGCTCACGTCCCACCGCGCGCCGTTCGGCACGCCGACCCGCCCGCCGACCGGCGGCCCCACCGCGCCGACCGGCGCACGACCTACTGCCTACGAAGGAGGCGAACCGTGAAGACACTGCGCACCGCGACCGCGATCACAACCCTGGGACTGATTGCGGCGATGATGACGGGCTGTGCCTCGGGCGCCGCCTCCGCCGAGAGCGCCGACCAGGGTCCGGCGACCGAGCTCCGCCTCGGCTACTTCGCCAACGTCACCCACGCACCCGCCCTCGTGGGCCTGCAGGAGGGCCTGCTGCAGGACGCCCTCGGCGACACGACGCTGTCGACCGAGGTGTTCAACGCCGGCCCCGCCGCCATCGAGGCGCTGTCCGCCGGCGCGATCGACGCGACCTACATCGGGCCGAATCCCTCGATCAACACCTTCATCCAGTCGCGGGGCGAGTCGGCGCGCATCGTCGCCGGTGCCGCCACGGGCGGCGCGGCCCTCGTCGTGCGCGACGGGATCTCGTCGGCTGCCGACCTGAAGGGCAAGACCCTCGCCACCCCGCAGCTCGGCAACACGCAGGACGTGGCTCTGCGCGGCTGGTTGAAGGAGCAGGGCTTCGAGACCGACACCTCGGGCGGCGGCGACGTCACGATCACCCCGACCGAGAACGCTCAGACGTTCCAGCTGTTCAAGGACGGCCAGCTCGACGGCGCGTGGCTCCCCGAGCCGTGGGTGTCGCGCCTGGTGGTCGACGCGGGCGCGAAGGTGCTCGTCGACGAGGCCGACGAGTGGCCCGACGGGCAGTTCCCCACCACGGTGCTGCTCGTGCGCCAGGACTTCCTCGACCAGCACCCCGAGACGGTCTCGAAGCTGCTCGCCGGCCACGAGGCATCGGTGAAGTGGATCTCCGACAACCCGACGCAGGTGGCCACGGTCGTCAACGCGCAGATCGCCGCCGACACGGGTAAGCCGCTCGCCGACGCCGTGATCGCCCGCGCGCTCGAGCACGTGACGTTCTCGGTCGACCCGCACGCCGACACCTTCTCGACGCTGGTCGAGAACGGCGTCGCGGCGGGGACCCAGAAGGAGGGCTCGATCGAGGGCCTGTTCGACCTGCGGCTGCTCAACGCGCAGCTCGCGACCAGCGGCGCAGCGAAGGTCTCGGCCGCGGGACTCGGCGAGGAGTGACATGACCACGGCCCGCATCGACAGCCCGGCACCCGCCCTCACCACCGTCCCGGCGGTGCGGATCGACGGCGTCTCGAAGCGCTTCGGTGCGGGCCCGGTCGTCCTCGACGACATCACCCTCGACTTCGCGCCGGGCGAGTTCGTGTGCCTCCTCGGCGCCTCGGGCTGCGGGAAGTCGACGCTGCTCAACCTCATCGCCGGCCTCGACCGGCCCACCGCGGGCCGCATCGAGACCCCCGCCGAGGGCTCGGCCGTCATGTTCCAGGAGTCCGCGCTCATGCCCTGGCTGACCGCGCGCCGCAACGTCGAACTGGCTCTGCGCCTGAGGGGCGTGCCGCGTGCCCGCCACCGCGACGAGGCGCTGGCCCTGCTCGATACCGTCAACCTCGCCGACGCCGCCGACAAGCGTCCGCATGAGCTCTCGGGCGGTATGCGCCAGCGCGTGGCCTTGGCCCGTGCCCTCGCGCAGGACCGGCCCGTGCTGCTGATGGACGAGCCCTTCGCAGCCCTGGATGCCATCACCCGCGACCTGCTCCACGAGGAGCTCGAGCGGGTGTGGCGGGCGACAGGTCGCACCATCGTCTTCGTCACCCACAACGTGCGCGAGGCCGCCCGCCTCGGCGAGCGCGTCGTGCTGCTGGGCAGCCGTCCGGGACGCGTCGTCAACGAGTGGCGCATCGAGCGCACAGAGGGACGCCGCATCGAGTCGCCCGAGGTCGCCGCCCTGTCGGTGGCGATCACCGACGAACTGCGCAAGGAGATCCGCCGCAATGCGCGCTGACACCACGGCATCCGCCGACGACCTCCGCAGCCTCGAAGCCGGCCTCGACAACCTGCAGACCACCACCGACGCGGAAGGCGGTCGCTGGCGGACGTTCTGGTCGAGCGTGCTGCCGCCGATCATCTTCGTCGTGCTGCTCGTCGCCGCCTGGCAGCTCTACATCGTCATCGCCGACCCGCGCCCCGACAAGGCCCCCAGCCCCGCCGACGTGTTCGGCGCCCTGACCTACGCGTGGGACACCGGCCGCCTGCAAGAAGCCGTGCTCACGAGCCTCGAGCGTGGCGTCCTGGGCTTCCTCATCGCGATCATCATCGGCACCCCGATCGGCCTGCTGCTGGCCGAGGTGCGCCCGATCCGCCGCGCGGTCGGCCCGATCATCTCGGGCCTCCAGGTGCTGCCGTCGGTCGCGTGGGTGCCCGCCGCCATCATCTGGTTCGGGCTCACGGATGCCACGGCCTACTTCGTCATCCTGATGGGCGCCATCCCCTCGATCGTGAACGGTCTCATCTCGGGCGTCGACCAGGTCCCGCCGCAGCTGCGTCGCGTCGGCACCGTGCTGGGCGCGTCGAAGTGGCAGCTGGCGACCTCGGTGATCCTGCCCGCCGCCCTCCCCGGCTACTTCGCGGGGCTCAAGCAGGGGTGGGCGTTCTCGTGGCGCTCGCTCATGGCGGCCGAGATCATCACCTCGGGCGGCACGATCGGCTTCGGCCTCGGCACGATGCTCCAGCAGACGCGCGACCTCGCCGACCTCGCCGGCGTGCTCGCGACGATCGTCGTGATCCTCGGGATCGGCATCCTGATCGAGCTCGCCTTCTTCGGCCCCATCGAGCGGCGGATGCTGCGCGGACGCGGCCTGCTGCTGTCGGGCGGTGCGCGATGAGCGGGTCCGCGGAGCGGATGGATGCCGCGGAGCCCGGCGTCGGCTCTGCGTCCGGCGCAGGGGCGGCTCCCGGCTCGATCCCGGATGCCGTCGTGCTCGGCGCCGGTGCTCGCGACACGGTCGCCGCGCCCCACGCCGCCGGCGCTTCGCGGACGACCGAGACCGTGGCATCCGGAACCGTCTGGCTCGTCGGCGCAGGTCCCGGGGATGCGGGCCTGCTGACCCTGCGGGGGCTTCGCGCGCTCGAATCCGCCGACGTGATCGTCGCCGACCGCCTCGGCGCACGGGGCGTGCTCGACGGACTCGCCGCCGAGGGCGTGCACCTGGATGCCGAGGTGATCGACGTCGGCAAACTCCCCGGCCATCACGCCGTGCCGCAGGATGCCATCAACGCCCTTCTCGTGCGCGAAGCCCTGGCGGGACGTACCGTCGTGCGCCTCAAGGGCGGTGACCCCTACGTGTTCGGGCGCGGCGGCGAGGAGCTGTTCGCGTGCCAGGAGGCGGGGATCGACGTGCGGGTGGTGCCCGGCGTCACGAGTGCCGTGTCGGTGCCCGCGCTCGCCGGCATTCCGCTCACCCACCGCGGCGTCGCGACGAGCTTCACCGTGGCCACCGCTCACGACCAGATCGCCGCGCTCGGCGGCGGACGCGACCACACGGTCGTGCTGCTCATGGGCGTCGGCACCCTCGCCCACTCGGCCCTGACCCTCGCCCGCGGCGAGCGCGGCGCCGACTGTCCGGTCGCGATCGTCGAAGACGGCTTCGGCGCGCGTCAGCGCGTGACCGTCGGCACCCTCGCCACCATCGCCGCCCAGGCTGCGGAGCGCGGCGTGCGCTCCCCCGCCGTCGTGGTCGTCGGTGACGTGGTGCGCCTCAGCCCCTACGCGCCCGCCGCCCTGGCATCCATCGATCTCACCTTCGACCCCCTCGCCGTTCCCCGAAAGGCCCCTTCGCTGTGACCTCGTCTTCTCTCACCTCGCTCCGTGTCGCGATCGTCGGTGCCGGCCCCGCCGGCATCTACGCGGGCAACATCCTCACGCGCGCGGTGACCGACGCCGGCGGCACGGTCGCGATCGACCTGTTCGACTCGCTGCCCGCGCCCTATGGACTCATCCGTTACGGCGTCGCGCCCGATCACCCGCGCATCAAGGGCATCGTCGACTCCCTGCACGAGATGCTCGACACCGGCGTCACCCGTTTCATCGGCAACGTCGAGGTGGGCAGCGACATCGCCCTCGACGAACTGCAGGCCCGCTATGACGCCGTGATCCTGGCCACCGGCGCGCTGCGCGATGCGCCGCTCGACATCCCCGGCATCGACCTGCCCGGCTCGTACGGCGCGGCCGACTTCGTCGCCTGGTACGACGGCCACCCCGACGTGCCCCGCGACTGGCCGCTCGACCAGCGAGAGGTCGCGGTCATCGGCAACGGCAACGTCGCCCTCGACGTGGCCCGTGTGCTCGCCAAGCACGCCGTGGACCTCCGCTCGACCGAAATCGCCGACAACGTGCTGCACGGACTCGAGGCCTCGGCCGTCACCGATGTGCACGTGTTCGGCCGCCGCGGACCCGCCGACATCAAGTTCACGCCCATCGAGCTGCGCGAGCTCGGCGAGGTGCCCGACGTCGACATCGTCGTACACGACGAGGACTTCGCGGACGCCGACCCCGCCCAAGCGTCCAACAACCAGCTCAAGGTCATGCTGCGGGTGCTGAACAGCTGGCGCACGCGGGAGCAGACCGGGACGAGCCGCCGCTTGCACCTGCACTTCTACCACGCGCCCCTCGCCGTCCTCGGCGAGGAGCGCGTCGAGGGCCTGCGCTTCGAGCGCACCGAGCCCGTCGGAGACGGGACCGTGCGGGGCACGGGTGAGATCCGCGAGATCGCCGTGCAACAGGTGTACCGCGCGGTCGGCTACTTCTCGAGCCCCGTGCCGGGTGCGCCCTTCGACGCCGTTCGCGGTGTCGTGCCGAACGTCGAGGGCCGCGTCGTCGAGGGGGCCGACGTCGTCCCGGGGCTGTACGCGACGGGCTGGATCAAGCGCGGACCGGTCGGCCTCATCGGACACACCAAGTCGGATGCCATGGAGACCGTCGCCCACCTCGTCTCCGACATCGAGGCCGGAGCCCTGACGGCGCCCTCCGCCGACGGCGACGTGCTCGATGCCCTGGCCGAGCGCGGAGTGGAGTTCACCACGTGGGAGGGGTGGCGCGCCCTCGACGCGCATGAGCGAGCGCTCGGCGCGGCCCACGAGCACACCCGCGAGCGGGTCAAGGTCGTGCCGCGCGACGAGCAGGTGGCGGTGTCGCGCTCCGGGGCGCTCGTCTCGTGACGTACGTCATCGCGCTCCCGTGCGTCGATGTGAAGGACCGCGCCTGCATCGACGAGTGCCCCGTCGACTGCATCTACGAGGGCAAGCGCTCGCTGTACATCCACCCCGACGAGTGCGTGGACTGCGGCGCCTGCGAGCCGGTGTGCCCCGTCGAGGCGATCTACTACGAAGACGATCTGCCCGAGGAGTGGGCGGACTACTACACGGCCAACGTCGAGTTCTTCGACGACATCGGCTCGCCCGGCGGCGCGGCGAAGGTCGGCGTCATCGCGAAGGACCACCCGGTCGTCGCGGAGCTGCCGCCGCAGGCGCATGACTGAGGCGGCATTCGGTCACGGGCCGGCAGGCGAGGAGCGCGCAGCCGGGGGTGCAACCGGCCCCGCCGCGTCCGGCGACCTGGGCCCGGCCGATGTGCCGGCCACCGGCCCCACCGCCGGGGCGTCAGGTGACGCGGGCTCGTCAGCCCGTTCGGCCGGCACCGCGGCTGAGGCGTCCGCCTCCGCGGCATCCGCCGAGACGCCGTCTACCGATGTGCTCATCGTGGGAGGGGGTCCGGCGGGGCTCTCGGCCGCGCTGAATCTGGCCCGCGCCCGCGCATCGGTGGTGGTGGTCGACACCGGCCGACCCCGCAATGCCGCGACCCTTCGCTCGCACGGGTTCCTCACCCGCGACGGCATCTCGCCGATCGAGCTGCGCAAGCTCGCCCGCGAGGAGCTGCGCGCCTACGACGGCGTCCGCGTCCTCGACCGGTCGGCGGTGGCGCGCATCGACGCGGATGCCGACGGCTTCGTCGCCGCGCTCACGGGCCGTGCCGCGACGGCATCCCCGGTCCTGACCGCCCGCACGGTCGTGGTGGCGACGGGGCTCGGCGAAACCCTCCCCGACGTGCCGAACCTGCGCGCGTTCTACGGCATGTCGATCTTCAGCTGCGCCGCGTGCGACGGCTGGGAACTGCAGGACGAACCCGTCGCCCTGATCGGCGAGACGTCCGACCTCGCCGACCGTGCACGTCTGCTCACCCGCTGGACGTCGCACCTCACGGTGTGCACCAACGGTGCGGATGTCATCGACCCGGTGGATGAGGCCGAGCTGGTGGCATCCGGGATCGTCGTCGAACGGCGGGTCATCGCCGACCTCGCCGGCGAGCGCGGGCAGGTCGCGGCCGTGCGGTTCGCCGACGGCTCGTCGCTCGCGGTGGCGGGCGGCTTCGTGCGGCCGACGTGGCACGCCGCGCACGACTTCCTCGATCCGCTCGGCCCCGAGACCGATGCCGAGGGCCACCTCATCACCGACCGCTCCGGGCGCACCTCGGTGCCCGGACTCTACGCGGCCGGGGATGCCGCAGCTCCCGGCCCGCAGCAGCTCATCGTCGCGGCCGGTCAGGGCGCGCGGGTGGCGGCAGTGCTGGTGCAGGATCTGCTCGGCGTGCGCACGGCGCACTGACCGCGGGGCGGCTCGGTCCGCGAGAGCACGTGAGCCGAGCCGCCACCGCACGGACGACGCCGACAATGTCGACAGCACGTGATCCCCGCGAAAGCGCACGACATAGCGCACGATCTCGACGCGATCACGTGATCTCGACGCGTGCGCGGCGGGCCCGGGACACGCCGCAGACGACGCGCGGGCCGCGAGGGTCAGCCGCCGAGCGCGCCCGCGTCGGTCGAGCCGACGTCGGTGCGGTGGAAGTTCAGCGCCGAGCGCGACGCGGTGGGACCGCGCTGACCCTGGTACCGGTTGCCGTACGGGCCCGACCCGTAGGGGTTCTCGGCGGGCGAGGTGAGGCGGAAATAGCAGACCTGGCCGATCTTCATGCCGGGCCAGAGCTTGATGGGAAGCGTGGCAACGTTCGAGAGCTCCAGGGTGACGTGTCCCGAGAAGCCCGGGTCGATGAAGCCGGCGGTCGAGTGCGTCAGCAGCCCGAGACGGCCGAGCGACGACTTGCCCTCCAGGCGCGCGGCGACGTCGTCGGGCAGGCTCACCCGCTCGAAGGTCGATCCGAGCGCGAACTCACCCGGGTGAAGGATGAACGGCTCGTCGGGCGCGACCTCGATCAGGCGCGTGAGCTCGGGCTGATCCTCGGCGGGGTCGATGAAGGGGTACTTGTGGTTGTCGAACAGCCGGAAGTACCGGTCGAGCCGCACGTCGACGCTCGAGGGCTGCACCATGGCCGGTTCGTAGGGGTCGAGGCCCAGGCGGTTCGCGGCGAGTTCGGCCCGGATGTCGCGATCGGAGAGCAGCACGGCCCCAGCCTAGGGGCGGCGACGACCGTGGCGCCTCCGCGTTTCCGCACGCGACCGGCGGTCTGCGCCGGGGCGCCCGCCGCGTCCGTCATCGCGAGACCGCATCCGTTCGCCGAGACCGCACGAATCCGGCGGCAATCGCATACGGCCTCGGCGAGTGGGTGCGGTCTCGAGCGCGGATACCCGGATGCCACGGGATGCGGACCTGACGCTGTTATGCTGGCCGGGTTGCCGCAAGGCATCCGGGGCTGTAGTTCAATGGCAGAACTTCTGCTTCCCAAGCAGATAGCGCGGGTTCGATTCCCGTCAGCCCCTCCAAAGCCCTCACGGGCGGCCGTAGGCCGTTCGGGAGGGCTTTCGTGTTGCCGTGAATCGAAGCCGCGGGTGGGCCCACGCCGCCGGAGGCTCCGCGCGTCGCCCGTGTCCGTCCTGCGGCGGATGCGAACGCCCCGACCCCGGACCTACCGTGAGGGCATGACGAAAGCCGAGAACCCCTCACAGGTCGCGGTCTGGCTGTTCATCGCCGCGACCTTCGCGTTCGCATCCTCGTCCATGTTCGGCCTCGAAGGACTCTGGCAATGGAACCTCACTGCGCTGGGGTTCCTGCTCATCGTCGCGGGAGGCGTGCGCCTGGGCGTCGAGCTGCGTGGGCGTCGGCCCCTGGCTCCTCCCGAGGAGTGAACGCCCGTAGTCGGCACCATACTTTCGAGTCACGCGTCGCACGCCTGGACGTCGCGCAACGGCCCGCTCAGCTGCGCAGGTGCGACGCGCCGTTCAAGTCGAGGATGGCACCCGACGCCCACTGCGAGCGGGGCGAGCTGAGGTAGAGCACGGCATCCGCCACCTCTTCCGGAGTCGCGACGCGGCCGAACGGACTCTGATCCCGGATGCCGTCGCCCGCCGCACCCGCCAGCTTCTGCTGTTGCCGGTCGGTGCCGACGAAGCCGGGCGCAACGCTGGTGACGGCGATGCCGTGCGGCGCGAGCGCGACCGCGAGGGACTGGCCCATCGCGTGCAGGCCCGCTTTCGCGGCGCCGTAGGCCGGGAACTCGGGCTCGCCGCGGAACGCTCCGCGCGACCCGACGTTCACGATCGACCCCGGCAGCCCGCGCTCGATGAGTGAGCGCGCGACCAGGAAGGTCATATTGGCGGGGGCGCGCAGGTCGATGTCGACCATCTGCTCCCAGATGCGGTGCCAGGTGGCGTAGTCGACGGTGGAGATCGGGTGCGAGGTCGACGCGTTCGGTGCGATCGCCGCGTTGTTCACGAGGACGTCGATCCGCCCGAACGCCTCGAGGACGTCGCCCACGACGCGCTCCGCGGTCGCCGGGTCGGAGAGGTCGCCGCCGATCTCGAGGTGCCCCTCGCCGGAGAGCAGCGCGAGCGTCTCGTCCGCGGCATCCCGATCGCGGCCGTAGTGGACGGCGACGCGATCCCCACGCTCGCTGAGGGCGACGGCGATGGCGCGGCCGATTCCGCGGGAGGCGCCGGTGACGAGGGAGTGCAGCATGCGTCCATCCTGACAAGGTTCGCCCCGGCGCGGCGAGCGACGGGCCCGGTCAGGCGCGGAAGAGGCGCAACTGCTCGGCGGGGAAGTAGTTCTGCGTCGCACCGCCCACGCGCACGAGGTACTTCTCCCGCGCGGTGTCGAGGTGCACGACGGTGCCAACGTTGCCGGTCATGACCGGGCCGGTGATCTCGACGGTGTCGCCGATGGCGAAGGCGTCCATGCCCGGCATCCTCTCTCCGTGCGGGTCGTGTGGTTCGTCGTCCGAGAGATGCACACGGGACTCAGGATGCGAGCAGCCCCCCGAACAGGAGTGACACCATCATCGCAACGATGACCGAGTTGAAGGCGAAGGCGAAGAGGACGTTGAGACGCACGAGCGTCCACGCCCGTCTGCTCGTCACGCGAGCGGACACGGTCGCCGCCATGGCGGACACCAGGACCGCGAACGTGAGGAAGTCGGCGAAGACCGGTCGCTCGCTCACCTCGAGGGCGATGTGGTCGCCGTCGCTCACCGACAGCCGCAGGTACTCCAACGCGAGCGTCCGGGCAGCGACGCGAAACGGCGACGCCACCCGGACTGTCCGGGGCTCACACGCCGGGGTGATGAACCGGTCACGTCCGGCGTGGAGCACCCACGTTACGTCGGGGCTCGCCCACGAGAGCCCGCTTGACGAGCTCCCCCGGTGGGTGCGGGGGCGCGGTTCGGGGCGGCTTCCGCTGTTCGGGGCGCGAATCGTCCGCCCCGGACGGCGAAACCCACCCCGAACGACGACCCAGGCGTCAGGCGCGGGTGAAGCCGTCGAGGTCGGGGTCCCAGAAGGCATCCGGGTTGTCGGAGTCGACCGTCTGCTCGTGCGCGATCGCGGGCGCCTGCGGGAAACGCTTGTGCTGGCGCAGCTCCTCGGCGGCCCATTCGAAGTCGGGCTCGTCGCCGGCCCAGTCGCGGGCCGGCGCGCTCAGCACGTCGTTGCCGACGCCGATGACCAGCTCGGCCTGCTCAGTCTCGCCCGTGGCGGTGACGATCGGGATGCTGACCGCCTCGGCCTGACCGTCGGCGGCGATCGACGCCGTCAACTGCACGAGTGCCTCGGCGACGTCGTCGGTCGTGGTCACGGTCTCACCGGCATAGGTCACAGAACGCATTTGTCCATCCTGGGGGCGGTGACGGCGCGGCGGGGGCCGCTTGCCCTGCGGGCCGTCGCTCCGGTAGGGCGGATGTCGGAGGGCGGCGCTAGGTTCTCAGACACGAGGTGAGGAGCGCGCGATGGCGGACATTCCCGAGCTCATCGTCGCCGATGTCTCGCGGTGGCGGGCCTGGCTCGATGACAACGAGAGCGAGAGCGACGGTGTGCGCCTGGTGCTCGCGAAGAAGGGCACCACCACGCCCACGACCCTCACCTATGCCGAAGCGCTCGACGAAGCGCTCTGCAGCGGGTGGATCGACGGTCGCCGGCAGTCTCGGGATGCCACGACCTTCTGGCAGCACTTCACTCCCCGCCGCTCGCGGTCGCTGTGGTCGACGCGCAACGTCGACATCGTTGCCCGCCTCGCCGACGAGGGTCGGATGCGTCCGCGGGGAGCCGACGAGATCGCGAAGGCTCAGGCCGACGGCAGGTGGGATCGCGCGTACGCCGGTCCCGCGACGATCGAGGTTCCGTCCGACCTGCGCGCGGCACTGGATGCCGTGCCCGCGGCCGCCCGCGCGTTCGATGCCCTGAACAAGACGCAGCGGTACTCCGTGCTGCACCCCGTGGTCACGGCCACGACCCATAGCGTTCGTGCCGCGCGCATCGCGCGACACGTCGCGCGATTGGAGGCGCTCGGCGAAGACGGTTCGACGAGCTGATCCGCGGCCCTGGGTCGTCGTTCGGTGTGCCGCCGCGTCTGAGGAGCGGTTGCGCCGCGGACTCCCCGACTCGGGCCTCGACGACCAGGGCGCCCCGAGAATGGACATATGCGCGCGCGACGACTGCTGGGCCTGGGTGGCGTGGCATCCCTCCTCGGGGGCCTCGTCGGGTGTTCCCCGCCGGCGCCGGAGGCCGCTCCGTCAGCGCCCGCCCTCGATGCGGACGCGCCGGTCGTGTCGTTCTACGGCGACTCCTATACCCGCGGGACGGGCGCGAGCTCTCCCGAGAAGCGCTGGTCGACGATCGTGTCCGCGGAGCGCGGGTGGCGCGAAATCAACCGCTCCGAGAACGGCCTGGGCTTCGTCAACCGCCGCTCCTCGATGGGGGCGGGACTGAACGACATCCCCGCCCTCGTCATCGACGACGACCCCGACATCGTCTTCGTGACGATGGGCCTGAACGACAACTTCAGCTACGACCGCGCCGCCGACGACATCCGCGCCGCCATCGACAGCGACCTGCGACGATTGCGCGACGGGCTGCCGGACGCGCGCATCATCGTCGTCGAACCCTTCTGGTACACCGACGACCGACCGGCCTCGGTCGACGTCATCGCGGGATGGGTCGAGACGGCCGCCGACCGCATCGGCGCCGACCACATCGACGGCGCGAGCCACTGGCTCGACGGCCACTACTCGACGTCGGCCGACAGCTGGATGGCCTCCGACGGCCTCCACCCGAACGACACGGGCTACGCCTACATGGCGGAGCGTATGGATGCCGCGCTCCGCGCCTTCGATCCGCCGCTCTGACCCCGGGTGGGCCGGGGTCCCTCGACCTCTGGAGCTTTCGAGACCCGCGCAATAGCGTGGGAACCATGAGGCGCAGAACCGCAGTGGCCGCAGCCGTGGGGCTCGTCGTCCTCGCGGGGTGCGCGCCGGGCGAGGCGAACGTCGGCCCCTGGTCGGAGATCTCCCCCATCTTCGACCGACCCCGGACTGCGGGCGACGCGCTTCCCCCCGACGTCGGCGGGCTCGACGCCGAGAGCAGTCGATACGTCGGCGAAGACGACGACGGCAACAGGTACTGGGCGGCATTCTCTGCGGACTCCGGTCCGCAGTGCATTCTCTTCGTGCCCGAGGACGATGGTGACCACCTGGTCTTCTGCGGCGGCGCGGGCCTGGCGGGCGAAACGGCGAGCGGCCTGAGGGTGGAGTTCTCGTCATCCCCCAACAGGCTCAGCGAGGACGACGCCCAACTCGTGGGCGACACACTCCTCGTCAAGACCCCGGGCTGACCCGCGTCGCGCGGGACGTGGGCGAGCAGTCGAACGGAGACCTCATGCGGGAACTGACGTACTACGTCGCAGCATCCATCGACGGCTTCATCGCCGCTCCCGACGGCACGTTCGACGCCTTCCTGGCGGAGGGGGACCACATGGTGGCGGTCATGTCGGACTTCGCGGACGCGCTTCCGGCCCACGTCCTGAACATCCTCGGCATCGAACCCCCGAGAAAGCGGTTCGACACCGTCATCCAAGGGTGGAACAGCTACTCGGTGGCCCTCGACGCGGGCATCGCGAACCCGTACTCCCACCTCACGGAGTACGTCGCGACCCATCGCACCGGCGGGCCAGCCGGTGTCCATTACACGAGCGATGCACTCGCGACCGTCCGCGCGCTCAAGGCGCAGCCCGGCCTCGGGATCTACCTCTGTGGAGGAGGCTCGCTGGCCGGCAGCCTCCTGCCCGAGATCGATCGTCTGATCATCAAGAGCAACCCGGTCGTCCTGGGTGCCGGCATCCCCCTTTTCGGCGGAGCGGCCGTCGCCGCCACCACATTCGTCCCGGTGAGCGCGCAGACCTACGCGTCCGGCGTCACGATCACCGAGTACGTGCGACGGACCGCCGCGACGACCGGCGGCTGAGCGCCCACACCGCCGCCGCGGCGACCATCAGCAGCATCAGGATGCCGACGACGTGAAGCATCAGCGACGGCAGACCCCGATCCGGCAGAAGGAAGCCGTAGGGAACCCACCCGTCGGTCGCGCCCCTCAGCAGCACGACCGTGATCCACAAAAGGGGGTAGGGCAGCACCCACCACACCTGCTTCCACGCGAGCAGTGGCCGGTCGGACGAGAACGCGATGTCGATCAGCACCAGCACCGGGAACACGACGTGCAGGGCGACGCTGACCCATGCCGGCGCGGAACCCGTGCCGGGCACGAGAGCGTTGTAGACGACGGCGACGACGATGAGGCACGCCGCGCCCACGCCCCACGCCACCGACAGCCACGCGGGAGGTCGGCGGCCGTTCAGGGCGAGCCCGCCGACGGCGATCAACACGAGGGCGGTGAGCGAGCTCGTCTGGTTCGTGAAGTACCCGAAGAAGTTGAACGGGTTCACGTCTCCCACCGCGATGCGCAGGGCGTAGGTGTACAGCACCACGAGCAGGACCGCAGAGCCCACCAGAACACGCGCGAGCGCCCGGATGCGACCCGTCGACCGTTGCGAGGCGGGGTCAGCGGATGCGGGGGTCACTCGGCGACGGTATCGCGCGCGGCTCAGAGAACACCCGCCACTCTGGGGGACGTGTCACCGAACGGGAACCGGCATCACCGTCGCGCTCGAGGGCGACCTTCGTCTCGGCGGGGCGTTCCGTGCTCGCTATCACCACGAGACATCGACGTCGACGAACGGGCGGGGGCGCGTCAGGCGTCGTGCGCCGTGCGAGCGCGGAACCACACCGTCAGCTCGCGGACCGCGCGGATGCCAGCCTCTTCGTTGTCGGCCGCCAGGTCGTCGAAGGTGTCGCGGAAGCCCTCGGGGGCGGGCCCCGCGGGCACGCCGATCGGCTCGAATCCCATCGTCCATTCCGAGAAGCGTCGCTCCTCGAGGTTCTCGGTCAGCAGGACCCGCACGTCGGTGTGCCGCGGGTCGCATGCGATCTTCGTCATCAGCTCGTCGACGGCTTCTTCGGGGCCTTCCAAGACCTGGAAGAAGCGTCCGCGCCGGTACAGGAGCATGCCGGTGAGGTCGTGGTCGTGGTTGGACGCCCGGCTCTGCGCCAGAAGGTCGGCGAGCGCTGCATCGTCGAACAAGTCGGCGGCCGTGCTCGCGTACGAGACGGAGACCAGGGGTGCGCTCACGCGACCGCACTCCCGCCGTCTGATGCCCGGGACGCGGTGGCGCGCACCTGGGCGAGGGTGATGGGCGGCTCGAGCGGGGGCTGACCGTTGGTGACCGCGGCCATCGCCTCGGTCAGCGCGTCGAAGCGGCCGACGACGCGCGACGTGCCGTCGTGCGCCAGGAAGGCGCCGTCGGGCTGACGGTCGATGTAGCCGAGGAAGACGCCCGTACGGCTGCCGACATGGAAGCCCTCTTCGACGCGGGCCCAGACGACCGCGGCTTCGGGCTGATCGGGAGACACCATGGCCGCCCTCCTTACGCCCGCGATGGAACCGGGCAGGAGTGACCGTACCCGGGGCCTCCGACATCGAGCCGCCCTTGACAGATCGCGCGGCGCTGCACGCCCGCGCGTCCGGCTCGGGACGAGAACCGGATGCCGTTCCGGCCCGCTCAGCCGACCGCCGCGCGGATCTGGGCGGCGTCGTCGGTGCCGCTCGCCTCGACGATCCGGCCGTGCTCGACCCGGTACATCGCGAACGACGCGATGCTAACGCGGCGACGGGTGGCCGCGACGTGGGCGAACGAACCGGTGTGGGTGCCGCCGCCACGCAGGTGCACCGCGAGTCGGTCGTCTTCGACGAGGAGTTGGATCCGCTTCCACTGCCAGTCGGGAAAGCCGTGCAGCAGGTCGGCGTACTCATCGACCCAGGCGTCGGCACCGGCGGGCAGGTGCGCGCGGCGGACAGCCGGATGCAGGAACCCGCGCAGGTCGTCCAGGTCGTGCCGATTGAGCGCGTCGAGGAGGTCGGCGAACCACTCACGCATCTCCCAGGGCTCCACTCCCCCATTATCCGCGGCGAGGGACGAGGCGGATCGGCGGCCCGCTCCGCCGCCGGACCGCGCCCGCCACACCGTGTCGCCGCGCGACGCCCGCAGAAACGCACGATCCTCGCAGTCTCCACGAGGAAACCTGCGAGGATCGCGCCGATCTGCGAGGAACCGCGACAACCGCCTCTCAGGCGCCCACCGGTTGCACGCGCGCCTCCGCCCCGACCTCACCGCTCGCGCGCAGCTCCTCGGCGAGCCGGCGTGCACCGCGAACGGCGATGGCCACGCTTGTCAGCGTCGGGTTCATCGTGTTGGCGGTCGGGATCAGCCCGTTGCCGCCGACGAGCAGGTTGTCGAACCCCCAGACCCGCGAGTACGGGTCGGCGACCGAGGTCTCGGCATCCGTTCCCGCGCGCATCGTGCCCATGTAGTGCAGGCTCGATCCGTTCGGGAGCAGCCGGGGTTCGGCGACGAACGTGCCGAGGGCGTTCCCGGCCCGACGAAGACGCTCGGTGGCCTGCGCGATCTCGGCGTCTTCGCGCTCGGTGAGGGCGTACTCAATGGTGAAGTTCGGCAGGCCGCGGTAGTCGAGCTCGTCGTCCGAGAAGGTGACGCCGTCTTCGACGCGGGGGAACTTGCGCACGCCGAAGCCCATATTGACGTATCCCCAGCGATTGCCCGCGGCCGGGTGCTGCGGGTCGAGCGCGAAGGGCGGGTTCTCGGCGTACATGATCTGGGCCGAGTAGGGGTGGCCGGGCTCTGAGAAGGGGATGCGGTTGACCGCGGCGACGGGATCGGCCGGGTTGGTCGCGCGGCGGGCGAGCTCGCTCTCGAGCTCGTCGTCGGTGACGAGGGCGGACATCCGGTCCTCCTCGAGGGCGACGGTGCTGATGACGACATGGTGCTCGGTGAGGTAGCGGCCCAGTGGGGTGGGACGGATGCCGGAGGCCCACAGCAGCTGCGGCGAACGGAAGGCGTCGGCCGCGACGATGACGGCATCCGCCTCGACGAAGGTCTCTTCGTGCGTGCGAAGGTCTTCGACGACGAGCCCGCGCACGTGCCGGCCGTCGTGGTCGATGCGGCGCACCAGCGTGAGGTCGCGCAGCTCGAAGCGCGAGGCGGTGTCGGTGCCGGGCTCGATGAGCGGTCCGAGAACCGTGTCGGCGCCGGCCCAGCGCATCGAGCCGTCGGGCTGCGGGTCACCCGCGACCGGCAGCGTGCCCACGCCGTAGCCCTCGGGCAGCTCGGCCCCGAACTCCCGGTCGAGCAGCGTGCGGATCGCGGCGCCGACGGGTGAGTCCGAGAAGGCGGCGCTCTGTTTGTGCAGCAGGTCTTCGGCGGTCGAGATGAGGGTCTCCCACTCGTCGTCGCCGATGAAGTCGAGCTTCTCGCTGAAGGCGGGGCGGGGGATGGCACAGGTCCAGTGCGAACCCTGGCCGCCGACGTTGGTGGCGCCGGCCGCCGCAGGGAAGGTGGGGGCGTGAGCCGCACCCTCGCCCCCGAAGTCGAGCAGGTGGGTGCCCTGCCGGGCGGTGAACATCCCCTCGACGACGGCTCCCGCGGGGATGCCGAGCGACTCGCGGAAGGCACCCGCCTGCGGGCCCTGCGAGCGTTCGCGGGCACGCGCCTTCTCTTCGGGGTCGGTGATGTTGCGCACGCTCTCGCCGGGGCGCTCGGTGACCTGGGGGCCCGCCTCGAACATGATCACGCGCGCGGTGGGCAGCGACTCGAGAAGCACGCGGGCGTAGGCGGAGCCGATGGGGCCGCTGCCGACGACGGCGATGGTGGGGGTGTCGGACATGTTCTCTCCTTCGAGGTCAGACGGGTTGACGGTCGGGCGCGACCGGGGTGGGGACGGGCGCGGGGGCCTCGTCCGAGAGGCGCCCGCCGGGCAGGAGCAGGGCGATGACGACACCGCAGGCGTAGACGACGGCGAGGCCGAAGAAGACCGGCGCGAACACGTCGTGGTAGATCACCGCGACCTCGTCCTGCAGCGCCTCAGACGCGGCGCGCACCGCCGCGGGGGTCAGGGTGTCGGCATCCACGCCCGCGGGGAGGGCGGCTGCGACGCCGAA
Organism: Microbacterium sp. lyk4-40-TSB-66; assembly: GCF_030209475.1. Classification (GTDB taxonomy): domain Bacteria; phylum Actinomycetota; class Actinomycetes; order Actinomycetales; family Microbacteriaceae; genus Microbacterium. The sequence continues at coordinate 75,150 of NZ_JARVRW010000003.1, forward strand.
CCCGACGACGCCGCCGATGACCGCGGTGCCGAGGGCCGAACCGACCTGACGGACGAGGTTGGTGGTGGCGGTGACCGCGCCGAGGTCGGAGCGCGAGGCGGCGCTCTGCACGACGGCGAAGATGAGGTTCATGAACGAGCCTGTTCCGATGCCGACGGTCGCCATCACGACCGCGGGCACCCACAGCGGGAGCCCGGCGGGCAACGACGCCATGGTGGCCAGGCCCGCGGCGCCCAGGGCGGTGCCCACCACGGGGTAGAGACGGTAGCGCCCCGAGCGACTGACGAGCCAGCCGGTCAGCAGATTGCTGACGAGCATGCCGAGCACCGTGGCGATGGGCACGAGACCCGACACCGTCGCGGTCGTGCGGTAGGCCATTTGGATGTAGGTGGGAACGTAGGCGACGATGGCGAAGAGCCCGGCGCCGATGATGAGCGAGAGCCCGAGGCAGGCGAGGATCGTGCGATCGCGCAGGATCCGCGGCGGCAGGATCGGCTCGACGGCCCGCCGCTCCACGGCGACGAGGGTCAGGATGCCGATGACCGCGGCACCCGCGCAGACGATCGCCGCGGGGCGCAGCGCGTCGTCGCCGATCCAGGTGACGGCGAGCACGAGCGCGACCAGGGTGCCGGTGAACACGACCGAACCGAGGACGTCGAAGCGCGGATGGGCGCCGCCGGGCAGGCGCGGCACGGCGACCAGCGCCAGGACGAGGGCGGCGAGTCCGACGGGGATGTTGATCCAGAAGACCCAGGACCACCCCCAGAAGTCGGTGATCAGGCCGCCGACGACGGGCCCGACGACGATCGCGACGGGGAAGGCCGTGCCGATGATCGCCATGTAGCGGGGGCGCTGCCGGGGGCTCGTGACGCGGGCGATGATCGTCTGCGACATCAGTTGCAGGCCCGCGGAGCCGAGACCCTGAAGCACTCGCGCCGCGATGAGCCATCCGAGATCGGGGGCGAAGCCGCACGCGAGGGACGCGACGAGGAACAGCACGAGCGAGACGAGGAAGACGCGGCGGGGTCCTACGACGTCACCGAGCTTGCCCAGCACGGGGAGCATCACGGTGGCGGCCAGGGTGTAGCCGACCATGATCCAGCTCATGTGCTCGAGCGCGCCGAGGTCACCGGCGATGGTGGCCAGCGAGGTCGAGACGACGGTGTGGTCGAGCGCGCCGAGGAACGACACGGTCAGAAGAGCGGCGACGAGCACGCGTACGCGCGCGGGAGAGAGAGTCATGCGTGGCGCCCGTACGACCGGGCGATCGACGCGACCGTATGTGCCGCACCGGCTCCCTCACCGGGCGAACGGGCCCGATGGGCCCCGACGTCGGTTCGATCATACCCGACTTATGTCGGTTTTCAACATTACGGATGCCGTGATCAGAGACGACAGGCGCTCGCCGGTCCCGTCGCGGGCGACTGCTCCGTCGGGTCCGGCTACTGCCTCAGCGACCGGACCGTCGGCCGACCGGCCGACCCGACGTGGCGTACGCCGCGCGGGGAATGATCGACGCGGGGGACGGAACCGGCGAGTCCGCCGGACGCCGGAGCGATCATCCCGCGCAGTCGGTGTTCGAACCCCTCGAGGTCGAAGAGTCCCGTCTCGTCGCGGACGATGACGTGCAGGCGGTCGCGCACGGGCGCGATCTCCGCCCAGACGCCCAGCGGCAGGTGCAGGTGCGCCGCCATGCCCCCGACGAGCGTGTCGTCGTCCACGCGGGGCATCAGCGTCTCGGCGACGGCGACCTCGGTCGTCGTCATCGAGACATGGATTTCGAGAGGCACTCGCGGCGTCGCACCGCGGGAGCGTCTGGCGGCACCGGGGTGGCGCACGGCGTTCTTCAGGGTGCTCAACGTGGTGGCGAGCAACCAGGCGACGGGCGTACCCGCCTTGCTCGCCGCCGAGATGCGCTCGGCGAGGGCCGTCGCGCTCCAGTCGTCGGCCAAGAGGCGCCCCATCGGAAGGGACGGCGCGAAGTTCCCCTCGACGGCGAACTCCTTCGCCACCCAGCGACGGGCGTCGACGGGGACGACCACGCGGAAGTCGGTCTCTTCACGGAGGCTGTCGCGGAGGCACCGCAGAACCAGGCTCGCCGATTTCACCGAGAGCGGCGGTCGAGCCGGTCGCCGACCGTCCTCGGCCTTCTCGGGCGTGCTCGCGATCGTGTGCACCATGTCCGCGGGCAGCATCATCGACACCATCCGGGTCCGCTCGAGGGACTCGGCCTTGGTCAGCGTGAGAGGCAGCTGGTATCCGGTCTCGGTCTGCGCGTTCAGCGCGCGGAAGGTATCCCGAGCGGACCGGATGCCGGCGACCCCCTGCAGCCCGAACTTCTTCATCACGGTGCGCAGGGGCTTCTTCGCCCACGGCAGGGCTGCGGTGGTGTCCGCTCCCGGTGCGCCGAGTTTCTCCAGGATGAGGTTCACGATGGCCGTCGCACCGCTGCCGTCGAACAGGCTGTGAGGGAACTCCATCGCGAGCATCCCGTCGGCGACGAACAGCCGCAGCGGAAGCTCACCGCGCTGGAACTGTCTCTCCAGCACGAGGGTGGCCAGCGCCGAGCGATCGATGACCGCGTCCACCCGCTCGACGGCACCGCCGGCGGCCGCGAGAGCGGCACGGCGGTCGACGCGCCGCCACCGCCTCCCGCGGGTGCGCAGGCGGTGCAGTGTCGCACCGCGGGGAGAACGCAGCACGTCCTCCAGGGCGCTGAGCGTCCGCTCCGGAGTGAGGCCCTCGAGGGGCCCCACCATGAAGCAGTTGAGGAGGTCGTCGTATCCGAGGTTGCGCAGCTCGCTCATGCGCGTCCGCCCTGGATCTCATCACGCACTGGCGTCGCCGCGTGGCACCCCACGCGTCCCTCGATGGTCGATCCCGAATACTCCACGCCTGCTCCTCACCTCGGCCGCCGGTTGCGCACGGGCGCAGCGCGTCGAGGCCGCATGACGAGACGGCCTCGGCGCCGTCGACGTCAGCGTCAGCTGAGCGATCCGCCGATGCGGCCCGGTTCTCCCTGCCGCAGCGAATGACGGGTCTTCGACTCACGGCTCAGCGAGAGTAAGCGCCGGATCAGGACCTCAAGACGTCGCCGGGGGTCTCTTCTCCCGATGCTCACGAGAAACTCGGGGAACCTTGACGATCGGTCCGCAAGCGTCGGCGCCGGGCGGTACGAGCCGCGGGAGGGCGACTCCGCCCGCGGAGCCGGGAGTGCCCAGCGGTGCCGGGAGTGCTCAGCGGTGCCGGGAGTGCCCAGCGGTGCCGGGAGTGCTCAGCGCGCCCGTGACCGCGTGCGCGCCCGCGCGACGGGCGGAGCCGCCACGCGCGGGCCGACGACGTTCACGACCTCGCCGACGCCCTCGATGACCAGGCGCACCTCGTCACCGGGTTCGAGCGGACGGGGATCGAGCGCCCCGCGACGCCCCCAGAGCTCGCCCAGGCACCCACCGTTTCCCACCGTTCCCGAGCCCAGCACGTCACCGGGGACGACCACGGAGTTGCGCGCCGCATAGGCCACGAGCTCGGGGAACGGCCAGCCCATGTTCGACACGAGGTCGTACCCGACGAGCTCGCCGTTGATGAAGAGCTCCGCGCGGACGGCGAGGAATCCGTCGGCGTCGAGGTGCGGCTCGAGCTCGTCGGCCGTGACGATCCACGGCCCGATCGTCATCGCGAAATCCTTGCCCTTCGCCGGACCCAGACGCACCTTCATCTCGCGCGACTGCAGGTCGCGGGCCGACCAGTCGTTCATGACGGTGTAGCCGAAGATGTGGGAGGCGGCTGTCGCGGCATCCACGTTCTCACCGGTCGAGCCGGGCGCTGCACCGATGACGACGGCGAGCTCGAGTTCCACGTCGAGGCGCTGCGTCTCGGGGATCGCCACGAGCTCGCCCGTCGCGCGGACGGTGTGCGGGTTGGTGAAATAGAACGTCGGCGCCTCGTACCACTCGGGGACGACCTCGCTCTTGCCGTCGACCGACGCGCTCACCCCCTCGACGTGCTCCTCGAACGCCACGAAGTCGCGGATCGAGGCCGGCACGAGCGGTGCGAGCAGCCGCACCTCGGCGAGAGGTCTCGCCGCCTCGCGGTCGCGCCGATCGAACAGCGCGGGCACCACCCCGAGCCCCCGCGCGAGGACCTCCGCGACCCGCAGGCCGTCGGGGAAGGGCACGACGTCATCGCCGTCCACGAACCCCTCGCCCACGTCGGCGCCGTCGGCCCAGCGCGCGATCCTCACGCGTGCACCCGGGTGCGCAGAAGCTCCGCGGCGTTGGCGCCCAGGATGCCGCTGACCTGCGTCTCGGTCAGGCCCGCCCCCCGCACGAAGGCGACCGGGTCGTCGAGTCCCATGTCGAAGGGGAAGTCGCTGCCCAGCAGCACGCGGTCGGCGCCCGCGACCTCGACGAGAAAGCGCAGTGCGCGCTCGTCGTGCACGACCGTGTCGAACCAGATCTTCGACAGGTAGGTCGAGGGCGCGTGAGCGCAGCCGCGCGCTTCGGGGCGCACTTTCCAGGCCCGGTCGGAGCGCCCGATCGCGGTCGGCAGGTATCCCCCGCCGTGCGCCGCGACGAGACGGAGCCCCGGATGCCGATCGAGCACGCCCGCGAAGATGAGGTGCGACAGCGCGACGGCGTTCTCGGTCGGCTGACCCACCGTGTTCGACAGGTAGAAGCGGTCGAGCCGCTCGTCGAGCGAGCAGCCGAAGGGGTGCAGGAAGACCACGGCGCGTAGTTCGGCCGCCCGCGCCCAGAAGGGTTCGAGCCGCTCGTCGCTGAGCTCGACGGAGCCCGCGAACGACGAGACCTCCACTCCCGCGAATCCGCGCCCGAGCACCGCGTCGTCGAGCGCGTCGACGACCAGGTGCGGGTGCTGCAGCGGCACCACCCCGAGGCCGACGAGACGCTCGGGCGCCTGCGCGACGTGCTCGGCGACGAGGCGGTTGGCCTCGCTCGTGACCCAGGTCGCGAGACCCTCGTTCGCCCACGGGTAGAAGTGGTTCGGCGAGGGGCTCACCCACTGCCGGTCGACGCCCTGGGCGTCCATGGCCTCCAGGCGCGCACGCACGTCGGTGAGGCGCGGGAAGCGCTCGCCGATCATGCGGCCCGAGGCCTGGAGGCTCGCGAGCCCGTTGCGGCGCAGTTCGAGCTCGGCTGCCGCCTGCACCTCGTCGGGCACGCGACGTTCGACCTCGGCGTGCAGGCCCGGCATGAGCAGGTGAGCGTGGACGTCGGTGACGTCGTCGCCCCCGGGGGCGCTCACGCGCGGGCCGCCGTGAGCTGCGCGACCCCGAACATCAGTCCGCCCATGTCGGCGTCGCGGACGCCGTCGAGCTGCCACTGACCGAGCTGCACGGACGCGTCGACGATCGCCTTCGCGCGCGCCACCCGGCGCTCGTGGAACGCGTCCCACAGCGCCTGGTCGACGGCATCCCGCTGCACCAGGAGCTCGCTCAGCACCGCGGCGTCCTCCAGTCCCTGAGCCGCGCCCTGCGCGATGGTCGGGGGGCAGCTGTGCGCGGCGTCGCCGATCACCACGGCACGGCCGCGGTTCCACGGGGCGTCGACGAGGTGCCGCGTGAACCACGTGTAGTTGGCGTCGGCGCCGGCCTCGATGTCGGCGCGGATGTGGTTCCAGGGGCCGTCGTAGGCACGCGACTGCTCGACCATGATCCGCCGGGCCTCTTCGGGCGAGGCGTGCGAGCGGTCCTGGGCCGCCTCGACGAGGAAGGCGTACATGGTGTCGTCACCGGTGGGCGTGTAGCCGGCGATGTACATAGGGCCGCCGTAGTACAGCTCGCTGCGGTCGACGTCGGGCGGGAGCGAGACGAACGTGCGCCAGATCCCCATGCCGGTCTGCTCGGGGGTGACGTGGATGCCGATCATCTCGCGCACCGCGGAGTGCAGGCCGTCCGCACCGACGAGCAGGTCGAACGTGCCCGCCGGGGTGTCGTCGACCTCGATCGCGACGCCGTCGTCGGTCTGCGAGACGCCGGTGACGCGACGGCCGAAGTGCACGCGCGTACCGTTCGTCTCGGCCGCCGCCAGCAGGATGCGGGCGAGGTCGGGGCGCGACATGCCCATCGTGGAGGGGTAGTCGGGGCCGCCGGTCTTGAGGTCGGGGAGGGCGGCGACGACGGGTGCACCGGGGCCGGGGGCGCGCAGGTTCAACCCCTCGAACGCCTTTCCGGCGGCGGCGACCTCGTCCCAGACGCCGAGCTCGTCGAAGACGCGCAGGGCGTTGCCCTGCAGCGTGATGCCCGATCCGCGCGTGGACAGCGCGGGCTGCGCGTCGTAGAGGTCGACCTCCACGCCGGCCTTGCTGAGGAAGATGGCGGTGGCGAGGCCTGCGACGCCGGCTCCGGCGATCGCGACTTTCTGAACGGCGGTCATGTCAGAACCTCTCTGTTCTGGGACGGGTGGGGGTTAGAGCAGGGCCAGGGGGTTCACCGGCGACCCGACGGCCCCGGTGATCGGCAGCGGAGGCGCCGAGAGCAGGAACTCCCAGCGTCGCCTCTCGAGGCAGGCGTCGGCGAGCGCGTCGAGGTTCCACATCTCGCCGATCGTGAGACCCATGTTCGGGATGACGACCTGGTGCAGCGGCTGGAACGCCGGCACGTCGAACTCGTTCGGCCGCACTTCGAAGCCCCAGGTGTCGGTCGCGATCGCGGCGATCTCGGTGCGGTGCAGCCACCCGGCCGTGGTGAGCGAGAGCCCGGGGGCGGGGCCGCCGGCGTACTCGCCCCAGCCCTCGCGGTGCGCGCGCGTGTAGTGGCCGGTGCGGACGAGCACGATGTCGCCGCGGCCCACCTCGACGCCCTGCGCCGCGGCGCACGCGTCGAGGTCGTCGGCGGTGATCGCGTGGCCGTCGGCGAGCTCACCGGTGGCGGGGGCGAGGTGGCGTCCGAGGTCGAGCAGCACGCCGCGCGAGACGATGACGTCGGCCGCGTGCTCGATGCCGGTGACGAGGTCGCCGTCGCTGGTGACGACGTCGCCCGCGCGTCGGCCGTTCCACGCGTAACCGTGGTCGAAGATGTGGCCGAGGCCGTCCCACTGCGTCGAGCACTGCAGGGGCATCGCGATCACGTCGTCGGCGCCGCCGATGCCGTGCGGGAAGCCCTGGTTTCCTCGCTCGGCGTCGGTTCCGGTGTCGGTCATCGTGTGCACGGGGTTGGTGCGGCGGCGCCAGCCCTTCTGCGGACCGTCGGTGTCGAAGCGCTGCGAGAGCGAGATCGAGACGCCGTCGCGCACGAGGGCCGCCGCCGCCCGTCGTTTGTCGGCGTCGATGAAGTTGAGGGTGCCGAGCACGTCGTCGTCACCCCACCGACCCCAGTTGCGGAACGCCTCGGCGCGAGAGGCGATCTCGGCCTCGGGGTCGTGCCGGTCGAGGTCGGCGGGGTTCTCCGACGGAACGGGTCCCCGAGCCTGTAGAACGGCTCCCTCGGCCACCGCCTCGGGTCCCTCCTCCTGTCGAACGGCTCCCTCGGCCACCGCCTCGGATCCCTGAGCCTGTCGAACGGCTCCCTCGGCCACCGCCTCGGGTCCCTGAGCCTGTCGAAGGGTCACGAGGTCGCCTCCCCCACGCACCGCACGACCTGCGTGCCCAGAGCCCCGATGGTCCCGGTCATGACGTCGCCGTCGCGCAGGAACCTCTTCCAATGCTGCCCGTTGCCGGCGGGGCTGCCGGTCAGCAGCAGGTCACCGGGCAGGAGAGGGTGGGTCTGCGACGCCGCCGAGATGAGCGCCGGCACGTCGAACAGAAGGTCGGAGGTCGAGGCATCCTGCATCACCTGCCCGTTGAGGTCGAGGCGCACCGGGGTGTCGGCGGGGTCGACGAAGTGGGCGGGCACGAGCAGCGGACCGGTCGGCAGGAACCCGGGCGCGTTCTTCGCCCGGTACCAGTCGGTGCCGATCTCCCTCATGTCTTTGCGGAAGACGAGGTCGCGCGTGGTGATGTCGTTGACCATCGTGTAGCCGGCGACGTGGTCGAGAGCGTCCTCGCGCGAGACGCGGAACGCCTCGCGGCCGATGACGACGGCCAGCTCGAGCTCCCAGTCGTGCACCTCGCTGTACGCCGGGAGCACGAGCGGCACGTCGTCGCCGACGACGCAGGCGGTGAGCCCGATGAAGAAGTACGGCTCGCCGCTGCGGGCGCGCTCGTCCATCATGTCGGCGGCGAAGGCGCGCGCCTCCTCGGGCGTGCGGTCGGTGTTCTGCGTCAGCCCCGCGGCCACGAGTTCGATCACGTGCTGGCGGTAGTTGGCGCCGGTCTGCAGTACCTGCCGCGGCTCGACGGGCGCCGTCAGCGTCACGTCCGACACGGGATGCCACTCCCCCGGGGCCTCGACGAGGGCGGCGATCCGCTCCCAGTCGGGGGCGGCGAGGAAGGCGTTCAGACCGCCCCCGAGCTCGTCGGCGGTCAGCGCACGGATGCGGTCTCCGGCCACGAGACCGACGTGCACGGCATCCCCGTCGCGGAAACGGGCGAGAGCATAGGGGGCGGTCATCGCGGTCAGCCCCGACCCTGCACGGCGTACGGGTTGAGCAGGGCGTCCTTGATCTCGTCGGGCACACCCTCCTCGGTCGCGCTGGGGCCGTCGGCGGGCGGGAACGACTCGGTCATCGACATCGGCATGGCGCCGTTGCGGTACATGTTGTTCGAGCCGAGCGAGGGCTTCCACGTGTTGGCTTCCCAGTCGGGCACGTAGTTGCGGTATCCACCCGTGTTCAGCTCGATGCGCAGGCTCGAGGGCTCGCGGTAGTAGAGGAAGGTCTGCTCGCCGATGCCGTGGATGTTCGGGCCGTACTCGATCGGCACGCCGTTCTCCATGAGCGTGTCGGCGGCGATGAGGAGCTCTTCGCGGGTGTCGACCCAGAAGGCGTAGTGGTTGATGCGACCGGCGCGGCTCGAGCCGTCGAGCACGACGCCGAGGTCGTGCGACTTCTCGTTGGTCGTGAGCACGGAGAACACCGAGATGGGCGCCTCGTCGAGCACGGTGCGGGCCATGAAGCGGAAGCCGAGCGTGTCGACGTACCACTGCACGAAGGCGTCGACGTCGCGCGCGGCGACCGTGACGTGGTCGAGCTGGCGCGGGGCTCCGGCGACAGGGCTGCGCTTCTCGGGACGGTCGGGATAGATCGAGGCGGTGTGCGGCTCGGCGCGGTGGCGCTCGACGTCCCAGTGCAGGGTCATGTCGTGGCCCTGGGGACCGGTGAAGCGGAACGCCCGGCCGATGCCGCGGCCCTCGAACCACTCGCCCTCGATGCCGGCGGCCTGCACGCGCTTCGCCGCCTCCTCCAGGGCTTCGGCCGACGAGGTGCGCCAGGCCATGGTCTCGAGGGTGGGCTCGTCGCCCTTCGCCACGACCAGGGAGTAGGCGTAGTAGTCGCCCCAGCAGCGGAGGTACACACGGTCGTCTTCGCGAGCGACCTCGGTGAGGCCCACCTGGTTGACGTAGAAGTCCACCGACGCCTCGACATCAGGAGTCGTGATCGCGACGAACGACAGATGAGAGAGAAGCTTGATCATCTTCGATCCTTTCGGTGAATCGGGTCGTTCCGACTCTTCTTCCACTATCCGACCTAAGTGGATATCAGGGAACCCGATCCTGTGGATGCCGAACATCGGCGTGACTTATCCGCTCGTGTGGATGACCCCGTCGTCGGCCGCGAGGTCGGCGAGGTCCGTCGGCGCGGCGCCCGCGTGCACGGCATCCAGGATCCGTCGGAGTGCGAGACGCTCGGGCGACTCCCTCCGGACAGGTCGGGTGCGCCGCCCATCCTCGTCGTCGAACGTCACGTCGCACACCGGCGACGCGGAGTCCACGCGCACCTCGACGCGACGTACCCCCAGAGCGGTGGCGGCGAGTGCGCCGCCCACTCCGCCGCCGACCGTGCGGGTGACGCTCGCGCCGACGCCGTCCGGTCCCCGCAAGGCGATGGTGGTCGCCGCCGCCGTCTCGATGCGCGCGACGAACGAGAGGGGGCCCGACGCGAGCACCCGCGCCCACCCCACCGCGTCGCGCAGAAGGGTGGTCGCGTCGGTGCGCCCACCCCACGCGTCGACCACGATGTGCCGCGGCGCGAGGGGCTCCGCCCGCACATCGACGACGATGTCGGGACGCACGCGGCGGCGCATCACCACGACCGGCGCGTCGACCTCCTCGAGAAGATCGTGCACCTCGGGCGAGACGGGATCGGGCTCGTCGACGACGTAGCCGGCCGCGCCGTCGAGCCGCCGCCACCAGGCGCCGTGGCCGTCGACCACCCGCACGGCCACGGGACCGCCGCCCAGCCGCACCCGCGGCGCGAGCTCCGCCACCGCGGCCCGGTACGCGGCCGCCTCGGTCCACACCTCCCGCACGATCACCGTGACACCCCCGTGCGCACGGCCGCGGCCGCGGCATCGGCGATCGCCGTCACGAACGCCGCGTCGGCGCGGAGCTCGTCGTATTCCATCGCGGCCTCGCCGCGCAGCAGGGCAGCGAGCGCACGCCACTCCTTCTCGTACCCGTCGTGTCGGTCGATCGGGTAGACGGTCCGCACTCCCGCCGCGTCGCGGACGCTGGTGCGGGCTCCGCCGACGTGGACGAACGGCGGGGGGAACTCCACCTCGATGCGTGCGCTCGCCGTGGCGACGCTGACGCGCCACAGCGAGTCGGCCCCCTCCGGCAGCATCACCGCCGTGAAGCGCACCAGGGCGTCGTTCGCCCGCAGCGCGAGGTCGAACCCGATCGGGGGCACCGGCCGCGCCCAGATGAGCTCGGGGGTCGAGGAGACGAGGTCGCGCACGAGGGGCAGGTCGTGCACACCGAGTCCCGCGACGAGCTGACGCACGACGGCGGCGCTCTGCGCGGGATCGTCGAGGTCGAGCGGCGGCCTCTTCGGAGCCGGGCCGGCGGGAAGCGGTTCGCCCATCGTGAGCGCGTGGTAGCGGTCGTTGGGCGACAGGCACAGCGTCACGGTCACGGCCGAGATCCGCCCGTCCAGGGCGCTGAGGTGGTGCGTGGCCCGCGCCCAGGCGGGGTCGAAGAGATGGTTGGTGCCGACGACCAGCAACGCCCCGACGGCGGCGCACTCGGCGACGAGGCGCTCGGCCTCGTCGGCGGTGTCGGCGAGCGGTTTCTCGCAGAAGATCGCGCGCCGCCCCGCGGCGAGGCTCGCGCGCACGTGCTCGGCGTGCAGCGACGGGGGGCTGCAGACGGCGACGACGTCGACGTCGGGGTCGGCGAGGAGCGTCTCGACACCCGCGGAGGCGCGGGCGCCGAACCGTTCCGCGATGACCGCCGCCCGACCGCTCCCGGCGTCGCTGACGTGCACCAGGCGGAAGTCGCCGCCGGTGCGCGCGAGCGTGGGTGCGTGCAGAGCCGCGACCCCCGGCCCCGAGCCGATGATGCCCACACCCCACGTCATCCCGGCCCCCTCGCCCACTTCAGCACGAATTGCGCTGAAGTCAGAAACTAATGAACCATAGATGAGGGGAATCCGGCAGGGTGAGCGCGCTCTTGTGTGAAGATCAACGCATGGCCAACGTGTCCACCCTCCGCTTCGGCGCGCAGACCGACGAGGTCACGAGCCTGCTGCGCATCGTCAACATGGTCCGCCTCGGTGAGGCCGTCACGCGCCCCGAGATCGGCCGCGTCACCGGCCTCGGACGCGGGGTCGTCGCCCAACGCGTCGACCGCGCCGTCGAGATGGGCTTCCTCGAAGACGCCGAATACGCCCCGTCCTCGGGCGGCCGCGCGCCCCGCACGCTCCGTTTCCGCGCCGAGCAGGGGCGCATCGTCGTGTGCGCGCTCGGTGGGCTGCACGTGCACGTGGGCGTCACCGACCTCGACGGCGAGATCCTCGACGAGGCCCACCGCGCGTGGGACATCGCCCGCGGGCCGGAGGAGACCCTCGACGCCGCGACCGCGATGGTCGACGACCTGCTCGCCGCCGGCGACGGGAGTCCCGTGTGGGCCATCGTGGTGGGACTGCCCGGACCCGTCGACTTCGAGACTGGTCGCCCGGTCGCCCCGCCGATCATGCCCGGCTGGAACGGATACGACGTGCGCACCGCGTTCGAGCAGCGCTACGACGCCCCCGTCTGGGTCGACAACGACGTGAACCTCCTCGCCGCCGGCGAGCGCGCCCGGCGCCGCGACGAGGGCGTCGACCTCATCTACTGCAAGGTCGGCACCGGCATCGGCGCGGGACTCGTCTCGCGCGGACGCCTGCACCGCGGCGCGAACGGCGCCGCGGGCGACATGGGCCACGTGCGGGTACCGGGAGCGACGCAGATCTGCCGCTGCGGCAAGACGGGCTGCCTCGAGGCCGTCGCCGGGGGTTGGGCGCTGGTCCGCGACGCGCGCGCCGCGATCGAGAGCGGCGCCACCGGAGCACTCGCCGAGAGCGTGGCATCCGGAAAAGAGCTGACCCCCGAAGACATCGCCCGCTCCGCCGAGCGCGGCGACCCCCTCGCCATCTCGCTCGTGCGGGCCGGCGCGCGCCAGGTCGGCGAGGCCGTGGCGGCGCTGGTCAACATGTTCAACCCCGGCGTGATCGTCATCGGCGGGGCGATCGCGTCGGCCGGTGAGCTGTTCCTGGCCGAGATCCGCCACCGCGTGTACGAGCTGTCGCTGCCGCTGGCCACGCGTGACCTCGTGATCAAGACGAGCGAGAACGACACCCGCGAGCCCGTGCGGGGAGGCGTCGACCTCGCGCAGGAGCAGCTGTTCGAGGTGAGTCTGCCGCGCTGGTTCAGCGAGGGACGACCCACGGTGGCCGCGGTGCACGGCCTGAGCGGCTAACTTCTTCCTATTTCAGACATTAGTCGCTAGGTTGTGAGCGGAAGCGCGCCGTGGGGTGCGCCGTGACACGAGGACGTGCCCGCCATGACTCTCTCCGCCCTACGCGACGACGCCCTGCGCGTCACCGCCACCACCACCGAGGTGCGCCTGTCGCTGCCGTGGATCCGCTCGCTCCCGCTGGCGAGCCTGCTCGAGCCCGTCGTGCAGCTCGACGGACGAGGGTACGAACCGGTCGTGCTCATCGACTCGCGACGGGTGACCGCCACCGAGCTGGCCGCCGAGGACACGTGGTGGTACCTGCAGGACCGGGTGGTGCTGCAGGTCCCGGATGCCGTGAGCCCCGGCATCCACGAGGTGGAGGTCTCGTTCCGGCTCGAGATCCCGTACCTGCCCGGCGGGCCCGATCAGCCGCTTCGCCTGCCGTTCTGCTTCCGCCGAACGCTCGAGGTCGGCGCCTCGGCCGCGAGCGTCTCGCGCGACGTCCGGAGCGCCGCGTGAGCCTCCCCGCGGGCTGGACGCTGTCGGCCAGTGCCTTCAACCTCACCCCGGAGGTGATCCGTGCCGAGCGGACTGCTCCCGACCTGGCACTCTCTCTGGTCGAGGGCGGGACCGCGAGCGCCATCGAGATCGAACTGGGCCAGACGTGGCGCGGATTCCCCTCCCCGCCACCCACCGAGACGACGGACTTCCGCGATCGGCTCGCGGCCGCGGGCGGAGGCGTGAGCATCGTGGGGGTCAGCATCGACGAGTTCGATCGGGGGCGTCGACGCACTGATGCCGAACGCCGCGCGTTCCTCGAACCGCAGCTGCGCGCGGCGGCCTCAACCGGAGCGGCCGGTGTCCGTCTTCCGATCGGCCAGGCCGGCGCCCTTCTGGACGGGCTCGTCCCGCTGCTGGACGAGCTCGATCTCGTGCTCTACGAGGAAGCGCAGGGCCACGAGACGCCGACCGCGCGCGCGGCGGCCTACGACCGCATCGGAGAACTCGACACGCCCCGCGTACGCCTGCTGCTCGACATCAGCATGCTCATGCCCGCCCTCCCGGTCACCTACCTCGACCGGCTCGAGCGCGGCGGCCTCCCCGCGGATCTGCTCCGGCGCCTCCGCGACGAGTGGCGCGACCCCGCGACCCAGGATGCCGTCGTCGCCCTGCTGCGTGCGGGCGGGGTGCCGGGGCCGGTGCACACGCTGTACATGAACCTGCTCGTGCGATTCGGCCGGTCGGAGGCGTCGGATCTGGCATCCGTCCTCCCCGTGATCGGGGCGGCGCACCTGAAGTTCTGGGACCTCGACGACGCCGACGGCCGTGTCACGCGACCGATCCGCGACGTCGGGGCCGCTCTGCGCGGCACGGGATTCGCCGGCACACTCTGCAGCGAGTGGGGCGGACAGGAGTGGCTCGACGACGACCCGTGGCAGATGACCGAGCGGCACCTCGCGCTCGCGCGGGAGGCGCTGGCAAGCGTGTGAGCCGCTGACGTCACCGGGAGGGGGGATGCCAGGCGTCGGCGCCCGGCATCCCCCGATCCCCATGCATAAACGCGATCCGTGCGCATAAACACGGTGCGCGCGTGTTTATGCGCACGGATCGCGTTTATGCGTGTCACGACCCTCAGCCGACGCGACGCTCAGCCGTAGCACCCGGCGCGACCCTCGGCCGCGCGCCCGGCGCGACGGCGCGCAGGGCCGCACGCATCAGCCCTCGCCGTTGTAGTACGGCCACGGGTTGATGCGGCGATCGCCCCGGCGGTCGGGTCCGGTCAGCGAGACCTCCCCGGTCGCGGCCCACTCGACGCCGCGCGGGAACATGTGGATGAACTCGATGCGGCGGAACGTGTCGATGTCGTGGCCGATCGTGATCGTGAAGGAGCGGCCCGCTCCGTACTCGTTGATCCACGCGAGGGGCTGGTCGGTGTTGATGCCGGGAAGCTCCGCGATCCCGCCCTCCGGGATGTCGACCGGGTAGTGCGGCATGGGCCAGATCGGCGCCCTCTCGTACGCCTCGAGGTCGTCGAAGGTCGTCAGCAGCACCTGCGCGCCCTCGTACATCTGCACACCGACGAGGATGTCGTCGCCGGTCACGGTCCAGGTCTCGTTGATGCCCTCGGTGATCGGATGCCGCGGCTCGGTCGTGCGCAGCTGCGCCTCGCCCCACGGCCGGGGGCGCAGGCCCGTCTCCCACGCGCTGAGCTTGGCTCCGCGCATGACGTTGTACTCCTCGGGGTAGCCCCAGCGGTCCTCTTGGGCGGCGGAGCCGTGGAACCACACGATGCCCTTGCCCTCGTCGTGGACGAAACGCAGGATCGCGGCGTCCGTCTCGGCACCGAAGCCCGTCGCCATGTCGTGGTAGCCGTCGCGGCCCTCGAAGATGACGATGAGCACGTCGTACTTGTCGATCACGCTCGCCGGCAGACCCCGCGGGTCCTCGACGACGCGCACCGAGAAGCGCCCGGTGTCCTCCAGCAGCGTGGTGATCCACTGGTTGTGCAGGCGGAAGCTGCGGTGGGCGTTGTCGTGCTCGATGGTCATGTGACCCGAGAGGATGAGCACCTTCAGAACGTCGGTCATGTCAGTCCTTGCGAGAGAAAGCGGCGTCGAACAGCTGGTGCGGAGGGGTGATCCCGCCGAGCGTGCGAACGAAGGCGAGCGCCTCGGGACCGCCGATGAGGCGGTCCATGCCGGCGTCCTCCCACTCCACGCTCGTCGGGCCGTCGTAGCCGATGGCGTTGAGCGCGCGGAAGAGCGGCTCCCACGGCACGTCGCCGTGGCCGGTCGAGACGAACGTCCACCCGCGGCCCGGGTTGTCCCACGACAGATGCGAGCCGAGCACGCCGTTGCGTCCGTCGAGGTTGGTCGTGGACTCCTTGCAGTGCACGTGGAAGATGTGGTCGGCGAAGTCGAGCACGAACGCGACCGAGTCCAGCTGCTGCCAGACGAAGTGCGACGGGTCGAAGTTGAAGCCGAAGCTCGGTCGGTGACCGATGGCATCCAGTGTCTTCTTCGCGGTCCAGTAGTCGTAGGCGATCTCGGAGGGGTGCACCTCGAGGGCGAAACGCACGCCGACCTCCTCGAAGACGTCGAGGATCGGATGCCAGCGCGCGGCGAAGTCCGCGTACCCTCGCTCGATCATGGCGTCGGAGGCGGGCGGGAACATCGCGACGTACTTCCAGATGCTCGACCCGGTGAACCCGGTGACCGTCTTCACCCCGAGTTTCGCGGCGAACCGCGCCGTGTCCTTCAGCTCCTCGGCCGCGCGTCGACGCACGCCCTCGGCATCCCCGTCTCCCCACACCCGGGAGGGGACGATGTCGTGGTGGCGCTCGTCGATGGGTTCGTCGCAGACGGCCTGGCCGACGAGGTGGTTGGAGATGGTCCAGACCTTCAGACCGTTCTTCTCGAGCACGTCGAGCCGCGACTGCACGTAGGCCTCGTCGTCCCAGCGCGCGACGTCGATGTGGTCGCCCCAGCACGCGATCTCGAGACCGTCGTAGCCCCACTCCCCGGCGAGCCGCGCCACCTCCTCGAAGGGCAGGTCGGCCCACTGGCCGGTGAACAGGGTGACGGGACGAGCCATGACGGGATTCCTTTTCAGAGTGCGGGAACGGGGGCGCCCACGCGGGTCCAGGCGGACTCGGCGGCGCTGCTGCGTTCGACGGCGTCGAGCACGCGCTGCACGCGCAGGCCCTCCTCGAACGAGGGGTGCGGATCGGTGCCCGCGTCGATCGCTCCGACGAGGTCGACGACCTGATGGGTGAAGCCGTGCTCGTAGCCGAGCATGTGGCCGGCGGGCCACCATGCCGAGACGTACGGATGCTGCGGCTCGGTGACGAGCACCTGGGTGAAGCCCTGCCGGCCCTCGGGCGCGGTGCGGTCGTAGAAACGCAGGCTGTTGAGGTCTTCGAGGTCGAAGACGAGCGCGCCGCGGTCGCCCGACACCTCGATGGTGAGCGCGTTCTTGCGTCCGGTCGCGAAGCGCGTCGCCTCGAAGGAGGCCAGCGCGCCGTTCGCCAAGCGGCCCGTGAAGAGGGCGACGTCATCAACCGTGACCGCACCCCTCCCGTTCTCGCCGGCGGCCGCGGCCAGGCCCATCGACCCGTCGCCGGGCAGCGGACGCTCGGCGACGATCGTGTCGACCGTGCCCGACACCTGCTCGACGCCGAGGCCGGTGACGAACTGCGTCATGTCGATGATGTGCGCACCGATGTCGCCCAGCGCGCCCGAACCGGCGTGCTCCTTCTGCAGACGCCACATCAGCGGCATCTCGGGGTCGACGAGCCAGTCCTGCCGGTACGCCGCGCGCACCTGCTGTACGGTGCCGACGGCACCCTCGGCGATCATGTCGCGCAACAGCGTGACGGCCGGCACGCGGCGATAGGTGAACCCCACCATCGAACGGATGCCGCGCGCGCGGGCGCGCCCGGCGGCCTCGGCCATCGCCTCGGCCTCGGCCACGGTGTTGGCCAAGGGCTTCTCGCACAGCACGTGCTTGCCGGCCTCGAGGGCGGCGATCGCGATCTCGGCGTGCGATTCGCCCGGCGTGACGATGTCGACGATGTCGATGTCGTCGCGCGCGACGATCTCGCGCCAGTCGGTGGCCGACTCGGCCCAGCCCCATTTGCGGGCGGCCGAGGCCACGGCATCCGCGTTGCGTCCGACGACGACGGTCATCTCGACCGCGCGCGGCAGATCGAACATGCGCGGCGCCTGACGCCACCCCACGGAGTGGGCGGCACCCATGAAGCCGTACCCGATCATCGCGACGCGGAGGGGACCGTGGGCCGGTGGGAGGGTCATTGCAGCACCAGTTCGCGCTCGACCGGCACGCGGTTGGTGACGTAGCGACCGGGTCCGCCGTCGGCGCCCGGCATGATCTGCATGTAGAGCAGGCGCATGGTCAGCACGACCTCGACGGCGACCGTCTCACCCGCGGCGGGCGGGGCGTCGAGATGGATGAGCACGTCCGGGCGATCGGCGACGAACCACAGCGTCTCGGACTGCTGGGGCAGTTCCTCGACGCGGTACTGGCGGCCCTCGAGCGAGAAGCGGAGGTCGTCCTTCGGCACGGTGACCCCGTTCACGATGACGGCGACGTCGTCGACGGCCGACAGCCAGAGGCTGCGGTACCAGGGCAGCTGCACCGAGACCGCGAGACCGTCGTCGGTGCGGCGGACGTCCTTCTCGGCGAAGAGGGAGTTGTGAGTGGCCATGAGTGCTCCTAGGCGAAGGTGTCGGTGAAGCGGTCGTGTGCCACCGGGGGCACGGGCTCGAGCTTCTGCGTGGTCTCGGGGCTGTAGGGGTGGTTCTTCGCGGGCACCGGCTCATCGGCCGGCGGCATGAAGACGGGCTTGCCGTCGTCGCCGAAGTACATGAGGTCGAGGTCGAAGGCGCCCTGGTTCTTCACACCGAAGCTCACCCAGTTCTCTTCGAACGGAGCGCGGGCGAGCTCGTAGCAACGGAACTTCCAGAACTTCCACTCGCCGTCCTGCTTGCGGAAGTCGATGGCGTACTTGCACCAGACCCAGTGCGCCCAGACCTTCTTGCCGAGCACCTCGTCGGGCGAGTACATGTCGGGGAAGGCCTCGGCGACCTTCGGGTCGGTCAGCCCCGACTCGGTGCCGGCCATCATCCAGACACCCTTGGCCGTCTCGCCGTCGGCGGCGACCTCGATCACCGGGGTGTTCGTGGCGTGCAGGATGAGCTTGCCCTCGGGGTGCGGGCGACCGCGGTGGTAGTCGGTGACGCTCTGCCACGTCGTGTACTGCCCGGCGTTGGTGTACCGGGCGCGGATGCCCTCCGTCCCCTCCTTCACCCACAGCGGGATGATCTGCTCGTCCTCGAACGCGTTGTGCAGGTACATGTAGCGGTTGAAGAGGTTCTCGACCTGCCCGCGGTCCTCGGCGCGCTGGGCGAGCCGGTGGGCGGCCTCGACCTGTTCCCGCAGACGCGCGACCTCGGCGACGAGATCGGTGACGGATGTCTCGGTGGTGCTAGACATGTCCACTCCTTCGAGATCGGGGTCAGGCGGGCTGGGTCGCGTCGGCGCGCTGGGCGACGGTGTCTTCGATCGCCGTGCGCATGAGCGCGTGCTGCTTCTTGACGAGGTCGATGGGGTCGCTCTCGCCGAGGTCGCTGAAGGCGTGACCCTCCCACTCGCTGGAGAGGTAGCCCTCGTAGCCGCCGATGACGAACTGCTTCACGATGCGCGGGATGTCCATGGCGGGCTCTTCGCCGTCGGCGCCGATGTCGTAGAACTTCGCGTGCACGTGGAAGATCTGCGGCATGATGTCGAGCCACTCCTCGGGAGCGACGAGACCGTGCATGTTGAACGCGAGACGCGTGAACGGCCCGAAGCGCAGGAAGTCGACGCCCTCGCCCGAGAGGTAGTCCTCGAACTTCTGGTTGCGCACGTGCATCGGGGTCGGCTCGTGCCAGATCTCCTCCATGACCGGGAAGTGCTTCTCGTCCATGCCCATCTGCCCGAGGGTGCGCAGGAGCGTCGGCGAGAGCGAGTGCATGGTCGAGGAGAAGTCGGCGGTGAAGCCGAGGCGGTCCGACTGCAGCTCCTCGTACATCTCGCGCATCTCGAGCACCTTGGGGTCGTTGGGTCCCGACGGCGCGTGGATTTCGTACCCGAGCTTCTGGTCGTACTTCTCGGCGAGCGGAAGCAGGCTCCGCAGCAGTTCCTTGCCGTGCGAGCGGATGACGATCTTCTTGAAGCCGAGGGTGTGCGCGGCCTTCAACTGACGGGCGAGGAAGTCATGCTCCTCGTCGAGCGTCATGTCGCGGCTCTTGAGGCGGCCCATGTCGAGGTTGGTGCCGACGGCGCTGGCCTCGAGGCCGTACTTCTCGAGCGAGTCGAACCAGAGCGTGACGAACTCCGCGTCGACATCGGGGTACGAGCGCAGCAGCTGCGCGAAGTTGAACTCCACACCCGGGCCGATGCCCTGGTCGTGCACCTCTTTGATGAGGCTCTCGGGGGTGTAGAGACCGGCGGCGAACTCGCTCGTCATCGAGTAGAGCGTGGTGCCGAGCTTGATGCCGGTTCCGGCGATGCCGGTGGTGTCGTTCGTCATTTCGGTCCTTGTGTCATGAGTCGGAGGGTGGTGCCGGTGGCTTCGACAGGCTCAGCCACCTCGGCCGGAGGGTCCCTGAGCCTGTCGAAGGGGGGTCCCTGAGCCTGTCGTCAGGCGCGCACGGCGTGCGCGAGGTGGGCGTCCAGCGCGCGGCGCGCCTCCGCGACATCCGTGATCATGCGAGAGCCGGCGGCCTCGGCCGCGGTGCGCTGGAGGGCCTGCTCCCCGCGGATGATCTCGAAGGGGCTCTGCCAGTGGTTCCAGTGCCAGCCCTCGTACTCGCTCGAGACGGCGCCGCTGTAGCCGTTGTCGACGAGCAGCGTGATGAGGTCGGCCACGGGCACCGAGGGCTCGTTCCCGTTCTCGTCGATGCCGAAGAACTTGCCGTGAACGTGCTTCACCCACGGCATGATCTCGAGCCAGTCGTCCACGCGCGCCGGACCGAACAGGCCCGTGCCGTTGATGCCGAAGTCGATGCCGAGATCGGGCCGGCCGTGCTGGTGCGCGAGGCCGATGAACCGCCCGAAACGTTGCCCGTGATCGGCCTGGTCGGCAGGCGGGCCCTGCTCGTAGAAGTCGTCCCACAGCTGCACGACGGCGGCCAGCAACTCCTCCGAGGCGCCGCGGCGGCGATACGCCTCGATGAGCGAGGGGGCGAAGCCCGAGACGGTCGCACCCCAGTCCATCGTGAAGCCGAGGAAAGGCGAGCCGACCTTCTCGTAGCGGTCGCGCAGCGCCAGGATGCGCGGGTGCGAGGCGTACTGGTCGGCGTGCACCTCGAGGGCGAGCGTCACACCGTACTCCTCGGCGACGGGGGCGAGGGCCTCCATCGAGTCGGGCGTGATCGAGATCTGCACGCGGGCGATGGGGAAGCCGAGCTTCGCTGCCGCCGCGATCTGCTTGCGCATATAGGCGAGGAGCTCGTCCTGGTTCATGAGCTTGTCGGGGCGCAGGCCGATGTCGGCGTTGACGGCGAGCGAGGTGCGCACGAGGCCGACCTCGTCGACGAGGTCGGAGAAGCGCCCGGCGAAGTGGTCGTCGATCTCGGGGAACCCGCGGAAGCTCGAGAATCCGATGATCTCCAGCCCGGGCCCGAAACCCTCGGCCGCGGTCTTGCGGATGAGCTGGTCGAGATCGTATTCGCGGCCGTGGAAGGCGCGGGTGAAGCTGTAGAGGGTGACACCCTGGATGGGAGTGCCCGGGGACGAAGCGGTCATGCGCGGGCCTCCTCGGCCTGACGGACGGTCATCGACTTCACGTCGTGCTCCTCGATGTGGAGCACCTGGTCGTCGGCGATGATGATGTACGGGATGTAGAGCTCGAGGTCGACGCGCACCTCGTGTGCGCCGGCATCCGCCGCCACCTCTCCCGAGAGCACCGCGGAGTCGGTGGGGAACCACCATTGCTCGGTGTTCGTCTTCATCTCGGCGAAGGTGAACTCCTCGCCGTTCATGCCCCACCGCAGGGAGTCGACCGGCGCCTCGACGCCGTCGACGGTCAGCTTCGCTCCTGAGATGCAGGATGCCGGCAGCGCCCGGTACCAGGGCAGGCGCACCTCCACCGACGCGCGTCCGCCGTGGGCGGTGAGCGTCCCCTGCTCGATGATGCGATCCGGGATCACGATGACCTCCTCGTCGGTGCGGCCTCAGCCGCAGACCTCTTTGTCTTGATTCCTACACACTAATGTCTTATTCCTGCATAAGCAAGAGTCAGACCGATACGGATGCCGTGCCGACCTGCTCCCGCGACAGCACCGCCGCGATCTTCCGCGCCCCTCGCACCGCCAGAGCCACCGACGTCAGCGTGGGGTTGCACGCGGTCGAGGTCGGAATGACCCCGTTGCCGGCGACGAACAGATCCGGGACGCCCCAGACCTCGCTGTCGACGTCGCACACGCTCGTGCCGTCGTCGGCGACACCCATGCGCGTCGAGCCCTGATAGTGCAGCGACGACCCCGGCGGCAGGGTGAACGGACGGCTGTCGAGCGGGTCTCCGACCGCTTCACCGAGACGCACCACCTCCCGCCGCGCACGGTCGATGACCTCGTGGTCGCGGGCCGTGAGCGTGTAGTGGATGCGGGGTGCCGGCATCCCGTAGCCGTCGACGTGATCGTCGTCGAAGGCGACGCGATCCTCTGCCTGCAGGTCTTTCGCGCAGAAAAGGCCGAGCCCCACGATCGAGCCGGGCACGACGGGGTCGTCCTCGGCGAGCGGGATGGGCGAGGCGTCGAGCTGCATGATCTGACCGTGGAAGGGCATGCCGTCGGTGAACGGCACCCAGCTCACGCCGCTGTACTCGGCGAGCCCTGTCGCGGGAGCGTCGGCGTCGAGGGGCGGCATGTCGCGCAGGCGCGCCGCGAACACGATCTGCGCCTGGTCGTTGAGGTAGCGACCGAGGGCGTGGAGACGCACGCCCGACGCCCACAGCAGCTGCGGGGTGCGCAGCGCATCGGCGGCGACCACCACGAACCGGGCGGCGACCTCGTGCTCCTCCCCCGAGCGCAGGTCGCGCACACGCACGCCCGCGGCGCGGCCCGCGTCGCGCACGACCGCGGTCACGAGGGTCTCGTCGATCAGCGAGAAGCCGGGGTTGTCGCGCGTCACGTCGCCGAGCACCACGTCCGACCCCGACCACACCAGGCGGCCGTCGTCGCGACGGTGGGCGGCCAACGGCATCCGCTGCACCCGGGTCGCCTCGACGCGCCCCTCGTCGACCGCGGCGGACAGTCGCTCGCGCACGATGGCGCCGAAGGGCGCGGCGTCGAAGGCGTCGGTGCGCACTCCCAGCAGACGCTCCCCCTCGGCGAGCAGCTCGTCGAGGTCGGGCAGGAAGGTGATGCGCTCGCTGTCGTTCGGGCGCGGGCACGCGCCCGTCCAGTGCGCCGCCATACCGCCGACGTTGCTCGACATCGCCGCGACCGGCATCCCGTCCTCGCCGTCGAAGGCGTAGCCGTCCTCGAGCAGGAAGGTACCGGGACGCGCTCCGCGCACCCCCGCCTTCGCCGCCCCCGGGTTGGCGACCTTCTCTCCGCGCTCGCCCGGGCCCTCCGACGCCACCTGCGCGCGGGCGCGCTCGGCCGGATCGGCGATGTTCTTCACGTGCGCACCGGGAGGGTCCGACACCGTCGGGCCGACCTCGAACATGGCGATGGTCGCGCCCGGCGCCCGCTCCGAGAGGATGCGCGCGTAGGCCGCCCCCGTGGGTCCGCTGCCGACGATCACGACGTCGACCGCGTGCGGATACCGCCGGGCGTTCATGCGGCGCGTGCGATCTCGACGACGTGGGCGACCGAGGCCTCCGACGCGGTGGTCGGGTAGTACTCCAGACCCACCGGGCCGTCGTAGCCTGCGTCGCGGAGCAGACGGAAGCGCTCGCTCCAGTCCAGCTCGCCCGCCCCGGGCTCGCCCCGGCCGGGGGCGTCGGCGAGCTGCACGTAGTGGATGAGACCGCCGGCGTTCGCGAGCTCCGCCTCCATGTCCTCGCCCTCGACGGCCGAGTGGTAGATGTCGTAGAGCACGCCGAACTGCGGCGAGGCCACGCCGCGCGCGACGTACACGGCCTCGGAGGTGCGGTCCAGGAGCGACCCGGGGTGATCGACGCGGACGTTGACCGGCTCGAGCACGAGTCCGATCCCCGAGCCGTCGATCTGCGCGATGGCCTTCTGGTAGATCTCGACGAGCTTGTCGAGCTGCACCTGGCGCTTCCACCCGCCGAAGCCCGTGCCGCTTCCCACGACCAGGCGCGGGCAGCCGAGGTCGCGGGCGATCTCGACGCCCTCGTCGAGCTTGCGGAAGAACTCCGAGTGGTCCCACGGCGGGATCATGAACTGCGTGCGGGGTTCGGCCAGCTGCGCGGTGAGCTGCACGCCGGTCTCCTGGAGCGCGGCCTTGAGGGCGGGTAGGTCCTTCGGCGTCGCGGGGGCGTCGACTCCGGTCGGACCCCACATCTCCACGGCGTCGAAGCCCGCGGCCGCCGCCGCGCGGACGCGGTCGTGGTAATCGCCGGCCTCGGTGAAGAGGAGCTCGATGTTGGGGGCGAGTTGGTACACGGGGTGTCCTTTCGGGAACGCGGGCGCGACGATCGACGGATGCCGCGCTCTGCGGCATCCAGGTGGGCTCAGCCGATGGGGCCGGTGGGCCGGCACCCTCGAGAGGAAGGCGTCAGCCCTTCAAACCGCCGGCGAAGCCCTGGATGAAGCGCTTCTGGGCGAAGAGGTAGAAGGCGAGGATCGGGATCATCGAGACGATGACGATCGCGAAGATCTGGTTCCAGGCCGACACGAGCGAGCCGATGTAGTAGTACATGGCCACCGGGAGGGTCTGGTTCGCCGATCCGCCGAGGAAGATCAGCGAGGTGAAGAAGTCGTTCCAGACGATCAGGCCCGCGAGGATCGCGACGGTGCCGGTCGCCGGCGACATGAGCGGCAGCACGATGCGGAAGAAGATCTGCGTGCGGCTCGCGCCGTCGATGGTCGCGGCCTCCTCGTACTCGGTGCCGAGCCCGCGGAAGAAGCCCGCGTAGAGGAAGATCGACAGCGGCAGCAGCATGCCGGTGTAGAGGATGATCATGCCCCACGCCGATCCGGTGAGACCGAGCGCGCGGGCGCCGATGTACAGCGGGACCGTACCCAGCTGGGTCGGCAGCACGATGGCGACGAGGAACAGGTAGTACACCACGCGGCTCCAGCGCCGGGTGCTGCGGGCGATGACGTAGCCGGTGAGGGAGCCCAGCAGCACCATGAGCACGATGCTGCCGGCGGTGATGATGATGCTGTTGATCAGGCCCATCACGACGTTGGAGTTTCCGGTCGCGGTGAGCACCTTGACGAAGTTGCCGAAATCGGGGGCGCTCGGCGGCGCCAGCGTCGACGACGTGATCACCTCGCGATCCGACTTCAGCGACGTGGTGACGAGGAAGTAGAAGGGGAGCAGGAACGCGAGGGCCGCGATCCAGAACAGGAACTCCCGCAGGCCCGTGAGCTTGGTGTAGCGGAACATGTCAGTTCTCCTCCGAGCGGCCGCCGGTCAGGCGCTGCTGCACGACGGCGAAGACCAGGATGATGAGGGTCAGCAGCAGCGCGAGCGCCGCGCCGTAGCCGAAGTTGCCGAGCGCGAACGACTGCTTGTAGACCTGCGTCGCGAGGGTCTCGGTCGCGGCGGCGGGTCCGCCGCCGGTGAGCGCCATGATCTGGTCGAACACGCGCAGGCCGTTGACGAGGCCCAGGGTGGTCGCGATCGCGACGGCGGGGCGGATCGAGGGGAGGGTCACGTGCCAGAAGCGCTGCCAGAGGTTCGCGCCGTCGATCGCCGCGGCCTCCTCGATCTCGACGGGCACCGCCGCCAGCCCCGCCATGTAGATGACCATCGCGAAGCCGATGTTCTGCCACACGAGCACGACGAGGATCGTCCAGATCGCCCAGGTGGGGTCGGCGATCCACGCCCGCGCCATCGAGTCGAGGCCCATCCCCCGCAGCACGAGGTTGAGCGGGCCGTTGTAGTCGAAGATGAATTTCCAGATGTACGAGGTGGCCAGCGGGCTGAGCACCACGGGCATGAAGAACAGCGTCCGCAGGATGTAGCGGCTCTTCAGCCCCCGGTTCAGGCCCAGGGCGACGCCGAGGCCCAGGACGTTGCTGAGGATCACCGAGCCGAACGCCAGGAACAGGGTGTTCCACAGGGCGCCGATCTTGGTGGGGTCCTGGAAGATGCGGACGAAGTTGTCGAGCCCGACGAGCTCGAAGGCGCCGATGCCCGTCCAGTTCGTGAAGGAGAAGAAGCCGCCGATGCTGGTGGCGACGTAGTGGATGCCGATGACGAAGAGCACCCCGGGCAGGGCCCACCACCAGTAGCCGAACTGCAACAGGCCCTTGCGACGCGGGGCCGGTGCCGTGCGGCGGCCACGGCCGCCTCGGCGGGGCAGGACCACGCGTTCGGTCTCGGTGGCGGCGATGTCGCCGCTTCGGAAGGTGGTGCTCATCAGATCCTCGTCATCCTCGATCGGGGTGCGGCTCCGCCGCCCGGGTCTCGACGTCCCGGGCGGCGGAATCTCTCAGTTGCCCCAGGCCGAATCCATGTTCTGAAGCACCTGGTCGATGCTGGTCTGGCCGGTCAGCAGACCCTGGACGCCCACCTGCAGCGCCTCGTAGACGGCCGGGTTGGGCCAGACGTTGTTCGGCAGCGTGGTGTACGAGCCGTTCGAGATGTCGGTGACGACCTCGGAGTAGATCGTGTCGCTGAGGTCCAGGTTCTTGTACTCCGAGATGGGGAGCAGGCCCGAGGCCTCGTAGTACTTCTGCTGCGCGTCGGGCGTCGCCAGCCAGTCGACGAACTTCGTCGCGGCATCCTTCTTGGTCGACTTCGCGTTGATCGAGATCGTGTAGTTCGAGCTCGCCAGCACGTAGGGCTTGCCGCCGTCGGCCGCGGGGAAGGGCTGCACCTTGAAGTCCGCCTCCGGCGGGGCCGCCGTGGCGATCTCGACCGCCGAACCCGAGGGGATGAAGCTGCCGATGGAGGTGCCCTGGGCGAGGCCGTTGGTGATGGCGTCGAAGCCGCCGCCCTCGGCACCGGGCTGGAAGCAGCCGCCGTCCTTCAGGTCGACGATGGTCTGGAGTGCATCGGCCCAGCCCTTGCTGTCGGCGAAGGTGGTCTCGCCCGCGGCGCGCTCGGTGTTGAACTCGGGGTCGGAGGCGTACACGCGGGTCGCGGCGATGCCCTGGGCGGTCAGACCCGCGTTGGGGCCGGCCGCGCCGGCGAGGGCGAGCATCGACTTGCCCTGGCCCGCGAGAGCGGAGCAGTCCGCGTAGAAGTCGTCCATCGTCGTGGGCCACTCGGTGATGCCGTTCATGCCGGCGGTCCCCATGCTCGCGACCACGGCGGCGATGGTGAAGTCGAGGGGCTGACCGTAGGTCTTGCCGTCGACCTCGAACAGCGTCTCGCTGCCGGAGGGCACGAGCGAGGTGGCCGTGTCGCCGAGGGGCTCGAGGAAGCCCGCTTCGGCGAGGGGGATGAGGCCGCGGGCGTCGCCCGATCCGGGCGTGGTCTGCACGACGTCGGAGGCGTTGCCGGCCTGGAGCTGCGTGCGGATGGTCTCGCCGTACTTGTCGTTGGGCGTGGGGTTGGTGGTGATGGTCACACCGGGGTTCGCCGCCATGTACTCCTTGGCGAGCGTCTCGTAGGGGCTCTCGAGGTTGTTGGAGGTGGCGAAGGTGAACGTGAACGATTCGGAATCGCCCTCTGCGGCACCGCCCGTTCCTCCGCCGGAGCACCCGGCGAGGACGAGGGCGGCGGTGGCGGGAAGAACGAGGAGACCTGCGATCCGCGTGACGCGGCGATGCTGAGTCATGGCCAGCCTTTCTGACGACGTTGTCGGCGAGCCCTTCGGTGGGAGCGCCTGTGCTGTGTGACTCAGTATCGGCGCGATGCGCAGAAAACGCACATAAGTCTTCGCGATGTGGCGCATAAGGCGGGGCGCCCGCCGCCTCATCGCCCGCGGATATGCCACCTAGCTCCGTCATAGATGCGGTTGATACGATCGGACCACAGCTTCCCCGAGCGAAGGATCACGACGTGGTGACCGATCATGCGACGCTCTCGCGCCTCGACCTGAACCTCCTGGTCGCCCTCGACGCCCTGCTCACCGAGCGCAGCGTCACCCGCGCGGCGGAACGGCTGCACCTCAGCCAGCCCGCCCTCAGCGCATCGCTGGCGCGCCTGCGCACCCACTTCGACGACCAGATCCTCGCCCGCCGTGGCAACACCTACGAACTGACGCCGTTCGCCGTCCGGCTCACCGAGCACACGACGACGGCGCTCGAGGCCGCCCGACGCGTGTTCGAGAGCCAGGCGTCGTGGTCGCCCGCGGAGTCCACCCGCGAGTTCTCCATCTACGGATCGGACTACGGCTTCGTCACCGTCGGCACGATCGTCTCTCAGCTCGCCGCCGAGCGGGCGCCCGGCGTGCGGTTCCGCTACATGCTGCACAACCCGGGCATCGTCGAAGACGCGGCCAACCGGCTGCGTTCGGCAGACGGCATGGTGATCCCGCACGGTCCCGTCTCGGGGCTGCCCTACCTCGACCTCTGGCAGGACGATTGGTTCGCAGTCGTCTCGGCCGACAACGGCGAGGTCGGAGAGTCTCTGACGATGCAGAACCTCGCCGACATGCCGTGGGTGCTCACGTTCCAATCGCGGTCGGCGTTCACCTCGGCCGCCCGCCAGATCCAGCAGCTCGGCGTCGAGCCGCACATCGAGGTGGTGCTGGAGAGCTTCCTCTCGGTCGGGCACTTCGTCAGCGGCACCCGTCGCGTCGGGCTCGTGCAGTCGGCGCTCGCCCCCCATCTGCTGCGCATCGGCGGCATCCGGGTCGTACCCCTGCCCTTCGCCGCGACGCCCCTCGTGAGCGCGCTGTGGTGGCACCCCTCGCACACCCGCGATCCGGAGCACGAGTGGATGCGCGGGCTCTTCGCCGAAGCGGGCCGCGTCATCGCCGCCGGGCACGCTCCCGCCTAGCGGGCGGTCTCAGCGCGGCCCGGCCGCGCCCCACGTGCTGCGCGGCCGCCCCGGCGGGCGAGGGCCAGGGGACGCCGCCCACTCCCGTCCGCGCCCCAGGCCACCGACGGGGTGCGGCGCGCCCCACGCACGCCGCACCCCGCGGTGTGCTCAGACGGCCGCCGTCACCGCCCGCATCGACGCCCGGATGAGGTCGTGCTGGCGCCGCACGAGCAGCAGGGGGTCGACGTCGCCGAGTTCGGCGAAGGCGTGGCCCTCCCATTCACTCGACCAGAAGCCGCGGTACCCGCCCTCGACGAACACGCGCACGAGCTCGGGATAGTCGATCGCCGGCTCCTGACCGCTGTCGTCGATGTCGTAGAACTTCGCGTGCACGTGCAGGATCTGCGGCATGATGTCGGCCCACTCCCGCGGGTCGACATGGCCGTGCATGTTGAAGGCGAGGTGCGCGAACGAACCCAGCCGACCCGGGTCGAAGTCGCGGCCGCGCAGGTAGCCGAGGAACTCCTGCTGACGCTCGCGCATCGCGGCATCCGTCGCCCAGATCTCCTGCAGCTTCCCCACCGCCTCGTCGTCAAGACCCGCTCGGCGCACGGCCCGCAGCAGGGTCGGCGACATCGCGTGCATGGTCGAGGAGAAGTCGGCGACGAAGCCCAGCAGGGGCGAATCGAGCTCGGCGTAGGTCTCGCGCACGCGAAGCACGGGCTCCGCGTTCGGACCCATCGGCGCGTGGATCTCGTAGGCGAGCTTCAACTCGAGGTCCTCCGCGAGCGGGAGCAGTCGCCGCAGCAGTTCGGGCTTCGCGCTCTGGATCCGCACCAGCGGGAAGCCGAGCTTCTTCGCTCCCTCGAACATGAGCTTCGAGAAGGCGAACTCCTCGTCGGGGGTCATGTCGCGATCACGGCGTCGCCCCATGTCGAGGTTCGCACCGAACGAGCTCGCGACGAACCCGTGCCGGTCGAACGCCGCCCGCCACGTGCGCACGAAGTCGTCGCCGACCACGGGGTAGGTCGGCACCATCTGGGATGCCACGATCTCGATGCCCGGGCCGATCCCCAGCTCCGCCACGCGGTCGAGCAGACCGTCGAAGTCGAAGTACCCCGCGCGGAACTCGGCGCTCGCCGAGTACAGCGTCAGCCCCAGCTGGAACGGGTCGTCGTCACTCGCCGGGGGCGGTGGCGTGACGTCCGACACGAGCGCGGGGATCCCGGCATCCGCGTCGACGACCGTGAGGGTCTTCACGTCGTGCACGACGTTCGGCACGTACATCCCGGGCCCGCCGTCCGGGCCCGGCGCGATCTGCATGTAGGGCAGGCGCAGCTCGCCGTGCAGCACGACGTCGTGCGTCTCGCCGAGGGCGACCGGGGCGGCGCGGCGGGCGATCAGCAGCGGGTGCTCCTGCAGGAACCACAGTCGTTCGCTCTGTTCGGGCAGTTCGTCGAGCCGGTACGAGGTGTCGACGAACGCGACCCGGAGGTCGTCGGCATCCACCTGCTCCCCGTCGACGGTGAGGGCGAGGGTCGTCACCGATGACAGCCAGAGACTGCGATACCAGGGGATGGTCAGGCGAAGCGCGAGCCCGTCGGGGTGCGCGCGCAGGCTGTCGTCGTGGATGAGGCCGTTGGGCATGGGGATCTCCTCAGTGCGGGGCGCGGGTAGATCGGCGCGGAGGTGGATGCGGGTGCGGTGGGCGCCCGCGCGGGTGTCGCCGGTCGGTCAGAGGCGATCGGCGATCTGACGCATCAGCGAGTGCTGGCGGCGGACCTGTTCGATGCTGCGCCAGGGCTCCCGCTCTCCCTCGTACTCGCTGGAGAGGTAGCCGGTGTACCCCGCATCCTTGAACGCCTTCAGCACGGGCTCCCACGGGATCTGCTGGTCGTCGAGGTTCTCGTCGATGTCGTGGAACTTCGCCTGGATGAACACGACGTTCTCGATGACGTCGAACACGTCGGCGGGGTCGACGTGGATGCCGTCGAGGAAGGCCGGGCGCTGCCCCGGCAGTTCGCCGGGGCGGAGCGGGATCGGGCGGTCCTGGAAGATGCCGGTGTCGAGCAGGAGGCCGAAGTGCTTCGTACCGGTGCGACGGATCAGGGCGATGTAGTCGTCGACGACCTCGTGCTTGATGGGGGTGGGCGAGTGGATCTCGGGGCAGATGATCACATCGAGCTCTTCGGCCAGCGGCAGCGAGGCCTCGACGACCTCGGTCCAGATCGGGTGCGGGATGAGGTCGCTCGAGACCACGCCGATCTTCGGCCGGACGAACCGGAAGCCGAGACGCTGGGCGAGCCGCAGGTCGCGCTGCAGGGCGGCGGCCCCTTCGTCGACCGTCATGTCGCGGCCGTTCGGGCCGCTCGAGTGCAGGCGCGTATCGATCCACGAGCCGTAGTTCGTGGGCTCGAGGCCGTACTTCGCGAGGAGCGCGAACCAGTCGTCGACCCACTCCTGCGAGGGGTTCGGGTAGTTCGGCACATGGCCTTCGCCGAGGATCTCCACGCCCGTCGCCCCGAGGTCGGCGATCGAGGCGAGGGCGGTCTCGAGGTCCATCACGGTGCCGTAGTCGCCCATGTAGCTGTAGAGCGAGACGCCGTACCGGAAGGGGGCACCGGATGCCTCGGGGGAGAGCGTGACGTTCTTGGTCACGCGGTACCTGCTCGGCTGGTGCTCCTGCGGAATGTACGACATCCGCAGGCGCAGGTCGATCGACAGCTCGTGCGTGCCGTCGGGCAGACCGCCGGGAAGCGGAACCGTGATGATCGCGGCGTCTTCGAGCGGCCAGCGCACGCCGTCGCCGTCCCACAGCTCGGCGAGCGTGTACTGCCGGCCCTGCAGGGTCCACAGCGGGACGTCGGGTTCGACGTCGACGAGACCCGGGATGCTCACGCCGATCCCGTCGACCAGCGAGGCGGACATGCCGCGGTACGACGGCATCCGCACCCGGAACTGGAATCCGGTGATCTCGCCGCCCTCGCGGACGTTGCGGAAGCCGACGGACTGGATGAGGTCTCTCTCGAGAAGCATCGTCGCTCACTCTCTCTGGTGTCGCTCCGACGCTACCTCGCTTTTGCCTCATTCAGACATAAGGGGTTGTGATGCTCCGCATCAGCCCCCGTCCGTCCGCCGCCCGCCGCCGTCGTCGGCGAGGCATGTCCCGATTCGTGCGATTTCCCGCGAGAAATTCTGCTCGAAGTGGGACATGCACCTCATCGCCGCGCCGACGGCGCCGCTTCTGGCGCGGGGGACCTACCGGTGAGGTGCCGCATGTCCCGATTCGTGCGACTTCCCGCGGAGAATCTTGCTCGAAGTGGGACATGCCCCGGTCCCGGCTGAAGCCCTGTGCCCAGCCGGCGTCTGGAGGCCCCAAGTGAGCTACACGCGTGAGTCTCGCCGTCCGTGCTTCCGCACGCGCGCCGTCAGCGCTCCGAGCGCGCGACATCAGCGCCCGAGCGCCCGGCGTCAGCGCTCGAGCACCACCGCGAGGCCCTGGCCCACGCCGATGCAGATCGCGGCGACCGCGACGCCGCCGCCGCGGCGCTTCAGCTCGTGCGCGGCGCGGGCGATGATGCGCCCGCCCGAGGCGCCGAGCGGGTGGCCGATCGCGATCGCGCCGCCGTTCTCGTTGAGCGTCGACGGGTCGAGTTCGGTCCAGAGCTTCGCGCACGCGAGAGTCTGCGAGGCGAACGCCTCGTTGAGCTCGACGAACGACACGTCCGCCCACGTCCGCCCGGCGCGAGCGAGGGCGCGGTTCGCCGCCTCGACGGGGGCGACGCCGAACACGTCGGGGTCGTTGCCGAACGCCGCACGGCCGGCGATACGCGCGAGGGGCTCGGCATCCAGAGCTCCCTCCGAACCCAGCAGCACCGCCGAGGCGCCGTCGTTGATGGGCGAGGAGTTGCCCGCGGTCACGGAGCCTCCCGCACGGAACGCCGGGCGCAGGCCCGCGAGAACCTCTGCGGTGGAGTCGTCGCGGATCCCCTCGTCTCGCGCGAGAGCGTGGCCCTCGACCTGCACGATCTCGTCGTCGAAGCGTCCCGCGGCCCAGGCGGCGGCGGCGAGGCGGTGGCTGCGGGCGGCGAAGGCGTCCTGCTCCTCGCGCGAGACGTCGTAGATCTCGGCGAGCTTCTCGGCGCTCTCGCCGTTCGTAATCGTCCAGTCCTTCCTCAGCCGCGGGTTGGTCATGCGCCACCCGATGGAGGTGTTCCACATCGTCTGATTCGCCGCGGGGAAGGGGCGGGGGCTCTTCTCCACCACGAAGGGTGCGCGGGTCATCGACTCCACCCCGCCGGCGAGGATCACGTCGGCGTCTCCGGCCTCGATCGCGCGCGAGCCCTGGATCACTGCATCCAGCGACGACCCGCACAACCGGTTGATGGTCGTGCCGGGCACCGACGAGGGGAAGCCCGCGAGCAGCGCACCGAACCGCGCGACGTTGCGGTTGTCTTCGCCGGCCTGGTTGGCGTCGCCGAACACGATGTCCTCGATGCGGGCGGGGTCGATCCCGGTGCGCTCGACGACGGATGCCATGACGGTCGCGGCGAGATCGTCGGGGCGCACGTCGGCGAAGGCTTTGCCGTGCCGGGCGAAGGGGGTGCGGACGGCGTCGTAGACGAACGATGCGGGCATGGCTCAGGCCTCCAGTTCCAGACCGAGGAGCTGCTCGATCTCGGCGTGCGTGTTGTCGCCGAACAGCTCGCGCACGCGGAAGCCGTCGGGCGTGACGTCGAAGACGCCGTGATCGGTGTAGACCCGCGAGACGCAGCCGACGCCGGTCAGCGGATACGAGCAGGCGGCGACCAGTTTGGGGTCACCGCCCTTGGTGAGCAGGTCGGTCATGACGTAGACGTCCTTCGCGCCGATGGCGAGGTCCATGGCGCCGCCGACCGCGGGGATCGCCCCGGGCTCGCCGGTCGACCAGTTGGCGAGGTTGCCGCCGGCCGACACCTGGAACGCGCCCAGCACGCACACGTCGAGGTGGCCGCCGCGCATCATCGCGAAAGAGTCGGCGTGGTGGAAGTACGCCGCCCCGGCGAGCGCGGTGACGGGCTGCTTCCCGGCGTTGATGAGGTCGGGATCGACCTGTCCCCGCGCGGGGGCCGCCCCCATGCCGAGCATGCCGTTCTCGGTGTGCAGCACGATCTCGAGGCCCTCGGGGAGGAAGTCGGCGACGAGGGTGGGTGCCCCGATGCCGAGGTTCACCACGGCGCCCTCAGGGATGTCGGATGCCACGCGCGCGGCGAGAGCGGCGCGGGAGATGCGGGTGGTGGTCACTGCTCGGCTCCTTCCTCGGCCAGCGGGCGGCCCTCGATGTCGACGCCGCCGACGAACTCCCCGTCGCGCAACCAGGGGCGCTCACCGACCGCGACGACACGGTCGACGTAGAGACCCGGGGTGATGACGGCCTCGGGGTCGAGCCAGCCGAGCGGCACGATCTCGTCGACCTGCGCGACGGTGACGGCTGCCGCGGCGGCCATGATGGGTCCGAAGTTGCGGGCCGTCTCGCGGTAGACGAGGTTGCCCCAGCGGTCGGCCGCCCGCGCGCTGATGAGGGCGACGTCGGCGCGGATCGGGTACTCCAGCACGTAATCGCGGCCGTCGATGCGCCGCGTCTCTTTGCCCTCCGCGAGCTGGGTGCCGAACCCGGTGGGGGTGAAGAACCCGCCGATGCCGGCGCCCGCGGCGCGGATGCGCTCGGCGAGGTTGCCCTGCGGCACGAGCTCGAGCTCGACCTTGCCGTCGCGGTAGAGACCGTCGAACACCCACGAGTCGCTCTGGCGGGGGAACGAGCAGATCATCTTGCGCACCTGGCCGGCCGCGAGCAGCGCCGCGAGTCCGGTGTCGCCGTTGCCGGCGTTGTTGTTGACGACGGTGAGGTCGCCCGCGCCGTGGGCGATGAGCGCGTCGATGAGCTCGACGGGCTGACCGGCGCGGCCGAAGCCGCCGATCATGACGGTGGCCCCGTCGCGGATGCCGGCGACCGCCGCCGCGACGTCGAGAACGGTCTTGTCGATCACGGCGCGTCCTCCCCGGGCGATGTCGCCGCGGGCCCTCCCGCGGGAGCCGGCGGCCCCGCGGGCGCAGTCGGATCAGCCGTCGCGGCCGGAGCGGATCCGGCCGGCGTGCCGGCGGCATCCGTAGCCGAGAACACCTCCGCCGCGATCCGGAACGCCGAGTTCGCCGCCGGCACACCCGAGTAGATCGCCGACTGCAGCATGACCTCGCGGATCTCGTCGATCGTCAGGCCGTTGCGCAGCGCCGCGCGCAGGTGCATCGCGAGTTCCTCGTGATGTCCGTGCGCGATGAGCGAACTGAGCACGGCGATCGACCGGGAGCGACGGTCCAGACCCGGGCGCGACCAGATGTCGCCCCAGGCGACGCGCGTGATGAAGTCCTGCCAGTCGGCGGTGAGCTCGGTGGTCGACGCGAGGGCGCGGTCGACGTGGGCGTCCGACAGCACGGCACGGCGCACGGCCATGCCCTGGTCGACGCGTTCCTGATCGGTGGGCATCAGGCGTCCTTTCGAGAAGCGGAGGAGAAGAACGACCGCAGCAGCGCCGCCACGGACTCGGGTTGTTCGGCGGGCGGCAGGTGGCCGGCGTCGTCGATGCGCGCGGTGCGGCCGTCGCGCACGCCGTCGGCGATCTCGACGGCCTTGGCCTCGGGCGCGACGGCGTCGAAGGCCCCCCAGGCCGCGAGCACCGGCACGGTGATCCGGCTCAGCGCCGGGCGCACGTCGTACGCGGCGAGCGCCTCGCAGCACCGGGCGTAGCTGTCGTCGTCGGCGTCCTGCAGGGCGTGCAGCAGACGTCCGGTGAGGTCGGGGCGCCGCGCGATCGAGTCGGGGGCGAACCAGCGCTGGGCCGACGCGATGATGAGGCTCGACGTGCTCTGCGCCCGCGCCTGGGCCGCACGGTCGGCCCACGCGGCGGGCTCGCCGAGCTGAGCGCCGGATGCCACGATGGCCGCCGCCCGCAGCCGATCGCCGTGGCGCAGGGCGAGTTCGAGCCCCGTCGCACCACCGAGCGAGACTCCGGCGTAGAAGAAGGTGTCGTCGGGCACGGCGGCCGCGACGGCATCCGCGAGGTCGGCGACCGAGAACGCCTCTCGCGCGACGGGACACGCGCCGTGACCCGGGAGGTCCCACGCCGAGACGCGGTGGTCGTCGGCGAGCAGCGGCACGACGTCATCCCACAGGATGGTCGAGGTGCCCAGCGACGGCCCGAGAACCACGAGCGGCGCGCCCTCCGGCCCGACCGGTGCCGTGAGCGAGATCAGCGAAACCGCACTCATTCGTCCACCCCGTATCCGTTTGCGCGTAATCCCGTGCGGTCTCGGCGATCGGGTGCGGTCTCGTCGGCTTCCGCCGCAGCCCCGCCGCCCGCAGCACCTGCGCCTGCGCCGCTCGCAGCCCCGCCGCCCGCAGCGCCCCCGCCGCCCGCAGCCAGACCCGCGTTGCCACGGGCCAGGCGCGGGGCGAGCCCGACGTACGCGCGGGGGTCCAGCAGCGCGTCGACGTCGAGTCCGTCGGCCTCGGGCAGCGCGCGAAGTCGATCCGCGAGGTCGTCGTCGCCCGCGAGCAGCTCGGCGAAGCGCTCGGCGCCGACCAGCGGCACGAGCACGCCGCGCAGGCGCTCGCTCACGATCCGCCCGCCCGTCGTCCCGGCGTTGCGCGCGGCGGCCGCGGCGTCCACCCGCAGGTGCGCCGCGAGAGAGGAGGCGTGCCACGACGCGCCCAGCGCCAGCCGCAGGAGTTCGCGCAGCGTCGGCCACTCGGCGTGCCAGGCACCGTCGGGGCGTTCGTCGACGGCGAGGGATGCCGCGAGGTGCAGCGTCGCCCCCAGCTGCGGCGCACGCAGAGCCGCCGATCGGATGAGCACCGCCTCGGCGGGGTTCTGCTTCTGGGGCATCGCCGACGATCCGCCGCCCACGCCCTCCGACACCTCGGCGATCTCCGTGCGGCTCAGCGTCGCCACATCGGCGGCGAACTTGCCCAGTGCGTCGAGCGCCTGCACGAGCGCGTCGCCGAGCTCGGTGACCGGCCAGCGGGTGACGTGCCACGGTGCGTCGGGGGCGTCGAGGAACGCTGCCCGGGCGAAGGCGGCGGGCAGGGCGGCCGCGTCCTCCGCGGACCCGGTGATCTCCACGAACGAGGCGAGCGTGCCGCCCGCGCCGCCGAGCTGCGCCGGGAAGACCAGCGCGTCGAGACGGGATGCCGCGCGCTCCATCCCCTGCGCCCACGTCGCCGCGCGTGCGCCCACCGTCGTGGGCACCGCGTGCTGGGTCAGCGTGCGCGCGACCGCGACGTCGTCGGCGTGATGCAGGGCGAGCTGCCGCAGCCACTGCGCCGCGTGTCCCACGGATGCGCGCACCTGTTCGACCGCGCGCTGCGCGACGGCCATGAGGGCGGTGTCGAGGATGTCCTGGCTCGTCGCCCCGCGGTGGATCCACGCGCGGTGCGCGGCGGGCACCTGCTGCGTCATCATCCCCACGAGGGGGATGACGGGGTTTCCGCCGGCCACCGACGCCGTGACGAGCGCGTCGACGTCGAGCGTCGCCGACGGGGAGCCGCCCTTCTCGTCGAGGCCGAAGGCGTGGTCGACCGCGATGGCGGCGTCACGCGGCGCGACGCCCCGCTCGGCGTAGGCCGCGACGAGCGCGCATTCCGCCCGCACGAGGGCGTCGAGCACCGCGGCGTCCGACACGAGTGCGTCGTGGCCGACCGTGACCGGCGTGAGCAGTCCCCGCTCGAAAGGTTCAGAAGGCAAGGAACACCGTCTCTCCCGCGCCCTGCAGACGGATGTCGTGCCGCAGGTGACCGTCATGCGCGCGCGTCGCGACGAGGGTAGCGCGCTCCTGCCACGTCAGCGTCGACAGCAACGGGTCGGCGGCGAACGCCGCGTCGTCCCCCGGCACGTAGATGCGGGTGTGCAGCTTGTCGGGGAGGCCTCGGGCGAACACGATCGCGGCCCAGAAACCAGCGCGGCCCCGGATGCCACCGGGCTCCCGCGTCCAGAACTCGAAGTGCCCCTCGTCGTCGGTGAAGGCACGACCGAAGCCGGTGAACGTGTGGTCGTCGCGGCGCAATGCGCCCCGCGCCCGCGGCGCCGAGCCGTCGGCATCCGCGCCCCAGATCTCGACCAGCGCGTCGGGCACCGGTGCGCCCGCGCCGTCGTACACGGTGCCGCCGAGCACGATCGCTCCGGGCGAGTGCGGGAAGGCGACCTCGTGCTGCTTCGGGTACTCCAGCCCGTAGGCGAAGAACGGTCCGACCGTCTGGCCGGGGGTCGCACGGTGCGTCTTGGCGGGGATCGCCCGTCGCCCGTTTGCTCGCCCCTCGACTGGCTCGGGGACCGATTCATGCGTCGATGTCATCGTCATCTCACTCGTCCTCGGGCTCGAAGTAGGTGGCATCCGGCCCGTCGACGACGATGTCGAAGCGGTACCCCGTCGCCCACTCGGGCGAGGTCAGGTCGTGGTCGTAGACGCCGACGAGGGCGTCGCGGTCCTTCTGCCGGTGGATGGTGTTGTAGATGGGGTCGAGCGCGAACAGCGGGTCGCCCGGGAAGTACATCTGCGTCACGAGTCGCTGGGTGAAGGACGAGCCGAACACCGAGAAGTGGATGTGCGCCGGACGCCACGCGTTGCGGTGGTTCTTCCAGGGGTAGGGCCCGGGTTTGATCGTGGTGAAGCGGTACTCGCCGTTCTCGTTCGTCACCGCGCGCCCCGCGCCGGTGAAGTTCGGGTCGAGCGGGGCGGGGTGCTGGTCGCGCTGGTGGATGTAGCGCCCTGCCGCGTTGGCCTGCCAGATCTCGATGAGCTGGTTCGCCACCGGCCGGCCCCACGAGTCGAGCAGGCGCCCCTGCACGCTCATGCGCTCCCCCAGCGGTTCACCCGCGTGCTGCAGCGTGAGGTCGGACTCGATCGCGGCGACGTCGCGCTGTCCGAACGCCGGCGAGAGGAGCTCGATCGTCTCGGGATCGACGAGTTTGGGGTTCTTGGTGGGATGCCGCAGAACGCTCGACCGGTACGCGGGGAAGTCGTGAGCGGTGGCGGCGACGTCTTCGCCGGCGGCCTCCCGGGCGTCGAGCTCGGCGTGGCGGGCGCGGATCTCGTCGACGATCTGGCTCTGCGTCGCCTGATCGGGGGCGGCGAGCAGCGTCTCGGGGGCTGCGGCAGGGTTCGACATGGGGTCTCCTTCGACGCCTCCATCGTCCGGCACCGCGAGCTCGTGCGGCGAACCGTTCCCGTCCAATGGGAGTCGTGGCATCCTGACCCCATGGCGAACTCCCCCTCCGGCGATTCGGTCACCGACCGACTGGTGCGCATCCTCGAGACCTTCACCCCCACGCGCACCGCCCAGACAACGGCCGACATCGGTCGACGGGCGGGCCTGCCGAGTTCGTCGGCGCACCGGATCGTGGGCGAGCTCGTGGATGCCGGGCTGCTCGAACGTGACGACGAGCGACGCGTGCGCGTGGGGATGCGGCTCTGGGAGCTGGCCACGCGCTCCTCCCACGCCCTGCGGCTGCGCCAGGCCGCGCTGCCGTACATGGAGCGCGTACAGCAGCGCGTGCGCGAGCACACCCAGCTCGCGATCCTCGAGCACGATGAGGCGCTCTTCCTCGAGCGGCTCAGCGCGCCGGACTCCGGCGCGAACATCACGCGGGTCGCCGGCCGCCTGCCCGTTCACGCTTCGTCGTCGGGGCTGGTGCTGCTCGCCTTCGCCCCGCACGACCTGCAGGAGCGCGTGCTCGCGCGCCCTCTCGCCGCCGTCACCTCCGAGACCATCGTCGACCCCGCGGCACTCCGGCGCGCCCTGGCCGAGATCCGCACCCTGGGCCGTGTCGTCGCCCCCGGCACCGTCGACGAGGTCTCCACCGGCGTCGCGGTGCCCGTGCGCGACGAGACGGGCGCCGTCATCGCGGCCCTGTCGGTCGTGCTGCCCCGCGACGCGGAGACCCAGTTCGCGCTGGTCGAGCTGCACCGCGCGGCCCGCGACACCGAGCGCGCCCTCGGCTATCGCCGGTGACATCCCTCTTCACCCCCGCGTGAGTCGCCCGGGACCGTCGCCTGAGGGGCCCCCGAGGCGGCGAAACCCGGCGGGTGGTGCACACCCAGCGTGGTTCCTGATGAACGGGAATGAGCCGGTGCGCAGGCCTGCGGCGAGGCACCATCGACCACAGCCGTCGT
The DNA here is from genome assembly GCF_030209475.1 of Microbacterium sp. lyk4-40-TSB-66. Taxonomy (GTDB): domain Bacteria; phylum Actinomycetota; class Actinomycetes; order Actinomycetales; family Microbacteriaceae; genus Microbacterium. The sequence goes on from NZ_JARVRW010000003.1 coordinate 114,703, forward strand.
CGAAGGAGACGCCATGACCACCACCGTTCGCACCCGCGTCGCCATCATCGGCGCCGGCCCCGCGGGGCTGATGCTCTCGCACCTGCTCGCCGCTGCCGGCATCGAATCCGTCGTCATCGACCAGCGCACGCGCGACGACATCGAGAGCACGATCCGCGCCGGCATCCTGGAGCAGGGCACCGTCGAACTGCTCGACGCGATCGGCCCCGCCTCGCGCGCCCGCACCGTCGGGCACCGCCACGACGGCATCGAACTGCGCTTCGAGGGCGAGGGCCACCGCATCGACTTCGCCGAGTCGGTCGGTCGCGCCGTCTGGCTGTACCCGCAGCACGAGGTGCTGAAGGACCTGATCGCCGCGCGCCTCGCCGCGGGGCAGGACCTGCGTTTCGGCGTCACCGCCGACGGCGTCGACGACGGCGACCGCCCGCGGGTGCACGCCCACGACGCCGACGGGGTCGCTCTCGAGATCGAGGCGGACTTCGTCGTCGGTTCCGACGGCTCCCGCAGTGTCGCGCGGGCGGCGGTGTCCGGCGCACGCAACGGCTCCTTCCGCGAGTACCCCTTCGCCTGGTTCGGCATCCTGTGCGAGGCCCCTCCCAGCAGCGAGGAGCTCATCTACAGCAACTCCCCCGACGGGTTCGCCCTCGTCAGCCAGCGCTCGGCGACCGTGCAGCGCATGTACTTCCAGTGCGATCCCGACAGCGATACCGCCGCCTTCAGCGAGGAGCAGCTCTGGGACGAGCTGCAGAAGCGCGTGCCCGGCACCACGCTGAAACAGGGCCCCATCTTCCAGCGCGACGTGCTGCGCTTCCGCAGCTTCGTCGCCCACGACCTGCGCCGGGGGCGCATCGCGCTCGTGGGCGACGCCGCGCACACCGTTCCGCCGACCGGCGCGAAGGGGATGAACCTCGCGATCGCCGACGTACGCCTGCTCGCTTCCGCCCTGAAGGCACTCCTGCTCGACGGCGACGAACGCCTGCTCGACGCCTACCCCGAGACCGCGAGCCGCCGCATCTGGAAGGCCCAGCACTTCTCGTGGTGGATGACGAGCATGCTGCACGCGGCCCCGGACGCCACCGACTTCGACCGCCGCCGTCAGCTCGGCGAGCTGCGCTCCGTCGTGGAGTCGGAGCACGGCCGCGCGTACCTCGCCGAGGCGTATTGCGGCTGGCCGCTCGACGCCTGACCCGCGGGCGCCCGCTGGCCTCCGCTTCGGGGCGCCGCGGGCGCCCCGCCCCGCCTCGCCCCTCCGTTTCGGGGCGGGGTCGGCCATTCGGGCGGGAGATTCACGCCCCGAACGGCGAACCCCGCCCCGAACCCGACGACCCCCGGCGAGCGGACCGCTCACCGGCCGCCGGAAGGGGCGAAGACGCTCAGTCCTTCGCGTCGGGAGCCTTCGGGAACGGACTCGGCACCACCGGGTGCGTCCCGGTGAACCCCTCGCGCTCCGCGGCGAGCGCGGCGATGCGCTTGCGGCACGCGTACCAGCCGATCACGATGCCGATCACGGCGATGACGGTCGCCACCAGCGTCGCGGGCGAGTCGACGAACACGAGCACGAGGACCCCGGCGAGGAACACCAGCGTGATCCAGTTCGTGTACGGCGCCCCGAACAGCCGGAACGACGGGCGCACCAGCTCGCCGCGGTCGGCGAGCTGCTTGAGGCGCATCTGGCAGATGATGATCGTCGCCCACGTCGAGATGATGCCGACCGACGCCACGCTCAGCACGGTCTCGAACGCCTCGGCGGGGACGAAGAAGTTCAGCACCACGCCCAGCAGCGCCACGGTCGCGGTGATCGCTATGCCGCCGTAGGGGACGCCCGCCTTGTTCATGCGGGCGGCGAACTGCGGGGCGGACCCCGCGATGGCCATCGACCGCAGGATGCGTCCCGTCGAGTACAGCCCCGCGTTCAGCGAGGACAGCGCCGCGGTCAGCACGACCATGTTCATGATGACGTCGACGCCCGGAACGCCGATCGAGGCGAAGAACGTCACGAACGGGCTCTCACCGGCCGAGTAGGCCGTGAAGGGAAGCAGCAGAGAGAGCAGCAGCACCGAGCCGACGTAGAAGACGGCCACGCGGATGACGACCGAGTTGATCGCGCGGGGCATGACCTTCTCGGGGTTCTTCGTCTCTCCGGCCGCGGTGCCGATCAGCTCGATCGAGGCGTAGGCGAAGACGACGCCCTGCATGAGGAGGATCGCGGGAAGGACGCCGTTCGGCAGGAACCCGCCGTTGTCGGCGATGAGCGAGAACCCGACCGGTGAGCCGTTGGGAGTTCCGAACACGACGAAGTAGATGCCGACCAGCAGGAACGCGACGAGGGCGGCGACCTTGATGAGGGCGAACCAGAACTCCAGCTCGCCGAACACCTTCACCGACACGAGGTTGACCGCCAGCACGACGATCAACGCGATGAGCGCCCACGCCCACTGGGGCACCGCGCCGATCCACGGCACGTACTTGCCGAAGAAGTTCATGTAGACCGCCGCGGCGGTGATGTCGACGATCGTCGTCATCGCCCAGTTGATCCAGTAGAACCAGCCCGAGACGAAGGCCGCCTTCTCGCCGAAGAACTCGCGCGCGTACGATACGAACGACCCCGAGCTCGGCCGGTGCAGCACCAGCTCGCCGAGCGCGCGGAGGATGAAGAACGCGAAGACGCCGCACACGGCGTACGAGACGACGATGGCGGGTCCGGCCTCGGCGAGACGACCGCCGGCACCGAGGAAGAGCCCCGTGCCGATCGCGCCGCCGATGGCGATCATCTGCACCTGTCGGGACGAAAGGCCCTTGTGGTAGCCACTGTCCTCGAGCTGAACGGTCGAGGTGTTGATCGTCTCGGCGGCGTCGCTCGAGCCCGGGGTGGAGTCGTTCACGTACCCATCATTCGTTTCGCGCACCGACTGTCCAGCAAGCGCGCCGAGATCGACGGCATCCGGATGCCATGACTCAGAGCCACTTCTTCCACTTGAACGTCAGCCACAGCCCGAACGACACCGCGGCCATGAGCGCCAGCGCCAGCGGATAGCCGAACTGCCATTCGAGCTCGGGCATGTTCTTGAAGTTCATGCCGTAGATCGCCCCGACCAGGGACGGACCGAACAGGATCGCCGCCCAGCCCGAGATCTTCTTCACCTGCTCGTTCTGCTCGAGCGAGGTCTCGGTCTGCCGCCGCGTGACGAGGGTGGCGTTGACGGTGAGCGCGTTGTCGAGTATCGCGCGCAGCGCCGTCAGCTTCTCGCACTGGCGCAGCACGTGGTCGAGCACGTCGCGGAGCGAGCGTTGCAGCTCGATGTCGACGCCGTACTTCTCCGCACCGCGCAGCAGCGATTCGAGCATGTCGCGCAGGGGTTCGGTCGCCCGCTGGAAATGGATGACCTCGCGGGCGAGCTGGTAGATCCGCTGCGTGAGGTCGGCACCGCCCGAGCTGAACAGACCGTCCTCGATCTCGTCGACGTCGTTCTGGAGCCCGCGCGCGACGGGGTCGTACTGGTCGACGACCTCGTCGAGGATCGCGTACAGCACGGCCTCGGGGCCGCGCGCCAGCAGGTCGGGCTGCTTCTCGAGTCGGCGGCGCACGCGCGAGAGGTCGGGCACCTCCGCGTGGCGCACCGTGACGACGTAGTCGGCACCGATGAACACGTGCAGTTCGCCGAACTCGACCGTCTCGGTCTCGTCGATGTAGCGAGCGGGACGCAGCACGGCGAACAGGTTGCCGCCGTAGCGTTCGAGCTTCGCCCGCTGATGTCCCGTGAGCGCATCCTCGACGGCGAGCGGGTGCAGCGAGAACTCGGCGGCCACGCGCTCGAGCTCTTCGGGCGAGGGGCGCAGCAGACCGATCCACGCCATCCCGCCGTGGGCCTCCATGTACTCGAAGGTCTGGTCGAGACTCGAGGGGTTCTCGATGCGGCGACCGCTGACGTACACCGCGCTGTCGATGATGGGCATGACTCCGTTGTACTCCCGCCTCCTATGCCCGGGGCCGACGCGCGGGTTACTTCTCGGGGTCGTTGCCCCAGTTCATGAGCGAGTAGCGCCAGTCGGTGTCGGTGGTGTCGCCCTTCGGCTTCTGCGCGCTGTGGCGCTTGACGTAGCCGACCACCTTGCGCATGTGCTTCAGGTCGTCGTCGGTCAGGTCGGCCTTCTTCTTCTCGAGGATGCGCACGATGTGCCGCCCGCTCGCGTGACCGGTCGACTCCCCGCCGCCGTCCTTCTTCTGGCCCACCGCCTTCGACTCGTCGGTGTCGAGCCACTTCTTCAGCTCGCTCGCGGTCATGTTGACCGCGTCGTCGAAGTCCTTGCGGGTCTGGTCGTCGTCATCGCTCATGCCGTCATCCTCGCCACGGTCGGGCGGTGCGGACGCCCCCTTGCGCCGACCGCGGCGCGGTGGCATCCGCTCAGACGACGGGCTCGCTCAACGGCTCGTCGGCGTCGGGTCCCGGATGCCGTGACGCAGCGCTCCGACGGGCCGCGGCGAGCACCGCACCGATGCTCGCGGCGATCACCAGCGCGATCCCGACGATCTCGAGCCACGACAGGTGCTGGCCGAGCAGCAGGAAGCCCGCGATCGACGCCGTCGCCGGGCCCAGACTCATGAGGATGGCGAACGCCGAGGCGGGCAGGCGCCGGAGCGCGACGAGCTCCAACGCGTAGGGGATGGTCGACGACAACAACGCGACCGCCGCTCCCAGCGCGAGCAGGTCGACACGCAGCAGCGCCGGACCCGCCTGCCAGATCCCGAAGGGCAGCGCCATGACGGCACCCACGGTCATCGCCAGCGCGAGACCGTCGAGCCGCGGGAACTCGCGTCCCACGCGCGCCGACGCGAGGATGTACAGCGCCCAGCTGACGGCGGCACCCAGCGCGAACACGACACCGAGGACGTCGAGCCGATCCCAGCCGCCCGCGCCGAGGGCGACGACGCCGGTCAGTGCCAGCCCCGCCCAGAGCCAGCGGGCGATGCCCGAGGCGGTGAGGATGGACAGCGTCAGCGGACCGAGCACCTCGATCGTCACGGTCACCCCCAGCGGCAGCCGCGCGAGCGCAAGGTAGAACAGCCCGTTCATGGATGCCAGCACCACCCCGAACCCGACGACGGAGCGCCACGCGTACCCCGTGTGCCCGCGCAGCCCCGGGCGGGCGATCAGGAGCAACAGCAGCGCCGAGAACACCAGGCGAAGCATCACGATGCCGAGCGGCCCCGTCTGCGGGAACAGCATGACGGCGAACGACGCACCGACCTCCTGGCACGCGAGTCCGACGAGGACGAGGGCCGCGGCCGACCCCTGTCCGCCGCGTGGGGTCATCCGGCGGGGGGCGAGCAGATCGCGTTGGCGGAGATGTTCTCGCGCATCTGCTCCGCCGTCCACGGAAGACCCGCCTCGGGCATCGTCTGGCCCTGCGCGGCCGGCGCCTTCGAGGCGATCGCCGCGAGCTGCCACGCGAGCCACGCGCCCGTGTTCTCGTTGCCGGCGGAGTTGTTCAACGCGACCGCGACCGACATCCCCGTCGCGGGGTCGGCGAAGGCTCCGACGATGTAGCCGGGCGTCGAGCCGAACTGGCCGATCAGCGACCCCGCCTGGTAGGCGCCGCCCGCCGCGGTGAACCACGTGGGCTGGTCGGAGGCGACCGGCACGGGATTCGCGAAACGGTCACTGCCGTCGGGCAGGAGCGCATCGGTGGCCAGCGCCTGCGCGTAGCGCCCGAGATCGCGGATGTCGGTCACAGCCCCCGAGGCCGCGGCACCGTAGCTCGCCGACATGGTCGTGAACTCGCCCGGCTGTGCGCAGTCGTAAACGCCCTCGGCGTTGGGTTGCGACCAGTGGCCCGTGAGCGGGGCAGTACCGGGGACGGAGGCAGCGGACGGTGGCATCGACGTGGAATCGAGACCTAGGGGCTCGATCACGCGCTCAGTGATGACATCAGCGAGGGACTCACCGGTCACTCGCTCGACGGCGAGGCCGGCGACGAGGAAATTGGTCGGCGATGACGCGAACTGCACTCCGGGGTCGTTCAACCGCGGCTTTGAGATGCCATAGGCCATCAGCTCGCGAGCATTCCAGATGCGCCCGGGGTTGGTCCACGTCAGGAAATCGAGGCTTTGCGTGTACGAGGCGAGCCCGGAGGTGCCATCACACAACTGGCGCAGGGTGATGGCCTCATAGCCGGGCATATTGCTCACCCAATCGGTGACCGAGTCGTCGAGCGACAGTCGGCCATCTGCGGCGAGGCCGTATAGCGTGTCGCAGGTCATCGCGCCGGTGATGTCGGCCGCGCGGAACTGCAGATCGGGGGTCACCTCCGCCCCACCCGGGCTCTGCGTGCCCACGCCGGACACCCAGCTTCCGCTCCACGGTGCCCAGACGCCGACGACGGCTCCGGTCGCACCGGTGGCGGTGATGGCGGCGGTGACGGCGTCGCGCATCTCGGCGACCGTCACATCGGGGAGGGGGGCATCCACCTGTGCGGGGACGTCGATGGCCACCGGGCTCGGGCCCGTGCAACCACTCAACAGGATGGCGAGCATTCCCGCGCCCGCCGTCGCGATGGCAGCGGTACGACGCCATCTCCCCATGTGAACCCCCAGCGTTTCCGAGCGCGGCGAAGCGCGCTCCCGATGCATTCAAACACACGGCGCCTGCGCGAACCCGCCGCTTGCGGGCACGGCCCGTCACGTCTGCATCACGACTGCGTCTCACCGCGGTTCGCGCGGGAATCTAGGGGTTAGGTAATCCTAACTGTGTGCGTATGATGGCCGCATGAGCGTCGTCCTCCCGTTCTCCGCGGCTCTGCGCGAGCGCTCCAGCAGCGCGCACTCGCCCCGCGAGTGCGACGGCTTCATGACCGACCTGCTCACCGGCGCCGGCACCCGCGACGACTACGTCGCGCTCATCGCCCAGCACTGGTTCCTCTACGCCGCCCTCGAAGAGGCGTCGGCGCGCATGCGCACCGACCCGGTGGCATCCGTCTTCCTCGGCGACAAGCTCTCGCGGCTGCCCGCCCTCGAGGCCGACCTCGCCTTTCTGATCGGTCCGCACTGGCGAGACGAGATCCGACCGCTCCCCACCACACAGGCCTATGTGTCGCGCATCCGTCGCGTGGCCGCGACGTGGCCCGGAGGGTTCGTCGCGCACCACTACACGCGCCTGCTCGGCGACCTCTCGGGCGGACCGTCGATCGGCCGGCTCATGCAGCGCCGCTTCGGCTTCGAGACCAACGGCATCGGCTTCCTGCTGTTCGGCGACATCGCCGACCCGAAGGCGTTCAAGAGCGTCTACCGCGAGCAGCTCGACGCCGCCCCCTGGGACGACGCCGAGAAGGAACGGGTCATCGCCGAGGTGCTCGTCGCGTACCGCTTCACCACCGAGCTGTTCGCCGACCTCACCCGCGCCAAGGCCCACCAGGTCGCCTGACTCCCGTCATCGCCGGGCCGCGCGCCGAGTGCCGGGCGCGACCGGGCCCGACGTATCCCGCCCGGGCTACGCCTGCTGCGCCGCGGCCGCGGCCTGCCGACTGAGCCACGCCTGCTTCATGAAGCGGCGCACGTCTTCGTCGACCCGGATGTCACCGGGGCGGAGCGGGCGCGTCAGGTAGAGCCCGTCGAGCGAGGTGAGACGGCTGAGGGCGACGTAGGTCTGCCCCGGCGCGAAGGCACCCGAGCCGAGGTCGACCACCGCCCGGTCGTACGTCTTGCCCTGCGACTTGTGGATCGTCACGGCCCAGGCCAGGCGCAGGGGGAACTGGGTGAACTCGGCGACGATCTCGCGCGACAGGTTCTTCGTGCCCGGGTCGTAGGCGTAGCGATACCTCTCCCACACGGCCGGCTCGACATCGTGCTGGATGCCGTCGACCTCGACGCGCACGCTGTCGCCGGCGATCCGGGTGACGGTGCCGATCGTGCCGTTGACCCAGCGCGGGGCCTCGCCGAACTGCGCCCCGTCGTTGCGGAGGAACATGACCTGCGCCCCGACCTTGAGCGTCAGCTCCATCTCGGCCGGGTAGTTCGCCTCGCCGCGGCCGAAGTCGCCGGAGATCTCGGCGCTGGCGGTCTGCGTGCGTCCAATGAGCTCGTCGAGGTGCTTGCGATTGATGGTGTTGACCCGGTCGTTGCGGGTCGCGAGCGTGATGATGGGGTGCTCGCCGTCGGCCGGGTGCGGGGGCGTGCGCGCTCCCGCCGCGTTCAGGATGCCGGCCATCTCGGCGGTGACGCGCCCGTATCGCACCGCGTTGAGCAGCGTCTTGAAACCCTGGTCCGACTGCCGGTGGATCTCGACGAGCTCGTTCACGTGCAGATCGGCCCCGTGGCGACCGATGTCGATGAGTCCGTCGCTCGCGGCCTCCCCCGACCAGACCTTCGCGTCGAAGAACCAGAACGACCGGTAGTGATCGCGGATGTACCGCATCTCGTCGCCCCGCGGCGGCACCGGTGCGAGCTGGTACGGGTCGCCGAACATGACGATCTGTGCGCCGCCGAACGGTTCAGCGCGCCGACCGCGCGCCTGACGGAGCGAGCGGTCGATGGCATCCATCAGGTCGGCGTTGACCATCGAGATCTCATCGATCACGAGGGTGTCGATGGCGTTGAGCAGCTTGCGGGTGGCGTCGTTCTGATCGATGTCGCCGCCCGCGATCAGCCCGATGGGAAGGCGGAACAGCGAGTGGATCGTCTGCCCCTCGACGTTGAGGGCCGCCACCCCCGTGGGCGCGCACACGGCGATCTGCTTCTTGGTGTTGTACGCCAGGTGTTGCAGCAGGGTCGACTTGCCCGTGCCCGCACGGCCCGTGACGAAGACGTGCTCGCGGGTGTCCTCGATCAACCGGAACAGCGCCTGCTGTTCGGCGGAGAGGGGCGGCGTGGTCACCGGCCCATGCTAGTTCGCACCGTCGTGGGCGGGCAGCGAAGTGCCGACCGGACCGCCGGCCGGCTCGGTGTGCAGGAGCAGCCAGCGCGCCTCGCCCGAGAGCACGTCGGCGACGTGGCTGCGGAACCGCGGGCACTGGGTGATGTCGTGCGACCGGCATCGCAGCGCGTGCTCGGTCATCGCGCGCGCCTGCGCGATGTCGGCGGCGCGGCGGTCGAGCTCGGCGACGTGCTCCTCGAGCACCCGGTGCCGGTCGGGGGCGTCGTCGTCGAGCAGCACGCGGATCTGCTCGAGGGAGAGCCCCGCCGCCTTGTTGCGCAGGATGACCGCGATGCGCACGGCGTCGTCGTCGCCGTATCGGCGCCGCCCCGCGCCGTCGCGGACGGGACGCAGCAGCCCCTCGTCCTCCCAGTAGCGCAGCACGTGGGTGTCGAGTCCGAACCGCGTCGCCGCCTCACCGATGGACTCCCCGCTTGACTTCATGTCGACATGAAGTCACACGATGGACGAGAACACAAGCGGAAGGAGTCCATCGTGTACGACGCGATCATCATCGGAGGCGGGCCCGCGGGCCTGCAGGCGGCCCTCACCCTCGGGCGCATGCACCGGCGCACCCTGCTGGTCGATTCGGGCTCGTACCGGAACGGCACCGTCCGTCACGCCCACAACCTGCTCTCCAACGACGGTCGCGACCCCGCCGAGCTGCGCCGGATCGGGCGCGCCGAAATCGCGGCGTACGACAGCGTCGAGGTCCTGGATGCCGCCGTCACCGCGGTCACCCGTGTCGATGACGGTCTGACGGTCGCCGTAGACGGCCGACTGCTCCACACGTCCGCGCTCATCCTCGCGACGGGTGTCGCCGACGAGCTCCCCGCGATCCCGGGACTCGCCGAGCACTGGGGCGACACCGTCGCCAACTGCCCGTTCTGCCACGGACACGAGTTCGCGGGCCGACCCGTCGCCGTGGTCAACGCCTCACCGCACGCCGCAGCCCTCGCCCGCATGCTCGAGCCGGTGGCATCCGAGGTCTTCGTCGTGGCGCCCGCCGATGTGCGCGCGGTCGCGGGGACGACGGAGGGGCTGCGATTGCGGCTCGCCGACGGTTCTTCGCGCGAGGTGGCGGGGGCGTTCGTCGCACCCGCGTGGACCGTGCGCGGGGAGATCGTCGACGCGCTCGGGCTGGAACGCCAGGAATCGGGCGCCGTGAGAACCGATCCGTTCGGTCGCACGAGCGTCGAGGGCGTCTACGCGGTGGGCGACATCGCCCAGCCCGACCACCTTCCCGGCCCGATGTTCTCGCTCGCCGCGGCGATCGCGGGCGGACAGCTCGCCGCCGCCGCCGTCGTGCAGTCGCTCGTCGCCGACTGACGCCACCGCGCGACCTGCGGGATTCCGCGGGAGTGCGCGATCGCGGGGCGCCGCGCGGCATGTGCGCAGGTGCACTTCTTAGACTGGGTACGTGAGCAACGCCGGCGGGGGCCCCGCGACGCCCGAGGGGGTCCGCGGCGCGCGCCGGCGCCGTCGCTTCGAGATCCCGGCGATGGTCCTCATCGGCGTCCTCCTCATCGCCTCCCTCGGCGCGGGCGCCGCCTCGCTGTATCGCGAGTTCTACAGTCCCCGCGCCTTCGTGCTGCACTACCTCGACCTGCTGCAGGAGCGACGAGCCGCCGACGCCCTCGCCATCCCCGGTGTCGCCGTCGACTCCGCCGAGCTCGAGGCCGCGGGGCTTCCCGCCACGTCGTCCGAGGCACTCCTGCGCCCCGAGTCGCTGCAGGCGGTGACGGATGCCGTCATCACCGGCGAGAGCGTCGACGGCGATCGCACGCGCGTCACCGCCAGCTACTCCGTCGGGGGTTACGCCGGGACCACCACGTTCGACGTGCAGCGCGACACGGGCGGCGCCCTGCTGCCCCGCTGGCGCTTCGCCCGCAGCCCCCTGTCGGTGATCGACCTCTCGGTGCAGGGTTCGATGCGTTTCGCCGTCAACGGTTTCGAGGTCGACAAGCGCCAGGTGTCGATCGAGGGCAACGCCGTCGAGCCCACCGCGGCACTCCCCCTGCTGGTCTTCTCCCCCGGGCTGTACTCCGTCGCGGTCGACACCGCCATCTCGTCGACCCCCGGCGTCGCCGTGCTCGCCGACGCACCTCTGGCCGGCATCCCCGTCGACGTGCAGGCGCAGCCGACGAAGGAGTTCCTCGGGGTCGTGCAGCAGCGCGTCGAGGACTTCCTCTCGGCCTGCGCCGAGCAGAAGGTGCTGCAGCCCACGGGCTGCCCCTTCGGCTTCACCGTGCGCAATCGCATCGACGACGCCCCCGCGTGGTCGATCGTCCAGCAGCCGGTGGTCACCGTCGAACCCGACGGGGCCGGGTGGCGCATCCCTTCGGCGGAGGCCGTCGCCCACATCGAGGTCGACATCCGGTCGATCTTCGACGGCAGCGTGCGCACGGTCGAAGACGATGTCGACTTCACCGTCGACGGTCAGATCACCGTGCAGCCCGACGGTTCGGCATCCATCCTGGTCGGCGGATCCTCCGACTGAGCGGCCGACGGGTGCCACCGTCGGCGCATCTCCCCAACGCGCGGCCGCGCTGATGCCGGGGTGGGCGGATCGTCCGATCGGGGACCGAGCGGATGCCGCTCAGCTGCGGCCGCGGGTGGCGACACGCGCGTCGCGGTCGGCCAGTCGCGCCAGCTCATCGTTGTACGCGTCGAGCTCGAGGTCGCCGACCCGGTCCACGTGACGGTCGCGGCGCTTCTGCTGCCGCTCGTCGCTCCGGCTCCACTGGATCGCGACCGTGATCGCGAGGATGAGCGTGGGGATCTCGCCGACCGACCAGGCCACGCCGCCACCGACGTACTGGTCCTCGAGGGGCGTCGCCCCCCAGGTGCGACCCATCGCCCCGAACCATTCCGCGACCATGAGACCGGAGTTCATCATGATCGCGATGCCGAAGAAGGCGTGCATCGCCATGATCGCGATGAGCACCAGCAGGCGCATCGGGTAGGGGAGGCGGAAGGGCACCGGATCGGTGCCGATGAGGCTGAGCACGAACAGGTACCCGGTGACGAGGAAGTGCGCGACCATCCAGATGTGGCCCACGTGGTCGTAGAGCGACCACCGGAAGAGATCCGTGTAGTAGAACGCCCAGAGCGAGCCGATGAACAGGCCCGCGGCGACGTAGGGGTTCGTCAGCACCTTCGCGACCGGGTTGTGCACCGCCCACAGGATCCACTCGCGTCCACCGCGCGTGCCGTCGTCGCGCTTGCGGATCGCGCGGGCGGCGAGCGAGACGGGTGCCCCCGAGACCAGCATCAGCGGGATGGCCATCGACAACAGCATGTGCCCGATCATGTGCATGCTGAACAGGTAGTCCTGGTAGACGTTGATCGGGCCCGATGTGACCCAGAACACCCCGAACAGGCCCAGGCACCACAGCACCGTGCGGTGGATCGGCCATGAATCGCCACGGCGGAGCAGGCGCCAGACGCCCGCGAGGTAGAAGAACAGACCGAACGCGACGATGAGCGTCCACAGCAGATCGATGTTCCAGGCCGTGAACCAGCGCTCGAGGGTCAACTCGGGCGGCAGAGGTGCGCCCGTGAGCACCTCGGCCGGCGACGTGCCGATCAGGGCCGCCTCGGTGGGCGGGGGCGTGCGGGCCAGCGCCGCGGCGACACCGCTCGCGACACCCATGAAGACGAGTTCGAGGGTGACCACGCCCCAGAACCGCGCGGAGCCCGGCTCGTCGGCCATGCGCGCGATGAGGCGGCGTCGGTACCAGGCACCCAGCACGCCCATGGCGAGGAGGGCGACGACCTTGACGAGCACGAGCGCGCCGTACGCCGACCACAGGTTCTGCAGGCCGTTCAGGCCGATCGACGCGCGCACGGTACCCGAGACGGCGACGACGACGAAGGCGACGAGGGCGATCGAGGAGTAACGGAGCAGCGTGGTCTGCAGCTGTCCGCGCGACATTGCCGGCCTGACGACGACGAGCAGGATGAGTCCGCCCAGCCAGGCCGCCGCCGCGATGATGTGCAGCACGAGGGCGGTGACCGCCGCGTCATGACTGGCTTCGGTGCCGGCGTGACCCTGCGTGCCCATCGGGATGAGCGAGGCCAGGGCGAGGATCGCGACGATGAGCGTGGGGATCCAAGAGCGCACGGCGAAGGTGAGCACCGTGAGCACCGCCCCGGCGATCGTGGTGATCAGCCACGCCTGTCCCGGCGGGCTCTCGACGAGGAAGCGTCCGAGCTGCTGCCCGAAGACGGCGTCGAGGGTCGGGGTCGCGTTCAAGACGTTGAGGAACGTCATGTACCCCGTGACCGCCGCGCCCACGGTGAAGACGGCGGCGCCGATCGATGCGGTGTCGAGGGCGATCTCGAACGACCGCTCCCCCGCGGGCAGCGCGAACAGTGCCAGCACCAGCGAACCGACCATCGTCGCCGCGGCGAGGTTGACCACCACCGTGGCGATCGGCAGGCCCCAGCGCACCACGGGGCCGGCATCGGCCAGGCGGCCGGGGGCCGCTCCGCCGCCGAAGGCGAGACCGGCGACGACGGCGACGATCGAGACCACGACCAGGATGACGGGTCCCGCGACGCGCAGAAGTCGGGGATTCACGCGTCCAGCCTACGTCGCGCGAGAACATCGAAGGGGGGATGCCGCTGGGCATCCCCCCTTCGATTATTCGGCGTCGTCTTACTTGACGGCGGCCTTGAGCTTCGAGCCCGCGGTGACCTTGACGCGCTTGCCGGCCGGGATCGAGATCTCCTCGCCCGTCTGCGGGTTGCGGCCCGTGCGAGCCGACGTCGCGACCTGCTCGAAGGCGATCCAGCCGGGAATCGAAACCTTGCTGCCCTTGGCGACCGCCTCGGAGACGGTGGAGAAGAGGGAGTCGAGCACGCCCGACACGGCGGACTGGCTCTGCCCGGTCGCGCTGGCGATGCTCGCGACGAGCTCGGTCTTGGTGATGGACTTGTCGGCCATGGGGTTGTCCTCCAGACGGCGGCGAATGCCGTCTCTCGTTACTCGGACGAGGAGGAATCCTCCTCGGTGGTCGGGAGACCGCCTCGACAGTATCAACCGAACCGCGGAATTACGCGGATTTTGACCGATAACGCCCTTTCAGGGCGGCGTGTCGCGGCGCGAGGGGGCCGGGGTGGCCGGGAACGAACGGCCCCGCGACCACGCGCGAGCGCGTCGCTCGGGCGGCTCGGGATGCCCCCGCGGCACCGTATGGGTGAAAAATAACGCCCCACGGGCGATTCTTTCCGGCCGCCTCCCCACCCCGGAGCCTGAGGACTCGGCTCCGTATCATGCGCGTCTCACGGCCGCCGTATGATGACCCGCACCGTCTCGGCCCGATTCCTGTCGCGTGGTGATCCGCGACCCACAGGATGCTGGAGGTGCAATGCCCGGAACACGGACCTCGAACGAGGTCCCTGCGACGCTGAGCGATACCGCGATCGCCGTGGCCTCCCACCTGTCGCCCGGACACGGAGCCCCCAGCGCCCGGCACATCACCCTCCTCGCCGAGTCCGAGCCCGTGACACCGCCGTCGCTGTGGACCGACACCTCCGCCCTCACCCTCGCCGCCCAGTTCGCCGCGCGCGCTCGGCACGACTCCCTCTCCCTCGGCATCGGTCTGATCACGCGCTACTTCGACGGCGTCCGACTGCTCCGCCCCGCCTCTCTGTCGTCGCGCGTGCGCTCCCAGCTGTACGCCAGCGTCGGCGAGTACTGCTGCGCCCTGGGGTGGACCCCCGTCGCTGCGCGTTTCGCCGCGGAGGCCCTCCTGTTCGCCGACACCGGGGCGCTGCGGTATCGAGCGATCTCGATCAGCGCCTTCGCTCAGGCGATGAACGGCGAGTTCCGCGCCGCAGCCGATCAGGCCGCCCGTGCGCACGAGATCTTCGACGCCGAGGGCTGGCCGGCCACCGAGATCGCCCGCGCCCACTGCAAGGCCGAGATCGTGGTCGCGTCCTCGCGAGCCGATGCGGCGAAGCTGCGCGAGATGAGTGCTCGCATGACGGCCGCGCAGCCCGACGACCCGTTCTGGATCTTCACCGCGCGCTTCGCCGACGTGCTGGCACGGCTGTACTCCCGCGACTTCTCCGGCGCCCTCGCCGGCAGTTCCGAGCTGTTGTACGGCAGCCTCCGGCACAGCAGCCCCCGCCCCGACCGCCTGTTCCTGGTGAGCGTCCGCTCCGACATGCTGGTCGCCCGCGGAGAGTACGACGAGGCGTTCGCCTTCCTCGCGCCGTTCGAGAGCCCGGAAGGACACGGGATCTGCTTCGCGTCGCAGCGCGCGACCAGCCTGATCCACCTCGGCCGCGAACGACAGGCCATCGCCGACACCGATGCGTGCGCCGCCGACGAGTCCGCGCACAGCCTCCGCACGCTGGTGCCCCTGCTCGCCCGCCGCGCCGTGGCATTCCAGCGGTTGGGGAGCGTCCGCCGGGCGGAGCAGAGCATGGAGTCAGTGATCCTGCTCCTCGAACGGGCGGGCGCGTCGGGGTTGCCCTTCCTGATGCTCCCCGACGCCGAGGTCCGCGGTCTCATCGACATCGTGTCGGCGCATCGGCCGGAGCTGCGAGCGACCGCCGGGGAGATCCGGCGTCTGCTCGGCCGCGTCACCGCCCCGACAGGCGTCACTCCCCCGCCGCTCTCCACCGGCGGGTTGACCCCGACCGAACGAACGCTCGCCGCGATGCTCGTCACCCCGCTCACCCTCGCCGACATCGCCCGCGAGCGGGGCGTGTCGCTCAACACCGTGAAGAGTCAGCTGCGCTCGATCTACGTCAAAGTGGGCGCCGCCGGACGCGCCGAGGCCGTCGAGCTCCTCACCCGCCCCACCTCGGACCATCGGTGACGGATCACGCGAACCCCGCCGACATGCGCTCCGCCCTCCGTGCGGCGGCCATCGCGACCGCGGCCCGCCTCGCACCCGGGCACGGCGTCCCGCTGGCCCGCCATCTCGCCCTGCTGTCCGAGACCGAACCGCCCCCGGCGCCGCGCGTGTGGACCGACGCCGATGCCGTCGTTCTGTCGGCGTACTTCGCGGCGCGCGCTCGACGGGACGCCCTCGCCGACGGCGCCGAACTGCTCGATCGCTACTTCGACAACGTCCGTCTCGCCCGCCCCGCCACGATGTCGTCGGGCGCCCGTTCGCAGCTGTACGCGAGCGTGGGCGAATACAGCAACGCCATCGGCTGGCCGCAGATGGGCGCCCGGTACGGCACCGAGGCCCTTCTGTTCGCCGACACGGCCGGACTGCGATACCGGGCCCTGTCGGTCGCCGCTCTGGGTCACGCGTTGAACGGCGAGTACCCCTCGGCGGAAGCGGAACTCCGCGACGCCCGCGATCTTTTCGTCGCGAACGCATGGCCGGTCACCGAGACGGCCTACGTCGAACTGCTCGCGCGGGCACTCGTCGCCTCGGCGCGACTCGATGTCGACGCCCTGCTCGAGACGGCGCGACGCATGTCCGAGGCGCAACCCGACGATCCGTACGCGAGTTACTCGTCGCGGGCGATCGAGGTGATGGCGATGATGTTCCGTGGAGACCACGGGGTGACCCGGGCTGCGAGCCGGCAGCTGCTGACCGGCGGCGACCACCACAGCAGTCACCGGATGATCCGGTATTTCGTGGTGGGCGCGCTGTCGGAGGTCATGGTCGCGCAGGGTGACAGTGAAGAGGCGCTGGCCGTGCTCTCTCCGTACGAGAGCCCCGAGGGGCACGGCATCTGCTTCGCCATGCAACGATCGGCCGCACTCCTGCGTCTCGGACGGGAACGCGAACTGCTCGTGGCCACGGAAGCCTGCGTCGCCTCCGAGACGGACCACTGCCTCCGATCGCTCACCCCGCTGCTGGTACGCCGCGCACTGGCGCTGAACCGCATCGGCCACCCTCGGCGTGCCCGCGACGCCATGGCGGCCGCGCTTCTGCTCATCGCGAGGACGGGCCTGTCGGCGACCCCGTTCCTCATGCTTCCGCTGGGAGAGACGCGCGACCTCGTGGACGCTGCGACCGCGGATCATCCCGAACTCGCCCCCACCCTGACGGCGTTCCAGTCGGCCGTCGCCCGGGTCGCCCTGCCCGACTCACCCCACCGGGCGCCGGCGCCGGCCGTGCGATTCACCCCGACCGAGCGCACCCTGCTGGAACTGCTAACGACGCCGCTCAGCCTCGCCGAGATCGCCGAGGAACGGGGCGTCTCCCGCAACACGATCAAGAGCCAGGTGCGCTCCATCTGTTTGAAGCTGGGCGTGCGCGGGCGTGCGGAGGCGATCGCGCTGCTCGCCGAGATCGATGCGCGGGAGCGCTGACGGGCGGGATCGACGGAAACGACGAGAGGCGGGGGTTCCTTTCGGAACCCCCGCCTCTCGTGCGGGTGTCTGGTGCTTACCAGCTCGACTTGGTCACACCGGGCAGCTCGCCACGGTGGGCCATGTCACGGAAGCGGACGCGCGAGACGCCGAACTTCGTGAGGACGCCACGGGGGCGGCCGTCGATGACGTCGCGGCTCCGGACACGGGCGGGCGAGGCGTTGCGGGGGAGCTTCTGCAGCCCCACGCGGGCGGCCTCGCGGGCCTCGTCGGTCGCGGTCGGGTCGACCAGGGTCTTCTTCAGCTCGGCGCGCTTCGCGGCGTAGCGCTCGACGACGACCTTGCGCTGCTCGTTGCGCGCGATCTTGCTCTTCTTAGCCATGTGCTTAGCGCTCCTCTCGGAAGTCGACGTGCTTGCGGACCACGGGGTCGTACTTCTTCAGCACGATGCGGTCGGGGTTGTTGCGGCGGTTCTTGCGCGTCACGTAGGTGTACCCCGTGCCCGCGGTCGAACGCAGCTTGATGATCGGACGTACGTCCTGAGCCTTCTTCGCCATTACAGCTTCACGCCCTTCGCCTGCAGGTCACGGACGACGGACTCGATGCCGCGAGCGTCGATGACCTTGATGCCCTTCGCCGAAACGTTGAGCTTGATGTTGCGACCCAGCGACGGAACGAAGTAGGTCTTCTTCTGCACGTTCGGGTCGAAGCGGCGCTTCGTCCGGCGGTGCGAGTGCGAGATGTTGTGACCGAAGCCGGGAACCGCTCCAGTCACCTGGCACACTGCTGCCATGGTGATGTCTCCTTCTGTACCGTGACACCGGACGGTGCCACCCAAGATCCCTTGTCTGCACCCCGTCTGAGCACGGCGAAAGGCCACGATCAGGAGATGGGATGCGAACTGCGTGCTGGAGTGCGCGCAGACAAGGGGTCAGTCTAGCACGGCGTGTCGCCTTGACCCGGTCAGGTCATCGCGACCGAGGTCCCCGAGCCTGTCGAAGGGACCGGACCCCCGCCCCACCGGCCTCGTCCCACTCTTTGCGGACCATGTCCCATTTCGTGCGACGTCGAGGGGCACCCGCCCACACTTTTCGGGACATACACGCCACTCGCTGCGGACCATGTCCCCCCTCGTGCGACTCAGGGGCATCCATCCGCACCTTGTGGGACATGGATGCCGCGGCAGCATCGCCGAGTGACAACTTCGCGCTGCGCCCACACGCACTTTTCGGGACCTGCACGAAGCCCTGGCGGCACCGCCAGCGGATCACCCCGCTCA
Organism: Microbacterium sp. lyk4-40-TSB-66; assembly: GCF_030209475.1. Lineage (GTDB taxonomy): Bacteria > Actinomycetota > Actinomycetes > Actinomycetales > Microbacteriaceae > Microbacterium. The sequence continues at coordinate 133,181 of NZ_JARVRW010000003.1, forward strand.
GCGCCCCGCCGCCTCCGCCGCGCCGCGGCCCCAGCGGAACGTCGAGACCGTGGCATCCCCCTCGATCCAGAACCGCCACGGGAAGGCTTCCGTCCCGGCGACGCCCGCGACGCCGACCCGGGGCCCCGTCGCGATCGGGCCGACCGGCTCCGACGGCAGCCACAGGCGCGCCGTCGCCCCCGCCCGCTCGGAGCCCGTCACCGCGTCGATCCCGTCGTGCACCGGATGCCGCAGTCCCACCGCGTCGCCGAAGCGCCCCGGCCCGCGCGCGAGGTCGCGCTCCGCCCGCACGGCACCGCGCCGCTCGAGTCGTCGCCGCTCGGCGATGTCGACGCCCTCGACGATCTCGCCACCTCGCAGCAGCACACCGCCGGCGACCCCTTCGGGGCCGCAGACGACGTTGACGCAGGAGTGGATGCCGTGACTGAGGTACACGTAGAGATGACCCGGTTCACCCCACATCGTGGCGTTGCGCGCGGTCGGTCCCATCCGCGCGTGCGAGCCGGGATCGGGTCGATCGCCCGTGCCGCGCCCGTGATACGCCTCGACCTCCGTCAGCCGCGCGACCACGCGGTCGCCGCCCACGACGGTCTCCAACAGCGCACCCAACAGCCGTGGCGCGACCTCCACGGGCAGCGCCGAGAGGTCGTCGCGCGTCGCCGGACGCGTCACTGCGGGGGTACCTGGCACCACGACAGGTCGAAGCCCTGGAGGGCGACGACCTCCTGGCCGGTGTCGACCTCCACGAGGTGGGTGAGCAGACGCTCGGGAAGGGGCAGCTGGTAGCGGTCGAAGGGGTTGTCGACGGCTCGCGGGGCGATGAGCACCGCGGCGTACCGGCCGCTGGGCGAGACGCACGTCTGCAGCACCGTGTCGGAGCCGGGGACCTCGAGCATCGGCCGCACCGCACCGCCGGTGTCGATGTGCGCCACGGTGGTCGAGCGCGAGACCCCGTCGGCGCTGATGTCGGCGAACGAGCGGATCGTGCCGGCATCCGTTCCGGGAACCGGGGTGGCACGCCCGGCGAGGCCCGGCGGATCGACGGGTTGCACGAGGGGTCTCTCCGACCCGTCGGTCAGGTCGACCTCGCGGATCCCCTCGAGCCGCTCGACGATCGCGACCGACGAGCCGCGGGCGATGCCGTCGATCGACACCGCGCTGCCGAGCGGTGCCGCGTTCCCGCCCTCGGCATCGGTGAGCAGCAGGCGCGAGTCGAACGTGAGCACGAGCATGCTGTCGGTGTCGGGCACGAAACGGTAGTCGGCGATGCGGGCGTCGCCGCCGTTCAAGCCCACGTCGGTGGGGGGTGCGTCATCGGCGGCCGACATCGTGAACAGGCGGCTCTCGCGTCCTCCCGCCGCACCCAGGTCGGCATCCGAGAAGGTGAATCCGATGCGTTCTCCGCGGTCGGCCGACTGCAGGTTGCTCACGAAACCGGGCCCGGGGAGCGCGACGTCACGCGCGTTCTGCCCGTCGGCGTCGGTGACGATCACCCGGGCGGTGTCGCCGTCGCGCACCGAGATGACGAGGTGGTTCGCGGTGGCGCGGAAGTCTTCGATGTGCGGGTGCACGAAGACCGGCAACCCGGCCTCGCCCTGCAGGTCGGTGCGGAAGATCGTGTCGCCCTCGGGCGTACCGCGCTGCATCAGATACGCCTGCAGCGGCGGCGTGCGGAAGGTCTCGGTGAGCGTCGACGAGGGCCCGGCGCCCAGGCCGCTCACGCCGTCGACCGTGATGCGGTAGTCGGTGTCGTCGCGCAGCGGCAGGGTGAAGCGCACGCCGACGCTCCGCCCCGCGGTGTCGACGGTGAACGGCGTCGCCGGCTCCACCGACACCTGCGACGCGTCCACGGTCTCGAGCGACTGCGTGGTCGTCAGGATCACGCGGGACCCGGATGCCGCGACCGCGGCCGCGGGGTCGACCTGCACGTCGGTGACGCGGGGTCCCTGCGCCACCGCGACGACCCCGCCGATCCCGCCGACGACCACGAGGCCGACGAGGACGGCGGCGAAGGCGACCGCGAACCCGCGTCCGCGCCGCGCGCGGGACCGCGACCGGCGGGACTCAGTACTCATAGGGATCCGCCGGTTCGTCGATGGATGCCACCTGCTCGGCCTGCACCTCGAGCGTGCCGTCGCCGCTGGAGCGCACCGTGCCGGTCACGGTCACCCACTGTCCCGTCGCGGGGGCGTCGACCGACGCGGTGATCGGCAGCCGCGCGGTCTGGGCGTCGATGACGCAGTGCGTGATGACGAGGCGCGTGAGGTCGAAGGTGGCGCCGTCGCCGCCCGGGGTGATGAATCCGGTCAGGGTGACGGGCTTGCCGTCGAACGTCTCGGGGTTGGTCGCGTGCGCGAACACCGCCGACCAGTCGCCGATGCCGAACTGCGCGGTGTCGCCGGAAGCCGCGAGCGTGATGACGTCGGAGCCCGCGAACAACGGCGGCGCCCCCACGTCGCGCGAGACGGCGAGTTCGGTCGACAGCGACGCCGCGGGCGTCAGCAGCACCGCGATCACGGCGCCCGAGGCGAGCACCCCGCCGGTGAAGGCCGCGATACCCCCGGGGGTCAGGCGCGGACGCGCGGCGAGCTGCTCGTGGGCGGTGTGGTCGTGGTCGTCGAACGGATCGGCGTGCTCGTGATCGGCGTGCGCGAACGCCTCACGGCGGGCGGATGCCGCGGCGGGGGCGTGCCCGTGCTCGTGATCGTGTCCGTGGTCGGCCTCGGCGCCCAACGGCAGCGCGAACGAAGCGACCGCCCCGACGAGGGCGACGACCGACATGCCGACGGCGAACCACGCCGAGTCGGGGTTGATGTACAGCGACATGCGGCCCGTGATCCACAGCGTGATCGTCGTGATCGACAGGCACGTGGTCAGTCCCACGCCGAGCCAGCGCGTGGCGAGGGCTTGCGTCCTAGACAAGGAGGTTCACCACCGTTCCGAGCGCGAAGGCGAACAGCACCACGACCACCGTCATCCCGGCGAGCACCCGCGTGGTGAACGTCGTGCGCAGCAGCGCCATCATCTTCAGGTCGATGATGGGTCCGACCACCAGGAAGGCGACGATCGAACCGGGCGTGAACGTCGAGGCGAACGACAGCGCGAAGAAGGCGTCGACGTTCGAGCAGAGCGACACGACGATCGCCAGCAGCATCATGGCCGCGATCGAGAGCGCCGGATCCGAGCCGATCGCCAGCAGCGCGCTCCGCGGGATGAGCACCTGCACCGCTCCCGCCAGCAGCGATCCGATGATGAGCGCGGGCATCACCGAACGCAGTTCCACGACGAACTGGGCGAGGGTGCGTCGGCCGCGGTTCCCGCGCTCCTGCACGACGATCTCGCAGGTGGCGAGGAAGCGCTCGGTGATGAGCTTGTCGGGATCGGGATGCCGGCTGTACAGCCACCCGATGAGGTTGGCGACGAGGTAGCCGCCGATCAGGCGCGCCACCAGGATGCCGTCGCTGAAGCCGAACGCCGCGTGGGTGGAGATGATGACGATCGGGTTCACGATGGGCGCCGCGACGAGGAAGGTCAGGGTGTCGGACACCCCGAAGCCGCGCATGAGCAGTCCGCGGGCGAAGGGCACGTTCCCGCACTCGCAGACGGGGATGAACATGCCCAGCAGCGACAGCACCGCCCGGCGCGCCCACGGCGCGCGCGGCATCCATCTCTCGATCGCCCCCGGCGGCACCCAGACCTGCACGATGATCGACAGCACCACGCCGAGCACCACGAACGGCAGCGACTCGATGAGCACGCTGAGGGCGAGGGTCAGACCGTCCTGGGCGCGGGTGGGCAGGGGCTGCGCGAAGAACGTGGGCGCGAACGCGTCGACCAGGAACAACGCGGTGACCACGACGACACCCAGGCCGAGCGCGACGAGGGTGCGGGAGGCGCCGGTGCGCGGGGGCGACGGCGCCGCGGTGCGACTACTCGTCGCCACGCTCGCGAGCCCGGGCGCGGGCGCAATCGGTGCAGATGCCGAAGATGTCGACGACGTGCTCGGCCTCACTGAAGCCGTGCTGGGCGGCGGTGCGCTGCGCCCACTCCTCGACGTCGGTCGCGGCGATCTCGACCGCCTTGCCGCACGAGCGGCAGATCAGATGATGGTGGTGTCCCCGCGTCTCGCAGGCGCGGAAGAGGTTCTCACCCTCGGGGCTCTGCAGCGAGTCGGCGTCGCCCTTGGCCGCGAGGCCGGCGAGCGTGCGGTAGACGGTGGCCAGACCGATGCCCGTGTTCTCGTCGCGCAGGGTCGCGTGCAACGCCTGTGCGCTGACGAAGCCGCCGGCTCCCGACAGGGCTTCGCGCACGCGCTCGCGCTGCCACGTGTTGCGCTGGACCATGCCGCCGAGTCTAGCGAGGCGATCGGTGAAACGGCTGGGCGCGGGAGATGTCGCGGGGGCGAGGGCGGGCCCGTACGCGCGGTGCGCGGGAGCCCGGGCTCAGAGCGCGCGGGTGGTGCGCTCGCGCCGCGCGCCGACCACCCGGCACACCAGGTAGATCGCGAACGAGATGGTCGTGATGTACGGGCTGACCGGCAGCGTTCCGGCCACCGCGAGCAGCACGCCCCCCACCGCCGAGACGAAGCCGAACAGCGCGGCCAGCAGCGGAACCGACAGCGGTCCGGATGCCACGCGCATCGCGGCCGCGGCCGGGGTGACGAGCAGCGCCATCACGAGGAGCGCTCCGATGATGTGCACGGCCACCGCGACGATCAGCCCGAGCAGCAGCATGAACGCCAGCGACACCGCGGTCGTGGGGACCCCGCGGGCGGCGGCGGACTGCGGGTCGAGAGAGTCGAAGCGCAGCGGACGCCAGATGAGCAGGAGGGCCGCGAGCACCGCGACGCCGATCACGACGAGCCAGCCGAGCTGCTCGCTCTGCACCGACACGATCTGGCCGGTCAGCAGGCTGAAACGAGTGGCGCTGCGGCCGTTGTAGAGCGAGAGGCACAGGATGCCGACGCCCAGACCGAACGGCATGAGCACGCCGATGATGGAGTTGCGGTCCCGCGCCCGTGCGCCGAGCACCCCGATGAGGGCCGCGGCGATGAGCGAGCCGACGATCGACCCCGACACGACGTCGACGCCGATGAGCAGTGCCACCGCGGCGCCCGCGAACGACAGCTCGCTGATGCCGTGCACGGCGAAAGCCATGTCGCGCTGCATCACGAAGACGCCGATCAGTCCGCCGACGAGGCCGAGCACGGCTCCGGCGTAGACGGAGTTCTGGACCAGTTCGAGGATGGCGCCGTACTGGCTCACCCCTCCGAAGAGCGCGTCGCCGACGTCGGACCAGTTCATGCGTGATCCTCGTCGTGGTGATGGTGGTGGGCCTCATCGGCATCCGGCGCTCCGACGACGATGAGCTGGCCGCCGGCACGCACGACGTAGACGGGGGCGCCGTAGAGGGCGCTGAGGGTCTCGGTGGTCAGCACCTCGTCGGGGGTGCCGAGGGTGAAGCGACCGTGGGCGATGTAGAGGATACGGTCGACGCGCGAAAGCACCGGGTTGATGTCGTGCGTGACGAGCAGCACCGCGGCGGCCCGCTCGCGGCGGTGCCGATCGATCAGGCGCACGACGGCCTGCTGGTTGGCGAGGTCGAGGCTGGTCAGCGGCTCGTCGCACAGCAGCAGGGCGGGGTCGTCGGCGAGGGCCTGGCCCACGCGCAGACGCTGTTGCTCGCCGCCCGAGAGGAGGCCGACCGGCCGGTCGCCGAACTCGGTGGCGCCCACCGCCGCGAGAAGATCGTCGATGCGCGCGCGGTCCTTCTTGCGCGACAGCGGTAGTCCGAGGCGGTGCCCGTCGACGCCGAGGCCGACGATGTCGCGTCCGCGCAGCGGAGTCTCTCGGGGCAGGGGGCGCTGCTGGGGGATGTAACCGATGCGGCGGTTGCCGGCGCGACGGACGGGGGTGCCGAGCGCCTCGATGGAGCCCGCGCTCAGGCGTTCGAGGCCGAGGATGGCGCGCAGCAGGGTCGTCTTCCCCGACCCGCTGGGCCCGAGCACCGCGACGAGCTCGCCGGGCGCGACCTCGAGGTCGAGCCCGGCCCACAGCTCGCGGCCGCCCCGCTCGAGGGCGGCGCCGCGCACGCGCAGCGGTGAGGCCGCGTTCACGCCAGCGCGTCGGACAGCGCCGTGATGTTGCTCTGCATCCACGAGATGTAAGTCTGACCCTCGGGGAGCGTTTCGGTGAACTCGATCACCGGGATGTTCTTCGCCTTCGCCGCGTCTTCGACCTGCGTGGTCTCGGCGCCGCCGGTCTGCGGGTTGACGATCATCAGCGCGATGTCACCGGACTCGATCAGCTGCAGTGACTCGAGCAGGGTCGCCGGAGGCACGTCCTGGCCCTCTTCGACCGCCTCGCTGAACTCGTCGGGGGTGGCGTTGTCGAGTCCCGCCGCGGCGGTCAGGTACACCGGCACCGGCTCGGTCACGAACACCTTGGCGCCGGCGTCCTTCGCCTCGATCTGGCCGAGGGAGTCCTCGAGGCCGGCGATCTCGCCCACGAAGGCGTCGGCGTTGGCCGTGAAGTCGGCCGCGTGGTCGGGGGCGATCTCGCCCAGGTGCTCGGCGATGTCTGCGGCGAGGTCTTCCATGGTGTGAGGGTCGTACCAGACGTGCTCGTTGAAGCCCTCGATGTGGCCGTGCCCGTCGCCCTCTGCGTGGGTCTCGCCCTCGGCGTGGTCGTGGTCGTCGCCCTCGGCCTGCGCGTCGGCGCGCTCGGTGGGGGCTGCGCTCGCCTCGTCGGCGTGCGCCTCGTCGTGCGAGGCGGCCCCGGGGTAGTCGTGGTTGAAATCGACGGCCGTGATGACGGGGGCGGTGGTGCCGCTGGCCTCGACGAGCGACTCCATGAACGCGTCGTACCCGCCGCCGTTCTCGATGACGAGGCCCGCGTTCTTCAGCGTGAGCTGGTCTTGCGCGCTCGCCTCGTACTCGTGCGGGTCCTGCGACGACGACGTGATGATCGACTGCACTTCGACGAAGTCGCCGCCGATGGCCTGGGCGATCGAGCCGTACACGTCGGTGGATGCCACGACCGTGACCTTGTCGCCCGCGGCGGCGCCCGAGCTGGTGGCGGTGGGGGCGCCACCGGCGCAACCGGCGAGCGCGAGAACGGAGGCGGCCCCGATGACGACGGGGGCGAGGAGGCGACGGGTCATGCGTCCACGGTATCGCCGTTGATAATCGTTCTCAAACTCAACGCGTCTCGCACAAGAAGCTCCCAGGGATCGGCTCCCGCCCCCGGCGGCCTGCCGGCTCGGCATCCGCGGCGTCATAGCTGGGCTGCCGTCGCGCGGCATCCGCGTTCCACCCGCATGCCGATCTGTCCCGTCGAGACCCACGGCGTCGCCGCTTTGTCAGCGGCGAGATCCCGGGATCGGACGTTTACTGGGAGCCATGACCGACAACGACCTCCCCGTCATCGCGCACTGGTTCGACGGCGCCGCCGCGCCCTCGACGTCGGGCCGCACCGCCCCCGTCTACAACCCCGCCACCGGCGCCGTGCAGGCGCACGTGGCGCTGGCCGACGAGGCGGAGGTCGACGCGGCCATCGCCTCCGCCGAGCGCGGGTTCGCGGCGTGGAGCCAGTACTCGATCGCGAAGCGGCAGGGGGTGCTGTTCGCGTTCCGTGAGCTGCTGAACGCCCGCAAGGGGGAGCTGGCCGAGATCCTCACGTCGGAGCACGGGAAGGTGCGATCGGATGCCATGGGCGAGATCGCCCGCGGCCAGGAGGTCGTGGAACTCGCCACCGGGTTCCCCCACCTCATCAAGGGCGCCTACAGCGAGAACGCCTCGAACGGCGTCGACGTCTACTCGTTGAAGCAGCCGCTCGGGGTGGTCGGTGTGATCAGCCCGTTCAACTTCCCCGCGATGGTGCCGATGTGGTTCTTCCCCATCGCCCTCGCCGCCGGCAACGCGGTGGTGCTCAAGCCCAGCGAGAAGGACCCCTCGGCCTCGCTCTGGCTCGCGCAGCTGTGGAAGGAAGCGGGCCTTCCCGAGGGGGCGTTCACCGTGCTGCAGGGTGACAAGGTCGCCGTCGACGGCCTGTTGAACAGCCCCGTCGTGCAGTCGATCTCCTTCGTCGGCTCGACCCCCATCGCGCAGTACATCTACGAGACGGCCGCGAAGAACGGCAAGCGTGTGCAGGCTCTGGGCGGGGCGAAGAACCACATGCTGGTGTTGCCGGATGCCGACCTCGACCTCGTCGCCGACTCCGCCGTCAACGCCGGCTTCGGCGCCGCGGGCGAACGGTGCATGGCGATCAGCGTCGTCCTGGCGGTCGAGCCCGTCGCCGACGAGCTCATCGCGAAGGTCACCGACCGCATCCGGAAGCTGCGCATCGGCAACGGCGCCGCCACCGACGAGCCCGACATGGGGCCGCTGATCAGCGGACAGCATCGCGACAAGGTCTCTTCCTACGTCGACATCGCCGAGACCGACGGCGCGAAGGTCGTCGTCGACGGTCGCGGCTACACCGTCGACGGACACGAGGACGGCTTCTTCTTCGGCCCCACGCTCCTGGACGCCGTGCCCACGTCATCCCGCGCGTACACCGAGGAGATCTTCGGACCGGTGCTCTCCGTCGTGCGCGTGGCCTCGTACGACGAGGGTCTCGCGCTGATCAACAGCGGCGAGTTCGGGAACGGCACCGCCATCTTCACCAACGACGGAGGAGCCGCCCGCCGCTTCCAGAACGAGGTGCAGGTCGGCATGATCGGCATCAACGTGCCCATCCCCGTCCCCGTGGCGTACCACTCGTTCGGCGGCTGGAAGAAGAGCCTCTTCGGCGACGCCAAAGCGTACGGCGTGCACGGCTTCGACTTCTTCACCCGCGAGAAGGCCGTGACCAGCCGCTGGCTCGACCCCGCCACCCACGGCGGCATCAACCTCGGCTTCCCCCAGAACAGCTGACGCCGCCCGCGGGGTCTCCTCGCGTCAGTGGCCAGGACGCGTCGCTTCCGGTGGCCCGGTTGCGACGCAACTAGGCGACTCACCCCCGGGGGAGCGGGCGGAAGCCCTAGCCCGCGCTGCGCCTGGCCAGGACCCACTGCAGCACGAGCTGGTTGTTCGCACCTGAAAAGGGACCCAGCATCGGGTGATTTCCGTCGCACTGATTCCAACATCCGTACCGCGTCGTCTCTCTTGCCGTTCTCCGGCGAGAGAGGCTGAGCGAATGACCGAGATGGAACCGGCAGAGTACGCGTCGACTCTCGAGGATCTGAAGAAGCACGTCCACGGGGCCCGGCTCCGTGCCCAGCGCACGACGAACAACGAACTTCTCCAGCTCTGGTGGACCATCGGCCGCACTATCCTCACCCGCCAAGCGGAGCAGGGCTGGGGTGCCAAGATCCTCACCCGGCTGGCCGAAGACCTGCGCGCAGAGTTTCCGACCATGAAGGGGTTCTCACGGGCGAACCTCTTCTAGATGCGCCGCTTCGCTGAGGCGTGGCCGGACCCGACCGCGATAGTCCAACGCCCCGTTGGACTATAGCCCTGGGGACACGTCGTCGAACTGCTCGACAAGCTCGACGACGCTGAGCAGCGGGACTGGTACGCCAGGAAGGACGTACACCACGGGTGGAGCCGCGCCGTGCTCGCTCACCAGATCACCACCCGACTTCATGAGCGAGACGCAGCAGCCCCCAGCAACTTCGCCGCCACGCTGAAAGAACTCGACTCCGATCAGGCTCAGGAACTGACCAAGGACCCCTACGCCTTGCAGTTCCTCGCCGTCGACGGCGACGTCTCCGAACGAGAACACGTCGAGCAGCTGCGCTACGTCGTCATCGAACTCAAGACCACGACCTTCGACCCTCGTGATACCGGCCAGCTCGGCTTCTACGTCGCCGTCGTCGACGACCGGCTCCGCATCCCCGACAAACACCAGGCGACGGTGGGCATCCTCCTCGTCGCCGGGAAGAACGACACCGTCGTGCGCTATGCACTCGCCTCGGCGAAGCAGCCCGTCGCGGTGAGGAGGTACGAACTCACCGATGAAATGCAGAAGGCCCTGCCCGACGAGACGGCGATTGCTCGTGCCTTCGCCGACGAGCTCGATCGCTCTCCCCGCGACACCCCGTGAGCACTCGCGTCACCGGCGGCAGAGCGTCGGCAGCGTCAGATCATGCGCACACACAACGCACCACCTGAGCTTCGAGCGACGCGCACTGATCTCCCGCGAGTCGAGCACTCACGAGCGATCGTCGGTGAACTCCAGCGCCGCCCACAGCTCGGCGCGCGCGGCGAAGGTCGACAGGTCGAGCCGGAGCAGACCCTCGAGCTGGGTGAGTCGCGCCCTCAACGTGTGGCGATGGATGCCGAGCGCTCGCGCTGCCGGGTCCCAAGCGCCGTTGGCATCCAGCCACACCTTCGCCGACTCCCGCAGGCGCTGCCGCTCCGCGGGGGGCAGGCCGTCGAGCGGCTCGAGGAGCGACTGGGCGAGCTCTTCGCCGCCGTGCTCGCGGAGCGCCCCGACCAGCCCGCGTCGCGCGAGGTCCTCGTAAGCGCGCACGGTTCCGGCTCGGGCCTCGCGCGCCGCCTGTTCCGCCCGCCGGAAAGCGAGGGGGAGGTCATCGCCCGCGCCGTGACGGGCCGTCCCCGCGGCGAGACCGCGCCGCTCGGCGAGCGCGACCAGGGCATCGCCCGCGCCGGCGGCCACCAGCACGACCACGTCGGCGCCGAGTTCGGCCGAGAACAGACGTTGCGGGTCGCTCGAGACGAGGTCGAGTTCGTCGAGCAGTCCGGGCGTCGCGCGCGCGCCGCGCAGGACGCCGACGAGGTAGGGCTCGGTGGGGAGTCCTCCCACCGCCGAATCCGCCACCCGGCGAGCGGCGTCGGCATGACCGTCGAGCAGCATCTCCACCACGCCCGCGCGCACGCCCCGGAGCGCCGTCTGCACCCCCCGCTGCTGCTCGAGGGCGATGCTCGCAAGGGCGACGACGGTGGCGACGAGCTCTTTGCCGGCGGGGTCGAGGGGCTCCGCTCCCCCGACGGCCAGCACGCCGCGCAGCCGCGAACTCTGCCCGATGGTCTGCAGCAGCGCGTGGCCGGCCGAGGGCACGACGAGGCTCGCGGCGGTGCGCCGTTCGAGCAGGCGGCGGACGTCGCGGCCGACCTCGGCCTCGACTCCGCGGGGCGCCGAGCGCAGCCCCGGCAGCGACAGGCGCCCCCCGACCGCGTCGTAGAGCTCGACCCAGGCGCCGAGCAGGTGCGAGAGGGTCTGCAGGATCTCGCGCAGTCCGTCATCGCGCACGGCCGCCCGCGCCACCGCCCTTTGCGCGTCGAGCAGCCACGACAGGCGCGCGGCCCGGTCGGCCGCGATGATGTCGGCCACGAAGCGGATGATGCGGATGAACGGCGCGCGGTCCGCGATCTCGACGATGGGCAGGTCGACGGCCTCCCCCGCCCGCACCACCGCGAGGGGCACGTGGTCGTGGATGATGTCGGTCGCGAACCCGATGCCGACGACGCCGTGCGCGCGCAGACGCCGGCAGTAGTCGGTGGCCTCGGCGGCATCCGGTTCGGGGGAGAACTGCGCCCCGTTGGTGAGCAGCAGGTTGCCGGGCTCGAGCCACGGGGTCGGGTCCATGAGGTCGGAGCTGTGCACCCAGGACACCGGCCGGTCGAGGACCCCGTCGTCGAGCTCCGTCAGGACGCGCAGCGGGAAGGACTCGTCGCCGAGGAGGACGCGGAGGGTGGCGGGCATGACTGGCCAAACTGTCGATCGTCTCCCGAGATTACCGACAGATCCGCGCTCCCCGCTCGTCGAGCCCAGCCGCACACTGGGGGAATGCCCTCTCCCCTGATGACCTCCCGAAACGCCGACATCAGCGAGCGCGACCGCACCAGTGTCTTCCACTCGTGGTCGGCGCAGGGCACGCTCGCCCCGCTCCCCCTGGCCGGGGGCTCGGGCGTAGAGGTGTGGGATGCCGACGGCCGTCGCTACCTCGACTTCTCGAGCATGCTGGTCAACGTCAACATCGGCCACCAGCACCCCCGCGTCGTCGCGGCGATCCAGGAGCAGGCGGCGCAGCTGACCACCGTCGCGCCCGCGCACGCGCACGAGATGCGCGCCCACGCGGCCGAGCTCGTGCTCGAGCGCGCCCCCGAGGGCTTCTCGAAGGTGTTCTTCACCAACGGTGGTGCGGATGCCAACGAGAACGCCATCCGCATGGCGCGCCTGACCACCGGCCGCGACAAGATCGTGTCGCACTACCGCTCGTACCACGGCAACACCGGTGCGGCGATCGTCGCCACCGGCGATTGGCGACGCATGCCGAACGAGTACTCCCGCGGTCACGTCCATGTCTTCGGGCCGTATCTCTACCGCTCCGAGTTCTGGGCCGAGACGCCTGAGCAGGAGTGCGAGCGGGCGCTCCGCCACCTCGAGCGCACCGTGCAGGCCGAGGGACCCGACACCATCGCGGCGTTCCTCTTCGAGACCATCCCCGGCACCGCCGGCATCCTCGTACCCCCGCCCGGCTACCTCGCCGGGGTGCGCGAGATCGCCGACCGCTACGGCATCCTGCTCATCCTCGACGAGGTCATGGCGGGCTTCGCGCGCGCCGGGGAGTGGTTCGCGTTCGACGCCTTCGACGTGCGCCCCGACCTCATCACCTTCGCCAAGGGCGTGAACTCCGGCTATGTGCCCGTCGGCGGAGTGGTGATCTCGGATGCCGTGGCCTCGGTGTTCGATGACCGCGTCTTCCCCGGAGGACTGACGTACTCGGGCCACCCGCTCGCCGCCGCGTCGATCGTCGCCGCGCAGGAGGCGATGGCCGACGAGGGCGTGATCGAGAACGCGCGGCGCATCGGCGACGAGGTCATCGGCCCGCGCCTGCGCACCCTGGCCGAGGAGTCGCCGCTGGTGGGCGAGGTCCGCGGCCGCGGAGTGTTCTGGGCCGTCGAGCTCGTCGCCGACCCGACGACCCGCGAGCCGGTGGCCACGGCCCGCGTCGGCGCGATCAAGGCCGCGATGCTCGACCGGGGCGTGCTCGGCTTCGTGGCGGAGAACCGCGTGCACGTCGTTCCGCCCGCCGTGATCGGCGACGCCGACGCGCACCGCGGTCTCGACGTGCTCGTCGAGGTGCTGCAGGCCGAGGCCGCGCGCAGCTGAGTCCGGCGCGGGCCTGACGCAGCGCGGCGCTCATCCCCGTCGAGTGTCCAGGAAACGCCGTCGCGCGAGCGCGCACGCGGCGCGTCTTGGACGCTCGATGTGACGGCGGTTGCGCGGCCTCCCGCGCGTCGCACGCCGTCGCGGAGGATCACGCGGGTCGCGCGACGCCGCGTGCGGCCCCAACCCCACGCTGAGTGTCCAGAACACCCGGACGGACTTCGCGACGGTCCGGGTGTTGTGGACATTCGAGCAGGTGGGGCGCCGCGCCGCACGGGTCAGGCGGCGACCGCGGCGCCGGGCGACGCGGGGATCAGCGTCCGACCGCGGGTCGTCGGCCGCTGCCTCGCCGCCGCGTTCGCCAGGCCTTCCACGCTCCGGTCGACCACAGCGCCCAGATCACCAGCAGCGGCTGGAAGAGCAGACGGATGCCGCGAGCGAGGTCGGTGTCGAGGCCGAAGGCGTCGGTGCCCCGGACGAACTGCTCGATGTTGCCGGGGAAGATCGCGACGAAGAAGGCCGCGACGATCCAGCCGACCGCGACGCGCCGGCGCCCGAGGACGAGGAGGGCGAGTCCCAGGGCTATCTCGACGACCCCGGATGCCACGACCGTGACGTCGACCGGAAGCGGAAGCCACGACGGCACCTGAGCGACGAACGCGTCGCGGGCGAACGTCAGATGCGCGGTGCCGGTGAAGACCAGAGCGGCGCCGAGCAGCCAGCGGGCGAAGGTGCGGGGGAGGCTCATCCTCCGAGGGTAGGTCGGTATGTGCGGGCAGGGCCTCGAGGGCCGGACCATCGACACTCACTCCGAGACCGTGCGCGCCGCACCTCGAGCGTCCGGAACCCCCGGACCAATTCGACGATGGTCCGGGTGTTCTGGACACTCGGCGAGGGGTGCGTGCGGGGGGCGCGGCGCATGGCCGTCGCTCCACCCCCGCGCGTCAGCGGCGCAGGATGCGGTGGGCCAGGGTGTTGCCGAGCAGTTGCCCGGCCTGCACGATCACCACGATGATCGCGACGGTCACCCACGTCGCCTGCGCGTTGAACTGCTGATAGCCGTAGATGATCGCGAAGTTGCCGAGGCCGCCGCCGCCGATGTAGCCGGCCATGGCCGACATGTCGACGACCGCGATGAACATGAACGTGTAACCGAGGATGAGCGGCGCGAGGGCCTCGGGGATCACCACGCCGAAGAGCACCCCGATCCGCCGCGCACCGACCGCGCGCGCGGCCTCCACGGTGCCGGGGTCGACGGCGACGAGGTTCTGCTCGACGACCCGGGCGATCACGACCGTGGCCATGATCGTGATGGGCACGATCGCGGCATCCGTCCCCAGGGTCGTCCCCGTCACGGCGCGCGTGACCGGGGCCACGGCGGTGAGGAAGATGATGAAGGGGATCGGGCGGATGACGTTGATGACGAGGTTCAACGCGAAGAAGACGACGCGGTTCTCGAACAGGTTGCCCGGTCGGGTGGCGTAGAGCAGGGCGCCGATGACGAGTCCCGCGACGCCCGAGATGAGCAGCGAGACGGTGACCATGTAGACGGTCTCGCCGATCGACTGCAGCAGCACAGGGGTGAGGGTCTCCCACTTGTTCATGCGCGCACCTCCACCGAGGGCACGACGACGTCGGTGTGGGCACGGAGGTCGGTGACGACGGCATCCAGGTCGTCCGCATGCACCCGGTACGTGAGCGTTCCCAGCTGTTTGCCGAGCACATCGGTCACCCCGCCATAGACGACGGAGTGACGGATGCCGTGGCGGTGGAACACCTCCGACACGTCTTCGCTGGTGAACTCGTTCACCTCGACGCTCACGAGCTCTCCCCCTCCCGCGGCGAGTGCGGCGAGCGTCTCACCGGCGGGGACACCCTGCGTCACCGCCGCGACGAATCGCTTGGTGAGGTCGGCGCGGGGGTGCGCGAACACGCGATAGGTGTCGCCGCTGTCGACGACCCGGCCGCCGTCCATGACGATGACCTGGTCGCACAGCTCGTGCACGATCGAGATCTGGTGCGTGATCACGACGATCGTGATGCCGAGGCGCCGGTTGATCTCGCGCAGCAGGTCGAGCACCTCGGCCGTGGTCTGCGGGTCGAGGGCGCTGGTCGCCTCGTCGGCGAGCAGGATCTGCGGGTCGGTCGCGATCGCGCGGGCGATGCCGACGCGCTGCTTCTGCCCGCCGGACAGGCGCCGCGGGTAGTGCTTCGCCTTGTCGCCGATCCCCACGAAGTCGAGCAGTTCGGCGACGCGCCTGTCGCGGTCGGCCTTCTTCCACCCCGCCACCTTGAGCGGATACGCGACGTTGGCCGCGACCGTGCGCGAGGTGAAGAGGTTGAACTGCTGGAAGATCATGCCGACGCGGCGCCGCAGGTCGCGCAGCTTCGCCTCGGATGCCGAGCCCACATCGACCCCGAGAACCTCGACGGCGCCCGAGGTGGGCTTCTCCAGGCCGTTGAGCAGACGCACGAGGGTCGACTTCCCGGCTCCGGAGTAGCCGATGACGCCGACGATCGACCCCTCCTCCACGCTCACCGTGACGTCGTCGACGGCGGTCGTGGAGGAGCGGCGGTCGGTGCGGAAGCTCTTGGTGACGCCCCGCAGCTCGATGACCGCGGTCATCCGTTCTGCGCCTTGACGGCATCCTCGAGGCTCGTGAGTTCCTCGGTCAGCTGCGCGCCGGTCCACTCGGTCTTGAACTGCAGGTTGCCCTGGTTCAGCTCGGTGACCGCGGCCTCGACCTCGGGCGAGTGGTAGGCCGCGATCAGCTTCTCCCAGCGCGGGTCGTCCTTCTTGTCGTCACGCGTGACGAAGGCGTTGATGTAGGGCGCGAGCTGCGGGTTGTCGAGGTCTTCCTTGAAGATGATGAGCTCGTCGCCGAGACCGCCCTTCTGCGCCTGGGTGTTGTTGACGATCGCCGCCTGGGCGCTCCCGTCCTTGAGGGCGGTGACGGTCTGGTTCGTGTCGACGGGGAGCAGCTCGACCTTCGTCGTGAGGATGTCGGCGGGCGTCGAGAGGGCGGTGCCGCCGTCCTTCAGCGTGAGCAGACCCGCGGTCTGGAGGTTCAGCAGCCCGCGCGCGAGGTTGGTGGGGTTGTTCGGGATCGCGACGGTGGCCCCCTCGGGCAGATCCTTCACGTCCTGGTACTGCTCGGAGTACAGCGCGAGCGGGTACACCGCGGTCGCGCCGACCGGCACGAGCGAGCCGTTGTTCTCGACGTTGAACTGCGACAGGTAGATGAGGTGCTGGAACAGGTTCACGTCGAGCTCGCCGTCCTGCACGCCCTGGTTGAGCTGCACGCCGTCGTTGATGGTGCGCACCTCGAGGTCGATGCCCTCGTCGGCGAGCTTCTGCTTCAGCACCGTCCAGTGCGCCTCGTTGCCGTCGTCGGCACCGAGGACGATGCGCGAGGAGTCGTCTCCGGATGCCGCACCCCCGGCGCACCCGGTCAGGGCGAGGAGGAGTGCTGCGGTGGAGGCGCCGAGGATCGTGGCCAGGCGTGCGGTGCGGAGCGAAGTCATGACTCCACGTCAACATGCGGTCGCCGACCGCCCAAACCGCGGTGTCACCGCCGGTAACGGGTGGTCACGCGGGGTAATGGACGCCTTCGATGGGGTATCGGTCGGGGCGGGTCGCACCGCGTCGGGCGGGCGGCATCCCGTTCGGTGTGCTCGCCGAGCGGGTGACGTCTGACCATGATCCGGCACCGGAATCGCGTTTCTAAGAACCCTCTCGTGGACGCCTTACTCGCGCTTTACGGGCCGTGGCCAGCATGGGAGACGCGGGACACCCCGCGGATGCGGCGCAACGGGCGCCTCACCACCCCAGGAGGCTGCTGTGGTTCACCGGATCGCCCTGTCGTCGCACGATTCCGTCGGGCTCGGACACGTGCGGCGCAATCTCGCCCTCGCCCACGCCCTCACGCGGACGGTCCCCGGGATCATCGGGCAGGAGGTCACGGGTGTCCTCATCACCGGCCAGGCGTCGGCGACGGCGTTCCCCGCCCCGCCCGGGTGGGACTGGGTGGTGGTGCCCAGCGTCTCCGTCGACGACACGGGCTACCGCTCCCGGCACCTCGCCGCTGACATCCAGCGGGTCACCGCGATGCGGGCGGGCGTCGTCGCCGGGGTGCTGCGGGCCTTCGCCCCCGATCTCTTCGTGGTCGACCGCCATCCGTTCGGGGTGCACGGCGAGCTGCGTAACGCGCTGCGGGACCTCCGCGCCACCCACCCCTCGTGCACGACGGTCCTGGGTCTTCGCGACGTCCTCGACCGGCCCGCGGTCGCCCGGGCGGAGTTCCGCACGCTGGGGGGAGCCCGTGCGGTGCGGGAGCACTTCGACGCGATCTGGGTGTACGGCGATCCGGCCGTGCACGACCTGCGGCTCAGCGGCGAGACGCCCCCCGGGCTGGCGCCGCTCATCAGCTACACCGGCTACCTCGCGCACGGGCGTCCGACCCGTCCGGCGGCCGCCGTCGACGGCCCGTTCGTGCTGACCACGGTCGGTGGCGGTTCCGACGGGGTGCACACCGCCGTGGCCGCGGCCGGTGCCGACCTGCCCTCCGGGCACCGCCACATCATCGTCACCGGCCCCCAGATGTCGCCGCCCGATCGCGAACGCGTGCGGGCGGCGGCGACGCGGACGGGTGCGGAGGTCGTGGACAGCGCGCCCGACCTGCCCGATCTGCTCGAACGCGCCGCTGCGGTGGTGACGATGGGCGGCTACAACACGGTGTGCGAGGTCATGAGCACCTCGACCCCCGCCCTCGTCGTACCCCGCTCTGGCCGGCGCGACGAGCAGCGAATCCGTGCTCGCGCCCTGGAGCGCGTCGGCGCGTTCGAGACGGTCGGCGACGGCCCCCTCGACAGCGAGGCCATCGCCGCCTTCTTCCGCCGGACCCATCGGACCCGTAGCCCTCGTACCGGTATCGAGCTCGACGGCCTCTCCACCGCCGCCGCCCTCTCGGCCCACCTGCTCGCCCCGACGGAAGGACTCACCGCCCATGCCATCTGACGCCTCTCCCCTCATCGGCTACGTCGTGAAGATGTACCCGCGCTTCTCCGAGACCTTCGTCGTCACCGAGATCATCGCCCGCGAAGCGCGCGGCGAGCGCCTCGAGATCTTCGCGCTGCGCCCGAGCGACGACACCCGCTTCCACGCCGAGCTCGCCCGCGTGCAGGCTCCCGTCCGCGCCGTCCCCGTGCCGCGCCGCCTCTCGGCCGCCTGGGACGGTCTCCGTCGCGCGCAGGCCGATCCCCGTCTCGGCGCGGCCGTCGCCCGGCATCTGCCGGAGCTGCTGGCCGTGGAGGCCGACGACGCGCTGCAGGCGGTCGAGGTCGCCCGGCAGGCCGTCGATCGGCGCATCACCCACCTCCACGCGCACTTCGCCTCGACCGCGACGACCGTGACCCGATTGGCCGCGCTGCTCGCCGGCATCCCGTACTCCTTCACCGCCCACGCGAAGGACATCTTCCACGCCTCCGTCGACCCGGCCGACCTCGAGCGGAAGCTGTCGGATGCCGCGTTCACGGTGACCGTGAGCGACTTCAACCTGCGCCACCTCCGCGAGACCTTCCCGGCGGCGGAGCGCGTCGTGCGCGTCTACAACGGACTCGATCTCGAGCGCTTCCCGTTCGTGGAGCGCGGGCCGCGGCGCGGGCCGCTGCGGCTGCTCGCGGTCGGACGGCTCGTGGAGAAGAAGGGCTTCGACGTCCTGATCGACGCCGTCGGGCGTCTGCGCGACGAGGGTGTGGACGTGACGCTCGACATCGTCGGCGACGGCGAGCTCGCGACCCCCCTGCGACGGCAGGCGGCGGCCGCATCGGCGATCCGTTTCCTCGGTCCCCTGCCGCAGGGTGAAGTCTCCGCCCGCCTCCGCGAGGCCGACGTGTTCGTCGCCCCGTGCCGGGTCGGCGCCGACGGCAACGCCGACGGGCTGCCCACGGTGCTCCTGGAGGCGATGGCCAGCGGCATCCCGTGCGTGTCGACCGAGGTCACCGGTATCCCCGAGATCATCGAGGACGGCCGCACCGGCGTGCTCTGCGCCCCCGGCGATGTGGAAGCCCTCGCCGAGGGCCTGCGTCGCGTCAACCGGCCCGACTACCCCGTCGAGGCGACCACCCGTCGGGCGCGGCAGCTCATCGAGCGGCACTTCGACGCCGCGGCGCAGGCCGCGCGGCTCGCCGAGCTCACCGCGGCCGGCGCCGCCCCCGCTCGGAAGGAGGCGGCGTGATGCGCGTCGCCTATCTCGTCGCCGACCCCGGCGTGCCCGTCTTCGGCACGAAGGGCGCGAGCGTCCATGTGCAGGAGATCGTGCGGGCGTTCCGTTCCCGCGGCGACGAGGTGACGGTGTACGCCACGCGGGCGGGCGATCACGTCCCCGCCGACCTCGCCGATGTGCGCGTCGTCGTCCGGCGCGTGCGAGGAACGGGTGCCCCGCAGCGCGAACGCGGCATCCGCGATGCCGTCGACGACCTCACCGCCGCGATCGTGGCCGACGGATGCGACCTCGTCTACGAACGGTTCTCGCTCTTCTCGGCGGGAGGCGCCGACGTCGCCGACGCGCTCGGCGTGCCCGTCGTCCTCGAAGTCAACGCCCCGCTGGTGGAGGAGCAGCGCCGCCACCGCGAGCTGGTCGACGAGCAGGCCGCGGTCGCCATCGCCGCGCGCGCGCTGCGGCGGGCCGACGTGGCGGCCTGCGTTTCGGAGCCGGTGGCGGACTGGGCGCGGGAGCACGGCGCCTCGCGCCCGCTCGTGGCGCCGAACGGCGTGAACACCGACCGCGTGCGTCCGTCCCTCGTGCGGCGGGCCGACGACGTGCCGCCCACCGTCGGATTCGTCGGGACGCTCAAGCCCTGGCACGGAGTGGACGTGCTCGTGGATGCCATGGCCGAGCTCGCGCGGCGGGGGCGACGGGCGCGGCTGCTCGTCGTCGGCGACGGGCCGCAGCGTGCGGACCTGGAATCGCACGCCCGGAGCCTCGGAGTGGATGCCGCCTTCACCGGCGCCGTGGCCCCCGAGGACGTGCCCGCGGTGCTGCAGCGCCTCGACATCGGCGTCGCCCCGTACCGGGCCGCCGACGACTATTTCTCTCCGCTGAAGGTCTCGGAGTACCTCGCCGCGGGCCTCCCGGTCGTCGGCAGCCGGGTGGGCCAGGTGCCCTCGCTCGTGCGGCACGCTCGCTCGGGGCTGCTGACCACCCCGGGGGACGCCCGCGCTCTGGCCGACGCCCTGCAGACGCTCGTCGACGACCCCGCGCTCTGCCGGCGGATGGCCGACCGGGCCCGTCGGCAGGCGGTCGCCGAGCACGGGTGGGGTGGCGTGCTCGCGCAGATCCTGGACGCGATGCCGGCGGCGGTGGCGTCGTGAAGCGGCAGAAGGCCGCCTCGCCGCGCGCCCTGCGGCGCAGTCTCGCCATCGTGCGGCCGCATCTGCGCGGCAAAGCCTCGCTGATCGTGCTCGGCATGGTCGCCCTGCTGGCCGACGTCGTCTTCCGCGTGCTCGAGCCGTGGCCGTTGAAGTTCGTCGTCGACTCGGTGTCGGTGAGCCTCGGCGCCTCGACCGGGGCTGCGGCGGGAATCCCGCAAGCGAGTCTCGGACTCCTCGTCGCCTGCGCGACGCTGCTGCTCGGGCTCATCGCCCTGCGGGCCGTCGCGGCGTACGCGAGCACGGTGGCTTTCGCCCTGGTCGGTTCGCGCGTGGCGACCGAACTGCGCGCCCGCGCGTTCGCCCACGTGCAGTCGCTCTCGGCCCGCTACCACTCGACCGCGTCATCGGGCGACGTCGTGCAGCGGCTGGTGAGCGACATCGGCCGGCTGCAGGAGGTCGCCGTCACGGCGGGACTCCCCCTGGTGGGCAACGTCCTCACCCTCGTCGTCCTCGTCGTCGTGATGTCGTTCATGGACCCCCTCCTCACCCTCGTGGTGGTGATTGCCGCCGCGCTGTACGCGGTGTCGTCGAGGCGCAGTTCCACCCGCATCACCGACGCGTCGCGCACGACACGGAAGGGCGAGGGCGCCCTCGCCGACACCGCGTCGGAGGCCCTCGGGGCCATCCGCGTCGTACAGGCGTACGGTCTGGAGCGGCGCCTGGCCGGAGCCTTCGCCGACGGCAACGACCGAGCCCTCACGCAGGGTGTGCGCGCGCGCCGCCTCGCAGCCGGCTTGGAGCGACGCACCGACGTCATCGTCGGCTTCGCCACCGCGGCCGTGCTCCTGGGCGGCGGATGGCAGGTGCTGTCGGGCAGCATGACCCCCGGCGACCTGGTCGTCTTCGTCGCCTACCTCAAACTCGCCATGCGCCCGTTGAAGGACCTCGCGAAGTACACCGGCCGCATCGCGCGGGCCGCGGCATCCGGCGAACGCGTGGCCGACCTGCTGGCGGAACCCGTCGAGATCGCCGACGGCCCCGACGCCGCCCCCCTGCCCCCGCTCCGCGGCGAGGTCGCCTTCGAGGCCGTCTCGGTCGAGGATGGACGCGGCAGCACGGTCTTCCGAGACCTGACCCTGCATCTCCCCGCGGGGCAGCACGTGTGTCTGCTGGGTCCCTCGGGAGGGGGCAAATCCACCCTGGCGGGCCTCCTCGTGCGCGCGGCGGATCCCCGCTCGGGTCGGGTGCGCCTGGACGGCATCGACGTCTCCCGCGCGACGATCGCGAGCGTCCGCGCGTCGGTGTCGCTGCTGCTGCAGGAGTCGGTCCTCTTCGCCACGTCCGTCCGCGAGAACATCCGGTACGGCCGACTGGACGCCACCGACGCAGAGGTCGAAGACGCGGCGCGCCGTGCCTTCGCGCACGACTTCGTCACCGCCCTCCCCGAGGGCTACGACACCGTCCTCGGTGCGCGCGGCGGCACCCTCTCCGGGGGCCAGCGTCAGCGGATCGCGATCGCTCGCGCGCTGTTGCGCGACAGTCCGGTCATCGTGCTCGACGAAGCCACGACCGGGCTCGACCCGCACGCGCGCAGCCAGGTCGGCGCATCGCTGCAGGCGCTGACGAAGGGCCGCACGACCCTGTCGATCACGCACGATGTCAGCCAGGCGCTGTCGGCCGACCGCGTGCTGTGGCTGGAAGACGGACGCATCGTCGAAGACGGGACGCCGCGCGAACTCCTCGACCGCGCCGACTCGCGCGTGCACGCCTGGATGCGGCGCACCGACGACGAGGATGCCGTCGCGACGACGGGGGGCCGGCGATGATCGCGGCCGTGCGCGCGCTGGTCGGGCGAGACCCGGGCATCCCCGGCCTTCGCACGCTGCTGGATCCGGCATCCTTCTCCGACGCGGTGGGGGCACCCGTCGAGGTGCGTCATCTGCGGTATAAGCCGGGCACGAGCCTGCTCACCGCCTACACCACCCCGGACGGCTCGTTCTGGGCGGGCGCGTGGGCGGCGCCCGACAAGCCGGACTCGGCCGAGCGGCGCGACCCCGCCGTTCGAGCCCTCCCGGGCGTGCCCTGGTCGGCCGGCGGACCCGCGCGCAGCGACCGCGCGCTCACCCGAGCCGTGCGGGATGCCGAGAAGCACGAGCCGTCATGGCGCCGCGCCGAGATCGTGCGGCACAACCCCGGGCGCCGGCTGGTCCTGCGCGGCGGCGGCGAGTACGCCAAGACGGCTCCCGGACGTGCGGGCGCCGCCCTGCGCAACGCCGAAATGCTGCGGAGCGCGGGTGTTCCCACCCTTCCTCCCCGCCTCGTCGCCGACGACACCTGGGCAACGGCATCCTGGGGCGAGGGAGACCTCGCCTCCTCGCCCTCGCCGGCGCACGCCGCGGCCGCGGGCAGGGCTCTGGCCCGCCTGCACGCGATACCCGTCGGCGGCATCGACGCCGGGGACGCGCCCGAGACCCGCGCCCGCAGCGCCGCCCGGGCCCTGCGCATCGCGCTGCCCGAGACCGCCCGCCGCGTCGACGAGATCGCCCGACGTGTCCCCTCGACGCAGCGGCGGGCCATCGTGCACGGGGACTTCAGCGCGGACCAGGTGCTGCGCGGTCGCGAGGGACGGGTGCGTCTGATCGACCTCGACCGTCTCGAGGCGGGCGACCCGGCGCTCGATCTGGCCGGGTTCGCCGTCGAGGAGTTCGTGCGCACCGGCGACCTCGCGACGACGACCGCGCTCTTCGCCGCGTATCAGGCGCAGGGAGGTGTCGTGACCGAGCGCGAGTGGCGCGCCTGGACGCCGCTGTGCGCGCTGGAGCGGGCGATCGAACCCTTCCGCCGGTGGCGACCCGATTGGCCGGCGGCGGTGGCGGCACGCCTCGAGCGGGCGGAGGACCTCCTGTGATGCTGCCCCCGAGCGAGGTGCGCGACGAGCACGGCCGCTGGCGCATCCGGAGGGCGTGGCCGTCCTCGAACGGCTGCGACCTCGAGGTCGTCCACGCCGACGGGCGTCTGCGCGCCGGACGACTGCGAGACGACCGGGTGGAGCTGCTCGCCGACGGCGCGGACAAGCACCTGCCCGCCCTCGCGCGCGCCTGGTCGACCGGCACGACCGTCTCGTGGCGACGGGGGCGCCGCGTCGTGCTGCGCGCCCACGACGGCTCCGGCTACGTGAAGGTCGTCCGACGCGAATCCCTCGCCGCGATCACGAGGGCGCACGACCGCGCCGAATCGTTCCGCGGGGGCTTCGTCACCCCCGACGTCACCCTCCTCGACGCCGCCGGCTGCGTGCACCTCTCCCGCGTCGACGGCCGGACCCTGCACGATCTCGGCGCCGACCCCGGGACTCCGGATGCCGTGGTGCAGGCGGCGTGGGACGGATGGGCCCGCGGCTGGGAACGTGTGCTGGCGGCGCCGGTCGCGGCCGACGCCGCCCCGCACACCGCGTCCGCGGAGGCCGAGATCCTGCTGCGGTGGCGCGATCACGCGCTCCGCGCCGGGGTCGAGGCGGAGGTCGCGTCGGCGTTCGACCGCGCGGCCGAGGCCCTCACGATCGACGCCGGGGGTGCCTCGGCTTCCGCCCACCGCGACCTGCACGACAAACAGGTGCTGTGGGACGGGCACCGGGCCGGCCTGATCGACCTCGACACCGCCGCCCGCGCAGAACCCGCCCTCGACCTCGCGAACCTGCGCGCCCACGTGGCCTGGCGGCGGGTGCAGGGGCGCCTGTCACCGGCGCGCGCCGCCGGGGCGCTCGCGGCGATCGACGGGGTCGCCGCTCGGGCGCACGTCGACCCGGCGCGGATCGCCGCGTACGAGGCATCCACACGTCTGCGCCTGGGGGCGGTGTACCTGTTCCGTCCCGCGTGGCACGCGCGTGCCGCGCAGTGGCTCACGCGCTGCGCCGCTGAGGCGGCGAGGTAGTCACCCTCACACCAGTCGATACCCCGCGCCGCGCACGGTCTCGATGCGATCCGCGCCCAGCTTCTGGCGGAGATAACCGATGTAGACGTCGGCGACGTTCGACCCGGGGTCGAAGTCGAAGCCCCACACCCGGCTGAGGAGCTGCTCGCGGCTCAGCACCTGGCCGGGGTGGCGCACGAGTTCTTCGGCGAGCGCGAACTCGCGCGCCGACAGCACGATCTCCCTGCCCGCCACCGAGGCGGTGCGTTGGCGCACGTCGAGCACGATGTCGCGGTGCTGCAGTTCCAGACCCTTCGCCGTCGGTTCCCGTCGGATGCGGAGTCGGATGCGGGCGACCAGCTCGTCGAACCGGAACGGCTTGCCGAGGTAGTCGTCGGCTCCTCCCTCGAGACCGGCGACGGTGTCCTCGAGTTCGACGCGGGCGGTCAACATGATGACGGGCACGGCGGAACCCGAACCGCGAAGCTGTTCCAGCACCTCGAATCCCGTCATCCCGGGCAGGTTGACGTCGAGCACGACGAGGTCGAACTCCCCCGAGAGGGCGAGCCCGAGGGCCTCGCGGCCGTCGCCGGTCACGCGGGTGGCGTAGCCCGCCGAGCGCAGGCCCTTGTCGATGAAGGACGAGATGCGGGTTTCGTCGTCGACGATGAGGATGGATGCCACGTCAGCCCTCCGGGCGATCATGTGCGGGGATGCCGCGGGGCGGCGGCGGTCGCGGGGGGACGGAGTCGGGCGGGGTGTCGGCGACGATCGGGATCGTGAGCACGAACTCGGCACCCGGGCCGTTCACCGGGTCCCGCACGGTGGCGACGCCGCCGTGGTTGTGGGCGATGGCGGCCACGATGTTGAGACCGAGGCCGCTGCCGCCGCGTCCGTCGTCGGCCGCTCCGCGGTGGAACCGTTCGAAGATGCGCTCGCGCTCGTCGACGGGGACCCCGGGGCCGTGGTCGCGCACGAAGAGCTCCATCGTCTCTCCCCGCGAGCGGACCCCCAGCACGAGATCTCCGCCGCCGTGGCTCACGCCGTTCTGCGCGAGCTGCAGCAGCGCCTGCGTGATCCGCGCGCGGTCCACGACCGCGTGGATCGGGGCGACCGGCCCCCGCCGCACCGACGCCCCGTCGATGCCGCGCACCTTGACGACGATCTGCTCGACGAGGGCGGCCATGTCGGTCGCCTGAGGACGGAGCGGGCTGGGTCCGCGCAGGGCCGCTTCCTGGGTGAGGTCCTGGATGAGGCGCCCCATCCTCCCCAGCTCGTCCAGCACGAGCTCACGGGTGGAGCGCACGTCGGCGGGATCGTCCACGTCCATCACGTCGAGGTGACCGCTCACGATGGTCACGGGGGTCTTCAACTCGTGCCCCACGTCGCTGAGCAGCGTGCGCTGCGCCCCGAGCGCGCTGTCGAGGCGGTCGAGCATGTCGTTCATGGTCGCGGCGAGCGCGCTGACGTCGTCATTGCCCTCGACCGGCAGCCGTTCCGCGAGGGAGCGTGCCGAGACGCGGGCCGCCGTCTCGCGCATGCGGCGAAGGGGTTGGAGCAGTCGGGCGGCGACGAGGCCCGCGCTGGCCGCGATGACGACGAGCGCGATCGCCGCGGCGACGAGATACACGCGGGCGGCGTCGTCGATCTCGGCGAGTTCGCCCTCGAGGTCGTAGGCCGTGATGAACATCACCGGAGACGGCGGCGGCGATCCGTCGACCGCGATCGGTGCGGCGAGGTAGCGCCAGGCGACCCCCTCTTCGGCGTACGTGCCGATGACGGGATCGCCCTGGGCCACCGAGGTGACGTGGGGCACGAATCCGGGTGCGGACTGCAGGTCGACGTCGAGCGGCACTCCAGGGATGAAGGCCGCGGCGCCGTCGATGACGCCGAGGGCCCCGGTGTTGTCGTCGGGGCTGATGCGCGTCACCGTCGCTTCGAGGGCCGCGGTCGACGACGGCCAGGCCCCGTCTCCGTCACCGGTGGCGACCAGGGCGCGCGCCGACTCGAGTGCGGCCTCCAGTCGGGTGTCGACGGCGGCCAGGATGCGCGTGCGCTCGACGAGGTAGACGGCGGCGCCGACCGATATCAGGCCGATCGCGGCGACCACGGTGATGACCACGACGATGCGCGTTCGAACGGTCCACCCGCCGCCCGTCGCAGAGGCGGGCGCCGTTCCCATGCGCTTCAGTATGCCGGGGCCGTGACCCCCGACCCCTCGAAATAAGAAGGCTCTCACGATCGTCTTCGCGCCGCCTTACGGGCGGGCGACAGGCTCGAATCACCTCACCACGGATGGAGTCCTCGAATGTCTCGTCGCGCTTGGATCGGCACCGCCCTCATCGCCGTCGCCGCCTTCGGGGCGATCGGTGCGACCGCCGCCGTGGCCACCGCCTTCGAGCCGCGCACCGCGACCGAGCGGGTGCTCCCGGGCGGCACGCTCACCGGCGGCCCCGCTCCGGCCACGCCGTCGCCGTCGCCGACGCCGGTCGTCGACCCGTCGGCGGTCCCCACCGAGCAGGCGGCCCCGGCCCCGGAACAACCCGCCGTCCCGGCGGACCCGCAGCCGGTCGCCCCGCCCGCGCCGCAGCCGGTCGAGCCTCCGGCTCCGGTGCCGGTCGCCCCCGCCGAAGACGACGACGATGACGACGACGGCCCGGATGACGACGTCGACGACGACGGGGACGACGACGACTGACCGTGAGCGCCGGACGCGCCGCCGGACGCGGTCGAGAGCAGCGATGAAGGTGTCGGCGTCGTCGCGCATCAGTGTCATCGGCGGCTCGCCCCTCGGCACTGCCACCTAGGCGGCATCCTGGCATCCTGGAGCTCTCACGCTTCCCCGAGGATCACGATGCCGACCGCCGCCCTGTTCCACATCCGCGACACCCGTCCCGACGCCCCGCGCTACCAGGCGCTCCTCGACGACCTCAACGACGGCGCCGTCACCGCCCTCCGCGACGCCGGGTGGACGGTGGCGCTGCACCCCGCAGCCGAACGGCCCCTCGAGACGCTTCTCGACGCCGCCCGTCACGCCGACGTCGTCGTCATCCTCGGCGGGGAAGACGTCGACCCGCGCGCCTACGGCTCGACCGACCTCCGGCCGCACTGGTCGGCGTACGACCCGGTCGCCGATGAGGCGCAGCTCGCCGTGATCCGCGACACGGTCGCCGCCGGTCGGCCGCTGCTCGGCATCTGCCGCGGCATGCAGCTCGTCAACGTCGCGTTCGGCGGCACCCTGCACCAGGACATCTCGGGCCACCGCCGCTCCGAGTGCGACCCGTTCGTCGCGACCGGCGTCCGCTTCGAGCGGCCCGATCCGATCTCGACGTCCGGCGAGCTCCTGTGCAGCCATCACCAGTCGGTCGACCGCCTCGGAGAGGGCCTGGATGCCACGGCTCGCGCCGCGGACGGCACCATCGAGGCCGTGCGGCACCGCGATGTGCCGGTCTGGGCGTACCAGTGGCACCTCGAGCACCCGCGGTCGGCCGCCCGGCAGCTCGTCCCCGTGATGGCGTCGCTGCTCGCCGCGGATGCGTCCGAGCGGATCGCGTAGCGCAGGCGGGCGTCGCCGCCCGGGATCAGTCCAGCAGCAGCGCCGGCTCCTCCAGCACGGATGCCACATCCGCGATGAACCGCGAGATGCCGTCGCCGTCGACCACGCGGTGGTCGAACGAACCCGAGACCGTGGTGACCCAGCGGGGGCGCACTTCGCCGTCGACGACCCACGGCTTCTGACGGATCGCGCCGAGGGCGATGATGCCGGCCTCGCCCGGGTTGATGATCGGGGTACCGGCATCCACGCCGAACACGCCGATGTTGGTGATCGTGAACGTGCCGCCGGACTGGTCGGCGAGGCTCGTCTTGCCCTCGCGGGCGGTGAGCGTGAGGTGCTCGAGCGCCTTGGCGAGCTCGCGCGTGTTCATGCCCTGCGCGTCCTTGATGTTCGGCACGAGCAGGCCGCGCGGTGTCGCGGCGGCGATGCCGAGGTTGACGTAGTGGCGCACGCTGATCTGCGCGCCGGCGTCGGTGTCGACCCACGCGGCATTGATCATGGGCGTGCGGCGAAGGGCCCAGATGACGGCGCGGGCCATGATCAGCAGCGGCGAGATCTTCACATCGGCGAAGTCGGGCGAGGCCTTGAGGCGCTTGACGAGCTCCATGGTGCGCGACGCGTCGACGTCGACCCACACCGACACGTGCGGGGCCGAGTACGCGCTCGAGGTCATCGCGTTGGCGGTGGCCTTCCGCACGCCCCGGACGGGGATCGACTCCTCGCGGGCGTCAGCGGTCTGAGCGGCCGGAGCGGGAGCGGATGCCGCCGGCGCGGGCGCGGCGGGAGCGGAGACCTCGATCGTCTCCTCGCGCACGTCGCCCCACGCGGGCGTCTCGATGTTGCGGAAGACGCTGGCCTGCTCGGCGTGCTTCACCACGTCGTCGCGGGTGACCTCCCCGGCGGTACCGCTCGGGGTCACCGCCGACAGGTCGACGCCGAGATCGCGCGCGAGCTTGCGGATCGGGGGCTTGGCGACCACACCGACGGATGCCGCGACCGGACGCTCCGCGGGCTTGCGGCGCCGCGACGACACCGCACCTCCCGTGCCGTAGCCGACGAGCACGGCACCGCCCGGATCGCTGGGCTCGGGGACGGTGGTCGGGGCCGAGGGCGCCGAAGCCGTGGCATCCGCCGATCCGATCGTGATGATGGGCGATCCGACCTCGACGGTCGTGCCCTCGGATGCCAGCAGCTCGCCGACCGTGCCCGAGTACGGCGAGGGCAGCTCGACGAGCGATTTGGCGGTCTCGATCTCGACGATCACGTCGTTGACGGCGACGGTGTCACCGGGGGCGACACGCCACTGCACGATTTCGGCCTCGGTGAGGCCTTCGCCGACATCGGGGAGAACGAACGTCTGATCGGTCACGGTGTGTCCTTTGCTCGGAAGCCAGCTTGTCACCGGGGTCGCCGCGACGGAATGCTCGGGCGAGGCGGAGGGGTGCGGGTCAGTAGGCGAGAGACCGGTCGACGGCCTCGAGGATGCGGTCGGCGTCGGGCAGGTAGGTGCCCTCGAGCTTCGCGGGCGGGAAGGGCACGTCGAAGCCCGAGACGCGCAGCACGGGTGCCTCGAGTGCGAAGAAGGCCTTCTCCATGACGGTCGCGGCGATCTCGGAGCCGAGCGAGGTGAAGCCCGGCGCCTCCTGCGCGTAGACCATGCGGCCGGTGCGGCGCACGGAGTCGAGCAGCGGGCCGTAGTCGACCGGAGACAGCGACCGCAGGTCGATGACCTCACAGCTCGTGCCCTCGCTCTCCGCGAGCGCGGCCGCCTGCAGCAGGGTCGTCACCATCGCGCCGTGGCCGACGAGGGTGACGTCGGTGCCGCGGCGCACGATGCGGCTGGCGTGCAGCGGCAGCGCGGGGGCTTCGGTGTCGACCTCGCCCTTCTGCCAGTACTTCGCCTTGGGCTCGAAGAAGACGACCGGGTCGGGCGAGTCGATCGCCTGCTGGATCATCCAGTACGCGTCGTTCGCGTTCGAGGGGCTCACCACGCGCAGACCCGGGGTGTGCGTGAAGTACGCCTCGGGGCTCTCCTGGTGGTGCTCGACCGCGCCGATGTGCCCGCCGTAGGGGATGCGGATGACGACGGGCATCTGCAGAGCGCCCTCGTGGCGGTTCGTGAGTTTCGCCAGCTGCGAGGTGATCTGATCGAAGGCGGGGAAGACGAACCCATCGAACTGGATCTCGAGCACGGGGCGGAATCCGCCCATCGCGAGACCGATCGCGGTACCGACGATGCCCGACTCCGCCAGCGGGGAGTCGATCACGCGACGCGGACCGAAGTCCTTCTGCAGACCCTCGGTCACGCGGAACACGCCGCCGAGCGGGCCGATGTCCTCGCCCATGAGCAGCACACGGTCGTTGGTCTCGAGCGCGCGGCGGAGCCCGGCGTTCAGAGCCCGGCTGATCGGAAGGTTCTCGGTCACTGGGCGCCCCCGTCCATCGACGTCTCGTAGTCGTCGAGCCAGCGCTGCTCCGCTTCGATGAGCGCGTGCGCCTCGGAGTAGACGCTCTCGAACATGTGGCCGCGCGGGATCGTGCCCAGCTCGTTGGTGCGCACGCGCACGTCGTCGGCGAGCGCGGCACCCTCGGCATCCGCGTCGTCGAAGAACTGCTGCGGCGCGCCTCGACCCTCGAGGTAGGTGCGCATGCGGGCGATCGGGTCACGCCCGGCCCACGCCTTCTCTTCGTCGGAGGTGCGGTACTTCGTGGGGTCGTCGCTCGTGGTGTGCGCGCCCATGCGGTACGTCATCGCCTCGATCGCGCGGGGGCCGCTTCCGGCCCGCGCCTCGTCGAGGGCGGTCTTCGTCACGGCGTAGCTGGCGAGCACGTCGTTGCCGTCGACCTGAAGGCTCGGGATGCCGTAGCCCTCACCGCGCTTGTACAGCGGCGATCGCGACTGCGTCGCGACGGGGACCGAGATGGCCCACTGGTTGTTCTGCAGGAAGAACACCTGCGGGGTCTGGAAGCTCGCGGCGAAGACCATCGCCTCGTGAACGTCGCCCTGGCTCGACGCGCCGTCGCCGTAGTAGACCATGACGGCCTCGTCGCGGTCGGGGTCGCCCGATCCGGCCTTGCCGTCGAACACCAGCCCCATGCCCAGACCCGTGGCGTGCAGCGTCTGCGCGCCGAGGACCAGCGTGTAGATGTGCGTGTTGCCGTTCTTGGGATCCGTCGGGTCCCACCCGCCGTGGGTGAGTCCGCGCATGAGACGGATGATGTCGATCGGATCGACGCCGCGGATGCGGGTGACCACGTGCTCGCGGTACGAGGGGAAGATGTGGTCCTGCGCGCGTGCTGCGCGAGCGGAGCCCACCTGGGCGGCCTCCTGCCCGAACGACGGGGGCCACAGCGCCAGCTGACCCTGTCGCTGCAGGTTGGTCGCCTGCACGTCGAACGCGCGGATCGAGACCATGTCGCGATAGAACGTCTCGAGTTCGGCGTCGGTCAGGGCGTCGATGAGCGGCAGGTAGCGCTCGGCCGCGGGCGTGGGCGCCAGCGTGCCATCGGCTGCCAGAACGCGCACGAGAGCGGGATCGTCGAGCGGGGTCATTCCCCCACGCTAACGCCCGACCCATGCTCACGACCGCATGAGGTGCACAACGGATGACGGAATCCGCCGTTGACGTCAGACAAACGGATGACGACGGTCGACCCGGCCGGCGTCCGGTCCCTTCGACAGGCTCAGGGACCTCGGAGAACGCAGGGACCGCTTCCAGAGGTGGCTGAATCTGTCGAAGCCACCCGGTACAGCACCGGCGGTGACCGGCGTGCCGCGTCAGCGCTGAGCCGCGGCGACCTCGACGACGCGCTCCAGCGACTCCTCCTCGCCGATGGAGATGCGGATGCCGTCGCCCGCGAACGGGCGCACGATGAGGCCCGCCGCCTCGAACGCCGCCGCGACCTCGAGCGTGCGCTCCCCCGCGGCGAGCCAGACGAAGTTGCCCTGCGCGTCGGGGACGTCCCACCCGGCCGCGCGGAGGCGGTCGACCAGACGGTCGCGCCGCTCGGCGATCAGGGCGACGCGGTGCAGCAGCTCGCTCTCGGCGTCCAGGCTCGACAGCGCCGCTGCTTCGCCGGCGGCCGTGACCGACAGGGGGATCGCGGTGCTGCGGGCGGCGTTCAGCACCGCCTCGTTGCCGATCGCGTAGCCGACGCGCAGACCCGCGAGGCCGTAGGCCTTCGAGAAGGTGCGGAGCACGACGATGTTGGGTCGGTCGAGCACGGCGCGCACGCGTCCGCCCTCGACGGAGTCGGGGTCGGTGACGAACTCGGCGTACGCCTCGTCGAGCACGACGAGCACATCGCGCGGCACGGCGTCGATGAACGCCGCGAACTCGTCATAGCCGACGGTCGGGCCGGTGGGGTTGTTGGGGCTGCACACGATCACCAGACGCGTGCGCTCGGTGACGGCGGCGGCCATGGCCGGCAGGTCGTGCCGCGCCTCGGCCGTGAGCGGCACCTGCACGCTCGCCGCTCCCGTCACCGCGACGAGCGAGGGGTATGCCTCGAACGAGCGCCACGCGTACACGACCTCGTCGCCCGGTCCCGAGGTCGCCAGCAGCAGCTGCGCGAGCAGCGAGACGCTGCCGGCGCCGACGTGCACCTCGTCGGGCGAGACGCCGTAGCGCGCGGCGAGTCGTTCGCGCAGGCGTGCCGCCGTGGCATCCGGGTATCTGTTGAAGGCACCCGCGGCGTGGACCGCCTCGAGCACGCCGGGAAGGGGCTCGTAGGGGTTCTCGTTGCTCGAGAGCTTGAAGGCGTCGGGGCTGGCCTGTCGACCCTGTCGGTACGCCGGCAGGGCGGCGATCTCGGGACGGATACGGGGCAGGACCGGCTGTTCGCTCACCCCGCGAGCCTAACCGCGGGGCCCCCGGTTCCGTCAGCCCCTCCTCCACAGTGCGACGCCCTGACACGGGGCCGGCGCGCGTGCCAAGGTGGGGGCATGCGCTTCGTCGTCCGCGTTGCCGTCAACGCCTTCGCCATCTGGATCGTCACGCTTCTGCCCGCGCTCCAGGTGCGCCTCATCCCCTTCGCCCCCGGCGAGTGGCTGCAGGTGCTGCTCACGCTGCTGCTGGTGGGCCTGATCTTCGCGCTCGTGAACACCATCGTGGGCACGGTGGTGAAGATCGTGGCGATTCCTCTCTACATCCTCACCCTCGGGCTGATCTCGCTGATCATCAACGGGTTCCTGCTGTGGCTGACCGCGGTCATCACCGAGAACTGGGACTGGGGCCTTCGCACCGGCGAGTTCTGGCTGACGGTGGTCGCCGCCCTGCTCATCGGCGTGATCAACGCCGTGCTCGGCGGCATCCTGCGCCCGCGTCGCGAGGAGCGCGAGCGCGGCTGACGGCGCCCGCGCGTTACGGCCGAGGTCCCTGACGGACACGACGCGCGTGCGGCACAGGTCCCTGGCACCCCAGGTCCCTGAGCCTGTCGAAGGGACCGAGACGTGCACGCATCCGGAGGCGTCGACGGGCTCGGCATCCTTCGTCCGAGACGAAGCCCAGCGTCCTCCGTCGGGAATCGACGGGTGCGGACGCGCAGCGTCCCCGCCATGATGGAGGGATGACCGCGAGTGCCGACGCGCCCTTCCGCGTCGTGTTCGTGTGCAGCGGGAACATCTGCCGGTCTCCGATGGCCGAGGTGGTCTTCCGCCGTCTCGCCGAGACCGCGGGCCTCGGCGCGCACGTCTCCTCGACGTCCGCGGGGACCGGCGACTGGCACGTCGGCGAGCGCGCAGACCACCGCACGATCGCGGCCCTCGACCGTCTCGGTTACGACGGTGCGGCGCATCGCGCGCGGCAGTTCCAGTACGTCGACTTCACGCGCAACGACCTCGTCGTGGCGCTCGATCGCAGTCACGAACGGGTGCTCCGCGGGTGGGCGCAGAGCGACGACGACGCCGACAAGATCGCCCTGCTGCAGTCGTTCCTCCCCGATGCCGAGACCCTCGACGTCCCCGACCCGTACTACGCGGGGGCCCCGATGTTCGA
This sequence comes from Microbacterium sp. lyk4-40-TSB-66, assembly GCF_030209475.1. Lineage (GTDB taxonomy): Bacteria > Actinomycetota > Actinomycetes > Actinomycetales > Microbacteriaceae > Microbacterium. The sequence continues at coordinate 167,126 of NZ_JARVRW010000003.1, forward strand.
CGAGGTGCTCGGTATGATCGAACGCGCAAGCCGAGCCCTGTTCCGACAGCTCGAGCCCGCCATCCGTTCCGCGGGCTGATCCGTTCGCGCGACCCCCGGGAGACCCGTGTCCTCTCTGCCTCCGCAGCCCCTCAGCCCGCTCGACGGTCGGTACTTCGCCACCGTGTCCGAGATCGGCGATTACCTGTCGGAGGCGGGGTTGAACCGCGCCCGCGTCGAGGTCGAGGTCGAGTGGCTGCTCGCCCTGACCGACCGTTCCCTGTTCGGCACCTCGCCGGTGTCCGACGAGGACCGGACGCGCCTCCGCGCCCTGTACGAGGAGTTCGGCGCCGACGAGATCGCCTGGCTCGCCGCGAAAGAGGCCGTCACCCGTCACGACGTGAAGGCCGTCGAGTACCTCGTGCGCGACCGTCTCGACACCCTCGGCCTGACCGGCCTCGCCGAGCTGACGCACTTCGCGTGCACGAGCGAAGACATCAACTCCACCGCCTACGCCCTCACCGTGCAGCGCGCGGTCGAGCGCGTCTGGCTGCCCAAGCTCCGCGCCGTCACCGCGGCCCTCGCCGAACTGGCGGTGCAGCACCGCGACGCGGCGATGCTCTCGCGGACGCACGGCCAGCCCGCCACGCCCACCACCATGGGCAAAGAGATCGGCGTCTTCGCGTGGCGCCTCGAGCGCGTCATCCGTCAGCTGGAGGCCGGGGAGTACCTCGCGAAGTTCTCCGGCGCCACGGGCACCTGGTCGGCGCACGTCGCCGCCGAGCCCGACGTCGACTGGCCCGAGCTGACGCGGGCGTTCATCGAGTCGCTGGGGCTGGGCTTCAACCCGGTCACCACGCAGATCGAGTCGCACGACTGGCAGGTCGAGCTGTACGACCGCGCGCGTCACGCAGGCGGCATCCTTCACAACCTCGCCACCGACATCTGGACCTACATCTCGCTCGGGTACTTCACCCAGATCCCCGTCGAGGGTGCCACCGGCTCCTCGACGATGCCGCACAAGATCAACCCGATCCGCTTCGAGAACGCCGAGGCCAACCTCGAGATCGCCGGCGGACTGTTCAGCACGCTGGCATCCACCCTCGTCACCAGCCGTCTGCAGCGCGACCTGACCGACTCCACGACGCAGCGCAACATCGGCGTCGCGTTCGGTCACTCGCTGCTCGCGCTCGACAACCTGCGGCGCGGCCTCACCGAGATCTCGCTCGCCGAAGACGTGCTGCTCGCCGACCTCGACGTGAATTGGGAGGTGCTCGCCGAGGCCATCCAGACCGTGGTGCGCGCCGAGATCGCGGCCGGTCGCTCGCAGATCACGGATCCCTACGGCCTGCTGAAGGACCTCACGCGCGGCCGCCGCGTCGGCGCCCCCGAGCTGGCCGAGTTCGTGCGCGGACTCGACATCGGCGATGCCGCGAAAGAGCGCCTGCTCGCCCTAACGCCCGCCGCCTACGCGGGCCTCGCGTCGCGGGTGGTCGACGCGCTGTAGGCCCGCCTCTCCCCGGGCGCCACGCTGGCGCATCGCACCGTCACCTCGTTGAGTGTCCAGAACACGCCGCATCCCGCTCGACGCATCGGCGAGTCTTGGACACTCAACAGCGCTTCGACGCGCGCGCCACACCCCGGAGCCTCGCCGTCGAGTGCCCAGGGCACGCCGTACCTGGCGCGACGCAGCGGCGCGTCTCGGACACCCACGCGTGCGCGGGCCGAGATGAGGCTGGACTCACGCCCGCGCATCCCCGTAGTGTGTTGACGTCAACATCCCCCAGACCTTCGGGTCGCCCGTGCGTCGCATCGTCGCGGCGCGGATCGGAACAGACGCGATGACGCATCGACGCCCCCTGACCGCACGCCGCCTCCTCGCGGCCGCGACGGCCGCCGTTTTGGCCGGAGCCCTGGCATCCCCCCTCTCGGCCACCGCCGCCACGGGCGTGCCGACCGACCCGAACGACGGCGTGCCGCGCATCACGACGCCGATCACGTACGACGCGTTCCAGCCCCTCGCCGACCCCGGCGCGAGCGCCGCCGACTATTTCCAGCCGAAGTGGTACGACACCGACGGGCGTCACATCCAGGCGCACGGCGGCCAAGTCGTGACCACCGAGGAAGACGGCCAGACCGTCTACTACTGGTACGGCGAAGACCGCACGAAGGGCTACTGGGACAGCCCGGGCGTCGCCGTGTACCGGTCGACGGATGCCATGAACTGGACCAACATGGGCGACGCGCTGCGCAGCATCTCGACCCGCGACGACCTGCTCACCCCCTACTTCGAGGAGCTGTACGACACGGTCGACGAGAACGGCCAGCCGCGCACCGGGAAGATCGATGCGCTCGCGTACCACCTGAACTCCACACGCGACTCCGACTACACCGCGATCTTCGAGCGCCCGAAGGTGCTGCACAACGAACAGACCGACCAGTGGGTCATGTGGTGGCACGCCGACGGGCGCATCGAGCCCGGCGGCAGCACCTACGCGCGCTCCATGGCGGCTGTGGCCGTGTCGGACTCCCCCGCGGGTCCGTTCCGCATGACCGGAGCCTTCCGCATGCCCAACCGCACGAACTACCAGGCCTGCACGCAATACGCGGTGCCGGGCCAGGCGCGCGACATGACCGTGTTCCAGGATGACGACGGCAAGGCGTACATCTCGTACTCGTCGGAAGAGAACTACAGCCTCTACGTCGCCGAGCTCGACGATTCGTACACGAACGTCACCCACACCACCGGCACGGACACCCTCGACGTGAACCAGTACTCCGAGGACGGCCGCTACCCCTACGTCTTCGCCGACGGCACCCCCGAGGCGCCGGTGCGCGGCGAGGACTTCCAGATCGTCAAGGAGTGCGGCCACCTCGAGGCCCCGGCGATCTTCAAGCGCGACGGCACGTACAGCGTCGTGACGTCGGGGGCGACCGGCTGGGCGCCGAACCCGCAGACCTACTACACGACGCAGAACCTCATGGGCACGTGGATCCGCGGCATCGAGGCGAACGACGTCAACGAGACGGTGCTGTACAACTCCATCCCCGACGGAGGCGACGGACTGCTCTCGATCGGCGACGCGCGACGTACGACGTTCGGCTCGCAGACCACGAACGTGTTCGAGCTGGAGCCCGGCAAGTTCGTCTACATGGGCGACCGCTGGAACGAGGGCAAGTCCGACTCCACCTACGTCTGGCTCCCCCTCACCGTGGGTGAGAACGGGCGCCTCGAGATGCACAACCCCGCGGCCGAGGACCCCGCGCGCTACGGCGCAGGCTGGGACGCCTCGTACTGGGATGACAAGGGCTTCGGCCACGGCACGTGGAAGGTCGTCGACGACCGCCTCCCCGACAGCGTGCGCCGCGGCGCTACCGCCACCCTGCCGTCGACGGTCTCGGTCGAGGTCGACGGGCGCCGCACGGATGTCGCGGTCACCTGGTCGTCGCTGGACACCGGACGCCTCGGTACCCGCACCCTCACGGGCACCCTCGCCGCTGACGCCGACTTCACCGCGGGTCGCACCTTCACCCGCACCGTCGACGTGGCCGAACCCGGCATCGCGCAGATCGCGCCCGAGGCCGCCGTGTCGGCATCCCACCGCAACGACCTCGCCCGCACCGTGATCGACGGCCGTGTCTCCAAGGGCTGGGACGACTGGTCGGGCAGCGGCTACCCGCGCGACAGCTGGCTGGCGTTCGAGTGGGACACCGCCCGCGCCGTCGACTCGATCGTGGTCGACACCTACAAGGACGGCCCCACCGCGACGTGGCCCTCGCGCATCGAGGTGCAATACCGCGACGCCAGCGGCGCCTGGGTCCCCTCGCAGGTGGCCGCGACCGTCGTTCAGGATGCCGCGAAGCCCGCGCCCGTGGTCACCCTCGACACGCGCGCGCTCGCTCCGATGAGCGCCCTGCGCCTGCGGATGACCACGCAGACGAACACGTGGCAGTCGATCGCGGAGGTGTCCATCTGGGGCGAGGCCGGCGTGCCGAACGTCTGCCGCGCATCCGATGCCGTGGTGACCGCGTCGTTCTGGCAGACCCGCTACGAGACCATGACGCCCGGCCTCGCCTGCGACGGACGCCGGAGCACCTCGTGGTCGACCTGGACCGACGCCGCCCTGAAGGACAACGCGGTCTTCACGCTCACCACCGACAGCACGCACGGCATCGGCGGTGTCGAGTTCACGAACACCGAGGGCAAGATCACCGGCGTGACCGCTGAGTACCGCACCGCGGACGGCACGTGGACCCCGGTGTCGCCGACCGGCACCGCGCCGGCGGTCGTCAACAACGCCAAGACCGTCCTGACGTTCGAGCCGGTGCGCGCCACCGGGCTGCGGCTGACGTTCGCGACCCCGGCGTCGTACCTGAAGATCCCCGAGATCGTCGTGCCCGAGGTCGTGGTGCCCCCGAAGGTGTCGGCCACGGTGTCGTCGCGCTGCATCGCGGGTCGTGTCACGGTCGTCACCACCGTGCGCAACGACGAGACGATGCCCGTGGACGTCGACGTCGCCTCGCCCTGGGGTCGCAAGACCCTGACGGCGATGAAGCCCGGATCGTCCACCTCCGTCGCCCAGGCGACGCGCGCCGCCGCGATCGACGGTGGCGCGGTGACGGTCACCACGTCGGCCGGAGATGCGCGAGGAGTGCAGACCGTGCCGATCGCGGCATCCAGCTGCCGCTGACGGGGGACGCCCGCCCCGGCCCGCGACTCCCCGTTGCGCGGCCGGGGCGGGCGTCGTTCTGCGGCCGGACGGTGCTCCCCGCGGACACGGGCACGGCTGCGCGTTCCCCGAACGTGACTGACGAGCGCCTCGCGCGCGCCTGCGGGAGGACCACAGGGCAGCAGAATGGATGCCATGCGCGCGATGATCATGGACGCCCTCGCCGAACCCCTCGAGGTGCGCGATGTGGAGGCGCCGAGCGTTCCCGATGACGGGGTCGTCGTCGAGGTGCACGCGACGGGCCTGTGCAAGAGCGATTGGCACGCCTGGGTCGGTCACGACGACGTCGCCCTGCCGCACGTTCCCGGCCACGAGCTGGCGGGCGTGATCGTCGAGGTGGGCGCCGGCGTACAGCGCTGGCAGGTCGGCGACCGGGTCACGGTCCCCTTCGTCATGGGGTGCGGGGCGTGCGAGTGGTGCCTGAGCGGCAACGCGCAGGTGTGCCCCGACCAGCAGCAGCCCGGCTTCACCCAGTGGGGGAGCTTCGCCGAGCGGGTCGCCCTGCGCGCCGCCGACACGAACGTCGTGCGCATCCCCGACGGCGTCTCGTTCGAGGCGGCGGCGGCCCTCGGATGCCGCTTCGCCACCGCCTACCGCGCGCTCACCGGCCGCGCGCGTGTGCAGGCCGGCGAGTGGATCACGGTGGTCGGCGCGGGAGGTGTGGGCCTCAGCGCGGTGATGATCGGCGCGGCCCTCGGCGCCCGCGTGATCGCCGTCGACCGCACTCCCGCGGCGCTCGAGGCCGCGAAGCGGTTGGGCGCCGAGCACACGCTCACGGCCGACGGGTCGGACATCGCCGCGGCCGTACACGAGCTCACCGGCGGCGGCGGCCACGTATCGGTCGACGCGGTGGGCAGCGCCCAGACGGCGCGCGACGCCGTGCTGAGCCTGCGTCGACGGGGTCGCCACGTGCAGATCGGGCTGCTGCCCACGCCCGACGGCATGAGCGCGATGCCCATGGCCCGCGTGATCGCGTGGGAGCTCGACCTGCTCGGCAGCCACGGCATGGCCGCGGTGGACTACCCCGAGATGCTCTCGCTCATCGAGAGCGGCGCCCTCCGCCCCCAAGAGCTCGTCGAGCGGGTCGTCGGCCTCGGCGAGGCGGCGCAACTCCTGCCGACCATGGATACCGCCTCACCCGCGGGCATGACCATGATCGACCCGCGCCGCGCCTGACCTCGCTCCCGCAGCCGCGGGTCTTCCGTTGCGGAGCATCGCCGATGGCAGGCGGAGCGCGGCGGTCGGTCGCCTGCGACACACGCAGCGCGGGGCTCGGCCGCGGAACGTGGTGCGGACGGGAGGAGATCCGGCGAAGGGAGGGCCACAACGCTCCGCGCAGTCCTCCGCTCTCGGCATCCCCTCCGCTCATTGCCGTCGCCGTGGCCCGCGGAACCCGGGCGCGGCATATCGCGCGGCCCGGTGAACCCGGAGCGCGGCCGGTCTGGAATACGGCAAGACACGGATCCACCTACGTGGCCGAGCCCGGACCGCGAGCCTGCGTTCCGCGAATCCGGTGCGGACGGGAGGAGATTCGGCGAGGGGAGGACCACACCGCCCGCGCAGTCCTCCGCTCGCAGTATCACCTCCGCCCATCACCGCAGCGCCACAGCGCCGCAGCGCCACAGCGCCACAGCGCCACAGCGCCACAGCGCCACAGGCATCAGGCACCGGGCACAGCGCGATCTGTCAGGGACGACGTCGACCCGCGCCGCACCGCGCACTTCGCACCGGCGGACGCACCCGTGCAGTCCGCGTGAGGACCGGTGTCAGGCCTTCGGCGCCGCGTCGTCGTCAGGCGTGTCGGCCGTCGGCCGCGCGGGCTGTCCCGGAGCCGCGGCGTCGGTGGCCGTAGCCCCTGCGGCGGGGCCGGACGTGGAGGTGCCGGAGGCGGTGGCATCCGGAGCGTCCTTGGGGAGGAGCAGCGGACGATCGACCGTCGCGGTGACCTTGGCCGGGTCGACGGCGAGCAGCATGAGGGCGACGCTGACGAGCACGACGATGAACGTCGCTCCGGCCGCGACGAGCGCGACGATCAGGGCGTTCTGGATCTGGTCGGCGGGGCGCGACTGGAAGAACCCCATCGACATCAGGGTGACGAAACCGGCGAACAGGGCGGCGATGAAGGCCAGGCCCAGCAGCTGGACGGGCTTCATCAGGTCTTTGCGCGTGGTGGGCTTGTCGGTCACGACGCGGCCTCCTCAGGGGATACGGCCGCTACGGGCTCGGGGCGGCGCGGCGAGAAGCCCGCGATCGCGAGGAACACGGCGACGACCGCCGCGTATCCGCCGAAGAGTCCCACGGCGATGGTGATGCCGGTCAATGTGAACGATCCCGCACCGGTGATGTCGTAGTCGAGCGCGTACTGCATCGGGGTGAGCAGCAGCACGGCCGCCAGCACGATGCCCAGGATGCCGATGAGCACTCCGTCGCGCACTCCCGCGGTGCGCCCCGCCTTGCGGTCGCGCAGGGCTCCGAGCAATTCGATGAGCCCCGACACGAGAGCCCACGCGATGACGACGCCGAAGAAGACGCCGGTCGTGCGCCACGCGCCGACGCTGGACACGAGGCCGGCGAGGATCGAGACGGATGCCAGGAGCACCGGAATCATGCGCTCCTCGGGGCGGAACACCAGCCACGCGGCGAGCGCGAAAACGAGGCCCGTGGCGAGCGCGAAACCGCTGAACACCCCGAGCCCGAGGGGGGCGGAGTGGTCGGACGAGAAGGTGACCATGACGGCCGCGAGCGCCGCGAAGGCGGCGCGCGCCAGCTGCAGGTGGCGAACGTCGAAGGCGCGCGGTGTGGAGGAAGAGGTCACGGAGGGTCCCCGAAGAGCGGAATGGATGGGTTCCAGTGTATTCCTCGGCACCTGTGCGGCCCCCGCGGAACCTCGACGGCGAATCAGTGGATCCGCCGCACCCCGCCTCAGACGCTGCGGCGCCGACGAGCGCGGATGACGAGCCCGGCGACGAGCGCCAGGAGGGCGAGCACGGCGGCGCCGACGGCGATCTCGCCGCCCGTGGCCGGAAGCGCGCCGGGCCGGGGGTTCGCGGCATCCGATCCCGGGCCGGCCGGCGCGGGGTTCGCGGTGGACGTCGGAGCGGGCGACGCCGAGGAGGTGGGGACCACCGTCGGCGACGGGGTCGCGGTGGGTGCCGTCGTCGGCGGGGGCGTCGGGGCACCGGTACGGGCGGGGATCTCGACCGAGATGAGCAACGAGTCGCCCGTCGATTCCCCCGCCGGGGCATTGTGCGCGGCCAGGGGAGCCCCGAGCGCGAATGCCACCACTACCGCCGCCAACGTCTTCGTCATCACGCGATCAACCTCCTTGTCGAGGATGCCGTGAAACGCCCACGGAGCGCAAGGAAACGACGGTGATGCACGTTGTATTGCGCACGATCGCGTCATTTCGGGGCCTTTCGCGTGCCGGGCGGGTCTCCCGACCCCCCCCCCGGTGAGACGGGGCGAGCCTCGCCATTGGCGCAACGGCCGCGAGTGCTACCGTGCCGCTGTGACCCCGGATGCCATCACCCCGCGCCGCATCCACGTCTCGGCCGCGGTGATCACCGACGCCGACGGAAGGCTGCTGGTCGTGCGCAAGGCCGGCACGACGGCGTTCATGCAGCCCGGCGGCAAGCCGGAGCCCGACGAGACGCCCGCCGAGACCCTCGCGCGCGAGCTCGCCGAGGAGGTCGGCCTGCGCGTCGCACCCGAGCACCTCGAGCCCCTCGGTCGCTTCACCGCGAGCGCCGCGAACGAGCCCGGCTTCGAGGTGGTCGCCGACGTGTTCCGCGTCGACATCGGTGACCAGCAGCCGATCCCGGATGCCGAGATCGCGGAGCTCCGCTGGGTCACCGCCGCCACGGCATCCGGGCTCGAGATCGCCCCGCTGGCGCGCGAGTACTTCCTACCCGCGGGCTGAGGCGCTTCCGCGCCCGGCGGCCTCGCGCGGGCGTCGCACCCCCTGTTGAGTGTCCAGAACACGCCGCACGCGGGCGCCGGACGCGGCGCGTCCTGGACGCTCACCATGCCCCGCACCCCGACACCCACCTCGAGAGTCCACAACACGCCGCACGCGGGCGCCAGACGCGGCGCGTCCTGGACGCTCACCATGCCCCGCACCCCTACACCCACCTCGAGTGTCCACAACACGCCGTGCGCGGGCGCCGGATGCGGCGCATCCTGGACACTCACCATGCCCCGCACCCCGACACCCACCTCGAGAGTCCACAACACGCCGCACGCGGTCGCGGTACACGCCGTTCGCGGGCGCCGGACGCGGCGCATCCTGGACACTCACCATGCCCCGCGACCCGACACCCACCTCGAGTGTCCGAAACACCCAGACGTCTCGAGGAATCGTCCGGGTGTTTCGGACACTCAGGAGGGGAAGAGGCGCGCCCAGTGGGAGCGGACGCGACCCCGCGAGCAGGCGCGCCGGGCGCGTCAGCTCACCAGGAGCTCTTGCGGTAGTCCTTCAAGAAGACGCCGAACAGGTCTTCGCCGGCCTCGCCGCGCACGATCGGGTCGTACACGCGGGCGGCGCCGTCGACGAGGTCGAGCGGGGCGTGGAAGCCCTCCTCGGCGAGCCGCACCTTGGTGAAGTGCGGGCGCTCGTCGGTGATCCAGCCCGTGTCGACCGCCGTCATCAGGATGCGGTCGTTCTCGAACATCTCGCGGGCGCTCGTGCGCGTGAGCATGTTCAGCGCGGCCTTGGCCATGTTCGTGTGCGGATGCCCGGGGCCCTTGTAGCCGCGGCCGAACACGCCCTCCATCGCCGAGACGTTGACGATGTACTTGCGCTCGGCGGTGGAGGCCGCCATCGCCGGGCGCAGGCGGCTGACCAGCAGGAACGGCGCGGTCATGTTGGCCAGCTGCACCTCGAGCATCTCGAGCGGCTCGACCTGGTCGACGTGCTGCGTCCAGCTGTTGATGCGGTCCTCGTCGGGGATGAGTCCGCCCGCGTCGATCGCCGTTCCGGTCAGAAGGCGTTCGAGCGACGAGGAGCCGGCCGCCATGGCTTCGGCGGTGAGCTCGTCGGCCGTGCGCGCCGCCGACGCGAGGATCGGGTGCGCCGACACCGACTGCGCGAGCGCGAGCGGGTGGGCGTCGTTGGTGTGGCCGAAGGTGAGCAACTCGGGCAGCGGCCCGTCGGGGAGCGGTGCCAGTTCGGCATCCACGAGGGGTTTGTACGCGCCCGGCGAGCGCCGCACGGTTTGCGCGGCGTTGTTGATCAGGATGTCGAGCGGACCCGCGGATGCCACCGAGTCGGCGAGTCCGATCACCTGGGCGGGGTCGCGCAGGTCGATGCCGACGACCGTGAGGCGGTGGATCCACTCGGCGCTGTCGGGCAGCGACGAGAAGCGGCGCACGGCATCGCGGGGGAAGCGCGTGGTGATGGTCGTGTGCGCGCCGTCGCGCAGCAGCCGCAGCGCGATGTACATGCCGATCTTGGCGCGACCGCCGGTGAGCAGGGCCCGGCGACCGGTGAGGTCGGTGCGGGCGTCGCGCTTCTCGTGGCTCGACGAGGCGCAGTCGGGGCAGAGCTGGTGGTAGAACGCGTCGACCAGGGTGTAGTCCTGCTTGCAGATGTAGCAGGCGCGCGCCTTGATCAGCTCGCCCGCGAACGGCATCGAGGTGCGGGCGGCCAGCGGGATGCCGCGGGTCTCGTCGTCGATGCGATCGGCGGCGCCGGTGGCGGTGGCGGCGACGACCGCGCGATCGGCGTCGGCGATGCGCTGACGCTTCTCTTTGCGCGACTGCCGCTTGACGTCCTTGTAGAGCTTGCCGGTCTGGCGGCGCAGGGCGATGTAGGCGGGGTCGTCGTGGTCGAGCGAGGACGCCGCGTCGATGACGCGCAACGCGATCTCGAGCTCGGCGGGGTCGATGGCGGTCGACCGCGCGGCATCGCGTTCGGGGAGCAGTTGTGTTTCGGGCACGGGGCATCGTACCGAAGCGTTGCTGAAGAGCGGGTGGGCCGGGCGTGTCGCCTCAGGTCCGCATGATCGTCTCGGCTGCGTCGATCAGGCGGCTCGCAGGCTGGTCACGGTTGTCTCACTTTCGGAACACTTGCCGTGATGTGGAGACACGGAGCCGCGCCCGGCGTCGACGCCGCAACGCAAGGGGGGTCAGCCCTTGCCGCCGTCGACCCACCGCGTGTGCGCCTTCAGCGCGTGCAGCACGGCGAGGCGCACCACGAGATACAGGACGGCTCCGATCACCGCCAGGGTGACACCCCACGTCAGAACGATGATGAGCAGGTGCGGTCCAGCGAGTCCCGAGAACATCCGGCGAGCCTAGCCACCGGACGACGGCGACCTCAAGGACACCCGGGACCGGCCGGCGCGGGAACGAGGACCCGGGTGGACGCGCCTAGTGTGCCGCGACGGCCTCGCGCGTCGACGCCTTGCGCGACCGGTCGTACCGCAGCAGCCACCGCTGCGCGGGGATCTCGACCAGCTTGTGCATCGCCCACGCGATGGCCAGGGCGATGCCGAATGCGGCGAGCGCCAGCGGCACCGCCTGCCGCCAGGGAAGTTCGGGGTGCCCGTCGGGCCAGCCCGACGACACCGACGCGATGACGAGCAGGTGCACGAGGTAGAACGCGAACGACACCCGCCCGAGCTCCTGCCACAGCGGCCGGGCGAGGAACGTCGAGCGTCCTCGTGCGTCGGCGTTCGCGAGGGAGGCGACCAACAGCGCGTAGAAGCCGACGGTGGCGGCGAGCCCCGGGTGGATGTCGGTGCCCGGCACCATCGGCGCCTCCGACAGCGCGTAGCCGGCGACGGCCAGGGGCACCGCGATGCCGAGGCGCAGCGGCATCCATTCCCCCCGCTTCATCATCACAGCAAGGGTCATGCCGATGACGAACTCGGGCAGGCGCAGGAGCGGGGTGGATGCCGACGACAGCACGCCCGGCGCGAAGGCGGCGATCTGCGGAGCCAGCGCGACGAGCACCAGGGATGCCACGGCCACGACCGTGAGGATCCGGTTCGAGGCCCTCACGAGGGGGCGGATGAGGAACGGGAAGCCGAGATAGAAGAAGGCTTCGCACACGAGCGACCAGCTCGCGGGGTTGCCCGCCTGCCACCAGTCGGGCACCCACCCGTTGACGAGGAGGACGTTGGCGACGAGGGGCGCGGCTCCGTCGGTGCGGATCTCGGGAACGAGGGTCGCCGCGGCGATGAGCGCGAGGACGACGCCCACGACGTGCAGCGGGTAGATGCGCGCGACGCGGTGCCACCAGAACGAGCGGGCGGTCTGCTGCGGGCGATATCCCCAGGCGAGCACGAAGCCCGACAGGATGAAGAACAGCGTCACGCCGGTCTTGCCGGCCTCGAACACCACGCCCCACGCGACGCCGGCGTTGCCGCCGAAGTAATTCACCGCCATGAGGTGGTGGCCGAAGATCAGCAGCGCCGTCGCCCACCGCAGGCCCGTGAGCGAGGGCAGGTTGCGCACGCGGTCGAGCGGGCCGGGGGCGGCCGCCATCGGAGGCGCGACGGGAACGGTCATCGTGCTGATGGCGATCGCCTCCCGTGCCGTTCCCGAGCGCGACCGTGCACCCGTCGACGACACCGTTGGAGCCGACCTGAGCACGTGGAGTCGCGCAGACCTTCCGTGAAGGTACTCCCCCGCGCTCCGGAGAATACTGAAAGGGGTGGGGGTTGACCTGCGGCCCCGGCGTCTCGGCGGCTCTTCGAGCCCGGCTCAGCCCTCCGCCGGGATCGCTCGCTGCGCGACCACCCGTCGCGCCTCGACGACGGCCTCGGCGAACTCGGTGTCGGGGTCGTCCATGACGATCGCCGTTGCCCGCGCGTGTGCGCTGACCACGTCGTAGGGCGAGGCCGCCGCCCGCGCGATCACCGGCTCGGCCCGGAACCCGATGGCCGCGAACGCCCGGCTGAGACTGCGCTGGGTGTCGTGGTCGCCGCGGCCGAACTGGGTCGCGAGCTCCTCGGCGAGGCTCTCGTGGGCGTCGTCGGGGACGAGACCGGATGCCGTGCGCCATGCCGCCCGCGCCACCTCGGGGTGCCGGTCGCGCAGCACCGCCGGCGTGATCACCGCGAACGCGGCGGGATCGCCGATCTTCGACAGCGTGTGCAGCGCCTGGCTGCGCGCCTGCGGCACGTCGGATCCCACCTCGGGCATGAGCGCCGCCACAGCCTGAGAGGGATCGTGCCGGGTCAGCGCCCACGTGAGCATGTCGCGCACGAAGAAGTCACCCTCGACCGCGCACCGGGCGACGAGCTCGGCGACGTAGTCGTCGTGCGGACGCGTCCCCGCGGCGAGCGCGGCCTGCAGCCGGGCGGACGCGTCGGGGTGCTCGAGGGCTGTGCGGAGGCGATCGGCGGGGGTGGAGTCGGTCATGGTGCCCCCAGCGTTTCACGCCGCGCCGGTGGGGAGGGTCGCTTTCACTCGACGGCGACTCACCCCACCTCGCGCCCCCGCGGCCACTCGCCGAGTTCCGCCGCCGCCCGCGCCGTAGCGCGGAGGAACTCTCGCACGAGCCCGTCGGGGTCGTCAGCCGTGCGCACCCGCTCGGCGGGCAGCAAGAACTCACCCAGCTCAGCGCTGAAGAACGCGCCTTCGGGCACCGCGGCATCCGCGAAGCCCTCGGGAACGGGGTAGCCGTACGAGTAGAACGCGCCCTCGTCGCCCCCGCCAGGCCAGAACCCGGCGCTGCTCAGCTCGTCGGAGTAGCCCTCGCGCATGACGTCGTCAGGGCAGTGCGGCGCTCCCCCGGGGTGGAGGGGGGCCGGGCGACCCGAGAACCGCGTGACGGCCAGGTCGAGGGCACCCCAGAAGAAATGCACGGGGCTGCTCTTGCCGCGGAACTCGGCGCGGAACGCCTCGAGCTGCCGCTGTGCATAGATCAACTGCTGCCAGAAGGCATGAGCGTGCTCGGGCACGTACGTCGCGTGGGCGGTGTCGATCGCGAAGGGGATCGCGACCTCCACCTCGTTCGGTGAGGCGTGGATCTCGACCCGGGCACCCAGGTCACGGAGCGTCTCCGACACCTCTCCGAAGAAGTCGGCGACCGACATCCCTGCCAACGGCATCGTCCTCTCGCGGCCGTCGCTGCAGCGGGTGACGAACCGGTGCCCGACGAAATCGAACTCCAGGTCGAGCAGACCGCTCTCGCTCGAGAACGCGCCGGTGGTGAGTCCCCGGGCTGAGAGGCGCGAGGTGACGTGCCACCAGTGGTTGACCGGGGGCGATGAGACCATGCGGATCTTGCCGACGATCTGCAACCACATGTGCAGCGTCTCGCGGGTGTCCTGCCAGTCGGAGACCGCGAGACGCGGGAACGGTTCGCTCATCCTTCATCACCCGGGGCGGTTGCGAGCCGCTCCTCCCAATCCGCCGGCAGCCGCTCGGCGGGTCCCGGCACGCTTTGATCGGCGGGATGGGTCGTCGGGGGCGCAAGCGGCGGGCCGTGCACCTCGGTCGAAGACTCGTAGTCCCACCACCACGCCTCGCCCGGTTCGAAGCTCTGGATGTAGCGGTGGCCGGTCGCACGGAAGTGCGCGGTGGCGTGACGGTTCAACGACGAGTCGCAGCACCCGACATGTCCGCACGCGGCGCACCGTCGGAGGTGCACCCACCAGCTGCCCGTGGCGTCGCACTCCTGGCATCCGGTGCCGCTCGGTTCGGCGGTGCGGTCGATCTGCTCCGCGGTCGTCATGAAACGGCGGCGTCCGCGGAGGCGTCGTGCACGAAAACGACGGTGGGTGAATCGGACATCGGATGCCGCTCCTCTCGCCCGCGACGGGGCCGCCGCAGATGGTGCCCAGGCTAGACACGCCGAGTAGGGGCGGCAAGAGCATCCGGCGGGACTACCTCTTGCCGACGCGCCGCTCGATCAGCTTCCGTGCGACGTCCGCGAAGCTCGGCGCGTACTTCGCCCACTCCTGATCGAGCTTGCGCACGTCGATCTTGCCGGTGTGCAGGAGTTCGCAGATCTTCATCCAGCTCTCCCCCGTCGCCGCGGTCAGGGCACCCGCCACCGCGGCGTTGACCACGATGCCGGCGCCCGGGATGAGCTTCAGGAAGCTGGTCGCGAGCGCCCGTCCCGCGACCTGCACGCCGAACTGGGCGAGGGCTCCCGCCGACAGCATCGTCTTGACCTCGAGGTCGTAGATGGCGGCGATGCGCCCCATCATCGTGAGTTGGATCGGCGCAAGAGTGAAAGCATCCGAGACAGGAAGCGGAACGGTCGCCGCTCCCGCGGCTGCCGCGGCCGCCGCCGCGATGATCGGGCGAGCCATCTCGCGCTTCCACGGGAGGTTGAGGCGCTGTGCGATGCGAAAGGCATCCTTGT
The DNA here is from genome assembly GCF_030209475.1 of Microbacterium sp. lyk4-40-TSB-66. Classification (GTDB taxonomy): domain Bacteria; phylum Actinomycetota; class Actinomycetes; order Actinomycetales; family Microbacteriaceae; genus Microbacterium. The sequence goes on from NZ_JARVRW010000003.1 coordinate 182,156, forward strand.
CGCGCTCGGGAGCGAGGGCGAGCGTCTCGGTGACAAGGTCACCGAGGCCGTGCCCCTTCCCCTTCCCGTGCCGGTCCCGCGTGGAGGTGAGGATGACGCGCCGGTAGGGCACGCGCAGGCGCTCGCCGGTCGCGGCGTCCACCGGGTCATTGAGCCAGTCGACGAAGGCCTGCAGGTCCTTGGCGACACCCTGATTCCCGGTGAGGGGGTTCTTGATCCAATCGACCTTCGTGAGCACGAGGATGACGGGCAGACCGCGCGCGTCGAGCTCGCGGATCATGGCGATGTCGGCGGGAGTGAGTCGGTCGTCGTTGGCCTGCACGCAGTACCAGACGACGGAGATCTGGTGATCGCCGGAGTGCGCCGCGATCGCGTTCAGGTGATCGCGCAACTGCTGGTCGGGAGGAACGGGCGACCCGATCTCGAAGCCCTCGACGTCCCAGATGCCGAGCGAGTCGTCGCTGTAGAACTGCACGCCCCGCGTGACGGGCAGGCCACGGCCCACCTTCGCCCAGTCACGGCCGAAGACCGCATTCACGAGCGACGACTTGCCGACGCCGGAACTCCCGACGATGGCGAGATTGAACCGCCCGTAGCGCGACCTCGCTTCCGAGGTGGCGTCGACGAAGGGCTTGTCGTCGAGCTGCGGCTTGTCTGCGTTCTTCTTCGCCATGGTCTCGCCTCACCCTCTGATTGCACGGAGATCGCGCGTGGTCCCGTCGGAACGCGGATGCCACGAATCTACGGCCCGGACACCTCGACCCCGTGTCCCCTTGCGCGTAGGGGGTCGCGACCGGAGGAGATCCAGCGACGGGAGGACTTTTCCCGCGCCTCGCGTCCTCCGCTCGCGGATTCTCCTCCGCTGCGGGGAGGAACGGCCCCCGCTACGGCTCACGGATTCCCCTCCGCTGGGCGCGGAAGAGCGGCCCCCGCCGCGGCTCATCGACTCCGCCCGGGGCGGAACCCGGTCACGGCTGCCGCCGCACCGCCGCCCACTCCGCCGCCGGGTCGTCGCGGGCGAACACGATGCGGTCGTGCAGCCGCGACGGGCGGCCCTGCCAGAATTCGATCTCGCGCGCCTCCACCCGATACCCGCCCCAGTGCGGCGGGCGCGGCACGGGCTCGTCGTCGGCGAACCGGGCGCCGACCTCGGCCATCTGCTCCTCGAGAGCGGTTCGGGATGCCACCGGCTCCGACTGGTGGCTCGCCCACGCCGACAGCTGCGAACCGCGCGGGCGCGAGGCGAAGTACGCGTCGTCGCGCTCCGCCGGCAGGGGCGTGGCCGTGCCGAGCACGATGACCTGGCGTTGCAGCGCGTACCAGGGGAAGAGGATCGACACCGACGGGTTCGCCGCGAGCGCGTGGCCCTTCCGCGACAGCCGGTTGGTGAAGAACCACAACGCTCCGTCGTCGTCGACTCCGCGCAGCAGCACCGTGCGCGAGGTCGGTCGGGCTTCGGCATCCACCGTCGACACGACCATCGCGTTCGGCTCCGGCAGGTCGGCCGCGTCGTCGAGCCAGCGCCGCAGAAGAGCGAGGGGGGATGCCGTGAGCGCACCGTCGTCGAGCTCGTCGAGCGTGTAATCGAGGCGGTGGGTGAGGGGGTTCTCGGTCATCGCGGTCCTCCGGTCGGTCGCGGGCGGCACCATCGTATGGCGGTGCGTCCCCCGCCGGTCCGTGCTTGCGGCCGATCGAGGCATCGGCCTCCTGCACGACGAAACAGGGGCCGCCAGCGGGGGTCTAGCCGGTGTCGGTGGCCCGGAGTACCGTCGTCGCCATGACGCCCGCCGAACTGTTCCTCCGCTCCGACGCCGCGTTGCGCGACGTCATCGACCGCCTCGATCCCGCTGACTTCTCGGCCCCGGTGCCGAAGGAATGGAGCCAGCTCGAATCACCCACCCTGCTCGACATCATCGGGCGGCACGCCTACGACGAAGCGTGGATTCCCGACGTGATCGCGGGTCGCTCGGCGGCCGACGGCGACCCGTTCGCCGAGGGCGACCTTCTGAGCGGCGACGATCCCATCGCCGCATACGACGCGCTCAACGACAACGCGACGGCCGCGGTGAACCGGGGTGACGTCGCCGACACCTTCCGCTTCACCTATGGCGACTATCCGGCGGCCGAGGGCTTCGCGCACCTCGCGACCTATCGCGCGTTCCAGGCGTGGTCGATCGCGAAGCACTTCGGCGTCCCGTTCCACCTGTCCCCCGAGCTGGTCGACGGGTTCAACGAGCACGTCGTGCCGCACGCCGATGAGTGGCGCCAGTGGGGCGTGTTCCCCCCGGCGATCGACCCGCCGGCGGACGCCGATGACGAGACGCGGCTGCTCTGCACGCTGGGGTTCTGGATGCCGTAGGGCCGGGCGGTATCGGCGGGCAGACCCCGCGCGAGGCGGCGCGCGCCCCGGAAGCGGCGGGCACTGCCACTTGGCGCACCTCGCAGTCGGCGCGCCCGCCACTCGGCGTGCCCCGCAGTCGGCGTGCCCCGCAGTCGGCGCGCCCGCCACTCGACGTGCCCCGCAGTCGGCGCGCCCAGCAGTCGGCGTACCCGGCAGTCGGCGCGCCCCGCAGTCAACGCGCCGCCGGGAACGACGGGCGCCGTCCCGCGGTGGGTTCGCGCGCCGAACGGGGCTCGACGCTAGAGCACGGACGAGCCCGATGAGCGGCCGACCGTCACACGGCGTCGTACCGGGTAACAGAGGGTCAACCGGCGTCACGCGGCGCGTCACAATCGGGGCGAAGAACGGTCGAAAACATGCCCTTGATCTGGGATAAATCACACCAGAACGAGGGGCGCGCCGGTGATGACGAACCGTGACCGCGGAGTCGAGACGGGGCCCGCCCACGTGGTGGGGTGGGGCATCTCGTCTCGCACGCCGCGCTGCGGCGCACCTCTGGAGTTCACATGTCACGACTCACCCGCTCGGCCGTCGCCTCGGTCTCGGCACTCGCCGTGGTCGCCCTTCTCGCCGGCTGCTCGACCGCCGCGACCTCGTCGGGCCCCGACGCCGACGCCGAACCCGTCAGCGGCGGCACCCTGACCTACCTGGAACCGCAGACCTGGACGACGCTCTACCCGCCGTCCGCGGGCTTCTACCCCAACGGCGGAATCGTCAACAACATCACCGACCGGCTGCTGTACCAGAACCCCGAGACCCTCGAGCTCGAGCCGTGGATCGCCACCGACTACACGGTCAACGCCGACGCCACCGAGTACACGTTCGACCTGCGCACCGACGTCACCTACTCCGACGGCACACCGCTCACCGCCGCGAACGTCGTGAAGAACATCGACCTCTACGGCGCGGGCGACAAGGACCGCGCGCTCCCGATCTCGGAGGCGATCAACAACTACGACCGTGGCGAGGTCGTCGACGACGACACCGTCGTCTTCCGCTTCACCGCGCCCTCGCCCGGATTCGCGCAGGCGGTGTCGACCATCAACTCCGGCCTGCTCTCCGACGCGACCCTCGACCGCACGAGCGAGCAGTTCGGCCCCGGCAACGCGACGGAGATCATCGGCAGCGGCCCGTTCGTCGTCTCCGACGAGCAGATCAGCACGCAGACCAGCGTCACCGCGCGCGCCGACTACGACTGGGCTCCCCCCTCCCTCACGCACCAGGGCGCCGCCTACCTGGCGGGCATCGACTACATCGTCGCCGCCGAGAACAGCGTGCGCGTCGGCACGGTCGTCGCCGGTCAAGCCGACATCGCCCGCAACATCCCCGCGCCCGATGAGGCGCAGTTCGCCGGCGGCTCCCTCTCGCTGCACGCGGCGGCCACGAACGGCGTCAACAACGGCCTGAGCTTCCGCTTCCGGGAGCCGCGACTGGCCGACGTGCGCGTGCGGCAGGCGCTCATCGCCGGCATCGACCGGCAGAAGATCGTCGACACCCTGTTCACCACCAACTACCCGCTGGCGACCGGTGCGCTGGCGAAGACCGCCCTCGGCTACGTCGACACGTCGTCGTCCTACGCCTACGACCCCGACCGGGCAGCAGCTCTCCTCGACGAGGCGGGCTGGACGAAGGGGGCCGACGGCATCCGCCAGAAGGACGGCGAGAAGCTCACCCTCTCGTTCAACGAGGCGCTCCCGCAGCCGCGCTCGAAGGAGGTCGTGACCCTGATCCAGGAGCAGCTCGGCAAGCTCGGCATCCAGGTGTCGCTGTTCGCGGGCGACATGGCCGCGCAGACCAAGGCGTCCACCGATCAGAGCACGATCCAGGTGTACCACTCGATGGTGGGGCGCGCGGACTTCGACGTGCTGAAGTCGCAGTACTTCTCCAAGAACCGCAACACGCTGCTGAACCTGAACCCGGCCGACGGTTCGATCGGCGACCCGCAGCTCGACACGCTGCTCGCCGCGATCGCGTCGGAGCCCACCACGGCCGAGCGTCAGGCGGCATCCGAGGCGGCACAGCGCTACCTCGCTGAGAACGCCTACATCCTGCCGATCTTCGAGGAGCCGCAGGTCTTCGGCCTCACCGCGAAGGTGCAGGGTTTCGACACCGAATCGGTCGGCCGCCCGTCGTTCTACTCGACCTGGCTCGCCGCCTGAGACCCGCGGAACCCCGGTACACGGAGAAACCATGTCGTACGTCCTTCGTCGTGTGGGTCAGGCGGTCCTCGTCCTGGTCCTGGCCTACACGGCGGCCTATCTGCTGCTGGCCGCCCTGCCGGGCGACGCCGTGCTCGCCCGCTACGGCAGTCCCGAGCTCGGTCTGACGCCCGACCAGATCGAGGCGATCCGGCGGTCGTTGGGCGCTGACCAGCCCCTGATCGTGCAGTACGTGCGCTCGATCGCCGGTTTCCTCACCGGTGACTTCGGCTACTCGGTCGCCAGCGGTGCGGCCGTGTCCGACCTCATCGTCACCGCGCTGCCGCCGACGCTGACGCTCGCCGTCCTCGGACTCGCCCTGGCGGTCGTCCTCGCGGTGACGATCGCGTTCACCGCGACGTACGGCGGCGGCGGCTGGCTGCGGCGCGCATTCCGCGGCATCCCTCCGCTGCTGGTGTCGCTGCCGGTCTTCTGGATCGGGATCATCCTGATCCAGGTCTTCTCGTTCCGTCTGGGGCTCGTGCCGGTGATCGGCGCGAACCCGGCGCAGGCACTGATCCTGCCGGTGATCACGCTGGCGATCCCGATCGCCGCCCCGCTGGCGCAGGTGCTCATGCGCTCGATCGACGAGGTGCGCGAGCAGCCGTTCGTGACGGTCGTGCGGGCGCGCGGCGCGAGCACGTCGTGGTTGCTGTGGCGCAACGTCGCCCGCAACGCCCTGCTCCCCACCCTCACGATGGCGGGCCTGCTGTTCGGCGAGCTGGTCGGCGGCGCGGTGGTCACCGAGACCGTGTTCGCCCGCGCCGGCATCGGCCAGCTGACGGCGCAGGCCGTCGCCGACCGCGACACCCCGGTGCTGCTGGCGGTGGTCGTGATCTCGACCGTCGCTTTCGTGGTGATCAACCTGGCCGTCGACCTGCTCTATCCCGTGCTCGACGCGCGGCTGCGCACAGCGGCATCCAGCCGGGGTCGGACGCCCGCGGGCGAGACGCCCTCGGGGGGAACGCGAGCGAGCGGGACGGATGCCGCGGAGCGGGCCGTCGACGACCTCGTGGATGCCGAGGTGGGCGGTTCCGTCCGCGACCTGTCCCGAGGAGGGACCCGATGACCGCTCTCACCCTCGACCGCCGCCTCGGCGAGCGACAGCGCGCACGGGCCCGCGCCGGGTTCGTCGTCCCGGCCCTGATCGTCGGGGTCGTGCTGCTGTGGGCGCTGCTCCCGGCCCTCTTCACCGGCCAGAGCCCCACCGAGACCGTGGCTCCCGCGCTGCAGCCGCCGAGCGTCGAGCACTGGTTCGGCACCGACGCGACCGGCCGCGACCTCTACGCGCGCGTCGTCTACGGCGCATCGCAGTCGATCATCGGGGCGCTCATCGCGGTGCTCGTCGGCCTGGTGGTCGGCACGGCCGTGGGTCTGGCCGCGGGGGCCTTGCGCGGCGCGGTCGATGAGACGCTGATGCGCGTCGTCGACGTGCTGCTCGCGATCCCCGCGCTGCTGCTCTCGCTCGGCGTCGTCATCCTGCTCGGGTTCGGCACCACCAGTGCCGCGATCGCGGTCGGTGTCACCTCGATCGCCGTCTTCGCCCGGCTGGCCCGCTCGCGGGTGGTGAGCGTGCGCGTCACCGACTTCGTCGAGGCGGCGTACGGGTCGGGCGGCACCTTCTTCGGGGTGCTGTGGCGGCACATCCTGCCCAACTCGCTGACGCCGGTGATCGCCCTCGCCGCGCTGCAGTTCGGCTCTGCGATCCTGCAGATCTCGACCCTCGGCTTCCTCGGGTACGGGGCGCCGCCGCCGACCCCCGAGTGGGGTCTGCTCATCGCCGAGGGCCGCAACTACGTCGCCACCGCGTGGTGGCTCACGGTGCTGCCCGGCCTCGTCGTCGTGCTCGTCGTGCTGTCGACCAACCGTCTGAGCCAAGCCCTTCGAGGAGGGGATGCCGCATGAGCACCCACCCGCTGCTGTCGATCCGCGACCTCGCGGTGCGCTACCGCACCCGTCGCGGCGAGGTCGAGGCCGTCCGCGGTGTCTCGTTCGACGTCGAGGCGGGTTCGGTGACCGCCCTCGTCGGCGAGTCGGGGTCGGGGAAGAGCACGGTCGCGCAAGCGGCGATCGGGCTGCTCGCCGCCAACGGCCACGTCTCGGGCGGTGGCATCCGGCTCTCCGAGCGCACCGACGGCCCGACGGAACTCGTCGGCCTGTCCGAGCGACGCTGGCGCCGTCTGCGCGGTCGCTGCATCGCGTTCATCCCGCAAGACCCGGGCAATTCGTTGAACCCCGTCGCGACGATCGGGTGGAGCGTGGGCGAAGCGCTCCGCATCCACGGCTGGACCGACCGCGCGAAGATCCGCGCGCGGGTGCTCGATCTGCTCGAGCGCGTGGGCATCGACGATCCCGAGGCCCGGGCGAAGCAGTACCCGCACGAGCTGTCGGGCGGCATGCGCCAGCGCGTCCTGATCGCCGCAGCCCTCGCCCTGCGTCCCGAGCTGATCATCGCCGACGAGCCCACGAGCGCGCTCGACGTGACGGTGCAGCGCACGGTGCTCGATCTGCTCGATGAGATCCGTACCGAGACGGGCACCGGCATCCTGTTCATCACGCACGACCTGGCCGTCGCGGCCGACCGCTCCGATGCCGTCGTGGTGATGCGGCGTGGCGTGGTCGAAGAGGCGGGGCCGACCGCCGAGGTGCTCGCGGCCCCGTCCTCGGCGTACACGAGGACCCTCCTCGCCGACGCGCCGTCGCTCGCCCGCGTCGTCGAGCGTGCTGCTCCGGATGCCACGACCCTCGCCGCCCCGCCCCTGGTGACGGTCGCGGGACTCACGCAGGAGTTCCGCCGACCCGGTCGCTCCCCCCTCGTCGCCGTCGACGACGTCTCGTTCACCGTGGCGCGCGGCACGACGCACGCCCTCGTCGGGGAGTCGGGGTCGGGCAAGACGACGACGGGGCGCTCGATCGCGGGATTGCACCGCCCGACCGCCGGGCTCATCCGGGTGGCGGGCACCGAGGTCACGGGGCTCGCGGGCGGGCGTGCCCGCCGGGCCTTCCACCGCAGCACGCAGCTGGTGTACCAGAACCCCTACGCCTCGCTCGATCCGCGGCAGAGCATCGCCGAGATCCTCACCGAACCACTCCGCAACTTCGGCATCGGCTCCCGCGCCGAGCGCGCCGGGCGGGCCGCGCACCACCTGGAACTCGTCGCCCTCGACCCCGATATCGCCGCGCGGCGTCCGCGTGAACTCTCCGGCGGCCAGCGGCAGCGCGTCGCGATCGCGCGGGCGTTGATCGTCGAGCCCGAGCTCGTGGTGCTCGATGAGGCGGTGTCGGCCCTCGATGTCACGGTGCAGGCGCAGATCCTCCGTCTGCTGGCCCGGCTGCAGGCCGACCTGGGCCTGACCTACGTGTTCATCTCGCACGATCTCGCCGTGGTCCGCCAGATCGCCGACACCGTCTCGGTGCTGCAGCGGGGACGCCAGGTCGAGCACGGGCCCGCCGCCCGCGTCTTCGACGATCCGCAGCACGACTACACGCGGCAGTTGCTCGCGGCGATCCCGGGTGCGTCGCTGCGGGGGCATCTCTCGACGACCGCACCGGAAACCCGACCCCACCCCGAGGAGGTGCTCCGATGAGCGGCCCACGCCTCGGATTCTTCAGCCGCGTACTCGAGAACGCGTCGGCGGCCGACCGCTACCGCTTCGCGATCGAGCAGATCGCGCACGCCGAGAGCCGCGGCTTCGCGTCGGCCTGGCTCGCCCAGCACCACTTCGGCGAGAACGAGGGTGGACTGCCGTCTCCGTTCGTCCTGCTGGCCGCCGCGGCGGAGCGCACGAGCCGGATCGCGCTGGCGACCGGGGTGGTCACCCTCCCCCTCGACGATCCGCTCCGCGTCGCGGAAGACGCCGCGGTGCTCGACCAGATCAGCGGGGGCCGCGTGCAGCTGGGCCTCGCCACCGGTGGCACTCCGGCGTCGTTCGCCGCGTTCGGGCGCGAGTCCGATCGCCGGCGCGAGATCTTCGCCGACCACTTCGACGTGCTCCTCGACGCCCTCGAGGGGCGCGGCATCCGGGACTCGGCCTCAGAGCTGTACCCGGGCGGCGGCGACCTGTCGGCGCGCATCTGGCAGGCGACCTTCTCGGTCGACGGCGGCCGCCGGGCGGGCGCTCGCGGCGACGGACTGCTGCTCTCGCGCACGCAGCCGCGCGACCCCGGGTCACCCGGCGCCCCGCTGCACGAGCTCCAGTTGCCGATCATCGCGGCCCATCGCGCGGCACTCCCGCACGGAGCGCCCGTCCGCGTGCTCGCTTCGCGCACCGCGCTGGTCGTCGACCCCGAGAACCGCACCCGCGCGTTGGAGCTGGCCGCCGACGGACTCCGTCATCTCGCGCGCACGGTGCTCGGCATCGACACCGACGGGGTCGGGCTCGACGAGCTCGTGCGCCTCACCGACACCCACGTCGGCACCGTCGACGAGGTCGTCGCCTCGCTCTCGACCGACGAGACGCTCGCCGAGGTCAGCGACGTGTCGTTCCAGGTGCACTCCATCGCCGCGCCCCACGAGCTGACCCTGCGCTCGATCGAACTCCTCGCCGACGCCGTCGCGCCCCGGCTGGGCTTCGACGTCGGACCGGATGCCGCGGACGCCCTCCGCCACGCCCACCACCCCCTCGCCACCACCACCGTGGAAGGACTCGCATGAGCACGCCCACCGCCGACATCATCGACCTGCTCGCCGGCATCCGGCCGGGCGACGGCCTCGACGCCGTCCGCTCCCGACGCCCCCAGGCGCGCGAGAACGCCCAGCGCAGCTTCGAGGCACTCCTCGAACCGGCCGCCCCCGGCGGTTTCCCGCTCGCCGAGCGATACGCCGTCGCCCTGTTCGTCTCGCGCCTGCACGGCTTCGACACCGCGACGGCGTTCTACCGCGACCTCCTCGGCGACGAAGCGGCCGAGCTCGTCCCCGGCGTGACCGAGGCCGCGGCCGCATCCGCCGCCGCCGGTCCGTTCGGGCGGTACCGCGAGCCGGACCTCGCCTCCGAGTCGACCGACGGCCCGCGTGGGGTTCCCGCGTCCCGCGGCACGGCAGGCCTCGGCATCCGTCTCTCCGCCGCCCTCGCACACGCGCACCTGCTGGTGGTGCGCCCGCGCGAAGCGCGTCCCGAGGATCTCGGAAGACTCGTGGATGCCGGATGGGACGCGGATGCCATCGTCTCGCTGTCGCAGCTCGTCGCCTTCCTGACGTTCCAGCTGCGCCTCGCGTGGGGATTGCGCATGCTCGCCGCGGCATCCGTCCCCGTCGGCGCGAACGCCTCGCATTCCCTCGCCCACGCCTCCACCACCGAAGGGGTCTGAGATGACCGACACCGTCACCGAATACCCCGACCTCGCCCGTCCGCGAGCGTTCACGCAGCGCGGGCTCGGATGGGTGCCGTGGCTGCTGCCCGTCGCCGAGGAGGCGCTGACCGACGCGCAACGCGACGCGCTCATCGAGCCGGCCCGCGCGAAGATGCCCTACTTCCGCCTGCTCGCGCGCGACCCCGACGCGCTGCGCGCCCGGACGCTCACCGACCTCGACATCTTCTACAACGTCGACGGCGGCATCGGGCGGGCCGAGCGCGAACTCGCGGCGGCCGCCACCTCGCGCCGCAACGGCTGCGTCTTCTGCGCCTCGGTGCACGCGGCCTCCGCCACCCGCGAGTCCGGACGAGAAGACGACGTCCAGCGCCTGCTCGATGAGGGAGTGGATGCCGACCTCGGCGATGAGACATGGAACGCGGTGGTCGCGGCATCCGTCGCCCTCACCGACACCCCGCTGGCGTTCGACGAGGCCGACATCGCACGTCTGCGCGCGGCGGGCCTCGACGACGCCGAGATCGTCGACGTGATCGGCGGGGCCGCCTTCTTCAACTGGGCGAACCGGCTCATGCTGTCGCTCGGCGAACCCGAAGTCCCCGCCCGACAGCAAGGACACTCATGAGCATCCCCCGCCTTCTCGACCACGTCGTCATCGCCGGCCCCGACCTCGCCGCCCTCGTCGACTGGTTCGCCGACCGCACCGGTGTCATCGCGGCCCCGGGTGGCGCGCACCCGACCGGCACGGCGAACGCGCTCGTCGCCCTCACCGTCGACGGCTCGCGCGGTCCGCAGTACATCGAGCTGATCGGCCCCGACCCCGACCGCGCGCAGCCCGCGGTTCCGACCACGTTCGGCATCGACGCGCTCACGGCGCCGCGGGTGCAGGCGTACGCGGTGCACCCCGACGACATCGACGCGACCGTCGCCGCCGCCCGCGCGAACGGCTACGACCCCGGCGACGTCAGCGACCTGTCGCGGCGAACCCCCGACGGAACCCTGCTCGAGTGGCGCCTGACCCGCGGCGAGCACCAGCGACTCGACGTCCCGTTCCTCATCGACTGGGGGCGCACCGCGCAGCCCGGCCTCGGCGACATCCCGACGATCGAACTCGTCTCGTTCGTGCGCACCGAGCCCGATCCGGCGCCGCTGATCGGGATCCTCGACGCCCTGGGGGTGGGGGACCGTGTCGCCGAGGTCGTCGAGGGCGATGAGTCCGGCTTCCGCCTCGCGCTGCGGACGGCGAGCGGAGAGGTCGTCGAGCTGTAGGGGGGCGGACCGGGCGGCCTCGTAACGCCCCGGCAAAACCATTTCCATGGTTAACAATGGTTAATTTGGTTAACCGTTTGACGAGCCCATCCCACACCGCTTAGCGTCTGTGCGAAATGGACTGACATCGATGTCAGTCGCTGCCTGACGGCGGCACGCACAAAGGAGCGCGTGTGACTATTTGCCTGCCCGGAAACCGATTCCGAACACTCGCCGCAGCGACCACCGTCGCTCTGGCGGCGACCCTCGGCGCCACGGCGATCACGCCGGCCCACGCCGATCCACTGCCCGCGGCGTCGGCGCTCGCGGCATCCACCGCGGCCCCGCTGGACACCGCGGCATCCACGTCTGCCGCCTCCGCCGCCGCGGGGCCCGAGACCGCGGCATCCACCTCCCCCGCCCCGGCCGCCGCGGCGACCACCCTCGCGAACCCCGGCACCGCGGCATCCGCATCGCCCGCACCCGGCGCCGTGGGGCCCGAGACCGCGGCATCCACCTCCTCCGCCCCGGCCGCCGCGGCGACGCCCGGCTCCCCGGCCTCCGTCGCCCCGGCATCCGTCACCCCCGGCGACGAGCAGTACCGCCCCCTCGTGCACTTCTCGCCCGAGCGCAACTGGATGAACGACCCCAACGGCATGGTGTTCCACAAGGGCGTCTACCACCTGTATTTCCAGCACAACCCGCAGGGCGACCGCTGGGGCAACATGAGCTGGGGACACGCCACCAGCACCGACCTGCTGACCTGGACCGAGCAGCCGCTCGCCATTCCGCAGATGTTCGACGACCAGGGTCGGCCGATCGAGAGCATCTTCTCGGGCTCCGTCGTGGTCGACGAGAACAACACGTCGGGCTTCGGCGACGGCACGAACGCGCCGCTCGTCGCGATCTATACGAGCGCGTACGAGCCGGCCCACCCCACCCGTGCGGGGCTGCAGGCGCAGTCGCTCGCGTACAGCCTCGACGACGGCTACACGTGGACGAAGTTCGAGGGGAACCCCGTGCTCGACCGCAACTCGGCGAACTTCCGCGACCCGAAGGTGTTCTGGTACGACGGACCCGCAGGCGCGTACTGGGTCATGGCCGCGGTCGAGGCGCTCGACCACAAGGTCGTGCTCTACAAGAGCGCCGACCTGAAGAACTGGGACCACCTCTCCGACTTCGGCCCCGCGAACTCGACCGGCGGCATCTGGGAGTGCCCCGACCTGTTCGAGCTGCCCGTCGACGGCGACCCGACCAACACCAAGTGGGTCATGGTCGTCAACCTCAACCCGGGAGCGGTCGGCGGCGGCAGCGGCGGGCAGTACTTCGTGGGCGAGTTCGACGGCACGACGTTCACGAGCGAGAGCACCGAGGGCGCGCAGTCGACGCCCGCCGGTGACGTCTTCGCCGGTTTCGACGACGGCACGTTCGATGGGTGGACCCTCGGTAACGAACCCGGTAACTGGAAGGACGGCCCGTGGGGGCTCGCCCCGGCATCCGGTGCCCTCGACGGCCAGAGCCCGGTCACCGGGTTCATCGGCACGGGGCTCGTGAACGGTTTCCACGACGGCGACTGGCCCGTCGGCACGCTCGACTCGCCCACCTTCACCGTGACCGATCCGTACATCAACCTGCTCGTCGGCGGCGGAAACCATCCGCACGTCGACGGCTCGCAGCTCGCGAACGACCCGCCCGCGGGCCGGACGGTCTTCGACTTCGAGACCGCAGACGGCCAGACCCTCGCCGACACCGGCTGGCAGCTCACCGGCGACTTCGCCACCGACCCTGCGCGCAACCCCTCGACGGCCGGCGGCGACTACTACCTCGGCGCGAAGCGCATCAACACGTGGGAGGGCGGCCCGCGCGGCGACGACAACACCGGCGAGATGCTCTCGCCCGCCTTCACCCTCGACGGTCGCTACGTGTCGTTCCTCATCGGCGGCGGCACGCGCACCGACGGCACCCTGCAGGCCGAGCTGGTGGTCGACAGCGAGGTCGTCCGCTCGCAGACCGGACCCGAGGCCGGCGCCCTCAACTGGGTGTCGTGGGACACGGCGGAGTACGCCGGTCAGCAGGCGCAGATCCGTATCCGCGACGGGGCCACGGGCGGCTGGGGCCACCTCACCTTCGACCACGTCGTCGTCGGCGACACCCCCGCGCAGGTGCGCAGCGACGAGACGACCGTGAACCTCGTCGTCGACGGCAAGGTCGTCCGCACGGCCACCGGCGCGAACAGCGAGACCCTCGACTGGGCCAGCTGGAACGTCTCGGAATTCGAGGGCCGACAGGCCGGCATCCGGGTGATTGACAACTACCGCTCCGGGTGGGGTCACGTGCTGTTCGACCAGGTGATGTTCGCCGATCAGGCCGCTCCCACCCGTCTCGAGAGCTACGACTGGCTCGACTGGGGACGCGACTACTACGCGACGGTGACCTACTCCGGCACGCGCGACGCCAACACCCGGGTCATGCAGGGGTGGATGAACAACTGGGATTACGCCAACGACATCCCCACCTCCCCGTGGCGCAGCTCGATGGCCCTCCCCCGCGAGGTCGCCCTCACCGCGACCGCCGAGGGTCCGCGCCTCACCCAGAAGGTCGTCCCCCAGATCGAGGGACGAATGGATGCCGCCCACGCCCAGACCCGCACGAACGTGACGGTCGACGGCGAGACGGATCTGCGGCTGGCCGGCGACGTCGTCAAGGTCGACCTCACGCTGCGCCCCGGCGACGCGGAGCAGGCGGGCATCACCGTCTTCGGCGACGACACCTCCGGCACCCGCATCGGGTACGACAGCACCACGGGACGCGCGTTCATCGACCGCCGGAACTCGGGGAACGTGCGCTTCCACCCGTCGTTCGCGTCCGTCGAGGACGCTCCGGTGGCCCTCGTCGACGGCACCGTCACCCTCGAGGCGTACCTCGACCGCGCGTCGGTCGAGCTGTTCGCCGCGGGCGGGCGCACGACGATCACCGACCAGGTGTTCCCGAACGCCGGTGCCGACGACATCAGCGCCTGGTCCGAAGGAGGCACGGCGACGATCGAGCGCATCACCGTCACACCCCTCCTCCCGACGATGTGGCAGGCCGACGAAGCCCCGGGAGCACCCACGTCGGTGACCGCCACCGCGCAGACCGGAGGCGCCGCGGTCTCGTGGACCGCCCCCGCCACCGACGGCGGTTCGCCCGTCACCGAGTACCGCGTCTACCAGGAGGGGGTGGATGCCGCAGTCTCCACGACCACCTCGCTCACGGCATCCGTCACCGGCCTGAAACCCGGTACGACGGCGCGCTTCGCCGTCACCGCGGTCAATACCGTCGGTGAGTCGCCGAGGTCGGACTTGTCGGCGCCCGTGACCGTGCCCGACGGCGCGACCGCGAAGCCCGGCAAGGCGACGCTCTGGCATGACAACCTGTTCTCGACCGGCGAGTACACGGTGCGGATGACCCTGCTCAAGGGCCAGAACGCCACCACCTTCCGGCTCTACGAGAACGGCACGCTCATCGCCACCGTCCCGCTCGACTACCGCGGCACGTCCCCGCAGTCGGCGAAGGTCGCGGTGTCGGGCAAGAAGAACGGCACGTACGTCTACACCGGCGAGCTGGTCAACTCGCGGGGCGTGACGAAGACCTCGAGCACGACGGTCAAGGTCACTCGGGTGCTCCCCGCGACTCCCGTGCTGACCCACGACAATCGCGACGGCGACGGCTCCTTCACCTTGACCGCGACCCTGCGGTCAGGAACCAACGCCACCGGCTACCGCTTCCTCGAGGGCGACACGGTCATCGCCGAGGGGACGCTGACCCCGCGCACCCCGCTCCCGCAGGTTGCGCGCGCCGAGGTGACGGGAGCCAGCGTGGGGACGCACGCCTACCGGGTCGAGTTCTCGAACGCCTCCGGGACCACGGCGAGTAAGCCGGTGGCGGTGGTGGTGCGGAGGCAATAGCGCGGTGAGGGGGGCGGATGCCGGGTGCATGGCATCCGCTCCCCTTCTGCGTGCATGCGGGGTCGCCGCATCGCGCCCCACCGACCCGTCGTGCGAGGGTGGACGAATGGAACGCGCCACAAAGATCGCCTTCGCCGCCGCCGCGGTCGTCGTCGCGGGCCTGGTCGCCCTGGCGGTCCCCGCCTTCTCCGGCTTCGCCTCAGCCGAGCCCGAGGCGCCAGCCGAGGCGGTCGGCGCAGCGGCCGCCGTTGCCCCGGCGGAACCGGCGGCAGCCCCCGAACTACCCGACTGGGCGAAGAACTCGGGGCCGTGGATCATCTATCCCGAGGGCTTCACATGTCAGGGCACCGAGGGCTGCCCGAACGACTACCGGTCGCTGATCGGCGAGCCCGGCGACGTGCTCCCCGCCAACGTGGAGTACTACGACCCGGCGAAGCACGACTACGACCCCGCCAACCCGGGCACGTTCTCGGTGTTCCCGAGGGCCGACGCCGGCGCCGACCGCGGGCCCTTCGACGGAGCGAACGGATTCGCCGTCGTCACGGGCGGCAAAGTCGTGTCGTACGTCGTCGCGCACGGCGACACCCTCACGGGCATCAGCAAGCGCTTCTCCGTCGAGGCGAGCGCGCTGACCCGCGACGACGAGCCCGTCATCCCCGGCGAGACGCAGATCAACCCGGGCGACGTGCTCGTTCTCCCCTGACGGGCGAGCGACGCCGTCTGGATATATCACCCCCGATAACCCCCTCGTACACTGGTCTTGTGGACATCCGAGCGGGCCGGGAGGCGGCGGGCATGAGCCAGGCCGAGCTCGCCCGCGCCGCGCGGGTGCCGCAGCCCAATATCTCCGCATACGAGAACGGTCGGCGCCAGCCCAGCGCCGAGGTCCTCGGCCGCATCCGGCGTGCCCTGGTGGGCACCCTGAACGAGCAGCTATTCCGACACCGCGACGAGATCCACCGGATCGTCGCCGAGCACCACGCCACGGCCCCGCGCGTCTTCGGGTCGATAGCGCGCGGTGAGGAGACCACGACGTCCGACGTCGATCTGCTCGTCGACTTCACCCCCGAGGCCGGCCTCCTCGATGAGATCGGCCTGCGCCTCGCTCTCGCCGACCTGCTCCACGTCGAGGTCGATGTCGTGGCATCCGACACTCTGCGTGGCGAGTTCCGTGAGCGAGTGCTGCGCGAAGCCGTCGCACTGTGACCGCCGACCTTCAGAAGACGCAGGATGCCGCGATGCGGGTCGTCGCGGTCTGCGAGGTGATCGCGCAGATCGTCGCGCAGGGCCAGGAACGCTTCCTCGATGACGTGCAGGCGCAGTGGGCGGCGGAGATGGGACTGATCCGGATCGGCGAGGCCGTCGCGAAGATCCCCGCGCCCGTTCGCGAGCGCTTCGATGGCCAGCCGTGGCGGCAGATCATCGGTATTCGGAACTTCGCCGCCCATCAATACGACGACCTCGACCCGCATCGGGTCTGGCGGACCCTCACTCGAGACGTACCGCGGCTCCGCGACTACCTCGTGGCCGTCGTGCTGCCCGCCCTCTAAACCGCGCGACCGCCCTCGTGGCTGTTCAGCCGCCCGCCGGCACAACCGGGTTCGCCGCCGCGAACACGTTGCGCGGATCCCACTCCGCCTTCATCGCCCGCAGCCGGTCGAGCGACGCCCCGAATGCCGGCGCGCGGTCCGATCCTCCGTCGAGGAACGTGAGCACGAGCGCCTCGCCCGCCCACGGCGCGAAACGCTCGATGAAGGTGTCGGCCGCGGCCCGCGCCGCCGGCACCACCTCGGGCACGGGAGGCACCGCGATCGCGTGCACGACGTAATCGCCCGCGATCGCCGACACCGCGCCACCCGTCGGCACCGGACGCGACGCGGCTCCGCCCACATGTCGCACCTCGGAGACGAAGAGGGCCGGGTCTTCGGATGCCGCGACGAACGCCGCGACGGCCTCGTCGCTCAGCGACCCGAGGATGCAATGGCGGGTCACCGCCGGCGTCGGCTGCGGCGGATCCATGTGCACGTGCACGAGTCCGGCCGCGGGGATGCGTCCGAACGTGTCCATCTCGGGTGCGAGGTCGCGCAGGGGCTGCAGCAGTTCGTCGGCTCGCGCGTCGGTCTCGAGCACGGCTCCGTCGATCACGACGAGCGAGCGCCCCGAGAGGAACGGCGGCAGTTCGGGCAGCGGCGGCAGGTGCAGCACGCGCAGGGTCGACGTGACGGATTCGGGGGCGGATGCCGTCCACTCGGCCCACGCGCGAGCCACCTCCGGCGTGTGGCTGGCGTCCCACAGCAGCATCCCGGCGAACACATCGGCATAGGGCAGCAGGTCGATCTCTAGTGACACGACGACCCCGAACGATCCCGACCCTCCGCGGACGGCCCAGAACAGGTCGGCGTTCTCGTCGGCGCTCGCCCGCACGAGCGACCCGTCGGCCGTGACGATCTCGACGGACCGCACGGCGTTGATGCCGAGCCCGTGGGCGCGGGCGAAGAATGAGACGCCACCGTTCAGCGAGTACCCGACGACCGACACGTCACCCGCGCTTCCGTGCAGGGCAGTGAACCCGTGCGGGGCGGTGGCATCCAGGACGTCGTTCCAGTGCGACCCGCCGAGCACGGTCGCGGTGAGGGTCGCGCGATGCACGGTGACCCCGCGCAACGCACCGAGCCGCACGAGGACCACATCGCTGAGGTCGGTCTCGCAGAGCCCGGGAGCCGCGTGCCCGGTGGACTGCGCCGCGACGCGCAGGCCGGTGGCGGTCGCCGCACGGACGATCGCGACGACATCTTCGGCCGACTGCGGGGTGGCGACGGCGAACGGTCGCTGGTCGGCGGTGGGGTTCCAGGGCGCGCGCACGACGTCGTACTCGGGTTCGTGGGCGAAGACGACGCGTGAACCGAGCGCTTCGCGCAGCGCCGTGGCGCGATCGTCGAGGGACGTTTCGGAGATGGATGCCATCGGAAGACCGCTCTTTCGGGGTGGGTAACGGTGCGACCCTGCTCATCATCCTCGCCGGCATCGTTCCTGGCCAGAGGCAGTTTTCCGCCTCGCGGCCGGGGCCGTTCGCGGGGCCCGCAACCGTCCCTTCGGGCCCCTATGGAGTCCGCCCTTCCGCACCGTCAAGCCACCCGATCGCGCCAGGTCACCCCGATGGAATAGGCAACCGCCGCCCCTCGTTGGGTTGGCGTGGCCCCCGTTCCCCACGAAAGGACTCCCGTGAGCCTGTTCAGCCCCACCACCGTCGGCGATGTCGACGTTCGCAACCGCGTGTCGCTCGCCCCGATGACCCGCCTCCGCGCCGACGCCCACGGCGTTCCCGGACCCATCGTCGCGAAGTACTACGCGCAGCGCGCGGGCATCGGCCTGCTGGTGACCGAGGGCGTGTTCCCGAGCGCCGAGTCGCGTGCGTACCCGGGCCAGCCCGGCATCGTCACCGACGCGCAGGAAGCCGGCTGGGCGAAGGTCGCCGATGCCGTGCACGCCGAGGGCGGCACCGTCTTCATGCAGCTCATGAACGGCGGACGCGTCACGCACCCCGACATCACCGGTACCGACCGCATCGTCGCCCCCTCGGCGATCGCGATCGACGGCGAGACCCGCCTGGCCGACGGCACCAAGGTCGCCTACGCCACCCCCCACGCCCTCGAGACCGCCGAGCTCGCCACCGTCCGCGACGAATTCGTCGCCGCCGCCCGCAAGGCTGTGGATGCCGGCTTCGACGGCGTCGAGCTGCACGGCGCCAACGGCTACCTGCTGCACGAGTTCCTCTCCCCGGCCTCCAACCAGCGCACCGACGCCTACGGCGGATCGCCCGAGGCCCGCGCCCGCTTCGTCATCGAGGTCGCCGAAGCCGTCGTCGCCGAGATCGGCGCCGGCCGCGTCGGCATCCGGATTTCCCCCGCCCACAACATCCAGGACGTCTGGGAGCAGGATGCCGCGGAAACCCGCGCCACGTACGAGGCGCTCATCGCGGGGCTCGCGCCGCTCGGTCTGGCCTACCTGAGCGTGCTGCACGCCGACCCCGCCGGCGAGCTGATCCAGGACCTTCGCCGCGCCTTCGGCGGGACGTTCATCGTCAACACGGGCTTCTCGAGCGTCACCACCCGCGACGAGGCCGTGTCGGCGGTCGACGAGGGCATCGCCGACCTGGTCGCCGTCGGTCGCCCCGCCATCGCCAACCCCGACCTCGTCACCCGTTGGGAGCAGGGCGCCGACGAGAACGAGGTGGAGCAGGCCACCGTCTACGGAGGCGGCGAGCGAGGGTACACGGACTACCCGTTCTTTCAGGGCTAATCTTTGGATGCCCCGGGCCTCGCGCGATTCGTACGCGCGGGGCCCTTTTCTATGCGACGGGCGGTAGCGCTGGATCATCACGCCCGAGCGGATCGCGCGCTGCTCGACGGTTCGAGATGGATCTGATCCCGGATGCCATCGAGCAGCCGTGATCCTCGCCCTGCGACGACCGGAGCACGACGAACATGTACTCATCGATGAGTCCGTGCGCCGCAAGCCGCGGGGAGCTCCACGCCACCCAGCGCGATGCCCCGCCCCGGCTGTCCTTTGAATCGCCGAACGGCGTCGACGACGTCGCCCCGGATGAGTTCGGCGTTCCAGTCGACTGCGTCGAGGGTTCCGGATGCCACGACCTTCCGCATCGGATCCATCACCTCCGAGAACGCGACCTCACTGTCGTCCATCCAGTCGGGCCACTCCCCCGACTCCGGCCGCCGCTACGCGCCCTCCATCAACTCGTAGGTGACGGCGCCCGTAGAGCAGCGTGTCTGAGAGTCGCAGCTCGTCGGTCCAGAACGCCATTGACTCGGCATCCGGCGGCAGTCCCGCCTCGTGGTGGACGCACCCGTCGAGGGTGGCGTTGATGGCGTAACGCAGGGGCTGCGTCACGGTGCCGTGTCGGTCGTGCCGGGCTGCTCCCCCGGCTCGATGGTCTTCTGGCCGGCGGACGGGCCTCCCTCTGTGTGGGAGGGAGCATCGTCGTCCCGCTGCAGTTGCTTCGCCAGCCGCTCTGCGAGCCTCCCCGCCGTAGACCGGGCGTTGTCAAGGACGTCGTTACCGAAGCGGCCTACGGCTTGCGCGCCGTCCGCGCCCGCTTCGAAGACGTCGTCGCGAACGTCCACTGCTGCAGCTACCCAGCTGCGCGCTTGCACCGACGTCTCGTCTTCCTTGAGACCCAGCCGCGTGTGAAACTCCCCGACACCCTCAGCGATCTCGTTGCGAGCCTGGACGACCGCTCCTGCCGAGAACGGATTCAGCAGGACTTTCGCGTTCGCGCGCTCTGCGCCCGCGTCCATCCGCGACAGCAATGACTGGGACGTCTGCAAGATGACCTCGCGCCGTCGGTTGCGCGCGGTTTGAAGTGCCAGGCGGTGGTCGTCGATCGATTCCGGGCTCGCGGCGAGCACGCGGTCGAGTTCGAGTACGCCGAGCGCTTCTTGCAGCTGAAAGCACCTCGCGATCACACTCAGCCATTCAGTTACCGACGACTTCGCGTCTTTCGTCAGATGCGCGAGATCGCCGATCTTCGCCGTACGTTCGACCCTCTCGGCAATAGCGTCGAGTTGCCGGAGCGAGTAGGCCTGCGTGCGCGCGATCGTCGCTGCCTCGCCTTGGATCTTCGACCAGGTGACCTCGGAAACGTGTCCAACCGTATCCCGCACGACAAGAGCCTCGTCGATCAACATTTCGACGCCGATCATCTCGGAAAGGATCGCGTCCTTCTGCGCGCGAAGCACGTCGTCGACTTTCGCGTCGATCGTGGCGAGGTACTCGGTGATCTCGTCCATCATCTGCTGCATGGCGTACTGGGCCATGAGACCCCCAACGCCCGCCAAGATTGCGGGGTTGGTGAGAAGGGCGCCCGGTTTGGCGAGCAGTGACCCTGGCTTCGTGACGAACTGCAGATTCTTCACGAAGCGGCCTTGGTCCCCGCGGGTCGTGGCGTGCCACAACTTCGTCGTCGAGTTCTGCACGGCGGGCAGCAACTGCGCTGCGCGCGCCGACTCTTCGCTGAGCTTCATCCAGCGCCCTGCGTTCGCAGAAACCTGTGAGGCGCTGTTCAAAACGGCGCCGCCCACCGCTGCGGCCGACGTCAACTTGCTCACGTCGAACGCTTTCGATGGCAGACCGGCGGATGCCACGAACTTCGCCACCTGTTCCGGATCCCCCACGAAGATGAGACCTTCGCCGTCACCGATGACCTCGATCTCGCCGAATTCTTCGTCGTTGTTCATGTGTCGAACTCCGTCTTCGTCATGCAACCTGTGACTGTCAACGCTCGCGAGACGTCTCGCGGTCGGAGCAGCATCCCACAGCCACCCCCTGTTTCTATCAAAGCGCTCTGCACGATGCTGAGTTCTTGGTCATGCCGCCTAGACAAGGCTGGGCAATCGGGTAGCCCAGCTGCGGCGGGCCGCAGCCAATTACGCGGCGGCCGCCACGCCGCGGCCCGTTGTCTCTAAATGGCAACCCCGCTGCGCGCTTTCCTCACTCGAAGCGGACATTGTCAGTCAGGCAATGACTTTCGCGCCCTTCGAGCGATTGCACCGCCAGCAGAGCGTCTGCAGATTCTCGGGCACGCTGAGGCCTCCTCTCGATACCGGCATAATGTGGTCGACCTCTAGGAGTAGGTGAGGCTCGGCTGCAACCGACACGCCGCACTGACGGCACGCGTAGTTGTCGCGCACCTTGATCGCGGATCGCAGCCGGCCGGTCATCAATGCGCGTTGGCCGGCAGCAGACTTCGCCCAGCGGATTTTATCGACGAGTGTCTCGGCAAGGGCATCGAGAGTGGGCGAGTTGAGCTGGATGTTCGTTTCCTGTCCCGTGTTGCCTCCGGCAGACGTGTACTGAAACTTGTACCGCGGGTAAGGCACCTGGATGGGCGAGAGGTGTACGCCAACTGCGTTCCAGAACTCGTTCGCGTAGTGCTTCATGATGAACTTTGGTGGATGGATCATGGCAGCGATCTCCGCCTCCCGCCCCTGGACATTTACGACAGCCTCCTCGAGACGCGCGACGTCGTTCCCTACGCGCTGCACGTCGGCGAGCGTCGCCTGATCTGCTTTAACCCCGAAATACTTCATGAGGTACTTGATCGGTTCCTGGCTCGCGCTCCGGACCACCTGCAGCGAGGCATTATGCACGTGCGGTGCGTATTCCGCTACGTTCCGGTCGCGCCGGTTGTTCCAAGCCGAAGTGTTTTGAAAGGTGGCGAGATGGGCATGCTGCCCGGTTGACGACGCTCCCAGCTCGAAGGAGCCCTTCGAGCGGATTTCGGCGACGTAATCCACAACCTCGTTGTGCTCGGCGATCACCGACGCAGCCTGCTGCCTGAGCCCCTGGAACTCCTCCGAGTTGAAGTAACGGTTCTTCCGAACGACGCGAATGATGGGGTTTGCCGCAAGGACGATGGCGAGCGTGATGACGAGCACCCAGCCGTTTCCTGTAGCCCCGCCGAGGAGAATAGGAAGCGCTACAAGTAGGGCGATGAAGAGCGGTTTTGGCATTGATGGTCCCCCCAGAGGAATGATTGACGTCAACCTCACGATCCTGTCAGACCCCTCGGACATTCAACTTGGGGGGCGTCAACTGATGGACAGGCCGACGAGTACGATGTCAGCACCGGAGGTCGGGGCGCGCCGTCCCCGCCAAGGGTCAGCCGCCTTTCAACACTCACCGCGGCGACGGCGAAAAGGTGGACGAGAACGCGCACGTGCGGCCTAACCGTTCTGCGACCTGAAGCTCCCCGCCGCAGCCAACCCCACCGCCAGTGTTGCGAACGCCTCCGCCAACTCGTGCGGTTCCACGACCTCCATCGGGACCTCAAACCGCCCGAACGACGCGGCGAGCGCGCTCCGCGACCACGACCCCACCTCCAGCGTGCAGCGGTCGCCGTCCACAGCCGTGACGATGCCGTCTCCGGCGAAGGGCAGCACGTTGCGAGAGGGCGTGTGC
The DNA here is from genome assembly GCF_030209475.1 of Microbacterium sp. lyk4-40-TSB-66. Lineage (GTDB taxonomy): Bacteria > Actinomycetota > Actinomycetes > Actinomycetales > Microbacteriaceae > Microbacterium. The sequence goes on from NZ_JARVRW010000003.1 coordinate 205,234, forward strand.
AACAGCGCCGTCCCGCGGCTGAACCACTCGTTCACATGCGACCCCTTGAACCGCGCCGAGACGAACGCGTCGACGTCACCGCCGGGCACGACCCGCGGCACGAACGGCGCCCCGTGCGGAACGCGCGGACGCACCCGGTCCGCCGAGTACAGCCGCCAGTCCTGTCGATCGAGGTCCCACCCGAGCAGGCACCACCGACTGCTCGACGTCACGAGGTGGTGCGGTTCAGCGCGACGGGCGGGCCCGGGCTCAGCGGTGTCCCCTTCGCGCGGGAGGTAGTCGAACGCACCGTCACCCGATCACGCACGGCCTGCGGGAGAGTCAGCAACACGTCGAGCGGAACGATCAGCGCTGGCGGCTCGCCCGCGCCTGACTGTTGTCACCTCGACCGCATGGAGCCGATGCCGCAGCCGCAACGGCAGCACCTGACGCATCGTCGCGAGCGCGCGCACCGCCGCCTCGCCGACCCCGGCGCCAAGCGCTGGTACGGCCCGTAACGCAATCGTGCCCGCGATCGACTGATGGTCGTCGAAGAGCAGCGGGGGCATGTCGGTGCCCGCCTCGAGGCGGTAACCGCGATCCGGAGCAGGCGGTGTTCGTGTCGATCACCGCGCTCACACTCGACGAGCTGCAGAGCTACTGGGACGCCCTGGCGGTGGATGCCCCGATCGTCGCGCCCCTGGCGGCATCGGCGTGGAGCGCCGGGTTCGGGATGCTGACCGACCGGTTCGGCGCGACGTGGAGCGCGTCGGTCACCGCGGAGTGACGCGGGCGGTCCCGTGTGCAGCCTGGTTCGATATCGGCGCCGCACCTTCGACTTCACTTTCGTCAGCCGCTGGCGCATGATTACACTCGACACGGTCCAAGAAATGGCCAGAGAAAGATTCTTCCGGGTTATTCAGAGGTTCTTACGCGTTATAGGTCAATGCATCAAAGCTGTTTTGAAGGGCGTTGCCCACCGTTGGCTCCTACGTGCATCGCTTAGTAGGATTCATGCGTCTCATATCCGTCGACGCTTGAAACCATTTGTCCTCGCGGCGGAGGCTAGAACGTCTCTAGCCGTACCTGCCGAGCTATGGACTGCGCGACTGCCACCGCTTCCTCATGTTCCCAGAATCGCATCACCGTCCAGCCAGCGGCGCGGAGTTGGACATCGGTCTCCTGGTCTCGCTCGATGTTGCGTCGCAGCTTGGGCACCCAGTATGAGGCGTGGCTCTTGGGGATCGTCGCGTGAAGGGGGCATCCATGCCAGAAGCAACCATCGATGAATACTGCGGTGCGGCGCCGCGTGAAGACGATGTCGGCTCGTCGCCGTCCGCCGAGCGGAGGGAAGTCGACGCGGTATCGAAGCCCCATCGAGTGGAGGGTCCGGCGCACGGCGAGTTCAGGGGCTGTGTCCCGTCTGCGGTTGGCGACCATCGACCGCCGGGATCCTTCGCTGCTTGCCCAGGACATAGGCGTAACGGTAGCCGCGCTCTCGAAGAAAGTCCGTGGACCACACTACTTTGGGTTGTATAGACCGAGTGATGGGGACTGGGGATGTCGAAGACGACTGAGGCGTGGAAGCCCGATGCCGCGCTGGTGAACGAGATGGAATCGCAATTTGCGAGTGCGATCGCGGCTTACTCGGCGAAGCCGACGCTGATCACCGAGCACGCGAATCACGAGGAGTCGATCCGCACCGGCGGCTACTCGAGTCGCACGCTTCTCGAACTTGTGCAGAACGCAGCTGACGCTATGGCCGGCAGCGCGTCGGACGCAGGACTCGGCCGTGTCGAGATCGTGCTGGATCCCGACTCGCGCGTGCTGTATTGCGCGAACTCGGGACGCCCCTTCTCCAAGAGCGGCATGGTAGCAATCACCCACGCCCATCTCAGCGGAAAGCGTGGTGATGAGATCGGCCGATTCGGGCTGGGGTTCAAGTCTGTTCTGGCGGTGAGCAGCTCCCCGCAAGTGCTGAGTCGATCGGTATCGTTCGAATTCAACTCCGCTCAGGCCCAGGCGGCGATCAAGGGCGTGGGATCCGCCGATCGTCGACTGCCCGCGCTCCGCACCGCGACTCTGCTCGACGCGGATCGAATGTTCGCCAGCGACCCGATCGCCGGCGAGCTCGCTGAGTGGGCCACCACTATCGTCCGCTTGCCGGGTGTCGCGGATGCGGCACGGATTCGCCGAGAGATGGAAACGTTCTCGTCTGAATTTCTACTGTTCGTGAGCGCCGTACGGGAAGTCAGGCTCACAGTTCTGGGTGATCGCGGCTTCGCAACCAGCCACATTTCAAAGGATCTGGGCGATGGTCGGTTCAAGATCGAGCGACCAAATGGTTCAGGTGACGAGTGGCTCGTCAGTGAGCGGATGCACTCGCCCACACCTGCGGCGAGGCGTGAGGTCGGCGAGGCTGTGTCACGAAGCGAGATCAAGGTCAGCATCGCGGTGCCGGTCAAACCTCGCCGAGCAAATCCGGAGGCGGGGGACGCCGGTACTCAGGTCGGGCAGTTTTGGAGCTACTTCCCCCTGCAGGACCGGACGTCGGCCACCGCGTTCTTCAACGCGCCATGGAGCGTGAACGATGATCGGACGACGTTGTTGCGGAACGGGTACAACCGGGAGATTCTCGCCACCCTCGCCGACATGTTCGTTGATCTGCTCCCCAGGGTCAGCAGCCCCCAGGACCCCGCTGCCCACCTTGACTACCTGCCTGCTCGTGGTCGGGAGGCGATCTACTTCGGTGACGAAGTGCTCTGTGCACTCGTGCCGCCGCTGGCTGTCACGGCGGCCCTCCTCCCGGATGGCAGGGGTGTGATCAGGACCCCCGAGGAGCTGAGGCCGCTGGATCTGCTGTGCGAATGGAAGATTCCTGAGGTCGCACACGAAGCGTGGGTTGCCTCCCCGAACACCGCTGATGATGTGCCCCACTGGCGATGTTACGGCTCGAGTCAGCGCGTGGCGCGACTGAGGCAACTGTTCGCGGTGAGCGTGGATCCAGATCGTTTCGACGAGGACAGCCGCGATATGAAGCGCGCTCTCGAGCTCGTACCCAAGCGGGGTATCCAGTCGTGGCTCCGAGAGTGGGCCGAGGGAGATGACGTCGAGTCCGCGGCCAACGCGCTCAAGGTGGTCATGGGGAACCGCGGATCCGATGAAGCTGAGAAGGCTCGCGTGCTCCCGACCACGGACGGCCCGCGCGCGCTTGGGGATCGTTCACTCGTGTTCCTCTCGAAGGCGGACGACCTCGAGATCGAAGGTGCTGTCTTCGTCGATCCAGAGTTCCTCGCCTACCCGGACATGGAGCGGGTGCTTCGTTCAGCGGGGTTCCGTGATCTGGATCCCATCGCCATCCTCCAAGCGCGTCTGGCGAAACTCTCGACGGATCCGGGACCGGAGCAGCAAGAGAAATTCTGGGATGCGGCGCTGAGCGTGAGCACTCGCGACGCCGCGGCGGCATTGCGCGCGACACCCACCGCGCAGGTGCTGGTGCCCACTCGAGATGGAGCCTGGCATTGGCCGCAGCAGGTCCTCGACCTGGACGGCGAGCTGCCCGGGGCAGACGGTGGGGTACTGCTGGATCGACAGCGATGCGTCCCGGCACTTGCCCACGAGATCGGTGTCGTGGACTCGCCGCAACGAGAGTACGACTTTGAAGATGAGTCCTACGGGGATGACTACCGCGATTGGGTCATCGAGGAGTTGAACAGCCGCCTGACTCCCGGCGAACGCCCGGTCGAACGAATATCGCTCTACCCGAGCAGCGGCGGTTCCCCCGGTCCATTCTCCGTCCTGCTGACACTGCATGAGGCGGAGGCGGGAAACCAGATTCGCGAGACGTGGACGCGAGGCCTTCTCGAGTACGGCGATGCCCCGTGGGATTGCGAAGACACCGCCACGGGCGTTTCGTACCGGGTGAAGTCGCCGATTCGGTGGGCGGCCGAACGGGCTGGACTGCTTCGGACGTCCCGCGGCTTTCAACCGATCACCCACGCGGTCGCACCGTCGCTCGTCGAATATCGGGAACTATTGCCACTGTATGACGGACCGCGGAGCATCGTCGACACCCTGCAACTGCCGCAGGAGATATCGCGCATCTCCCCCGAAGTACTCCGAGAGGCATTGGCGACCGAGTTGCTTCCGCCACAGCTCACGGACTCCATACTCGTCCGGTTCATCCTTGAAGCCACGCCGTTCGCGTATCCGGACGGTCACCCCCCGCGCATACCCGCGCGCGTTGGACGTGTGGTGGAAGCGCGCACGACCGGAACCGTCTACATCGCGGTGGACGAGGAGCAGCGCGATTACCTTGCCCAACACCAGCGGCCCTATCTTTGCGCATCCGAGGCTGATGCCGAACTCCTGGTGGACCTGGTCGGATGCAAACGGTTCGAGGACTCCTTCGCGTTCTCGATGAGGATCGACGGCCAGCAAGACGCTGAACGGCTGCTTGACGTCTTCACCGGGCTCCGGGGCTGGCCGAGCAAAGAGGACCTCGGAAGTGCGACGTTCTCGCGCGCCGAATCCATAGCAAAGTGGGTCACTACCGAAGATGGCGTCGAAACCCAGTCGCTGGACGCTTATCGCGACGGCGTCAACTTCGTCGTTGCGACGAGGCTCAGCGAGCGGGAGTCGCTTCGACTCCTTAGCGAAGCCTTCGACCTGGGACTCAACAACGCAGAAGTCGAGCGCGTTCTCGAGGTTGGACTTGCGCAGCACCTCGAGCTGATCAGGCAGGAGGCAGTTTCGGCGACGACGAGCGCTGAGCGACTTGAGGTCTATTTCGGTTCAGACGATCTGAGAGAAAAGCTCCCAAAGGGGCTCTGGCAGGGTTTGGAAGCGCAGGGCCTCGTGTCCAAGTCCACGTCGGTGGCCGAGCTCGTCCTCTCTGTTTACGGGAAGGACGCCGTCAGCGAACTGGCCGATCTCTTCCGGCGAGAGGGGTTCCCCGATGTTCCGACCCAGTGGGCGGGTGGTGCAGCGACGATCACTTGGCTGCGAAAGATGGGGTTCGGGCCGGAATTCGCCGGGCAGCGGACGGTCCGCCAGGCCGCTGAATTCATCGTGCCCGGTGCCACCGTGCTCCCGAACCTCCATGACTATCAGGCCCGGATCAGTGCAGAACTACGGTCCACGCTGCTCGAGATTGATGACGCCGGTCGTCGAGCCAAGGCGATGGTCGAACTGCCTACTGGGGCTGGCAAGACGCGCGTCGCGACACAGACACTCCTTCAGCTATTCATCGACGGCGAGCTCAAAGGCCCCGTCCTGTGGATTGCGCAGTCGCAGGAGCTCTGCGAGCAGGCGGTCCAGACATTCAGCGAGGTGTGGCGTGGGCTCTGTACGGAGCAGCAGGTTGACATCCCTCTGACGCTTGGGCGCTTGTGGGAGGGGAATGACGTCCAGGAGCCCGACACAGCGCACAGCGTTATCGTCGCAACTGACGCCAAGCTCGAAGTCCTCCTGGACCGAGCCGAGTACGAATGGCTAAGTAAGCCCGCCGTCGTCGTGATCGATGAAGGCCACGTTGCCGGCACATCCACACGGTACACACGCCTCCTCTCATGGCTGGGTGTGGACGGCCGCCGATTCGAACGTCCACTGATCGGCCTATCTGCCACGCCGTTCAAGGGGACATCGGTTCAGGCCACGGACCAGCTCGCTGCCCGCTTCGGCAGGCGAAAGCTAGCAGCCTTCGAGGAGAATCCCTACCAGGAGCTTGTGGCGCGCGGCGTTCTGGCGCGCGTGAAGCATGCCGTGCTGAGAGGTGCGGTCGTCCGACTCTCCGATGACGAGGCGCGCGAGGCGAAGCGGACAAATCGTGTCAGCGGTCAGGTTCTTGACCGAGTCGCGGCAGACCACGCACGCATGAGCATCCTGGTCGACAGCATCATGAATCTCGAACCCGAGCATGCGCGATCAGTCCTGGTGTTCACACCCAATGTCCTCTCGGCGCAGGTTCTTGCGGCCACACTCCGGTATCGCGGCGTCGAAGCCGCTTCGGTGAGCGGTCAAACCGGTCGACAGGAACGACGCGACGTCATCCAGAAGTTCAAGGACGGAGAGGTTCAAGTGCTCGCCAACTGCGATTTGCTTACACAGGGCTTCGACGCTCCAGGTGTGACTTCGCTCTACATCGCCCGCCCGACGTTCAGTCCTAATGCCTACATTCAGATGGCGGGACGAGGGCTTCGAGGCCGCGAGAACGGCGGAAAGGACGTGTGCCTCATCGTCGACATGGAAGACAACTTCGGCAGTACCGACGTCAATAATCTGCTCGGCTTCCGCGAGTACGAAGAGCTGTGGCAGGAGCAGCGGTCATGATTCTCAGCCCCGACCTGCAGAGCATCGAACAATACGTGCAGAGCGACGCCGAGCGACGGGTCGCGAGACTGCTTGCGGCGATCCAAAAACCGGATGCGGTGGGATTCCACTCGATGCAGCTCCGCAGTCATCCCTCGAAGCAGACGTCCGAAGGAGACTTCATCGTTCTGTGGAAGGGAGCGATCATCGTCGTCGAGGTCAAGGGCGGCGGTGTCATGAAGCATGACGGGGCCTGGTACACCAGGAATCGCCATGGCGACTGGAACAAGCTCAAAGAACCACCTATGACGCAAGCGCGCACCGCCATGCGCGCATTGCTCAACATACTCAGGGAGGACGGCGCCGGCTGGGTTCTCGCTGACGCCATTGTGATCACTCCCGATATCGACGGCCCACCGGCGTCGCCTGAATGGAAGACCACGCACTGGCTGACCAAGGACGACATGACAGCGGCGCGACTCACTTCAGCGCTTGACGCTGTCGCCACGACCATCCCGCCCGCCCCTCCTACTGCGCGATCCGCAGGCTTCGAAGATCTAAGGACGCGACTCTTCGGCGAATTCTCGAGACTCCCAGTCATCGACGCGCAACGCGGAGCCGTCATCGACGAGCAGAACCTCGCAACGGCAGACCAAGCCCGCGTGCTTGCAGGCCTAGCGAAGAACCAAAGGATCATGGTCCTCGGTGGCGCGGGCACGGGCAAGTCGGTCGTGCTCGCAGAAGCGGCGAAACAGGAAGCAGCGCAGGGTCGGTCGGTGCTGGTCACATTCCGATCACCTGGACTTCGTGCCTTCTTCGCCCCGCTGCTTGATGGGAGACGTGTCGAGATTGCCGAGTTTTCCGCGTTGCGAGACGCGCAGAAGTACGACGTCGTACTCGTCGACGAGGCCCAGGATCTGATGTACATGGAGGCGATGGACGTCCTGGATGGCGTGATCGAGGGAGGTAGGAGCCGCGGGCGGTGGCGGATGTTCCTTGACCCGAACAACCAAGCCCATGTCGACGGCCGCTTCGATCCGGAAGTCTTCGAACTGGTGCAATCCGATGCTGCTGAGTACGACCTGACCAAGAACGTGCGCAACACGCGTGCAATCGTGCACATGGTCCAGGAGTACCTCGCGGCCGATGTCGGAGATCCAGGCATCGTCAATGGTGAGGCGATCAATTGGGAGAAGGTGGTTCAACGAGGATCACGAGATCAGGCGATCCGTCTCGCCAAGTCGTTCAAGCGGGACGGGATTCGCGCCGCTGACGTCTGGGTGATCCCTGCACATTGCGACGCGTCATTGGACGAGTTCGTCGACGGCATCCGCGTGCTGAGCCCTCGAAACGCAAAAGGCTTGGAAGCCGAGCATGTCATCGTCTGCGACCTTCCCGAGGACTACACACCCGAGGCGCTCTCGAACCTGTACGTGGCCGTCACGCGGGCGCGTGTGTCCCTGCGCATCGCGCTGACGGATGCTGACCGCAAACGTCTGCAGAGACTCGTGCGTTTGTCCGCGGAGGCGCAGCGGTGACACTCACGGACGCCCAAACGCGCGCGCTGAATCATCTCCGAGCTGCGTACGTCGGACCAGAACACGGCGATGACGAAGTGCTCCTCAATCGTCCCTCACTGCAGTACGCCGTCGGCATGCTGTTTCCCGCGGGCGATGACCTTCCGGCCCAGGGCAGCATTGCGGCCGGTGAAGCTGATCCCGACCAACTCGTGATGGCAGACGTCGACGAAGGCGACGTCGAAGAGGACGATGCGGCTGCACCCCTGGCCGAGGACTGGCGGCCCTCATCTGCCGCTATCTCCTTTGTCACGAACGGCCAGACCGTGCATTGCGACTTCTCCACAGCAACGTACGTCCCCATCGAGGACGGTGGACTACCGAGGTGGCAACGCGTCGGCCATCGGTTCAGCGGGATCGCTTTTACGCAAGGGGCGGCACAGGTACGCCAGCTGGAAGCCGGCGATGTTCCATTCGAGATCGGAACGCGCTGGCGGCGCTGCGGACCGAATTGGCTCGTGACGCTTCACGTCCGCTTGCGCACAAGAACCACAGGTGACGACCGGACCGACATACCCCTGATGCTCTTCCAGGTCGATCTCCAAGGTCGACCCGCCGACGGCGCGCGCATCCTGGAATACGACGTGTCGCGCGCGATTGACACCGACCCCGAATCCGCGGAGCTTCGACTCCGGTACCGGAGCCACCAGACCTTTGCGGTCGGCCACGGAATGGCCGCAGGCTGGGACACAGACGCCGACGGGAGATGCGAGGGCGTCCGTCTCGACCCGGTCCCGCACTTCGTTGTGCCTGCAATCGCTCAGGCGGCGGGCGACCAACTCGGCGAAGCTGCTCGCCCGGCGCTCGACCTGGACTTCCTTGCGTCCATCGATTCTGAACCAGCACCCGTGATAGACGCACTCGGAGAATTTGTCGACGCCTTCTCGCGCTGGGTCCAGCAGCAACAACGTGAGGCAGCCATCCTTGGCCGCGACGCGGAATCGATCGCCCGGCGCGCGGATACCTCGGCTAAGCGCATGCGCGAAGGGGTAGACCTTCTTGCACAGCCCGGTGCGGTCGCGCTCCGGCGCTCGTTCGCGCTCTCGATGTCCGCTATGCGACTCCAGATGGCCAAGGCTGCGCTGGGACGCGGAGAGTTCGATTCGGTCCCAGAATGGCGCCCCTTCCAGCTTGGATTCTTACTCGTCGCTTTAGCGTCGACGGTCAAGGAGAAACACCCCGATCGATCACTTGTCGATTTGATCTGGTTCCCCACGGGCGGAGGTAAGACGGAGGCGTACCTCGCACTCGCCGCCATCGTGATCTACCTACGCCGCATAGAGCACGGCCCGGAGGGTGGGGGCACCGCAGTAGTAACCCGATACACGCTGCGACTGCTGACCTCGCAGCAGTTTCAACGGGCAGCCTCTCTGATCTGCGCCATGGAGATCCTCCGCGACCGCGACGCGAGAGCGAAGGGCATGGCCCGCTTCTCGATCGGCCTGTGGGTCGGGCGGGACGCGACGCCTCAAACCCGCGCGGACGCGAGATACGCCCTTGAACGGCTGTACAAGGCGCAGCATCCTCAGGACGCGAATGAGTTTCAGATCACCGAATGTCCTTGGTGTTTGGCAGAGCTCGTACCGGGACGAAAGGACGACTCGCGAACGCGGTATGGGGCCCGCCGGGCAGGCAATGACGTGGTCTTTCGCTGTGTCGACGCTTCCTGCGATTTCTTCCACCGGGATCTGCCGATGAATGTGGTCGACGAAGTTCTTTACGACGAGCCGCCCACCTTCCTACTCGCGACCGTGGACAAGTTCGCGCGCTTGCAGTTCAAGGACACCGCTGGGCGCCTCCTCGGCATAGGCACGCCATTCCGCCAGCCCTCCTTGATCATCCAAGACGAGCTCCACCTGCTGTCGGGCCCGCTGGGAACGACGGTCGCGGTGTTTGACGCTGTTCTGCAGGTGCTCTTGAGCCGAAACGGAACCGACCCGAAGATCGTCGCATCAACCGCGACGATCCGAGCATCGGACGACCAGGTGAGAGGCCTTTACGGGCGCCCGGTAGCGCTCTACCCGCCAGCAGGAATCGAAGGCGACCGCACATTCTTTGCCAGTCCGGTCGCCACCGGCAAGGGTCGTCTGTACGCGGGAATAATGCCCCAGAGCGTGTCTCAAGCTACCGCATTGGTCGCCGCCGCCGCACCAATGCTTGAACTGCCCCAGGTGGTGCTTGGAGCCGACGGGATCGACGAACGCGTCGATCCCTACTGGACCTTCGTGGCCTACCACAATAGCCTCCGAGAGTTAGGGCGAACGAGTGCTCTTCTACTCGACGACGTCAACGGACGCCTCGAAACGCGCGCCGACAGGCTGGGGCTCGACCTCCGGGCGGTACGGGCGGATCATGTGCTCGAACTGACCAGTCGACGAGGCCCCGAAGAGTTGCCAAAGGACCTACGGCAATTGAGGGTGAACGCCGATGAATCCGCGGAAGCAGTTGACGCAGTGCTTTCATCCAACATGCTGTCCGTCGGCATCGACGTTCAGCGACTCGCTCTCATGCTCATGGTCGGCCAACCGAAGACCACCGCGGAGTACATTCAGGCCACAAGCCGCGTCGGACGAGGTAGTGTCAACGGCATCGTAGTGACCCTGTTCCGATCCAATCGCGCCCGTGACCGGTCCCACTTCGAGACCTTCCGCGGATTCCATGACGCGCTCTACCGAAGCGTCGAACCAACGAGCGTGACCCCCTGGTCGCTTTCATCTCGTGATCGATCGCTTGCCGGCGCGCTGATCGCGCTCATTCGACACAGCATCGCCTCACTAGGTCGCGACGACAGTGCAGGTGAGTTCGATCTATCCGACTCACGCCTACGCGCCACGGTCGAGGACCTGGTGGAGCGCTTCATGGTGCTCGTTCGGCAGTCGGATCCTGACGAGCAGCAGGCGGTGTCAGATCAAGTGTGGCAACTACTCCGCGAATGGGACCGCAAGGCATCGGAAGCGCGAGACGCTGGAGCTCCCTTACGGTACGAGCATCGGGAACCGGGTGACCGGGCTCTGGTCAAGCGATTCGGGCAAGAAGGCCCCGACTGGCTGGTCGGAGATTCGATGCGCTCGGTAGAGCCAAACGTCGCCGTCGAGGTCCAGGAACCGGAACAGGAGGTACGGCGTGCAGAACATCAAGCATGATCTCCGCCTATCAGAGACAGTTTCGCCATTCGGCGTCGGCGCGATCGTAGACATCCGAGGCGAGTCGCTCATCGCTCCTGATACATCCTGGTGGGAGAAGAAGACAGCCCCCGAGATCCACTGCGATCGACTGGTCGACCAGCTGCTGCAGGCCGGTCGTCCGCGGCCCGTTCTCCGGCAGGCCCCAGCTCACGCGGGACGTGCCGGACGCGAGACTTTTAGTCTCCCCTACTGGCGATTCCCGGCGTGGCGATTCTGTGAGCGGTGCTTGAAGCTTTCGAAGCTCACCGGGATTGTGAAGGGACGGTTCCGCAACAGATGTGACTGCGGAGGAGCGCTCGTGCCGATGCGCTATGTCACGGTTTGTAAGTCCAGGAGCCACGTGCAGGACGTGCCTTGGTTCAAGTGGGCGCACCGAGGCCACGACAAGGGAGTTACTGAGGAGGTACGCGTTTGTCGCGCGTACAAAGAACTCCGCTTCGTTCGATCCAGCACCAGCGGTGAAGGTCTCGCCTCTCTTCGTGTCGTCTGCGACGGCTGCGGTCGCTCGCGCCCTCTCTCGGAGCTCGTCGGTGAGGGTTCGCTCCAACGCGATGGAATCCGTTGCGAGGGGCGACAGCCCTGGCAGGCCGAGGAAGCCGGGCTCAAGGCCTGCGACGCAGATCTCGTAGCCGTCCAACGCGGCGCAACGGGAAACTATCTAGCGGAACGCGTCTCCGCGCTCGACATACCCGAGGATAAGACACGATCACAAGAGATCGCCGGCAGCGTCCGCGGTCATGATTACTTCCGACGTCTCGTCGACGACAACGGTGGCCCGAAATCCGAGACGATCGCGGGCTGGATCGCCGACGAGCTCGGCGTCTCGGCAGAAGATGTCCTATCGATCGCCCTCGCTGACGAGACCGAGACAGGGAGCGACAACGGCGCCAGCGTACTGAAGGACGGCGAATGGGCGGCGTTCGTCAAGAAGGTCGCAGCCGGTAAGGACAAGACGCTCGGCAACTTCGTCGTGGACGGCTGGTGCGGTGACTGCTTCGAAAACGCCCCCGCCGAGCTCGGCCGAGTCCTCGCGGGCGTGGGCCAGGTTCAACGGGTTCGCGAGGTGCGGGCACTGAAAGGGTTCCGCAGACACCGCGCAGACGCGGATTTCGTCTCGGCTGACCTCGGTCAAGACCCCAAGCAGCGCCCTGTGTATCCCGCGCTAGAGCTATTCGGTGAAGGAATCTTCCTGCAGTTCGACGAAGCGTCGATCGAGGCCTGGGAACGCCTGCCCGATGTGCAGGCCCGCGCCCAAATACTCAGAGGGCGCCGCGAACAGCTGGATTGGGCCCGCTCCCGTTTGGACGATCCCGAGCCACGATTCATCGCCCTGCACACCATCGCCCATCTCCTCATCCGCCGCCTGGCTTTCGCGAGCGGCTACTCCTCGGCGTCCTTGCAGGAGCGCATCTACGCCAGCTCCGATCGTCCCGATAGGACATCGGGGATACTCATCTACACCGCCGCGGGAGATGCGCAAGGAACTCTAGGGGGCCTGGTCAGGCTCGGCGCACCGCAGTTGCTCGTGCCGCTGCTCCTTTCGGCTCTCGATGACGCCGACATCTGCTCGAACGATCCTGTGTGCATCGAGAGCGATCGTCAGGGGTCGGCGCAGCTCAACCTTTCGGCCTGTCACGGTTGCGCTCTTATCAGCGAAACCTCTTGCGAATCCGGTAATCGACTACTGGACAGGCAACTCGTGCTCGGCGGAGGCGAAGTAACCGGTCTGCTCACTGGCGTACTTCCTGAAGTGCGGACACGACTAGGGGTCGACACGTGAGTGCCCCGGCGCGCCGGCCGGGTCGGACATCAAACGGTGTCTACAATGACCAGGTGACCCGCGAGATCAAAGTTCTGGACCTCTTCGCAGGCGCTGGCGGGCTTACTGCGGGACTTCACGCGGCCTCCGCGCGATTCAGGACGGTGGGCGCCGTCGAGATGGATCGTGCCGCAGCCGCGTCGTACGAGGCGACGTATGGCGAGAACATCGTCTACCCCGGCGACATCAAGAGCTGGCTAGCCGAGGAGAAGATTCCGCGGGCCGACCTCATCGTCGGGGGTCCCCCCTGCCAGGGATTCTCCAGCCTTGGAAAGCAGGCCGTCGAGGATGAGCGCAACTCCCTCTGGGAAGAGTATGCCCAGACCATTCGCCTAGCACGACCGAAGTACTTCGTCGTCGAGAACGTCGCCGAGTTCAAGAAATCTCCCCAGTTCCGCCAGTTCAAGGACGCGACATCTAAGGGCGGAATGCTCGCCGATTACGACTTCGAAGCAGAGGTGCTCAATGCCGCTGACTTCGGTGCAGCGCAGTCGCGCCGGCGCACCGTGATCGTTGGTTATCGTCGCGCGCTCGGGTTCCCGGGCTTCCCCGCGCCCACGCATTCGGTCGACCCGAACGTCGATGGTTTGAAGCCGTTCGTCACCGTGGAGGATGTGCTCGGTCGGTTGCCGCGTGTTCCAGACCGCGATGAGGTCTTCAACAGTCGTCGCGTCGAACTCCACGGCAGGCGCTACGCGGGGGCATTCGCGGTCCGGGACATGCATTGGAGCAGGAAATACACCGATCTATCGCTCAAGCGATTTGCTGTGATTCCGGCGGGAGGCAACCGCCGCAATTTAGAGCGCTACCCGGAGCTAATGGCACCGTGCTGGGTCAAGCACAAGACCGGGTCGGGCGATGTCATGGGCCGTCTTCACTGGGACCGTCCGTCGGTGACGATACGCACCGAGTTTTTCAAACCTGAGAAGGGGCGCTACATCCATCCTGAGGAGGATCGGGCGATCACGCACTACGAAGCCGCGCTGCTCCAAGGTTTCGGACCCGAGCACCGATTCGTAGGCTCGCGTACGGACATCGCGAGGCAGATCGGCAACGCCGTACCGATACCGCTTGGCGCCGCGATCGGCCGACTTCTAGCGGACGCCTTCTGAAACACGTCGCGCCGCGATGCGACCCATCGCCGTCTAGGTAGGAGCCGACCCACCGGAGCAATCGATAGCCATCCCTCCAGTGAGAGGGACTCGAACCCGCGAGTGCGGACAAGATCAGCTTGAGCGACAGCGCGCGCAGCCCCCGCATGAGCTACATCCCCGGCGCCATATCCGCGAACCGCGAATAGTGCCCCTGGAGCGCCACGGTGATCGTGTCGGTCGGACCGTTACGGTGCTTCGCCACGATCAGATCCGCCTCGCCCGCACGGGGGAGTCCTTTTCGTACGCGGCCTCGCGGTGCAGGAGCACCACCATGTCGGCATCCTGCTCGATCGAGCCCGACTCACGCAGGTCGGAGAGGGCCGGCTTCTTGTCGGCGCGCTGCTCGGCGCCACGGTTCAGCTGCGAGAGAGCGATCACGGGGACCTGCAGCTCTTTCGCCATCAGCTTCAGCGTGCGCGAGAACTCGCTGACCTCCTGCTGCCGCGACTCGACGCGCTTACCGCTGTTGAGCAGCTGCAGGTAGTCGATGATGACCATCTTCAGGCCCTCACGCTGCTTGCGGCGACGGCACTTCGCGCGGATCTCGACGAGCGTCATGTTGGGGCTGTCGTCAATGTAGAGGGGCGCGTCGTTGATGCGACCGCGGGTGGCGGCGACGGTGGTCCAGTCGCGGGAGTCCAGCTGCCACCTCGGCCTACACAGCCTTTCGGTGCCGCCGCACCACAACCCCTCGCCCCAACTCCCACCGCTCCACCAACTCCAACGCCACCTGCTCTCGCACCCCCTCCAACAGCCGCGGCCCCCGCCCCGCGACCACCGGGTGCACGACGAACGTGAACTCATCGATCAGCCCGAGCTCCGCGAGCGCCGCCGGCAGCCGCACCCCGCCGACCGAGATCCCCCGCCCCGATTGCTCCTTCAACGCCGAGACCGCGGCCCCCAGATCGCCGCGCACGAGCGAAGCGTTCCAATCCACGGCATCCAATTCCGACGACACCACGTACTTCCGCATCGGGTCCATGACCTCCGAGAAGGCGACCTCGCTGGCATCCATCCAGTCTGGCCACTCCCCCGACTCCGGCCGGCGCCAGGCCGACTCCATCAGCTCATACGTCACGCGGCCGTAGAGCAGCGAGTCGGAGCGGCGCAGTTCCTCGGTCCAGAACGCCATGGATTCGGCATCCGGAGGCAAGCCCGCCTCGTGGTGCACGCACCCGTCGAGAGTGACATTGATGCCGTAGCGGAGCGGTTGGGGCATGACGGTCTCCCTCGACGTGGGGCGGTGGTGGTGGCGTCAGGCTAACGCGAGTCCGACTCCACGGGCAGAGGCTCCGACCGCAGGTGACGCACGAAGAACCTCTTCGCATCCTCCCCCGCGAACACCGGAACCCCCGTGTGCCCGCCCATGTTGGCGACGAGCGTCTTCTCGGTCGAGGCGAACGCGTCGAACAGGTCGAGCGCCGCCTGTCGGTCGTTTCCCTCGTCATCCCACTGCAGAAGAACATGGATCGGGATGCCGATACCCCGCGCCTCGTCCAACGTCGAGCGCGGCACGTAGCTTCCGGCGAAGAGACCCGCCGCTGCGATCCGCGGATCGACCGCAGCCAGCCGCACACCGACCGCGATGACCCCGCCGGAGAAGCCGACGCCCGTGCCGATCTCGGGCAGCGCGAGCACGGCATCCATCGTCGTCTGCCAGTCCGGGACGGCGCCGTCTACGAGGGGGAGGATGAGCCGGTCGATCACCTCGTCGCTCGGCTTCTCTCCCGCGGCGAGCGCGGTGCGCAGATCGGCGCGGGCCTGCTCGGCCCTGGGGAGAGGTGGGCGGTCGCCGGTGCCCGGGAGCTCGATCGTCACCGAGGCGAAGCCCTCGGCCGCAGCGGCTTTCGCGCGGGCGACGAGCCGCGGATACATCCGGCGCGTACCGAAGCCGCCGGGTTGGTTCAGCAGAAGCAACGGCGCCGGCGAGGACGGGGCCGCGGTGGGTGGCGTCCAGAGAACGCCGGTGAAGTCGGCGAGCGCGAACTCGCGCTCGAGTACGCCGTCGTCGAGCAGGGTGTGTGAGGTGAAGCGCATGGTCATGCCTTTCGGGAGCACCGGGGATCCGGTGCTCCCGGGCGACCTAACGCCCGACCGTGACTCCGCGAAGGAGCACCGCGAGATCGCCGCGACAAGGCGACACGGCCCCGACCGTCGCAACGAGCAGCTGCCCCTCAATACGACATGATCGGCGGCTGGTGGATCCGCACGCGCCTCCCGTTGACGATCATGACGAGCCAGGTGCATCCCGACCCCGTGGCTTCGAGGACGGTCTCGACGTCGAGCCGGAACCCGCCGTCGAATGCCGCGTCTTTGTCGCTCATCTGCTCGAGCGCTTCCTCCATCACCGCCGCGACGATGCTGCGCCCGAAGGATTCGTAGTTGTGCGCGCCGAGGTGCTCCTCGACGTATTTCCTATCCAGCGTTCCGGCCATTCGTCCCCACTCCTTCGTGTGACAGGAACGACGCGGCGTGGTCTCTGTTCGCACGCACCTCACGCGCTCCGAGATGAGCATGGACCCGACTCACATCCCGGTCAATACACCCCTGGCGCGGGCGCTTTCACCGGCCGGCGGGCTGCGGCAGCACGCTCTGGAGTGCGATGGCCCCCGTCACGACGCCGTCTGCGCAGCCGACTCCACCGCCCACGACGCCAACAACCGCAACCGCTCCGCAGACGGCGAGCCGGGCTCGGCGGAGTAGATCAGTAGCACGTGCCCGGGCTCCGCGGTGATCGCGAGCTCCTCGTAGACGAGGGTCACCTCGCCGACGACGGGGTGGTGGAAGCGCTTCTGGCCCGATCCGTGGGTGCGCACGTTGTGTGCCGCCCAGAGGGTGCAGAACACCTCGCTCCTCGTCGAGAGCTCGCCGACCAGGTCTTGGATGCCTCTGTCGTGCGGATCGCGGCCGGCTTCGGCGCGCACGACGGCGACGCACATGTCGGCGAAGAGGTCCCAGTCGGGGTAGAAGTCGTGCGCGGCTGGGTCGAGGAACTGGAAGCGCGCGAAGTTCGGCACACGCCCCGCATCGCCGATCAGGGGCGAGTAGAACGCCTTCCCGAGGGTGTTGAACGCGACGATGTTCTGCCGCTGGTCGCGCACCACCGCCACTGAGTCGGTGATGGATGCCAGTGCCCACTCCAAGCTGTTGCGGGGCGAGGCGGGTTTGCTGCTCCGGCGGCGGTTGCGACCCGACGACGGGATGCCGTCGGCGTTGCGCGCGAGATCGAGCAGGTGCGAGTGCTCGGCATCCGAGAGCTGCAGGGCACGCGAGACCGCGTCGAGCACGGCTGCCGAGGCTCCGGCGATCGACCCGCGTTCCAACTTCGAGTAGTACTCGACGCTGACCCCGGCGAGCGCGGCGACCTCGCTGCGTCGTAGCCCCTCGACCCGGCGGTTCGGCCCGGCGGGGATGCCGGCGGCATCCGGCGACACGCGGGCGCGACGGGTCATGAGGAACTCCCGCACCTCTGATCGATTGTCCATGTGCCCCAGGGTAGGTCGCCCCGGTCGCGCGAGGGATGCCCTCTCAGAGGACCCCTCCGGCGGGGCACGCTCCCCGCGCGCGAGGGGTTCCCTGCCGGTACACCTCTCGTCAGAGACTCCCCGACCGAGCGATGAACGAGGACCGTGGATGACATGACCGCACAGATCTCACCCCCTCGGACGGAGTTCAGCCGCATCCTGCCCACGCTGCTCCTGCTGCTGACGGTGTTCGGTCCGATCTCGATGGACCTCTACCTTCCCGCCCTCCCCGCGTTGGCGGCGGAGCTCGGCGCGGCCACCTCGGTGGCGCAGCTCACGGTGACGGCCTGCCTGATCGGCCTCGCCCTCGGGCAGCTGGTCGCGGGTCCCCTGTCGGATCGGTTCGGGCGACGCGGCATCCTGCTCATCGGCATCGTCGCCTACATCGTCACCTCGGCGCTGTGCGCGATCAGTCCCACGGTCGAGCTGCTGATCATCGCGCGGTTCGTGCAGGGTCTCGCCGGCGGGGTGGGGATCGTCATCGCGCAGGCAGCGGGTCGCGACATCTACACCGGTGGCGCGCTGGTGCGGTTCTACGGCCGCCTCACCGTTGTCGGCGGGCTCGCCGCGATCATCGGACCGCTCCTCGGCGGGGTGCTCAACACCGTCGCCGACTGGCGGGGACTGTTCGTCTTCCTGGCTCTCATCGGCGCGGGCATCCTCGTGATCGCCCTGGGGATGTTCCCCGAGACGCTGCCCGCCGACAGCCGCGCGACGGGCGGTTTCGCCCACACCCTGCGGGATTTCCGCACCCTGCTCTCCGACCGGGTGTTCGTCGGCGCGATCCTGAACCAGGGGTTCCTCTACGGCGCCCTCTTCGCCTACCTCGCCGGGTCGACGTTCGTGCTGCAGGACATCTACGGGCTGTCCCCGCTCGCGTACGCCCTCGCCTTCGGTCTCAACTCCGCGGGCTTCATGACCCTCGGCTACCTCGCCGGTCGAGCCGCGGAACGCTGGAGCGTCTCGGGCACCCTCACCCTCGGCATCCTGATCGCCGGTGTCGGCGCGCTGGGATTGCTCTCGTCGGGACTCACCCGGATGCCGCTGTGGGTCGTGATCGTGTCGCTCTTCCTGCTCGCCGGTGGGGTCGCGATCTCGTCGCCGCCCGCGACCACCCTCGCCCTCGTCGACTACCCGCAGATGGCCGGCACCGCCTCTTCAATGCTCGGCATGGTGCGGTTCGGCTTCGGGGGGATCGCCGCGCCCCTGGTCGGGGTGGCGGGTGCGCTCAGCATCCTCCCCCTCGGCCTGGTCACCACCGTCGCGGTGCTCCTCGCCGGGGCCGCCTTCCTCCTGCTCGCGCGTCGACCCGCACCGCGCACGTCGGCCCCTCGCACCCCGGGCGAGTACGACACATGAGCGCGTTTTCCGCCGTCATCCCTTCACGAAGGAGTCCGTCATGAACATCGAACCCGCAACGCCCACCGTCAAGAACCCGCCGGAGCAGTTCGCCGGGGACGTCTGGGTCGACCCCATCGCCGCTCCGCACGAGGCAGACCAGCGGATGACGGTCGCCCTCGTCCGATTCGCGCCCGGGGCGCGCACCGCCTGGCACTCGCACGCCCGCGGCCAGTTCCTGCGTGTCACCCAGGGCGTCGCCCGCTTCGGCGACCGCGACGGGAACATCATCGAGGTGCATCCCGGGCAGACGCTCTACACCCCGCCCGGCGAGGACCACTGGCACGCCGCCGCCGGCGACGCGTTCATGGAGCACATCGCCATGCTCGAGAACGGCGACGACCCCGCCACCACCACGACGTGGAAAGAGCACATCACCGACGCCGATTACGCCGGGACCGCGAAGGACCGGGACTGATGGCGGCGTTCACTGGCGGCGAGTCGAACGGCCGATCCCGTGGGCTGCTCGCCGTCGCCGTCGGCGCCCTCGTGACCGCGGCGATCACCGCGTGCTCCCCCGCCGCATCGCCTGCCCCCGCGACGCCTGCCCCCGCGACACCGACGTCCGCCGCCGACGCGTCACCGTCGTCGACGGAACCCGCGCCGACCCCCACCGACGGACCCGCGCAGATCGTGGGCACGGTGGTGCAGTTCATGTCCGACCGCACGAGCGTCGACGTCACGATCGGCGAAGACAGCCCCGGCGTGCGCGACTTCCTCTCACTGCTCCCGACCGAGCTGACGTTCGAGGAGTTCGCCGGCCGCGAGAAGATCTCGTACCTCCCCCGCGAGCTCGTCTACGACGGCTCGCCCGGCTCCGATCCCGAAGACGGAGACCTTATCTACTTCACCTCGTGGGGCAACCTCGGCTTTTACTACAACGCCGACGGCATCGACTACTCGGATGCCACCCTGCACATCGGCACGTACGTCGCGACCGAACAGCAGCTCTCGCTCCTCGAGGGCGGCCCCGTGACGGTCGAGATCGTCGACTGACACGGTCTTTCGTCGAGCCTCGACGTCTGACCCCCTGCACCACCTGCAAAGGAGAACATCATGCGCGCAACCCTCATGTACGCCGCCGGTGACGTCCGCGTCGTCGACGTGCCCGAACCGACGATCCACGAGCCCACCGACGTGATCATCCGCGTCACCTACGCCTGCGTCTGCGGGTCCGATCTGCACCCGTACCACGACCTCGCCGACACCCCCGAAGGCCGCAACATGGGCCACGAGGCCATCGGCGTCATCGAACAGGTCGGCGCCGACGTCACCACCTTCGCCGTCGGCGACACCGTCATCGTCCCGTTCGCCTGGTCGGACGGCACGTGCGCGTTCTGCCGCGACGGGGTCACCACCTCGTGCGTCCACGGTGGGTTCTTCGACGGCGCCGCCTCGGCCACGCAGGCCGAGAAGCTGCGGGTGCCGTACGCCGACGGCACCGCCGTCCCCATCCCCGCCGGAACCGACGAGGCGCTCATGCCCTCGCTCCTCACCCTCTCCGACGTCTACCTGACCGGATACCACGCCGCCGTGCGCGGCGGTGTCGAGGCGGGCAAGACCGTCGCCGTGATCGGTGACGGTGCCGTCGGGCTCTCCGCCGTCCTCGCCGCGCGTCAGCTCGGCGCCGAGACGATCATCCTGATGGGCCGCCACATCGCCCGCACGGATCTCGGCCGGGAGTTCGGCGCCACCCACGTCGTCGCCGAGCGCGGCGACGAGGGGATCGCGAAGGTCCTCGAGCTCACCGACGGCGAAGGGGCGCACGTCGTCCTCGAAGCGGTCGGGCACATGCCCGCGTACGAGCAGGCGTACGGCATCGTTCGGCCGGGCGGCGTCATCTCGCGCGTGGGCGTCCCCCAGTACGAGGATGCCGCCGTCGGCTTCGCCTCGCTCTTCGGCAAGAACGCCACCCTCACCGGCGGACCCGCCACCGTCCGCGCCTACCTCGAGGCCGCCATCCCCCAGGTGATCGACGGCACCATCGAGCCCGGCAAGGTCTTCGACCGGGAACTGCCGCTCGACGACATCGCCGAGGCCTACCGGCTCATGGACGCGCGCGAAGCGCTGAAGGTGCTTATCCGCCCCTGATCGGGTGACCTGCGCCCGCGCGGCCTGAGGGGACTCGACCCCGCCCGCGCGGGCGCTCGCGGCATTGCTCGCATCCATGGAAACGGACTGCTACTGCACCAGCCTCCGCGTGGCGGCCCGGCGCGCGTCGGCGATCTACGACCGGGTGCTGGAGCCCGTGGGAATCACCTCAGCGCAGTGAAGTCTGCTGCGCCGCGTGCCGCAGCCCGGCGGCGAGCCGATCACGATCCAACTCGAGGATCACCCCGTCGACCACGACGACCGAGCGCCCGGAGAAGAACGGGGCCGTCCGGGCAGCGGGAGAAGGTGCATCACGCGCAGGGTCGACGTGACGTGACGGATTCGGGGAGAGATGCCGTCCACTCCTCCCACGCACGGCTCACAGTCGTCATCGATCAGCGCATCAGCTATGACGCCTTCGCGCGGACGCCGAATCCCGCTTCCTGACGCGACCCCGAAGCGTGGCTGACGCGGCGATCCGATCTGCGGTCGCGGTGGCGTCGTCGCCGACGCCGAACAGCAGCGACGATCGACGTCTGCGCAGAAAGTGGGAGCCGACGACGTGGAGCCCCGGTGCGGAACGGATCTCGCCGTCGTCATGGAGGGGAAACCCGTGCTCGTCGAGCAGTCCCGGTACGTCCACCCAGTCGGCATAGGTCGACCGGAACCCGCACGCTACGACCACTGCTCCGAAGCCGCGCAGATCGAGCTCGGTCACCTCATCCGTGGCGAGCGCTGAGGGTGGCTCGATCCTCGGCGCCGGCCGACCCTCCACCGCGCTGGCCCGGGCGACTGCCGAGGCCACGACGGCGAAACCCGCGTCGCTCGCGGCGATGGTGGCCACGAGGTCGGAGGCGAGATACACCGTCGATCCCGATGCTCCGACGAGGTGTCCGACAAGACGCACTCCTAGTGCTGCCAGGGTGCGAAAGTGCAGGTCATGGCCGCCTCGGGCGCCGGTCGCCTGGACGTTTGCTCCGCGGCGCGCCGCCGGGGCGGGGAGATCCTCGGGCCGTTGCTCGTAGAATCCCGCGGCGATGAGCCAGTCGAAGAGGTCGCGATCTCCGACTCGACGGTAGAACCAGGGCGCGCGGCCGCAGGCCATGACCACATCGCGCCCGGCGAGTGCGAGCTCCTCGGCGATCTGGCAGGCACTCTGACCGCTTCCCACGACGAGCACTTTCCCTTCGGGAAGCCTCTCCGGGTTGTGGTAGCTCACGACGTCGACGACATCCACGTCCGGCGAAAGGCCGTCGAGTGCGGCGGGCCGCAGGGGCCGCTGGTATGCCCCCGCCGCGAGCACGACGGTGCGTGCGCGCAGGGTTCCCGCCTCGGTGTCGACGAGGAAAAGGCCACCCTGCGGCGTGACCCGACGCACCGGAGTGTGAGCCCGTACGTCGACCTTGAGGCGGCCTGCATAACGCTGGAGGTGATCAGAGATCTCGGATGCCGACATGAAGCCGTCCGGGTCGTCGCCGTCGTACGCAGCGCCCGGCAGCGAGATCGTGCGATTGGGCCCCACCAGGGTGAAGCTGTCCCACCATCGGAGCCACGAGGAACCGGGGGTTCCCGCCTCGAGCACCACATGCTCGACGTTGCGGGCGCTGAGTTCATGGCTCGTAGCGAGTCCGGCCTGTCCGGCTCCCACGACGACCGCATCGACGTCTTCGACCATGGGGCCACGATGTCACACTGCCGCTCTCACGGCACGCTCTGGCAACCGACCCACACCGACACGTCGATCGCGCTGACCGGCTCGTCGGCGACGAGGATGCGGGGGCGGCACACCAATGCCCGCGCGATCGAGATGCGCTGGCGCTGATCGCCCGAGAACTCGTGGGGAAAGCGGTCCACCGCGTCGCGCGGCAGGCCCACCGCCTCGATCATTTCGGCCACGGCATCCGCCAGCTTTTTGGCGTTCATCGTGGTGCCGCGCTCGAAGTTGGACGCGTTCAGCAGGGGCTCGGCAACGATGCCGCGGATGCGCATGCGCGGATCGAGAGATGCCATCGGGTCTTGGAAGGGTGTGGCATCCGGATGCGGGGCTTCGCACGTCTCTGACAATTACGTGTATATGCTCGCATCCATGGAAACGGACTGCTACTGCACCAGTCTCCGCGTGGCGGCCCGGCGTGCGTCGGCGATCTACGACCGGGCGCTGGAGCCGGTCGGCATCACCTCCGCGCAGTGGGGCCTGCTGCGCCGCGTGCCGCAGCCCGGCGGCGAGCCGATCACGATCCAAGACCTCGCCGATCGCGCTGAGCTGGAACGCTCGACGGTCGCGCGCAACATCCGTGTGCTCGAGAAGCGCGGGCTCGTCGAGATGACGACCTCGTCGACGGATCGCCGGGCGTCGGCCATCGTCCTGACCCCGGATGCCGTCGCGGTGACGGCCGCAGCCCAGCCGCTGTGGCAGCGCGCGCAGCGTGAGATCGAACAGGCCCTCTCCGTCGAATCCGCCGGCGAACTGCGGCGCCTCGCCCTCTCGGTCTGACGCCGTGCACGTGGCATCCGGAATCCGCCTGACGAAAGTCCGGCCCGTCGACACCGGCATCCTGGAGTGGAAATGACACGCACCGATCCCTCTCGCGAAGACACCCGCGCCCGCATCCACCCCGCCTGGGGGGTCGCGGCCGTCGCCTTCGTGGCACTGCTCGCCGCGGCCGGGTTCCGTGCGGCGCCCGGGGCGCTCATGGTGCCGCTGAACGAGGAGTTCGGCTGGTCGACGAGCGTGATGTCGCTCGCCGTCAGCGTCAACCTGCTGCTCTACGGCCTGACCGCGCCGTTCGCCGCCGCGCTCATGGATCGCTTCGGCATCCGCCAGGTCGTCGCGACCGCCCTCACGCTCGTCGCCCTCGGCGCCGGAGGCAGCGTCGTGATGACCGCGTCGTGGCAGCTGCTGATCTTCTGGGGAGTCCTGATCGGCCTCGGCACCGGGTCGATGGCGCTCGTGTTCGCCGCCACCATCGCGAACCGCTGGTTCGTGCGCCGCCGCGGTCTCGTGATGGGCATCCTCACCGCCGGTTCCGCCACCGGACAGCTGATCTTCCTCCCACCCGTCGCCGCCCTCGCCGACGGCACCGGCTGGCGGGCGGCATCCCTCGTCATCGCCGCCGCCGCGCTGCTGGCGGTCCCCCTCGTCTGGTTCGTACTGCGGGATCACCCGCGCGACCGCGGTGTTCTCCCGTACGGCGCGGATGCCGCCACCTACAGCGCACCGCCGGCGGTCGCGGGCGGCGCCGTGAAACGCGCTCTCGAGGGGTTGGCGTATGCGGCGAAGCGGCGGTCGTTCTGGGCCCTGGCCATCGCGTTCGCCATCTGCGGAGCCACGACGAACGGGCTCATCGGCATCCATTTCATCCCGTCCGCCCACGACCACGGCATGGCCACGACGACGGCGGCCGGGCTCCTCGCGGTCGTCGGGGTGTTCGACATCGTCGGCACGATCGCCTCGGGCTGGCTCACCGACAAGTTCGATCCTCGCAAGCTCCTCGTCTTCTATTACGTCTTCCGCGGGGTCGGGCTGCTGCTTTTGCCCTGGCTGCTGGCCGAGACGATCCACCCGAGCATCGTGCTGTTCGTCGTCATCTACGGGCTCGACTGGGTCGCCACCGTCCCGCCCACCGCCGCCCTCTGCCGTGAGCTCTTCGGCGAGCGCGGCACCATCGTGTTCGGGTGGGTCTTCGCCGCCCACCAGATCGGCGCCGCCATCGCCGCCCTCGGCGCCGGCGTCATCCGCGACACCTTCGGCGAGTACACCTACGCCTGGTGGGGAGGCGCGGCGCTCTGCGTCATCGCCGCCGTGCTGTCGATCGCGGTGAAAAGGGCGAAAACCCCGACCGCGGTGTGACCGCGCGGCGCGGTGGTCCCGTCCTCGTCGAGCGGTCAGCGCCCGAAACGCTCCCAGTGCCCCTCGGAGACGACCCGCACGTCGCCGTCCACGACCGCGAGGGCCGTCTGGTCGTCGATCGCGTACGCCGGTCCGCCGATCTTCGCCGCCCACTCCCGGGCACGCTCGGCCGTGTTGGCGGACCATCCCGGGTAGTCGAGGTGCGGGAAGACCGAGAAGTCGACCACGCCGAGCGTCTCGTCGGTGCCGTCGGGCTGCCACCCGACGAACTCCGGGCCGATGCGCGGCGTGAGCACCATGCTCCCGGCGCTCACCCCGACCCACACGATGTCGTGCAGCGAAGGCAGCAGCTCCGCGAGCCCGGACTCGCGCAGCCAGTGCGCGAGGTAGACCGCCTCGCCGCCGTCGACGAGGAGGACGTCGGCCTCGCGTACCCATGGCATCCATCGCTCCGGGCCGATGCTCGGCAGCACGGTGAGTTCGAGGACGCCGACCGACGTCCACCCGAGGTCGGTGAGACCGGTCTGCCCCGCCACGGTGCGCCACACGCTCGCCGGCGTGCACATCGGGTGCCCCCACTGCGCGGTCGGGATCACCAGCGCGCGGGACTCCTCGATCGGCTTGCCGAGAAGGGCGACGAGGGCATCACGGATGCCGTCGTTCGTAATCCCACCGGAGGTCAGGAGCAGTTTCATGCGATCACCGGGACGTCGGAGGGCGGCTCGAACTACATCCCCGGCGCCATGTCGGCGAACCGCGAATAGTGTCCCTGGAACGCCACCGTGATCGTGTCTGTCGGGCCGTTACGGTGCTTCGCGACGATCAGGTCGGCCTCGCCGGCGCGCGGGCTGTCTTTCTCGTAGGCGGCCTCGCGGTGCAGCAGCACCACCATGTCGGCATCCTGCTCGATCGAGCCCGACTCACGAAGGTCGGAGAGGGCCGGCTTCTTATCGGCGCGCTGCTCAGCGCCACGGTTCAGCTGGGAGAGGGCGATGACGGGAACCTGCAGCTCCTTCGCCATCAGCTTGAGCGCACGCGAGAACTCGCTGACCTCCTGCTGACGCGACTCGACGCGCTTTCCGCTCGTGAGCAGCTGCAGGTAGTCGATGACGACCATCTTCAGGCCCTCGCGCTGCTTGAGGCGACGGCACTTCGCCCGGATCTCGACCAGCGTCATGTTGGGGCTGTCGTCGATGTAGAGGGGCGCGTCGTTGATGCGGCCGCGGGTGGCGGCCACGGTGGTCCAGTCGCGCGAATCGAGCGTGCCCTTGCGCATGCTCTGCAGCGGAATGGCTCCCTCGGCGCTGAGGAGGCGCATGGCGATCTCGCTGCGCCCCATCTCGAGCGAGAAGAAGATCGTGGGCATGTTCGCTTTGACCGCGGCAGCGCGCGCGAAGTCGAGCGCCAGCGTCGACTTACCCATGGCGGGGCGTGCGGCGATGACGATCATCTGACCCGGGTGCAGACCGTTGGTCAGCTGGTCGAGCCCGGCGAAGCCGGTAGGGATGCCCGTCATCGACCCGTCGCGGCCGCGGGCGGCCTCGATCTCTTCGACTGCGGCATCCACTGCCGTCGTCAGCGGGATGTAGTCCTCGGCGCTGTCGTCTCCCGAGACGTTGTAGATCTCGGCCTGGGCGCTGTTCACGAGCTCGATCGGGTCGCCCTCGCCGGCGTAGCCCATCTGCACGATGCGCGTGCCGGCCTCGACCAGGCGACGCAGCAGTGCGCGCTCGGCGACGATCGACGCGTAATAGCCGGCGTTGGCGGCGGTCGGCACGATCGAGGTGAGCGTGTGGAGGTAGTCCGCTCCCCCGGCGCGCTGGAGCTCACCGGTCTTGATGAGCTCGTCGGTCACGGCGACGACGTCGGTCGGCTCACCGTGCGAGTAGAGGGTGAGGATCGCCTCGAAGATCAGCTCGTGCTTCGGGACGTAGAAGTCGCCGCCGCGGAGCGTCTCGATCACATCGGCGACGGCATCCTTCGACAGCAGCATGCCGCCCAAAGCGCTCTGCTCGGCGAGGATGTCGTGCGGGGGCGTGCGCTCGGGACGCGGTGCTTTTCCGAGACGCTCCTCGGCGATGTCAGCGATCGACACAGGCTCTCCTTCTGCTCTCGGGCCGCCCCGGCGCCCCCCTCACGCGCGCGCGGACGGATGCGATGGCGAGAGGTGGAACGACCTCGGGAGCATCCGATCACCGACGTCCGACATCGACGCGCGGCAGGGTGACAGAGATGCCCGGTGGGCTGCCCCCACGGTAGATACCACCCTCGACACGCGCAAATGTGCCTGTGGATAACTCTGTGGAGAGTGTGCGGGAAACGCCGCAGTCTCTGTGCACAACTCCTGTGGACAAGTCGGTGGATGGTTGTGGATTTGGCGCCGTTTGCGCTGCTTGACCTGGGTTTTCTTTCTCCACAGGTTGTGTGGGGAAATCCCGGTTGAAGTAGGCGTTGAAGGTTCCTCGACTTGACAAACGCATGTGTACAACTCGGGGGATAACTCGGCGGCGGTCTACAGATGGACGGCGTCCGATGTCAAATCTCCCGACATGGCGGCGTGTCGCTCGCCACCCGCGCGTTACGTAAGCACTACTCAGAGTTCACCCTCCCTCTTTCGCCCTGGTGAATCGAGGCGTAACGTCACCGACCTGGAGTCACCGACGATTCACCTTTGGGGGGCGAATCATGGATGCCACACTGAAGACGGGGGTGCCGCGCAATCTGCGCGTGTTCCTGTTCGGCGTGCTCGTGACCCTCGCCATCGCGGTCCTCTCCCTTTTCACCACGTCGACGTCGGCCTCCGCGGACGATTCCGGGTCAGGCCTGTTGGGTGCCGTGGGGTCGACCGTGAACGGCGTGACCGACACCGCCGGCGACGTCGTCGAGCCGGTCGCCACCGCCGTGGTCGAGCCCGTCGCCGACACCGTCTCCAGCTCCTCCCCCACGACCGCCGCGGAGCCCTCGAGCACCTCTGCGGAGCCGGACACGAAAGCCGCTGACCCGGTGACCAGCGTTGTCGAGCCGGTCGCCAGCGTTGTCGAACCCGTCGCCGGCGTCGTCGAGCCGGTGACCAGCGCTGCGGAGCCGGTGACGAAGGCCGTTGAGCCCGTGACCGATGCGGTGGAACCCGTCACCAGTGCGGTGGAGCCGGTCACCAGTGCCGTGGAGCCGGTCACGAAGGCCGCCGAGCCGGTGACGAAAGCCGTCGAGCCGGTCACCACCGCGGTCACCGAGCCCGTCGCCGCCGTCACGGAGCCGGTCGCCTCTGTGGTCGAACCGGTCACCGACGCCGTGGTTGAGCCGGTTGCGGCCGTCGCAGAGCCGGTCGTGTCGAAGGTCGTGGAACCGGTCGCCAGCGCCGTCGTCGAGCCGGTATCCGCCGTCGTGGAACCCGTGGCCACCGAGGTCGTGAGGCCCGTCGTCACCGAGGTCGTCGATCCCGTCACCACAGCCGTCGTCGAACCCCTGGCATCCGCCGTCGTCGAACCGGTGGTCGGTGTCGTCGACACGGTCGTCGAGCCCGTCAACACGGCCGTCGTCGAGCCGGCCGTGGGCGTCGTCACCGACACGGTCGCTCCCGTAACCGAGGCTCTCACCGCCCCCGTCGCGCGGGTCGTCGCCCCCGTCGCGGGCGTCGTCACCACCGTCGTCGACTCGACCCCGGCGCTCGTCGACACCGCCAACGGGCTCGTGAGCGGCACGGTCGGCACGGTGGCAGATGTCGTCACGGATGTCGCCTCTTCCGGCGTCGTGGGCGCGGTCGTCGACCCGATCGTCGACACCGCCGAGGCCCTCCCCATCGTCGGTGGGGTCATCGAGCAGACCGGCGTCGGCGGCGTCGTCACCGGCGTGGCCGGCACCGTCGATGAAACCCTCCCGGTCGTCGTCGGTACGGCGCCCGAGATCGCTCCGGTCGTCCCGTCTCTCCCCAGTGACGGCGGCGAGGTGCCCTCCCCTGCACCCGGCGTCACGGCTCCTCCCGTGACGCCGCCGGCGATTCCCTCGGATACCCCGGTCCTGACAGCCCCTGACGCTCTCGCTCCGGCCCTCCCGGCGCTGGCCGCCCTCCCGCTCCCCGCCGTCTCATCTGACGCGGTGGTCGCGCGCGTGGCGGCGTCGGTCGACCGGATCGCGCGCTTCTTCGAGGCCATTGCCCCGGCATCCATCCCCTCCTCCACCGACGCCCCCTCTGCACCGGTCGGCTCCGACGACCCTGCGCACGTCGCGCTCGGCATGAGCACCGGCGCGGGATCCTCGGCATCCGCGGGATCGGGAGCGGCGGGAACGACCGCCGCCACCGCAGACCACGGCGCACTTTCGTTCGCGCTGACCCTTCTCGCCCGCGGGGGCGACGTCGACGACGACCTCCCCGGCATCCCCGTCTACGACACCGACGCTTCTCCTGACTGAGGCCGGTCGCGCCGTGCATGGCACGGCAGACGACCCCGCGCGTTCGCGCACCCTCACTCACCTACAGGAGAAACTCTCATGCGCAAGTTCTACTCGCGTGCCCTCTGGGGCGCGCTCGTCGGGAGCGGTATCGCCGTTCTCGGATGCGGCATCGCCCATGCCGCAGACACCTCGGGAGCAGGCGGACTGCTCTCGGGCGACCAGGCACTCGTCTCGGTCGACCTGCCCGTCACCGTCGGCGGCAACGCCGTCTCGGTGATCGGCGACAGCACGACCACGGATGCCACCACGACCGGCGGATCGTCCGGCTCGGGCGACGGCGGGTCCGACCACGAAGGGTCCGGGCACGAAAGCTCTGGGCACGAAGGCTCCGGGCACGAAGGCGGTGGTTCCGGCTCGGGTGGTGACGTGACCACCGACGGATCGAACAGCCTGCTCGGCGGCAACCAGGGCATCGTGTCGGTCGATGTGCCCATCACCGTGGGCGGCAACGCCGTCTCGCTGATCGGAGACAGCACCAGCACGGATGCCACCACCACCGGCGGATCGTCCGACTCCGGCTCGAACGGCGACGTCTCGACCGACGGGTCCGACAGCCTGCTCGGCGGCAACCAAGCCGTCGTGCCGGTCGAGCTGCCCGTCACCATCGGCGGCAACGCCGTCTCGGTGATCGGAGACAGCACCACAGCGGATGCCACCACCACGGGCGGCACGACCGACTCCAGCACGAACCGCGACGTCTCGACCGACGGGTCCGACAGCCTGCTCGGCGGCAACCAAGCCGTTGTGCCGGTCGAGCTGCCCGTCACCATCGGCGGCAATGCCGTCTCAGTGATCGGAGACAGCACCACAGCGGATGCCACCACCACGGGCGGCACGAGCGGCACAGGGGACCCGAGCGCCGGGCACCCGAGCACCGGGCACCCGAGCACGGGACATCCCGGCTCCGGCCACTCGGGCTCCGGCGGAGGCGGTGACGTCACGACCGATGCAACGGATAGCCTGCTCGGCGGCAACCAACTCGTCGCCCCGATCTCGCTTCCCGTCACCGTCGGCGGCAACGCCGTTTCGGTGATCGGTGACAGCACCTCGAAGGATGCCACCACCACCGGCGGCACGACCGGCTCCGGCACGGGCGGCGACGTCACCACGGACGGTTCGGACAGCCTGCTCGGCGGCAACCAGGCCGTCGTGCCGATCTCGCTGCCCATCACCATCGGCGGCAACGCCGTCTCGGGCATCGGCGACAGCACCTCGAAGGATGCAACCACCACCGGCGGCACGACCGGCTCCGGCACGGGCGGCGACGTCTCGACCGACGGGTCGGACAGCCTGCTCGGCGGCAACCAGCTGATCGCCCCGATCTCGCTGCCCATCACCATCGGCGGCAATGCCGTCTCGGGCATCGGCGACAGCACCTCGAAGGATGCCACCACCACCGGCGGCACGACCGGCTCCGGCACGGGCGGCGACGTCACGACCGACGGGTCGGACAGCCTGCTCGGCGGCAACCAAGCCGTCGTGCCGGTCGAGCTGCCCGTCACCATCGGCGGCAACGCCGTCTCGGGCATCGGCGACAGCTACACGGAGGGCGCCACCACCACCGGCGGCACAACCGGCGCGGGCATCGGCGGCGTAACCACGGACGGAAGCGACAGCATCCTGGGCGGCAACCAGGCGATCCTGCCGATCTCCGTCCCCGTCACCATCGGCGGCAACGCGGTCTCGGTGATCGGCGACAGCACCTCGAAGGATGCCACCACCACCGGTGGCACCTCGGGCGGCCTGCTGGGTGGCATCACCACCGACGGGAGCGGAAGCATCCTCGGCGGCAACCAGCTGATCGTTCCGATCAGCCTCCCCGTCACCATCGGCGGCAACGCCGTGTCGGTGATCGGTGACAGCACCACCGTCGGTTCCAACACCGGAACGCCGGGTACCCCGGGGACGCCTGGTCACCCGGGGACGCCTGGAACGCCTGGCACCCCGGGAACGCCGGGAACGCCTGGCACCCCGGGAACGCCCGGTATGCCCGGTAACCCGGGAACGCCCGGAACGCCCGGAAACCCCGGAACGCCCGGCACGCCCGGGACCCCCGGAAACCCCGGAAACCCCGGAAACCCCGGTAACCCCGGTAACCCGGGAACGCCCGGAACGCCCGGAACGCCCGGAAACCCCGGAACGCCCGGGACCCCCGGAAACCCCGGTAACCCGGGAACGCCCGGAAACCCCGGCACGCCCGGAACGCCCGGCAACCCCGGAACGCCCGGCACCCCCGGCAACCCCGGAACGCCCGGCAACCCCGGCACCCCCGGAACGCCCGGCAACCCCGGCACCCCCGGCAACCCCGGCACCCCCGGAACGCCCGGAAACCCCGGAACTCCCGGAACGCCCGGCACCCCCGGAACCCCGGGAACGTCCGGCACCTCCGGCACCTCCGGCACCACCACACCGGTGATGGGCTCCACCGCGTCGGTCTCGTCCACGAAGTACTCGGCCGCGGCGCCCGTCGCGTCGGGCACGGCGAACGCCACCGGCAAGACGCTCGCCGTCACGGGAACGGACGGGTCGGCCGCTGGCCTCGGGCTCGCGGGTCTGCTCGTAATCGTGCTGGGAGGCGCGCTGCTGCTGCGTCGTGACCGCGCGACGGTCTGACGCGCTGACCCCGGGGAGGGGGTGACCTCTCCCCGGCAGGCGACACCGGATGCCGGCTATTGGGGGCGGCGTCCGGTGTCGTGGCGCGCGCGGACGCTACACGGCGCCGCCGCGACGCTCGCGTTCGAGGAAGGCGATGGTGTCGGGGTGCTGCGGAGCGTCGAGGATCTGCGCGGGGGTGCCCTGCTCGACGATGCGTCCGGCCTTCAGGAACACGATGCGGTCGGCCACCTCGCGCGCGAACGACATCTCGTGCGTCGCCATCAACATCGTCGACCCGCGGTCACGGAGTACCCGTACGAGATCGAGCACCTCGCCGACGAGCTGCGGGTCAAGTGCCGAGGTGATCTCGTCGAGCAGCAGCAGCTCGGGATCGGTCATCACCGCGCGCACGATCGCGACGCGCTGCTGCTGGCCGCCCGACAGCCGGTCGGGGAACTCGCGCGCCTTGACCCCCAGTCCAAGCTGTTCGAGCAGCTCGGTCCCGCGGGCGTAGGCCTCGGGTTTCGGCATCCGGTGCACTTTGCGAGCGGCGAGCGTGACGTTGTCGATCACTCTCAGGTGCGGGAAGAGGTTGAAGTGCTGGAAGACGACGCCGATGCGTGCGCGGGCGGCATCCTGGTCGATGGTCGGATCGGTGAGGTCGTCGCCGTTCAGCAGGATCTGGCCATCATCGACACGCTCGATGAGGTTGATGGTGCGCAGCAGCGTCGACTTGCCCGACCCCGACGCGCCGATGAGCACGACGACCTCGTGCTGGTCGATCGCGAGGTCGATGCCGTCGAGCACGACCTGGTCACCGAAGACCTTGCGAACCCTCCGCGCGTCGAGCACGCTCACACCATTCCGCCCATCTGTTCGCGCCGCGCCAACCGCGCCGACACGTAGTCGGTGAGGCGGATCATCGGCAGCGCCATGGCCACGAACAGCAGCGCCGCCACGACGTAGGGCGTGAAGTTGTAGTACTCGGCCGCGGCGATCTGCGCCGCGCGGATGGCATCCACCACTCCGAGGACCGAGATCAGGCCGACGTCCTTCTGCATCGAGACGAAGTCGTTCATCAACGCGGGCACGACTTTACGGACGCCCTGCGGGATGACGACGATGCGCAGCGTCTGCCCGTGCGTGAGGCCCATCGAACGGGCGGCGACCCGCTGCGAGGGATGCACGGCCTCCATGCCCGCCCGCAGCACCTCGCTGACGTACGCCGAGTAGGTCAGCACGATCGCGATCGTCCCCCACAGCACGACCGGCACCCGGCCGAAGATCCCCAGCGCGGGCACGCCGAAGCCCACGAGGTACAGCACGATCAGCAGCGGGACGCCGCGGAACAGATCGGTGTACACCGTCGCCAGGGCCCGCAGCGGGAAGAAGACAGGTCCGCGCAGCGACCGCAGCACCGCGAGCGTGGTGCCGAGGATGGCCACGGCGAACGCCGCGACGAACAGCACCTGGATGTTCACCCACAGGCCGACCAGGATCGACGGGAAGCTCGTGATCGCGATGTCGACGTCGAAGAAGCTGCGACGGACGTCTTCCCAGCCGGGGCTCGACAGGACCGCCCACCCCACCACGACGACGAAGACGACGGAGCTGACGAGCGCGATCAGCACCGATTTCGTCGACTGCCGACGCCGCGTGACGCGCCGACCGAGTTCGAGCTCGCTCGGACGCCACTCGGCATCGAGGGGGGTGGATGCCACGACGGTTACTTCAGCACGGGAGCGGCGGCCGTACCGCCGAGCCACGTCTGCTGCAGTTCATCGAGCGTGCCGTCGGCGCGAAGGGCATCGACGGCCTCGCTGACGGGCGCGGTCAGCGCCGAGCCCTTGGGGAGCACGAACGCGAGCTCGTCACCGCCGACGGACGAGTCGGGCAGCTGACCCACGACCTTGCCGTCGTCGAGCACCGCGCCGGCGAGGTAGAACGCGGTGGGGAGGTCGACGATGATCGCGTCGACCTGTCCCGCCTGGAGGGCGGCGACGGCATCGTCATTGGAGTTGTAGACGCTGAGATTGGCGGTGCCGAGCTGGTCTTCGGCGACCTGGTAGCTGGTCGTTGCGCTCATGACGCCGACGGGGATGCCCTTCAGCTCCTCGACGGTGGTGGCGGACGCGGCGGGCGACGAGCCCGTCGTCACGACGGCCTGCGTGGTCGTGTAATCCGACGACGAGAAGTCGACGGCGTTCTTGCGCTCGTCGGTGATGGAGAACTGCTGCACGTTGAGGTCCCAGTCCTTCGGGCCCGGCGCGATGGCGCTGTCGAACGTGGAGCGAACCCACACGACGTCGTCCTTCGCGAAGCCGAGCTGCGTCGCCACGGCGTCGGCCACGGCCGCTTCGAAGCCCTCCCCCGACGCAGGGTCGTCGTTCTCGACCCACGGCGAGAACGCGGGCTCACCGGTCGCGATGGTCAGCTTGCCGGCGGTGACGGTCTGCAGCGCGCCCTCGGAGGCGGGGGCGGCGCCGGCGTCGGAGCCGGTCGGGGCGAAAGCGCAGGCCTCAGCGAGACGACCGTGGCGGCGGCCACGGCGGTCAGGGCGGCGGCGCGGCGCAGGCGTGCGAAAGCGGTCACGATGTCTCCTCGTGGACGTATCGGGGTCATCCCCGGAGTGCTGTGTGGAGCAAATGGTACCTAGTCGGCAGGCCCGTGGCCGTCGATGGGGAAACCCGGCGACACGCTGCGCGGCCGTTGTGGACTTTCTGCCCGGCCCCTCCCCCCGGTTTCCCGGCCCCTGCCCCGGTTTGGGGCGTCATTCGTGCATTGGGGCGAGTATTGACCGCC
This sequence comes from Microbacterium sp. lyk4-40-TSB-66, assembly GCF_030209475.1. Taxonomy (GTDB): domain Bacteria; phylum Actinomycetota; class Actinomycetes; order Actinomycetales; family Microbacteriaceae; genus Microbacterium. Next base: position 239,969 of record NZ_JARVRW010000003.1, read on the forward strand.
CGAATGCACGAAACGCGCCCCAAACGCGGCACCCCCCCCGTCACAGCGCGACGCGCCTCACCGCCACGGCCGCACACCGCCGACGCGCCTCCCCCGGTTTGGGGCGTCATCTGCGCGTTGGGGCGAGTATTGACCGCCCCAAATGCACGAAACGCGCCCCAAACGCGGCACCGCCGTCAAGAGCGACGCGCCTCGCCGCCACGGCCGCGCACCGCACCGCCGACGCGCCCCAATCGCGGCAGCACCACCGTTCCGCTACCTCGGCAGCACGGGGGACACCCAGGACGGGCTGAGCGAACGGGCTCCGCGAGCGAGCCGCGCGAAGCGCCGGGCCTCTCCCCCGGTTTGGGGCGTCATTTGTGCATTGGGGCGAGTACTGCCCGCCCCAATGCACGAAACGCGCCCCAAACGCGGCACCACCGTCAAGAGCGACGCGCCTCGCCGCCTCGGCCGCGCACAGACCCCCAAAGGCCCCTCTCGCGGTTTGGGGCGTCATTTGTGCATCGGGGCGGGTATGGCTCGCCCCAAATGCATGAAACGCGCCCCAAACGCGGCACCACCACAGCATCGCTGACACGCGCCCCGCGCCGCCGCACCGCTGACACCCGCGCCCGCCCCGCGACGCGCAACGCGCCCGCAACGCGGACCCCCGCCCGCAACGCGGACCCCCGCCCGCAACGCGGACCCCCGCCCGCAACGCGGAACGGCCCCGCCCTGCCGGAGCAGGAACGGGGCCGTCCTCGAGAGTGCTGCGAATTACTTCGCGGCGACCACCTGAAGGGTGATCACGGCGGTGACGTCGTCACGCAGGCGAACGGTCGCCTCGTGCTCGCCGACCGACTTGATCGAGGAGGTGATCTGGATCTTGCGCTTGTCGAGCTCGCCGAGACCGGCGGCCTTGACGGCGTCGGCGACATCGGCGGTCTTGACCGAACCGAAGAGGCGACCCTCGTTGCCGGCCTTGACGGCCAGCTTGACGGTGTTCGACTCGAGCGTGTTCTTCAGGGCCACGGCGTCTTCGTGGTCGTGGATCGCGCGGGACTCGCGGGCCGCGCGGATCGACGCGACCTGCTTTTCGCCGCCGCGGCTCCAGGCCACGGCGAAGCCCTGCGGGATGAGGTAGTTGCGGGCGTACCCGCTCTTGACCTCGACAACGTCACCGGCGCTACCGAGCCCGGTGACCTCATTCGTGAGAATCAGCTTTGCCATCGGGTGCTCCTTAGCGGCCGGCGCCGGCGTAGGGCAGGAGAGCCATCTCGCGCGCGTTCTTGATGGCGCGGGCGATCAGGCGCTGCTCCTGCACGGAGACACCGGTGATACGACGGGCGCGGATCTTCCCGCGCTCCGAGATGAACTTGCGGAGGGTTGCGACGTCCTTGTAGTCGATGACGCCGACGCGGATCGCCTTCGCGGGGGCTGCGTTCTTCGCGCCCTTCCGCGGCTTGCGGCGGTCGCCAGTGGCCTTGCCAGCCATGCTTCCTTCTTTCGTGTGGTTCGGATGCCGAGGCGGTCACGCGGACCGGGGCATGGCATCCGGAATTTCAGGGGTCGTCGCGCCGTGAGGCGCAGCGAAGATCAGAATGGGGTGTCGTCTCCGTAGGAACCGGGAGTGCTCCACGCGTCTGCGCCGCTGTTGCCGTTGCCGCCGCCGTTGTTCGAGCCGGGGGTCGACCACGGCTCGTCGTTCGACTGCTGCACCTGCGGGCGCTGACCGCCACCGCCGCCACCCCCGCCGCCGGACGCGGCACGGGTGACCTGGGCGGTCGCGTAGCGGAGCGAGGGGCCGATCTCATCGACTTCGAGTTCGATGGAGGTGCGGTTGTTCCCCTCGCGGTCCTGGTACGAACGCTGCTTGAGGCGACCGGTCGCGATGACACGGCTGCCCTTCGTCAGCGAACCGGCGACGTGCTCGGCGAACTCGCGCCACACAGAAGCGCGCAGGAAGAGCGCCTCGCCGTCCTTCCACTCGTTCGCCTGACGGTCGAACGTGCGGGGGGTCGACGCGATCGTGAAGTTCGCCACCGGCAGACCGTTCTGCGTGTAACGCAGCTCGGGGTCGGCGGTGAGGTTGCCCACGACGGTGATGACGGTTTCGCCGGCCATCGTCGTTACTTCGCAGCCTTCTCGGCGGACTCGACCTTGCGGGGAGCGGCGGCCTTGCGGGCGGCCTTCTCCTCGGAGCGCTTGGCCTCGGCGGCGACCTGGGCGATCGCTTCTTCGGCGCGCAGGACCTTGGTGCGCATGATCTGCTCGTTCAGCTTCAGCTGACGGTCGAGCTCGTTCGTGGCCTCGCTGGTCGCGACGAAGTTGACGACGGCGTAGATGCCCTCGTTCTTCTTGCGGATCTCGTAGGCGAGACGACGGCGGCCCCAGATGTCGACCTTGTCGATGGTTCCCCCATCGGCCGTGATGACCTTGAGGAATCCGTCGAGCTTCGGAGCGACCTGGCGCTCGTCGACCTCGGGATCGAAGATGACCATGAGTTCGTACTGGTGCGTCACTAACCCACCTCCTTCGGACTAGAACGGCTGACGGGCATTTCCCGGCAGCAGGAGGGTGTGGTGCACGTCATCACGGGCTCACACGCGCATGGGCGTCGCCGGACAACCTTCGTAGTCTAGCGGATGCCGTGGGTGCGGCGGAATCGCGCCCGGCGACGCTGCCGGGGTGGGGTCGTCTTCCCGTTCACGGCGACGCTCGGGCAACGTCATCCGTTCGGGGCGTGTTCTGTTCTTCCGGGCGCGCGTCGTGCGCCCCGACGCGCGGATCACGCCCCGAACCGGGCGCAGGCGGCCGGAACAAGCCGACACTCCCCCGATGTCGCATGCCCCCGCTACGGTCGAAGGCGGGGAGGCGACACATGACGACACCTGCAGGGCTCGACACCGCGCCGCTGACCGAGCCCGTCGACAAGGCGGCCGTTCGTGCGTTCACCGCCGAACGGCGGGAGCGGGGGGCGCTGCGCGGCCGCACCGTGTCGGTGATCATCCTCGTCGTCGTTGTGCTCGCGTTCGCCCTGGTCGGCGTCCCGCTCTTCCTCTCGATCGTCGTCACGATGTTCACCGAGAGCAGCGGCAGCGCCCTCGCCGCGCTCCCCTTCCTCGTGGTCCTCGCCATCGTCGCTGTGGTCGCCGTGGCCATCGTGCGCGGATTCCGCGGCGCCGCCGTCCGCCACTACCGGCTCGACCGTTTCGCGCGCGCGAACGGCATGACCTGGCATCCGGGGTACACGAACCCCCCGCTCCCGGGAATGATCTTCAGCATCGGCCATGACCGGGGAACGCACGATCTCGTGCGTCGAGAACATCCGCGATTCGTGGAGGTGGCCAACTACCGCTACGAGACCGGCTCCGGCAAGAACAAGCAGACCCACCGGTGGGGGTATGCGGCGCTGCGCCTCGACACTCCGCTCCCCCACATCGTGCTGGATGCCGTGGGCAACAACGGCCTGTTCGGCGGCTCCAACCTGCCGGTCAGCTTCGGCCGCGGGCAGCGCCTCAGCCTCGAGGGCGACTTCGACCAGCACTTCGCGTTGTACTGCCCCGAAGGGTACGAACGCGACGCTCTCTATCTCTTCACGCCCGACGTCATGGCCCGTTTCATCGACAACGCCGCGCAGCTCGACGTCGAGATCGTCGACGAATGGCTGTTCCTCTACTCCCGCCGTGACCTGTCGACGCTCGACCCCGCGACCTGGCAATGGGTGATGGCGACGGTGGGCGCGCTCGACGACAAACTTGCGCAGTGGGCGCGGTGGCGTGACGAACGCCTGGCCGCCGCCCCGACCGCGGGGGCGGTGGCATCCGGATTGCCCGGTGCCGCGACCGCACCGGCGACGCTGCTCACGCCTCCCCCGGTCGGCGTCGCACCGCCGGGACGACGCCTGCGGCGAGGCTTCTCGTGGGTGACCGTGCTGGTCGCCGTGGCGATCGGCGCGTGGTGGCTCCTCACCATCGTGTTCGACGTGCTGGGGTCCTGATCCGCGCGACGGATCAGTGCGCCGACCACCCGCCGTCCATCGTGTAGCTCGCGCCGGTGACCATGGCGGCATCCGGGCCCGTCAGCCACAGCGCCAGCGACGCGACTTCGCTCGGCTCGACGAGGCGCTTGATCGCGGCATCCTGCAGCAGAATCGTCTCGAGCACCTCGTCCTCCGCGATGCCGTGGGCGCGCGCCTGATCGGCGATCTGCTTCTCGACCAGCGGCGAGCGCACGTATCCCGGGTCGATGCACACACTCGTCACACCGTGCGGGCCGCCCTCGAGCGCCGTGGTCTTCGACAGGCCCTCGAGGCCGTGCTTTGCGGTGACGTACGCCGACTTGAACGCCGAGGCGCGGATGCCATGCACGCTCGAGACGTTCAGCACCCGACCGAAGCCGCGCTCGTACATGCCCGGCAGCGCCGCGCGGATGAGCAGGAACGGTGCCTCGAGCATGAGCCGGAGCATGAACGAGAAACGCTCGGGGTCGAACTGCTCGATGGGGCTGACGTGCTGGATGCCGGCGTTGTTGACCAGGATGTCTACATCGAGGCTGAGCTCGCGCAGCGCCGCCGTGTCAGACAGGTCGACGACCCACGGGCGACCGCCGATGTCGGCGGCCACGCGTTCGGCCCCCTCGGCATTCAGGTCGGCGACGGTGACCTCGGCCCCGGCGTCGGCGAATGCGCGCGCGATGGCTTCGCCGATGCCGCTCGCTCCCCCGGTGACGAGGGCGCGACGGCCGGTCAGGTCGGTGCTCATGCGGATCCCTTCACTCCCACGCGCTCGGCCGTGCGCGCCGCGTCGGCGGCGTCGATGTCTCGCAGCGAGATGCCGCGAGTCTCCTTCAACGACAGCACAGCGATCGAGGTGAGGATGCACGCCGCGACGATGTACAGCGCGATCGGCAGCCACGAGCCGAAGTCGCGTAGCCACTGCGTCGCGAGAATCGGGGCGAGGGATCCCGCGAGGATCGCCGTCACCTGCGCGCCGAGGGAGACGCCCGAGTAGCGCATGCGCGTGGGGAACAGCTCGGCCATGACCGCCGGCTGCGGCGCGTACATGCCGGCGTGGAACACCAGACCGATCGTCACGGCGAGCACGATCATCACCGGATTGAGCGTGTCGAACATCGGAAACGCGAAGAAAGCCCAGGTCGCACTGAGGATCGCTCCCGCGAGGTACACCGGGCGGCGCCCGACGCGGTCGGAGAGACGGCCCAGCGGCGGGATCACCGCGAAGTGCACGACGTGGGCGATGAGCAGGGCGAGCAACAGCTGACTGGTGTCGTAGGAGTGCACGACCTTGAGGTACACGATCGAGAAGCTGACGACGATGTAATAGACGATGTTCTCCGCGAAGCGCACGCCCATGGCCTGCACGACGCCCTTGGGATAGCGGCGCAGCACCTCGACGACGCCGAACGAGGTCGCCTTCTCCTGCTCGACCTGCGCCTTGGCCTCGAGGAAGATCGGCGCCTCCTCGACGTGGCGGCGGATCCAGAACCCGACCAGCACGATCACGGCCGAGAGCCAGAAAGCGATGCGCCAGCCCCAGTCGAGGAACGCCGCGGGGCTGAGGACGAACGACGTGATCAGCAGCACGAGGGTGGCGAGCAGGTTGCCGACGGGCACCGCGGCCTGCGGCCAGCTCGACCAGAACGCGCGGCGACGGTCGGGGCTCTGCTCGGCGACGAGAAGCACGGCACCGCCCCACTCCCCTCCGACGGCGAAGCCCTGGATGAAACGCAGGGCGACGAGCATCGCCGGGGCCCAGTAGCCGACGCTCGCGAACCCGGGCAGGCACCCCATGAGGAACGTCGCGGCCCCGACGATGATGATCGTCGCCTGCAGCGTCGGCTTGCGGCCGAACCGGTCGCCGATTTGCCCGAACACGATGCCGCCCAGCGGACGCGCGACGAAGCCGACCGCGTAGGTGACGAAGGCGGCGATGATCCCGTCGAGCTGAGAGCCCGATGACGGGAAGAAGAACGTGCCGAACACGAGGCTCGCGGCGGTGGCGTAGAGGAAGAACTCGTACCACTCCACGACCGTGCCGGCCATGGAGGCGGCGACGACCCGGCGGATCCGATTGGTGGGGGGCTCGGCGCTCTGACGTGCGCGGGTGGGGGAATCCATGACGCTCCTTCGGTGTCGGCGGTGACATCCGCATGTCAGTTTCGGTGGGAGCCCGCACTGCGGCAATGCCCAGTTGCACGACTCCGTTGTGCAGAATTGCAGAATGGATGCTGATAACGTCCGCGCCGACGACCTCCTGATGCTCCTGGCGGTGGCGCGCACCGGCCGCTACACCGCCGCTGCACAGCTACGCGGGGTCGACCACACCACGGTGGCGCGCCGGATCGGCGCGCTCGAGGAGGCGCTGGGCGGCCGGGTCGTCACGCAGTCCGGGCGCGGGTGGGAGCTCACGGCCCTCGGTCGGCACGCCGCCGAGACCGCCGGACGCATCGAAGCGGCCATGTCGCAGCTCGCGGCCGGGGGAGAGGAGCCCGATCCGGTGTCGGGCGTCGTCCGCATGTCGGCGACCGACGGCTTCAGCGCCTTCATCGCCGCCCCCGCCATCGCGCGTCTGCGCGAGCGGCATCCGGATCTGTCCGTCGAGATCGTCGCCGCCCAGCGGCGCGCCTCGCTGCACCGGCCGGGGCTCGACCTCGAGGTGGTGGTGGGGGAGCCGCAGACCACCCGCGGGTCGAGCGTCGAACTGGGCTCGTACACGCTCGGCATGTACGCCTCACGCGCGTACCTGTCGACGCACGGGAGCCCGCGCGACATGGAGGAGTTGCAGCGCCACCGACTCGTCTACTTCGTCGACGCAATGCTGCAGGTGGAGGCGCTCGACCTTCCGCGCCGCGTCGTACCGCAGATGCGCGACGGGGTCACCTCGACGAACGTGCTCGTGCAGGTCGAGGCGACCCGCGCCGGCGCCGGGATCGGAATGCTGCCCTGCTTCGCCGCCGACCGTCATGACGACCTCGTGCGCCTGCTGCCCGCGGTCGTCAGTGAGCGGCTGCCGTACTGGATGGTCGTGCGCGCCGACTCGCTGCGCATCCCGGCGGTGGTCGCCCTGGCGGAGGCGCTGCGCGAACAGACGGCGCGATCGCAGGGAATGCTCGACGGCGTGTGACGCGGGCGCCCCGGCACGAAGGGGACGGAGTCGACGCGGGTCAGCCCAGGTCGCGCGCGATCGCGATGGTGCGGCTGAGCGTGCCGCCGGCACCCTGCACCGTGAGGGTGAACACCTGATCCGCGTCGCTGCACGCGTACAGCAGGTCGGCGTACCCCTCGGCGGTCGTCTCGACCTCGGCGGTGGGCTGCACCGAGGCATCGCTCGTCGCGATGCCGATCCAGGCGCGATCGGCGCCCTCGCTGGTCCACGAGAACGTCAGCGGCACGGTGCTGTCGCGGTCGTCGGGGCACTCGGCGACCGTCGGCGAGACGGAGAAACCCGCGATCACGGGGGCATTCTCAGAAGCCGGCGGGGGAGTGGATGCCGCGGACGCGGGCGTCGATGCGCCCGCGCTCGATGCGACGGTCGGGGTCGCCGGGACCGATGCCGGTGCGGCCGGCGCGGGCTGCGCGTCGGGGCTGGAGGGGATCGCCGCCGCGACCGCCCAAATGGCCAGCGCGACCCCGCCGAGCGCCAGGGCCGAGCCGATGGCGATCGCCGCCCGGCGGCGCGAGCGAGGGGAGGTCGGCTCGGGAGCCGTGGCATCCGGGGTCTGGGGGGGATCTACGGGGTGGGTCATGGGTGGAGCTCCAGGGTCGGGACTCCGGGGAGGGGCGGGTGCCCCTCCCCGGAGCGGTGTCAGCGCGTCGAACTCGTCGAGCGCACGCGACCGATGACGACCAGGCCGGTACCGATCATCCCCGCTGCGAGCGCGAGCCAGCCCAGCGACGAGACGTCGGCGGCGCCGGTCTGCGCCAGCGAACCCGTCGAACCGACGGGAGCCGGAGTCGCCGATGCGGTGGGCGCGAGAGTCGGCGCGGCCGTGGGGGCCGCGGTCGGCTCCGCCGTCGGGGCGACCGTCGGCTCCGGCGTGGGCTCGAGCGTCGGGGCGACCGTGGGCTCGGGCGTCGGGGCGACCGTCGGCTCCGGGGTCGGGGCGACCGTCGGCTCGGGCGTCGGGGCGACCGTCGGCGCCACGGTCGGTTCCGGCGTCGGAGTCGGGGTCGGTTCCACGACCACCGGCTCGTCTGCGGCCCAGAACACCGCGCGGGCGATGTCGCTGAAGGCGCCGACCGGGTGCGCGCGGAAGGTCGGCGACGTGCCGAAGACGAAGGCGCGCGTTCCGGACGGGCCCGTCAGCGAGACCGCCGACGCCTGGCCCGCGGCATCCTGAATCGACTGGCCGGGAGTGCTGCGCCAGTGGCCCGAGATGAAGGTGTCGGAGCCGGCGTAGCGTTGCTCGATCGTCACCCCGGCGGACGGGGCGGGGAACCACGCGAACGGGTACCCGAAAGCGGTGTCCTGCGGGTAGTCACCCAGCACGCCGTCGGCGGGCGTCTCGACCCGGGCGATGCCGTTCGATCCGCGCGTGCCGGTCACCGCGGTGAGCGGCGCAACGTAGGTGTTCACGAAGGCGGCACCGCCGGCGCCGCGCCCCACGACGGGCTTGCCGGCCGCGATGAACGCCGTCACCCGGTCGGCCCCTGCCTGCTGCTCGGGTGTGAAGCTGAGCCCGGTGCCGACGTAGAGGACGTCGACGGTGGAGAGGTCGACTTCACCCACGGCCAGGGCGGCGGCGGTGACCGGTACGAGTCCGGTGAAGCCGAGCTTGGTCAGGGCATCGCGGTCCCCCGCGTCGCCGACGTAGCCGATGCGCACGCTGCGCAGCTCGGTGGCGTCGGTGGCCGCCGGTTCACCGAGCTCGAAGTCGACACCGAACAGCTCCGCCGCCAGCTCGGCAGCCGCGCGGGACGCGGCTCCGGAGCCGAGCACGATGGTGCCGTCGGACTGCTGCGACAGGGGCACGCCGTAGGCCAGCAGCCCGTTGACCGCCTGCCAGTCGGCCACGCCCCGCGGCTCGAACGTCAGCGACCCGGCCCCCGCGGGAACCGAACCCGTCAGCGGTGCCTCGGTAACGGGCTCGGTCGCGGTGGTCGGCGCCGAGTCGGTCGTCTCGCCGATGCGTGCGACATCCGCACCCCAGAGCAGCGAGAGGCTCCACGCCGAGATGTCGTACATGTCGGGCACGCGGTCGGAGATGTCGGAACCGTCGGCCAGCAGTACGTTCGCGAGACCGCGGAGCGGCTGGTGCATGTCGACGTAGTACGACCCCGCCGGGTAGTCGACGCCGTCCACGCGCGCGGCGGCGGTGAGACGGTCGACCCGGATGCCGTTCACGAGCAGTTGCTGCACGAGCGTCTGCGCGTCGGAGTCCGACCGCTGACCGGGACCGATGGGAATGACGTACGCGCGCGGGAAGTCGGCGTTGTAGATGTCGGTCTCGTCCCAGATGTCCGTCCACTCCGCGGGCACGCCCGTAGCGAGGTCCTCGGGGGCGACATCGGCCGGGATCTCGCGGCTGGGCTCGCCGGCCTCGCCGCGGCGGAAGATCTCGATCTGGTTGTCGAGCAGCGCGTCGCTGTGCTCATCGACGTAGTCCACGACGGTGTCGATGACGACCTCGGCGACCTCGATGTTCACCTTCGCGCGCGCGGGCTGGTCGCCCGAGCGCCCGAGCGGCAATTCGACGGTGTTGGTGATGGCGCCCTGGTACGCCACGTACTGCGGCGCGAAGATCGGGGGCCAGTCGTCCCAGCCCGACCGCTGGTCGCGGTACGGGATGTTGATGAAGCCGGTGTTGGTCTCGGTCACGCTGTCGGTCGCCGGGTCGTAGTAGGTGTTCCCGGGGATGTTCGCCGCGGTCACGGCATCCTCGATCTCCAACGCCGTGGCGTACGCGTGCGGCACGAAGAGGTCGTACTCGTAGTTCTCACCGTGCGGGGGACCGCAGGGCTCGACCTGGAGCACGCTGGTGTAGCCGTGCAGGTCGATGAAGTACGTCGGCTGGATGACGCTCGCCAGGTCGCGGACGATGGATGCCTCGGCGGTGGCGCCCGTGATGAAGTCGCGGTTCGGGTCGTAGCCGTTCGCGGTCCCGCGCTGCCCGAGGGCACGGCCGTCGGGGTTGTTGGTGACCGTGAAGTAGACGCGGTGGTCGTCGAGCATCTCGGTCGTGGCCGGGTCGGTGGAGGTGGCGAGGTCCTCGATGTAGTTGAGGGTCGCGTCGGTGCCCTCCCACTCGTTGCCGTGAATGTTGCCGTTGAACCACATCGGCACCTTGTACTCGCTCTGCAGCGTCGCATCCGCCGCGGCGGCCGTCGGATCGGCCTTGACGAGGTCGCGCCAGTCCGACTGCTGAGCCGTCTGCGCGGTGGTCTCGGGGGCCGTGACGGTCACGAGGTAGATGTCGCGGCCCTGCGCCGAGGTGCCGACGACCTGAGCCGAGACCCGGTCGCTGGCGTCCATGAGGGTGTTCAGGAACGGTGCGATCTCGTCGTACGGACGCACACCGCGCGCGATCGATGCGTCTTCGGGGAGGTCGGGGAACACCTTCAGCTCGGGCTGAGCCGGGTAGCTGGTCGGCATGTCGATCAGCGGCGACACGGGTCGCACCACAGTCAACGAGGGGGGAACCATCGCGGCCGAAGCCGGGAGGGCGGCGAACACGGTCGTCGCGGCGAAGCCGCAGACGACGGTGCCCGCGAGGATGCGTCTCTGCACGGGGTCTCCATGGGGGTTGCGGCCGCGCGACGTGGAGCTTCTCGCGCGGCAGGGGGGACGGTCCGGTGAGCCGAACCTGAAAGAAATCTATGGATGCCGTGTTACGCGGCTGTGACAGACCCCGATCGTCGTGTTACCGCCGCCGCAGAACGCAGCGTTCGACGGCCGACGTGACCGCGCGTGTCGGGCCCGGCGCCACGCCCCCGCAGACCCGGAAGGATGGATGTCATGACTTCCCCCCAGCGCGTGCGTTTCGGCTACTGGACCCCGATCTTCGGCGGCTGGCTGCGCAACGTCGACGACGAACAGACCCCCGTCTCGTTCGCCCACATCGCCGAGATCGCCCGCGCCGCGGAAGAGGGCGGGTTCGACCTCACGCTCATCCCCGAGCTGAACCTCAACGACATCAAGGGCGTCGACGCTCCCTCCCTCGACGCCTGGGCGGTGACCGCGGCGCTCGCGGCGGTCACGACGTCGCTCGAGCTGATGACCGCGGTGCGTCCGGGCTTCCACAACCCATTCCACACCGCCAAACAGGCCGCGACCATCGACGAGATCAGCGGCGGCCGGTTCACCCTCAACGTGGTCTCGGCGTGGTGGGCCGAGGAGGCGAAACAGTACGACGGCCTCTTCAGCGCGCACGACGACCGGTACGCCCGCACCATCGAGTGGGTCGAGGTGCTGCGCGGGCTGTGGTCCGAGACGCCTTTCGCCTACGACGGCGAGTACTACCGCACGGAGGGCACGTTCACCGAGCCCAAGCCGCGCGTCATCCCGCGTCTGTACGCCGGCGGCGAGAGCGAGGCCGGACGCACCGCGATCACGAGCTTCGCCGACGCGTATCTGACCCACGGCGGCACGCTCGACGAGCTGTCGACGAAGGTCGACGACATGCGACGGCGACGGGCGCTCTCGGGGGCGACGCCGTTCGAGGCGTTCGGAATGGCGGCGTACGCCGTGGTGCGCGACACCGAAGCCGAGGCGCAGGCCGAGATCGAGCGGATCACCGATGTGCGCGGGGGAGCGGCGTACGGCTCGTATCAAGACTTCGTGAGCAAGTCGAAGCTCGACACCCCGGTCGATCTGAAGGAGTACTCGGTGTCGAACCGCGGCCTGCGGCCGAACCTCGTCGGCACGCCCGACCAGGTCGCCGAGCGGATCGTGGAATTCGCGAACGTCGGCGTCTCGACGCTGCTGCTGCAGTTCTCGCCCCACCTGCCCGAGATGCAGCGGTTCGCCGCCGAGGTGATCCCGCGCGTGCGGCGTCTGGAGGCGCAGCGCGACGCGTGACCGTCGCGTTCCGCGAGCGCGGTCGCGTTCCCCGAGCTCCGTCGCGTTTCCCGAGCTCGGTCGCGTTCCCCGAGCTCGGTCGCGGGCCGCGAGCTCAGCCGCGGGCGACCGCCACCTCGCGTGGCAGCAGGGAGCCGAGCCAGCGGGCGATCTCACGCGGTCCCGAACGCGGAGCGGATGCCTCGACGTCGGGGTTGTAGTTGGTGTTGGTGTTGACGTCGTAGGTCACGGTGCGACCGTCGATCGTCTCGATGAACTCGATGCCGGCGATACCCACGCCCTCGGCCGCGAGGAAGGCGAGGTAACGGTCGATGAGCGCCGGGTCGACGTCGTCGCGCAGCCGGAACATCGGCTCGGGCTCGACCCCGTCGGCATCCGGGATCGCGCAGGCCTCCGCGGGGCAGAGCTCGAAGCTTCCGGCGCTGGTGTCGACGCGCACGGCGTACACGAATTCGCCCGCGACGAACTCGGCCCGGGTGATGAACGCACCACGACCGACGAGAAGCTCCTGCAGAAGGGTGATGCCGTCGGGCGACGGTTCGAAGTCAGGACCGGTGACCCAGGCCGAGAAGTCGTCGACCGAGTCCCACCGGCGCACGCCCAGACCCTTGCCACCCTGGTTGTGCTTGCTGATGAACGGCGCGCCGAAGCGCTCGGCCGATGCCACGAGATCGTCGGAGCCGAAGACGGCGAGTGTGCGGGGGACCTCGACGCCCGCGTGCCGCAGCGCCGCATGCTGCGCGACCTTGCTCACCTCGAGCTCGAGCACGTCGGCGCCGTTGATGACGGTGCGACCCCACGAGGCGAGCCAGCGCAGCACAGCGCGGCCGAACTCCTTGCTGTGCGCATGGTCACGCGTATGCGCGGAGGCGCTCAGACGCGACCAGAAGACACCGTCGGGCGGTTCGACCGCGAGATCGATGGATCCGTCGGTGAGCAGCCACTCTTCGAACGGCACCCCTTCGGCATCGAACGCCGCCGCGAACGGCGGAATCCACTGGGGGTTCTCGTGGATGACGTAGACCTTGCCCGACATTCCGCCAGGCTAACGCGCCCCTCCGACATCGGGCCCGCCAGCTCGTCACGCGACGACACCGGCGCCCCGGCGGGGGCGCGTGGCATCCGAACTCTGTATTGTTGCGAAGCTGTGCCGGCGGAAAGGGATGCCATGACCTCCGACCCATATCGCGGCGGCGGGTGAAGTTCATCCCGTCGGCAGGTGACGACATCGATGCCCTACGAGCGGATCGTGGCAGCCTGAACCTTTGTCGGCATCGAGGGGGCACGCCGTGTGGGAGACAGTCGATTCAGCGATCACCGTCGCGGTGTGCGTCGCCATCATCGGCACCGGGTGGGGACTGCTCATCGACCCGGTACGCCCTGCGACCTGGTGGGTGGCCGTCACCTCGGTCGTGCTGACGGGTTTGCTCGTGGCGGGCCTGGCCCCCGACGCCGTGTTCTCGGCGCCGGTGCTCGTGATGGCATTCACCATCACCTCATGGGCACGCGAGAAGGTGTGGCGTGCCGGGCTCATTCGGAACGAACGCCCACCCCGAACGCCTCCGCCTCCTCCTCCGTCAGCATCCGCGACCGGATGAGGAACCGCATCCCCACGGGACCCTCGACCGAGAAACCGGCCCCGCGGCCCGGGACGACGTCGATCGTCAGGTGCGTGAACTTCCAGTACTCGAACTGCGACTCCGACATGTACACCTCGATGGGGTCGTCGAGACCGACCTCGACGTCTCCGAGATGCACGTCGCTCGGGCCGGTGATGAACATTCCCACGGGATAGCACATGGGCGAACTGCCGTCGCAGCAGCCGCCGGACTGATGGAACATCAGCGGCCCGTGCTTCGTCGTCAACTCTCGCAGCAGCGCGGCCGCGGCATCCGTCACGTCGACGCGGGAGAGTCCTCGCATGTTCCATTCCTTCCGAAGGATGTCTCCCTCCGGCTGCCGGAGTGTTCCCCAGGCGACCGAGGGTGGCATGGCGGGAAGGCGGCGCCGGGCGGTCCCGGAGCCGCCACGACTCAGAAGAAGCCCATTGCTCCGTCGGCATATGACACGAGCAGGTTCTTCGTCTGCTGGTAGTGGTCGAGCATCTTCAGGTGGTTCTCGCGACCGATGCCCGACTGCTTGTAGCCACCGAATGCCGCGTGCGCGGGGTACTGGTGATACGTGTTCGTCCACACGCGGCCCGCCTCGATCGCGCGACCAGCGCGGTAGGCGGTGTCGCCGCTGCGTGCCCAGACACCCGCCCCGAGGCCGTAGAGGGTGTCGTTGGCGATCGCGATGGCGTCGTCGAAATCGTCGAACGACGTGACAGACAGCACGGGACCGAAGATCTCCTCCTGGAAGATGCGCATGTCGTTCGTGCCCTCGAAGACCGTCGGCGCGACGTAATAGCCGTCGGACAGCTCGCCACCGAGATCGACCCGCTCGCCGCCCGTGAGGAGCTTCGCGCCGCCCTGCTTGCCGATGTCGATGTACGACAGGATCTTCTCGAGCTGGTCGTTCGAGGCTTGCGCGCCGATCATCGTCTCGGGGTCGAGCGGATTGCCCTGACGCACCTTCTTCACCCGCTGGAGGCCGTCCCCGAGGAACTGGTCGTAGATCGACCGCTGGATGAGCGACCGGGACGGGCACGTGCACACCTCGCCTTGGTTCAGCGCGAACATCGTGAAGCCCTCGAGTGCCTTGTCGTAATAGGCGTCGTCGCTGCGCAGCGCCACGTCTTCGAAGAACACGTTGGGGCTCTTGCCACCGAGCTCGAGTGTCACCGGAATGAGGTTCTGCGAGGCGTACTGCATGATCAGGCGGCCCGTGGTGGTCTCACCGGTGAAGGCGATCTTGCGGATCCGCTTGTGCTGAGCCAGTGGAGCGCCCGCCTCGATGCCGAAGCCGTTGACGATGTTGACGACACCAGCCGGAAGGAGGTCGCCGATGATGTCGAACAGGAAGAGAAGGGATGCCGGGGTCTGCTCGGCCGGCTTGATCACGACGCAGTTGCCCGCAGCGAGAGCGGGTGCGAGCTTCCATGCCGCCATGAGGATGGGGAAGTTCCACGGGATGATCTGGCCGACCACTCCGAGCGGCTCGTTGAAGTGGTAGGCGACGGTGTTCTCGTCGAGCTGGCTGAGGGAGCCTTCCTGTGCGCGAAGTACGCCGGCGAAGTAGCGGAAATGGTCGACGGTCAGTGGAATGTCGGCGGCGAGCGTCTCGCGCACCGGCTTACCGTTCTCCCACGTCTCCGCGACGGCGATCTTCTCGAGGTTCTCCTCGATCCGGTCGGCGATCTTGTTCAGGATGACGCTGCGCTGGGCGGGCGTGGTCTTCTTCCACGACGCGAACGCCTTCCACCCGGCCTCGACCGCGCGGTCGATGTCGTGCGCGTCGCCGCGGGCGACCTCGCAGAACGGCTTGCCGGTGACGGGGGTGATGTTCTCGAAGTACTCACCGCTGTGCGGTGCGACCCACTCGCCGCCGATGTAGTGCCCGTACCGCGAACGGTATTCGGCGACGGCTCCGCGGGATCCGGGAGCGGCGTAGACGCTCGAGACGCCTTCTTCGACGATGGTCATGCGTGTCTCCTTCGACGGTCATGAGTCGCCGCGTCTGCTTCGGGCGGCGATGCGCCGACGGTACGCCGGAGGAGGTTGCATCGAGTTGCGCCGGGGTGAGCCGTCGGCGGCGCCGGGGGGCGACATCGGCACCAGCCGCCCGACCTGTCGTGACGACGGCGGTGGCGGATTCCTCGGCCGGCCCGCCGCGGCATCCGATCTCCGCAGATCTGCGCGATTCACGCAGCTCGTGGCCGAGATTCTCCGAGGAAGAGGTTGCTCTCCGGGCATGCAGATCGTGCACGCCCACCGCGCGGACCGCGCGCCCGCACCCCGCGGGACCCGCACCCCCCGACACGACGGATGCCACGACCCTGAAGCCGTGGCATCCGTTCTGCGTTCGCGACTACACGTCGGCGTCGGCCAGCACCGATCGCAGCGGCGGGACGTTGACCTCGTGCAGGTCGACGTCGTCGAGGCGCTCGATGCTCTGCACGCGCGGGGCGATCACACGGTCGTCGGCGACGATCCAGCTGCCGACGAGGAGGAAACGGTCGTTGCCGGCCGTGATCGGGCCGGTGAGGGCGAAGGTCTGGTGCGTCGGCGTGAGAAACGTCACGCGCACGGGCGTGCCGTGGGGCAGGGTCGACGGGTCGACCACATCGGCCTCGAGCGCCGGCTGCGGAGGCTCGATCCCGAGGTCGATGCGCTGGATCTCGGAGCTCGTCGCGAGGATCACGTCGCCGACCAGGGGCTGGCCGCCCACGCCGATGCGGACGGTGCCCTCGAGGGCGTAGAGGCCGTAGCGCGGCGAACGGACGATGACGCGGGCGACGTCGCCCGCCTTGACCTCGGCGAGCGCCTCGCGGATGCGCGCGACGTCGCGACGGGCACGGGCTGTCGAGAAGATGTCGAGCGCGTTTTCGTCCATATGTTCAGCGTAACGAGGGCCTCCGACATCGGGCCCACCGAAGAGTGAACGCGCCCGAAAGCATGGTCGCCTCAGCGGGGATTCACTCGCGCTCGAGTCGCTCGACCCGCGCGACGAGGCCGGCACGCTTGGGCGAACGCGGAGGGAGCATCGACAGACACAGCCGCAGCACCTCCTCGTCGTCGCGCCCGTCGGCGGTGTCGGCGTAGGCGAGGAGCACGTCGACGCGAGCCTCGGCGATCAGCGCCTCCCGCAGCGTCGAGCGCACGGACTCGCGCACCTCCACCACTCCCGGCGCGTCGGACTCGGGCAGCACCGGACCCGCGTATGCGGCGACGGCCACCCGGTGCGCGCCGCGGTCGAGGAGCGACAGCACGTGCTGGGCATCGGTCTCGAGTCCGTCGACGAGTCGGTAGGGCCGGGATGCCG
Source organism: Microbacterium sp. lyk4-40-TSB-66 (assembly GCF_030209475.1). GTDB lineage: Bacteria > Actinomycetota > Actinomycetes > Actinomycetales > Microbacteriaceae > Microbacterium. The sequence continues at coordinate 256,909 of NZ_JARVRW010000003.1, forward strand.
GGACCACCCGCGGGGCGACGGGGACGAGGGCGCGGCGCAGGCGCACCATCTCGGGCCGCAGCGTCTCCACTGCGGCGTGGCCGTACACGGCCTCGCTCAATGCCTCCGCCGAGAGCCCCTCGCGGTGCACGGCGAGCAGCAGCAGGATCTCCGCGTGGCGTGCGCTGAGTTCGAGCGTCGAGCCGCCGACCTCCAGCATCGCGCGGTCACGTCCGAGGATGCGCAGCAGGGCGCGCGCGGGCGCCGCGCGTCGCGGGGGAGGAGCCTGCTGGGAACGCAGACGCGCGACGAGGATCTCGCTCTCGATGGCCCGCGCTGTGGCATCCACCAGCAATTGGGCCTGGGGTGTCACGGCCTCGGGCCCTCCCGTGACGTCGATGACGCCGAGCAGGCGATGCGTCTCCGGGTCGTGCACGGGCGCCGCGGTGCACGACCAGGGCTGCACGAGTCGGTTGAAATGCTCGGCGCCGCGGATCTGCACCGATCGGTCGAGGGTCAACGCCGTTCCCGGGGCCGAGGTTCCGACGGCGTCTTCTGCCCAGTTCGCTCCCGCCACGAAGCCCATCTCACCGGTCAGCGTACGGATGTGGCGGTCCCCCTCGACCCACAGCAGCCGCCCCGCGGCATCGCCGACGGCGACGATGACGCCCGACTCCTCGGCGGTACCCGGCAGCAGGAGCCCCCTCACCATGTCCATCACCCCGGCGAGCGGATGCGCGCGGCGATAGGCGTCGAGCTCGTCGCTCGCGAGGTCGAGTGCGGGAAGACCCTCCGGTCCCACGAGGGATGCCAGTGACCGTCGCCACGAATCCTTGACCAGCGACCGGACGTCGTCGAGCCGCCGGTCCTCGTTGCCCGCGATCAACTCCTCGTGGGCGCGCGCGATCAGCAGCCCCGATGTCTCGGGGGAGATCGCGGGTCGCGACCAGGCGGATGGCACGGGACTCCCATCGACGGTGACGGCAGGGGGTCTCAGTGTAGGTCGGCCGGTACGGCCGTGGTGCGCTTTCGCAGGCCGCTCGCAGGCACCCCGCCGATCACCCCGGCAGGGCCCGGCGCGCTCGGGGCCGCGAACAGGCTCCCGAGCACGACTCGCCGCCGCACCCCCGTCGAGCTCAGCCCCGCGCCGCCCACCACTCCCGCAGGCGCTTCTCGGCCTCGTCCTCGCCGACCACGCCCTCATCGAGCCGCAGATCGAGCAGGAAACGGTAGGCCTCGCCCACCTCGCGCCCCGGCTTCAGCCCGAGCACCTCCTGGATGCGATTGCCGTCGAGCTCGGGGCGGATCGAGTCGATCTCCTCCTGCTCGCGGAGGGCGGAGATGCGCGCCTCGATGTCGTCGTAGGCGGATGCCAGTCGCTGCGCCTTGCGCTTGTTGCGGGTGGTCACATCGGCCCGGGTGAGGATGTGCAGGCGCTCCAGCTCGGCCCCGGCGTCGCGGACGTACCGGCGCACCGCGGCATCCGTCCACGCCCCCTCGGCGTAGCCGAAGAACCGCAGGTGCAGCTCGATGAGACGCGTGACGACGGTGGTGGTCGCCGCGTCGAAACGTAGAGCCTGCAGGCGCTTGCGGGCCAGGCGCGCACCCTTGACGTCGTGGTGGTGGAAGGTCACGCCCCCGCCCGGCTCGAGGCGTCGCGTGGCGGGCTTGCCGATGTCGTGCAGGAGGGCGGCGAGGCGCAGGGGCACATCGGGGACGGCATCCGGATGCCGGATCTTCTCGAGCGCGATGGCCTGACGCAACACGGTGAGGGAGTGCTCGTAGACGTCTTTGTGGTGATGGTGCTCGTCGATCTCGAGGCGCAACGCCGGCACCTCGGGCAGGAACTCCTCGATCAGTCCGGTCTCGACGAGCACGCGGATCCCGCGGACGGGGTCATCGGTCTGGAGCAGGCGCACGAGCTCGGCCTGCACGCGCTCGGGACTGACGATCCCGAGCGACGCCCGCAATTCGGCGATCGCGTCGAAGGTCACCCCGTCGACGGTGAAGTCGAGCTGCGACGAGAACCTCGCCGCGCGCAGCATGCGCAGGGGGTCGTCGCCGAAGCTCACGGCCGGATCGATGGGGGTGCGGAGGCGCCCGGCGATCAGGTCTTCGACGCCGCCGGTCGGGTCGACGAGCGTGCGTGCGGGCACGCGGAGCGCCATCGCGTTGACGGTGAAGTCGCGACGGGTGAGGTCGGCCTCGAGGGTGTCGCCGAACTCCACCGTGGGCTTGCGGGTGACCCCGTCGTAGCTGTCGGCGCGATAGGTGGTGATCTCGACCTGCTCGCCCTTGACGCGTGCGCCGATGGTTCCGAAGGCGCGGCCGACGTCCCACTGCACGGAGGAGACGGGCTTGATCAGCGCGAGGATCTCGTCGGGGCGGGCGTCGGTGGTGAAGTCGAAGTCGTGCGTGGTGCGGCCCAGCAGCGCGTCGCGGACGGGGCCGCCGACGATCGCGAGATCACGGCCGGCGTCGGCGAAGGCACGGGCGACGGTGGCGACGACGGGGTGCGCGGCGAGCTCCTTGAGGCGCGCGAGACCCTCGGCCATGTTCAGCATGTCTTCGAGCCTATCCGGGGGCGCCGACAGCGACCTTGCGCCTCTCGGCAGCTTCATCGAGTGTCCGGAACACCCGGATGCCACGGCATCCACGTCCGGGTTTCATGGACACTCGCCTGGCTCGCACCCCCGGCGGAGCAGCCCCGGCCCCGGCCTGCCCCGACCGCGCACCTCAGTCGGCGAACGAGACGAACCCGGTCACCAGCAGCTCGCGCACGCGCGGCAGCAGGTCGGCGCGGAGGTGCGCGGCATCCACCTCCATCAACTGCGCGATGGCGTCGATCAGCACGCCGACGGCCAGATCGCCGTCGCACGCGCCCACCAGCGCCGCGAGAGCCGGGTCGACCTCCATCCGCCGCGCGAAGCCTCCGCCCTGGTGCAGCTCGATGACCGACGGGTCCCCCTCACCCGGACGGTAGTGGCGCGCCTCGGTGACGTCGGGCGCCACTTGCAGCACGCTCGCCGCGAGGTCGTCGTGGTCGAGCAGGGCCGCGCGGTCGTGCGCGGCGAGGCAGGCTGCGAGGTGCGGACCGAACGCGGATTCCCCGCCCCCCGCGACGCGCTCGTATCGCGCCAGCGTGGGGCCACCGGCGAGGGGCTTCCGCAGCAGCAGATACCCGAAGCCCACGCCCGTCACACCGCGGCGGGCGAAATCGTCGAGCCAGGCGTCGATGAGACGTCCGTGGGCCGCCGTTCCCGGAACCGTGCCGCCGTCACGCACCCACAGCTCCGCGTAGGCGAGCGGATCGAGCACCTCGCGCTCGATCACCCAGGCATCCATCTCCTCGCCCACCCACGAGCGGACGCGATCGAGTCCCGCTTCACCCTCGCGGTACTCCCAGTTGCCCAACGACTGCGCGACGCCGCCGGGGGAGAGGTGCGAACCGACCCCCGCGACGACGGCCTCCACCAGCGAATCGCCCTCCATCCCCCCGTCGCGGTACTCGTAGGCCGGAACCCCCTCGACGCGGGGTGTGATGACGAACGGGGGATTGGATGCCACCCGGTCGAACGTCTCACTCGCGACCGGGTCGAAGAGCGAGCCGTGCCGCGTCTCGATGCCGTCGACGCCGTTGAGCAGGGCGTTCAGCCGCGTGAACCGCAGCGCCCGCTCGGAGATGTCGGTCGCGACGACGTGATCCACGAGCCGGCGCAGGCGCAGAGCCTGGATGCCGCACCCCGTGCCGACGTCGAGGGCGGTCCGCGCGCCGCGGGTCAGTTGGAGGCGGGCGAGGGTCTGCGAGGCCCCGCCGACCCCCAGGACGTGGTCTTCGGGGAGAGGTCCCTGCAGCGCCGCCTCGTCGAGGTCGCTGGCGATCCACCATTCGACCTCCCCCGCGTCGTCCGAGAACGCCTGCGGGCGCACCACCACCGCGGGGCGCACGTAATCTCCCTCGACATGCACGAGCCCCAGCGCGGCTGCACCGTCGACGCCCAGCGACCGTAGGGCCGTATCAAGTCGCTCGCGATCCACGGTGAGACCGAGCCCCCACAGGCGCCCCAGCACGGCGAGGGCGTCGTCGCGGCTGCCGAGCGCACGCTCGGCCGGACGGCGGAGGCCCCGCGCCACGGCGTCGTCCGCGTGCGCGCCCCACGCCTCTCGGAGCGTCACGCTCACATAGTCGGCGGCGCTGAGATCGGCGGCGAGCGCCTGGCAGAGGCGGGGGTCGGGTTCGGGGAGCACCGGTCCATTCAAGCGTCTGCGCGAGGCTATCGGGGGGCTTCAAGGCACGCGGGCCTAGACTCATCGCGATGCGAGGCCCCCTCGTGCCACCGACGCTCGTATGACCGTGACCTCCCCGCCTTCGGGCTCTCCCGTGCTACGGCGCCCCCTCGCGCGCCGGCTGCTGGCGACCCTTGCCGCCGGCGCGCTCGCACTCGGTGTGACGCTTCCGTCGGCCGCCGCGTGGGCAGCGTCCCCTGAGCCTTCTCCCTCGCCCTCGACGGTCGCCTCCGCGCTGTCGGCGGCCCCCGCGGCGAACGGCATCCTGCGTCCCGGCGACCCCCTGTCGGTCGTGGTCACGGTGTCGGCGGGATCCCTCTCCTCCCCCGCGACACCCGTCGCCCTCTCGATCGGCTCGACTTCCCTGGGCGACGACGCCTCGCTCGACCGCTGGCTCGGGGGCGACTCGTCGGGACAGACCCTGCAGCAGGTCGCGACGGGAACAGTGGATGCCACCGCCTCCGGCGCCCAGAGCTCGGTCACGCTGAGCGTCCCCGCGACCGATCCGGCCCTCGCCGGGCGCGGTGCGGGGGTCTACCCGGTGCTCGTGTCGGCGGCGGGCCTGACGGCACCGAGCGTCGTCGTCGTCCCGACCGACGGTCCCTCCACCCCGATCGCGCTCGTGGTGCCCATCACCGCGGCCCCCCTGACGCGGGGTCTGCTGACCGGAAACGAACTGGCGGAGCTGACGGCGGTCGACGGAGCACTGTCGGCCCAGCTCGACGCCGTCGACGGCACCGCCGCGACCCTCGCCATCGACCCGGCCATACCGGCCGCGATCCGGGTCCTCGGCTCCGCCGCACCGCCCACCGCGGTGGCCTGGCTGCAGCGACTGCTCGCGCTGCCGAACGACAGGTTCGCGCTGCAGTTCGGCGATGCCGACATCGCCGCGCAGCTGCAGGCCGGGCTGAGCGCCCCGCTGGGCCCGACGTCACTGCAGTCCTACATGACGGGATCGGATTTCACCGGCCCGGCGCCCGCGGTGTCGGCAGTCTCGAGTCCCGCGCCCGCCCCTTCCGCGAGCCCAGGACAGCCGAGTTTTCCGACGCTCGAGACATTGCTCGACATCGGCTCGGCGACGTCGAACGTCTTCTGGCCGGCCACGGGGTCGGCCGGGCCCGAGACGGTGGCGGCTCTCGGCGCCCAGGGAACCCCCGAGGAACCCACCCGCGTCCTGACCGCGTCGACGAGCGTGGCCGGCGGTTCCCGCGTCGCCGCCGCCTCCGTCGCGGGCGTTTCGACCCCGGTGTACGACGCCGAGGTCTCTCGGGTGCTCGCCGCCGCCGCCGGTCAGAACGACGCCACGCGCCGCAGCGCGTCGCTGGCCGCCGCGCAGGGGTACCTGGCGGTCGCGCGCAGCTCCGCCGGCGACCAGCCCGTCCTCGCCGTGCTCGACCGTGGCACCGACCGCTCGCGCGTGAGTCTGCGCGCGACGCTCGGCCTGCTCTCGACTGCGCCGGGGTTCGCGACGTCCACGCTCGCGGAGGTCTCGGACCGACCGGCATCCGAGATCTCGCTCGTCGCTCCCACGGTCGATCCGACACGGGCGACCGAGGTGGGCGACCTGCTCGCCGACGAGCAGTCCGTCGACCGTTTCGCGACGATCCTGGATGAACCCGAGTTGCTCACCGGCCGCGAACGCGCCGAGATGCTGCAGGTCATCAGCGTCTCGTGGACGGGCGACCCCGCCCGACAAGCCGTCGCCGACCACCGTGCCGGTACGCAGACGACGCTCGACTCCGTCGGCATCCTCTCCTCCGACTTCCGCCTCGTCAGCTCCAGCGCTCCGCTGCGGCCCTGGGTGCGCAACGACCTCCCGTGGCCCGTCACGGTGGTGCTCGACGTCAGCCCGAACGACGCGCGTCTGCGCGTGCAGGACCGCACGACGGTGGAGGCGCAGGCCGCGGCCAACACCCGCGTCGAGGTGCCCGTCGAGGCACGTATCGCCAACGGCGAGGTCAGCGTCGATCTGCAGCTCTACAGCCCCACCGACCAGCCGGTCGGGACCCCGCAGCGGGTCGACGTCGAGGTGCGCGCCGAGTGGGAGAGCATCGGACTGATCGTCATCGTCGTACTCGTGGTGGGCTTCCTCGGTCTCGGTGTCGTGCGGACCATCGCGCGTCGCCGTCGAACGCGCGCAGAAGACGAGTCGACCCCGGCTCTGGATGCCGACACCCCCGTCGACGGCATCGGCGTGAAGGGTCCGGATGACGACGGGCGCAGCCCCGCCGAGTCCGCGGACGAGACCGCACCCGACGAACAGGAGATCCGCCCGTGAGCAGTATCGGACGGGCGAGTGTGCTCATCGGAGCGGGGACGATCGTCTCCCGCGTGAGCGGGCTGCTGCGCACCATCGTGCTCGTCGCCGCGATCGGATCGTTCAGCGGAGCCGGTGATGCCTTCGCCGTGGCGAACCAGCTGCCGAACAACATCTTCGCGATCATCTCGACCGGTCTGCTGACCGCCGTCGTCGTGCCGCAGATCGTCAAGGCCGCCGCCCATGCCGACGGTGGTCAGGCCTTCATCTCGAAGCTGTTCACCCTCGGCACCGCGGGGCTGCTGGGTGCCACGGCTCTGGCGATGATCGCGGCCCCTCTGCTCGTGCAGGTGTACGCCAGCAAGTTCGCGCCCGACCAGCTGGCGCTGTCGACGGCGTTCGCGTACTGGTGCCTGCCTCAGATCTTCTTCTACGGCCTCTACGCGTTGCTGGGCGAGATCTTGAACGCGCGGCGGGTGTTCGGTCCCTACACCTGGGCACCGATCGTCAACAACGTCGTGTCGATTGCGGGCTTCGGGCTCTTCATCCTCGTCTTCAACGGTCCCCAGGGCGCCGTCTCCGCGTGGACACCGAGCATGATCGCCCTCCTGGCGGGAACGGCGACCGCCGGCATCGTGGTGCAGACGCTCGTGCTGCTGTTCTTCTGGCGACGCGCGGGCCTGGCTCTTCGTCCCGACTTCCAGTGGAAGGGTGTCGGACTCCGCCACATCGGGCGTCTGGCGGGGTGGACGTTCCTGATGGTCGTGGCGGGACAGCTGGCCGGCATCGTGCAGTCCAACGTCCTGTCAGGCGCCTCGGGGAACGACCCGGCCATCTTCGCCACGCAGAACGCGTGGCTGCTCTTCATGCTGCCGTACTCGATCATCGTGATGTCGATCGGCACCCCGTACTTCACGCAGCTCAGCGAGCACGCCGCCGCCGGCCGCGACGGCGAGGTGCGCCGCGACATCGCGAGCAGCATCCGCACGCTCGGCTTCTTCATCGTCGCCTCGACGGCTGCCCTCGCCGTCGCCGCCGTGCCGGCCACCCGCATCTTCACCAACAGCGCCGAGGAGGCGGCTGCCGCCGCTCCTGTGCTGCTGTGCTTCCTGCTGTGTCTGGTGCCCCTCGCCGTGCTATTCGTCGTGCAGCGCACGTTCTACGCGTACAACGACACGAAGACGCCCTTCTACTTCACGCTCGTGCAGTGCGCCCTCGTCGCCGCGGGCGCTCTCCTGGCGGGCGCCGCCTTCGAACGCAGTGAGCTCGCGGCCGGGGTCGCGCTGACACAGTCGGTGGCCAGCATCGTCCAGGTCGTCATCGCGACCGTCCTCCTCCATCGCCGCCTGGACGGCATCGGCACCGCCTCGTGGCTGCTCGCGCTCGGCCGCTTCACGCTCGCGGCGATCCCCTCCGCCGCGGCCGGCTACGGGGTCTGGCTGCTGTTGGGCGGCGTCGACGGATGGACGACCGGCAGCGCCCTGACCGGTGCCCTCGGAGCCGCCGTCCTGGGCTCGGTCGTGCTGGCCGTGTACGTCGGCATCCTCGCCGCGTTCCGCACGCCCGAACTCGCCCCCGCGCTCACACTCGCCCGGCGACTCCTCCCCAAGCGCTAGCCCTGCGGTCGTGGAATACCCCGCGGCTAGCATGGGTTTCATCCGACGGAATCAACGAGAGGAAGGCGCAAACGTGCGTCACGTCATCATCATCGGATCGGGCCCGGCCGGCTACACCGCCGCCATCTACGCTGCCCGAGCCAACCTCGAACCCCTCGTCGTCGCGAGCTCCGTCGAAGCCGGCGGCGATCTCATGAACACGACCGAGGTCGAGAATTTCCCCGGTTTCCCCGACGGCATCCAGGGTCCCGACCTCATGGCCAAGATGCAGGCGCAGGCCGAGCGCTTCGGCGCCCAGGTGCTCTACGACGACGTCGTGTCGCTCGACCTCGAGGGCCCCGTCAAGACGATCACGCTGGGCAGCGGCAAGGTGGAAGAGGCCGTGACGGTCATCTACGCCACGGGATCGGCCTACCGCAAGCTGGGCCTCGAGGGTGAAGAGCGCCTCTCCGGGCGCGGCGTCTCATGGTGCGCCACGTGCGACGGTTTCTTCTTCCGCGACCGCACCATCGCTGTCGTGGGCGGTGGTGACTCGGCGATGGAAGAGGCGAACTTCCTCACCAAGTTCGCGTCCAAGGTCTACGTGATCCACCGCAAGGACTCCTTGCGCGCCTCCAAGATCATGCAGGAGCGCGCGTTCGCGAACCCCAAGATCGAGTTCATCTGGAACAGCGCCGTCGACGAGATCCTCGGTGACGACGCCGTCAACGGCGTACGTCTGCGTTCGACCGTCGATGACACGACGCACGAGTTGCCCCTCGACGGTCTGTTCGTCGCGATCGGCAACGACCCGCGCACGCACCTGGTGCACGACAAGCTGCAGCTCACCGACCAGGGCACCATCTGGGTCGACGGACGCTCGTCGCGTACCTCCGTCCCGGGCGTGTTCGCCGCCGGCGACGTCATCGACCCCACCTACCGCCAGGCGATCACCGCTGCGGGCAGTGGCACCGTCGCCGCCCTCGACGTGGAGCACTTCCTCGCCGCGCGCGGCGAGGCGGGCGAACCCGCCGTCTCGGAGAGCCCCATCGAGGGTCTCCCCGACGTCGCGGTCGTCTGAGGAACAAATCGAGGCTCACCGGCGTTTTCACCCACTGAAGCTTTCATCTAAGGAGATATGCAATGACTGCCAAGGCGACGACCTCTGCCACGTTCGAGCAGGACGTCCTGCAGGCCGACGGACCCGTGCTCGTGGACTTCTGGGCCGAGTGGTGCGGACCGTGTCGCATGGTCGCGCCCGTCCTCGATGAGATCCAGAACGAGAACGCGGGCAAGATCACGGTCCTCAAGCTCAACGTCGACGAGAACCCCGACCTCGCGATGAAGTACCAGATCACCTCGATCCCCGCCATGAAGGTGTTCCAGGGCGGCGAGGTCAAGACCACGATCATCGGCGCGAAGCCAAAGTTCGCGCTGGAGCAGGATCTCGCTCCGTTCCTCGGCTGAGACATCCTCACGAAAGCCCCGCGTCCTCACGGACCGGGGCTTTCGTCGTTCTCGGGGCTTCGGCGCCGCCCTGCGTCTCCGGTCGGGTCGCATCGGCGACGGGATCTGGCTCCGGATGCCGAGGCTCGGCGCCACCGCACCGTGCCGGACCCTCGCACCGGCCGACCGTGACGTCACGCCAGACGCTCGCAGCGCGCTGAGCGGCCGTCAGGACGCGTCGAGCCGCACGCTGGCGTCCCAGCGGCGGTGCGGCTCTTCGTCGCCCAGAATGCGCCACACAGCGCGTGTGAGGGGCGGGTAGTCGAGGGAGATCTGCCGTAGCACGCGGTAGTTGCGCGACCGGTTGGGGCGCTGGCCCCCGTTCTCGGCGATGTTCTCGGCGCGCAGAGTGAGTACCACGAGCTCGTCGACACTCGGCAGGTCTTCCATGAAGTCCCAGGGGTCTTCGCCACCGCGCAGACGCTCGTGGATGAGCACGGCCAGCTCGTCGGACGCCTCCGCGCGCAGCAGCTCGAGGCTGGCGCGGCGGCGCAGGGTGTCGTCGTTCGCTGTCACCATTCCAGCGTACGTCGGGCCGCCGACACCGAGGTCCACGATCGGACGCGCCACGGCGACAACGACCCGTGTCGGAGTGTGATCAGCCGGTGTAGCCGTCTTCTCCCAGGGTCGACAGGATGCGATTGAGATCCTGAATCGAGGCGAAATCAATGCTGATCTGGCCTTTTTTTGCACTGAGAGACACGCGGACCTTCGTGTCGAACCGATCTCCGAGTCGATCGGCGATCTGGTCGAGGCCCGCTTGACGAGCACCGGACCTCGGCTTCTGGCGAACGGGCACCACCCCGGGCATCTTCGCCGCCGCCTCGGCGGCGCGCACCGACAGATCTTCGTTCACGATCTTGTCCGCGAGCTTCTGCATCTCACGGGGGTCGTCGAGCGACAGAATGGCGCGAGCGTGACCCGCGCTCAAGACACCGGCGGCAACGCGCTGCTGCACCGGCACTGGCAGCTTCAAAAGACGGATGGTGTTGCTGATCTGGGGACGCGAGCGTCCGATCCGCGTCGCCAGTTCCTCCTGCGTGATGCCGAAGTCCTCGAGGAGCTGTTGATACGCGGAAGCCTCTTCGAGAGGGTTGAGCTGAGACCGGTGCAGGTTCTCGAGGAGTGCGTCACGAAGGAGGTACTCGTCTTCGGTCTCCCGGACGACCGCGGGAATCGTGGCGAGGCCGGCTTCGCGAGCCGCGCGCGTGCGACGCTCGCCCATGATGAGCTCATACGTCCCGTCGCCCTTGTCGCGAACGACCACGGGTTGGAGCACGCCGAACTCACGGACGGAGTGCACCAGCTCGGCAAGGTCGTCAGAATCGAAGTGCGTGCGCGGCTGACGCGGATTGGGCACGATCGCTGCGGGGTCGACATGCACGAGGCGTGCGCCCGGGACGGAGACGAGCTGAGCGTCAGCGTCTGGTGCGGCGTCGGCGGTCGCCGACGCCTTCTCCTTCTCGGATGCCGACGCACCCGGGAAGAACACGTCGACGGGGCGCGCCTCCGACGGTTCGGCGGTGGGGATCAGCGCACCGATACCACGACCCAGTCCGGTCCTCTTAGCCATCAGGAATCCTTTTCGGTGGTGTCGCGAGCGACGATTTCGACAGCGGCTTCGCGGTAGGCGATGGCGCCCGCCGACTGGCCATCGTAGGCGATGACCGTCTGCCCGAAGCTCGGCGCTTCAGAGACACGGACGGAGCGGGGGATGACGGTGTTCAGCACCTCGTGGGAGAAATGCGAGCGAACCTCTTCAGCCACCTGCTGCGCAAGCCGCGTGCGACCGTCGTACATCGTCAGCAGAATGGTCGAGACATGAAGCTTCGGGTTGAGGTGCTTCTGAATCATCTGCACGCTGCCGAGCAACTGGCTGAGCCCCTCGAGCGCGTAATACTCGCACTGGATGGGAATCATGACTTCATCGGCAGCCGTGAAGGCGTTGATCGTGAGAAGACCGAGCGACGGCGGGCAGTCGATGATCACGAAGTCCAGGTGGTTGTCTTCGATCTCCAGGTATTCACGGAGGGCGCCCCGTAGGCGGTGCTCACGGGCCACCTGAGAGACGAGTTCGATTTCGGCGCCGGCGAGATGGATCGTACTGGGTGCGCACAGCAGCGCGGGGGACTCAGGGCTCGTCTGGATGATGTCGACAAGCGGAACGTCGTTGATGAGAACGTCATAGACGCTCGGCGTCTCGGCGTTGTGAGCCACACCGAGGGCGGTGGAGGCATTGCCCTGGGGGTCGAGGTCGATGACCAGGACGCGCGCGCCCACCGATACCAGAGCGGCCGCCATGTTGACCGCGGTCGTCGTCTTGCCGACTCCACCTTTCTGGTTCGACACCGTGAACACGCGGGTACGACCAGAGAGTTTGACGTCCTTAACTTCGAGCGCACGCCGTCGCGCGGACAGATCGGCAATCTCACGAGCGATCGGGGAGTCGTCGAGCGAGAAGGACGAAGATGCCTCACCGGATTGTTTCACGTGAAACACCTCTCACCTTTGGCGGACGTGCCCAGTCTACCCGTGCCGTCTGACATCGCTTGCGGCGGTCCGGCCTGCGCACGGACGGATGCTGAGCTCATGGAAATCGTGCCATGTCGTGGGTCAGTTCAGCAGAGGCGCAGTACTCGCGGATGCGGTAGGGATGTACAGAGATGGCGAATGGGTGGGCGCCGAGCTCAGTTCGGTTCGGGCGAGATGATCCTGTCGGCGCTGAGATCGAGTGTCAGTCCGCGCAACACCTGTCTAACCGGACAGGGGTTGCTTATCGGCCGCTTCACGTTCTGGGCGCATCGCCACCTCGACTGCCGCGCGCCGTTTCACGTGAAACATTGCCGGCGCGCGCGAGCCTTGACCTTGGCTCGGTCACCTTCATCCGGAAGCTCGCGTGAGGCCCGCTTCGACAGATTGACGGCGCTTTGCCAGAGTGTGGGCACATCGCCCCACGGCAACTTTGGGTCCCCATGACCACCAACGACCGCCTCTCATCCGACGCGGGATAGTCCCGGGATCCGCTGAACCACCGGCAAGTTGATGAGGCTCTCTACCCCGTCGTCCTACCCATTGCGGCCTCGCATCCTTGCCAGGAGCGGAGGTCCTGATTCGCTCCAGTTCATGTACGCCATTCAGGACGGCCGCCTGAACGCCGGAAGTCCTCAGGCGCAGACGTAAGCGCCCGCCCAGATGGCAACCATGTGGGTCCTGAAGATCGACGAGCAACAATGAGACGAGTTGTGTACACGAGCACGGTTGGGAGGCGGACCCGAGGAGCGGGACTTGAATTGCACTCACTCCCACTCACGGGAGACCTTGCGATGTTTCACGTGAAACACTGCGGGCTCCGCGTCCCGAATGACGGGCCGAGAGGTCTCCTCGAGAGGGCGACTCCGCCGGGCATGCGGTGAGAACTGCCTCCGGCTGCGTAGGTCTCCTCAACGTCTGTAGCAACCGCTCCGCGGGCGGGCAACGCTGCCCCTCGGGAGTCGATACCGAGAGGACGGCTATCGACTGCCGCACGCTGTGCGGGTCCGGTATGAGGTGTCCGTACGCGCCGGGTGAGCGGACGGCGTCCGTTTCACGTGAAACACCGAACGCGCGGAATCTCGCACCTATCTAGTTCGATCGGGTGAGCACGGCTGGCCCGGATCAGACCCGGAGCACCGCCCGGCCTCTCGGCCAGCGGAAGCATCGCGGTGTTCCGGGGCAAGCCCTGTCGCCGATGCGCGATCGTCCTGCGCGAGAGGCGACTTCCGCATTGGGGGTGATGCAGCGCAAACGGACGACGGCGCCGGCGTACATCTGCCACACCTCAGCCTCACTGACAATGACAGCGCCCAGCGTCATTTGCAGCCCGAGTGTCGATGGCGTCCACTAGCTGCGCGAAAGGGTCTGGGGCGCCTCACACCTTCCTCGAATGTGTCGATTCGGCCTGTGATGTGGTCAAGGATCACGACGGATCCTGCACACCCGCACCCCCGCTTCGAATCGCGAGCCACCCGTGCCATCCCGGATCCGCGCCATTAACCGCCAACGCAGATCGGGAAACCCGATCATCCGTCGAACTGACCGCGAGCGTCGTCCATCTTCGCGGAGATTGCCGCCGTAGCCCGCCGCCTCGTAGCGGCGCGGACGAGGCATGTTTCACGTGAAACATGATCCGTTCATCTCCCGAAAGTGATCCATCGGGCCAGGCAGCTGCGCGAACCGACAGCGTGTACCCGATGACTAGATGCTAGAGCCGGCGACGACGTCGTCGCGAGTCGTCGCTCGAGGCGAGGATTGAGATGCGCCTCTTCGCGGACAGCCGTGAGCGAGCGCCTCGGAGACGCCCCCGAGGCAGGGGAGCGCCGTGGCGTCTCCGCTCGCGGAGTTAGCCGTCATGCACCCACCCTCAGGCAAGCCGAGTGTCGAGGTACAGCCCTACCTCTCAAAGGTCGGCTGCCATCGAGTAGCCCACTGCGAGGCCGGCTGATTGGCTGCAGGTTCTCCGTCCGCGTCGACATTCGGCGTATTCAACCCGTACTTTGCGCGCGCATCCCACGCGCCCGGCAGCGGCGGAGCACAATCGACCGCTAGCTGTTCGACTCGCATCCCCAGGTCCACTCATGCCCAACAGGACGAGATGGAAGTAGGCGCGACACCTCGGCGGATCGTATGGAGCAGCTTGCCCGGCGGGATCTGCACTCGCTCGCGCCTGCGCAACCGCGTCAGCAGCGGAGGACGCCATGTGAGACGCCGACACCCCACGGATCCCGAGGCGCGAGCTCAGTCGCACCTCGACATCGCGCCCCATCGCTTCGGTGACGCCCCTTTCGCCCGGCGCGAGCATGGGTGAATGCTTACACGCGACGGGAACGTTTAGGGAACCCTTCTGACTCACCGACCTAGGACAGTCCGTACCCCGCGACCTGACCGCGAACGGATCTGCGAGATCAGTCGACCCCGTCTCAGCGGCCATGTTTCACGTTAAACGCTAGACCGACTAAAAATGCACGGCGATGGCCCCTCTGGGACGCGCGGGCACTTCCGCATCGCATTCGCTGCCGTACGGGGTCGCTTCATCCCGCGCCTCAGGTCCGGGATCCGAGCGCGGGCACTTCCGCATCGCAATAGCTGCCGTGCGGTGTCGCCTCGTCCCGGACCTCCGGTCCAGGATCCGAGCGGGGACCCCTTGTCACGGTGAACCACGGATAGAAACCACGCAGAGCGATTCCGCAAACCCAAGTGCCCCTCCGCCTCACCCTTGGTTATCAGGGCCGGCAGCGCGTGTCGACCAGTCCAGTACCGTCCCGATACAAGGACGTGCCGTACCCGGTCAGGCGTTCCACGTGAAACATGAGGCGCGAGAAATAGAGGCCGTGAAGACGAGGAGCCCGACGCCACACTCACCGCCCTTCCCCGTCACGGGCCACGGTGGCGTGCGGCCACTGTGCGTACCCGACGAGAGGCGAACCTCGAGCATGGAGACGTTCCCGCACACCTTGCCGGCACGCAGACGCGCGACCACCGCGGCACCTCAAGCGGGGGTTCGAAGTGGACCACCTGCCGCGGACGGTGGGGGACCGGCCGGCGCGGAGGCCTCGCCCCCTTGCCGGCGTCCACTCCGCGACCAAGCCGAGGCGCCCAACACCGCCGCTATGGGAATCCAGCACCATGGCGTGATCAAACGCGCACCTCCGAACACCGGTGTGCCACACCTGAACCGCAAGTAACGCCCGCCTTACGCACGCACGGAAGTACGTACCGACTACGCGCAATCGATCCCCAGCGGCCGGGATCATCACCGATGACAACCGGACCGCTGTTGCCGGCGTCGCAGTGGCAACCTCCGTACATCAGCTGAGGGCGCGGCATCCATCAACGAAGAGCTTCTGCGCCCACCCGCACCTCCGCAACCCGCGGCCGGTTCAGGGGAGCGGCGCGGGACGTCGTGAACACCACACGGCACAAGGGTCCAGTCTTTCGCGAGACAAAGGCAAAGAGTGAACTTCATCCGTCACGCCCGAATGCGGGAAAACGCCACGACGCTGAGGTCGACGGGGGCATCGCATGTTTACATGCGCGACGACCTACCGGCTGACGGTAGCGAGGAACACCCGCGTCGGTTCCTCTAAAACACCCTCTCCGACGACCTCTACCGACACGTCCTGCAGTCCGTACTGCCGGATCTGCTTGGCAGCGGCATCGATCTCTCGACCCACATTCGCGCCCTTCAGGAAGACGAGTCGTCCGCCAGGACGCACCAGGGGAGCGGTGTACGCAAAGAGAGTACGCAACGCGCTCACCGCGCGCGCCGTGGCGACGTCGAAGACGCGCCCTCGAGCCCACTCCTCACCGCGCATGCGCTCGACGCTCACGTTGTCGAGTTCGAGCTCGGCGACCTGCTCCGACAACCAGGCGGTCCGGCGCTCCATCGGCTCGATGAGCGTCCACTCGACGTCAGGTCTCGCGATCGCCAGCACGAGCCCGGGCAACCCCGCTCCCGATCCGACGTCGACCGCAGCTCCCTTGAAGAACGGTGCCGTGATCGCGCTGTTGAGGATGTGTCGCGTCCACAGACGTGGCACTTCCAGCGGACCGATCAGTCCCCGTTCTTCGCCGTGCGCCGCCAGGTTCGCCGTGAACCTCCGCGCGACATCGATGCGGTCACCGAAGATCTCCGCGGCAGTGACGGGCTCGGCCTCGAGCTGTTCCGGCATCCGGTGATCAGCCCCGACGCAAGACGGTGTGCCTGTCCGCACCCTCGCCGAACGACTCGGAATCGTAACCGCGGTCCGCCGCGATGTCATGCACGAGCTTGCGCTCGTAGCTCGACATCGCGGGCAGCGATGCCTGAGACGCACCCTCGACGAGACGCTCGATGGCGCGGTCGACGAGCATCTCGAGCTGACGCTGACGCGCGTCACGCGACCCTCCGATGTCGAGGATGAGTCGCGAGAATCGGCCGGTCGCGTTCTGAACGGCGAGGCGGGTGAGCTCCTGCAGCGCCTGCACCGTGTCGGGGTGCGAGAGGCTCGAGAGCGAGTCGGCGTCGTCGGCCTCAACCGACACGTAGGCGCGGCCGGCACGCACATCCATGGCGAGATCGCCGTCGATGTCGGCGATGTCGAGCAGACCCTCGAGGTAGTCGGCGGCGATGTCGCCTTCTTGCTCGAGCTGCTCTTCGGTGGCGGCGGTCTGCTCGGGGGCAATCTGATCGGACGTCGTCATCATGATCTCCGGGGTCAGGAAGCGGGTGCGGATCCGGAACCGCCGGCGGCTCCGCCCGCAGCGCCGGTGTTCTTGGTGGTCTGTTGCTTCTTGGCGCGCTGCTTGCCCACGGGCTGCTGACGCTTCGGAGCCGCGGCGCGCGCGCGCTCGGCCTCCTCGAGAAGACGCTGCTGCTCGGCCTGGTACTTCTCCATCGGCACGACCTTGCCTGCGGCGTCGATGGCCTTGCCCTTGCGGGCCAGGCGCTCTTCACGCGCCTTCGCCGCGTCGGAACCGGGTGTCGGCATCTCGCGGATGACGATGAACTGCTGCACCATCGTCCACAGGTTGCTGACGAACCAGTAGATGACGACGCCGAGCGGGAAGAAGACACCGGAGAAGATGAAGGCCAGCGGCAGGATGTAGAGCATGATCTTCTGCATCTGGTACGCCTGACCGGTCTTGGCCTCGGGCGACAGGTTCTTCGAGATGATCTGCAACTGCGTGAAGAACTGCGACGCGATCATCAGCACGACCAGGGTCAGAAGGATCGCGACAGTCACCTGACCGTCGGGCTGGCCCCACGCGGTCACCAGATTCACGTGCATCGAAGCCACGTCGAACAGGCGCGCGTCGTAGAACTCGCGCGTGAGTTCGGGCGTCAGCAGGCCCACGCCACCCTGGTTGCTGGTCGCGTGCTTCGCGACGTCGTTCAGCACGCTGAACAACGCGAAGAAGATCGGCATCTGCACGAGCAACGGCAGGCAGCTCGAGACCGGCGTGGTGCCGTGCTTCTTGTACAGCGCCATGGTCTCGCGGCTCATGGCCTCACGGGAGAGCTGGTCTTTCTTCCCGCGGTACTTCTCCTGGACCTTGCGCAGCTCCGGAGCGATCTCCATCATCTTGCGCTGGCTCTTGATCTGCTTCACGAAGAGCGGGATCAGGGCGGCGCGGACGATGAGGACGAGGCCGACGATCGAGAGCACCCACGTCAGACCTGCTGCCGGCGGCATTCCCATCGCGGTGAAGAGGGAGTGCCACCCCACCAGCACGAGCTCGACCGCCCATTTCAGCGGCCAGAGGATGGTCCCAATGAGATCGAATTGCACGATCAGTCCTTTCGGGCGGGCACGACGAATCCGTGCCGAGTGAGTTCGTGACGGAAGGCCCGATGAGGACGGACGTCGTCGATGCCACCCTGAGCCCAGGGATGACACCGTGCGAGACGGGCGGCGGTGAACGCGACGCCCTTCACGAGTCCGTGCTGCTGCACGGCGCCCACCGAATAGGCGGAGCACGAGGGGTAGTACTTGCACACGTCGCCGTAGACGTGCGAGATCGTCGACCGGTACGCGTGCAGAAGCGCGAGGCAGGCGTTCCGAGGAAGGAGCGGGACGGATGCCAGGACGGCCCCGGGCGTGAGCTGACCGGAACCCGTGGCCGATGTGGGAAGAGTCGAGGCGCTCATGCCGACGCTTTCCGTTCCAGGCACCGCACCACGTCGGCGCGGAGCGTCGCGTAGTCGGTCGCCGCCGCCGAGGGGAGGACGCGGATGACGATCGAGGCGCCCCCGCGGATGGACGGGAGCGCCTCGGCGCACACCGCTTTGAGGCGGCGGCGAATGGTGTTGCGTGTGACGGCCGAGCCGACCTGGCGGCTCACGATGAAGCCGAAACGCGGTGCATCGGTCTCAGCCGACGTTCCGACGTAGGTGACGGTGTGCGCTCCGGCACAACGAGAACCCCGTCGGACTGTGGCTTTGTAGTCCGATCCGCGGGTGAGTCGGTTCGGCTTCGCGAGCACCGGGTCTGTCAGGCCGAGAGCTCGGTGCGGCCCTTGGCGCGACGCGCCGAAAGGATGCCGCGGCCGGCACGCGTGCGCATGCGGGCACGGAAGCCGTGCTTCTTGGCACGGCGACGGTTGTTGGGCTGGAAGGTGCGCTTGCTCATGGGTCACTCCGGAGGTGGTGTCGCCCGATGCTCTTCTGCCGGGGACGGGGTCGGGACTGCCTTATAGGCATAAGTCAACCGACTAAGGCTACGTCGTGAGGGGCGTTAACTCAAACCGAGAACGCGACCGCCCATTATCCCCAGGCGTTGTCCACAAGCGTGGCAAAGACACGCGGCCGGGTCCTACAGTGGATTTTGCTCCGCAGGAGCCGCGAACTAGCGTGGCCCCGGAAGTTATCCACAGGTTCGACGCGACTCGTCGATCGCCCGTCGCGTCTAGATCCCGGAGGGGATATGTCTCTGCACGAAGTACCGGATGTCCCCGTCTGGTCAGCCGTGCTGGACCATCTTCTCACCGACGACCGGGTCACTCCGCAGCTGCACGGGTTCCTCAATCTGGCCGTTCCGCAGGGTGTGATGGGCGGCACGCTCTACCTCGACGTCCCCAACGACCTCACCGCGGCGCAGTTCAACAAGCGCATGCGAGCGCCCATCCTGGAGGCCCTCGCGCAGGTGCAGGGGAGCGACCCCGACGTCGGAACCTTCCGGGTCGTGGTCAACCCCGACATCGTCGAGTCCCACCGGACCGGCGGACCGGGGGGCGGCGACCGCAACGCCTCCTCACCGACCATCGCCGTGCATTCGAACGTCATCGACCAGGCCCCGGAGCCGATCGTTCCGGCGTCGCGCAACGACACGCGTCTGAACCCCAAGTACACCTTCGATAACTTCGTCATCGGCCAGTCCAACCGATTCGCCCACGCGGCGGCGGTGGCTGTGGCCGAAGCTCCCGCGAAGGCGTACAACCCGCTGTTCATCTACGGTGACTCGGGTCTCGGCAAGACGCACCTCCTCCATGCCATCGGCGACTACGCCGCGAGCATGTACGCC
This sequence comes from Microbacterium sp. lyk4-40-TSB-66, assembly GCF_030209475.1. Taxonomy (GTDB): domain Bacteria; phylum Actinomycetota; class Actinomycetes; order Actinomycetales; family Microbacteriaceae; genus Microbacterium. The sequence goes on from NZ_JARVRW010000003.1 coordinate 276,570, forward strand.
GGCATCCGCGTGCGATACGTCTCGAGCGAGGAGTTCACGAACGACTTCATCAACTCGATCGCGAACAACCGCGGTTCGGCCTTCCAGGCGCGCTATCGCGACGTCGACATCTTGCTCATCGACGACATCCAGTTCCTGCAGGGTCGCGCCGAGACGCAAGAGGCCTTCTTCCACACCTTCAACACCCTGCACGATCACGACAAGCAGGTCGTGATCACCAGTGATCTGCCACCGAAGCAGCTCACGGGTTTCGAAGACCGGATGCGCAGCCGCTTCGAGTGGGGTCTGATCACCGACGTCCAAGCGCCCGACCTCGAGACCCGCATCGCGATCCTCCGCAAGAAGGCGCAGAGCGAGCGACTACTGATCCCCGACGACGTACTCGAATACATCGCGACGGTCGTCTCGTCGAACATCCGTGAGCTCGAGGGCGCGCTCATCCGGGTTTCGGCCTTCGCCAGCCTCAACCGGTCGACACTCGACATGTCGCTCGCGCAGACGGTCTTGCGCGACATCATCGATCAGGATGACGCCAACGTCATCTCGCCGACCGACATCATCACGGCGACGGCGCAGTACTTCAAGCTGTCGGTCGACGACCTCTACGGTTCCAGCCGTTCGCAGGCCGTGGCCACGGCGCGCCAGATCGCCATGTACCTCTGCCGTGAACGCACGAGCCTGTCGCTGCCGAAGATCGGTCAGCTGTTCGGCAATCGCGATCACACCACGGTCATGTACGCCTACAAGAAGATCAGCGACCTGATGAAGGAACGCCGATCGATCTTCAACCAGGTCTCGGAGATCACGAGCCAGCTCGGACGTATGCGCTGAGCGCCGCTCTTACGGAGGGGTCCGTCCACAATCGTGGATCGGACCCTTTCATGTTTTTCGGCCTCTGATCAGGCATACAAGCCTGCACGCAGGGGGTTTCCCACGAGGTTCTTCACAGTGTGGAAAACCTGTGGATAACTCGACTTTCCTGCGGATGACGTGTGCACGAATGCCTTAACCCTGTGGACGGCTGACCCTCGCCCACCACGTCCGGCTCTGTTAACAGCACAGGTTCACCGCCGTCCGTCCACAACGACGAACCCCCTCGTTCCCTGGTGTTAACACGCATGTCGGAAGTTATCCACAGAGTCCACAGCGGTTAACAAGATGAAGACTCCATCTCTTAGTTAAGGCAGATTCGATGACCTTGCCGTGCCGGCAGCGCTCGGCGTGCCCGTCGCAGAGGGGGCACTAGCATGGGAAAGCCATACCCGCCGTCAAGGGAGCACCCGTGAAGTTCCACGTCAATCGCGATGTGTTCAGCGAAGCCGTCTCGTTCGTGGTCAAGCTCCTGCCCCAGCGCAATCCGCAGCCGATCCTGGCCGGTGTGCTCATCGAAGCCGGTGAGCAGGGACTCACCCTCGCGGCATTCGACTACGAGGCCTCCGCGCGCACGACCATCGAGGCCACCGTCGACGAACCGGGCACGATCCTCGTCCACGGTCGTCTGCTCAGCGATATCGCGAGCCGTCTCCCCAACGCGCCGATCCAGATCGCCGTCGACGACGACGGAGGGATTCTGCTGACCTGTGGTTCGGCGCGATTCACCCTGGCCTCCATGCCCGTGCAGGAATACCCCGCGATCCCCGAGGTCTCCGGTGAGTCCGGCCTCGTGCCCGCCGACGAATTCGCCACGGCCATCGCCCAGGTCGCCTTCGCGGCCTCGCGCGACGACGTGACTCCGGTGCTGACCGGTGTGCAGCTCGAAGTCACCGGGACGCAGCTCAGCCTCGTCGCCACCGACCGTTACCGCGTCGCGCTCCGCGAGATCCCCTGGGACGGCGGCGCCGCGGCATCCGACGAGCCGACGTCGGCTCTGGTGCCCGCCCGCACCCTCCAGGAGGTCGGCAAGACCTTCGCACACGGCGGCGATATCTCGATCGCGTTCTCGGGCTCCGGTGACCGCGAGATCATCGCCTTCTCGTCGGGCAACAAGACGGTGACTTCGCTGCTCATCAAGGGCAACTTCCCGCCGGTTCGTCGACTCTTCCCCGCTCAGACGGAACACCACAGCGTCGTGAACACCGCCGATCTCGCCGAGGCGGTGCGCCGTGTCGCGCTCGTGCTCGACCGATCGGCGCCGTTGCGGTTCACGTTCGGCCCTGACGGTGTCTCGATGGACGCATCCGGCACCGAGCAGGCCCGGGCGACCGAATCCGTCGACGCGACTCTCGTGGGCGACGAGGTCACGCTCGGTCTCAACCCGCAGTACCTGCTCGAGTCGCTCGGCGCGGTGCGGAGCGAGTTCGCCCGCATCACGTTCACCTCGAGTGACAACGCCAACAAGCTCAGCCCTGTTCTGGTCACGCCCCAGACGTCGATCGACAAGGGTGGCGAGGGATCGTTCAAGTACCTGCTGCAGCCCAACCTGCTGTTGCGCTGAGCCGGTGTCCTCCGGCCGTGTCGGAGGGGGCGGGTAGTCTGACCCGGTGATCGTGGAGCAACTCGGACTGAAGGACTTCCGCAATTACGCGGAAGCCGATGTCCCGCTCTCGTCCGGGGCGAACGTCTTCGTCGGCCGGAACGGTCAGGGCAAGACAAACCTCGTCGAAGCCGTCGCCTATCTGGCCACCCTCGGTTCGCACCGGGTGTCCAACGATGCCCCCCTCGTGCGCGATGGGACGGATGCCGCCATCGTCCGAGCGCGGCTCGGGCACGGAGAACGTACCGTGCTGCTCGAACTGCAGGTCAACCGGCAGGGGGCGAACAAGGCCCGGGTCAACGGCGTGAACGTGCGCACCTCCGAACTCCCGCGATATGCGCAGGTCGTGCTCTTCGCTCCGGAAGACCTCCAGATCGTCCGCGGCGACCCGTCGGCTCGGCGCCGCTTCGCCGATCAGCTGATCGTGCAGCGCACGCCGCGGATGGCGGCCGTGTTGGGTGACTACGACCGGGTCCTGCGGCAGCGCAGCGCATTACTGAAATCCGCCCGGGCTCGGGGGCTCCGCGGTGACGCACTCAGCACACTCGACGTCTGGGACGACAAGCTCATCACCCTCGGCACCGAGGTGATCGAGGCGCGTCTGGCGCTGGCATCCGATCTCTCCGACCCCGTGGCCCGCTCCTACGCGGCGATCGCGGGTGCCGATCACGAACCGCGTCTGTCGTGGGCGTTGTCGGTGGGCGGGGGCGACCCCGAAGAAGGGAGTCCCGCGGCCGCGGATCGTTCGTCGGGGCCGCTCGCCGAGCAGTTCCGGGCGGCACTCGTCGCCCGGCGCTCGGCGGAGCTCGAACGCGGGCTCACCCTCGTCGGTCCTCACCGCGACGATCTTGTGCTCCAGGTTCGCGGCCTCCCCGTGAAGGGGTACGCCTCCCACGGAGAGTCGTGGTCGGTCGCCCTGGCGCTGCGATTGGCATCCGCAGAACTCCTGCGCGCCGAGTCTCGGCTGGGCGATCCGGTGCTCATCCTCGACGACGTGTTCGCCGAGCTAGACGTCGGACGCCGAACCCGCCTGGCGGAACTCGCGGGCGGCTACGAGCAGGTCATCGTCACCGCAGCCGTCGAAGAAGACGTACCCGACGCCCTCCGGGCGCATGTCGTGCGGGTCGACGCCGGCCGCATCATGGAGCCCGGCGATGAGTGACGAACCCGAACTGCCCGAGACGATGTCGACCTACCTGCGTCTCCGGGGCCTCGAACCGACGCCCTATCGCAAGAAGAAGCGTCGACGACGTACGGATGACGGAGAGAACGCCCCCTTCACACCCGGCCGCGATCCGCGCGGCCTCGGCGACGTCCTCTCCGCGCTCACCCATTCGGCCGGGTGGGAGGCCCAGCTCTCGCGCGAGGACCTCGTGCGCACGTGGGACGAAGTGGCGGGAGCCGATACGGCCGCGCACACCCGGCCGGTGGCACTGGATGCCGGAACGCTCACCGTCCAGGCCGACTCCACCGCCTGGGCGAAACAGCTGCAGCTCATGCGCGCGCACATCCTGTCGGAGATCCTCCGACGTTTCCCTGAGGCAGGGGTCGAGGCGATCCGCTTCGTAGGGCCGGACGTCCCCTCCTGGAAATGGGGGCCCAGAGCCGTTCCAGGCCGCGGTCCGCGCGATACCTACGGCTAGGCCATGGTCGATCCCGACTCGACGTGATTTATCCCCGCGTAGGGGCGTACACGCCATTTCGAGGACGGGCGCGCGGTAAGATGGAGGTTCCGACGAATCGATCTGGAGCGCGTTCACTCATGACGTCCGAAAACCCCGACAGCGTTTCCGAGGAACCCGTAGCGACCACCCCCGCGAAGGTTCCCAACGAGTACGGGGCAGACGCCATCCAGGTGCTCGAAGGGCTCGAAGCCGTTCGCAAGCGTCCCGGCATGTACATCGGTTCCACCGGTGAGCGCGGGCTCCACCACCTCGTGCAGGAGATCGTCGACAACTCCGTCGACGAAGCCCTCGCCGGCTACTGCGACACGATCGACGTCACGATCCTCAGCGACGGTGCCGTCCGTGTGATCGACAACGGTCGTGGCATCCCGGTCGACATGCACCGCACGGAGGGCAAGTCCACCGTCGAGGTCGTGCTGACCGTGCTGCACGCCGGCGGCAAGTTCGGCGGCGGCGGCTACGCGGTGTCGGGCGGTCTGCACGGCGTCGGTTCGTCCGTCGTCAACGCCCTGTCGACGCGCCTCGAGGTCGAGGTGCAGCGTCAGGGTCACGTGTGGCGCCAGTCGTTCCGCGACGGCGGTGTGCCGCTCGCCCCTCTCGCGAAAGAGGAGGAGAGCGACAAGACGGGTACCACCATCACCTTCTGGCCGGATGCCACCATCTTCGACACCGTCGACTTCGACTACGACACGCTGCGTACGCGCTTCCAGCAGATGGCGTTCCTCAACAAGGGGCTCCGCATCAGCCTGCGAGACGAGCGCCCCCAGTCGATCGTGACCGAGGGCGAGCCCGGTGAAGAAGTGACGGCGCCGCGGCACGACTCGTTCCTGTACGAGCGCGGGCTGGTCGACTACGTCGAGCACCTCAATCGCGTGCGCAAGGCCGACGTCGTCAACGACGAGATCATCGAGGTCGAGTCCGAGGACACCGATCGCAAGATCGCGCTCGAGCTGGCGATGCAGTGGACGACGGCGTACACCGAGAACGTCTTCACCTACGCCAACACCATCAACACCCACGAGGGCGGCACGCACGAAGAGGGCTTCCGCGCTGCGCTGACGACGCTCGTCAACCGCTACGCGCGCGCGAACAACCTCCTCAAGGAGAAGGACGACAACCTCACCGGTGACGACATCCGCGAGGGTCTGACCGCGGTCATCTCGGTGAAGCTCTCCGAGCCGCAGTTCGAGGGCCAGACCAAGACCAAGCTCGGCAACACCGAGGCCCGCGCGTACGTGCAGAAGGTCGTCGGCGACAAGCTCGGCGACTGGTTCGACCGCAACCCGGGCCAGGCGAAGAACATCATCCGCAAGGCCATCGACGCCGCGACCGCCCGCCTCGCCGCCCGCAAGGCGCGCGAGACCGCGCGTCGCAAGAGCGTGTTCGAGTCGGCCGCGATGCCCGACAAGCTCAAGGACTGCACGTCGAAGGATCCCTCGATCAGCGAGATCTTCCTCGTCGAGGGTGACTCCGCCGGTGGCTCGGCGGTGCAGGGTCGCGACCCGCACACCCAGGCGATCCTGGCGCTGCGCGGCAAGATCCTCAACGTCGAGCGCGCCCGTCTCGACCGCGCCCTCGGCAACAAAGAGGTGCAGGCGATGATCCAGGCCTTCGGCACGGGCATCGGCGAAGACTTCGACATGGCCAAGGCGCGGTATCACAAGATCGTGCTCATGGCCGATGCCGACGTCGACGGCCAGCACATCACCACCCTGCTGCTGACGCTGCTGTTCCGCTACATGCGCGGCCTCATCGAGGCGGGTTACGTCTACCTCGCTCAGCCGCCGCTCTACCGCCTGAAGTGGTCGAACCACCCGCACGAGTACGCCTACAGCGACCGCGAGCGCGACGCGATGCTCGTGGACGGACAGGCCTCCGGTCGCCGCATCCCCAAGGACAACGGCATCCAGCGCTACAAGGGTCTCGGCGAGATGAACGACCACGAGTTGTGGGAGACCACGATGGACCCCGAGACGCGCACGCTCAAGCAGGTCACGATCGACGACGCGGCCTCGGCCGACGAGATCTTCTCGGTGCTCATGGGTGAAGACGTCGAGTCGCGTCGTACCTTCATCCAGCGAAACGCCAAAGACGTCCGCTTCCTCGACATCTGATCGCGCCGGCGCGACCCCGGCACCGACAGACGACGCACGCACTACGGAACTGAGAAGACATGGCTGACGACATCACTCCCGAGCCCCCCCGAGCGCCCGAAGAAGCCGCTCACAATCACGGCAAGATCGACCAGGTCGATCTGCAGCTCGAGATGCAGCGGAGCTACCTCGACTACGCGATGAGCGTCATCGTCGGGCGTGCCCTGCCCGACGTGCGCGACGGTCTCAAGCCCGTGCACCGCCGCGTCATCTACGGCATGTACGACGGCGGCTTCCGCCCCGACAAGTCGTTCTCGAAGTGTGCTCGCGTCGTCGGCGAGGTCATGGGTCACTACCACCCGCACGGTGACGCCCCCATCTACGACGCCCTCGTGCGCCTCGTCCAGCCGTGGTCGCTGCGCTACCCGCTCGCGCTGGGCCAGGGCAACTTCGGCTCCCCGGGCAACCAGGGTGCCGCCGCGCCGCGTTACACCGAGACCAAGATGGCTCCTCTCGCGCTCGAGATGGTGCGTGACATCGAAGAGGAGACCGTCGACTTCGAGGACAACTACGACGGTCAGACGCAGGAGCCGACGGTCCTTCCGGCGCGCTTCCCCAATCTGCTCGTCAACGGCTCGGTCGGCATCGCCGTCGGCATGGCGACGAACATCCCGCCGCACAATCTGCGCGAGGTCTCATCGGGCGCGCTCTGGGCTCTGGAAAACCCGGATGCCACGCGCGAGGAACTCCTCGAGGCGCTCATGCAGCGCATTCCGGGTCCCGACTTCCCGACGCGTGCGCAGATCCTCGGAACGCGCGGGATCAAAGACGCGTACCGCACGGGTCGCGGCTCGATCACGATGCGCGCGGTGGTCAACATCGAAGAGATCCAGGGCCGCACGTGCCTGGTGATCACCGAACTCCCCTACCAGGTCAACCCCGACAACGTCGCGGTCAAGATCGGTGACCTCGCCCGCGAGGGCAAGATCACCGGCGTCGCCGACATCCGCGACGAGAGCTCGGGTCGTACCGGTCAGCGCCTCGTCGTCGTGCTCAAGCGCGACGCCGTGGCCAAGGTCGTGCTGAACAACCTCTACAAGCACACCCAGCTGCAGGAGAATTTCGGCGCCAACATGCTGGCGATCGTCGACGGCGTACCGCGCACGCTGTCTCTCGACGGGTTCATCAGCCTGTGGATCGACCACCAGGTCGAGGTCATCGTGCGCCGCACGCGGTACCGCCTGCGCAAGGCCGAAGAGCGCATGCACATCCTGCGCGGATACCTCAAGGCGCTCGACGCCCTCGACGACGTCATCGCGTTGATCCGCCGCTCGCCGACGGCCCAGGATGCCAACGAGGGCCTGCAGAAGCTCCTCGACATCGACGACATCCAGGCGCAGGCGATCCTCGACATGCAGCTGCGACGTCTGGCGGCTCTCGAGCGCCAGAAGATCGTCGACGAGGCGACCGAGCTCGAAGCGCGCATCGCCGACTACAACGACATCCTCGCCACCCCCGGCCGCCAGCGCACGATCATCCGCGACGAGCTCACGGCGATCACCGACCGGTTCGGCGACGACCGTCGCACCGAGATCTTGCACGGCTTCGACGGCGACGTTTCCATCGAAGACCTCATCGCCGAAGAAGAGATGGTCGTCACCGTCACGCGTGACGGCTACATCAAGCGCACACGCAGCGACAACTACCGGTCACAGCATCGCGGCGGCAAGGGTGTGAAGGGTGCGCAGCTGCGTGCCGACGACGTCGTCGAACACTTCTTCGTGACCACGACGCACCACTGGCTGCTGTTCTTCACCAACAAGGGCCGGGTCTACCGCTCCAAGGCGTACGAGGTTCCCGAAGCCGGACGGGATGCCAAGGGCCAGCACGTCGCGAACCTGCTGGCACTGCAGCCCGACGAAGAGATCGCACAGATCCTCGACATCCGCGACTACGAGGTCTCGACCTACCTGGTCCTCGCCACGCGCGCCGGCCTGGTGAAGAAGACGCGCCTCTCCGAATACGACACCAACCGTCAGGGCGGCGTGATCGCCATCAAGCTGCGCGGTCAGGTCTCGGAAGACGGGGACGACACCGAGCAGGGCAGCGCCGACGAGCTGGTCAGCGCCATGCTGGTCGACGAGGGCGATGACATCCTCCTCATCAGCCGCCTCGGGATGTCCCTGCGCTTCTCCGCGACCGACAATGCGCTCCGCCCCATGGGTCGGTCGACCTCGGGTGTGAAGGGCATGGACTTCCGTGAGGGGGACAGTCTGCTCTCGGCATCCGTCGCCAAGGATGACGAGTTCGTCTTCGTCGTGACCGAGGGGGGCTACGCCAAGCGCACCGCCGTCACCGAGTACCGCATGCAGAACCGCGGCGGACTGGGCATCAAGGTGGCCCGTCTGACCGACGATCGCGGCGTGCTCGCGGGCGGGATGATGGTCTCCGAGGGCGATGAGGTCCTCGTGGTTCTTGCCAGCGGCAAGGTGGTACGCTCCTCCGTGGCCGAGGTGCCCGCCAAGGGACGCGACACGATGGGTGTCGTTTTCGCCCGGGCCGGTGGCGACGATCGCATCATCGCGATCGCCCGCAACGCCGAGCGGAACCTGGCCGAGACGACGGAGACGACCACGGAGCCCCCCGCATCCCCTGCGGATGGGGCCGACGACTCCGCTCCCGAGACCCCTGAGGAAAGTACTGACGCATGAGCACGGTAGCTGACAAGCTTGCGAAGAAGTCGACTCACAAGACCCCGGCCAAGCAGGTGCGACTGCGCCTGGTCTACATCGACTTCTGGTCGGCCGTGAAGCTCTCGTTCCTTGCGGCGGTGGCGCTCGCCATCGTCACCGTGGTCTCGTACTTCCTCCTGTATCTGGTCGTCCAGGCCACCCTGCTGCCTCGTCTCGACGAGTTCTTCACCAGCTTCACCGACGGCGGGGCGACGCTGTCGCAGTACGTCGGGCTGCCCCAGGTGATGGCGTTCGCGGCGATCATCGCCATCCTGAACCTGGTCGTCGTCACGGTGCTCGGCGCCGTGATGGCGGGGATCTACAACCTCGCGGTGAAGGTGACGGGCGGCCTGCTCGTCGGGTTCACCTCGAACTGACGTCGATTCGTGAAAACCTCGGGATTCCGGTAAAGTCTTCGAGGTTGACGTGATCACGTCAGCGAGACGGGGCTATAGCTCAGGCGGTTAGAGCGCTTCACTGATAATGAAGAGGTCCCAGGTTCAAGTCCTGGTAGCCCCACCCCTTTCCCTCGCGGGGCCTTAGCTCAGCTGGTAGAGCGCCTGCTTTGCAAGCAGGATGTCAGGAGTTCGAATCTCCTAGGCTCCACAACATCGAAGAGCCGGTCCTCTGGGACCGGCTCTTCGCTTTCCTCTTCGCTAGAGTCTGGTCATGGACATGCGGGTCGCCGCGTACGCCGTCGTCACCGACGCCGACGATCGCGTGCTGCTCGCCCATTGGGTCGACGGACGACGGGCGGCATGGACGCTGCCCGGTGGCGGGCTCGAGGCGGGGGAGGACCCCGTGCAGGCCGTACGTCGCGAGGTGCGCGAAGAGACCGGGTTCCGGGTCTCGGTGGGTGACCTGCTCGGCATCCATTCCCGGGTCATCCCCGCCGAAGCGCGTCTCGCCGACGACTCGACCGGTCCGCTGCACACCCTGCGCATCGTCTATCGCGCGCGGATCGTGGGAGGCCGCCTCCGCAACGAGACCGACGGCTCGACGGACCGGGCGGAGTGGTTCACGCTGGGGGCGGCGAGGAAGCTCCGCCGGGTGCAGTTGGTCGACATCGCACTGCGGATGGCCGGCCTCCGGACCTGACGCGTCTCAGGCGCGGTCGGAGGTGATGTCGGCGACCACCGCGTCGTAGGCGGCGATCAGTTCATCGGCGTCGACGAACAGGCTGTAGCCGTGGGCACCGGCGCCCATGGCGATCCGTGCGCCCACGATGCGTTCATCGGCGTAGACGGGCCAGGCGGTGGAGCTGCCGATCGGCACGATGGTGCCGCGTTCGTATCCCGTCGCCGCGAGTGCCAGCTCGGGCTCGGGGAGCCGGAGCTTGTTCACGCCCACCACGGCACGCAGCTTGGGCCAGGAGATGGCGCGATCACCGGGGACGAGGGCGAAGAGGTAGGTGTCGTCGGACCGCTTGACGACGAGCGTCTTGACGATGGAGGCGGAGGGGATCCCGAGCAGCTCGGCCGCCTCGTCGAGACTCGATGCCGGGGGACGTTCCCTGACATCGACAGAGAGGCCGCGCTCGCGCGCGGCCTCTCGGACTCTGATGGTGGGATCGCTCACGCGTCCGGCGCGCGCAGCGGGTCGTCCGCCACCCACAGCTCGTCATCGGCTCGCAGTGTCTGCCAGGCCGCGTACGCGACGCCCGCAGCGGCCACGACGCCGAGGATGATGGCGATGACGCCACCGGCACCGATGCCGTCGTGCTGCGACGGCAGCTTCTTGGCGAGACGCTTCGACGTCTGCTTGCTGTACTTCTCGGCCCGCTTGGCGTACTTGTGGGCGTCGAGCTCGAAGCCCTTGCCCTTCGCGAGACGGTCGCGGGTATCGCCCGCGGCGTCCCACACCGACAACGCGCCGCCCACGACGGCACCCGCAGCGGGCACGACCTTGTTGCTGAGGAAGCGGTTGCTGTACTTCACGCTCTTGTCGACGTACGGTGCGGCGTACTTGCTGTAGCCGTCCTGTACGGCGGGGACGAGATCTTCGCGGCTGAAGCGACCGAGCTGGTGGCCGGCTTCACGAGCGACCTTCCCGCTCTCGCCCAGCAGCACCTGCTGCGACTCCCACACCTTGGCGGCGTGCTTCTGGAGCTTGCGCAGTTCCTTCTTGCTCTTGCGGCTGAGGCCCACGGCTCATCCTCCCTGTCGATGGGATGTACGTCCGATCATCTTGCCAGACCGGGCCGCTCGGCCCGCCGACCCTTGCAGATAACTCTGAGAGAATGTACCCATGGCCAACCACACCGCCGTCGCGACCCTGCACACCAACCACGGCGACATCGTCGTCAACCTGTTCGGAGACCACGCTCCCCGGACCGTCCGCAACTTCATCGGTCTGTCCGATGGCTCGCAGGAGTGGACGAACCCGGCGACGGGCGCCAAGGGCGACGGTCCCCTGTACAAGGACGTCATCTTCCACCGCATCATCCCCAACTTCATGATCCAGGGCGGCGACCCGCTCGGTCAGGGCGTGGGCGGACCCGGCTACAACTTCAACGACGAGATCAGCCCCGAGCTCGACTTCACCCAGCCCTACAAGCTGGCCATGGCGAACGCCGGTCTCCGCCGCAACGCCATCACCGGTCAGCCCGAGGGCACCAACGGCTCGCAGTTCTTCATCACCACCGACCCGACTCCGTGGCTCCAGGGCAAGCACACCATCTTCGGTGAGGTGGCGGACGACGCCTCGAAGGCCGTCGTCGACGCGATCGCCGCCGTCCCCACCGCCGCCGGCGACCGTCCGATCGAGCCCGTCGTGCTCACCTCGGTCGACGTCGTCTCGGTCTGACCTCACGGGCGGCGGCGGGTGTCCACCACCGAGGAGTTCCGTCGCAACAGCGACAACTTCTGTTACCGGCATCCTGACCGGCAGAGCTTCGTGCTGTGCCAGCGGTGCATGCGCACCGTGTGTTCGGAGTGCCGCACCCCCGCCGCCGTCGGCGTCATCTGCCCGGAGTGCATGGCTCAGCAGCAGGCGGCTCAGACGCCCGCTCAGAAGAAGGCCGAGCGACGCTGGGGCGCACGCTCACGTCCGCTGACCGTCGTCGCTTCCGGTCGTCCGCGCGTGACGCTCGCCATCGTCGCCGTGACCGGGCTCGTGTACATCATCGGTCTGATCCCGGGTGTCGGCGGGCTCGTGTCCAATCTCCTCGCCTTCAACAGCTACTTCGTGCTGCCCCAGGCGGGTTTGTTCCAGCCGTGGCGACTGATCACCGTCGCGCTCGTGCACGACGGCTTCTTCCACGTCGGCCTCAACATGCTGGCGTTGTGGTTCATCGGGCGCAGCCTCGAGCCGATGCTCGGCCGCGCGCGCTTCCTCGCGCTCTACCTTCTGGGAGCGCTGGGCGGGTCGGTGGCCGTTGCTCTGCTGGCTCCCGGTGTCTGGACGGTCGGGGCGTCGGGGGCGATCTTCGCACTCTTCGGGGCGTTGCTCGTCATCGGGCGGCAGATCGGCGCCGACATCCGCGTGATCGGCATCCTGATCGCCATCAACTTCGCCTGGCCGTTCGTTCTCGCGGCCATCAACGCCATCGGGTCGGGCGACTTCATCGGCTCGCTGAGCGCCGTGGGCATCTCGTGGCAGGCCCACCTGGGCGGCCTCGTCACCGGGGCGCTGATCGGTCTGATCTACGGCAGGACCCGGACCGCATCGCGGCGCCGTCTTCAGATCGGTTCGCTGGTCGGGCTCGGCGTTGTGCTGCTCGCGCTTCTCGCGATCCCGGTCGTCACGTTCTGACCGGAGTTATCCACAGGCTCATCCACAGGTGGGGATGAATTACACGCGTGTAAGTCAGCGCCACCGAGTGGTCATGAGGAAGCCCACGAAGGCGATGCCGAAGCCGATGACGAGATTCCACGCGCCGATGCCGGGGATCGGGAACGTCGAGTTGCTGAGGTAGAACACCAGCACCCAGACGAGGCCGACCAGCATGAGACCGATCATGATGGGAAGGAACCACACCGGATTCGGAGCCGAGCTACCGTCGGTGCGTTCTGCGATCGGGTCGTCGCCATTGCCAGTTCGAGCCATGGGCAAGAGTCTAATGCTCAGCGGTCACCGAACCCACGGAACTAGACTCGCCCCGTGCAGACCGACACGCAGCCGCTGACCCGCCGTGATCGGCGTGCGGCGTCGACGCCTCCGCCCGCACCCGCCCCCCGTCGACGACGCGTCTCGATCATCGGTGTGATCGGCGATCTTCTCGTCACGGCCGGAGTCCTCGTCCTGCTCTTCGTGGTCTGGCAGCTGTGGATCGGCGACGCGATCATCGGTGCCCAGTTCAAGGACGAGGGCAAGCAACTCAGTCAGCAGTGGGCCGCCGATCCCCAGCTTCCGGCGCCGAGCGCATCGGTCACGCCCGCCGCCCCCGACCAGCCGGCCGGGCCCCCGACGGCGGAGCCCCCCGCGCTCGCGCAGCCGGGCGACGCCGAGCGATTCGGCGTGATTCACATCCCCCGGTTCGGTCCCGACTACTCCTTCACGGTCGCGGGCGGTGTGAGCGCGTCGCGCACCCTCGACCCGATCGGCCTCGGACACTACCCTGACACCGCCATGCCGGGTGCCGTCGGCAACTTCGCCATCGCCGGGCACCGGGGCAGCCACGGTGCCCCGTTCGCTGATCTTCCGTCGCTCCGCGTGGGGGATGCGGTCGTCGTAGAGACCGAGCAGGGGTGGTTCACCTACCGCTACCGCAACCTCGAGTACGTCCGGCCTGACGGCGTCGATGTTCTGCTTCCTCTGCCGCAGCAGCCGGAGGTGCAGGCGACCGACCGCGTCATCACCATGACCACCTGCAGCCCGCGCTACGGCTTCTCGGAGCGCGCGATCGCGTACGGCGTCTTCGAGTCGTTCACACCTCGCACCGATGCCGGTCCGCCCCTTTCCCTCACCACTGGAGCAGCCTGATGTACGGAGCACTCTGGCGGGTCCTGCCCGGTCCCTGGTGGATCCGCCTCCTGATCGTCCTCGTGCTGCTCGCGGCGGTGCTGTACGGACTCTTCTTCTACGTCTTCCCCTGGGTGAGCGACATCGTCTATCCCCAGGAGGTCACGGTCGAGTGACCGCGTGGCGCGTCGTGGTCGTCGACAACCGCGACAGCTTCGTCCACACCCTCGCCGGCTACGTGCGCGACCTCGGCGCGGAGACCGTCATGAGAGCGGCGGGTGACCCGGCACTCCCCGAGCGGATCGTGCGCGATGCCGACGCGATCCTCATCTCGCCCGGTCCAGGTCACCCGGATGACGCCGGCTCATCGGTCGACGTGGTGCGCGCGGCCTATGGGGAGGGCATCCCGGTCCTGGGCGTCTGCCTCGGCCATCAGGCGATCGCGACGGCCTTCGGCGCTCGCGTGGGACACGCTCCCGAACTGCTGCACGGGATAACCAGCGTCATCCGGCACGAAGGGGCGGGGGTGTTCCGCGACCTCCCGGACGGGTTCGTCGCGACCCGGTACCACTCTCTCGCCGTCGAGGCCGGTACGCTTCCCACCGACCTGGAGGTGACGGCACGCACCGAGGGGGGCGTGATCATGGGCCTCCGGCACCGCCGCGCGCCGATCGAGGGAGTGCAGTTCCACCCGGAGAGCGTGCTCACCGAGGGCGGCCACGTTCTGCTCGGGCGGTGGCTCGAGGACGCAGGGCTCCATGGTGCGGCAGTGCGCGGCCGCCGGCTTCACCCCCGCGGGGTCAGGAGCCCGAGCACACCGTCAGCGTGATCTCGCTGTGCACGGGAACCTCGCCCGGCGCCAGCGACTGCGTCGCCACCGTCGGCGGGGTGGCCGCCCGGCATCCGGGGTCGTCCTGCCGCTTGACGGTCAGCTGCTTCTCTTCCGACTCGAGCTCGCGCTGCGCCGCCTCGAGGGTGTACCCGGTGTAGTCGACGATCACGACCTGACCGCTCGCGATGACGAGGTTGACCGTCGTGCCCTTGGCCACGGCGGCGCCGGACTCGAGGTTCGAGGAGATGACCGTCCCCTCGGCCAGGGCGGGATCGTTCTGGCGGCGGATGGATCCGACCGACAGACCCGCCGCCTCGATGGAGGAGCGTGCCTCGTTCTCGTTGATGCCTTCCAGCGTGGGAACGGTGGCGGTATCGGGACCGGTCGAGACGTACAAGGTGATCTTCTGGCCCGCGGCCACGTTCGTACCCGCTTCGGGAACGGTGCTCACCACGTTGCCCGCCGCGATCTCTTCGTCGGATTCGTTCACGCGGGCCGTGGTCAGCTGCTGTCCGGTCAGGGTCTCGGCGGCACGCTCGTACGACATGTCGACGACGTTCGGCACCGTGAGCGAGGTCGTCGGCACCTCGTCGTTCGGCTGGATCTGCATCACCCAGATCAGCACGGCGACCAGGAGCACCGCGAGCACGCTGACTCCGGCCCAGATCCACGCCACCGGAGGACCGGCCTGCGTGCGCCGCATCGTCGTGTCGGTGCTCAGCTGACGCAGGGAGCGGGCGGTCTCAGCCGCCTGCCGCGGGTTCGGTCCGTACAACTCGTTGGAGAGCGCCGACATCTGGCGCTTGGTGGGCACCTTTCCGTCGGCTGTCTCATCGAGCGCCTCGCGGAAGCTGGCGGCATCCTGCGGACGCTGGAACGGGTCCTTCGCGAGGGCACGGAGCACGATGGCATCCAGGGCGCGCGGAATGGACTCGTCGATCTCGCTGGGCGGGAGGGGGGCTTCGCTCACGTGCTGATAGGCCACGGCGACGGGCGTGTCACCGCGGAACGGCGTACGCCCGGTGAGCAGCTCGTAGAGCACGACGCCCGTGGAGTACAGGTCGGCGCGCGCGTCGACCGACTCGCCCTTGGCCTGCTCGGGTGAGAAGTATGCGGCGGTGCCGACGATCGCCGTGGTCTCGGCCACGGTCGACGAGGAATCGGACACCGCGCGGGCGATGCCGAAGTCCATGACCTTCACGCGGCCGGACTCGGTGATCATGACGTTGCCCGGCTTGATGTCGCGGTGCACGACACCCGCGCGGTGGGAGTACTCGAGCGCCTCGAGGATGCCGTCGACGTAGCGCAGCGCCTCGTCGGTCGGCACCTTGCCCTGTCCGATGACGTCTTTCAACAGGCGCCCGTGCACGAGTTCCATCACGATGTACGGGACGGGGCGCTCGACGCCGTCGACACCGGTCTCGGCGTCTTCGCCCGCATCGAAGACCCGCACGATGGTCGGGTGCGCCATGCGAGACGCCGCCTGCGCCTCGAGCCGGAAGCGCGTGCGGAAAGCCGCGTCGCCGGCCAGGTCGGACTTCAGGATCTTGATGGCGACCGTGCGGCCGAGAGTCTGGTCGTACCCGCGGTAGACGCTCGCCATCCCGCCGCGACCGATGAGGTCGTCGACACGATAGCGCCCGGAGAGGACGCGCGTCTCAGTGGTCACGAATGGAGCTCCTGGCGTAAAGCGGGTCGGTCAGTTGGTCGTCGCGCTGGGGGACGGCGTGGGCGTGCTGTTTCCGCCCGTGATCGATGCCGACGCCTCGCCCGAGGGACCCGCCTGACGGTCGGGGCTGCCCGAGCAGCTGACCGTGTAGGTGACCCGCAGGGTCTGGCCGGCGGAGTTGCTGACCTTCAGAGCGGCGTTGCGTGCGTCGGGCGGGAACGCCGACGTCGACTGTCCGTTCGCGTCGAACGTGCCGTTGGTCGCCGTGAAGTTGTACGAGGTCACCGATCCGGTGCCCGACGGGCAGGTGTACTGCTGCCAGGCGACCTGGATGTCGCTGCCGGCCGAGACCGACGCGCTCGGGAGGGTGGGGGTGCCGGGCGTCTCGAGCGGGGTCTGCTCCGCGTAGAAGCGCACCGTGATGGTGGTGCCCGCTTCGACTCCACCGGTCGGGTTGACGTTGTAGATGAGCCCGACGTCGCTCGCCTGGGTCGCGGCGTTGCCCACCTGGCAATCGGCGACGAGGTCGTTCTCCTCGAGGATGGCGCGGGCCTCGTCGCACGTCTTGCCCTCGAGCCCGAGGGACGACACCTCGATGCGCTGCGAGCTGGGCGTGGGTGTCGGCGTCGCCGACGTCTGCGACGGGGTGGGGGTCGGCGAGGGAGCGGCGCTCGTGGGGGCGGGCTCGGGCTCGCTCTGGTTCGAGATGACGTTGAAGAGCGTGACGCCCAAGACGAGGGCGAGCAGCGCGATCAGGGCGATCAGCGGCCACGTCCACCGCGAGCGCTTCTTCTGCGGGGCGGGGTCCTCCTCGATGTGCTCCTCGGTCAGGAGCGAGGTCGAGGCCGCCGGCGTCGGCATGAGTCGCGTCGCAGCGGACGTCTGACCGGCGGTCAACAGCTGCGTGGCCTCGTCGGCGACCGCGGCACCCGCGGCGACGGCCGGCACGGCGGCGGCCGCCGCGGTGAGGTCTCCGCGGCGGAGGGCAGTGGCCGCGCGCGACACGGCGGCCGAGGACGCCGGGCGGTCTTCCGGCTTTTTGGCGATCATCGCCATGACGAGGTTCTGCACCGGCACCGGCACGGTGGGGGGCAGCGGCGCGGGCTGCTCGTTGATCTGCGCCATCGCGATGGCGACCTGCGACTCGCCCGTGAAGGGGCGCTTGCCGGCCAGGCTCTCGTACGCGACGATGCCGAGCGAGTAGGTGTCGGTGGCGGGCGACGCGGGGTGACCCGACGCCTGCTCGGGCGAGAGGTACTGCACCGTGCCCATGACCTGGCCGGTGGCCGTCAGCGGCACCTGGTCGGCGATGCGGGCGATGCCGAAGTCGGTGATCTTGACCCGGCCGTCGGGCGTGATGAGCAGGTTCCCCGGCTTGATGTCGCGGTGCACCAGACCGGCGGCGTGCGCGGCCTGGAGGGCCGCGGCCGTCTGGGCGACGATGTCGAGGGTCTTGTCGGTCGACAGCGACCCCTCGCGCTCGAGGATCGTGGAGAGCGCCTCACCGGGCACGAGTTCCATGACCAGGAAGGCGCTGCCGTCTTCCTCGCCGTAGTCGAACACGCTCGCGATGCCCTCGTGGTTGACGAGGGCCGCGTGCCGGGCCTCGGCGCGGAAGCGCTCGAGGAACCCGGGGTCGCCCATGTACTCGTCTTTGAGGATCTTGATCGCGACGGTACGTCCGATGACGTGGTCGGTCGCTTCCCAGACCTCGCCCATGCCGCCGATCGCGATCCGCGACTCGAGCTCGTACCGCCCGCCGAAGGTCACACCCTGTGTCGGTCTCATGTACCCAGCACCGCCTCCATGACCTTCTTCGCTATCGGGGCGGCGATCTCATTGCCGCTCCCGCTCTGCCCCTGGCCTCCGCCGTTCTCGACGACCACAGCGACGGCGACCCGGGGGTCGTCCGCCGGCGCGAAGCCGGTGAACCAGAGAGTGTAGGGGCGGGAATCGTTCTCCGCGGTGCCGGTCTTACCCGCCACCTGGACCCCTTCTATTCTTGCATTCGAAGCCGCGCCGTCCTGGACGTTCGCCGTCATCATCGACACCATCTGCGCCGCGATGTCGGTATCGAGGGCCCGGCCGAACTCGCTGCCGGTTCCCTCGCTGGCGACCGACAGGTCGGGTCGGATGACGCGATCGATCATGCGCGGGTTCATCACCACACCGCCGTTCGCGATGCCCGCCGACACCATCGCCATCTGCAGCGGTGTCGCCCGCACGTCGCCCTGACCGAAGCCGCTGAGGGCGGTCTGGGGAGCGTTCGGGGAGTCGGGATAGGTGGATGCCGTGGACTGCAGCGGCATCGAGAACTGGGTGTTGAACCCGTACTTTTCGGCCTCGGCGCGGATGGCGTCGTCACCGAGGTCGACCGCCAGTTCGGCGAACGGGATGTTGCAGCTCAGTCGCAGGGCCGTCGCGATGGTGACCGTGTCGCCTTCGCCGCAGGTGCCGCCGCCGGCGTTGCTCACGACGTTCGTCGACTGGGGGAGCGTGTACGCGGCGAGGTTCGGGAAGGCGGAGTCGGGGGTGTACCGACCGGATGCCAGCGCTGCCGAGGCCACGACGAGCTTGAACGTCGAGCCCGGGGGGTTCAGATCGCCCTCGATGGCCCGGTTGTCGAGCGGCTTGGACGCATCGGCGACGAGCTGGTCGTATGCCGCGTTCACGGCATCCGTGTCGTGCGATGCGAGGGTGTTCGTGTCGAAGCTGGGCTTGGAGACCATGGCGAGGATGCGGCCGGTCGAGGGTTCGATCGCCACGACCGCACCCTGCTGGTCGCCGAGTGCGTCCCAGGCCGCCTTCTGCACGTTCGCGTCGACGGAGAGTTCGACGTTGGCGCCGCGCGGCAGCTGGCCGGTGGCCGCTCGCTCGATGCGGGAGAAGTAGTCGGCGTTGTCGGAGCCGCTGAGCACGCCGTTCTCGGTGGCCTCGATCCGGGTCTTCGAGTCGAGCACCGGGTTCATGTAGCCGGTCACGGGTGCCCACATCGCGGCATCCGTGTACTGGCGCTGCCAGCTGTAGACGTCATCCGAGGGGACGGAGGAGGCGATCGCGGTGCCGCTGGCGATGATCGACCCGCGCTGGACCTCGTACGAGTCGTAGAGGGCGCGGGTGTTGCCCGCGGTGTTCGTCAGGTTGGCGGCCTGCACCACCTGGATGATGCTCGTCGAGGTGAACAGCGCCAGGAACATCGCGAGCATGACGATGCTGAGGCGTCGGAGCTCTTTGGTCACGGTGCCTCCTTCGTCGTCGGGTCGTCTGCGGGCGGAAGAGCGTGTGTCATCAGCCGATCACCACCCGGGGGCGGCTGCGGACGGCATCGGAGATGCGCAGCAGGAACGCCACGATGATCCAGTTCGCGATGAGCGAGGATCCGCCGGCGGCCAGGAACGGCGTGGTCAGACCAGTCAGGGGGATCACGCGGGTGACACCGCCCACCATGATGAACACCTGCAGGGCGATGGTGAACGAGAAGCCCGTTGCGAGGAGTTTGCCGAAGTCGTCTTGACCGGCGAGCCCGATCCGGATGCCGCGGCTGGTGAACACCATGTACAGCGCCAGGATCGCGAACAGACCGACGAGCCCGAGCTCCTCGCCGAGGCTCGGCACGATGTAGTCGCTCTGCGACAGCGGCGTGATGTACGGACGCCCCTGCCCGAGCCCGGTGCCGAACAGCCCGCCGTGCGAAAGGCCGAAGATGCCCTGCACGAGCTGGTAGCTGCCGCCGTCGCGATCGATGACCTCGGGGTCGAAGGCGCTCAACCAGTTCGCGAAGCGGCCGTTGACGTAGGGGAGGACACGGGATGCCAGGAACGCGCCGCTCGCGACGAGCACGAGGCCGATGACCACCCAGCTCGTCTTACCGGTGGCGACGTAGAGCATCGCCACGAACATGCCGAAGATGAGCAGACCGGTGCCGAGGTCGCGCTGGAGGACGATGATGCCGAGCGAGACGAGCCAGATGATGAGCACGGGACCGAGCTCGCGAGCGCGCGGCCACGTCATGAACAGGAACCGCGTACCGGTGGAGGTGAGGCTCTCGCGCGTGCGCACGAGGTACCCGGCGAAGAAGATCGCCAGGCAGATCTTCGCCAGCTCGCCCGGCTGGAACGACACGAAGCCCAGCGAGACCCACACGTCGGCGTTCTGGTCGGTGCCCAGGCCCGGCACGAACGGCAGGAGCAGCAGCAGGATGCCGACGAGGCCGAACAGATAGGTGTAGCGGAAGAGCACCCGGTAGTTGCGCACGAAGATCAGCACGGTGAGGGCGGCGATCATCGCGATGACGGCCCAGGCGATCTGGCGGTGGCCCGTGGCATCCCATCCGCTGGCCTGATCGGCCAGGTCGATGCGGTAGATCATCGCGATGCCGAGACCGGTGAGGACGGTCGCGATGGGCAGCACGAACGGGTCGGCGTCGCGGGCGCGCAGGCGCAGCACGACGTGCGTGATGAGCGCGAGGACCGCGGGGATGGCCGCGAGGATCAGGAAGCCGGTCTCGACGACACCGGTGGCCCCGAGCTGAACGAGCACGACCGCCGCGCCGTAGACGGCTATGGCGAAGACGAGCAGCCCGAGTTCGCGGTTGCGCTGCGTCGCGGGCACGCGGATCTTCTTGAGGGCGCGCATCACGGCAGTGTCGGTGGACACGGCATCCGTCGAGCGGGTGAGCTTCTGGTCGGTCATCCGCTTGCCTCCTGGGCCGGGCGCAGGCGGTCGACGATGCTCTGGGCATCGGCGAGCGAACCGGCCGAGATCGTGGTCTCCACCGTCTGCCGGTCGAACTCCGACAGCTCGTCCAGCGCGACGTCGGTGTCTTCGTAGACCGTCGAGAGCGTGAGGGGGCCGATGGACTGCTGGATGCCGCGGTAGATGACGACCGTGTTCTCGTCGGCGCCGACGTAATAGCGCGTCTGGGTCCAGTTGTAGCCGGCGTACAGGCCGAACCCGAGGCCGGCCAGCACGATGAGCAGTGCCGCGAGCCAGCCGAACCGCCGCCGGCGCGCGCGGCGACGGTCTTCTTCGATGAGCTCCTCGAGGAACTCGGCCGCGGGTTCGAAGTGCGTGGGCTCGTTCGCGACCTGCCGGGCGTGGTGCAACCAGCCGCCGCGTCCGGGCCGCGCGGCGGGGACCACCACACCGCTCGGGTTCGACGCCGAACCGACGACGGTCGGGGTGCCGATGAAGACGGGGTGCTGACCGCCCACGTCGACCAGCACGACGGTGACGTTGTCGGGAGCACCGCCGTCGAGCGCCTGCTTCAGCAGAGCGTCCGCCGTGCGTGCCGGTGGCATGCCCAGCGCGAGGGTCTTGGCGGTGTGGTCGTCGTCGACGACCCCCGAGAGTCCGTCGGAGCACAGCAGCCAGCGGTCGCCGTCCTGCGTCGGCATGATGAAGCTGTCGACCTCGGGGTCGGGGTCCATGTCGCCGAGGACGCGCATGAGCACCGAGCGCCGCGGGTGATAGCGGGCCTCTTCGGGAGTGATGCGGCCCGAGTCGACGAGGCGCTGGACGAAGGTGTGGTCAGCGGTGATCTGGGTGAGCGTGTCGTCGCGGTAGAGATAGATGCGCGAGTCGCCGATGTGACCGATGACGGCGTAGTCGTCGACCATGACCAGCGCGCTCACGGTGGTGCCCATGCCCGCGAGCTCGGGGCGGCGTCCGACGGTGTCGATCAGCTCGGTCGCCGTGTCGGCCAGGGCGTCGCGGATGGCGTGCTCTGCGTCGGTCGGCGATCGGAACGGCTGGTCCAGCTCGGTGAGGCGACCGATGGCCAGGCTCGAGGCCACGTCGCCGCCCGCGTGTCCGCCCATGCCGTCGGCGACCACGAAGAGGTTCGACCCGGCGTAACCGGAGTCCTGGTTGTTGGAGCGCACCTTGCCCGTGTGGGAGATGGCGGCGCTCGAGCCCTGGAAGACCATGGAGGTGGCTTACGTCCTCAACTCGAACGTCGTCGCGCCGACCTTGATCGGCGCGCCCACCTTCACCTGGACAGGAGCGGCCACGCGTGCGCCGTCGTGGGAGGTTCCGTTCGTGGAGTCGAGGTCTTGCAGCATCCACTGCTCACCCCACAGCACCAGGCGCGCGTGGTGGCTGGAGGTGTAGTCGTCGCGGATGACGAGGCCGGACTCGCTCGAACGCCCGATCGTGAGCGGCTCGGTGCCGAGCGGGAGTTCGAGCCCGGCCTTGGGCCCGCTCGTGATGACGATGCGCGAGACGGTCGAGGTGGTGGCGAGTCCACCCGCGCGAGCGGGGGCCGGGGCGGCGGGACGCTTGACCTGGGTGGTCACGGCATCGGGCGAGGCCACGGGGGCCGCAGCCGCCGCTGCGGGGGATGCCACGGGCTCGGGGAGCTTGCGCACCTTCACACCGAAGAGGTCGGCGCGCAGGGAGTAGACGACGCCGAACACGAAGAACCACAGAAGGACGAGGAAACCGCCCTGCAGAAGAAGAAGAGTCAGTTGACTCATGACTGGGTTCCCCGTTCCCGGACGTCGAAGATGCTCGTGGCGTCGGGCGCCTGCGGGCGCCGCGGCGGCTGCGCCTGCGCGACCACACGGAACACGATATTGGTGCGGCCGATCGAGATCGTCGAATCGGGCGGAAGCGCGGCCTCGGACACCTTGTGGCCGTTGAGGGTCGTGCCGTTGGTCGACCCGAGGTCTCGGACCATCGCGCGCTCGCCGTCCCACAGGATCTCGACGTGCTTGCGGCTCGTGCCGGCGTCGGGGATGGTGATGTCGGCATCGCTGCCACGGCCGATCACCGTGCGCGATCCCGTGAGCGGATGCCGCGTGCCATCGATGTCGACGACGCCGCGCCAGGCGATGCGGCCTTCGGTGGTCTGGGAATCGACGCGCAGCGTTCCGGTCGACAGGGAGCCGTCGCGCTCGATGGAGATGGCGACGGGTCCGGCGAACGAGTAACCCTGTGTGCGAGCGTGCTTCTTGACGAGGGTGTCGAGCTCGGAGACGAGGGTCGAGCCGAGGGCGCTCATCTTCTCGTCATCGGCGGGCGACAGGCGCACGGCGAACGTGTTGGGGGCCAGGATGCGGTCGCGCGTGACGACCACGGCTTTCTTGTCGAGTTCGCTGCGCAGGGCCGAGGCGATCTCCACCGGCTGGATGCCACTGCGGAAGGTCTTCGCGAACGCACCATTGACGGCGCGTTCGAGACCTTTCTCGAAACTGTCGAGTAGTCCCACGAGACTCCTTCGGGCAGGCAGACCAGTAGGCACATCGTAGTCAGCGCGGCTGGGCAGGTGATGGATGCCGTCTGCGCGGACCGCGTTTCGTCACGCGGTCGCGGCCGTGATATTCTCGGGAAGTTGGTCGCGTGGCATCTCGGTGCCGCGCATGCGCGAGTGGCGGAATAGGTAGACGCGCTGGCTTCAGGTGCCAGTGCCTTCACGGGCGTGGGGGTTCAAGTCCCCCCTCGCGCACAGATGAGAAAGGCCCCCGGGTTCATCCCGGGGGCCTTTCTCGTGTCTGCGGACGGGTCGGTCCTGCAACCCTTTCCGAGTTGGGCCCACGCCGCCGGAGGCTCCGCGCGCTGCGCAGCGGCGCGTGGAGGGGCGGTGGGGAAAGTTCCCTCTCGAGCGCACAGCGGAAAAGGCCCCGGGTTGATCCCGGGGCCACCTCCATCGTCTGCGGGGGCAACGAACCCGTTCCGGGTCGCCCTCACGCCGTTCGCCAGGCTCCGCGCGCAGCGACGGGGAGCGCTCTCGGGTCCGACCCGGAACGCTCCTCTTCATCGGTGGCTCGGATGACGCCGAGACGCGGCGCTGACGAGCGATGCCCCTCATTGGGGACATCTTCCCGCCCATGCGCGCGCAGACGTGGCTGTCATCCGCACACGCGACGTCGAGGACCCACCGTCTTGCGGCGGGCTCTCGACGTCGGCGCGTGCGGAACGCCGACCGCGAGCGGTCAGGCGGCGCCGTAGTGCTGCTGTCGCGAGTTCGTCCCCTGCGACGCGTACGCGTCGAGCACGGCGTCACTGATACGACCGCGATCGGACACCTCGAGGTTGTTCGCCCGTGCCCATTCCCGGATCGCGCGACGCTTCATCGTGCGCTGCGACCGCGTCAGGTGATGAGCGTGTTCGAACCCCTCGGTCCTGGCGGCGGCGATGAACGGTGCCAGCGCCTCGCGGAGCTTCTCGGTGTTGCCTCGCGTCAAGTCGATGGAGTACTGAACCCCTTCGAGAGCAAATGACACCGGGGTGGAATCCAAGTCCAGTTCGGATCCGTCCAAGTCGTCGAGTCGACGAAAAATCTGCTCGAGTGCCACAGCACTCCCCTCCCATTGTGCCCCCACACAAGATCAATCATAGCGTCCGTCTCTTCGATTTCCAGGGGACGTTGATCGAACGCGGATCATGTGCATGAATCGACTTCTCGTGCCGCACGCGGCCCGAGACCGGGGGAAAAGGTTGACCCTCAGCGCGAGTTCCCCCGTCTTCTCGCGCCTGCGCGGTCGCGTGCCCGCGCGACAGACAGAATTCGAGGCGCCGCGCAACCCACCCCCAAAAATCGCTTCCTGGGAGGAACCTGGAAACACGAGAACCCGCCCTCGAGCGGGCATCGGTTCACACTCGCGAAAGGAACAACAATGGGATTCTTCGGATTTCTTCTCCTCGGACTCATCGCCGGCGCCATCGCCAAGCTGATCCTCCCCGGTAAGCAGGGCGGCGGCTGGCTCATCACGCTTCTGCTCGGCGTCGTCGGCGCTCTGCTCGGCGGCTTCCTGGGTAGCGTCCTCTTCAACGCCCCCCTGGAAAACTTCTTCTCCATCCAGACCTGGCTCCTGGCCATCGGCGGCTCGATCATCGTCCTGCTGATCTACGGCCTCATCGTGGGACGTCGCGCCGCGCGCTGACGATCCGAGGAAGGCCCGGGGCGGTGGGACCGCGCCCCGGGCCTTTTCCTTTTCCCGACCGCTCGTCAACCGGCCCCCTCCGACCAGCGCCCGTCAATACCGTGGGCTCATGCCCCGTGACATCCCCTCCGCCCAGACGATCGCCCGCCGCATCGTGCAGACCGCGTCGGCGGACGTCGAATCCACGGAAGCCGCCGCCCTTGCCGATGCGCCCGACGGGTTGCACGAGCACCGCACCGTCGTCCGGAGGCTCCGGAGCGTCACGACCGCTCTCCGTCGGATCTCGCCGACCGCGCAGACCCGCGAGTTGAACGCGGCCCTGAAGTCGTGGGGTCAGCTCCTCGGCGAGGCGCGTGACGCCGAAGTGCGGGCGCAACGCGCCGAAGACGCCCTGTCGGAACGCGGCATCGACGACGCCGACGCCCGTCGTCGTCTCGTGGGCGACGAGCGCGCGGCCTACCGTCATGTGCACGACCGTGTCGTCGCCGCGCACGCGACCGAGGAGTCACGCGCCCGCACCCAGCTCGTGCGCGAAGCCGGACTGCGCCTCGAACTGGACGACGCGAAGGCGAAGAAGGTCTTCCGCCGCCTTCTCCGCAAGGAGGCGGACCGTGTCTCCCGTGCGGCACGGCGCAGCGACGGGTCGATGGAGCGGCTGCACGACGTGCGGAAGGCCGCGCGCCGGCTGCGCTACCTCGCCGAAGCCGTCGATCGCGCCGATCCCGAGTTACTCGGCGGCGATGCCCGACGCGTGGGACGGTCCGCGAAGCGCGTCCACAAGCTTCTGGGCGACCACCGCGACGACATCCTGTTGGCGGAAAGGGCCACCGCCCTGCACCGCCGTGCCTTCACCGCGCAGGAGGACACCCGTCCCTACGACGCGGTCGCAGCGCTCGCCGCGGAGCGGGCTGAAGCGCACCTGCGAGACGTGCCGAAAGCGCTCAAGAAGGTGAAGAAGGCGGCGAAGCGCCTGGGCTGACTGCCTCCACGTCGTCGATGCTCCGTCGTCCCCGTCTCTCGTTCCTCGTCGTCCTGGTCATCGGCGGGGCGGTCGCGACGATCGCGGTGTGGCCCCAGCTGGTCGGCATCCATCGTCTGCCGCTCGTCGCGAACCTGCTCTCGCTGCGCGGCGTGTCAGCGGGTGCTCTCGGGGTGCTGGCACTGATCGTCGGCGCAGTGGCGGCGCGGCGCGGGACGTGGGGTGTGAGCGCTGCACTCGCGCTTGCGCTGGCCGCCGCCTTTCTCGGAAACGCCGGTGTGCTCGTCGTTCGCGGGTGGGGCGCGTCCGCGGTCGATGGTGATCTCACCGTCGTCGCGTGGAACGCGTACGGCGGCGGAGCATCACCGGAAAGCGTCGCGCGTCTCGTTCGCGACACCGGTGCGGATGTGGTGAGCCTGCCCGAGACCGATGCCTTCGCCGCGGCGGAGATCGTCGGCATCCTGGCCCGAGAGGGGGTGTCGATGCGACATGACACCGTCGCCGCGGCCCGGGGCGGCGAGACGATCCCGACGTCGATCCTCATCTCGACGGCGTTGGGAGCCTATGCGCGCGATGCGTCGATCGCCTCTACGCCCGGGTTGCCCAGCGGCGTCTGGCGGCCCGTCGACGGCCGGGGGCCCACGCTCGTCGCGGCCCACCCCATGCCGCCCCTCCCCCGGGTGATGGACCAGTGGGATGCGGGGCTGCGGTGGATCGCCGAGCAGTGCGGCGACCCCGACGTGATCGTCGCGGGCGACCTGAACGCCACCGTCGACCACTTCGCCGGCCTCGGCGCCCGAGGCGGCATCATCGGCGGATGCCGCGACGCCGCGGCCGAGGTCGGCGCGGGCGCTCAGGGGACCTGGCCCGTGCGACTCCCCCTCGCGCTGGCCGCCCCCATCGACCATGTGCTGGTCGGCGCGGGATGGCGCGCGGAATCGTTCTCCGTGCTCGACGACTTCGACGACGCCGGCAGCGATCACCGGCCGATCGTCGCCACGCTCACGCGTCGCTGAGCGCCGCCGTCACTCCAGGGTCGGGGGCAGCACGTAGACGACATCGTCGCCGTCGCGCTGCTGCTCGACGAATCCGATGCGGGCGAGCACATCGTGCGACGGCTCGTCGCTCGCGGCGACGCACGCGTAGAGCGGGCGCTCGGCCTCGCGCGCGGTCAGAAGACGGAGCGCCTCGGTGGACGCGTCGCTGTCGGCGCCGGGTGCGACGGCGAGGAGGATCTCGCGGTCGCCCTCCACGTCCATCGCTGCAGCCAGGCCGATCACCGAAGCATCCAGGACGATGACGAGAGCGGCGACATCGGCGCGATCCGTCCACGCGTCGAACGAGGGGCGATCATCGAACGCAGCACGCTGCCACGCGGAAGCGCTGGCGTGGACGGCCGAGAACGCGGCATCCCGGTCGTCGTCGTGAAGATCGCGCAGCTCGATGTGGGGCATGCCGTCACGTTAGCGGCGGCGGGCGACGCACCTGCCGCACTTGTGCGGTCAGGCGAAACCGTGCAGAGCGAGGAACGTCCAGGTGGCGCCGTTCGCATCGCGCGCGGCGACCTGGGAACGCAGGTGCTGGAAGAGCGTCGCGCGCGTTTCGTCGGAGATGCTCTGCCAGCCGTCGAGATTGCGTCGGAGGACGAGGTCGGTCTGCTCCAGCGCCCGCGAGAAGACGATGTTGCGTGATCCGGATGCCATGTGGGCGTAGAACGTCAGGACGGCGGTGACGTACGACCGCGACGTCTCGGCGTCGCGCATGAGGTCGACGAGGTCCACGGCGAGAACGATCTCCTCATCCGTGCACCGAGCCAGTGCCACGCGGATCGCGCCCGCGATGGTGTGGGCGGCGTACTCGCGCATGTCGGTTCGGGCTCGGTCGGTGACCTCGGACACCCGCGTGTACCGGTTGGCCGCGATCTCCACGAGGCCGATGCGCTCCAGCTTCTGCAGCGCCTCGCGCACCGGCGTGCGGGAGATGCCCATCAGCTCCGCCAGCTCGACGTCGCGCAGTCGGTCTCCCGGCCGCAGGCGACCGTCGACGATGGCCCCGCCGAGGGCGCGATACGCCTCGTCGACGAGGGCCGAAGCGCGGCGTCGATCATCCATCAGGCGGAGTTTACGGCTTTCAGATATCACAGAACATCGACAGAAGTTACTGTTTCTTCGTTTTCGTGTCGCGCGCGCGCCTCGACGCCGGTATTGTCATCTCGTCACGCCTCGCGTGACATATCCGGGGGGATCCGTCGACGCCCGGGCTTTGAGCCCTGCTCAGCCCGGGCGTCGTATGGGCTTCGGGTGCGTGGGGCCTCGTTCCGCCTCGCGCAACGTTTGTGTCACGGTGCCGTGCGCACGGGGAATCCGCCCGTTACCGTGGGGGCACAGTCCGGCGCGCTCGGTGTCGGCTCGAGCGGGAACGGCATCAGGATGAGCACGCAGGGCACGGTCAAGTGGTTCAACTCGGAGAAGGGCTTCGGCTTCATCGCCCCCGATGACGGCGGGCAGGATGTGTTCGCCCATTACAGCGCCATCCAGTCGGGCGGCTACCGCTCGCTCGAGGAGAACCAGCGCGTCGAGTTCGAGGTCGCGCAGGGCCCCAAGGGCCTGCAGGCGGAGGACATCCGCCCCCTCTGACTCCCTCCGAGTCCGAATCGGATGCGCCCCGGCCGACGACCGCGTCGACCGGGGCGTCTCAGTTGTCGGACCGGACGAGGTCCACTCCGGCGGCCGCGAACTGACGGATCGTCGCGTGCGGCAGGAACGCCCGTGTGAGGGCGGCGCCGATGCGCGTGAGATCCGCCTCGTCCCGGTAGAGCAGGTACATGGTCTCGTAGCGGGGATGGAACTTCTGCTTGAAGCGGTGCAGCGAGGCGAAACCGTACACGGGCTCGAGGGCGTCGGCCATGCGCTTCTGCAGATCGGCGATGACACCGGCATCAGCGGGGTACTCGTGCGCCAGCGGTGCCCCCGACAGCGACATGACTTCGGCGCCCTCGGTGGAGAACTGCCGGGCGGATGCCCCGATGAGGAACTCCATCACGGGACCGAAGCCGCCGTCGCGGCGCCGCATGAGGTCGAGCGTCCATCCGCGGATCGCGCCCTCTCCGTAGATGGGCAGCCACGACAGGAATCCGTCTACGTCCCCCGCGGGCGACACCGCGAGGGCGATCCGCACCTCGGGGTCGGACGCCTCGTGCAGGGTGCCGAGCGTGAAACCCATCTCGGGAAGGCCTTTGTCGCCCACCCAGCTCTCGGAGATCGCGCGCAGCTGCTGGCGGACGCCCCAGCTCTCGTCGCTCAGCCGGGAGAGGCGGAACGTCATGCCCTCGCGCTCGGCGCGGTTCAGTGAGGTGCGCACCGCGCCCCATGCCTTGCCGGTGAACTGCAGGCCCGGCAGATCGACCACCGTGTCGTCGGCCACGACGATGCTGCGCCATCCGCTCGGCACGGCGGCCGACGTCGCCGCGCCGGCGCTGAAGAAGCACGGGGCGAGTCCCGCCGCCTCGGCGCGGTCGATGAAGGCGCGGACCGTGTCTGCTCGGACCTCGGACGGTCCGAGCGGGTCGCCGAGGGCCAACGCGACGCCGGAGCGTCGCTGGTACGCGACGATGCCGCGGCCGAAGCGAGCGTACGACATGCCGTCCCACGTCGTCATCCACGACAGGGTTCCTCCGCCGGTCGCCCGCAGCTCCTTCACGACCTCGTCGGCGGTGGGCGGCGGCGGATCACCGAGGACAGCGCGCGGACGCGCTCGGAACGCCGCCCGCACGAGCATGAAGTAGACCGACGCGACGATCCAGAGGGTCGACGAGGCCAGGACGCTGGTCACGTCGGCGTCCAGGTCGGCCTCGATACCGTTCACCCCGGACAGGAGCAGGACGCCGACGATGAGGACGACCAGGGCGAGGTTCAGGGCGCAGTAGATCATCACGACGACCCACGCCCACCGGCGGCCGCGTCGCAACGCCGTGGCCACGAGGAGCACGATCACGGTGTTCACCGCGACGTCGATCCACGACCCCGAGGCCGCCGCGGAGGTGCCGAACGGGCCGGTCATCGGTGCGACGTACCCGAGGATCTCGATGGCTCCGAGCGCGCACAGCACGACGAAGGCCACCAGGCGCTGTTCGCGGACGCTCACGCGCTGCGGGCGCAGAGACCGGTCGACGGCCAGCACGAGCAGCACGGCGAGGACGTGCTCGAGATCGGGAAGCGACCCGTAATAGAAGAACGACACGAGCAGCACGGCAAGGAAGACCGTCCACGCGCGCAGACGCCACGGCGAGGGGAGCAGCGCGAGCGCCGCGGCGAGGCACGCGAACAGGCCGCCCGACGGACCGATGTCGAGGGCGGTCGCCTGCTGCTGCGCCCAGGTCCACGGCAGGAACGCGGCACCCCACAGGAAGGCGGAGGCCGCGAGGACGGAGAACAGCTGGCCTCCGGCGAAGGTGATCGCCGCGACGCGGGAGCCCCGCCGCGCTTCGAGGAACCCCATCGCCACGAGGATCGGGATGCCGGCGGCGTAGACCCAGGGGGAGTCGACGAAGAAGGTGCCGGTGACCGGCGTCCACCATCGACCCGCCGAGAGCGCGGGGAGTCCGTAGGCGACCGAGGAGAAGAGGTCGGAGTCGGCGAATGATCGCCACAGGCCGCCGGAGAACAGCCCCACGAGCAGCAGGATGCCGGCCAGCGTCAGCGTGACCGGGACGCGCTTCGCCACCGTGAGCGAGCGAGCGACGAGGGTCTTCTGCGCCATGCCGCTCACGATAGGGCACGCGAGCGTCGCGGCGGGAGGCTACGAGGGGGCGGCGCTGGTCAGCGTACTTCGGTCCAGGCGGCGCGGGCGGCGGTGAGCGCCTGCGTGGCGTCGGCGGCGGCCCGGGCCTCGGCGAGGTGGCGTCGGGCGCGTTCCACCCGCAGGCGCTGGGCGATGCGGGCGGCGTCGTCGGATCCGCTCTCGCCCCGCGCCCCGTGATCCGCGCGGGTGGCCGTTACGTCGGTCATGACCGCGGCTGTCGCAGCGGTTGTCGCACCGGCTGTCTCGGCGGCGGCGAGGGCCGCGCGGGCGCAGGCCAGCGTTCCCGGGAGCGCCGTGCGAGCGGCCTCGACACGTCGGCGGAGGCTGACGGCCTCGCCGAGGAGCTCGTCGCGTTCCTCGCGCACGCGGGCGACGGTGGCGACGGCTTCGCGCGGGCGTCGCGTGGCCGCGGCGGCAGCGTCGTCGAGTTCGACGGCCGCCGCGCGCAGGCGCTCGACCGCGCCCGGCCGGCACGCGTCGGGGCGAGAGGCGGCGACGTCGATCGCCTCACGGATCTCGGCACGTGCGGCGGCCACCTCGGCGTCGGCGTTCCCGGCGGCTTGGAGGGCGATGCGGTGCCCGTCCTCGACGTCGCGCAGATGGCGCGCGGCGAGACGCAGAGCCACCGTGGCGTGGCGGATGTAACCGCCGTCGGCATCCGCCTCCGCGCGACGGAGGGCGGCGTCGGCATCGGTCAGAGCGCTTCTCGCCCGCTCGGCCGCCACGGCGGCCTCGGACCAGTCGTCGTCGTCGAAGCGCGCTCGCAGAGCGTCGACGAGCGGCTCGGGATCACCCGAGGTCGCGACCAGATCGTCGCGGCGGCGACGCGCGGCCGCGAGCAGGTCGGCGGGTGAGCGGTGTTCGCGCTCCCACTCCGCGAGGCGGGTGCGCGCCGCGGAGACCTGCGTGCGCCGGGCATCCAGCGTCTCGCGCAGTCGCCGGGCCTGGTCGCGTCGGCGAGCGGCCACGCCCGTGTCGGCCTCGAGCGCCAGCAGGTCGCCGAAGCCGCGGTCACGGGCGCGATGCGCCGTGGTGCGGGCGCGACGCAGGTCGGTGGGGACGTCGTCGGCGTCGAGTGCGTCCGCCGCCTCGAACGCCACGTCGAGATCGTCGACGTCGTCGTCGAGTGCGAGCAGCGCGGCCGCCGCGTCGGACACCGCGTGACCGGCGGCCGCTCGGGCGCGGGGAGACCGGCGCTGCACGCGGACGGCGACCACGATGATCGCGACCACGAGGGCGGCGGCGGCAAGGGCGATCGCCGTCGGCGCCGCCCAGGCCAGATCAGGCATCGGCATCGGGCGCGTCGTCGACGAGGAGCAGGGCCCGGAGCTCGTCGACGTCGTCGACGGCCGCCTGCGCTCCCTCGGCCTCATGCGGCCAGCTGAAGCCCCACCTCACGAAGATCACCGGCACCCCGGCATCCTGACCGCCCTCGACGTCGTGGTGCCGATCGCCGATCAGCACGGGGCGCGACGTGTCGACCCCGGCGGCCTCGAGCCGGCGGAGCGCTTCGCGCACGATGTCGGACTTGGCGCTCAGCGTGCGCTCGTCGAGGGTCGCGCCGACCATCGCCTCGAGGTCGGGGGCCAGGCCGAAGTGGTCCATCAGCGCGACGACCTGCACCTCGGGCTTCGAGCTCGCCGTCGACTGGGGAACGCCTGCCGCGTGGAGGTCGTGCACCAGCTCGCCCACGCCCGGGTACAGGCGCGCACTGACGGTGTAGCCCTCGCTCTTGTTCAAGCCGCGGTAGAACGCGACGGCCTCGACGGCCTGCTCGGCGGTCATGCCGACATTGACCTGGAAGGACTCGAACATGGGCGGGCCGATCCAGCGCGACAGCTCGCCCCGCGTCGGCGGCGTGCGCCCGAAATGGTCGAGCGTGGTCGTCAGGCGGCGAAGGATCCCGTCGGAGGCGTCGACGAGGGTTCCGTCGACGTCCCACAGGACGCACGAGAAGGGAGAGCGTTCGGGCATGCGTCCACGCTACCGGCGCGGCATCCCGATGGGTCGACGGGGATGCCGCGCCGACGACGGGACGCGAGTCCGCGCTATCGCGGTGCCGCGAGGATCCGACCTCGGGTCACGCGCAGAGGGGAATCCATCGGTAGTAACCCGGGGAGGTCTGCGCGACGCTCGCGCTGGCGGTCCGATTCTTCCCGAGGAAGTCACCGCCACCCTTCGTGTAGAAGCCAGTGCCGCTCACCCCGCGCTTCTTCACGACGGAACCCTCTGCGACGAGGGTCGTGAGCGCTGCCGTCGTGCAGGTGATGTAGGACGGATATCCGTAAGACGGGCGAGCCGACGCCGCCTGCGGGACGAGCAGGCCCGCCGCCACGAGGGCGAGCGTGGCTCCACCGACGGCGACGGATCGGGGGACGCGGGACAGGAACGGCATGGGAGCCTCCTCAGGGGGCGAGAGCGGACTGATCGTTCGAGTCTGCGCCGGAACCCGCTGTCCGTCCCCGGAATTCACCCGCCCGCGAGGCAGGATCACGAGGATCAGAACAGGCGGGGTGCGCCCGACTGAACGCCCTTCATCTCGTCGTAATCGAGGGTGAGACAGCGGATGCCGCGGTCGGTCGCCAGCACGCGCGCCTGCGGCTTGATCTCTTGCGCGGCGTAGACACCCGTGACCGGCGCGAGCAAGGGGTCGCGGTTGAGCAGCTCGAGATAGCGCGTGAGCTGTTCGACGCCGTCGATGTCGCCGCGACGCTTCACCTCGATCGCGACGGTGCCGCGACCGTCGTCGTTGCGCAGGAGCAGGTCGACCGGTCCGATGGCGGTCGGGTACTCGCGACGGACGAGCGTGAGGTTCTCGCCGACCACCGACACCTGCTCCGCCAGCAGGCGCTGCAGGTCGGCCTCGACGCCGTCTTTGATGAGGCCGGGATCGACGCCCAGGTCGTGGGCGGTGTCGTGGAAGATCTCGTGGATGCGCACCAGCAGCGCGTCACCGGTCTTGGCGTGCGTGACGCGCCAGCGTTCGATCACCCCGTCTTCGAGGTCGACCTCGTCGGGCTGCTCCATCGTGAGCGCGCAGGGCGGGCTCATCCAATTGAGCGGCTTGTACGAGCCGCCGTCGGAGTGGACGAGCAGGCTCCCGTCACCCTTGTGCACGAGCAGGCGGGTGGCGAGGGGCAGATGCGCGTTGAGGCGGCCGGTGTAATCGACGGAGCAACGGGCGATGACGAGACGCACCCGTCGAGCCTAATCGCGCCGCGCGGGTTCCCTGGCGGGCTCGGCCACCGGGAGGGGCTTGGCCGCACCCGAGAAGAGCCCGGATGCCACGATCAGCCCGACCACGATGAGCAGTGTGTTCAGCAGGCCGATGTGGTCGCCGATCCACCCGAGGATGGGCGGGCCGCACAGGAACGCGACGTAGCCGATGGTGGCCGCCGCGGCGACGCGCGAGGCGGCCTTGGCGGGATCGTCGGCGGCGGCCGACATGCCGATGGGGAAGCCGAGCGAGGCGCCGAGACCCCACAGGGCGGCACCGACGAAGACGAGGGGTCCGAACGGGGCGAGGATGAACAGCAGCAGGCCCGCCGCCGCGGTGCCGGCCAGCACGCGCAGCACCAGCACGCGGCCGAAACGGTCGACGACGGGGCCGCCAACGATGCGGCCCGCGGTCATGGCGACGGAGAAGACGGCGAGCACGGCCGGCCCCGCCTCTTCGGGAGCGCCGTGGCCGTAGACCACCGCCGAGGGCAGCCAGTCGTTCGCGCTCCCCTCGGCGAACGCCATGCCGAGCATGATGACGCCGAGCGTGTAGGTGCGGGGCTCGCGCCACGCCTCCAGCGACACCGCGAGGCGTTCGCGCCAGTGGGCGCGTTCTTCGGCGGCGGGGGCGTCCATCGCGACCTCCGCGCGCGGCACGTTGGCCACGGCGACGAACGCGACGACGAGGATCACCACGCCCATCGCCACGCAGTGCGCCATGACCGGGATGTCCAGGCTCACGGCGAGGAAACCGAGGCCCGCGCCGATCACGGTCCCGAAGCTGAAGAAGGCGTGCAGGAGGGGCATGATCGTGCGGCTGGTGGCCTTCTCGAGCGCGGCGCCCTCGACGTTCATCATCACGTCGACCGCGCCGTTGCCGAAACCGAAGAGGGCCAGACCCACGAGGGCGACACCGAAGAGCTGCAGCGTGTCGGCACCGAACCCGATGACCGCCAGCCCGATGCCCACGAGCACGAGCGCGACGAGCATGCCCGAGCGCGCACCGATTCGCGCCATGACGGCGGGGGCGATGGAGAGGCCGATGATGGATGCCACGCCCATGCCGAGCAGGAGCAGTCCCACGCCGGAGTTCTCGATGCCGAGGGACTCGCGGATGGCGGGCACGCGCGACGCCCAGGTCGAGATGCTGAGGCCGCTCGCGAGGAAGATCGCGCAGATCGCGATGTGCCAGCGCACGAGCTGCGAGCGGGTCAACGTGGAGTGCATGTGGACACTCTAACGAATCGATTCGACATCGATCGAATCGATTCGGGATCAGTGCGCTCGCCGGGTAGCATCGCCCCGTGAGCACCCGACGCGCGACCATCAACGACGTCGCCCGCGAAGCCGGCGTCTCGCCGTCGACCGCGTCGGTCGTCTTCAGTGGGAAGACGCCGACCTCGGAGGCGACCCGTGCCCGCGTGCTCGCCGCGGCGGAGAGCCTGGGTTACACCGGCCCCGACCCCCGCGCGGCGTCGCTGCGGAGAGGCCGCTCGGGCATCGTCGGGGTCGTCTTCGACCAGCACCTGGGCACCGCCTTCCTCGACCCGGTCACCACGCACATGATGGACGGCCTCGCCGACGGCGTCTCGCGACTCGGCGCTGCCCTGTTGCTGCTCCGCGACGACGGCGTGACCGTGAGCGAGCCGTCACTGCACACCGCGCCCATCGACGCCGCCGTCCTGATCGGCTGCAGCCCCCGCATGCGCGATTCGCTCGAGATCGTTCGGGGGCGCGGCATCCCGGTCGTGGTGGTCGAGGGCGACGCGGGCGAAGGCGTCCCTCGCGTTCTGCTCGACAACGCCGACGCACAGCGGGCGGCCGCCCGCCACCTCGCCGACCTGGGGCACGACGACGTCGTGATCGTCACCCTGCCGGTCGACACCCTGCGACGACGCGGATGGCTCGCTCCCGACGCCGTCATCGGCGTCGACGTCACCGCTGACCGGCTGCGAGGCGCGCGACAGGTGTTCCCGGACGCGCCCGCACTCGCCGCGGCGACCAGCTCGATCGACGAGGGCGCGATCGCCGGGCGCACGATCTTCGCCGAACGTCGGCCCACCGCGATCATCGCCCAGAGCGACCTGCTCGCCGCCGGGATCATCCGCGCCGCGGAGGAAGCGGGTCTCCGTGTGCCGCAGGACGTCAGCGTCACCGGTTTCGACGGGGTGGTGGTCGACGGGCTCGCCCCTCACGTGCTGACCACCCTCGTGCAGCCCGCCACCGCGAAGGGGCGCGCCGCGGGCGAGGCCGTGGCCGCGATGCTGGAGGATACGGTGCCCTCGGGGCTCGACCTCGAGTGCACCTTCCGGGTCGGGACCACGACGGGCCCGCCGCCTACCACGTGAGGCGAGTAGGTGCCGAGACTCTCATGCGCCGCATAGAATAGGTCCGACACCCCGAGAGCCCGGGCAACCGCCCGTCGACCCCGAGGAGGCCCACGCATGCTGGTGTTCCTCGGCGCGTTCGCGGCACTTCCGCTGCTGCTCCCCTGGCTGGTCTCGCGCATCGGAGCCCGCGCTTTCTTCGTGGCCGCCGTGCTGCCGTTGCTGGCGTTCGTGCACGCCGTCACGCTCGCCCCCGCGGTGTTCGCCGGCGACATTCCGTTCGAGGAATACCGCTGGATCCCCGCGATCGACGTCTCGCTCTCGATGCGGATGGACGTGCTCGGGTGGCTGTTGACCCTCGTGGTCACCGGCGTCGGCGCTCTCGTCATGCTCTACTGCCGCTGGTACTTCCGTGGCAAGACCCAGGGCGTCGGGCAGTTCTCGGCCGTCCTGCTGGCCTTCGCCGGCGCGATGTACGGGCTCGTGCTGACCGACGACATCGTCGTGCTGATCATGCTGTGGGAGATCACCAGCGTGCTGTCGTACCTGCTCATCGGGTACTACCACGCCCGATCCTCGAGCCGGCGTGCGGCCCTGCAGGCGCTCCTGGTGACGACCCTGGGCGGCCTGGTCATGCTGATCGGCGTCGTGCTCATGGTCGTGCAGGCGGGCACGTCGAGCCTGTCGGCCATCCTCGCCGACCCGCCGACAGGCACCGTCGTCGACATCGCCGTGCTTCTGCTGCTCGTCGGTGCGTTGAGCAAGTCGGCCATCTTCCCCTTCCACTTCTGGCTGCCCGGTGCGATGGCCGCCCCCACCCCCGTCAGCGCCTATCTGCACGCCGCGGCGATGGTGAAGGCCGGTATCTACCTGATCGCGCGGCTCGCGCCCGGTTTCGCGGAGACGCCGTTCTGGCGCCCGACGCTGATCACGCTCGGTGTGTTCACGATGCTGCTGGGCGGTTTCCAGGCGCTGCGCGAGCGCGACCTCAAGCGCATCCTCGCGTTCGGCACGGTCAGTCAGCTGGGTTTCCTCACCGTCATGCTCGGCTACGGCACGCGGGATGCCGCTCTCGCCGGCGTCGCGCTCCTACTCAGCCATGCGCTGTTCAAGTCGTGCCTCTTCCTCATCGTCGGCGTCATCGACCGCCAGTTGAACACCCGCGACATCGGACAACTCTCCGGACTCGGGCGCCAGGCCCCGGTGATGGCCACGGCGTCGTTCATCGCGATCGGATCGATGGCCGGCGTCATCCCCACCCTGGGTTTCGTCGCGAAAGAGACGGCGCTCACCGCGCTGCTGCACGAGGCGGAAGCGGGCGCCGGGTGGGGGATCGTGGCGCTGATCGGCGTCGTGCTCGGCTCGGCCCTCACGGCGGCGTACGGCATCCGGTTCCTGTGGGGCGCCTACTGGACCAAGCGCGACGTCGAGACGACCGACTGGCCGGACCCCCCGATCGGGTTCCTCTCGGCGCCGGTCCTGCTCGCCGCCGCCTCGCTCGTGCTCGGCTTCCTGTCGCCGATCGTCGACCACTGGCTCGCGCCGTACGCCGACGGCGTTCCCGAGGCGACGCCGGGTGTCCCCGCGCCCGACTACCCCTACCACCTGGCGCTCTGGCACGGCCTGGAGCCGGCGCTGTTCATCTCGCTCGGCACCCTCGCGCTCGGCGCCGGCGTGTTCTGGGTTGTGCGCAAGACGCAGCTCCACAAGCGCCGGCGCGTGCTCCCGTTCACGGCGAACGACGCGTACAACCTCACGCTGCGGTCCATCGACCATTCGTCCGAGTGGATCACGGCGCGGTTCCAGCGCGGCTCGCTGCCGTTCTACGTGGGCACGATCTTCGTGGTCCTCGTCGTGGCCGAGGGCACCGCCCTGCTGGCGTCCAACGAGTGGCGCGCCCAGCTCGACGCCTGGCAGTCGCCGACGCAGCTCATCTCGGCGCCGATCATGATCGCAGCCGGCATCCTCGCCGTTCGGGCACGCAAGCGGTACACCGGTGTCGCGCTCGTGTCGGTGACCGGGCTCGGCATGGTCGTGCTCTTCGCGACGAGCGGGGCGCCCGACCTCGCCCTCACGCAGGTGCTCATCGAGACCGTCACGCTCGTGGTGTTCGCCCTCGTGCTGCGGCGCCTGCCGGCGCGCATGGGCGAGCAGAACGAATCGGTCGCACCGATCGCCCGGGCCGTCCTGGGCGCCGGTGTCGGATTGACCATGGCGCTGGTCGCCATCGTCGCGACCGGTGCCCGGCAGGACCTGCCCGTGTCACTCGAATGGCCGCCGCTGGCCTACGAGATCGGCCACGGGCGCAACGTCGTCAACGTCGCTCTCGTCGACCTCCGCGGGTGGGACACGATGGGCGAGCTCTCGGTGCTCGTTCTCGCGGCCACGGGTGTGGCATCCCTCGTCTTCATCACCGACCGCAGCGACAACCTCGCCCGTCGCTCGGGTACCGCCCGCAGCGTCGTGGGCCTCGGTCGTCGGCGCCCGCTGGTCGAGACCGACGAGGGCGTCCGCGCCCAGCGCGTCGGCGAGACCGGTGCCCCGCGCGCCTGGCTCGTCTCGGGGGCCAAGGTGCAGCCCGAGAACCGCTCGATCCTGCTCGAGATCGTCATCCGGGTGCTGTTCCACTCGGTCATGATCGTGTCGCTCTACCTGCTGTTCGCGGGGCACAACCTGCCGGGTGGCGGGTTCGCCGGCGGTCTCGTCGCGGGTATGGGCCTGGTGATGCGCTACATCGCGGGCGGACGGTGGGAGCTGGGGGCGGCCGCGCCCACCGACGCCGGACGCCTCCTCGGCGCGGGCATGGCGATCGCCGTGCTGTGCGCACTCGCGCCCATGTTCTTCGGGTTCGCCCCGCTGCAGAGCTTCACCTTCGAAGGGGAACTGCCGGTCATCGGCCATTGGGAGTTCGTGACCAGCACCATCTTCGACATCGGCGTCTACCTGGTCGTCATCGGACTCGTGCTCGACGTGCTCCGCAGCCTCGGCGCCGAGGTCGACCGGCAGTCGCAGCGACCGGAGGACGCGGAGGTGGTGTCCGCGTGAGCATCTCCCTCGTGCTGATCATCGTCATGGCCGTGCTCTTCGCGTGCGGCGTCTACGCCATGCTCGAGCGCAGCCTCACCCGCGTGCTGATCGGCTTCCTGCTGCTCGGCAACGCCGCGAACCTCCTGCTGCTCGTCGTCATGGGAGCGCCCGGGCGCGCACCGTTCTACGACGGTGGCGAGACGGATGCCGCGGACATGTCCGACGCTCTGCCCCAGGCGCTGACCCTCACCGCCATCGTGATCACCTTCGGTATCTCCGCCTTCCTGCTCGCGCTCATCTACCGCTCGTGGCAGCTGGGGCAGGCCGACACGGTCGTCGACGACGCCGACGACGTCGCCCTGCGCACGCGCACGGCCGCCGAGGTCGAGGACGCCATGGACGAGGAGTCGCGCTCCGACGACGACGACTTCACGACCGACTTCGTCGGCGACGTCGCCTCGCCCATCCGCGTGCTCCACCAGGGCGACCTGTCACAGCTCGTCGACGACGCCCCGGTCGACCGCGTGGCGGTGCAGCGCGATCAGCCCGGTGCCCATGAACCCGGTGCCCGCGAACCCGGTGCGCCTGAACCCGGTGCGCCTGAACCCCGTGCCGGCGGACCCCGTGCCGGCGGACCCCGCGCCGAGGCACCCCGCGACGGCGACCCCCGCGACTCCCAGGACGGTGATCGCCCGTGAGCGCGCTCGTACCCCTCCTCGTCGGCATCCCCCTCATCGGTGCCGCGATCAACCTCGTCTTCGGGCGCCGCAAGAAGGTGCAGATCGTCGTGTCCGTCGCCTCGCTGGCGGCGGTGCTCGTGCTGGGCGCGGTCCTGCTCGTGGCCGTCGACTCCGGCGGTCCCATCGCGGTGGCGATCGCGGGCTGGGCCATTCCGTTCGGCATCGTGCTCTACGTCGACGTGCTCGCAGCCCTGCTCGTGGTCATCACGAGCATCGTGCTGCTCGCGGTGCTGTTGTTCTCGATCGGTCAGGGAGCCGCCGACAACGACGAAGACACCCCGGTCTCGATCTTCTACCCGGCGTACCTGATCCTGGGTGCGGGCATCTTCAACGCCTTCATCGCGGGCGACCTGTTCAACCTCTACGTCGGGTTCGAGATCCTGCTCGTCGCCTCGTACGTGTTGATCACGCTCGGCGGCACGGAGTCTCGCATCCGCACCGGCGTCGTCTACATCGTCGTTTCCCTGGTGTCGTCGATCCTGTTCCTCGCCGCGATCGCGATGGTCTACGGCGCCCTCGGCACGGTCAATATGGTGCAGATCAGCGAGCGCATGGCCCTGCTGCCGCAGGACACGCAGACGATCCTGCACCTGCTGCTGCTGCTCGCCTTCGCGATCAAGGCCGCCGTCTTCCCGCTGTCGTTCTGGCTGCCGGACTCGTACCCGACCGCCCCCGCGCCGGTCACCGCGGTGTTCGCGGGGTTGCTCACAAAGGTCGGCGTCTACGCGATCATCCGCACCGAGACGCAGTTGTTCGTGGCGAACGACCTGAACTTCCTGCTGATGATGGTCGCGCTCGCGACGATGATCGTCGGCATCCTGGGCGCCGTCGCGCAGGCCGAGCTCAAGCGCATCCTGTCGTTCACGCTCGTGAGCCACATCGGCTACATGATCTTCGGACTCGCCATCAACACGCCCCTGGCGATCGGGGCGACGATCTACTACATCGTCCACCACATCATCGTCCAGACGACACTGTTCCTGGCCGTGGGGCTCATCGAGCGCCGTGCGGGGAGCACGTCGATCCTGAAGGTGAAGGGTCTGATGCGCGCCGCGCCCCTACTGGCGGTGCTGTACTTCATCCCGGCGATCAACCTCGGCGGTCTCCCACCGTTCTCGGGCTTCATCGGCAAGTACGCACTGTTCGACGCCGCGGCCCAGGTGGGCACCCCCGTCATGATGGTGCTCATCGTCGGGGGGATCGTGACCTCGATCCTCACCCTGTACGCCCTCATGCGGGCGTGGAACCTGTCGTTCTGGCGGGAGGACGACGACTCGGCCGAGACGACCGAGCGCATCGCCTACCTCGGCAACGCCCCCGCCGCCACGATCTCGACCGAGCGCCGCACGATCCCCCGGATCATGACCTTCGCGACCGCCGGCATGGTCGTGGTGACCCTCTCGCTGACGGTCTTCGCCGGTCCGCTGCTCGACATGTGCCTGCGCGCCGGTGAGACGATCGCCGAAGGCGTCAGCCTCGTGCAGCTGCAGGAACAGGCGGGCGAGCAATGAGCCCGTCGCGTCGCTCGCAGGTCTCGCTGTTCCTGCATCAGCTGCCGCTACTGGTGTGGCTGGTGGCATTGTGGATGCTGCTGTGGGGCCAGCTCACCTGGCTCGCCCTGATCACCGGCCTGGTCATGGCCGTCTTCGTCACGCGCGTGTACCGTCTCCCCCCGGTCGAGCTGTCGGGTCGCATCAACCTCTGGTACGGATTCGTCTTCGTCATCACCTTCCTCGGTGCGGTCGTCAAGGGATCGCTCATCGTCGCCTGGCAGGTGCTCGACTTCCGCCGGCAACCCGGGGCGGCGATCATCGCGGTCCCGCTCCGCGTGGACGACGACGTCATCATGGCGCACACGGCGGTCACGGCATCCCTCATCCCGGGTTCGCTCATCGTCGACGTCGACCGCGAGAACCGCACGCTCTTCCTGCACACGATCGGCGTGCGCAGTGACGAGGATGCCGAGCATCAGCGCCGCGTCGTGCTCCGGTGGGAAGCCCGGATCACGCGTGCCGTCGGGTCGAAGGAAGAGCTCCTGGAGCTGGAGGCGCGCATTGCCGACAGCTCCGCCCACGACGCCGACGCGCCCCCCGGAGAGCGGAGGACCTCGCCGTGACCACCGTTCTCATCGTCCTCATCCTGGTCGCGTTCGCCGCCGCGGCGGTGCTGGCGCTCATCCGCCTCGTCATCGGCCCCTCGATCCTCGACCGTGCCGTCGCGGCCGACGTGCTGCTCACCGAGGTGGTCTGCATCCTGGGCGCCGACATGGTGATCAACCAGCACACGCAATCGCTGCCGGCCATGCTCGTGATCGCGGCCATCGGCGTGTTCGGGTCGATCGCCGTCGCCCGTTTCGTCGCGCGGAAGGAGAACCCGAGATGACCATCGAGGCCGTTCTCGACACCCTCGCGCTCGTGCTCGTGCTGATCGGCGCCGTGCTGTGTCTGACCGCGACCATCGGTTTGCTGCGCTGGCGCGACGTGCCGACGCGCCTGCACGCGGCGACGAAGCCGCAGGTGCTCGGGGTGCTGCTCATCGTGGTCGCGGTGGAGCTGTCACTGCGGTCGTGGGAGGCGCTCGCCTTCGGCATCCCGATCGTGCTCATCCAGTTCGCCACGGCACCCCTGGCCGCGCACATGGTGGGCCGTGCGGCGTACCGCAACCGCACGACGGACGAGGCGAACCTCTACGTCGACGAGCTGCGCCACAGCACCGAGCAGCCCGGCTCGACCGGCACGGAGACGCGTCCGGAGCGCTGAGGGTCCATGGTGCGGGATGCGCGGTGACGTGACGCCCGGGGTGGCGGCGGCGCGGGGGCCGGATCGCCGGATCGTGCGAGATGCGTGCACCGCCCGGGGGTGCTTCCCGCGGGTGACGCGATGCGCGGGTCAGATGCCGGCTTCGCGCATGTCCTCGCGGGCCTGGGGCGACGCGGTGCCCTCACGAGGCTCGGGCGTCTCGGTGCGGTGATCGAGCTCGCGGGCCTCGCGCTCCGCGCGACGGCCCTCGGCCAGGAACGCCAGGCGGTTGAGGCACTCGTGGTTGCGCAGGGTCAGCATCGGCCTCCAGATGAGCGCGGGCAGCAGGGAGGCGGCGCCCGAGACGGGCTCTTCGACGATCGTCACGGCCGCTCCCACCGGATGCGGGCGGGCGTCGATGCGGATGACCCCGCGACCCAGGATGCCGCCCTCCGGCCGCAGGCGGAGCCGGTGCGGGGGATTCCACTCCACGATCTCGGTCTCGTCGTGGATCATCACGGGCCAGACGCCGAGGGAGTGGTGGATGCGCGACCCCTCGCGCGGCCACTGCGGATCGACGTCGCGCATGCGCGCCGCTCCGACGACCCACACGGGGTAAAGCCATCCGTCGGAGAGCACTGCGAACAGGTCGTCGGGGGTGCAGTGCATCAGTCGCGTGTTGCGGGCGGCCATGGCATCCGTTCGGTCGGGGTGGTTCGACTGTAGGGGTGGATGCCGAGGGCTCGGCGGGCCTTGACGGGGTGCGGTGGGTTCCGGCGGGGAGGAGGCTGAGCCGGTCGACGTCACCCGGGGGTGTGGTGTGGACGGGCGCTGCTCTCGCGCATGACCTCCGCGAATCGCAGAACCTCCGTGGCATCCGGGGCATGGCGCCTGACTTCGCGCGAATCGCTGAGCTCATGCGCGGCGGGGGCGATGCGAGGGGGACGAGCGGAGGGGGAGGGACGAGCGGAGGGGGATGCCACGGGGGTGGCCCTCCGCCGGTCCCTCGCCCTCCGCTCGTCACGATGGGGCGACGGGTCAGTCGCGCGTGATGTCGGTGACCACTCCCTTCGCCAGACGCAGGCGACGGCGGGCGCGACGGGCGACGGCGGAATCGTGCGTCACGACGACGAGCGTGAGTCCCTCGGCGTTCAGCGCCTCGAGCACGTCGAGGATCTCGTCGCGCATGCGCTCGTCGAGGTTTCCCGTCGGCTCGTCCGCGAGCAGCACGCGTGGCTGCTTGGCCACGGCCCGGGCGATCGCGACACGCTGCTGCTGCCCGCCCGAGAGCTCGCCCGGGCGGTGGTCGGCGCGGTCGTCCAGCCCGACCCGGGCCAGAGCGTGCGTCACCCGCCGCCGCCGTTCTGCGCGATCGAGGCCGAGGGGCTCCAGACCCATATCGACGTTCTCGGCGGCGGTGAGGGTGGGGATGAGATTGAAACCCTGGAAGACGAAGCCGATCTCCTCAGCCCGGATCCGCCCGAGCTGCGCATTGGAGGCGGCCGCGATGTCGAGGTCGCCGAGCGTCACGGACCCGCTGGAGGGACGGTCGAGGGCTCCGAGCATCTGCAGCAGCGTGGATTTGCCGCCGCCGGTCGGGCCCTG
The DNA here is from genome assembly GCF_030209475.1 of Microbacterium sp. lyk4-40-TSB-66. GTDB lineage: Bacteria > Actinomycetota > Actinomycetes > Actinomycetales > Microbacteriaceae > Microbacterium. The sequence goes on from NZ_JARVRW010000003.1 coordinate 321,276, forward strand.
GACGGTGACGAAGTCACCCGCGGCGATGTCGAGGTCGACACCGGCCAACGCCTGGACGGTGCGGTCGCGCTGGCGGTAGGTGCGCGTCACGCCTCGCAGGCTGTACGCGGTCGTCGTCAGGGTGGAGGCGGTGAGGGTCATGATGTCTCCTTCGAAGGACGGGGGATGCCGCTCACGCGACCGAGCGCAGGGCGGCGGCGGGACTGAGACGGGCGGCGCGCCAGCCGCCGAAGGCGCCCGCGAGCACACCGCCGAGCACGGCGATGCCGACGGCGGCCACGACGACCACCGGCGTCACGGGAGCGCTGAGCACGATGTCGGTGGCCTGGGACGCCGCCTGACCGAAGCCGCCGGGTCCGCCGGGACCGAAGCCCTCGCCACCCTGGCCAGAGCCGGTCGCCTGGCCGCCGACCGAGATGGTCGGCGCGACGACATCGACCAGCAGGATGCCGCCGAGCCCGAGGATCAGGCCCGCGACGCCGCCGATCAGACCCTGCGCGAGCGATTCGCCCGCGACCTGGCGCACGATGCGCGCGTTCGACCACCCGATGGCCTTGAGCGTCCCGAACTCCCGCGTCCGGCGGGCGACACCCGACGTCGTGAACAGCACCGCGAGGGCGAGGGCGACCAGGAGCACGACGACCGACAGCCACGTGCCGAGATTCGAGATCATCGACGACGCGCTCGACAGCGAACCCGAGACGGTCGAGGCGAGCTCGGACTGCGAGCTGACGGTGGCGTCGGGGAGCGCGGCCGTGATCTCGCTCTGCACCGCGTCGATGGCATCCGCCGACGAGGCCTGCACGTACACGGTCGACACGACGTCGCCCACTCCGGCGAGCGTCTGCGCGACGTCGAGGGGGACGTAGAGGTTGGCGGCGGTGTCGGCATCGGCCGACGCGGAGGCCACGATCCCGACGATCTGCATCGCGGTACCGGCGACGTCGACGGTGCCGCCGACGCTCAGTCCGGCGCTCGCCGCGTAGGTCGCATCGACGACCGCGACATCGGTGCCCGCGTCGGAGGCGGTGAGGGCACGACCCTCGGAGACGGTGACGGACGAGAGCGGACCGACGGATGCCGCCGGGTCGACGCCCAGCACGCTGAACGAGTCCACACCGAAGGCGCTGCCGCCGTCGCCGTCGCCGCCCGGGCCTCCACCCGTCGGCGGTTGCTGCGGCATCCCCTCGCCCTGCGTCGTTCCGGTCTGCGTGCCACGGTCGGGCATCTGCCCCGAGAACGTGGTGTTCGTCAGCGCCAGCGCGCCGGTGGCGGCCGATACGCCGTCGAGGCCCTCGACGGTGGTGACGGCGGAGGCGTCGAGCGTGCCGCGCCGCATGTCGGTCACCAGCCGTGACTGGCTGAGCGTCGTGGTCCCGTCGGTGGTCGTTCCCGCGTCGGCGCCGAAGTCGAAGCGCGGACCCCCGCCGCCCTGCCCGGGCTCGGTCTGGGCGCCGGTGACGGTGAGGTCGGTGCCGACGCCGTACACCGACGACAGCGCCTGCGACTGCGCATCGCGCACGCCCGCCGAGAGCGCGTTGACGACGATGACCAGCGCGATGGCGATCGCGAGTCCCACCGCGACGATCACGGTCTGCTTGGTGCGGCCGGCGAGCTCGCGCCGGAGGTACGTGCCGAACATGGTTCTCCTTCCGGACGCGGGATGCGGCCGTCTCAGGCGACGGTAGGAACGGCACCCTCACGGCTCCCTCACCGTTGCTATGAAGGAGGTATGTCGCGTGACTCCGGGGCCTGGGAGCGTGCATGCTGGCTCTCGTGACCTTGCGCCCCGCCCCCCTCGCCCGCCCCGACGGCTCGCCCATCCGTGTGCTCGTCGTCGACGACGAGGCCAACCTCAGCGACCTGCTGCGCATGGCATTGCAGAACGAGGGGTGGGACGCCCGCACCGCGGCGAACGGGCAGGAGGCGCTCGGCGTCATCCGCGAGTTCGCACCCGACCTGCTCGTGCTCGACATCATGATGCCGGGGCTCGACGGCATGGAACTGCTGACCCGCGTGCGGGCGGCGGGCAACGACGCACCCGTGCTGTTCCTGACGGCGAAGGATGCCGTGGAGGACCGCATCGCGGGGATCTCGGCAGGCGCCGACGACTACGTCACGAAGCCCTTCAACCTCGAAGAGGTCATCGTGCGGCTGCGGGGCATGGCCCGCCGCCACGTCGCAGCCGTCGCCGACGCCGACCCACGGCTGCGCGTGGGCGATCTCTCGCTCGACGAGGAATCGTACGAGGTCGAGCGCGGCGGCATCCCGATCAAACTCACCGCGAAGGAGTTCGAGCTGCTGCGCTACCTGATGCAGAACCCGCGCAGGGTGTTGAGCAAGGCGCAGATCCTGGATCAGGTGTGGAGCTACGACTTCGGCGGCAACGGCAGCGTCGTCGAGATCTACATCTCGTACCTGCGCAAGAAGATCGACACCCTCGGCGAACCGCTCATCCACACCGTGCGCGGCGTCGGCTACACGATCAAAGCGCCGTGACCCGCGGTCGCTGGACGCTGCGCCGCACGCTCGTCGTGGGGACGAGCGTGCTGGTCGCGCTCGCCTTCGTCGCGATGAGCCTGGCGACGATCCTGGCGCTGCGCTCCTTCGCCCTCGACCGCCTCGACCAGCAGGTGCGCGAGGGTCTGTCGTTCGCGGTGGGTCGCGACACCTTCGGGGGACGCGGCGGCGGGGACCGGCCCCCGGGGATGGATGCCGCGAACCCCGCGCCCCGCATCGGCACCCTGCAGGCGGTCGTCGACGACGACGGCACCGTCGAGCGCTCGGGCTACACGCGGGCGGACGGCACCGAGGTCGCGCTGAGCGACGAACAGGTCGCGTTGCTGCGCTCGGCGGTCACGACCGACGGCTCACCCGCGACCGTGGATCTCGGTGGAGACCTCGGCGCGTTCCGCGTGGCGGCGGCCACCGACGACGGCGTCTCCGTCTACGCCGGCAGCTCGCAGTCCGACGTCACCGCGACGACCTCGGCGCTGACCGCGATCCTCGTCGCCGTCTCGGCGGTGACCCTGCTCATCGCGATCCTGGGCCTGTCGCTCTTCGTGCGACGGAGCCTGCGCCCGCTCGACCGGGTGGCGGGCGTCGCGGAGCGCGTGTCGACGCTGTCGTTGAGCGCGGGCAGCGTCGACATCCCCGATCGGGTCGCCCCCTCCGACACCGACCCCGCGACCGAGGTGGGACGGGTGGGGGCGTCGCTCAACGGATTGCTCGGGCACGTGCAGTCCTCGCTGGCCGCCCGGCAGCACAGCGAGGAGCAGCTTCGCCGTTTCATCGCGGATGCCAGCCACGAGCTCCGCACGCCCCTGGCCAGCATCCGCGGCTACGCGCAGCTCTCGCTCGGCGAGGACGCGCCGATGACGCCCACGCAGGCCCGCTCGTTCGACCGGATCGAGTCGGAGGCCCAGCGCATGGCATCGCTCGTCGACGATCTTCTGCTCCTGGCGCGACTGGATGCCGGACAGCCGCTGCGCCGCGAAGAGGTCGAGCTGACGCTGCTCGCCGTCGACGCCGTCAGCGACGCCCAGGCCGCGGACGCGACGCACGAGTGGCGCCTCGACGTCACCGACGACCTCATCTCGGTGACCGGCGATGAGAACCGGCTGCGGCAGGTCGTGGCGAACCTGCTGCGCAACGCGCAGACCCACACCCCGGCGGGGACCACGGTGACGCTCTCGCTCGCCCGCGAGGGACGCGAGGCCGTGCTGCGCGTCGCCGACACCGGCCCGGGGATCGATCCGGGCATCGCAGAGCGCCTGTTCGACCGCTTCGCCCGCGGCGACGACTCGCGCAACCGGGATGCCGGGAGCACCGGTCTCGGGCTCTCGATCGCCCAGGCCATCACCGAGGCGCACGGCGGGACCATCGCGGTCGACAGCGCTCCCGGGCGAACCGTCTTCGAGGTGCGGCTGCCCGTGTGACGGCGGGCGGTGACCGGTCGGAGGGGTCGGGGCCCTTCGACAGGCTCAGGGACCTCCGGGGGCCTCGCGGATGTCCGGTGGCCTCCGGGGGCCTCCGGGGGCCTCGGGGACGTCCGGGGGCCTCAGGGGTCTCCGGGGGGTCAGGGACCTCGGGGGCTTCAGGGGTCTTCGGGGGCCTCAGGGGCCTCTGAGGCGCAGCGGTCTCCGGGGGCTCTGCCGTCTCTGGTGGCGCGGCCTCGCTCGCTCACAGGGCTCAGCGCGGAGGTGGCTGAGCCTGTCGAAGCCACCGGGGCACTTGGACGTAGACGTGCCAGACCGACGGGGGAGTCTCCCGCGTTCATAGGCACGCCCAAGGTTCGGTGAGGGGTCCGTTTGGGTGACCCCGCCACCATCGTGGACGTGCACGCAGACTTCCCCTCCCGCTTCGGCCGCTCCCCCTGAGGCCTCCCCGAACGAACGGCCGGCTCTCACCCGAGGAGTCGGCCGTTCCCCTTCCCGCAGGTGCCGTCCGGGAGGTTCCGACCGGCCCGCGATGGCTCCTGCACGAACGGAGCGCAGGAGCAATGGCCTGGACCGCCCGCTCTCCTTCGCATAGCGTCCACGTCGACTCTCCCCCGGTCAGGATCTGAAAATGCTCGCGCCCCCCGACGCCGACTTCGTCGTTCTCACCAGCCGTCTCTCGCCCCGGAGAGATGGCGGGTACGCCGTCGCGGTCGCCTCCCGCGTCCGCCTGTTACGTGCCATCGGCGTCGACCGACCCGTCCTGCTGACGTTCGACGTCGGAGATGCCGACGAGCATGAGAGGGAGAACCGGCAGGCCTTCCACGGCGACCCGGGGCCGGACGTCGACGTCCGGAACCTCTTCGACGAGATCCGCCGCGACCCGACGTGGCTGTACGAGCAGGCTCAGGACGGCCGGGCGGACCCCGAAGCGGCCTATCGGGCGGTCGTCGACGACGACGGACGGGAGGTCGTCTCCCTCCCCGTCATCCGCGACGACCCGGGCTGGCACCTGACCGAAGCAGCGGTCGTCGTCCGCGGTCCCGTCGGCGACCGGACCGTCGCGGGCTTCGGCGGGCTCTACCTCACGTGGTTGAGGAGGGTGGTGACCCAGCTTCGGGAGCGCGCCGGAGACGACGGACGCTGCATCGTCGTGATCTGCGAGTCGAAGCAGCTCGGCGAGCTGATCGCGGACTGGGACGACCCGGACGTGCGCATCGTGCACACCGTGCACAACTCTCACCTCGAGGTCCCCTGCGGGCCGGAGGCCACCGTCCGAGACGACGGTTGGCGCAGATGGCTCGACCTGCTCCCGCGTTTCGACGCCGTCATCTGGCCCACCGCGTCGCAGGAGGCGGACGTGGCCGGGCGCTTCGGAGCCCACGACGGATTCGTCGCGCTCCCGACACCCGTCGCCCCCGACCCCGAAGCCGGGTCGCACCGGCCGCGGGGCCGTCGGGTCGTGATGGTCAACAGGCTGGTCGACCAGAAGCGGGTGGATGCCGCCATCGCGGCCTGGCCGCTCGTGCTGCAGCGCGTTCCCGACGCGCAGCTGCACATCTACGGCGATGGGCCGCTCCGCTCGTCCCTGCAGGCGCTGATCGACGCTCGCGGCGTGACGCGGAGCGTCCGCCTGCACGGCTTCTCGGACCGGATCCCCGAGGCCATGGCCGACGCCTCCGCGTTCCTGTGCACGAGCTCCTTCGAGGGCCAGAACCTCGCCATCGGCGAGGCGCTGGCCAGCGGGCTCCCCGTCGTGGCCTTCGACGTCTGCTACGGCCCCCGCGACTACGTGGGTGACGGCGGCATCCTGGTCGCTCCCGGCGACACCGAGGGCGTGGTGACCGCGTTGACGACCCTTCTCGTCGACGGCGACGTACGAGCCGCGATGTCGCGGCGCGCCCTCCTACGGTCTCGGCGCCTGCGCCCGGAAGTGGTCGGTGACGCCTTCGCCCGCCTGCTCGCGGAAGTCGTCGCCCGCCCCGCCCGACGCCGGGCGCCGCGGCGGATCGAGGCGGGTGCGGGTTGCCGGTGACCTCGGGGCGGCGACGCCATCACGACGGGCGAAGGTTTCGATGCCGTCGACACGCTCGGGAACCGCTCACGCGTTCGATCGAGCGCGTCGACGCCACCTGACACGACGTCAGCCGATCAGGCTCGGCTGCAGGTCTCGGAGCGTGCGGTGGTGCGTCATGCGCGTGACGCCGATCGCCGCCACCAGCACGCCGCCGACCATCCACGCGCCCAGCACCAGCAGATCCGACCCGACCCGCGCGACGTCGCCGCCGTACATGACCTGGCGCATGGCATCCACGACGTATCCCATCGGCAGGACGTGATGCAGCGCCGCGAGGGGCGCCGGCAGCGTCTGCCACGGGAACGTGCCGCCGGCGGTGACGAGTTGCAGCACCATGAGCACGAGCCCGAGGAACTGTCCCACCGAGCCGAGCCAGACGTTCAGGGCGAGCACGATCGCGGCGTAGGTCGCCGACGCGAAGATCAGGATGCCGAGGGCCGCCGCCGGGTTGGCGAACGAGAACTGCAGCGCGATGGCGAGCACGGTGAACAGCCCCACCATCTGCAGCGCGCCGAGACCGGCCGGTGCGAGCCAGCCCGCCAACGTCACCCGCACGGGGGAGCGCAGCGCCGTGATCGCGCGCTTGGAGACGGGTTTGACGATGAGGAACAGCGCGTAGATGCCGATCCAGCCGGCCAGCGCGGCGAAGAACGGCGCGAGGCCCGCGCCGTAGTTCTGCGCCGCGGTCACCGCGCTCGTGCCGACGGCGACGGGATCGGAGATGGCCTGGGCCTGCGCCTGGCGCGTCGCGTCGTCGGCGTCCGGGATCTGCTCGACCCCCGCCGCGAGGCCGTCGCGCAGCTGCGACGCCCCGGTCGAGAGCTGGGCGATGCCGCCGTCGAGCTGCGACGCTCCGTCGCGGAGCTCCGCCGAGCCGTCGCGGAGCTGGGCGGCACCGGATGCCGCGGTGCCCGCGCCGTCGGCCAGGGCGGACGCACCATCGGCCGCAGCCGCGGCTCCGGTGGCGAGGGAAGCGCTTCCGTCCGCGACCTGGCGGGCGCCGGCGTCGAGCCGGTCGATCTGATCCACCGTGTCCTGCACGCGTCCGTTCGCCGCTGACAGGCGCTCGGCGACCGGGTCGAGGCGCGAGAGGATCTCGTCGATGCGCGCCGGGTCGAGGCCTGCGTCGGTGAGCGCCCGGGCGATGTCGTCCCGTGCCTGGGGCAGCTGGGCCGCGGCATCCCCGGCCGCCGTCCCCACCCGCCGGGCGGCTTCGTCGATGCGGTCCACTCCGCCGGCGACCTGCTGCGCGCCGTCGGCGACCTGCGCCGCGCCGTCGCTCACCTGGGCCGTGCCGTCGCGCAGCTGGTTCGCACCGGTCGACAGCTGTGCGGTGCCGTCCGCGAGCTGCGCCGAGCCGTCGGCGAGGGCGGCCGAACCGCTCGCGAGCTGTGCCGAGCCGTCTTTCGCCGTCGCCAGAGCATCGACGAGCTGCGTCGCCCCGGTCGTGGCGTCGACGAGTTTCACGCGGATCGTGTGCAGCGCGTCGAGCAGCGTGAGCCCGGCCTCGTCGGTGACCTTCTGCGCCACCGACGTCTGGATGCGGGCCACGGCCTGCGTGCCGATGGTGGAGGCGAGGTAATTGTTCGCGTCGTTGGTGCGCAGCTCGATGTCCGCCTGGCGCGGGCTGTCGCTCGAGAGCGAGGCCACGGCATCCGTGAAGTCGGCCGGAAGGGTCACGACGAAGTCGAAGTCGCCCGCCTGCAGGCCGTCATCCGCCTGGTCGGAGGTGACCCGGTGCCACTCGAACGTGTCGCCGTCGAGCAGCTGCTCCGCCGCCTCGCCGCCGAGGTTGCGCTGCTGGCCGTTCACCTCTGCGCCCCGGTCGTCGACGACGAGCGCCACGGGGACGCTCGAGAGGTTGCCGTAGGGGTCTTGGTTGGCCCACAGGTAGAGCCCGCCGTAGAGGATCGGCACGGCGAGCAGGGCGACGAGGGCGATCACCGCCATGCGGGTGGAGGTGAGGCGGCGCAGTTCCGCCGCGATCATCTGGGGGATCTTCATCGCACGACCTCCGCGGCCTCGATGGCGGTGCGCGACGCCTGTCCGGCGATGGCGAGGACGGCGTAGCCGCGCTCCGCGAACTCCTGCGCGATCGCCCACCAGGCGAGGGGTTCTCCACCGTGGCGGTCGGGCGCGACGAGCACGAGTCCCTCGACGTCCTTTCTGAGCGCGGCCAGTTCGAGCAGCAGCCGGATGCGCACGCTCGGGTCGACGTTGCCGATGGGCAGCGCGGCGGACGCGTCGAGGCCGATGCCCTCCAGCCACCGTGCGGCGGCGAACGGGGTGGGGGCGTGACCGGCGAACATGAGTTCCTCGGCGACGACGCCGATGACCGACACGTTGGGCTCCGGCTCCGACACGACCGGTGCGTCGACGAGCGCGACGCGGCGACGGAGGCTCCGGGCGTCCACGCGGCCGTCGACGGTGACGGAACCGGAGTCGATCTTCATGCGACCGGATGCCATGAGACCGAGCACCGTGGGGCGCTGCTCGGTCTCGGCGACGACGAGACTCGCCCGCCCGGTCTCGAACGCGGTCGTGGTCGCGGGCAGGGCGCTGCGGCCCTTCGCGACGGCGTCGACGACGACCCTCACGACGTCGCCAGGTCGGGGTGCTGGGCGAGCAGGCGGCGCGCCTCGGTCCAGGAGAGCCCGGCGATGCCGAGCACGGCGCAGACGGCGATCTCGCGTGCCGTGGAGCTCTCGGCATCCACGCGGGAGACGACCGTCCGCCCGGTCTCCTCCAGCAGGCGCGACAGCGTGGGGGCGGGCAGGTCGGTGCGCAGCTCGCCGGCGTCCTGTCCGCGGCGCACGATCTGATGGATGCGGCGGCGCAGCGGAGCGAGGGCGGCGGAGGTCTCGGGCAGGTGGGCGTCGTCGAGGGCGAGGGCGGCCGCTGCCTGGACGTGGGCGGCTTCGCGCCAGAGCTCGGATGCCAGGCGCGCGAGCGCGACGCGGGAATCGGCGTCGTCGATGTCGGCGGCGATGGCGTTGAAGCGCGCGGCGCCCGCGGCGATGACCTCGCGGACGATGGCGTTGCGATCGTCGAAGTGCCCGTACAGGGCGCGTCGCGACAGGCCGGCGCGGCGGGCGATGGTGTCGATCGACGCGCGGGGGTCGTGACCGATGGCGGCGGTGGCCGCGCTCAGGATGCCGGCGCGGTTCTCGACGGCGTCGCGGCGGGTGGATGTGCTCACGACGAGCAAGTGTACGCCTAAAGTGCACACCTATGTGCAAGTTCGTGGGTGTTACGCCCGCGGTGGATACGCCCCGTCGGCGCCGGCTGCGGTCCACGCCGCCCCGAGGGCGAACAGCGTCGGTGCGTGGTAGTGCTCCATCGCGGCGGCGATGCGGCGGCGGCCGGTACGGGCGTTGATGCCCAACTGCGACGACGCGCCCGCGAGCGTGTAGCCCTGCTGCATGAGGCGCAGGATCGACGTCCACGGCTGCGCGTCGGCGCCGACGGGAGCCGCTCGGCGCCACAGCTCGTCGAAGTAGGCGCGCACCATGTTCGCCAGACCCTCATGACGCACCCCCAGCACGCTCGTCGGGGTGGTCTCGCCCCAGATGTACGGCAGGGCGAGGTAGTCGCCGTCGACCCAGAACCACGCCGGGGCCTTCTCGAGCGAGCGGTACTCGAGTCCGGTCGGACCGTAGAGCGCCATGCGCTCGAGCACCACCGGATCGGTGGTCACCGACGCGGGCACGATGATCCGCACGTTGTCGCGAGCGCTCAGCGCGGCGCCGAACCGCCGCGCCCGATCGGGGGATGCCGCCATCAGCCGGTCGACGCTGGTGAAGACGGCGACCAGGGAGCTCGACGGGGTTCCCGAGAGCTCCCACATGAGGTCTTCTGCGGCGTAGGGGCCGTGCCGCAGCACCGTGGGGACCAGGTCGGCCGACGCTTCTCCGACCGACCAGGCGCGCAGGATCGAGGGGAGGTTCTCGAGGATCCGCTCGATGCCAGACATCGCGTCTTCGGCGGCCGCCCGCACGCGACGGGTGTGCACGGTCACGGCGTCGTTCGCCCAGTCGGCGGGCGGCGGATAGGCGAGGACCCCGTCGACACCACCGATGAGACCACGCTCCCGCAGCCGCTCGACGGCGGCGATCACCCGCGGGGCGTCGAGGTGGGTGGTGAGGACGGCGTCGTCGACCGTCGGCGGCCGCCCACGCAGAAGAATCTGCATCAGGGTGTCGTCGTCCATGTGTTTCTCCGAGGGGTGACCGGTCCGATTCCCATCATGGCCGGGGCGGTTTCGGGCGGTGAAGGCTTGCCCTCGCCGAAGAATTCCGGATCTCTTCCCGTTGCGCCCGGGGACGGTACGCGCGCAACGCCGAGGGTCGCCCGCGCCCAACGCGCCGGCGCGTGCGAGAGACCGGCGTCGACGCCTCTGCGCGAGGGCCCGTCGGCTCCGCGTCATCCCCCGACGGCGATGGTCAGGATCGCCGCCCCGGCGAGGCCGAGGCCGGCCATCTGCACACGGCCGACACGTTCCCGCACGACCCCGACCGCGAACGCCACCGTCACGGCCGGGTACAAAGAGATGACCACGCTCGCGAGCGACAGCAGGCCGGTGCGGAACGCGTAGAGCATGGCGACATTGGCGACCGCGTCGAAGACGCCGATCATGACGGCGAGCCAGAAGAGCCCCCCGCCGACCGGCTTCGCGCGGCCGAGGCGGAGCGCCGCGGAAATGATGACACCCGCTGCAACGGCCCGCGCGAAGGCCAGCGGCCAGAGGCCGCCGTCGGCGGGCATCTGACCCGTGAACACGAAGCTCAGCCCGAACAGCACGCCGGAACCCACCGTCAACCGGGCCACCCGCGGGGTGAACCGACGAGCGTGCGTTCCGCCGGAGGCACTGCGGCTGACCAGGGGGAGGGCGATCACGGCGAGGACGATCCCCACCACCGCCAGTGCCGACGGGCGCTCGCCGAGGGTCACGCCCGCGATGACGGGGATCGCCGTGACGAGGATCGCGGCGACCGGCGACACCACGCTGATCGGGCCGTCGGCGAGGGCGAGGTAGTACCACCAGATCGCCACGGCTGTCGCGACGCCCGACGCCCCGCCCCACAGCAGCGCCTCCGGCGACAGGCGCCCGCCCACGAAAGGCGCCGCGGCGGTGATCAGCAGCGTCGAGACAGGGTAGGTGAGGAGGATGACACGCAGGGCGTCGATGCGTCGCGAGGCGAGGGCGCCGAAGAAGTCGCTCGTGCCGTAGGCGACCGCGGAGACGAGCGCCAGGGCGATCGAGATCATCCGTGATCGTCGTCGGCCCGCGCCGCCGCGGGCCGACGACGGGCGGCCAGGAGGGCGACGAGGCAGAGTGCCGCAATGGCGAGGAGGGCGAGCATGGCCCCGGTCATGAAGACGTCGACGTCGTGCCCCCACACGTCGTGGCCCACCAGGATCAGGTCGTCCCAGAAGGCGTACGCGAAGGCGGCGACCGCGAGCAGCTTGCCGAGGTGGTCCACCCAGGTGATCTCTTCGCGGTTGTGGGCGACGGCGCGCAGCACGCACCCGAATCCGGCGATCCCCAGCACGACGACCGCGAGGATGCCGACGGTGGTGTTGCGGTCCTCGTGCGCGTTCTCGTGGATCCACAGGACCGTCGGGATGGCGACCACACCGGCCATGACGACCGCGAGCACCGGGAACAGCGGATGTCCGCGGAGGAAGCGATTCGTCGTCGGTCGATCGACGGATGCCGTGCGGACGGCGGGCTCTGAGCTCATGCGGGACTTTCCGGTCGGGTCGTATGAAGTGCACACCTCGCGGGCCCCGCGCCGCAAGAGCCGCTAGCGGTCATGGCCGGAAGCGGACACCCTCGCACCCGTACGCCGTCTCGCGGAGGGGTCAGCCGAGCACGAACGACAGCACCAGCGTCATCCCGAGCGCGATCACCGACGCGAGCGAGACGCCCACCGTCACCGTCTTCAACGCACCCCGCACCGTCTGGCCGAGGAAGGACTGCAGCAACCAGAACGTGTTGGAGGTCACGTGCACGCAGAAGAGCGCCCCCGCGCCGGCGGCCAGCGCGACCAGCAGGGGGTTGAGACCCATGGTCGTGGCGACGGGCGCGATGATGCCGGCCGCGGTGATCGCCGACAGGGTGACCGAGCCGACAGCGATGTGGAGGACCGCGGCCATGGCCCACACCACCAGCAGCGGGGCGAAGGGGGTGGCCTGGAAGGAGCTCTGCAGCACGTCGCCCAGGTCGCCTTGCGCGATCACCGCGGCGAGCGACCCGCCCACGCCGGTGAGCACGAAGATCTGACCGCCGTCGTGGAAACCCTTCACCACGGCCTTCTCGACCCGCTCCCGCCCGACGGCCGCGCGGGCGACCGCCCCGGTGAGGATCACGGCCAGAAGCAGCGCGATGACGGGGCTGCCGAGGAACTGCATCGGAGCGACCTCGATCTTCAGCACCGCGAGCACGGCCTGCGCCGCAATGAGCAGCAGTGCCACCAGCATCGGTGCGAACAGCAGCAGCAGGGGCCGCTCCCGGGTGGCCGAGGGGGCGAGAGCGGTGGATGCCGCCGGCGCGAGCGTGACGAGGGGCGCGGGCGCGGGGGCATCGGGGTCGCGGGGCAGACCGCCTACGCCGGTCGACATGGCGCCGTCGTCGGGCACGCCTTCGGGGGTCGCCGTCTGCTGGTCGCGCTCGGGGTTCCAGAACCCGAGACGGAAGAACACGCTCATCAACAGGATCGAGAGGGCCACCGTGGGAATCACGACCGCGAATCCGCCGAGCAGCATCTCGCCCAGCGGGACGCCGACGACACCCGCCAGGGCCACCGCGGCGAAGCCGGGCACCATCATCACGATCCCCACCTCGAGCGACACCGCGAAGGTCACGCCGATGATCCCCGTCCCGGCGGGTCCGAGGCGCGCGGCGATCCGTCGGGCGAGGGGCGCGGCGATGACGATCATCACGTCGACGAAGATCGTCTGCAGGTAGGTCGCCAGCGACAGACCGAGGGCGAACGGGATGCCGCGGCGACCGAACACCCGCATCAGGGCTTCCACGAGACGGGTGACGGCGCCCATCTCGTTGAGCATCGCGCCGATCAGCACCCCCCACGCGATGAGGAGCCCGGCATCCATCATCACCTCGCCGAAGCCCTGCGTCATGGTCGAGACGGTGTCGAGCGGACCGAGCCCGGTGAGGAGGCCGATCGCCGCCGCACCCACGGCGAGGGCGATGACCGGGTTGATCCGCAGGCGGACGATGGCGACGACGACCGCGAGGATGACGACGGCGACGACGGTCAGGGTGTACCACCCGGGCATGGGCTCTCCTCGATGCGTTCGGGCGGGGGCATCGATCCCGTCGGCCGGCGTGCGGGTCGGACGCGCGCGCCGGACCACAGGATGCCGTGGGCGAAGCCGTCCGGCAGCTCAGGATGACGGATTGTCCCGCGCGCGGCAAGGTCCCCTAGAGGCCATGTCCGCAAGCGGACAGCCTCCCGCCCTCGCGACGGTTCGCCGGCCGAGGTCGCGCGTGGACGAACGCCATTGCTGCGCTCGGTGTCGCTGCGCCTGGACGAACGCCATTGCTGCGCTCGGTGTCGCTGCGCGTAGAGGAACGCCGTCGCTGCGCGCGGAATCACCGTGCGTAGACGAACGCCGCTGCCGCGCACGGCATCGCTGCATAGACGAACGCCGCCGCCCGCGGGTGCGGACGGCGGCGTTCGGTGCGCGGAGGTCAGTCGGTGCCGGCGTCGAACGCGGCGCTCTCTCCGGCCATATCGGTGGCGTCGGCGAGGCGCTCGCCGTCGGCGTCGAGACGGGCCGCGGGCTCGATGATGTCGCGCGCACCGCCCTGGGTCACGTCGCCGACGAGCTCACCGGTCGGACCGCCGATGAGGCCGAGGCTCGCGTACTGCTCGAGGCGCGCGCGCGAGTCGGCGATGTCGAGGTTGCGCATTGTCAGCTGGCCGATGCGGTCGACCGGGCCGAACGCGGCGTCGCCGACGCGCTCCATCGACAGCTTCTCGGGCGAATACGACATTCCGGATGCCACGGTGTCGAGGATCGTGTAGTCCTCGCCGCGGCGCAGGCGCACCGTGACGGAGCCGGTGATGGTCGATCCGACCCACTTCTGGATCGACTCGCGCAGCATCAGCGACTGCGGCTCGAGCCAGCGACCCTCGTACATGAGGCGCCCGAGGCGACGGCCCTGCTCGTGGTAGGTCGCGAGGGTGTCCTCGTTCAGGATGCTGTTGACCAGGCGCTCGTACGTGAGGAAGAGCAGCGCCATGCCGGGGGCTTCGTAGATGCCGCGCGACTTGGCCTCGATGATGCGGTTCTCGATCTGGTCGCTCATGCCGAGGCCGTGGCGCCCACCGATGGTGTTCGCCTCACGCACCAGGGCGACGGGGTCGTCGAAACGCGTGCCGTTGATGGCGACGGGGCGTCCGGCCTCGAACGTGACGGTGACGTCTTCGGTCTCGATCTCGACCTCAGGATCCCAGAAGCGCACGCCCATGATGGGTTCGACGATCTCGAGCGAGACGTCGAGGTGCTCGAGGGTCTTCGCCTCATGCGTGGCACCCCAGATGTTGGCGTCGGTCGAGTACGCCTTCTCGACGCTGTCGCGGTAGGGGAAGTCGTGCGCGACGAGCCACTCGCTCATCTCTTTGCGCCCGCCGAGCTCGGTGACGAAGTCGGCGTCGAGCCACGGCTTGTAGATGCGCAGGGCGGGATTGGCGAGCAGGCCGTAGCGGTAGAACCGCTCGATGTCGTTGCCCTTGTAGGTGGAGCCGTCGCCCCAGATGTCGACGCCGTCCTCCTTCATGGCGCGCACGAGCAGAGTGCCCGTGACGGCGCGGCCGAGCGGGGTGGTGTTGAAGTAGGTGCGCCCGCCGGAGCGGATGTGGAACGCGCCGCACGCGAGCGCGACGAAGCCCTCTTCGACGAGGGCCGTCTTGCAGTCGACCAGGCGCGAGACCTCGGCACCGTACTGCGTGGCGCGGCCGGGGATCGAGTCGATGTCGTCTTCGTCGTACTGGCCGAGGTCGCCGGTGTAGGTGCAGGGGATGGCTCCCTTGTCGCGCATCCACGCGACGGCCACCGAGGTGTCGAGACCACCCGAGAAGGCGATGCCGACGCGCTCGCCGACGGGAAGGGACTGAAGGACCTTGGACATGCCGACAATTCTATTGCGGCACGGTGCGGCGACCGACGCGTCGTCGCCGCTCGCGCCGGTGGTCCGCCTTGGGGAGGAGGGTCAGCCGACCGTCACGCCCGTGATCGTCACCGGGTTCGCGGGGGCGCCGTCGGGTGCGCCGCCCGCAGTGCCCGCCGCAGCGATCGACTGCACCACGGCCAGACCCTCGGGTGACATGGTGCCGAAGACGGTGTAGTTCGGCTGCAGCTTCGTGTCCTCGTAGACGAGGAAGAACTGCGAGCCGTTCGTGCCGGGGCCGGCATTGGCCATCGCCACGGTGCCCGCGGGATAGGTCTCGCCCCCGTCGAGCTCGTCGTCGAAGCGGTACCCGGGACCGCCGCGGCCGGTGCCGGTGGGGTCACCGCACTGCAGCACGAAGATGCCCGAGGTGGTGAGTCGGTGGCATTCGGTGTTCGAGAAGTACTGCTGCTGCGCGAGCGAGACGAAGCTCTCGACGGTGCACGGGGTGCGCTCGCCGTTCAGGGTCAGCGGGATGTCGCCGGCCGAGGTCTGCAGCACGGCCTGCACCTCGCCGGTCGGCTGGTCGGTGCCCTCCGCCGGGGGAGTGACGTCGACGGCGGGCTGACCCGACGCGGGGTAGGAGCACTCGCCCGAGACGGACCCTTCGCTCGGCGCGCTCGCCCCGGGGGCGGGTTCGGTGGTCGTCCCTCCCGCGCATCCGGCGAGCAGGAGCAGGGCGGAGGCGGCCAGGGCCGCGGACATCAGTCTCGTACGCACGTGCTCAGGTTAGGCCGTGCGTCCGGGACGAAGCCGTGAGCGGCGGGCCTCTCGGCATCCGGATGCCGCGTCGGTCGCCCCCGGTGTCACCCCGCGCGTCACGCGGGACGGATGCCGCGCCGACGGCCGACGGCGACCGTGCCGAAGGCGAACCCGACGATGACCACGGCGATGGCGACGATGTAGAAGACGACGCTGCCCCACCCGGCGGCGTTCGGATCGAGGAACGGATATGGGTACCAGTAGGGCGCCCCGGTGGTGGGGTTCGTGATCTGCGGGGCACGCAGCAGCGTGTAGACCACCCAGGCGATGGGGAAGATCGCCGCGGTCAGGGCAGCGCGCCAGGGAAGGCGCCGACGGCCGGGGCCGAAGAAGAGATCGAGCAGCAGGAACAGCGGGCCCCAGACGTGCAGGATCTCATTCGACCAGGGCACCGTCTCGGGCTGCAGGGGGATGCCGCGCAGCAGCAGGTTGTAGACGACGCCGGTGACCAGCATGTACGTGGTGACCCAGGCGAGGACGGTCGCCAGCGCGATCGGCTCGGGGCCAAGGCGGCGGCCGCGCGCGAAGAACCGGACGCCCACGATCAGCAGCACGATCGCCGCCGAGACGTTGGAGAGGATCGTGAAGAAGCTGAAGAAGTTCGCGACCACGGTGACGACGTGCCGCCCGGCCCCGACCGCCCCCGCCACCGACGAGATGAACTGCGCGATCACCGCGATGGCGATCATCGCCGCCGCCGCGATGCGCGCGGTGTTCCATCCGACAGCCCACTCGCGCGTTCGCAGCATCGACCCAGGCTAGCGCCGGCGCGTCCCGGCGTCGCCGGTTTCGCGTCGTCCGCCGCGGGGCTACGGCGGCGCCCGCGTGGTGCGCCGGGGGTGAGGGGGAGGAGATTCGGTGAGGGGAGGATGCGGGAGCGGTCACAGCTC
Organism: Microbacterium sp. lyk4-40-TSB-66; assembly: GCF_030209475.1. GTDB lineage: Bacteria > Actinomycetota > Actinomycetes > Actinomycetales > Microbacteriaceae > Microbacterium. Next base: position 338,142 of record NZ_JARVRW010000003.1, read on the forward strand.
CTCCGCTCGTGGCGTTCCCTCCTTTCGTCGCCCCTACGCGCCCCGTCGCCCGCGCCGCATCCACACGCTCGCCGGAACCGGCCCCTCGGCGTATCTCCCCGCCCCGTTGCGCGGGGCCGTGTCGGACCCGCTCGATAGGATGGGGTGTACCGCCGGACAACATGCGAGGAGCACTCATGCCCGGAATCGTGATCGTCGGCGTCCAGTGGGGCGACGAGGGCAAGGGCAAGGCCACCGATCTGCTCGGTGAGCGCACCGACTGGGTGGTGAAGTTCAACGGCGGCAACAACGCCGGGCACACCGTGGTCATCGGCGACGAGAAGTACGCGCTGCACCTGCTGCCCAGCGGCATCCTGTCTCCGGGCGTGACGCCCGTGATCGGCAATGGCGTCGTGGTCGACCTCGAGGTGCTGTTCTATGAGCTCGAGGCGCTGAACGCGCGAGGCCTCGACACGTCTCGCCTGAAGATCAGTGCGAACGCGCACATCATCACGCAGTACCACCGCACCCTCGACAAGGTCACCGAGCGCTTCCTCGGCAAGCGCATGATCGGCACCACCGGTCGGGGCATCGGGCCGGCCTACGCCGACAAGATCAACCGGGTCGGCATCCGCGTGCAAGACCTCTTCGACGAGAACATCCTGCGGCAGAAGGTCGAGGGCGCGCTCGATCAGAAGAACCACCTGCTGGTGAAGGTCTTCAACCGCCGCTCGATCACCGTCGACGAGATCGTCGCCGACCTGCTCTCCTACGCCGACCGCGTTCGCCCGTTGGTGGCCGACACGTCGCTGCTGCTGAACGACGCTCTCGAGGCCGGCGACGTCGTCGTCTTCGAAGGCGGCCAGGCCACCATGCTCGACGTCGATCACGGCACCTACCCGTTCGTGACCTCGTCGTCGGCCACGGCCGGCGGGGCGTCGACGGGTTCCGGCGTCGGCCCGAACCGGCTCGACCGCATCGTGGGCATCGTCAAGGCCTACACGACGCGCGTGGGCTCGGGTCCGTTCCCGACCGAGCTGTTCGACGAGAGCGGTGACTGGCTGCGCTCACGGGGCTTCGAGTTCGGCACCACCACGGGCCGTCCGCGCCGCGTCGGCTGGTACGACGCGCCCATCACCCGGTACGCCACGCGCATCAACGGCATCACCGACCTGGTGCTCACCAAGCTCGACATCCTCGGCGGTCTCGAGCAGATCCCCGTGTGCGTCGCGTACGACGTCGACGGCGAGCGGTACGACGACCTGCCGGTCAACCAGACCGATTTCCACCACGCGAAGCCGATCTACGAGAGCTACCCGGGCTGGAGCGAAGACATCTCGTCGGCGCGCACGTTCGACGACCTGCCCCAGACGGCGCAGGACTACGTCCTCGCGCTCGAGAAGATGAGCGGCACGCGCATCTCGGTCATCGGCGTCGGTCCCGCGCGCGACCAGGTCATCGTGCGCCACGACCTCATCGACTGATGCGGTTCTGGGTCGGCGCCTACGCCCCCGACACGGGGTCGGCGGAGGGCATCGGCATCCTGCAAGCGGGTGCGTCCGACGCGCCCGACGCCGGCGGCCCGCTGGGCATGGTGGGCACGGCGGTGGCCGCTTCCGGTTCGCCGTCGTGGGTGGCCGCCCACCCGACGGCATCCGACATCATCTATGCCGCGGTCGAGTTCGACGGCACGGTGCAGGCGTACCGCCGCGTGGGCGAGACACGTCTGACGCCCCTCGGCCGGCCCGTCGACGCGGGCGCGGCCGTGTGCCACGTCGCCGTCTCACCCGACGCGTCGTTCCTCGTCGCGAGTTGCTGGGGCGACGGCCGGGTGGTGCGCATCGACCTGGATGCCGAGGGCCGGCCCTCCCGCCCGATCATCGCCGATGAGGCCGCCGACCCTCATGGGTCGGGCACATCGTCCGAGGGCACGGTCTCGACCGGGGCGCGCGTGTCGGGGGCGGTCGTACCCGACCTGGCGGCCGCGGCCCGCGCCCTCAGGGCGGCGGCGGGCGAGGAGTACTCCCACCTCATCCCCGCCTACGACGACGCCCCCGAGACCGACGCCGAGTCCGAGGAGGCGGCCGCCGGCGACCGTGTCTCGCGGGCGCACCAGGCGATCTTCCTGCCGGGCGGTCTCGTGGCGACCACCGACATGGGCTTCGACCTCGTGCGGTTCTGGCGATCGACGCCGAGTGGCCTACGGCTCGTGCAAGAGGTTGCGCTGCCGCAGGGGAGCGGTCCGCGCCACGGGATCTGGCATCCGTCGGGGCATCTCTACGTCGTCACCGAGTTGAGCTGCGAGGTCTTCGTGCTGGCGGCCGACCGCGCCGGCCGGTGGCAGGTGCGCTCCGGTGAGCCGCTCCTCGGCACGCTCGACACCGACACTGCCGCCGAACTGTGCGCGAGCCGCGACGGCTCCACGCTGTACGCCGGTGTGCGGGGCAGCGACACCGTCGGCGTGCTCTCGGTCCGCGGCGCCGGCGAGGAGCTGCAGCTCACGGCGCTCGCCGAGACCGGTACGCACTGGCCGCGCCACCACGTCGTCGTCGCCGACACGCTTCTCGTCGCCGGGCAACTCGCGCACGAGATCGTCTCACTGCCGCTCGATGCCCGCACCGGCGTTCCGGGGCGCGTGCGTCACCGCACGCCGTCGCCGTCGCCGACGCGGCTGTTGCCGATGCGCTGAGCCGGCGCCCGCACACGCGCGACGCCGGCTCCGGCAACGATCCGAGGGGCCCGTTCAGGCGGTCGGCATCCAGACCCTCATCGTGGACGGACCGCGGTTTCCCCAGTCGTGATACGGCACCAGTGCGACCCGTCGGGGATCTCCGACAGGGGCCGCCGTCGCGTCGCCGTAGGGCCACCCGCCCGTGTCGGCGGTGCGATCCGTGACGCTCACCCAGACGCGACCGTCGCCTTCGATCGGGGCCACCTCGGCGTTCAGCACCACGTCTCCGACGTCGGCGCCGTGTCGCAGATCGACCGATTCGAGAGCCCAGACCTCGGGTCCCCGTTCGACGGCGACGCATCCGCGGACGGCGTCGATGCGCGGGTCGGGAACGACCAAGCGAGGTGCCATCGGCAGCTCCAGCTCGACGGTGTCGCCCGCGCGGAACGCGCGCGTGACCGCGGCCCAGCCCGCCGAGACGGGGGCGGACTCGACGACGGCGCCGTCGCTCCACACGCGGAGTGTTGCCTCCTCGGCCCATTCCGGAACGCGCAGCGACAGTGTCCACGCCTCGTCCGCTGCGTGGTTGACGGTGACGCGGACGACCCCGTCGCTCGGGTAACGCGTGGCGACGTCGAGCGACACGTCACGGCCGTCGTCGAGGGTCGCGCGGATCTCGGCGGGTGCGAACTGGTGGATCTGGATGCCGCGATCGTCGGCCGTCGCGACGTAGGCGTCGAGGCTGGCCAGGGTCCGCGCCACGTTCGGCGGGCAGCATGACACCTCGAACCACGGCGCACGCAGCGACGACGAGGCGCGCGGCGAGGTCTCGTCCGGGTCGGGCACCACCCCCGGCACGCGCTGGTGCAGCGTGTTGGCGTAGAAGAAGCTGCGCCCGTCGGCGGAGGGGGAGGTGGCCACGACGTTGAACAGGGTGCGCTCGATGAGGTCGGCGTGGGCCGCCTGACCGCCCGAGAGCAGCAGACGCCAGGAGAACATCACGGACGCGATCCCGGCGCACGTCTCGGAGTAGGCGCGGTCGGACGGCAGCTCCCAGTCGTCGCCGAACGCCTCGTCCTGGTGGTGCGAGCCCTGGCCCCCCGTGATGTACGTGCGGCGTCCACGGGTGCGGGTCCACTGCGCGCGGAGCGAGGCGAGGAGGTCGTCGTCGCCGCCCTCGACCGCGACGTCGACGGCGCCGGCGGCGAGATAGTTCGCCCGCACCGCGTGGCCGCTCAGGGCGGTGGCTTCGCGGACCGGGATGTCGTCCTGGAAGTAGCGACGACCCCACTCGATGTCGGCGAGCGTCTCGTGGCCGCGGCGCGTCACGAAGAGCGCGGCCTGGGCGGCGTAGCGCTCATCGCCCGTGGCCCGCGCAAGTTCGGCCAGCGCGGCCTCGATCTCGGGATGGCCGCAGAAGGCGGGCAGACCGTCGGGCCCGAACACCTCGCAGACGAGGTCGGCGGCGCGACGGGCGATCAGGAGCAGACCGTCGTCGGCCCCGGGACGCGTGCGCTCTCGCGCCACCGCCGCCTGGAAGAGGTGTCCGAGGCAGTACAGCTCGTGCCCCCATTCCAGATCCGACCACCTCGGCTGCTGCCCGATGCGCCCGAACTCGGTGTTGAGGTATCCGTCGGCCTCCTGCGCCGCGGCCACACGGTCGACCACGGAGCGGAAGGTGCGGTCGAGCTCGGCGTCGTCGTGCCGACCGATCTCCCACGCCGCGGCTTCGAGGTACTTGTACACCTCGGAGTCGCTGAACTCGCGCCCCCGGCGCCCCGCGGGCAGTGTGCCCGCCGCGGCGCGGTCGAAGTTGGGCAGCCAGCCCTCGGATTCGAGACGGCCCAGGATGTGGGACAACGTGTGGGCGGCGTTCACGGCCTGACGCTCGCCCCAGAACCCGCCGGTGATGCGGACCTCGTCGAGGCCGAGCGGCCGCAGCCGCGAGCGGGAGGGCACGACGGGGGCGACGACGGTGCGGGCCGGGGCGGAGTCGAGCGGACGGGTGGGGAGTGTGGTCGACATGGTCATCCCTTGAAGGCGCCCGACATGAAGCCGCGCACGTAGTGACGTTGGAGGATCAGGAACAGGACGATGCACGGCAGCGCGAGCACGACGACACCGGCTTCGGTCACGCCGTAGTCGATGACCCCCATCGTCTGGCCGCGGAGGTTGGCCACGGCCAGCGGCAGGGTGATGCGCGACTGGTCGTTGATGAGGATCAGCGGGGCGATGAAGTCGTTCCAGGCGGTGAGGAAGGCGAACAGGCCCACCGTGATGAGTCCGGGTTTGACGGCGGGCAGCAGCACCCGCCAGAGAGCGCCGAAGCTCGTGCAGCCGTCGACGAGAGCGGCCTCGTCGAGCTCGCGCGGGACGGACTCGAACGAGATGCGCATCATGAACATCGAGAAGGGCAGCTGGAACATCGTCAGCACGAGGGCGACGCCCACGAGGGAGTTCTGCAGGCCGACGGCGTTGAGGATGACGTACAGCGGGATGAGCAGGGTGGCGTAGGGAACCATCAGGATCGCCAGCACCGACAGGAACAGCAGGTTCTTGCCCGGGAACGAGAAGCGGGCGAAGGCGTAGCCGCCGAGGAACGAGATCAGCAGGGTCAGCACGACGGTCAGGACCGAGACGAACAGCGAGTTGCCGAGGTAGACCCAGATGCCGGATTGGAAGTTGGCGAGCTTCTCGTAGTTTCCGAAGCCCCACCCCTCGGCCTGGTTCGTGCCGGCCTGCGGGCTGACCGAGGCGACACCGGTCCACACGAGCGGGTACAGGAAGATGATCGCCACGGCCCCCGTGAAGACCTTGCTCGGCAGTCCCCACAGGAGAGCGCCGCGGGGTCGGGGACGACCCCGATAGCCGGGGGCGACGATCGCGCGGGTGCTGCCGGTGACCGCTGCGCGCGGGCGGATGTCGGTCGTGGCCATGTCAGGCCTCCTCGGGACGACGGAACGCGCGCAGCTGCACGGCGTTGATGACGACAAGGGCGAGCAGGATGATGACCGACAGCGCGGCGGCGATGCCGAGGCTGTTCTGCCCCTGGAAGGCGATGTTGTAGATCAGCTGCACCACGGTCATGGTGCTGTTGTCGGGTCCGCCCTTGGTCAGGATGTAGAACTGGTCGAACGCCAGCAGCGACCCCGTCACGCACATCACCGTGGTGAGCGCGAAGGTGGGGCGCAGCAGCGGCAGCGTGATGTCGCGGAAGATCTGCCACCGCGACCCGCCGTCGATGCGCGCGGCCTCGTAGATCTCCTCCGGGATGCCCTGCAGCCCGACGAGCAGCAGCAGCATGTAGAACCCGGCGAACCGCCAGACGATGAGGAACACCGTCGACCACAGGGCTCCCTCGGGGGAGCCGAGGAAGGTGATCCCCCACGACTCCATGAGACCGGCGAAGGGTCCGGCGATGGGGGAGTAGAGCACATAGAACAGGAGGGATGCCGAGGCGAGACCCAGGGCGCTCGGCAGCAGGAAGGCCGTGCGCAGGAACCCCTTCCAGGCCGTCGACTCCTGCACCAGCAGCGCGAGGCCGAGGCCGAGGCCGATGAGCAGGACGGTCGTGATGACGGTGTAGAGCACCGTGAACTGCACTGAATCCCAGAAGAGTCGGTGGGTCACGGCATCCACGAAGTTCTCGGGGAAGTTGGGGCCGCTGTTGCCGCGCAGCAGGGGCCAGTCGGAGCCCGACATCTGCAGCACGAGCAGAAGGGGGATGACGAAGAGGGCGACGACGAACAGGGCCGTCGGAGCGGCGTACAGCCAACCCTGGACGGGACCACCGAGGGCGGTGCGGCCGTACCGGGATCGACGGGATGAGGTGGAGAGCGCCACGATGTTCCTTCCGGGGGTGCGGGGGTGCCGACGGTGCGGCACCCCCGCGGGGAATCACTGGGACAGGACGGCGGTGATCTCGTCGTTGTCGGCGTCGACGGTGTCGGTGCCGTTCAGGACCGCGTTGCGCACGAGCGTCAGCCACGGGCTGCCGGGAGCATTGAACGCCTGCTGGAAGTTCAGCGCCACCGGGGTCTTGCCCTTACCGGCGACCTCGTTGACGGCCACCTGGCGGGGGTCCTTCGCAGAGAACTCGTTGCTGGCGAGGTCGGAGCGCGCGACCGTGCTGCCGTCCTTGGCGAGGACGCCCACCTGCGCGTCCTCGGACGTCAGCCAGGACAGGAAGTTCCAGGCCTGCGCCGACTGCTTCGAGTCCTTCGAGATGCCGACGCCGTCGCCACCGACGAAGGTCGACTCACCGCCGTCGACGCCCGGGATGCCGGAGACACCCGCGTCGAACGACAGGCCCGACAGCAGGGTGGCGGGGAAGGGCATGATGCCGACGTTGCCCTCCTGGAACCCGGCGACCCAGGTGGCGCCGGTCTCGTCGGCGGAGCCGGGAGCGACCGCACCCGCGGCGTCGAGGTCCTTCCACGTCGAGTAGACCTCCTGGGCGGCGTCGTTGTTCAGCAGCGACTCGGTGCCGTCGGAGCCCAGCACGTCTTCGCCCGATGCCCAGATGGAGGGGAACCAGGTGAACAGCAGGCATCCACCGCAGTTGAGTCCCGTCGACGTGCCCGAGACGCCGGGCTTGTTCAGCGCCTGCACGGCCTTGGCGGTCTCGGCGAAGTCGGCGAGGGTCGCGGGCGCCTTCTCGGGGTCGAGGCCGGCCTCGGCGACGAGCTCCTTGTTCCACATCATCACCGACAGGTCGAGGACGAACGGCAGCACGTGCTCCGCGCCGTCGAGCGTGCCCGCGTCGAGGTGGCCCTGGTTGATGGTGTCCTTGTACGACAGGCCGTCGATCTGCGCGGTGATGTCCTGGAACAGCCCCTGCTCGACCCAGTTCGGGACGTAGACGATGTCGGCCGCGAACAGGTCGGGGAGTCCGCCCGAACCAGCCGCGGCGCCCACCTTGGCGACGTAGTCGTCGTTGGGGACGACCGTGAGCTCGACCTGGTTCTGGTGACTGGCGTTGTACGCCTCGACGAGCAGCTTGGCCTGCTTCTCGAGGGGCGCGCGGGTCCACAGGGTCAGGGTCGAACCGTCGTCGGTGCCCTCGGCGGGGATGTCGGCCGGTGCGGTGGCGGTCGAGCCGCCGGAACACGCGGCAAGGCCGCCGACGAGCGCGCTCGCGGCCAGGATGGCCGTCGCGGCCCGAAGGGCGAAGCGGCGCCGGGATGGGGTCATTGCAGTCTCCTCTAGCTCTTCATTGAGCGGATGCGACATTCGGGGTCGGCACCGCTGGCGGGGCGGGTCATCGAAATGACCGAAATCCCTTTCGGGACGGTAACGTGAGTGTTGCCGATCCGTCAAGACGGCGGAAAGTCACGAACATGAAACGGAAGCCGATGACGACCGATCCCGTGCGCGCAGCCACGCTGAGCGACGTCGCCCGGCGCGCCGGCGTCTCGATCGCCACGGCGTCGAAGGCGCTCAACGGTCGCGGCGACGTGGCCGCGGGAACGCGCAAGCGCGTGATGGAGGCTGCGGCCGAGCTCGCGTTCACCCCCAACGCCATGGCGCGCGGCCTGCTCGCCGGCCGCACCGGCACGGTGGGCCTGCTCACCAACGACCTCGAGGGCCGCTTCGTGATCCCGATCCTCATGGGCGCCGAGGATGCCTTCGGGGCCGGGCAGATCAACGTGTTCCTCTGCGACGCGCGGGGCGACGCCATCCGCGAGCAGCACCATCTGCGCGCGCTGCTGAGTCGCCGCGTCGACGGCATCATCGTCGTGGGCAGGCAGACCGACCCCCGTCCCTCGCTCGGGCAGGAGCTGCCCGTCCCGGTCGTCTACGCCTACTCGCCGTCCGACGACCCGCGGGACCTGTCGCTCACGCCCGACAACTACTCCGGCGGGCGACTCGCCGTGGAGCATCTGCTCGCCTGCGGGCGCCGCCGCATCGCCCACATCTCCGGCGACCCGTCGTACGCCGCCGCCCAGGACCGCCTCGCCGGGGCTCGTGCGGCGCTCGCCGCGGCGGGACTGGACTTCGTCGGCGAGCCGATGTTCGCCGCCTGGAACGAGCACTGGGGCCGCGATGCCGCGGCGATGCTGCTCGAGCGGTACCCCGAGGTGGATGCCGTGTTCTGCGGCTCCGACCAGATCGCGCGAGGTGTGCTCGACACCGCGCGCGACCTCGGCCGCGACGTTCCGGGCGACCTGGCCGTCATCGGCTACGACGACTGGGAGCTGCTCACCGAGAACGCGCGGCCGCCGCTCACGAGCATCAACGCCAATCTGCAGCAGCTGGGTCGTCAGGCTGCGCAGCGGGTCTTCGATGCGATCGACGGCGTCGATGTCGGGGCGGGAACGCATCCCATGCCCGTCAAGCTCGTCATCCGCGGGTCGACCATCGCGCACCGCTGACCCGCTTCAGGCGGCCGTTTTCGTCGATGTTTCGAAATTTACGAAAACCATTGCGAAACAATTCGCGTCCTCGGTAGCGTGCCTCCCACGCACCCGCTGCTCATCGACGAGCAGCGCCGAGAGGAACAGACACAGTGGACTGCAATCCGACGACCCCCCGTCGCGTCGGGCGTTCCGCGATCGCCACAGCGGCGATCGCGACGGTGCTGGCGACGACCTTCGTGGTCGCACCGGCACACGCCGCGAACACCGACATCGGCTATCCGACGTTCTCGGGAAGCCCGACCCCCGTGCCCGACACCGGGGTCACGTACACCCCCGGCAACCAGTTGCAGAGGATCTTCGACGCCGATCTCGCCGCCGGTGCGGGCTCCAGCGCGTCGAACGACTTCTGGATGGACGAGATGCTCGCGCGCACCGGCGACGCAGGCAGCTTCGGCGACAACAACCAGTGGTTGTTCACGCGCGGACGCGCCGCGTTCATGAAGGAGCACAATCCCGGCGTGCTCGGGTTCGGCGGGCAGCTCGCGTACTGGGAGTCCATCGACGGGCGTTCCGGCTACACGATCACCGCGCGCGTCGGCGGCAACGACGTCGGTCTGACCGAGGACGTCTCGCAGCGCAAGCAGACGCCGAGCTATTGGCGGAGCGTCCACCGCGGCGGCGGCATCGAGGTCGTGCAGACCAAGTTCATCACCGACGCCAACGTGCTCGTCACCAACCTCGACGTGCGCTCGACCGGCGGGGCCGTCGACGTCGAGCTCGTGGCATCCTCCCCCTACGCCGTCACCGCGGACGGCGCCGAACTCGTCGGCCACGTTCAGGCGCTGAACAACCTCACGAAGATCTCGCCGCGTTTCTCGGGCGACGGCTTCGCCCCCGCGGGCGAGACCCTCGTCCGCACGCTGTCGGTGCCCGCCGGGGGCTCGACCACCGCGAAGGTGCAGCTCGGCCTCGTCACCGACGAGATCGCCGCCTCGCGCACCGAGTACGACACCACCCGCGCCCAGTCGGCCGGCGAGGCCTACACGGCCCACGTCACCGCCTACAACGAGTGGTGGGCCGAGAACGTGCCCTACCTCGACACCCCCGAAGACAACATCGACAAGACGCTCTACTACCGCTGGTGGCTGATGCGGTACAACTTCCTCGATGCCGACATGCCGGGCAACACCTACCAGTTCCCCGTCGCCATGGAGGGTGTGCTCGGATACAACAACTCGATCGTGCTCACCACGGGCATGTTCATCGACGACCTGAAATACTTCCGCGACCCCATCTACTCGTACGGTCCGTGGGTCTCGACCGGAGAGACGAGCAAGAGCTACAAGTTCGTCGACAACCCCGGCGACCCCGCCAACTGGTCGAACAGCTACACGCAGTACATCTCCGAAGCGGCATGGCGCTCGTACCAGCTGCACGGCGGTCCGACCGCGATCGCGAAGAACCTCGCCGAATACGCCGAGGACGACGTGAAGGGCCTGGTCGACGCGTACGACACCAACGGCAACGGCCTCATCGAGTACAACTGGGGCGCCATGACGGGCAACGACGCGGATGCCGTGTCGTTCCACTGGAAGGGCGGCAACCAGGACCGCGCCGAGAACGCGTACCTCTACTCCAACGCGCTCGCGTCGGCCGAGGCGTATCGCACCGCCGGCGACACCGCCAAGGCCGACGAGATGCAGGCGTTCGCGCAGAACATCAAGACCCAGGTCATGGACGTGCTGTGGAACCCCGACCGCAAGCTCATCGAGCACGCCATGGCCAACAACGGCGAGCACGTGCCCTGGAAGGAGATCAACAACTACTACCCGTTCTCGGTCGGCCTCGTGCCCAAGCCCGGTGACGCGGACTACAAGGACGACTACGTCGAGGCGCTGCGCCTCTTCGCGGACGACAAGCAGTACCCGATCTTCCCCTTCTACACGGCCAATCAGGCCGACCAGGCGGCGTACAACGCCACCGGCGGCCAGGGCAGCAACAACTTCTCGGTCATCAACTCCACGGTCACCTTCCGGATGCTGTCGAAGGTGCTGCGCGACTACCCCACCGACGCGATCGACGCCGAGTGGTACAAGAAGCTCCTGTACTGGAACGCCTGGTCGCACTACCAGAACGGCGGTGACAACCGCCTGCCCGACCAGAACGAGTTCTGGGCGAACGGTTCCGCCGACCCGCAGAAGATCGACTACCGCTCCTGGATCCACCACACGATCCTCGGGGCGACGAACTTCACCATGATCGAAGACGCCATGGGTGTGCGCACCCGCAGCGACGCCAAGATCGAGCTCGACCCGATCGACATCGGGTGGGACCACTTCACCGCGAACAACATCCGTTACCGCGACCGCGACCTCTCGGTCACCTGGGACGCCCCCGGTGGTGAGCGGCACTACGGCGACGACGTGCCCGAGGGGTACTCGGTGTTCCTCGACGGCAAGCTCGCCTTCACCGTCGACAAGCTCTCGCACGTGGTCTACGACCCCGCCACCGGCACGGTCGAGGTCGTGAAGGGTGACGCGAAGGTCACCACCGCCACGGCATCCACCGTCAAGGCTCCGCAGGACGTGCGTTTCGCCGACGAGGCCCGCGTCGTCGACCTGTTCGCCAAGGCGGGCGCCGACGTGCGCACCGACAGCACCGGCAGCGCCAACCTCGCCACCTCCGCGACCGCGTCGTTCTCGGCCGCGGGTCGCGAGCCGGCCGGCGCCGTCAACGGCACGACGATCAACGAGCCCTTCTGGGGCACGGCGGGTTCGCCGAATGCGAAGGACTCGCTGACGGTGGAGCTGGGCGGCGACAAGACGTTCGACGACGTCCGCACCTATTTCTACGACAGCTCTTCGTCGGCCACGGCCGCCGGCTACTCCGAACCCTCGGTCTACACGCTCGAGGTGCGCCGCAACGGCGAGTGGTCCACGATCCCGCAGCAGGCCCGCACACCCGCCTACCCGCGGGCGAACTACAACCACGTGCAGTTCCCCGAGGTCACCGGCGACGCCGTGCGCCTCACGGCGACGCACGCCGCGGGTGCCAAGACGGGCGTGAAGGAACTGCAGGTGTTCTCCACGGGCATCGCCGCTCCGGCATCCACGAACCAGGCACCGCTGGTCACGGCGTGGCAGGACCGTCAGGCTTCGGCCGGCGGATCGGCCGCACTGGTCGGCACGGTCAAGGACGACGGTCTGCCCGGCGGCGAGCTCAGCGCGCGCTGGAGCGTGGTGAGCGCCCCCGAGGATGCCACGGTGCTCTTCGACGACGCCGCGGCGGCCTCCACCACCGCCCGTTTCTCGGCCAAGGGCGAGTACGTGCTGCGCCTGTCGGCGACGGACGGCGAGAAGACCTCCGAGTCTGACGTGACGGTGCAGGGAGACGTGGCGACGCAGGGCGCGAACGTCGCCCCCGCCGCGACGCCCACCGCCTCGTTCACCGCGGGCTGGAACAAGGTCGGTTCCGTCAACGACGGGAAGATCCTCTACAACGGCGGAGGGAGCACCGACGTCTGGGGCACCTGGGCCGGCGGCGACAACCCCGCCACCCGTTGGCTGCAGTACGACTGGAGCGAACCGCAGCGTGTGTCGGGCGTCGAGATGAACTTCTGGTCCGACCAGGGCGATCCCGCGTCGAACCAGGGCGTGAACGTCCCGAGCGCGTGGAAGGTGCAGTACTGGGACGGTGCCGCGTGGGCGGACGTGCCGGCCGCGTCGGCGCACACCCTCGAGCGGAGTGCGCCCAACACCGTCACTTTCGGTGCCGTGACCACGACGCGCTTGCGCGCCACCCTCTCGGCCACCGGTTCGGGCTCGACGTTCGCCGGCGTGGCCGTCAGCGAATGGAAGGTCTTCGCCGACGCACCCACCTCGATCGAGCCCATCGACGTCCGCACCACCGTGGGCACGAAGCCGGAGCTTCCCGCGACCGTGGATGCCACGTTCTCCGACGGCAGCCACGCCGACCTTCCCGTCACGTGGGTCGAGGTCTCCGACGCGCAGGTCGCCGGTGAGGGCAGCTTCACCGTCTCGGGCATCGTGCCCGGCTCGCCGGTCGCCGCCAAGGCGACGGTGTGGGTGCGGGCGACGGCTCCCGGCCAGATCAACCAGGTCGATGCCGTGACCACGCGCACCCTGCCGGGTGTCGCGCCGGTGCTGCCCCAGAGGGTGGGCGTGCTGTTCAACGACGGGTCGCGTCAGGACCTCCCGGTCACGTGGAACGCGGTCGACCCCGCGTCCTACGCGACGGCAGGGCAGTTCACCGTCGCCGGAACCGTGCAGAGCGATCTGCCCGGCACCAAGGCCGCCTCGGCCGCGGTGACCGTCGACGGCGGGGGCGCCGACACGAAGGCGCCGACGGTGGCCCTGCAGGTGTCGCCGGCCGCCCCCGGGTCGGGGTGGTACACCCAGGCCGTCACGGTGAACGTGACCGCCACCGACGACCAGGATCCGGCTCCCCGCATCGAGGTGCGCGTCGGCCAGGGCGAGTGGGTGGCCTACACCGCGGCGGTGTCGGTGACCGATGACGGGTCCCACGTCGTGCAGGCACGGGCGACCGACGCCACGGGCAACACCTCGCCGGTGGCGGCGCAGACCGTGCGCATCGACACCACGGCACCGGCCGCCGAGGTCACGGCCGACGCGGTCTCGCGTACGGTCAAGGCGACCGCGACGGACGCCGGTTCGGGAGTCGCATCGATCGAGTACCGCCTCGGTGACGCCGGGGACTGGTCCCCGATGACGGGGACGGTGCTCATCGGACTCGACGAGACGAAGGTGCAGGTGCGCTCCACCGACAAGGCGGGCAACGTCTCACCCGTCGTCGAGCGGACGGTACCGAAGGCCGACGGCACGCAGAAGCGCAACGTCGCCCTGCTGGCCACGCCCACGGCATCCGGAACCGCCGGGTGGAACCGGGTGACCGGTTTGAACGACGACGTCCAGCCGACAGCGTCGGGCGACGTCACGCCGAACGACAACGCCAACGTCTGGGGCGTGTGGCCGGCCGTCACCGACCAGTGGGTGCAGTACGACTGGAAGGAGCCGGTGCGCATCGGCGAGCTGGGCGTGTACTTCGTGTCGAACATCGACGCGCAGGGCCTCGGCATCGACGTCCCGGCCTCGTGGAAAGCCGAGTACTGGGATGCCACGACCACCGCGTGGGTTCCGGTGAAGAACGCGGGGGCGTACGGCACGGCGAAGGACACCTACAACACGGTGTCGTTCGAGCCCGTCACCACGACGAAGCTGCGGCTCGCGCTCGACCCGGTCGGCACCGAACAGGGCAAGGGCAGCGTCGGCATCAAGGAATGGCAGGTGTGGGAGCTCCCCGAGGCATCCGCGCCCGCCCTCGACGTGGCCGTGAGCGCCGCAAGCCGGGCCATCGCGGGCAAGGCGTACGTGATCACGACCGCGAAGAACACCGACGACGTACCCGTCGATCTGGTCTTCACCAGTGCCTACGGCACGAAGACGGTGAAGGGCGTACAGCCCGGGAAGACGGTGAGCGCGTCGTTCAACTCGCGCGCGGCGAGCATCCCCGCGGGAGTCGCCACGGTGACGGCGACCGCGACGGTCGGCGGGGCGCCGGTGACCGCGACGTTCGAGGCGCCCTACGGCGCGCTGAACTGACGGGAGGGAAGGGGGCGGGTTCGCCTGCCCCCTTCCCCTCTCCCCTGATTCACGGACACCTCCCTCCCTCGCACCTCCCCGGCTCCCGCGCAGACTCGGCGCGGCGGCCGGGGAGGGTGCTTCTCCTCTGACCCCCGACGCCACTTCTCTCGAAGGAACCCCATGACCAGACACACCGCTCGTCGGCCCCTGGCGGCAACCGCCGCCGTGGGCCTCGTGGCAGGGCTCCTGGCGCTGACGCCCGTCAGTCCCGCGGCCGCCCTCCCGAACCCCCTGCTCGGCGACGGGACGGTGTACTCCGCCGACCCGGCCACCCTCGTCGTCGACGACACGCTCTACGTCTACGCCGGCCGCGACGAAGCGGGCCCGACGACGAACGACTTCATCATGAACGAGTGGCAGTCGTTCTCCACCACCGACGTCGACGGCGGCCAGTGGGAGAACCACCCCGCGCTGATGCGTCCGGAGCAGGTGTTCTCGTGGGCGACCCCCGGGCGCGCCTACGCCGGCCAGGTCGTGCAGGGCGCCGATGACCGCTTCTACTGGTACGTGCCCGTGCACGAGGCGGGGAGCACCTCGGTCGACCCGTTCGGCATCGGCATCGCCGTGTCCGACACACCCTCCGGCCCGTGGACCGACTACGCCGGTGGCCCGATCGTGTCGCAGAAGATCCTGGGCAACGACGCCCACAACATCGACCCCACCGTGTACGTCGCCGACGACGGTCGCGTGTGGATGTACTGGGGGAGCTTCAGCCGCCTGTTCGGTGTGGAACTGGCATCCGACATGAAGACCCTCATCGGCACGCCGACCGAGATCCGCAGCGGCGTCGACGGCTTCTTCGAGGCCGCCTGGCTGTTCGAGCGCAACGACACGTACTACCTCGCCTATGCGGCCAACACCGCCGGCCCCGACAGCTGGTGCACCCCCGCGGTGTACCACGCGTGCATCGCCTACTCCACGGCGCCGACGCCGATGGGGCCGTGGACCTCTCAGGGCCGCGTGCTCGCACCGGTGTCGTCGACCACCAGCCACCCCGCCATCACCGAGTTCAAGGGCGAGTGGTACATGGCCTACCACACCGCCGATGCGGTCGGCGGGAACCACTTCCGGCGCTCGGTCGCCGTCGACAAGGTCGAGTGGGACGACTCGGTGACGCCCGCGCGGATGAAGCCGGTCGTGACCACCCCGGTCCGCGACGAAGACGCGACGCCGTCGCAGAACGTGGCGCCGTGGGCGAAGGCATCCGCCTCCAACGAGCCCGTTCCCGTGCAGTACTGGATCGCGGCGCTCAACGACGGGATCGTGCGCCCGAACCCGCTGCCGCCGGACATGTGGGGCTCGTACTCCGGTGACCGCCCGGCGAGCCAGTGGGTGCAGTACGACTGGGCGGAGCCGGTGCGAATCGACCGCTCGTCCATCCAGTTCTGGAGCGACCGCGAGCCCGGTACCGGCGACGGCGTCTCGGCTCCCGCCTCCTGGTCGCTGCAGTACTGGGACCAGGGGCGCTGGAACGACGTGCAGAACCCCAGCGGCTACCCGACGACGGTGCGGCAGATGCACGAGGTGACCTTCACCCCGGTGACGACGACGCGCCTGCGCGCCGTGATGAACGCGGCCCCGGGCAGGACCACGCCCGAGAAGTACTCTGCCCTCGCGGTGGAGGAGTGGTCGGTCGCAACCGTCGCCGCCGACGGCTACGACCCGGCCACCACCCGCACGCTGGTGGGTGAAGCACCCGAGCTGCCCGACACCGTCGCGCTCGTCTACGGCGCCGACCGCGTCGCCGCGCCCGTGAGATGGGATGCCGTCGACCCCGCGTCGTACGCGACGACCGGCTCGTTCACGGTGACCGGTACCGCGCAGGGCTACGCCGCCGGGCGCGTCCAGGTGACCGTCACGGTCGTCGGCACGGACACGTCGCCGGACACCGTCGCCCCGGCGATCGGTATCGAACTGCGCGGACCGAAGGGCGCCGGCGACTGGTACGTCGGGCCCGTGACCGCGCGGGCCACCGCCACGGATGACCGTGATGTGCGTTCGCGCATCTCGGTGGGAGTCGACGGCGGTCCCCTGACGGACACCGCCGACGTGCGCCGCGTCGACACCGTGGTGGACGGCGATGGTGCGCACACCGTCGTCGCGCGGGCGACGGATGCCGCCGGCAACGTCTCCGCAGACGCCTCGGCCGCGTTCCGCATCGATGCGACCGCGCCCCAGGTGACCGCGCAGCTCGACGCCGCCGCGCGCACCGTGTCGGCGACGGCGACCGACGCCGGCTCCGGTCTCGTCGGCCTCGAATACGCGATCGACGGGTCCACCACCTGGACGCCGCTCACGGGGGCGGTGGCCGCGCCCAGCCTGGAACGACACGTCGTCTCCGTGCGGGCCACGGACGCGGCCGGCAACGTCTCGACGCCGACCGCGACCACCATCCCGCGCTCGCCCGACGCGCCGATGGTCGGCAACGTGGCGCGTTACGCGACCCCGACCGCCTCGTCGGCCTCGGGGTGGGCGCCCGTCGAGAACGCCGTCGACGGATCGACCACGACCGGCTGGGGCACCTGGCCCCGTGTCGGGGAGCAGTGGGTGCAGCTCAGCTGGGAGCGCCCGGTGCGGCTGGATCGCGCGGGAGTGCACTTCGGACGGGATGCCGCCGACGCGGCGAACGCGGGACTGATCCCGCCCCGGTCGTGGGTGCTGCAGTACCGCGACGCGGCCGGTGTCTGGCGCGACGTCGCCACCGACGACACCTACGCCCGGTCATCGGACGCGGTGAACGAGGTCTCCTTCGATGCCGTCGAGACGACGGCGCTGCGCGCCCTCATGCAGTCCTGGGGTGCGCAGGAGGGTCAGGGCTCCGCCGCGATCCAGGAGTTCGAGGCGTGGGCCGCCGAGGCACCCGCTCCGTCGCTGCAGATCGACTCGTCGGCGTCGACGCGCATGATCGCGGGCAAGGCGTACGTGATCGCGACGGCGAAGAACGACGACGACGTCGCCGTCGATCTCGTGTTCACCACCGAGTACGGCACCAAGACGGTCAAGAACGTGCAGCCGGGGAAGACGGTGAGTGCGTCGTTCACCTCGCGGAAGTCCTCGATCCCCGCGGGAGCGGTCACGGTCACGGCCAACGCCACGGTCGACGGCGCGCAGGTCACCGAGACCTTCGAGGCGTCGTACGGCGCGCAGAACTGACGTCACGGGAGTGGGGGCCGGTTCGCCTGCCCCCACTCCCTCTCCGACCCCGCCTCGCCTCGCGGTATGGCATCCCTCGTTCCGCTCGATGAAGAGAAGAGACCCCCCCATGACCCCCATCGATCCCCCCGTCCTCACCCGGCGCGCCCTGCTCGGATCGAGCGCCGTGGGCGGTCTGCTCGCCGCGTCGGGCGCCCTCACGGCGCCCTCGGCGACCGCCGCCACGTCCGCGGCATCCGCGTTCCGCGCGCCGGGCCTGCGGCATTCGGCCGCCGTCGTGCGTGCAGCCGCTCGCGAGGTCGCGCCGGATGCGTGGGCGCTGCAGCCCTTCCCGCTGAGCGCGGTCTCGCTCGGGCAGAGCGTGTTCACCCGCGCGCAGAAACAGGCCCTCATCCTCAACCGCGCCTACTCCGTCGACGCCCTGCTCGCGGTGTTCCGCCGCAACGCGGGACTCGGCACCCGCGGCGCCACACCGCCGGGCGGGTGGGAGGAGTTCGGTCCGGCGCCCGACGACCAGCGCTGGGGGCCGTCGGAGTACCGCGCCGGCCAGAACGCGCGCGGCGCGGGCGGTCTGCTGCGGGGCCACTTCGCCGGGCACTTCCTCAGTGGACTCTCGATGGCGTACGCGTCGACGGGAGAAGGGGCGCTCGCGCAGAAGGTCGGCGCATTCGTCGCCGGGTTGGAGGAGTGCCGGGCCGCCTTGGCCGCGCAGAAGGTCGGCACGGCCTCGCGGTACTCGCATCCGGGGTTCCTCTCCGCCTACGGAGAGTGGCAGTTCTCCGCCCTGGAGAACTACGCGCCGTACGGCGAGATCTGGGCGCCGTACTACACGCTGCACAAGATCGTGGCGGGGCTGCTCGACGCGCACGCCTACACCGGCAACACGCTCGCGCTGTCGCTCGCCGAGGGGATCGGCCACTGGGTGTACTCGCGACTGTCGAAGTGCGCCCCCGCGCAGTTGCAGAAGATGTGGTCCCTCTACATCGCCGGCGAGTGCGGCGGTATGAACGACGTGCTCGTCGAGCTGTATTGGCGCTCCGCGGACCCCGCGCGCGAGGAGTTCCTGCAGGCGGCGAAGCTCTTCACGTACGACGCCCTCGTCGACGCGTGCGCCGACGACCGCGACACGCTCGACGGCCGGCACGCCAATCAGTACATCCCCACCTTCTCGGGATACCTGAAGCTCTACGACCAGACGGGGGAGGAGCGCTACCGCACGGCGGTGACGAACCTGTTCGGAATGGTCGTCCCGGGCCGGGCCTACGCCCACGGCGGTACGGGCGAGGGTGAGCTGTGGGGGCCGGCCGACGCGGTCGCCGGCGACATCGGCAAGCGCAACGCGGAGTCGTGCGCCGCGTACAACATGCTCAAGATCGCCCGCTCGCTGTTCCTGCACGATCAGGATCCGCGGTACATGGACTACTACGAGCGCACGGTGCTGAACCACATCCTCGGCGGCCGACGTGACGCCGAATCGACCGTCAGCCCCGAGAACTGCTACATGTTCCCGGTCAACCCCGGAACCCGTAAGGAGTACGGCGACGGCAACATCGGCACGTGCTGCGGCGGGACCGCCCTCGAGAGCCATGTCAAGTACCAGGACACGATCTACTTCCGTTCGAAGGCGGGCGACGCCCTCTACGTCAACCTCTACATCGCCTCGACGCTCGACTGGAGCGACAAGGGGCTCACCCTCGTGCAGACGTCGTCGTACCCCGAGGCCGACACGTCGACCCTCGAATTCACGCGCGCCCCCTCCGGACCTTTCACTCTGCACGTGCGCATCCCCGCCTGGGGGCGAGGGTCCTCCGTCAGCGTCAACGGCGAGCGTCAGGACGTCGACGTCGCCCCCGGCACCTACGTCGCGCTCACCCGCTCATGGGTGGCCGGCGACAAGGTCACGGTCACCATCCCGCTCAGCCTGCGCGCCGAACCCACCCCCGACCGCCGCGATATCCAAGCCCTCGTCTACGGCCCGGTGGTGCTGACCGCCATCGACTCGTCGACGCGGTACGCCTCGCTGGCGCTGTCCACGCGAGCGGGACTCGACGGCTCGATCCGCCGGGGCGTCACGCAGCGATCCGGCAACGTCTTCGTGATCGATGGACGCACGTTCGAGCCGGCCTATTCGGGCAAGGACGTGGCGTACCACATGTACTTCCAGCGGTCCGAGCCCACCGTCGCCTTCGCCGGCGTCGACTCCAAGGTGCGCAACCCCACGCGCGGGCAGGGCGGTCCGAGCCTGCTCGAAGAGGTGTGGGCGAAGGCGCCGTTCGCCGATCGGGCGGCCTTCCTGGAGGCTGTGCGATCCGTCTCGCAGTCCTTCACCGAGGCGAACCTCCTCACAGCCCGTGACCGTCAGAAGGTGTTGCTCGCGGCCGGCCGTGCCCCGATCGACGCGTGAGAACGACAGGACCCACCATGCACACACCCCGCCTTCTGACGCGGGCGTCCGTCGCCCTCGTCACGCTCGCCCTCGCCGTCGGGACCGCCGCGGCCATCCCTTCGCCCGTCTCCGCCGAGACACCGGGCAACATCGCCCTCGCCACCGGCGAGCACGCGCCCGACGTCGCCGTCAGCTACGTCCCGCCGTGGAATTCCGCCGCTGCCCTCAACGACGGCGCATCGGCGCCCACCGACAACCTGAACGCGATGTGGGGCACGTGGGGCGTCGCTCCCGCCCCCGCCGACGACGTCGCGACCTACACGTGGGATGCGCCGGTGACGGTGTCGGCATCCACCGTCTTCCTCTGGCAGAACGCCGGGGTCGGCGACGGGGGTGTCCGCATCCCCGCGGGATGGTCGCTGGAGTATCAGGATGCCGCCGGGGAGTGGGAGCCCGTGCGCGGCGACGACGTCGCGTACCCGCTGCCCGCCTTCGACCCCGCGCAGCCGAAGACGTCGCTCGCTCCGGTCAGTGTCACGTTCGACGCCGTGACCACGCGAGCGTTGCGCCTCGTCCTCGAGCGGCAGGTCGTCGACGGTCAGCCCCACGCGACGAGCGTCATCGAGTGGGAGGTCACCGGCGTCGCCACGCCCGACGACCCCGACCCCGATCCGGGCGACGGTTTCGTCGCCGCGGAGGACGTCGCGGTGCGCACCCTCACCGGGGTGCTGCCCACCCTTCCCTCCCGCATCTGGGTGGCTGACGCCGACGCACCGCTGCGGGAGGGCGCTGTCTCGTGGGACGCCGTGACGCCGGCGGACGTGGCGAAGCCCGGCACCTTCACGGTC
Organism: Microbacterium sp. lyk4-40-TSB-66; assembly: GCF_030209475.1. Classification (GTDB taxonomy): domain Bacteria; phylum Actinomycetota; class Actinomycetes; order Actinomycetales; family Microbacteriaceae; genus Microbacterium. The sequence goes on from NZ_JARVRW010000003.1 coordinate 359,219, forward strand.
ACCGGGCGGGTGAGCGGGTACGAGGGCCAGACAGTCGCAGCCACGGTGTTCGTCGCCGACGGGTTGTCGCAGACGATGACCTCGGTCGACTACACCTCGGTGGTCACCGCTCCGGGGGTCGCCCCCGTGCTGCCCGCCACCGTGCGTGCCACGTTCGACGATGGCACGGCCGCCAGCGGTATCCCCGTGACCTGGGACGCCGTCGAACCGCAGTCCTACGCGACGGCCGAGGCGATGTTCGACGTGTCTGGAACCGTCGCGGGCTCGCCCGCCGGGGCGCTCGCCACCGTGTTCGTCCTTGCGCCGGTCGACCAGACGATACCTCTGGTGTCCATCGCCTTCGACGCTGCGCCCGAGGGCTCCGGGTGGTACCTCACCGCTCCGAAGGCGGTCGTGACGGCGCAGAAGACCGCGGCCGACATCGCCTCGACCGAGGTCAGCCTCGACGGGGGTGCGACCTGGCGGCCGTACACCGAGCCGGTCGCGGTCGACGGCCAGGGAGAGGTCACCGTCCGTGCGCGGGCCACGGCCACCGACGGTGCCGTGGGCGAGGCGCGGGCGAGCGCGAGGATCGACACCGTCGCACCGGTCACCGGTGATCGCATCGAGGTGGTCGACGGGGTCTCCGCCCTCGTCACCCTCTCGCCGACCGACGCCGAACCCGGTTCGGGTCTGTCGCGCACGGTCTGGTCGGATGGACCGGATGCCGACCCCGCGGGGGCGTCGAACAACATGTTCGCCACCTACGAGAAGCCGTTCTCGGTCGAGCTGACCGACGCCCCGCGCTTCGTACACGTGCGTTCGCAGGACGCCGCCGGCAACGAGGAGACGACCCGGACGATCACGCTCCCGCCGCGGACGGACGACCCGGCCCCCGCTCTGGTGATCGAGTCGTCGGCATCGACGCGGATGATCGCGGGCAAGGCGTACGTCTCGGTGACCGCGGTGAACCGCTCGGCCGTATCCGCCGAGGTCGAGATCGTGACCGCCTACGGGAAGAAGACCTTCTCGGCGGTTCCGCCGGGGAAGACGGTGAGCGTGGCGTTCTCTTCGCGGACGTCGTCCGTCCCCGCGGGAACGGCCACCGTGACCGCTCGTGCCACGATCGACGGCACGCAGGTCACCGAGACGTTCGACGCGCCCTACGGCGCGAAGAACTGATGTCGCGGCAGCGGGGGCAGGCTCGCCTGCCCCCCTTGCCCTCCGGGGGCGCGACGTCCTCGCCGCAGGATCGGACGGGCGTGCTGCCGACGGCTTCGAGCCGCGGGTGGCAACGGCCCAGCATCTACGACGTCGCCCGCCATGCCGGTGTGTCGCACATGACGGTGTCGCGGGTCCTGAACGACCAACCCCACATCCGCGAGACCACGCGCCGGCACGTGCTGCGGGCCATGGACGAGCTGAACTACACGCCGAGCTCGATCGCACGGGCCCTCGCCACGGGGCGGCCCCGTCGCATCGGCGTGCTCGTCGACGGCCCGATCGAGAACGGACCCAACAGGACACTCCGCGCGCTCGAGAACGCCGCTCGCGAGGTCGGGTATGCCGTGAGCGCGTTCTCGAGCGACGACGGGGGCTTATCCCCGGCGGGCTCCCGGGTGATGGAGCTCGTCACGGAGGGCGTCGACGCGGTGTGCGTCATCGCTCCGCGCGAGTCGTCGCTCGATCAGCTCCGCCAGCAGACCACCGGCCTTCCCACGATCGTGATCAAGGCCGAGTCGGATGCCGCCTGGCACACCGTCGGCGTCGATCAGCGCGAGGGGGCGCGACTGGCCGTGCGTCACCTCATCGAGCTCGGTCACCGCAACATCGCCCACCTCGCCGGTCCGATGGACTGGTTCGACGCCCGGGAGCGCGCTCAGGGGTGGCGGGAGGCGCTCGCCGAGGCGGGACTCGTCGAGGGGCTCTGCCTCATCGAGGACTGGGGCTCCGAGTACGGGTTCGACGTCGGCCGGTCGCACGACCTGGGCGAGGTGACGGCCGTGTTCGCCGCGAACGATCAGATCGCCCTCGGTCTCATCCATGGGCTGCACGACCGCGGCATCCGGGTGCCGCATGACATCAGCGTCGTCGGCTTCGACGACCTGTCGGACGCGCGTCACTTCCTGCCTCCCCTCACCACGATCCGCCAGGACTTCGCCGCGCTCGGTGCGTTGGCGTTGCGACGGATCGTCGCCGCGATCGAGGGCGAAGCGGTGGCGGGACACGACGTGATCCACCCGACGCTCGTGGTGCGGGGCTCGACGGGACCGCTCGTGCGGGGGTGAGGTCGAGAACAGGCGCGCGCTCGGCGCGACCTACTTCTTGGCATCCTGTCGCGGGATGACGATCTGCTTGATGATCAGCAGCACCGAGGCCGTCACGGGGATGGCGACCAGGGCGCCGAGCAGGCCGAGAAGCGTTCCCCCGACGAGCGCGCCGATCACGACCAGCGCCCCGGGGACCGAGATCGTGCGGTTCATCACGCGCGGCGTCAGCAGATATGCCTCGATCTGCATGTAGACGAGGTACACGATCGCGAAGATCAAGCCGGCCGTCGGGTTCACGATGAGGGTGAACACCGTGGCGGTGGCCCAGAACAGCACGGAGCCGACGAGGGGGATCAGGGTGATCCCGAACGCGAGGGCGGCGAGAAGGGCGGCGAACGGCTGCTGCAGGATCATCAGCACGATGAACGCGAACACCGCGTTGCACAGGGCGAGCACGACCATGCCCGCCAGGTACCCGCCGACCGAGTCGGTGATCTGCCCGGTCATGTCGGACACCGTCGCGCGGCTCCGCGCGGGGGTGAGACGCACCAAGGTGTTCTTCATGCGGGGCAGGGATGCCAGGAAGTACAGGCTCAGCACCAGCACGATGATCGCGCCCGAGATGAAGGTGCCGATGTTGACACCGACCTGCAGCAGGCCGCCGCCGATCGCGGCGATGTTCGCGGGGTTGGTCACGAAGCCCTGTACCTCTTGCAGGATGTCGCCGAGGCTGTCTCCGAAGTTCGTCTCGACCCAGCGCACAGCGTCGCTGTCGATGAGGTCGTTGACGAAGGCGGGGATGTCGCCGATGAACTGCTCCACCTGACGCACCACCGGCGGGATCAGCAGCCACAGCGCTCCGCCGAGGATCACTGCGAGGCCGCCGAACACGATCACGATGGACCAGGCGCGCGAGAGCCCGCGGCGCACGAGCATGCGCACGAGCGGGTCGAGCGCGAGTGCCACGAAGAGGGCGATGGCGATGTAGATGAGGACGGTCGACAACCGGCCGAGCGCCATCGCGAGAAGAAACGCCGTCAGCCCTCCGAGGGTGAGGAAGAACCCGGCGGGGAACGGGCGCGAGATCCCCGTCCAGACCGGCTTGTCTCGGGAGGTCGACGCCCCGGCGTCGGCGCCCTCGGCGGTGGGGTCGGGACGCGTCGATCGGCTCATGCTCACACTGTAGGACTCCCGCGTCACGGCCGACGGACCGGGGTCCGGCGCGGTAGGGTCGAGGCGATCTGGGAGGACACATGACCGACGCCGACCCCTCGACGATCCTTCACGGGCTTCGCGGCAGTATCGACAACATCGACGCCGCGTTGATCTTCCTCCTCGCCGAACGATTCCGCTGCACGAAGCAGGTCGGGGTGCTCAAGGCGAAGCACGGGATGCCGGCATCCGACCCCGCCCGCGAGGAGCAACAGATCGCGCGCCTCATGCGCCTGGCCGAAGACGCCGACCTCGACCCGGCGTTCGCCGAGAAGTGGTTCAACTTCGTGGTCGCCGAGGTCATCCGCCACCACCGCTCCGCCGCCGCGGAGCCCGCCGCCGACTGACCAGCGACACGCCCGGGCCGACATCGACGGCCCGTCCGACAACGGTGTCAGAAGGACGCCGAGCACATGCGCGCGCGTGCCACACGGCATCCGGAATCGCAAGGCGAGCGACGATTTGCCAGCCATTCCATCAGCATGAAACGTTTGTGCAGGCCCGTTTCAGGGCCGCCCACCCGACCAGTCCGCGGTCGCCGGTGACGACTCGAGGAGTCGACGCGGCGAGCGTACGGTCGGCGGCCTGAGCGCCGGATCCGATGTCCGGTGCTGATGCGTTCCACCCGCCGAGAGCGCAGACGGCTGCCACCCGGGCGTGACCGCTGCGGCCACCCGAAGGCCGCTGAGGTGCACACAGTGACCCATCCGCCTGCCCTGCAGACGCCCGCCTCGACGAGGCCCGCCACGACCACTCCCGCCGACGCGACTCCCGCGTCCGCGAAGCCCGCCCTCGCGGCGAAGAACCTCTTCAAGGTGTTCGGCCGCGCGCCCCAGGCCGCCGTCGACAAGCTCCGCTCCGGGGCTCGCCGCGAAGACACGGCCGACGACGGGACCGCCGCCGTCATCGACGCGAGCTTCGAGGTGAAGCCCGGCGAGATCTTCGTCATCATGGGCCTCTCCGGCTCGGGCAAGTCAACGATCATCCGCATGCTCAACGGCCTCCACGAGGCCACGGCGGGAACTGTCGAGGTGCAGGGCGACGCCCTCACCGGCGTCGGCGCCGCGCGCCTGCGCTCGCTCCGCCGCGACCGTCTCGCCATGGTCTTCCAGCACTTCGCGCTGCTGCCCCACCGCACGGTGGCCGCGAACGTCGCCTACCCCCTCGAGCTCCGCGGGGTCGGAAAGGCCGAGCGCCTCGCCAAGGCGAACGAGATCCTCGCCCTCGTCGGCCTCGAGGGCTGGGGCGACAAGCTCCCCTCGGCGCTCTCGGGCGGAATGCAGCAACGCGTCGGCATCGCCCGCGCCCTCGCCGCCGACACCGACATCCTCCTGATGGACGAGGCGTTCAGCGCCCTCGACCCGCTGATCCGCCGCGAGATGCAGGAGCAGCTGCTCGAACTGCAGCGGACGCTGAAGAAGACCATCGTCTTCATCACCCACGACCTGAACGAGGCCATGTTCCTCGGCGATCGGATCGCCGTCATGCGCGACGGACGGATCGTGCAGATCGGCACCCCCGAAGACATCCTCACCGACCCCGCGAACGATTACGTCGAGCAGTTCGTGCAGGACGTCGACCGCGCCCGCGTACTCACCGCCGGGAACGTCATGGAGCGCGCGCGTCCCCGTGTCGACGCCTCCGCCGGTCCCCGCACGGCGTTGCGTCAGATGCGCGACGCGTACATGTCGGCCGTCTACGTCACCGATCGCGACCGCAAGCCCCTCGGCATCATCACCGACCGGGATGCCATCACGCTCGTGCGCGCGGGGGAGAGCTCGCTGCTCGCCAAGCTCAAGCCCCTGCCGCAGAGCGTGCGCGACGACGACGTTCTGATGAACCTCTTCGTCCCCTCCGTCGAGTCGCCGCTCCCCCTCGCCGTCCTCGACGCCGACGGGCGTCTCGCCGGGGTCATCCCGCGCGTGACCCTGCTCGCGGCGCTCGGCCCCGGCCCCACCGCCACCGAGGAACTCACCGTGCTGCCCCAGCCCCTTCCTTCCGCCGAGATCGACGCGGTGCTCGACGGGACCCCCGCCGACGCCGGGGTCACGGCATCCGAGATCGAGGGGGTGCGCTGATGGATGGTTTCCGTATCCCCGTCGGATCCTGGGTGGATGCCGGAGTGGACTGGGTCCGCGACAACCTCTCGGGCCTGCTCGACGTCGTCGCCGTGGTCGTGCGCTTCCTCGTCGGCGGGCTCAGCGACGTGCTGCTCGCGGCGCCCATCATCGTGGTCATCGTCGTCGCGGCCGCCCTGGCGTTTCTCCTGCGCTCGTGGAAGCTCGCTGTCGGCACGGTGATCGGGTTCGCGCTCATCCTGGCGATGGGCCAGTGGGTCACGGCGATGCAGACGCTCGCGCTCGTGCTCGTCGCCACCATCGTCGCCGTGGCGATCTCGGTCCCCTTGGGAATCTGGTCGGCGCGCAACCCCACGGTGCGCGCGGTGCTCAAGCCGATCCTCGACTTCATGCAGACGATGCCCGCCTTCGTCTACCTGATCCCCGCGATCACCTTCTTCAGCATCGGCGTCGTGCCCGGTGTCGTCTCGACCGTCATCTTCGCGCTGCCCCCGGGCGTGCGGTTGACCGAGCTCGGCATCCGCGGAGTCGACTCCGAGACGGTCGAGGCCGGCCACGCGTTCGGCGCGACGCCCGGGCAGATCCTCCGCGGCATCCAGCTGCCCCTCGCGATGCCCACGATCATGGCCGGCGTGAACCAGGTCATCATGCTCGCGCTGTCGATGGCGGTGGTGGCCGGCATCGTCGGAGCCGACGGCCTCGGCAAGGAGGTCGTGGAATCGATCTCCACCGTGAACCTCCCCAAGGGCGTCGAGGCGGGCCTGAGCGTCGTCGTGCTGGCGGTCTACCTCGACCGCCTCACCGCCGCCCTCGGCGACCGTGCCGGCAGCAGCGGGTCGCTGCTGGGCGTGTGGGGTCGACGTCGCGCCGCCCGCGCGGCCACGGCGACGACCGCGTCGGCACCGCAGACACCGGATGTCACCTCGCCCGCCGAGCGCGAGCAGACGCCGACCGACCGCACCCCGGTGCCGGCCGGGCGCTGACTCCCGGCATCCACCCCCCTTCGTCTCCGCGCGAGTCGCCAGGATCTGTCGCTTCCGCAGTCGGGAAGCGTCGGATCCTGGCACCGCGCGCGCGGCGAGCACACGGAATCACATACGAAACGGAAGAGATCACAGCAATGAACACGCGACACCTCACCACCGCCCTCGCCCTCACCGCGGCGGGAGCCCTGACCCTCGCCGGCTGTGCCAGCGGCAATCAGGCCGAAGGCGGCACCGGCGGCGACGGTGAAAGAGGCACGATCACCCTGGGGTTCCTCCCCTCGTGGACCGACGGCCTCAGCACCGCCTACCTGCTCGAGGATCAGCTCGGGAAGCTCGGCTACAACGTCGAGATGCAGACGCTCACCGAGGCGGGACCCCTGTACACCGGTCTCGCCCAGGGTGACGTCGACATCTACCCCTCGGCGTGGCCCGAGCTGACGCACAAGTCGTACATGGACCGCTACGGCGACCAGATCGACGACCTCGGCGCGTACTACGACAATGCCAAGCTCACGATCGCCGTGCCCAGCTACGTCGACATCGACTCGATCGAGCAGCTGAAGGCCAACGCCGCGCGCTTCGACGGCCGCATCTACGGCATCGAGCCGGGTGCGGGCCTGACGAAGCAGACGCAGGAGACGATGTTGCCCGGCTACGGCCTCGACGGCGACTTCGAGCTCGTCACCTCGTCGACCGCGGCGATGCTCACCGAGCTCGACAACGCCATCGCGGCGCAGAAGGACATCGCCGTGACCCTGTGGCGTCCCTTCTGGGCCAATGACGCGTACGACGTGAAGGACCTCGAAGACCCCCAGGGTCTGATGGGCGACCCCGAGGCCCTGCACTTCCTCGGCACGTCCGGCTTCGCCGAGCAGTACCCGGATGCCGCCGAGCTCATCTCCGGCATCCAGCTCGACGACGAGCAGTACGGCGCACTCGAAGACCTCGTGGTCAACGAGTTCGGCGAGGGCCGCGAGGCCGAGGCGGTCGACGCCTGGCTCGAGCAGTACCCGGACGCGTTCTCGACCCAGCGTGATTGAGTCGCGGCGAGGGTGAGCTGCGGCGGGTTGACCTGCGGCGGGGTGACCCTCGGTTCGGCTGGTCCGCGGCGCGGATGACCTGCACGGCGGCCCCCTCCGGAGCGGAGGGGGCCGCCGTCGTTCCGCCTTCACGCAGACCGGTCGACCTCGTCGAGGAGCGGCTGCTTACTCGCAGAACGGCTCCTTCCTCGCAGTTTTTCGGCGAATATCTGCGAGGAACCCGTCGTTCTGCGCTCGTCGCGGCACGTCGCCGCTGCCGGTCGCGTAACTCGCGGCGCAGCGCGCTGCAGACATGGCGTCGGCGCTTCCTCGCAGAACGGCTGCTTCCTCGCAGGTTCCCGTCGGAAATCTGCGAGGGAAACGTCATCCTGCGATCGGCGCGGCAGTTCGCCGCTGCTGGTCACGGGATCCGCGGCGCAGTCCGCTCCAGACCGGGCTTCGGCGTCTCCTCGCACAACGGCTACTTCCTCGCAGGTTCCCGTCGGAAATTCGCGAGGGAAACGTCATCCTGCTGGCGTCGCGCCGTCCGGGCTCTACGCGATCGCGTGCGCCCCGGTGAACCGCGTGATGAAACCGGGGTGATCGGCGGGCATCGCGAGCACCGAGTCGGGGGTGCGGCCGGCGAGCTGGGGAAACCCGGCGTCGGCGACCAGCTCGTCGTCGAGCACGTCGAGCTCGGCGGTGACCAGCGGCCACGGCTCGTGGGCGTTCGCCGCCCAGATCGTGCGTCCGAGGTGACGCTCGTGAAAGCCCCAGCGAGCGGTGAGGAAACGCGACAGGTCGGTGTCGACGGTCTCGGTGCCGAGCGTCGCCCGTACACGGGTGCCCGGATGCCGACCGCCGTGGCGCCGTGACCGGTACTCGATGCGGCGACCATCGGTGCGCACTCCCGCCCGCGCCCAGCGGTAGGGGAGGCCGAACAGCGCGCGGGCGGCGAGCACCGGGGCGAGGTGCTCGGCCTCGAGCGTCTGGAACACCACTCCGCGCCGGCCCGCGTCGTCGACCGCGTAGGTGCGCACGTTGATCTCGGTGAACGTGCCGAGCAGCGGCACCGGCGGCAGGGGCAGGAACCGGAACTCGCTCAGCACGAACGGCACGAGGCCCACCCACGCGGATCCGTCGTGCACGTCGGGACGCGTCCCCGGGGGCAGCAGCGGCGCGACTTCGGCCGGGTCGACCCGCCAGTGCACGAAGACGGCGCGGTTCCACCGCTGCGCGATGACGGCGCGGCCGGGCAGGTCGGGGGCGTGGCGCTCGGTGATCACCGGGTCATTCTGGCCCCGGCGCCGTGCCGCGGAGGGACACTGGACAGATGGCCCCGTCACCTGGTGCAGACCCGCGGCTCGTGGCATCCATCCGCGAACTGCTCGCCGCGCGCGACGCCGACAAGACGATCTGCCCCTCCGAGGCCGCCCGCGCGGTGGGCGGAGACGACTGGCGCGACCTGATGCAGCCGGCGCGCGACGCCGCGCACGAGCTGGTGGGCCTCGGCGAGGTCGAGGTGACCCAGAAGGGCGAGGTTGTCGACGTGATGACGGCTCGCGGGCCGGTGCGCATCCGACGGGCTCGCTGAGGCGCCGGCGCGGCACCGGCCGGGTGGGGAGTGTCCCCGGAATCGGTCGACGTCACCGGATCCGGATGCCACGGCCCGCGGCATCCGATTCTGTTTCGGTCGTCCGATTCTGCGACGCGTGCCGCCGCTTGCGGAACGACGCGGTTCCGGGCGCGGCCGCTCGCAGATGCGTGCGAATCTCGCAGCTTTCGCGGAGGAATCTGCGATCTCCGCGATCGTCTGTCAGATTCGTGCGGGGGCGGGCGGGGGAGCGCAACGGAATCGGAAGGTCTCACCGGATTCGGATGCCACGGCCCTCGGCATCCGAATCTGTTGGACTCGTCCGATTCCGCGGCGCGTGCGGCTGCTCGCCGAACGGCGCAGACCGCGGCGAAGCGGGCGCGCTCAGGCGGCGGAGCCGGGCGCGGTCTCGGACGGCGGCGCGGTGCGCTGGCGGGGGAGCTCCAGAGCGACCTTCTTCTCGAGCACGTCGACGGCTTCGTCCGAGAGCAGAATCAGGCCGTCGAGCTCCTCGCGCACCCGGCGGTAGGCCAGCTGGCGCTCGTTCGGGGTCGCGGCCTGATCGGTCGCGACGATGAGCAACTGCTTGGCGGTGTCGAGACGCTTGCGTTCGTCGGGGGTGAAGGCGGCGTCCTTCACGCGTCGGGCGTCGCGCTCGGCCACGTCGAAGGCGACCTCGTAGTCGGTGACGGCGTCGCGGTATTCCTTGAGGCGCTCCGGCGAGAGGGTCTCGCCCTCGTCGGGGCGCAGCTTGTCGGCCGCCTTCTTGGCACGCAGGAACGCGGCTGTGAGCGGCTGACGCCCGTCGCTCATCGCGGGATAGGTGATGAGCTTGGTCGCGTCGAGCTCGTACTCGAGCCAGCGGTGCGTGACCTCGTCCTGCGCGGCGACGACGCGCCCCTGCGCGCCGCCGAGCTCGCCCGCCGATGGCGTGACCGCCGCCACGGGTGCGGTCGCCGAGACGGCTCCCTGGGCCTTCAGCAGCTCCAGCTGCTCGCGGTGGCGGCGGCGTGCGGTGACCTCGCGGTGCCGCACGCGCGCGTTGATGGCGCCCATCGTCATCCCGAAGATCGGGAACGCGAGCCACCAGTACTGCCCGGCGAAGGTCCAGAACTCGTTCACGGCGCCATGCTACGCCGCTGGACTCTCGCTCTCTCAGGAAGTGGGCGGTCTCGGCCGGTCTCGTGCGGGAGGGGGCCAGACGGGACTCGTGCGCGACGGGGTGCCTCCGGCTTCCCCGCCGGTGCGGGGCGCGCGGGGCTCGGGGTCGGGACCCCGCTTCTGCGGACGCTTGGCGCCGCGCTCGTTCCAGTTGCGCGCCGCCGCACGGCCCATCGACTCCATCGAGCGAGCCAGGGCACGCTGCGCCGTCTCCGCGAGATCGGATGCCACCCGGCTCCACGCATCGGTGCCCTCGACGCTCGGCTGCTCGCCACCGCGGCGAGCCGCCTGCTCGGCCCGGTCGAATGCGTGACCGGCGCGGCGGACGGCATCGCGGTAGGCGAGGAAGTCGGCGGGCTCGAGGCGCGTCTGGGGCGTCGCCGGGCGCAGCCACTGGGCGCGCTCGTGCGCGCGGAGGAACTCGGCCAGCAGGGGAGAGCGCGGGTCGGTCATGACGGGGTAGTCGATCGCGAGGGCCGTATCGGTCTCGTAGGCCATCCATCGCGTCAGGATCGCGTCGTGTTCGGCGAGCACCCGAACGACGGGGAGCGGCGCGCTGCCGGCGCGGATCGCCGGGAGCATCGCCTTCGCCGCCCTGACGCCGGCCCGTCGTGCCCGCACCTCGGCGGACGCGGCCCGCAGGTCGCGCTGCGCGTCGACCAGCCGTGCGCGCGCGGCGGTGACGACGTCGTTCGAGACTCGGGATGCCGCCCGCTCCGCCTGCGCGCGCACCGCTTCGGCGTCGGCGACCTTGACGTCGGCGCGGCCGCGGGTCACGGCGTTGCGCGCCATCTGCAGGTCGAGCTGAGCGGCGTCGAGCTCGAGGCGTCGTGCGGCGGTCTTGCTGAGCGGGCGAGAGGCCCACGCCCGTGCGGCGCGATCCGTGGTGGTCGTGGTGCCCGCGGGGAGGGCGCGCTGTCGTGAGCGGCGCACGCCGATCCAGCCGACGGTGCCCGCACCGGCCGCGGCGGGGCCGATCCACCACCACTCGGCGAACAGGGCCAGAAGCGGTTCCACGCCCCCATGCTACGTCGGGCCACCGACACGGTGCTGGGTGTCGAGAGGTTCCTTCGCATATCGGGCGTAGGGCGCACCCCACGGCCGCCCCGCGCATGTGAGATCGTTTCGGAGTGAGGAACCGGCGGCGCGCGATCCCCCGAGTCGACGTCCTCCGTGGGATGTTCCGACTCACCCCGGGACGAGTCATCGTGCTGGCCTTCGCCGTGGTCCTCGCCCTCGGCACGGCTCTGCTCAGCCTGCCCATCGCCACGGCTGAACGCCCGGCCACATTCATGGAGGCGCTCTTCACCGCCACGAGCGCGCTCTGCGTCACGGGCCACGTGATCGTCGACACGGCGACCTTCTGGACGCCGTTCGGGCAGGTCGTGATCATGGTGCTCATCCAGATCGGCGGCTTCGGGGTGATGTCGCTCGCGACCCTCCTCGGTCTGCTCGTCGCGCGCCGTCTCGGGCTGCGCACGCGCCTGACCGCCGTGAGCGAGACGCACACCGTGGCGGTCGGCGACGTGCGCCGCGTGCTCATCGGTGTGGCGCTGATCACCCTCGTGGTGGAGGCGGTCGTGGCGGCCCTGCTCGTCGGCCGGTTCTCCCTCGGCTACGGCGAACCGTTCGGTCGGGCGGTGTGGCTCGGGGTGTTCCACTCGGTGTCGTCCTTCAACAACGCCGGGTTCGCGCTCTTCAGCGACAACCTCATGTCGTTCGTGACCGATGCCTGGATCTGTCTGCCCATCTGCCTCGCCATCATCCTCGGTGGCCTGGGCTTCCCGGTGATCATGGAGCTGCGCCGACGCTTCCGCTTCCCCCGGCGCTGGACGCTCAACACCGTCACCGTCATCGCCGGCACCCTCACGCTGCTCGTCTTCGGTGCGTGCGCGCTGACGGCTCTCGAGTGGTCGAACCCCCGGACGCTCGGCCCGCTCGACCCGGCCGGGCGCCTCCTGGCCGGGTTCACGATGTCGGTCATGCCCCGCACCGCCGGTTTCAACACGATCGACGTCGGCGGGATGCTGCCCGAGAGCTGGTTCGTGACCGACATCCTCATGTTCATCGGCGGCGGTCCGGCCGGCACGGCGGGCGGTCTGAAGGTCACGACCTTCGCCGTGCTGCTGTTCATCATCGTGGCCGAACTGCGGGGCGACACCGCGGTGAACATGTTCGGCAAGCGTCTGCCCCGCTCCACGCACCGCGAGGCACTCACGGTGGCACTCCTCGCGGTCGCCCTCGTCGTCAGCTCGACCCTCGCGATCATGCTGATGAGCCCGTTCGAGTTCGACCGTGTGTTCTTCGAGGTGATCTCGGCGTTCGCCACAGTGGGGTTGTCGACGGGCATCACGGCCGACCTCCCCGACGCTGCTCAGCTCATCCTCATCGCCCTCATGTTCATCGGCCGCATCGGTCCGGTGCTGCTCGGCGCCGCCCTGGCGTTGACACGGCAGAAGCGCATGTACGAACTCCCGAAGGAGCGTCCGATCATTGGATAACCCGTCCCCCTTCTTCAGCCGTCGCCGGTCGCGCAACAACTCCGCCTCGGCCATCGCGGTCATCGGGCTGGGCCGCTTCGGCGGCGCCCTCGCCACGGAGCTGGCCCGCTCCGGCACCGAGGTGCTCGGAATCGACGCCGACGAAGACACGGTGCAGTCGCTGAACGGCGTGCTCACCCACGTCGTGCGCGCCGACTCCACCCGTCAGGCGGCGCTCGAGCAGCTCGGTGTCGTCGACTTCGACCGGGTCGTCGTCGGGATCGGGTCCGACATCCAGGCCAGCATCCTCACGACATCGCTGCTCAAGCGCATGGGCGCCCGGTCGATCTGGGCGAAGGCCATCAGCGAGCAGCACGGGCTCATCCTCGAGCAGCTCGGGATCGAGCACGTCGTGTATCCCGAAGCCGATATGGGCCGGCGCATCGCCCACCTCGTGCGCGGGGCCATGCTCGACTACGTCGAATTCGACCGGGATCTCGTCGTCGCCAAGACGGTGGCCCCGCGCGAGATCGTCGGGCAGACCCTGGAAGCGTCGGCCGTGCGTCGGCGGCACGGGGTGACGATCGTGAAGATCCGCGGCGCGGATGGGGAATGGCGCGCCGCGGGCGCGGCATCCGTCATCCGCGAGGGCGACCTGTTGATCGTCATCGGCCCGGTCGAGCGCACCGAGCGCTTCGCAGCCCTGGCCTGACGTCCCTTGTGCGCCCAGCCGTCCGCGACGAGAGTGATGGCGACGCGATGGGGGAGGTCGTCATGAAGGTCATGCTCGTGATGTGGTCCGACGGGAGCTACGACGGCGGTGACGCGGAAGGGGACTACGCCGCCTGGATGCGGTACGAACAGGCGCTGCGCGCCGACGGGGTGATGAGCGAATCGGGCCAGTTCGCCGAGGTCGAGGACGCCCGTGCGGTGATGACGTCGATCTCACGGCATCCGGATGCCGAGCCCGAGCCCTCGCGTGCCCTGTCGGGCTACTACCTGCTCGACGTCGCCGACCTCGATGCGGCCCACCGATTACGCGCGGCGCGCACCGTTGTACGGCACCGTCGAGGTGCGCCCGATCGTGGAGTACTGACCTTCAGCCCGCTCGAGAAGGCGTACAGGGTGTCGTTCTGCGTGGCTGAGGCGCCCGCCAGGCGACAGAAGACGAACCGTTACGCGAGGGCGAAGAGGATCAGCCGAGGATCAGGGAGATGACGGTCGCGCCGCCGCCGGTGAGGACCAGCGCGCCGATCACGACCCACGCGGTGATCTTGACGCGCTTCTGACGCTTGTCGCTGAACACGGTCATGTCGTCGTCGTCATCGGTCATCGCGCGTCTCCTCTCGTCGGGCGGTCGGGATCGGTGTCGAGCTCCTCGTCGCGCGGCCCGAGCGGACCGCGCGACCGAAGGCTCAGGCCACGGTCTCCGTGACAGTGGGGCCGAAGACCGCCGGCAGCGTCTCGTTCGAGAGGCGACGCAGCTCGGACACGGTCACGGTGAACACGTCCTGGATCTCGAGCGCCGCCTCCGTGCCCGGCTCGACGTCGGTCACGCCGATGCGCAGCACCGGGTAGCCGCGGCCGTCGCAGAGACCCCGGAACTTCACGTCTTCTTCGCGGGGCACGCTCACCAGCACGCGGCCGGTCGACTCGCTGAACAGGGCGGCGGTGGCATCCACGCCGTCGCGTTCCATGAGCTCGGTGATCCACACGCGCGCGCCGACCCCGAAGCGCATGACGCCTTCGGCGAGGGTCTGCGCGAGGCCACCCGACGACAGGTCGTGGGCGCTCGAGACGAGCGACTGCGAGCCCGCTGCCTGCAGGAGCTCGGCGAGCTTGCGCTCCTTCGCGAGGTCGACCTGAGGCGGGCGACCGCCGAGGTGGTCGTGGATCGTGCCGGCCCACTGCGAGCCGTCGAGCTCGTCGGCGGTGGTGCCGAGCAGGTAGAGGTTCTCACCCGCGTCCTGCCATCCGCTCGGGATGCGCGCGGCGACGTCGTCGATGATGCCCAGAACGCCCACGACCGGAGTCGGGTGGATCGGCTGGTCACCGGTCTGGTTGTAGAACGAGACGTTGCCGCCCGTGACCGGGATGCCGAGCTCGAGGCAGCCGTCGCTCAGGCCCTCGACGGCCTGGCTGAACTGCCACATGACCTCGGGGTTCTCGGGGCTGCCGAAGTTGAGGCAGTCGGTGACGGCCGTGGGCACGGCACCGGTGACGGCGACGTTGCGGTACGCCTCGGCGAGGGCGAGCTTCGCGCCGTTGTACGGGTCGAGCTGGTTGTAGCGGCCGTTGCAGTCGGTCGCGATCGCGAAGCCGAGGCCGGTCTCTTCATCGACGCGGATCATGCCGGCGTCGTCGGGGAAGCTCAGCGCGGTGTTGCCCAGCACGTAGTAGTCGTACTGGTTCGTGATCCACGAGGTGTCGGCGAGATTCGGGCTCGCGACGAGGGTCGTGAACTGATCGCGGAGGGTGTCGGCATCCGTCGCCCGGGGGAGCGTCGCAGCGGTGTCGTCGTTCAGGGCGTCGATCCACGTGGGGTAGGCGACGGGGCGCTCGTAGACGGGGCCGTCGACCGCGACGGTCGAGGGGTCGACGTCGACGATGCGCTCGCCGTACCAGTCGATGACGAGGCGGCCGTCGCCGGTGACCTCTCCGAGCACGCTCGTCTCGACGTCCCACTTGCCGACGACGGCGAGGAAGGCGTCGAGCTTCTCGGGAGCCACGATCGCCATCATGCGCTCCTGCGACTCCGACATGAGGATCTCTTCGGGCGTCAGCGAGGGGTCGCGCAGCAGCACCTTCGACAGCTCGACCTTCATACCGCTGTCGCCGTTGGCGGCGAGCTCGCTCGTGGCGCACGAGATGCCCGCGGCACCGAGGTCTTGGATCGCCTCGACGAGGTCGTCCTTGTACAGCTCGAGGCAGCACTCGATGAGCACCTTCTCGGCGAAGGGGTCGCCCACCTGCACCGCGGGACGCTTGGTGGGTCCGCCGTCGGCGAAGGTGTCGGATGCCAGGATGCTCGCGCCGCCGATGCCGTCGCCACCCGTGCGGGCGCCGAAGAGCACGACCTTGTTGCCCACGCCGGTGGCGTTGGCGAGCTTGATGTCTTCGTGGCGCATGACGCCCACCGCGAGGGCGTTGACGAGCGGGTTGCCCTGGTAGACCGCGTCGAACACGGTCTCGCCGCCGATGTTCGGCAGGCCCAGGCAGTTGCCGTAGAACGAGATGCCGCTCGTGACACCGTGGACGACCCGCGGGGTGTCGGGGTGGTCGATCGCGCCGAAGCGCAGCTGGTCCATGACCGCGACCGGACGCGCGCCCATCGAGATGATGTCGCGGACGATGCCGCCGACGCCGGTCGCGGCACCCTGGAACGGCTCGATGTAGCTGGGGTGGTTGTGCGACTCGACCTTGAAGGTGACAGCCCAGCCGTCGCCCACGTCGACGACGCCCGCGTTCTGGCCCATACCGACCATGAGGCGGGTCTTCATCTCGTCGCTGACCTTCTGGCCGAATTGGCGCAGGTAGGTCTTGCTCGATTTGTAGGAGCAGTGCTCGCTCCACATGACCGAGTACATCGCGAGCTCGCCGCTGGTGGGGCGGCGGCCGAGGATCTCGCGGATCTTGGCGTACTCGTCGCTCTTGAGACCGAGGGCGCCGTACGGCTGCTCTTTCTCGGGCGTGGCGATCGCGTTGTCGACGGTGTCGGCGAGGGCCGTACGGGCGTCGGAAGGGTTCGGGGTGGTCACGCGGCTGAGCTCCAAGAATCGCAGGGGCCGGACGGGAGTCAGTCTAGTTGGGTGCGCCGACATTGCCCGGGGCCGGCGGCTCGGGATCGGTGATCGGCGTACGGTCGCCGCGTGGGTGGCATCCGGGCCGAGATCGCGGACTTCGTCGGCGGGCGCGGGGCAGGATGGAGCCGAAGGGCCGAAGAACGGCCCGCGGAGGGGTGGGGTCATGCGCGTGGTCATCGCCCCCGACAAGTTCAAGGGCACGCTGACGGCGCGCGAAGCGGCGGATGCCATGGCACGTGCCGTTCGCGAGAGGTGGCCCGACGCGGTGGTCGCCGTCATCCCCATGGCCGATGGCGGTGACGGGACGCTCGATGCGCTCGGGGGAGCGAACCGCCGCGACACCGTGACCGGTCCGCTCGGCCGCCCGGTCGAGGCCCGTTGGCGCCTCGACGGCGGGTTCGCGGTGATCGAGTCGGCCGCGGCATCCGGGCTCGTGCTCGCGGGCGGAGCGGAGGGGAACGATCCGTGGGACGCCACGAGCCGCGGCGTCGGCGAACTCGTCGCGCGCGCGATCGACGCGGGGGCCGCCCGGATCGTCGTCGGCATGGGCGGGTCGGCGATGACCGACGGCGGGCGCGGCGCGATCGAGGCCCTGGGCGATCTCGCGCCGTTCGCGCCAGGGCGGGTCGTCGTGCTGACCGACACGACCGTGGCGTTCGACGATGCGGCCCGGGTGTTCGCCCCGCAGAAAGGGGCCGACGCGGCGCTGGTCGAGCGACTCACCGCCCGACTCCACGCGGATGCCGCGGAGTGGCTCGCCCGCTTCGGGGCGGACGTGCGAGGAATTCCCCGCACCGGGGCGGCGGGGGGCCTGTCCGGGGCGCTGTTCGCCGCGGGGGCGGAGCTCGTCGACGGGGCCGCATACGTCGCCGACGTGCTCGGTCTCGACGCCGCCGTCGCCGCGGCCGACCTCGTGCTCACCGGGGAGGGGGCGTTCGACGCCACGAGTCGCGCGGGTAAGGGGCCGGGGCACGTGCTCGCGCTCGCCGAGTCGCACGGTGTGCCGGTGCGGGTGGTCGCCGGGATCGTCTCAGACGAGGCGCGCGGCCCGGGGGTCGTGGCGGTCGCCGAGGTCGTCGGCATCCATCGCGCCCTCGGTCACCCGGCGGATGCCGTGCGGATCGCGACGGAGGCGGCGCTCGCCGATATGCCGACCTGAGGCCGATCTGCGCACCGGGGTCGGGTGTGCACGGTGGATGCCGGCGGCCAGACCCCGCCGCGCGGCGACGCCCCGCGGGGGTCGAGTCGCCTGCATCGCAGATGCGCACGATCCTCGGATCTTCTTCGGAGAGAACTGCGAGGATCGCGCGCTCTTCCGCAGATCGCGCGTGTCAGCCGTCGGGCGGTCTCACACCCGCCCGACGGTGGTGATGTCCTCCAGGAACTCCGCGACCGCCTCCGGCGACACCGTCGCCCGTGTCCGGGCGATCGCGGCCGTGTAATCGGACATGTACGGACCCGCGGGGTCGGGTTCGCCGGCATCGACCGCCGACTCCAGAGCCGACTGCGAGGCCTGACGGGCCGCGAACTCGACGTCGGCGGGCGAGAAGCCCTCGCTCATCACCACGAGATCGGCGATGTCGATGTCGACGGCGCTCTCGGGCACGTAGCGCTGCCAGATCGCGGTGCGCGCCTGCTCGTCGGGCAGACCGATCGGGATGACGTAGTCGAAGCGGCCGTGGCGCAGGAACGCGGCATCCAGAGAGCGGATGAAGTTGGTCGCGCAGATGAGGATGCGTCCGGGTTGTTCGCGGAAGGCCGGGATGATCTTCAGCAACTCGTTCGTGACGCCCTGCGTCGGCGAGGGGGGCTCGCCCTGACGGTGCGAGGCGATCTCCTCCACCTCGTCGATGAAGACGACGGCGTGCTCCAGCTCGGCGATCGCGGCGAAGGTGGACCGCAGGGCCCCCGCCAGGCCCTCGGGCGCCCCCGCGAGGCGCGAGGGGAACACCTCGACGAACGACCACTCCAGACGTGACGCGATCGCCTTCGCGAAGGTCGTCTTGCCGGTTCCGGGCGGACCGAACAGCACGATCGCGCGCGGCGGCACCACCCCGAAGCGATCGGCGAGCTCGGTATGCGCGAGGGGCATGACGACGCGGCGCTCGAGCAGGTCTTTCTCGGCGGTCATCCCGCCCACGGCATCCCACAGCCCCCGCGGGAGGACGCGGCCGCCCAGTTCGGCGAGCAGCTTCAACTCCTCGCGCTGCACGGGGATGTGCCGCTCGAAGTACCGCAGGTCGTGCAGGGGCGCGAAGCCCTGCACGAGGAACGCGTCGACCGGAGTCTCGCCGGTGGGAACGAGGGCCGACAGCTTGCTGATGCCGTGCGGCGCCATGCGCGCCTCGAGGGCGCCGAGGAGCGCCGCACCGAGCCCGCTCGTGCGGTGGTGCTCCGTCGTGGCGAGGAAGACCACCCAGCCCTGGGCGTGCGCGGCGCGGCCGACGGCCGCCCCCACCACGCGCTCGCCCGACACCGCGACGACCGCGACGTCCTTCGCGCAGGAGGCGAGGACCTCGGAGAGGCTGTACACCGGTTCGGTGCCGTCGGCGGTGACGATCTCCCAGAGGCGGAGGATGTCGTCGACGTCGTCGGCGTGGTAGTCGCGGATACGCCACGCGGCCATGTTCGTGTTCCTTCGATCGGTCGGTGCTCGACTCCCGGGATCGGCCGTGACGTTCCGGATGCCGAGCGCGCCGGCATCGATCGGGGTGCTCCTCGACAACGGACGCCGAGGCCGCGGCGGCGGGGTGCGCGCGTCGCGGGCCTCTGCTCGGGATCACCGTAGCGTCCCGCCGGCGCCGCGGGCCAGTGCGGCGACGCCGTGGCCGGCCGGTGCGGCGACGCCGTGGCCGGCCGCGCCCGGGCCGTCTGCGCGGAGGGGAGTGCGTCGGTGGGGTGGGCGGACCGGTCTCGCGAGATCGCAGGATCGCGCGAAGCCCGCAGATTCGCGGCTGGATACTGCGAGGATCAGCCGTTTCTGCGAGGGTCGCGTCGCGCGCACCGGCGCGAACCGGCCGACGCCAGCCCGCGGGCGCACCGGCTCGCACGCGCCGCGCACCGGCGTTGACGCCCCGCGCACCGCCACTCACGCCCCGCGCCGCCGCGTGCCCGCCCGCCCCGGCCGGCGCCAGGCCGCGGGCGTACCGGCATGCACGCGCCACCGCCGGCTCGCAACCGCCCGCGCCCACCACCGCGACGCCCGCCGCGGCGAGCACCGATCGCGGCGGGTCAGGCGGTCTTCGCGATACGCACCCGGATGTCCTTCATCAGCGGCTGGTCGCTCTGGCGGCTGTAGTCGTCCGGTCCGAGCAGCACGTTCAACTCGGGGAAGTACCCGGCCGCACTGCCGCGCGGGGTGTCGTACTCGAGGGCGCGGAACGCGGTGACACGGCGCACGGAGCCGTCGCGCGAGGTGGCGACGATGTCGACCAGGTCGCCCTCGGCGATGCCGCGCTCCTTCATGTCGCGCCGGTTCATGAACACCAGCTCGCGGATGTTGCGCACGCCCCGGTAGCGGTCGTCGGCCGAGTAGATCGTGGTGTTCCACTGGTCGTGGGAGCGCATGGTCTGCAGCACCAGCACGTCGGCCTCTTCGGGGATGACGTTCGGCAGCTCGGCATCCGAGAACTCCGCTCTGCCGGACGGCGTCTGGAAGTCGCGCTCGCGGGCGGGCTGCGGGACGCGGAATCCGTAGTGCTGACGCACGAGCTCGTTGAAGCCCTCGAAGCCGGGAAGGACCTTCGCCATGGTGTCGCGGATGCGGTCGTAGTCGCCGACGTACCACTCCCACGGCGTAGCCGATTCGGGCATCGTCGCGCGGGCGAGGCGGGCGATGATCTCGGGCTCGCTGAGCAGGTGGGGCGATGCCGGGCGCCGCGAGCCGAGCGACAGCATGACCGAGCTCATCGCATCCTCGGTCGAGATCGACTGCGGCCCGGCCTCTTGCACGTCGCGTTCGGTGCGCCCGAGGCACGGGAGGATCAACGCCTCTTTCCCGTGGGTGAGGTGGCTGCGGTTGAGCTTGGTGCTGACGTGGGCGGTGAGCTCGCAGCGGCCCATGCCCTCGGCGGTCAGCGTCGTGTCGGGAGCGGCGCGCACGAAGTTGCCGCCCATGCCGAGGAAGACCTTGAGATCTCCGCGGTGCAACGCCGCCACCGTGTGCACGGTGTCGAGTCCGGGCTCGCGGGGCGAGGTGATGCCGCAGACCTCGTCGAGCTTGGCGAGCCAGCTCTCGGTGGGCTTGTGGTTGATGCCGCACGTGCGGTTGCCCTGCACGTTGCTGTGGCCGCGGACGGGCGAGGGACCGGTGCCCTTCCGCCCCACGTTGCCGCGCAGCAGCAGCAGGTTGACGATCTCGCGCACGGTGTCGACACCGTGCTGGTGCTGGCTGACGCCGAGGCACCAGCTGATGACGCACCGCTCCGACGCGAGGTAGACGGCTGCAGCCCCGCGGATCTCGGCCTCGGTGAGACCGGCCTGCTCGACCAGCTTCGGCCACGGGGTGGCCTCGACCAGGGTGCGGTACTCATCCAGCCCCGTCGTGTACTCGTCGAGGAACGCGCGATCGAGGGCGGTCGGGTCGGTCTCCGACGCCTCGAAGACGACCTTCGCCATACCGCGCACCAGTGCGAGGTCGCCACCCGGGCGCACCTGCAGGTTCATCGTGCTGGTCGGGGTGCTGTTGAACGTCGCCATGTCGAGGATCTCGTGCGGCACGATCGTGCGGGTGCCCGCCACCTCGCGCAGCGGATTGACGTGCACGACCTGTGCGCCGCGATCGATGGCCTCGGCGAGGCTCGTGAGCATGCGCGGGGCGTTCGACGCGGCGTTCACGCCCAGCACGAACAGCGCGTCGCACGACTCCCAGTCCTCGAGGTCGGCGGTGCCCTTGCCCGTGGCGAGGGATGCCGTCAGCCCGCGGCCCGAGCCCTCGTGGCACATGTTCGAGCAGTCGGGGAGGTTGTTCGTGCCGAGCTCGCGGGCGAACAGCTGGTACAGGAACGACGCCTCGTTGCTGAGGCGGCCGGAGGTGTAGAACGCCGCCTGATCGGGCGAATCGAGAGCCGTCAGGTGGCGCGCGATCATGCGGAACGCGTCGTTCCACGAGATCGGCACGTAGTGGTCGGTCTCGGCGTCGTACGCCATCGGGCCGACGAGGCGTCCGGCGTCTTCGAGCTCGAAGTCGCTCCACTGCGACAGCTCCGTCACCGAGTGCTCGGCGAAGAACTCCTTGCCGACTCGCTTGTGCGTCATCTCCCACGTGACGTGCTTGATGCCGTTCTCGCAGATGTCGAGGGCGACGCCCTTGTCGTCGGGCCACGCGCACCCGGGGCAGTCGAACCCGCTCTTGGGGTGGTTCATCGTGAACATCGCCTTGGTGCCGGCGACGGGTTGGCGCTGTTCGAGCAGCACCTTCCCCACGGTCATGGCGGCGCCCCACCCGGCGGCGGGATGCTCGTAGGCCCCCGTGCTCGACCAGTCCCCGTCGACCTGCGGCCCGAGGCCGCCCTGACGTGGCTTCTCGGTCATCAGTCCAAAGGACTCACCCATGTCGACCCTCCGGTGGTCATGGCGCCGGGCTCGTGGCATCCGGTCGTCAGCGTACGCTCGCGGTCTCGTGCTCCGCGGGGGTTGTGGACGGCGCGGTGATGCGATCCGCCCGTGTGTAGAGGTTCATGCTCGAACCGCGCACGAAGGCGGCCAACGTCAGGCCCGCCCGCTCCGCGAGCTCGATCGCCAGCGACGACGGCGCCGACACCGCGGACAGCACCGGGATGCCGGCCATCACGGCCTTCTGCACGAGCTCGAAGCTCACGCGGCCCGAGACCTGCAGCACGGTCCCCCGCAGCGGGAGTCGGTCGTTCAACAGCGCCCACCCGACCACCTTGTCGACGGCGTTGTGGCGACCCACGTCCTCGCGGGCGACCAGCAGCTCCCCGGTCGCGACGTCGAAGAGGGCGGCGCCGTGCAGCCCGCCGGTCTTGTCGAAGGTCTTCTGCTGTTCGCGGAGCCGATCGGGGAAGGACGCGATGTCGTGCGCCGACACCCGGATGCCGTCGGATGCCACGTCGTACGACGACACCTTCTCCACGGCGTCGATGGATGCCGTGCCGCACACGCCGCACGAACTCGTCGTGTAGAACGACCGGGTGATGTCGGTGGAGGGGAGGGCGACCCCCGGTGCGAGCGTGACGTCCAGCACGTTGTACGTGTTGCCGTCGGCGCCGCCCGTGCCGGGGCCCCCGCAGTGGATCGCGCGGGCGAACTGGTCACCTCGGCTCAGCACGCCCTCCGACACGAGGAAGCCTGCAGCCACCTCCACGTCGTGACCGGGGGTGCGCATGGTCACCGACAGCGGCGAACCCGCGACACGGATCTCGAGGGGTTCCTCCACGGCGATGGCATCCGGTCGCTGGCGGTTCACGCCGTCGAGGGTGATGCGCGTGACCCGCCGCGAGGTGGTGAGGCGGCCCATGTCAGCGGCGGTGCACGGAGGGGGAGGACGACATGGTTCGAGCGTACGCCCGGGGGTGGGGGAGGAGGCGTGTGCGGTCGCCCTATTCGTTCGCATACAGATCTCGCAAGATTTTTTCAAGACCGACGTGACGTTCACCCGAGTCGGTACGTCTTAGTCATGTAGGTCGAAACACCTGCCCCGGAGCTTCCGGGTCACAAACTCCGAAAGGCACCGACATGGCTGAGAACGTCTCTACCACCCCCGCCGCGCAGGGCGTCACGCAGGCGGCGTCGCGGGTGAACCGCCCCCTGAACGCCCGCGGTCAGGACGCCCACACCGACGGCAAGACGACGATCGCCGAGGGCGTCGTCGCCAAGGTCGCCGGTATCGCCGCTCGCGAGGTCGCCGGTGTGTACGCGCTGGGTGGCGGCGGAGCCCGTGCGCTCGGTGCCATCCGTGACGCGATCAACGCCACCGACCTGACGCAGGGCGTCAAGGTCGAGGTCGGGGAGACCCAGGCCGCCGCCGACATCACCATCGTCGTCGAGTACGGCGCCCCCATCCAGGAGGTCGCCGACCAGGTTCGCGGCCGTGTCGCCGGTGCCATCAACCGTCTCGTGGGCCTCGAGGTCGTCGAGGTCAACGTCGATGTGAACGACGTCCACATCCCGGGCGACGACAACAACGACGACGACAGCAACGAAAAGCGCGTCCAGTGACCGCCACGACGAAGGGCGCCCTGGTCGGGCTCGTCCTGGCCCTCAGTGCCCTGATCTTCGGATTCTGGGGATTCATCCTCGTCGTCCTCTTCATGGCGATCGGCGTCGTCGTCGCCCGCGTCACGGCGGGTGAACTCGACTTCGGCAACATCGTCAACGCCTTCAAGGGTCGGAGCACATCGTGACCACCGTCACCGCTTCCCCCGGGGTCGGCAACCGCACGGTTGCCGGCCCCGGCCTCCCCGCCGGCCGCGTGAACATCGCGGACCGCGTGCTGCAGAAGACGGCCGAACGCGCCGCCGCCGACATCATCGGCGTGGATGCCAAGAACGTCCACGTCGAGATCGTCTCGGCCCGCGACACCGCCGTGGTCCGCGTCACCTCGCCCTTCCCCGTCCCGCGTCTCGACGACACCGACGCCGTGCGCCGCGCAACCCCCGTGCTCGAGGCCGCTCGTGCGGCCCAGGGTGAGTTGCGTTCGCGGTTGGCCCGGTTGTTCGGTCGGGAGATCTCGCGCGTGGACCTGACCATCTCGGGCGCCAGCGCCCCCCAGCGAAAGCGAGTGCTGTGATGAGCGACTCCGTGCTGCGTAACGTCGTGCGCCGTGAGACCCATTCGCCGCGCACCGCGGCCATGCTCGTCGTGGTCGTGCTGCTGCTGCTCGTCCTGGCCTACGCCGCGGTCGAGATCATCCTCAACCTCGTCGGCGCCCCGCCGCTGCTCGTCGCCCCCGGCGCAGCCCTCGCCGCCGTGGTGGCGGCTCCGACCGCGCTGATGCCCGTCGCGTTCATCGTCGGCGGCGTCGTGCTGGCGCTGGTCGGGTTGGTCGTGCTGATCCTCGCGCTGGGGCCCGGTCGACTGGCCCGTCACGAGATGTCGTGGGGCGAGCGGGCCGTCGTCGTCGACAACGGCGTGGTGGCATCCGCCGTCGCCCAGCACCTCAGCAACGACTCCGGCATCGCCCGCGACGACATCGTCGTCGGCGTCGCCCACCGCACCGTCGATGTGACCGTGCGCCCGGCGGTCGGCATCCCCGTCGATGAGGCGCAGCTGCGCCGCAGCGTCGAGGAGGAGATCGCCTCCTACAAGCTCACCCCCACCGTCCGCACCCGCCTGCGCGTGGAGCGTCCCGACACCAAGGAGTCCCGATGAACGCCACACGACGCGGTCTGAACCGCTTCGTCCTGTTCCTCGTCGCCGTCGCGCTGCTCGCCCTGGGCGCCCTCGCCCTGCTCGTCGGGCTCGTCTCCGGCGGAACCGACACCTGGACCACCGTCATGGGCGGCTTCCAAGGCTGGCTGCAGTCGCTCGGCCGAGAGTCCGCCGGGTGGGGCGCCGTCGCGGTGATCGTGGTCCTCGCGATCATCCTCATCGTCATCGCCGCCTCCGCCGTCCGCGGCCGCCGCCACGCCCCCCTGCAATCCACCGGCAGCGCCACCGACGAAGGCCGCATCACCGTCACCGACTCCTTCGCCTCCGAAGCGCTGAAGAACGCCCTCGCCGACCGCGACGAAATCCTCTCCTCCCGCGTCACCGCCGGAGAAGTCGGCAAAGAATCGGTGCTGCACGTCGCCGTCACCCCCAGGCAGAACACCTCACCCCGCCAGGTCGCCGACCACATCGACACCCTCGTCACCAACCTCGCCGCCCTCACCGGCCAGAACCTGCGCGCCTACATCTCCATCCACACCGGGCTCCGCGCCAAACTCGCGCGCGACAACACCCGCGTGCACTGACACCCCACGAGGAGACGTCATGACCACCACCGACCTTCCCGCTCTGGACGACGCGGCGACCCGCGCCGCGTCGGCCGCGAGTGCCGTTCCGGGCGTACACGCGCTCGGCAGCCTGCTGGGCCGGGCATCCGACGCCGTGCGCGAGCGCGTCGGCCTTGCCAGCGTCGTCCCCGGCGTGAAGATCGACACCGACCGCGTCGGCTCGGTCACCGCGACGATCTCGCTCGTCGTCGACTACCCGCACAAGCTGCACGAGGTGTCCGACGCCGTGCGCAGCGCGGTCCGCACGGCCCTCACGCCCCTCGGCCGCGGCAGCATCGACGTGAACGTCGTGGTGACCGGTGTGTTCGGCCCGTTCGACCGCGACATCGTCGATGAGGCGGAGGAGCGCGCGGATGCCGTGGCGGCGCGCGCTCGAGACGCCGCGGACGACGCGAAGGAGAAGGCGGATGCCGCGGTGGCCCGCGCTTCGGTGGCCGTCGACGACCTGAAGGCGAAGTCGAAGGACGTCGCAGCCGGCGCCTCGGCCGCGGTCGACGATGCGGTGGCACGGTCGAAGGATCTCGCTGCCAGCGCGTCGGAGACTGTCGACGTGGCCCTGTCCAAGACGAGGGACGTCGCGGCGGGTGCCGCGGCCGCCGTCGACGAGACGGTTCGAGCCGCTCGGGAGCGTGTCGCCGCGGCCGATGCGGAGGCGGACATCGCCGCAGCCGACCGTGTGACGGATGGCCTCGAGCCCTCGCCTCGCGCCGCGGATGCGGACGCCGACGACCGCGGGGACGTGCGTGATGTCGTCGCCGAGGCCCTCGAAGACGCCGCGGTCGACATCGCGATCGCCGCCGACGAGGTGCGCACCGACGACAAGACGCCGGCGGTCGACAGCGTGCAGTCGGTCGTCGAGGACGATCGCCCTCGCCCCTGACCCGCCATGCACGAAAGGGCGCCTCCGCTTCGGCGGGGCGCCCTTTCGTTGCACCCGTCACCGCGAGATGACGGTACGAGTCGCGTCATCGACACCGGTGCGTGCCGCGACATCCGCTCCAGGGCTTCCGCGGGAATCGGGGCACGCCCGGGCCCGCTCAGCCGGCGGTGGCGTTGTCGTAGGCGCGCTGCGCGGCCTGCTGCGCATCGGCCAGGGCCTGCTCCGTCGTCTTGTCGCCGAGGAGGGCGGCGGTGATGGCGTTGTTGAGCTCGTTCTGGATGTCCTGGCCGGCGGGCGACGAGCCGAACGACTTCCCGCTCTCCACGACGTCGTAGTAGGTGGAGATCACCTGATCGAAGCCGGCATCGCCGGTCGGCACCACGAACTGGTCGCGGATCATCTCGTCGGCCGCCGGCGAGCCGGTGAACAAACCCGTGTTGAGCCCGCCCTTCCCCTCGATGGTCGCAGCGCGCGCGGCACCCGCGGCCATCCACGCGTCGGTCGAGGTGAGTTCCGTCATCCACGCGCAGGCGGCGGCGGGGTTCTTCGCGCCGGCGGGGATGACGAAGGCGGTGCCGGAAGCGAGCGAGAAGGGTTGGCCCTCGGCGTCGAGGAAGGGCACCGCCTGCAGGGAGATCTGATCGCGATACGCGCCGAGCACGTTCGGGTACCACTGGTTCGCAACCTGCGCGCCGACCTGGTTCCGCACGAATTGATTGGCGTCGCCGAAGGTGTCGAACGAGTCGGTGAAGCTCTTGACCGCCGCGTATCCGCCCTGCGCGTCGGTGATCCGCTTCAGCGCGTCGATGCCCGCGGCGTTAGCCGGGTCGTCGAGCGTCGGCTTGCCCTCGGCATCCGTCAGGCGGCCGCCCATTCCGAGCACCCACAGGCCGCCCTGCCCGGTCGCGACGGGGTCGAGTCCGAGGCGGGTGGGGTTGCTCCCCGACGCCTGATAGATCTTGCCGATCGCGGCGATCAAGCCGTCCATGTCGGACGTGTCGAATTCCTCGGGCGCAACGCCGACCTCGCTCAGCACGTTCATGTTCAGAAGGATCGCCGGCGGCTGGTAGAACTGCGAAACCGCGTAGACGGCGTCCTCGTAGGTGACGTCGTCGACGACGTTCTGGTACCAGCGCTCAACCGGGTCCACGCCCTTCGCCTCGAAGCATGCGTCGAGGGGCATGAGCAGGCCCTGCGCGGCATACGTCGTCACATAGCGGCGATCCATCTGCACGACGTCAGGCACGTCGCCGCTGGCGATGCGGGTGGTGAACTTCTGGGCGTCGAAGGCCGTGGCATCCAGGGTCACGTCGACGTCAGCGAGCTGCTCCGCGGCGTAGTCGAGGCGCGACTGCCCCACATCGTCGGCGTTCTCGAATCCCCACGCGGCGAGGGTGCCGGTCGCCGCAGCGGAGAAGTCGACGTCGGCGGCCTGTTCCTCTGCGCCGCCGCCGCCGCAGGAGGTCAGGAGGAGAGCGGATGCCGCGACCGCGGCGGCACCGGCGAGGGAGCGCTTACGCATGGTGAGGTCCTTTCGGAACGGGGGATCAGCCTTTACGGCCCTGGGTGGCGACGCCCTCGACGAAGTACCGCTGGCCGAAGGCGAAGATGATGAGCATCGGGAGGGTTACCAGTAGCGACGCGACCATCACGTACTGGTAGTCGCCCTGCCCGCCCGCACTGGGGCTGTACTTCGTCATCGCGTAGGCGATGCCGAGGGGCGCGGTGAACTCGTCGACGCTGCCGGCGTTCAGGTAGATCAGCGCCGCCTGCAGGTTGTTCCAGCTCGCCTGGAACTCGAACAGGAACACGATGATGAACGAGGGGATCGAGAGCGGCATCGCGATGCGCCAGAACAGGCCCCAGGCGCTGCACCCGTCGAGTCGCGCCGCTTCGAACAGTTCGCGCGGGACGCCGAGGAAGAACTGCCTCTGCAAGAAGATGTAGAAGGCGCTGCCGAAGAGGTTCATGCCCCACAGGGGCACCCAGGTTCCGAGCAGCCCCGTCTCCTTCCAGATGAGATAGATCGGAATCATCGTCACCGCGCCGGGAAGCATCATCGTCGCGAGCACCAGACCGAACAACAGGCCGCGCCCCGGAAAACGGAAGTACGCGAAGCCGAACGCGACGATCGAGCTCATCACTGCGACGGTGGTCGCCGCGAGCAGCGCGATCGAGACGCTGTTGAACATCCAGCTGAGAAGTGGCAATTGGTTCCACACCTCGGCGTAATTCCCGGGGGTGAAGGTCTTCGGAATCAGGGCGTTGTCGAACACCTCGCCGCGGGGCTTGAGGCTCGCCGCGAGCAGCCACGCGAAGGGGTACAGGAACAGTAGGGCGAACAGGACGAGCACCGCGGCCAGGATGACGCGGCCGGCGAGGGTCTTCGGCTGGCTGAGCGCCCGGCGCCAACTCCTGCGCGGCGGGACGACCAGCTCGGGACGCGCCTGCGCGACCCCGGGCGTCTGCAGGGTTGTGGCCATCAGCGGTCCCCCTCGTAGTAGACGAAGCGGTTGCCGAGTCGCACCTGCACGACCGTGATCAGAAGGATGATGACGAACAGCAACCACGCCATCGCCGCCGCGAACCCGAAGTTGAACTGACGGAACGCCTGTTGGAACAGGTAGATGGCGTAGAAGAGGGACGCTTCCGGGGAGGCGTTGCTCTGATCGCGCCAGAACAGCAGGTACGCCTGGTCGAACACCTGGAAGGCCGCGATCGTCAGCACGATCACGTTGAAGAACATCGCCCCGGAGATCATCGGCAGCGTGATCGAGAAGAAGCGTCGGACGGGTCCCGCTCCGTCGATCTGCGCCACCTCGTACAGGTCGACGGGGACGTTCTTTATCGCCGCGAGGAAGATCACCATGGTTCCGCTGACGGTCCACAGCGCCATGATGACGATGCTCGGCTTGACCCAGGCGGGGTCGACGAGCCACTGCGGACCTTGGATGCCGATGGCGCCGAGCGCCTGATTGATCGCGCCCGAGTTGCCGTTGAGGAGCAGGAAGAACACGGCTGCGGTCGCCACGGCCGGTGTCATCTTGGGCAGGTAGTACAGCGTGCGGAAGATGCCCGCCCCTCGACCGACGCGGCTCAGCAGAAGAGCGAGGATCAGCGCGAAGGCGATCTCGAGCGGAACGGCCATGACCGCGTAGAAGAGGGTGTTTCCGAGGGACACGGCGACCCGTGGATCCTCGAACAGCTGCGCGTAGTTCGTCGCCCCGACCGGGCGCGCCGAGCCCGTGGCGAGGTTGTAGCTCGAGAACGAGATGACGAGGCTGTAGATCATCGCCCCCGCCGTGAAGATGAGGAAACCGAGGATCCACGGCGAGATGAACAGGTAGCCCGCGATCGCTTCGCGGCGGTTGTATTTGACCTTCTGGCGGGGAGGGCGGCGGCGCTTCCGCGAAGAGGCGGCGGTGTCGGCGTCGACGTCAGAGGGGGGAGAGAGGGTCACCGGAACAGCCGGTTGCGGCCGTGGATGCGGGGGATGCGGGTGCTCATGATGATCTCCTCTCGCGCAGTCTCTACATCGAGAGGCGCTTCGTCAGATTCGAGAAGCAGTGAGAAGTGGTCCAGGGCATTGCCAAGAAGGCGCGGACGTGGCATGTCCGGCGGGGTCTCCGGCATCCCGTCAGAGCGCGCGCAGGTACCGCCGTGTCATCCAGGCCTGCACGAGGCGGCCGAGCGGGGCGCCGACGCGGGTGAACCAGCGTCCGGGTGCCGAGAAGGCGGCGATCGCGAAGACGACCTCGCCCGAGGGGCGCAGGGTCAGCGTGAAGCGCTCCTCACCCCGCTCGGGGTGTCCGCGCAGCGTGCCGTAGGCGAACCCCGCCGAGGTCTCGCTGCGCTCGGCCCACACGACCAGGCAGGGGATCCGGAAACTCAGGATGCCGAGCCCCAACCGCATCGTCACGCGGGTGCCCTCGCGCATCGGCGTCTCCGACAGCTCGACCCGCGCGCCCGCGCGGCGCTGCGCCTCGCCCGCGAGCAGGGCGTCGGCGGCACGGGCGAAGTCGGCGGGACCGTGCCCGATGACGCGCTGCGCCCGCACGTGGTGGTAGCCCGGCGGCATCTCTCCGGCGGTCGCGCCGACCTCGTCGTAGGTCAGGCCGTCCATGTCGTCCACGCTAGCCGCGGCTGCGCGCGCCGGCCCCGGGTTGCGGCTCTTCCCGGGACGACGGTGGTGCCGAGCGGAGGGGATGCGGCGAGGGGAGGATGCTCGATCGCTCTCACGTCCTCCCTCCCCCATATCTCCTCCCCCCGCCCCCGGCACCGCCGGGCCGCGCCCCCGCCACCGTCGCCGCGGGGCCGCGCCGCCACCGTCGGCCGCGGGGCCGCGCGGCAGCGGCCGCCACGTCGGGCTGCGGTGCGAGGATGGCGGGATGATCGAGTTCCGCGACGCAGCCCTGGCCGACGTCGACGCCCTGGTCGAGGTGCAGAACGCGATCCATCGAGCGGGTCTGCGCCCCGCGCCGGTCGACGCCGGCCTGGTGACGGAGCGCTACTTCGACGCCGCGCACAAGATCGCCTGCACGGTCGCCGAGCGCGACGGGGTCGTCATCGGCTTCCAATCCCTCAAACGCGCGTGGCCGGGCAACCCTTACGACGTCGAGGTGGGTTGGGGCATCATCGGAACCCACATCCACCCCGAGGCGGGGCGCGGCGGTATCGGGCGCAGCCTGTTCGCCCGGTCGCTGGCCGCGGCCCACGCGGCGGGCCTCCGGCACATCGATGCGACGATCGGCGCCGGCAATGCGCCCGCCCTCGCGTACTACGCGGCGATGGGATTCCGCCCGTATCGCGCGGGCGATGACGCGATCCCGCACCGCTTCGACCTCTGAGCGCACGCCTACGCTGGGCACATGCCCCTCCTTCCCTCCCGGGCGGACGCGTGATCGGCGTCGCCGACCATCTCGCCGCGGTGCTCACGGCCGTCGAGCCGCTCGCCCCGGAATCGCGCGAGATCGCGGCCGCGCGCGCACGGGTGCTGCGGCAGTCCGTGCACGCCGCGGTCGACGTACCCGGCTTCGATGCGTCGGCGATGGACGGCTTCGCCGTGCGCGACCTCACCCGGCCCGGTGTCCTCCGCGTGGTCGCCGACCTGCCCGCGGGCATCGATCTGGATCCGGCGCTGGGCGCGGGCGACGCCGCGCGCATCATGACCGGGGCGCCCGTGCCGACCGACGCGACGGCGGTCGTACCCTTCGAAGACACGCTCCACGGCCTCGGCGGCGGCCTCGAACCGGTGACCGTCGTGACCGCGCCGCGCGCGCCCGGGGCGCACATCCGACGACGCGGTTCCGACGTGCGGGCCGGTGGGCTCGTCGCCGAGGCGGGCGTGCGATTGACCGCCGCCTGGATCGGTGCGATCGCGGCATCCGGTGTGGGCACCGTCTCGGTTTCGCGCGCCCCGCGCGTCGCGGTGGTGTCGACCGGATCGGAGCTCGTCGCCCCGGGTGCGACGCTCCTCCGCGGGCAGATCCCCGAGTCGAACAGCGTCCTGCTCGCCGGGCTCGCCGAAGAGGCGGGTGCCGACGTGGTGCTCCGCACGAGTGTCGGCGACGACGGCGAAGGGCCGCGCCGGGCCATCGAGAGGGCGGAGGCCGACGGTGCCGACGTCGTCGTGTTCTCGGGCGGGGTGAGCGCCGGTGCCTACGAGGTCGTGAAGAACACCCTCGGCGATCTCATGCGCTTCGACCGCGTGCGCATGCAGCCCGGCAAACCGCAGGGCTTCGGACGAACCCGCGCGGGCACCCTGCTGTTCGGTCTGCCCGGCAATCCGGTGAGCGCCGCGGTGTCGTTCGAGCTGTTCGTGCGCCCCGCCCTGCGCGCGCTCGAGGGCGACGCCGAGCTCGGTCGCGCCCACGTGCGCGTCGCGCTCACCGAGGCGTGGCGCGCGCGCCCCGAGCACGTGCAGTACGTGCCGGTCGTGCTCGATCGCCGCGATCCGGCGCGCTGGCTCGCCACCCCCACGCCGCGGGGCACCCGGGGATTCGGCGAGGCCGACGCCCTCGCCGTCATCCCGCCCAGCGACGTCGCGGTGTCCGCCGGTGACGGCGTGACGGTCGCGCTGTGGTGAGCGTCGACGCCATCGTGCTCGCGGGCGGCCGCGGGTCGCGCGTGGGCGGCGCGGTGAAGCCCCTCTTCGAGGTGGACGGCTCGACGCTCCTCGCCGCCGCCGTCGCCGCCGTGCGCGCCCGGGGCGCGAGGCGCGTCGTCGTCGCGGCGCCTGTGCTCGACGACGGCCTCGACGCGACCTGGGTGCGCGAGGACCCGCCCTTCGGTGGCCCGGTCGCGGGTCTCGTCGCCGCCCTCCCCACCGTGGATGCCGAGGACGTCTTCGTCGTCGCGAGCGATCTGGCGACCGCGGGACCAGCGGTGGCGCTCCTCCCCGACGCGCTGGCGAGCGGGATCGACGGCGCATGTCTCGACGACGGACGACGCCAGTGGCTGATCGGCCGGTACCGAACCGCGGCGCTGCGGGCGGCGGCATCCGCTCTGTCCGATGCGGGACGCGATGCCTCGATGCGGGCGCTGTTGGGCGGGCTGAACATCGTGACGATCCCCGCCGATCCGGCCCTGACGCACGACGTCGACACGTGGGACGATCTCACCAAGGCCCGAGGAGGAGTCATGACAGAATCCCGCACCCTGCCGCCCGAGGCGCTCAACGACTGGAGTTCGGCGCTCGCCGAACGCTTCGGTCTGACCGAGGGCGACATCCCCATCTCGCTGATCCTCGACCTCGCGCGCGACGTGGCGAACGGCGTCGCGCGTCCCGCAGCGCCTCTGAGCGCCTTCGTGGCCGGGCTCGTGGTCGGTCGCGCCGGGGGGTCGCCCGACGACACCCGAGCCGCGGTCGCGGCGGTGGTGGAGATGGCGAAGGGCTGGGAGAACCGCTGAGTCTCGGGGCCCGCGCGAGGCGCCCGACCGCCCGCGTGCCCGTCGACGCTCATCGTGGTGCGCTATGCCGGCGTCGAGACCACGTCGACCGCCAACCCGCCCGATGCGATCGCGAGTCGTTCGTTCAGCGCCTCCAGGACGTTGTACATCACGGCGGCACCCTAGCCAGCAACCTGGCTAGCCGGCTTCACCGCCCGACGTATTCACCCCGCGGACGCAGCCGCATCACCGGCTCGGCGTACTCGGCCTCGACGTGCGCGATCCAGCCCGCGAGGCGCCCCACGACGAAGATCGTGCTCGCCGCGTCGTCGGGCAGCCGCGCGCCCGACACCAGGGCGGCCAGTGCGAGATCGACGTTGGGCTGCAGACCCGTCCGGGCGGTGACGGTCTCGCCGAGGCGGCGCACGGCATCCATCGTCCCTCCGCCGTCGGGGAGCGCCGCCAGCAGGGGGAACAGGGCGTCGGCGCGGTCGTCGACGCCGGCATAGAGGGGGTGACCGAAGCCCGGGATGCCATTGCCGTCCTGCAGCACCTCGGCCAGTGCCCGTTCCGGCTCGAGTCCTCGGCGAACGCGCGCGAGCAGGCGGGCCGTCCGCGTCGCCGCGGAGATGTGGAGGGGCGAATCGGCTGCGCCGAGGGCGGCGCTCACGGCGGCGTATCCGTCGGCCCGCGCCGACGCGGCCACCCGCGCGGCGAAGGTCGACACGGCGAGGTCGTGGTCGATGAGCAGCACGAGCGCGGCGTTGACGGCGGTGTCGACCGAGGCCGGTGCGCGCCACCCGCTCACGAGGGAACGGGCGATGTCGGTGTGCGGGTCGCCGCCGAGGGCGACGGGCAGGCCCGTGAGCAGCGTCCACCCGATGCGGTGCAGGGTCGCCGGCGACGTGTCGTGCCGCAGCGGATCGTCGGCGGCGAAGCCGGTCAGCGCCGCGCGCAGGCGATCCATGGCGCCCGCGTGCGGAGGGAGGGCCGCCACCATCTCGCGCGCGCTGCCGATGGCGGGGTCGGGGGCATCGAGTCGCTCCGCACCCCACAGCCACGCGACGACGTCGGAGAACGGCCGGTCGATGAGGTCGCGGGCGCGGCGGCCGCGGAAGAGCAGCTCGTCGTCCTCGATGTCGGCGATGTCGGTCTGCACGACGCCGAGCGGCGACCCGGTGGTGGGATGCGCCGGCGCCCCCACCGCGGAGCGGCGCCGACCCGCCGCGAACGCCTCGACCGCGAGCGCGTCGAACGTCGAGCCGTGCGCATCGCGCTCGCGCTGGAGGAGCCCGCGCGACACGTAGGCGTAGAGCGTCTCGGGCTTGACCCCGAGGCGCGCGGCGGCCTGGGCGGCGGTGAGGCGGGGGAGGGGGGATGCCATCTTGATCCGATCAACGTTGACGCTCTTGCGGTCATGTTCGCACACTGGGCGCATGAGCGACCTGATCGATGTGCCCCGCGGCTTGAACGGCGTCGTGGCGGCGGAGACGACCATCAGCGACGTCGACGGAGACGCCGGCTTCTACCACTACCGCGGACACTCGGCCACGGCCCTGGCCCGCACGCGGAGCTTCGAAGACGTGTGGCACCTGCTGGTGACGGGCGAGCTCGCGGGCGATACGCGCGCCTTCACGGAACGGATTCGTGCGGCGCAGGCGGATCCGCGACTGGACGAGGTCATCGACGCGGTCACGGCCCGCAGCGACCAGCCGCTGGCGGTCCTGCGCGCGGTGTGGACGCTCGCGGCATCCGAACGTCGCTCGCCCGCCCTGTACGACCTCGACGAGGCCGGCCGGCTCGACGAGGCGATCGCCTTCGCGGCGATGGTGCCCCTCGCGCTCGCCCCCGCCCACCGCTTCGATGGCGTCGAGACCCCGGGTGCGGCGGCGCTCGCCCCCGCCCGCCGAGCCGACCGCGTCGAGCACGCGGGTGCCGCACGCGGGGGAGGGGATGCCGCGTCGGAGCACGTCCGCGACGCCGATGACCCCGACGGGGAACGGATGCCGAGGGGGCGAGGACTCGTGGCCGACTACCTCGAGCGGGTCACGGGTGTGGCGCCCGACGACGCCCACGTCCGCGCGCTGTCGGCCTACCTGATCGCGGCGATGGACCATGGTTTCAACGCCTCCACGTTCACGGCCCGGGTCATCGCCTCGACGGGTGCCGACATGGCATCCTGTCTCTCCGGCGCGCTCGGCGCGCTGTCGGGTCCACTGCACGGGGGTGCTCCCGCCCGCGCGCTCGACAGCCTCGACGCTGCGGGCGACGACCCCGGGGCGTGGATCGCCGGCGAGCT
Source organism: Microbacterium sp. lyk4-40-TSB-66 (assembly GCF_030209475.1). Taxonomy (GTDB): domain Bacteria; phylum Actinomycetota; class Actinomycetes; order Actinomycetales; family Microbacteriaceae; genus Microbacterium. Next base: position 394,825 of record NZ_JARVRW010000003.1, read on the forward strand.
CTCCGCGGGGCGGAGGCTGATGGGCTTCGGCCACGCGGTGTACCGCACCGTCGACCCGCGTTCCGAGCTGCTGCGCGAGGTCGCGCAACGACTCGGCGGGCCGCGGGTGGCGCAGGCTCTGGCGTTCCAGCGGGAGGCCGAGCGGCAGCTCGCGCTGCGGCGGCCCGAACGGCCCCTGCACGCCAACGTCGAGTTCTACGCCGCCGTGGTGATGGAGCAGTGCGGCATCCCGCCCGCGATGTTCACGCCGACCTTCGCGCTCGCCCGCACGATCGGGTGGACGGCGCACGTGCTCGAGCAGGCGCGGGATCCGAAGATCATCCGGCCGTCGGCGCGGTACGTCGGGCCCGCTTTCTCGGGTTGAGCCCGAACGGCCTCGCACGGAGAGGTCGCGGTACCAGGTGAGGCGTAACTCCGGTGGAATGACGGCGACGCCGTGGTCCGTTCGCGGAATCGCACGGCGGGTACGGGTTCGGCGACGCGCATCTCCGGAGTCGAGCACGCCGCCCCGCCCCTCGGGGGAACTGATACGTGGCCCGTCACACGGCGGCCCGGGGCGTCGCGAGTCGGAGCACCGGACGAACGGTCGGATGCCGCGGACGATCGGCCCGGCGCCGGGCGCCGCGAACGGCGAGCATCGAAGCATGACCACCACCGCTCCCGTTCCCACGCCCGTCGCCGGACCGTCGACGCTGCGCTACGGCGGACTCGTCGTCGTGATGCTGCTGAGCTTTCTGCTCGTCACCGCGGAGTTCCTCCCCAACGGCGTACTCACCGAGATGGCCGCCTCACTCGGTGTCACCCCCGGTCAGGCGGGACAGACGGTCACCGTCACCGCGCTGGCGGGGCTGCTCTTCGCCCCCACGGTGGGGCTGCTACTCCCACGCCTCGACCGCCGCACGCTGCTGGTGGCCGCGGCCGCCGCGGCGACGGTGTCGAGCCTCGTGGTGGCCCTCGCCCCGAGCCTTCCCGCGATCCTCGTCGCCCGCTTCCTGCTCGGGGCGGCCATCAGCGGGTTCTGGTCGATGTCGATCACGGTGGCGGCGCGCCTGTCGAGCCCCGACCGCATCGGACGCGCCATGATGTTCGGCTCGGCGGGCGTGTCGCTCGCGACCGTCGCGGGCGTTCCCATCGGCGTGGCGCTCAGCGAGGTGCTCGACTGGCGCCTGGCGTTCCTGGCCATCGCCGTGGTCACGGCCGCGGTGGGCGTCGCCGTGCGGCTCGCCCTGCCGCCCGTGCCGCCCGCTGCGGCGTCGAGCCTCGGCATCCTGTTCGACACGCTCCGCCGACCCGGCGTGGGCGGAGGCATGATCGGACACGTCCTCGTCGTGCTCGGACACTTCGTCGCCTACACCTATGTGCGTCTGTCGCTGGAGCGCATCCCCGATGTCGATGCGGGCACGATCGTGCTGCTGCTCGCCCTGTTCGGCGTCGGCGGAGTCGTCGGCAACCTGGCTGTCGGGGTCGTCGTCGACCGCGCCTTCGCCCGCCTCGCCGTGGTGGGCCCCCTGGTGATCGCGCTGGCGATCGCTGTCGTCATGCTGCTGCCCGGAGCGATCGTCGTGGTCGCGATCGCCGTGATCGCGTGGGGCTTCTTCTTCTCGTCGTGGCTGATCATCGTGAACACGTGGGTCGGTCACCGCATGCCCGACCGCCTCGAAGCCGGGGGCAGCCTCGTGGTCACGGGCTTCCAGCTCGCCATCATGATCGCGGCGGGCGTAGGAGGCATCCTCGTCGACGCGACGAGCGTCGTGACGGTGGATGCCATCGGCATCGCGCTGCTCGTCATCGGCGCCGTGCTCTTCGGGCTGTCGGTGCGCGAACGGCGCGGGGCCGGAGCGTGACCGGCGCGCGGCGCGGGGCCGGGGCCGGGGCCGGGTGGGCGCGCAAGCGGCGTGGCGCTGGGCTGGCGAGCCTGATCGGCGCGGGCGGAGTGCGGGCGTAGCGCCGGGGTGACGGCGCGGGAGAGCGGGTTCGGGGCGCGTTTCGCTCTTCGGGGCGGGGGAGGCCTGCCCCAAAGAGCGGATCACGCCCCAAACCGTCCACCGCCCCCCGGCGCCGGGCCCCGACGGCCACCCGCCGTCCCGCGCAGGTGCCGCCCGCGGTCAGACCGCGAGCTCGCGCCGCCCGGCCCGCCACTCCGACGGCGCGACGCCCGCGTGACGGCGGAACGCCCGACGGAAGCCCTCGTCGGAGGCGTAGCCGAGCGCCCGTGAGGTCTGCGACACCGGGGTGCCCGCCTCCAGGAGCTCCTTGGCCCGCCGCATGCGCACCTCGGTCACGTACGACGCCGGTGAACTGCCGAACACCCGGCGGAACCGGGCCGCGAAGACCGACCTCGACATCGCCCCGAGGGCGGCGAGCTGGTCGATCGTCCACTCGTGCCCGGGGTCGGCGGAGACCGCCGCCACGACACGCGAGAGGAACGGATCGTCGCTCCGCGGAGGCCAGGTCGACGCCCGCTCGGTCGACGCCCACGCCCGCAGGGCCGACAGCAGCACCGTCATCACCATGAGCTTGCAGATCGTCTCGTCCCCCTCCCGGTCGGAAGGTGCCCCCGGAGCGGGGATGCCGAGGTGCGCGGCCAGTGAGGCGGCCGCGGGTTCGGCATGGGCGAAGCCGCTGACGAACACCACGGCCGGAAGGGCGCGGGTGTCGGCGGTCGGCGTGACCTCCAGCGGTACGACCGTCACCTCGGCGCCGGACTGCGACGTGAGCGCGAGGGCGTGGCATCCGAGGGAGAGGAAAGCGTCGCCGGCGAGCAGTGTGCGCTCGCCCTCGATCGCGGCAGCGGCGCCCGACGGGGCGTCGACCGTGCACGCGGGTCGTTCAGGTGCTCGGCCGGTGAGTTCACCGCGCCGGACGTACACGAGCGCTGCGGCACCGCGAGCCAGCCGAAGCCGCTCCCGCTCGGACAGGGTGCGCTGCCAGGCGCGGCCGGGCCGCACGTCGATGCTCGACAGGGCGCGTTCGAGGGCGGGCTCCGACGTCATGCCAGCGGCAACCGGTCAGACGACCGCGGTATTCCGTCGTCGACCCGGCCGCCTTCCGAGGGTCGGCGCTCGCGCTCGCCCCGTCGTGTCAGTTCAGGAGCTCTATACCGCTGAAGAACCCGATCGAGATCGACAGCAGACCGGCCGCGACGCCCGCGATGAATCCCGCCGCGGCGAGCTCTCGCGCCATGCGGGCGTTGAGGCTCACGATGCCGCACACGAACGACACCCCCGCGAGCACCCACATGCCGATCTGGATCCAGGGCAGATTGTCGATCTCCGAGATCGCGCTGGCGGTGACGACGAAGATGTACCACGCGATGACCACGACGCCCGAGACGATCGCGACCACCGAGGGCACGCGCATGTCGCCCTTCGGCGTGGGCGGCGGAGGCGGTTCATCGCGCGGCGGGACGTCGATCGCCGGTTCGAGCGAATCGGGGAGGTCGTCGTCTGCCATGGCCTGATCCTCCCAGGTCGCGCGCCGATTCGTGGCTGCCTTGACGCTGCGCCTCAGGCCCGGACGACCTCGATGCCGGCCGCCGTGATCGCGTGCGCGGCGCCGTCGGGCAGGGCGCCGTCGGTGATGACCTCGGCGAGCTCGGCGAGACGCAGGGCGCGGTACTTGGCGAAGCGGCCGTATTTCGAGCTGTCGGCGATGAGCACGGCCCGCTCCGCCGCCTCGACGGCGGCCCGCTTGGCCTCGACCTTCGCCTCGACCGGGGTGGTGACGCCGTGACCGAGGTCCCACGAGCTCGACGAGATGAAGGCCAGGTCGAGCGAGAGTTCGGCGAGGGTGAGACGCGTGAGGCGTCCGATGGTCGAGAGGTTCGTCCGGTCGACCCGGCCGCCGACCGAGATGAGATCGGCACTCGGATGGTCGAGGAACGCCTGCACCGTCGCGATGTCGTTCGTGACGACGGTCAGGTCGTTGACGTGCTCGAGGAACGGCCGCATCGCCTGGGCGGTGGTACCGGCGTCGAGGTAGATCGTCATGGTGTCGCGCACCAGGCGCGACGCGGCGCGGGCGATCGCCGTCTTCTCGGCGATCTCGCTGGTCGCCTTCTCGGCACGGGACGGCTCGAGCACGAGACGGGTGGCGAGCTTCGCACCGCCGGTCGTGGCCTGCACGAGACCCTGCTCCTCGAGGACGGCGACGTCTCTGCGTACCGTCATCTGGCTGACGCCGACGAGGTCGCTCAGCTGGCGGAAGCTCAGGACGCGTTCGCGATGCAGCGCCTGGACGATGCTCTCCCGGCGCTGATCGGGGATCATCGGGGCGGCTTCGCTCATCGTCGTCCTTCGGTCCCGCTCAGCTTACTGACACGGTCGCGGTCCACGGGGTCCCCCAGCGCGCGGTGATCTCGGCCACTCGCTCGGGGGCGATGAGCCGTCGCCGGCGCCCGTCGGTGAGCAGGGTGATGCGGCACGCCTCTTCGAGCTCCACCGTGCTGTCGACGGTCGACGCGGCATCCGGTCCGCTCACGACGGCGCCGTGGTTCGCCAGCAGTGCCCCGTGGAACGGGAACGGGCAGTCGGTGATGAGGTCGCCCATGGCGGGGTCTCCCGGCGGAACGAAGTCGAGCAGCGGCACCTGCCCCACGCGCATCAGGGAATAGGGCGTCAGCGGCGGCACCGCCGTGTGCGCGGCCCAGGGCTCCAGACACGACACCGCGACGGTCGACGGGGAGTGCACGTGGACGACGGCGTCGTGCTGCGGGTTCCGGGCGTACATCGCGACGTGCAGCGGCACCTCCTTCGAGGGACGGGTGCCGCTCACGTGCTCGCCGCCGAGGGTCAGCACGGCGATGTCGTCGGGCGCGAGGGCGCCGAGGCGCGTACCGGTGCCCGACATCAGCAGCCGATCGCCCTCGCGCACGCTGACATTGCCCGAGGTGCCGGGGCTGAGTCCCGCTTCGACGAGGACGCGGCCGGCGGCGATGAGATCATCGACGGCGCTCATGCGAGGACTCCCCACGCCGCGGTGAACAGATCGGTGGCGCCGAAGTTGCCGCTCTTCAGCACGAGGGCCACGGTGTCTCCGGATGCCGTCTCCCCGGCGCTCCAACACACCCCCGGCGCGAGTTGCGGACCGATCTCCAGGGTCGAGATGCCGAGCGCCTGCACGACGGCCCCGCTCGTCTCGCCTCCTGCGACCACGACACGGTGCACCTCGCCGCGCGCGACGAGGTCGGCGACGACGCCCGAGAGGACGCGCTCGACGGCATCGGCCGTCGCAGAGGCGTCGTGGCGGATGTCCGTCAGCTCGGCGACCGATGAGATGAGGGGCACCGCGGTCGCGGGCACGCTCCGCACCCACGCGGTGAGGGCAGCGATCTCGGCGTCGGGGTCGGAGATCGCGGCATCCAGATCCACTCTTCTCGCGGGCACGCCGCGCGCGATCGCGTCGGCGATCTGCGCGCGGGTGGCCGCCGACGCGGAACCGCACACCACGAGCCGGCCGGGACCGACCGCGGGGAAGGGTGCGCGATCGACGGCGGCGGGGGCGTCGAGGTGCGCCGCGAGCGCGGCTCCCCCGGAGAGCACCCGTAGGTGGCGGGACGCGGCGGCGATCACGGCGAGGTCCGCCTCCGTTTCGGCATCCACGATGAGATAACCCGGGCGGGAGAGATCGATCGCCTCGCGCAGGGACCCCTCGCCGCGGCGGACGGTGTCGAGTCCGATCTCGGTCAGGTCGGCGCCGGTCTGCGGAGCGAGGATCCTGCTGACCCGCGAGACCGTCATGGGTGTCAGCGGGTGATGGCGCATGGGGGAGTCCTCGAGTGGCACGCCGTCGACGAAGAGGATGCCGTCGCGCACCGTGCGCCCGTTCGCGGGGAACGAGGGGACGACGATCGTGCGGTCGGTGTCCGCGCGCCCGACGACCGCGTCGAGCACCGGGCCGATGTTGCCCTCGTCGGTCGAGTCGAAGGTCGAGCAGTACTTCACGTACAGGCGGTCGGCGCCCGCGGAGAGGAGGCGGTCGGCGGCGGCGAGCGAGGTCGAGACCGCCGCGGCGACCGGTGCCGTCCGCGACTTCAGGGCGACGACCACCGCGTCGTGGCCGGTGGGGATGTCGTTCTCGCCGATGACGACCGCGGTGCGCAGGCCGCGCTCCCGCAACGCGGTGGCGAGGTCGGTCGCGCCGGTGAAGTCGTCAGCGATGGCGCCGAAATGCATGGAGGACCTTTTCGTCGGGTGCAGACCGCGGAGGCGATCTCCTTCCAGTGTATGTGAATATTTGGGAAGATAGTTTGACAATTTGTGAGTCGGCGTTACAGTTGCCGAGCACCCGATGCGCACCCCCGGCATCCCACGACTTTCGACGACGTAAGAGGAACAACGGTGATCCACAGCTCGGCACAGCGCCGTCAGAGCCCCATCCGCATCGCGGTGACCGGCGCGAACGGCGGCTACGGACGCACGCTGCTCGACCAGCTCCGTCGCCTTCCCGACATGACGGCCGCCCAGCTCGTCGACCCCGACGTGGAGGGCGTCCGCCGCATGCTCGTAGACCTCGGCGTCGCGGGCGGTGACGTCGTCGTGGTCACGGATGCCGCCGCTGCGGTCGCCGCGGTCGACGCGGGGCGCACGGCACTGATCGCCGACGCCGCGCACGTCGCCTGGTCGCACGTCGACGTGCTCGTGGAGGCCACCGGTCGCATCGACGCCGGATTCGCCTACGCCGATGCCGCCCTCGACCACGACGTGCACGTCGTGATGGTGAGCAAGGAGGTCGAGACCATCGCCGGCGTCGCGCTCGGGGCCAAGGCCCGCGAACGCGGCTTGCGCTACCTGCCGGGCGACGGCGACCAGCCCGCCAACCTGTTGCGTCTCGTCGACTGGGTGCTCGCGACCGGGTTCGACATCGTCGCGCTCGGCAAATCGGGCGAGTACGACCTCGTGTTCGATCCCGAAACCGGCGTCGTGAACCAGAACGGCGTGGAGGAGCACGCGCCCGCCCTGGCGGACCTCCTCGGCCACGGCGACGATCTGCGCGCCACCCTCGCCGCCCGCCGGGACGCGGTCTCGGGCCTCAAGCGCGCCGCGGCCGCCGACTCGTGCGAGATGAACGTCGTCTCGCTGTACACCGGCGCGACCCCCGACGTCGAGACGATGCACTACCCGGTCGTCCGCCCCGACGAGCTCGCCGACGTCTACGCCGAGCACGCGGACGGCGGCATCCTCGAGTCCACGGGCGTGATCGACGTGTTCTCGATGCTGCGACTCCCCGGCGAGGCGAGCTTCGCCGGGGGCGTCTTCGCGATCGTCCGCACCGGTGACGACGTCACGTGGGAGATCCTGCGCGGCAAAGGACACGTCGTCAGCCGCAACGGGCGGTACGCCTGCATCTACTGGCCGTACCACTTCATGGGCGTCGAGACCCCCCTGACGATCGCCGCCGCGTTCGAGGGCACCGCGACGACGGTCGAATCCCGGCAGCACACGGTGCTCGCCGCCCGGGCCTCCACCGCCCTCGCCGCCGGCACGCCGTTCCGCGTCGAGGGCCACCACCACGAGATCTCGGGTGTCGCGCCGGTCATCGTCGCCCCCGACGCGGGCAAGATCGCCCCGTACTACCTGCTGTCGGGCGCGCACCTGCGCCGCGACGTCGCCGCGGGCGAGCTCGTGCGCTTCGACGACCTCGACGGCGTGCACGAGCCCGTGGCATCCGCTTACCGTTCCGGGCTCGCGCTCGGAGCCTGACCTCACCCTCGACCACCCAGGAGATCGACGACGATGCACCGTTGCCCCCACCACCCCCTGCCCCCGCGCGAGGCGACCTCGTGAGCGTGGAGATCATCGCCCTCATCGTGCTCGTCGCGGTGTTCGCCGTCTCGGCGATCCGCAACGTCCACATGGGCGCGCTCGCGCTCGTGGCGGCCTGCGTCATCGGCGTGCTGCTGGTGGGCGAGTCGCTCGACGACGTGCTCGGCGGCTTCCCCGTCGACGCGCTGCTCATCCTGCTCGGGATCACCTACCTCTTCGGCATCGCACGGGCCGTCGGCACGATCGACTGGCTCGTCGACAAGTCGGTGCGCCTGATCGGCGATCGGGTCGCCCTCATCCCCTGGGCGATGTTCGCCGTGGGGACGCTCGTGGCCTGCCTCGGCACCTCGCACGCGGCCTTCACGCTCGTGCCGATCGCGATGAGTCTCGCGCACAAGCACCGCATCCACTCCACGATGATGGGCATCGCGATGAGCTCGGCCATCGTGGGCGGCGCGCTCGCCCCGACGAGCATCGTCGGCATCACCGTGCTCACCGTCGCCACCTCGGCGGGCATCCCCTACAACGCGGCGCTCATGTTCGGCCTCTCGGTCGGCATCAACACCGTGGTCGTCGCGGTCGCCTTCCTCCTGTTCGGTGGACGCGAGCTCATCGCCCGCGGTCGCGCCGCCAAGACGGCTTCCGAGGGCCTCAGCACCGGCGGCTCCGGCGGTGTCGCCGGCACCGGCTTCAGCACGCGCCCCCGCGGCGGTGGCACGGCCCTGCTCGAGCAGACCGCGACGCAGAAGCTCACCGGCTACCAGCTGATGACGCTGATCTCCATCCCCGTGCTCGTCATCGCCTTCTTCACGCTCACGCTCAACGACGTCGACCTCAACCTCGGCGCCGTCGCCCTGACCCTGGCCGTGCTGCTCGCCTTCATCAACCCGAAGGCGGGTCGCGAGGGCCTCGCGAAGGTCGACTGGAACACGATCCTGCTGCTCGGCGGCATCATCACCTACGTCGGCGTGCTCACCCGTCTGGGCGCGATCGACCAGTTGGGCGAATTCGCGCGGTCGGTGAACGAGCCGCTCATCGCGGCGCTGGTGCTGTGCATCATCGCCGGTCTCGTGTCGGCCTTCGCCTCGACGATCGGCATCATCGGCGCCTTGGTGCCGCTCGCCGTTCCGCTCCTGCTGCCCGGCGGCGGTCTCGAGATGACCGGCTTCATCTACGCGTTGGCGATCTCGGCCTCGCTCGTCGACTGCGCACCGTTCGGCACCACCGGTGCCACCATCGTGGCGTCGGCGCACGAAAGCGAACGCCCGCGGCTCTACAGGCACCTCACGATCTGGGGACTCTCGATGGTCGTGATCGGACCCGTCATCACGATCGCGCTCTTCGTCGTCCCCTTCCTGGGTGGGTGACCCCTCGCATCCCCCCGGTCGAACGGCCCGGATCGCCTCGCGGTGGTCCGGGCCGTTCGACGTCCCGGCCCGCCTAGGCTCGAACAGATGAGAACCGTCGGAGTCGATCTCGCCGCCTCGGCGCCCGGCACCGCGCTCGCCGAGGTCGTCTGGGCCGACGGCGGGGCTCGCCTGACGCGGCTCGAGATCGGGATCGTGGATGCCGACATCGTGGCATCCGTCACCTCCGGTGAGGCGTGGCTCGGCGTCGACTGCCCGCTCGGGTGGCCCGACGCGTTCGCCGATTTCGTGCAGGCGCACCACGCCGGTGTCGAACCGTCGCTCGGGCCCGTCGAGGGCGGCGCCGACTGGCGTCGACCGCTCGTGTACCGCCACACCGACCACGTCGTGAAGGACCGCATCGGTCGGTGGCCCCTGAGCGTCTCGACCGACCGCCTCGGGGTCACGGCCCTGCGCGGCGCGGGCCTGCTGCGCCGACTCGCCGACGTCGGGTTCGCGGTCGACCGGGCGGCGGAGGGGCGCCTGTTCGAGGTCTACCCCGGCGGCGCGCTGCGGCGATGGGGGTTCGACACCACGGGGTACCGAGTGGATGCCACCCGCCGCGCCGTCCTGCTCGAAACGCTCCGGGAGCGCGCGCCGTGGTTCGACACCGGGTCGTTCGCTGCACTCGCCGTCGCCAAGGCCGATGCTTTCGACGCCGTGATCGCGGCCCTCGCGACCCGCGCCGGTGCGCTCGGACTGTTCGAGCATCCGGCATCCGAGATCCTGCCGGTCGCCCGTCGCGAGGGCTGGGTCGTGCTGCCCGACGGGCCGCTGGAGGCGTTGGTCGCGCAGTCCTGACGGCCTCCGACGGCCCGCGCCACCCATCCGCCGATGGTTACGATGAGTGCGGTTGCCACACGACTGGGCACCCGGGAGAGGCGTCCCATGGCGACGACGGCGAGGATCGTGAGCGGCCCGTGCCGGGCGTGGCCCGAAGAGAGCGCATTCATCCGCGAGGTCCTCGACCGCATCGGCGACAAGTGGACGACGCTCGTCATCAGCACCCTCGCCACCGGGCCGTTGCGCTACTCCGATCTGCAGGCGAGCATTCCGGGGATCTCGCAGCGCATGCTCACCGTGACCCTCAAGGCACTCGAGCGCGACGGGCTGCTGACGCGCACCGCGTTCGCCGAGGTCCCCCCGCGCGTCGTGTACGAACTGACCGATCTCGGACGCTCGCTCCAGGATGCCGTGCTGTCGATGGCGAGGTGGGCGGCGACCAACCACCAGGCGGTGGCCGCCAGCCGTCTCGCGCACGAGCGCACCGGGGTCGGCCGGGTGAAGTCGCACGGCTCCACCGCGGCCGACGGCTGAGCCGGGCCGCTACTTCCGCACGACGATCTCGTGCGCCGCGCGGGTCTCGTGCGCGTCCCAGTACATCGGCGCGATGTCGGCGGCCGGGAGCACGTCGTAGCCCGGCGCGGGTGCCTCATCGGCGATGAGGACCCCGATCGCGACGTATGCGACGTGCACGCCCGTTCCCGCGATCGCGTGAGCGAGGTTGAGCGCCCAGTTGCGCAGCGCCGCGGCTCCGGCCGTCACGTTCCCGTACTGCGCGACGGGGTACATCGACCCCGCGCCGCTCGTGAACAGCAGCGTGCCGGCTCCGGCCTCGAGGAGGTCGGGCAGCACCTCGTCGGTCGCGGCCATGGCCCCGTACAGGTAGTACTCGATCTGGGGCTGCACGTTCTCGGGCGTCGCCTCGCGGATGTCGACCGGGGCGAGCGGACCCGCCGACGCATCGGCGGGGGAGTACTCCAGCACGTCGATCGTGCCGAAGCGTTCCTTGACGGCCGCCAGCGCGGAGCGCAGTCCGGGTCGATCGAGCACGTCGGCGGGGAAGCCGGCGGCGGTGATCCCCTCGGCGGCGAGCTGGTCGACCAGGGCGTCGAGCTTCGCGGAGGTACGCGAGATGAGCGCGACGTCGAAGCCCTTCGCTCCGAACACACGGGCGATCGCGAGCCCCAGGCCGGTTCCTGCTCCGATGATGGCGATGGTGGGCATGTGGTTCCTTCTCGTCTGCGGTCGGGCGCGGGTGGCTCGCCCTCTTCCCCACCGCACTGGCAGTGCGTATCGCCATTGTTCGCGGGTCGGCCGGGACGTACAAAAGGCACCTTCAGGTGCCTTCCGCGGTCGCACGTGGCGGATGCCGTCGGGGTGTCGCGGGCGAAGACTCGAACCGCTCTTGCGTGCGCCGTGAACACGCGTTAACGTACAACCAAATGGTTGAACAACAGAGCGACGCCGACATCGACAGGGTCTTCCACGCCCTGGCCGATGCCACGCGACGCGACATCGTGCGGCGCACGCTCGTCTCCGAGCAGTCGGTGACCCAGCTGGCGGCGGCGTACGCGATGTCGTTCGCGGCGGTGTCGAAACACATCGCCGTGCTGGCCGAGGCGCGGCTCATCACGAAGCGTGCGGAGGGGAGGGTGCGACTCGTGCGTGCCGACCCTGCCGCGCTCGCTCGGGCGCAGCGCCTGCTGCGTTCGTACGAAGACCTCTGGCGCGGACGCGTCGACCGGCTCGACGCCCTGCTGGCCGAGCCGGAACCCACGGCATCCACCCCGCCGACCGAACCCTCTCACCCCTGACCCGACGAAGGAGTCGTCATGCCCGTCACATCCGTCGAGAGCGACGCCGAAGCGCTCACCATGACCCTCGTCGCCGACTTCGCCGTCGGCCCGGAGCGGTTGTGGGCGGTGTTCACCGACCCGCGCCAGCTCGAGCGCTTCTGGGGTCCCCCCGGCTGGCCGGCGACCTTCGACGCCTTCGACTTCACCGTCGGCGGGCACGCGAAGTACCACATGACCTCTCCGCAGGGGGAGCGCGCCGGTGGCGCGTGGGAGTTCACCGCGATCGACGAGCCCCGCGGATTCGAGGTCATCGACTCCTTCGCCGACGCCGACGGAGACCCCATCGAGGGGATGCCGTCGATGCGAATGGTCTTCGCGTTCGAGGCCACGCCCGAGGGCTCGCGGCTCTCGAACGTCAGTCACTTCGCTTCGGCCGACGCCCTCGAGCAGGTCATCGCGATGGGCGCCGTCGAAGGCTCGACCATGGCGATGAACCAGCTCGACGCCGTTCTGCAGGGCCTGCGGGAGTTCGCGCAGGGCAAGGGCACGCAGCTCGAGATCCTCGACGACCAGCACGTGCGCATCACCCGTCTCATCGACGGCCCGCGTGAGCTCGTCTGGCGCGCGCACGTCGAACCCGAGCTGATGCGGCAGTGGATGCTCGGCCCCGACGGGTGGCGCATGAGCGTCAGCGAGGTGGACGTCTCGGTCGGCGGCCGCTACCGCATCGCCTGGGAGCCCGAGGCGGGAACAGAGGGCGAGGGCTTCGGTTTCGACGGCGAGACGCTGCTCATCGACGAGCCGCGGCGCATCGTGCAGACCGAGCACATGACCGGCACCGACTGGCCCTCCACCACGAACGACCTGTCGCTCTACGAAGAAGACGGTGCGACCCTGGTCACGCTGCTGATCGAGTACCCGGATGCCACCACCCGCGACGCCGTCCTGGCCACCGGCATGGTCGACGGCATGGAGCAGAGCTTCGAGCGGATGGAGCGCGTCGTCCTGGCGTGAACCGGATGCCGCTGCCCCCGGGCCGCGGTATCCCGCTCCCGCGTGGGCTCGCCGGTCCCCGCGCCTGCGGTCGCGCGCGGACCTGGGCTCGCGCGCCCGCGCGCCGAAGCCCGCAGTCGTGCGCGATGCTCGCAGATTCCGCGGGGAAAACTGCGAGCATCGCGCCGTTCTGCGAGCTCCGGCGGGGCGTCAGCTCTTGATGTACCCGTTCGGGTTCAGCACGTACTTGCGCGGGGCGCCCTTGTCGAAGTCGGCGTAGCCCTGCGGGGCGTCGTCGAGGTCGATGGGGGTGGCGTTGACGGCCTTCGCGATCTGCACCTTGTCGTGCAGGATCGCCATCATCAGTTGCCGGTTGTACTTCATCACCGGGCACTGGCCCGTCGTGAACGACAGCGACTTGGCCCAGCCGAGACCGAGCCGCAGCGACAGCGAGCCGACCTTCGCGGCCTCGTCGACGCCGCCCGGGTCGCCCGTCACGTACAGACCCGGGATGCCGAGGGCGCCACCGGCCGCGGTGACGTCGAACAGCGAGTTCAGCACCGTCGCCGGAGCCTCGTGGGAGGAGTCGGAGCCGTGTCCGCGCGCCTCGAAGCCGACCGCGTCGACCGCGGCATCCACTTCTGGGGTGCCGAGGATCTGGTCGATCTGATCGCGCGGGTCGCCCTTCGACACGTCCACGCTCTCGAAGCCCAGTGACCGCACCTGCGCGAGACGCTCGGCGTTGAGGTCGCCGACGAGCACCGCCGCCGCGCCCAGCAGCTGCGCACCGACGGCCGCGGCGATGCCGACCGGACCCGCACCCGCGACGTAGACGGTCGATCCCGGGCGGACGCCGGCGGTGTAGGCGCCGTGGAACCCGGTGGGGAAGATGTCGGACAGCATCGTCAGGTCGAGGATCTTCTCGAGCGCCTGCTCGCGGTCGGGGAAGACCAGCAGGTTCCAGTCGGCGTACGGGACGAGCACGTATTCGGCCTGACCGCCGACCCACCCGCCCATGTCGACGTAGCCGTAGGCACTGCCGGGGCGGTCGGGGTTCACGTTCAGGCAGATGCCGGTCTTGCCCTCTTTGCAATTGCGGCAGCGTCCGCACGCGATGTTGAAGGGCACCGAGACGATGTCGCCCACCTTGACGAACTCGACGTCGGGGCCGACCTCGATCACTTCGCCGGTGATCTCGTGGCCCAGCACGAGACCCGCGGGGGCGGTGGTGCGACCGCGCACCATGTGCTGGTCGGAACCGCAGATGTTCGTGGAGACGGTGCGCAGGATCGCGCCGTGGGGGACCTTGCGGCCGACGTTCGCCGGGTTGACGCCCGGGCCGTCCTTGAGTTCGAACTCGGGGTAGGGGGTGTCGATGACCTCCACCACTCCGGGTTCTTTGTACGCCACTGCCTTGTTACCGGACATCGTCGTCCTCTCCGGCCGGTCGACCCGACCTGGTCGCGCCCTGCGGGTGGACCCGCAGCGGCACCCGACACGACGTGCGGCCGGATTCGGTCGTGAGCGACGCGGGGGTGCCCCCAGCCAAGGCGCCCGTGTCCGGGGCGTCAAGGGATGGCGCGGGAGGCCCCCCGATGCATCGGCGCGATGCGGTCACTCCGCCGGGGCGGCCCGGCGGACGGCGTCGCGGACGGTCTTCTCGACCTCGGCTGTCACCTCGACCACCGCGAACGACACCGGCCACATCGGACCGTCGTCGAGGTGTGCGGTGTCGTCGAAACTGACCGTGCCGTAGCGCGTCTTGAACTTCGAGGCCGGCTGATAGAAGACGACGACCTTGCCGTCCTTCGCGTAGGCCGGGAAGCCGTAGTAGGTCTTGGGCGTCAGGTGCGGCGCCTCCTCCAGCACGATGACGTGGAGGCGCTCGGCCATCTCGCGGTCGACGCCTTCGAGCTTGTCGATCGCCTCGAGGCAGGCCCCGTTCTCCTTCTCGAGTTTCGCCGCGCCCTTAAGGCCCTTCGTGCCCTTGAGCTCCTCGGCGCGCTGCTTCATCGCCGCGCGTTCCTCGTCGCTGAATCCCGCTCCGCCTGCCGCCATGGCATCCGTCCTCTCGTGGGTGTGGACGCAGGATACCGCTGCGGCGGCGGCCGCGCGGGCGGCCAGGTTTTCGCGCTGAGTGTCCACAACACCCGGACGGTTTCCGCAGACGTCCGGGTGTTGTGGACACTCAACGGGCGCACGCGGCCGGCCACGGGCGCCGGACCACGGCACCAGGGCGCCCGACTCCGCGTCAGGCCCGGCGCAGCCCTTCCTCGAGCGCGACCCACGCGAGCATCGCGCACTTCACGCGCGCGGTGTACTTCGACACCCCCGACAGCGCGGCGGCGTCGGCGAACGTCTCCTCGTCGAGCGGGATCCTGCCGCGCGAGCGCAGGGCCTCGCGGAACTGCCCGATCAGCGCGGTGGCGTCGGCGATCGGCATCCCGTCTTCTCCCCCGTCCTCCTGCAGCAGGGCGACGAGCATGGATGCCGACGACTGCGAGATCGAGCATCCCGCGCCCTCCCAGGTGACGGATGCCACGCGGTCGCCGTCGACGTCGACGCGCAGCGTGATCTCGTCACCGCAGATGGGGTTGCGCTGGTGCACCGTCGCGCTGTGCGCGCCCGGCTCGGCGAGGCCGAAGCCGCGGCGGTTCTTCGCGTGGTCGAGGATCAGCTCCTGGTAGAGCGACTCGAGCCCGCTCACGCCGTCACCGCCGCGACACCGAAGAACCCGCGAACGCCCGAGACGGCGTCGAGGAGTGTGTCGATCTCCTCCTCGGTCGTGTGGATCGCCGCGCTCGCGCGCACCGACGCGGTCAGGCCGAACCGGCGGTGCAGCGGCTGCGCGCAGTGGTGCCCGACGCGCACGGCCACGCCCCGGGAATCGAGGAACTGGCCCACGTCGTGCGCGTGCACCCCGTCGACGGCGAAAGCCTGCAGGGCGATGCGCTCGGCGGCATCCGTGTCTCCGAGCAGACGGACGCCGTCGATCGAGCGCAGTCCCTCGCGCATGCGCGTCTCGAGCGTCGCCTCGTGGGCGTGAGCGGCGGCGGGATCGTGCGCGCCCAGCCAGCGCACCGCGGCCGCCAGCGCCACCGCCTGCGACACCGGCTGCGTGCCCGCCTCGAAGCGCTGCGGCGGCGGGAGGTATTCGGCCCCGTCGAGGGTGACGGTGGTGATCATCGATCCGCCGGTCGTGAAGGGCGGCAGCGCCTCGAGCACCTCGTCGCGACCCCAGAGGGCGCCGATGCCGTAGGGCCCGTAGACCTTGTGCCCCGAGAAGACGGCGAGGTCGACTCCGGATGCCGGCAGGTCGAGCGCGAGGTGCGGAGCCGACTGGCACGCGTCCAGCACCGTCAGCGCACCGGCGCCGCGGGCCAGCGTCACGAGCTCGGCGACGGGGTTCACGATGCCGAGCACGTTCGACACGTGCGGGAAGGCGACGACCTTGGTGCGCTCGCCGATGAGCTCGGCCGCGGCGTGCAGATCGAGCATGCCATCGTCGAGCACGGGGATGTGGCGCAGCCGCGCACCCGTGCGGGCGGCGAGCTCCTGCCAGGGGATGAGGTTCGCGTGATGCTCGGCCTCGGTCACGACGATCTCGTCGCCCGCACCGAGCCGCCCCGCGTAGCCGAGGGAGCCGGCGATCAGATTCAGGCCGCCGGTGGCCCCGGAGGTCCACACGAGCTGCTCGGGCTCGGCGCCGACGAACGCGGCGACGGTGACCCGTGCCTCCTCGAACAGCTCGGTCGCGTCGGCCGCGAGCGTGTGCGCACCGCGGTGCACGGCGGAGTTCGCGCGCTCGAGGAACTCGCGCTCGGTGTCCAGCACGGCACGCGGCTTCTGGCTGGTCGCTCCCGAGTCGAGGTACACGAGGGGCCGGCCGTCGATCTCGGTGTCGAGGATCGGGAAGTCGGCACGCACGGCGGCGACGTCGAAGGGGAGTGTCACCCCTCCAGGCTACGCGTGATGAGCGCGCGCCGGTCGGCTGCAGACCGTCACGCAGCGGGGGAGCGGGGCCATGCCGGTGCGCGTGGGCGGGGCGCGTCGGATGGACCGGACGTGCCGGGGACGTGGAGGAAGAGGGCGGTACCGAACTGCGGAGAAATGACGTGCCGGGGGCCGCGCGCCGGCCGATCCGACGCGTCGACGCCTATCGATCCGGAGTTCGGCTCGGCTGGGCGCCGTGAGGTTCCCCGCGGCGCTCGCACGCGAATCGTAAGGATCGTCGATCGCCGACCTGCCCGCGCGTAGACCGGATGACATGACCCTCACGGCCCTGCTCCCCACCCTCCGATCCCGCAAGCCGGCGCCCTTCGATCCCGCGGCGTGGCCCGCGGGATCCGTGCCCACCCTCGACGACGTCACGGTGCGGGCGATGTCGGTCGGCCGGTACGCCGACATCTGCGGCACGCCCTGCGTGTGCACGGGACCCGCCGTCATCCCGGCGTCGGGCGGGGTGGCATCCGCGACGCTGTCGACGACGGTGATCGTGGCGACGGTGGTGGACGCCGGCCCCGACACCTTGCGCCTCGACGCCTGCGCGGCGGGACTCGACGTGGTGTGGCGCGAAGCGCGTCTGCGCGGCCGCGTGTCGCACGCGTACGACGAGCCCTTCGCGGTGGTCGACGCCCACGGCAGCGAGGCGTGCGCCACGGTCGTGCTCCCCGGTGACGTGCGGGTGGGCGACCGCATCGCCGTCCCCTGCCCCGGATGCCACACCCTCGGGGAAGTCCGGTGATGCTGCTGCACTCGATCGTCTACGCCTGCCGGTGCGCACGGGTGCAGGCGGAGTTCGAGGCCTGCGACGACGACGACCTCGCACCCCTCGAGTCCGCCTCTTGAGTCGACCGGACGCGCCGCCGCCGAGCCGCCCCGGAAGGTGCGCGGGGGAGCGACGGCCGCTCGAGCGGGAGGTCGGCCGACGACGGCGCTCCACCTGCATCAATAGCCCGCATTAGGGCGATCGCGGGTGCGGAAATGAATAGGTCGCATGTGAAGGTGCGAAGACGAGTAATTGTTTGTACTTGCGCTCGACGGTCGCGGATGCACTAATTCCAAAATCTCATTCCGTATGCACTTTTGTGCCGAGAAAGAGAAATTCCGCCGCAATTTCCGCGCACTAATATGCCCGGATGACAGACATGAGCCGCGAAAATCGGACGCCCTCGCTCGAAATCCTGATGCGCATCCACGGGTGGCGCCCCGCGCGACAGGGAGACGGGTGGGAGATCGGCTCCCGGGCCAGTCCCGTCCGCATTCGACCGGGCACGAACGGGGCGTTCGAACTGGTCGTCGACGGTGAGACCCTCGCGCTCCCGGATGAACCCGCCGTCGTCGATTTCCTCTCGCAGGTCGCCCTGAGTCGTGCGCGGGAAGGCTCACCGCCGCAGTGAGCGCGATGGGGCGCCCGCCAGCCCGGGGGTGCGGTCCCGCGGCTTGCGCCCCCGGGCTGTTCCTCGTCGGGCGAGGCCACGTCGCGTCGAGGTGACGCGGGGGAGCAATCTCCGCGGTGGAGGGCCACCGGGGGCGTGCACGTTCTCGTCATCGGCGTCACGTCGGCGCCGCGTCCTCCTCCGCGGGGCGGCACCTCCCGGACCGCTGGACGGTCACCGACGAGCACATGCGCGCCGAATCCCGCCCTGCGACGAACACATATATGTTCTGGGTCCCGATTCGGGCGTGAGCGAAGATCAAGAGTTAACGTTCGTTCAGCAACCGGGGCTGCCTTGACTAGACCCTCCGTCGGATCCGAGCACGAAATTCTTTGCGCACGACTTTCGCGCAATCTCGCAATCGAAGTACACAATGCTCGTCACAGCTTGGGGTTTTCCCAAGAAGAGGCTGCCCTGAGGGCGGGGATCGCGCCTCCGGCTTTGGGCCGAATCGAGCGCGCGCGTTTCTCGCACTATCCCTGGGCGAATCCCACGTTGGAAACGCTCGTCCGTCTCCACTCGTCGTTCCAGATCGATCCCCACCGCTGGATTCGGGGCCTTTCCGACGACTGACCGACGCGTCACCCCCGAGTCAGCCGTCACACGACGAGGCGGTATCCCATTCCCTGCTCCGTCAGCAGGTGCACCGGCGCCGACGGATCGGCTTCGAGCTTCTTGCGCAGCTGCGACATGTACAGGCGCAGGTATCCGGAATCGGCGACCTGCTCGCTGGCCCAGATCTCCTTCAGCAGCGTCTGCCGGGTGACGAGCGAGCCCGGGTTGCGGGCGAGGAACTCGAGCATCCGCCACTCCGTGGGCGTCAGGTGCACGCGCGTCCCGTCCCGCAGCACGGCCTTGGCGGCGAGGTCGACCTCGACGTCGCCGAAACGCACCACCGACTCCCCGTTCGAGGGCACCGAGCGGCGCGCGTGCACGCGCAGGCGGGCGAGCAGCTCATCGATCTGGAACGGCTTGGTGACGTAGTCGTCGGCACCGGCGTCGAGGGCTTCGACCTTGTCGGCCGAGCCCGTGCGGCCCGAGACGACGATGATCGGCGCGGTCGTCCAGCCGCGCAGCGCCTCGATCACCTGCATACCGTCGAGGTGCGGCATCCCCAGGTCGAGCAGCACGATGTCGGGATGCGCCTGAGCTGCGAGCGTGATCGCCGCGGCGCCGTCGGCCGCGGCGACCACGTCGTAACCGTGTGCGGCGAGGGTGATGCGCAGGGCGCGCACGAGTTGCGGATCGTCGTCGGCGATGAGGATCTTCACGGGGCGCCCTTTCCGAGCTCGGATGCCGTGCGTTCCGCGGGCGACGCCGCGGAGGCGGACCGGTCGGCCGAGGTGGACGACGTCGCGGGAGCCGTACGCCCTGCGTCGGGAGACGACATCGGCCGCGACGAGCGCACGGAGTCGCGCGTGTACGGGTCGCCGGTGGCGCCCTCGGCGGCCACCGGCAGCGAGACGACCATGGTCAGGCCCCCGCCGGGGGTGTCTTCGGGGGTCAGCGTTCCGCCCATGCCCTCCGCGAACCCGCGCGACAGGGCGAGGCCCAGCCCCAGACCGGCGGTGTTGTCGGTGTCGCCGAGGCGCTGGAACGGCGAGAACATGTCCTCCCGCCGCTCGGCCGCGATGCCGGGGCCGTGGTCGATCACCCGGATCTCGGCGGTTCCGCCCAGGCGGCTCGTCGCGATGCGCACGCGCCGCCCCTCGGGCGTGTACCGCTCGGCGTTCGTCAGCACGTTGACGAGCACCCGCTGCAGCAGCACCGCGTCGGCGCGGAGCGCCGGCAGGTCGGGATCGAGCGCGAGCTCTACGGCATCCGGTCCGAGATCGAGTTCGTCGAGCGCGCTCAGCACGACGCCCGCGGCGTCGACCTCGGTCAGCGACACCGCGAGCACACCGGCCTGCACGCGGCTCACGTCGAGCAGGTCGGTCACGAGCACCGACAGCGTCGCGAGGCTCTCGTCGGCGGTCTCGAGCAGTTCGCGGCGGTCGTCGTCCGAGAGGTGATCGCCCGCGGCCCGAAGCCCCCCGAGCGAGGCAACGGCTGCGGCGAGCGGACGGCGCAGGTCGTGGCTCACGGCTGAGAGCAGGGCGCTTCGCACCTGATCGGTCTCGGCGAGGGCTCCCGCCTCGGCGGCGGTCTCGGCCAGGTCGGTGCGTTCGAGGGCCGCGGCCAGCTGCGCGACGACCACGTCGAGCAGGCGGCGCTCGCTCGCGTCGAGGTCGCGGCCGTGCAGCTCGAGCACCGCCCGGTCGACGCCGACCGGCACGGTGGTCGATCGCTCGTCGCGCACCGGCTCGCCGTCGGTGGCGATGGCATGACCGTCGGCGGCGATCAGACGCACGCCCGCGAGACCGAACGCCTCGCGCGCGCGGCTGATGAGGGCGGGGACCGCGCTCTCGCCGCGCAGCACGCTGCCCGCGACCGTGGCGAGCAGCTCCGCCTCGGCGGAGGCGCGGCGGGCGGCGCGGGCGCGCCGGGCCGCCTGGTCGACGACGATGCTCACCAGCATCGCGATGATCACGTAGAGCACGAGGGCGATCGCGTTGGCGGCGCTGCTGATGGTCACGGTGTACAGCGGCTCGATGAAGAGGAAGTTGAGGGTGAGGCCCGACAGCACCGCGGCGAACACCGCGGGCCAGATGCCGCCGATCAACGCCACGATCACGACGAGCAGTTGATAGACCAGCACGTCCGCGGCGATGGAGTCGTCGGAGCCGGTCGACAGCAGCAGGAGCGAGATCAGCGGACCACCGACGATGGCGGTGACGAAGCCGAGGATGCGACGCTTGGCGCTCAGCGCGGGGCCGGTCAGCCGGGGGAGGGCGAAGCGGCCGCCGGCGCGCGCGTGGCTGACGATGTGCACGTCGATGTCACCCGACAGGCGGATGACGGTCGCGCCGATGCCGGGACCGGTGAGCGCCGCGGCGACGCGGCCGCGCCGGCTCACGCCGATGACCAGTTGCGAGGCGTTGACCGATCGGGCGAAGTCGACCAGGGCGGTCGCGGGGTCATCGCCGACGACCTGGTGGTAGGTGCCGCCGAGCGTCTCGACGAGGGCTCGCTGTTGGGCGAGATCGCCGGGGGTGCTCGCGCGCAGTCCGTCCTGCGACGTCACGTGAACGGCGAGCAGCTCGCCGCCCGACGATCGCGCGGCGATGCGCGCGCCACGGCGCAGCAGCGTCTCGCCCTCGGGGCCGCCGGTGAGCGCCACGACCACGCGCTCGCGTGCCTGCCACGAGCCCTCGATGCCGTGCTCGGAGCGATACCGCTGCAGGGCCGAGTCGACCTCGTCGGCCAGCCACAGCAGCGCCAGCTCACGGAGCGCCGTGAGGTTGCCGAGGCGGAAGTAGTTCGACAATGCCGCGTCGATGCGCTCCGCGGGATAGACCGAACCCGCCGCCAGCCTGTCCCGCAGCGACTGCGGTGCCAGGTCGACGACCTCGATCTGGTCGGCGGCGCGCACCACGGCATCCGGGACCGTCTCGCGCTGCACGACCCCGGTGATCTTCTCGACCACGTCGTTCAGGGATTCGATGTGCTGCACGTTCACGGTGGTGATCACGTCGATGCCCGCGGCGAGCAGCTCGTCGACGTCGAGCCAGCGCTTGCCGTTGCGCGAGCCGGGGGCGTTGGTGTGGGCGAGCTCGTCGACGAGGGCGATGTGCGGATGCCGCTCGAGCACGGCGTCCAGGTCCATCTCGTCGAGCGAGACCCCGCGGTGGGCGACATCACGACGCGGGACGACCTCGAGGCCCTCGGCCTGGGCTGCGGTCGCGGCGCGGCCGTGCGTCTCGACGATCGCGACGACGACGTCGCGGCCCTCGTCGCGCAGGCGCCGGCCCTCTTCGAGCATCTCGTACGTCTTGCCGACGCCGGGCGCCATGCCCAGCAGCACGCGCAGACGCCCGCGCTTCACGGCGCGCACCTCTCGCTCGCCCCGTCGAGTGTCCATGACACGCCGTTTCTGCGCGCCGCGTGCGGCGTGTCCTGGACACTCGACAAGGGGGGCCGCCGGGATGCCGTCGTGCCTGCCCCGGCGCTGGTGCCGGCGCGAAGCCCGTTGAGTGTCCAAGACACGCCGCCTGCGCGCGCCGCGTGCGGCGTGTCCTGGACACTGAACGGAGGTTCCGGCGCACGGCGCCGCCGCCGCGCGGGGAGCGCGACGGCGGCGGGTGACAGACGCATGTCCCTGATTCTCGTCGCTCAGCGCGCGTCGAGGGCGCGGTTGAGCTCGAGCACGTTCACGCGCGGGTCGCCGAGGTAACCCAGATCGCGCGGCAGGGTGTGCTCCGCCACGAGCGCGGACACGTCGGAGACCGGGATGCCACGGGCCTCGGCGACCCGCGCGACCTGGCGCTCGGCGTTGGCGACGGAGATGTCGGGGTCGAGGCCCGAACCCGAGGCGGTGACGGCGTCGGCCGGGATCGCGCCGGAGCCGTTCAGGGCGTCGAACGCGTACCGGCGCTCTTCGATCGCGGCGATGAGGTCGTCGTTCTCGGGTCCCCCGTTCGATCCGCTGGAGGCGGCGGAGTCGTAGCCGTCGCCGGCGGCCGAGGGACGCGACTGGAAGTACTGCGGGAGGGCGGTGCCGTCGGCATCCGCGAACGACTGGCCGAGAAGCTGCGAGCCCACGACCCGGTCGTCGGCCGAGCGGACCAGCGACCCGTTCGCCTGGAAGGGCAGGGCGACCTGCCCGACGGCGGTGATCAACAGCATGTAACCGACACCGAGCAGGGCGGTGAAGACGAGCATCGCGCGGGCGGCGACGCCGGCGGTACGCAGGGTGGTGCGCATGACGGGGCCTTTCAGAAACCGGGGAAGAGGCCCACGACGAGGTCGATGAGCTTGATGCCGATGAAGGGGACGATGACGCCGCCGAGCCCGTAGACGAGCAGGTTGCGGCTGAGGATGCTCGACGCGCTCGCCGCGCGGTACTTCACACCGCGCAACGCCAGCGGGATCAGCACGACAATGACGATCGCGTTGAAGATGATCGCGCTGAGCACCGCCGAGGCGGGGGACGACAGCTGCATGACGTTCAGCACCGCCAAGCCCGGGAACACGCCCATGAACATGGCCGGGATGATCGCGAAGTACTTCGCGATGTCGTTGGCGAGCGAGAACGTGGTGAGCGCGCCGCGCGTGATGAGCAGCTGCTTGCCGATGCGCACGATGTCGATGAGCTTGGTCGGGTCGGAATCGAGGTCGACCATGTTGCCGGCCTCCTTCGCGGCCGAGGTGCCCGTGTTCATCGCGACGCCCACGTCGGCCTGCGCAAGCGCCGGGGCGTCGTTCGTGCCGTCCCCGGTCATCGCGACGAGGTTGCCGCCCTCCTGCTCGCGCTGGATGAGGGCGAGTTTGTCCTCCGGGGTGGCCTCGGCGAGGAAGTCGTCGACGCCGGCCTCCGCCGCGATGGCCTTGGCGGTCAGGGGGTTGTCGCCCGTGATCATCACGGTGCGGATGCCCATCGCCCGGAGCTCGCCGAAGCGCTCGCGGAGGCCGTCCTTGACGATGTCCTTGAGGTGGATGACGCCGAGGATGCGTCCGGTGCCGGTTCCGGTCCCTTCGACAGGCTCAGGGACCTCGGTCGCAGGCTCAGCGACCCGCGTCGCAGAGGTGGCTGAGCGTGTCGAAGCCACCGGGCGTTCCGCCGGCGTCCACGTCGCGACGACCAGGGGTGTGCCGCCGGACTGGGCGATGGCATCCGTCTCGCTCATCAGCTGCGCGCGCAGGGCCGGGGCGACGGGGGTGCCCGCGCCCTCGATCCACGCGAGCACGGCCGCGCTGGCGCCCTTGCGCACCTGGGTGCCGTCGACGAGGTCGAGGCCGCTCATGCGGGTCTGCGCGGTGAAGGGCACCGATTCCGCGCCGCGGGGCATCTCGGCGACGATGCCCTGCGAGGCGGCGAGCTCGACCACCGAGACGCCCTCGGGCGTGGGGTCGGCCTGAGACGAGAGCGAGGCGTACTCGGCCAGCTCCGGAGCGCCGACGCCCTTCATCGGCACGAAGGCCGACGCACGACGGTTGCCGTAGGTGATCGTGCCGGTCTTGTCGAGCAGCAGGGTGGTGACGTCCCCCGCGGCCTCGACCGCGCGGCCCGACATGGCGAGGACGTTGCGCTGCACGAGGCGGTCCATGCCGGCGATGCCGATGGCGCTGAGCAGGGCGCCGATGGTGGTGGGGATGAGGCAGACGAGCAGGGCCACCAGCACGGGGATCGACACCGGCGACGCGGCGTACGAGGCGATCGGGTTCAGCACCAGCACGACGACCACGAACACGATCGACAGGCTCGCCAGCAGGATGTTCAGCGCGATCTCGTTCGGTGTGCGCTGGCGCGAGGCGCCCTCGACGAGCGCGATCATGCGGTCGACGAAGGTCTCGCCCGGCTTCGAGGTGATCCGCACCACGATGCGGTCGCTCAGCACGCGCGTGCCGCCGGTGACGGCGCTGCGGTCGCCACCGGACTCGCGCACGACCGGGGCGGACTCGCCCGTGATGGCCGACTCGTCGACGGTGGCGATGCCGTTGACGATGTCGCCGTCGCCGGGGATGAGCTCGCCCGTCTCGACCAGCACGATGTCGCCCACGCGCAGGTCGCCCGAGGGGACGTCCTCCGTGCCGGCACCGGATGCCGAGGCATCGACCTTCTCGTCGTAGGAGACGACGCGGCGGGCCGAGGTGGTCGTGCGGGTCTTGCGCAGGGTCGCGGCCTGCGCCTTGCCGCGGCCCTCGGCGACGGCCTCCGCGATGTTCGCGAAGAACACCGTGAGCCACAGCCAGACCGCGATGGCCCAGGTGAAGCCGAACGGCAGGCGCTCGGACCCTGAGCCTGTCGAAGGGCCACCGAGGAACGGCTCCGCGATCGCGATGAGTGTGGTCAGGGCCGCGCCCACCCACACCAGGAACATGACGGGGTTGCGCCACTGGGCGGCGGGGTTGAGCTTCTTCGCGGCGCCCGGGAGGGCGGCCACGATCTGCGCGGCGCTGAACGCGCGGCGCGGGGCGGGGGTCGGGGCTTCGTCGACGGGAGCCGGGGCGTGCGTGAGCGTGGACATCAGCGGGTAAGTCCTTCAGCGAGGGGTCCGAGGGTGAGGACGGGGAAGTAGGTGAGCGCCGTGACGATCACGGCGACACCGCCGAGCAGACCCGCGAATTGCGGGCGATGCGTGGGCAGGGTTCCGGCGGTGGAGGGCACGGCATCCTGGGCCGCGAGGGCACCGGCCAGCGCCAGCACGAACACGATCGGCAGGAACCGGCCGAGCAGCATCGCCGCGCCCAGCGCGGTGTTGAACCACGGGGTGTTGGCCGTGAGACCCGCGAAGGCGGAGCCGTTGTTGTTCGCCGCGGAGGTGAACGCGTAGAGCACCTCGCTCAGACCGTGCACGCCGGGGTTCCAGATCGAGGTGCCCTCGACGTCGGCGCGGATGGCCGGGATGCCGAAGCTCATCGCCGTGCCCGCGAGCACGAGCGTGGGGGTCACCAGGATGTAGAGGCTCGCGAGCTTGATCTCACGCGGCCCGATCTTCTTGCCGAGGTACTCGGGGGTGCGCCCGATGAGCAGGCCGCCGACGAACACCGCGATCACGGCGAGGATCAGCATGCCGTAGAGCCCCGAGCCGACACCGCCGGGGGCGACCTCGCCCAGCATCATGTTGATCATCGGCATCATGCCGCCGAGGGCCGTGTAGCTGTCGTGCATCGAGTTGACGGCACCGGTGGAGGTCAGCGTGCTGGTCGAGCCGAACAGCGTCGAGCCGAAGATGCCGAAACGCACCTCCTTGCCCTCCATCGCCCCGCCCGCCAGCATCGGGGCGGTTCCGTTGCCGGCGAGCTCCGCCCAGGTGAGCAGGGCCGTGGATGCCGCGAAGATCGCGGCCATGACGCCCAGGATCGTGTAGCCCTGGCGGTTGTCGCCGACGATCCGGCCGAAGGCGCGGGGCAGCGAGAACGGGATGACGAGCATCAGGAAGATCGAGAACAGACTCGTCCACGGGGTGGGGTTCTCGAACGGGTGGGCGGAGTTGGTGTTGAAGAACCCGCCGCCGTTGGTGCCGAGGAGCTTGATCGCCTCCTGCGAGGCCACCGGGCCACCCGGGATCGACTGGGCGGCTCCCGCGACGGTCGTGGCATCCGTGAACCCGGTGAGGTTCTGGATGACGCCGCCCGCGAGCAGCACGATCGCCGCGACGATCGCGAAGGGCAGCAGCAGGCGGTAGGTCCCGCGCACGAGGTCGACCCAGAAGTTGCCGATGACGCCGCTGCGGCGGTACGCGAACCCGCGGACGAGGGCGATGGCCACGGCGATGCCGACCGCGGCGCTGACGAAGTTCTGCACCGTGAGGGCGGCGAACTGCACGGTGTAGCCGAGGGTCATCTCGCCCGAGTACGACTGCCAGTTGGTGTTGGTGACGAACGAGACGGCGGTGTTGAAAGAGAGCGCCTCGCCGGGGGCTCCGAGGCCGAGCGAGTACGGCAGCACCGCCTGCAGGCGCATGATCGCGTAGACGAACACGACGCCGATGAACGAGAACAGCAGAACCGATCGCAGGTACGCCTGCCACGTCTGGGCGCTGCGCGCGTCGACGCCGATCAGGCGGTAGGTGACGCGTTCGAGGGCGAGGTCGCGCTCGCCGGTGTAGATGCGGGCGATGTAGTCGCCCAGCGGACGGTGGGCCAGGCCCAGCGCGACGATGAGGGTGAGGCTGGTCAGCACGATGGACCAGATCATTCCGGCATCCATGTCAGAACTTCTCGGGGCGGACGAGGGCGACCACGAGGTACACGACGGCGGCGACCGCGAGCACCGCGGCGAGGATCGAGAAGAAGATCATGAGCGCTCGCCCCCGTTCCGGCGAGCCGCAGGGGCGGACGGGCCGGTGGTGCGGGCGGACGAGGGACGGGCTTCGGGGCCCAGTTTCTCGACCCCCTTGGCGACGAGGGCGACCAGCGCGAAGATCGCGACGGTCGCGGCGAGGAAGACGGCATCGAGCACGACGACTCCAGGATCGGAACAGAACCGCGGCGGACCGCGGGCGCCGCGGGGCGGCACGTGTGTCGATACAACTCCGGCGGGTCTCGGCATCCGGGCGTCCTTACGCTTTCCCTACGGTTCGCCGACGGACGCATACGGAGTGCTTACGCCGCGGATGGGCGGGAGCGGCGGTGGGGGTGCGCCCGGGTCGGGCGCGGGCTCAAGATGGAGTCATGCGCGCGTCCGACGGCCCCGACGTCCGGGTGACCTCCGCCCTCGTGATCCCCGCGGCGGAGTTGTCGTGGCGCTTCTCGCGCTCGTCGGGTCCGGGCGGGCAGGGCGTGAACACCGCGGACTCGCGCGTGGAATTGATGTGGGATGCCGCGGGCTCGGCGGTGCTGTCGCCCGTGCAGCGGGAGCGGCTCGTCGACAGGCTCGGCGCCCGCCTCATCGACGGCGTGCTGACGATCGCGGCATCGGAGCATCGCGCGCAGCTGCGCAACCGCGACGCCGCCCGGGAGAGGCTGGCCGCGATCGTCGCCGACGCGGTGCGCCCGCCCGCACCGCCCCGCCGTGCGACGAAGCCCACGCGCGGGTCGAAGGAGCGCCGCCTGCAGGCCAAGCAGCGCCGCACCGACGTCAAGCGGATGCGCCGTCGCCCGACCGACTGAGGCCGGCGGCGCCGCGGTCTCGCTCGAGTGTCCGCGACACCCGGAGGATCCCCGGATTCGTCCGGGTGTTGTGGACACTCACGGGGTTTTGCGGGACCGCGCCGACCCCGGCGTCACCCGAACGCTCGACGAGGTGCCACCCGACGGCCCCGAACGCCGACGCCCCCACCACGAAGGCGGGGGCGCCGGGCGTGACTCAGGATGCCGAGCCGGGCGGCGTCTTCTTCGAGCGCGGGGCCGGGACGTTCGCGACCGGCTGCCCACCGCGCTGCTGGCCCGGGAGCGGCCGTGAGCGCCGACCGTAGATGAGCTCCGACGAGTCGAGCAGCCACGGCACGAGGGTGATCGAGACGCCGTGCACGAGCATGAGCTGGTGCGCCAGTCGGCGGGAGCGACGGTTGTGGAGGATCGACTCCCACCAGTGCCCCACGATGTACTGCGGCAGGTAGACGGTGACGACGGCGGAGCCGTTCTTCTCGCGGTACTTCTTGATGAACGCCGACACCGGCGAGGTGTAGGTGCGGTACGGCGAGTCGATGATCACGAGGGGGATGGGCACCTCGTGCTCGGCCCACTCGCGCTGCAGCTTGGCCGACTCCTCCTCGGTGATGGCGACGTGCACGGCGAGGGTCTTGTCGTGCTGCGCGGCCATGGCGTAGTCGATGGCCTTCGACGTCGGCTTCTGGAGGCGGTTGACGAGCACGATCGCGACGTCGCCCGACGAGCCGAAGTGCACGCTGTCGTCCATCTGGATCTCGTGCTCGACGTCGCGGTAGTAGCGGTTCACGCCGACCATCAGCACGGCCAGGATCGGGATGGCGATGAACACCAGCCACGCGCCGTGCGTGAATTTGGTGACCGTGACGATGAGCAGCACCAGCACGGTCATCGCGGCGCCGGCCGAGTTGATCCACAGGCCCGAGATGGCCGAGCGGCGCTCGATCGCGGCCGACTGCTGCTTCGCGGCCTCGGGCGTCAGCTCGCGCAGCCCGCGGAGCGCGCGGCGCCAGTGCCGGACCATGCCGATCTGGCCGAGCGAGAACGACACGAACACACCGATGATGTAGAGCTGGATCAGCGTCGTGAGGTTGGCCTGGTACACGATCAGCACGACCAGGGCGACGATGCCGAGGATGACCATGCCGTTCGAGTACACGAGCCGGTCGCCGCGGGTGTTGAGCGCCTTGGGGGCGTATCCGTCGCGTGCGAGCACGGCGCCGAGCAGCGGGAAGCCGTTGAAGGCGGTGTTGGCCGCCAGCAGCAGCACGCACGCGGTGGCGGCCTGGATGATGAAGAACGGGATGCTGCCCATGCCGAACGTGGCGGCGGCCACCTGCGCCATGAGGCTCGGCTGCGGGTTCGTGCAATCGAACCCGATGAGGTGGCAGGGGTTCTCGGCGTAATGCACCCCCGAAATGAGTGCGAGGGCGGTGAGGCCGGCGAACAGCACGATGGCGATGCCGCCCATCATCGTCAGCGTCGTCTGGGCGTTGCGGATCCTGGGCTTGCGGAACGCGGGCACGCCGTTCGATACGGCCTCCACCCCGGTCAGGGCGGAGCAGCCGCTCGAGAACGCCCGCAGCACGAGCAGGATCAGCGCCGCCTGGGTGAGGGACTCCGCCTGCACGTCGTACTGCTGGCTCGAGGCCACAGGGGCGTCGCCGGCCAGGGTGCGGACGAGGCCCACGACGATCATGATCGCGACCGAACCGACGAAGAGGTAGGTGGGGATCGCGAACACGCTCGAGGCCTCGCGCACGCCGCGGAGGTTCACGATGACGATGAGGACGACGAAGCCGACGGCGATCTCGACCCGGAACGGGTTCAACTCCGGCAGCGCCGAGATGATGTTGTCGACACCGGATGCCACCGACACGGCCACCGTGAGCACGTAGTCGACGAGCAGGGCGGCGGCGACGACGACGCCGGGGATCTCGCCGAGGTTCTTGCTCGCGACCTCGTAGTCACCACCGCCCGAGGGGTAGGCCTTGATGAGCTGCCGGTAGCTCAGGACCACCACGATCAGCAGCACGACGACGGCCACCGCGACCCACGGGCTGAGGGTCAGCAGCGCCGTTCCGCCGATGAGGAGGATCATCAGCAGCTCCTGTGGCGCGTAGGCCACGGAGGACAGCGCGTCGGAGGCGAAGATGGGCAGCGCCATCTTCTTCGGGAGGAGCTGCTCGTCGAGTTTCTCCGACGTGAGGGGCTCGCCGATCAGGATGCGTTTCGCGATCGGCGTCTCGTCGACGTCCTCGCGACTTTCGTCAGTCACGGCGCGCGACATTACGCGCACCGGAGGTTCTGCGCAATGTGACGCGCGAGCCGTTCACGGCATGGTCGCCGGACCGTGACTCTCGCGCCGACGGACGCCGGTGGCCGTGCGCGGCATCATCGGCATCCGAGGACCGCCTCAGGCGGCGCGTGCGGCGATGAACGCGGTCACCGCGTCGGCGCCGACGTGGTCGTCCGCCGAGATCGTGACGACCGTGTCGCCGACGAAGACGAGGAGCTGCCCGTGCGCGCCGTGCAGGCGCCAGGCGGCGCCGGGACCGTCCCACCCCGCGAGGGCGTAGCGACGGTATCCGTCGGTGGCGCCGCCCGTGTCGACCCACCCCGCGTGCATGGCATCCACGATCCCGGCGGAGACGAGGCGGTGCCCCTCGAAGAGGCCGCGGTCGCGGATCAGCAGGCCCAGGCGCGCCATTTCATCGGTGCGCAGGGCGATGCCCTCGCCGCCTCGCACGCGGCCGTTCGGGCAGCGGCGCCATGACACGTCGTCGAGGCCCAGGGGTGCGAACAGGCGGGGGCGGAGGTACTCCTCGACGTCGCCGACACGCTGCGACAGGACGTGCAGGGCGCTGTAGGTGCTGGCGTTGGAGTACTGGAAGACACGACCGCGCGATGGGCGCGAGAGGAACTCCGCGGCGAGGTCGGGCCAGTCGGTCATCATCGTCTCGGAGTACGGGAAGTCGATGCCGCTGGTCATCGACAGCAGGTGTCGGAGGGTCACGTCGCCGGCGGCGGGGAGCAGATCGCTCACGGGGGCGTCGAGCGACACCAGCTGCTCGTCCACCGCGATCCCGACCGCGAGCACCGCGACGGCCTTGGCGACGGAGTGGATCTCCTCGCGCGCGTCGGGCGTCCAGCGGTGGATCGCGACGTCGTCGCCGACGCGCACGTGCAGCCCGTGCGCGCCGAAGCCGGTGTCGTCGATCCGCGCGACGAGGTCGTCACGGAGGTCGTCGGCGCGGGTCACTCCTCCAGGCTACGGCGCGCATCGATCGCGCATAGGCTCGCGAAATGACCAACTTCGTCGCTTCGGGACTCCTCGCCGTCTTCGCGGGAGCCCTCGTGGCGGTGCTGGCCTTCGTGCCGTTCGTCGCCATCAGCTACCGCCGCCGCGGGGGACTCACCGTGTGGCGGACGCTCCTGTGGGTGGGTGCGGCGGTGTACTTCTGGGCGATCTGGACCTACACGCTCATCCCCCTGCCCGACTCGCAGGTCTACACCTGCGCGGGCGTCAACCTGCAGCCCCTCGCCTTCGTCGACGACATCCGTTCGGCCGTGGCGGTGTCGGGCCGCTACCTGACCGACCCGGTCGTGCTGCAGGTGGCGCTGAACGTGGTGCTCTTCGCGCCCCTCGGCTTCTTCCTGAGGGTGCTCGGCGGACGCGGGATCGTGGTCGCGGGTCTCGCGGGGCTGCTGGCGTCGGGCCTCATCGAGACGACGCAGCTCACCGGCGTCTGGGGCCTCTTCCCCTGCGCGTACCGCGTCTTCGACGTCGACGACCTGATCGCCAACACCAGCGGGGCGCTGCTCGGATCGCTCCTCGCCTTCGCGGTGCCGGCGCAGCACCGGGGTGCGGAGAGGGCTCCGGATGCCGAAGAGCCGCGCCCCGTCACGCGTCGGCGCCGTCTGCTGGGGATCGTGTGCGACGTGGTGGGCACCTGGCTGCTCGGCTTCGCCGTGGCGACGGGGGTGCAGGCGGTGCTCGTGCTGCTGCGCAGCGACGCGGCGTCGTCGTCGGCGTACGGCATCGCCTCGACCGCGGGCACGCTCGCGGCGGCGACGGCGTGGCTGCTCGTGGTGCTGGTGACCGGTCGCTCGATCGGCGACATCGCCACGCGCGTGCGGTTCACGAACGGCGTTCTGCCGGTGTGGGCCGCGCGACCGCTTCGCTTCCTGACCGGGGCGGGCGCCTACACGGTGCTCGCGGCCCTGCCCGCGCCGTGGTCGTACGCGGCCATCGCGCTCGCCCTCGCCACGGTCGCGCTCGTGTTCGTCTGGCGCGACGGGCGCGGCCTGACCGGCTGGATCGGGCGGCGCCGCCTCGTCGACGACCGGGCGGGGGTCGTGAGCCCGACCGTCGACTCGACCGCCGAGACACGATGACCGGATGTGCCCTACGGTGACCGCATGAGAGAGCCGCTGTCGCCGGCGGATGCGCGCATCCTGGCGCTGGAGTCCGACACCGTGCGCGGACACGCGCTGAAGCTGCTGGTGCTGGAGCCCGGCGACGTGCTCGACCTCGAGACGGTGCGGGCGAGCGTCGCCGAGCGTCTGGCGGCCTTTCCGCGCGGGCGTCAGGTCGTCGTGGACGACGGCGAAGGCCCTGCGTGGGCCGACGCTGGTGACGTCGATGTCGCACGTCATGTGCGGCGGCACCCCGCTGACGACCCCGCGGCCTTGCGGGCCGTCGTCGGGCGGCTCATGTCGGAGCCCCTCGACCGCTCCCTGCCCCTGTGGACCATCGATCTCGTCGGTCCGCTCGCCGACGGCCGCGAGGCCATCGCAGTGCGCCTCCACCACGCTCTCGCCGACGGTCTCACGGCGGTGCGCTTCCTCGAGTCGGTCATCTTCGAACCCCACGACGCTCCGGCCCACGCGGTCGGCATCCGCGATCCCGACGCTCGTCCCACGCGATGGAGCGAGTGGGAGCGGATGCCGCTGACCCTCGCCCGCGAGCTCGGACACCCCGGCTCCCGCTCGCCGTTCGACCGGCCGATCAGCGCCCGCCGCGCTCTCGCCTTCGTCGACGTCCCCCTCGCCGAGGCGCGGGCCGTCGGAGCGGCACGGCGCGAGCACGCCACGGTGAACGACGTGCTGCTCGCCGTGATCGCCGGTGCCCTGCGCCGACGGCTCCTCGACCACGGCCACGCACCACGGATGAACGCCCAGGTGCCGGTGAGCCTGCACGAGCGGGGGGAGGATGCCGCGGCATCCGGCAACCGCGACTCGTTCGTCGACGTGAGCCTGCATCTCGAGGAGCCCGACGACCTGCGCCGCCTCGACCTGCTGAGCGCGCAGATGCGCGCGCGCAAGCACGCCCACGACGCCCGCTCGCTCGACGAACTCTTCCACGCGCTCGCCGCGGCGGGTCCCGTCGGGGCGCTGGCGCGGGGGCTCGCCGACGATCCGCGGGAGTTCGCGCTGGCGATCTCGAACGTGCCCGGTCCACGGGTGCCCGTGGCCGTCGGAGGGCGGCGCGTCGGACACGTCTACACCTCGTCGGAGCCGGGGCCGCGCCACGCGCTGCGGGTCGCCGCGATCTCGAACGACCGGTGGCTCGGCGTGGGCTTCTGCGTCGACCCCGACGCGGTGCCCGACGTCGAGCTGCTGGCCGACGCGGCGCACGACGCGTGGGAGGCGCTGCGCGAGGGAACAGCCCCGGCCGGCTCCTGACGTCTCGACGCCGGAGCACCGCCGCCGCGGGGTTCGCCGCCGCCGCCTAGGCTGGGAGGGAAGGAGTCGCATGTCGTCGAGAGCAGGTCGCGCCGCCCGCGCGGGGCGCGGTGTCGCCGCCGCGGCCGTGGCGACGTTCCTCGCGACCGTCTCGCACGCCTCGGTCGGGTCGCAGCTGCCGCCCGCGCTGAACGTCGGCATCGCACTGTTCCTGGCGGCGCCCGTCTGCGTGTTGCTGGCCGGACGCACGATGTCGTGGTGGCGTCTGACGGCGGCGGTCGTGCTCAGCCAGGCGCTGTTCCACGGCATCCTGACCCTCGACCTGCGCGGCGACGGCGTCGCCGCCGGTGGTGCGCACCACGGGGGGACGACCGCGCTTCTCGATGCCACCGCCACCCACGAGGTCGCCGCGCACGCGGCGCACTCGCCGTGGATGTGGGCCGCGCACGCCCTCGCCGCGGTGGTGACGATCGTGGCGCTCGGCCGCGGAGAGCGGGTCGCGCAGGCGATCGCGCGCTTCGTCGTCGCGGCGCTGTCGGTGCTGCGCCCCCTGCGCGGGCTCGCTCCGCGGACGGATGCCGTTCCCGCGGCGCCCGCGCCGCTGCTGCTGACGACGGCGATGACGGTGTTGTCGCCCATGAGGCACCGGGGTCCGCCGCTCGCGGCCTGACCTCCACCCCTCATCTCGCGCGAAACGCCCCTTCGGCGTGCGCACTCTTCAGAAAGCAGCACCATGTCTCGCAAGACCACTCTTCGTCGTGCCCTCGTGGGCCTCGCCGCCGGCGCGGCACTCGCCGTCGCCGTCCCCCTGGCGGCATCCGCCCACGTCACCGTCAACCCCGACACCGCGACCCCCGGCAGCTACGCCACCGTGAACTTCCGCGTCCCCACCGAGTCGGAGACGGCATCCACCGTGAAGCTCGAGGTGACGCTGCCCACCGACACCCCGCTCAGCGCCGTGCTCGTGCAGCCCGTTCCGGGCTGGACCGCCATCGTCGAGAAGGGGGCGCTGCCCGCCCCCGTCGAGGTCGACGGCAACACCCTCACCCAGGCCCCGCTGCGGATCGTGTGGCAGGCCGACCCCGGCGTCGGGATCGGACAGGACCAGTTCCAGATCTTCTCGGCGGTGCTGGGACCCGTGCCCGACACCGGCAGCATCGTCCTCCCGGCCACCCAGACCTACTCCGACGGCGAGGTCGTCGACTGGGCGGCGACGCCCGACGAGGTGGCGGCCGACGACACGCTCGAGCCCGCGCCGGTGCTCTACATCAACGACGCCCC
Source organism: Microbacterium sp. lyk4-40-TSB-66 (assembly GCF_030209475.1). Lineage (GTDB taxonomy): Bacteria > Actinomycetota > Actinomycetes > Actinomycetales > Microbacteriaceae > Microbacterium. The sequence goes on from NZ_JARVRW010000003.1 coordinate 429,624, forward strand.
GCCCACGGGTGGACACAGCCACGGCGCGACCGCGACCGACCACACGGCCGACGACATGACCGCGGCCGCCGCCTCGAGCGACGACTCGTCGGGCGTGGCCCTGGGCCTCAGCATCGCCGCCCTCGTGGTCGCGGCCGTCGGAGCCGTCCTCGGCGCCTTGGCCTTCGCGCGCCGGTCGAGGCGCGCCTGATCATGGGCTCGCGGAACGTGCTGCGTCGCGTCCTGGCCGGGGCGGTGGTCGTCGCCGCAGCGATGACCGCCGCCCTCGGCGGGGCCACCGCCGCGTCGGCGCACGACAGCCTCGTGTCGTCCTCGCCGTCCGAGGGGGAGAGCGTCGCGGCGCTCTCGGAGGTTCGCCTGGACTTCAGCGCCAACCTGCTCGGCGCCGACGGCGGCAACCTCGTCATCGTCGTCGGGCCCGACGGGCGTCACTACGAGAGCGCGTGCGCGGAACTCGCGGGGTCGACTCTGACCCTCCCCGTGGCCCTCGGTGAGCCCGGCGAGTACTCGGTGGAGTGGCGGGCCGTCTCCTCTGACGGGCACCCCGTGTCGGGCGTCATCCCGTTCACCTCCACCGGGGCGAGCACCTCGATCGGCGCCGAGACCTCCCCGTGCGCGAGCGCGGCCGGAGTCGCCGAGACCTCGACCGAGGCGCAGGACACCGGCGGCATGTCGGGCCTCACGCTCGGCCTCGTGCTCGGTGGCGGTGTGGTGGTGCTCGTGGGCGTCCTGATCGTCGTCATCCTCCGCACCCGCACGCGGGAGGGCTGACCCTTCACCGCAACGGATGCCATGACCCGGCGCACGCGTTCCGGCGCCGGGTCATGGCATCCACTCCTCTCCCGCGTCGTGGCGGAGGTACGAGGACAGCGGGGAAGCTCTCACCGTCTCCTGGTCGGCCCGTCCTCGCGGCCTCCCCTTTTCTCGAGACCGTACGCGCCACCCGAACCGGCGCGCTACAGGCTCTGACCCGGCACGGAGAACGTGTCGCACGCGTTCACGCCGCTGTCGTAGCCCACGTCGAACCAGCGCGTGCGCTGCTCGCTGGAGCCGTGGGTGAAGCTCTCGGGGTTGACCACGCCGCCCGACTCGGCCTGGATGTGGTCGTCGCCGACCGCGGACGCTGCTGCGAGGGCGTCGGTGATCTGCTGCGGCGTCGGCGGCTGCAGGTAGGGCGTGCCGGTCTCGTCGACCGCCGCGCCCGCGTTCGCGACCCACGCGCCGGCGAAGCAGTCGGCCTGCAGCTCGGTGCGCACACCGTTGCTGTCGGGACCCGTGCCGTTGTTCGGGTACTGCTCCATCACGCCGATGAGGTTCTGCACGTGGTGGCCGTATTCGTGCGCGAGCACGTACAACTGGGCGAGGGGGCCGGCGGTCGTGTCGTACTGCTCGCGCAGGATGGCGAAGAATGTCGGATCGACGTACACCGTCTCATCGGGCGGGCAGTAGAACGGCCCGGTCGCGTTCGAGGCCGTTCCGCACGTGGTCGAGGTCGAGCCGTCGACGATGATCAGCTGCGGGGCGCGATACCCCTCGAGGGTGTCCCCCCAGAACTGATCGAGGTTGAGCGAGGCGGCCGCGAGGCGGCAGTCGTCGTCGCTGTTGGCATCCGCGCCCGTCTCGCAGCTGGCGACGCGCTCGCCGCCGCTCTCCGGGGCAGCCGGAGCCCCGGCTCCGCCGAGCAGCCCCGTGAGGTCGGTGCCGGTGAACAGCGAGATCAGCAGCACGACGATGCCACCGATGCCGACCGCTCCACCACCGACCGCGGCCACGGTGCCGCCGCGTCGCTTGGCGGTGTTGTTGCCGACGCGGGCGTTGTCGTTGAAGGTCACGGGCGTGACGCTACTCGCGCGGCGCGCGGAGGAGAGGGGGCTGGACGCGGTGCGGATTCGCCGTGCGGGCAGAAGGAACGCGTTCTGCGCAACCCCCCGGCGCCACGCGGGCGCGCGCGTAAATTCGGGACCCGAGCAGCAGCGCAGCCCCGGCGTCCGCTCCTCGTTGCGACACAACGTTCGGAGTCCGACATGCCTTTGACACGCCGTACCTTCCTCGCCGGATCGGGCGCGCTCGCGCTGCCCTTCCTCCTCGCGAGCTGCGGATTCGTCCAGACAGCCCCCGCCGAGAGACGCCAGGGCACACTCACCTTCACCACGTGGGGGACGGATGCCGAGCTCGCCGGCTTCCGCTCCGCGATCGCCGCGTTCGAGGCGGCGAACGAGGGCTCGACCGTCGAGTTGAACGCCGTGCCCTACGAGCAGATGTTCACGAACATCGACGCGCAACTGCAGGCGGGCAACCCGCCCGACATCTTCCGGGTGCCGTACTACACGTTCGGCGCCTACGCCGGGCGCGGACAGCTGCTCGACCTCAAGCCCCTGCTCTCGGCCGATCGCCAGAGCCAGTTCACCCCCCAGGCGTGGGCGGCCGTGCAGAACGGCGACGGCACGTTCGGACTGCCGCACCACACCGACACCTCGGCGATCCTCGTCAACCTCGACCTGTTCCGCCAGGCGGGCATCGACCCGTCGGAGATCCCCACCTCGGCCGATCAGGCGTGGACGTGGGATCAACTCGACGCCCTCGGTGCGCGGCTGCGCGCGGGCCTGCCCGCCGACCGGTGGCCGTGGGCCTACAACTGGCAGGGCAACGGCGTCACGCGCTGGTTGAGCCTGCTGTTCCAGTCCGACGGCGCCTTCCTCGAGAGCGACCAGAAGACGCCGGCGATCGACTCCGACGCCGCCCGCGAGGCGGTGGAGTTCTCGAGCTCCTTCTTCTCGAAGAACTACGTGCCGGCGAACAACACGATCGCCTCGTCGAGCTATGCGGCGGAATCGTGGTTCTCGCAGTCGGTCGCCATGGTGTGGTCGGGTGCGTTCCAGATCCCGGATGCCGAGCAGACCGCCGACTTCGAGTGGACGGCGACGTTCGCGCCGCGGAACGCCCGCGCCGGCAGCGACTTCGGCGGCAACGCGCTCGTCGCCACGGCGAACACGCAGCAGCCCGAGCTGGCCGCCGCATTCCTGGAGTTCGTCACGAACGCCGACCCCATGCGCGACTTCTGCCGCGCGGCATCCCTCCTCCCCACCCGCACCGACCTGCTCACCGACGACCTGACCTTCGACGTGCGGCCCGACCTCGGCCCCGTCTTCGCGGGCCAGGCCTCGCTCGTGCAGCCGCAGGACGTCGCGCAGGTCGCCAGCCCCTCGATGTCGGCGATCATCCCGGTCCTGAAGGAGCAGCTCGACCTCGCCTTCACCGGCGCACAGGATGCCGCGACCACCGTGACGAACCTGCAGTCGGGGATCGGAGCGGCCACCGGTGGCTGACACCGCGGTCGCCCCGCCCGGCTCGGTGTCGCGGTCGGGTCGTTCGGGGTCGGGAGAGAAGATGCGCACCCGCCGACCCGGGGCGCGGCGCGAGACGCTCGCCGCCTACGGGTTCATCGCACCGAACTACCTGCTGCTGCTGGTGTTCGTGCTCGTGCCGTTGGTGGGGGCGTTCATCGTCAGCCTGCAGCGCACCGACGGCTTCGGAGCGGGTGAATTCACCGGTCTCGACAATTACGCGCGGCTCGCGGGGGATCCGCTGTTCTGGCGCGCCCTCGGCAACACCGTGCTGTTCACCGCGCTGGTGACGCCCCTGTCGATGATCCTGGGGCTCGTGGCGGCGACCCTGCTCAACTCGGCGCTGCCGGCGCGCCCGCTCTGGCGTTCGCTGCTGATCCTGCCGATGGCGGTGTCGGGCGTCGCCACCGCGCTCATCGGCGTGCTCGTGTTCGATCAGAACTCCGGCATCCTGAACCGTCTCCTGTCGGCGGTCGGGCTCTCGCCCGTCACGTGGCAGTCCGATGCGCTGCCGGCGTTCGCGACGATCGTGCTGGCGACGGTGTGGTGGCGCACGGGCTTCAACATGCTCATCTACCTCGCGGGGCTCCAGGGCATCGGCCCCGACCTGTACGAGGCGGCCACCCTCGACGGCGCGAACCGGCTGCAACGCTTCCGTCATGTGACGGTGCCGCTGCTGGGACCCACCTCCTTCTTCCTCGTGGTGCTGAACGTCATCTTCTCGTTCCAGGTGTTCGACATCGTCTTCGTACTCACCGGGGGCGGGCCGGGGGGAGCGACGAGCGTGCTCGTCACTTACGCGTACGAGACGGGCTTCGTCACGCGCGACCAGGGCTACGCCGCCGCGATCGGCATGGTGCTGTTCGTCTTCGCGCTCGTCTTCGCCGCCGCGCAGTATCGCGCCAGTAACACGAAGGACGTGGTCGAATGAGCGTCGACGAGCGGGTGGCATCCGCGTCTCCCGTAGCCCCGCCGACCGCGACTGCCGGCCGGAGGGCCGCCGATCGGACGCGGCGCCGGGGCACGGTGCTGCGCACGATCATCGTCGCCGTCGTGGGACTCGCCGCGGTTTCGCCGCTGTATTGGATGCTCGCGGTCGCGTTCTCGTCGCGCGCCGAGCTGCTGGGCGGTCGCGAACTGCGCCTCTGGCCGCGAGAGGTCACCTTCGAGAACTTTGAGCGGGTGTTCACCTCGTTCCCCGTGGCGACGTGGTTCGGTAACTCGGTCGCCATCGCCGTCGTGGTGACCCTCATCTCGGTGACGACGAGCCTGCTCGCGGGCTACGCGTTCGCGCAGCTGCGGTTCCGCGGCTCGACGGCGCTGTTCTTCCTGGCGCTGGCGACCCTCGTGCTGCCGGTGCAGGTGATCATGGTGTCGCTGTTCCGCATCGTCACCGACACCGGACTGTACGGCACCTACTGGGCGGTGATCCTGCCGGTCTCGGCATCGGCGTTCGGACTCTTCCTCGCGCGGCAGTTCATGCTCGGCATCCCGCGCGAACTGATCGAGGCGGCGCGGCTCGACGGGGCGGGTCACGTGCAGACCTTCCTGCGCGTGGTGCTGCCGTTGTCGAAGCCCCTGATCGCGGTGCTGGTGTTCATGAGCCTGCTGTCGTCGTGGAACGACTTCGCCTGGCCCCTCATCGCGCTGCGCGAGAATCGGCTGTTCACGCTGCCGATCGGCCTGCTGTATCTGCAGGGTCAGTTCGGCAGCGACTACGGCGCGACGATGGCGTACGCCCTGCTGAACGTGGTGCCGATCGCGATCGTGTTCCTTGTGTTCCAGCGGTACTTCGTGGCTGGCTTCGCGCGCAGCGGCATCAAGTGACCCGTTGAGTGTCCACGACGCGCCGCTCCATGCGTGCGGGCCGCGGCGTGTCCTGGACACTCGACGGGGGTGTGAGCGGGCGTCGGGTGCGTGTGCGTGTGCGGGTGCGGGTGTCGGGCGCGGGCGCATGCGTCGGGCGCGGGCGCGGGCGTCGGGCTCGGGCGTCGGGCTTGGGCTATTCGGCTTGGGCGCGGACCCCGAGGCGGGACGTTGTTGCGCTCCTCGTGGACTGCGGCTAGCCTAATCGAACCAGTTCGACGATGACGCGGGAGGAGGGCACATGGTCAACATCGCCGATGTCGCCAAGGCTGCCGGCGTCTCCCGCAGCACGGTGTCGTACGCCCTCTCGGGCAACCGTCCCATCTCGCAGGAGACCCGCTCGCGCATCGACGCCGCGATCGCCGAACTCGGCTTCACCGTCAACGCGGGAGCGCGGGCCCTCGCCACGGCGCAGACCATGGTGCTGGGTCTGCTACTGCAGTTCCACGACGACGAGTTCCCGCCGGCCATGCTGCAGTACATCCTCGCCGTCTCGACGGCCGCCCGGGAGCTGGGCTACGACATCCTCATGGTCACTGACGATCACGGGCCCGAGTCCGTGCGGCGGATCACGTCGTCGAACATGGTCGACGGAGTGGTGCTCCTCGACGTCACGCACGACGACCCGCGCCTGTCCGCGCTGCGCGCCGCGCGCCAGCCGGGCGCTCTGGTCGGCCTGCCCAAAGACACCGAGGGTGTCGACGTCTTCGACCTCGACTTCGGCGAGGCGGCGCGGCAGCTGGTCGATCACCTGCACGGACTCGGTCATCGAGACCTCATCCTCGTCACGCCGCCCCGGCACGTCTTCGATCGGGGTGGTGCCTACAGTTGGCGCTTCCGCGACGCCGCTCTGGAACGTGCCGCGCGATACGGCATGTCGCTGCACGTGCATTACGGCGAATCCCAGCAGCCCGCCATCGAACGCAGCCTGAACGCCATCCTCGACGCCCGACCTCAGGCGACGGCGCTGATCGTGCACAACGACGCATCGATCGCGGCGCTCCCCGCCGTGCTGCGCGAGCGGGGGACCGTCGTCCCGCGCGACCTGTCGGTGGTCAGTCTGTACTCCCGTGATTTCGGGCGCACCTTCCTCCTGCCGTACACGGCGGTCGAGACGTCTCCAGACCGACTGGGCCGCAAAGCGGTCCAGCATTTGGTTCGGCGCATCGCTGATCCGAACTACGGGCCGCCCGTCGTTCGCTTCATCGAGCCGGAGCTCACCGACAGGGGGAGCACCGCCTGAAAGGGCGTCACGCGCGTCCCCGCTCGTCGCCCGTCGTCGAACCGGTTCAACGCGTCACCTGCTCGAACGACAACGCAGTCACCTTCAGAGAGGAATCGCAGTGAGCACGAAGATCACCCGTACCCGGGCTCTCAGCACCGTCGCCATCGGCGCCGTCGCCATCGGCGTCCTGGCCGGTTGCGCCGGTGGAGGCACCGGCACCAGCCAGGATTCCGGAGGAACGGCCGAGGCCTTCACCTTCTGGGACCCGTACCCCCAGTACGACGAGACGTCGGAGTGGGCGAAGGTCATCGACCAGTGCGCCGCCGATGCCGGCGTCACCGTAGAACGCACCGGCTTCGACACCAGCGACCTGACCAGCCGCGCGCTGCTGTCGGGGCAGCAGGGCGACTCGCCCGACATCCTGCTGATCGACAACCCCGCCGTCTCGACGCTCGTCGAGGCGGGTCTGTTGACCTCGACCACCGACAACGGTCTCGACGCCGGCGACGTCGCCGAGAACATCCTCGGTGCCTCGGTCGTCGACGGGCAGACCTACGGTGTCCCGATCGGCGCCAACACGCTCGCGCTGTACTACAACCCGCAGGTGCTCAGCGCCGCGGGCGTGGACATCTCGTCGGTGACCGACTGGGCGAGCCTGAACGCGGCTCTCGAGAAGGTCGTCGCCTCCGGCAAGAAGGGCATCACGTTCTCGGGCATCGGCACAGAAGAGGGCAGCTTCCAGTTCCTCCCCTGGTTCTGGGGTTCCGGAGCGGAGCTGACCCAGCTCGACTCGGCGGACGCCGTCTCGGCCGTTCAGCTGTGGACCGACTGGGTCAACAAGGGCCTGGCGCCGAACTCGGTGATCAACAACACCCAGACCACGAGCTGGGAGGAGTTCCTCACCGGCGAGTTCGCCTTCGCCGAGAACGGCACGTGGCAGAAGGCTGCAGCAGCCGAGGCCGGCTACGAGGTGATTCCGATCCCCGCCAAGGACGGCGGCGCCGCCGCCGCTCCCACGGGCGGCGAGTTCCTCACCCTCCCGGTGCAGAGCGACACCGGCCGCTACGAGAAGTCGGCGCAGATCGTGTCGTGCCTCACCGACACCACCAACGTCGTCGCCACCGACAACTCGCTGAACTACATCGCCGCGACGCCCGAGGCGCAGAAGGCGCAGCTGGCGGATGACGCCACGCTCGAGCCCTGGATCGAGGCGGTCAACGCCGCCCAGGCCCGCACCGGCGACAACCTCGGGGTGAAGTATCCGGTCATCTCCGAGCAGCTCTGGACCGCTGTGCAGAACTCCCTGACCGGCACGCAGTCCGCCCAGGACGCCCTCACCGCGGCGCAGCAGAGCGCCCAGGGCTGATCACACACACCACGGAATCGAGTACCGACATGACCCTGACACAGTCTCCCCCTGAGTCAGCGGCTCGTGGTGGTCGAGGGAGGACGTCGGCGGGAGCCGGCGTCCTCCCCGGCGCCGCCCGCCGTCCTCGGCGGCGGGGCCAGTGGGCGGCCTGGGCGTTCATCGCCCCGGTCGTCATCTACCTGGCCGTCTTCTACGCCTACCCGCTGTACCGCAACCTCGATCTGAGTCTGCGCGACTACACGGTGCGGTCGTTCATCGACGGCAATGCGCCGTTCGTCTGGTTCGCGAACTACCTCGCCGTGTTCGCGGACGCCACGTTCTGGCCGGCGCTGATGAACACGGCGACCTTCACCCTGGTGTCGATCGTCTTCCAGTACTCCATCGGCATGGCTCTGGCGGTGTTCTTCTTCCAGCGCTTCCCGTTGTCGGCGACCCTGCGGGCACTCTTCCTCGTGCCGTGGTTGCTGCCCCTTCTGGTCTCGGCCTCCGCGTGGTCGTGGATGCTCAACTCCGAATCGGGCGTGGTCAACTTCTTCCTCACCTCGATCGGGCTCGGGCAGGTGAACTGGCTCACCTCGCCCCAGTGGTCGCTGGTCTCGGTGCTGATCGCGAACATCTGGATCGGCATCCCGTTCAATCTCGTCATCCTCTACAGCGGGCTGCAGAACATCTCGACCGACATCTACGAGGCCGCCGCCATCGACGGTGCCAACGCGTGGCAGAAGTTCTGGCGCATCACGTTCCCGCTGCTGCGCCCGGTGTCGGCGATCACGATCCTCCTCGGCCTGGTGTACACGCTGAAGGTGTTCGACATCATCTGGATCATGACCCGGGGCGGCCCGGGCTCGACGTCCACGACCTTCGCCATCTGGTCGTACCGCCTCGGCTTCGGCTCGGCCCTGCCCGACCTGAGTCCCGCGGCCGCCGTCGGCAACCTGCTCATCGTCATCGCGCTCGTCTTCGGGCTCATCTACATCCGCGCTCAGCGCCGTCTGGAAGTCTGATGAAACGTCGTCCCTGGTGGATCACGCTGGTCGGGGTGATCCTGACCGCGATCATGTTGTTCCCCGTCTACTGGATGGTCAACGTCTCGCTCACCCCGCAGAGCGACATGCGCAAGTCGCCCCCCGACCTCTTCCCTCTCACCCCCACCTTCGAGGGGTACGAGAAAGTGCTGTCGGACCAGTTGCCCTTCCTCGGTACGAGCTTCGTCATCGGCATCGGCACGGTGATCCTGACCCTCGCGCTGTCGGCTCCCGCCGCCTTCGCGCTGGCGAAGCTGCGCCCGCGAGGCGGGAACGCCCTGAGCTTCGCGCTGCTCATCGCGCAGATGATCCCGGGGATCATCATGGCGATGGGGTTCTACGCGATCTACCTCAATCTCGGCATCCTGAACACGATCCCGGGGCTGATCCTCGCCGATTCGACGATCGCGGTGCCGTTCGGCGTGCTGATCTTCACCGCGTTCATGCGGGGGATCCCCGACGAACTGCTGGCGGCCGCCCGTATCGACGGCGCCGGCACGTGGCGCACGTTCCGCTCGATCGTCCTGCCCGTCAGCCGCAACTCGATGGTGACGGTCGCCCTGTTCGCCTTCCTGTGGTCGTGGTCGGACTTCATCTTCGCCTCGACGCTCAACAGCGGCGGCAAGCTCCAGCCCATCACCATCGGCATCTACCGCTACATCGGCAACAACAACCAGGAGTGGAACGCGATCATGGCCACCGCCGTGGTGGCATCCATTCCCGCCGCCGTCCTGCTCATCCTCGCCCAGCGATACGTCGCCGCCGGTGTCACCGCCGGCGCCGTCAAGGACTGACCGCACCCTCTCCCGAAAGGCCCCCGTGACCTCCTCGACCCTGCCCTCGTTCGACGCGCGCGAGATCCCCTTCAGCTACCGCGGATCGTGGATGAACCTCTCGCCGGTGATCGGTCTGCACGCGCACTCCGAGCACGTGCACCTCGTCTCGCACGTGACCGGAATGCATGCCGTCCTGCGACTGGTCCCCACCCTGTTCGGCGAGGTGCTCCCCGCCGTCGTCGACGCCGACCCGGCTGTGCTGTCGTGGCGGGTGAACGGTCGGGTGGTCGCGCGGGCCGTGTTCGAGTCGGGCGACGTGATGCGCCTCGCGGGCGACGCGGGGGAGTTCACCATCGCCGACGCGGCGGAGGTGCTGACCCCCTTCTCCGGCTCGTACTTCTTCCGCGCTCCCTCGGACGGCGCGTTCGTCTTCACCTCCTACGAGACGGGGCGTCGCTACCGCATCACCGTGCTGACGGGCACGGCCGTGGTGCAGGGTGCCGAGGCGCTGGGTGACGACGCGCGCGCGGTGACCCTCGGCGGCGACGGGGCGTGGGAGGTCGCCATCGAGCAGATCGAATCCGCCGCGGCCCCCTACGCAACGGCGGAGTCGTTCGACGCCGTGGCGGAGCGGGTGGCAGCCGAGTTCGCCGACTACCTCGGCGCCGTCGCGGGCTGGCGCACCGACGAGACCCCGGCGGCGACCTTGGCCGCCTACACGCTGTGGTCGGCGACCGTCGCCCCCGCCGGCTTCCTGGCCCGCGAGTCGGTCTTGATGTCGAAGCACTGGATGGACAAGGTCTGGAGCTGGGACCACTGCTTCAACGCCCTCGCCCTGGCTCCCGGCCTGCCCGATCTGGCGCTGGATCAGTTCCTGACCCCCTTCGACCATCAGGATGCCGCGGGCGCGATGCCCGATTCCGTCACGCATTCGGAGGTGCTCTACAACTTCGTGAAGCCGCCGATCCACGGCTGGGCGTTCCAGCGGCTGCGTGAACGACTCGGGCGACCGCTGACGCGAGATGAGCTCGAGACCGTCTACGGCCACCTCGCGCGCTGGTCGCGCTTCTGGCTCGATCACCGGACGTCGCCCGGTCGCGCGTTGCCGTCCTACGAGCACGGCAACGACAGCGGCTGGGACAACGCGACCACCTTCGACCACGACCGCGTGATCGAATCCCCCGACCTCGCGGCCTTCCTCGTCATCCAACTCGACGCCGTCGCAGACCTGGCCGACGAACTGGGCCGCGACGGCGACCCGTGGCGCACCGAGCGGGACCGCGTGCAGCAGGCGCTGCTCGCCGAGCTCCGCGACGCCGAGGGCTTCTTCGCGGTCGGCGGTCACAGCCGCCGCGAGAGCAAGCGCACCAGTCTCCTCACCCTTCTGCCCATCCTCGCCTCCGACCGCTTCCCCGCCGAGGTCGGGGCGCAGTTGGCGGAGCAGATCGGACACCATCTGACGTCGTGGGGCCCTGCTACGCAGCTCATCGGCACGGCGGAGTACGAGAGCGACGGGTATTGGCGCGGACCGATCTGGGCGCCCTCGACCATGATCGTGGAAGAGGGCTTGCGCCGTGGCGGGCACCGCGCGATGGCCGACACCGTCAACCAGCGTTTCCGGGCGCTGTGCGAGGAGTCGGGCTTCGCCGAGAACTTCGACGCGATCACCGGCGAGGGCCTGCGCGACCGCGCCTACACCTGGACGGCGAGCGTCTACCTCGTCTTCGCCGACGACCATGTGCGCCGAAGCGCGTCCTCGTCGCAGCCCGAGGTCGAGGTCGGCGCGGGCGACGGGGCGGGGACCGGCGTCGGGTCCCGCGCGTGACGGCCGACCTCGCCCACTTCCGTCGTGAGGGGGAGCGACTCACGTGGCGCGGCGACGGCGAGACCGTGGTCGTGGAGCCCTGGGGGCGTGACAGCGTGCGCGTGCGGGCGCGGCTCATGCACGACGTCATCGACCACGACTGGGCACTCCTGCCCCCGTCCGACACCGCGGCCGCGATCGAGATCGACGGGGCTCGCGCGACACTGACCTGCGGCCGGCTGCGCGTGGTGGCGACCTCGCGCAGCGGCATCCAGCTGCAGACGGGATACGACCGCAACTTCTGTCATCTGGCCTTCTACGACACCGACGGGCGGTTACTCTTCCAGGAGAGGGATGCCGGTGGCTCCCTCGCTCTGGTGGCGCGCGAGCATCGACCCATCCCCGGTGGAGACGTGCGCCTCATCGCGTCGTTCGACAGCGCCACCGACGAGCATCTGTTCGGCATGGGGCAGTACCAGCAGGACGTGCTGGATCTGAAGGGCTGCACGTTCGAGCTCGCCCACCGCAACTCGCAGTCGAGCGTGCCGTTCGTGATGTCGAGTCGGGGCTACGGGTTCTTCTGGCACAACCCCGCGATCGGTCGGGCGACCTTCGCGGCCAACGGCACGCAGTGGTCGGCGGAGTCCACCGAGCAGCTCGACTACTGGGTGACCGCGGGTGCCACGCCCCGCGACATCGCCCGCGCGTACGCCGACGCCACCGGGCACACCCCGATGATGCCCGAGCGGGGGCTGGGGTTCTGGCAGTGCAAGCTGCGCTACTCGTCGCAGGAGGAGCTGCTGGCGGTCGCGCGCGAACACGTGCGGCGCGGGCTGCCGCTCGACGTCATCGTCGCGGACTTCTTCCACTGGCCGCGGATGGGTGACTTCCGTTTCGAAGAGGAGTTCTGGCCGGACCCGGCCGAGATGGTGCGCGAGCTCGACGGGCTCGGTGTGGAGCTGATGGTGTCGGTCTGGCCGCAGGTGGCGCTGGACAGCGAGAACTACGCGGTGATGAAGAAGGAGAACCTGCTCGTGCGCGCCGAGCGCGGGCTCGACGTGCACATGTCGTTCGAGGGGCCGAGCGCGTTCCTCGACGCGACGAACCCCCGCGCGCGGGAGTTCGTGTGGCAGCGCTGCCGCGAGAACTACGCTCGACACGGCATCCGGACCTTCTGGCTCGACGAGGCCGAGCCCGAGTACGGCCTCTACGACTACGACAACTACCGCTACCACGCGGGCCCCGTTCCGCAGGTGGGCAACCTGTACCCGCAGCACTTCGCGCGGGCGTTCGCCGAGGGGCAGTGGGCCGACGGCGAGAGCGAGGTCGTCAACCTGCTGCGCACCGCCTGGGCGGGGAGCCAGCGATACGGCGCCCTGGTGTGGTCGGGTGACATCGCCTCCAGCTTCGCCGCGCTTCGCGCCCAGGTCACGGCCGGCATCCACATGGGCGTCGCCGGCATCCCCTGGTTCACGACCGACATCGGCGGCTTCCACCAGGGCGACCCGGATGACGAGGGCTTCCGCGAGCTGCTCGTGCGGTGGTTCCAGTTCGGGGCGTTCTGCCCGGTCATGCGCCTGCACGGCGACCGGATGCCGTCGACCCCGGTGCGCGCGGCCGACGGCTCCCGGCGTTCCCCCTCGGGCGGTGCGAACGAGGTGTGGAGCTTCGGGGATGCCGCGACCCCCGTGCTCGAGCGCTACCTGCGCACCCGCGAGGCGCTGCGCCCCTACCTGCGGACCGTCATGCGGGAGGCGCACGTCGACGGGCAGCCCGTGCTGCGCGGACAGTTCCACGACTTTCCCGACGATGCCCGCAGTTGGCGGGTGCGGGACCAGTTCCTGCTCGGGTCCGACCTGCTCGTCGCCCCGGTGATGGAAGCGGGGGCGCGGTCGCGCCGTGTCGTGCTGCCGTCGGGCGTCGACTGGCGTGACCTGTGGACCGGCGTGCGCACGAGCGGGGGCGGCGAGATCGAGGTGGATGCCCCGATCGATCGCATCCCGCTGTTCGTCCGTGAAGACACGGCCGACGCGTGGGGCGGCGTGCGTCGGACGCTGGGGGCTCTTCGGCCATGACCCGTGCACCCGCGTCGGCGAGGGGGGCGAGCGCGCATCGCCTGGCCATCGAAGCCGCGCGCGGGCGATTGTCGACGGTCGTCGACAGTGTGCAGGAGCAGCCCGTGCTGCTGACCCGTCGCGGTCGACCGGTCGCGGCCGTCATCACGATGGAGCAGTACGAGGTGCTGCGCGCCGCGGAGGGACTGGCCGACCACCGGCGAGCCCGTGACGGTGGACGGGGCCCCGGCAGTCCGTGACCGGCGAGGGCGACACGATCTGAGGCGAGGGGGCGCGCTCCCGGCGCGCGAAGCGGTTCGAGACACCGCGCGCTCGGCGCCGCCCGCGAACGACCCGCCGCTCGACCGCGGGCACGCTACGGCCTGACGGGGTGGCAGCCGTCGCCGCCCCACTCGCGGGGATGGTGACGTGAACATGGGTGATCATTCGGGCCAGCCGCGTGCGGGGCGGTTCACCGGGGAGGACGCGGATCCTTGCCAGGACCGGCATCCTCGCTTATCGTGTTGTCGAACCGGTTCGATGTGGCGAATCGGGACCGACTCAACGACGAGGAAGAGAACCCCCATGAGGTCATCCCCGAGGCTTGCCTCCTGCAAGCCCATCGCAGCTGTCACCGCGGGACTGGCGATCGCCGCTCTCGCCATCGGCCAGCCGGCCGTTCCCGAGGGGGCGCAGGCAGCCCCCACGGTGGCGTCGGCCGCCGATCACCTGATCTTGGACTACGACTTCGACGGCGCGAGTTCCCCCTCCGCGACGGTCCAGGACGTCTCCGGCGACGGACGCAACGGCACCCTGGCGAACCCCGGGTCGGCGAAGCTCGTCGACCGACAGGGGGGAGGCAAGGCCCTGCAACTCTCGGGCGGAGCGCGCACATCCACGACGTCGCCGTACATCACGGTCCCGGCGGGTCTGTTCAAAGACCTGCAGGCGACGACGATCTCGTCCTGGGTCAAGTGGGAGGGCGGCGAGACCTTCGAATGGCTCTACACCCTCGGCAAGGACCGCAACAGCGCCACCTTCTACACGCCCAAGTTCGAGGACGGAGCGGCCCGCTCCAGCGCGAAGCCCGCCACGAACGGTCAGGAGATCGGCGCGCGGGCGACGTCCGCCCTGCCCACCGACGGGTGGCACCTGGTCACCACGACCGTCGACCGCGACAACGTCATCTATTACCTCGACGGCCTCGAGGTGAGCCGGACGAACGTCGGCGTCGACGTCGCCCAGGTCTTGTACGGAGCGTCGTCGCCGAACTCGGGATACATCGGCCAACCGTTCTGGACCGGGGCCCACCCGTTCTTCAAGGGGTCGATCGACGACTTCCAGGTGTACGACACCGTGCTGTCGCCTCAGCAGGTGCGCGACCTGGCCGGGTCGAACGCTCCGGTGGTCACCGAAGTGCTCGAGACGTCGACGCAGGTGCGCACGAATGTGGGAACGGCTCCGAGCCTGCCGGGCGTCCGGGCGACCTTCAGTGACGGGCAGGAGCGCCTGGCGCCCGTCACCTGGGACGCGGTGCCCTCCTCGGCATACGCTCAGCGCGGCTCGTTCACCGTGAAGGGTGTGATCGATGGAACCACCACCGCGGTCACGGCGACCGTGCGGGTGGTCACCCCCGGCGAGCTGACGATCGACGCCGCCGATCGCACGGGCGCCTTCATGGGTGGGGCATCGGGAACCCTCTACGGCCTCTACGGACCCGGCCTCCCCACGAACAACCTCATCGACGGCATCCAACTCCGCACCGTCTCGACCAAGGCCCAGGACGGACCGCAGCACCCCGGCGCCGACGCGCTCGAGGTCGTGAAGCCGCTCGCCGACTCCTCCGACGGCGACGTCTACATCTACATGACCGACATCAACCGCGGCTTCCCGTACCAGGTGCCGGGCAACAGCGGCGCCGAGAAGACGGCGTGGTTCAAGCAGTCGGTCATCGATCAGGTGAAGCAGGTCAAGCAACTGCCCGCCGAGTACCAGGACAACATCGTCTTCGTCCCGTTCAATGAGCCCGAGGGCAACATGTACGGGAATGGGGGAGAGAGCTTCTGGGGCGTCAGCTGGCTGGACGACCCCACGCAGTTCTTCGCCGCCTGGGACGACTTCTACCGCACGATCAAGGCGGAGCTGCCGAACGCGCGGATCGCGGGTCCGAACACCAGCGTGCTGTTCAACCAGGTCGAAGGGTTCATGAAGCACACGGTCGCGAACGACACCGTCCCGGAGGTCGTCACCTGGCACGAGCTGAGCAACCCCGCCACCATCCGATCCAGCGTCGCCCGTTACCGCACCTGGGAGAAGAGCTTCTTCGCCGGGACGGACCGGGAGGGCACCGAGCTTCCGATCAACCTCAACGAGTACGCCTTCAACTACCACACCTCCGTCCCCGCGCAGATGATCCAGTGGATCTCGGCGATCGAGGACACGAAGGTCGACGGCGACATCGCGTACTGGAACATCGACGGGAACCTGTCGGATTCCGCGGTCGAGGCCAACCGCGGCAACGGGCAGTGGTGGCTGCTGAACTCCTACGGCAACATGACCGGCGACACCGTCCGGGTCACGCCCCCGCAGCCCGACGTCAGCTACACCCTGCAGGGTGTCGCGACGATCGACGACGCGAAGCAGCAGGTGAAGGCCCTCATCGGCGGATCCACCGGTGCGCAGAAGGTGTTCGTCGACAACGTGCCGTCGTACATGGGTGGCGACGCCCACGTGCTCATCCGCGACATCCGGTGGACGGGACAGATCGGCGACTCCGCGGAGCCGCAGACGGTGAAGGAGTTCGAGGCTCCGGTGCGCAACGGATCGGTCGAGCTCGGCTTCGGCGAGGGCGACCTGCCGGCGCTGGGCAAGGACTCGGCCTACGAGATCGTCGTCACACCCGGCACCGACACCACCTCGCCGTCGCAGCCCGCCGTTTCGTGGCGCGGCGTCTACGAAGCCGAGTCCGCACCTCACACGGGCGCGCCGTATTACAACAACGGCCCCGAGGGATCGCCGGCGGATGTCGGCAAGTTCTACACCTCGGGTGAACGCAACGTCGGCGGCATCGAGACCAACTCGAACCTGGCCCTGAACTTCGAGGTGGACGTGCCGCAGGCCGGTACCTACGACCTCAGCGTCCTCGCCAACGCCTACAACAAGGAGAGCCGCAACGAGGCGCAGGGTCCGGTCAACATGTTCCTGCGTGTCAACGGCGCCGCCGAGCAGGAGATCTACGCCGACCTCGGCTACAAGTGGGTCGTCTGGGATCACACCGACACCAAGGTCGCCCTGAACGCCGGCAAGAACACGATCACGCTCGCGGCGCGCAGCCTCGACGGGACCAAGGCGACCACGGGTGCCGCCATCATCGACAAGATCGACGTGACACTGCCCAACGCCGCCTACACGCCCATCTACGAGGCCGAGAACGCGGTGCTGCACGGCGCGACGGCGGCGTACGACCGCGGCGGCGTCTCGGGCTCGGGATACGTCGGCGTCGGCGCGAACCAGTCGGCCACCTTCTGGGTCTACAACAAGGACGACTCGGAGAAGACGCTCGAGGTGAAGACCCTCGGCGGCGGCACCGGCAAGGTCCGGGTGAACGGCGTCGACGTCGGGGAGGTGGCAGACACCGCCGGCATCCCCGCGTTCCTGGTCGGAGGAATCAACAAGATCGAGATCCTGGGCGGCACGGGAACCCTCGCGGTCGACCGCATCGCCGTCGGCGCCTCGGGCGGCAAGCTCGCGGCGCAGACGATCGAGGCCGAGGCCGGCGTCCTCGCCGGCACGGCGAAGGTGCAGGATCTCTCGCTCGCCAGCGGCGGCAAGGCGGTCGTCGGCATCGGTGGAGCCCAGAACAACGCCAACACCCTCACTCACAAGTTGACGGTCGCGCAGGCGGGCACGTACGCCATGACGGTGCGCTACTCGAACGAGGAGCAGTCGCCGGCGTCGCACTACAACCCCGACCCGGTCGCTCGTCGCGCCGACGTCTCGGTCAACGGCGGCGCCGTGCAGCAGGTGCTCTTCCCGCAGAGCTACAACGCCAACCAGTTCTGGGAGCTGACGGTTCCCGTACACCTGAAGGCGGGGGAGAACACCGTCTCGTTCGCATCCAAGGAGGCGCCGGACTTCAACGGCACCACCTTCATCTCACAGCGCTTCCCCACCCTGGGGCTGCGCTCGCAATGGGCGCCGAACATGGACAAGCTGACCTTCACCGCGATGAAGCCGGCCGCGGCCGCGACCGCTCTGAAGGTGGATGCCACGGCATCCGCCCGCAAGATCGGCGGCAAGGCGTACGTCACCGTCACCGCGGTCAACCGTTCCTCGGTGCCCGTGCAGATCGACATCGTGACGGCGTACGGGAAGAAGTCCTTCGCCGCCGTCCGTCCGGGACAGACGGTCAGCGCGGCCATCGGCTCCGGCAAGGCGACGATCCCCGCGGGCACGGCGACGGTCACGGCCACGGCCACGATCGACGGGACGAAGACCACGTCGTCTGTCGAGGCGTCGTACGCCGCGCAGAACTGAGATGACGCGGAGGTGGGGGTGGGCATGCCCACCCCCACCTTTCGCGTCGCCGGGGTCGGCTTCTTCGCCGGGTGCTCACTCGATGTCCGGCTGAGGTGAGTCGCCCGTCTTCGTCTCCGCCGCGGTGCGTGACATCGTCCGACTGCTCCTATTTCGCGACGAGCGTCGTCTCGAAGCTGTAGCGGTCGGGGCGGTAGATGTGAAGGCCGTACTCGATGGCTCGGCCCGCGTTGTCGAACGCGGTGCGCTCCATCAGGAGTACCGGACCGTCACGGTCGATCTCGAGCAATCGGCCTTCGTCATCGTGGGCGCGTCGTGCGCCGATACGCTGATTGGCCACCCGGATGGTCACGCCGCGCGCCCGGAGTATCTGGTAAAGGCCACGCTCTTGCAGCTCTTCGCGCGTGAGGTCCGTGACGTCGGCGGGGAAGTAGTTCTGGAGGATCGCCACCGGTGAATCGTCCGCAGTACGCAGCCGGCGGATGTGGAGGACGTCGGCTCCCTCGGCTAGCCCGAGGTGTTCGGCGACGTTGGCAGGCGCAGGGATGACTTCGTGTTCGAGGACCGATGTCCCCGGCGTGTGATGCGTCTGTTGGAGGTCGTCGAACAGGCTCGTGAGCTCCACCTGGCGGGTCACCTGGCCCTGCACCACTTGGGTGCCGATGCCGCGCCTGCGAACGAGCAAGCCGCGGTCCACGAGCTCTTGGATCGCGCGCCGGATGGTCGGGCGGGACAAGCCGAGGCGCTCGCCGATGGCGATCTCGTTCTCGAGGCGCGCCCCCTGCGGAATCTCGCCGGAACGAATCGCCGCCTCCAGTCGCGACGAGACCTGAAAGTAGAGCGGTATGGGGCCGTTGCGGTCGATGTCGTCGAAAAGCCGGTCGGGCCAGTGCACCTCGTTGCTCACAGTCGCTCCCTTGTTCCGACAATGTTACATCGTCGAAAAATCGCATCTCTGCATCGCCCCCATTGCGGTTGACCACCCATGTGTTATTGTTAGGACATAAGCCTCGACACAGGAAGTTGTACAGCGGAGTATGACCAAACGCACTTACGACGTGGTCGTCATGGGACGACTCGGCGTCGACATCTATCCCCTCCAGGACGGCGTGGGGCTTGAAGAGGTCTCCACGTTCGGCAAGTACTTGGGCGGCAGTGCGGCCAATGTCGCGGTCGCCGCCGCGCGGTACCGCCACGACGTCGCGCTCGTCTCGCGGACGGGCGACGACCCTTTCGGACGATACCTGCACCGCGAACTGCGGCGGCTGGGCGTCGACGACGCCGCGGTGGCGGTCGACGAGCGGTACCCCACGCCGGTGACCTTCTGCGAGATCTTCCCACCCGACGATTTCCCTCTCTACTTCTACCGCGAGCCGAAGGCGCCTGATCTCAACATCTCGTCGGACCAGCTCGACGACATCGACCTCGAGGCCGCGCGCATCGTGTGGGCCACGGTGACGGGCCTGTCCCAGGAGCCGAGCTACGGCACCCACCTCGCGGCGTGGGCTCGCCGTGGCCGGAGCGAACACACCGTCCTCGATCTGGACTACCGGCCGATGTTCTGGGAGTCCCCGGCGGAAGCGTCCCGGCGTGTCTCGGAGGCTCTGCAGCACGTGACGGTCGCCGTCGGAAACCGCGAAGAGTGCGAGGTCGCCGTCGGCGAGACGGACCCGCATCGGGCGGCCGATGCGCTGCTCGAGCGAGGCGTCGCCCTTGCCGTCGTCAAGCAGGGCCCCCGCGGGGTGCTCGCGAAGACGGCCGAGCAGTCGGTCGAGGTCCCGCCGTACTTCGTCGACGTCGTCAACGGTCTCGGTGCCGGCGACGCCTTCGGCGGGGCGTTGTGTCATGGGCTTCTCTCCGGCTGGGACCTCGAGCGCATCCTCCGCTTCGCGAACGTCGCCGGGGCCATCGTCGCGTCGCGGCGCGAGTGTTCCACGGCCATGCCCGATGCGGCCGAGGTCATGACCCATCTCGAGGAGGCCCGCCGATGAACGGCATCACCTTGACCGCCGATGACTTCGAGCGTCTGCGCGACATCCGCGCGTCGCGTCCCGCCCTCATCACCCAGTCGCTCGCGGGTCGGGCGCACCGTGATCTGCTCGGCGTCGACGGGCGATTGTTCATCGTTGCAGCCGATCACCCGGCTCGAGGCGCCCTGGGGGTGGGATCGGACTCGACCGCCATGGCCGACCGGTACCTGCTGCTGGACCGTCTCGCCACAGCACTCGCTCGACCGGGGGTGGACGGAGTGCTGGGGACCCCGGACATCATCGACGATCTCGCCGCGCTCGGACTGCTCGAGGGCAAGATCGTCGTCGGGTCGATGAACCGCGGGGGCCTGCGTGGCGCGTCCTTCGAAATGGACGACCGCTACGGCGCCTACACGGTGGATGCCATGGTGGGGGCCGGCATCGACTTCGCCAAGACGCTCGTGCGCATCAATCTCTCCGACGCCGGCACCGCGGCGACCCTGCAGGCGACCGCCGATGCCGTGACGCGCGCATCGGCTTCTCAGCTGCCGATCATGCTGGAGCCGTTCATGAGCACCTGGTCGGACGGGCGAATCGTGAACGACCTGTCGACGGATGCCGTCATCCTCTCCGTGGCCATCGCGGCGGGCCTCGGCGCGTCGTCGGCGTACACGTGGATGAAGCTCCCCGTCGTCGATGACATGGAACGCGTCATGGCGTCGACCACCCTCCCCACGTTGCTGTTGGGAGGGGATGCGGGCGTCGACCCCGACGAGACTTTCGCGTCGTGGGAGGACGCGCTGACGCTGCCGGGCGTGCGCGGCCTGACGGTCGGTCGAACCCTTCTCTATCCGCCTGACGGTGACGTCGCGCGCGCCGTGGACGCCGCAGCCGCGCTCGTACATCCGACACTCACCGTTTCCGCCTGACTTCGAGGACCACCAATGAGCATCATCGACACCCGCACCGTCTCGCACTGGATCGACGGGGAAGAGCGACAGTCCACGAGCGGTCGCACCGCACCCGTTTACAACCCCGCCACGGGCGTCATCCAAGCCCACGTCGCGCTCGCGGACCAGAACGAGATCGACGAAGCGATCGAGTCTGCGCGCCGTGGATTCGACGTATGGAGTCGATACTCCGTCGCCCGCCGTCAGACCGTGCTCTTCGCGTTCCGCGAGCTGCTGAACGCACGCAAGGGGGAGCTGGCCGACATCATCACGGCCGAACACGGGAAGGTCCGCTCCGATGCGATGGGCGAGATCCTCCGCGGCCAGGAGGTCGTGGAACTCGCCACCGGGTTCCCCCACCTCATCAAGGGCGCCTACAGCGAGAACGCCTCGAACGGCGTCGACGTCTACTCGTTGAAGCAGCCGCTCGGGGTGGTCGGTGTCATCAGCCCGTTCAACTTCCCCGCGATGGTGCCGATGTGGTTCTTCCCCGTCGCCATCGCCGCCGGCAACGCGGTGGTCCTCAAGCCCAGCGAGAAGGATCCTTCCGCAGCACTGTGGCTCGCCCGACTGTGGAAGGAAGCCGGCCTCCCCGACGGCGTGTTCACCGTGCTCCAGGGTGACAAGCTCGCCGTCGACGGCCTGTTGAACAGCCCCGTCGTGCAGTCGATCTCGTTCGTCGGCTCGACCCCCATCGCGCAGTACATCTATGAGACGGCCGCGAAGAACGGCAAGCGCGTGCAGGCTCTGGGCGGGGCGAAGAACCACATGCTGGTGTTGCCGGATGCCGACCTCGACCTCGTCGCCGACTCCGCCGTCAACGCCGGCTTCGGCGCCGCGGGCGAGCGCTGCATGGCGATCTCGGTCGTGCTCGCCGTGGAGCCCGTCGCCGATGACCTCATCGGGAAGATCGCCGATCGGATCGCGACGCTGCGCATCGGTGCCGGAGCGGGTGTCGACGGGATCGAACCCGACATGGGACCCCTGATCACGGACGTGCACCGCGACAAGGTCTCGTCCTATGTCGACATCGCCGAGAGCGACGGCGCGAAGGTCATCGTCGACGGCCGCGGTTACAGCGTGGCCGGCCACGAGGACGGCTTCTTCTTCGGGCCGACCCTGCTCGACCGGGTACCGACCACTTCCCGCGCGTACACCGAGGAGATCTTCGGACCGGTGCTCTCCGTCGTGCGCGTGGCCTCGTACGACGAGGGGCTGGAGCTGATCAACAGCGGCGAGTTCGGCAACGGCACCGCCATCTTCACCAACGACGGAGGAGCCGCCCGCCGGTTCCAGAACGAGGTGCAGGTCGGCATGATCGGCATCAACGTGCCCATCCCCGTCCCCGTGGCGTACCACTCGTTCGGCGGCTGGAAGAAGAGCCTCTTCGGCGACGCCAAGGCGTACGGCGTGCACGGCTTCGACTTCTTCACCCGCGAGAAGGCCGTGACCAGCCGCTGGCTCGACCCCGCCACCCACGGCGGCATCAACCTCGGCTTCCCCCAGAACAACTGAGATGAGCAGCGACCCTCAGCGCTGGCTCCACCGCCGCGGAGATCTTCGACGACCCGGATGGGTGAGCGTCGTCGACGACTCGCTCCCCGGCTGGCAGTACACCGGTGTCCGAATCGGTGAACTGCGCGAGCACGACGCGGTCGAGCTGTCGGAGAGAGGTGTCGAGCGCATCGTCGTGCCGCTCTCCGGCTCGTTCGTCGTCACCCACCGTCATCACCCCGGTGAATGGCACACGCGGCTTCACGGTCGGCGTTCCGTGTTCGAGGGGCCGACCGATGTGCTCTATCTGCCGACGGGGACCACGGCCATCGTGGAGGGCGAGGGCCGGTTCGCGGTCGCGGAGGCCCCGACGAACGAGGCACGGCCGTGGCAGTACATCCCCGCCGCGCAGACCCCCGTCGAACTCCGGGGTGCGGGGCGCTCCAGCCGGCAGGTGCACAACTTCGGAACCCCCGAGAGCCTGGATGCCGCGCGCCTGATCGTCTGCGAAGTGATCACCCCCGCCGAGAACTGGTCGTCCTACCCGCCGCACAAGCACGACGAACATGTGCCCGGTCACGAATCGCGTCTCGAGGAGATCTACTACTTCGAGTCCGCCCCCGTGCGGGGAGGTCGGGGCGAGGACGCGTTCGGGATGTTCAGCACCTACTCCTCTCCGGCGGGTGAGATCGACATCAACGCCCGCGTGGGGACCGGCGACATCGCCCTCGTGCCCTACGGATACCACGGTCCGGCCGTTGCCGCTCCGGGGTACGACCTCTACTACCTGAACGTCATGGCCGGTCCTGACCCGGAGCGGCAATGGCGTATCAGCGACGACCCCGCGCACGCGTGGGTGCGCGAGACCTGGACCGGACAGGCGTTCGACGACCGCCTTCCCTACACGAACGAGCAAGGACGACAGTGATGTCAGCAACGAGACGGATGACCGTCAGCCAGGCGCTCATCGAGTTCCTCGCAAACCAGTGGACCGTCGACGGTGAAATCCGCGAGCGGACCATCCCCGGGATGTTCGGCATCTTCGGACATGGCAATGTCGCCGGCATCGGCCAGGCACTGAAGCAGGCGAATGTCGACCACCCCGATCTGATGCCCTACCACCAGGCCCGCAACGAGCAGGCCATGGTGCATCAGTCCGTCGGCTTCGCGCGCATGCACCGCCGTCGTGCCACCTTCGCCTCGGCGGCATCCGTCGGCCCCGGCGCGGCGAACATGCTGACCGGTGCCGCGCTGGCCACGACGAACCGCCTCCCGGCCCTCCTCCTGCCCAGCGACACCTTCGCCACGCGGGTGGCCGACCCGGTGCTCCAACAGTTGGAGCAGCCGTGGGACATCGGTCTCACCGTGAACGACGCGTTCCGTCCGCTCTCGCGTTTCTTCGACAGGGTCCAGCGGCCCGAGCAGTTGTTCTCCATCGCGCTCGCGGCCATGCGGGTGCTGACCGACCCCGCCGAAACGGGTGCCGTCACCATCTCGCTCCCCGAGGACGTGCAAGCCGAGGCGCTCGAGGTGCCCGTGGAGTTCCTGCAGGAGCGTGAATGGCACATCCGTCGCCCGCTGCCGGAACGCGGCCCGCTCGCCCGCGCCGTCTCCGTCATCCGCGGGGCCAAGGCACCGCTGATCGTCGCCGGCGGGGGAGTGCTCTACTCCGGCGCGGAGGACGTGCTGCGCGAACTCGTCGAGGCGACCGGTATCCCCGTGGGTACATCCCAAGCCGGCGGCGGGGTGCTCGCATGGGACCACCCGCAGAACCTCGGGGGGATCGGCGCGACCGGAACCCTCGCGGCGAACCGCGCCGCCGCCGAGGCCGACGTGATCATCGGTATCGGGACCCGCTACAGCGACTTCACGACCGCGTCGCGAACCGCTTTCCAGAACCCCGCCGTCACCTTCGTCAACATCAATGTCGCCGCCTTCGACGCGTACAAGCACGGAAGCCAGGTGGCTGTCGTCGCAGACGCCCGTGAGGCGCTCGCCCAGCTGCTCGTCGAGCTCGCGGGATACAAGGTGTCGGCCGAGTTCTCGACCCGCACGGCCCGAGAGAAGAGTGCGTGGGACGCCGCGGTCGATCGGGCGTTCGAACCGTCTCAGCGCGCGCTTCCCGGCCAGCCGGAGATCATCGGCGCGGTTCAGCGTGCCAGCGGTCCTCGAGACGTCGTCGTACAGGCTGCCGGTTCGCTTCCCGGCGATCTGCACAAGCTGTGGCGGGTCCGCGACCCACTCGGGTACCACGTCGAGTACGCCTTCAGCTGCATGGGGTACGAGATCGCCGGAGGGCTGGGGGCAAAGCGTGGACTGCTCGCGGACGGCGACGACCGCGACGTCATCGTCATGGTCGGCGACGGGTCGTACTTGATGCTGAACACCGAACTGGTAACGGCCGTCGCGGAGGGCATCAAGCTCATCGTCGTGCTGATCCAGAATCACGGGTACGCCTCCATCGGGCATCTGTCCGAGACCGTCGGCTCCGAGCGCTTCGGCACCTGGTACCGCACATACGACACCGATGCGCGCAACTTCCAAGGCGACGAGGTGCTCCCCGTCGATCTGGCGGCCAACGCCCGCAGCTACGGTCTCGACGTGGTCGAGATCGAGCCTGGTCCGCGGTCGATCGACGACCTGTCCGCGGCGCTGGTGGCGGCGAAGGCATCGACGGCCTCGACGTTCATCCACATCAACAGCGACCCGCTCATCTACGCCCCTGACGGTGATGGCTGGTGGGACGTGCCCGTGCCGCAGGTGTCCACCCTCGACAGCACCCAGCGCGCGCGCGCCGAGTACGAGCAGAAGCAGACCCGCCAGCGTCCGCTGCTGGGCTGATCCCGCACCCTTCACTCACCGGAGAGAGACATGAACGACATCGACAACACCGCCGCTCGCGCCGTCGCCGGCGACAACCCCGGCCTCCGCATCGGCACGGCCCCCGACTCCTGGGGGGTATGGTTCCCGGACGACCCGAACCAGGTGCCGTGGCGACGCTTCCTCGACGAGGTCGTGGCCGCGGGGTACTCCTGGATCGAACTGGGACCGTACGGATACCTCCCCACAGACCCGCATCAGCTCGAGGACGAGCTGGGCTCGCGCGGCCTGAAGCTGTCGGCGGGCACCGTGTTCACCGGCTTCCACAAGGGCGACGACCAGTGGCAGCGCGCATGGGACCAGGCGCTGGCCGTGGCAGGACTGGCGTCCACGCTCGGCGCCGAGCACCTCGTCGTCATCCCGGACCTGTGGCGCAGTGACGCCACGAGCGAGGTGCTCGAGGCGCGCACTCTCGACGACGATCAGTGGAGCAAGCTCGCGGCCGGCCACGACCGACTCGGTAAGGCGCTGCTCGAGGAGTTCGGCGTCAAGCAGCAGTTCCACTCGCACGCCGACAGTCATGTCGGTACGACCCGCGAGGTGCTGCGGTTCCTCGATGAGACCGACCCGCGCTACACGAACCTGTGCTTGGACACCGGCCACTTCGCGTACTACGGCGGCGACAACGTCAAGCTCATCCAGGACCGTCCCGATCGCATCGGCTACCTGCACCTCAAGCAAGTGGACACGTCGCTCCTGTTCGACGTCCTCAAGAACGACGTCCCGTTCGCGGATGCCGTCACCCAGGGCATCATGGTCGAGCCACCGCACGGCGTGCCGGATCTCGCTCCGATCATCGACGCGGTCGCGGCCATCGATCCCGACATCTTCGCCATCGTGGAGCAGGACATGTACGGGTGCGATGTCGACCGCCCCTTCCCCATCGCCCAGCGCACCCGCGAGCACATCTTCGGCTGCACGCACCTCGCGCGCATCCACTGATCACAGGAGCATCAAGACATGAGCCAGGACCTCCGTGTCGGCGTCGTCGGCGCCGGCCTCATGGGCGCCGACCACATCGCCCGCATCACGCATCGCATCAGCGGAGCCGTCGTCTCCGCGGTCGTCGAGCCCGACGCCCAGCGCGCGGCGTCGGCGGCCGAGAGGGCCCCCGGTGCTGCCACCTTCGCCCGGATCGAGGATGCCATCGACGCCGGTGCCGTGGACGCCGTCCTCATCGCCGTTCCCGGGCCCTTCCACGCACCGGTCCTCGTGCCAGCGCTGGAGGCGGGGCTGCCGATCCTCTGCGAGAAGCCCCTTACGCCCGACTCCGCATCGTCTGCGCGGATCCTGGACCTGGAGCAGAAGCTCGACCGCCCGCACATCCAGGTGGGTTTCATGCGCCGCTTCGACCCGGAGTACGCCGCGCTGCGCGAGCTGATCGTCTCCGGCGACGCGGGTGAGCTGGTGATGGTGCGTGGTGTTCACCGCAATGCCACCGTGCCGGACTCGTACACCCAGACCATGCTCATCACCGACTCCGTCGTCCACGAGTTCGACGTGGTGCCGTGGCTGGCGGGCTCGCCCATCAGGACCGTCGAGGTGAAGTACCCGCGCCGCAACACGCTCACCCCCGCGCACCTGCGCGAGCCGATCCTGGTTCTCATGGAACTCGAGAACGGCGTGCTCGTCGACGTGGAGATGAACGTCAGCGTGCAGTTCGGGTATCAGGTGGGCACGGAGGCGGTCTTCGAGAAGGGCATCGCCCGCATCGGACAACCGTCCGGTCTCCAGCAGTGGGGTGACGGCCGGTTCACGGTGCAGGATCACACCAGTTTCACCACGCGTTTCGCCACGGCGTACGACCAGCAGATCCAGCGCTGGGTGAACGCGGTGCGTGACGGCCGCCTGGTCGACGGTCCCACCGCCTGGGACGGTTACCTCGTCGCGCTGGCGTGCGAGGCTGGGGTGAAGGCTCTCGACGGCGGGGTCGTCGAGGTCGAGTCCGCCGAACGCCCGGCGTTCTACGCCTGAGGAGGCTCACATGGTCCGGATCGCACTCGACCCCACGCCGTGGCATCATTCTCACTCGCTGCTGGAGTTCCCCGACGTCGCGGCACGCCTGGGCTTCGAGCACCTGCAGCTCACGCCCCATGCGGACTTCGCGCCGTTCTTCCGTCACCCGAAGGCGGATGACGACCTCGTCCGTGCTCTGAGGAAACGGGCAGCGGACGCGGGGGTGACGATTCCCGCCCTCCTGCCGGTGCAGCGAATCTCCTCACCCGATGAACGTCTCCGCGTGGCGGCGGTTCGCAACCTCACGCGTGTCATCGAGCTCGCGGTGGAACTGGGCGTGCCCGTCATCAACACGGAGTTCTCCGGCCGTCCGGAACTGCCGGAGGAGTCCGAGGACGCGTTCTACCGGTCCTTCGAGCAGTTGCTGCCCCTCATCGAACGTGAGGGTGTGCGGCTGAACATCGACCCGCACCCCGATGACTTCGTCGAGGATGGTCTCGACGCGTGGCGCGTCATCCGGGGACTGAATTCGCCCTCGGTCGGTTTCGTCTACGTGGCCTCGCACACCTTCCACATGGGAGATCGGGCACGCACCCTCATCCCCGAGCTGGGAAACCGCCTCGGCACGGTCTACGCGGCCGATACGTTCGACCACCGGCGTTCGCACGGTCTGCGCTACATCTCCAACCCGCCTGGCAACACCGCTCGCGTGCACCAGCACCTCAACATCGGTGACGGCGACGTCGATTGGACCGAACTGTTCGGAGCGCTCCGATCCAGCGGATTCCTCGAGCGGGAGGACGCACTGATCGTCTCGAACGTCTTCGCGGAGGACGAGGATGCCGACGCGTCCGCGCGCCACCAGCTGTCGCGCCTCCGAGAACTTGTCGGAGGACATTCCTGAACCGCACATCGACGCGCCCCCACCCGGAACGGGTGGGGGCGCGTTCGTGTGGGCGGCTGAGCGGAGAGGGCCGAGGTCTCGCGCACGCGAGGTGTCGTTCGCGATATCGATCGGCGTGTGGCGTCGATCGAGCGTGCCATCTGGTGGCTTGAGCTCGCCGTCGGCCGCCCACCCCGGTCGTGACGGTCCCGCAGAGGTGACCGGTCGGTCTGCGCCGCCTTTCGACGGTCGGTGTGCGCGGGCCGTCGACGATCGAGCGGGGCGAACCGGGTCGCTCCTCGTCGGGCCTCCGCGATGCGCAGACCGGGCGCGGCGCGCCGCCCGTGCGCAGCGATGCGGCCCGCCCCCGGAAGGAGACGGGCCGCGATGCGCAGACCGGGCGCGGTGCGCCGCCCGTGCGCAGCGGTGCGGCCCGCCCCCGGAAGGAGACGGGCCGCACCGGAGTCGGAATCAGCGTGCGCCGGTGAGACGTTCGCGCCGTGTGAGCGTACGGATGGATTGGGTCCGGAAGTCCGTCTCGAGCGTTTCGAGACTGCGTCCCTTCGTCTCCGGAACGGTTCGGATGACGAAGACGAGCGAGATGACGTTCACCGCGGCGAAGAGGGCGAAGGTCCAGGTGGAGCCGATGCCCTCGACGATGATCGGGAAGACGTAGGAGATGGTGGCGTTGACCGTCCAGAGCACGAAGACCGCCAGTCCCATCGCCAACCCGCGGATGGCGAGCGGGAAGATCTCGCTCAAGAGCAGCCACACCACGGTGCCGATGAAACCCTGCACGAAGGCGACGAACAACATCATGGCGGCCAGGATGACGTAGCTCACCGTGTCCGAAGGGGGAAGCAGGAACACCAGCGAGAGGACCACCTGGGCTCCGACGACTCCACTGAATCCGATCATGAGCATCCTTCGTCGGCCGACGAAGCCGAGCAGCCAGATCCCGACGATGGTCATGGTCACGCTGGTGAGGCCGATGCCGATGGTCGCGATCAGGGCTGCTTGATCGCCGAGGCCCGTCTGCGTGAGGATACTCGGTGCGTAGTAGTTGACCGTATTGATGCCCGTCGCCTGCTGCACCGCGGCAAGGCCGAAGCCGATGTAGAGCAGGCGGCGCATCCACCGGTTCTCGCGCAGAGCCCTCCACGCGTGCCGGCGGGCGTTGCCCTCGACCTCGGTCGTCTGCACGATCTCGGCCATCTCCGCTTCCAGTTCATCGGCGCTGCGACTGCGTGACAGCACTCGGCGAGCCTCGTCGAGGCGGCCGCGGGCGGCGAACCACCGGGGCGATTCCGGGAGGACGACCATGCCGATGAGAAGGATGATGGCCGGAACGCTGGCGACACCCAGCATGATGCGCCAGACGTGGGTATCCGAGATCACCACAGCGAGCAGGGCGTTGATCGCGAAGGCGAGGAGCTGACCGGTCACGATCATCAGCTCGTTGATGGTGACCATCCGGCCCCGTCGATCAGCGGGGGCCATCTCCGCCAGGTAGAGGGGGCACGCCACGGCAGCGGCGCCGACACCGAAGCCGAGGAAGATGCGTGCGATGACCATGAGCGCGACGTCTGGTGCCAGCGCGCAGCCGATGGCGCCGATGAGGAAGATGGCCGCGCACACGAGCAGACTGCGCTTCCGTCCGAGCGCGTCCGCGATGCGTCCGCCGAGCAGCGCACCGAAGGCCGCGCCGGGGAAGAGGAGTGAGCTGACGACCCATGCTTCCTCGGAGGTCGACATGGCGAGGTCGTCCCGCATGTAGAGCAGGGCGCCCGAGATCACACCCGTGTCGTATCCGAACAGGAGTCCACCGAGCGTCGAGATGATGGTCAGACGGGTCAGGAACCCCTTGAACCCGGGTGGTCGGCGATCAGCCGGTGTGATGGTGCTGGCGTGCGACACGAAGACGCTCCTTTGCGTTGGCGGCAGCGAAGCTGCGGTGCGGCAGTGCAGATCAGACGCAAGGAGCGTCATGTCAGGACATACTGCCATACGTACGAACAACCCGCTAGTATGTGAACAAGCAACATCGTATGTCACATTGTCAGAACAAATTAAGGAGCCCCATGCCTCTCGTTCGCATCGACCACAGCACTGCCCGCACGAACTCGACGGAGATCGCCCAGGCCGTCCACAAGGCCATCGTCGACGTGTACGCGATCCCCGATCGCGACCGGTTCCAGGTGATCACCTCCCGCGATGCGAACAGCATCATCGCGGAAGACGCCGGCTTGGGCTTCGATCGCATCGATCCCGTCATCATTCAGATCTTCACCCAGCGCGGGCGGACCGACGACGCCAAGCAGAAGCTGTACGCCCGCATCGCCGCGGAGCTCGAGGAAGTGGGCGTCGCCGGTGTCGACGTCTTCATCGGGTACGTCGAGAACGGACCGCAGGACTGGTCATTCGGTTTCGGGCGCGCTCAATACATGACGGGCGAGCTGGCGGTCCCCGCGGGCCGCGGTTGACGGCGACCGGACGACGGGCGATGCACTCCGCTCCCGCCCGTGACGGAGACTAACGACGGCGTGCGGGTGGTGCCGAGGATCGATGGGGCGGGGACCTCTACCGGGCGGACGACCGTCGCCAACCGCCCCTCACCCGCCGCGCCTGATTCCTCTCGACCACGGCGTCAGCCGATGCGGCGGATCTGCGCCTCGGCCGACGGGGCGGCCGTGCTCTCGCGCACGACCAGTTGCGGCCGCTCCGACGAGAAGCGGCGGCCCGTCTCACCGGCGATCTCGTTCAGGAGCAGCTGGAGTCCCCGTCGGCCGAGGCCGGCGAAGTCCTGATCGACCGTCGTCAGGGGCGGGCTCCACAGCGCTGCGAGGGGATGATCGTCGAAGCCGGCGACCGAGATGTCGTCGGGAACCCGGCGGCCCGCCGCGACGATGCCGCGGATGACCCCCATGGCGATCTCGTCGTTGCCGCAGAAGACCGCGGTGACCGTGGGGTCTTCGGCGAGGCGGCGGCCGATCTCGATACCCGAGCGCGGATCCCACGTCGCGTCGCTGAGCGGGGGGACCACCGCCGCGCGCCGCTTCAGCGCTCGCCGCCAGCCGGTGGTGCGACCGTCCTCGCGGCGGGAAGGGGGCACGCGCACGTGGTGCACGGTCGCGTGGCCGAGGTCGAGCAGATGGTCGGTGAGCTCTTCGGCGGCGCGGGCTTCGTCGAGGACAGCCTGCCGCAGCCCCGGCTCGCGCACGCCCGAGAGGGCCACCAGCGGCAGAGACGTCGGGATGCGATGCAGCGCCGCCACCCCCGGAGGGTCGAACTTCAACACGCAGACGCCGGCGAGGGGTTGGGCGAGGGTCGCGGCGATGGCGCGGTCGATCTCCGCCTCGTCGGTGCTCTCGACGACGGTGATCATGACCGTGTAGTCCTCGGCGCGAGCCGCTTCCTCGATGCCCCGGATGGTCTCGGCGTAGCCGTACTGCGACGTGTCGCCGGCGATGACGGCGATGACCTGGGCCTTCCGCGAGGCGAGGACCCGCGCAGCGGCGCTCGGGCGGAAATCGAGCGCCGCGATGGCCGCCTCGACCGCTTCGCGTTTGCCCGTGCTGACCTTCGCCGCGCCCGTGAGCACCCGCGAGACCGTCGGCACCGAGACCCCCGCCCGCGCAGCCACGTCGGCGATGGTCGCCGGTTTGGTGCGGGGGGTGTCCATCGTGCTCCGTCCGTGCTCGCCACCGTCGCCGCGATCGCCACCGCGTGGCGGGTGCCCGCGCTCCCCGTGCTTCCGAAGCAGCGCGTCACCGTGATCGAGTTGTTCCGTCAGTCGACCGCGGCAGCGTTCCTCGGGCCGGTCATCCTTCTCGCCGTCGCCACCTCCGCCCTCGGGATCGCCGTCGGATTCTTCCCGCTCATCGCCGCGCAGCTCGGGGTGAACCCCATCGTGGGAATGGGGATCGTCAGCGTCACGGCGGTGGTCTCGGCCGTCATCCAGCCGCGCATCGGGCGGATGCACGACGTCGCCGCCCACCGAACCGGCGCACTCATGGTGGCGGGAGCCGCCACCCTCGTGCTCGCGCTCGTCCTCCCGGCTCTCGTGCCCGCGTTCGCGGTCCTGATCGCGGCGGCGGCCCTGGTCGGTGTCGGCGTGGGTGTCATCACGCCCCTGGGCTTCGCCCGTCTGGCCGCCACCACTCCGCCCGACCGCATGGGACGCACGATGGGCAGCGCCGAACTCGGCCGTGAGATCGGCGATGCCGGTGGCCCGATCCTGGTGGGCGCCGTCGCCGCCGCGGCGAGTCTCCCGCTCGCCCTCGTCGTCGCCGCCGTCGCGACCGCCGCTTCGGCGGCACTGGGGTCGACGCTGACCCGTCGAAAGGCGCCCGCGCCGCAACGCGACGACTGATCGACGCGATCGCCGGCGATCACGCCTCGCGCACGCGCCTCACTCGAGGACGAAGGCGCGACCGTTGATGAACAACGTGTCGGGCTCCGCGGCATCCATCTGGAAGACGGCGCTGCTTTCGACCTCGGCCTGCTCCCAGGCCATCAGTCCCACGGGGGCGACGGCGGATGTGACGAGGAGGCCTCGGGCGAGGACGGAGAGAATCTGTCGACGGGTCATCGGGAATCCTTCTCGAAGCCGTCGACGTCGACGGCCCCTTCGCGGGTTCGGGGGAACCCTGGTCGGTGGGTGAGCGTGAACTCGCATCTACGCTAACCCGGTCCTGTTCTCGGTAACAAGAGGTTTTCCTGGGAGAACGACAAGTGGGCCCCGGCCGAAGCCGGGGCCCACTTCCTCACCGACTCGTGAGGCTCATCGTGTCAGCCGCACGTGCGCGCGCCGTACGTGGTCTTCACCTCCGTCGCGGCACCTCCCGCGTCGGTGGCGGTGACCGTCACCGCGCCGGCCGCCAGCGACGGCTGACGCACCGTGAAGCTCTGCGTCGTCGTCTTGCCCGCGGCGAGGGAGGCCACCGTCTTCGACCCGTGATCCGAGGTCATCGAGAGCGACACCGGGGCATCGTCGCGGTTGGTGACGGAGACGGTCAGCACGACCTTGCCCGCCACGCACCGGCTGGTCGCCGCGGCCGTGACCTCGGGACCCGCCGCGGGAACGGTCTGCGGCTTCACGCTCTCGAGCGTGGGGGTGACCTTCTGCATGAGACCGTCGGCGCCGAAGGTCACCTTGTCGATGGTGGTCTCGCGGTTGTTGCCGTTCCCGCCCGGGATCGCGAAGCGGTGGTAGGCGATGTACCAGTCGTCGGTTCCGGGCACGTTGATGATCGAGCTGTGACCGGGCCCCTTGATGCCGAGGGACAGATCCTTCTCGAGGATCACGCCGCGGTAGGTCCAGGGCCCGTTCATGCTCGTCGCGGTCGCGTATCCGACGCGGTAGTTCTCCGATCCGGTGTCGTCGATCGCGTAGGTCAGGTGGTACAGACCGTTGCGGTAGTTGAAGAAGACGCCCTCACGGAAGTCGGTCAGCCCGTTGATCCGCTGGTACGTGCCCGGCTTGATCGACTTCATGTCATCGGCCAGCTCCGCCAGCACGGGGGAGCCGTTGCCCCAGCCGAGGTACCACTTGCCCGTCACCGGGTCGTGGAAGGCGGCGGGGTCGATGGCCTGGCCCGAGGTGACGGCCTCGTTGTTGAGGATCATCGCGTTCGGCTCGGCCGTGAAGGGCCCCTCGGGGCTGTCGGCCACGGCGACGCCGATCGTCTTGCGGTCGACGGCGGCGTTGTGTCCGCTGAAGTAGAAGTAGTACTTCCCGTCGCGCTCGATGATGGTGGGCGCCCACGCGTTGCCCGTGGCCCACGGCACGTTGCCGTTGGCTCCGTCGAGCGTGAGGAACGGCTTGTCCGACCGGGTCCAGTCGGTGAGGTTCTTCGACTTCCAGACGTAGAACTCCTTGCCGCCCCAGCCGGGGAAGCCGTCGGACGTGGCGTAGATGTAGTACGTGTCGCCGAACACCGCGATGTTCGGGTCGGCGTACAGACCGGGCAGCACGGGGCTGTTGACCACGCGCGCCTCGATCTTCCACTCCGCCTTGGCACCCTTGGGTGTCGTGACCGTGTACGTCACTGGCTTCGTGAGGTCGACGGTGGTGCCCGAGGCGGGCGACACCGTGGAGCCGGGGACCGTGGTGAAGGTGGGTGCGAGCTTGGACACGTCG
The DNA here is from genome assembly GCF_030209475.1 of Microbacterium sp. lyk4-40-TSB-66. Taxonomy (GTDB): domain Bacteria; phylum Actinomycetota; class Actinomycetes; order Actinomycetales; family Microbacteriaceae; genus Microbacterium. Next base: position 463,898 of record NZ_JARVRW010000003.1, read on the forward strand.
GTGCCCTTGACCACCGGCAGGATCGCGGTGCGCGCCTTGCTGTCGATGATCGGCGCCATCTTCAGCTTCTCCGGCTGCGTGAGCGACACGTCGAGCAGCTGGTCCTCGACGCCCGCGTTCTGCAGGATCTCGGTGTTGGAAAGCGCCCGGTTGTACACCCGCACGTTGTCGAACCAGCCCTTGAAGGCGGGGTCGCCGCTGTAGAAGGACTTGCCGAGGTACCCCGCGAGGTTGGTCCCGAGCTCGCTCACCGAGGTGTTCAGCGCCAGGTTCTCCGACACCTTCACCCCGTCGATGTACATGCGCATGGTCTTGCCCTCGTAGACGAGGTCGTACTTGTGCCACTGGCCCTGGGAGATCTGACCCGACACCGCCGACTCGTTCTGCCACGACGCCTTCGTGATGGCGTTGCGGGCCTCGCTGCCGCGCACCCGCAGGAACGAGTAGCGGTCCTGGTTCTGCCCGAACGCGAAGGTGAAGAAATTGCCGCTGGAGAGCTCCGACTTGATGTCCAACGACACCGTCATCGTGTCGCGGCGATCGAAGAAGCCGGTGGGGAACGAGGCGAACCCGTTGGCCGCTCCCGTGAGACGCAGGGCGGAGCCCTTCTCGGCGTCCGTCGCGACGGATGCCGCGCCGGAGGCGGTGAGGTCGGCGTCGCCCACGGTGTCGGCGAGCGAGCCGTTCTCGAAGGTGTACTCCGCGATCGGACCCTGTTGAGGCTGCTCGGGCTCGGTCGGCTCGACCGGCGCGTCGCCGTACTTCGCGAGCAGGCGCGCCTCCTCCGCCTTCGACAGGCGCAGCACCGAACCGTGGCGGAACTTCTCGTCGAACGAGAACTGGTTCGCTCCCGATCCGGCGCTCAGCTGGGTGTACTTGTTGCTCGCGAGAGTGTCGGCGGTGTGGGCGTAGTAGTTGAACTCATCGCCCATGACCGACCAGCGACCATCGGGCAGCTGGTAGACGGTGAGGCCCTCCATGCGGCCGCGCAGACCCGCCGCGGCAGCTTGCCCCGGAGCGATCTTCTGCGTCCACGGACCGTCGAGCGACGGGGCGGTGTCGACGACCGTGTCCCAGTCGGAGGTCGAGAACCGGTAGTAGGTGTCGCCTTCCTTCGCGATGGTCGAGTCGATGATGTTGCGACCGCCCTGGCCGTCGCCCTTGGGGTTCAGCGTCGTCCAGATCTCGGGCTTGGTGAACGTCGTGAAGTCTCGGGTCTTGGTCAGGTACATGCGCAGCGCCCAGTCGGGCGTGTTGTTGTCGGTCTGGTCGCGAGCGGCCCAGTACACGTAGTACTCACCGGTCGCCTCGTTGTAGATCGCCTCGGGCGCCCACACGCAGCCGGCCTTGTCGAAGCCGGCGAAGACGATGCGCTGGTCGCTCCAGTTCACGAGGTCGGTGGATTCCCACACGACGATGTTCTGGCTGGCGTTCAGCTGGTCCCAGCCCGAGCCACCCGCGCCGCCGCCTTCGGCGTGCAGGTCGGTGCCGATGATCCAGTACTTGTCACCCTCGGGGGAGCGCACGAGGTGCGGGTCGCGCACGCCGAGGTCGCCGCCCAGGTTGGCGAGGATCGACTTGTTGTCGTTCAGCTTCTCCCAGTGCAGACCGTCGGTGCTGTGCCCCATGAAGATCTTCTCGTAGCCGCCCTCGGTGGCGAAGTGGGTCCACAGGTAGCCGGCCGTGTAGTCCTTGTCGAGACCCGCCGGAGCGGCCTTGACGGTGACCTCGATCTGTCGGGTGACGGAGGTTCCGGATGCCGCGGCGGTCAGCGTCACCTTCGTGTCGGTCGCACCGCGCGTGACGACACCGGCGGCCTTGCCGCCGGCCGGGGCCGTCGAGACCACACCCGACGGCGAGGCAGACCACGTGATGGCCGTGCCGTTGACCGACCCGGTGGCGGGGAGGGTGATGTTGCCGCGTACGTCGGTGGCGTTCGGGATGCTGATCTTGTCGAGATCGGCCTTCGCGAGCTCGGCGCCACCCGGCATCGCGGCCACGGTGACGGCGAACGTGCGGGTCTCGGTGGCCGAGCCGCGTGTGAGGGTCGCCGTCAGCGTCGCGGTGGCGGGCTGCTGCCCGGCCGCCGGGCGCGTGACCTTGCCGGCCGCGCTCACCGCGGCGGTGTTGCTGGAGGCCCAGCTGATGGCGGCTCCGTTGACGCCCGTCGCGGGAAGACGCAGGTCGGCGGTCACGGCGCTGAGGTCGCCGAGCGAGAGGGCCGCGGCGTCGCGCTGCAGGCGGGTGGTGTCAGTGGGTACGAGGGCGGCGACATCGGATGCCGACAGGGCGGCGTTGTAGACCCGGAAGTCGCGCACGCTGCCGGCGAGGCGGCGGTCGGCGTTGTAGACCGAGCGGCCGATGTAGTTCGCGGCGGTGGATCCGCCGCCGATGGCGCTCGGCTTCGTGGTGACGCCGGTGGCCTGACCGACCTGGGCGCCGTCGAGGTAGAGGCGAGCCGTGTCTGTGGCGTCGTCGAGCGTGTAGGTGAGGGTCTTCCACACGTCGCGCTGCAGGTTGGCGTTGCTGTTCACCGTCTGCTCGGTGCTCCAGTTGCCGGTGGCGATCGACGACTTGAACGTGTTGCCGGTCGCGTACAGGTATCCGTTGCCGACTCCGGCGGCGTCGGTGTTGCCGAGTCCGTAGATGAAGTACGGCGTGCCCTGGTCTGCGCGCACCAGGACGTCGGTGCTGATGGTGATCGAGTCGAGGCCCGCCAGCAGGTTGTCGGGGAGGTCGACGTAGTCGTCGGTGCCGTCCAAGCGCACGCCCTCGCCGCCCGTCAGGGCCGCGCCGCCGACGTAGGTGGCGTTGCGACCCTTGCCGGACGCGTCGACGGCCGTGGTGCCGCTCGCGTCGGTGAGGGGGTAGTGGGCGACGAGTCGGTCGTCGGCGGCGGCAGCGGGCTGCGCGGCGACGAGGGCGCCGGTCAGCGCCAGGGCCAGTGTCGCGACGCTCGCGAGCGCGCGGCGGGGCAGGGGGTGCTCCATTGCGATCCTTTCGGGCGGCCCTCGTTGGCCGTCGTCATGCGGGGATGCTGAATGTTATCGCTCACAGGCGGCTGAAACAAGACCTCGCAGCCTCACCGCCCGCGCGGGCGGTGACGCAGCGGGTGCCCGTCGCAGTCGCACGGGAGCACGCGGATGTTGACGTCAACGAATGATTGCCCCGCGCGACTGGTACCGCTAACGTGTGCAGCACGATCGGCATCCGCCGTCGCCTCACGGGAGCGCGCGAGCGCTTCCGAGGTCGTCCTTCCCGGGGGCGACCGACGCGCCGCCGCCTCGGCGCACCACCCCACCGCTTCGCCTCGGCCCCCACCGTCGAAGCCGCGCGCACAGCGCCGAGAGAAAGGTCTCGAAGATGAGATCACCGGTCACCCGCCCACCCCGAGCCGTGCGTTCGCGTCGTGTGTCGAAGGCGCTGACCGCGTCTGTCACCGGCGTGCTCGTCGCCTCGACGATGAGCATGGTCGCGCCCGCCGCGCACGCCGCCGACGTGCCGGCACCGACGGCGCACTACGACATGTCGCACTCCGGCACGTCGCTGCTCGACGTCTCGGGCAACGGTCGCAACGCCTCGCTCACCGGTTTCACCGACGCGTCGTTCGCCGACGCCGCCGGTGACTCCGTGCTGCGGTTCAAAGCCGACGGCTACGCCGCGCTTCCCAAGGGCCTGGTCACCGGAACCGACAACGACTTCACCGTCGAGTACACGGTCGCGGCACAGTCCGCGGCGAACCACTTCGGGTGGGTCATCGGCGACGGCGTCGGGCCGTGGAACACCACGCAGCTCGGCAACCACATCTTCCTCAGCCCGCGCTCGGCGCAGGGCGGCTACACCGACCAGGTGCTCGCGGCGATCCGCGTCAAGAGCGGCACGAGCAACGGCGAGACGCGCATGCCCGCGGGCGGCGGGCTCAACCCCGGCTTCACCACCCTCACGATGGTGGGCGCGGGCAACACCCTGACCCTCTACCGCGACGGCAGCGTCATCTCGACCCTGACGCACGCGAACTCGCTGAGCTCGATCATCCCCTCGGGCAACGTGCTCGGCTACCTGGGTCGCTCGCTCTACCAGGGCGACTCGCTGCTGCGTGCCGACGTCACCGACGTCAAGTTCTGGGACGCGGCGCTCACCTCCGACCAGGTCGGGTCGAGCATGCCGACCGCGTCGCAGAAGTCGTCGACCACCTCGGCGCTGCTGCGCGGCGACGTCGCGGCCACCATGCTGCGCTCCAACACCTCGCTCGACAGCGTCTCGAGCAACCTCAACCTCGCCTCGTCCGTCAATGGCGTCGCACTGACCTGGGCGTCGTCCAACCCGGCCGTCGTGTCGACCACCGGTGTCGTCTCGCGCTCGATCACGGCGAACACCCCCGTGACCCTCACGGCGACGAGCTCGCTCGGCGTCCTGACGTTCGACGTCACCGTGATCGCCCCCGACGTCGCAACCGACCTGAATGCCATCTCCCTGGCATCCCGCACGACCGAGAACCTGCCACTGGCGACCAAGGGCGCCGTCAACGGCGCCGCGATCAGCTGGACCTCGTCGAACCCCGCGCTGGTCACCTCGACCTCGGCCGCGTACGTCGCTCCGGCCGTGGGTGCCGCCGACCCGTATCGCGGCGGCGGTCTCGTCGCACGTCCCGCCTACGGCGCGGGAGACGCGAAGGTCACGCTGACGGCGACGGCCACCCTCAACGGTCAGTCGGCCCAGAAGACGTTCGACGTCACCGTCGCCGAGAAGGGTCGCTGGGCTCCGGATGCCGGATACGCCGCGGCGTACTTCAAGTCCGACGGCGACGAGAAGATCTACCAGGCGGCGACGTCGGGCAACGACTTCTTCTCGTTCTCGCCGGTGAACTCGGGCCAGCCCGTCATCACGTCGACGACCGACACGAAGGGTCTGCGCGACCCGTACATCCTGCGGTCCAAGGACGGCGACAAGTACTACATGGTCGCCACCGACCTGTGCATCAGCTGCGGCACGGGCTGGGGTCCGGCGCAGTCGAACGGTTCGCTGAAGATCGAGGTCTGGGAATCGACCGACCTGGTGAAGTGGGACCGCACGAACGGAGCCAACGAGGGCATCACGGTCAACCAGCCCGAGGCGGGCATGACCTGGGCGCCCGAGGCGTACTGGGACGACGCGCTGCAGTCGTACGTCGTGCACTTCTCGTCGCGTCTGTACAACAGCGCGGCCAAGACGAACACCGATAACCTGCACGCCCGGGTGTTCTACGTGCTCACGCGCGACTTCAAGACGTTCACCTACCCGCCCACCGAGTGGCAGAACACCGGCTTCGCCCGCATCGACTCGACCGTGCAGAAGATCGGCGACTACTACTACCGCTTCACCAAGAACGAGGAGGGCGGCGCAGCCGACGGCCTCGAGGCGGGCAAGGACATCTTCCTCGAGCGGTCGAAGGTGCTGACCGCGCCGACGACGCGCTCGAACTGGAACGCCGACCCCGAGAAGACGTGGCAGCTCACCGACACCTACATGACCCGTCTCGAGACGAACGAGGTCGGCGAGGGTCCGCAGATCGTCAAGCTCAACGAGGGCGACCCGAACAACGCCGGGGGCGACGGATACGCCTTCCTCGTCGACAACTTCGGGGCGGGCGGCTACCGCGCGTTCGTCACCACCGGTGGCGCCATCGCGAGCAGCTCGCAGAACGACCGTCTGTCGCGTCGCGCCGACTGGAACGTCCGACCGGTCGGCGGCCTGCCCGCCAGCCCGCGTCACGGTTCGTTCGTGAGCGTGAACCAGTCGGTCCTCACCGCGATGCGCGAGTGGACGTCGGTCAAGGCGGTCGCCTCGACCACCACCCTCACGCGTGAGGGGCGGACGGCCACGGCCGTCGTCGCCGCCGCCGACCGGGGCGACGTCGCGGGCACCGTGACCTTCACGGGCGAAGGCTGGACGCAGACGGTGAAGCTCAGCCAGCGCTCCGCCTCCGTCGAGGTGCCGGCCACGGTGCGATCGGTGACCGCGCGGTACGACGGATACACCGACGGCCGGGTCACCGCGTCGTCGTCCGACCCGCTGTCGCTGGGGCTCGACCTGTCCGCCGCCGTCGCCAACCGCTGCATCGCCGGAAAGGTGACGCAGGTGGTCACGGTGACCAACGCCGACTCCGTCGCGGCCGACGTCACGGTCGCCGGCGCCTTCGGCAGCAAGAAGATGACCGTCGCCGCGGGCAAGACCGCATCGGCGACGTTCTCGACCCGCGCGACGTCGGTCGAGGCCGGCACGATGTCGATCGACGCAGTCACCAGCGGTACCAAGAACGACGCTACGACGTTCACCGTGCCGGCCCCCCGGGGCAGCTGCGGCTGATCCCACGTCACCGGTGGGCGGCCCGACTCGTTCGGGTCGCCCGCCGGCGCGTGCGTTGTCCCGAAAGCCCCTGGGGTCGGGCGCCACCGCTCGTGAGGGCAGTGGTGCCGCGGCCCACGCGCGCTTCGCCGCGCACCCCACGATCCCGATTCCCCGTCCGCTGACGAAACTCTTGTCATCGGATGGTGTTCTCGCTAACATTCATGATGTCGCGGGGCGGGGATGACCCGGATCCTTCCCGCAACGACCGGAGCGTCCGGTGAGCTTGCTAGTCGTTCGACGTCGGTGTCGAGCGAAGAAACGGAGTACACAATGAAGTTTTCCAAGGGTGCCGCGGCTCGTATCGCCGTGGCTGCTGCCGGTGGTCTGGTGCTCGTGGGCACGGCTGGTGCCGCGTTCGCCGCCGAGGTCGACGACTCGGACGTCAACGTCAACGTGCAGATCGCGCCCGTCGTGGGCCCGGGCAGCCTGAGCCTGACGGTCGCCGGCACGTCGGCCACCCTGACGGAGTCGGCATCCGGTGACGCCGACGTGCGTCAGTTCGACGGCGCGCTGCCCACCGTGACCGTCACCGACACCCGCGACGTCGACGACATCCCCGCGAACCACGCCTGGTACGTGGTCGGGCAGGCCTCGGCCTTCACCAGCCCCGGCGGCGCCACCATCTCCCCCGATCACCTGGGCTGGACCCCCCGCGTCGTCGACGGCGGCGACACCGGCCTCGTGGCCGAGGGTGAGCCCGTCGGCACGTCGGAGGACACCGGCGCCGACGCCGTCGGCCTCGTAGACCAGGAGCTGCTGTACCTCACGGTCGACTCGACCGACGTCCGCGCCGATGGCGAGTCGTCGTGGACCGCGGACGCCGCGCTGGTGTTGAAGACCGGCTCCGACGTCACGCCCGGCGCTTACTCCTCCACGCTGACGCTGTCGCTGTTCGAGGACGTGTACTGAGTCGCCTCGGCGTAAGCTCGACTGACCCGTGGGCCGAGTCCTCGATGAGGGCTCGGCCCACCTCTGTACGCGCGACGACGACGTCGCGATAGACGAAGATCCGGGATGGTGACGTAGCGACATGTTCGTGATCCGTACATTTCTCACGCGCATGGCCGTCGCTCTGGTGGCGGTCACCGCGGCGGTGTCCTTCGGGGCGACCGCGGCGTCCGCGGCATCCCCCGACGACATCACATGGTCCGTCACTCCGGCCGACGCGTCCGGCGCCGACAATCGCGGCGTCATCGAGCAGGAGATCGACCCCGGGGCATCGCGCGCGGACTTCCTCGCCGTCCGCAACCTCAGCCGCACGGAGGTGACGTTCGCCCTTTCCGCTGCGGACGGGTACTACACCGACAAGGGGCGGTTCAACATGCTGCCCTCCGATAAGGAGTCGGTCGACGCGGGTCTGTGGATCGACCTGCCCGACTCGGTCACGGTCGGCCCGAACGGCACCGTCGTCGTGCCCTTCACCACCACGGTGCCGGAGGGTGCCATTCCGGGTGACCACGCGGCGGGCATCGCCGCATCCGTCTCCTCCACCGGTACCGACGCCGGCGGCTCCCAGGTCGGCGTCGAGAGCCGCGTCGGTTTCCGCGTGATGACGCGCGTCACCGGCGACATCGTCCCCTCGTACTCCGTGTCGGGAGTCGAGTCGGGGTACGACCTGTCGTGGAACCCGTTCCGCCCGGGCTCCGCGAACACGTCGTTCACGGTGGAGAACACCGGCAACGCCAGCCTGCTCGTCACCGGGGTGACGACGATCGGCACCGGGTCCGCGGCCTTCCCCGCCGAGGGTGCACCACGACAGGAGCTCCTGCCGGGGGAGTCGCGTTCGTTCACCGCCGAGGTCGCCGACGTGTGGCCCACGTTCTTCGTGCCGGGATCCATCGACCTGGCGCCGACGGCGACCGATCTGGGCGGCGGTGCCGTCGAGGTCGCACCCCAGTCGGCGGATGCGTCTCTCTGGGCGCTCCCCGTGCCGCAACTGCTCGTCCTGCTCGGGATCCTGCTCATCATCGCGGCCCTGTTCTGGCGCCGTCGCCGCTTCTCCGCCGCCCTCGACCGCGCGCGCGAAGAAGGGCGTCTCGCGGCGAACGGCCCCGCCGATGTCGCACTCGCCGACGTCTCGCCCGCGGCGACCGGCGCGGGTCCCGTCCGCGCTGAGGCCGCGGATGCGCCCCCGGCCGAGGGGCGCCGGTGACCCTCGCCGCGACGGCGCCGCAACGAGACGACATCGTCTCGATCCACGTCGACATCGTGCCTCTGCCGACGCACCTGCCCACAGCCCCCGCGGGTGCCGTGCCGTCGCCGTCCGGTGTGCCCGACCACGGATGGCTCGCGGCGACCGGCTTCGAGCCGGCCTGGCTGATGGCCGCCGGGGCCGTCGTCGTCGTGGCCGTCGGCGTGGCTCTGCTGCATCGTCGCCGCCGCCGCGCGTGAGAGCGCGGCCTCTTCGCGACGCGTGTCGCGGGGCGGCCGGGGCAGGGGGCGCAGACCCGTCGTGCGGCCGTGGGGCGTGCGGGCCCGGCGCATAATATGGAATGTTGTGATCAGGCCTTTCTTCGGCGTGGTCCGTGGCCTGCCGTGTGCGTCGGGATCGTCCGGTGCGCACCTCGCCCATGATGTTCGGATCGGATGACCTCAATGCCCCAGTCCTCGAGTCGCGGGTGGCAGCGGCCCAGCATCTACGACGTCGCGCGTCGCGCCGGTGTGTCGCACATGACGGTGTCACGGGTGCTGAACGGTCATCCGAACATCCGCGAGACGACGCGTGCGCGCGTCCTGCAGGCGATCGAGGAGATGAACTACACGCCGAGCTCGATCGCGCGGGCCCTCGCCACACGGAGAGCCCGTCGGATCGGCGTGCTCATCGACGGCCCCGTGCAGAACGGTCCGAACAGCACCCTCCGCGCCCTCGAGAAGGCCGCGCGAGAGGTCGGCTACGCCGTGAGCGCGTTCTCGATCGGCGATGACGACGCGTCGCAGATGGACTCCGGCGTGATGGAGCTCGTCACTCAGGGGGTCGACGCGCTGTGCGTCATCGCCCCGCGCGAGTCGTCGCTCGATCTGCTGCGGCAGCAGACGACGGGACTCCCCACGATCGTCATCAAGGCCGAGGCGGATGCCGCGTGGCACACCGTCGGCGTCGATCAGCGTGAGGGCGCGCGACTGGCTGTGCGTCATCTCATCGGTCTCGGACACCGCCGCATCGCCCACCTGGCGGGTCCGATGGACTGGTTCGACGCCCGCGAGCGCATGGAGGGCTGGCGCGAGTGCCTCGCCGAGGCGGGTCTGCCGGAGGGACCGATCATCATCGGCGACTGGACGTCGGATTTCGGCTTCGAGTTCGGGAAGTCCTTCGACCTCGCCGACACCTCCGCCGTGTTCGCGGCGAACGACCAGATCGCGCTGGGCGTCATCCACGGGCTGCACGGTCGCGGCATCCGGGTCCCGGAAGACGTGAACGTGGTCGGGTTCGACGATCTGTCCGACGCGCGACACTTCCTCCCCCCGCTCACCACGGTCCGCCAGAACTTCGCCGAACTCGGCGAGTTGGCGCTGCAGCAGCTCATCGCCGCCATCGAGGGCGACACCGATCCGAGCCACGACACGATCCAGCCGAAGCTCATCGTGCGCGAGTCGACGACGGCCGTCGTACCCGGCTGACGCCTCCCGATCGTCGCGCCCGAACGGCCCGATCGGGCCGTGATCGAGTTGTGATCTGAAACCGGGAAATTCTCGTGAAAAAGTCTTGCGCTCTTGAATGTTAGCGCGCACACTGGTCAATACCAGGAGTGCCGCTCACAGCTGCACAGCATCCCCTCTCCAACCCGAATGCTGGAGAGATCTCAAGGAGGAGAACAAATGTCGATTTCGAAGCGCATGCGCGGCGTCGTCGGATTCATCGGTGTGGGCGTCGTCGCCCTGGGCCTGGCCGGCTGTGCCGGTGGCGCCGACGCGGGCAGCGACGGCGGTGCCGCCGATGACGGCGTCACCACGGTCGGCTTCGTCGCCGTCGGCCCCGAGGGCGGATGGCGTAACGCCAACGAGCAGGCGATCAAGGACGCGTTCACCGCGGATGCCGGCTTCGACCTGAAGTACGCCCCGGCGGCCAGCCCCAGCGACCAGAAGTCGCAGCTCGACGCCTTCGCGACCTTCGTCAACGACGAGGTCGACGTCATCCTGCTCACGGCCACCGAGGCGTCGGGCTGGGAGTCCTCGCTCGAGCTCGCCAAGGAAGCGGAGATCCCGGTCGTGCTCCTCGACCGCGGTGTCGACGCGTCCGACGACCTCTACGTCACGCGCATCGCCCCCGACAACAAGCAGGTCGCGGAGTCGGTCGGCTCGTGGGCCGTCTCGGCCTTCCCGTCGGGTGCGAAGTACTTCGTCCTCGAGGGCGTCCCCGGCCTGTCCGTCGTGAACGAGCGCAACGAGGGCTTCGACGCCGAGGTCGCCAGCGCTTCGGGCTTCACCAAGGTCGGCGCTCAGACCGCCAACTGGAAGACCGACGAGGGCAAGTCCGTCGTCGAGACCGTCCTGAAGGCCAACAATAACGACATCCAGTTCATCTTCGCCCAGAACGATGAAATGGGCATCGGCGCCGCTCAGGCCGTCTCCGCCGCGGGCCTGACCCCCGGCACCGACGTCAAGATCGCCACCATCGACGGCACCAAGGGTGCGCTCGAGGCCCTGGCCGCCGGCCAGCTCAGCTTCGTCGCCCAGTACAACCCCTTCTTCGGTGACACCGCCGTCGACGCCGTGAAGTCGGCCATCGCCGGCGACACCGTCGAGAAGACGATCATCGTCGACAGCGCGACCTTCGACTCGCCCGAAGCCGCCGAGACGGCGCTGTCCGAGGGCCTGGGCTTCTAAGCCCCGTTCCACCCGCTCGACAGCACCACTTCAGGAGTGGGGGCGGCCTGCCCGGGCTGCCCCCACTCCGCATTCCCCACCCGCTCCGTACCAGCGAGGAAGTTCGTCAGCGATGACAGAATCCCTACCGATCGTCGAAGTCCGCGGCGCATCGATCACGTTCCCCGGCGTCAAAGCCCTCGACGAAGTGAACTTCCGACTCCTGCCGGGAGAAGTCCACACCCTCATGGGCGAGAACGGCGCGGGCAAGTCCACCCTCATCAAGGCGCTCACCGGCGTCTACCAGATCGACTCCGGATCGATCCTCATCTTCGGCGAGGAGCGACGCCTGACCGGCACCGCTTCGGCGCAGGCGGCCGGTATCTCGACCGTGTACCAAGAGGTCAACCTCTGCACGAACCTCACCATCGGCGAGAACGTCATGCTGGGCCACGAAGTGCGCGGTCCGTTCGGCATCAACTGGCGCGCCACGCACGCCCGCGCCAAAGAGGCGTTGACCGGCATGGGGCTCGGCCACCTCGACCCCCGTGCCCCGCTGTCGTCCATCTCGATCGCGCTGCAGCAACTCGTCGCCATCAGCCGCGCCATGGTCACCGACTCGAAGGTGCTCATCCTCGACGAACCGACCTCGAGCCTCGACGCCGCCGAGGTCGAGGTGCTCTTCACCGTCATGCGTCGCCTGCGCGACCAGGGTGTGGCCATCCTCTTCGTCTCGCACTTCCTCGATCAGGTGTACGCGATCAGCGATCGCATCACCGTGCTGCGCAACGGCGGCTTCGTGGGCGAGTACCTGACCCGCGACCTCGACCGCACCCAGCTCATCTCGAAGATGATCGGCAAGGACATCGAGGCGCTGCGCGCCCTGGGCTCCAACCGTCAGGTCGACGCCCGCGATCGCAACGCGACCCCCGTCTACGCCGCCGAGGGCATCGCCCGCGCGGGAGCGCTCGCCCCCACCGACATCGAGATCCACAAGGGCGAGGTGGTCGGGTTCGCCGGTCTCCTCGGCTCGGGTCGCACCGAGCTCGCCCGCCTGATCGCCGGCGCCGACCGCGCCGACGCGGGCACCGTGCGCCTCAAGGGCAAGAAGGTCAACGTCACCTCCCCGGTCTCGGGCCTGGGCAACCACATCGCCTACTCGACCGAGAACCGTCGCGACGACGGCATCATCGGCGACCTGAGCATCCGCGAGAACATCATGCTCGCGCTGCAGGCCAAGCGCGGATGGCTGCGCCGCATCCCCGCCAAAGAGGTGGACCAGCTGGTCTCGACCTACATGGAGCGCTTCAGCGTCCGGCCGAACGACCCCGAGCGCCCGATCCGCCTGCTCTCCGGCGGCAACCAGCAGAAGGTCCTGCTCGGCCGCTGGCTGGCGACCGACCCCGAGCTGCTGCTGCTCGACGAGCCGACCCGCGGCATCGACGTCGGCGCCAAGGCCGACATCCAGGAGACCGTCGCGGAGCTCGCCGAGGCGGGGATGAGCGTCGTCTTCATCTCGTCCGAGCTCGAAGAGGTCGTGCGCCTGTCCGAGCGCATCGTGATCATGAAGGACCACGAGAAGGTCGGCGAGATCGTCAACGGCCCCGACGTCACCGCCGAGCGCGTCGTGTCGATCATCGCGGCCGAGACCGAAGAAGAGGCGGAAGCCCAGACCGAGGCCCTCGCCGAAGGAGAGACCCGCTGATGTCCGTTTTCAAGTCGCTCCTGCGCACCCCCTGGTTCTGGGGCATCATCGGCATCGTCCTGCTGCTGTCGCTGAACGTCATCAAGGACCCGACCTACCTCTCCGTCGGCATCAACCCGACCACCGGGCAGCTCTCGGGCAACCTCCTCGACATCCTGCGGGTGTCGGCGCCGATCATCATGATCGCCCTCGGCATGACCTTCGTCATCGCCACCAAGGGCATCGACCTCTCGGTCGGATCGATCATGGCCGTCGGCGGTGCCGCCGCGATGGAGCTCCTGCGTTCGCTCAACGAGGCGAGCTCCTTCGGCGCCATGTTCATGGCGATCGGCCTCGCGCTCCTGCTCGGCGCCGTCCTCGGCCTGGTCAACGGCCTGCTCGTCTCGGTCGTCGGCCTCCAGCCCTTCATCAGCACCCTGGTGATGATGCTCGCCGCCCGCGGTATCGCCCGCGTGATCACGGGCGGTCAGAACACCAACTCGCAGAACCAGCCGTTCCAGCAGATCTCCAACGGTCAGGTGCTCGGTCTCCCCATCAGCTTCGTCACCGCGATCGTCATCGTCGTGGTCGTCACGGTGATCATGCGCCGCACCGCCCTGGGCCTCATGATCGAGTCGATCGGCGTGAACCCCGACGCGAGCCGCCTCGCCGGCATCCGCCCCCGTCCGATCCTCATCACCGTCTACGTGCTCTCGGGCATCCTCGCCGCCGGCGGTGGTCTGTTCACGGTGTCGGAGGTCATGACGGTCGACGTCTCGGGCACCGGCTACCAGATGGAGCTCGACGCGATCCTCGCCGTCGTCATCGGCGGCACCTCGCTCGCCGGAGGCAAGTTCTCCATCCTCGGGTCGACCATCGGGGCGCTGCTGATCGCGACCCTGAACAAGACCGTTCTCTTCCTCGGGGTCTCCGCCGCGGCGACCCCGGCCTTCAAGGCCATCGTCATCGTGCTGCTCGTCCTGCTGCAGTCCGAGCGGGTGAGGACCTTCGTCCTCCAGGCCGGACGCCGCCGTACCCGTAAGGAGGTCGTCGCATGAGCACGACCGTCTCACCCCCGTCGCCCTCGCACGGCACCGAGGTCCCGGTGCGGGGCCTGGCGATCTCCCGCATGTGGGGTCGCAGCCAGTCCGCCGTCCCGACGCTGGCCGCCGTCGTGCTCCTCGTCGCGATGCTCGTGTACGCCGAGTTCGCGTACGGCCGCGTGTTCCACGCCGGCACCATGTCGAGCCTGCTGGTCAGCTTCGCGCCCACGATCATCCTCGCCGTCGGCATGACCATCGTCATCCTGTCGGGAGGCATCGACCTCTCGGTCGGCGCCGTCGTCGCCTTCACCTCGGTGTCGGGCGTGATGCTGATGAACAACGGCGTCAACGGCTGGGTCGCCGTCATCCTGATGATCGTGTTCGGAGCGCTGTTCGGCCTGGTCTCGGGCGTGCTCATCCAGTACTTCAACGTGCAACCCTTCATCGCCACGCTGGCGATGATGTTCCTCGCCCGAGGTCTGGCATCCATCCTCTCGACCGTGCCGGTGCAGGCGCCCGACAACTCCCCGATCCTGGTGCTCGCCACCGACTGGAAGCTGTACGACGGCCCGAAGACGAACGACCTCGTGCTCACGCCCGGCTTCTTCATCGCCGTGCTCGTCGTCGCCGCGGCCTTCATGCTGCTCCACCGCACCCGCACCGGCCGCACGGTGTACGGCATCGGCGGGGCCGAGAACTCGGCGCAGCTGATGGGTCTCCCCGTCGCCCGCACCCGCGTGCTCATCTACGTGCTCAGCGGTGCCCTCGCCGGCCTCGCGGCCGTCGTGTACACGGCAGAGGTGGGCGGCAAGGCGCAGAACGTCACCGGTATCGGATGGGAACTGGATGCCATCGCCGCCGTCGTCATCGGCGGAACGCTCCTGACCGGTGGCGCCGGGTACGTCCTCGGGTCGGTCGTCGGCTCGCTCGTGCTCGCAGCCCTGGCCATGATCATCACCAAGGACGGCGGCATCCGCCCCGAGTACTTGACCATCATCACCGGCGGTATCCTGCTCGCGTTCGTCCTGCTGCAGCGCGTGCTGACCGCGCGGCGCCGAAAATGAGCACCGTCGTCGACCCGCACCCCCTCAAGGAGAACCCCGTGGCAGCGTCCCCTGCTGACATCACCCCCGACGTCCAGGAAGCCATCGACCGCGTCCGCGAGGACGTCGCCCGGCTGCACGCCGAACTGGTGCGCTACAACCTCATCGTGTGGACCGGTGGGAACGTCTCGGGCCGCGTGCCCGGGGCCGATCTGTTCGTCATCAAGCCGTCGGGCGTCTCGTACGACGACCTGGCGCCCGAGAACATGATCCTGTGCGACCTCGACGGCAACACGATCCCCGGTACGCCGGGCAGCGAGCGCAGCCCCTCGAGCGACACGGCGGCCCACGCCTACGTCTACCGCCACATGCCCGAGGTCGGCGGCGTCGTGCACACGCACTCCACCTACGGGGTCGCGTGGGCGGCCCGCGGCGAAGAGATCCCCTGCGTGATCACGGCCATGGCCGACGAGTTCGGCGGGCCCATCCCGCTCGGGCCGTTCGCCATCATCGGCGACGACTCCATCGGTCGGGGCATCGTGGAGACCCTGCGCGGTCACCGCTCGCGCGGCGTCATCATGCAGAACCACGGTCCGTTCACGATCGGCTCGAACGCGAAGGACGCCGTCAAGGCGGCCGTCATGCTCGAGGACGTCGCGCGCACCGTGCACATCGCCCGTGAGGCGGGACCGCTGATCCCGATCCCGCAGGAGCACATCGACGCGCTCTACGACCGCTACCAGAACGTCTACGGCCAGAACACGGACGCGCGTCGGTGAGCGCCGTCACCACCTCGCCCGCCGAGGTCATCGCCTCCGGCCGCGCCGTGCTGGGCATCGAACTCGGTTCGACGCGTATCAAGGCCTGCCTCGTGGATGCCGACGAGCCCACCCGCGTGCTGGCCACCGGCTCGCACGCCTGGGAGAACCGCTACCGCGACGGCAACTGGACCTACTCGCTGAACGACGTCTGGACCGGTGTGCAGACCGCCTACGCGGCGCTCGTCGACGACGTGCAGCGTCGACACGGCGTCGCGATCGAGACACTCGCTGCCGCGGGCGTGTCGGCCATGATGCACGGCTATCTCGCGTTCGACGCGGAGGGGGAGTTGCTGGTGCCGTTCCGCACCTGGCGGAACACCTCCACCGAGCGGGCCGCCGGCGTGCTGTCGGAGCTGCTGGGCACGAACATCCCGCTGCGCTGGTCGATCGCGCACCTGTACCAGGCGGTGCTCGATGAGGAGGACCATATCCCCGACGTGGCGTCCTTCACCACGCTCGCCGGGTACGTCCACGAGAAGCTGACCGGACGCCGGGTGCTCGGCATCGGCGACGCCTCCGGCATGTTCCCCATCGACGTCGCCACCCACGACTACGACGCCGTCATGGCGGCGAAGTTCGACCGCCTCGTGGCGGAGCGGGCCCCGGGCCTGCGCCTCCGTTCCCTGCTGCCCGACGTGCTCGTCGCCGGCGAGGCCGCCGGAGAGCTGACGACCGAGGGCGCGGCGCTGCTCGACCCGACCGGCGCACTGCGTCCGGGCGTGCTCTTCTGCCCGCCCGAAGGTGACGCCGGCACCGGGATGGTCGCGACGAACTCGGTCGCCCCCCGTACCGGCAACGTCAGTGCCGGGACGAGCATCTTCGCCATGGTCGTGCTCGAGGGGCCTCTCCGCCGCGCGCACGACGAGCTCGATCTCGTCACGACCCCCGCCGGCGACCTCGTCGCGATGGTGCACTGCAACAACGGTGCGAGCGAGCTCGCCGCCTGGGTGGGACTGTTCGAACGCTTCGCGGCCATCGCCGGCGGCACGCTCGACCCCGACGAGGTGTTCGAGGCGCTCTTCGTGGAGTCGCTGGACGGCGCACCCGATGCCGGCGGCCTGCTCGCCTACAACCACCTGGCGGGTGAACCCATCGCGGGTCTCCCGGAGGGGCGGCCGCTCTTCGTCCGTACGCCCGACAGTCGCTTGACGCTGGCGAACTTCATGCGCGCGCAGCTCTACGGCGTGTTCGGCACGCTCGCCCTGGGCATGCGCGTGCTCGCCGCCGAGGGTGTGGAGCTCGACCGCATGTACGCGCACGGCGGAGTCTTCCGCACCGCCGGCATCGCGCAGCGCTTCCTGGCCGGTGCGCTGGACGCGCCGGTCGCGGTCGCGGCGACCGCGTCCGAGGGCGGGGCGTGGGGGATCGCGGTGCTCGCCGCGTTCGCCGCGGACACCGCGGGCGACCCGATCGACACCTACCTCACCGACCGTGTCTTCGCGCAGACGCCCTTCGTCTCGATCGACCCCGATCCCGAGGACGTCCCCGGGTTCGCCGCGTACCTCACCCGATACCGCGCGGGGCTCGCCATCGAGCACGCCGCGATCGCGGCGACGTCCTGACCTCGGCCGTCGCCACTCCCACCACAAGAAGGAAATCCCGCATGACCCGCACCACTCTCCGGAACGATCTCGACGGCTACGAGGTCTGGTTCGTCACCGGCAGCCAGAACCTCTACGGCGAAGAGACGCTCAAGCAGGTCGCCGAGCAGTCGCAGACCGTCGTCGAGGGCCTGAACGGCTTGCCGGTGAAGGTCGTCTGGAAGCCCGTGCTGAAGGACTCCGACAGCATCCGGCGCATGGCGCTCGAGATCAACGGCCGCGACGACGTCATCGGCGTGATCGCCTGGATGCACACCTTCAGCCCCGCGAAGATGTGGATCTCGGGTCTCGACGCGCTGCAGAAGCCGCTGCTGCACCTGCACACCCAGGCCAACGTCGAACTGCCGTGGAACGACATCGACTTCGACTTCATGAACCTGAACCAGGCCGCCCACGGCGACCGCGAGTTCGGCTACATCCAGACGCGCCTGGGCATCTCGCGCAAGACCGTCGTCGGCCACGTGTCGAACCCGGCCGTGCGTCAGCAGATCGAGGACTGGGAGCGCGCCGCCGCCGGCTGGACCGCCGCCCGCACCCTCAAGCTCGCCCGCTTCGGCGACAACATGCGCTTCGTCGCCGTCACCGAGGGCGACAAGACCGAGGCCGAGCTGCGCTTCGGCGTGCAGGTCAACACGTGGGGCGTCAACGAGCTCGTCGAGGCCGTCGAGAAGGCATCGGATGCCGACATCGACGCGCTCGTGCAGGAGTACGTCGACACCTACGACGTGGTCTCCGAGCTGCTTCCGGGCGGCGCACGCCATCAGTCGCTGCGCGACGGTGCGGCGATCGAGCTGGGCCTGCGCTCGTTCCTGGAGGAGGGCGGCTTCGGCGCCTTCACCACGTCGTTCGAAGACCTCGGTGCGCTGAAGCAGCTGCCCGGTCTCGCGGTGCAGCGCCTCATGGCCGAGGGCTACGGCTTCGGCGCCGAGGGCGACTGGAAGACCGCGATCCTCGTGCGCGTCGCCAACGTGATGGGCGCGGGTCTGCCCGGCGGTGCCTCGCTGATGGAGGACTACACCTACGACCTCGTGCCCGGTGCCGAGCGCATCCTCGGCGCCCACATGCTCGAGGTCTCGCCGTCGCTGACGTCGAAGAAGCCGCGTCTCGAGATCCACGCGCTGGGTATCGGCGGCAAGGACGACCCGGTGCGCCTGGTCTTCACCGCCGACCCCGGCCCCGCGCTGGTCGTGGCGATGAGCGACATGCGCGACCGTTTCCGCCTGACCGCGAACGTCGTCGAGAACGTCGACGCGCCCGACCTGCCGAAGCTGCCCGTGGGCCGCGCGGTGTGGAAGCCCGCGCCCGATTTCGCGACCTCGGCCGCCTGCTGGCTCGCCGCCGGAGCCGCCCACCACACCGTCATGACGACGGCCGTGGGCATCGAGGTGTTCCGCGACTTCGCCGAGATCGCCAAGACCGAGCTCGTCGTCATCGACGAGGACACCACGGTCCGCGGTTTCCAGAGCGAGCTGCGCTGGAACCAGGCGTACTACCGCCTGGCCCAGGGCCTGTAAGACCCATCGTCCCGGGCGCCGCATCGCCCCGGGACGATGCGGCACTCGCGCGTTCCGGTCACCCGGAGCGTGTGCCGCGTGCCGGTTCGCCGGCGCACGGACAGTGCCCCGGACTCGAGGTGGCGGTGGGCCATCGGAGAGTCCGGGGCACTTCTGTTTCCGGGGCATGCGTGGCGGCTCGGCCGGCGGTTCGGGGGCTTCGGGGCGGGATTCGCGCTTCGGGGCGGGTGTCGCGCGCCCCGAACGGGCGGAACGCGCCCCAAACGGCGGAACGCGCCCCAAACGGCGGAACGCGCCCCGAACGGCGGAACGCGCCCCGGACGGCGGAGCGCGCCCCGGACGGCGGAACACGCCCCGGACGGCGGAACACGCCCCGAACGGCGGAACACGCCCCGAACGGCGGAACACGCCCCGAACGGCGGAACGCGCCCCGAACCCGGATGAGGTGGAAACCGAGTGCGGTGGGGGCGTGGCGCGGTGAGGCTGCTTCTCCCCAACCCGTCGGTTGCAGGGTGCGGCCTTTCCTCCGGACGGATGCCGTCTCGCGGCGCCTCGTGGCCGCGCTGTGCCGAGCGCCCGCGAGGGAGGGAAGCCGGCGACTCGCGCCGAGAACGACAAAGGCCCCGGTGGAGGGGGAATCCACCGGGGCCTTCACCGTCTCACCAGGGGTGGACGGTGCGGGGGGTCAGCTGCAGGACTTCGCGGGGTAGGCGGCCGTGACCGTCCCCGTCGCCGATCCCTGGGTCACGTTCGCCGTCGCCTCGCCGGCGGTGACCGACGCGGAGCGGGTGGCGAAGACGGCCGAGGTGGTGGCGCCCGCGGCGACCGTCGCGTTCTTCGAACCGTAGGTCGACGACATGGCAAGCGTGGCCGCCGCGTCACCGTTGTTCACGGCCTTGAGAACGAGCTGCACCTTGCCGGCGACGCAGCGCGCCTCGGCCGAGAACTGCACCTTCACGAGCGGGCGGACGGTGACGGTGGCCTCGACCGGCATGCGCGAGTCGTCCTGTGCGACACCCGACACCGTGAAGGTGCCCGCGGCGGCGTACGCGGCGGCATCCACGGCGTCCCACTTCACGTCGACCGTCTGCACCGAACCGTCGGCCTTGGTCAGGCGCGCCTGGGGCAGCACGGGAGCCGTGCCGGCGTCGGTGGCGACGTCGATGGCATCCACGGTCTTCACCGCGATGTTCGGCGCGTACGCCTCGAGCACCTTCTGGTACTCGGCGCGCGTGACGGGGATGACGGTGCCGTGACGCGGCTTGCCGCCGTCGGCGTTCTGCGGCAGGCCCTGACGGAGCTTGCTGCCGAGCGCCTGCCAGCTGCCGGCGCGGTCGAGGTCGTTCGTGCCGAACGGCACGTAGTGGTTGGGGCCACCGTGGTAGTTCGGCTGGTCGATGAAGAGGAACCAGTCGAGGTTGTTCACGTCGCCCTCGTTGGCCGCGAAGATGTTCGCGCCCTCACCGCTGGAGTACGTGCCGCCCGGCTCGCCGTTGGGCAGGCCGCTGGCGACGCGCTCCTCGACGAGGGTCCACTGGTTCGCGGGTCCCGTCGTGCCCGGCAGCGTGCCCGAGATCGTGGCCAGCAGGTCGGTGGACTTCTCGTGGCGGATCGTCATGCTCGCCTCGTCCTTGGTGAAGCGGTGGTAGACGCCGTCCTTCTTCGCCACGGTCGAGTCGATCAGGCCGAGACCGTTGCCGCGACGCACGTCGCTCCACACCTTCGCGTCGGAGAAGGTGACGAAGTCGTCGGTGGTGGCGTACATCATGCGGTTGTATGTGACACCGGTGCGGTCGGCCACGTTGGTGGTCGGGTACAGGTTCGATGCCCAGAAGACCACGAACGTGTCGAGCTCTTCATCCCAGTACGCCTCGGGCGCCCAGGTGTTGCCGGCGAAGTCGGACGACACCTTCACGTGACGCTGCTCCGACCACGTCACCATGTCGTCGGACTCCCACACCTCGATGTACTTCGAGCCGGAGATCTGCGCGGTGGTGAAGCCGCCGGCCAGGCCCGCGACCTTGAGGTCGGTGGCGATCATATAGAACTTGTCGCCGTGGGGCGCGCGGATGATGAACGGGTCGCGCAGACCCTCGGTGCCGACGGTGGAGCTGAAGATGGGCTTGCCCTGGTTCAGGGTGTTCCAGGTCAGCGCGTCGTTGCCCTTCGACGCGGCGATGCTGACGCGCTCGGCGCCGTCACCCTCGCCGGTGAAGAAGGTCCAGAAGTACGCCTCGGTCTCCTGCGATCCACCCGGCATCGGCTGGATGCGGGCGGTGAAGCTCCGGCTCGACGTCGCGCCGCCGTTGGTGGCGGTGGCGGTGAGCTGCACGTCGACGGCGGGGGAGCCCGCGGCCGGACGCTTGACCTCGACCGTGCGGGAGTCGTCGCGGACGCCCGCGCGCAGTTCGGCGTTGGCCGCTCCGGCGGCGGCGATCGACCAGGAGATGCTCGAGCCCTCGGCGCCGGTGGTCGGCACCGAGAAGTTGCCGCGGACGTTGTCGAGGTTGCGGATCGAGACCGCGGCGAGGTCGCGCGACACCTTCTCGGCGTCGGAGAGCTGCTGCGGCACGGTCACGCGATAGGTCTGGGTGCGGGTGTCGGTGCCGACGGTGAAGGTCGCCGTCAGGGTGACCGACGCGTCGCCCGCACCGGCGGTCGGGCGGACCACGGTGGCGGTGGTGCCGTTGACGGCGATCGCCGCGTTGTCGGACGCCCACGTGACCGAGGCGCCGGCGCTGGTCGTCGGAACGGTGAAGTTCGCCGTGGCCGTCGCCGGGACGCTCACACCGGCGACCGCGCGGTCGAGTGCCTGTGCGCCGTAGAGGGCCTTGACGTCGTTCTCGCTGAGGGCCGAGGCGTAGACGGCGTAGTCGTCGACGAGACCGTTCCAGCCGGCGTCGGGGTAGGTGGAGCGTCCGAGGTACGAGACGAGGTTCTGGCCGAACGAGGCGACGTCGCGACCGATGGCGTTCTGCGCGATGCGCGTGCCGTTGACGTAAACGCTCAACTGGCCGGTGGTGCCGCTGATCACGGTCGTGTAGAGGCTGAGTCCGGCGGGGGTGCGGGCGCCGGTGGATGCCGCGTTGGTCGCGCCGGGGCCGACCTCGGTGCCCCACGGGGCTCCCGCGTTCACCGTGTTGGTGACGACCGACTTGACGTAGCCGTTGGGGTTGGCGGGGTTGAGCAGCCAGTAGCCCGAGGAGAACGAGGCGCCGGAGGCGACGGGGGCGCCGATGAAGGCGGCCGCGACGTTGCCGTTGCCCGAGCGCGGCGAGAGCCACGTCGAGATGGTGAGGTCCTTCTTGCCGACGAGGCCCGCGGTGGGGATGTCGAGGTAGGCCGCGGTGCCGGCCGAACCACCGGGCAGCGACAGGGCGCCGCCGGTGACGGAGCCGCCGTTCTGGCGGATGGTGGCGTTGTAGTTGTTGCCGCTGCTGTCGGCGACGGTGGTGCCGTTGGCGCCGTCGAAGGAGTAGTGGATGAGCGGCTGTGGACCGTCGGCGGCCTGGGCGGCCGTCGCGGTCGCGCCCAATCCGGTCAGGGAGACGGCCATCGCGGCCGAGACGGCCAGGCCCTTCCTCCACAGGGGTGAACGTGTGCGGGTGCGCATGGGCGGGCGTCCTTGCTCTCTGGGCGACGCGAGGCGCATCCGGGCCCGGGACGGCGACGTCGGGAGCGCCGGGACACGCGTCTTCGCGGTCTTCGGGTGACCGCGGGGCGGTCGAGGGGCTGTGTTGTTACCGGAAACACCCGGTGGATTCACGGTAGAACCGGCGCCGTTTGGTGTCAAGCACGGATGCGTGGACGCGCGGAATCATCCCGCGAACGCAACGCCCGTCCGCGATAGACGACCATTCCGAGGCCCTGCGATGGTCGACCCGGACGACGAAGGGTGCGCCCGGCCCACGGCCGGACGCACCCTCGTGTCCAACGCTGCTCAGCCGCAGCTGCGCGCGGCGTAGTCGGCTGTCACCGTGTCCTGCACCCGCGTTCCGTTCACCTCGGTCGACACCGTCGCCGTGAGCGATCCGGCGGCGAGGCCGGCCGACCGGGTGGCGAAGGTCACCGACTTCGACTTCCCCGCCGCGATGCCGTTCGCCTCGGCGGAGCCGAACGGCGAGGTCACGCGGGCGTCCGCCGTCACGGTGCCGGTGTTCTTCAGCGTCGCGAAGAGGGTCACCTTGCCCGCGACGCAACGGCTGCCGGCGACGACCTCCACGGCGGGCTCCTCCGGGCTCGTCACCGTGACCGTCGTGGTGACCGTGCGGTTGCCCGCGGCGAGCCACTCGGCATCCGTCATGTCCAGGATGGGGGTGTCGTCCTGACGGAAGTAGACCATCCGGATGCCGGAGTCCCGGCTGCCGTTCTGCGTCGCCTTGGCGTGGAAGACGTTGAGCAGATTGCCGTCATCGTCGTAGGTGTACGAGTTGTGGCCCGGACCCCAGTTGTTCGCGAACGCGCCCTCGTAGCTCCAGATGGAGCTGTTGCGCACGTTCCAGACGGCGGGGTCGAGCAGGTCGGCACCCGACTCGGCGGTCAGAAGGCCCACCGCGTAGGTCCAGTCGACGCCCGAGCCCGAGAACGTGATCATGACCTTGCCGTCGCGCTGGATGACGAAGGGTCCCTCGACCACCGGGGTGGTGTTGTTCGACCAGCCGCGGTCGGGGAAGGCGACCGTCGAGCGCGGGCTCGCCAGCTGCCACGAACCGGACGCCTTGGGGGTGACCTTCGCGATCTTCAGCACGGCGGGTCCTGTCGAGGGCGCGACCACGCGCTCCGACCACATCACGTAGTCGGTGCCGTTGTCCTCGAAGTGCGTCATGTCCAGCGTGATGCCCTGACCGTACGTGGTGAGCGGCTGACCGGCCTGATCGACGACGCGCTGCGGGGCCTCCCAGTCGGCGCGCACGAGCGGGTTGCCTCCCGGCTTCAGCCGCATCGTGTACGACTGCACACCGGCCCACCAGTTGCTGCTCTCGGCGTTGGCGGCGAACAGGATGTACAGGTCGCCGTCGACGACGTGCAACTCGGGTGCCCAGAGCTGGGCGTTGACGCTGTTGCCCGAGAGGCCGAAACCGAGGATGCGGTTGTCGGGGGCGCTCGAGATCCCCGCGATCGTGTCGGCCTGACGGATGAAGAATTCGTCCTGGCCGGCGTCGTCGGTGGCGATGTACAGCCACGTCTTCTTGCCGTCGGGCAGCGTGTAGCGCAGCACGTGCGGGTCGGCGCGGTTGGCGATGAGCGGGAAGGTCGTGTCGGTGCGCTGCAGCGTTCCGGTGGCCGTGTAGGTGCCGGGCGTGGTCGTGTCGACCTGCGAGGTGTCCCATGCCACGCGGAAGTCGTGCGTGCCGCCATCGGAGTAGTCGGCGGTGACCTTCTCTGGCAGCGACAGCGTGTCGCCGGCGGTCACGCCGATCGGCTTCGGAGCCTGCAGTCCCGTGTTGCGCACGCGGCCGAGTCGATCGGATGCCGCCTCGGCCTCGGCCGCGGTCACCGGGATGGCCGTCGCGTTCTCGGCGTACGCGACGCCGATGCTCGCCGATCGGCCGCTGGGCTGCTGCCCGGCGCCCTGCGCGGTGACCGACTCGAACGCGGTGGTCGTGCCGGTGAGGGCGGAGCCGGCGGGGCTCGTCCATACGACGCGATACGCGCTCGCGCGGGCGTCCCACTCGGCCGACACGGCGCCGGTCTGCCCCTGCCCGGGCAGAGGCAGGTAGCTGCGCTCCGACCAGGTGACCAGGTCGGGGGAGGTGAACACGAGCGCACCGTCGGTGTCGGCGGCACCCGCGGCGTTGGTGCGCCGGGCGATGAGGCCGTACCCCTGGTCGCCCTCCAGGCGGAACACGTAGGGCGAGCCGAGGTAACGGGTGGTGCCGTTGGTCTGCTCGGTCATACCGGTGACCCGGGGGAACACCACGCCCGCACCGCTGTTCAGCGGGGTGTAGGCGGTGCCGTCGCCGCTGAGCGCGAGGTGGGCGCTGCGCGTCACCTCGGGGTCGTCTCCCCCGCGGGTGTTCTTCGACGTCGTGTACGTCGCCAGCCGCGAGGCGCCGGCCTCGGCGATGCGCACCGGGATCTCGGTGGTCACCGCGTCGGCGCCGGTGCCCACGACGGCCTTGAGGGTGGCGGCGGCGAGACCGGTGGCGGGGGCGGTGGCGATGGTGCCGTTCGCGACGGAGCCGGCACCCGAGACGTGCGACCACGCCACCGGCAGGCCCTGCGCGGTCGTCGGCAGAACGTAGCCCTTCTCGAGCACCGACGGCAGCAGCAGGGTCGCGGCCACCTTCGCTGCCTGCTCGGCGGGGGTGGCTGCGGGCAGCACGGTGACGGTGAAGGCGCGGGTGGCGGTCTTGCCTCGGACCGTCGCCGTGGCGGTGAGGGTCACCGAGGTCGACGAGGCCGGTCGGGTGACCTTGCCGTCGGCGGCGACGACGCCCGAGGGCGACGAGGTCCAGGTCACGCCGCCGGCCGACGGCAGGACGAGGTCGGTCTCGACGGACGAGAGGCTCTGCGCGTTCGCGCCGGCCAGGTCGATGGATGCCACGACCTCCGACGCCGTGGCGGTGGCATCCGTCGCCGACGCCGTCGCGATGTCGGTCGCCGACAGGGCCGCGTTGTACACGCGGAACGACGAGACGCCGCCCTGGTACAGCGAGTCCTCGTTGTACGCGCTTTTGCCGATGTAGTTCATCGTGTGTGTCGCGAGATCGCTGAGCGCGGTGGCCGAGTCGGCCTTCTGCGCGACGAGTGCCCCGTCGATGTAGAGCTTCAGCGTCGAGGTGGTGGCGCCGGGGTTCTTCTCGATGGTTGCGGCGACCGACTGCCAACGCCCCTCGGCGAGCTTCGTCGACGAGGTGACGCTCTGTTCGCCGGCCCAGTTCGTCTTCGAGATCGCCAGACGCGGCGCGACGGGCTGGATGAAGAACTGTCCGGTGGCGTTGTTGCCGGATCCGCCGATGTTCCAGAGGAACTTCGCGCCTGACAGGGCGGTCGGACTGGTCTCGATGATGACGGTGGCCGCGCTCTGCCCGGCGAGCAGGTTGTCGGGCAGTTTCACGTGGTTCGCGCCGGTGAACTGCATCGAGCCGCCGCGCCAGGCGGCTCCCCCCACGACCGCGGCGTCGCGGCCGGCGCCCGAGGCGTCGCGCACGACGGTGCCGCCGGTCTCGGAGAAGTCGTAGGACGCCACGAGCGAGGCGGGTTCGGCGGCGCTCGCCGCGGAGACCCCCACGCCGCTGACGACGAGGGCGAAGCCGAGGGCGCTGGAGATCACCCCCGCACAGCGTCTGCGGAACGCGCCTCGGGCGGGCGCGATGGTCTTTCGGGTCACGGTGTTTCTCCTCTTCGTCGAGTCGAGCTGATCGGTCACTTGCAGGTGGCGGCGCGGTAGTCGGCCGTCACGGGGGTGGGGCTGCCCTGCACGGTCACGGTGACGGTTCCTCCGTCGACGGATGCCGCACGGGTGGCGAGCGTCTTCGAAACCGACTTGCCCGCCCCGAGGCCCGTGAAGGTCGTCGAGCCGTAGGCGCTCGCGATGGTTCCGGACACGGCGCTCGTGCCCGTGTTGGTGACGGTGGTGACGAGCGTGACCTTGCCCGCGACGCAGCGCGTGGTGGCGCTCGCCTGAACGGTCGTCGGGGCTGCCGCCACGATCACCCGGGCGGTCACGCTCCGGTTGGCCGGCGCGACCTCCTGGGCCGCCGTGAGCGAGAGGTCGAGCATGCCGTTGGCGCGCACGTTGACCGCCTTGAACCAGCTGTTGCGGTCGGGGTCGAACAGGCCTCCCGCCGCACCGCCGCTGTGCGGCTCGGGGTACGGGCGCGCGTGGTACGCCAGCACCAGGTTTCCGGCCGGGTCGGTCGCGAACGAGTTGTGCCCGGTGCCGCCTTGACCCGTGCCGCCGATGCGGCCGGTGAAGGTGTCGTTGGTGGTGAGCACGGGGGAGGGCACGAGGGTCCAGCTCGCCGGGTTCTTCAGGTCGGCCGTCTTGGCGGCGCGCAGCATGCCGATGTCGTAGTACTTGTCGACCGTGCCGCCCGAGTAGGTGAGGTAGATGTAGTCACCGTGCTCGACCATGTAGGGCGCCTCCACGATTCCCTGGTCGCCGCCTTCGTTGGTGTCGGACGGCGTGGGAGCCTGCTTGCCGTACTCCCACGGCTGGCTGATCGCGTAGACCTCGCTGAGTCCTCCGTCGATGAGCGGAACGGTGCCCTTCGGGCCCATCTTGGCCTTGCCGATGAGCAGCTTCGCGCTGTTCGGCATGACCCAGTAGCCCTGCGTCACGCCGTTCTCCTCGCGCTCGAGATACGAGACGTCGAACGCGGCGCCCTCGAGGATGGTCGGCTCGCCCCAGTTCTCCTGGTTCGTGAGGCCGCCGGCTCGCAGCGACTCCTCGGTGCCGGTGTAGGGGATGAGGACGGTGTTGTCGCACCAGCCGTTGGTGGGGGCGTAGCCGCGGTTCATGCCGGCGACGATCCACCACTGCCCGTTGATCTTGTGGAACTCCTGCGCCCAGATGTAGCCGCCCCAGCCGTAGAAGGTGTTGGGGTACTGGGCCTGCTTGCCGGGGGTCCCGGCATCCGGATCGATGACGATCTGCTCGGGGGCGTCCTTCAGGCCCGCGATGGTGGTCGCGCGCTTCAGGCCGATCTTGCGGTAGGCGTTGGCGTCGATCAGCTGGTCGTTCGAGGCGGTGGAGGGGATCGAGTAGTGCGAGCCCGTGAGGTACCAGAAACCGTCGTCCTCGTTGAAGAAGAGGTGCGGATCGGCCCGGGCGTCGTTGACCATCTGCTCGGCGGTCTGCTGAACCGAGCCGGTCACCTCGTACGTGCCGGGGGTGCGCGAATCGATGGATGCCAGGTCGTCGGCGTCCCACGTCACGGGCAGGTTCTTGGTGGAGCCGTCGTTGTAGTCGAGGGTGACGGTGGAGGGGAGGGCTGCGGCATCCACCCTCTTCCCGTTCTCGACCTGCACGTCGGCGGGGGCGCGGACGCCGGTGTTCTGCAGGTCGACGTAGTTCTTGAAGAAGACGTCGAACTCGGTCTTCGAGAGGGCGAACGAGCTCGCCTGCGACTGCGCGGTGAAGCCGGGCAGCCCCGCGCCGGTCACGCCGAGCGTCCGCACGTCGGCCTTCGTCGCCGCGGTCGGGGTGCTGGTGGCGGTGAGCCCGTCGAGTCGCGCGACGCGCCCTTCACCGGTGAGCTCGTCGGTCCAGTACGCCTTGTACTTCTGGCTGGCGGCGTCGAACTCGATGCGCGGGTTCTTCACGATCGATCCGTCGGAGGCGATCTTCACGGTGCGCTGGTTGCGGAAGGTGGCGCCGTCGGGGGCGTCCCAGACGTACACCGAGTCGGTGGCGTTGTTCTGCGCCGCCATCGCGCCGAGGGTGCCGTCGGCGAAGCGGAGGAGGGTCGGCGAGCCGACCTGGGCGTTCGGGTTCGCGGTCTGGGAGCCGTTCCATGTCGCGTACAGGATGGCCTGCGAGCGGTTCAGCGGCTCCCAGGTCGAGGTGCCGGACGGGCGGGCCGAGACGTACAGGGCGTCGGCGCGGCGGTCGTCGTTGTAGGCGAGCGGGTCGTCCTTCACGCCGTTGATCGTCGTGACCGTCTTGACGTAGGTGGCGATGTCGCCGCCGGCGTCGAGGATCTGCGCCGATGCCGTGACGGGGGTGGCGACACCGGCGATCGTCGCGGTCAGCTCGACCGCGACGGGACCTGCGGCGGGGCGGGTGACCGTGCCGTCGGCGGCGACCAGCGAGGAGCCGGCGCCGGTCGCCGTCCAGGTCACCGCGCTGCCGAGCACCGTCGAGGGGAGGTCGCCCGAGATGCGCGCGGGGATGCTCAGCGCCGCGGCCGGGTCGGCGGCGACCGTCGCCACGCCGAGTTCGGAGGGGGTGAGGGCGCGGTTGTAGACGCGCAGGTTGTCGAGGAGGCCCGAGAAGAACTCGCCGCCGCCCCAGTTGGCCTTGCCGACCTGCAGGACGCCGCCCGAGGACCCGAGGATCTTTGAGAGGGCGGGCCCGGCCGCGTTCGTGGACACGAGCTTCTTGTCGACGAACAGTCGCGCGGTGCCGCCGGAGAGCACGAGGTCGACGTGCTTCCACTCGGCGTTGGCGCTGGTGGCGGCGAGGTTGCCGGAGGAATTGCGCGAGCCCGCGTTGTCGTAGCGCTCGACGGTGACGCCGGTGGTGCGGTCGAGGAAGCCGAGGTAGTGCTCCTGGGCGTACGTCTGCGTCGCGGCGCTGCGGGCGGCGAACACCGTCCACCCGGTGTTGCCCGAGGCCGCGGGCTTGCTGTCGTACGAGATCGTGACGTCGTCGAGCCCCGCGAGCAGGGGGGAGCCGTTCGTCTTGGCGACGTTCAGCCAGAACCCGCTGCCCAGTTGGGCGGCGTTGCCGCTGACGCCGGGGACCAGTCGGGCGGTGCCCTGGGTGGTGGCGGTGGCGCCCGCCCCGGTGAAGCTGGTCGTGCCGCTGTCGAACGTGAAGTCGGCGATCAGCGCGTCGTCGGCGCCGGCGGCGCTGGCGGCCCCGGGCGTGAGCAGGCCCGCGCACAGGGC
Source organism: Microbacterium sp. lyk4-40-TSB-66 (assembly GCF_030209475.1). Classification (GTDB taxonomy): domain Bacteria; phylum Actinomycetota; class Actinomycetes; order Actinomycetales; family Microbacteriaceae; genus Microbacterium. The sequence goes on from NZ_JARVRW010000003.1 coordinate 493,354, forward strand.
GGCGACGGCGGTGGTGCCCACGGCGACCGCGGCCATTCTGCGTCGCGCGCGTCTGGGCGGGGTTTCGAGGTGTGCGGGGGGCGTCGTCGAACGGGCCGCGAAAGGCAGGCGCATAACCACTCTCCATTAAGTGACTGACCACAGGTGCTGTGTTATCGCTCACAATAACCACATGGATGCCGTCTGGCCACCGCGATTTCCGTTCGCGTCGAGGCCGGGCGCCCGGTCGGCGCGATGCGGGGAGTGACCGTTCGCGGACTCCGCGCCGGTGCGGCGGTGATCGCCGCACCGTCGCCCGACCACGACGGGATGGATCTTGCCCCCATCCGAAGTGAGCGGTAACATCCAGAATGTTCCTGCGTCTCAGGGGCCCCGATCATCCTGGCAAAGGAGCTGGAGTGATGACCGCACACTCGACCGCCCCCACCGCACCCGCGCGACCGTCGACCCGACGCCGGAGGAGCGCGATCCTCAGCCTCGCCACCGGGGTCGCCCTGCTCGCTGGCGGCCTCGTCCCCCTGACGGCGGTACCGGCCGTGGCCGAGACGGCGATCCCCTCTTCGGGCCTGCGCGCGGAGTACGTCTTCGACGAGACCGCCGGCGCCAGCGTGCCCAACAGCGCACCGACGACGCTGGGGGCGGCGACCGTGGTGAACGGCACCGACGCCCTGTGGACGGGATCGTCGCTCGTCTTCACCGGGGGCGCGAAGACCAGCCCGACCGCCAGCTGGGTCCGACTGCCGAACGACGCCCTCGCCGGCGCACGATCGGCGACGGTGACCATCGAGACCAAGCTCGACGCGTCGATGAAGAACAACTTCCACTTCCTCTGGAACATCGGAAGCGACTCCCCGACGCGGTCGTACTTCGCGTCGGTGCGCGACAACCCCCGAACCGTCATCACCACGAACGGCGGCGGCGGCGAGGTCAACGCCCGTTCCGGCTCCGCCCTGTCGGCCGACCGCTGGTACAGCCTCACGTCCGTCATCGACGGAGCCGCCGGCCGCATCACCTTCTTCGTCGACGGGGTGCAGGTGGCATCCACCCGGACGACCCTCTCGCCCGCCGACATCACCGATCAGACCCTGAACGCGATCGGCCGCGCTCCTTACCCCGACCCCATGTACAAGGGCGAGGTGTCGACGTTCCGCGTATACGACCGGGCGCTGTCGGCCGACGAGGTCGCACAGGTCTCGACGGCGGATGCCACGATCCACGCCGGCGCGCACCGTCAGGCGGCGCAAGCCGTGGTGGACACCGTGTCGCCGGTCACCGTCGACGAGAGCACGACCACCCTCCCCACCTACGGCGGGCGCGTGAGCTGGGCCGCGACCGACGCGAGCGCGACGGTCGCCGCTGACGGCACGACCCTGAGTACGACGCTTCCCGCCGCAGGCTCTGCCGCGCGGACCACCACGCTGACGGCGACCGCGACGGTCCGCGGGGTCACCGCGTCCCGCGCCGTGGCCGCGACGATCCAGCCCGCCCGCACCGCCGACGACGCGTTCGGGTACGCCATGGTCCACTTCATCGAGGATGCCAACGGCTACGCCGAGAAGATCTACCTCGACGTCTCGCGGGGCGACGACCCCGAGGCCTGGGACCCGCTCAACGGCGGCAAGCCCATCCTGGCGTCGCAGCTGGGCACGACGGGCGTGCGCGACCCCTACCTGACCTACAATCCCGAGACGAAGACGTACTACATCATCGCCACCGACCTCCGGGTCTTCGGCGGCGACCGCGGCGCAGCCGGCTGCACCGACTGGTGTTACTGGAGCTCGCAGGGCAGCACGAAGCTCAATGTCTGGGAGTCGAAAGACCTCGTGAGCTGGAGCGACCTGCGCCAGTTCGACGTTGCGCAATCGCCCGCCGGTTCGAAGGTCGCCGAGCTCGGCATGGCCTGGGCGCCCGAGGCGACGTGGGTCCCCGGCTACAACGCCGACGGCAGCGGAGCGTTCGTCATGTACTGGTCGTCGAACGTCTACGGCAACTCCGCCCACACCGGGTCGACCTACTCCCGCGTGCTGTGGGGCGCGACGACCGATTTCACCCAGCAGACCTACCGCTACGGCGGCACCATGATCGACACCGGCGGCAACGCCATCGACACCACGGTCATCCAGAACGCCGGCAAGACCTATCGCGTGACGAAGGACAACTCCTTCGGCCGGGGCATCTACATGGAGTCGACCACGGCCACCGACTGGTGGAAGCAGACGACGTCGTGGACGACGGTGCAGGAGCGCATCGGCGCCAACTACGCGGGCGGCAACCCCGGCGGCGTCGAGGGCCCCGCGGTCTTCCAGCGCCACGGTGAGAACGAGTGGTACCTCTACGTCGACGTGATCCCCTCGATCGGCTACCGGCCGATGCAGACGACGAACCTGGATGCCGGGTTCACCCCGCTCGTGTCCGACACCTTCTCGATGGCGCCCAGCACCAAGCACGGCGGCATCGTGCCGCTGACCTTCGGCCAGTACGACGGGATCCGGAAGGCGGATGCCGCGGCCGTCGTCACCACGGACCTCGGTGACGCCACCGTCACGCAGGGCGCCACGGCACCGACCATCACGGCCGCCCTGCCGCGGGAGGCGCAGGTGACCCTGGCCTACGGTCGGGGCACCGCCGCGCAGCCGGTGACCTGGAACCTCGCCGGCGTCGACGCGACCACGCCCGGGACCTACCCGGTCACCGGGACGGTGCGCACGATCGGCGCGAACCTGAACCAGTGGTCCGGGACCAATGGATCGACCGCGTACAACGCCCCCGATCGACGCCTGTTCAGCTCGACCGCGCTCACGGTCACCGCGGACGTCGTCGTGACGGCCCCCGCGCTGGCCGTCACGGCCACGGCCGAGACGCGGTGCGCCGCGGGCAAGCCGATCGTCGTCACCCGCATCGCCAATGGCGGAGCGGCCCCGGTCGCCCTGCAGGTGGACTCCGCGCACGGCTCGAAGACGATCGCCTCCCTCGGCGCCGGCAAGAGCACGGTCGTGACCTTCACGGCGCGGACCACCCCGCTGGCGGCGGGCGAGGTCACCGTCGCCGCCAGCGCCGGCGGCGCCACCTCGTCGGTGACGGCGCCGTTCGCGGCGACCACCTGCCGCTGACCTCGCGGCACGCCCCGCATCGCCCATCGACGTCGACCGACGGTCAGGACACCATGCCCTCCCACACCCCCTCTCGCCACACCCACCGCGACGGGAGCGATGAAGGCCGCTCCACCGGGGCCGCTCCCGGCGCACGGCGCATCCTCTCGATCGCGGTGTCCGCGGCCGTCGCGGTGAGTGGCGTTCTCGGCGCGGGGGCCGCGACCGCAGCGGCACCCGCCGACGCGCGCGACGACGGTCTCGTCGCGCGGTACACCTTCGACGAGACCTCCGGCGAGGCGGTCCGCAACACGGCCGACGGTTCGGATGCCGCCGGCGACCCGCTGGATGCCACGGTGCGCAACTACACCGCGTCGCAGCGGTCGGAGGCGGGGACGCTGCAATTGACCGGGGGTGCCAAGACCTCGACCGGCAACTGGGTGGAGCTGCCCGACGATCTTCTGAAGACGGCGACCTCGGCCACGGTGTCGATCGACGTCAAGGCGGACGCCTCGATGCTCGGCTCGAACCACTTCCTGTGGAACATCGGCAACGACACGACCCAGCAGTACTGGTTCGCGAACGTACGGGCGCCGCGATCCGGCATCACGACGGCCTCGGCCGGTGGCGAGAAGAACGCGACCGCCTACCCGGTCAAGGCGAACAGGTGGCACAGCCTCACGGCCGTCATCGACGCGGATGCCGACACCCTCACCTTCTACACCGACGGTCAGCTGTCGGGGGTCGTCAAGACGACCCTCACCCCCGCCGACATCCCGCAGACCCTCAATACGATCGGACGCGCCCCGTGGCCCGATGCGCTCTTCAAGGGCACGGTCGGCGCGTTCCACGTCTACGACCGCGCGTTGTCGAGCGGTGAGGTCGTCTCGCTGTCCGAGAGCGACGCCACCCCCCATCAGGCCGCGCTCCGCGCCGTCGCCGATGCCAAGGCCGCGGTCATCGACCTCGGTGACACCTCTGCCGTGACCTCCGATCTCGACCTCGGACTCTTCGGCATCCGGGAGATCTCCTGGTCGTCGTCGAACCCCGCCGTCGTCTCCACAGACGGCGTGGTCACGCGCCCGGCGGTGGGGGAGCCCGCCGCGACGGTCACGCTGAGCGCGACGGCTGAGGCTCGCGGGGTCGCCGCGACGACGCCGCGCACCTTCACGGTGATGGTGCCGGCGCTGACCGCGGCCGACGTCGCGGCCGATCGCGACACGATCGGGGTGCCCTCGGTCGTCCGAGGGAACGTCACGTTGCCCACCCGGGGCGCCGCGGGGGCGCCGATCGAATGGACCTCGTCGGCCCCCGCAGTGATCTCCGACCGTGCAGTCGGCGCCGCCGCCGCCGGCGTCGTCACGCGTCCCGCGTGGGGTGCGGACCCGGTGCCCGTCACCCTGACCGCGACGATCGGCACGGGGGCCGCTGCCGTCGCGCGCAGCTTCGCCGTCACCGTCGAGCCGGCTCAGCGTCCGGCCGTCGACAGTCGCTACATGTTCGCCTACTTCACCGCCGACACCGTCGAGGGTGAGAAGGTCTCGCTCGCGGCGTCGCAGGGGAACAGCGCGATGACGTGGGACGTGCTCAACAACGGCGCCCCGATCCTCTCCTCGACGCAGGGCACGCGTGGGCTCCGCGACCCCTTCGTCATCCGCTCCGCCGAGGGCGACCGCTTCTTCCTGATCGCCACCGACCTGTCGATCGGCGGGGGGACGTCGTGGGAGTCGTCGCTGGACGACGGCAGCCGGCACCTCGAGATCTGGGAGTCCACCGACCTGAAGAACTGGTCGGCTCAGCGGCACGTGCCCGTGTCGGGGCCGTTCGCCTCGATGACGTGGGCGCCCGAGGCGTTCTACGACACGGACGCCGGTGAGTACGTCGTGTACTGGTCGTCGCGGGTGTTCCTGGATGCCACCCGCCCCTACGACAAGGTCGGCACCCCCGATCACACGTACTCGAAGGTCATGTACGCAACCACACGGGACTTCGTCACGTTCTCGGATGCCAAGATCTGGCAGGACGCGGGCGACCGGATCGACTCGACGATGATCGAGGATGACGGCACCTACTACCGGTTCACCAAAGAGATCACCGGCTGCAACGACGTGGTGCAGGAGTCCGCAGCATCGCTGTACGACCTGTCTGTCCCCGGCGACTACGCGTGGTCGACCGACGCGACGTGCGTCTCGAAGACCGCTCGCGCCACCGGTCGTACCACCGAGGGGCCCACCATCTTCCGCGCGAACGCGGGCGACACGTCGCTTCCGGCGGGCGTGAACGAGGGCTTCTATCTCTTCGTCGACGACTTCACGGGGCAGGGGTACCTGCCGCTGTTCACCGAGTCGCTGGCCGCTCCCGCGTGGCGCACGGTCGCCGGCGCACTGCCGAAGTCGCGGCACGGCAGCGTCATGCCCGTCACCCTCAACCAATGGGAGGCGGCGAGAGGCGTGGCCGCCACGCGCACGGCATCGGCGACGACCCTCGTCGATGTCGCGGGCGGCGCCGTGCTCGTGCCGGGCGCGAAGATCACGGCTCAGGTGACCGCGAACGACGGCGGTGCCGTCGCCGGAACGGTGCGGTTCACCTTCGGCGACAGGACCGTCGATGCGCGTGTGATTCCCCGCGACGGGACGTTCGTCGCGGAGGCGGCGGTTCCGGACGCCACCGGCGACCTGCGTCTCTCGGCCGCGTACCAGGGCCTCGACGTGCTGTCGGCCTCGACGTCGGCATCCATCGATGTCCGTGTCGGCGACGCCGCGGCCCCGAGCGTGGACGGTTCCGTGTCGTCGCGCTGCGTCGCCGGCAAGGTCACCGTGATGGTGAAGGTGACCAACACCGGGTCCGCTCCCGTCTCGGTGACGGCGGCCAGCGTGTACGGCACCAAGACCTTCTCGGCTCTCGCGGCCGGCGGCACCGCGACCGCTGCGTTCTCGACGCGCGCGGTGGCGATCCCACCGGGGTCCATGTCCCTCCGCGTGGAGGGTGACGGGCAGACGCGGGAGCTGGCGGTGCCCATCGAGGCGCACCGATGCTCCTGACGGGCCGCGGTCGCGTGCGGCGGCGTCCCCGACCCGCGGGTGAGGTCGCCGCCGACGACCTCGGCGCGACCGCCGCGAGACCCCCCGGATAGGACCGCCCCATGCCCACCGCGCGCAGCTCCTCCGCAGCGCCCGCGCGCGCCCGGCCCGAGCCCGCACCACCGCAACCCGGCTCAGGTGCGCGGCGGGTGCTCCTCGTCGCCGCGGCGCTGATCGCCGCCGCCATCGTCATCCGGTGGCTGACCATCGACGCCGACGGCTCCCTCCCCAGCGCTCTCTCCGACGGCATCACCCTCGCCGCGAGCGTGATCATCGAGTCGCTGCCGTTCGTCTTCCTCGGCATCTCGATCTCGATCGCCGTGCAGCTGTGGGTGCCCTCTCGAGTGCTGGATGCCGTCATCCCGCGCGCCGGCATCCTCCGACGTGCCGTCCTCTCCCTGCTCGGGGTCGTCCTGCCGGTGTGCGAGTGCGGCAACGTGCCCCTGGCCCGCGGGCTGATGATGCGCGGGTTCACCGTTGCCGACTCGGTGACGTTCCTGCTGGCGGCACCCATCCTCAACCCGGTGACCCTCATCACGACGTACCAGGCGTTCGGGTGGAACGACGGCATCCTGATCTCCCGCCTGGTCGGCGGGTTCGTGCTCGCCAACCTCGTGGGATGGCTCGTCAGCCTGCACCCGGAACCGCAGCGGCTGCTCACCCCGCAGTGGGCGGCGGCCTGCGCGTCGGCGGCGTCATCGGCGCGGGAGCCGGCGACCCTGCGGCGCGCGGCCGTGATGTTCCGCGACGAGGTCTCGGCCATGCTGCCCGCGCTCTTCCTCGGCGCCGCGGTCGCGGGTGTCCTCCAGGTGGCGGTGTCGCGCGACACGTTGACGGGGATCGGCGGGCATCCCGTGCTCGGCATCCTGGCCCTGATGGTGCTGGCCTTCGTCATCGCCATCTGCTCCAACGTCGACGCGTTCTTCGCGCTGTCGCTCGCGTCGTCGTTCTCGCCGGGCGCGCTGGTGGCGTTCCTCGTGCTCGGTCCGATGATCGACGTGAAGATGCTCGTGATGCTCTCGACGACGTTCCGTCTGCGCGCGCTCGCCGGGATCACCCTCGTCGTGGCGCTCGGCGCCCTGACCCTCGGTCTGGTGGTGAACCTGCTTGTCTGAACTCGTCTCGCGCTGGGCGGGTCTCGCCCTGTGCGGCATCGGTCTCGTCGCCACCCTCGCGCTCGCCGCCGCGGGCGACCTCACGCTGTACATCCACCCCCGTTACGTCGTCTTCACCGTGGTGCTGAGCATCGTGGGGGTGATTCTCTTCGCCGCGGCCGTGTGGGTGACCGCGACCTCACGGCGGGCGGCCCACGATCACGATCACGATCACGATCACGACCACGGCCCCGGTCCGCGAGGGCGCGCCCGGACGCTCTCGACCCTCGTGACGGGAGCACTCGTCGTCGTCGCCGCGGTCGCCCTGCTCGTCGCGCCCCCGACGACGCTGAGCGCCGAGCGGGCGTTGTCGACGGCGAGCGCGGCCGACGGCGGAGGCGATGCGCCGCGTCCGTCGCTCGTGGGCAGCGACCCGACCCGTTTCTCGGTCCGCGACTGGGCGAGCATCCTCGGAAGCGGCGCCTCCGCCGGCGATCTCGTCGGACAGCAGGCCGACGTGACGGGGTTCCTGCTGATCGACGATGCCGGCGCCGTCCGCGTCGGACGCTACGCGGTCACCTGCTGCACGGTCGACGCCCAGCTGTTCGCCGTGCCCGTCGTGGCATCCGGTGTTCCCGACGATCTCCGCTCGGGCGACTGGGTGCGCGTGACCGGGACGTTCACCGACGACGCCGGTGCCACTCACCTCAGCCCCGCGACCGTCGACGCCGTGGAGGAGCCCGATGCCCCCTACCTCTCCTGATCCGGATGCCGCCCGCCCGCGCTCCTCGCGCCGCTGGGCCGTGGCCTCGATCGCTGTCGTCGTCTGCCTCGCCAGCGTCAGCGCGACCCTCGCCGCGGCGGCTCTCGAGCGCGGGCCGCGCATCCGAGGTGTCGACGGCGACCCCTCGCTCGCGGTGGAACAGGCGGGCGTCACGCTGGTGTTCCACGCCGATCAACCCCTCGACCCGCGCTCCGCGGAGGGGGTGCGAGTCGAGCCCGCGGCGCCGTTCGAGGTGGAGGTCACCGGATCGACGCTGCGTCTCCGATTCGCCGACACGGTCGACCACGCGCGCGACTACCGCGTGAGCGTGCCCGCGCTGCGCGGCCGGGCGACGGGCGCCACCGCGGAGGCCGCCTTCGACTTCACGACACCCCCGCTGACGGTGACCACCCTCGAGCGCGGCGGGAGCTTCGACCGCGCCGGCGGTGACGACGATCGGATCGTGCGGCACGACCTGTCATCCGGCGCCGACGAGGTGGTCTTCGCCGCTCCCCGCATCCAGGAGTACGCCGACGACGGTGCCGGGGTCGTCGCCGCCGTGGTCGACGAGGACGGACGCGCCACGCTGACCCGCGCCGGCCAGGGGGCGGACCCGGTGCCGCTGCCCCTCCCCGGCGACGGAACGGTCGGACTGCTGCGGGCCTCGGCCTACGCGGGTCGCGCGGGCTTCGTCTTCACCGGCACGGGGGCGGACGCGCAGACGTACATCAGCACCCTGTTCCTGCTCGACCCGGCCGACCCGGATGCCGGCGCGCGTGCCGTGCTCGACCTCGACGGTCTCCCGCTGCAGGCCGACTCGTGGTTCTTCGTCCCCGGCAGCTCGTACCTCGTCGCGCAGACGCCCACGGGCTCGCTCATCCTGCTGGATGCCACCGGCTCGGCGCCCCCGCGTCTGCTCGGCGAGGTCGGGGGGCTGCGCGCGGTCCTTCCCGCCTCGACCTCGCTCGTCGTCGACGGTGCTGCGGGTCCCGCCGTGCTCGATCTGACGAACGGGACGCTGAGCGACATCGTCGGGGCCGCCGCCGACGATGTGTCGACGGGCACGGTGTTCCTCTCCGATTCCTCGTCGGTGCAGTGGACGGCCGACGACGTCGTGCGCCGGACCGCCGCCGAAGCGCCGGCCGGGGTCTTCCAGGTCGGCGCCGGCGACCGGATCGAAGAGGTCTGCGTCTCGACGAGCGGGCGGTACGCGGCGGTCGGCGTCGTCCCGACGGACGACGAGATCGACGACTACCCCACCCGCGCGGAGTGGCTGGGTCGCACCTCGACCGTGATCGACGTGTTGTCGGGTGACGTGCTCGCCGAGGTGGCGGGCACGCGTCCGGACTGGTGCGCCTGAGGCGTGGATCACCCTTGCACTGGCTGCGTGCTGATCGCACGCGGGCGACGGCATCCGGGTGAGGTGAACCGCGCTGGTGTGCGGTGCGCGGGCGCGCGTCACCTGCTGTGACATGCGCATCCTGGCGACTCATCGCCATTCGGTGACGACGTGTCGGTGACCTGTGGAAAGGGCTCAGCTCCCCGGGGCGGTAGGGGATGCTCACAGGATGACTGAGACCCTGCCCTCCGGCTACGCACAGACCCTTGCGCTGATCATCGAGCGTGCTCATCGGGCTCGGTTCGCGGTGCAGCGAGCAGCGAACACGGAAGTCGTCGCGCTCTGGTGGTACATCGGACACACACTCATCGAGCGGCAGAGAGTCGAGCCCTGGGGGAGCGGGGTGCTGGCGCGCCTTGCAGCCGACCTTCGCGCCCAGTTCCCTTCCATGAAGGGCTTTTCGGAGTCGAATCTCCGATACGCCCGACGATTTGCGGAGGCGTGGCCCGACGAGAAGACAATCCGCCAACAGCCCGTTGGCGGATTGCCGTGGAGTCATACCATCCAGCTGCTCGACAAGCTGGACGACCAGAACCTGCGGGACTGGTACGCCGCCCAGGATGCGTCGAATGGATGGAGCCGTGCGGTTCTGCAAAACCAGATAGCCACACGACTTCACGAGCGAGCGGCGGCAGCCCCGTCCAACTTCGCATCAACGCTGGGTGCCAGCGACTCCGAGCTGGCTCAACAACTCACCAAGGACCCATACACCCTGGACTTCCTGGCTATCGGCGTAGGCGTCAGTGAACGAGAGCTCGAGGAGCGGCTCGCTCTCCGCGTCGTGGAGACGCTCCGTGAACTGGGGGCCGGATTCTCTTTCGTCGGCCGCCAGGTGCATCTCGATGTAGATGGTGACGATTTCTATGTCGATCTTCTGTTCTTCAACTGGCAGCAGGTGCGCTTCGTCGTCGTCGAGCTGAAGACGAGCAAGTTCGACCCTAGGGACGCCGGGCAGCTGGGGTTCTACGTTGCCCTCGTGGACGACCGATTGCGGATTCCTGAGCTGCACGCCCCCACGGTCGGCATCCTGCTGGTCGCGGACAAGAACGAGACTGTCGTCCGATACTCGCTGGCGGGTTCGAAGCAGCCGGTGGCGGTCAGTAGGTATGAACTTTCGCTCACCGAGCAGGCGACGCTCCCGGCGGAGGAGACGCTGACGAAGATCGCCGCTGACGCGGTAGACGGTGCCGTCCGATCGATCCTCGGTGTCTCGGCGGATGGGGCCGGCTGATCATCCGTGCAGCGTCCTCTCCTCCCGCGTTCGATCGTGGCCTTCCGCGTTTCGAAACTCGCGACGCCCTCGATGTGACCGCCTCCGGCCAGCTCAGGGGTGCGCGCGTCCTCGCCTTGGAACGGGGCGTCGACCGGACATCACCTGCGCGCGATCGTGTGGCGCACCCCACGCTGCACGCCGAAACGCCCCGGGCCATCCGTGAAGGATGCCCCGGGGCGTTCCCGGTGGATGCACCGGGCGGCTGAGCGTCGACGCGTCAGCCGCCCGGTGACGGTTCAGCCGCAGCTACGGGCGTCGTACCCCGCCTTCTGCGTCGCGGTCGCCGACGTGCCGTCGACCTGACCGGCGGCGGTGATCGACACCTCGCCCGCGGCGATCTGCGCCTGGCGGGTCGTGAACGCCTGGCTGACGCTCTTGCCCGGAGCGAGGCTCGCGATGCTCTTCTTGCCGTAGGCGCTGGTCATCTCGATCGAGACGGGCACCGTGCTGGTGTTCTTCACCGTGGCGGTGAGGGTTACCTTGCCCGTGATGCACCGCGTCGCGGCCGAGAGCTCAGTCGTGAGCGCGGGGGCGGCGGGGGCACGGACGATCTGCACGTTGTACGTCTTCGCCGTCGTGTGATCCTGTGCCAGCGATCGCATCGTCACCGTCGTCGGCGCGCCGTCCGCGGCCAGGGCGACCGTGCGCTTCTGCGTGTCGTCGATGAGGATGTCACCGAGGTAGACCAGGCCGCTGGGGGTGGCCGGGTCGGCGTCGAACGTCGCCGTCGTCGCGTCGTGGGGAACCGTGACGGTGTAGTCGTAGGTTCCGTCGGTCAGCTTCGGGCTGATGGTGCCACTGTCGAAGGTGAGAGCGTTCAGGTCGGCGTCGGTGGCGTACGTCGTGGTCGTGGTCGTGTAGACCCCGAACACGCCGCCCACGAAGCTCGCGCCGGTGCCCTGGAAGCGCACGGTGATGATGGGGATCTTGTTCCCCTGCTCATCGAGCACGTAGGCGCCGGACTGATCGCGCTTGTGGCGGTCCTTGGCCGCGATGTCGGCCAGCGCCGAGGCGGGGATCTCGTCGTACTGGATGTAGAACGAGTTCGCCCCGTTGGCGTTGGTGATGCGCTCGGACTTGAACTTGACGTCGTTGATGTAGACGTCGAAGGTTCGCCCGTTGTCGCCTCCGAAGTACCGCACGCCGAGGTAGTTCTTCGGTGCGGACGGGTCGACGGCCATGTCGTACTGGAAGAACGCCTCGGCCGACCGCTCGCCGTCACGGTACTGCTGTCCGAGGTGCGCGCCCACCGACGAGCGGTTGAACTTGTAGTTCTTGCCGGCCTCGCTGTTGTTGTTGTCGAACGAGGTGAGGGAGTCCGTGGTCATCTCGTCGATGCGGAGCTTCTCCTTGTCGCTCTTGATGAGCGCCTGCGCGGCGGCGGAGTCCGGCTGGATGAGGTTCATGTACAGCGCGTAACGGGCGTTGTACATGCTGTAGTACGGCTCGAAGGTCAGCGCAGCGGATGCCGCGTCGACGTTCTGCAGCTGGAACTTCATCACGGTGCGACCGTTGTTGTCCGCTCCGTTGTCGCGACGGACGAGGTTCTTCTCGATGTCCTTCTTGAAGGCCTCGACGTCGCCGACGCGGACGCTGTTGGTGACCGACTTGTCGGCGGTGCCCATGCGGACGAGGATGCCCGCCTGCGTGGTCGCCTCGACGTTGGTGCGGTTCAGCTCGGCCGACAGCACGACCGGGCCGTAGCGGAACGCGACCCAGTTGGGGTCTTCGGTGCCGGCCTCGACCTGCACCTTTGCGGGGAGCTTGTACGAGATCTTGTCACCGGCCGAGACCGGGACGACGACGTACCCCTTGTCGGTGGCGGCCGCGACGTCGCGTGTCTGACCGTTCACCGTCAGGGTGGGGTTCGGCGACCACGACGGCACACGCAGACGCAGGGTGGTGCCCTCGACGAGTGCTCCGCCATCGGCCGCGTCGACCGCGAAGGTGACGGTGTCGGTGTTGGGCACGTCGGCGGTCTGCGTGAGCTTCAGGTTCTGCGGTTTCGAGGTGAACTCGGTCGAGCGGAACATGTTGACGTAGACCGATGATCCCTTGCGGAAGTAGATCGAGTCACCGAGCTTGGTGAAGCTCTCGGTCGCCGTGCCGTGGTCGCACCAGAACTCGTCCTCCTTCCGGCCGAACACCTTGGCGTATCCGGCCGTCTGCGGCTGGAAGTACGTCATCATGCCGGTATCGGGGTTCTGCGACGCCAGGATCGTGTTGATGTAGGTGTTCTCGTACCAGTCGGCGTACTTCACATCAGGGTTCACGCGGAACAGCCCGTGCGTGAGCTTGAGCATGTTGTACTCGTTGCACCCCTCGACCGTGGACTGTTCGCCATAGCCGTTGGTGATGCCGTTGGTGGCGAACTCGTGCAGGGTGCCCGGCTGCTGGAAGTGCTCCGAGTAGCTGTTGCCGCCGCCGATGTAGGAGTGGTCGTTGACGACCATCTGCCAGAAGTTCTCGGCCGCCCGACGGTAGATATCGAGGTCGGACTTCTCCGTCGCGGTCAGACGCGCGTACAGGGTGGGGTTGTCGGTGAACACCGTGTAGCGCTTGAGGGCGCCGACGAGCTTGGGGATGGTCGTGTTCGCGTGCTTTCCGGCCAGGACGTCCTGGTTCGCGGCGAGCTGACGGAACAGCGAGACCTCGTCGAAGAGCTCGGCGGCCTTCTTGTGCTGGTCGTTCTCGGTGATGCTGTACAGCTCGTACAGCGCCTCGTTCATGCCGCCGTACTCGGTGCTGAGCAGCGAGCTCGGGTTGGCCTGGCGCGAACCCCAGACGTTCAGCCACGAACCGAAGCCGCTGGCGACGGAGAGGGCCTTGTCGGCGACCTCCTTCGGCGCGTACTGGTGGGCGTCGATGAGGCCGGCGAGCACCTTGTGCAGGTTGTAGAACGGCACGATGAGACCGTCGGAGCCGTGCGGGAGGTACGACACCGGGAAGGGTGCGACGTAACCGGCGTTGGACGGGTCCTTCTGGCCGTAGGCGGCCTGCGCCGCGGCAAGGCCGTCGACGGCGGTGGTGAGCTTGGCGAGCAGCTGAGCCTTGCGGCCCGCGTCGGTCTCGGTCGAGTAGGCCTGCGAGAGCGCCGACATGAAGTGGCCGAAGAAGTGGCCCTGGAAGCGCGCACCGGTGGTCCGCTCCCATCCGCCGTACGGCTGCGCGGTGGTGGGGATGCCCGCCTGCTGGTCGAAGGAGTAGAGGAAGCGCTTGGGGTCGAGCGTGAGCAGCCAGTCGACCATCTTGGCGTTGCTGTTCTGCAGGTACGGGTCGAGCAGGAGCACTTCGTTGAGGTCGGTGTCGTCGACGTAGATCGAGGTCGACGCCCCTTCCTTCGCGACCTCGACCGAGAAGGTCTTGGTGCGCGGGGCGCTGCCGGCGTAGGTCGCCGACGCGGTGAGGGTGACCGTCGCGTTGGCATCCTTGGGGCGCGTCACGGTCGCCTGACCGCCGTTGAGGGCGATCACGGCGGGGTTGGAGGAGGTCCAGGTGAAGGCCGTGCCGTTCGAGGAGGAGGTCGTCAGCCCGAAGCTGGCCGATGCGCTCCCGGGAACCGACAGCTGCTCGAGCGCGCGCCCGGCGACATCCGCCGGGTCGAAGGCCGGGTTGTTCGCCTTCGTCAGGGCGACGACATCGGATGCCGAGGCGACGCTGTTGTAGAGGGCGTAGTCGTCGAGCGCGCCGCGGACGTAGGCGCCGTTGTACTGCGGGCCGTTGAAGCCGATCGACTTCGTCGTGGTGGTGTCGGAGGTGAGCGCGCCGGTGGCGGCCCCGCCGGTGGCGTAGGCGACCGATGAGACCTGCTGCTCGCCGTTGCGGTAGAAGGTGACGGCCTTGGTGGCCTGGTCGTAGGTGACGGCGACGTGCGTCCACTGACCGGCGGGGAAGAACGTGTCGCGCGGACCGTTCACCGTGACCTTGTACGGCTGGCCGCCGCCGGGGCCGATCGACAGGGCGAGAGGGGTGTTGGCGTTCTCGGCGGTGAGGTACCAGCCCGCCGAGTTGTAGACGCTCTTGTTCCAGGTGAAGACCTGCTCGCCCGTGCCCATCGACCCGTCCGGCTTGAACCAGAACGAGAGCGTGAGGTTCTCGGGCTGCAGGGCGGAGCTGGTTCCGAGGCTGACGGCGTCGGTGCCGCGCAGGCTCAGCGCACGGTCGTGGATGCCGTCGACGTAGGCGGCCTGCCCGCGCAGCATCGAGGTGGGGATCTTGTTGGGGCCCGCGTCGGTGAGGGAGTCGTCGAAGCGGAGGTCGAGGACCTTGGAGGAGTCCAGCGTGGTTGCGGCCATGGCAGCTGTGGGGGTGATCACCGCCAATCCACTGGCGATCATCATCGCGGTCGCGCTGAGCGCCACCGTCTTTCGGATTCGGGACATCGGGGTTCCTTTCTGCGGCTCTGCAGAAGTACGGTGGTGCGATCTCAGGACTGTCGGACTCGCTCGAGGTGCGGCGATCGGGGGTCTTCTCTGAATGGCCGACTCTCAACATGTTAGTGCTAACAAAGGCGGAGGGCCAGCGAATTCTTCCGCCTCCCTGCCGCGACTCGGCTGGCGAATCTCGTGTTGACGTGAACACCCGCGAGGTCTCGCGCAGCGGTCTGCGCGTCGCGAACGCGTCGCGCGTCGCAGCTTCCCCGGGGGAGGGATCCGTCGTTATCCGGCTATCGACCGGTGTAAGCGGCGGTGAGTGTTCGCGTCGCCGATGAGTCTCCCGACCGCGTCGACAGCGTCACCGTCGCCTCGCCCGACGGTGGGGTCGACTGACGCGTGTTCATGGTGACGGTCACCATCTTGCCCGGGGCGACCGAGGTGAAGGTCCGCTTCCCGTACGGCGTCGCGATCTCCATGTCGACGGCGACCGTGGATCGGTTGGTGGCGGTGACGACCACGTGCGATGACGCACCGATCTTGCGCGTCGAGGCGATCGCGTCGGCTTCGAGGGTGGGCGAGGTGACCGGCGTGCACGTGCGCTCGACGGTCACGTCGGCACGGTCGGTCCCCGATGCCACGGGAGACCACGAGACCCGCGTGCCGTCGGTGAGCGTGACGACCTCGTCGGCGCGGACGAGCTGCGCCCAATCGCTGGAGTCGCCGGGGCGCTTCAGCACGGTGGCCCCGAACGGCACCTCCGGGTCGGTGCGCAGGATCTGGAGTCCCGATGACCCCGGCGTGAAGGCCCACCCGCTGACGTGGAGGGGAGCGTACTTGGCGCTGGCATCGCCGTCGCGGTAGTCGACCCAGTACCGCACGCCCGGCTCGGCCGCGCTCTCCCACGAGATCGCGTCGCGCTCACGCGCTCCGGCTGCGGCCGAGGCGACGGTGGCGGTCGCGGTGACGTCGCACCGGGGAACCAGCCGCGTCGGCAGCATGCCGAGGCGGTCGAGCGACGGGCTCGAGAACGGCGTCAGGGTCCAGCTACCGCCCATGTTGTCGAGTCGGTTGCCGTACTCCTGGCGCTCGCACTCCCCGGGGGTCCGACCGTCCACCGCGCGGAAGTCCCACGTGCTCGCGCACGCCGTCGAGAACGCGTGCGCCTGAGACATGTTGTGACCCCACTCGTGCGCCAGGGTCGACGCGTCGGGGCCGGGCTGGAACGTTCGGCCACCGGCATCCACCGACCCGCCCTGCTCTCCGTTCGCCCACCCCGGGCACGGGTCGCCCTCCGGGACCATCACGGTGAGGTGCCGGCCGTTGCCGCGCTCCCACCCCAGCTGTTGCGCGGCGAAGTCCTGCCAGACGCTCTCCCAGGAGCACGGTGCGTCGTTCGGCGCCGACATCCAGTCGGTGACCTGCTCGATCTCGACCGTCAGCGCACCGTCGGTCTCGCGAGCGAGGAACTCGGCGGCGGCGTTCGCCGAAGCGATCGCGTCATCGCGGGAGAAGTTCGGCTGCGTCCCCGGGGGAGCGACGAGCGCGATCGTGACACGTGCCGTGTGCGGCTGGACGTCGCGTGTGACGACGTCGAACCCCACGGGCGCGTCGAACCCCACGGGCGCGTCCGGGATCTCCGCCACCGCGGGCGGTGCGACGAGAAGGCCGGCCAGAACGAGGAGCGAACCCGCGATCGCGGATCCGTGCAGCAGTCGTCGCATGTGCGCCTCCATCGGCGGTCGGGACGCGCAATGTTATCGCTCACAAATCGAAGATCGCAAGCTCCGAGAGGCGCATCGCCCGTTCATCGTCTTCCGCGGCGCGCGCCGTCGATGCGTCCCGGGAGGCAACGCGGGGCCGGAGTCACCGCAATGCCGCGCGAACACCCGACGAGCCGGTCGGCGGGCAGGTGTCGGCGAGAAGATGGACGGACGCGGATGCCACCCGTCCACCCACGCGCGGTGTTTCGAGCCCCGACCCGTTGAGGGCTCTCACTTATACGTATTCATGAAACACGATCGTTACCCGAAAAGCTGCGTACTTAGGCTTCCCTAAACGCTATGCATACGTATACGGTTTGGCCATGTCATCCACAAGAAAGCGCGCTATCGCCTTCGTCGCCATGGCGACCCTGGGTGCACTCGCCCTCTCGGGATGCGGCGCGGGTAGCCGCACGGGGAACGAGAATGCCACCGAGGTCGCCTGCGACTACACAGCACCCGAATCCGCGACCACGGTCAACGTGCTCGCCTACAACTCCTCCGCCATCGACCCGTTCACCGACACGATGGTCTCCAGCTGCACGAAGGGGGACGTGACGGTCAAGCACGACCCGATCGACTTCGGCGGGCAGGTCACCAAGACGACGGCGACGCTCTCGGGCGAGACCGGCAGCTACGACATCGTCGAGACCTACGGCTTCGTCATCCCGAGCCTGGCCGTCGACGATAAGTTGGTGCCCCTCGACGACCTGTTCGCCGAGTTCGCCGACAAGTACGACCTCAACGCCATCAGCGAGTCGATGCGGCAGGGCATGTCGTACGACGGCAAGCTCTACGCCCTGCCCATGCAGGCGCAGATGTTCGTCATGGCCTACCGCACCGACGTGTTCGACGAGCTCGGGCTCGAGGTTCCGCAGACGTTCGACGACATGATCGCCGCCGCCGAGGCGATCAAGGCGTCGGGGAAGATGCAGTACCCCATCGCCCTGCCGTGGCTCGCCACCGCCGATGTCGCGACGAGCTTCCAGGCCGTCATGAACTCCCTCGGTGCCGACTTCGTCACCGCCGACGGAGAGGTCACGCTCGACACCCCCGAGGCGAAGGAAGCCCTGCAGGCCATGCAGAGCCTGCAGCCCTACATGGATCCCCAGGTCACCACCTTCGATCAGCCGAAGGTGCAGCAGCAGATGTACAACGACACCGCGGCCATGTCGATCATGTTCTCCGGTCGCATGAGCGACCTGACGAACGCCGAGAACAGCAAGCTGTCCGATTCGTTCGGGTTCGCGGCACCGCCCAAGGTCTCGACTTCGGCGCCGTACCTGTACGACCGGCTCTCGATCGACGGGTGGTCCATCCCGTTCAACACCAAGCTCGACCACAAGATGCTGTTCGAGATGATGGCCTCCGCCGTCAGCGAAGACGCATCGACCGCGTCGGTCCCGGCGGCCTACCCCGCCCGCGAGGGCATGGTCACGCCCGAGAACTCGCCCTATGGTCAGGCGGCCAACGACTCCATCGCGGGTGCGATGCCGCCGGTGGTCTCGCCCATCCTCGCGCCGATCAGCAACGAGATCACGCCGATCGTCGCGCAGTTCCTCGCCGGCGGCCTGTCGGTCGACGACGCGGCGACGCAGATGCAGGCAGCGGGGGAGAAGATCGCGGGCTGACCCCGCGATCACCTCCCCACCGACGGCGAAATGGTGAGTCCCGACCCGGTCGACGACGACCGGGTCGGGATGCACCGAAAGGAGACGTTTCGTGAAAGCACGTGAATTCTGGGTGCTGTTCGCCCCCAGCCTGGCCATCATGAGCGCGCTCCTGGTGTTCCCCCTCCTGCGCACCGTGCAGTGGAGCCTCGAGAACGTGCGGTACGGCGTTCCGGGCACCTTCGTCGGTCTCGCGAACTTCACCGACGCCCTGAGCGACCCCCGCTTCCATCGGGCGGTCGTGTTCACCGTGGTCGTGACCCTCGTCACCACGGTCATCCTTCTCGTCTTCGGCTACCTGATCGCCATCGCGGTCAACACCCTGCGGCTGTCCCGGCCGCTGGTGCTCGGCATCATGCTGGTGTCGTACGTGCTCCCCAACCTGGTCGGGGCGGTCGCGTTCTCGTGGCTGTTCGACGACAACTTCGGCGGCGTGGTCAACAGATTGATCGGGCTCCTGGGCGGCACCCAGGTGCTGTGGTTCACCGATCAGGTGCCGAACGCCCTGCTGGTCATCCTCAACACCGTCTGGCAGATGCTGCCCTTCGCGATGCTCATCATCCTCGCCGGGCTCCAGGGCGTTCCCGTCGAGCTGCGCGAAGCCGCCCGCATCGACGGCGCGAACGCCTTCCAGACGCACCTCAGCGTGATCATCCCCACCATCCGCGGCGTGCTGGGCTTCGTCTGCCTCATCACGATCATGGACGTGCTGCGCATCTTCGACGCCCTGATCCCGCTGTCGCCACAGGCCGAGACGATCGGCAACGAATCGATCATGTTGTACGTCTACGCCGTCGCCTTCGCCAACGGCGCGCAGGAGCTCGGTCTCGGCAGCGCCATCAACGTCCTGACCATCCTGCTCATCCTGGTCATGCTCATCCCCTTCATCCGGGGCATCTTCAAGGAAGCGAAGGCCGCCCGATGACCCTCAGCAGCGAGACGCTCTCCACCCGCGCCATCACCACCGGTGACATCGAGGGCAAGGGTCGGCGTCCTCGACCGCGGCGCCGCATCGTGGGCGTGACGGGCCTGCTCCTCGGCATCCTGTGCTTCCTCATGCTGAGCCCGTTCGTCTGGATGATGCTGTCGGTGACGAAGCCGACGGACGTCGCCTTCGCCAATCCGCCGGTCCTCTCGGGCTACGAGCCGACGCTGAAGGCCTTCGTCGACCTCTGGGAGACGACGTACTTCGCCGACTACCTCGTCAACACGCTGGCCGTCGCGGTCATCTCCACGTTGCTCGCCCTCATCATCGGCATCCCCGCGGCCTACGCGCTCTCGCGCTTCCCGAGCTACATCTCGGCGCTTCTGCTCGTGCTCGCCCTGATCTTCCGCGCCCTGCCGCGCTTCGCCGTGGTGCTCCCGATGTACGACATCAGTCGCGCGCTCGGCATCTACGACA
Organism: Microbacterium sp. lyk4-40-TSB-66; assembly: GCF_030209475.1. Classification (GTDB taxonomy): domain Bacteria; phylum Actinomycetota; class Actinomycetes; order Actinomycetales; family Microbacteriaceae; genus Microbacterium. Next base: position 513,260 of record NZ_JARVRW010000003.1, read on the forward strand.
CCCAGTTCGCCCTGGCGATCGCGCTCGTGGCGATCAACCAACCGTTCACGATCTGGCTGCTGCGCAACTTCTTCGCCGAGATCCCCCGCGAGCTCGACGAGGCGGCGATGATCGACGGCTGCACGCGCATCGGCATGCTGCGTCGCGTCATGATCCCGCTCATGGGGCCCGGCATCCTCACCGCCGGCATCTTCGTCTTCCTGTTCGCGTTCCAGGAGTACCTCACCGCGCTCGTCCTCACGGACACGTCGTCCAAGACGGTGCCGGTGTTCATCGCGACCCAGCTGGGGCAGACGCTGCCGATGCTCCAACAGGCCGGGGCGGCGTCGATGCTCCTCACGATCCCGGTCGTGGTCATCGCCTTCATCGCCCAGAAGTATCTCGTCGCGGGGCTCAGCGACGGCGCCGTCAAGGGGTGAGTGTGCCCGCCGGGCCGTTCGTCCTGCTGGCGGGGATGAACTGCACGTCCGACCTGTGGACGGGATGCGGGCTCGACCACGCGCTCACCCCCGCGGTGGATGCCGACGATCTCGACGCCCAGGTCGACCGCCTGCTGAGGGAGCTGCCGCCCGCCTTCGTGATCGGTGGCCTGTCGCTCGGTGCGATCGTGGCGATGGCGGTGACCGTGCGCGCGCCGGAGCGGGTGCTCGGCCTCTGCGTCACGGCGACGAACGCGAAGGCCCCCACACCGGCGCAGCGCGCGGGATGGGCGGGATGGCGGGACCGCCTGTCGGCGGGCGAGACGCCGGCCGGACTCCAGAGCGAGATCCTGCCCCTGCTCCTCTCGGAACGCGTCCGCGCGACGCGGCCCGATCTGGTGGAGCGCACGCTGCGGATGGCGGAGCAGACCCCGGATGCCACGCTCGCGGCGCAGCTGCGCCTGCAGGCGACGCGTGTCGACCTGCTGCCGCGGCTCCGCGCGGTGCGCGTGCCGTCGCTCGTGATCGCCGGACGCGACGACGCACTGTGCCCGCCGGGCTTCCACGACGAGATCGCGACGGCCCTCGCGGGGTCACGGCTCGAGCAGCTCGATGCCGGGCACCTCGTGCCCCTCGAGCGGCCCGCCGCGTTCGGCGCCCTCGTACGCGGCTGGTTCGCCGGTCTGGATGCTGTGCCGCGCGACGATCAGCCGCGCTCGGGCCGCGTCGCTGCCTCGTGAGTGCGCCGCGCCCCACCTGAGACCCGGGCGGAGCCGCGTGCGGGTGTCGTCGCGGGGCGCGGAGCCCGCGTCGCCGTGTGCGGGCGGTGCGCGGGCCCGGCTGCCTTCGGCGCGCGATGGCGCTCGCGGCGGTTCAGTCGCCGGCGCCGCGCAGGCCGCGCAGGTGCGCCATGAGCGACGACGCGAGGTTGTAGACCACGAGCCGTGCGCCGTCGTCGAAGGCGGCGGAGGCCGAGGCTGCGGTCCCCACGATGTCCATGCGCATCTTGCCCGTGGCGGCCACCGCCCGATTCACGATCGCGGTCGCCTCGGCGACCGGCGGGTCGCCGGGTCCGGAGGACGCGGCGAGGTCGGCCGGGCCGATCATGATCCCGTCGAGGCCCGGGGTGTCCGCGATGGCGTGGGCCGCCGCGACGCCCGTGGGCGATTCGATCATCGCGAGCACGAGGGTGTTGTCCCGATACCAGTCGCGATGGTCGCCGGGAGGCGTCTCGCCGAAGAACCCGGCGCGGCTGTAGGTGGCGAAACCTCGGGTGCCGAGCGGGGGGTAGTGCGCCGCGGCGACCACCGCGGCCGCCGCCTCGGCATCGTCGACGTGGGGGACGAGCACGCCCTGCGCGCCCTGATCGAGCGCGCGGAGCACCATTCCGGGGTCGTCCTCGCCCACCCGGACGATGACGGGAACGCCGTGCAGGCCCGCCACCGCGATGTGCTGACGGAGGGCGATGACGTCGGCGGGGCCGTGCTCGGCGTCGATCAGCACGAAGTCGAAGCCGGCGACGGCGAGCATCTCGACGAGCTCCTCGCCCGGCATGCGCAGGAGCGCGCCGATGAGACGCTCACCCGCCTCCGCCCGGGCGCGGAGGGATGCCGGGCGCGGCGGGCGAGGCGACGCGCTCACGCGATCATCCCCGCCGACAGGTCGACGTCGGCTCCGCACATGCCCGGCATGGAGAGCATCGCCCGCACGGCGGCGCCGACCTCGTCCTCGGTGATCATGCGTCCCAGGGCCGCGCGCGACACGAAGGCGGTCTCGGCATCCGCGACGCTCTTTCCGGAGCGTTCCGCTTCGAGCCGGAAGTTGCGCGACATGCGTTCTCCGGCGACGGGCCCGGGCGACAGGGTGTTGACGTTCACGCCGGCGGGTCCCACCTCGAACGCGAGCGTCGCGGTGAGTCCCAGGACCGCCATCTTCGACGCGGTGTACGGGGTGCGGTGCGCCAGGGGCCGTTTGCCCGAGACGGAGGCGATGTTGACGACGTCGCCGCGACCCCGTTCGACCATCGCCGGCAGGAACGCCCGGCACAGCAGGAAGGTCCCTCGCACGTTGACGGCGAACACCTCGTCCCACTCGGCGACGCCGATGTCGGTGAGGGCGGCGACGGGGCCGGCGATCCCGGCGTTGTTGACCAGGATCGAGACCTCGGTGTCGGCCAGTTCGTCGCGCAGGCGTGCGACCGACGCCTCGTCGGCGACGTCGCAGACGAGGGCGCGGGCGGAGCCGGGCAGCCCGGCCGCGACGGCATCGAGTTTGCGCCTGTCGCGACCGACGACGACGAGGTCGGCTCCGGCACGCGACAACGCCCGGGCGATGGCCGCACCGAGACCGCTCCCGCCGCCGGTGACCAGTGCCGTCCGCCCACCGAGCTCGGTCATCGGGCGCCCGCCCGGCTCTCCTCGATCCAGGGGAACGTCGCGCCGCCGTGGCGCCAGGCGCGCGCGTCACCCGAACGGGCGTGCCCTTCGAACAGCTCCACGCGCGCGGCGCGGCCGCAGACCTCGCCGAGCATCGCCGACGAGGCGGGGTCGGTGATCTCCTGATACGTGATCGTGCGCAGGTACTTGCCCACCCACAGGCCGCCCGTGTAGCGCGCGGCGCCGAGGGTCGGCAGCACGTGGTTGGTGCCGATGACCTTGTCGCCGTACGACACGCAGGTGTTCTCGCCGAGGAAGAGGGCGCCGTAGTCGTGCATCTTCTCGAGGGCGGCGCGGGGGTCGTTCGTGAAGATCTGCACGTGCTCGAAGGCGAAAGCGTCGGCGAGGGCGTAGGCCTCGTCGAGGTCGTCGACCACGATCACCTGGCCCCAATCGCGCCACGCGGGCTCCGCGTAGTCGCGCGTCGACATGCCGGGGAGGATCTCCTCGACCAGTTGCATCACGCGCTCACCGAGTGCGCGCGAGGTCGTGATGAGGACGGCCGGCGACTCGGGTCCGTGCTCCGCCTGCGACAGCAGGTCGACGGCCGTGAGGAACGGATCGGCATCGTCGTCGGCGACGATCAGGATCTCGGTGGGACCGGCGAACAGGTCGATGCCCACCTCGCCGAACAGCTGCCGCTTCGCCTCGGCGACGTAGGCGTTGCCGGGGCCGGCGATCATGTTGACGGGGGCGATGCTCTCGGTTCCGACGGCCATCGCGGTGACCGCCTGCACGCCGCCGAGGATGTAGATCTCGTCGGCTCCGGCGAGCTTCATCGCCGCGACCGTGGCCGCGGGGATCTCGCCGCGGATCGGCGGGGTGCACGCGACGACGCGGGGGACTCCGGCGACCTTCGCCGTGATGATCGTCATGTGCGCGGAGGCGGTCAACGGATACTTGCCGCCGGGGATGTATGCGCCGGCGGCTCGGACGGGGACGTGCTTCTGACCGAGGTGGACGCCCGGCAGCGTCTCGACCTCGATGTCGATGAGGGAGTCGCGCTGCGCCTGAGCGAATCGGCGCACCTGATCCTGCACGAAGCGGATGTCGTCGATCACCTGGGGTGCGAGGGTCGCCATGATCCGCTCGACTTCCGCGTCGTCGAGCCGGAAGGGCCCGTCCCACCGGTCGAACTTCGAGGCGTATCGGCGCACGGCGTCGTCGCCGTGTTCGCGGATGTCGTCGATGATCGTGCCGACAGTCGCCGCGACGTCGCTCTGCGCGGTGTCGGTGAACGACTTGGTGGGCGCCTTCTTCAGGTACAGGGGCATCATCGCTTCCTTTGCTTGCATACGTATGCTGTCATCATGACTGCGTATGCATGCGAGGTCAACCTTTCGCTAGACTTCGACCCTCAGCACCCGATCGCCAGGGGGGTCCATGGCCGTCACGAGCAGAGACGTCGCTCGACTGGCCGGCGTCTCGCAACCCACCGTGTCACGGGCCCTCCGCGACGATCCGCGCGTATCGGAGGAGACGAAGAAGCGCGTCCGCGACGCGGCCCTGCTGCTCGGCTACGTCCCGAGTGAGGCGGGGCGCGCCCTGTCCTCCGGGCGGACGCGTCGGATCGGTCTGCTCGTGACCGACCTCGAGAACCAGTTCTACGCCCACATCATCGCGCCCCTCCATCGCGAGCTCGAGTCCTGCGGGTACCAGCTGGTTCTCCATACCGAGACGACCGACGAGTCCGTCGCCGAGCGCCTCATCGCCAACGGCCTCGACGGCGTCATCCTCGCCACCACGACGGTGGAGTCGGTCGTGCCCCTTCGCCTCCGCGACCGGGGGCTGCCGTTCGTCTACTTCAACCGCACGGCGGCGCTGGTCGACGCGGATGCCACGGTCGTCGCTCCCGCGGCGGGATTCGAGGTCGCCGTCGATCGCGCGCTGGCGCTCGGCCATCGGCGCATCGGGGCCGTCCTCGGCCCGCAGAACACCAGCACGGGGCGTTCGCGAGAGGTGGCGCTGCGAGCGGCGCTGGCCGCGAAGGGCATCTCGCTGGACGCCGAGGTCGTGCGCCACGGCCCCTTCGACACGGCGGCCGGAGACGCCGCGACCGCCGAGTTGCTGGCCCTGACCGATCCGCCGACCCTCGTCTTCTGCGGCAACGACGTCATGGCCTACGGCGCGCTGAACGCGGCTCGTCGGGCCGGCGCCTCGGTGCCCGACGACATCTCGATCATCGGCTTCGACGATCTGCCCCCGGCATCCTGGCCCATCCTCGAGCTGTCCACGATCGCCTACGACTACGTGCAGATGGCCCGCGAGGCGGGTCGGCTCATGGTCGAGCGCATCGAGGAACGCCCGCAGGAGTTCGCGCACGTCGAGTTCGCGACGACGTTCGTGGAACGGCGGACGCTGAGCGCACCGCGCGCCCGCTGAGGCCGCGACCCGGCTCTTCCCGCGGCGGGCGATGCTTGCGTCCGTGTTGTGCATACGCATACACTGCCGACATCGCCCCGCGCGTCCCTCGCGACGCCGCAACCCGAAGGAGCCCAGAGTGCCTCTCGACCCGGTCGCCTACCAGCCGTATGCGGATCCCGACGACTTCATCCGCGAGGTGACGGACCTGATCTGGGTGGACCGGTCGATCAGCTTCATCCGCGACAACTACGAGCCCGACTCGATCGTCCACGGCGCGTACGGAACCTCGACGACCCGCGACGAGGTCATCGAAGGCACGCTGATGCGCATCTCCGCCACCCCCGACCGCACCGGCCAGGCCGAGGACGTCATCTGGGAGGCGCGCGGCGACGACGCCTTCCTCAGCTCGCACCTCGTCCTCTCGGGGCACCTGCAGTCGTCCGAGTACAGCCGCACCATCGCCAACTGCCTCTACCGTCGGGGTCGCATGGTCGAGGAATGGGTCGTGCGCGACACCCTCGCGGGGGCCCTCGTGCTGCAGAGCGACCTCGACGAACTGGCGAGGGCGCAGGCGTTCCGCGGCTACACCGGCACGTGGACCGAACCGGCGCCGGCCGATCCCATCGCCGTGGGCGACTCCGGCCCCCGCCCCGACGAGTACCGCTCCGAGGTGGAACGCGTCGTCGAGATGATCGAGACGGTGTGGAACGACCGCGACCTGCAGAAGGTCGAGACCTTCTTCCATCGCGACCTCGTCCTGCTCACGGTGGGCAACCGCCTCGTCATCCGCCCCGAGGGCTACCGTCGCGCCCTCCTCCGCTTCCTGGAGTCGTTCCCGTCGGGACGCTTCCAGATCCGCGACATCCAGACCAACTACGACGTGCGCTACGCGGGCCTGCGGGTGGCGGTGACGTGGAAGTTCGTCGGCGACTACAACGGCGTCGCGAACTACGGCCCCCTGACGGGGCACCCCGTCGACGTGCTGGGCATCTCGCAGTTCACCTTCCACCAGGGCTCCCTCGTCAAAGAGGTGCGGTTGTGGGACGACATCGCGCTGCGCGCGCAGATCGCCGGAATGCGGGGCGACGAGCCCGTCGTCCTCGGAAACATCTACTGATCCAACGAAGGAAGAAGAAAATGAGCACGGACCACCTGAGCCACGACGTCGTCGTCGACGGGGCCGAGATCGAACGGCGCACCATCCGCAAGACCGACTGGGCGCCGCACAACGCCGCCTTCATCGACTGCCGCACCCCCGGCTCCGACCGCAAGCAGAACTACGCCTTCATCGGTGGAGGGGTCTCGCAGAACGCCGGCCAGGTCATCAACCTGACCGAGGAGCACGGCTTCAACACCGGCGCCGCCGGCATGCCCAACGGGATCTCGAACAACCTGCACCTCCACTTCACCGCCGAGGTCTTCGTCAATCTGGGTGGCGAGTTCCGCCTGCGTTGGGGGATCGACGGCAAGCAGGGCGAATACGTCAGCACCGACGGCGACATCATCTCGATCCCCACATGGATCTTCCGCGGCTTCACCAATGAGGGTCCCGACGACGGCATCCTGTGGACCGTCCTCGGACGCGACGTCACCGGAGGCATCATCTGGGGACCGTCGGTGCTGAAGGAGGCGGAGTCGTACGGTCTCCACCTCACGGCCGACAACCAGCTCATCGACACCGTCGCCGGCGACGAGCTGCCCGAGGGCGCCGCCCTCATCAAGCCCATCCAGCAGCGCTACATCGACGGGCTCACCCCGTTCACCGTCGAGCAGATGCGAGAGCGCGTCATCCAGCCGGGTGACCGCGTCTACAGCGACAACGCCCTCCTGTGCGCGAGCCTGCCGGGCGGGGCCGCCGAGCTGAGTCTCGCGATCGGATACGGCATGACCGAGGACCGCCGTCAGGTCCCCCGCATCCACGAGCCGCACTCCTTCAACATGGCGTGGGTGCGTGCCGCGGCCGACGAGGGACTGCTCCGTCACCGCCACGACAAGAACCAGGCGGTGCTGGTCAAGAGCGGCCGGTGGGCGGTCACCCTGAACGGCGACCCCTCCACCACGGTCGAACTCGACCCGTCCGACTCGTTCTCGGTGCCGGCCGGCGCCTGGCGCGCGTTCCGCTGCATCGACGGCGGCGAGACCGGCAAGGGCGAGCTGCTCGTCATCAACTCCGGTGACGACCGCGTCTACCTGGAGTGGGCCCCCGAGGTCGTCGACGCCGCCCGCGACGCCGACTGGATGCTGGACCCCAACGGCTACCTCGCGCCCGTGGGCGTGATGGTGACGGCGACGGAGGACGACTGATCGTCGAGCGCCGGCTCACCGTCGCCGCGACCTCCCCCCGTATCGGCGTGGGGGAGGTCGCGGCGAACATCGAGGCGCTCCGGGCCGCGGTCGCCGAGGCCGTGGCCGCCGGGGCGCAGCTCGTCGTGGCGCCCGAGCTCGCCACCAGCGGGTACGTCTTCGCCGATGGGGAGGAGGCCCGCGCGGCGGCGCTCCGGCGCGACGATCCGCGGTGGGAGGCGATCACCGCCGACCTCCCGGACGGGGTCGTCGTCGTCGTCGGGTACGCGGAGGACGCCGGGGATCGGGTGTTCAACACCGCCGCGGTGCTCACGCGCTCCGGCCGTCTGGGCGACTATCGCAAGTCGCACCTGTGGGGCGAAGAATCGCGTTTCTTCGCGCCCGGCGACGCGGCTGGGGCCGTCTTCGACACACCCGTGGGCCGCCTCGGGGTCGCGGTCTGCTACGACAACGAGTTCCCCGAGGTGCCCCGCCGTCTCGCGCTCGCCGGCGCCGAGGTGCTGGCCCTGCCCGTCAACTGGCCGCTCGTGGACCGGCCGGCGGGGGAGCGGGCGCCCGAGACGATCCAGGCGATGGCGGCGGCGCGTTCGTCTCGCCTCGCCACCGTGATCGCCGACCGCCACGGATCCGAGCGCGGCGTCGCCTGGACCGGGGGCACGGCCATCATCGACGACGACGGGTGGATCGCCGCGGCGGCGGCGGCTGGCGGGGCGGGTCCGGTCGTGGCGACGCTGCGACTGCGGCATCCCGGCGACAAGTCCCTCCCCCCGCACAACGACCTCTTCCGCGACCGTCGACCCGATCTCTACACGTGAGCCCTCCGGGGTGCGTGGCTCATCGGGGGGCTACGCGTCCCGGATGCCGGGCCATCCGCGCTCGCAGCATGTCCTGCGCCATCTCGGCCAGACGCCCTGCCGCGGGGGAGAGGTCGGCGCCCTCCCGGCGGGCGAGGGCGACGGTGTCGTACAGCGGTTCCGCGAACGGGACGACCCTGATCTGCGCCGGGAAGGTCGGCGACTCGGCGATCGAGCGCGACACGATGGTGTCCGCGGTTCCGGATGCCACCAGGCCCAGCGCCGTCTCGACGTTCTCGACCTCGATCGCCGGTTCCACGGAGTGCCCCTGCGCACGCGCCCTCTCGCGCAGCTGGCGGCGCGTGGGGTCGTCCCAGCCGGCGTAGGCGTCGTAGAGCACGAGCTTCGCCGTCGCGACCTCGGCGAGTCCGACGGGTGCCGTCGGCGCATCGGCGCGCGCGGAGGCGAAGACCACCTCGTCGCGGAACAGGGGGGTGATCGACAGGCCGGTCTCGTCGACGGGCAGGACGAGGAGCCCGGCCTCGACCTCGCCCGCGGCGATCGAGCGGGCGACGAGGGCGGAGTTGATGCCGACGAGTCGCACGCGCACGCCGGGATGACGCTCGTGGAAGCGCTGCAGCAGCTCCGACAGGTCGTAGTAGGCGGCGTTGCGCAGCACCCCGAACGTGCAGGTGCCGGCTTCCAGCGCGGTGAGCGCGCGCATGGTCTCGATACCGTTGTGGATCGCGCCCACCGCCCGCTCCGCGTGCGCGCGCAGGGCCAGAGCCGACTCCGTCGCGACGAGGCGGCGGCCCCCGCGCCGGAAGAGCACGACGCCGAGCTCGCGCTCCAGGCGGGCCACCAGCTCCGAGACGGACGCCTGGGTCGAGTCGAGGTCGACGGCGGCGGCGGTGAACGACCCCTTCTCGAGCGCGGCGAGGAAGGCGCGGAGCTGGGCGATCGTCACGAGCCAATGGTAAACCCTGTGCATTCCATTGGATCCATCGTTCTTGTGGGGTGCGTCGGGATCTTCTAGCGTTCCGGTATGCAGTTCACGCCCGCGCTCCTCGAGCGCCTCGACGGTTCCTTTCACCACCTCAAGACGCCGCTGGTCGACGCTCCCGCCGCCCAGCGCGATCCGGCCGTCATCGAGACGGTGTCGAAGATGCTTGGCGACATCCAGCGACGCGGTCTCGACGCGGTGCTCGACTACGCGCGCTCCCTCGACCGGTACACGGGCGGCGATATCGAGCTGACGAGCGCGCAGATCGCGTCGAGCGGCGACCGGCTCGCCCCCGACCTGCGCGCCGCGATCGAGCTCGGGTCGGAGCGGACCAAGGCCTTCGCCGCCGAACAGCGGGGTCGCCTCCATGACTTCGAGACCGAGCTCGTTCCGGGCCTGACGACCGGCGTCCGCTACGTGCCCGTCTCCCGCGTCGGCGCGTACCTGCCCGCGGGACGCTTCCCCCTCACCGCCAGTGCGTTCATGACGGTCGGGGTCGCCAAGGCGGCGGGTGTGCCCACGGTCATCGCGTGCACACCGCCGCAGCCCGACGGGGGCGCGAACGACGCCGTCGTCTACGCGGCGCACCTCTCCGGCGTCGACCGGGTGTTCGTGCTGGGCGGGGTCCAGGCGCTCGCCGCGATGGCCTACGGGCTGCTGGGCGACCTGCCGGTCGACATGCTCGTGGGTGCGGGGAACGCCTTCGTGGCCGAGGCCAAGCGCCAGCTCTTCGGAACGGTCGCCATCGACCTCCTCGCCGGCCCGTCGGAGGTGGCCGTCCTCTCCGACGACAGCGCCGACCCCGAGATCGTGGCGGCCGATCTGCTCGGTCAGGCCGAGCACGGCCCGAACTCACCCGCCGCGCTGGTGACCACGTCGGACGCGCACGGCCGCGCCGTGATGGCGGCCGTCGACCGACAGCTCGAGACCCTCGCCACGGAGCCGATCGCCGGACCCGCGTGGCGCGACTACGGCACGGTGACGGTCGCTGCCGACCGTGACGTCGCCGTGGCGCTGATGGACGACCTCGCCCCCGAGCACCTCGAGGTCATCACCACAGACGACGCCTGGTACCACGACAACCTCCGCAACTACGGCTCGCTGTTCCTCGGAACGTGGAGCACGGTGGCCTACTCCGACAAGGGGATGGCGGGCACGAACCACGTGCTCCCCACCGCCGGGGGCGCCAAGCACAGCGCGGGCCTGTCGGTGTCGCGCTTCGTCAAGCCGCTCACCTACCAGCGCATCAGCCGCGAGGCGACGCCCTCCCTCGCGGAGGCCGTGCAGACGATCTCCGACTCCGAGGGGATGGCGGCGCACAGCGCGACCGCGACCATGCGTCTCGCCACCTACGCGCAGGACTGAGGCACGCGGCCCCGCACGGAAGCCGCCGGCTCGGCGGCGTCGGTGCGTCAGCCGTTGGGGGCCGTGATCAGCCGAGGAACTCCCGCGCGGCCACGACGAGGTTCTCGACCCCGCGGTCGATGGTGGGCTGCATGACGGGCGCGAAGAACGGCGAGTGGTTCGTCGGGATGTCGCGCTCCATCGTGCCGCCGGCCATGGCATCCGCGAACTTCTGCGGGTCGACGCCGCCCCAGAACCAGAACACCAACGGAGCGCCCGAGTCGCGGGCGAACCACGACACGTCCTCGCTGCCGGTGAACATGCCGGGGTCGACGACCGAGCCCTCGCCGAACGAGCGCCGGAACGCCGCGGTCAGTCGAGCCGTGGCATCCGCGTCGTTGATGGTCGGCGGCAGCGTGTGATCGGTGCTGATCGTCGGCTCGTCCTCGGCTCCGGATGCCGCAGCCTCCGCCCGGATGATGCGCTCGACCTTCGCCATCACACGCTGGCGCGCGGCGTCGTCGGGGTAGCGGAGGCTGAGTTCGAGCTTCGCCTCGGCCGGGATGATGTTGTTCTTCAACCCCGCGTGGATCGAGCCGACGGTGACCACGGCGACGTCGCGCGGGTCGATCTCGCGCGAGACGACGGTCTGCAGGCGCATGACCGTGGCCGCGGCCATGACGACGGGGTCGATGGTGGAGTGCGGGCGCGAGCCGTGACCGCCCCGGCCGTACAGCATGACGGTGAGCCCGTCGGATGCCGCCATCTGGGTGCCCGGACGCACGCCGATGACACCGGCGGGCAGGGGCGTGACGTGCTGGCCGAGCACGATGTCGGGCGTCGGATAGCGATCGAGCACGCCGTCGGCGATCATCGCCTGCGAGCCGGCGCCGTACTCCTCGGCGGGCTGGAACACCGCCACGACCGTGCCCGACCACTCTTCGCGGGTCGCGACGAGGCGCTCGAGGGCGCCGATGAGGGCGGTCACGTGCATGTCATGACCGCACGCGTGCATGACGGGCACCGCGTTGCCGGCGGGATCGGTGCCGCGCGCGGTGCTGGCGTAGGCGAGACCGGTCTGCTCCTCGACGGGGAGGCCGTCCATGTCGGCGCGCAACCACACGACCGGACCCTCGCCGTTGTCGATGCGCGTGACGACGCCCGTGCGGCCCACACCCTCTTCGACCTCGAGTCCCAGCTCGCTCAGGTGCCGCGCGATGACGCCGGCCGTGCGCGTCTCCTGAAACGACAGCTCCGGGTGGGCGTGCAGGTCGGTGTACAGGCTTTCGAGGTCGACGCTCATGGGTCGAGCCTAGTTCGCACCCCCGACACCGGCACGGGTTTCGTCCGGCGCCCGGATGTCGCCGTCGCGCCCGCCGTCGCGACGCAACGCAGGAGATTCGCGCGCTCGACGCCCCGCCACCGTGTCACCGTGCGCCGCGCCACCCCGGATCGCCTGCGTCGTGCCCGGGCGTCGCCGCGACGGACACCCGCCCGCCGTCCGTCCCGCACCCGCTACCGGATGCCGCGGACACCCGCAAGCCGTCCGATCCGGTCAGGTGCGGCGGGGAGGCTGACCGCATGACCACGACACACTTCGACTACCTCATCGTCGGCGGCGGAATGGTCGCTGACACCGCGGCTCGCGGCATCCGCGAGATCGATGCCGACGGGACGATCGGCATCCTGAGCGACGACGTCGACGAGCCGTACACGCGACCCGCCCTCAGCAAGAAGCTGTGGACCGACGACGAGTTCACCTGGGAGAAGGTGCCGCTCGGCACGGCCGACGACACCGGCGCCGACATCCGGTTGCGCACCCGCGCGACGGCGATCCGCCCCGACGCGCACGAAGTGGATGCGGACGGCTCGACGTTCTCGTACGGCAAGCTCCTGATCGCCACCGGAGGAACGCCCGTCGCCCTCCCCATCGACGACCGCTCCCACGGCGAACGCGCCCTGACGTTCCGCACCGCCGCGGACTACCGGCGCCTGCGCGCGCTCGCCGAAGAGGTCGATCGCATCGCCGTCGTCGGCGGCGGATACATCGGGTCCGAGCTCGCCGCAGCCCTCGTGCAGAACGGCGTCGACACCGTGCTCATCCACACCGGTGCCGTCCTCGGCGACGCCGTCTTCCCCGCCGCCCTCGCCGAGCGGTTCGAGAAGCTCTTCCGCGATGCGGGCGTCGAGATCGTCGCCGGGTCCAAGGTCTCGGGCGGAGAGGCGGATGCCGACGGCGCCCGCCTCGAACTCGAGAACGGCGACGAGGTGCGTGCGGACGCCGTCGTGAGCGGTCTCGGGATCGCGGTCGCCGCCGAGCTGGCTGAGGACGCCGGAGTGCGCGTGGACGACGGCGTGCACGTCGACGCGCAGCTGCGGACGTCCGCCGACGACGTGTACGCCGCGGGGGATGTCGCCAGCTACCCCGACCGCCTCCTCGGACGCCGCCGTGTGGAGCACGTCGACAATGCCAACGAGCAGGGCACGGCCGCGGGCCGCAATCTCGCCGGCGCCGCCGAACTTTACACCCACACGCCCTACTACTACTCCGCGGTCTTCGGCATCCGTTACGAGGCGGTGGGCACGCTCGACTCGTCGCTCGAGACCGTCGAGGACTGGATCGACGCTGAGCGGGGAGTCGTGTTCTACCTCGACGACGATCGCGTGGTGGGCGTGCTGCTGTGGAACGTCGAAGACGCCCGGGACGCCGCGCGCGAGGTGCTCGCCGCGGCCGACACGTTGACGCGTGACGACCTGGTCGGCCGCATCCGCTGAGCCGGACGGCGTCGCCGGGGAGCCGCGGGCTAACCTGGACCGACGCTGCGAGCCCGCGGCGGATGAGCAAACGCCGCGAGTTCGCGGCGCGTGACCTCGGGAGCACCCATGGCGGCCGCCGAACTGCGACTCTCCCTCTCCGCGGATCCGGCGCGCGATGCCGTCGCCGCGGCCCTGACCGATCAGGGCTTCGACGTCGCCGCCTCCTCCGATGCGCTGGTGGCGTCGCGGGTCCCCGCGGACGACGGCGCCGTCGTCCCCGACCGCTTCGACGTGCGCTTGTCGGAGGTGCCGGAGGGGACGCTCGCGGTCTTCGCACCCTCGGACGACGGCGCCGAAGCCGCCGCTCCCGCGGCCGACGGCGCGGCGGGTGAGGCCGCGCGGCTCGTCGGGGCGCGACTGGCGCAGCAGGGCGTGCTCGCGATCGCCGCACCCGCGGCCGGTGGGCTCGCGCCCATCCCGGCCGCTCCGCTGTCGGCCGGGGCCGCCGGCATGGCGGGGTATCCCGGGGGCCCTGCCGCCGACGCGTCGTCGGCTCCCGGCGCGGCCGGGGGGAGCCGCACGAACGTCGTCGCCATCGTCGCCCTCGTGCTGGGGTTCGTGGTCCCGGTGGCCGGCATCGTGACCGGCGCCGTCGCTCTGGCGCAGATCAAGCGCACCGGTGAGAAGGGCCGCGGTCTCGCGCTCGGCGGCATCGTGGCGGGAGGGGTCCTGACCCTCTTCATCTCGACCCTCGTCATCGGCACCCTGGTGTTCTCGGCCCTGACGGTCGCGGGTGGCTCCGCCGACCCCTACGCGCCCCCGGAGGAGGGCGGCGTGACCGTCGCGCCCGACGAGCAGGCGCCGTTCGATCCGTCCACGCTCGTCGTCGGTTCCTGCCTCGACGACCTCCCCGGCGGGTTCGTCGCGGCGGGGAACGTCGTGGACTGCGAGCTCCCGCACTCGTACGAGGCCTTCGGGGGATTCGACGTGGCCGGGGGCGATTACCCCGGTGATGCGGCGATCGAGACGGCGGCTCTGCAGGGCTGCGAGGCGGCCTACGGCGCGTACGTGGGGGTGTCGTACCAGGAGTCCCGGCTCGACTACTACTACGTGGGGCCGACCGAACAGACCTGGGCCGTCGGAGACCGCGAGATCTTCTGCCTGCTCTTCGACCCGAACGCCGAGCAGACGGTGGGATCCCTGGCCGGTTCGGGTCTCTGACAGCCCCGGTCGCGCCGGCGCTCGTGGGCTGGTCAGCCGGTGATCGCGGCGTCCGGGCCGAAGAGCGCGTCGCACGACCCGTCGACGGTGACGGTCGTCGGTGAGGTGAGCGGGGTGTGACGCAGGTCGAGCGGCCCGAGAGCCCCGTCGGGCAGACGGATGGTCGACGAGACCGTGCGCGACTCGCCCTGGGGTATGACCACGAGTCGGCTCACGGCGCTGTTGCCGCTCTGGCTGCCCGCCCGGTCGAACTCGGCGACATCGCCCACGGCCGGATCGGTCGAGACGATCTGGGCTCCGGGAGGGGCGAAGAAGAGGACGTCGATCATCATCGCGGTGCGCGGGTAGCCGAACCGCGGATTGCGTGCGCCCAGCGTGTACGTGCTCTGGATGCTCGACGGGATCTCATTGGCCAGCGCGGTGGTGGTCGTCACTGTGCGCGCCGCGGCATCGCACGTCGCGATGACCGTCTGGCGGAGGTGGTACTCGAGTTTGCCGACCGAGTAGTCGTTCAGGTACGTGCCGATCTGGGTCGATTCGACGGTGTCCGCCCGTAGCGACCCGTCCAGGTCGAACTCCTCGGCGAGGGCCTGCGCCGCCTCGTCGCGGAAGCTCATCAGCAGCCTCTGCTCCGTCGCCGACAGCTCCAGGGCACCGAGCATCTGGGTGGGGTCCCACCGCGACGTCGTGAGGTACTGGAAGAACCCCTGCGAGATCGCGGTGAAGAACGCGTCGGACTCCTCGCCCGTGGGGAATCTCTCGTACGCGTCGCTGAGCAGCACCTGGACGGCGTTGTCGGCGGTGAGCTCGAGGTCGTCGTAGTCGACCG
Organism: Microbacterium sp. lyk4-40-TSB-66; assembly: GCF_030209475.1. Classification (GTDB taxonomy): domain Bacteria; phylum Actinomycetota; class Actinomycetes; order Actinomycetales; family Microbacteriaceae; genus Microbacterium. Next base: position 528,730 of record NZ_JARVRW010000003.1, read on the forward strand.
GTCCGGTCACGGCGAGCATGTGCGACAGCACCACCGGATCGATCGAGATGACGCCGTCGAACTCCTCACCGCTGGTCTGGCGCCAGAGGTCCTGGAACAGCCGGACCGTGGTGGGGAAGTCGGGGGTCATCGTGAAGTCCTGCGAATACAGCGCGAACGTCGACGGATACAGCGCCAGTGTCTCGGGCGGGAGGTCTGCGAACTGACGACCGGCGTCGCCCGCCGCATCGAACGTCAGCGAACTCGCGCGGTCGAGGATCTCGACTCGGCCCTGGTCGGCGCGCACGATGAGGCTGGCGGCCGGATTGCCGCCGGTGGCGCGCACCTCCGCGTTGTTCTGGAAGAGCACGAGGTAGGTCTGGGGCGATTGACCGCCCGCGACGTCGAGCAGTGTCGGCAAGTACTTCTGTGCGACATCGAGGAGGTCGGTCGCGTCATCCATGAAGGTGCGCACTTCGGAGACGGAATCGGCGACGGCCGGCAGCAGGTCGGAGACGTCGATGGCGTCGGTCTGCCCGCGCGCGTCGGCGAATGCCGCCGCCACGAGCGGGATCGAGGCCTGAGACTCCCGGAACGGTTGCAGATCGACGCCGCCGTCCGCGAGCGCGATCTTGTCGACGCTGAGCTTCGACAGGATGACCGACCCCGGGGGGAGCGCGTCGGTCGCGAGGGTCTGCACCGCCGCGGTCAGATCGGTGATCGCCCTCAGGTTCGCTCCCACCGCGGGGATGACCGACCCCGCCTCCCAGAGGGGGCCCCGCACCGTCTGGCTCGCCCTCGAGACGCGCTCCGACGCCTCGGCGGCCGCGGACTGCAGCGCATCGGCGTCTCCGGTCACCATCGCGGACTGCAGCGAGGCGATCAGCTCGTGAGCCGAGCGGAGGTCGTCGCGGACGCTCGCGGCCTGCGCGGCGAGGATCACGGCCAGGACACCCACGAGGGCGGCCACCGTCCCGAAGAACAGCGCCGCGACGCGCGTCGGTCGGCGGTACCACGGACGTCGCGCGTTCTTCGCGGCATCCGCCTCGGTGCGATTGCGCAGCGCTCGTCGAGAATGCTCCCCCGCCGCGGGGCGGGGTGGCGATTCATTCCTGCGCGCACGGCGGGTCATGCCGACGATTCTAAGGTGGCCGCGATGGTCGCCTTCGTCGCCGTGAATGCGATCTCCGCATCCTCCGCCACCCCGGCCCCCTGGCACGCACCCGGCCCGCGGCTCGCGAGGACGCGGGGCGAACCGTGGGGTGAAAAGCGACCGTCGGTCATTCCATTGGACGGTCGTGAACGCCAGTATTCGGGCAGAGGGTCTTGAAATACCCGCAGCAAAACAAAAATGATAACGCAAACAATGCCCGCTGTCTGTGCCCACTGAATGGCTTGTCCGTGAGCTTTCCAGCCAATACTTTGTGCCGTACACGGGAGTCCCGGGGTGTGGCGAATGGAGCTGGACATGAGGCAGCAGCCGTGGCGCGACGTGATGCGCGGAGAGTCTTCGCGCGCGGCAGGGCGAGGACGGGACCGCGAGGGTGGTGGACTCGGTCGCTCGTCGACGTTCCGTGCTCGTGCGGCCGTCGCGCCGTCGGTGTCCGCCGCTCTCGCCATGTTGATGGTGCTCACGGGCGCGGTCGGCGTTCCCACGGCCGCGGCCGCGGCCGGATCGGGCGTGTCCATCGACACCTTCGATGACGCGGCGCCCCGCGTCTCGACGATCACGGGGTCGGCCACCCCGTCGCGATCGACCGACGCCGCCGAGGGCGAAGCGGCGCTCGCGGTCGCCTACGACGTCACCGACGGCATGAGCGAGGTGGCCTACCCGGCTGCCTCCGCGCCGGCCATCCCCACCTCCACGACCGCCCTCACCCTCGTCATGAAGGGGGACGGCACCTACAACACCGTGTACCTGCGCGTACGCGACGCCAGCGGTGAGACCTTCGTCCACCGCGTGGACGCGATGCGCGACTCGGTGTTCCGGACCCACACCATCGACCTCACCGGTGAGCCTGTCGCGCGGGAGGGCGGCAACGCCGACGGCGTGCTCGATGCGCCGCTGACGGTCGCCGGGATGCTCGTGGTGCGAAACGGCGCGCAGCCGCCCACGGGCACGTTCGTGCTCGACGACCTTCGCGCCGTCACGACCGGGTGGGGGCTGCCCGTGGCGTCCCCCACGTTCTTCGACCCGCGCGCGGGTGTCGACGCCGAGGTGTCGTTCGACGCGGCCGGCCCCGGTGAGTGGGAGCTCCGCCTCATCGACGAGGGCGGGCGGACGCGAACCCTCGCCGGCACCACCGAGGGCGCCGGTACGGTACGGACGTCGTGGGACGGGCGCGACGACGCGGGGCAGGCGATGGTCGGCCAGGTGCGCGGGGTCTTCCGTCACGCGGTCTCGTCGAACGGCGTCGCCGGCGTCGCCCTCACGGTGGGTGTCCCACCGCTGCTGACCGTCGCCGAGGCCGATGACGACAGCTCCACCTCGTTGATCGAGGGTTTCGAGTCGGGTGGCGACGGGTGGAGCGTCGCGACCGGTTCCGCCGGCATCGACCGCGCCGCAGTGGCGGCATCCGGCGACGTACGTCGAACGCAGGGCGACGACGCGCTGAGCATCGATTACGACCTCGGCCAGGGAATGGTGAGCGTCGTGCGCAGCGCGCCCCTCGACGTCTCCGACTCCCCGGTGCTCGGGTTGAAGGTCGACATGCGCGGCGACAGCACGTACAACACCGTCTACGTGCGTGTGGCCGACGCCACGGGCGAGGCCTTCACCTACCGCGTCGACGCCATGCGCGACGCGGCGTGGCGCACGGTGGCGGTGGATCTGACCCAGGAGCCGGCGCTGGTCGAGGGCGGCAACGGCGACAGGGTTCCCGACATGCCCCTCACGCTCGCCGGATTCTTCATCGTGCGCAACGGCGAGCAACCGGCGACCGGCTCGCTGCTGCTGGACAACCTGCGCGTGGTCCGCAGCGGCTGGAGCATGCCGCGATCGGACGTCGACTTCCTCTCGCCCGATGCGGGGCAGACCGCCACCCTCGACTTCGACGCCGCGTCGGCCGGCAACTGGCTCATCGAGCTCCGCGACCAGGAGGGACGCGAGCGACGCATCTCCGGCCGGGCCGACGAAGCCGGCGACGTCACTGTGGCCTGGGACGGCAAAGCGGGCGACGGCGTCGAGATGGAGGGCCCGATCCGCAGCACGCTGCAGCACGATTCCTCCCCGGATGCCGAGTGGTCCGCGACGCCGGCGCGAGCGGGAACACCGACCCTGCTGACGGTCGCCGCGGCCCCGACCGCGACGGCGCAGACCTCCGAGGACTTCGAGGCGGTCGCGTCGGCCTGGCGCGTCGCCATGGGCACGGCATCCATCTCGCGCGTGAGTTCTCCGAAGACCCAGGGCTCGTTCGCCCAGCGGATCGACTACGACGTGTCGTCCGGCCTCGTCGAGACCGTACGGAACTCCCCGGCGACCGTCGTCGCCCAGCCCGCGACGGGCCTGCGCGTCGACATGCGCGGGGACGGTTCGTACAACACGGTCTACGTGCGGGTCCGGGATGCCGCCGACGAGGTGTTCACCTACCGCCTCGACGCCATGCGCTCGACGGCGTGGACCACCATCGACGTCGACCTGACCGCTCCGGCGGCCCTGATCGAGGGCGGCAACGGCGACAAGGTCCTCGACCTGCCGGTGCAGCTGTCGGGGTTCATCGTCGTACGCAACGGCAATCAGCCGGCGACCGGCTCGGTCGTGCTCGACAACCTGCGCACGCTGTCGACGGGGTGGACCCTGCCGCAGGCGGCGACGTCGTTCTACACCCCGACCTCGCCCGCCACGTCGCTGTCGTTCTCGGCCGCGGGTCGGGGCAACTGGAGCATCGCGCTGGCCGACCAGGAGGGTCGTACGAAGACCCTCGCGGGGTCCGCCCAGGCCGCCGGCACGGTGACGGTGCCCTGGAACGGAACCGACGACGCCGGCACCCCCATGCGTGGAGACGTCCGCGCCACGTTCGCGCACGACGACGCCGCTCCGGCGTCGACGGTGGCCGCGACGGCGTCGCGCAGCGGCATCCCGCTGCTGCTCACCCTCGCCCACACCGACGCCGACGCCACCCTCGCCGACGGCTTCGAGAGCGCCGGTGACCAGTGGATCTCGGCCGCCGGCACCGTGACCCCGACCACCTCGACGAAGGCGACGCAGGGCTCGGGCGCCCTCGAGATCGCGTACGACGTGTCGTCGGCGGATGCCGAGATCGAGACCACGTCCACGCCCAAGGCGTTGCTGACCTCCCCCGCGTCGGCGTTGAAGGCCGATCTGCTGGGTGACGGCAGCTGGAACACGGTCTACCTGAAACTGCGCGATGCGACCGGGGAGATGTTCTTCTACCGTGTCGCGGCGATGGGACTCTCGCGCTGGACGACCGCCACGATCGATCTCGGCCAACCGGCGGCGACGACCCATCTCGGCAACGACGACGGCATCCTGGACTATCCGGTGGCGCTGGTGCGGGTCATCGTCGTGCGCAACGGTTCCACCGCCCCCGCCACCGGAACAGCGGTGCTCGACAACCTGCGGGTCGTCGACCAGAACTGGACCCTGCCCACCTCCAGCGCGGAACGGTTCTCGCGCGCCAACACCGGAAGCACGACCATCTCGTTCACCGCGGGTACCGCCGGCGACTACGCCCTCACGCTCCGCGACAACAGCGGACGCGTGCGTACGGTCGGCGGCACCGCGGCGGCACCGGGGGCGGTGAAGGTGACGTGGGACGGCACCGACGACGCCGGCGTCGGCATGACCGGAAGCGTCTCCGGCCGCCTCGCGTGGGACACCACCCCCGACGGCACGCTCACGTCCGCGGCGCAGGCGGCCCAGCCCTACCTCACCGGGGTCTCGGCCCGACCGACCGTCGCCTCCCCGTCGTCGATCAGCGGCATCAACAGCTTCCTCACCGAGCAGGACGCGCCCGCCGAGGCCGACCGTCAGGCGGCCCTGCTCGAAGACGCCTCGGTGCGCTGGGCGCGGGAGGAGTTCGAGTGGAAGCGGGTGGAGCCGCGCAAGGGGTACTACGACTGGGCGAAGTTCGACCAGGCGGTGGCCATCAGCCGTGCGCGCAACGTCGACATGATCGGCAAGCTCGTGTACTCCGCCCCCTGGGCCTCCTCGGCGCCGGCGGGAACCCCCGCGGCCGACGCGCAGTACTACCCGCCCGCCGACAACGCCGACTTCGCCGCGTACGCGGCCGCGACCGTGGCACGGTACAAGGACCGCGTGCGTGTGTGGGAGGTGTGGAACGAGCCGAACACCGAGTACTACTGGCGCGGCGGGGCCACCGCCCAGCAGTACGGCGCGCTGCTGAAGGCGACCTACGACGCGATCAAGGCGGTCGACCCGACCGCGACGGTGCTGGTGGGCGGCCTCGACCAGTTCAGCGACCCCTTCATGCAGGGCGTCCACGCCGGCGGGGCGGGCAACTCCTACGACGCCCTCGCGATCCACGTGTACACCATCGACGGGGCGCCCGAGACGGGGGCGATCCCGACCTACCTCGACGCGGCGCAGGCCTTCCTCAACCGCAACGCGCCCGGCCGCGGGCTGTGGATCACCGAGGTGAGCTGGTCCACGTGCACGACCTGCCCCGGGGCGACGAGCGAGGCCGATCAGGCGGCGTACCTGAAGCGCATCTACCTGGACGCCGCCGCCCGCGGCATCCGGGGGATCGCCTGGTACAACCTCGTGGGCGGCGACGACCCCGAGTCCTTCCTCGACACCTACGCGGTGAGCGAGAAGTCGGGCCGGCTGAAGCCGGCGTACACCGCCCTGAAGGAGGTCGGCGCCGTGCTGGCCGACGGGGCCGCGGTCGGTCGCGCCGGGGTGAGCGCGACGAGCGTCCCCACCCGCGTGGACGACATGGCATCCACCACCGGGTATGCCGCCTCCGGCATCAACGGGGGTACGGCGACGCTTCGGACCACCTCGACGGCCTACGCCGGCAGCGGTGCCCTGCAGCTGTCCTACGACTTCTCCGGTTCGTCGCGTGGCGCCCAGATCCAGACCGACAAGACGATCTCGGGCCAACCGACCGCCGTGTCGGTCTGGGTGAGCGGCGACAACAGCGCGAGCCCGGTCTACCTGAAGATCAAGGACGCCACCGGCGAGACCTTCCAGGGGCTCGTGGGAAACGCCGTCGGCCCCGCCTGGACGAAGATGACCCTGTTCTCCGACGGATTGAACGCGAACTACACCCGCTCGGGCGGCGACGGCGACGGCGTGTGGGACTACCCCATCAAGGTCACCGACGTCTTCGTCTACAAGAGCACGTCGGGGGTGTCGGCCGGGAACATCTCGTTCGACGACCTCACCGCCGATTACGGTGTCAACCTCCACGGCACGGTGCTGCAGACCTCGGCGGGCACCGTGCAGGCGCTCTACACGACGACGGGCTCGTCGGTGTCGGTGCCCGTGTCGGGCGGGTCGGCCGCGATCTGGACCCAGAGCGGCCTCACCCCGGTGCCGGTGGCGAACGGACGCGCATCGGTGTCCCTGACCGGGACGCCGACCTTCCTCACCTCCTCGCCCGCGGTGACGCCCGCCACCACGACGCGCGGGAGCACGGTGACGGTGGGCTGGGTCTCGGGGGAGGCGAGCGTGACGACGGTCACCGTCCTGAACTCGTCGGGCGCCGTGGTGCGGACGCTCGCCTCGGGCAAGAGGTTCGGCGCGGTGGCGCAGTCGCTGCAGTGGAACGGACGCAACTCCAGCAACGCCGTCGTCCCCGCCGGCGCCTACACGGTGCGACTGAGCTTCACCACGGCCGATGGTCGCGCGAGGATCGCGAACCTGCCCCTGACCCTCACCTGACCGAGGAGCCGACGCGGCGCACGCTCACAGCCACCGGGAGAACGCCTCCCGGTCGCGCGTGAGGGGCGCGCGGCGCAGCGCCGACGCGTAGATGCCGAAGCGGCGGATCTGCGCGGCGGTCGACTCCGGGTCGTGACGACGTCGGGCCGCCGCGCGGAACCACCACAACCGGCCGTGCATGCCCGCCAGCACGATCGCGCGCCACAGCCGCTGCTGCAGGTCCGTGCGCGCCATCCGCCACCCGTACAGGTCGAAGAGATTGACGATCCACGCCGTGTTGACCGACCCCTCGACCCCGCTGGACGACCCGCCCAGCGCGTGCTGTGCGCGTTCCCCGGCGTCGATGATCACGCGCAGGCCCGCGGTGCGAAGGCGCAGGCAGAACTCGACGTCCTCCGCGTACATGAACCACCGGTCGGTGAGGCCGCCCGCGCGGATCCATACGTCCCGGGGGACCATGAGGCATCCGCCGCTCACCCAGTCGACGTCGCGTACGCCCGCGCGGACGTCGGCGGCGAAGAGGTAATGCCCCTCGAGGGCACTCCACCGGCGACCGAGGCGCGAGAGTCCCGACTGGTGCAGGAACATCCTGGTCATCGTGGGAGCGTGGCCCGCGGCGAGGATGACGACCTCTTCGCCCTCGTTCTCGAGGACGGGTGAGGCGGCGCCGATCGAGGGATCCGAATCCAGCTGTCGCGACAGGCGCGCGACACCCTCCGGCGAGATGCGCGCATCGGGGTTGAGCAGCAGCAGGTGTCGGCCCACGGCGTGAGCCGCGGCGAGGTTCACCGCGCGCGAGAACCCCGCGTTGGAGTCGTTCTCGATCACGCGCACCCACGGGTGGTGCTCGCGCAGCACGGCGACGGTGTCGTCGGTCGAGAGATTGTCGACCACGATCACCTCGGTGTCGGCCGGGGGCTCGCCGTCGCGGGTGAGGGCATCGAGGCACGAGCCGATCACGCCGAGGCTGTTGTAGGTGACGATGATGATCGAGACGGCCGGTCGGGCGCTCATCGCGCGCCCTCCGTGATCGCCGCGCGCATGCGATGCACCGCGTTCTCCCACGTGTAGTGATCGAGCACCGCCGTGGCATCGGCGGGGGGTCGCGGCGCCGCCATCAGGGCGGTGATGGATGCCGTCACCGCGGCGACATCGCGCGGGTCGACGAAGGTGGCGCGATGTCCGAGGATCTCGCGGAACACCGGGATGTCGCTCGCCAGCAGCGGAGCACCGGTGGCCAGCGCCTCGAGGGTCGGCATCCCGAACCCCTCGTCCAGGGTCAGGAACAGGAAGAGGGCGGTGTTCTCGTAGAGCCAGCGCAGCTCGTCGACGTCGATGCGCCCCAGGAAGCGCACGGAGCCGTCGGCCAGGGCGGCCTCCACCGAGTCGGGAAGCGCCGCGCCCCGGCCCGACTTCTCTCCCACGACCAGGAGGGGGAACGACGGCGTGGCCGCCCCCGACTCCCGCGCCGCGCGGATGGTGGTGGCGAGGTTCTTCCGCGCGTTCAGCCGGCCGACGGTGAGCAGGAACCCGTCGACGTCGTCCAGTCCCGCGGGCCGGCGCGGCGTCGCGTTCTCGAATGAGCGGTTCAGGCCCAGACCGACCGCGGTCGCCGTGGTCGCGCCCGACGTCCGCGTGATGCGCTCCGCCTCCGACGCGGTGCTGGTGAGCACGACGTCGGCTCGACGGATGGTGGCGGGCATCAAGGAGAAGTACGCCCGCTCGGCGCGGGTGAACCACTGCGGATCGGTGCGGAACAGGAAATCGTGCACGAACACCGCCGAACGGCCGTACAGCGGAGTGAAGTTGTGGGTGACGGTGACATCGGGCCGCAGGCGCGCCGCCCGGAGCGCCAGCTCCAGGATGACGCCGACCCCGTGCGGTCGAATCCGCGTTCCGATCACGCGCGCGGAATGGCCCACCTCCCGCTGCACCGCCGCGACATCGCCGTTCGGCACGGTGATGATCACCGAGTCATCGGGGAATTCTCGCAACCAGGCGAAAATGAACTCGCGTTGAACTTCGCGATTAGCCAAGGGGCCGTCAATCCACCAACTACCATCGAAGAGCACCTTGAGGCTGCGCCCCGGTGATTTGTCGTCGGGCATAGAACCCCTGTCTTGATGGCCATCTCGGTTTGTCAGACAGACTGTACCGAACACGCTGAAGAACGAAATCGTCCGCCGCAGGGCGCGCGTTACCCGTCGTCAGGAGAATCGTTGGCATCCAACCGAGTGGTCGCTTTCTCGCGCTGGGCGATCGCCGCGACGGGCGCGGTGACCGTCGCCGTCGCCACGTACACCGCGCAGGCCTCGTCCGGCCGCGCAGCCACCGAGGACTTCCTCAGTTCGGTCACGGCCCAGACGAACATCCTCTCGGTCGTCGCGTTCGCGATCGCCGGCGCCCACGCGTGGCGGCGCGGTGGGCGGGCCCCCGGTCGGGCCGGAGAACGGGCTCAGGACGTCCACGCCCGCCGTGCCGCGCGTGTCGCACTGATGCGCACCGTCAACGTCGCGACGCTCGTCGGTATGTCGGTGCTGTTCCTGGGCATCTACGGCCCCGTCGTGATCGCCGACCCGGCCCAACTCAATCCGACTTCGGTGCTGCTGCACGTGGTGATCCCCGCTCTCGCGGTCATCGAGTGGGTGGTCTTCCCGTCGGAGAGCCGCGCCGCCGTCCGCGGCGTCCTCCTCGTGATGGTGTATCCCGTGCTCTGGTTCGTCTTCACGAACGTCCGCGGTGCGTTTACCGGACGGTATGTCTACGAATTCCTCGACCCGTCCGGATCGAGCGGGGTCCAGGGGGCGGTGGCAATGACGGTTCTCATTCTCGCGAGCTTCTTCCTCGTCGGCGTGCTGGTATTCGTTACACAGCGGTCGCGCGGTTCGCGTTCGCCGACGATATATTGATCGGCAACGCCATCACCGATCGGATCTGTCCCATTCGTACGCGAATCGAATTTATCGTTTCTCGGCCGAGGGTCGACGCGCGGGACATTCCTGTCGCAGGCTAGAGCCCGGTGGTGCGCTTTTAATCGGGGGGGACGAAGGGCTTGAGCAGGTCTGTCGCGATCATTGGAACACGGGGATACCCGAGCTACTACGGAGGATTCGAGACGGCGGTGCGTCGCCTCGCCCCCTACCTGGCGCAGCAGGGTTGGGACGTCACGGTCTACGGTCGCCGGGGGACGACCGTCGACGATGACCCGGACCTGGATCCCCGCGTCATCCGGCGCATCACCGGTGGTGTGGAGACGAAGTCGCTCAGCACGCTCTCGTACGGATTCACGGCGACCCTGGATGCGGCACGGAGGAAGCCCGACGTCGCCCTCGTGCTGAACTGCGCGAACGGTTTCTGGCTGCCGTCGCTGAAGCAGCGCGGCATCCCCACCGTCGTCAACGTCGACGGCATCGAGTGGGATCGTGCCAAGTGGGGTGCCGCCGCGAAGAAGGTGTTCCACCAGGGGGCGGTCTGGACCGCCCGCTACGCCGACCGCATCATCTACGACGCCGCCGAGATCGAGACTCGCTGGCGCGACGAGTTCGGTCGAGACGGCGATGTCATCCCCTACGGCGGCGACGTGCCGCCCGACTACCCGGTCGAGCCCGGACTCACCCATCGGGGCTATGCGCTGCTCGTGGCCCGGTTCGTACCCGAGAACACGGTGCCGGAGTTCATCGAGGCGGCACGACACATCGCCCGCACGAGGGACGTCGTGATCGTCGGCTCGTCCGGCTACGGCGGTCCGATCGACGACGCCGTCGCCGCCCTCACCCGCTCGAACGCTCGCGTGCGATGGTTCGGCCACGTCAGCGACGATCAGCGACTGCACTCGCTCTGGCAGCACGCCGGTGCGTACTTCCACGGCCACAGCGTGGGCGGCACCAACCCCGCCCTCGTGCAGGCGATGGCGTGCGGCGCCCCTGTCGTGGCCCGCGACACCGTGTTCAACCGGGAGGTGCTCGACGGCGCCGGACTGCTGGTCACCCCCGACCCGCACGACATCGCCGCGACCGTGCTGGCGCTGATGGACGATCCCGACCGCCAGCGGTCCCTCTCCGAGCGCGCGCAGCGGCGTGCGGAGGCGGCCTACTCGTGGGAGTCGGTCCACGCCGCCTACGAGCGTTCGCTCCTCGCCGCCATCTCCGAACGGCGGTCCCTGTTCGCCGGCGCAGGACGCGCATGACCGGGCTGCGGAACCTCGGCTACGACGACCTCACGATCTGCTACATCCTCGGCCCCCTGGTCGACCTCAGCCCCGAGCGGGCGCTGACGGCGCTCAAGGACGTGCTGCGCTCCCCGCGCGGCGCGGTGCTGCTGCGCCTGCGCACCCGGGGTCGACGGTGGAAGCGCGTCGACCGGCCCACGGCTCTCGCCGCCAGCGGGCACGCGCTCGAGACGGTGGGGACGGTCCTGGACCGCTCGGAGCTGGCCGCACGCGTCCTCGAGACCGAGTTCGCATCTGGTGAGCTGCCGGTGCGCATCTTCGTCAACGACGGGATGCTGGCCCTCGCGCTTCCGCACAGCCTGTTCGACGGCACCGGAGCCACCGCCGTCGTGAGCCTCGTGATGGAGAAGCTGGGTGCTCCGGGGGCGGACGAGGTGGCGCCCGTGCCGTGGGCCGAGGCGCCCCTGCGCGCGGCGATGAAGAAATTCGGACTGAAGGGGGTGGCCGGCATCCGGTCGGCACGGCAGACCTTCCGGTCCCTGACCGCCGCGACCGAGACCGGGTACCAGCTCTCCGAGACGCTCACGATCGCCGAGTCGCTTGCTCGCACGCGCACGGTGTCGACGTTGCTGAGGCCCGAGTCGGTGCGCATGATCGCGCTGACACCGGAGAAGGCGGTCGACGGACGCCGCCCCGCGCGCCCGCCCCTGTCGGTGAAGACGGCGAGCCTGGTGCTGCGCTGCCTGCGCGAGAGCGAGCGAGAACCCGTGGACTTCCGCGTGGTGGTGCCCGTCGACGCCCGCCGCTGGGTGGCGAAGGGGTTCGACGCCGAGGGGAACTTCTCCCCGTCCGTGCCCATGGGGCGCCTGCTCGCCGACGACTGGAGCGCGACGGCGCTGGCCGAGCGCGTCTCCGCCGCGAACAAGGCGGGCGTGCCCATCGCCTGGTTGCTCGCGACCACGCTGAGCGCCTTGAAGAACGCCGTCCGTCACCCCCGCGCCGCGCGACGATCGGGTGAGGCGACCCCGCGGGTCCCCTTCGAGATCCACGTTTCGCTGCCCACGACCGAGGTGGCTGTCTCCGAGGAGCTGATGCCGCGTGTCGAGGCCGACACCTTCGTCGGCGGCATGCCGGCGCACCGGCACCTGCCCCTGGGCGTCTGGGTCGAGGTCGCCCCCCTTCGGGACTGCCTGCACGTGATCGTCCGCGACGAGACCGGTCTGTTCGACCTCGACGGATTCGGTGAACGGCTGCACGCCATGATCGCCATGACCGCCGAGTCGGGGAGACGTCCGTGAGCGCTGTGATGCGGGTCTTCAACTCGCCGATGACGATGCTCGGCTCGCGCCTGTCGGTCGCGGCGCTGGGCTTGATCAGCGCTCCGCTGATCGCGCACGCGCTGGGTCCGAGCGGCCGCGGCGAGACGGCGTCGGCCCTGGCCGCGATGTACCTGGTGCCGATCGTGCTGGCATTCGGGATGCCGTTCGAGGTGCGCCGACGCGTGCTCGCCGACGGGAGCATGGGCGCGGTGCGCACGGCTCGGCGGCTGGCCCTGCTGACGGTGGTTCCGGCGGGACTGCTCGCGTGGCTGGCCGTGTCCACCCTGTTCGCGGGATTCGACACCGGCGCCGCGGTCGCGGTCGTGGTCGCGTTGGCCTGCACGCCCCTCATGGTGTGCTGGATGATCGACATCGGCGTGGTCGGTGCCCAACGGCGTTTCGGGGCGGTCGCCCTCCTGCAGGCGACCCAGCCGATCGTGTACGTCGGCGGCATCCTGCTTCTGGCGCTGATGGATGCCATGAGCGTCGCCGGCGTCATCTGGGCGAACGTCATCGGTTCGGCGGCCACCGCCCTCCTCGGCGCGATGCTCAACCGCACCCATCGGGCGGAGCCGGTGCCGTGGAAGCCGCTGCTGCGCGGCAGCTCGACCTTCTACGGGGCGCAGGCCTCGGACGCGGCGTACCAGCGGCTCGACCAGGTGTTGATGCTGCCGCTGATCGGCTCGCACGAGGCGGGGCTGTACTCCGTCGCGGTGACCATCGGAACCCTTCCGGTCTTCCTCGCCCACGCGGTCGCGGCCCCCGTCTTCGCCGACATCTCGCACTCGAGCGGCCGTGCCCGGGTCCGCGCCACGGGTGAGGCGATCCGGTCGGCGTTCGTGGTCGGACTCGCCTCGGCGATCTTCCTCGCGGTCGTCTCCCCGTGGGGTGTCCCTCTGCTCTTCGGCGCGGCGTTCACCGACGCCCTGCCGGCGGTGATGGTCGCGATCCTCGGCTCGCTGTTCGTCGTCGTGGCCGTCAGCGCCGGGGAGGTGCTCTCGGCGCAGAACCTGGGTATGCGTCTGACGATCGCGCAGGGTTCGGGTCTCGTCACGTGCCTCGTGCTGCTGTTCAGCTTCGGCCCGATCTTCGGCGCCAACGCCGCGGCGATCGCGAATGCGAGCGGTGTCGTCATAGCGTTGACCGTGATGCTGCTCTCCATCCGACCCCCGGTCCGCACGATCGTGCCGCGTCCCTCCGACGCGCTGCTCGTCGTGCGTCGCCTCACCGGCCGAGGCGGCACGATGTGACCGCAGCCACGACCGCCGTGCACACGCGCCGAGCGCCGCTCGGCGCCCGCATGATGTCGGCGATCGCGCCGTACGGCTGGTCGGGGTTGGGGGTGTTGTGGCTCGGCATCCTGCTCCTGGCGTTCGTCCTGCCCGCCAACGGCGTGACCTCGGCGTTCCTGAAGGGGTCGGCTGCCACCGCGTTCGGCGCGATCAAGGACGCACTCCTCCTGGGGCTGTTCCTCCTGGTGATCGTGACGGGGCGGATTCGGCGCGTTCCCGTCCCGATCGTCGTGATCGTGCTGATGATCGTCGGGCTGGGGCTGGTCTCGGGGGCGTGGACGTCGAGCTTCACCCAGGCGGCGTACGGGTGGCGGAACGACTTCCTGCCGTTCTTGGCCCTCATCGTCACCCCGGCCGTGCTCGACCGGCGCCATGTGCCGATCCTGGCGACCGTCTTCATCGTGGTCGCGCAGATCGCCGCGATCACCACGATCGTGACGTGGAGCCAGGGGCTGAAGTGGCTCTTCACGCTCGGGGTGTTCCCGGTGCCGGAGGGGGAACCCTTCCCCTCGTCCCTCTTCGTCGCCGGCAGCATCGTGCCGCGCGGGTTCAGTCCCTACACCGCTCCCAATGAGAGCGCGGCGGTGGCGACGATGATGCTCGCGGTGCTGTGGACGCGCCCGCGCTGGCCCCTGTGGCTGAAGGCGGGTCTCACGGTCCTGCCGCTCGTGGCCATCTACCTCACGCAGTCGCGCAGCGGGTATCTCGGGCTCGCCCTCCTCGCGGCGGCGCTGGTGTCGTGGGGGATCTTCCGTGCGCGTCCCGTGATGACGTGGGCCTTCCTGACGATCATGGCAGCCGCGGGTGTCGCGGGGATCACGCTGTACCTCTTCATCGACAAGGTCGTCTCGCATATCGCCGACCCCTCACTCATCGGACACAGTGACAGCCTTCTCGAGAACATTCCCTTTCTCGTCACGCACCCGTTCGGATACGGATTGGGAATGGTCGGGCCGCGCGCCCTGAATTACTCGAGCGACGCGATTCTGGTGGAGAGCTTCTTCCTGCTCCTCGCCATCGAATCCGGAATTCTCGTGATGCTGCTGTTCGGCGTGCTGCTGGTGTACCTGTTCCAGGGCGGCCTGCGCGCGCGCACGCTCGACGGGTTCCTCCCCGCGGCGGTCATCGCGGCCTCGCTCGTCAGCTTCACCGTGCTCCCGACGCTGCAGGAGGGCCCGGTGGCCTACACCCTGTGGATCCTGTGCGGCATGGGAGTGGTCGCCGCGCGCGCCGGAGGGACGTACCGTCCGGTGGCTCGGCGCGCGGTCACGCCGGCCGGCGACCCCTCGACGCCGACGCCGACGGCCCCCGAGACGGGCACGGCGACGCCCGTCGGCACTCCCGTCGGCACGCTCGACGTTGCGCCCGGGCAGCGCCGGCGCCGGGCCCCCGCGGGAGCGTCAGGCGAAGGGGACGACGGGCGCCGCGGGAGCCGGCGAAGCCTTCGGGGCGCGGGAGACGACGGCGCCTAGCACCTCGCTGCGGACCGTGCGCAGCCGGTCGGTCGCCGTGGCGATGTCGGCCGCACCCGACACGCCGACACCGGCCACCAGCAGCGTGGTGTCGGCCAGCTTGCTGAGCAGCACTGCGTCGGTGGCCGTCAGCACCGCGGGCGAGTCGATGAGGACGTGGTCGAACCGACGGGCCAACTGGGACAGCACGCGTTCCATGGCGGCGGTGCCGATGAGGTTGCTCGGGTTGGCTGCCGTCCGCCCGGCCGGCAGCACGGTGACGCCCTCTGCGGTGCGGGTCAGCGACGCGGGGTCGGGCAGCGCCGCGCTGTTCAGCAGCTGGACCAGGGTGGGCGCGCCGCGGGGCGTCTTGAAGACGTCGACCATCACCGGGGAACGCAGGTTCGCGTCGATGACCAGCACCGAACGGCCGACTTGGGCCATCGCGGCGGCCAGATTGGCGACGACGACGCTCTTGCCGTCGCCCTCGCGGGCCGAGGTCACCAGCAGGACGCGCGCCACCGAGGGCGTTCCGTACAGCAGTGACGTCCGCAGCATCCGGAACGACTCGGCCGCGGGGCCGTCCTCGTCGACGAGCGTGGGTCCCTTGCGCAGGCCGCCGTCGAAGGGCACCGATTCGACGACGCTCAGGTCGGTGTGCGCGGTGACGTCGGCGGCGGAGTGGATGCGACCGTCGCGGAGGTGGCGGAGCGCGATGATGCCCACGCCGAGGATGAGTCCGGTCGCGCCGCCGATGAGCAGATACACCGGCAGGTCGGGGGTGAGGGGCGAGTTCGGCACCGGGGTGGACTCGAGAACGCGCAGGTTGACACGGCTGGGACCGCCGTCGGACGTGCCCTCGAGCTCGCGGACGTACTGGGTTAGGCTGGCCGCCACGGTGTCGGCGATCTGCGCCGCGCGCTCGCCGTCGGCATCCACGACGTCGATGGACATGATGGCCGTGTTCGGCATGGGCACGGCGGTGATCTCGGCCGCGAGCTCGCTCACGGTCATGTCGAGATCGAGCTCGGAGATCACCGGCTCGAGCACGGAGGCCGAGGTGGCGAGGGCGACGTAGGAGGGGACGCGCGCCGCGGCGCTGGTGAAGGAGGCCCCCACGTCGGTGCTCGACTGGCTCGAGACTGTGCTCAGCGACACCAGCACGGTGGTCTGAGCGCGATATTCCGGCACCGCGGTGACCGTGACGGCCGCCGCCGCCGCCAAGCCCACGGCGACGAAGATCGAAATGGTCAGCCAGCCTTTACGAATCAGTCGTCCGTATTCGCGTATCCCCACGTGTGCGACTCCTGTCGATTCGATGATTCGTATACGCATCGAATGACACGTAGTCGGATCTGGCAGAACGTCCCTCGATTATGTCGCACACCAATGATCAGACCGTTTCATTGAAGGCAATTCGGGGGAATACGACGCGTAACGGACACATGGCGTGCGCGCCGTGCGTGTCGCGTCCGATCGTCGACCCGGTGGGGTGGTTCGCGGCACCCCGCGTCGCGTCGGGCGACGGGTCCGCCGGGGCGGGTCAGTGCGTCGGGGGCGCGGTCGAACCGCGGTCGACCAACTCGAACGGCAGGGTGCCCCGTCCGCGAGCCGGCCGGGCGCCGTCGAGCGCGCTCAGCACCACCTCGGCGGCGCGCTCGCCCTGCCCGCGCGCGAACTGGTCGATGCTCGTCAGCCCGAACCAGCGGCCGAGCTCGTGCCCGTCGACGCCGATGATCGAGACATCGTCGGGGACGCGCAGACCGAGTGCACGTGCAGCCAGGATCGCTCCGATCGCCATCTCGTCGGATGCCGCGAACAGTGCCGTGGGCGCATCGTCGGACGCCAGCAGGCGGGCTGCCGCGGTCGATCCGCCCTCGATGGTGAAGTCGGCGGGTTCGACGCCGTGCGCCTCGATGCCGGAGTCGGCGAGCGTCTGCTCGAACCCGCGGCGGCGGAGGGTGGGCACCGTCGAGGCGGCCGACGCCACGGCATCCGCTCCGATGTGGGCGAGGCGACGGTGGCCGAGCTCGAGCAGGTGCGCGGTGGCCAGGCGCCCCACGGCGAGATCGTCGACGGTGAGCGTGGTGAGCAGAGGGTTGGGGCCGGCGATCGCGACGATCGGCACGCCGAGTCCGCGCAGCGACGCCGACTCCTCGGCATCCAGTTCGAGGGCGACGGTGATGACCGCGTCGATGCGCCGCCGCCGCAGGTGGTCGTCGAAGACGCGGCGCCGTTCGGTCGGGTCGGCGCTCACGCTGTAGAGCGTGATGTCGTAGCCGCGGCGCACGAGCGCGTCGGAGATGCCGGCGAGGACGGTGCTGAAGAACCACCGATCGAGGAACGGCACGACGACCCCGACGGCCCGCGCGCGGCCGGTGGCGAGGGTCGAGGCGGCCGCCGACACCACGTAGCCCAATCGTCCGGCGGCGGCCAGCACGCGCTCGCGCGTCGCGCTGGAGACCACCCCGCGCCCGCTCAACGCCCGCGAGACCGTGGCCGTCGACACTCCCGCGGCGCGGGCGACGTCGTCGATTCCGGCCACGGTCTCGCGTTCTCGGATGGAGCGTTCTGGGATGCCGCGGCTGCTCAGGCCGTGGCGATCCAGACGGTGGTGTCGGTCGGCAGGCGCGTGCCGTCGAGCGGGCCGCTGGCGATCAGGACCTCGCCCTCGGGCAGCTCCACCGCGTCGTCGCCGAGGTTCGCGATCACGACGAGACCGCTGTTGCGCAGCGCCACCACGTCGTCGTCGAAACCGTCGAACCACTCGATGGCCCCCGCGCCGAGGTTGCGGCTGCGGCGCTCGGCGAGCAGAGCCCGGTACAGCGTGAGCGTCGAGGCGGGGTCGTCGACCTGCACGTCGTGGGCGAGCTCGGCCCATTCGGCGGGCTGCGGCAACCACGAGGCGCCCGTGTCGTTGAAGCCGTACGCGGGGGCGTCGGCGGTCCACGGGATCGGCACGCGGCAGCCGTCGCGGCCGTAGCGCTCGCCGTTCGTGCGGAACCACGTCGGGTCCTGGCGCGCGTCGTCGGGCAGATCGATGACCTCGGGCAGGCCCAGCTCCTCGCCCTGATACAGGTACGACGAGCCCGGGAGGGCCAGCATCAGCGAGGTGGCGGCGCGGGCGCGATGCAGACCCTTCACGGGGTCGGGCTTGCCGGGGGAGTCGGGGCCGATACCCGCGCCCTGCGGGTTCTCGGCGGTCAGCGCGAGGCGCGAGGCGTGGCGCACGACGTCGTGGTTCGACAGCACCCAGGTGCTGGGCGCACCGACGGCACCGTACGCGTCGAGCGACTCGGCGATGACGGCGCGGAGCGCGGCGGCATCCCACGCGGTCTCGAGGTAGTGGAAGTTGAACGCCTGGTGCATCTCGTCGGGACGCACCCACAGCGCGGTCTGCTCCACCGTGGGCAGCCAGGCCTCGGCGCACAGCGCGCGGTCGCCGTCGTAGGCGGCGAGCACCTCGTGCCACTCGCGCCACACCTCGTGCACGCCCGGCTGACCCCAGTACGGCACCTCGTCGGCGTCGCCGCCCATGGAACCCGCGTCGGGGTCGGGGGTGTAGTCGGGCAGGCCCTCGGCCTTGATCAGGCCGTGCGCGACGTCGACGCGGAACCCGTCGACTCCGCGGTCGAGCCAGAAACGCAGGATGTCGCGGAACTCGGCGCGCACCTCGTCGTTGGTCCAGTCGAAGTCGGGCTGGGTCTCGTCGAAGATGTGCAGGTACCACTGGCCGGGCGTGCCGTCGGCCTCGGTCACGCGCTTCCACATGCCGCCGCCGAAGACGCTCTCCCAGTTGTTCGGGGGCAGCTCGCCGTTCTCGCCCTTGCCGTCGCGGAAGATGTACCGCGCCCGCTCGGGGCTGCCGGGGGCGGCCTTCAGCGCCTCCTGGAACCAGACGTGCTGATCGCTGGAGTGATTGGGGACGAGGTCGACGATGACCCGGATGCCACGCTCGTGCGCGCCCGAGAGCATCTCGTCGAAGTCGGCCAGGGTGCCGAAGATCGGGTCGACGTCACGGTAGTCGGCGACGTCGTAGCCCGCGTCCTTCTGCGGCGAGGTCTGGAAGGGGCTGAGCCAGATGGCATCCACTCCCAACGTCTGCAGGTCGTCGAGGTGCGCGGTGACGCCGGGGAGATCGCCCAGGCCGTCGCCCGACGCGTCAGCGAACGAGCGGGGGTAGATCTGGTAGATGACGGCGGTGCGCCACCACTCCGAGCCGGGCGCCGAGGCGAGGTCGGCGCGCGCGTCCTCCTGCGTGAAAGTCATGCGGGCCACGTTAGTGCAAGCGCTTGCAGTCCTGTCAATCGCGCGTGCGCGGTGGGGTGCGTGTGGTGGGTGTGCGGCGGAACGGGCGAGAAGCGGGATGCCGCGGCGCCGAGGCCTCGGTTCAGGAGAGCGCTCGCGATTAGGCTGGGTGCGTGCCCGACGCCTCCGCCCTCGCCCGCGCTGAATCGCTCATCACGAGCATCCCCGACTACCCGAAGCCGGGCATCATGTTCCGCGACATCACTCCGCTGCTGACGGATGCCGCTGCCCTGCGCACCGTCGTCGAGGCGCTCGTGGAGCCTTTCGAGGGGCGCTTCGACGCCGTGGCGGGTGTCGAAGCGCGCGGGTTCCTGCTCGCGGGAGCCGCGGCCATCGTCGCGAACGTGGGGCTCATGCCGATCCGCAAGGCCGGCAAGCTGCCCCGCCCCGCGGCGAGCGTCGAGTACGACCTCGAGTACGGCTCCGCGACGATCGAGATGCACGACGACAACGCCGCCGGCGCCCGCGTGCTGCTGCTCGACGACGTGCTCGCCACCGGAGGGACCCTCCGCGCCGGCCGCGACCTGCTGCAGGCGGTCGGCAGCGAGGTCGTCGGCATCGCGACGCTGCTCGAGATCGACGGCCTGGGCGGCCGCGAGGTGCTCGGCGACGACGTGCACGCGGTCTTCCACGTCTGACCGGGTTCGGCCGGCGGCGGCGCGCGGCCGTCGTGCAGGGTCGGTGATGTCCGTAACCTCAGCGTCCTGGCCCCGGGTGTAACGTCACCGGCGCCGCGGGCCGAACTCCGGAGTTCTGCACGTGAGAGCGTCCCTCGGCGTGCTGTGACGGCCGGAGCCCGCGCGATCTCCGGAGTTCCGCCCGCCGCACGGCGAGACAGCGCTCCGGGAGCTACGCCTGGAGCGCCGGCAGCTCCTGATCGGTGTCGGCGACCTGACCGAATTTCCCCATCACGTGCGACAGCGGCGGTGAGGTCATGATCTTGATGAGCACGTCGCGCGCCCCGAGCCCGAGCCGCGTCCGCGGGTAGGCGAGGCGCAGCATGCCGCGCGGGATGCCCTGCACCTGATCGACCAGCGGACGCATCCACGCCCCCATTCGCTCCAGCGCGTCGTCGAGCGCATCGCGGTCGGGGCGTCCGTCGATCTGCGAGAGGAAGGCGGCGAGCACGTATCCGCCCGTGAGGGCGAGCGAGGCCCCGCCTCCGCCCAGAGGGGTCACGCACCACGCCGCGTCACCCAGGACGCAGATGCGGCCGCGGTGCCAGCCCGGCATCCGGATCTGCGTGAGCTCGTCGATGTAGACGTCGTCCGAGTCCTCGAACCCGTCGAGCACTCGCGGGGCCTGCCAGCCGGCGTCGGCGAAGCGCTCGCGCAGGATGCCGAGGGCCTCGGCGCGGTCGACCGCTCCGAACGCCCTCTCGACCTCGTGGTCGGACGACGAGGTCGCCGTCATGCATCGCCTCCGCGACTGGACGATGGCATCCGACGAGCTCAACAGGCACCTGTCGACGTGGCTGGGACTCTCGGCGGCGGATGCCGAGGCGCTCGGCCGGATCGTCTGGGCCGATCGCGCGGGGCACCCGATGTCGCCGATCGAGCTCGCGCGGCAGATCGGCATGACCTCGGGTGCCGTGTCGGTGCTGATCGACCGCCTCGAACGCGCCGGATTCGCCTCGCGTCACCGCGACGAGGGCGATCGACGGCGGGTCGGTGTGCGTCCGACACCGTCCGCGCTCGAGGGGGTGTCGGCGTTCCTCGATCTCGCGGGTGCTGAGATCGCCGCCGCGGTGCGCGAGACCCCGGCCGAGGAGGTGCGCGTCGTCCGCGCCTTCCTCGAGCGGATGACGTCGGCGTCGGCCGACGCGAACGCACGGCTGCGGTCGGGGGTGGCGGCGCGCGGGGCCGGGTCGGCGCGCGCCGTCGGGTGACGCGAGCGACCGCGTGTCACGCCCGCGTGAGCGGCATCCCTCCCCTCGCCCCGGATCGCCACGGGCGTGACGGACTCGCGGCGGGCCGTCAGAGATCGATCCCGAACGCCAGCAGGTCGAGGAAGCGCCCCGGTGCCACCTCGACGGGGTGCTCGCGCTCGGGCAGCCGGTGGAAGCCGAGCTTGAGGTAGAGCGCGTGAGCGCCGACCATCTCCTCGTCGCTGTTCATCACCACCCGGTGCGCCCCGCGGGCGCGGGCCAGCGCCAGGACGTGCCGGGTGAGGGCCTCGCCGACACCGCGGCCGCGAGCCGACGGGGCGACCGCGAGCTGGCGGAAGTCGATCTCCCCCTCGGACGCGAGGGGCGAGAGGCGCTCGCCCGGGCGCGGCGTCCACACCGTGCCCACCAGCTCGTCGCCGTCGACCGCCACCCACACCTCGCCCTGCGCGACCCGGCCCTCGACGTCGGCGAGCGAGTGGAGGTAGTCCTCGTTGAGACCCGGGTAGCTGTGCCGATAGGCCCCGGCGGTGAGTCGTCCGGCATCCGCGTACTCCTTCGGGGCGACGAGGCGGATGGTGACGGTGGCGGTCATGGCATCCATTCTGCGACGCGGGCGCGGGCGCGGGCGCGGGCGCGGGCTCGGACCCGGAACGCCGGGGACGGCCCGGCGACCGGCGTAGCGCGTTGCGCGGCGTGCCCGTGAGCGATCCCGGCGGTCGGCCGGGCAGGACCGCGTCAGCGCATCACGCTGGCGCCGAGCTCGACGGGGCTCCCCTCGATGTTGCCCACGATGCCGCGGATGACCCCCGTGCCGTCCTCGCGGCGGAGGCCGTCGTACCAGGCCTGCGTCGCGGCGAGGTCGAACGCGTGGGTCTCGTGCGCGCGCTTGCGGGCGCGCATCACCAGGTCGCCGGCCCGCTCGGTGCGGATGCGCTCGTAGCGCTTCAACGAGTCCTCGACGCCGAGGGTCGAGGTCGCGAAGACGATGCCGAGGGCGAAGCTGTCCTCCAGCGCCGAGCACGCGCCCTGGCCGATGTCGGGAGCGGTGTTGTGGGCGGCGTCGCCGAGGATCGCCACGCGACCGCGCACCCAGGTGTCGAAGGGGTCGATGTCCCAGATCTCCACGCGGTTCAGCGACTCGTCGGGGTCGATGCCGTCGAGCAGCGCCCGCACGCCGGGGGCGCCCCATGACCCGAAGGCGGCCTCGAGGGCGGCCATGCGGTCCTCCACCACGCCCGAGGGGCCCGGCACGTCGACGAAGAAGTAGAAGCGATCGCCCGCCACGGGCATGACCGCGCAGCGCTTGCCGTCACCGACGTACGTGGTCCACTGGTCGAGCGGCCCGATCCGCTCGTCGGCACTCACGAGACCGTTGTAGTTGACGTACCCCGAATAGGACCGTTGGGGACGGATGCCGGTGGGCTCGGTGACGTAGTCGCGCACGAGCGAGCGCGCACCGTCGGCTCCGATGAGCAGGTCGGCGGTGTCGGTGGAGCCGTCGGCGAAGGTGGCCGTCACCGTCCGCCCGTCGTCGGCGACGGCGACCAGCTGCTTGCCGAGGCGGATGTTCGCCGGGCCCACGGCATCCATCATCATCTGCTGCAGGTCGGCGCGGGCGACGGGGTAGGGACGCTGGCCGGTCTGCTCGGTGACGGGGGCGAGGCTGAAGCGGCAGAGCTCGTCGCCGGTGTGCCCGTCGTAGTACGCCATGTCGTCCATCCGCCCGCCGAGGGCGGCGACCTGCGGGCCCAGGCCCAGCCAGTTCAGCACCTTGACGCCGTTGGACCACAGCGACAGCGCCGCCCCGACCGGCCGGTTCTCGCGCATGCGGTCGTAGACGACGACCTCGTGGCCGAGCTTCTGCAGTGCGAGGGCGGCGGAGGTTCCGCCGACGCCGGCTCCGATGACGATGACCTTCATGGCTCCTCCTCAGCTGCCGCGGTAGGTCGAGTAGGCGAACGGGCTCAGCAGCAGCGGCACGTGCAGGTGCGCGTCGTTCGAGACGGTGAAGGCGACGGTGACAACGGGATGGAACGACGCGGTTCCCTTCGCGCGGAAGTAGGCGCCGGTCGCGAACGTCAGCGCGTAGTCGCCGTCGTCGAGTCGCTCGGGGCCCAGGGCGAGGCGGCCGTCGGCGTCGGTGGCGGCCGCGTCGATCGTCGCGCCGTCGAGGTGGCTGAGGGTCACGGTGACGCCGGGGGCGGGGGTGCCCGAGACGGCGTCGAGGATGTGCGTGGTGAGGTGCGTCATCGGCGGCCCTCCGGGGTGTCGGCGATGCGGCGGGTCATTCCGCAGCCTCGGGTTCGGCGGGGGCGTCGTCGGCGAAGGTCGTGCGAAGGCGCAGCAGGGCGATCTCGGCGAGCTGGCGGGTGGCCTCGATGGTCTCGGCGTCGGAGGTGTTGCCGAGGCGGCGCTCCAGCTCGGTGCGCATCTCGCGGGGGGTCCGCCCGGCGGCGCGGATGAGGAAGACGCGCCCGAAACGCTCCTCGTAGGCGGCGTTGCCGGCGGCGATGGCTACGACGTCGTCATCGGCGGCGGTGCTCATCGAGCCCTGTTCGCGTCGGGATGCCGAGGCCTCGGCGCCGTCGCCCGAGACCTTCCCTCCGATGCGGGGGTGGGCGTGGAGGGCCGCTTCGAGGTCGGCGGGCGACCAGGCGGCGGCGAGGTCGCCCGCGTACGAGGCGAGGGCGTCGACGTCGGCGTACGGGCGACCCGCGACGACGGCGTCGACCCAGCCCGGCACGTCGGCCCAGACGCGGACCACCGCCGCGGCATCCGCATCATCGAGGGCGTGGAACTCCTGCAGGTGCATGCCGACCAGGCTAGGCGGCGTGCGTTACGGGGCTGTGGCGCGATGTGTCAGCAATGTTGCTGTGGGGAACATTTCGGCCGATGCCTCACGGGTTCGGGGCGGCATCGGCGGCTCGGGGCGTGCTTCTCGCGCCCCGAACGGCGGATCGTGCCCCGATCGGCGGATGGCGCCCCGACGCTGGACGAAGCGCCCGGCCCGGGTCAGGCGTGAACGATCAGCCAGTGCGCCACGGCATCGGTGTCGCCGGTGTTGTGCAGGCGGTGGGGGACGGAGCAGGGGTAGCTGATCGCGTCTCCCGCGCGCAGGACGACGCGTTCGGCCTCGAAGTCGATGGTGAGCTCGCCCGCGACGACCGTGCCGACCTCGTAGCCCTCGTGGTGGAACAGGTCGTCCGCGCCGTGGGCGGCGGCCCCGGGCGGGTAGATCGACTCGAAGTAGTCGATGCCCGGCGATGTTCCGGGCGTGAGGCGGCGGAACGACACCCCGCTGTCGAGCACGATGTCAGGCGTCTGCCCCGCGCGCTGCAGCGTGAAGCCCGAGGGGCCGGCGGGTTCGACGGGGCGGTCGGATGCCGGGTCGAAGGCCGCCACGAGGGGGACACCCAGGGCGTCGGTGATGGCGATGAGCCGCGAGACGCTCGGCTGCATGACTCCCCGCTCGATCTGCGAGACGGCGCTGGGGGAGATACCGAGGGTCGCCGCGAGTGCGCGGGCGGAGATGCCGCGTGACTGGCGCAGGTCACGGATGCGGGCGCCGACGGAGGCCTCGCCGGCGCCGACGGCGTCGGCCGCACCCGCGGCATCGGTGCGGGGGGCGTCGGGCGTGACACGGGCGTCGTCAACGGCGGCGGGCTGCGTCATGCCCCGAGTCTAAGGACGCCTCCCGCGTGAAGGTGTGACTTCACACGCCTGTTACATGAGCGAAACCGCCGGGGTGATGTGAACCCATAACTTCACATCAGAGCTCCACTCCGGCCGCGGACTCCACGTCGTGGCATCCATCGTCCTGAGAGGAATGACATGACTTCGAGCCCGCTCACCGGCCCCCACGATCTCGTGGAGGCCGCCGGCCACCCCCACGGGGGCGGCAACATGCTGCCGCATTACGACGACCGCCTCGCCAACGAGGACCTCGCGCCGCTCCGCAAGCAGAAGTGGTCGAGCTACAACATCTTCGCGTTCTGGATGAGCGACGTGCACTCCGTCGGCGGATACGTCACCGCGGGTTCGCTCTTCGCGCTCGGACTGCAGTCGTGGCAGGTGCTGGTGGCGCTGATCGCCGGCATCGTCATCGTGCAGGTCTTCGCCAACATGGTCGCCAAGCCCAGCCAGAAGACCGGCGTGCCCTACCCCGTCATCAACCGCGTGGTGTTCGGCATCCGGGGTGCGAACATCCCCGCGATCATCCGCGGCCTCATCGCCATCGCCTGGTATGGCGTGCAGACCTTCCTCGCGGCCGAGTCGCTGAACATCGTGTTCCTGAAGTTCATCCCGGGCGCCGCCAGCCTGCTCGACGTCTCGTTCGCGGGACTGTCGGCCCTCGGCTGGATCTCGTACGCGATCCTGTGGACCGCGCAGTTCCTCCTCTTCTGGAACGGCATGGAGGTCATCCGCCGCTTCATCGACTGGGCGGGCCCCGCGGTGTACCTCGTCATGATCGTGCTGGCGATCTACCTCGTCTCGCAGGCGGGCATCCAGAACATCTCGTTCACCCTCTCGACCACGCAGCTCGACTTCTGGGCGTCGATCCCGGTCATGTTCGCCGCGGTCGCGCTGGTCGTGTCGTACTTCTCGGGCCCGATGCTGAACTTCGGGGACTTCGCCCGCTACGGCAAGAGCTTCGCGGCGGTCAAGAAGGGCAACTTCTGGGGCCTCCCGATCAACTTCCTCTTCTTCTCGCTGCTGACCGTCATCACCGCCTCGGCCACCGTGCCGGTGTTCGGCTCGCTCATCACCGATCCGATCGCGACCGTCGAGCGCATCGACACCCCGTTCGCGATCCTCCTCGGCGGTCTGACCTTCGTCACCGCCACGGTCGGCATCAACATCGTCGCCAACTTCATCTCGCCCGCGTTCGACTTCTCCAACGTCGCCCCGAAGAAGATCTCGTGGCGCGCGGGAGGCATGATCGCCGCCGTCGGTTCGACGTTCCTGATGCCCTGGAACTGGTACTCCAACGCCGACGCCATCCACTACTCGCTCGGCGTGCTGGGTGCGCTGATCGGTCCCCTCTTCGGCATCCTGATCGCCGGCTACTACATCGCGGCCCGTCAGCGCGTGAAGATCGACGCGATGTTCACCATGGACACCGCCGGACCCTATTGGTACCGCAACGGCTTCAACCCCAACGCGGTGAAGGCGGTCATCGGCGCGGGCGTCCCGACGGTCGCGATCGCGATCTTCCCGAAGCTGTTCGCCGACCTCGGCCTGTTCAACGTGGCGGCGATCAGCGACTACAGCTGGTTCATCGGGTGCGGTCTGGGATACGTGCTGTTCCTGCTCTTCGAACGCCTCGACCCCCGCATCCCGACCTTCGACGGCGAGACCGAGGGCATCTCGGACGGCACCGTCGACGCGGTCGCGGCATCCGAGGTTCCGGTGCTCGCGCAGACGTCTCAGGATGCCGCGCCGGGCTCGGCTCCGGTGCTCGCGAACGAGATTCCAGATGCCGCAGCGCCCGCGTCGGCGCCCCCTCGACCGGCCGCCGGGCACTCCCGCGAGGCGCTCGCGTGAGGATCCTCCTGATCAACCCCAACACCTCCCGGGCGATGACCGCGAAGATCGCCGAAGCCGCTCGGGAGGTGGCGGGACCCGACGTGCTCATCCAGGCCGTGTGTCCCGCCACCGGAGCCGAGGCGATCGAGAGCCACACCGACGAGATCGCCGCGGCGGCCGCCGTGATCGAGGCCATCGCGGCCGATCGCGCCGGCCACGACCCGGCCGACGCGTACGTCATCGCGTGCTTCGGCGACCCGGGCCTCGATGCGGCGCGCGAGATCGTCGACGCCCCGGTGGTCGGCATCGCCGAGGCGGCGATGCACCTGGCGGCGGTGTCGGGTCGGCACTTCGGAGTCGTCACGACACTCGGCCGCACGCTGGGCCGGGCCGAAGACCTCGTCTCCCGGTACGGCATGGAGCGCGCGTGCGTGTCGCTGGCGGCGACGGGCATCCCCGTGCTCGACCTCGAAGACACGGGGTCCGAGGCGGTCACGACCATCGAGCAGTACGGCGCGCGCGCCGCGGCCGACGGCGCCGACGTGATCGTGCTCGGCTGCGCCGGCATGGCCGACCTGTGCACGGAGCTCACCGAGCGCATCGGCGTGCCGGTCGTCGACGGGGTCGCCGCGGCGGTCGGCATGGCATCCGGGATGGTGCGCATGGGCCTGGGGACGAGCAAGCGCGACGAGTACGCGCGGCCGTCGCGGGCGTGGGCCGGATTCGCAGGTTCGGGTGCGGCTGTGGGTGTGGGTGCGGGTGCAGGTGCAGGTGCGGGTGCGGGTGCGGGTGCGGCGGCGGGTGCGGGTTCGGGTGCGGCGGCGGCGGACCGGGGCAGGTCTCGTGCAGGGGGGCGGCCGACGGACGCCCCGGTGCACGTGCAGCGCCCCGGTGACGCGCCCGCCGGCCCAGCGGTGTCGACCGTCGCGCCTCCTCCCCAGCCCGCAGATGCGACGGCTTTCGCATGAATGTTGATGACGGTTACATTCAGGAAATGCGGGGCGCCTAGCGTGAACGACATGAGCACACGGATCGCCGCCCGACGGGTCTATCTCGACGGCGCCTTCAGCCCCGCCACCGTCGTGATCAGCGACGGTGTGATCGCCGCCGTCGAGCCCTTCGATGCCGCCGCCACCACCGTGTTGCCCGGTGACGCCGTGCTGTTGCCGGGGCTCGTCGACTCGCACGTGCACCTCGACGAACCGGGGCGCACCGAGTGGGAGGGTTTCGCGACCGGAACCGCCGCCGCGGCGGCCGGTGGGGTCACGACGGTGGTCGACATGCCGCTGAACAGCCTGCCCGTCACCACCACCCCCGATGCTCTGGACGCCAAGCGGCGGGCCGCGACGGGAAAGCTCGCCGTCGACGTGGCGTACTGGGGCGGCGCCGTCCCCGAGAACCTCGGATCGCTGCGCGCGCTCTCCGAGGCCGGGGTCGTGGGATTCAAGTGCTTCCTGTCGCCCAGCGGCATCGACGAGTTCGGACACCTCGACACCGACCAACTCGAGCGGTGCCTCGCCGAACTCGCCGAGTTCGACGGCCTGCTCATCGTGCACGCCGAAGATCCCGCGCATCTCCACGCCGATGGGCCGCTCGGGCCCCGCTACAGCGACTTCGAAGCCAGTCGCCCGCCGCTCAGCGAACGGGCCGCGATCCGCCGAGTGATCGACGCCGCCCGTCGAACGGGTGCCCGCGCGCACATCGTGCACGTCTCCGACGGCGGTGCGCTCGACGACGTGCGCGCGGCCAAGGCCGAGGGCGTGCGCCTCACGGTCGAGACGTGCCCGCACTACCTGACCCTCGACGCCGAAGACGTGCCCGACGGCGCGGGGGCGTTCAAGTGCTGCCCCCCGATCCGCGGCGGTGACAACCGCGACCTGCTGTGGGCGGGGATCGTCGACGGCACCATCGACGCGATCGTCAGCGACCATTCGCCGGCCACCGTCGAACTGAAGGGCAACCCCGACTTCGGTCTCGCGTGGGGCGGGATCGCCGGGCTGCAGACCGGCCTGTCGGCCGTGCACACCACCGCCCGAAAGAGGGGGCTGGCCTTCGAGAGCCTCCTGCCGCTGCTCACCACGGGCCCCGCACGCATCGCGAGCCTCGAAGGTCTCGGCGTGATCGAACCGGGCGCGCCGGCGCACCTCGTCGCCTTCGCCCCCGATGAGACGTTCGTCGTCGATGCCGCAACGCTCGAGTACCGCAACCCGGTGACGCCCTGGCACGGCAAGACCCTCACGGGCGTCGTGCGCGAGACGTGGCTTCGCGGTGAGTCGGTGTACCGCCGCGGTGCCGCGGTGACCGAGCGCGAGGGCCGCGAGATCCTGCACACGCCCGCGGCGGTCGAGGCGTGAGCGCCCCCGCGCACCAGGCCGCGGCCGCAGTCGTCGACCTTCTCGAGGGGACCCTCGCCGCGACGCCGGTGCCGATCCTCCAGCCGGGCGTCGGCCCCGTCCCCGGCGACCACTACCTCCGCGCCACGCCCGACACCGTGCTGTGGGGGCGGCTGCCGTGCGCGAGCGACACCGCGGTACTCGAGATCGCGTCGGGTGCGAGCGTCACGTTCGACACCGTGAGCCACGAGGGGATCCTCGACGACCAGGGCAAAGACCCGGCCGCCTACTTCGCGGCACACGGCGTTCCGCGCGAGCAGGTGCTCGACGACGCCGTCGAGATCGCGGCATCCGTCTCCCGCGACGTGACGGCCGACGGACCCCACGTCGTCGTCGGTCCCGTGCACGTGCGCGATGCCCATTCCGGCGACCTGCTCAAGATCACCGTCGAAAGCCTCGTTCCGCGGGTGCCCTACGGCGTCATCTCGAACCGGCACGGCAAAGGCGCGCTCGTCGGCGAGCTGCCGCGCGGCGAGCACAACGTCAGCGTGTTCGCCGCCGTCGCCGAGCGGGGCGGCATCCTGCACGGCACGCTCCCCGTCGTCGAGGGAGGCGAGCCGGTCGTGGCCTTCCCCCTCGCGCCGTTCCTCGGCACGATGGGTGTCGCCGTCGCCGGGGCGGAACGCCCGCACTCGGTACCGCCGGGCAGGCACGGCGGCAACATCGACATCAACCTCCTGGTCGAGGGGACGATCCTCTACCTCCCCGTGCAGGTCGAGGGGGCGCTCGCGTACGTCGGCGACCCCCACTTCGCGCAGGGCGACGGCGAGGTCGCGCTCACCGCTCTCGAGGCTTCCCTGCGCGCCACGCTGCGCTTCGAGGTGGTTCCCGCCGAGGCCGCCCGCGCGGCGTTCGGCGAGGTCGCCGGTCCCCTCGTGCGCACGCCCGAGTATCTCGTGCCGACCGGGATGGATCCCGACCTCGATGCGGCGATGCGCGCCTGCGTGCGCTCGTCTCTCTCTCTGCTGCACGGCCGCTGGGGAATGGACGAGCACCTGGGCTACGCCTACCTGAGCGCCGCGACCGACTTCGACATCTCGCAGGTCGTCGATATCGTCTCGGGCGTGCACGCACGCATCCGCGAGGCCGACTTCGCGGGAGTGCCGGCGGTGGAGCCCGAGGTGCGGGTGTCCGTCGATGTTCCGCGCGCCGCCGCCGCTACCCCTGCGCAGTCCGAAGACGCCGCGGGCACCGGCGCGTCCGCCGACCCTTCGTCCGCAGACGCCGCGGGCACCGGCGCGTCCGCCGCCCCTCCGTCCGCAGACGCCGCGGGCACCGGCGCGTCCGCCGACCCCTCGTCGGCACGCGCCGAGAGCACCCCCGCGTTCGCAGCCCCCTCGTCCGAAGGAGACGCCGAGTGAGCCCCGCCCTCTCCGCCGCACTGGCCCGCGCCGAGCCGTTGCTCGCCGACACCGAGCCCTCCCTCGCCGCCCCGACCCCCGGTCGAGTGTCCACGACACGCCGCATCGCGCGGGTCGTCACCGGCGTGTCCTGGACACTCACGCGCCGGCGCCGAGCGGGTGGGAGCGCGCGATGACGGATGCCACCATCCCCGCCGACCTGCGCGAGGCCTTCGACGCCTACGAGCGCGCCATCGTCGCGAACGACCTCGACGCCCTCGACGCGTTCTTCGCTCCCGGACCGGACACCCTCCGCGGCGACACGGCGGGGCTGCTCGTCGGCCACGACGCGATCAGCGGGTTCCGGTCGCTGCGCGGCGGTGTGCCACCGCGCGACATCGCCGAGGTCCACTACCGCCCGCTCGCCACGGCCACCCCCGACGCGAGCACCGACGGCGACGTCGCCCTGCTCATGTCGGTGTCGCAGTTCCGCGGCGGCGGGCGAGGCCTGCAGACGCAGGTGTGGCACCGCATCGACGGGCGGTGGCTCATCACCGCGGCGCACGTGACGCCGCGGACGCCTCCGCTCGACCGCACGATCTGGCGGAGCGTGGGCGACCCCTTCCTGCAGGGTGCCTGGGAGGGGCCGCTCGAGGGACTCACCGTCGCGGTGAAAGACCTGTTCGCCATCGCCGGCTTCCGCATCGGCGCGGGCAACCCGACGTTCCTCGAGGAAGCGCGGCCCGAGAAGGCCACGGCCCCGGCCGTCGCCGACCTGCTGCGCGCCGGCGCGTCGCTTCGGGGAATCGCCCGCACCGACGAATTCGCCTATTCGATCGCCGGCGACAACGCCCACTACGGCACGCCGCCCAACGGCGCGGTGGTCGGCGCCCTGCCCGGGGGGTCGTCGAGCGGTCCGGCATCCGCCGTCGCCCTCGGCCACGCCGACATCGCCCTCGCCACCGACACCGCCGGGTCCATCCGCGTTCCGGCGTCGTACCAAGGGCTCTGGGGGCTGCGCACGACCCACGACCTCGTCCCCCGACAGGGCATGCTGCCGCTCGCGCAGTCGTTCGACACGATCGGCTGGCTCACCCGCGACGGCGACACCCTGCAGCGGGTGGCCGACTGGTGCCTCAGCTACGACGGCTCCGCCTCCACCGAGAACGTCTACGGCGCCGGGGGCAGCGATCTTCCCTGGCGGTTCGTCATCCCCGAGGAGGTGCTCGACTGCGCCGACGCCGCCACCCGCGAGGAGTTCTCGCGCTTGCTCGCCGGCCTCGCGGCATCCGATGATCCGCCCTCGTTCCGCGCGGTGCACACGGGAGACCTGGATGCCGGCTTCGCGGCGTTCCGCACCGTGCAGGGCGCGGAGGCCTGGCGCAACGACGGCGAGTGGCTGCGCGCGCACCCCGGTGCCGTGGGCCCGGCGGTCGCCGAGCGCTTCCGCATCGCCGCGCAGATCACCGCCGATGACGAACGCGCGGCGCGGAACGGCCTCGAACCGATCGCCGCGCATTTGGCCGATCTCGTCGACGGTGCGGTCATGATCTTCCCCACCGTCCCGGGTCCCGCGCCCCAGCGCACCGCCGACGTCGACGCGGTACGCGCGGCCACCCTGCGTATGACGGCCCCCGCGGCCATCGCCGGCCTCCCGGCGATCTCGGTACCGTTGCTCACGGTTGACGGCGCCCCCGTCGGCGTCTGCCTCGTCTCGCGCGCGGGCACCGACATCGCGCTCGTTCGCCTCGCCCGCCGTGTCGCCGCTGTGTCGGCATCCCTTCGCGCTTCCGCCCGCTCCCGCACCATGGAGACCTCGTGACCAACCAGCTCCCCGGCCCCATCGACCCGCCCGCCCGTCTGCTCATGGGTCCCGGGCCCATCTCGGCGTACCCGAGCGTGCTGCGCGCGATGGGGGCACCGCTGGTCGGGCAGTACGACCCGTTCATGACCGCGACGATGAACGAGACGCAAGACCTGTACCGCCAGGTCTGGGCCACCGACAACGACGCGACGCTGCTCATCGACGGCACGAGTCGCGCCGGCATCGAGGCGGCCATGCTGTCGCTCATCCGTCCCGGCGATCGCGTGCTCGTGCCCGTCTTCGGGCGGTTCGGCCATCTGCTCGCCGAGATCGCCGAACGCGCGCTCGCCGAGGTGCACACGATCGAGGTGCCGTGGGGCCAGGTCTTCCCCGTCTCGGCGATCCGCGAGGCGGTCGAGCGGGTGAAGCCGCACCTCGTGGCCTGCGTGCAGGGCGACACCTCGACGACGATGCTCCAGCCGCTGGACGAGATCGGCGAGATCTGCCGCGCGCACGGGGCCCTGTTCTACACCGACGCGACGGCCTCGCTCGGGGGCAACCCGTTCGAGATGGATGCCTGGGGACTGGATGCCGCGACCGCGGGCCTGCAGAAGTGCCTCGGCGGGCCGTCGGGATCGGCGCCGATCAGCCTGTCGGAGCGGGCCGTCGAGGTGGTGCGCTCGCGCGCGCGCGTCGAGGCCGGCATCCGGGAGGAGGGCGATGCGGTGGCATCCGACTTCATCCGCTCGAACTACTTCGACCTCGCGATGATCCTCGACTACTGGGGACCGCGGCGCCTGAACCACCACACCGAGGCGACGACGATGCTGTACGGCGCGCGGGAGTGCGCCCGGGTGCTGCTCCTCGAGGGGCGGGATGCCGTGATCGACCGGCACCGCCTGCACGGCGATGCGATGCTGGCCGGCGTCGAGGGCCTCGGCCTGACGGTCTTCGGCGACGTCGCGCACAAGATGACGAACGTCGTCGCGGTGGAGATCCCCGAGGGTGTGGTCGGAGACGCGGTGCGCTCGGAGCTGCTGAGCGACTTCGGCATCGAGATCGGCACGTCGTTCGGACCTCTGCACGGTCGGGTCTGGCGGATCGGCACGATGGGGTACAACGCCCGCACCGACGCCGTGCTCACCACCCTCGCCGCGCTCGAGGCGGTGCTGCGCCGTCACGGCGCGACGGTCGCTCCCGGCGGCGGCGTCGAGGCCGCGCAGGGCGTCTACGCGGCGGCGCGATCGTGAGCCCCGTCGCCGCCGGGCGGGCGCCGACCCCGCTGCCGGCCGTCCCCGGCCCGACGAGCGAGGCGCGAAGGTGACGACCTCCACCCGCCTGCAGGTCGCGCCCGAGCGTATCGCCTCCGCGGCGCGACGGATCATGGGGCGGTGCGAAGAACTGGCCCGGGTCACCGCGACCCCGGGCGGCATCACGCGCGTGTACCTGTCGCCCGAGCACGCCCGGGTCAACCGGCTGGCGGCCGAGTGGATGCGCGAGCTCGGCATGACGACGAGACAGGATGCCGCGGGCAACCAGGTCGGACGCCTCGCCCCGGCCGGAGCCCCCGACGCCCCGGCGCTGCTGATGGGCTCGCACCTCGACACCGTCCCCGACGCCGGACGCTTCGACGGCATCGTCGGGGTGCTGATGGCCCTCGAGGTCGTGCGGCTCATCCGTCGCGTGGACGACGAGGGCACGGCATCCAGTCCCTTCCCGTTCGCGCTCGAGGTGATCGCCTTCAGCGACGAGGAGGGCACGCGCTTCGGCAAGGCCCTGCTCGGATCCTCGGCTGTCGCCGGGCAGTGGGACGCGTCGTGGTGGGACCTGACGGATGCCGACGGTTACACGCTGCGCCAGGGGTTCCGCGAGTTCGGTCTCGACCCCGGCCGCATCGGCGAGGCCGCCCGGCGCCCCGATGAGCTCGTCGCCTACCTCGAGGCGCACATCGAGCAGGGGCCGGAGCTGCACCGCAGCGGCCGGGCGCTCGCGGCGGTGTCGTCGATCGCGTCGGCCCGACGCTTCCAGCTCGTCGTCGAGGGCGAAGCACGTCACGCCGGCGGCACCCCCTACGACATGCGCCGCGACGCCCTGCTCGGGGCGAGCGAAGCGGCTCTCGCGGTGGAACGCATCTGCCGCGGCGAGCATCACATCATCGGCACCGTCGGCCAACTCGAAGCGTTCCCCGGCGCGGTGAACGTCGTGCCCGGTGAAGCGCACTTCTCGCTCGACCTGCGTGGCGAGTTCGACGCCACCCGCGACCACACCTGGGACGCGATCTCGCACGAACTGGACGCCATCATGGGCCGCCGTGGCCTGCGCTGGAGGGCCCGCGAGGTGCACAGCGCGCCGGCTGTCTTCTGCGCCCCGCTTCTGCAGGACGTGGTGCGCGCCGGTATCGGTGGCGAGGCACCGACCCTCTTCAGCCGCGCCGGTCACGACGCGATGGCGATCGGGGCCATCACCGAGGTGGGCATGCTCTTCCTGCGCAACCCCGACGGCATCAGCCATCACCCCGACGAAGCGGTGACCGGTGCCGATGTCGCCGCGGGGCTGCGGGCGCTCGCCGAGGCCGTGCTGCACCTGGGGGCCGAGCCGCGCTGACCCGGCGCCGCGCTGACCCGGCGCCGCGCTGACCCGGCGCCGCGCTGACCCGGCGCCGCGC
>NZ_JARVRW010000001.1 GCF_030209475.1 Microbacterium sp. lyk4-40-TSB-66
GGAGGGATGCGGCACTCCGCTCTCTGCGAGTCGTCGTCGCCGTTGCTCTGTCGTCCGCCTGCGCGGGGTAGGGGCGCGCCTGCGGCGCGCCGGGTGGAGGGCGGGGCCCCTACCCCGATCGACCCGGAGGGATGCGGCACTCCGCTCTCTGCGAGTCGTCGTCGCCGTTGCTCTGTCGTCTGCCTGCGCGGGGTAGGGGCGCGCCTGCGGCGCGCCGGGTGGAGGGCGGGACGCCTGGCCTGATCGAGGTGCAGGGAATGCCCGCTCCGGGAGGCGGCGCAGTGTCTTCGCGCTGAGCGCGGCGTGGTGGGTGTGGGGCGAGATCGGCGGTTCGGGGCGGGCGGATCGCGCCCCGAGCGGCGGATATTGCCCCGAAACGGGGCCCCGGCCGGATCGCGGCGTGCGGCGGGGCGCGTTCGCGGAGTGCGCGAGGGATCAGGGCGCGTGCGGGAGGATGGGGGCGTGAGCGACGCTGAGTTCCCCGACGCCTGGTACCTCATCCTCTCGAGCAGGCTCATCCCCGACCTCGACGGCGGGTACACGATCTCCGCTCTGGCGCGCGCGCGGCAGATGACCGAAGCGGGGGCGCCGCCGCTGCTCCTGACCGTCGACCCCGGAGCCGTCGCCGATCACGCCGCGCACCGGGCGACCTTCGTCGAGCGCGGGGCCGCATCGGCATCCGAGATCTTCCGCAATCTGTTCGACGAGGCCGTCGCATCCGCCGGGGGAGCGGCCGATTGGCTGCGCGAAGCGGCTCACGAGGGTCACCCGGATCCGGGGCTGGCGTACCGCGACGTCGCGGGGGGCGCGGTCTCCCTTCCGGTCGTCCTCGATCCCGACTGGCATCTCACGCGCGCGCCCATCCTCGTCCGCGACACCGCGGGTGAACCGGTCGGCGTCATCGACGGGTTCGGCGCACTCTATCGGGCATGGTTGACGCGGATCGCGGCGGACCTGCGCGCCGAGAACCCCCGCCCGGTCGTGCTGATCTGCGAATCGCGGCAGCTGGGCGAGCTCCTCGTCGGGTGGGGTGACGATGACGTGCGCATCCTGCACACCGTGCACACGATCCACCTCGAGCCGCCTTACCGGGCCGATTCGGACCTCAACCGTCTGTGGTCGCGGTGGTTCGAGGTCGCGCCACGCTTCGACGCGGTGCTCTGGCCGACCGCCCAGCAGCGCGACGACGTGCGCGAGCGCTTCGGAACCACCGCGAACGATCTCGTCGTCGCGCACGCGGTCCCCGCTCCGGCAGCGACCGTGCCGGCCGCCGATCGCGACCCGGGACGCGTCGTCATCCTGGGTCGTCTCGCGCCCGGCAAGCGCCTCGACCGCGCCGTCCGCGCGTTCGGTCGGGTGTCCGCCGAGGTCCCCGGGGCCCGACTCGAGCTCTGGGGGGAGGGCGCGCAGCGCGCCGAGCTCGAGGCGCTGGTCGACGAACTCGGTCTGAGCGGATCGGTGTCGCTCCCCGGTCTGACGACCGACCCGGGCGCGGTCCTCGATCGGGCCGCGGTGTACCTCACCACCTCGGCATTCGAAGGGCAGGGGCTGGCGATGGCCGAGGCCCTGGCGCACGGCACGCCGGTCGTGGCGTGGGACATCCGCTACGGCCCGCGCGACATGCTCGCCGGAGGCGGGGGCATCCTGGTTCCGGACGGCGACGAGGACGCACTCGTCGCCGCGCTGGTCGAGATCCTGACCGACGCCGGGGTGCGCGAGCGACTCTCGGCCGGGGCCCTCGATGCGGCGACGGCGATGAGCCCGGCTCGGAGCATGGGGGTCCTCGCAGCGGCGTGCGGCGCCGCGCTGTCGCATCCGCGGCGGCGCTGACGCCGGTCGCCGTCCGCCGACGGGAATGGGTCGATCCCCGATCGGCGGCGCGACCCCCGGTGCGCAACTCCGGAGAATGGCGGTTCTTTGGACCCGAATGCCGCCGACCGGGGAAGCACCGGCCGGATCGCCGGAGTTACGCACGCGGGTCTCGGGCCGACGCGGGGGTTGCCGCGGCAACGGGCCCCCGGAACGCGGGCCTCTGCCCGACCCGAGAGTGCCGCCCGTCAGCTTCCCGCTCCGTCAGCTGTCGGCTGCCCGCACGGCGTCGACCGCGGCGGACGGTGAGCCGTGAAACGCCGGACCGTGACCGGGGAGCACCCAGTCGGCATCCAGGTGCTCGATCCGAGACAGTGACGCGAGGGCTTCGGCGGGGTCGTCGGTGAACGGTGCGGGGCCGGGGCCGGTGCGGCCGGTCAGCACGTGACGCGTCGTGAGGGCGTCACCGACGAACACGGCGCGCGCGAGGGGAGAATGCACCGCGATGCTCCCGGGGGAATGACCGGGCATGCCGATGACGCGGGGCTGACCGGGGAGGTCGAGGGCGTCGCCGTCGGTGACCTCGCGCACCTCGGTGAGCCACTGCGGACGCATTCCCTTGCGGATGCCGAAGGCCGCGAAGCTCAGCAGGGGGCCGATGCGCATCGGCCCCATCGTCGCCTTCGGTTTGTCGCCGCCCTGCGCCCGACCGGCGTCGGCCGCGTGCACGAACACCGGGATGCCGCGCTCCCGGCGGAGGCGCTCGGCGAAGCCGACGTGATCGCTGTCGCCGTGGGTGAGGACGACGCCCCGGACGTCGCCGAGCGTTCGGCCGATGGCATCCAGTTCTCGGGTGAGGTCGGCGTACATGCCCGGGAGCCCGGCGTCGACCAGGGTGATGCCGTCGGGGGCGACGATGAGGTAGGCGGCGACGATGTCGTTGCCGATGCGGTGGAGGGTGGGCGTGAGTCTCATGACGGACCTCTCGTACTGATGGCTACGAACTATAGCCATGATAGCTTAGAAGCGTAGCCATGAAGGGGTGATCATGCCGACACCGGAGAGAACGTCGCTGGACGAGATCGTCGACGCCGCCGCCCGTCTGCTCGAGGCGGGCGGGTCTCCCGCCGTGACGATGCAGGCTGTGGCCCAGGCGGTGGGGGTCAAGGCGCCCTCGCTGTACAAGCGCGTGCGTGATCGCGACGCACTGCTGCGACTCGTGGGCGCGGCGGCCGCCGACGAGCTCGCTCGGCGTCTCGGGGCGGCATCCGACCGTCTCGAAGACCTCCTGCTGACGTTTCGGCGATTCGGCCGTGAGCGTCCCGAGGCGTTCCGGATGCTGTTCACGACAGCGGTGGATGCCGACCGGCTCGCGGCGACGAGCGAGCCGGTGCTCCGCGCCGCCGAGGCAGCGGTGGGGGAGGAGCACGCCCTCGACGCGGCGCGATTGCTCACGGCCTGGGCGACGGGCTTCGTCACGATGGAGCTCGCGGGCGCGTTCCGCCTCGGAGGCGACCTCGACGCCGCCTACCGGTACGGCATCGCCCACCTCGTCGGCTCCCTCTCGCCGGGTCAGGAACCGGAGCGGCCCGCCCAGGGGTCGTAATCGGCGATCAGGTCCTCCTGCGGGGGGCGTTCGGCATCCGGCACGTGCTGCAGATTCACGCGCACGCGATACCAGAGCGAACTCGAGCCGCGCATGCCGTCGACGAGGACGTCGGCCGGGTGCAGGGCGGCGGTGGCATCCGGATGCCGTTGCTTCCATGTCTCGAGAGCGTCGAGGGCCTCGGGCTTGGTCTTGGTGCGCGCGACCTCGATGAGGGGCATCGTCGAGGCGCGGCGGCCGGAGCCGTCGGAGCCGCGCGGGGGCTTCTCGGCGGGGCCGAGCTCCTTCGCGAGGGCGAGCAGGGCATCGAGGGAGCCGGCCGCGTCGTCGATGCCGGCGTGCGGGTCGCCGATGCTGCGGAAGCGCTCGGGCACGGTGAGCACGGTGAACTCGTCGGGGCGACGGTCGCGCACCTCGTCCCAGGAGAGCGGTGTCGACACCCGGGCATCGGGGAGCGGACGGATCGAGTAGGCCGAGGCGACGGTGCGGTCCTTCGCGTTCTGGTTGAAGTCGACGAAGACGCTCTCGCCGCGCTCCTCCTTCCACCAGCGCGCGGTCGCGAGCCCCGGCGCGCGGTTCTCGACCTCCCGGGCGAGGGTCTCGGCCGCCAGGCGCACGGCGGTGTAATCCCATTCAGGGCGGATGCGCACGAGGATGTGGAGCCCGCGAGACCCCGAGGTCTTCGGCCAGCCGACGAGGCCGTGGTCTTCGAGCACCTCCCGCGCGATGAACGCGACGTCGACGATCTGCGACCAATCGACGCCGGGCATCGGGTCGAGGTCGACGCGCAGTTCATCGGGGTGGTCGAGGTCTTCGGCGCGGACCGGATGCGGGTTCAGGTCGAGGCAGCCGAGGTTGACGACCCACGCCAGTCCCGCGGCATCCCGGATCACCGTCTCTTCGGCGGAGGTGCCGGAGGCGTAGCGCAGGGTCGCGGTGTCGATGAACGCGGGGTGGTTGTCGGGGACGCGCTTCTGGAAGAACGGCTCCTGATCGAGGCCCTTGGAGAAGCGCTTCAGCACCATGGGCCGCCCGCCCGCCCCGCGGAGCGCGCCCTCCGCGACCGAGAGGTAGTACCGCACGAGGTCGAGCTTGGTCAGGCCCGGCTCGGGGAAGACGACGCGGTCGGGGCTCGTGACACGCACCTCGTGGCCGTCGACGTCGAGGATCTCGGGGGGAGTCTTCGCGGGGCTCATGTCGCGAGGCTAGCGCCGCGGCATCCCGGGTCGCGCACCCCTTGCGGTGGGTGGGGCGGGGGTTGCGGTGTCGCGTGGTGCTGTAGCGCGGCGTTGAGTGTCCAGGACGCGCCGGTGCGTGCGCGGCGGTGCGGAGTGTCGTGGACGCTCGATCTCAGCGTGGGGCGTGGGGCGTGGGGCGTGGGGCGTGCGTGGGCCCGGGTGGGTGCGCTGGGGGCGAAGTCGGGGCGTTGAGTGTCCGAGAAACCCGGACGGATTCTGGAAGCGTCCGGGTGTTGTGGACACTCACACGCTCCGGGAGGGCGCGGCGACGACGAAGGGCCGTCCCGAAACGGGACGGCCCTTCGTGCGGAGCGGTGCGTCAGTTGTTGCCGCGGATGATCGCGATCATGCGCAGGATCTCGACGTACAGCCACACGACGGTGACCATGATGCCGAAGGCGCCGACCCAGCCGTAGACGCGGGGAGCGCCGTTGCGGACGCCGCGCTGGATCTGATCGAAGTCGAGCACCAGCGAGTAGGCGGCCATGATCACGACGAGCACGCCGAGGATCAGACCGATCGGGATGCCGGCGATCGTGGCGCTGCGCAGACCGAAGGCCATACCGTCAGGCAGCACACCGAAGAGCATCAGACCGACGTTCAGCAGGCTGAAGACGAGGTAGCCGACCATCGCGATCATGAAGATCTTGGTCGCGCGCTTCGAGGCGCGGATCTTGCCGCTGGCGAAGAGAGCGAGGGTCACACCGACGACCGACAGGGTCGCGAGGGTGGCCTGCACGACGATGCCGGGGAGCTGGAACTCGAAGAACGCCGAGATGCCGCCGATGAACAGACCCTCGAACGCCGCGTAGGCGATGAAGACGGGGACCGAGGGCTTCTTCTTGAACGTCGCGACCATCGCGAGCACGAAGCCGACGAGGCCACCGATGAGCATGGGGGCGACGCTGGGACGCGGGTTGGCGGCGGTGACGCCGCTCATCGTCCAGACCCAGCCGACGACGGCGGTCACGACGAGGATGCCGAAGAGGCCGAGCGTCTTCATGACGGTGTCTTCGACCGTCATGCGGCCGGTGTCGACGGCGCTCGCGGACGGAGCCGCGTACGCGCCTTCGATCGTTGCGGCGGCGGCGGGATCGACGGCCGGGGGCGGGCTGTAGCGCGTGTTGACGCCACCGGCTCGAGGGTCCTGGAACGCCGGGTTGTTGAATGCCGGGTTGTTGAGGGCCACGGGAACTCACACTCCAAAGATGGTGATCACAGCACCGTGCTGTCAGACAACACTAGCTGAGGAGCGTGTTCGATTCGCTGGGGTGACTGGGATTCTGCTATGAGCGATACTGCCGTTCACCTGGGACTCGTACGCTGCCGGAGTGCCCCTCATCATCGGTCATCGCGGCGCCCCGGGGCATCTGCCGGAGCACTCCCGCGGCTCGTACCGGCTCGCGATCTCGGCGGGGGTGGATGCCGTCGAGCCCGACGTCGTCCCCTCGCGCGACGGCGTCCTCGTCGTGCGGCACGAGAACGAGATCGGGTCGACCACCGACGTCTCCACCCGCCGCGAGTTCGCTGATCGGCGCACGTCCAAGGTCGTCGACGGCGAGCGTCTCACCGGCTGGTTCACCGAGGATTTCACCTGGGATGAACTGCGGACGCTCCGGTGTCGCGAGCGCATCCCGGCGCTCCGGCCCGAAAGTGCGGCTCACGACGACACCGAGCCCGTCCTGCGGCTGACCGACGTGCTCGACCTGGCCCGCGCGGGCGGTGTGCGGGTCGTGCTCGAGATCAAGCACGCGGCATCCTTCGCCCGGCTCGGTTTCGACATGGCGGAGCTCGTCGACGCGGAGCTGCGCGAGGCGGGATGGGCGGATGCCGCGGACTCCCTCGTCATCGAGTCCTTCGAACCCTTGGTGCTCTCGCGGCTGCGGGGTCGCGGCATCCCGTTCCCCCTCGTGCAGCTCATCGACAGCGAGGGGGCGCCGTGGGATCTACGAGAGCGCGACGGCGCGGACGCGGCGACGTACGCCTCGATGCTCACACCGGCGGGGCTCGACGCGCTCGCCGCGGAGGTCGAGGGAATCAGTCCGGCCAAGGCGCTGATCCTCGAGCCCGACGGAGACGCCCATGTCCCCGCCCGATTCGTCGCGGAGGCACGGGCGCGCGGTCTGGCGGTCTTCACGTGGACCTGCCGACCGGAGAACGCCTTCCTCCTCCCGCCGTATCGGCTGCCCGGCGGCGACGGTGCCTTCGGCGATTTCCGACGCGAGTGGGCCGTCTTGCGGGATGCCGAGCTGGACGGCGTCTTCGTCGACCACCCGGAGCTGGGGGTCGAGTTCTTCCGCCGGTGAGCGTGAGTGGTCGGCCGATGTGCCGAACTCCGGAGAATCGGGCCGGATTCGTCTCCTCCCCGGCATCCGGTGCGGCCGCGGCGGCGGCTTTCCGGAGTTGCGTACGCGAGCGCTGGACCACACGCGCCGCGCAACCCCGAGTCGGGCCGGTGCCTGACGGGCGAGGATGACCCCATGACGGTGGATGTGACGGTGGTCGGCGGAGGGATCTCGGGCCTGGCGTGCGCTCGAGCGGTGCAGGATGCCGGGCGCACGGTGCGGGTGCTCGATCGTGGGCGGCGCGTGGGCGGTCGCCTGTCGAGCCGCACGATCGACGGTCGGCCAGTCGACCTCGGGGCGTCGTACTTCGTGGTGGGCGAGGCCGCGGACTTCGGGCACGTCGTCGCCGACTGGGAGGAGCGGGAGCTCGCCCGCCCCTGGACCGACACGTTCCAGGTGATCGACGCCGACGGTGGGCAGACGCCCAAACCCGGGCCGATGCGGTGGGCGGCCCCCCTCGGCCTGCGGACGCTCGCCCTGGATCTCGCCGAGGGGCTCGACGTCGAGTCCGCGCGGGTCGTCGAAAGGGTGGAGCCGTATCGGGTCGACGGGGAAGAGGCCGGCGAGGTGGTGCTCGCGATGCCGGCGCCGCAGGCCGCCCGCCTGACCGGCGACGCCCCGGGGGGTCCGCAGGAGTGGGAGCCCGTCATCGCCGTCGTGCTGCGCTGGGACGAGCGGCAGTGGGACGCCGACCTGCACGGCGCCTTCGCCGACGGCGACGCCGATGTGTCGTTCATCGCCGACGACGGCGACCGCCGCGGAGACGGCGCCCCCGTGCTCGTCGTGCACACCACGGCCGATCGCGCCCGTCGGCACCTCGACGACCCCGATGGCGCGATCGCGCCGGTGCTGGCGGCGACCCGTCGCCTGCTGCGTATCGACGCCGAGCCCGCCAGCGCTCATGCGCATCGCTGGACCTTCGCGCGGCCGGCGCAGGCGACGGGGCGGCCGTACTTCCGCTCGCCCGGGCTGTCCGCCTGCGGGGATGTGTGGGGCGAGAGCGCGGCCGTGCGCACGGCGTGGACGTCGGGCGATGCACTGGGGCGGGCGCTCGCGGCATCCTGAGATCCGACACCCGGTCTGCGATTCGACCGGGGGCAGGTGCCCGACGCGAGCTCCCGGACGAGGGCGCGACGCGCGCCTCCGGGCGCCGACACGCGCGGGCGTCAGCGTCCGGAGGATTGGTGATCGAGCCGCGGAATCCTCCGCCGATCCCGCATTCGCGAGCGGTGCGGGACCGGATGCCGTGTCGGAGGCCCCCTCTAGGGTGGGGCGCATGGATGCCGGAATCGACGTCGCGGGAGTCAAACGGTCGTTCGGTGCGGTCCACGCGGTACGCGAGGTCACCTTCACCGCGGCACCCGGACGGGTGACGGGGCTGGTCGGTCCGAACGGCTCGGGCAAGACGACGCTGATGCTCATGCTCGCATCGCTCCTGCAGGCCGACGCGGGGCGGATGAGCCTCGGCGGTGTCGATCCCGTGGCCGACCCCGCCGGGGTGAGGCGGCTCCTCGGATGGATGCCGGACTCCCTCGGCGCCTGGCCCAGTCTCACCGCGCGCGAGGTGCTGGTGGCCACCGCGCAGCTCTACGACCTGTCACGGGACGCCGCGCGCGCACGGGCCGACGAGCTGCTCGCGCTCGTCGACCTGAGCGCGCTCGCCGCGTCGCCGGCCCGCGTGCTCTCGCGCGGACAGAAGCAGCGTCTCGCCCTCGCGCGAGCGCTCGTCCACGACCCGCGCGTGCTGCTCCTCGACGAGCCGGCCTCGGGTCTCGACCCCCAGGCGCGCATCGCCCTGCGCGTGCTGCTGCGTCGACTCGCAGCGGAGGGGCGCACGATCCTCATCTCCAGCCACGTGCTCTCGGAACTCGAAGAGGTCGTCGACGACGCGGTCTTCCTCGTCGACGGACGCACGGTCGGCGGCGACCGCGTCGCCGCCGCCACCCGCCGCGTGCGGGCCTG
Organism: Microbacterium sp. lyk4-40-TSB-66; assembly: GCF_030209475.1. GTDB lineage: Bacteria > Actinomycetota > Actinomycetes > Actinomycetales > Microbacteriaceae > Microbacterium. Next base: position 8,961 of record NZ_JARVRW010000001.1, read on the forward strand.
GCGCGTGCGGGTACCCGCCGATGTCGCGCGACCGATGGATGCCGTGCGACTCGATGTCGCCGCCGCGCTCGGGCGCGCGGGCGATGAGGTGGGCGTCGACCGGCGCGACGTCCTCGTGCCGTTCACCGACGAGGCCGGTGCCGTCGCGGGACTCCGGGCCCTGATCGGCGCCGGGCTCCCCGTGGTCGAGTTCGCCCCCGCGGTCGGCGACCTCGAGCACGCCTTCCTCGACCTGGGGGCGGAGCCGGCGGGTCCGGCGTCACCCGAGGCCGTCGCCCCGCCGGCGTCGTCGCCGAAGCCCCCGCGGCCGACCTCGCCGCCGGAGCCGGCACCCCCGTCGTCCGACGTCCCACCGGGGCAGACACCGCCCGCGAACCGCCCCGACGACGGGAGCGTCGCATGAGCCTCCACCGCCTCCGCACGATCATCGGGATCGAGCTGCGTCAGCGCGCGAGATCCGTCGCGTGGTACGTGCTGCTCGGCATCTTCGCCGTCATCCTGATCGGTCTGCTCGTGCTCTCGTTCGCGTCGTTCGCGCTGTGGACCGGCGGCAACGAGTGGTTCTTCTCGATCGTCATCATGCTCGTTCTACTGCTCGTGCTTCTGGTGTCGCCGACGCTGAGCGGCAGTGCCGTCAACGGCGATCGGGATGCCGCCACCCTCGCACCCGTGCAGGTCACCCTCGCGACGACCACCGAGATCGTGGTCGGCAAATTCCTCGCCGCCTGGATCTCGGGGCTGGCGTTCCTCGTGGTCGCACTGCCCTTCCTGCTCGTCGCGACGTTCGCCGGCGCGCTGAACCCCCTGGTGATCGTCAGCTCACTGGTGATCCTGGTGATCGAGGTGGGTGTCGTCGCGGCGATCGGCGTCGGTCTGAGTGCCATCGTCGCCCGGCCTCTCTTCTCGGTCGCGAGCACGTACCTCCTCATCGCCGCCCTCACGATCGGGACGCTCCTGGCCTTCGGGCTCGGGGCGACGGCCCTGCGCACGACGCAGGAGACGGTCACACGCGACTACAACCTCGGCTCGCTGCCCGACGGATGCGACCCCTACGGTCCGATCGGTACGGAGGGGTGCCCGCCGCCCGATGAGCTGGGGTGTATCGAGTCGACCTCGCTCGGCGACGTACCGCGCTTCGACCGGGTGTGGTGGGTGCTCGCGGCGAACCCGTTCGTCATCCTGGCCGACGCGACGCCGCCGACGTACGACGAGAGGTATGGCACGCCCACCGACCTGTTCTCGCAGATCGCCTACGGGGTACGCCTGGCCCAGATCCCGCCCGAGCCTGTACGCATCAATGACTTCTGTGGGCAGTACCTGCAGAGTCAAGAGCCGCCGACGTACGAGACGCCCGAGCAGCAGGTCGCGGGAACGACGCCGAGCTGGTTCGTGGGCCTGTTGGCGCAAGCAGTGCTCGCCGTCGGTCTGATGGTCTGGGGCATCGCCCGCACCCGCACGCCCGCGAAGAGGTTGCCGCCGGGGACGCGCATCGCCTGAACGGGGGCGGTCACGGTTCCGTCGACGGGTGCTCCGCCGGAGGGGCGCGCGGTCAGCGCGGTGACGCGGACGATCGGCGCCCTTCCGTCCAGGGGAGCCTCGTCGGGGTCAGGCGTGTCCCTCGGCGGCGGGGAAACCGGGGTCGGGATCGAGCACCTCTCCGGTGTGGTCGTCGAGGGTGACGTGGCTCTCGGCCTGCGCGGCGTCTTCGCGCACCTCGTCGGTGACGGCATCGGTGGGGGCGGCGGAGTCGGCGCGGGCGTCGTCGGCGTGGCGGGAGGGGATGTCAGGAGTGCTCATGCGCCTACCGTGCCGCCTCGACCGCGCGCGGTCGACCGGCTTGACATCGCACGTGGGGCTGCGGCGTCCTCGGTGCGGTCAGTCGGTGGCATCCGGGATCGAGGAGTCCACGGCCGGCCAGGCCGGGAGCGGGTCGTCGAACGCAGCCCACGCCGCGGGTCCGGCGGCGAGCTCCTCGTCCGTCAGTGCGGCGTTGTCGAGCAGGTGCGCGAGCTTCGGAGCCGACAGGTCGAGACCGGTGAAGACGAGCTCTTGGCCCATCCCCATGCGTCCGTCGTCCGTCCCCAGCGGCTCGATCCACATGGCCGACCCGACGTGCTCCCACCGGGCGAGGATGCCGGGACGCGACGCGAGCCGGCAGAACCCGGCCGAGCGCACGAGGCGTCCGGCGGCGCCGTCGTCCAGACGGTCGAGGGCGGCCGACAGGCGTGCGGGGTGGAAGGGCCGCAGCTGCTCGTAGTGCAGCGTCATGACGCGGTTGTCGCGCATGTACGGGTCGTGCTGGCCGTTGAGCGCGTGGACCCAGCCGGCGCGCTCGAGGATTTCGCCGTCGTGCACCGCCTCCGACCGCAGGTCGCTCAGCGGATCGCGCGAGAGCCGCACGACGGCGGTCGGGTTGAGGTGCGACGCGAGGGCCATCTGCACGGCGAGCGCAGGAGTCGGCACCTGCTCCCAGTTGATCCAGACGACCCGTGTCGCCAGCTCCAGCGCGAGCGCGGCCTGCCGTGCGCGCGCCCCGACGTCGCCGCGCGGGTCACCCGGGCGAACGGATGCCACGAGCGGCACGTCGTCGAGCAGATCGCCGATCATGTGCCGGGCGTCCACCACGCAGACCGCCTCGACCTCGGCGCCGCCGCGCGCGCCGATCGCGTGGATCAGGTCGACGTCGCTGCCGAGGTCGACGACGGCGGCCTCGGCGTCGGCGCGCGGGCGTGGATGGGGGAGCGCGTGCGGGGACCGCAGGTCGCTGAGCCGCAGCAGGTGCAGCGTGCGGTCGAGCGCGACCGCTGTGCGTTCGGCATAGGCGCGGCGTTCGGGGGCGCAGACGCCCATGATGGCGATCGTGCGGCTCATGGCATCCATCTCTCGTTTGTCCGGGGGCTTCCGACACCTTACCGTGTTTTTGATAACCGTTATCAACAAGGAGGATGACATGAAGGTCCGCGCATCGATCAAGTCGCTCAAGAAGCAGCCCGGGGCGCAGGTGGTTCGCCGCCGGGGCAGGGTGTTCGTGATCAACAAGCTCAATCCGCGCTTCAAGGGGCGACAGGGGTGAGTATCGCGCGGTCGCGATAACGCGAACGAGAACCGTTCCCGGTTACGTAAACACATTGCAATCTCTGCATGTGTATGGTCTCGTGGATGCCGTGGACAAGATCACCGGGCTCGACGAGGCCGCCGAGCTGTTCAAGGTTCTCGGCAACGACTCGCGTCTCGCCCTCGTGTGGCTGCTGAGCCGTGAACCGCTGACGGTCGGCGCGCTCGCCGACCGGGCCGGACTGTCGCAACCGCTGGTGTCGCAACACCTGCGCACCCTGCGGCAGGCGGGCCTGGTGAGCTCGGAACGCGAGGGCAAGGAGATCCGTTACGCCCTCGCCGACCAGCACGTCGCTCACGTCGTGCTCGATGCGATCGCCCACGTCCAGGAACCGAACGACCAGGGGAACGAACAATGAGCACCGCTGAGACCCACGCCGAGCACTCCGTCGACGAGCACGCCCACGGCGACGAGTGCGGCCACCAGAAGATCGAGCACGGCGACCACATCGACTACGTGCACGGCACCCACCACCACGCCCTGCACGGCGATCACTACGACGAGCACGAGTCCAAGGCGGAGCACGGAGTCGACGAGCACCGTCACGGTGACGACTGCGGGCACGAGAAGATCGAGCACGACGACCATGCCGACTACGTGCACGACGGCCACCGTCACGCGTTGCACACCGATCACTACGACGAGCACTGAGCTGCGCCGGCATCGCGTGTCACGAGCGCGGGATGCCGGGTGGCGGGGCCTGCTTCTCCTTCGGGGAGGCGGGCCCTTCGTCGTGACGGGGCTCCCCGCGAGCGGCGGATGACCGTCGGGTGCGACGCTGCGTCGCCGGAGCGTAGATCAGGCCTGCACGCGGAACGAACGACCCTCGAACGTCACGACGTCACCGACCTGCAGCTGCCGCCCGCGTCGGCGGTCGATCTCACCGTTGACCTGGACGTAGCCGTCGATGATCGCCTCCTTCACGTCGCCGCCGGAGTCGAGGACGCCGGCGAATTTGAGGAACGCGCCAAGGCGGATCCCCTCGCTGCCGACGGGGACGTCCTGGGGTGCGGGGGAGCTCATCGCTCCAGTCTGGCAGTCGTGCTCACGACGCGGTCGAGTCCGACCCTCCGACGTGCGCAGCACGCCGCCACCGCGCGACGTGCGGCGGCAGCTCGACGGTGAGGGACATCCAGAGAAACTCGTCGTCCATCGCGCGATAGCCGGAGTGGGACGCGAAGTTGCGCATCGTCAGGAGAGCCCTCACGACCTCATCCGGGGTGCCCGTCAGGAAGTCGGCGAAGGCGTCGACCTCGAAGAGGGCCGCCGCACGGATCACGGCCATCGAGCCGGAGGCGTAGGCGGGCGAGTTGCGGCGGAGATCACCTCTCCCCCCGCTCGTCGCATGCCGAATGAAAGCATCGATCGCGTCGAGGCTGTCGAGGAAGTTCTCGTGGGTCACGTCTCTCGCCGAGTTCTGCGCTCGCGGAGCACGCGTGAAACGTGTGGTCGGACGTTCGGGATCTGTCACAGCGTCGCCATCGTGGTTGATGCCAGGAAAGCAGGACGTCGTTCGTCATCCACGATCACATCGACGGGGAAGCCCGTGAGTTGTTCAACGGTATGGGTGAAGGCGGCGATGTCGAAGTACCCGCGGCCGCTCTCGACGCGGGCCAGGAGATCGATGTCGGAGGCGAAGTGATCTGCGCCCGTCGCAACGGAGCCGAAGACCCGGATGTCGCGAAGCCCGTGTCGCGCACCCGCGTCGACGATCTCTTGGGCGTTCGCTTCGACGGCGAGGCTGGGGCGGTAGTCGGCGGCTTGGAGGAGTCGCATCAGTGCGTCGTCGCTGGGGGTTCTCGTTCCCGTCTCGATCGCGGCGACGTTGGGCTGACTCATTCCCGCGGCCCGAGACAGCTCGGCTTGGGACATCCCTCGGTCGAGGCGCGCGGCGCGGACCAGCTGAGCAGCGCGGGTGCGGTCGAATCTCGTGGTCACGGCATACCCCCGTGATATAACCTACGCCCGCCGTCGCCCCAGCCGGGAAGTGGTCGTAAGGCTCACGGGGCGGTGGCCCGTCGGGCGCCGTATTCGCCGCTGCGCGCCGGGGGTCAGCGGGGACGGTCGATGAGGCGGATGAGCGTCGGCAGCCCCCGCGAGGTCGCGGGAGCGCCGGTCAGTCGTTCGATCACGGGCGTCGCGTTCGACTCGCGGTCGCGCTCGTTGGCGGTGACGGTCCAGCCCACCTCCGTCTGCAGCAGGCGACACCGACGTCGGGCCGCTCCTTCTCCATACTGTTCGTCGAGCGCGAGGCGGACGGGTGCGTGCAGCGTGAGTTCGCGACGTGCGGCATCATCCGCGTGGCGGTGGGCGTCGACGATGTCGGCGAGGTCCTCCCACGCCAGAACGAAGACCTTCCGTTCGACGCCGGTGCGTGCGGCGAGGGCGCACATGGCGTCGGCGGCGTGCGCCGCCTCCCCGGAGAACACGATCGTGCCGTTGCTCTGGAAGGGTGAGGCGTCATGGCATCCGGCATCGTCGAATGCGGCAACGAGGTCTGTCGTCGAGACGTGCCCGCGTTGCCCTTGGTTGAGGTTGCGGACGAACGCGACGTGGAGCATGAGCGGAGGCTACCGCCGTGTCGGCAGGAAGGGCACGGTCACCCTCGGTGGGACTCGGACCATTCCGACAACTGCGCCACCCGTGCGCGCACGCCCCGGTGCCACGGGCGGAGGGCGGCGTAGCGCTCACGTTCAGCCGACGGAGCTGCGGCGTCGATCGTGGCCGTCATGGCTGTCGATGCCGATGCCCAGTCCGGGTGAAGACCCGCGCCCACCGCGGCGCATACGGCCGCCCCGATGCCGGCCGCATCGTCGACGGCGGCACGTCGCACCGGGAGACCCGTCACGTCCGCGAGGATCTGCAGGAGGACGTCCGAACGCGCACCGCCACCGGTCACGATGAGGCTGCGGAACGATCGATCGAGCTCGGCCGCCATCGCGTCGATGTGATCCGCCATGGTGAAGGCGATTCCCTCCAGGATTGCTCGATGCAGATGTCCACGTCCCTGCATGCCGGAGAAGCCGACGAAGGCGCCGCGGCGATGAAGAGCATCCGCGGGTGCCAGCCAGTCCAGCACGGCCGCGATGCCATCGCAGCCGGCGGCGACCTCTGCCGCCTCGCGGCCCAAGGCGTGGTCGAGCGCGTAGGGGTCCTCGGCGTCGGGTGTCTCCGACTGAAGAAGCGATCGCAGCCAACTGACCGTCCACATTCCGCGGCGGATTCCGCCGGATTCGGCCAGATACTGCCCGGGACGAGCGCCGAAATTGGACCAGTGCGCCGCGCCGGATTCGGCGCCGCCGGTCGGCGTCATCGCGGCGATGTACGTGCCCAACGACAGAAGTACGTCGTCGGATGCGCCCAGCCCCGCGCCAAGCGCCTCGACCGCCTTGTCGTTCGCCGTGGCGAAGACCGGAACGCCGGACGGCAGTCCCGTGTCGACGGCGGCGTCGTCGGTCACTCGACCGAGCAGCCCACCCGGCTCTATGAGCTGCGCCAGCAGATCCTTCGACATGCCGGTCGACGCGTATGCCGCGTCGTCGAGACTCCACTGCCACGTGTGCTGGTCGATCGGCCAGACTCCTTGGTAGTTGCCCGCGGCATCCGTGAAGGAGCCGGTCAGACGGTGGTTGATGTAACCGGATGACGTGGTGACCTTCGCCACATCGGCTGCGGGGGTGTGAGCGCGCCCCACCCGGGCATCCATCCAGCTCATCATCGGCTCCGCCAGGGTGCCGTCCTCGCGCATGAGAGCCCTGCAGAACCGAATCGTGCACAGCCCCACGCCGACGATCTCTGCGGGATCAGCGGTGAAGCGCTGCATCGCCGAACGGCACGCCGTGCGGATCGAGTCCCACACGTCGTCGTCAGGATGCACGACCTGCCCGGTCGATGAGCTTTCGTAGGGTCGCAGGGCCGCCCGGGCGCTGGCGTGAATTCGCCCGGTTTCATCGACGATGAGGACTTTCGTCGACTGCGACCCGTTGTCGATCGCGACGACGTACGGCATCAGCGTTCCAGGGGGAAGATGGTGCCCGGGTTCATGATCCCGTGCGGATCGAGAGCCTTCTTGACCCGGACGAGCAGTTCGAGCGCGGACCCGTGTTCCTCAGCGGTCCACGGTGTGCGGTACTTGCCGATGCCGTGGTGGTGCACCATCGAGCCGCCCAGACGCAGTGCCTCCTCGACGACGATCGCGTTCAGTGGCTCGTGGTACTGGGTGATCTCGTCCCGCGGGTCGCAACCGATCGTGTAGTCGTAGACGAAGTAGAGATTGGTCCCGGTCTGATAGCTGTGCGACGAATGAGCGCCGAGCATCGTCAGATCGTCCGCGTGGGCGAACTCTGCCCGCACGCGCAACATCACCGATTCGTAGAGCTCGACGACGCGCGACCAGTCGACCGAGACCTCGGTCGTGTAACCGAGGTGGGAATGCGCGAGCATGTCGGCTTTCTCGCGATCGATCTTGTCCTGGCCCCAGTTGAGGTTGTCGAACCACTGCTGGACGAGCGAATCCTCCACACGCACATGCTGCCTGTCGGAGAAGACCTCCTCGATCGCCTCCGCCGTGGCGTCGGCGAGACGACGCGGGCCCTCGGCGACAAGGATGACGACATTGCGGCCGTCGTGGAAGTGAGCGAAGTGCTGGCGGGCGTCCTCGGGGGAGTACACGCGAGCGACGGACGGACGGTATCCCTGCACCACCAACTCACGCAGTGCATCGACGCCCGTGCCGAAGTCCTCCGTGAGGAAGCCGAAGTACCGATTGTTCTCGGGCTGGTACGGCCAGAGTTTCACGGTGACCTCGGTGACGAACGCGAAGGCGCCCTCGTTGCCGATGACGAGGTGGCGGATGTCGGGGCCGGCTGCACGCCGCGGGACGTTCTTGATGCGCGTGATGGTCCCGTCGGCGAGAACGGCCTCGAGTCCGACGACCATGTCTTCGATGGCTCCGTACAGGGTCGAGAACTGGCCGATCGAACGGGTCGCGACGAGACCCCCGTACTGGGCCAGGGGCTTGGATTGCGGAGAGTGGCCCGTCGTGTAGCCCAGCGCTCGCACCTCGTCCTCCACGCGTTGCAGGGGAACTCCGCATTGGACGGTCAACATCATGTCTTGCGTGTCGATCTTCAGGACCCGGTCCATGCGGGAGCCGTCGAGCACTATCGAATCGGCGACGACCGTCTCGAGTCCGCCCTCCGTGGCCGTTCGCCCCGTGCGGGGCACGATCGCGACGAGGTTGTCGTTTGCGAAGCGGAGGACCGCCGAGACCTCTTCCGTGTCGCGGGGGTAGACGATCGCGCAGGGGAACGGGCCGTCGAAGATCCCGTGGACGGCGCTGTACTTCTTGAACCGGTCCACGCTCGCTTCACGCAGCGACTGCTCATTCGTGTCGACGGCGTCGGGACCGAGCATGTCGGAGAGGCGAGCGACGATCTCAGCGCGACCGAGGAACGAGAGGGAATCTGCCATGACGACCTTTCAGGAGTGGGGGAGGAGCTGTCAGCGCAGCAGGTAACCGCCGTCGACGACCAGGGTGTGGCCGGTGACGTAGTCGCTCGCGCGACTGCTGAGGAAGACGAGGGCGCCCATGAGGTCGGCGGGGTCTCCCCACCGTCCAGCCGGCACGTGGTCGATGACGCGGGCGTTCGCCGCGGCATCCGATCGGGTTTTCTCGGTGAGCGGCGTGGCGAAATAGCCGGGCGCGATCGCGTTGACCTGTACCCCGAACCCGCCCAGTTCGTCTGCGTACGCCTTCGTGAAGCCGACGACCCCGGCTTTCGACGCGGCGTACGCCGGCGACTGTCGGCCGCCGAGGAAGGAGAACAGCGACGCGATGTTGACGATCTTCCCGCAACCTTGGGGGATCATGACGGATGCCGCGGCGCGGGCGAAGTCGAAGGTCGCCGTCAGATTGACGGCGATCATCGGATCCCACTTCTCGCGACCGAAGGCCGTGACGTCGTCGCTGAGCAGATTGATGCCGGCGGAGTTCACCAGGATGTCGAGCCCGCCGAGGGTGTCGACGCACGACTTCACGGCGTGACGTGGGGCGTCCGGCGCGGTCACGTCGGTCTGTGCGAAGACGTAGCGGCGGCCGAGTGATTCCACCAGCTTTTGTGTCGTTCCGTCGTCGTCGACGAGAGAGGGGACGAAGACGTCCGCTCCGGCGGATGCCAGTGCGAGCGTGAACGCACGCCCGAGGCCGCCGTTGCCGCCGGTGACCATCGCCGTCTTCCCCTGGAGGGAGAAGAAGGACGGGCCGAATTCGGTGACATCCATCATTCAGCCGTCTCTGCGAACGGGTCGGCGATGCCGACGTAGGTCGTTTCCAGGTACTCGTGTATTCCTTCCGCGCCGCCCTCGCGACCCAGGCCCGACTGCTTGACCCCGCCGAACGGTGCTGCCGCATTCGACACGACGCCGGCGTTGAGCCCCAACATGCCGGTCTCCAGGGTCTCTGCGAGACGCAAGCCCCTCTTCAGGTCACGGGTGTACGCGAAGCACACCAAGCCGAACGGAGTCGAGTTGGCGAGGCGAACCGCCTCTTCTTCGGACGTGAACGTGATGATGGGCGCGACCGGTCCGAAGATCTCCTCCCTGAGGATCGCCGCATCGTGCGGCACGTCGACGAGCACGGTGGGCGCGTAGAAGTACCCGGGACCGGGGAGGACGGATCCGCCGAGTGCGACGCGCGACCCTTCGGTGACGGCGCCCTCGACGAGAGCGGCGACCTTGTCTCGGGTGGCGGCGTCGACCAACGGTCCCATCGTCGAGTGCGGTTCGGTTCCCCGGGCGGTGACGAACGCCGCGATTCGCGCGGTGAACTTCTCCGTGAACTCCGCGCAGACGCTCTCGTGGACCAGGAAGCGATTGGCAGCGACGCACGCCTCGCCCCCGTTCCGCATCTTCGCCAGAACCGCGCCGTCCACGGCCGCGTCGATGTCGGCGTCGTCGAACACGATGAACGGGGCGTTCCCTCCGAGCTCCATCGACACCTTCAGAACCTGGTCGGCTGCGTCCACGATGAGGCGTCTTCCGACCTCCGTCGACCCTGTGAACGACAGTTTGCGCAGCCGCGCATCTTTGATGAGCGGACCGGTGACAGCTTCGGCATGAGTGGTCGGGATGACGTTCAACACACCCGCCGGTAGCCCGGCTTCCTTGAGCACCTCGGTCAACAGGAGTGCCGTGAGGGGGGTGAGCGCCGCAGGTTTCAGCACCATCGTGCACCCCGCGGCGATTGCGGGGGCCACCTTGCGGGTCGCCATCGCGAGAGGGAAGTTCCACGGTGTGATGAGCAGGCTCGGACCGACGGGCCGCTGCACGACGAGGAGACGGTTCCGGCCGTCCGGCGCGGTCGAGTACCGTCCGGCGATCCGCGGAGCCTCCTCGCTGAACCACCGAAGGAACTCCGCTCCGTAAGCGACTTCCCCGCGAGCCTCCGCGAGCGGTTTGCCCATCTCCAGGGTCATCGCGAGCGCGAAGTCGTCGGCACGCGCGGTCACCAGGTCGAACGCGCGACGGAGGATCTCCGCCCGCTCGCGCGGCGCGGTCCGACCCCACTCGTGCTGCGCGGCGTGTGCGGCGGCCAGCGCCGACTCCCCGTCCGCGACGCTGGCGTCGGCGACTCTCGCCAGCACCTTCTCCGTCGCCGGATCGATCACGTCGAAGCGGTCGCCCGTGGACGCGGCGCGCCATTCGCCGGCGATGTACAAGTCCGTCGGCAGCGATGCGACGAAAGCGTGCTCGTCGCGATCGGTCGCGCTCATCGGGCACCCTCCGGCGTGGCGACGCGGCGCAGAGACACTCCGGCGAGGTCTTCATAGAGCTTCACGGGTGTCATCTCTCCGGCGAGGTCGCCGTATTGCGCCTTCGCGCGGCGGTATACCTGTTCGACGACCGCGGACAGCTCCACGGGCACACCGACGGTACGGGCCAGGTCGATCGACAATCCCAGGTCCTTGCAGGCCAGTGCGATGGCGAATCCCTCGTCGTAATCTCCGTGATCCAACACGGACAGCACATCGTTCTCGACGAAGTTCGAGTTCGCGGGACTCGCGATGATGGACGTGCGGAGCACCTCGAGATCGACGCCTGCCTTGACTCCCACGGCGAGGACTTCTGCCGTCGCCACGAGGTGCGAGAACCACAGTTGGTTGAGCATCAGTTTGACGGCGTAGCCCGCACCGTGGCCGCCGACGTGCAGGATGCGTTCCGGATCGCCCATCGCCTCGAGCACGGGACGCAGCCGGGCGACGTCGTCGGCGTCGCCTCCGACGAAGATCTGCAGTCGACCGGCCGCCGCGCCGACCGACATTCCGCTCACCGGCGCGTCGAGGACGTGCAGATCTCGATGAGCATGATCCCGGCGCGCGGCGGCAGCGACGTCGGGGACGGAGGTGGACATGTCGATCCACGTGCCGCCATCCCGGATCCCCGCCAGGATGCCCGTCGGTCCGTTCACGACGGAGTCGACGTGTCGGGGCGTCGGAAGCATCGTGATGACGACGTCGCTCCCGGCGGCGACCTCAGCTGCCGTATCGGCCCACCGGGCGCCGTTGTCGATCAGCTCTGTCGCGGCCTCGGGACGGATGTCGGTGACGATGAGAGGGAATCCTGCCTGCTGCAGGTTCTTCGTCATCCCCGAACCCATGTTGCCCAGTCCGATGAAGCCGATGGTGAGTGTGTTGTCGGTCACGTTCTTGCCTTCCCGGATCACGACGTCGGTGCGGTGTAGAAGGGATTGCGCGGCGCGTGGCGCGCCTCGAGCACCGCGTCGAGCGCGGGGAGGTGTTCGACACCGTTGCGCAGCGCCGTCGCGGTGGCCTCCCTGTTGTTGCGGTACACCGCGTCCGCGTCGTCCGCCCCGGGATTGACCCAGACGGCGGCGATCACGACATCCGTGTCCGTTTCAGGAGGGGAGATCACGCCGGCCGCGACCGCGTCGGCCACGCCGGCTGCGACTCCGGCCTGGGCAGGACCCCAGATGTGGGTGCTGTGCTCATCCGTGGTCGGCGCTGACTTCGTGACGAATAAGGTGAGCGGCTTCACGGGCAGTGAGGGAGCCAGAACGGCGACGAATGGGACGTGGCCCGAGCTGGGGGAGGCGAGGGCGGTCGCCCAGGCGACGCCTGCCGGTCCGCTGCGGGGCCCGGCCACGGTATTGATGTGAGCGGCGTTGACGCCGTCCCCGATGAAGCTCTCTCCGATGCGCAGGGTGGTCATCGCGGTTCCTCTCTTCGTTGAGCTTGCCGCCGGGCGGCCGAGCCGATGGCAACACATTAGGTGACGGATGCCCTATGGACACCCCTTGATGCAAATATGGCAAACGATTAGATTTGGGTGATGTCGACTCCCTCTTCAGGCCCCCGCCGCAATTCCTCCGGACTAGCGCGAGATATCGAAATCATCGAGTTGCTCGGTTCTGCGGAGGCGGTGGCGGCGGCGGGGCTCGGAGTGTCGCGCGTGGCGCAGCTCACGGGACGTGACAAAGCGGTCGTCTCCCGCACACTCGCGACGCTCGCGGACGCCGGACTGCTCGACCGCGATGACAGCACACTTGCCTACCGGCTCGGATCCCGCCTCTATGCGCTGGCCGCGCTCACCGTCGAGAGTCGCCTCGCTCGGGAATCGCAGCCGGTGCTCCGCCGCGTCGCGCAGCGGGCACGGGAGACCACGCATCTGTGCGTCCTCCGGGGTGGCAACGTGCTCACCATCGCCAGTGAGCTCAGTCCCTACGAGTTCCGCACCACGGGCTGGGAGGGTGTCACCACGGCGGCATGGCGAACCCCGTCCGGTCGGGTGCTGCTGAGTGACTGGGATGAGGAGGCGCTCGTCCGCTGGTACGACGAGCACGGCCAGGATCAGGCCATCGTCGGACCCGTGCCCCCGCACATCGCCGGCTTCTCGGTTCTGCAGGCCCCGCCCGCAGACCGGATCGTCGTCTCCGACCTCGAAAGCCTCAAGGATGAGCTCGGCCGGATCCGAGAGAGCGGGTACGCCCTGCTCGACGAGGAGCTCGAACTGGGCGTTGTGGGCGCGTCCGCGCCCATCCGCGACTTCACCGGCCGGATCGTGGCGGCCCTGAATGTGAGCGCGCCGAAGTCCCGAATCGGGGAGCGCCTCGACGGTCTCGCCAGATTCGTGGCCGTGAGTGCGCGCGAGTTGTCCTCGAACCTCGGGTACACCCAGCCCTGACGCGGAAGCGCATTTGCCATATGTGCAAGCATCGTTGTGCATATGCATGGTGCGGCCGTATGTTCACTCCAACACCGAGCGGATCGGTGAATCTCGATGAAGAGAGGAGCGCAGACGTGACCGATTTCGACCTCGACGGCCTCCTCACCTTCTGGGGCCGGCGATGGGATGACATTCTCGACCTCGTCCTCCAGCACCTCGCGGTCGTCGCCGTGAGCATCCTCATCGCCACCGTGATCGGTGTGCTCATCGGCGTCGCCGTGTGGAACCGACCGGTGCCGAGGTCACTGACGATCGCCGCGGCCGGCGTCGCGCTGACGATCCCGTCCCTCGCGCTCCTGGCGCTGATCACGCCCGTGTTCGGTCTCGGATGGACCCCTACGGTCATCTCGCTGGTGTTCTACTCGCTCCTGCCCATCGTGAGGAACACGGTCGTGGGTCTGCGCGAGGTATCGCCGGCGATCATGGAATCGGCCAAGGGCATGGGCATGTCACCCGCGAAGATCCTCCTGACGGTCCAGCTGCCCATCGCGTGGCCGATCATCCTCACCGGAGTCCGCGTCGCCGCCCAGCTCACGATCGGCATCGCCGCCATCGCGGCCTACGTCGCCGGCCCCGGTCTGGGCCAGTTCATCTTCCAGGGGCTGTCGTCGCTGGGCTCGAAGAACGCCCTCAACTTCGCACTCACCGGGACGCTGGGCGTCGTCATCCTGGCGCTGCTCATCGACGGTGCCTTCGTCCTCATCACCCGCATGACCACCTCAAGGGGGCTCCGTGTCTGAATCGGCCACCGGCGTCGCAGCCATTGCGCGCAACACCAGCGGAGTCGGCATCACGCTCGACCGCGTCACCAAGGTCTACCCGGGACAAGACGAGCCTGCCGTCCACGACTTCTCCATGGACGTCCTCCCCGGAGAACTCATCATGTTCGTCGGCCCGTCGGGGTGCGGCAAGACCACGACGATGAAGATGATCAACCGCATCATCGAGCCCAGCTCGGGGACGATCACGATCGACGGGAGCGACGTCCTCTCCCTCAATCCGAACGAACTGCGCCGCCACATCGGGTACGTCATCCAGCAGATCGGCCTCTTCCCCCACATGACGATCGCCGAGAATATCGCCGTGGTGCCGCGGCTCCTCGGCTGGTCCAAGCAGAAGACGGCGGACCGTGTCGATGAGCTGCTGGACACCGTGCAACTCGATCCGTCGACCTTCGCCGCCCGCTACCCGAAACAGCTCTCCGGTGGGCAGCAGCAGCGAGTCGGGGTTGCTCGGGCCTTGGCAGCGGATCCGCCCGTGATGCTCATGGACGAGCCGTTCGGGGCCACCGACCCGATCACCCGGGAGAAGCTCCAAGCCGAGTTCCTGCGACTTCAGGAGACCCTCGGCAAGACGATCGTGTTCGTCACCCACGACTTCGACGAGGCCATCAAGCTGGGCGACAGGATCGCCGTCCTCTCCGACCGCAGCCACATAGAGCAGTTCGACACCCCGGCGAACATCCTCGCCGCGCCGGCCAACGATTACGTCCGTTCCTTCATTGGGCACGGGGCGGCACTGAAACGCCTCGCGCTGATCCCGGTCAGCGAGGCGCGACTCGGAAGCGCGCAGGGGACACACGGCCTCGCGACGGTGTCGGTCACGGCCACGTTGCGCGATGCGCTGGACACGCTCGTCCTGCTGGGTGTTCCCGCCATCGACGTGGTCGCCGCCGATGGACGTCCCGTCGGCTCCCTCACGGTCGAACGCATCTCGGACGTCCTCGGCGCCGACGTGCCAGGCGTGGCATCCGCGGGTGCCTGATGACCATCACCACGGAGACCCAGACGATCGTCGCGGCGCGCCGCGCCGTGCCTCTCAGCAAGCGACGCATCTTCACTCTGAAGCGCTTCACCACTCCGATCGTCGTGGTGGTCATCCTGCTCGCGCTGTTCGTCTGGGTGTCCACGCTCCAGTTGGATTCGATCGAGCAGAGAACCATCAACCCGGAGTACCTGGCGCTGCGGATCGGCGAGCACCTGAGTCTCACCTTCGCCGCATCCGCGCTCATCGCCGTCCTGGCGATCCCGGTCGGCATCGCCGTCGCCAAGACGCCCTCGAGGATCGTTCGGTCGATCGTCCTCGCGATCGCGAACATCGGCCAAGCGACGCCCGCGGTCGGGGTGGTCATCCTGCTCGCGATCATCTGGCAGACGGGCTATTCGACCGCGCTCGTCGCCCTGGTGGTGTACGCGTTCCTCCCCGTTCTGCGAAACACGATGATCGGCATACAGCAGGTCGACGCGAGCGTGCGAGAGTCTGCGCGCGGCATGGGAATGACACCCAGCCAGGTCCTCACGCGCATCGAACTGCCTCTCGCCGTTCCCGTCATCCTCGCCGGACTGCGCACGGCGCTCGTGTTCTGCGTCGGTGTGGCCACCATCGCCACCTTCATCAACGCGGGCGGCCTCGGCGACATGATCGTCAACGGGCTGAAGCTGCAGCGCTACCCCGTGCTCGTCGTGGGCGCCGTCCTCGTCGCCTGCATCGCTCTGCTCATCGACTGGATCGCGGCGGTCGCTGAGGACCTCCTCACTCCGCGTGGTATCTGACCCCGACGACGGGGTCGCACTCAGGTACCCGCCACCGGGGGTCACTTCCCCCGCACCACCCCTCAACACACTCAAGGAGACACCATGAAGCGACGACTGCTTCTCCCCGCCCTCGCCATCGTCGGCGCAGGCGTGCTCGCCCTGTCCGGCTGCTCCGGTGGCGGCGGCGGCGGCGGTGCCGCAGGCGGGCAGGGCGACGAACTCGACGGCCTCTCCGGCGAGATCGGCGCGAAGGACTTCTCCGAACAGTTCGTGCTCGCGCACATCACGGCGCAGCTGCTGCAGGCTCACGGTGCCGACGTTCAGGCCAACACCAAGCTCGTCGGCTCCGCGAACGTCAGACAGGCCCTCGAGACGGATCAGTTCCTCGGGTACTGGGAGTACTCGGGCACGTCCTGGATCACCTACAACGGCAACACCACCCCCGTGCAGGGGGCCGAGGCGCAGTTCGAGGCGACCAAGGAGGCGGACGCCGCCAACGGCATCGCGTGGTTGGACCCCGCACCGCTGAACAATACGTACGCCTTCGCGATCCGCGCGGACAAGGCGGAAGAGCTCGGCGTGAAGACGCTGTCCGACGTGGCGAAGCTGCCCGCCGCGGATCAGACGTTCTGCATCGAGAGCGAGTTCTCCACGCGTGACGACGGGTGGCCCGGGCTGAAGGCCGCGTATGGCATCACCGTGCCCGACTCCAACGTCGCCCTCCTCGACACCGGCGTCATCTACACCGCGACGCAGAAGGGCGACGACTGCAACTTCGGGGAGGTCTTCCAGACCGATGGGCGCATCCCCGCGCTCGACCTCGTGGTGATGGAGGACGACCAGCAGTTCTTCCCCGTTTACCAGGCCGGTTTCACCCTGAAGCAGGCGACCCTGGACGAATACCCCGCCATCGCGGACATCATCGGCGAGGTGTCTCCGCTGCTGACCACCGAAGAGATGCAGAAGCTCAACAGTCAGGTCGACGTCGACGGCGAAGACCCGGAGGACGTGGCCCGCGACTGGCTCACCGAGCAGGGCCTGATCTGACCCCACCCGCACGAACAGGGCGTCGCGCCGTTCCTCGCTGCGCGGCGCCCTTTCGTCGTATCGGAGAGCACTGACATGAAGATCACGGACATCGAACTCACCCGGTTGAACCTCCCTCTCGATCCGCCGTTCCGCGCGGCGTGGGATCCGCAGCCGCGGACCGACTTTCCCGCCACCCTCGTCACCGTCCGAACGGACGACGGCCTCGTCGGATACGGATCCGGCGACACCATGGACGGATTCGATGCGTATCGCTCGCTCTTTATCGGAACCGATCCGATGCAGATCCTCCTGCAGGTGCGTCGCATCGAGACGATCAACTTCCACGGCGGACGCTATTGGCCGCTCGAAGCAGCGCTGTGGGACATCATCGGCAAGGTCGCGGGGCTCCCCGTCAGCGTGCTGTTCGGTGGTGCCCGCGACCGACTCCCGGCCTACGCCTCCAGCGGCGAGCTCAAGTCACCCGCGGAACGAGCCGAGGTCGCCCTCGCCGCCCGCGAAGCCGGTTTTCGTGCGATGAAGATCCGGATCGCGCGCGAGCACCTCACTGAAGGGGTCGCCGCCGTGCGGGCCACTCGGGACGCCGTCGGGGACGACTTCGACATCATGGTCGATCTGAATCAGATGTGGCGGATGGCGGGCGACGTCGAGGCGGCGCTGCCGCTCGCGAAAGTGCAACGCTTGGCGACCGAGCTCGCCGAGCTGGATGTGCTCTGGCTGGAGGAGCCCCTCCCACAGGTCGACGTGGCGGGTGCGCGTCGGGTCCGTTCGGTCAGTGGCATGCAGGTCGCGGGAGGGGAGATGGTTCGGAGTCTGCCCGAGCTCACCCAGCTCATCGAGGCGGACGCGTACGACATCTACCAGCCGGATGTCGCCCTCGCGGTGGGCATGTACCGCGCGCGCCAGATCGCGGAGTCCGCGAACGTCCGCCACCGCTCGTTCACGCCTCACACGTGGTCGAACGGTCTCGGGCTTCTGGCCAACCTTCACGTCGCCGCCGGTGTCGACGCCGGACCGTACCTGGAGTTCCCGTGGGACCCTCCGGGCTGGACCCCCGAGCGACGCGACTTCTTCATGACTCCTCTGCACATCGACGGAGCCGGGGACCTCCGTGTCCCTGACGCGCCCGGACTCGGCGTGATACTCGATCCTGAGGCGATCGCCCGCTACGCCGTCACCGGGTAGCCGGTAGCAGTCGCGTCGTCGCCGCGGGAGATGCTCAGGCGGAGCGATTGAAAAACCCGGTCCATGCGCTGTGCGCAGTACGCCGAGAGCAGCCGCCCTGAAAAAGTGGACGCGACGGCGGGAGTCGAACCCGCCACGCCTTCGGTTATGAGCCGAGGCCCGGGACCGCCCGGATCGCCGCGATGTGCCCCCACGCTAACCCGGGCCGCGAGAGCGGCGGGCGGGCGTTGCGCGAAGTGACGCGGTGTGTCGTCATGTGGCGCTCGGCGCCCGCGTCGACCGTCGATGATCGCTCGCGTCGAGTGCTCCAGGTGGGCCCGGACCGCGTGTTCCGGGTCGACCAGCGCCTCCTCCACGTATGCGCGGTGCTCCGCCGTCAGTGCACCGGGTGCGTACGCGGGTCGCACGTGCGTCAACAGCAGGTGCATCTCGGAATCGAGGCGGCGGTACTCCTCCGCGATCCGCGGAGAGCCCGCCGCGGCGACGAGCGCGAGATGCACGCTCGCGTGCGCGGCCAGCGTGGCGGGCCAGTCGCCGGAGGCTTCGGCGGCGGCGAGGTCGTCGAGAGCCCGATCGATGGCGGAGGGACGGATGCCGCGGTCGCGGACGATCCGCAGCGCCTCGGTTTCGAGGGCGCACCGCAGCTGCTGCAGCGCGACGAGCGCCTCGTCGTCGAGCAGCGAGACCCGCACGCCGCGATAGGGCTCGGCGGTCACGAGTCGCTCGGCGGCGAGACGCGTCAGGGCGGTCCGGGCGGTGTGACGGGAGACGCGGTGGGCCGCACTGAGTTCCTCCTCGCGCAGGGGCGTGCCGGGGGCGAGGTCTCCGGAGAGGATGCCGGCGCGCACGGCGTCGGCGACGAGATCGGCGGCGCGGGGGCCGGGGGAGTCCGCGCCGACCCGACCGCGGATCTCCGTGGCGCCCGCGTCGGGCCCGCTGCCCCCGCGTTCGGCCCGGACGCGCCTGTCGGGCCCGCTGCCCCCGCGTTCGGCCCCGACGCGCCCGCTGCCACCGCGTTCGGCCCCGCCGCGCCCGTCGGGCCCCGTGTCACCCTGCCCGGTGGCGGAGGCGCGCGCGGACGCGTCAGGCGCGGGCCGTGGCATCCGGAACCTCCTCGCGTCGACGTGACGGTGCCGATACGACGGCGAGGCCCACCGCAATGAGCGCGAGACCGAGGGCGCCGATCGGGGTGAGCTGCTCGTGCAGCACGAACAGCCCGAGCAGCGTCGCCGCGAGGGGCTCGGCGAGCGTCAGGGTCGACACCGTGACGGCGGTCAGCCGAGCGAGTCCCCAGCCGAACAGCAGGTACGCGATCGTCGTCGTGACCACTCCCAGCCAGAGCGCGAGCGCGAGACCGTGGGGGGTGAACAACCACGAGGATCCGGCCAGCAGCAGCACGGGGAGGCTCGCCACCGCGGCGACACCGAAGACCGTGCCCATGACGCGGGTGGAATCCCACCCCCTCTCGATCAGCGCCTTGCCGCACACCGTATAGAGGGCGTACGACATTCCCGCGCCCGCCGAGGCGAGCAGACCGCCCGGGGCGAGCGCGACCGAGCCGCCGGTGACCCCCGACACGAGCACGACGCCGGCGAGGGCGATCGCGGTGGCGAGCATCCAGCGCGGTGAGGGGGCGCGGCGCAGGCGAACGGCATCCACGATTCCGGTGGCGATCGGCGCGGACCCGAGCGCGACAACCGTGCCGATGGCCACGCCGTTCTCGCGTGTGCCGAGGAAGAACAGGGGTTGATAGGCGAGCACGCCGATGGCTCCGAGTGCGATGAGTCCCGTGATGGACCCGCGCGTCGCCGGTACCGGGGCACGGGGTCGACGACGCAGAAGGGCGAGCAGACCGAGGATGCCGCCGCCCACGACGATCCGCGCGGCACCGACCGCGAGGGGGGAGGCGTCGACGCCCGCGAGCGCCTGCGCCGTGCCGGTGGTCGAGAAGCACAGGGCCGCGGCGAGGACGGCGAGGGCGGGCAGCATGGATGGATTGTTACACAATCCGAATGGATGCCGTGGCGCGCGGCGAGCGGGCTCCGGAGCGGCGATGGCTCCGACGCGTCGATCGCCGTCGGGGTGCGGCCGTCGGGGTGGACCGCGGCGCCGGTCAGGCGCGCAGGGCCTGCGCCATCGAACGCAGTGCGTGCAGAGCGGCGGTCTGCTCGGCATCCGTCATCCCGCTGAGCATGCGCTTCTCGACCGACCGGACGGCGGCGCTCGCCGCCTCGAGCGAGCGCCGCCCCTTCGCTGTCAGGCGGGTCGGGAGGGCCTTGCCGACGGGAGCCGCATCGGGACGCTCGACGATCCCGTCGCGTTCGAGCGATTGGAGCAGCACATTCATCGACTGGCGCGTGACGAAGGCTCCGCGCGCCAGGTCGGAGTTCGACAGGCCGGGGCGCTGGGCGAGCAGCTCGAGGCAGGAGTAGTGCGTGACCGTCATGCCGAGGGGGCGCAGCACGTCTTCCATCGCCGCGCGCAGTGCGCTCGCCGCCTCTTTCAGGAGATAGCCGAGCGACGTGTCCAGATCGATCACCTCTTGCGCCATGTCAGTATTCTGACATAGTCTGCATGTCAGATAACTGACACGAAGGAGCACGCCATGCCCGTCACCGGACCCGACTTCATCTCACTGCAGGTGCGCGACCTCGCCGCCTCCCACGCGTTCTACGCGCAGTACCTCGGCCTGCGGCGCTCGCCCGCCGGACCGCCCCTCGCCGTCGTCTTCGACACGGCGCCGATCGCCTTCGCGCTGCGCGACCTCGCCCCCGGCACCGACCTCACGGGCGTCGACCAGCCCGGAATCGGCGCGGCCGTGTGGCTCCACGCCACCGACGTGCAGCAGATCCACGATGCGCTCGCCGCCGACGGGCACCGCATCGTCATGGCGCCGACCGACGGGCCCTTCGGGCGCACCTTCACCTTCGCCGACCCCGACGGCTACCACGTGACCCTCCACGACAAGGCCTGAGCGCAGCCGGTCGGGCTCCGTCGTCGCGACGATCGCGTGCGCGGGTGGAGCGGTCGGGGGCGCGAGGTGCGGCGGGTAACGTAGGTGCATGGCGACGGCGGCGGGGCGAGGCATCCTGGCTCTGGTCGTCGCCGCGGTGCTCCTTCTCGCGGGTGCGGTCGTCGCGGTCGCGATCGACCCGTTCGCCCGGGAGCCCGTGGCGGTCGGTCCGACCACCGAGTGGGTCGCCCGCCTCCTGCTGCTGCTGGGGATCGTCTGGGTCGGCATCGGCATGATCTCCGCCCGCACCCGACTCGTGCGTCGCCCCGGAGCCGCTGCTGCTCGCGCCACGTGGGTCGCCTCGACGCGACCGTGGCGGGCGCGCGAGTCCAGCCTCGGGCTGCTTCCGCTCGACCGGTGGTTCATGATCGTCGTCCCCGGCGGCATCCTCGTCGCGACGCGCGTGGTGCAGACCCCGCGCGACGGGCTCTGGAGCGTCGCGCTGGCCGTCGGGTGCTGGCTGGCGTTCGCCGTCGCGGTGCGCCTGCTCCTCGGACGCCGGTCGCCGTGGCCGATCATCGCCGCGGTCGGAGGTGCCATCGTGCTGCGGTGCGTCGTCGCGCTGCTGGCGGTGTCGTTCTCGGGTCCCGCCGGGATCTGGCCGGAGGTGTGGTCGTCGCCCGTCCTGCGGGCGCTCTACCTGACGGTCGCCTTCGCCCTGGTGGCGTGGGTCTTCGTCGTCGCCGGCTGGTCGCTCTCGGCGCAGATCGGCCCGCGCCGAGCGGTGGGCATCGCGCTCGCCGGAGTCGGGGTGGCGTCGGCGCTCCCCGCGGCGACCATCGCCGTCGTCGGGGCGCGCGACGCCGTGCGTTCCTGGAACGATCAGATCGGCATCCTGCCGTGGGACCTCGCGCGTCTGGCCGGTGGGCGCGACGGAGCGTTCCCGGTCGAGATCGTCACGGCCGCGACGGTGGTCGGGGTGATCGTCGCGGTCGTGGGGATCGTGCTCGCCCTGCCGACGCGCAGCTCCACCCGGGCGCGCTGACGCGGAGTTCCGGGGCTCGGACGATGGTCAGCGCCCGGCGTCGCGCCGCAGCGCGGTCAGCGCCCGAGCGTGTTGTCGAACGGTCCGCCGCGACGGATCTCGCGCACCTCGGTGCCCAGCGGCATGAGCGACACGGGCACGAGCTTGAAGTTGGCGATGCCCAGCGGGATGCCGATGATCGTCACGCACAGCAGCAGACCCGTGAAGATGTGACCGAGCGCCAGCCACCACCCGGCGAGGACGACCCACACGATGTTGCCGAGTAGTGAGCCGAGGCCCGAGGTCGACTTCGACACCGTTTCGCGTCCGAACGGCCACAGTGCGTAGAACCCGATGCGGAACGAGGCGATGCCCCAGGGGATCGTGATGATCAGGATGCACAGCACGACGCCCGCGGCGAGGTAGCCGAGGAAGAGCCAGAAGCCCGACAGGACGAGCCACAGGATGTTGAGGATCAGGCGCATGAGTCCATCTTCGCGGCCGCCGCTGGATGGCATCCACGGTTTGACACGGCTTCACCTATCCGGGTGTCGAACGGCGCGCAAGCGCCCGCCGCACATCACCCGCCCCGTTTACCGTGGGTCCACCGAGGGAAGGAACCCACCATGTCTGACGTCACCCGCGCCACGCCCGAACGCCGCATCCTGTCGAGCTTCAGCGACTACACGGGGGCACAGGCCGCCGTCGATCGTCTCTCCGACGCCGGGTTCCCCGTCGAGCACACCGCGATCGTCGGACACGACGTGCGCATCGTCGAGCAGGTCACCGGACGCATGACGCGCGGTCGCGCCGCGGGTCTCGGTGCGGCCTCGGGTGCGTGGTTCGGCCTGATGATCGGCGTGCTCATCGGGCTGCTGAGCCCGGGCGGCTTCCTCGGCCTGCTGCTGATGGGCCTCGTGCTCGGCGCGGTGTGGGGTGCCGTGTTCGGCTTCGCCGGCCACGCCTTCACCGGCGGACGTCGAGACTTCTCGTCGGTGCAGGGTTTCGAGGCCGAGCGCTGGGACGTGACGGTGGATGCCGAGCACTTCTCGCGTGCGCAGTCGCTGCTGTCGTCGGGCGCGGCGGGCGAGACGCGCCCCTAGGTCGGGCTGCACGGTCGCGCCGGGGCCGATGTCGGGGGTCCCGCTTAGACTTGACCCCGCCATGACCGACGCCTCCACGCCCCTCATCGTCGACGGCCCGCTGCCGTCGGCGGCCCGACCCGACGCCGACCTCCTCGAGGGGTTGAACGGCCCTCAGCGCGAGGCCGTGACGTATCGCGGCCAGGCGTTGCTCATCGTCGCGGGCGCCGGTTCCGGAAAGACGAGCGTGCTCACGCGGCGCATCGCGTCGTTGCTGCGCACGCGCGAGGCGTATCCGAGCCAGATCCTCGCGATCACCTTCACCAACAAGGCGGCGGGCGAGATGCGCGAGCGCGTGCATCAGCTGATCGGGCAGAAAGCCGACGGCATGTGGATCTCGACGTTCCACTCCGCGTGCGTGCGCATCCTCCGCCGCGAGGCCGAGCAGTTCGGTTTCACCAAGGCGTTCACCATCTACGACTCCGGCGACTCTCGAGCGCTCATCAAGCGACTCGTGAAAGAGCACGAGGGCGATTCGTTCGGGCTCACCCCCGCCGGCACGCAGAGCCGCATCTCGAAGCTCAAGAACGAGCTGGCCGACGCCGAGTCCTACGCACGCTCCGCCAACATGAGCGACCCGGCCGAACGCGTCTTCGTCGAGATCTTCTCGTCCTACCAGCGCGAGCTGCAGAGGGCCAACGCCTTCGACTTCGACGACCTCATCGCGCAGACGGTCTACCTCTTCCGCGCGTTCCCGCAGGTCGCCGACGTGTACCGCAAGCGGTTCCGGCACATCCTGGTCGACGAGTACCAGGACACCAACCACGCGCAGTACGCGCTCATCCACGAACTCACGCGGCCCCCGGGGTCGGATGCCGAGCCGTTCTCCTCCGGCGGCATGATGATCTTCGATGCCGAGCCCGCAGGCGACGATGCGAGCTCCCTCACCGTCGTCGGCGACTCCGACCAGTCGATCTACGCCTTCCGTGGCGCCGACATCCGCAACATCAGCGAGTTCGAGCGCGACTACCCGGGTGCGAAGGTCGTGCTGCTCGAGCAGAACTACCGCTCCACGCAGAACATCCTGTCGGCCGCGAACGCGGTCATCTCGAACAACTTCGACCGCAAAGACAAGAAGCTTTGGACCGACGTCGGCGCGGGCGACCCGATCATCGGCTTCACCGGCTACTCGCAGCACGACGAGGCGCAGTTCGTCGCCGATGAGATCGAGACGCTGCACAAGAAGGGCGTCGACTACTCGGGGGTCGCGGTGTTCTACCGCACGAACTCGCAGTCCCGCGCGC
The DNA here is from genome assembly GCF_030209475.1 of Microbacterium sp. lyk4-40-TSB-66. Taxonomy (GTDB): domain Bacteria; phylum Actinomycetota; class Actinomycetes; order Actinomycetales; family Microbacteriaceae; genus Microbacterium. The sequence goes on from NZ_JARVRW010000001.1 coordinate 33,447, forward strand.
TGGAAGAGATCTTCATCCGCTCGGCGGTGCCCTACAAGATCATGGGCGGCACCAAGTTCTACGAGCGCGCTGAGATCAAAGACGCCCTCGCCTACCTGGTCGCGGTCGCCAATCCGGCCGACGGCATGGCGGTGCGTCGCATCCTGAACCGCCCGCGTCGGGGCATCGGCGACGTCACCGAGACCGCCATCGCCCGCTACGCCGCCGAGCACGGCATCACCTTCCGAGACGCCCTGGCCAACTCGGCTCAGATCGGCGTCGGCCCGAAGCTGCAGAAGGCCATCGACCAGCTCGACGCGGTGCTGACCGAGGCGACGGCCGTCATGCTCCCGGCATCCGGAGAGCTCGCCCCCTCCACCTCGGTCAGTGAGGGACTCACCCTGCTGCTGAACAAGAGCGGCTACTTCGACGCGCTGCGCGCCAGCAAAGACCCACAAGACGAGGCGCGCCTCGAGAACCTCGACGAACTCGTCGCGGTCACCCGCGAATTCGCCCGGAACAACCCCGAGGGCACCATCATCGACTTCCTCACCGAGGTCACCCTCGTGGCGGATGCCGACGACCTCGACGACGCATCGGGCTCGGTGTCGCTCATGACGCTGCACACCGCCAAGGGCCTCGAGTACGACGCCGTGTTCCTCACCGGTGTCGAAGAAGACCTGCTGCCGCACCGGATCTCGGCGAACGAACCCGGCGGTCCGCAGGAGGAGCGGCGCCTGTTCTACGTCGGCATCACCCGTGCACGAAAGCGCCTGCACGTATCGCTCGCGATGACCCGCGCCCAGTTCGGCGAAGTGACCGTGGCGATGCCCAGCCGCTTCCTGCAGGAGATCCCCGCCGACCTCATCGACTGGCGTCAGTCGCCCGGCGACGTCAACGGCCGCGGCGGCTCGCAATCGCGCGCGTTGAACGCCCGGGGGCGTCGTCCCGGTCAGCCCGGAGGCGGCAACCGCTACGGAGACGACCTCGTTCCGCTCCCCAAACGCGCGCCGGCCGACCCGAGCAAGTTCCCCAACCGCATCCCCGCGAAAGTTCGTGACAACGGCGACATGGAGTTGGCGTCCGGAGACCGCATCCGCCACGACGACTTCGGTGAAGGGCGCGTGGATGCCGTGACCGGCGAGGGTGCGAAGCGCGTGGCGCACGTGCGCTTCGACACGGTCGGGCCGAAGAAGCTGCTGGTCAAGATCGCGCCGATCGCCAAGCTGTAGCGCGGGTTCGCGGCGCCGGCGTTCGTCGGTGGCAGAGGGCGGCCACGGTTCGGGTGCGGCGGGCGTCCGCGGTGGGCGAGCGCGGCCGGGTACCTCGCTCGACCGGCGCGGCCCCCGCCGCGCGGCGCCTCGAGACACGTGCCGGGCCCGTTTGAGGCGTGTTTTGTTCTTTTGGGGCGGGTGTTGACCGCCCCAATGTGCGAAATGCGCCCCGAACCGCGCCGCGCCGGTGGCCATCCGGCGCCGAGTGAACGCATGGCCCCGCCGCGTGGCCGCCCCGGGCGCGTGGCGGGGCGCCTGGGCCGGTTTGGGGCGTGTTCTGTTCTTTGGGGCGGGTGTTGACCGCCCCAATGTGCGAAATGCGCCCCGAATCGCGCCGCGCCGGTGGTCATCGCGCGCTGGGCGAACGCATATGGCCCCGTCGTGTGGCAGCCCTGGGCGCGGTGCGGGGCGCCTGGGCCGGTTTGGGGCGTGTTCTGTTCTTTGGGGCGGGTGTTGAACGCCCCAATGTGCGAAACGCGCCCCAAACCGCGCCGCGCCGGTGGCCATCCGGCGCCGAGCGAACGCACGGCCCCCGCCCGCGCGCCGGCCCCCGCCGTCTGGGCGCCGGGCGCCCCGCCCCGCGGACCATCCCGCGCCGCGCCAAGGCACGGCCCGCCGCCGCGCGGGCGCCCGGCTAGGCTTGCCCAATGGCTCTTTTCTCGCGCCGCAAGAAGTCCGATTCCGACGACGCATCGACCGACCGGCCCGACACCGTGATCGAACCGGGTGAGCAGCCCGTCGACCCCGCCGGCCCGAGCGACGCCGCTCCGGCCGCGCAGGCGAACGCTGCCGCCGCCCCCGCGCAGGCGGAGGCGCCCGCGCAGGCGGAGACGACTCCGACGGTCGGCATCTCGATGTCGTCGTTCCGCGGTGTCGGTGCGGGTCCCGAGACCCCCGCCGAGGCATCGGCTCCGCCGACCGCCGCGCGTCCCTCGGCGCGCCAGCCCGGCGCGATGGTGGCGCCGGAGGCTCCCGAGACCCTGCCGGGCCTCCGCGACAACGTCCTGCTCAGCAACGCCCTCGCCGAGATCGTCGGTCAGGCCGAGCCGGCCCAGTTGCTCAACGTCGCCCGTCAGCTCCTGCAGGGACACGTCTTCCTCCGCGTGAAGGGCGACGCCCGCGCCCTCATGGCCGAGGGAAAAGACCTGCCCCTCGCGGTGGCGAACAACGGCGACGAGCAGCTCGTGCTCGGCTACAGCGGCGGCATGGCCCTGCGGGCCAGCGTCGAGGCCGACGGCGACCGCGACACATCGGCGATGGCCCAGCCCGTGCTGACGCTGCTGCGCCACATCATCGACGGCCCGTACGGCGGCATGGTGCTGAACCCCGCCGCTGCCGATGGGCGCGCGGTGCTGCCGAAGCCGCTGCTCGAGCGCATGATCGCCGAAGTCGACCCGCAGCTGCGCATCAAAACGGCCCTGTGCGACGCGCGGAGCGAGTCGACGGCATCCACCGTCGTCGAGGCCATCGTGGCCGACGCACCCATGTGGATCGCCGTGAACCAGACGGAAGAGGGCGGCCCGATGGGCGTCGCCGAGTCGCGCGCGGCGACGGGCGAGCGCTTCCTCGAGGTGTTCTCGCACCCGCTCGAGCTGCTGGCACTCGGCCGCGGCGACCAGCCCCTCCCGATCCGCACGATGCAGCTCGCCAAGGCGCTGTCGCAGGATGCCGGGCTCACCGGCATCCTGATCGACCCGGCCGGTCCGTGGATCCGCCTCGGACGCGACGAGCTCGGTCCGGTCGTCGCCCTCGCCGCCGAAGACGACGCGCCGATCGCCTGAGCGTCGACGACCCGCTGGTCGCCTTCTGTACGGGGGCGGCCGTCGGCGTGCGGCCAGATGGTCGTGTACGCATGGCCGACGGTGCCGGTACGGGCGTCGGGTCGGGCCGAACTCCGGAAATTCCGGATGCCGGAGTGCCGAAGCGGGCGCGCCCAGGGCTGCGCACGGATTCGTTCGGGAGTGCGGCCCGGTCCTCGGCCCGCCGCGGGGACCGCGGCACGTGCAGACGGATTCCTGTCCGGGGCTGTCGGGTGCGCGCTTGCGGGTTCCGGGCGGGCCGAAATCCGGAGTTTCCGGGTGACGGTGCGCCTCATCGGGTGCGCTGGGGGCTGCGCGCGCATCGTTCGGACTTCGGCTCACCTCGACCCGCACAGGGCGTCGATCGGGCTGGCCGAGTCTTGCTCGCCGCCCCCTCACAGGGCACCGGAGTTCCGCTCGCCGTTAGTCCCTCAGACGCCGTACATCTCCCCGACCGGCACGGCGACCGGCAGCACATTGCCCGCGGGAGCCAGCGGACACGCCCACATCGGGTCGTAGGCGCACGAGGGGTTGTACGCGAAGTTGAAGTCGATGACGAGGCTGTCAGGGGCCTCGCCCCGGCCGAGGTCGGTGCCCTTGATGGTGTCGAGCAGGTAGCGCCCACCGCCGTAGGTGCCGCCGGGGCGGCCGGCCGCGGCATCCCGAACCGGAACGAACAGGCCGCCACCGTAGGACGACAGCCGCCACACGTCCAGCGAGCCGGTGTCGGGCAGTTCCACGCGCCCGATGCGCTCGAAACCGACCTCTCCGTCGGTGCCGGTGGTCGCGACGAACGACGCCTCGTCGGCGTCGAGCAGAGGGACCTCGAAGCGCCACGCGGCGTCGTACGGAGCCAGGGGGAGTCCGACGAACCCGTCGCGCTGCTCCGGGAGCAGGGGAGTGGCGGGGTGGTCCGCGAACAGCGCGTCGCGCTCGATGCGCCACAACTCGTGCGCGTCCTCGGGATCGTCGGCTTCGCGCACCGCGTCGTACAGCGCGAAGACGCGCAGGCGCCAGTCGGCGATGTCGAGGGCGGAGCGGGCGGCGGCGGTGGTCATACGTCGAGCGTAGGCGGACGGTGGATGCCGACGGCCCGGGGTGGACACCGACGCGCTGCCCCGGTCGACGTGCTCCCGCCCGCGCCCCGCTCGCGCGACGCGGCCCCACACTCGCGCGACGCGGCCCCACACTCGCGTGATGCGGCCCCACGCCCGCCGGACCGCGCCTCCCGCCCGCGTGCCCCCCCCGGACCGCGCGACGCGGCCCCACGCCCGCGTGCAGAGGCACCACACCCGTGGGAAAGGGCGGAGTTCGTCGCCAGACGGCACGCCCGCGCGACACATCGCGACCCCTCGCCCCGCGACGGCAGCACGCAACGGGCAGACACGGCACCGTGGCCGGCACTAGCGTCGGGACATGGCATCCCCCCGCATCACGCTGACCGTGCCGGGCCCCGAGGGCGATCGCGAGGTCGGCATCTCGAACCCCGATCGGGTGCTCTGGCCAGAGGTCGGCATCACCAAGCGCGAACTCGCCGAGTACCTCATCGCCGTCGCCGACCCCTTCATCGCCGCGAACGGACACCGGCCGGTCTCGCTCGAGCGCTTCCCCGAGGGCGTGGGCGGCGAGGCGTTCTTCTCGAAGAACCCGCCGAAGGGTGCGCCGCCGTTCGTCGAGGCCGTGACCGTGACGTACAACAGCGGGCGTCGGCATCCGCAGCTCTTCCTCGGCGAGATCGCGTCGGCGGTGTGGGCGGCGCAGATGAACACGATCGTGTTCCACCCGTGGGCCTCGCTCGCGAGCGACGCCGATCACCCGGTCGAGTTGCGCATCGACCTCGACCCGCAGCCCGGCACGGGCATCGCCGAGGCGGTCGTCGCGGCGCACGAGCTGCGCGCGGTGCTGCGCGAGGCGGGCCTCGAGGCCTGGATCAAGACCAGCGGCAACCGCGGGCTGCACGTCTTCTGCCCCATCGAGCCCACGCACGAGTTCCTCGACGTGCGGCACGCCGTCATCGCCGCAGCGCGCGAGCTCGAGCGACGGATGCCGGATGCCGTGACCACCAACTGGTGGAAGGAGGAGCGCGGGGAGCGCATCTTCGTCGACTTCAATCAGGCGAATCGCGACCGCACGATGGCGGGGGCCTACTCGCCGCGCGCGCTGCCCACCGCGACCGTGTCGACGCCGGTGTCGTGGGATGAACTCGACGACCTCGACCCCCTCGCGTTCACCGTGCGGTCGATCCCTGAGCGCCTGGCATCCGTGGGCGATCCGTGGGCCGGCTTCTCCGCGAAACCCGGACGCGTCGACACCCTGCTGCAGTGGTGGCAACGCGATCTCGACGACGGTCTCGGCGAGCTTCCCTTCCCGCCCGAGTTCCCGAAGATGCCCGGGGAGCCCCCGCGCGTGCAGCCGTCGAGGGCGAAGGCCCCGGCATCCGACTGAGACGGCATCGTCGCATTTTCCAGAAAGGGATGCCAGCGCACACCCGAGTGTTCACCCAACGGTGAGGACGCGGGGTGAACGTTCACCCCCGGGTGTCCTGAGATTCGTTCTCACGAGAGGCCCTTCCGTCAACGTGGAACCCGACCGGCCCCCGGCGGTCGGTGAATCCCATACGAAACGGAAGCGAACACATGAACAAGCGAACGACCGGACGCACGCGTCGTCTGATCGTCATGAGCACCGTCGCGGGCGTAGCCCTCGGTGCCACCCCCAGCGTCGTCGCCTCGGCGGAGACCACGGAGACCCCCGTCCCCCAGAACGTCATCGTCCTCATCTCAGACGGCGGCGGGTACAACCAGTTCGACGCCGCCCGCCTGTACGACAACGGCACGAGCTACCAGCAGGTGGAGGTCGCGCCGAAGTCCGGTGCGGCCACGAAGGTGCCCGGCACCCCGAGCGAGGTCTACGACGACTTCCCCGTGCAGCTCGCCCAGTCGCACTACTCGGCGGGCGGTCGCGCCGCGTACACGCCCGAAGAGGCGTGGGGCGACTTCTCGTGGGTGGCATCCGGTGCCACCGACTCCGCCGCCGCCGGCACCGCCCTCGGCACCGGGGTGAAGACCACGAACGGCACGCTCGGCTTCGCCCCCGACGGTACCCGCCTGCTGACCGTCGGTGAGCAGGCCATGGAGGTCGGCAAGAAGGTGGGCCTGGTCACGAGCGTGCCCTTCAACCACGCGACGCCCGCCGGCTTCATCGCCCACAACGAGAGCCGCAACGACTACCACGGGCTCGCGACCGAGATGATCGACTCGGGCGTCGACGTGCTCATCGGTGGGGGACACCCCAATTACACGGATGCCAACACCGCACGGGCGTCGCACTTCGGCGCGGGGTCGTGGATCTCGCAGCCCGACTTCGAACGCGTCACGCAGGGTGAGACGCCGTTCTCGTACGTCGAGAGCAAGGCCGACTTCGAGCGCGTCGCCGAGGGACAGAACGTGCCCGACAAGCTCTTCGGCCTCGCTCGAGTCGCCGAGACGTTCCAGTACAACCGTCCCGGCATCGCCAACAACACCGTGCTGCCCGGAACGGACCCGGCGAACGTCGACGTGCCCTCGCTCGCCACGTCGACCCGGGCCGCGCTGAACGTGCTCGAGAAGGACGACGACGGCTTCTTCCTCATGGTCGAGAGCGGTGCGGTCGACTGGGCCGGTCACGCCAACCAGACCACGCGCATCGTCGAGGAGCAGCTGTCGTTCAACGACTCCGTCGACGCCGTCACCGACTGGGTCGAGAAGAACTCGAGCTGGGACGAGACCCTCGTCATCGTCACCGCCGACCACGAGACCGGCTACCTCGCCGGTCCCGGCGCCGGTGCTGAGAAGGGCTGGACCGCCCTGACGGGTGCCGAGGGTCAGCTTCCGAACGTGTCGTGGCACTCGGGTGGGCACACCAACGCGCTCGTCCCGCTGTACGCGAAGGGCGCCGGATCCGAGGCGCTCACGGCCCGCGCCACCAACTGGGACTTCGTGCGCGGGGCATACCTCGACAACACCGACCTGGGCGAGACGATCTTCGACGTCCTCGGACACGCGGATGCCGAGGGTGACGCGGTCGGCGTCGAGGCGTCGGTGCCGCTGCCCGCACAGGCCGGTCAGCTGAGCCTCGCGCTCCCCGCCACCGACGGCCCGGTCACCTTCGCCGGTGACGCGGCGGCGCAGCAGGCGGAGCTGCCGGAGGTCGTCGTGAACGACTCCCGCAACGAGGCGCAGGCGCAGGGTCGTGGATGGACCCTGTCGGGTTCGGCCTCGGCGTTCGTCGCCGGCAACCGCTGGTTCGGCGCCGAGAACCTCAGTTGGACCCCCGAGGTCGTGCGCACGGCTGCGGGGGCCGCCGCCGGTGGCACCGCGACGCTGGACAAGCCCGCCACCCTGGCCGACGCCGGTCGCGTCGAGCGCGTGGGCGAGACCGTCGTCGCCGCCGACCTGGCACTGACCATCCCCGCGACCGCCGAGAGCGGTCGTTACGGCAGCGAGATCACCCTCACGCTCTTCGCGAAGGACTGATCCCCTCCGGCCGGTGCGCTCCCTCGCGGGGCGCACCGGCTCGCCCGTCGGTGCCCTTCCGTGAGGGGCGCGCCGGCTCGCCCGTCGCTGCGCTTCCTTGCGGGGCGCGCCGGCTGGCACCCGTCGGTGCGCTTCCTTGCGGGGCGCGCCGGCTGGCGCCCGTCGTGTCGGCGCGCTCCCCGAGGGCGCGTACCGGCTCCTTCCGTTCCCCCCGACTCGAGGATTTCCGTGTTCTCCCGCACCTCCTTCTCGGCGGCGGCCGTCGCCGTCGTCCTGCTCCTCTCCGCCATGCCCGCCGCCGCGGTCACCGTCGATCCGGCGCCCGCATCCAGCTCCGCCGCGCAATGGTCGGTCGCCCCGGCCACCGCCGACGGGCCCGACGGGCGGATCTCCCTCCGCCACACCATCGACCCCGGTGCGGGCGTCGATGACGCCATCTCCGTCACCAACCTCGGCACAGAGCCCGCGACCTACGTCGTCGCGTCGGGTGACGGGGTCGTCGGCGACAGCGGCGCTTTCGACATCGCCGCGGGAGACCCGCACGATTCCGGCGCCTGGATCATCGTCGGAGGCCTGGATGCCGGCACCGTCACCGTCGCGCCGGGCGAGACCCGCGTGCTCCCCGTGCGCATCGACGTGCCCGCCGGTGTCATCCCCGGTGATCACCCCGCCGGGATCGTCGTCGGGGTCACCCGATCGAGCGACGGGGTCGCCGTGACCAACCGCGTCGGCGTGCGCGTTCACCTGCAGGTCGCCGGCGACATCGTGCCCGCCCTGCAGGTCGCTGACGTCGCGACGACCTTCACCCCGTCATGGATCCCTTTCGCGCCCGGTGTGCTCCGGGTCGAGACGCGTGTCGAGAACAGCGGCAACGTGCGCCTCGGTGCGCTCGCCGCCGTCTCGGGCGCCGGCGTCGACGCCGCCTCGCTCGAGGGCGATCCGGCCGAACTGCTGCCCGGCGACACCGCCACCCTCGTGACCGAGACGAGTGCCTGGCCGATCTTCGCCCTGTTCGGGACGACCACCGTGCGTCCGGTGGTGCTCGGCGACGACGCCGTCACCGCTCCCGCCCTCATGGAGGAGCGATTCACGACGGCCGCGGTGTCGTGGTCGGGCCTTGCTGTGCTGCTGCTGCTGCTCGTGGGGGCGGTGGCCGCGGTGGTCGTGACGCGGCGGCGCGCGCGTCGGAAGGCGGATGCCGCGGTGTCGGTCGGCGCGGCGTCTGAGGCGTCAGAGGCGGTGGGGGTTGGCGCGCGGTAGGGGCGCAGGACGCTGAAGCCGGAGCGCGTAGCTGCGCAGACCGCTCGACCGGGCGGCGCGGCGGTGGATACGCCGCGCGCCGCTCGGTTGGTGTGCCGGCCGTGGTTTGGGGCGGGATCGGCGTGTTGGGGCGTGCAAGGTCCGCCCCGAACCGCGGGATGCGCCCCGGACCCGGGGGGCGGCTGCCCCGAACCGGGGGGGTGAGCGTGTAAGGGGGCGTGAGTCCGCGGCGCCGGGCTGTACGGGTCGCTGGGCCGCTGGCCGTTGAGTCGGGTTTGGGGCGGGATCGGCGTGTTGGGGCGTGCAAGGTCCGCCCCGAATGGCGAGATGCGCCCCACGTTCAGCCGACGATCGCTCGGAGACGGTGGCGGGGGCGAGCGGCACAGCCAAGTCGGACCACACGGAGCGCGACGACGACCGGGCCGCCGCTAGCTGCGCGCGCGGGCTGCGCACGGGGCACCCAGCTCGGAGTGGGGCGCGGGATGTGCACTGGGCGCGCGATGACCGCCCCTGTGCACGAAACGTGACCCGGAGCGGGCTGCCGATACCGCGGCCCTGAGCGCCTGGGCAGTCGGAGCGGAACGCGGCGACGGCCGAGCCGCCGAGTGGTGCGCGGTCGGGCTGCGCACGGGACACTCGGCCCGAAGCGGGGCGCGGGATGTGCAGCGGGGCGCGCAGCGACCGCCCCTGTGCACGAGACGTGACCCGGAGCGGGCTGCTGATCCCGCGGCCCTGAGCGCCTGGGCAGCCGGAGCGGAACGCGGCGACGGCCGAGCCGCGGAGTGGTGCGGGCGCGAGACGTGCACCGGGGCGGCCGGCCCGGAGTGGGGCGCGGAATGTGCACTGGGGCGCGCGATGACCGCCCCTGTGCACGAAACGTGACCCATGGGCGGGCTGCCGATCACGAGGCTCGCCACGCGCCACGAGTCGAGGCGGGGCACGGCGAGCAAGGGGGCAGTCAGCCCGGAGTGGGGCGCGGGATGTGCACTGGGGCGTTCGATGACCGCCCCTGTGCACGAAACGTGACCCGGCGCGGGCTGCCCGCCGGGCGGCTCAGTCGAGCACGCCGCCCAGGTCGTACGAGCTGACCGTCTCGATCTGCGCGAAGGTGCAGGAGAGGGCATCGCGGTCGGGGCGCCACCGGTCGAACTGCACCGTGTGGCGAAAACGCATGCCCTCGAGCTGGTCGTAGCGCACCTCGAGCACGAGTTCGGGGCGCAGACGCACGAACGACACGTCTTTGGATGCCGAGAAGCGCGAGCGGTCGGTCTCTCCGACGACGGCCTCGCCCTCGGCATCCCGTTCGACGAGGGGAGCGAGCTCGTCGATCAGCTCCTTGCGCCGCTTATCGGTCCAGGCCGAGACGCCCCCGACGCCGTGCAGCCGACCCTCGTCGTCGTAGAGACCGACGAGCAGTGACCCCACGCCCTCGCCCGACTTGTGGATGCGATAGCCCAGGGCGACGACGTCGGCGGTGCGGGCGTGCTTGATCTTGAACATCGTGCGCTTGTTGGGCGCGTACGGCTGGGCGAGCGGCTTGGCGATGACGCCGTCGAGGCCCGCCCCCTCGAACTCGGCGAGCCACCGGCGGGCGAGATCAGGATCGTCGGTGGTGCGGGTGACGTGCACGGGGTGAGGCACGGTTCCCAGCAGCTCCTCGAGCTGTGCGCGGCGCTCCGAGAACGGCTCCGCCTGCAGGTCGCGATCACCGCGCGCGAGCAGGTCGAAGGCGATGAACATCGCCGGCGTCTCCTGCGACAGCATGGTCACGCGCGAGGCCGCGGGGTGGATGCGCTGCGACAGGGCCTCCCAGTCGAGGCGTTGCGCACCCGGCTCACCGCGCGCGACGACGACTTCGCCGTCGATGAGGCACGGCTCGGGCAGGATTTCGGCGAACGCCTCGACGAGCTCGGGGAAGTAGCGGGTGAGCGGCTTCGCGCCGCGGCTGCCGATCTCGACGTCGGTTCCGTCCCACGACACCAGGGCACGGAAGCCGTCCCACTTCGGTTCGTAGCTGAAGCCGCCGTCGACCTTGGCATGCTCGGGAACTTCGGGCACCGACTTCGCCAGCATCGGCGCCGGGATGTCGTACGGCATGCGCGTCAGCTCTCGTCACCCGACAGGGGCACGGGGTCTTTACGCTTCTTGCGGCGCGCCCACTCGGCCGGCTTGTCGGGGCCGTTCCAGACGGTGACGATGCCCCAGACGACCGCGGTGAGCGGCACGGCGAGCAGGGTGCCGAGGATGCCACCGATCGCGGTGCCACCGGCGAGCACCACCAGCACGACGAACGAGTGCAGCTTCATCGACCGGCCCATGAGGACGGGCTGCAGGAAGTTGCCCTCGAGCTGGTTCACGAGCACGACGATGCCGACGACGATGAGGGCCACGATCGGGCCGTTGGTGACCAGTGCCACGAGTGCCGCGAGGATACCGGCGGTCACCGCGCCGACGATCGGGATGAACGCCAACAGGAACACCAGCACGGCCAACGGCAGCGCGAGGGGCACCTGCAGGATGGCCAGACCGACACCGATGCCGACCGCATCCACCGCGGCGACGGATGCCGTGCCGCGGACGTACGAGCCCAGCACCGTCACGGTCTTGTCGCCGATGCGACGCGCGCGGTCGTAGTCGCTGCCGTGGAACGGGCGCAGCACGAACTCCCACATGCGGGGGCCGTCTTTGAGGAAGAAGAACAGGATGACGACCATCAGCACGAAGCCGGTCACGAACGACGCGACGGCACCCACTCCCGCGAGCGCGCCGGTGCCGAAGGCGGAGCTGGTGACGAAGCCCTGGATCCCCTGGATCGCCTGGTCGACCTGGTCTTGCGAGATCGCGAAGGGCAGCGTGTGGTACCAGTCCTGCGCCTTCTGGAAGCCCTCGACCGCCTGCGAGCTGAGGTAGTCCCACTGGTTGACCACGGCGTTGACCACGAGCCACCCGAGCGCGGCGAGCACGACGACGACGGCGAGCAGGGTCAGCAGGGTCGCGATGACCGCCGGCACGCCCTTGCGGCGCATCCACATCGTCACCGGGCCGAAGGCCGAGGCGAAGATGAGCGCCAGGATCAGCGGGATGATCACGAGCGTCACCTGCTGGATGCCCCAGATGATGCCGGCCACGAGGATCACCACGATGATGATCTGCACGGCCCGGACGGCGAGCCGCCCGAAACCGTCGGACCAGAGACTCTTGGGTGGCGCCTGTACCGCCTTGGCGACGGATGCGACCGCGTCGCGAGGCGCGGGATGGCGAGAGAAGAGGCCCATGTTCACAAGCTAGCGGGGGCCTCCGACATGGTGTGCGAGGTTGCGCGGCGCCCCGGGCGCGGATAGGACGCCGGATGCCGGCATCCGCTCGACACTTCACCCGACCGCAGTGGAGTCATGGTCCGTCCCCCGCCCGGCGCGGCCCGCGGGGGATCGGCGTGGTTCCGGCACGGACTCGCTGGCCCGCCCCACCCGTCCGAGCCGCCGGCCGCCGGGCATCCGGAGTCGAACGCACGCACCCACGCCGGTGATGTCCGCTGCCGCCGGGCCGCCGGCATCCGAGGTCAGATGAATGCGCTGACGCTGGTGATGCCGCGGCCCCGGCATCCGGGGTCAGACGAACGCGCTCATGCCGGTGATGTCGCGGCCGAGGAGGAGTGCCTGCACGCTCTCGGTGCCCTCGTACGTGTGGATGGCCTCGATGTCGGCGAGATGCTGCATCACGCCGTTCTCGAGCAGGATGCCGTTGCCACCCAGCAGATCGCGCGCGATCGAGGCCACTCGACGCGCGGCGCGGGTGTTGTGGTACTTCGCGAGCGACGCCTGGGTGGGGCGCAGGCCCCCCGTGGTCTCGAGGTCGGCGAGGCGGCGGCAGTAGAGCTGCATCGCGGTGAGCTCGTCGAGCATCTGGGCGAGGCGCTCCTGCACCATCTGGAAAGCCGCGAGAGGCTTTCCGAACTGCAGGCGTTCGGTGGAGTACGTCCGCGCGATCTCGTAGCACGCGGTCGCGTGGCCGAGCGCCGACCAGGCGACTCCCGACCGGGTGGCGTAGAGCACGCGGGACGCGTCTTTGAAGGTGTGCGACCCGGGCAGTACGGCGTCATCGGGCAGTCGCATGTCATCCATGGCGATGTGGGCCTGATGGATGCCGCGCAGCGACACCTTGCCGGTGATGACGGTGCCCGAGTAGCCCGGGGTGTCCTGCTCCACGAGGAAGCAGCGCACCTTGCCGTGATCGTCGGCGCCGTCGTCGTCGACCCGCGCCCAGACGAAGGTAATGCCGCCGGAGGCGCCGTTGCCGATCCACTTCTTCGTGCCGCTGAGCGACCAGCCGTCCGCCGTTCGGGTGGCGGTGGTCTCGAGTGAGACGGAGTCGGAGCCGTGGTCGGGCTCCGTCAGGGCGAACGCGCCGAGCACCGTGCCGTCGGCGAGGGGCTTCAGCCACCGTCGCTGCTGCTCGGGGGAGCCGAAGAGCGCGAGGGTGCGGAGCGCGAGCCCTCCCTGCACGGCGAGGGCCGTCGCGAGCGAGCCGTCGTGCCGCGACACCTCCATGTTGACCAGGCCCGCGGCCAGCGGCGACGTGTGCGGAAGCTCGGGGTGCTCGATGCCGTCGGTGAACAGCTCGAGCTCGCCCATGCGCTGGACCAGTTCGACGGGGTAGGTCGCGGCATCCCACTCGTTCTGCATGCGCGTGCCGACCTCGTCGGCGAAGGCCTTGGCGCGGTCCCAGACGGCACGGTCGGCATCGGGGATGTCGGCGAACACCGCGTAGTAGTCGGTGTCGCGGCGGCCCAGCAGATCGTAGTGGGCGACGCGCTCACCGGGGAGCGTGCGGGCATCGGCGTCGATGGTCATGGTCCCCAGTATCGCTCATGTTGGTACTGGGTGTCACTGTTCCGCGCGGAGTCGATGGGGCGGGTTTCCGCTCTCGCGGTGGGTGTCCGAAACACCCGGAGGTTCTCGCGAGGTGTCCGGGTGTTGTGGACAGTGAGGTGGGGGTTCGGGTGCGCGGGGGTGAGTGTCCGGAACACCCGGAGGTTCTCGCGAGGTGTCCGGGTGTTGTGGACAGTGAGGTGGGGGCGCGTGAGGGTGAGTGTCCGGAACACCCGGACGTTCTCGCGGGGGTGTCCGGGTGTCGTGGACACTCAGCGGCGACCGGCGGACGACCCGCTGGCAGCAGGATGCCGAGCGGGTAGGGTCGCGGCGTGAGCTCGCTGATCTTCCTGCCCGCCGTCGACCACCCCGAACTGCTCGCGGCGCCCGTCGCGGCCGCGATCGACAAGCTGCCCGCCGACGTCGCGGCGCGCATCGAGGTGGCCGCGGTCGATCCCGCGCTCGCCGACACAGCGGCGTTCTGCGAGGCCTACGGTCAGAGCCTCGACATCTCGGCGAACTGCCTCGTCGTGCAGGGCACCCGCGGCGCCGACACTCGCACCGCCGCCTGCCTCGCGTTGGCCACCACGCGGCTCGATGTCAACGGCGTCGTGCGCAAGCTCCTCGACGCGCGAAAGGCGACGTTCGCCCCGATGGATGCCGCCGTGGCGGAGACGGCGATGGAGTACGGCGGGATCACGCCTCTCGGCATCCCATCCGACTGGCGTCTGCTGCTGGATGCGCGGGTCGCCGCGCTCCCGCGGGCCATCGTCGGCGCGGGGATCCGCGGCGCGAAGCTGTTCCTGCCGGGCGAGGTGCTGGCATCCCTGCCGTCGGCAGAGGTCGTCGAAGGGCTCGCGAAGCCCGTCGTGTGAAGGGTCGCGGGGCGTCAGACCCGTCGGCTCGCCCGGAGGCGCCGCGTCACCTCGGCGTGGGCGCTGGTCGGGTGAGGGGTTGGGGGCCGTCGATCGCATCGCTCGCCGATGGGCGCAGGCTCACCCCGGTGGAGGCCCCGCCTGGGCTGGTCGCGTGCGCGGCCATAGGGCGTCAGTCGGGCAGGCTCGCCCGGAGGCGCCGCGTGGGCTGGTCGCGTGCGCGGCCGCGGGGCGTCAGTCGGGCAGGCTCGCCCGGAGGCGCCGCGTGACCTCCGCGGCGGGCATGCGGCGGGGGAACACCGCGACGACGAGGTCGTCGCCCGCGGCGTCCGCTCCGTCGGGATGCACCCCGTACCGGCGGAGCGCGTCGTCGAGCGCACGACGCAGAACGGATGCCGGCACCCGGGCGCCCCGCATCAGCCGGCGCAGCACGTGGTTGTGCACCGCGGTGACGAGGGCGGCGAAGCCGACGGCATCCAGGGGGTCGAGGCCGGGGAGCGCATCGCGCAGGTACTGGTCGAAGAGGCGCTCGTACCGGAAGACGGTGACGATCTCGCGGTCGCGTAGTCCCGAGACCTCCCGCACGATCTTGTACCGGCGGCGGGCGAGCTCGGGGTCGGCGGCGAAGTGGCGGAACACCCGCACCGACGCCTCGCATACCGCCGCCCACGGGTCGTCGTGCTGCTGCGACAGGTACGCGCGCGTTTCGGCGATGAGCACCTCATGATCGGCGAACACCACGTCTTCTTTGCCGCCGAACTGGCGGAAGAAGGTCGAGCGGGAGACCCCCGCGGCCTGGGCGATCTGCTCGACCGAGGTCTGGTCGTACCCGTGCTCCACGAAGAGGTCGATCGCGGCGGCCACCACCGCCGTGCGGCTCGAGGGGGCGGCGCTGTCGGTCACGTGCCGAGCATATCCGCGGCCCGGCGGTGAGGCGGTGCGGGCGGCGGTTCCGGAGTGACGTTCGGGTGGGGATGAGGGGGAGGGCGGTGCGGGGGCGGGAGCGCGGCGGTGCTGGGCGTGGGCGGCGGTGCGGCGGTGCGTGAGCGGGAGCTGGCGGGCGGCGGTGCGGGGCGTCCGGCCGTGCGGGTGGCGCTGCGTCACGCGCGCATAAACACGATCGGTGCGCGGAAACACGACGAGAGCGTGTTTTTGCGCAGGAATAGCGTTTATGGGCAACAAGGCGGGGCCGCGGTGCGGGGCGTCCGGCGGTGCGCGCGGCGCTGAATCATGCGCATAAACACGATCGGTGCGCGGAAACACGACGAGAGCGTGTTTATGCGCACGAATCGCGTTTACGCGAGAAGCCCGGGTGTGCGCGCCGCTGCCCGACCACGTTCCGACCCGCGTCGCCGCGCCGTCCACGTTCCGACCCGCGTCGCCGGGCCGTCCACGTTCCCTCCCCGGGCCGGCCAGCCGTCGGACGATCGCACCGACCGAGGTAAGCGGATGCCGCGGGGCCGGCGCCTCGGCCGTGCGGGTGGCGCTGCGTCACGCGCGCATAAACACGATCTGTGCGCAGAAACCTGGCGAGAGCGTGTTTGTGCGCACGAATCGTGTTTATGGGCAACAGAGGCGGGGCCGCAGTGCGGGCGGTCCGGCGGTGCGCGCGGCGCTGGGTCATGCGCATAAACACGATCGGCGCGCAGAAACACGGCGAGAGCGTGTTTATGCGCACGAATCGCGTTTATGCGCGAGAAAAGCACCGCCGGGCCGCCGCACGGCGAGGCCCGCACCGCCCGGCCCGCCCGCCCGCCCAGCCCGCCCGCCCCGCCCGCCCGCCCATCCAGCCCGCCCGCCACGCCCGCCCAGCCCGCCCGCTAGACGATCGCACCCCCCGAGGCAAGCGGATGCCGCGGGGCCGGCGCCGGGGGTGGGATGGACGCATGACCTCCTCCCTGTGGAACCGAGACCGGGCCTCCGTCGCAACGCCGTTCGAGGCGGATGCGCGGCACGACGTCGTCATCGTCGGGGCGGGGATCACCGGCCTGTCCACCGCGGTGATGCTCGCCGAAGCGGGCGTGGACGTCGCCGTGGTCGACGCCGGCGAGGTGGGCGAGGGGGCGACCGCGGCGTCGGTGGGGATGGCATCCCTGCTGCAGGGGACGACGCTCGCGGCGTTGCGGCGGCATCACCCGGCGGGCCTCGTCCGTGCGTACGTCGACGCCAACCGCGCGAGCCAGGAGTGGCTCGCCGACCGCGCCGGCGGCGCCGCCGATCGCCGGACGGCCTTCACCTTCGGGCGGGGACTCGCCACCGACGTCGCCCTCGACGCCGTGCGCGACGCGGCGCGCGAGGCCGGGCTCCCCGTGCGTGAAGACAGCCCCGGCGACCTCGGCGGACGCACCCCGGTGCGCGCCATCGCCCTCGACGACCAGCTCGCCCTCGATCCCGTGCTGCTCGCCGACACGCTCGCGCGCTCGGCGGTCGACGCCGGTGCCGCGATCCACACGGGGGTCCGGGTGTCGGACGTCCGCGCGCTTCCTCGGGGGCACGTCGCGACCGAGAACGGCACGCTCTACGGAGACACGGTCGTGCTCGCCACCGGCACACCCCTCTCCCGCCGCGGCCTCTACGACCTCAAGACGCGCGCGCTGCGATCGTGGGCGATCGCGTTCGAGATGGACGGGGATGCCGAGGCCCCGGGCGGCATGTGGAGCGAGGTCGGCGCCGGCGGCCGCAGTGTCGTGGCCGCGCCGTCGTCTCTCGGACGTCCGGTGCTCATCGTGACCGGGGCGCGGCATCCCGTTGGCTCGGCGCCCTCGGAGCGCGCGCTCGCCGACGACCTCGCCGCCTGGGCGCGGCGGACGCTGCCCGTCGGCTCCGAGATCGCGCGCTGGTCGGGGCAGGACTACCAGTCGCACAACCTCGTGCCGTTCATCGGAGGGATGCCGCGCGGCCTCGGCCGCCTGCGCTTCGCCACCGGATACGGCGGCTGGGGCCTGACCAACGCCCCCGCCGCGGCGATGCGGTTGACGGATGAGATCCGCGGTGTCTCCCGCGGCGACCGGCCCCAGTGGATGCGCACGATCGGAACCCGGATGACGGTGCCCGCCGACCTCGGACGCGGCATCGGCGAGGCCGCTCGACGCGCGCGGGTGTCGAGCGCGGCGCGGGGAGAGGCGCAGACCGCGCCCGTGCGGCCCCCGGCCGAGGGCGAGGGCGTGCTCGCGCGGCGCGGTGTCCGCACCGCGGCGGTGTCGACGGTCGACGGTGAGACGCGCACGATCGACGCCCCGACACCGCTGACGTGGAACGACGCGGAGCGGTCGTGGGACAGTCCCGTCGACGGTTCGCGCTACGCCCCGGACGGTACGCGGGTCGAGGGCGCGGCATCCAGGGATCTGTCCTCCGCCGGGTGAGCGAAAGGCGCGCCGGGTCCGTCAACGGCTTCGACGCGCCCTCTCGGCTTCAGGTGAAACGCCTCAGCTCTTCGCGCCGGTGAACGCCGGCGCGCCGCCGGGGCCGACGCCGGGGTCCATCAGCGGCCTCGACGCGCCCTCTCGGTTTCGGGCGAAACGCCTCAGCTCTTCGCGCCGGTGAACGCCAGCGCGCCGCCGAGGCCGATCATCATGACGCCGCCGGTCGCCGACAGTGTCGAAATGCGCTTCGGGGAGCGCGCGAACCACGTGCGCGCGGTGCCGGCGGCGAGGGCCCAGGTGCTGTCGCACGTGAGCGCGAGCACCTGGAAGACGAGGCCGAGCACGAGCAGCTGCAGCCAGACGGCACCGGCGTGCGGGTCGACGAATTGCGGCAGCACGGCGACGAAGAACGCGATGGTCTTGGGGTTGGTGAGTCCCACGACGAAGCCCTGACGCAGCAGGGTGAAGGACGAGGTGGGGGCGATCGCGGCGCCGGAGACGTGCGCGTTGCGGTGTCGGATCGCCTGGATGCCGAGCCACGCGAGGTAGATCGCGCCGACGATCTTCACGACGGTGAAGGCGACGATCGACGAGGCGACGATCGCGCCGACGCCGAACGCCACCGCGAGTACCGCGGGCACGGTGCCCAGCGCGTTGCCGACGACGCTCAGCACGCCGGCGCGGCGGCCCAGCGCGATGGAGCGACCGATGACGAACAGCACGCTCGGACCCGGGATGACGATGATGACGACCGACGCGGCGACGAAGGCCACGAGGTTCTCGATCGGAGGCATGCCGGAAGCGTACTGCCGTCGCGTTTCGATGGCGTCTCGCGGGATCGCCGTCCGGACTCCGGAGAAACCCGATGCCATGGGCCCCCAGCCATGGCTCACGGGAGGTTCGAGCCAATTTTTCCGGAGTTCGGCACGCCGGGATCCGAGGCGCGTTGCGGTCCGGCGGGTGCTCGGCGCCCAGCCGTCCGCGCGCGGGGGCGTTTCGCTCGATGAGGGGGGCGTGCGCATCTCCGGACGACTGCGGGTTCGCGGGTCGGTTGACGCGGAATGCGTGGGGTGGGCGGCCGATCGTCCGGAGTTCGGCCCGCCCCCTCCACGGCCCTACGCGGGCACGGCCTCCCGGGCGATCAGCTCGGTGATCCGCCCCACGCAGCCGCCGCAGCCCGTGCCGGCGCGGGTCGACGCCTTCACGCACGCCACCGTCGGCTCTCCGGCGGCGACGGCGTCGCGGATCGCCCCCGCGCTCACGCCGTTGCACCAGCACACCGTGGCATCCGCCGCGAAGGGGTCGGCGACGACGGCCATGCCCGCGTCGGGGGCGTCGAGCCGCAGCAGCGACGAGCGGTCGGCGGGCAGCTCGGAGCCCCGCTCGAACAGCAGGGTGAGCTCGGCGCCGGTGCGCGGCATGCCGACGGCGACGAAACCGGTGAGCACGCCGTCGAAGGTGACGAGCTTGATGTACGCGCCGCGCGCGGGGTCGGCCCAGAGGGTGACCTGGGGTCCGTGGCATCCGGGAGCGTGCGAGAAGGGGTCGGCGTCGACCGCGCCTCCGGCGACGACGTCGATGCCCTCGGCCTTCAGCATGACGACACCGAGGCGCTCGACCGGCGCCGGAACAGCGGATGCCGCGGCCCCCGAGGCAAGAGCCGAGCTCGCGGATGCCGCGTCTGAAGGCCCCGCAGCCAGTAGCGCCGCGAGCCGGTCGGCCTGCCGCCAGCCGGGGCCGATGAGCCCGCTCGGTCCGCCGGGCACGCGGCCGTCGTCACCCGCGTCGGCGGGATCGGCGACGTGCGCGCAGTCGCCGATGGCGAAGACGTTCGGGTCGGTCCACGAGCGCGATGCCCCGTCGACCAGCACGCCGGTCGAGGTGGCGAGCCCGGCGAGGGATGCCACCTCGGTGCGCGCCGCGACCCCGCACGACAGTACGAGCAGGTCGCCGGCGAGCACCTTGCCGTCGGCGCAGACGAGGCCGTCGAACCACGCCTGTCCGTGGTCGTCGTAGCGCTGCACGATGCTCTCGGCGCGGGCGTGGTGCATCATCTCGACACCGACCGCGGCGGCTGCGGCGGCGAGTACGCGTCCGCCGTTCTCGTCCAGCGTGCGGTTCATCGGGGCGGCGGAGTGGTACGCGACCACCACCTCGGCGCCGGCTTCGGCGGCGGCCAGCGCCAGTTCCATGCCGAGCACGCCCGCGCCGAGCACGACGATCCGTTGTCCGGCCGACACCGCCGCGCGCACGTGCTCCGCGTCGGCGAGATCGCGCAGTGCGACGACTCCGCGGGGCAGCGGGGCGGATCCGTGGTCGAGCTCCGCGGCGACGGCCGGCCGGGCCGCACGGTGCCGCTGCGCGCGCTCGAGTCCCGCGAGGGTCGGCACGTTCGCGCGAGCGCCGGTCGCCAGCACGAGACGGTCGTACGGAATCCGGATGCCATCGTGCAGGCGCACCACGTGACGGTCGCGGTCGACGCCGACCACCGTCATCCCGAGCACGAAGTTCACGCCGGCTACTTCGGCGACGCGTCGGTCGCCCATGTCGAGGCCTCCGCGGTCGGCGCGGCCGACGGCGTACTCGGCGAGCAGCACGCGGTTGTACACGTCGTGCGTCTCGGCGCCGATGACCGTCAGGTCGATGCGCCCCTCGCGCACGGCCGGCAGGAGTCCCTCGATCAGCCGCGCTCCGACGGGGCCGTAGCCCACCAGCACCACACGCTCAGACATGGATCTCCTCGTCGATTCCGCTGACACGGGAAGAAGTGGATGCCGCGGGCCCGACCCCCGGATGCTCCGACACCACCACCGGCCCGTGCTCTCCCGCCGCCACCGCGGGCACGGCGGCATCCGGAGCCACCCGCACGCGCGTGCGCTTGAACTCCGGCATCGCCGAGGTCGGGTCGACGAGCGCCTCGGTCAGGCGGTTCGCGCACTCGTCGCCGGCGTAGTGGAAGGGCAGGAAGACGGTGTCGTGGCGGATGTCGGTCGTCACGCTCGCCCGCGCCTTCACCGTGCCGCGCTCGTTCGACACCGCGACGAGCGCGCCCTCGCGGATGCCGAGCCGCGACGCGGTCGCCGGGTGGATCTCGAGCCGGGCCTCGGGGCGGGCGCCGTTCAGCTCGGCGACGCGGCGGGTCTGCGTGCCCGACTGGTACTGCTGCAGGTAGCGGCCGGTGACGAGGGTGAGGTCGCCGCCGCGGTCGGTCGGCGTCGGGGGAGTGGCCTCCACCGGCACGAGACGCGCGCGCCCGTCGGCGTGGGCGAAGCGCTCGGTGAACGGGCGCGGGGTGCCTTCGGCGCGGTACGGCCAGAACGCCTCGACGCCGGTGTCGAGCAGCGCGTGCGAGAGGCCCGAGTAGTCGGCGACGCCGCCCTCCGAGGCGCGGGCGAGCTCGTCGAAGACCTCCGACGGATCGGTCGACCAGGTGGATGCCGCGCCCAGGCGCCGCGCGATCTCGGACATGATCCACAGCTCGCTGCGGGCACCGTCGGGCCCCGCCAGCGCGCGGCGGCGGCGGATCACCCGGCCCTCGAGTGAGGTCATCGTGCCCTCCTCCTCGGCCCACTGCAGCACCGGCAGCACGATGTCGGCGAGCTCCGCGGTCTCGGAGAGGAAGAAGTCGCAGACGATCAGGGTGTCGAGGGCTTCCAGCCGCGCGCGGACGGCCTCGACGTCGGGGGCCGAGACGACGACGTTGGAGCCCGCGACCAGCAGCGTCTTCACCGGCCCGCCGAGTTCGCCGAGCAGGGCGGTCGCGGGGATCCCGGCATCCGGAAGCTCGTCGGGGTCGACGCCCCAGACGCCGGCGACGTGGCGGCGGGCTTCGGAGTCGCGGATGGAGCGGTAGCCGGGCAGCTGGTCGGCCTTCTGGCCGTGTTCGCGTCCGCCCTGGCCGTTGCCCTGTCCGGTGAGGGTGCCGTAGCCCGAGCCCTCGCGGCCGACGAGGCCGAGCACGAGCGCGAGGTTGATCGCGGCGGTCGCGGTGGCGGTGCCGTCGACGTGCTGTTCGACGCCGCGTCCGGTGAGGATGTACGCGCGTCCCGCAGCGAGGCGGCGAGCCGTGGCTCGGAGGTCGGCGACGGGGACCCCGGTCGTCGCGGAGGTGCGCTCGGGCCACCACGACGAGACGCTCCGGCGCAGCGCATCGAATCCGCTCGTGCGCGCCTCTATATAGGCGCGGTCGGCGAGGCCCTCGGCGAGGACGATGTGCGTCAGGCCGAGGAGAAGGGGGAGGTCGGTGCCGGGCGCCGCCTGCAGGTGAGTGCCGGCGCCGTCTTCGGTGAGGCGCGCGGTGGCTGAGCGGCGCGGGTCGACGACCATGAGGCCGCCCGCGGCGCGAGCCCCGGCGAGGTGGGCGAGGAAGGGTGGCATGGTCGCGGCGACGTTGGAGCCGAGCAGCAGGATCGTCGCGGCGTCGTCGAGGTCGGTGACGGGGAAGGGCAGGCCGCGGTCCATGCCGAAAGCGCGATTGGATGCCGCCGCGGCCGACGACATGCAGAACCGGCCGTTGTAGTCGATGCGCGAGGTGCCGAGAGCCACGCGGGCGAACTTGCCCAGCTGGTAGGCCTTCTCGTTGGTGAGTCCGCCGCCACCGAAGATTGCGTTGGCGTCGGGGCCGTGGTTCTTGCGCGTCGAGCGGAACGCCGCCGCAACGGCATCCAGTGCTTCGTCCCAAGTGGTCTCGGCAAGGGTGCCATCGGAGCGCCGCATCAGCGGCATCCGGAGTCGGTGGGGGGATGCCAGGAGCTCCGCCGACGTCCAGCCCTTGGCGCAGAGTCCTCCCCGGTTGGTGGGGAAGTCGCGGCCCGTGACCGTGGTGGTGCCGTCGTGGCTCACGGTCATGGCGCACTGCAGCGCGCAGTAGGGGCAGTGGGTGTCGGCGGAGCTCATGGCGGTCAGATCCGGGATCCGGTCTTCTTCGACATCCGCAGGTAGACGCCGGCGGTGATCGCGAGGAACGCGAGGTAGGCCAGGGCGAACCAGCCGAGGGCGGGGGTGTACGAGCCGAACGTCGTCTTCGAGAAGCCGAGCAGCTGCGGGATGAAGAATCCGCCGTACGCGCCGATCGCCGAGATCAGGCCGAGGGCCGCGGCGGCCTTGCGCTGCGCGCCGATGCCGTTGTCGGAGCGCAGGGCGAAGATCGTCGGGATCATGCGGTAAGTCGCCCCGTTGCCCATGCCCGCGGCGGCGAAGAGCACCAGGAAGCACAGCAGGAAGACGGCGAAGTTCTGCATCGGCAGGGTGAGGATGACACCCAGGATGCCGAGACCCATCACCGTGAACGCGCCCATCGTGATGACCGTGCCGCCGAAGCGGTCGGCGAGGCGTCCGCCGTAGGGGCGGGCGAGCGAGCCGACGAGGGCGCCCATGAAGGCGAGGGTGACGGTTGCGGTGCCGATCGCGATGCCCTTGAAGTCGGGGAACGTGTCGGCGAGCAGCTTCGGGAACACCCCCGCGAAGCCGATGAACGAGCCGAAGGTGCCGATGTACAGCACGGCCATGATCCACAGGTGCGGCTCTTTGACGGCGGCGAGGGATGCCGTGATGTCGGCCTTGGCGCTGGAGAGGTTGTCCATGCGCAGGTATGCGCCGACCATCGCGACGATGATGAGCGGCACCCAGATGAAGCCGGCGAGGGGCAGGTTGAGGGTCGCGGCGGCGCCGATCGTGATGACGATGGGGACGACGAACTGCGCGACCGAGGCGCCGAGGTTGCCGCCGGCGGCGTTGAGTCCGAGGGCCCAGCCCTTCTGCGCGGCGGGGTAGAAGAAGGTGATATTCGCCATCGAGCTGGCGAAGTTGCCGCCGCCGAAGCCGGCGAGGGCGGCGAAGAGCAGCAGCACGCCGAAGGGCGTCTGCGGGTTGCTCACCGCGATGCCGAGGCCGATGGTCGGGATGAGCAGGAGTCCCGCCGAGACGATCGTCCAGTTGCGGCCGCCGAAGCGGGGAACCATGAACGTGTAGGGGATGCGCAGCGTCGCGCCCACCAGGCTGGGCATGGAGATGAGCCAGAAGATCTCACCCGTCGACAGCTGGAAGCCCGCGGCGGGCAGCGACACGACGACGACCGACCAGAGCTGCCAGACGACGAACCCGAGGAACTCGGCGAAGATCGACCACCGCAGGTTGCGGGAGGCGATGGCCTTGCCCTCTTTGGCCCACTGGGTGGCGTTCTCGGGGTTCCAGTTGTCGATCCAGCGGCCGGGGCGGTGGACGAGCTCTGCGCTCGCGGTGGTCGGGGCAGTGCTCGGCGCGGTCGTTGCGGCGGGCAATGCGGCCGCGGGCGGCGTTGCAGTTTCGGGGCGCGGGTCGGTGACGGTCACGGAGTCCTCCGGTGGGCGATGCGGGGGAGGTGCAGCGCCCCGCATGGGTGGGGCGTGCCGTCAGCGTAGGGAGGAGGGGTTTCCCGGGACCGCGTCGTTGGGGGCGGGGAGGTAACGGTTGTTTCACCCGCGGCGAGGTGGGGGGAGAGGGGGAGTTTACGTGCGCGTTACACGAGGGGATGGGACCGATGGGACGCCGTGAAGTTGATGCTAGCGGCTGACATATGATCCATTATCGGCGTAGCTGATTCTGCGCGATGTGTCCGTTCAATCTGTCCGCCTCGAGCTTTCAGGGGCGAAAGACCGCTCTCACGCACCCATCGGCCTTCTTCTTGAACATCGCATATCCCTGGGGTCCCTCGTCGAGCGACATGACGTGCGTCGCGAGGTGCTCGGTGACGAGCTCGCCCCGCGCCATCCGCTCAAGCAGCATCGGGATGTAGCGGTGCCCGTGCTGCTGGGCTGAGCGCAGGGTAAGTCCCTTATTCATCACGGCTCCCAGCGGGAACTTGTCCACAAATCCCCCGAATACTCCGAGCACGAAAAGGCTCCCGCCCTTGCGCGCGGCGAAGATTGCCTCGCGTACGGCCGTCGGCCGGTCGGTCTGTAGCCTCAGCTGTTGCTTGAGCTGATCGAACGCGAAGTCGGGACTGTCGCGATGGGCCTCCATCCCCACTGCTTCGATGCAGACGTCGGGACCACGCCCGCCCGTCAGCTCGCGCAGCTCCGCCGTCACCTCGCTGGTCTCATAGTTCATGGTCTCCGCACCGATGACCTGCTCCACCTGCGTGAGGCGCTCCTGGAAGCGGTCGATCACGATGACCCGCTCGGCTCCGAGCAGCAAGGAAGCGCGCGCCGCCATCTGGCCCACCCCTCCGGCTCCCCAGACCGCGACGGTGTCGCCGGGCTTCACCCCGCCGAGATCCGCTCCCATCCACCCCGTGGGAGCGGCATCCGACGCAAACAACGCGCGTTCGTCGCTCACCCCCTCCGGGACGGGGAAGGCACCCTGGTCGGCGTAGGGCACCCGGATGTACTCCGCGTGGCTGCCCGCCCACCCGCCGAGCGCGTGGGAGTAGCCGTAGCAGCCACCGGGGGCCTGCCCCCAGAGCATCTCGGGGATGCCCGCGTTGGGGTTGCCGTTGTCGCACAGCGAATACAGCTCGTTGCGGCAGTACCAGCACTTCCCGCAACTGATGAAGGAGCAGACCACGACGCGGTCGCCCACCCTGTGCTTCGTGACGCCCGATCCGACCTCGACGACCTCGCCGAGGAACTCGTGCCCCAGCACGTCACCGGCCCGCATCGTCGGGACGTAGCCGCCGAGCAGATGCAGATCCGACCCGCAGGTCGTGCTGAGGATCACCTTAACGATGACATCGTGAGAATTCAGGATGCCGGGATCCTCGACGTTCTCGACCGCGAGCTCGTTCACCCCGGTCCAACACAGAGCTTTCACAGCACACCCTCGCCCTTCGCGTCGGCCTCTGCCTTGTCGACCGCACCCCCGAGCAGGGTGGGTGGACGCTCCCCGTGCGGTCGCGGCTTCACCCGGAGGATCTCGCCCGTCTCGAACACCTGCTTCGCGTCGCGCAGCGCCTGCCGCAACTTTCGCGGGGCATCCTTCTCTCCGGGGAGATCAGTCCCCTCCCGCACCCGGGCGTGCACCTCGAAGCCCTTGTCGCCGGGCGCCGGTTGCACGCGGATCTCGAGCGAGTCGGCCACGCGGCGGAGCGGTTCGGGATACCCGCCGCTGGTGAAGTCGTCGGCGTCCCCCAGGATGGTGACGGCCTTCCACCCCTCGGGGTGCTCTCCGTCGCCGTCCGATTCGCGCCCCTTCTTCACCAAGGAGCGCGCGACAAGCCCCGCCGCGACGGACGCGACCCCGATGCCGACGGCCGCGGCCGCCCTACCCGCCATGATCACGCCGCCTTTCCGGGCTTCAGCACGATCTTGGTCCAGCCGTCGTCGCGGTTGTCGAAGTGCTCGTAGGCGTCCGGCGCCTCATCGAGCGACAACTCGTGGCTGACGATGAACGACGGCGTCGCCTTTCCCGCGGCGATGAGGTCGCGCAGCTGCCGGTTGTACTTCTTCACCGGCGCCTGCCCCGTGCCCATCGTCTGACCCTTGAACCAGTGCAGGCCGATGTCGAACGCGATCTGCCCCTGTTTCGCCAGTTCGTCGGACGCACCCGGGTCTTGCGGCACGAACACCCCGACGGTGCCGATGCGCCCGGTGAAGCGCACTGACTGTACGAGTCGGTTGAGCGTGAGGTTCGGCTGCTCGTCGCCGCCGGGGTCGTGTGCCTGATACCCGACGCACTCGCACCCGTTGTCGGCGCCGAGCCCCATCGTCTGTTCGAGCACGGCCTGCACGGGATCGACTTTCGAGTCGTCGATGGCGATCGCCCCGATCGACTCCGCCAGCCGCAGGCGATCCGGATGCCGGTCGACGACCATCACCTTGCTCGCGCCCTTGATCGTGGCCGACAGTGCCGCCATCAAGCCGACGGGACCGGCGCCATAGATGACCGTCTGGTCCCCCGGCTTCACGCCCGCCATCTCGGTGGCGTGGTACCCGGTCGGGAAGATGTCGGCCAGCATGACGTAGTCGCTGGACCTTTCCTCCGCATCCTCGCCGAGTCGCAGGCAGTTGAAGTCGCCCCACGGGACGCGCAGCAACTCTGCTTGCCCACCGGCCCACGGGCCCATGTCGGCGAAACCGTACGCTGCACCCGCAAATTCCGGGACAGGCTGGGCGGTGAGGCAGTAGTTGGTCAGACCCCGCTCGCAGTTCTTGCAGTGTCCGCACGCCACGTTGAACGGCAGCACGACGTGATCACCGACCTTCACCTTGTCGACGCCGTCGCCGACCTCGATTACTTCGCCCATGTTCTCGTGGCCGAACCATCGCCCCGTCTCGAAGCTGGTCCGACCCTCATACATATGCAGATCGGACCCGCAGATATTGGTCGTGGTAATGCGGACCAGAACGTCGGTGGGGCGCTCGATGCGGGCGTCCGGGACGTCCTTAACGGAGACCGTCCGCGGTCCCTCGTAAACGACTGCTCTCATGATCGAC
The DNA here is from genome assembly GCF_030209475.1 of Microbacterium sp. lyk4-40-TSB-66. Classification (GTDB taxonomy): domain Bacteria; phylum Actinomycetota; class Actinomycetes; order Actinomycetales; family Microbacteriaceae; genus Microbacterium. The sequence goes on from NZ_JARVRW010000001.1 coordinate 60,788, forward strand.
TCCTCACGTGGTCATCCGTCCGGGACGGGCCGCGGCCGTTCGATCGCGGTAGAGCTCTATGTCACTCCGTGGGCGGGGTCAGCACCATTGGCAGATCGACCTATCCGGCGGAGGATGAGCGGGCGCGGTGCCGCGTGCGCGGTGGGCTGGCGCGAGCGATCGTGGAAAGCGAGGATGGAGCCGTGCTGCGGGAGGCGCAGCGTTCGCAGGCTCGAACGGGGGCGTCATGACTGTGCGCTCGGTGACCACGGTGAGTGAATCCGTCGAGGATGCCCTCGCCGCCTGGGAGGTGATGTGCCCCGGAGCGGTCAACGGACGGATCGACCCGTCCCAGTACCGCTTCCGCTCGAGCGTGCAGACCTTCGAGGGCGGCGGGACCATCGCATACAGCCTCACGGGAGCGACGGCCGTGAACGCCCAGTTGCACAACGAGCTGACCGTGGCGGACTTCGCCGGCGCCGGCCTCCACGGAACCGTCGGTCGAGACGGTCTTCCCCTGGACGGTCCGTTTCTGTGTCCGTTCGAACCCATCGACATGGGCTGGCGCTCGGTGTCGGTGCGTGGCAGCACGATCGACATGGCGGTCGCAACGGAGTATCTGCGATCGGTCGCCGCGGATGACGCCGTCGTCGTCGGGATGAGCGATTGCCGTCCGCGGACGCCCGCGCTCCGTGACTACTGGCGGGCCACCTTCCGCGGTGCACATGCCCTCCTCGCGGAACTGGACGGGCAGGACGCTCCTCTCATCGAGGCCGAGATTCGACGGTCGCTGCTCGTGGCGACACTCCTGGCCTTCCCGACCAATCTCGGCACCGCGCCGGGTCGAGGGGAGAGCCGGATGGCTCCCCTCGTCGCGCGTGCGAAGTCATACATGGATTCGCACGCGCATGAGCCTCTCACCATGCCCGGAGTTGCCCGGCACCTGGGGTGCTCCCTTCGTACCCTGCAAGAGGCGTTCGCGCGAGACGATCTGGGCGCGCCCTCCGTTTATCTGCGCACCGTTCGACTGAACAACGCCCGCGAGACCCTCCGCGCCGCGCAACCGGGCACTGCGACGATCGCCCAGACGGCACGGGCGTGGGGCTACGCCTCCCCTAGTCGATTCACGATGCACTACACGCGCGAGTTTGGTCGCACCCCTCGGGAAGACCTGAAACACTGACGGGCAAATCGTCCGCTTTGCGCGGGCGTACTATCCCATCGGCGCGGGGTGCCCGCAATGGGGGTGCGGAATGGCCGGACATCGTCACAAGCTGTGGGCAACGATGCGCGCCGATGTCACGACTCTCGCCGAGGGAACGTCGGGCGCCGGACTGGACGGTCGTGATGGGCAAGTTCATCTACGACTCCACAGTAAAAGTGGACGTCGAGGATCGATTGCTGGCGCACCTGCAGATCGTAATGGTGGGCAAGGTGCGACGGGGAGAATCGTTCACTTTCACGTGGAACGATGACATATCGACCGGTGGCGGCCGGACGAGCGTATACATCCACCCGCATGCCTCTTTGCAGTTCAAGTACCACGGCAGTCGACAGCCGCAGATTAACCCGGAGTGGATTCACGCCCTGATCTTCACCGCCAACTCCTCACGGGGTCTTTACATCGTTCGGGAGCCCGACGGCTCGACGACGCCGATCGCGGCCATTCCAAGAGTCCGGTCATGAGGTCTCCGCGCGTGGGTCGCGAAGCCCAGCCTCGGGCCGTCTGAGGCCGCCGAAGAACGATGGACAGGTGACGCTAATGTTCCGCGACGCGGCGCTCGAGCTTGCCGAGATCGCCGCGCGCCCGGGCACGGCGCACGAGCGAGCTCAGGCCTTGCTCGACGAGCTGCAGCTACGCCTCCCCTTCGACGGCGCCTGGATGGCGCTAGCCGAGCCGGACGGCTCGGGATACACCCCCCTGGCGAGCACCGACCTCGACGGGTCGAGTCTGCGCTACCTCAGCGGACCGAGGATGGCGCACGACATCGACCGCACCGGGGCCAACCGCGACCGGCCGCCGATCAGCCTGTCCGATCTACCTTATGCGGCCCAGGACCTGCAGACCTGGGCCGAGTGTCTGCTTCCTGCAGGCTTCCATGAAGCGCTGTCCGTTGCGCTATTCGAAGACGGTGGACGCCATGTGGGGTTCATGACGGTGCTCTTCCGGCACGCCGACCCCCCATCATCGTCCCTCCGTCGCGAGCTGACTCGACTCGTCCCGCAACTCGCCACCGGGATCGACCCCGTGCGCTCACTTGCCGCCTCGACGGTGATCGTCCGCGATGCCGAAGCGGGCGTCGTCATCCTCCCCGGGGACGCCGTCGCGCCTCTTCCGGGCCTGCCCGACCACAGCCTGCTCGCGCCCGGCTCTCTCCTTGTCAGCACCGCGCGCGATGTCATCTCGGAGGGGCGCACCTACGCCACTTTCCTGTGGCGATGCGGCACGAGACGAGCACTCGACGATTTGGTTCGAGTGACGGTGCTGGCCGGCGAATCCGACCTCGAGGCGGTGGCCTGCGGCGCGCTCATCCTGTCGTCCCCGAGAGATTTGCGCGGGCTGACGACCCGAGAGTTCGAGGTCTTGGGCCACGTCATCGAGGGATGTTCCAACCTCGAAATCGCGCGCGCGCTCGTGGTGTCGCCCCGGACCATCGCCGCTCACCTCGAACACATCCTCGCGAAGTTGGATGCCAGCTCGCGCGCGTGCGCCGCCGTGCGCGCCGAGCGGGCCGGCTTGTACGTCCCGGCCGTGGGGACCCGCGCGGTGCCCGTCGCGCCAGGAACGCCTCTCCGGCGAACCCACTCAACGAAGGACTTAGCGTGTCGCATCTCGCCCTAAAGGCCGGCATCGCTGCGATAGTTGGCTTGGGGGCGGCCGCGATTGTCCTGGTCCTCGGGGTACCCGAGCTTTCGCCCTTGGTGGGATGGGTGGTCGCCTCGGGCGTGTTCTTGACCTGGGCCTGGTCGAGGGCGTGGCCCGCCGACAGCGAACGTACGCGCTCCCTAGCGCGCCACGAAGACCGCTCCCGAAAGCTGGTCGACGCATTAATCATCGCGGCGACCCTTCTAAGTGCCGTGCTAGTCGTGTTCGCCCTCCTCCGCAGTCAGCAGAAAGACGTCGTCGGCGCGGCGGCCGCCATCCTCGCCGTCGTGGGGGTCATAGCGGCCTGGGCCCTCATTAACACCGTCTATGCCTTCAAGTACGCCCGGATGTACTACCTCGACGATGGGCACCGCTTCGACTTCGACCAAGACGAAGACCCCGCCTATAGCGATTTCGCGTACACGGCGTTCTCAATCGGAATGGCGTACAACGCGAGCAATGTCACCCAGTCATCGACCCCCTCGCGGCGCATCGCGATGGGTCACGCTCTGCTGTCGTATTTCTTCGGCACTTTCGTGGTTGCGGTCGCCATCAACCTCATTACTGGCCTGACCCAGGGAGGGTGAAAAACCGCGTCCCCAGGTTACCGGGGGTGAAGGCTCGCACGTCGTGAAGTACTCACTCGCCGATCTCGAGGGGGAGTCATGATCGCGAAGGAGAAGTTGGCTTTCGGCGATCTGACGGAGGAGGAGTGGAGCGTGTGACGTGATGCATCTGACATAACCGTTCACTATCGGTTCATTCGCTCCTGACCCGCCGCTTGCCTGGCGGGTGTTCGCCCAACTTGGGCAACTGTTGCTGACCAACCCCGTGCATGGCATCGGCCTGCCTCGTTACGCCCCGCTACGCTGCAGATCGCCCGCCCCCGCGGCATCCCGTAGCTTCATCACACCAACCACTCCGAAGGCAGGTGAAGCCATGTCCCGCACGATCTCGTCGACAGTCCACCCGATCCAGCGCTGCATGGCAGCCTCGAACCCCTCCGCTTGGTGGGACGGCCTCGTCATCGAGGCCGATGGCTCGACGGCGACCGTCGCGCTGTTGAACGGCACGACGGTATGGCTGCGGATCGTCGGCCCGCCCGTCGACATCGCGGTGGGGGAGCCGGTGGCGTACCACCCGGTCGCCGAACTGCTCAGCGCGTCCGCGATCATCACGACCGCGCGCGCCGCATAGCCGAGCGGCCGCCGACGAAGCGTCAGCGGCCGCAGCGAAGAACAGAGCTCAGGCGCTCATCGAGGCCATCATGGCCTCGCACTTCATGACCATGTCGTCGCAGGCCATCGCGCAGTAGCGGCACATCTCGTCCATGTCGGCGTGGGCGCGGCACTCGGCGGCGCAGGCCTTGCCCATGGTCATGCAGGCGGACATCATGGCGCGCATCACGTCCATGTTCATCCCCGCCGGACGCATCATCATGTGCATCGTCGCCTGCGCCATCTCGACCATGTTCGAGCACATCGCGCAGCACGTGGCCATTTCGGGGCCGTGCATCATGTCGCTGCCGGCGCACATCGCCGCGGCCGTCGCGCAAGCGTTGAGCGATTGCATGCATTCCTGCATGGCATTCATGTCCATCGACATCTCGCCCATGTCCATCGACTTCATCATCGCCATCGTGTCCATTGGATCTCCCGTGTTCTCGTCGTGACAGAGTGACCGGATGCCGCGGAGTGACTCCGGCGTACCGGCATGCTACGCCCGCGGTGTCGGGGCTCGACAGGGTTCCGAGGCGCTTGATCAGAAACCTGGGGAGGACGCCGTGGGGGAGGAGGGGCGGCCGCGTTCGGTCGTGACGCTGCTGGCCATTCTGGTGACGCTGCTGCTCGCCGTGGTCGCGCTCCTGGTGTCGGGGGCGCTGGCGGCGCTCGTCGATCCAGAGATCGAGGGAGCGACGCATTTGCTCACTGCGCCTTCAGCCGACGCCTCACGAAATCGAGGGGCAATCGCGGTCCAAGGTTGTCAAATCTATCGATAGTCGAGAGAATCGTATCGTTATTCGACGATTGGATGCCTCGTGAGTCTTGCTCTGACGCGTACGGCGCAGTCCGTACTCGCCCTCGCTCTGGCCGGATCTCTCGTCGTGCAGGCGATGATCCTCCCCGCGATCTACCGCGACCTGGCGGATGCGCCGCCGCTGCCGCGGACGGCATTCGTGGCGCTCGTCGGGCTCGGCATCCTGAGTCTTCAAGTGTTCGCAGTGTGCGTGTGGCGTCTGCTGTCGAAGGTTCGTCAGGGGACGGTGTTCGCCGAAGGCGCGTTTCGCGACGTCGACGTCATCACGGGGTCACTGGTCGTCGTGGTCGCCGTGCTCGCGGCCATCGCGGCGCTGCTGGCGCCAGGAGATGCGGCGCCCGGTGTGGTCGGACTCATCGGTGGTGCCGCTTTGGTCTTCGCGGGTTTCGCGCTGCTCGTGCGCGTGATGAAAGGTCTGCTGCGGCAGGCCATCGCTCGAGAGAAGGAAGTCGTGGGGCTGCGCACGGAACTGGGCGAAGTGATCTGATGGCGATCGTGATCGACATCGACATCATGATCGCGCGTCGCAAAATGGGCGTCGGTGAGCTCGCCGACCGGATCGGCATCACACCAGCCAACCTCGCCGTCCTGAAGAACGGGCGTGCCAAGGCCGTGCGCTTCTCAACGCTCAGCGCGTTATGCGAGGCGCTCGACTGCCAGCCCGGTGACCTGCTGCGGTGGGAGCCGGAGGAGGTAGGCGTCGAGCCCTCGACGCTCACCGATCAGCGTGCCTGACGCCGGCGTCCGTCACCTTCGCGGGCCGCTTGCCGTTGCTGGTCGCGCTCACGAACGCGGAACTGTAACGGGCTACGCGACGCGACGGAATCTCGGCCCCGAATAGCCGTCGCGCTCGATGATGTCCGTGAACATCTCCACCGGTCGCACCCAGTACGAGTAGTCGTCGTAGAGCTTGCGATAGGAGACGAAGACCTCTTCGGTCTCGGAGTGCCGCGCCGTCCCGAACACCTCGTAGCGCTGTCCCTTGAAGTGCTCGTAGATGCCGGGTTCGACGTCGACGGACTTCACGACGATGCGGCTGCTCGGTCCGTGCGCGACTGCAGGTACTCGCACAGCTTTCCGGTTGTGTACAGCTCCTCGCCTAGAGCGATGAGGTGCGAGCCCGACAGGGGGAACTCGCCGGACCGCTCCGTGAGAGCGGCCGTCCACGTGCGCTCGCAGTCGACGTTCATGTAGATCGATGCCGGTCCGTGGTTGAGGTGGATGGCGACCAGCCCCGATCCCGCATGCTCGGGGTCTTCCTGCGGAAGGACGTGCACCGTCGCATGCGCGACGTGGTCGGTCTTCTCGTATTCGGCCACCCACTCCGTGATCTCGTTGAAGGTGGGGCGGGTGGCGCAGGTCATGGGGTCGAGACTAGCCTTCCGGGGCGTTCCCGCGGCTACCCGGCAGGTGCCCTGATCCAGCTCGACACTGCGAGGGTTCCCACGGGAACTGCTGCGAACCCGCGACGGCGCTAGCGTGAGGTCGGAGAGGACGGCGAATGCACAGCGAATGGGACGAGTCGTACTTCGACGCGCCTCGGGAAGACCCATCGATCTACTGGGTGTGTTTCTGGACCGGAGACGACATCGAGGAAGCCGCGCGTCACGACCCACAGCGGATCACCGGTGCCGACTCGGTCGTCCAGGTGCTCGAGTGGGTATACGAGGTGAAGGAGGAGCGCCGGTTCGAGCTCTTCGTGGAAACCGCGGAGCGCGTCGGGACCAGCGCACACGGTTCGAGCGACCGTCGCACGCTCATCCGTCTCGCGGGTGACTTCACGTCAGGAGGTACGACGTGCACAACCGCGCTTTACGCCGAGGAGTGAGGTCCCCGCATGGCTGACGATCTCTCGCAGACCGACCTCGCCCACCTCCGCCGCGCCATCGAGCTGTCTCAGCTCGCCCGCGAGCATGGCAACCATCCGTTCGGCGCCCTGCTCGTCACCGGAGACGGTCGCGTGATCGAGGCCGAGAACACGGTCATCACCGATCACGACGTCACCTGCCACGCCGAGACCAACCTCGTGCGTCTCGCGTGGAGGTGGATGGATGCCGCCGAGCTACCGGCATCCACCCTGTTCACCTCGTGCGAGCCCTGCGCCATGTGCTGCGGGGCGATCTTCTGGGCGGGGATCGGCCGCGTGGTCTATGCGCTGTCGGGCAGGGCGCTCATCGACCTCGCGGGACCGGGGGACGATCTCGATCTGCCGTCACGCGAGGTGTTCGCGCGCGGAGGCCGGTCGACGAGCGTGTCGGGGCCGCACCTCGAGGAGGAGGCGGCGAAGGTGCACCGGGGGTTCTGGGGCTGAGCGGGGCTTGTCGGTTCACCGCGCGCGGATGCCGACCGACCTCAGCTCGAGACCGGCGAGGCGCCGGACGACGTCGGGGTCGCCGCGTCGCCAGGCGCCCAGGGCATCCGGGTCGACCTTCGTGATCGCGTCCACCTTCTGATTGGTCAGTGCGCGGAGCGCGAGCAGGTCGGTGCTGAGGCCAGCGCGCATCTGCGTGCGGGCGTGCGTCGCGCGACGGATGAAGCGGAGCCGCGGGACGAGCCAGACGAGCAGCACGATCAGGATCGGCAGAGCGGCGACGCCGACGCCGAGCGCGATCGCCGCCTGCAGCACCAGGTCCTGCTGCGTCTGCCCGGCGGAGGCGAGGGTGTCGCCCGCCGAGCTCGCCGTCTCGAACGGAGCGCTGATCCCGTCGCCGATCAAGGGGACTCCGCCCAGGCGGGCGCCGACATCGGTCATCGACGTGCGGAAGTCGGCCCCCGCGGTCTGCATCTGACGACCGAACTGCGCGAGTTGGTTGACCGTGGCGAACACGAACACCCCCACCGCGGCACTCACCGCGATGAGCGCGAGGGCGATGATGTCGGCGGTCACCTGACGCGCACGTTGCGCGGCGAAGTCGGAATACAGTTTCACGTCGTCACTCTCCCACGCACAATGCGCGCAACCGGGGGATACGAAAGGCCCCCGACGCAAAGTTCACGCATTTCGGGTGGCGTGTAAGAGTCGCGTCGATGGCGAACATGGGTCAGCGTGGAAGATGTGTCATCCCGGTCGGCCCGCGCGCGCTTCGAGGAGACGGTGCGGCTCGTCGCCGACCCCGTACGCCGCTATCTCTGGCGGCGCGCTGACCCCGCGACCGCGGAGGATGTGCTGGCCGAGACCCTGGTCGTGCTCTGGCGGCGCCACGATCACATACCGACGGGTGCGGAGTCCGTCGCGTGGGCCATCGGTGTGGCTCGGCTGCAACTCGCGAACGCGCACCGCGCCCAGCGGCGTCGAGATCGGTTGGTCGCCAAGATCAGCGTTCTCGACCCTCCGGTCACATCGGTCGGCGAGAGCGGGGGACCCGTCGACGACGAGGTGCGCGCCACCATCGCGAGCCTTCGGCCGGCGGATGCCGAGGTGCTGCGGCTCTGGGCGTGGGACGAGCTCGCACCTCGCGAGATCGCGATCGTCCTCGGCACCACGGTCAACGCGGCGACGGTCCGTCTCCATCGCGCGCGACGACGGTTCGAAGACGCCTGGCGTAAGACCCATCCGGACTCCGGACATACCGAAGCAGAAGAAGGGAACGAACCGTGAACGACGCATCTCAGGACGCACTGCGCCGACTGCTCCGAACGGGCGACCCTGCTTCGTCGCTGCCGCCGCTGCGCAGCGACCAGATCGTTCGACTCTCGGAGGACACCGTGAACCCCCAGAACGCCCGGCCCCGTCCTCGCGTCAACCGGCGAGGAGTGCTCGTCGGCGCCCTGTGTGCCGGGGCGGCGGCGATCGCCGCGGTGGCCTTCGCCGTTCCCGCGATCATCGGGACGTCGGTCACCGCGACCGCGCTGACGCAGCCGGATGCCGGTGGACCGGCGGCGATGTGCGCCCAGGTGACTCCCGAGGCGGTCGAGGCAGCGGGAACGTCGTTCCGCGCCGCCGTCCGCAGCATCGCGGACGGCACGGTGACGCTCGCCGTCACGGAGCGCTTCGCCGGCGAGGTCAGCGACACGGTGACGGTCACGCAGGGGCAGGGGGCCGGTATCGACGGAGAACCGATTGTCTTCGTCGACGGTGAGAGCTATTTGCTCAGCGCGTCCTCCGACGGCGTCATCATCACGTGCGGCGTGAGCGGGGTCGCCGACGAGGGGCTGACCGCCGTGTACGACGCGGCGTTCGGATAGACAGCGGGCGCGAACGATTCATGCTGACGGACAATGGCCAGTGTCAGCCAGGCTTCTCCGAGAAATCGGGGGCGGCGGGGCGATGCGGCAGGTCACGTGGCCCCGCGTCCAGTATTCGCCTTACTCGCTCAAATGTCCGGGGAGTCAGATCCTCCGCAGGGAAGAAATCGTTCAGCAGGTCCTCGGCCTCCTCGGCGGTCCGGATCTCAAGCACCAAGAGAAGTACGGCCACGTCGTCAGCGTCACGCGGCCCCCGTCTCTCGAGGGCACGGAGCTTCATTGCGAGGAGCATTGCGGGAGACGCCGCTTGGACGACAATCCCGTCCTGATCGTAAAGTGTCACCCATTCCGCGCTTCGCCCCATTCCATCGGGGAGGAACATCGCCGCTTCATCATTGACCCAAGTGATGGGCCAGCCTCGTTCTCGTGCGATCTCGGCGGCAGCCGCCGCGACGTCTTCGGGCGGGGTGATGGGTCCGTCGATGTCCACGGTCGCGGGACGGTCGGCGTCGATCGTCAGAGCTATGGCCGCCCCGCCGACGATCTGGATGGTCGCCGAATTGCCTGCAGCTCTCAGGCGAACGATGATCTCGCGGATGCCGTCGATGATGTCGGCCCGAGTCAGCGTGCCGGACACGAGGTCCCTTCTGTGCGAGGCGAGCTCCGTCTACACACTGAGCAGCTCGCCTTTCTCGATCGCGACACCTCGCCGGAGGAACTCCGCCGCGATCTGTGAGCGATCCGCGGCCCACGGAAGAGGGCGCGAGCTGCGCTGAGGCTCCCAGATGGCATCCGGATGACCCGGACGCTGCGCCGCCCAGGTGGGAACGGGCGCGGACACTTCTCGCAGGCGCAACTCCACGAGTGCGGCGACGGCGTCCAGCCAACGGGAGGGTGACTCATCCGGCGGCTCTGCGGAGAGAAGCACTCGCTTCACGGGGTCGGCGGAGGCGAGATCGTCTGCGAGTTGGAGAAAACGGCGATACGCCTGCGCGTGCCGTTCGTCAGCCTCAGCCTGCGTGATCTCGTCGACGGCGCTGGCAGCGGGTGTGCGACCTTCTGCATCGAAGGGAACCCATTCGAGTCCGATCGTCGAGGCGAGTCGATCCAAGGTGGACGAGGTCGGGTCGCGGCGGCCATTCTCGATGGCGCTGAGATTGCTGGCGCCGACGCCCGATCGAGAAGCCACGGTCCTAAGACTCTCACCGGATCGCCGGCGCGCCCGCCGGAACGAACTCACGATCGTCACGAGTCACCTCCTGTTATCTAAAACGATAACACCCTCGTCTTCAGCGGGGCGCGCGCGCTGACAAGGGCCCGGACACACCGCCCGGGCCCTTCGCGCAGCGGTTACGGCCGCCCGCCGCCCATTCCTCCTCCTCCCATCCCGCCGGCTGCCGCGACACCGGCCGTGACCGAGGTCGCGGTGCCGTCGACGCTCACGGTGTACGACTGCCCGTCGGTGATCGTGGATGCCGAGAACACCACCGAAGCGAAGGACTTCGTGGCCGTGTACGAGGAGATGACGGTGCCGCCGGCATCCGTGATTTGAACCGTCGAACCCGCGGAACCCGACGCGGCAGCCGCCAACCAGCCCTGCGCCGACGACTCGTCGGGAGACTCCGCCATGCCGGAGCTGCCGATCGCGACGAGCGTTCCCCCCGACACGTCGATGCCGCCGTTCGAATCGAGCGCGCCGTTGTTCTGCGCGGTGGGGCCGTAGACGGTGACGTCTCCGCCGGTCATGGTGATGCTGCCGTTCGAATCGAGGCCGTCGCCGCCGGCGTCGACCACGAGGGTGCCGTCCGAGATCGTGAGGGTTTCGCCGGTGTCCTGCATGCCGCCGCCCATGCCGCCGCTCGAGCTCGACGCGGCGTTCCCCGACGCGTTCACGCCGTCGTCCGACGAGGTCACGCGGGTGGTGCCGCCGGCGATGCGGATGTCGGCCGCCTCGAGGCCCTCGTACGACTGGCTGATCGTGACGTCACCGCCCGCGATCGCGAGTGCCGTCTCGGCATGGATGCCATCGCCCTCGGCCGCGAGCGAGAGCGTGCCGCCGGTGATCACGGCATCCGTCTGCGCGTCGATGCCGTCGTCGGTCGCGGTGCCGTCGATGGTGCCGCCGACGATCCAGACGTATCCCTGGGTGGCGTCATCCGTCTGATCGCTCTTGAGCGCATCGCCGCCGGCGGTGAGGGTGAGCGTGCCGTCCTTCACGACGAGGGAGTCCTTGCCGCGGAGGGCGTCGTCGGCGGCATCCACCGTGATCGTGCCGCCGATGATCGCGAGGTCGTCGGTGGCGGAGATGCCGTCGTTGCCTGAGTCGGTGACCGTGAGGGCGCCGGAGCCTGAGACGGTGAGGTCGCTGTCGGCGTAGATGGCGGCGCTCGCGTCGGCGTCGGCGGAACTCGTCGCGGTGACCGTGTTGGTGGACCCGGCGGCCAGATTCACCGCCACGTCGTCGGCCGTCACGACCTGGATCGCCGAACCCGAGGTGCTCGCGATCGTCGCGTCGTCGAGCACGAGGATCACCTGCGCGTCGTCGGGGGCGGCGACCACGACGTTCCCGTCGAGCGTGCCGCTGAGCTGGTAGACGCCCGCGGCGGTGATCGTGATGGTCGACCCGTCGACGGTGACGCCCGCCGAGTCGCTCGAGGCGGTGGCGCCCGCGAGCGTGATGGTCTCGGCATCCGCGATGCTCCACTCGTCGTCGTTCACGACCGTGCCGTCGGCGTTGGCCGCGAGCAGCTCGGCGGCGGCTTCGGGGATGGTGGAGTCGATGTCGGAGGTGGTCTGCACACGGGATTCGACGCTGGATTCCGCGGCGGCCGACGGCGAAGCGGAGGAGAGGGTCGTGGCGGGCTGTGCGGTGACGGCGCAGCCGGCGAGGACGAGGCCGGCGAGGGCCAGGGGCAGGGCGAGGGGGATCAGGCGGCGCATGATGCGTCCTTTCGGGTGGGGTGGGAGGAGGCGAACGGGCCCGCGAGCACGCGGGTCCAGCGGTTGGAGGGGAGGTCGGAGCGCAGGGCCGCCATGCCGGTGGCGTACTTGCTGATGCGCTGCGGGCGGTGTCCGGCCCGCCAGAGTGCCCGGTCGAAGGCGCCTGCCTGACCGGGGGACTTCGTCTCGACGATCGCGAAACGGGGGAGGGTGAACCCGCCGCCGCCGGCATCGACCCAGCGCAGGTCGAGGTCGATCGTCGCGCGCGACGGGATCGCACCCGGCAGCAGCAGCGTGGTGCGGCGGTACAGCGTCTGCAGCCGTGCATCGAGGTCGTCGGCGCGGGTGGGCTCGACCCCGATCGCGTCGAGCGCCTCGGCCACGTCATCACGGGCCTCGGCGGTGAGCCGGTCGGCGGCGTCGAGGTCGTAGGCGTCGCGGTCCTTGCGGGTGAGACCGCGCGCACCGCGCGTCTTCAACTCGAGGTACGCCGCCCCCGTATCGACGTAGGTGCGGGTGCGGAGCTTGAACCGACGCCGGCGCCCGTGGGCGGCGAGGCGGTAGCTCAGCAGGTCGGGGGTGTCGAAATACACCGACCGGTAGGCGAGTTCGCGCTCGCCGGCGATCTCGAGGGCGGCCGGCGCGTCGGCGGAGCGCTGGAGGTCTTCGAGAAGGGATGCCGTGGCATCCATCGGCACGACGTACTTGCGGTCGACGCGGGTGAGCAGGGCGGCGTCGGTGGTGAGGGCGTCGAGGCCGATCGCGGGGAGGGCCGCGATGGCGGTGGCGGCGCGGGCGCGGGCGGTCATCGGGTGCCCCCGAGCAGATCGGCGAATGCCGCGTCGGCGCTGCGACGCGGGCCGGGGGCCGCGTCGGAGAGCTCGCCGACGCCTCGCGGGGCGGCGGCGACCGGCCGTGCGCCGCCCACCCGGTACCGCACGTCGACCAGGGTCGTGTCGTCGACGAGGTCGAGCTGCTGCACGGTCAGACCCGTCACCTCGCCGCCGAGCAGACGTTCGAGTTCGGCGCGCAGCTCGGTCTCGTCGGCGATCGCGCGGTCGAGGTGCACGGTCTGGTGGCGGGCCCGCGACAGCACGCGCGGGTGATCGGCGACGGCGAGGACGGCCACGATGAGGGCGACCAGAAGAAGAGGGGTGGCGAGGTCGGTGGGCGGCAGTCCGCAGATCAGGCCGATCGCGAGAGCGGCGAAGTAGTACGCCACCTCGCGCTGGGTGATCTCGCTCGAGCGGAGCCGGATGATCGACAGCACGCCGAAGAGTCCGAGGCCGAGACCCAGGGCTACCTCGGCGGTGCCGAGCACGGTCGCCACAGCCAGCACGCCGACGTTGACGCCGAGGAAGGCGACGACGAGGTCCCGCCGGCGGTGACGCTGGAAGTAGATGGCGCTGAGCAGGATGGCGGCGACGAGGTCGGTCGCGGCGAGGATCAGGGCGGTGGTGGTCATGGGGTGCTCCTAGCGGGGGTCCGGGTGGCGGGATGGATGAGGCTGAGCGTGTCAAGGGCTCGGGGTGGGGGATGGGTGCCGGTCCCTTCGACAGGCTCAGGGACCTGGGTTGTGGGCTGGCGGCGGCGGAGGCTGAGGGTGTCGAGGCCTCGGGGCGGGGGATGGGTGCCGGTCCCTTCGACAGGCTCAGGGACCCGGGTGGGGGACTCGGGGACCTGGTCGGGGGACTCGGGGACCTGGGCGGGGGGCTCAGGGACCGGGGTGGCGGACCCGGCGACCTCGGTGGCGGACCCGGGAGTCAGGGACGGAAGGCCCTGGGTCGCGGGCGGCTCCGGCCGTGAGATCGGCGTGCGCGTCGGGGGCCCGGCATCCGTTCGCGGGAAGACGAGCGCGCGCTGCACGCCGTAGCTGAGGACGAACAGCACCCCCTCGGTCACGACCTTCGCCGGCAGCAGGGCCAGGCCGTTGTCGGTCAGGAACGACATCCACGCGATGTTCGAGGCGAGCAGCGCGAGGGCGAGTACGCCGTATCTCACGGCCTGGGGCAGCATCGACCCGCCGCGCGCGCGGAAGACGACGCGGCGGTTGACGACGAAGTTGGCCGTGGCCGACAGCACGCGGGCGGCGATGATCGAGGGCACGAGCCACCCGGTGAGCGCCTGCAGCACGAGGAGTGCGACCGTGTCGACGAGGAACGCGGCGAGCGACGACGACGCGAACAGCAGCACCGGCAGCAGCACGCGCAGGGAGTCGCGCACAGGGCGGAAGTGGCTCGCGGCGTTGTGATCGAGGTAGACGGTGTCGATGGGCACCTCGTGCGCGGCGAGCTGGTCGGGGCCGAGGCGCAGCAGCATCCGCTGCTCGTACTCGAAGCCCTCGCCCGGGATGCCGATCGCCCAGGCCAGGCGGTCGGAGGGGATGCCGCGGAGCCCGGTCTGCGTATCGGAGACCCGGCGACCGGTCGCGAGACGGAAGAGCCCGCGCGCGGTCGCGTTGCCGACCCGACTCCGAAGCGGAACCTCACCGCGGAACCCGCGGACCCCCAGCACGAGCGTGCTCCGGCCGGCGGCCGCGTCGCGGCGGAGGGCATCGGCCACGCGGCAGACGTCGGCGGGCGTGTGCTGGCCGTCGGCGTCGGCGGTGACGACGTCGGCATCCGGATCGTGGACGGCGATGTGGGCGAAGCCCGTCTTCAGCGCCGCTCCCTTGCCGCGGTTGCTCGGGTGCGCGACGACGTGGGCGCCCGCCTCGCGGGCGGCGGCGAACACCGACGCAAAGGCGGGACCGCTGCCGTCGTCGACGACCAGCACGTCGAGGTCGGGATCGGCGCGCAGCAGCTCGAACACGAGGGCGGGCAGCCGCGGGCCGGGCTCGAAGGCGGGGATGAGGACGAACACCGCTCAGCCCGCCACGTAGAGGATGTCGCTGGTGCCGCGCTCGCCGCCGTTCGAGGGCGAGTTGATCACCTGTCCGTTGAAGTACATGGTGGACGAGCCGCCGCCGTCGAGGTTGTAGGCGGTGGTTGCCCCGAGCGAGAGCATGATGTCGGCGAGTCCCGGCAGCGTGACGCCCTCGCTGTAGCCCTCCTGGCGGCCGTCGACCACCACGAAGACCAGGTGGTTGTCGTCGATCACGCCGACGGCGGTGCGCGGCTGGTCGCCCTGGATCGAATGGTTGCCGACGTTGGTGTCGACCTCGACGCCGTCGATACCGTCGACGACCTGAGCGTCCTCGACGATGGCGGGGCCGAAGCTGAGGGTGTTCCAGACTCCGGATGCCAGCAGCTCGGCCGCCGTGGTCGCGGTCTCGTCGTACACCTCGACGTGACCGTCGGTGTAGAAGGCGAGTCCCTGACGAGCGCCCTCGTCGCGGTAGACGACGCCGTTGCGGATCTCGATGCCCGTCGAGCGGAACCCGTAGTAGTCGCCGTTGATGGCGAAGACCGCGTCGTTGGCGGCGGCGATCTCGCTGGTGGTCTGCGTGATGTTCTCGCCGAACTGGTTGTTGGCGAAGGCGGAACGCAGGTCGGTGGCGTCGCCGAGCACGACGTCGGCGACGAAGTAGGTGAGGGAGTCGGTCGTCACCGTCGAGACGGTGACGGAGGTGGAACCGTCGCTGAAGCTCGAATCGGTGAGGGTCGTCGCGGCCGTGGTCGCCGCGGACGCGGTGGTCTCGGGTGTCGCGGTGGCGGTGGCGGTGGCCGTGGAGTGCTCGGCCTCGTAGGCGGCGACGTCGGTGACCTCGACGTGCGGGATGAGGAAGCGGTTGGCCGCCCACGCCGCCGAGCCTCCCGCGGTGAGCAGCACGACGAGGCCCCCGGCGAGGAGGGCGCGGCGGGCGACGCGGGTCGGCTTCCGGCGGGGCTCGGTGGACGGCGCCACCCGGCCGCGGCGGGAGGCCGGGGTCGGTGCACCGTCGGGGGCGGTGTCGGGGGTGAGGTCTGCGGGGTCCATGGCACCAGGAAAAGCGCCGAGCCCTCCCCGCGGCCTAAGGCAGCCCTATCGGGAGCCAAGAGGAGCTACGAAAAACCTATGCCTACCCGGCGCTGCACGTTCAGGCCTCGTGCACGACCGCTGTCAGCTCGGTCATGAGATCACGAGCCAGGAAGCCGATCCCGACCCGCTGCTGGAGCCGATCCCCGGCGCGCGCATGGGTCCATCCTCCCCACACCGCCGCACGCCCGGCATCCATCCCCAGAGCGACGAACCCCGTGATGGTGCCCGACAGCACGTCGCCGCTGCCGGCGGTCCCGAGTCCCGATCCACCCGGCTCGGCCTGCCAGCACCGGCCGTCGGGCGTGGCGACGGTGCCGAAGCAGTGCACCACAGCGCCGTAGCGGCGGGAGATCTCCGCGATATCGGCCTCGCGGTCGTCGCCGAGGTCGCGCTCGAGCAGAAGCGCAGCCTCTTCCTCATTCGCGTTGATGAGCAGGTCGTCGGGAAGCGATTCCCGGTCGAAGGTCGGCAGGATGCCGAGGGCGAACGCATCCAGCACGAGCCGATCGATGTCGGCGTCGGCGACCGCTCGCAGGGCCGCGCGGGTGGCATCCGGATCATCGAAACCGGGGCCCAGAAGCACGGCATCCGCCGACTCGAGGGCGGAGCGCAGTGCGTCGTCGACCGCATCGGAGCCGCTGGGCAGCTCGTAGACGCCCGCCTCCGGCATCGCAGCGCCGAGTCCGGGCGAGACCGAGAAGGGCACGGCGATCCCCACCCGACCAGCACCGACCCGCATCGCCGCTTCGGCAGACAGCAGGACCGCCCCGGGGGACCGTGGCGATCCGCCCACGACGACGACCTGACCGCGCGACTTCTTGGAGCCACCGGCATCGGGAACGCCCCACTCGCGCAGCATCTGCAGAGTGACGGGCTCAGACATCGTCTTCTCCGGAGTGCACCGTGACGTCGGCACCTTCACGCTCGAGATGGTCGACCGATGAGAACGTCACGAGCTTCCATCCGTCTTCGTCGCGCACGAGCTCGGTCACCGACGCGTTGCGCACCGTGTGTTCGGCGGCGAACGCGAGCAACTCCGCCTCGTCGAGGGGGAGGAGCACATAAAGCATCAGCATGATCACCGCATCGTGCGCCACGACGAGCGCGGTCGGGCCGGGACGCTCGAGCGCTTCGCCGAGGAACGATCGCAGCCGCAGCGCGACATCGGCCCACGACTCGCCACCGGGCGGGCGATGGAAGAACTTGCCGAGATGGCGTCGGCGCGCAGCCTCTTCGGGATGAATCTCCTGCACACCCTGCCAGGTGAGCAAGTCCAGGATGCCGAGTTCCCGGTCGCGGAGCCTCTCGTCCGCCCGTGTTGGAGCGGCCCCGGGCACCTCGTCGAGCGCGATGGCGAGCGTCTGCCGCGCGCGGCGGTACGGCGACACCCAGTACTCGTCGACGCCGGAGGCGACGGAACGGAGCCACGTGCCGAGGGCATCGGCTTGCTCGCGCCCGGTTGTCGAAAGCTCGACGTCGGCATCGCGGATGTCGAGAGCGATCACCGGCGAACCGGCCCGCTCGGCCTCCGACGCGGCCACGTTGCCTTCGCTTTCACCGTGTCGGATGAGCCAGAGTCGCGTCACTGCCATGCCGGCACGCTATGCCGCGGAATGAAGGTGGCGCGCGGGCGTTGACAGCACCGCTGGGCCGCGCGAAGGGGGTCCACGCGGCGACGCATCGCCCGACCACCGCGTGGGCTGGTCGGGCGATGCCTCGCGCTCAGACGGCGAACCGGATGACGCCGACGATGATGAGGGTGATCACGGTGGTCCAGAGCGCGATCGCCGCGGCCTGCCACGCGATCACGCGCGCCGGCGACACACCCGTCGAGGTCAGGGCTGCGGCCGTGAACTGGGTGGGGAGCAGCAGCGGGCCGAGCAGGCTCACGCCGGGGGTCCCGTAGCGGTGGTAGGCGCGCTCGAACTTCTGACGGCGCGCGGTGACGGGCTTGTCGACGGCACCGCGGCGGGTGGTGACGGCGGTGCGCACGCGCGAGGCGACCAGCACGACGACGGCGACGCAGATCAGGTTGCCGATCGCGCCGGCGATGGCGGCGACGACGGGGTTGATGCCGCCGATGATGCCGATCGCGGCGGCGCCCTCGCCCTCGATGAACGGCACGGCCCCCGCGAGGGCGACGATGACCGGCTGCACGAGGTCGGGCACGTCGGCGACGAGGCCCTGGAAGCCGAGGACGAGATCACTGATGGGGTTCGACATGGCTGCTCCTGGGGGTGATGTGCGGTGTGTTCCGCGGTGATTCCATCCCATCGATTCCGGCCCCGCGGCGGCAGTGTCGTGGTGTCACGACCGCGCGGGAGGATGCGACGACGCACCCGTGACGAATGTCACGGCGGGGGAGGGGTTCCTGCTCCGGCGGGGTGCCGCGAGCGGAGGAGATTCGGCGGAGGGAGGACCGCGGACCGTGGGTTTCTCCTCCGCACCGCGGATCTCCTCCCGCCGCGGGGGCTGCCGGGAGCGGAGGGGATCCGGCGAAGGGAGGGCCGCGGACTGTGGGTTTCTCCTCCGCACCCTGGATCTCCTCCCGTGGCGCGGATTGCCTCCCGCCGCCGGGGGTGCCGGGAGCGGAGGAGATTCGGCGGAGGGAGGACCGCGGACCGTGGGTTTCTCCTCCGCAGGCCGAATCTCCTCCCGCCGCCGGGCGCCGGAGGCCTCGCGCTATCGCGCAGCCCGCGGACCGGGTAGCGTCTGACACCCTCAACGGTTGCGGCGGAAGGAGGACACGAGATGCCCCCGATCTTCGCCGCGCTGCAGTACTTCTTCTTCGCCGTGCTCGCGATCGGCATCCTGGCCCGCCTGTCGATCGCGCTGTTCCATCGCCGTGCCGGTCGGCGCAGGGAGGGCGTGCGTTCCGCCCTCGGGCCCGTCATGAGCGCGGGTGCGGCGCAGTCCGCGGCCGACGGATGGACGCCGCCGCGGTCGATGGATGCCGCACCACTCGACCGCCCGACCGAGACGAGCGAGGATTGGGACCGCGCGCTGATAGACCTGACGGACGGTCACCGCGACGTCGATCGGAGCGACTGACCCGCGGCACGGGCAGGATGGACCCATGCCGCCGATGCCTCTGCCACCCTGGCCCGACACGCCGCCCGTGCACGGCCGCATCCTGCTGCGCGAGGTGATCGACAGCGACCTCGCCATGGTGCGCGAGCTGGCGACCGACCCGTACATCGCGCAGACGGGCACCCTTCCCGCCGATGCCACCGAGCAGCACGCGCGTGCGTGGATCGCGCAGCAACAGGGCCGACACGGGGAAGGGGCGGGGTTCTCCTTCACCATGGCGGATGCCGCCACCGGAAAGGCCATCGGGCACTGCGGCCTGTGGACGGCCGAGCTCGGAGCCGGTCGCGCCACCGCCGGATACGTCGTCGCCCCCTCCTCTCGCGGCCAGGGCTACGCGGCCGATGCGCTCACCGCCCTGACCGTCTTCGGCGCGACCGTGCCGGGCCTGTTCCGCATCGGCCTTTACATCGAGCCGTGGAACGCGCCGTCTATCCGCACCGCCGAACGAGCCGGATACGAACGCGAAGGGCTCCTCCACAGCTATCACCGCATCGGTGACCGACGACGCGACATGCTCCTCTACGGCCGGGTTCTGCACACCGACTGATTCCGCCACCCGTGACGAATGTCACGGCCGTACAGTGGCCGGGGTGAGCACCTCCTCCGCCGCCGCCTACGCCCGTGACGTCCGCGTCACCTGGTGGTACACCGTCGCGTCGATCCTGTCGTTGCAGGTCTTCGCCCTCGTCATCTGGGCCGTCGTCGTCGTGCTCGACGCCTCGCCGCTCACCATCGCGCTGTACCTGGTCGGCGCGGTCGGGGCCACGGCATCCGCCGTCCTGCTGCTGATGCGCTACCGCCGTGAGCCGCTCGACGACGGCGACGCCGGCGCGACGCATCCCGTCTGGCCGCTCGTGGTGGCGGGGGTCGTCTTCGGCGCCGTCACCGGCGCAGCCGTCGGGTCTCTGATGCTCGCCGTCGCCCTCTCCGCGCAGGCGCTCTGCCTCGTGCGGTGGCGAAACGGCATCCGGTTGCGTCTCGCGACGCTGCTCATCGTCGTGATCGTGGCGACCTGGATCGTGGATGCCACCCGCTTCAACCCCGACGGCTACGTCGCCGCGTTCTTCGGACTCGCGCTGTTCATCGCGATGCTTCCGCCGCTGTCGGCGACGTCGCTGTGGTGGTGGGACATCGTGCGCGAACTCGACCGTGCGCGTCGCGCCGAGGGGCGCCTCGCCGCAGCGCAGGAGCGCCTGCGTCTCGCGGGCGACCTCCACGACCTGCAGGGACACCACCTGCAGGTGATCGCCCTGCAGCTCGAACTCGCCGAGAAGATGATGGGCCGCGACCCCGAGGCCGCCGTCGAACAGGTGCGGGCGGCGCGGACGAGCGTCGACGAGGCGCGTCGCGGCACCCGTGACCTCGCGGCGCGGTTCCGCGGCGTCCCCCTGCCCGACGAACTCGCCAACGCCGCCGACCTGCTGCGGGCCGCGGGACTCACCGTCGACCTGCTCGTCGACAGCGAGGCAGGCGGGGCGCCGGCCGACGTGCTCGGCCCGGTCGTGCGCGAGTCGACCACGAACGTGCTGAAACACGGCGGCGGGGGCTCGGCATCCCTCTCCCTCGCCCGCCACGAGGGAGCCTGGGTGCTCACGGTCGAGAACGACGCCCGCGGAGCCGCGTCGCCGGTGGGCGACGGGGCCGGACTCTCGGGCATCGCCGACCGCGTCGGCACCGTCGGAGGAACAATGGATGCCACCCGGCTCGGCGACCGATTCCGCCTCACCGTCCACGTGCCCGAGGGGGTGACGGCATGATCCGCGTGCTCATCGCCGACGACGAAGACATGATCCGCACGGCGCTCGCCGCGTTGCTGCGGCTCGAAGACGACCTCGAGGTCGTCGCCGAATGCCGCGACGGTGAGAGTGCGCTCGCCGAGGCCGAGCGCCTGCGCCCCGACGTGTGCCTGCTCGACCTCGAGATGCCCGGTCTCGACGGCGTCGACACCGCCGCGCGAATCCTGCGCGGCGTGCCCTCGCGCTGCGTGATCGTCACGCGCCACGCACGGCCCGGCGTGCTCCGGCGCGCGCTGGGCGCGGGCGTCGACGGGTTCCTGCCGAAGTCGCGGCCCGCGGATGACGTGGCCGCGGTGATCCGCGAGGTCGCCGCCGGGCGTCGCTACGTCGACCCCGAGATCGCCGCCGACGCCCTCAGCGACGAGCGGAGCCCCCTCACCGACCGCGAACTCGACGTGCTGCGCGCCGGGGCGCGAGGAGAGACGGTCGCCGAGATCGCCTCGGCGCTGCACCTGTCGGCCGGAACGGTGCGCAATCACGTGTCGTCGGTGCTCGGCAAGCTCGGGTTGGCGAGTCGGCAGCAGGCCACGATCCACGCGCGGGAGCGGGGGTGGATCTGATGCGGGACTATCTGCCGGTGGTCGAGTTGGCCTTCCCCGGACCGTTGCGCGATCAACTCGTCGCGGCGATCCGATCAGGGGCGAAGACGACGACCAGTTCTCTGTTTCGTCAGTACGGAGTTCGCGTCGCCCGATGAGCAGAGGCACACGCGGTGGCGAAACCTCCTCCGCGGGCGGCTGCCGCGCGGGTGAAGCCCGCCCGCAGACGACCGCGGCGGTGTTGTGTCTCGGGACAGCTCAATCGAGGTAGATACGCCGTACCAATCTGCGAACTCGTGCCTGGCTCGGTACGCGCGACGGGGGCGACCCCCGCCAGCGCAGCGAGTACCTCGCGGGTGAAGCCCGAACGGGAGAACCGCGAGAAGCCCGTGCTTCCGGGGATAGCCCGAGCGGGCGCCGCGGCTCGGACCGTTAGCGTCCACATGTGGACATTCCGAAGGGCGCGTCGTGACGATCGAAGTGAGACATCTGCACAAGACCTACGGCAGTTTCCAGGCCGTACGAGATCTGTCGCTGGAGGTGGACACCGGATCCCTCTTCGCTTTCCTCGGAGCGAACGGCGCGGGCAAGAGCACGACCATCGGCTGCATCACCACGACCCTGCGTCCCACGTCGGGAACGATTCGCGTACAGGGGTTCGACGCGGTGGACGAGTCGGATGCGGTGCGTCAGATCATCGGGGCCGTCTTCCAGCAATCCCTGCTCGACCCCCTGCTCTCTGTTCGCGAGAACCTCGCGATCCGCGCGGGTTTCTACGGGTTCCGTCGACGCGACGCCGCCCACCGGATCGCGGAGCTTTCCGAGCTGGTCGGACTCGGAGGCGTTCTGGACCGTCGCTATGGGCTGCTCTCCGGCGGCCAGAAGCGCCGCGCCGACATCGCTCGCGCGATCATCCATCGCCCGCGAGTGGTCTTCCTCGATGAACCGACGGCGGGTCTCGATCCGCAGTCGCGTGAGCAGATCTGGTCGGCTATCGCGCAACTGCGAGCCGATCACGCGATGACCGTCTTCCTGACGACGCATTACATGGAAGAGACCGAACGCGCAGATCAGGTGTGCATCATCGACCGGGGCGAGATCGTGGCCGAGGGCACCCCCGCTCACCTCCGATCGCTCCACAGCAGCAGCGTCCTCACTGTCCGGGTTTCCGACGTGGACGGTTTCCTCGGCGAGTGCCGCACTCGGGGACTGTCTGCAGAGCAGGTCGGAGACGTCGTACGGGTCGCCGTCGAGCGGGCCGAGCAGGCCAAATCCGTGCTCCTCTCGCCTCAGATCACCGACTTCGAATTCCGCCACGGAACCATGGACGACGTCTTCCTCAACGTGACGGGGGGTCGATCAGCGTGAGGCCCGTCTCTCTCCTCATCGGGCGGAATCTGCGCCTGTTCTTCCGGGATCGCGCGGGGGTCTTCTTCTCGCTGCTGTCGGCTCTCATCCTCATCGCCCTCTACGCGCTGTTCCTCGGCGATCTCCAGGTCGACAACCTCACGGAGGCATTCCCGGATGCCGACTCGGGCGACATCCACGCGTTCGTGAACGCCTGGGTGTTCGCGGGCATCACGATGATCACGACGCTGACGACGGCGCTCGGGGCGATGACGGTGTTCGTGGACGACCGCGCGAGTGGACGCTTCGGCGACTTCATCGTGTCGCCCCTCCGTCGGCTGGAACTCATCCTCGGCTACCTGCTGTCGAGCTTCCTCATCTCCCTCGCCATGACGCTGATCATCGTCGCGGTGGGTCAGGTGTACCTGCTCACGCAAGGCGATGCGGTGATGACGCTCACCGAAACCGGGGAGACGCTCGGGTACGTCGTCTTGTCCAGCGTGGCGTTCGCGGCGATATCGAGCTTCATCGCCACCTTCCTCCGCAGTTCGGGGGCGTTCGCAGCCCTCTCCACCGTGGTCGGGAGCGTCATCGGCTTCCTGGCCGGTACCTACATTCCGGTCGGGACGCTCCCGGAGGGAATCGTGAATGTGATGAACGCGCTGCCCTTCGCGCAATCGGCGATGTTGATTCGCCAGCCGATGACCGCTCAGGCGTTGGATGCCCTCGCCGGTAGCCAGGGGCAAGCCGCTGATGCCGTTCGCACCTTTTATGGAATCACTGCGAAGGTCGGTGACTTCGCGGTCACTTCCGCCTTCGCCATAGGAGTTCTGGCGGCGGTGTCCGTCGTATTCGTTGCCCTCGGCGCCATCCAACTCGCTCGTCGGATCCGCTGAGGCTCACTCCACCCTCGCCCGGGTCACGGGTCCACGACGGCGGCGACCGCCTCGATCTCGACGAGCTGGTCGTCGTAGCCGAGCACGGTGACGCCGAGCAGGGTGCTCGGCACGTCGTGAGTGCCGAAGGCGTCGCGCACGACGCTCCACGCGGCGACGAGGTCGGCCCGCTTGGTCGAGGCGACGAGCACGCGCGTGCTGATGACATCGGTGATCTCGGCGCCCGCGTCGGCCAGCGCCGTGCGCAGGTTCGCGATGCACTGCGCAGCCTGCGCCGCGTGGTCACCGACTCCGACCGTGGCCCCGGTGGCATCCAGCGGGCACGAACCGGCAAGGAAGATGAGGCGCGCGTCGGCCGGGGCGGTGGCGGCGTAGGCGTACTCCGCGACATCGGCGAGGGCGGAGGAGCGGATGAGCCTGACGGCGGAGGGCATGTGCGCGCCTTTCGCGTGACGACGGTGCGATCGAGCGTACCCATGCGGGCACGCGCCCACCCCGTCAAGGTCTGGCACCCGACCGGCCCCCGTCGCTACGGTCGCCGCATGGGTGAGAAAGCAGCGGGCGGCAAGGCGGCGGCAGACGCGGGACTGACGCGGTACATCATCATCGGGGTCGTCGTCGGCATGATCGCGGGTCCCGTGCTCGGCATGCTCGTGCCGGCGATCGGGGTCGGGTTCGGGATCTCGATCGGACTCTTCGTCGGCATCATCGGTGCGGTCATCGCGTGGTTCGTCGTGCGGCCGACGAAGTAGCGCTCGGGACGAGCACCAGGCGTCCGACGAAGCCGTCCTCGGTGCGCGGCAGATCGCCCGACTCCATGCGCCGGTGCGCGTCAGCGGCATCCGCGAATCCGAGCACCTCGCCGACGTGGGCGGTCAGGGGCCGCCCGGTGGCCCATCGCGCGTTCACCCGGGTCGCGACCTCTCGCAGTTCCGAGGCGTCGAGGGCGCTGAGGATGAAGCCCTCGACGCGCAGTTCCCGCACCTGCAGCGACCACAGGTCGATGTCGGCCGAGGTTCGCCCCGCCAGGACGATCACCCGCCCCCGCGAGGCGAGGTGTCGGACCGCGGACGCCGTGTCGGCCCGACCGGTGGTGTCGATGAAGACATGGATGCCGTGCGGGCGCCGCTCCGCCACCGCCTCGGCCGCGGAGCCGGCGTCGGCGACGACGACCTCGGCACCCCACTCCCCGAGGACGTCCGCCGCGCGCGGGTCGCGGACGACCGCGACGACATCGGCGCCGGATGCCACGCCCTCCTGCACGAGCGCGGCGCCGACCGCGCCGTTCGCCCCGAACACGACGAGCGTCTCGCCGGCCTGCACGGCCGCGCGCAGGTGCAGCGCGGCGACGGCGGTGGTCGCCGGGTGCAGCGAGGCGACGAAGGCGACGGGGTCGGCGGCATCCGGCACGTCGTACAGGCGGTCGCGATCGACGACGACGAGCTCGGCGGTCGCACCGGGGCGTCCGGCGTAGCCCGCGGAGCTCGTCCAGACCCGATCGCCGGGGGAGAGGTCGTCGACGCCGGCCCCCAGGGCATCGACGACGCCGACGAGATCGCGGCCCACCGCGACGGGGAACGCCAGCGGGGTGTTCCAGCGGCCGGAGCGGACCAGCGTGTCCACGGCATCCACGGCCACCGCCTGAGGACGCACCCGCACTTGTCCGGGCCCCGGCGCGGGATCGGGGAGCTCACCCCACTCGATCACCGACGGGTCGCCCGTGCGCGAGAAAGAAGCAGCGTGCACGATGGCTCCCGTCGTCGGATGGGGAGAGGCTAGCCCCTGCCGCGACGCGGCGCACGCGGGGGCGCCGAGACGTGGCATCCCTCCGTTCGTAGGGGTGCGGGTCGGGGGGTTTCGGCCTGGTCGGGTAGGGTTGTGGATTGGCGAAGATCTCTTGATATCAAGAGACTTCGCCTCCTCCCACCACCGATCGCCCAGCGAAGGATTGTCCGTGGATCTCTACGAGTACCAGGCACGTGATCTGTTCGAGAAGTACGAGGTGCCGGTACTCGCCGGCATCATCGCCGACACCCCTGAGGAGGCGAAGGCGGCCGCTGAGAAGCTCGGTGGAGTCGTCGTCGTCAAGGCTCAGGTCAAGACCGGAGGCCGCGGCAAGGCCGGCGGCGTGAAGGTCGCCAAGACCCCCGACGAGGCGTTCGAGGCGGCCCAGGCCATCCTCGGTCTCGACATCAAGGGCCACGTCGTCAAGCGCGTCATGGTCGCCGCCGGTGCTCGCATCGCCAAGGAGTTCTACTTCTCGGTGCTGCTCGATCGCGCCAACCGCTCCTACCTCTCGCTCTCGAGCGTCGAGGGCGGAATGGAGATCGAAGAGCTCGCCGTCGAGCGCCCCGAGGCGCTGGCGCGGGTCGAGGTCGACCCGCTCGACGGCATCACGCCCGAGAAGGCCCTCGAGATCGCCAAGGCCGCGAAGTTCGACGACGAGTTGGCACCCAAGGTCGCCGACGTGTTCGTCAAGCTCTTCAACGTCTACAAGGGCGAGGACGCCACCCTCGTCGAGGTGAACCCCCTCATCCAGAGCGAAGACGGCGACATCATCGCCCTCGACGGCAAGGTCTCGATCGACGAGAACGCCGGCTTCCGCCACCCCGATCACGAGGCGCTGGAAGACAAGGACGCGGCCGACCCGCTCGAGGCCAAGGCCAAGCAGCACGACCTGAACTACGTCAAGCTCGACGGCCAGGTCGGCATCATCGGCAACGGCGCGGGCCTGGTCATGTCGACCCTCGACGTCGTCGCCTACGCCGGTGAGAAGCACAACGGCGTCAAGCCCGCGAACTTCCTCGACATCGGTGGCGGAGCCTCGGCGACCGTCATGGCCGCCGGTCTCGACGTCATCCTCGGCGACGAGCAGGTCAAGAGCGTCTTCGTCAACGTCTTCGGCGGCATCACCTCGTGCGTCGCCGTGGCCGAGGGCATCGTGAAGGCCCTCGAGATCCTCGGTGACACCGCGACGAAGCCCCTCGTCGTGCGCCTCGACGGCAACCAGGTCGAGGAGGGCCGCGAGATCCTCGCCGCCGCCAACCACCCGCTCGTCACCCTCGCCGCAGGTATGGACGAGGGCGCCGACAAGGCCGCCGAACTGGCCAACGCGTAAGGGACAGGGACACAGAGAAATGTCGATCTACCTCAACAAGGACTCCAAGGTCATCGTCCAGGGCATCACCGGCGGCGAAGGCACCAAGCACACCGCCCTCATGCTCAAGGCCGGCACGCAGGTCGTCGGCGGCGTGAACGCCCGCAAGGCCGGCACCACGGTCACGCACAAGGACGCCTCCGGCAACGACGTCGAGCTGCCCGTCTACGCGTCGGTCGAAGAGGCCATCCGCGAGACCGGCGCCGACGTCTCGATCGCGTTCGTGCCCCCGGCCTTCACGAAGGACGCGATGGTCGAGGCCATCGATGCCGAGATCCCGCTGCTCGTCGTGATCACCGAGGGCGTTCCCGTCGGCGACACCGCCGAGGCCTGGGCCTACGCGAAGTCCAAGGGCGAGAAGACCCGCATCATCGGCCCGAACTGCCCCGGCATCATCACCCCCGGCGAGGCGCTCGTGGGCATCACGCCCGCGAACATCACCGGCAAGGGCCCCATCGGTCTCGTCTCGAAGTCGGGCACCCTGACCTACCAGATGATGTTCGAACTCCGCGACCTCGGCTTCTCGACCGCCATCGGCATCGGCGGCGACCCGGTCATCGGCACCACGCACATCGACGCCCTCGCCGCGTTCGAGGCCGACCCCGAGACCAAGGCCATCGTCATGATCGGCGAGATCGGCGGAGACGCCGAAGAGCGCGCCGCCGACTTCATCAAGGCCAACGTCACCAAGCCGGTCGTCGGCTACGTCGCCGGCTTCACCGCTCCCGAAGGCAAGACCATGGGCCACGCCGGCGCCATCGTCTCCGGCTCGGCCGGTACGGCTCAGGCGAAGAAGGAGGCCCTCGAGGCCGCCGGTGTCAAGGTCGGCAAGACGCCGTCCGAGGCGGCTTCGCTGATGCGCGAGATCATCGAGAGCCTGTAAGCAGCGCTCTCCGCAGGGCCCGGATGCCATGGCATCCGGGCCCTTTCTCGTGTCTGGCGATCTCTCAGCCGGGCGCATCGCGAGTGCCGCCGAGATCACACGATCGGGCCGAGGCCACACGGCGTGGGGCGGCCGGAGCCTGTGACCTCGCGCGGAACGTGTGATCTCGCGACCGTGAGCGCCGGGCTCAGCCGAGCAGCGCCTCGACCGGGCCGCGGGCGAAGAAGACGACGAAGCCGGCGGCGACGATCCACAGCAGCGGGCTCACCCGGCGCGCGCGACCCGACAGGGCCTGGATCAGCACCCAGCTGACGAAGCCCGCGCCGATGCCGTTGGCGATCGAGTAGGTCAGGGGCATCACGGTCACGGTGAGGAAGACCGGGATGAGCACCGACAGGTCGCTGAGGTCGACGTGGCGGATCTGGCCCATCATCAGCGCACCCACGATGACCAGGGCGGCGGCGGCGATCTCGGTGGGCACGATGCTCGTCAGCGGCGTGAAGAACATCGCCAGCAGGAACAGGGCTCCGGTCACGACGTTCGCGAGACCCGTGCGGGCGCCCTCGCCGATACCCGATCCCGATTCGATGAACACCGTGTTGGACGACGACGAGGTGGCGCCGCCCGCGACGGCGCCGATGCCCTCGATCACCAGCGCCGAGCGCAGGCGCGGGAACGTGCCGTCGGGGGCGGCGAGTCCGGCCTCGCGGGAAAGGCCGGTCATGGTGCCCATGGCGTCGAAGAAGTTCGTGAACACGAGCGTGAAGACGAGCATGAGGGCGGCGAGGACGCCGATGCGGCCGAACGAACCGGCCAGGTCGACCTGGCCGACGAGCGACAGATCCGGCAGGCTCACGAGCTGTGCCGGAAGGGTGGGGACGCTGAGGCCCCAGCCGCCGGGGTTCCCGTCGGCACGGGCACCCAGGTGCGCGACCGCCTCGATGATCACGGCGATGACCGTGCCCGACAGCAGGCCGATGAGCAGCGCCGCCTTCACCTTGCGCACGAGCAGCACGGCGGTGATGACGAGGGTCAGCACGAACAGCGCGGTGGGGATCGTGGTGATCGAGCCGCCCACACCGAGACCGACCGGAGGGGAGTTGAGCCCGGTCGAGGTGACCAAGCCGCTGTCGACGAAGCCGATGAACGCGATGAACAGGCCGATGCCGACCGTGATAGCGGTCTTCAACGCGAGCGGCACGGCCTCGAAGATCATGCGGCGAAGGCCGGTGACGGCGAGCAGCACGATGATCAGGCCGTTGATGACGACGAGACCCATCGCCTCGGGCCAGGTGACCCCGCCGACGATGCCGACGGCCAGGAACGAGTTGATACCGAGCCCCGCGGCGAACGCGAAGGGCAGTCGCGTGACGAGACCGAACAGCATCGTCATGACGCCGGCGGTCAGCGCGGTGACGGCCGCGACCTGGGGGAAGCCGAGGGCGTTACCCGCGACGTCGGGGGTGCCCGACAGGATGATCGGATTCAGGATGACGATGTAGGCCATCGTCACGAAGGTGACGACGCCACCGCGCACCTCGGCGCCGACGGTCGACCCGCGGGCGGTGATCTCGAAGAACCGGTCGAGACGGTTCTTCGGGGCGGAGGCGGCGGTGGTCTCGGGAGCGGAAGCGCTCATGAAGGCTCCAGAAAAAGGGGGAGGGGCTAGACCGGAGGGGAAGACGCCGACGTATCGTGTGAGCTATGTCACTCTCAGGAGAGTATCTACCCAGCACCAGCGAATGGGCCCGCCAGCAGGCGGAGACGTTCGAAGCCACGGGGGGCCAGGAGTCCGCCGACATGCGGGGCGTACCCATCATCGTCCTCACCACCGTCGGCGCCAAAACCGGGGGGCTCCGGAAGACCGCCCTCATGCGCGTCGAGCACGACGGAAAGTACGCGGTCGTGGCATCC
Source organism: Microbacterium sp. lyk4-40-TSB-66 (assembly GCF_030209475.1). Classification (GTDB taxonomy): domain Bacteria; phylum Actinomycetota; class Actinomycetes; order Actinomycetales; family Microbacteriaceae; genus Microbacterium. The sequence continues at coordinate 90,377 of NZ_JARVRW010000001.1, forward strand.
AAGGGAGGCGCACCGGAGCACCCCGCGTGGTACTACAACCTCGTGAAGAACCCCCGCGTCGCCCTGCAGGACGGCGACGTGAAGAAGGAGTACGACTCGCACCAGGCCGAGGGGGCCGAGCGCGAGGAGTGGTGGGGCTACGCGACCGAGGTCTGGCCCGACTACGACGAGTACCAGAAGAAGACCGACCGCCGCATCGAGTTGTTCGTGCTCGAGCCGGTCGAGTAAGCCCCATCGGTCCGCTACGCCCCGTTGAGTGTCCAAGAAACCCGGACGTTCCGAAATTTCGTCCGGGTGTTGTGGACACTCGACGGGGTAGCGGGCGGCGCCACCGCTTCGTCGCACGTCGCGCGGGCGACGCCACCGCTTCGTCGCGCGTCGCGCGGGCGACGCCACCGCTTCGTCGCGCGTCGCGCGGGCGACGGTGGGCGGGATCGCCGGTGCGCCTGCTCATTGAGCGTCCAAGGAACGCGGACGTTCCGAAACGACGTCCGGGTGTCCTGGACACTCGACGTGGTGACGAGCGAAGCCCGCTCGCGGGCGCGCATAACGGAACGCCGGCGAAGGATGCCGGAAACCTCACACGGACACCGCCGCCCCGTGAGAGAAACGTTCGCCGGGGGTAACGCCGGAGCGAGGGCGGGGGAAACCTCCGTTGCTTAGCGTCGGGGCATGGCCCGCACGAACCCCGCAACCGGTACGAAACACGCCGCTGACCGCCGCGCAAAGTCCGCCGCGTACGGTGACGACGTGCTCCACCCCGCGTCATCCGGATCCGTCGTCGTCGTCGGCGCGGGCATGGTGGCGCACCGATTCGTCGAGAGCCTCACCAGCCGCGACACCGACGGACGCTGGTCGGTCACGGTGCTGGGCGATGAGGCCCGCGGCCCCTACGACCGCGTCGGACTGACCGGCTACTTCAGCGGCAAGTCGCCCGACGACCTCGCCCTCGACCCCGCCGTGCTCGCCCACGAGCGCGTGCGCGTCGAGACCGACGCCCGCGTCACCCGCATCGACCGCGCGGCCCGCACCGTCACCACCGCCGGGGGCTCCACCCACTCCTACGACCGCCTGGTGCTCGCGACCGGCTCCTACGCCGCGCGCCTCGCCCTCGACGGGTTCGACCACCGGGGATGCTTCGTCTACCGCACCCTCGACGACGTCGCCCGCATGCGCGAGTGGGTCGCCACGCGCACGGCGCAGCTGGGTCGTCCCCTGCGCGGTGCGGTCGTGGGTGGGGGCCTCCTCGGCCTCGAGGCCGCCGGCGCGCTGCAGGCCGAGGGCGTCTCACCGTTCGTGCTGCAGTCGAACGAGCGTCTGATGTCGGCCCAGCTCGACCTGGGCGGGGCGAAGGCGTTGCAGCGGCTCATCGAGTCCCGCGGCATCGAGGTGCGCACGAGCTCGGTGACGACCCGGGTGGATGCCGACACCTCCGGCTCCGTGTGCGGCCTGGAGCTGCGCGACGGCACGTGGGAGGCCGTCGACATCGTTGTCTTCACCGTCGGTGTGCGCCCCCGCGACGAACTCGCCCGCACCGCGGAGCTCACCGTCGACGCCCGTGGCGGCGTCGTCATCGACGAGGGCTGCGACACCTCCGACCCCTCGATCCTCGCGATCGGCGAGGTCGCCAGCTTCGACGGGCAATGCATCGGTCTCGTCGCCCCGGGCTACGCGATGGCCGAGGTCGCCGCGACCCGCCTGCTGGGAGGTGCGGCGTCGTTCCCCGGCTTCGACACGTCGGCCAAGCTCAAGCTCTCGGGTGTCGAGGTGGCCAGCTTCGGCGACGCGTTCGCCGAGACGCCGAACGCTCTCGACGTCACCTACGCCGACCCGGTGTCGGGCGTCTACAAGAAGCTCGTGCTGAGCGACGACGCGCAGACCCTGCTCGGTGGCATCCTCGTCGGCGACGCCTCGGCGTACACCTCGCTCCGCCCGCTCGTCGGTCGTGCCCTCGGCGGCGACCCGGCGGCGTACCTCATGCCCTCCGACCTCGCGCCCGCCCCGCAGGGCGAGCTCCCGGCCGACGCCGTCATCTGCTCGTGCAACGGCGTGACGGCCGGAACGGTGCGCGATGCCGTGACCGAGCACGACTGCGCGGATGCCGCCGAGGTCAAGGCGTGCACGAAGGCGGGAGCGGCGTGCGGCTCGTGCTTCACGCTCGTGAAGAAGCTCGTGGCGACCGAGCTCGCGGCATCCGGAAAAGAAGTCTCGAACGGCCTGTGCGAGCACTTCGCATTCACCCGCGCGCAGCTCTTCGACGCCGTGCGCGTCTCGGGGCTGACGACCTTCACCTCGATCGTCGAGCGCTTCGGCACGGGCCGCGGGTGCGACATCTGCAAGCCGGCGCTCGCGAGCATCCTGGCGAGCCTGTACTCGGGGCACGTGCTCGACGGCGAGCTCGCGACCATGCAGGACACCAACGACCACGTGATGGCGAACATCCAGCGCGACGGCAGCTACAGCGTGGTGCCGCGCATCCCGGGCGGCGAGGTCACCCCCGAGGGGCTCGTCGTGATCGGTGAGGTGGCGCGCGACTTCGGGCTGTACACGAAGATCACGGGCGGCCAGCGGATCGACCTGTTCGGCGCCCGCCTCGACCAGCTGCCCGACATCTGGAAGCGTCTGGTCGACGCCGGCTTCGAGTCGGGACACGCGTACGGCAAATCGCTGCGCACGGTGAAGTCGTGCGTCGGGTCGACGTGGTGCCGCTACGGCGTGCAGGACTCCGTCGGCATGGCCGTGCAGCTCGAGCTTCGCTACCGGGGTCTGCGTTCGCCCCACAAGATCAAGTTCGGCGTCTCCGGCTGTGCGCGCGAGTGCGCCGAGGCCCGCGGTAAGGACGTCGGGATCATCGCGACCGAGGCCGGCTGGAACATGTACGTCGGAGGCAACGGTGGCTTCACCCCGCGCCACGCGGTGCTCTTCGCCGAGGGCCTCGACGACGACGGATTGCTGCGGGCGATCGACCGCTTCCTGATGTTCTACATCCGCACCGCCGACCGGCTGCAGCGCACGGCTCCCTGGATGCAGGACTACGAGGGCGGCCTCGACGCGCTGAAGGCGGTCGTGTTCGACGACAGCCTCGGCATCGCCGACGACCTCGACCGGGCGATGGCTTCGCACATCGACAACTACGAGGACGAATGGGCGGCGACCCTCGCCGATCCCGAGAAGCTCAAGCGCTTCCAGAGCTTTGTCAACGCCCCCGAGGTCGCCGACCCCTCGCTCGCGTACGTCGCCGAGCGCGGCCAGGCCCGCCCCGCCACGGCCGAGGAGCGCGCCTCGGGAGCCGTGTTCATCGGCGGCACGACGTTGGCGGTGCGCTCATGACGATCGTGGATGCCACGAGGACGGATGCCATGACCCCTCATTCCTCCACCCTTCCCGCCGCGACGGTCCTCGCCTCCGCCGCGTCCGGCGCTGCTGCGGTCGAGACGGCCGACCCGGGACCCGCGACGCCGGCGGCCGCGACCGCGGCCCCGGCGGACGCGGCTCCCGCGCCGACCCCCGCCGCGGGCTGGGTACGCGTGTGCCGCGTCGACGACCTCCTCGTCGAGCGCGGGGCCGCCGCCCTCATCGGCGACCGGCAGATCGCGCTGTTCCGCACCTTCGACGGACGGCTCTACGCCACCGACCAGATCGACCCGTTCAGCGGCGCGACGATTATGTCGCGCGGCATCGTCGGCGATCGCGCGGGCGTTCCCACCGTGGCATCCCCCATGTACAAGCAGGTGTTCGACCTGCGCACCGGCGTGTGCCTCGACACGCAGGGCAAGGATCCGCAGACGCTCGCCATTCACCCGGTGGCCGTCGCCGACGGTGTCGTGATGGTCAAGATCGCCGCAGAAGGAGACCCCCGATGATCGCTCTCACCGGCCTGGACCTCACCGACCGCCTCGTCGTCTGCGTGGGCGCGGGCCGCGTCGCCGAGCGCCGCATCGAGCGCTTCCGTGCGGCGGGTGCGCGCGTGCGCATCGTCGCCCCGGAGGCGAGCGAGGCTCTCGTGGCGCTCGCCGCCGCGGGCGACATCGAGTGGTTCGCGCGCCCGTTCGAGCCGGACGACCTCGATGACGCGTGGTTCTGCCACACGGCCACGGGCTCGGCATCCGTCGACGCCCTCGTGGTCGATGCGGCCGAGGCGCGGCGCGTCTGGTGCGTCAACGCCGGGCACGGCGGCAAGGGCACCGCACGCCTGGCCGCCGAGACCACCAGCGGCGACGTCATGGTCGGCGTCGTCTCGACCGCGGGTGCCGACCCGCGCCGCAGCGTCGCCGTGCGCGACGCCATCGCCTCTCGCCTCGCCGAGGGCGCCCTTCCGCTCCGCCGCCGACGGCGCACACCCGTGGGGGGTGTCGCGCTCGTCGGCGGCGGCCCCGGCCCGGTCGATCTGCTGACCGTCCGCGCTCGCGCACTGCTCGCCGAAGCCGACGTCGTCGTGCACGACCGCCTCGGCCCCACCGGCGTGCTCGCCGAGCTGGGCGACGACGTCGAGCTCATCGACGTCGGCAAGCGCCCCCAGCACCACCCCGTGCCGCAGGACGAGATCAACGCCCTCATCGTCGACCGCGCCGCGCGGGGCCTCCGGGTCGTGCGCCTCAAGGGCGGCGATCCCTTCGTCTACGGACGCGGGGGCGAGGAAGTCATCGCGTGCCGCGCCGCCGGCATCCCCGTCGAGGTCGTCCCCGGCATCTCGAGCGCCATCGCGGTGCCGTCGGCGGCGGGCGTCCCCGTCACGCATCGGGGCGTGGCCGGTACTCTGCACGTTGTGAACGGTCAGGAGACGCCGAGCGAGGCCACCCTCGCCGCCCTTCGCGACGACACCGCCACGGTGGTCGCCTTGATGGGGGTGAGCGCCCTGCCCCGGTTCGTCGCGGCCGCCCGCGCCGCGGGGGCACCCGAGGCGCGTCCCGTGGCCTTCGTCGAGAACGGCCACACGCCCGCGCAGCGCACGATCCGCACGACCCTGGGTACGGCGATCCAGGATGCCGAGACCCACCGCCTGGCGAACCCTGCGGTGCTGGTGTTCGGCGAGGTGGCCCGCGCCGATCTGCTGCTGCCGGTGCCCGCGATGGCGGGCGAGGGGGTCGGGTGACCGTTCCCGCCCGGACGATCAGCACGGTGCTCCAGGGGTGCACCGTGCTGCTTCCCGTCGACCGACGGTCGGGGGAGCTGTCGGCCGCCCTCGAGCGTCACGGCGCCCGCGTGCGGGTCGCGCCGGCGCTGACGATCATTCCCCACGTCGACGATGAGGAACTCATCGCCCAGACGAGTCGCCTCGTCGCCGACCCACCCGACGTCGTCGTCGCCACGACCGGCGTCGGGTTTCGCGCGTGGATGGAGACCGCCGACGAGGCGGGGCTGCACGACGCCCTCAGCGACGTGATGCAGCGCGCCCGCATCGTCGCGCGCGGCCCCAAGGCGCGCGGGGCGATTCAGCAGGCGGGGTTCGAGGCCGACTGGGTCGCCGAGAGCGAGACCGCGGCCGAACTGCGCGACTTCCTCGTCGCCGAGGGGATCGAGGGGCTCCACGTCGCCGTGCAGCACCACGGCTCCGGCGCCGACGGCCTCGACGAGGCGTTCGAGGCGGCGGGTGCCCGCGTCACGAGCCTCACCATCTACCGCTGGGGTCCGCCACCCGACCCGGAGGTCGTCGCGGCCTCCACCCGCCAGGTCGCGCGGGGCGAGGTCGACGCCGTGCTGTTCACCTCCGCCCCCGCGGCCCGGGAGTGGATCCTCGCAGCCGATCGCGCGGACGCGCTCGAGGGGGTGGCATCCCGAGCCCGAGACGGCCGGGTGCTCGTGGCCGCGGTCGGCCCGATCACCGCCGGACCCCTGCTCGACGCCGGGATCGATCCGCTCGTGCCCGACCGGGGGCGCCTCGGCGCCCTCGTGCGCGCCGTCGTGACGCACTACGGCGGACCCGACGCGCCCGCGATCCCCACGACGGTCGGTCGCCTCGGCATCCGCTCCGCCGGGATCGTCCTCGACGGCGTCTTCACGGCCCTGCCGCGGACGGGGGTGGAGATCCTGCGGGCCCTGGCACGTCACCCCGGTGCGGTGGTGTCGCGCACCGACCTGGTGGCCGCGTTGTCGAGCGCCGAGGCGAGCGGGCACGCGGTCGAGGTGGCCGTCGCCCGCACGCGCGAGGCGCTCGGCGGCATCGACCTGATCCGCACGGTCTACAAACGCGGCTACCGGCTCGACCTGGTCGACGAGGAGGACTCATGACCGCCGTACTCATCGCCTGCGCCCACGGCACCCGGTTCGAGGAGGGGCGCGTCGTCATCCGCACCCTGCTCGACGTGCTGCGCAAGAGCGCGCCCGCGGGCGTCGAGGTGCACGAGGCGTACGTCGACGTGCACGGACCCTACGTCACCGACGTGGTGGCCGCCGCGCGCGAGCGCACGGACGACATCGTCATCGTGCCGCTGCTGCTGTCGACCGGCTACCACACCGAGGTCGATCTGGTGGATGCCGCCGACGGACTGCCCATCGCCCGCGCGCTCGGACCCCACCCGGTGCTCGCCGAGATCCTCGTCGACCGCGTGCGCGCCACCGGCGCCGGCGACGGCGACACGGTCGTGCTCGCCGCGGCCGGGTCCACCCGCCCCGGCGCGGTCGTCGACGTCGAGCGGATGGCCACGCTGATGACGGATGCCGGCGTGGCCGGACCCATCGTGACCGCGTACGCCGCGGCATCCGAGCCTCGGATTCCGGATGCCGTGGAGGCCGCGCGCTCCGCGGGGGAGCGGACGGTCGCGGCGAGCTACGTGCTCGCCCCCGGACACTTCTCGCGCGTCATCGAGAAGGCCGCGGCCGACCTGACCTCGGAGCCCATCGGCGCCGATCCGCGGCTGGCGGACATCGTGTGGGAGCGCTGGCGCGAGGCACGGGCCGGCTCCGCGTTGGCGGCCGAGCCCGCCGACACCGGGCGCGCGGCGGCCGAGGTGGCTGAGCCTGTCGAAGCCTCCGGGGGTGCGTCGGCCGAGGTGGCTGAGCCTGTCGAAGCCTCCGGGGGAGCGGTGGGGCCGGTCCCTTCGACAGGCTCAGGGACCTCTTCGGGCCCAGGACCCTCTTCGGGCTTGGGGACCTCTTCGGGCTCGGGGACCTCTTCGGGCTCGGGGACCACTCCGCGGAGACGGGTTGCGCGGCGGATCGCCCGCGTGACGGGCCGCGCCGTGCTGGTGACGCTCCTCGTCGCGTCGGCCGGGATCGTCCTGCTCGCGGCCGCAGGCCTGTCCGACGACGGGGGAGTGCGGCGACGCCGCCGCGCCTGAGAGGCGGTCTCCGGCTGCGCGGGTAGGGTTCCTCTCGCCCATGCATCGCCTTCTCGTCGCCCTCCTCGCCGCCCTCGACGCCGTGCTGGCCGCCGCGGGCGGCATCGCGGTGATCCTCGCGCCCCTCGCACTGCTGTGGGTCTTCGGCATCGGCGACCCCGACTGGGGAGCGCTCTGGCCGGCCGCGGCGTCGATCTGGCATCTCGGCCACCTGGTGCCCGTGACGGTCACCCTGCCCGACGCGTACCTCGCGGCCACCGGCATCGACCCGACGTTCGCGTCGTTCACGGTGTCGCTCGCGCCGCTCGCCCTGGCGGCCTTCACGGCCCTGTTCGCCGCCCGCTCCGGAGCCCGCGCGGCCGCGGCCGGGGCGGCGCTCACCGGGTGGCTCTCGGGCTCGGTGGTCTTCGCGGGGATCGCAGCGCTCGTGGGGCTGAACGCCGACGCCGAGCTGGTGGCATCCGAGGTGTGGCTGGCGATTCTGCTGCCGTCGCTGCTGTTCTTCGTGCCGTCGTTCCTGGGCGCGCTCATCGGCGCTTGGCGCGTCGGCGACGACGGCCCGGTCGACGCCCTGCGGGCACGCGTCGGGCGGTTCCCGCACGCGTGGGCCGACGTTCCCGCGCTCGTCGCGAGGGGGCTCGCCTTCACCACCCTGGGAATCGCGGCCGTTGGCGGCGTCGTCGTCGTCGCGGGCCTGATCGCGCGCTCCGCTCAGGTCATCGGCCTGTACCAGGCGAGCAACGCGGATGCGATCGGCGCGACCGTCATCGCCCTCGGTCAGCTCATGTACCTGCCGACCCTGGTCGTGTGGGCGGTGGCGTTCACCGCCGGTCCCGGCTTCGCGCTGGGCACCGACACCGCCGTCACCCCGGCCGCGACGCAGGTCGGCGCGCTCCCCGGCATCCCGGTGCTCGGTGCCGTGCCGGATTCGACCTCCTCGTGGCTGCTGCTCCTCGCGCTGCTGCCGGTGGCCGTGGGAGTGCTGACCGGATGGTTGCTGCGATCCCGGATGCCGCGCACCGCCGGCCCCGAACCGTTCGGCCCGCGTCTTGTGGTGACACTCGCCGTCGCCGTGCTCACGGGCGGTGTCGGTGCGCTCGCCGCGCTCGCCGCCTCGGGCTCGATCGGACCCGGGCGTCTGGCCGACACGGGACCCGAGCCCGGTCCGCTCGCCCTCGCGCTCGGCCTCGAGGTGCTCGTCGGGCTCGCGATCCTGCTGCTGAGCCCTCGCGGGGGCGGGGACGACGACGTCTACGACGACCGGTACGACGTCGCCTCTCGCTCTGTCGACGACTCCGCATTCGTGGCGGCGGGCGCTCGTCCGAACCTGCCGTCGTGGTCCTCGACCGATCGGCATTCTGAGACATCGCCGGCGACGGCATCGTCGGGGTGGGGCCATCTGCCGGGGTGGGCCGCAGGCGAGACGGACCAGCTCGCCGACGCGCCGCCGGCGCGTACGACCCCGACCGCAGAGCCGTCGACTCTCAGCCCTCCGACGGGCGCCGAGCTGCGCGGGGATCCGTCGGACGAGACGGAACCGGCCGGCACGGGAGCGTCGACGAAGAAGCGGAAGACTCCGGCGAAGCCCGCGGACCTGCCGTCGGGCGAGCGGTCGGCGCCGTCCTCGGCACCGGATGCCGGTCCGGATGCCGCTTCGGATGACGACGACGATGTGCGCGCGCGCATTCGCGCCGCCTGGGCGGCGGCCGACGGCGACAGCGCGGACGACCCCGACCACCGGCACTGAGGGGCGACGGAGCGCACTCCGATCGCGACCCCGCGCGACCCTGTGAGCGACGACGCACCTGCGTAGACTGGGCCCGTGCTCACGGTCGCCGTTCTCATCTCCGGCACCGGCTCCAACCTCCGCGCCCTGCTCGAGGCGGCATCCGCCCCCGACTTCCCAGCGCGCGTGGTCGCGGTCGGTGCGGATCGCGAGGCCGACGGCTTCGCCCACGCCGAGCACTTCGGCATCCCGACCTTCCTCGTGCCCTACGGGGCGTTCGCGACTCGGGAGGAGTGGGGCGCCGAGCTCGGCGCGCAGCTCGCCGTCTGGCAGCCCGACCTCGTCGTCCTGAGCGGCCTCATGCGCCTGCTGCCCGCCGACCTCGTCGCCGCGTGGCAACCGCGCATGATCAACACGCATCCCGCGTACCTGCCCGAGTTCCCCGGCGCCCACGGGGTGCGCGACGCCCTCGCCGCGGGGGTCGAGCAGACCGGCGCGAGCGTCATCGTCGTCGACTCCGGCGTCGACACCGGCCCGATCCTCGCCCAGGAGCGCATCCCCGTCCTGCCCGGCGACGATGAGGACGCCCTGCACGAGCGCATCAAACCCGTCGAGCGACGCCTGCTGATCGACGTCGTCCGACGCATCGCCGAGGGCGAGCTCGACCTCGCCGCCACGGCATCCCGAACCGCCTGACCCGCCGGCGGGCGTCGGCCCGTCGTGCACCACGAACCCGACTCGAGACTCAGGAGCCGAAAGCCATGGCCGGACCCCGCCACGACCCCGCCGACTACCGTCCCCGCGACGTCGTCCCGATCCGCCGCGCGCTGGTGTCGGTGAGCGACAAGACCGGTCTCCTCCAGCTCGGTGAAGCGCTCGCCGCCGCCGGCGTCGAGATCGTCTCGACCGGCGGCTCCGCGACGCTGCTGCGTGAGGCCGGCTACGACGTCACCGACGTCTCGGGCGTCACCGGCTTCCCCGAGTCGCTCGACGGACGCGTGAAGACGCTGCACCCGAACGTGCACGCGGGCCTTCTCGCCGACCTGCGGCTGGCCTCGCACGAGGCGCAGCTCGACGAGCTCGGCATCCGTCCCTTCGAGCTCGTCGTGGTGAACCTGTATCCGTTCGTCGAGACCGTGGCATCCGGTGCCGAGGGCGACGACGTCGTGGAGCAGATCGACATCGGCGGCCCCGCCATGGTGCGCGCCTCGGCGAAGAACCACGCCAACGTCGCCATCGTCGTCTCGCCCGAGTCGTACCCGGCGATCATCGACGCCCTGCAGACGCAGGGCGGCACCACCCTCGTGCAGCGCCGCGAGCTCGCGGCCCGCGCCTTCTCGCACACCGCCGCGTACGACACCGCCGTGTCGACGTGGTTCGCCGAGGGCACGCTGGGTGACGACATCGATCTGCCCGCTCACCTCACCATCCAGGCCGAGCGCCTGTCGACGCTGCGCTACGGCGAGAACTCGCACCAGCGCGCCGCCATCTACTCGCGGGTCGGTGGCCACGGCATCGCCCAGGCCGCCCAACTGCAGGGTAAGGAGATGTCGTACAACAACTACGTCGACGCCGACGCCGCCCTCCGCGCCGCCTTCGACATGGTCAAGCCCGCGGTGGCGATCATCAAGCACGCGAACCCCTGCGGCATCGCCGTCGCGGCTCCCAACGCGCTCGACCCGATCGCCTCGGCGCACCTGCGCGCACACGAGTGCGACCCCGTGTCGGCGTTCGGTGGCGTCATCGCGGCCAACCGCACCGTGACGCTGAAGATGGCGGAGAACCTGCGCGACATCTTCACCGAGGTCATCATCGCGCCCGACTTCGAGCCCGAGGCGCTCGAGGTGTTCAAGCTGAAGAAGAACCTGCGCGTGCTGCGCCTGCCCGTCGACTGGCAGCAGGAGCGCATGGACGTGCGCCTGGTGTCGGGCGGCCTGCTGCTGCAGGACGCCGACCGGTTCCCCGACGACATCGAATCCGTCGCGAAGGACTGGGAGCTCGTCTCGGGCGAGCGTCCCGCCGAGGCCGACATGGAGAGCCTCATCTTCGCGTGGAAGTCGTGCCGCGCGGTGAAGTCGAACGCCATCGTGCTCGCCCAGGGCTCGGCCACGGTCGGCATCGGCATGGGACAGGTCAACCGCGTCGACTCGTGCCGCCTCGCGGTCGAGCGCGCCGGTGATCGCGCCGCCGGTTCGATCGCGGCATCCGATGCGTTCTTCCCCTTCGCCGACGGCCCGCAGGTGCTCATCGACGCCGGGATCTCGGCGATCATCCAGCCCGGCGGTTCGGTGCGGGATGCCGAGGTCATCGACGCCGCGCGCGCGGCCGGCGTGACCATGTTCTTCACGGGCGAGCGTCACTTCTTCCACTGACGCGTCGCTTCTGCACCGCCCTCGTGACTTCGGTCACGGGGGCGGTGTCGCGTGTGCGGGGGTGGGGGTGGCGCGGAGTGCTGCGGGGCGGGGGGCGGGGTGCTGCGGAGCGGGGTGCTGCGGAGTGGGGCGCGGCGGAGTGTGCGCTGGCAGGCGCCCGGCGCCCCGCGACGCATAAACACGATTTCTGCGCAGAAACACGTTCGCGGCGTGTTTATGCGCACGGATCGCGTTTATGCGTGGCGCGGTAGCGGGCCAACGGCCTCGAGGCGCTCATTGCTAGCGCCGCGATCGCGTTTGTGCGCGGGAGCGTCGAGGTGCCGTCCGGCGCGGGGTGCCTCGCGAGCTGCGTGAAAACGCACTGGCGCGGGAAGAGCAACGTGTCGGTGGGCATTTCTGATGAGGAGGGCGTTCCTCACCGCGGTGGCGCTGCGCGGGGCGTCCGCAGAAGCAGGCGCCCGGCGCCCCGCGACGCATAAACATGATTTCTGCGCAGAAACACGTTCGCGGCGTGTTTATGCGCACGGATCGCGTTTATGCGTGGCGCGGCAGCGGGCCAGTGGCCTCGGCGCTCATCGCTGGCGCCGCGATCGCGCTTGTCCGCGGGAGCGTCGAGGGCCGTGGGGCCTCAGGCGCTCATCGCGACGAGCTTCGCGATCGTCCTCGCATTGCGGGCGGTGCCGACGACCCCGAGTCGCTTCTCGAACCAGCCGGCCTGCAGCTTCGACCCGCCGATGCCCTCGGGATACCGCACGAACACCTCGCAGCCGTCGAGCACGGCTTCTTCGGGGATGCCGTCGGGCAGGGTGAGGGTCGGCGAGGACGGCCGGCGATCGAGGAACACGGTCTGCACCCATCGTCCCTCCGGTGCATCCGCGTAGGGGTTTCGCGACACGGTGTCGACGAGCTCCGCGTGCGTGCGCACGACGACGGGCAGATCGAAGCCGAATGCGCCGCGGACGGCTTCGCGGACCGCCCTCGCGATGTCGTCGGGGCCACGCCCGCCGGCATCGAGAACGACGTTTCCCGCCACTTGCAGCGTCTCGACCTCACCGAGACCCGCGGATGCCAGCACGTCCCGCAGCGCCGGCATCTTCAGGGCCGTGGGGCCTCCGACTCCGCGGATGAGGGCGACGGTGCGAGGCATGCTGCGACCCTATGCCGAGCGGGCGACCCGCCGCGAGAGCGCGGCGCGCCGGCTCCCGCGGTCAGGCGGAGTCGCGTCCGAGCGTCTCGAGCAGGCGCAGCCAGACCTCGCTGACCGTCGGGTAGGACGGTACGGCGTGCCAGAGGCGTTTCACGGGCACTTCGCCGACGATAGCGATCGTGGCGGAGTGCAGCAGTTCGGCGATGTCGGGGCCGACGAACGTGGCTCCCACGAGCACGCCGCGGTCGAGGTCGACGACCATGCGGGCCTTGCCGACGTACGCGTCGGACTGCTCGCTCGACCCGGCGATGCTGGCCAGGTCGTAATCGACGACCTTCGCGTTCAGCCCCTTCTTCTCGGCCTTCGCAGCAGTGAGACCGACGGATGCCACCTCGGGATCGGTGAACGTGACCTGGGGGACCGCGTCGTGATCGGCGGTGGCGACGTGCGCGCCCCACGGAGCGTCGTCGACGTCGGTGCCCTGCGCGCGGGCGGCGATCACGTCGCCGGCGGCACGGGCCTGGTACTTGCCCTGGTGCGTGAGCAGCGCGCGGTGATTGACGTCGCCCACCGCGTAGAGCCAATCGAAGCCGCGCACGAGCTGCGTGTCGTCGACGTCGAGCCAGGAGCCGGCCTCGAGGCCCACGGCATCCAGTCCGAGGTCTTGCGTGCGGGGCGTGCGACCGACCGCGACGAGAACCTCATCGGCCGTGACGGTCGTGCCGTCGGACAGTTCGAGCACGACGCGGCCGTCGTCGTCGCGGCGGGCGGCGGTGGTGTCGGCGCCTGTCTTGACCGTGACGCCGCGTCCGCGCAGCGAGGTCGCCACGAGCTCGCCCGCGAACGGCTCGTTGCCTCCGAGGAGGCCCGAGCGCGCGATGATCGTGACGTCGGACCCGAGGCTCTGGAACGCCGTCGCCATCTCGGCTCCGACGACGCCCCCGCCGATGATGGCGAGCGAGCCGGGGATCTGCTCGACCGCGGTGGCCTCGCGGCTCGTCCAGGGGGAGACGTCGGCGAGGCCCGGGATGTCGGGCAGCAGCGCGGCCGAACCCGTGCAGACGGCCACCGCGTGGCGCGCGACGAGGTCGGTGGTGGTGCCATCGGCCGCCGTGACGCGCACGGTCTTCTCGCCCGTGAGGGTGCCGTGGCCGCGCACGAGGTCGATGCCCGCGCCCTGGAGCCACTCGACCTGGCCGGAGTCGTCGTAATTGCTGGTCATGGTGTCGCGGCGGCGCAGGACGGCCTCGACGTCGAGGTCGCCGGTGACGGCCTGCTTCGCTCCGTCGACGTCGCGCGCGGCACGCAGAGCGGCGGCGCTGCGCAGCAGGGCCTTCGACGGCATACACGCCCAGTACGAGCACTCTCCGCCCACGAGCTCGGACTCGACGATGGCGGCGGTGAGGCCCGCCTGCACGGCGTGGTCGGCGACGTTCTCGCCGACGGGTCCGGCACCGATGACGATGAGGTCGTATTCGCGTTCGGTCATGCTGCACACGCTACCCACGGCGTCCGACATCGCGCGGGGGTTGCGCTGTCGCGGTCGGCGCCCGACGGGATCGCCGCCCCGGGAAGGGAGGAGATCCGCGGAGCGGAGGGTGGATCCGCGCTTCCCCGTCCTCCGCTCCCCGGAACTCCTCCCCCCACGCAGAGTGCGAGGTCACGCGGCCCCTCACCCGAAGGAACGCCCCGAACGAACGCCCACCCGACCGGACGCCCACCCGAACGAACGCCCCGCGCACCGCGCCCGATCGCGGAGGGCAGGCCCGCGCCCGCACACGGGCGGGGCAGGACCGCGGTCGCACACGGGCGAGGGCAGCCGGCGCCCGCACACGGGAACCCGAGTGAACCGCATCCTGAGCGAACGCTGCAAGGCCTTGACCGTCTTTTCTGAACCGGTTTAGAGTCGGACTTACTGAACCGGTTTAGACCGCAGCGATGACACGACGAGGTGACGGATGACGAACGACACGCGACCCACCATCGCCGACGTCGCGCGCCGCGCCGGCGTCAGCAAAGGCTTGGTGTCATTCGCCCTCAACGGCCGCGCCGGCGTCGCCCCCGACACCCGCGACCGCATCCTCTCTGTCGCCGCCGACATGGGTTTCAGCCCCAGTCTGCGCGCCCGCTCGCTGAGCGTGGGGCGTGCGTTCGCGTGCGGCCTGGTCATCGGCCGCAGCCCCGACGTGATCGCGGCCGACCCCTTCTTCCCCTCGTTCATCGCCGGTGTCGAAGACGAGTTCTCGGTCTCGGGCCAGGTGCTCGTGCTCGCCGCCGCCACCCCCGGCCGCCAAGAGGAGGAGACCTACCGCGGTCTCGTCGCCGACCGCCGTGTCGACGGCGTCATCCTCTCCGACCTCCGCGCCGACGACGCGCGCGTCCCGCTGGTGGCGAGCCTCGGCATCGCCGCGGTGACGCTCGGCGTGCCCGACGTCGACAGCCCCTTCACCTCGGTCTCCATCGACGACGGCGCGGGTATCCGCCTGGCCGTCGACCACCTCGCCGACCTCGGCCACACCGACGTCGCGCACGTCGCCGGCCCCGCCACGATGCTGCACGGGCGCACACGCACGGCGGCGTTCGAAGCGGCGGCGGCGGCCCGCGGCATCCGGTCCCGTGTCGTGGCGACCGACTTCAGCGCCGCCGACGGCGCGCGGGCGACCGATGCGCTGCTGGATGCCGGGAACCTCCCGACCGCGATCGTCTACTCGAACGACAACATGGCCATCGCCGGTCTCGGCCGCGCGCAGCGTCGCGGTCTCGTCGTGCCCCGCGACCTCTCGATCACCGGGTTCGACGACGCCGAGATCGGCCGCCATCTCTTCCCGGCGCTCACCAGCGTCGCCACCGACGCCCGGGGATGGGGGGCCGCGGCCGCCCGTGCCCTGCTCGCCGCCACCACGGGCGCGGCGTCCGAGGCCCTCATGCTCCCTGACCCCCGATTGATCGTCCGCGCCTCCACCGGGGCGCCGCCGACCGCTTGACTCACCGCGGAACGACCCGCACTCACAAGGAGGAAGACATGCGACGACGCATTCTCGCCACAGCAGCAGCCGCCACCGGCATCCTGGCCCTCTCCGCCTGCAGCGGCGGGGGAGGGGGAGCGGGCGGCATGGACGCCCGCGGCCCCATCACCATCTGGTACTCCAACAACGACGCCGAGATCGCGTGGGGCGAGCAGATGGTCGAGGCCTGGAACAGCGCCAACCCCGACCAGCAGGTCACCGCGCAGGAGATCCCCGCCGGCTCCTCGAGCGAAGAGGTCATCGGCGCGGCGATCACCGCCGGCAACGCGCCGTGCCTGATCTTCAACACCTCGCCCGCCGCCGTGCCCGGGTTCCAGCGTCAGGGCGGGCTCGTCAACCTGTCGGAGTTCCCCGACGGTGAGCAGTACATCACCGACCGCAGCGGCGACCTGGCCGACCAGTACCGCTCCGACGACGGCGGCTTCTACCAGCTGCCGTGGAAGAGCAACCCCGTCATGATCTTCTACAACAAGGATCTCTTCGCCCAGGCCGGGCTCGACCCCGAGAACCCGCAGCTGTCGACCTACGACGAGTTCCTGCAGACGGCGCGGACGCTGAAGTCCGCGGGGGTTTCGCCCTACGCCATCAACCCGGCGCCCACGAGCGAGTTCTTCCAGTCGTGGTTCGACTTCTACCCGCTGTACGCGGCGCAGACCGGCGGCTCCCAGCTCGTGCAGGACGGTCAGGCGACTTTCGACGATGCGAACGGCGAAGCGGTGGCCGATTTCTGGCGCACCGTCTACAGCGAGCAGCTCGCCGGCAACGAGCAGTACCAGGGCGACGCGTTCGCCGACGCTCAGGCCGCCATGGCGATCGTCGGGCCCTGGGCCATCTCGGTCTACCAGGACAAGGTCAACTGGGGTTCCGTGCCCGTGCCGACCGAAGAGGGCACGGCGGCCGACGAGACGTGGACCTTCAGCGACGCGAAGAACGTCGGACTGTTCACCGCGTGCGAGAACAAGGCCACCGCATGGGACGTCCTGAAGTTCGCCACGAGCGAGGAGCAGGACGGCACCTGGCTGGAGGAGACCGGCCAGATGCCGCTCCGCCAGAACCTGACCGACACGTACGCCGACTACTTCTCGGCCAACCCGGCCTACCAGCAGTTCGGCGACCAGGCCGCGCGCACCGTCGAGGTGCCCAACGTGCAGAACTCCGTCGAGATCTGGCAGACGTTCCGAGACGGCTACTCGAAGGCGGTCATCTTCGGCGAGGGAGACGTGTCGTCGTTCCTCTCGGATGCCAAGACCCAGATCGACCAGCTGGCGGCGGGGAACTGACATGACGACGTCCGTCGCCGGCACGGCCGGCCGCACCGGGGGCGACCCCGGTCGGCCGGGCCGTGCGGCGGGCACGGAGACCTCGGCCAAGACGCGACGTCGCCCGTTCGGGGCTCAGCCGCTCGGCATCCTGTTCTCCGCCCCGTACCTGATCTTCATCGGGGTCGTCTTCGCGTACCCGATCATCTTCGCGGTGTGGATGTCGTTCCACGACTACTTCTTCACCGCCCCCGGCGCCAACGTCGAGCGCCCGTTCGTCGGGTTCGACAACTACGTCACCGCCCTCACCGACCCCGCCGTGTGGCGGGCGTTCGGCAACGTCGGCATCTTCCTGCTCATCAACGTGCCGCTCACGGTGGTGCTGTCGATCCTGCTGGCCACGGCGCTGGACCGCGTGGTGCGCGCCCGCACCTTCTTCCGCGTCGCGTTCTACGTGCCCTATGTCACGGCATCCGTCGCCGTCGTCGCCGTGTGGCTGTTCCTCTTCTCGAACACGGGCCTGGTCAACAACGTGCTCGGGCCCCTCGCGCCGAGCCCGTCGTGGCTGGTCAACTCGGCGCTGGCGATGCCCACGATCGCCCTGTTCGTCACGTGGAAGGGGCTGGGTTTCTACATCCTGCTGTACCTCGCCGCGCTGCAGAACGTGCCACGCGAGCTGTACGAGTCCGTCGGGGTCGACGGCGGCGGACGCATCCGTCAGTTCTTCACGGTCACGGTGCCCGGGGTGCGGCCGGCGACGTTCCTCGTCGTGCTGCTGTCGACCATCACGGGCGCGAACCTCTTCACCGAGCCCTACCTGCTCACGAGCGGCGGCGGACCCAACGGTGCGTCCACGTCGCCCGTGCTCCTCGTCTACCAGAAGGGCATCGAGCAGCAGAACCCCGACGTGGCCGCGGCCATCGGCGTGGTGCTCATCATCTTCGTGCTCATCATCGCGCTGCTGCAGCGCCGGTTCGTCGGACGGGAGGAATCATGAGAAGCAAGATCGCCACCTACGGTGTGCTGACCGTCGGCGCGCTCGCCTTCCTGTTCCCCTTCTATTACATGATCGCGGGTTCGCTGCAGACGAGCCCCGACACCTCGATCGCGGGGGCCTTCCCGCATCCGTCGAACCTGACGGTGGAGAACTACACCGCGATCGACGGGCGCATCAACCTGCTGCAGGGCCTGGTGAACTCGGGCATCTTCACCGGCGGGGTGATCCTCGGCACTCTCGTGTTCGGCGTCCTCGCCGGGTACGCGCTCGCGGTGCTGAAGTGGCGCGGACGCTCGGCCACCTTCGCCCTCGTGCTGCTCGTGCAGGTGATCCCGTTCCAGCTGCTGATGATCCCGCTCTACGTCATGATCGCGCGCGACTACGGCCTGAGCGACAGCTACCTGGGGATGATCCTGCCGTTCTTCATCAACTCCACGGCCGTTGTGATCTTCCGCCAGTACTTCCTGCAGCTGCCCAAGGAGCTCTTCGACGCCGCCCGCATCGACGGCGCGAACGAGTTCCGGCTGCTCTGGAGCGTCGCGCTGCCGCTGGTGCGCCCCGCCCTGCTCACCGCGGTGCTGCTGACCTTCATCGGCCCGTGGAACGAGTTCCTCTGGCCGTTCCTCATCACGAAGGAAGCGGCGATGCAGCCGCTGGCGGTGTCGCTGGCGAACTTCATCTCCAACATCGCGGCATCCACCGCCAACCCCTTCGGCGCGATGATGGCCGGCGCCGTCGTGCTCGCCGCCCCCGCTGTGGCGCTGTTCCTGATCTTCCAGCGCTACTTCACCTCGAACGACCTCGGATCCGGAGTGAAAGGATGACAATGACCCCCGAATCCCCCGTCCCCTACCGCCTCACGCGCGTCGGGGTGGTGATGACCCCCGAGCCCGGCAACGCCGACGAGGCCGAGGGCGTGCTGAACCCGGCATCCGGTCGCGGTCCCGACGGCCAGCTGTATCTGCTGCCGCGTCTGGTGTCCGCCGGGAACGTCTCGCGCGTCGGGATCGCCCGCGTGATCGTCGAGGACGGCGTGCCCGTCTCGGTCGAACGCGAGGGCGTCGTGCTGCAGCCCGACCGCGGGTGGGAGCGCGGCGTCGGCAATGCCGGCACCGAAGACCCGCGCACGACGTGGATCGAGGCGCTGGGCCTTCACGTCATGACGTACGTCGCGTACGGCCCGCTCGGCCCTCGCACGGCCGTCGCCGTGTCGGAGGACCTCCGCGAGTGGCGACGCCTGGGGCCGGCGATGTTCCGGTACCAGGACGACTTGGACATGGACCTCAACCTGTTCCACAACAAAGACACGGTGTTCTTCCCCGAGCCGGTCACCGCCCCCGACGGGACGGAGGCGCTGGCGGTGCTGCACCGACCGATGTGGGACCTCGGTGAGACCAAGCCCGGCCAGGGCGTGCGCGTCCCCGCCGGCGTCGACGACGAGCGCCAGTCGATCTGGATCAGCTACATCCCGCTGGCGGCCGTGCGCGACGACCTCTCGGTACTCGCCCTGTGGGAGCAGCATCGCTTCGTCGCGGGGCCGCAGTACCCGTTCGAAGAGCTGAAGATCGGCGGGGGACCGCCGCCGCTGCGCATCCCCGAGGGGTGGCTCGTGCTGCACCACGGGGTGACCGGCGTGATCGACGGCGCGTTCTCGCAGCAGCAGAAGGTCAACTACGCGGCCGGGGCATTGATCCTGGATGCCGAAGACCCCAGCCGCGTCATCGCGCGCACGCCCGAGCCGCTCCTTGCCCCCGAGACCGACGATGAGCGCAGCGGAATCGTGCCCAACGTCGTGTTCCCGACGGCGATCGAGGAGATCGGCGGCCGCCACTTCGTGTTCTACGGCATGGCGGACTCGAAGATCGGCGTCGCCCTGCTCGAACGCACCGACTGAGCGCCGTGCCGCGCCCGGTGCCGTGACGGCTCGGGCGCGGCGCGGGTCAGTCGTCCGCCCGGACCGCTCCGCCGGTCCGGGCGCAACGCCGGAGATGTCGGCATCCGTTCGCCACGATGCCGCGGTCGCCCCTTACGGATGGCACCGATCTCCTGCACTATGAACCTCCATCGAAAGGATCCCCCCATGAACGCACGACGAAGTGCGCGCATCACGGCGGTGCTGGGCACTGCCGCCCTCGCCGTGTCGCTGACGGCCGTCCCGGCCGCGGCCGCCACCGCCTCGACCGGCGCGCTGACGAACCTCGACCACCTCGATTTCCTCCTGGACGAGGCGACGCCCCCCGCCGACGTCGCAGGACACTCGACGTACCGCCAGGCCGAGGAGCCCACGCTCCTCGCCCCGTGGACCTACGCCGACGCCCGCGACGGGGGTACCTTCGAGCGCGTGGGCGGCGGTCCTCTCGATTCCGCCACAGGCGACTGGGGTCAGGGCGCCTACAACGCCGACGACAACACCCGCGCCGCCGTCGTCTACACGCGGCACTGGGAGCTGACCGGTGACACGGACAGCCGCCAGAAGGCGTACGAACTGCTGCGCACCGTCGCCTACCACCAGACGACCGAGGGCCCCTCCGCCGGAAACGTCGTGCTCTGGATGCAGCCGGACGGCGAGCTCAACCCCTCGGCCGAGCCGATCGAGCTCCCCGATCCCTCCGACTCCGGGCCCAGCTACTGGACCGCGCGCACCGTCTGGGCCCTCGGCGAGGGCTACGCCGCCTTCGCCGACGACGACCCCGCGTTCGCCGCCTTCCTCAAGGAGCGTCTCGCCCTCTCGCGCGGCGCGATCGAGCGCGACGTCCTGTCGAAATACGGCCAATACGTCGAGTCCGATGGCATGAGGGTGCCCGCGTGGCTCATCACCGACGGCGCCGACGCCTCCGCCGAGGCCGTTCTCGGGCTCGTCGCCGCCGTGAGGGCGGGCGACGACACCTCGGCCACCGCGGCGCGTCAGCTCGCCGAGGGCGTCGCCGCCATGGCATCCGGATCCCCCCGCCAGTGGCCCTACGGCGCCGTCCTGCCCTGGGCGCAGTCGCCCGCGATCTGGCACGCGTGGGGCTCGCAGATGCCCGCCGCGCTCGCCGTGGCCGGCGACCTGTTCGACGACGACGCGCTCGTCGAGCCGGCGATCACGGATGCCACGAGCTTCACCACGACCCTCCTCACCGCCGGCGGACCCGACAACGGCTGGAACCCCAGCCCCACGGACCGTGTGCAGATCGCCTATGGCGCCGACTCGCGCGTGCAGTCGCTGCTCGCCCTCGCCGACACCACCGGCTCCGACGCCTTCGCGCAGCTCGCGGGCCTTCAGGCCGCCTGGTTCTTCGGCGCCAACCACGCCGGGGCGCAGATGTACGACCCGGCCACCGGTGTCACCTATGACGGCCTGCAGCCCGACGGCACCGTCAACCGCAACAGCGGCGCGGAGTCGACCATCCACGGCCTGCTCACCGCCCTCGCGCTCGATGCGCACCCGGCGGTCGCCGCCCGCGCCACGGCCCTGACCGCCGTCGACAGCCGCGTCGGGCTGGAGTACGTCGAGGCCGAGGACGCCACCCGCACCGACGGCACGGTCTTCACCCCCGAGTCGTCGTGGACGGGGGAGTCGAGCTGGTCGGGCGACGGCCTGACGCTGCAGCCGCGCCAGAGCGCCACATGGGACCTCGGCGCCTCCGATGTGCGCCGGTGGGTCGAACCCGTCGTGAAGACCGAGCCGGGCGTCACGACGACCTCGACCTGGCGCAACGGCGGCCTGCTGAACGTCACCGGGCCCGCGCAGGGGATCTCGCCCACGCCCGGGGCACTGCTGCCCTACCGGCTGATCGCTCCCGTGTCGGGCACGGACGTGCGCGTCACGGCCCTGCGCGGAGACCTGACGCTCGACGGCCTCATCGTGCGCCCGTGGATCTCGCGTCTCGTCCTGGGCGGCGACGCCCGCGGGGAGCTCGTGCACTCCAGCGCCATCGCTCCGCAGCGCACGACGATCGGCGCCGACGGCGTGCCGTCGACGGTGAAGGTGTACAACGCCTCGGGTTCGCTCCTGCGCACGACGTCGACGGACGGCGTGGTCGCGGTGGTGGTGCGCGCCGGCGGGTTCGCCATCGCGGAAGGGTGATCCCTCCGGGGTGAGTCGCCGGCACGGCGCCGGTCAGGTCGATCGCGACCCGGCCGGCGCCGTCACGTTTCGGGATGCCGTGGTCCTCGACACCCGTGTCCGATTTCCGCCAGCCGATGTCGGAGGTCGATGGCAGGGTGGATGCCATGACTCCCACGACCGTCGACGCTCCCGGCTTCACCGAGCGCTACCGCGTCATCCAGTCGCGCGATCGCCGCTTCGACGGGCAGTTCGTCACCGCGGTGCGCTCGACGGGCATCTACTGCCGCCCGAGCTGCCCCGCACGCACGCCGAAGGAACAGAACGTCACCTTCTACGCCACCTCGGCCGCCGCGCACGAAGCCGGGTACCGGGCCTGCAAACGGTGCCTGCCCGAGGCCGCACCGGGCTCGCCTCTGTGGGACGTCCGCGGAGACGTCGTGGCGCGCGCCATGCGGCTCATCGCCGACGGCGTCGTCGACCGCGAGGGGGTGCCCGGGCTCGCCGGTCGGCTGGGCTATTCGTCTCGACACCTCACCCGGCTGCTGCAGGCCGAGCTCGGCGCCGGGCCCCTCGCGCTGGCCCGCGCCCACCGTGCGCACACCGCGCGCGCACTGCTGGTGGGCACCGACCTGTCGTCGGCCGACGTGGCCTTCTCCGCGGGCTTCTCGAGCGTCCGGCAGTTCACCGACACCATCGGGGAGGTGTTCGGGATGCCGCCGCGCGACCTGCGCGCGCGACGCTCGCACGCGTCGGGGATCGAGGCGTCGGCGGGCGAGATCGACCTCGCCCTGCCGGTGCGCGGTCCCATCGACACGGTCGGGCTGTTCGGGTGGATGCGTGCGCACGCCATCCCCGGCGTCGAAGTGGGCGGCGACCGTTCCTTCGCGCGCGTCGTGCGTCTGCCCGGCGGTCCGGCCTGGTTCGAGGTGCGTCTCGCCGACGACGGGCGCCTGCGCCTGCGGGCACGGTTGTCTGCTCTCGCCGACCTCGGCACCCTCATCACGCGCGTGCGGCGCCTGTTCGATCTCGACGCCGACCCGCTGGCGGTCGACGAGGCGCTCTCGCAGCATCCCGAGCTGGCTCCGGCGGTCGCGGCCATCCCGGGGGTGCGGGTTCCGGGCGCGATCGACGCCGACGAGATGCTGTTGCGCGCCATGATCGGGCAGCAGATCAGCGTGGCGTCCGCCCGTACGATGCAGGGGCGCCTGACGGCCGAACTCGGCGAGTCCGTCGCGGTGGGACCCGAGCCGATGACCCTGTTCCCCGCACCCGCCGTCATCGCCGAGCGCGGACTCGAGGTGCTCCGCGGGCCGGCGGCGCGGATGCGGGCGATCGTCGAGGCGGCGGGAGCCCTCGCCGACGGCAGCCTCACCCTCAGCCAGGGTGACGACGGGGTCGCGCAGCGCGAGCGTCTTCTCGCGATGCGGGGCATCGGCCCGTGGACCGCCGACTATGTGCGCATGCGGGTGCTGGGCGATCCCGACGTCCTGCTCCCGGGTGACGTCGCGGCGCGCGCCGGTGCCGCCGCCCTCGGCCTGCCCTCCGACCCGCAGGGGTTCACCGCGTGGTCCGAGCGCCTCGCCCCGTGGCGCAGTTACGCCATGGCGCACTACTGGTACGCGGCTCCCGTCACGCAGGCATGGCGAGCGCCGGCCGAGACGGCGGCCGTGGCCGAGGTGGTGCGACCACCCCGAGCGTCCCGCCGCCCCCGCGCCGACGTCGTCGTCACCGGCCTCGCGGTCGAGATCCCCGCCGGTTCCCCGGCAGCCCGTCCCGAAACAGAGAGCGAGACCCTCGCATGACCACCGCGACCCTTCAGTTCGTCGACACCCCCGACGGTCCGTTCGCCATCCTGGCCGACGACGCCGATCACGTGATCGTGTCGGGGTGGACCGCCGAGGTCGACGCCGTGCTCGCCCGGCTGCGCCCCGCGCACAGGCCGACCGGCATCGTCGCGGGCGAGACCGCCGCCGCCGACGCCGTGCGCGCCTATTACGCGGGTGACCTCGCGGCGATCGACGACGTCGTCGTGGCCCAGCGGGGCACCACGATGCAACTCGCGGGCTGGAAGGCGCTGCGCGAGATCGCTCCGGGGGCCCCGCTGACCTACACCGGATTCGCCTCGGCGCTGGGCTCGCCGACGGCGGTGCGCGCCGCGGCATCGGTGTGCGCGCGCAACGCCGTCGCGCTGTTCGTGCCCTGTCACCGCGTGCTGCGCGGCGACGGGAGCATGGGCGGCTTCGCCTGGGGCACGAGCGTGAAAGAGAGCCTGCTCGCGCGGGAACGAGTGGCGTGATGACGCGGGGTCGTGCGGGCGGGGCGTTCGCGCGTGATCGCGCGCGCGGCGTGATCGCGCAGGCTTGATCGCATGGGTTCGTGCGCGCGGTCCCGTGAGCCGGACGCCACCCCCGGCTCATCGCTCTGGGCTGCGCGCGCCCGAGCGCGGGCGACGAAGACGCTCTTGCCCCCTGCGAGCTCTCAGGGATACTCTGGAGGGCTGACGTCCCCCCGGCGGCAGCTCCACGTGATGAAGGAGGATGCCGTGTACCGAATCGACGCCCCCGTCGTCCCGGTCGCCGTGCCCTCCGTCGCTGCGCGCCCCGGCCGACGCCACTAGGGCTTCCGCGTCGCGCTCCGGCGCCCCGGCATCGCCCCGACCGACGATCTTCGTCGCGCCCCCCGGCATCCCTCTCCGCGCCTCCACCCCGGCGCCCGCTTCGACCCACGAGGATCATGACCACCTCATCGCCGCCACCCCGCCTGTCGACACCGCGCGCTTTCGCGCGATTGCTCCCCATCGCGCGTCCCGTGCTGCCCCGCCTCATCGCCGGGGCCGTCACGGCGCTCGTCGCGAGCCTGCTCGCGCTCGCCATCCCGCTCGTGCTCGAGCAGATCGTCGCCGGTCCCATCGCCTCGCTCGACGCCCGCGCCCTCGTCTGGGGCTCGCTCGCCGTGCTCGGCCTCGGTCTCGCCGAAGCCGCGATGGTGTGGCTGCGACGCTGGTTCGTGCTCGCGCCTGCGACCAAGGTCGAGTACGACCTCCGTCAGTCGTTCTACTCGCGTCTGCAGCGGCTTCCGGTCGCCTTCCACGACCGGTGGCAGTCGGGACAGCTGCTGTCGCGCATGATGCAGGACATCAGCATGCTCCGCCGCTGGCTCGCCTTCGGCGTCATCCTCCTCGTGGTCAACGTGCTCACGATCACGATCGGGGCGGTGCTGCTGTTCCGGTGGCACTGGCTGCTGGGCGCGCTCTTCCTCGTCACCTCGGCCCCGGTCATCTACGTCGGCTTCCGGTTCGAGAAGCGCTACGGCGCACTGACCCGTCAAAGCCAGGACCAGGCGGGCGACCTCGCCACCTCGGTGGAAGAGAGCGTCCACGGCATCCGTGTGCTCAAGGCCTTCGGTCGCGGCAAGCACGCGCTGCAGAAGTTCACCCGCCAGGCGGAGTCGCTGCGCGAGACCGAGATCGACAAGGCCCGCGCGATCGGCTGGATCTGGTTCTGGCTCGTGCTGCTGCCCGACATCGCCTTCGCGGTGTGCCTCGGAGCGGGCATCGTGCTGGCGCAGCTGGGTCAGCTACAGGTCGCCGAGCTCGTGGCGTTCTTCGCCATGGCCACGGTGCTGCGGTGGCCGATGGAGTCGATCGGCTTCCTCTTCTCGTTCCTGCTCGACGCGCGTACTGCGACCGACCGCATCTTCGAGGTCTTCGACGAGCAGAACACCATCGTCGACCCCGAGAACCCGCGCACCATCGCCGCACCCCGCGGCGAACTCGCGTTCGAGGGAGCGCATTTCCGGTATCAGGATGCCGTGGACACCGAGCCGGATCTGCTCGACGGCATCGACCTGGTGCTGCGCCCGGGCGAGACGATGGCGCTCGTGGGCCTCACCGGCTCGGGCAAGACGACGCTGACGACCCTGCCCGGACGCCTGTACGACGTCACGGGCGGACGCGTGCTCATCGACGGCGTCGACGTGCGCGACCTCACGCTCGCCGAGCTCCGCCGCCACGTCGGGATGGCGTTCGAAGACGCGACCCTCTTCTCGCAGACGGTCCGTGACAACGTCCTCCTTGGCCGCGAAGACCTCGAGCCCGGTTCCCCCGAGTCGGAGGAGATCCTGCGCGAAGCGCTGCAGGTGGCCCAGGCTCGCTTCGTCTACGACCTGCCCGACGGGCTGGACACGGTCATCGGCGAAGAGGGTTTGAGCCTGTCGGGCGGCCAGCGCCAGCGCCTCGCCCTCGCCCGCGCCGTCGCCGCGAGACCGGCCGTGCTCGTGCTCGACGACCCGCTGTCGGCGCTCGACGTCGACACCGAGGCCCTCGTCGAAGACGCTCTGCGTGAGGTGCTCAGCGAGACCACCGCCCTCATCGTCGCGCACCGCCCCTCGACGGTCACCCTGGCCGACCGCGTCGCCCTGCTCGAAGACGGACGCATCACCGCCGTCGGCACGCACTCCGACCTGTTGCGCGAGAGCGATCACTACCGTTACGTCATCTCGAGCCTCGAAGAGGCCGAGCGCGAGGCGCGCACGGGGGCCATCCCCGTGATCGCCGATGACGCCCGCACCGAGAAGGAGGCGACCCGATGACCACCGCGACCGTCTCCGGAACCAGCGGCGAAGACCGCTCCGACTACACCCGCGTCGAGAGCCGGGCGATCCGTCAGCGTTCGCTGCGCCTGCTCGGCACCCTCGTGTCGCCGTTGCGCGGACAACTCGTGCTCGCCGCGGCCGTGCTCGTGGTGTCGACCGCGTTGCGCGTGGCCGGCCCCGCCCTGATCGCGTATGGCATCGACAACGCGCTGCCCGCGGTGATCGAGCGCAGCGATTGGATGCCGACCATCGGCGTCGTCGGCATCTACCTGCTGGCCGGCATCGGTGGTGCCGTGCTCATCGGGTGGTACGTCGTCGTCGCCGCACGTCTGACGCAGGCGGTGATGCTCGACCTGCGCAAGCGCATCTTCCTGCACACGCAGAAGCTCAGCCTCGAGTTCCACGAGTCCTACACCTCGGGCCGCATCATCTCGCGGCAGACGAGCGACCTCGACACGATCCGAGAGCTCCTCGACGGCGGTCTGAACGAGCTCGTCTCGGGCGTGCTCTACGGCGTGTTCACCCTCATCGCGCTGTACCTCATCGACTGGCAGTCGGGGCTGATCCTCACCGTCATGGGCATCCCGATGTACCTGCTCATGCGGTGGTTCTACATGCGGTCGCAGGTGATCTACCGCGAGTCCCGCGTGATCAGCGCGCAGGTCATCGTGAAGTTCGTCGAGACGATGACGGGTATCCGCGCGGTGAAGGCGTTCCGCAAGGAGCCGAGGAACGACGACGACTTCGGCACGCTGGCCGCCGACTACCGCGACGTCAACATGCGCTCGATCAAGCTCTTCGGAACGTTCGAGCCAGGCATCATGGCGGTCGCCGCCGTCTCGGTCGCCGTCGTGCTGCTGTGGGGTGGCGGGCGAGTGATCGCCGGTCCGCTCGAGATCGGTGTGCTCACCGCGGCCGTGCTGTACGTGCGCAACTTCTTCTCGCCGCTTCAGGAGGTGGCGTTCTTCCTGAACTCGTACCAATCGGCCACGGCCGCCCTCGAGAAGGTGTCGGGCGTCCTCGAAGAGGAGCCGACCGTTCCCGACCCGACCGACCCCATCGACCTGTGGACGGCGAAGGGGCACGTGCGCTTCGACGAGGTCACCTTCGGCTATTCCGACGATCGCATCATCCTTCCGCACTTCTCGCTCGACATCCCCGCCGGGCAGACGATCGCGCTCGTGGGAACGACGGGTGCCGGCAAGTCGACTCTCGCCAAACTCGTGTCGCGGTTCTACGACCCGACCCGGGGTGCGGTGACCCTCGACGACGTCGATCTGCGTCGGCTGCACCCGAAAGACCTGCGCCGCGCCATCGTGATGGTGACGCAGGAGGCCTACCTGTTCAGCGGAACCGTCGCCGACAACATCGCGCTCGGCAAGCCCGACGCCACGATGGACGAGATCCGCGCCGCCGCTCGCGCGGTGGGCGCCGACGGCTTCATCTCGAAGCTGCCCGACGGGTACGACACCGACGTGAACAAGCGCGGCGGACGCGTCTCGGCGGGCCAGCGCCAGCTGATCTCGTTCGCTCGAGCGTTCCTCGCCGACCCCTCCGTGCTGATCCTCGACGAGGCCACGGCGTCGCTCGACATCCCCAGCGAGCGCCTCATCCAAGACGCGCTGCAGACGCTGCTGGCCGACCGCACCGCGATCATCATCGCCCACCGCCTGTCGACGGTGGCCATCGCCGATCGCGTGCTGGTGATGGAGCACGGGCGCATCATCGAGGACGACACTCCCGCCGCCCTCATCGCCGGCACCGGCAAGTTCGCGCAGCTCCACGCCGCCTGGCGCGAATCGCTCGTCTGACCGCAACCCCGGATGCCACGCCCCCGCGCCGCGCGGGGTGCGTGGCATCCGTCGTCTCGCCCGTGTGGTTGTCTCGGGTCGCGTCGGGACTCGCACGAAGCCGGTTTCCTCGCACCTTCTTCCGGGAAATCTGCGAGGAACCCGCTTTGCTGCGAGCGAGAGCCGTCACCGGCGCCCGAGCGGGCCGCCGCCCAGATGCTCCGGGCGACCGCGCTTGCCCGCATCTACGCATCTTCCTCGCAGATTCCGGGACCCGTGGTGCGAGGATGGCGGCTATCTGCGAGGAAACGCTCGGAGCGTGTGCTCGGCGGATTCGCCTACGGTCTGCCAGACCTCCTGCGGTGTGCGGTGTCACCCTTTCGGGGCTCGAGGTGGGAGATGTAGCCCCGCGGCGACCGCTCGGAGCACGGTCCGCTCAACCGTCGCCCAGTCATGCACGATCTGGTCGTACGAGAACCGCAGCACGGTGAAGCCGCGCAGACGCAACTCCGCATCGTGCGCGATGTCCCGGCGCCGCTGCGCGGCGGAGGAGTGGAACTCCCACCCGTCCGACTGGACGACGAGACGTTCGCCGACCAGCCCATCGACCGGTCGACCGGCAATGACCACCTGCTGTCGAACGACGAGTCCGACAGCTCGGAGGCGCGTGACGAGGATGGTTTCCAAGCCGGAGTCCGAGAGCCCGCCGACGGCCTCGGCGATGTTTCGCGCCCGGACGGACCTCCACCGCACCAGGCGAAGCGCCGCCGGATCCACGTGTTCGGTCCTGCTCGCTGACTCCCACACGACAAGGGCATCCTCGCGCCCCAGGCAGGCGGCGACGTGAGCGAGCGAATCCTCCACGGATTCGATGAGGGAGTGCCTCGACGGAGGGGCCAACGGGCGCGTCCAATGAATGCGCCCGGCGAAGGGTCGGGGGATGCCGTCGGCAGCCGAGCCGGGCTTCACATGCAGATGCAGCGAGTCATCTGCGTTCGGCGGAACCCACCAGCCCCTTCTCCGGGCGGCTGAGACGCAGGCGACGCGTCCACCCGCCAAGGCGGCGGTACGGAGGTCATCAGCGATGGAGGCGACGGCGATCCATCGATGTCGAAGGATCTCGATCAAGCCTGCCCGGGCCGCCGCGCGCACCTGGCGGTCGTCGTACCCGGCGTCCGCTGCCGCCGCGCGGTGCACGATCCCGCCGCGTTCCACCACCCACTCGTGCACGTCCATGCCAGGAGTGTGACGGCTTTCGATACGGGCCTGGGGGTGGCGGCATCTGAGAGGTGAATGGTCCGGGCCGTGGGTTCGCTGGGGAGGAGCGACGCGCGAGCGGCATCGAACACGCGACGAAGCTCGCACTCCCGCACCTTCCTCGCAGTTCCTGGGCGGAAATCTGCGAGATCAGCGCCTTGTTGCGAGAATCGCGCGTCGTCGCGCTGCCCGCGCCACGCGTCGGGGCTCAGCGGTCGGGAGCCTCCTGGCGCCACGAACCGCAGGAGTCGGGTGCGCGGCATGCGTCGTCAGTCACGTGGACTGCGGCGGCGAGCCCGCAGGTCGATGATCCCGCGCAGGACGAACGCCGCGGCAGCGACGACGAAGATGGCCGTCATGGCGATGTTCCACCACTGCGGGGTCGAGCCCAGTTGGGCGATGCCGTATGCAGCAAGCGCGACGCCGAAGGGAATGGAGAACCACGGTCCTGTCATAGCCGAACGGTAGGAGGGGGCGAAGCCGCCTCAGACGCTGTCGCGCGAAACCTCACGCGAACCGCCGCGCCCCGCGCGCAGCCGGAACCTCAGACGCGCACGCGCGCGATGATCTCGCCGTACTCCGTCTCGCCGACCGCCTCGAAACCGACGCGCTCGAAGAACGCCTCGGGGCCGCCGACACCGGGTTCGTAGATGACGTCGACGTGGTCCATGCCGCGGCCGCGTGCCTCTTCGAGCACGGCGGCGAGGGCGTAGCTGCCGACGCCGCGGCCCTGCTCGTCGGCGTCGACGTTGATGCGCCACAGGACGGAGCGGAAGTGCTCCTCGTGCGCCTCGGGGTCGAAGTTCGCGCTGACGAAGCCCACGACCTCGTCGGCGTCGAGCACGACCCGCTGCCACGACGTCTGCGGATTGCTCACGGTCGCGGCGATGCCGTAGCTGATCGGAGCGAGGAACTGCTCCTGTCCGGGCTTGAGCGACAGAGTGTTCACCGCCACGATGGTGGCGGCGGACAGTTCGACGAGACGCAGGTCAGCCATGCGCCCAGGTTAGCGGCACGGCCACCGAGTCCCAAGATCGTCCGTCATCGTCGGAGACGACCGTCACCCGTGCGTGCGGGATCCGCCTTCCCCCGTTCACCCGAGACGGTGGCGCACCCCCGGCTCGGGACGCGGAGCGGGAATCGATCCGGCGCGAAAACTATCTCGACATCAAGAGACTTTGCCGACGTGCGATAGGCTGAAACGCAACCCTGGCCGCCTCTACGGAGAGATCTGACGTGCCCGATTCCACCATCATCTACACGTACACCGACGAGGCGCCGGCTCTTGCCACCGCGTCGTTCCTGCCGATCGTGCAGGCCGTCACGAAGCAGGCGGGAGTCGACGTCGAAACCCGCGACATCTCGCTCGCCGGTCGCATCCTGGCGGCCTTCCCCGAGCGCCTCAGCGCCGACCAGCAGGTCGGCGACGCGCTCGCGGAGCTCGGGGGCCTCGCGACGCTCCCCGAGGCGAACATCATCAAGCTGCCGAACATCTCGGCATCCATCCCGCAGCTGAAGGCCGCGATCGCGGAACTGCAGTCGCAGGGCTACGACATCCCCGACTACCCCGACGAGGCGTCGAGCGACGACGACAAAGACGCACGCGCTCGCTACGACCGCATCAAGGGTTCGGCCGTCAACCCGGTGCTGCGCGAGGGCAACAGCGACCGCCGCGCGCCCCTCGCGGTGAAGAACTACGCCAAGAAGCACCCGCACCGCAACAAGGCATTCGGCGAGGGCTCGAAGACGCGGGTGGCCACGCTCGGCCACGACGACTTCCGCTCCAACGAGAAGTCGGTCGTGATCGCCGCCGACGACGTGCTTTCGATCCAGCACGTCGCCGCCGACGGCACCGTCACCCCGCTGAAGCAGGGCCTGAAGGTGCTCCAGGACGAGATCGTGGATGCCACGTTCCTCTCGGCTGCGGCCCTCGACGCGTTCCTCGCCGACACGTTGGCCGAGGCGAAGGCCGACGACGTGCTGTATTCGGTGCACCTCAAGGCGACGATGATGAAGGTCAGCGACCCGATCATCTTCGGCCACGTCGTCAAGGCGTTCTTCGCCGACGTGTTCGACCGCCACGGCGACGCCCTCGCCGCCGCCGGCCTCACGCCCAACGACGGCCTCGGCTCGATCCTGGCGGGTCTGTCGAACGTCGAGGGGGGCGACGCCATCGCGTCCGAGATCCGCGACGCCCTGGCATCCGGTCCCCGCCTGTCGTACGTCAACAGCGACAAGGGCACCACCAACCTGCACGTCCCCTCCGACGTGATCGTGGATGCCTCCATGCCCGCGCTCATCCGCAACGGCGGCAAGCTGTGGGGCGTCGACGGGGGAGAAGACGACACCCTCGCCGTCATCCCCGACTCGTCCTACGCCGGTGTGTACCAGGCGACCATCGACGACGTGATCGCGAACGGTCCGCTGGATCCCGCCACCATCGGCTCGGTGCCGAACGTCGGTCTGATGGCCCAGGCCGCCGAGGAGTACGGCAGCCACGACAAGACCTTCGAGATCCCCGCCGCCGGCCGCGTGCAGGTCGTCGCCTCGAACGGCGACGTGCTGCTCGAGCACGAGGTGAATGTCGGCGACATCTGGCGCGCCACCCAGACGAAGGACGTCGCCGTGCGCGACTGGGTGAAGCTCGCCGTCACGCGCGCCCGCGCGGCCGGCGTGCCCGCGGTGTTCTGGCTCGACGAGAGCCGTGCGCACGACCGCAACCTCATCGCCAAGGTCACCGAGTACCTCGCCGACCACGACACCGAGGGCCTGACGATCGAGATCCTCGCCCCGGCGGACGCGACCAAGTACTCGCTGGAGCGCATCCGTCGCGGCGAAGACACCATCTCGGTCACCGGCAACGTGCTGCGCGACTACCTCACCGACCTGTTCCCGATCCTCGAGGTGGGCACGAGCGCCAAGATGCTCTCCATCGTCCCGCTCCTCGCGGGTGGCGGCCTGTTCGAGACCGGCGCCGGCGGCTCCGCCCCGAAGCACGTGCAGCAGCTCGTCGAAGAGGATTACCTGCGCTGGGATTCGCTGGGTGAGTTCTTCGCCCTCGCCGCCTCGCTCGAGCACCTCGCCGACACCACCGGCAACGAGCGGGCTCGCGTGCTCGCGCAGACGCTGGATGCCGCGACCGGCACGTTCCTCGAGAACGACAAGTCGCCCGGCCGCGCCCTCGGCACGATCGACAACCGCGGAAGCCACCTCTACCTGGCCTTGTACTGGGCTCAGGAGCTGGCGCAGCAGACGACGGATGCCGACCTGGCCGCCGTCTTCGCCCCCGTGGCCGAGAAGCTCGCAGCGGAGGAGCAGACGATCGTCTCCGAGCTCAACGCGGTCCAGGGCCACGCCGCCGAGATCGGCGGCTACTACCGCCCCGACACCGCACTCGTGGAGAAGGTCATGCGCCCCTCGGCCACGCTGAACGCCGTGGTCGACGGCTTGCGCTGAGGATGAACCAGAGAGGGGCGGATGCCAACTGGCATCCGCCCCTTTCTCGTCCGAAGACTCGAGAGGCGGGAGGGATGCGGAGGCCCGACAAGGTGGACCTGAAGAGGTCCCTCGACAGCTATCGAGCCCCGCGCGGCGCGTTCCGCCTCGTGGACGTTCCCGACCTGCAGTACCTGATGATCGACGGATACGGCGATCCGAACACCGCCCCCGCGTATCCGGAGGCCCTGGCGGCGCTGTATCCGGTCGCCTACACGCTCAAGTTCCTCAGCAAGCGCGAACGCGAACGGGACTACGTCGTCCCTCCGCTCGAGGGGCTGTGGTGGGCCGACGACCTGGACAGCTTCACCCGCTCACGCGACAAGTCCCGCTGGAAGTGGACGATGATGCTCCTCGTCCCCGACTGGCTCGACGACGAGGCCGTCCGGAGCGCCGTCGCCCAGGCGGGGGCGAAGAATGCCCCGGCTCGCCTGGCTGACGTCCGCTTCCAGACGCTCTCGGAGGGGCGGTGCGTCCAGACCCTTCACCACGGCCCCTTCGATGACGAGGGCACCGTGCTGGAGCGCCTGCACGACGAGTTCCTCCCACAGAACGGGTTGCGGGCGGTCGGCATGCACCACGAGATCTACCTCAGCGACTTCCGCAAGGTCGCCCCGGAGCGCCTTCGCACCGTCCTTCGTCAACCGGTCGCGGCGGCGGAGGCCCGCTGAGGTCACCGGCGCAGCGTCCCGCGGGAACGGAAGAGGGGGTGGATGCCATGGCATCCACCCCCTCCAAGACCGGCGCTCAGTAGTGGACCGAGACCTCGGTGCCCTGGTAGGCCCAGTCGTACAGTTCTTTGGCGTTGCTCACCGTGAGGTTGACGCAGCCGTGGCTCATCGGAGTGCCGAAGTTGTTGTGCCAGTACGTGCCGTGGAACGCCTCGTCGCCGTTGAAGTACGCGACCCACGGGACATCTTTGGTGCACCAGTCGTAGCCCGGGACGCAACCCATGTCCTGCATCGACGTCTTCCAGCCGATGCGGTAGTCACCCGTGTGGGTCTCCCAGCCGCTCTTGCCCGACGACATCGACCAGTTGCGGTAGACCTGCCCGTTCTCGTACAGGGTGACCGACTGCGCGCTGAGGTTGACCTCGATGCGACGCTCGGTCTTCTTGGTGTCGAAGGGCGTCTCGGCGACGGTGAGGCCGAAGCGCGCGTTGCCCTCGGCGAGCTGCGACGCGAACGCCGCGGCGATGCCGTTCGTGTCACCGAGCGACCGACCGGTCTGGCCCTCGGTGAGGGCCTTGATGACCTCTCCGCCGCTGTCGACGATGACGTCGGCGTTGACGGCGGCGCGGTCGACGCTGCCGGCGAGACCCGCGACGGCGTTCTGGATGGCGGCTTCATCGGCCGAGATGGCGAACTCGCCCTTGCCGTCGGGGGTGACGGTGATCCAGGATGCCGCGGTGGCACGGTCGACGGGCACCGTGCGCTCGTCGCCGATGTAGAAGCCCGCCGAGTCGAGGATGCCGTTCAGCTTCGCCACGGCGGCGTCTGCCTCTTCGGTGGAGACGGGTGCCTCGACGGCTACCACGCCGGCCTCGACCGTGGTCGAGGGGGTGCCGGCGTCGAACGCGGACTGGAGCGCAGAGGCGACGGCGGTGACGTCGATCCCCTCGCCGGCCTCGGCGGGGGTGGTCACGTAGGTCTCGGAACCGGCGTCGTACGCGAGTGAGGCGTCGACCGGCGCGCGGAACGCGCCGGGGGCGCGATCACGCAGCGCGGCGGCCGCGTCGGCGGCGTCGACGGAGACCGTGACGCCGGTGCCCTGCGGGAACCAGGATGCGGGCTTCCACATCGGGTTGTCGGAGAACGCCTTGTCGGCGAGGGCGGCGGCGTCGACCGTCGCGCCGAGATCGGCTCCGGTGACGGTCACCTCGCCGGCGGGGCTCTCGACGGTGATCGTCGTCTCGGCCAGGCGGGTCTCGATGGCCTGGGCCGCGGCCCCCGCCG
This sequence comes from Microbacterium sp. lyk4-40-TSB-66, assembly GCF_030209475.1. GTDB lineage: Bacteria > Actinomycetota > Actinomycetes > Actinomycetales > Microbacteriaceae > Microbacterium. The sequence continues at coordinate 125,322 of NZ_JARVRW010000001.1, forward strand.
TCAGTCCGCCGATCTGCACACCGGCGACGGACGCGCCAGGGGCGATCAGCACCAGAGAGGCGGCGATGAGGGCCACGGCCGTGGCGCCGGCGGGGATGCCGATCCACAGGCCGGAGCGGTTCTTGCGCGCCTTCGGCTCGGCGGGAGCCCAGGCGTACGTGGCGCCGTCGGTACCGTCGGTCATTGGTCAAACCCCCCACAAGTCAGTCTTCCCATGCTATGGGGTAGCGCTGCGCATTGGCCGGGAGCCACGTCACGTTCTCATCACGCCGGTGTCGGCGCCGCCCCGGTCCTCAGGGTGCGAAGACCTTGCCGGGGTTCAGGATGCCGAGCGGGTCGAACACCCGCGCGATGTCGCGTTGGAGCCGCCACTGGTCGTCACCCAGCTCGTCGGCCAGCCAACGACGTTTGAGCACCCCGATCCCGTGCTCGCCGGTGAGCGTGCCGCCGAGCGTGAGCGCCGCGCGGAAGAGTTCTTCGGCGGCCTCCCACACCACGGGCGGGATCTTGGGGCCGTCGAAGACGAAGTTCGGGTGCAGGTTGCCGTCGCCCGCGTGCGCGACGGCCGGGATCACGAGTCCGAACCGCCGCTCGATGCGCGCGATCGCGTCGAACATGTCGGGCAGCGCGCTCCGGGGGACCGAGACGTCTTCGATGAGCGTGGTGCCGAGCGTCTCCATCGCCGGATGCATGGCCCGCCGGACCGCCAGCAGCGCCTCGCCCTCGGCGGCGTCGGCGGCGACGGTCACGATGCCGCCGACCGCACGAAGCACGTCGGCGATCGCGCGGGCCTCGGCGGCGGCGACGGGTCCGTCCGTCTGCACCGTCAGCTGCGCCGCGCCCGGGGGAGGAGCCGGCAGCGACAGCAACCGGTGCACGGCCGCGAGGCTCGTGGCATCCATCAGCTCCATGATCGCGGGCTGCGCACCGGATGCCGTGACCTCGGCCGAGGCGACGGCGGCGGTCCGGACGTCGTCGAAGAGCGCGGTGAGCGTGACGCGCTCGCCCTCGACGAGGCGGCGGAGCTTCAGGGTGGCGCCCACCACGACGCCGAGCGTGCCCTCGGACCCGATGACGAGCGAGGTGAGGTCGAGGCCGGTGACGCCTTTTACGCTGCGATGGCCGAGGTGCAGCAGACGGCCGTCGGCGAGCACGAGGTCGACGCCGAGCACCGCGTCGCGCACCACGCCGTACTTCGCGCAGAGCAACCCCCCGGCACCGGTGGCGATGTTGCCGCCGACCGTCGAGATCGCGCGGCTGGCCGGATCCGGCGCCCACCAGACACCGTGCGGTTCGAGCTGAGCGTTCAGATCCGCGTTGAGGATGCCGGGTTCGACCACGGCGAGGAGGTCGTCGGGTCGCACCTCGAGCACGCGGTCCATGCCGCGCACCGAGAGGCTGATCTCGCCGCCGCCGGTGTTGGCGCCGCCCGCGAGTCCGGTACCTGCGCCGCGCGGGACGACGGGGGTGCGGGTGGCCGAGGCGATGCGCAGCGTCGCCTGCACGTCGGCGACGGACGCCGCATGCACGACGGCGAGGGGGAGGCCCGGGGCCGCGTGACCCGACTTGTCGGCGCGAGCGGCGTCGAGCGCCGCGGGACGGACGTCGACCCGGTCGCCCAGTTCCGCGCGCAGCAGGGCGACGACGTCGGTGCTCACGCCAAGCGCCGGCGGCCGTTCACCGCGCCCACAGTCACCGCGACGATGGCGAAGCCGAGTCCGATCCACGCCTGGCCCATGCTCCACCAGGCGATCGTGGCGGCGGCGTAGACGAAGAGCTCGACGATGGCGCGGATGAAGGGGTGCACGGCGAGCACCGCGCGGGGGGAGACGAACAGCGCCCACACCACGATGGCCAGGGCGGGGGCGCCGAGGCCCGCGACGATGTTCCAGGGCAGCGGCCACGCCGTGAAGCCCCAGATGGCCAGGGTGACGAAGGCGACGAGACCGCAGGCGACGCTGACGATCTCGATCGCGGTCGGCCGCGAGCGCATGCCGGGGGCGAGAGGCGCCTGCGCGCGGACGTTGCGGGAGTCGGTCACGCCGCCATTTTACGCGGGCGGCGGGGCGCGGTATCCGGGATCGCTCACCGTCGAGCCGATCATGACGCAACCGAGGTCCCCTTGCCCGCCGAACGGACCTTCGACACGCTCAGCCACCTCCGCTTCGGGCCGACCCTGTGCAGGAGCGGTGGATGCCACGACACGCGGGGACGCGCGCGTATACGCGCTAAAGTGGCAGCGTCGCGACTGGCGTTGAGGTGGGACACCACCGGGGAGCGACCGCTTGACGGTATTCGACCGTACGCCTGGGTCGATGCGGTATCTCCGCGGATTCGCCGAGTCCGTGGCATCCCGAACCATCGTCAAGGAGATCGCATGACCGATCCGTACTTCAACGCCCCCCTCTCCGAGGTCGACCCCGAGATCGCCGAGGTTCTGCAGCGCGAACTCGACCGCCAGCGCGGCTTCCTCGAGATGATCGCGTCCGAGAACTTCGTGCCCGTCTCGGTGCTGCAGTCGCAGGGCTCGGTGCTGACCAACAAGTACGCCGAGGGCTACCCGGGTCGTCGCTACTACGGCGGCTGCGAAGAGGTCGACGTGGCCGAGTCGCTCGCGATCGAACGGGCCAAGACGCTGTTCGGCGCCGGGTACGCCAACGTCCAGCCGCACTCGGGCGCGTCGGCGAACGCGGCGGTGCTGCACGCCATCGCCCGCCCCGGCGACACGCTGCTCGGCCTCGCCCTCGACCAGGGCGGTCACCTGACTCACGGCATGAAGATCAACTTCTCGGGACGCCTGTACGACATCGTGGCCTACGGCGTCGACCCCGAGACCAGCATCATCGACATGGACGAGGTGCGTCGCCTCGCCCTCGAGCACAAGCCGAAGGTCATCATCGCCGGCTGGTCGGCCTACCCCCGCCAGCTCGACTTCGAGGCCTTCCGCGCGATCGCCGACGAGGTGGGCGCTCTACTGTGGGTCGACATGGCGCACTTCGCCGGCCTCGTCGCCGCGGGCGTGCACCCCTCGCCGATCCCGCACGCGCACGTCGTGTCGACCACCGTGCACAAGACCATCGGCGGCCCCCGCTCGGGTCTCATCCTCACCAACGACGAGGCCCTCGCCAAGAAGATCAACACGGCGGTCTTCCCCGGTCAGCAGGGCGGCCCGCTCATGCACGTCATCGCCGCGAAGGCGACGGCGTTCAAGCTCGCGATGACGCCCGAGTTCAAGGAACGCCAGGAGCGGACTCTGCGCGGAGCCTCGATCCTCGCCGACCGCCTCACCCAGGACGACGTCAAGAACGCCGGCATCGCCGTGCGCTCGGGTGGCACCGACGTGCACCTCGTGCTCGTCGACCTGCGCGAGGCCGAGATCGACGGCAAGCAGGCCGAAGACCTGCTGCACGACATCCGCATCACGGTCAACCGCAACGCCGTGCCCAACGACCCGCGCCCGCCGATGGTGACCTCGGGTCTGCGCATCGGCACCCCGGCGCTGGCGACCCGCGGCTTCGGAGACGTGGAGTTCACCGAGGTGGCCGACATCATCGCGCTCGCGCTGATCCCCGGCGCCGACGTCGAGGCCCTGCGGGGGCGTGTCGCGAAGCTCGCCGACGCCTTCCCGCTGTACCCCGACCTGCAGCAGTGAGCCCCGGCCGGGGCGGGGGCGCGGTTCTCCCGCGGCCTCGTCCCGGCATCCGGGCCCTCCGCGTGAGGGCGGCGAATTCGGCGCGGCATCCGGTTCCCTCCGCGTGGGGGGCGGCGGACCCGGCGCGGCATCCAGCTCCCTCCGCGTGGGGGCGGCGCACCCGGCATCCGCCTCCGCCGAGTGACGCTCCGCCCCCCGCATAAACGCGATCCGTGCGCAGAAACACGGCGACGGCCTGTTTATGCGCAGAAATAGCGTTTATGGAGGGGCCGGGCTCACCGCCGGAGCCCTCACCGCTTCACACCCGCCTCGCCCCCGCACAGGGATGCGATCACCGTCCGCGGCGGCGGCACACGCGCATAAACGCGATCCGTGCGCAGAAACACGGCGACGGCCTGTTTATGCGCATGGAAAGCGTTTATGCAGGGGGGCACCCCGCACGACCCCGATCGACACTCAGGAAGAGGGATGCCATGACGGCGACGATTCTCGACGGTAAGGCCGCGTCTGCGGCGATCAAGGCCGAGCTGGCGGAGCGGGTCGCCGCTCTGCGCGAGCGCGGCATCGTGCCCGGCATTGCCACCGTGCTCGTGGGCGCCGACCCCGCGTCGCAGCTGTACGTCGGGATGAAGCACAAGCAGTCCGAGGCGATCGGCATGAACTCGATCCAGGTCGAGCTGCCCGCGGAAGCCACGCAGGAAGAGGTAGAAGCCGTCATCGACCGGCTCAACGCCGACCCCGCGTGCCACGGCTACATCGTGCAGCTGCCGCTGCCGAAGCACATCGACACGGATCGGGTGCTCGAGCGCATCGATCCGGCGAAGGATGCCGACGGCCTGCACCCCACCAACCTCGGCCGCCTGGTGTTGAACGTCAATGCGCCCATCCTCACTCCGCTGCCCTGCACGCCGCGGGGGGTGATCGAGCTGCTGCTGCGCAACGACTACAACCTGAAGGGCAAGGAGGTTGTGGTCGTCGGGCGCGGCGTGACCATCGGCCGCTCGATCGGCCTGCTGCTGACTCGCCGCGAGATCAACGCCACCGTGACACTGACGCACACCGGCACCGCCGACCTGTCGAAGCACCTGCGAGAGGCCGACGTGATCGTGGCCGCCGCGGGTGTGAAGCACATCGTGCGCGCCGAAGACGTCAAGCCCGGGGCCGCCGTGCTCGACGTCGGCGTCACGCGCGAGACCGACCCCGAGACCGGGAAGTCGCGCATCCACGGCGACGTGCACCCCGACGTCGCCGAGGTGGCGGGCTTCGTCTCGCCCAACCCCGGGGGCGTGGGACCCATGACGGTGGCACTGCTCATGACGAACGTCGTCGAGGCCGCCGAGCGCGCGTCCGCCTGACGTCGGGAGTGCGCGACACCCTCGTCGTCGCCCCCGGGTGAACCGCGCCGTGCCGCCGACTGAACAGACGGATTCCGGCGCGCAATGGGGGAGGCGCACACCCCTCCGACATGGCAAGGTTTTCTCATGACTGAGTCTGTGCTGAACGACCTCCTCCGCCGCGTCACCGAGAGCGGTCTTCTCGACGACGCCCAGATCGACGAAGACAGCGTCATCGGTGCGGCGCACCTGGAGGCTGCGGGTGTCGAGGTCGAGGTCGACCTCGACCCCGAGCTCGACGACGAGGACACCCCCGATCTCGACGCCATCATGGCGGGCCTGAAAGACATCCTCACGGTGAGCGAGGACCGCTGGCGCGCGATCGTCGAAGAGGTCGCGAGCGACATCGAAGATGCGCTCGACGACGGCGAACTCGACGCCGACGTCGACCTGCGCACCGACCTCGAGGCGATCGGCGTGGGCGTGTTCGCCGACGCGATCATTGTGGTCTTCGCCGGCGAGACGTCGTTCCCCGACGCGCTCGTGCACGTGCAGCTGACGCCCGACCTCGAGGTCGAAGACATCGAGATCATCGGCGACGACGATGAGGACGACGACGAAGACGAGGACTGACCCTCGAAACCACGAAGGGCCGGACGAGTGATCGTCCGGCCCTTCGTCGTCGGGATGCGGTCGGCGCTCAGACGATCGCGGCGCGGAGCTCGGCGGCGGCGGCGCCCACATCGGGAGCGCTGTAGATGGCGCTGCCGGCGACGGCGACCTGGGCGCCCGACTTCTGCACGTCGGCGATGCTCGAGGCGTTGACGCCACCGGCGACCGAGAACGGCACGCCCGAGGCTTCTCCGTCGCGCAGCAGAGTCGCGAAGGTGAAGCCCTCCTCGGCCTGCTCGTCGAGGCCGGCGTGCATCTCGACGAACTCGGCGCCGAGGGCGATGACCTCCTTCGCGCGGGCCGGCTTGTCGGCGACCCCGATGAGGTCGACGACGACGCCCTTACCGTGCTTCTTGGCGGCGGTGACGGCACCGACGATCGTGCTGTCTCCGGCGCTGCCGAGCACCGTCACGAGGTCGGCTCCGGCGCCGAAGGCGATGTCGGCCTCGAGCTCGCCGGCATCCATCGTCTTCAGATCGGCGAAGACGATCTTGTCGGGGTGCGCCGTCTTGATCGCGGTGATGGCCGAGAGACCCTCGCTCTTGATGAGAGGGGTGCCGAGCTCGAGGATGTCGACGTGCGGTGCCGCGGCGGCGGCGAGGGCGAGGGCGGCCTCGGTGGTGAGGGTGTCCATGGCGAACTGCAGCTTCATTCGAGGGTCCTGACTGTCGGGGTGGAGGTTCATTCGAGATTCGCGTGGCGGGGCCACAGCTCGTCGGCCGAGATACCCGAGCGCTGCCAAAGCGCGTCGAAGATCGCGTCGCCGACGAGAACAACGGCCTGCTCGAACAGACCGCCGGCGTATTGGGTGGAAGCCGTGCCCGAGCGATCGAGCTTCGTCGCGGCGGGCACCACGACGAGGGCGTCCGCCGTCCGCCCGAGGGGCGAGTCGGGAGCGGTGGTGATCGCCACGATGCGCGCGCCGACCTCGGCGGCCGTCTCGACGGCGCGGACGATGCCGGTCGTCGTCCCCGAGCCGCTGGCGGTGAGGAGCACGTCGCCGGCGCGGATCGCGGGGGCGGTGCTCTCGCCGACGACGTGCACGGCGAGGCCGAGGTGCATGAGGCGCATCGCCGTCATCTGCAGGGCGAGGCCCGAACGGCCGGCGCCGAGGACGAACACGCGGTCGGCGCCGCCGAGAACCTCGAGGACCGTGTCGGTGCCCGGGGTCTCGCTGGTGAGGCGGTCCACGACCGAGGTCAGCTCGCCCGAGATGCGGGTGAGGGATGCCGCGATGCTGGCGTCGGGGGAGGTCATGGCTCCATGCTTCGCCGGGGGAGCAGGGTGCGTGGCCGGTCGACGGCACAGGTAGACCTACCCGATCGGGTAGGTGCCTATCCATCGGCTAGGTTTGGGCGGGTGAAGCCGTCCACCGAACTGTCGTCACCCGCGTCCCGTGCCCTCGTCATCGAGCACGAACGGATCGTCGCTGAGCAGGCCGACCGCCACGCGGTGACGCTCGAATCGGTGCTGGCGATCCTGCGGTCCACGCGCCTGGACGACCGGGCCGCGCGCGCCCTCGCCGTGGAGACCGCGGCCGCCGCTCTCGTCGTGCTGCGGACGTCCACCGATCAACAGCGCAGCGCCCTGCTCGAACCCGTCACGGGGGCCTTCGCCCGGCTGCGCAGCGACCTTCGTCCGCTCGTTCGACACGGCGACCTCGACGTGCAGTTCGTCGAGCCGCCGGCGACCGGGCGCGCCCTGCCGGGCGAAGTCGCGCACGAGGCCCGGGCGATCGTCCGAAGCGCCGTGCTCGCCCTGCTCGACCGGGGCACTCCCCACCGCGTACGCATCCAGTGGGACTGCGACGGGCTGAACCTGCTCATCGGCATCCGCGACGACGGAGCGGGCACCCTCACCGCTCACGACGACTCTCTCGGGCCCATCGTCGAGCGGGTCAGCGCGCTCAACGGCGCTTTCGACGTCGCCTCGACACCGGGGTGGGGGTCGGAACTGTCGGTCGTGCTGCCGCTCGATCCGCCCCCGCGACCCGACTTCCTCGACGAGGCGGTCGATCTCAGCCCCCGCGAGAGCGAGGTGCTCAGCCTGATCGTGGCGGGCTCACGCAACCGCGCGATCGCCCAACACCTCGGCATCAGCGAGAACACCGCGAAGTTCCACGTGTCGAACCTGCTGCGAAAAGCCGGTGTCTCCACGCGGGCCGAGCTTGCGGCCCTCGGAACGGCGCGCGCTCAGTAGCTGTCGCGCTGCGCTGCGCGCCCGGTGACGAACCGCGCCGTCAGCGCCTCCGAGGCGCGGGCGAGCAGGGCGACGTCGGCGCCGACCGCGACGAAGTCGGCGCCCGCGTCGAGATAGGCATCGGCCACCGCGGGATCGAACGCGTTCACGCCGACGGGGGTCCCGGCATCCCGGCATGCGGTGAACACGGCGTGCACCGCCGCGACGACGTCGGGGTGCGACTGCTGCCCCAGGAGCCCCATGGATGCCGAGAGGTCGGAGGGGCCGACGAAGACGGCATCCACCCCTTCGACGGCAGCGATCCCGGCGGCGTTCGCGACGCCCGCGGTCGTCTCGATCTGCACCGTCAGCGAGACGTGCTCGGCCGCCTCGGCGAGGTAGTCGTCGACGCGGTTCCAGCGGGCGCTGCGGGCGAGGGCGCTCCCGACCCCGCGGATGCCCTGCGGCGGGTAGCGCGTCGCCGCGACGGCCGCGCGCGCCTCGTCCTCGGTGGAGATCATCGGGACGATGAGGTTCTGAGCCCCCACATCGAGCACCCGCTTGATGGTCACCGGGTCGTTCCACGCGACGCGCACGACGGGGGTGACGGGATAGGCCGCGGCGACCTGCAGCTGTGCGAGCACACTGTCGAGCGAGGTGGCGGAGTGCTCCATGTCGACGAGCAGCCAGTCCAGACCCGACCCCGCGGCGATCTCGGCGACCAGCGCACTGCCCGAGCACACCCACATGCCGGCGAGCGGGCGATCGGATGCCGCGAGGGCGGCGCGGAAGGTGGGGCTCAGACGAAGCGGCACGAGATCGTTCCCATCGGTCCGTAGTCGCACAGCACGTCATCGCCCTGCGACACCCACATCGGGCGTGTGAACGATCCTGCCAGGATGATCTCGCCCGCCTCCAGGCGCGCGCCGTGCTGGTGGAACTTGTTCGCCAGCCACGCGACGCCCGTCGCGGGGTGGCCGAGGACACCCGCGGCCACGCCGGTCTCCTCGATCTCGCCGTTGCGGCTGAGGACGCCCGGGACCCACCGCAGGTCGATCTCGTCAGGGCGCTTTCGGACGTCGCCGAGCACCATCGCCCCGTAGGCGGCGTTGTCGCTGATCGTGTCGACGATGGTGCGACCCTCGAGCTCGATGTGCGAGTTCAGCACCTCGAGTGCGGGCACGGCGTAGTCGATCGCGGCGAGGGCGTCGTCGAGGGTGCAGTCCGGCCCCTCCAGCGGGGTTTTCAGCACGAAGGCGAGCTCGACCTCGATGCGCACGTTCGAGAACAGGGCGACTGGGATCTCGTCCCCCGAGCGATAGACGGTGTCGTCGAACATCACGCCGTAGTCGGGCTCGGTGATGCCCGTCGCCTGCTGCATCGCTTTGGAGGTCAGCCCGATCTTGCGCCCCACGAGGGTGCGGCCGGCGGCGATCTGCGTGTCGCGCCAGCGACCCTGGATGGCGTAGGAGTCTTCGACCACGGCATCCGGATACCGTGCGGTGATCCGCGGGATCACCGCGTGCGCGCGGTCGGCCTCGGCGAGCTCGGCGGCGATGGCGTCGATCTGTGCGTCGGTGAGCATGGGGTCTCCTTGGTAGGTCTGGCGAACCTCGTCCCACTTGTGGTGGAGCGTGTCCCACCTTTGGCTGGTTGAGGGGTGCTCAGGCAGCCATGAGTGGGACATGGGTGGGGGTGGGAGGGACGAGTGGGCGTGTCCCGGTTGTGGTGGAGCGTGTCCCACCTTTGGCTGGTTGAGGGGTGCTCAGACAGCCAAAAGTGGGACATGGTCAGCGGCAGCGGACGCGCTCAGAGCTGGTTGCCGAGCTTGAACTCGCCGGAGGGGGCACCGGATGCCGCGGCCCCGGCGCCGACCTCTTCGGGAGCGCGCGTGTAGCTGAAGCCGTCGGCGCCGATCGTCACGGCCATCTCGCTCGCGTCGGTGCGGGCGCGCACGGGCTGGGGGTGGCCGTCGAGGTCGAGCACGAGGGAGCCCTCGGTGTACCACGACGGAACGACGGGATTGCCCCACCAGTCCCGGCGCTGGTTGTCGTGCACGTCCCACGTGACGACCGGGTTGTCGGGGTCGCCGGTGTAGTAGTCCTGCGTGTAGACCTCGACGCGGTGGCCGTCGGGGTCGCGGAGGTACAGGTAGAACGCGTTCGAGACGCCGTGGCGTCCGGGGCCGCGCTCGATGGCATCCGATCGACGGAGGGCGCCGAGCTTGTCGCAGATGGCGAGGATGTTGTGCTTCTCGTGGGTCGCGAAGCACACGTGGTGCATGCGGGGGCCGTCGCCGCCGGTCATGGCGGTGTCGTGCACGGTGGGCTTGCGGCGCATCCACGCGGCGTAGACGACGCCGTCTTCGTCCTGGATGTCCTCGGTGACGCGGAACCCGAGCGACTGCATGAAGTTCACCGCGCGGGGCACGTCGGGGGTGATCTGGTTGAAGTGGTCGAGGCGCACGAGCTCGCCGGGGGAGTACAGGTCGTAGCGCCACGACAGGCGCTCCTGATGCTCGGTGTCGAAGAAGAACTCGTACGGGAAGCCGAGGGGATCGACCACGCGCACGGAGTCGCCGATGCCCTTCGTGAACCCGTTCGGCTCGCGGCGCACCTCGCAGCCGAGTTCTTCGTAGAACGCGACCGCCTTGTCGAGGTCGTCGGCCGAGCGCACGCGGTACGAGAACGCCGCGACGGCGGCGATCGGACCCTGTCGGAGCACGAGATTGTGGTGGATGAACTCCTCGGTCGAGCGGAGGTAGATCGCCTCGTCGTCCTCCTCGGTGATGTGCAGCCCGAGGATGTCGACGTAGAAGACCCGGGATGCCGCGAGGTCGGTGACGACGAGCTCCATGTACGCGCAGCGCAGGATGTCGGGCGCCGGGGCCTTCGGCGTCGGGATCGGGTCGTCCGAGTGGATCGGTGCCTCTTCGGTTACCCAGAACCCGGAGGAGGTCTTCTGTTCTTCGGTGTGCTTTGCCATGGGTCGCGTCCTTGCGTGTGTATCGGCGTCTGCGGGGCGGTGTGTGGAGAGTGGCGTCGAGATCACGTGACCTCGACGAGACGACATGCCAGTTGCGGTGTTTTCGCCCAGATCGCGTGATCTGGGCCAGCGGCGTGGCGATGGGGCCGCCGCGCCGGTCCGGGAGCCCGGGCTCAGTGCCCCGACGCCTTGCCGAACGTCGGGTTGTGAGCGGGGCCGAGCGTGATGTGCACGGCCTGCTGGTCGGTGTAGAAGTCGATCGAGCGGTAGCCGCCCTCATGGCCGAGGCCCGAGGCCTTCACGCCGCCGAAGGGGGTGCGGAGGTCCCGGACGTTGTTGGAGTTCAACCAGACCATGCCGGCCTCGACGTTCTGGGCGAAGTTATGTGCCCGCTTGAGGTCATTGGTCCAGACGTAGGCGGCGAGACCGTACTTCGTGTCGTTCGCGAGGGCCAGGGCCTCGTCGTCGGTGTCGAAAGGGGTGATGGCGACGACGGGTCCGAAGATCTCCTCCTGGAAGATGCGCGCGTTGGGAGCCACGTCGGCGAACACCGTGGGCCGCACGAAGTTGCCCTCGTCGAACCCCTCGGGGCGGCCGCCGCCGGCGACGAGGCGTCCCTCGGTCTTGCCGAGTTCGACGTACGACATGACCTTCTCGTAATGCTCGGGGTGCACGAGGGCCCCGACCTCGGTCTCGGGGTCGTCGGGATAGCCGACCTTCACGCAGTCGGCCTGGGCGGCATAGCGCTCGACGAAGGCGTCGTACACCGAGCGCTCAACGAGGATGCGGCTGCCCGCGGTGCAGCGTTCGCCGTTGAGCGAGAACACCCCGAAGATGGTGGCGTCGATCGCGGCATCCAGGTCGGCATCCGCAAACACGATCGCGGGGCTCTTGCCGCCGAGCTCCATCGACAGGCCCTTCAGGAAGGGTGCCGCGTTGCCGAAGATGAGCTTGCCGGTGCTGCTTTCGCCGGTGAACGAGATGAGCGGCACGTCGGGGTGCTTCACGAGCGCGTCTCCGGCGTCTTCGCCGAGGCCGTTGACGAGGTTGAACACGCCCTCCGGCAGGCCCGCCTCCTCGAAGATCCCGGCCCACAGCGATGCCGACAGCGGCGTGAACTCCGCGGGCTTGAGCACCACGGTGTTGCCGGTCGCAAGGGCCGGTCCCAGCTTCCACGACTCGAGCATGAAGGGCGTGTTCCACGGCGTGATGAGGCCGGCGACACCGATCGGCTTGCGGTTGACGTAGTTGAGCTGACGGCCGGGCACCTTGAACGCGTCGTCGGTCTGGGCGACGATCAGGTCGGCGAAGAAGCGGAAGTTCTCGGCGGCGCGGCGGGCCTGACCGAGGGCCTGCGTGATCGGGAGCCCCGAGTCGAACGACTCCAGCTCGGCGAGGCGCTCGTCGCGCGACTCGACGATGTCGGCGATGCGGTGCAGCACGCGCGAGCGCTCGCGGGGGAGCATCCGCGGCCAGGGACCCTCGGTGAACGCCGTGCGGGCGGCGGCGACGGCGAGGTCGATGTCGGCCTTCTTGCCCGCGGCGGCGGTCAGGTAGGTCTGGTTGGTCACCGGGTCGAGCACGTCGAACGTGCCGCCGTCGACCGAGTCGACGAAACGGCCGCCGATGTAGTGCTGGATGCGCTCCGGGAGGTCGGCCGGGATGCGTCGGGAGGTGGTGAGCGGGGTGGTCATGCGAGCTCCTTCGGTGGAGGGGTGGATGCCGGTCGCGACGGGCCCGTGGCGACGGTGCGGTCGGGGCGTCGGGGAAACGGCATCCGGAGATCAGAAAGCGGGGAGGCCGAGCACTTCGTCGGGGTGCTCATGGATCATGTAGGCGTCGAGGGTGGCCGAGCGGTGGCGCCGCGAGACCTTCTCGATCTCGGCGAGGGGCGCGCCGTTCTCGATGAGCACGAGGATGTTCTCGTGTTCGCGCACCGACTCCGCAGCTCGCCCCGGCACGAAGCTGAAGGTGGAGTCGCGCAGGTGCCCGAGGCGCGCCCACTCGGCCTGCACGAGTTCGAGCATGCGCGGGTTGGCGCACTTGGCGAACAGGATGGCGTGGAACTCCTGGTTCAGCGCGGTGAAGGCGCGCGGGTCGAAGTGCTCGAGGGTCTCGACCATCAGCTCGTTGATTTCGCGCGCGCGGCGCACGTCGTTCGCCGTGAGGGCACGAGCGGACAGCGCGGTCGCGGCTCCCTCGAGCAGGCTGAGCGCCTGCATGCTGAAGCGGTAGGCGGTGTCGTCGACCATCGAGACCCGCGCGCCGACGTTGCGCTCGAACATCACCAGGCCCTCGGCCTCGAGCTGCCGGATGGCCTCGCGCACGGGTACGACGCTCATGTCGAGCTCGCCCGCGATGGTGCCGAGCACGAGGCGGTAGCCGGGGGTGAACTCCTGCGAGGCGATGCGTTCCTTGACCCAGTGGTAGGCCTGCTGCGACTTGCTGCGGGAGGTCGTAGGGGTCGTGGCATCCATCAGGCGTTCCTTTCGCCGTCGTACCGGGCGCGCCAGTCGGCGTTCATCGGGAAGAGTCCGTCGAGGGGATGACCGGATGCCACCTGCCCGGCGATCCAGGCGTCCTCTTCCTCCTGCGCGAGGGCGGCGTCGACCACCTGTTCGACGATCGCGGGAGGGATGACGATGACGCCGTCGCCGTCGCCGACGAGGATGTCGCCGGGTTCGACGGTCGTGCCGCCGCAGCCGACGGCCACGTCGGTCTCCCAGGGGACGTGTCGGCGACCGAGCACGGCCGGGTGCGGGCCGGCGGTGAAGACGGGGATGCCGACCGCGGCCACGGCCTCGGCATCGCGGACGCCGCCGTCGGTGACGATCGCGGCCGCTCCCTGCGCGTGGGCGCGGATGGCGAGGATGTCGCCGAGCGTGCCCGATCCGGTCTCGCCGCGCGCCTCGATGACGATGACCTCGCCCGCACCGACCGCGTCGAACGCGCGTTTCTGGGCGTTCTGCCCGCCGCCGCGCGCGGCGAAGAGGTCTTCGCGGTGGGGGAGGAAGCGCAGCGTCCGCGCCGTGCCGACGAAGCGGCTGCCGGGGGTGAGCGCGTGCACGCCGTCGATCGTGACGTCGTCGAGGCCGCGCTTGCGGAGCTGTCCGCTGAGGGCGGCGACCGGGACGCGTTCGAGCTTCGCGCGGAGGTCGGCGGCGAGGCGGGGGGCCGGCGGCACGATCCCCGCGGCCTCGGGGGAGCCCCACGCCTCGGTGCGCTGGGTGTCGTCGACCGCGGGGAGCGAGCCGAGCGCGGCGTCGAAGGACTGCGAGCCCTGCACCACCGCGGTGCGGAGCCGACCGGTCGAGTGCTCACCGGCATCCACCTGCACCTCGACGACCTGACCGGGTACGACGACCGACGAACCCGCGGGGGTGCCGGTGAGGATGACGTCGCCGGTTTCGAGGGTGAAGTGCTGCGACAGGTCGGCGATGATCTGGGCGAGCGGGAAGATGAGGCCCGCGGTGGTGTCGTCCTGCACGAGGTCGCCGTCGACCCAGGCGCGCAGACGGAGCGCCGTGGGGTCGACCGCGAGGGCGTCGATGAGCTGCGGACCGAGGGGGGTGTAGCCGTCGCCGCCCTTCGAGCGGACGTTCGAACCCTTGTCGTTCGCGCGCAGGTCGTACAGGCCGAAGTCGTTCGCGGCGGTGACGGATGCCACGTGGCTCCACGCGGCATCCGGAGTCACCCACCGCGCGGGCTCGCCGATGACCAGCGCGATCTCGCCCTCGAACGCCAGGAGTTCGGTGCCGGCGGGGCGCACGATCTCGGCACCCGAGGGGGCGAGGGAGCTCGACGGCTTGAAGAAGTAGGAGGGGGCGGCGGGACGGCGGCCCCGCTGGTCGGCGCGTGAGGCGTACGAGAGGTGGACGGCCACGATCTTGCCCGGGCGCCCGTCGAGGACGGTGAACCGGGGGTCGGTGCGGTCGATCATGGAAGCTCCCTTGCGTCGTATCCGAAATCGTATACGATGACGAACGCCCCGGCAACATGCGCCCGTCACCGACGACGACGTCCGGGGTCCCATGACGACGACGTCTCGAAGGAGTCCCCATGTCTCGCTCGCAACCGCCGGGATTCACGCCCACCGGCACCATCTCCACTTCCACGGACCGCCGCCGCGTGGTCTTCGCCACCGTTGTCGGCACCACCGTCGAGTGGTACGACTTCTTCCTCTACGCCTCGGCCGCGGGGCTGGTGTTCGGGCAGCTGTTCTTCGCACCCGCCGGTCCCGGCATCGCGCAGATCCTGTCGTTCCTCACGGTGGGGCTGAGCTTCCTGTTCCGCCCCCTCGGTGCCTTCCTCGCCGGCCACCTGGGCGACAAGTACGGCCGCCGGGTCGTCCTGATGCTGACGCTCATCCTCATGGGAGCCTCGACCACCCTCATCGGCGTGCTGCCGACGTACGACGTCATCGGCGTCGCCGCCCCCGCGCTGTTGATCCTGCTGCGCGTCATGCAGGGCATCTCGGCCGGCGGCGAGTGGGGCGGCGCGGTGCTCATGGCCGTCGAGCACGCCCCCAAGGCCAAGCGCAGCCTGTTCGGCGCGTCGCCGCAGCTCGGCGTGCCCCTCGGCCTGCTGCTCGCCAGCGGCATGCTCGCCCTCATGGCCCTCATCGCCCCCGGCGACGCCTTCCTCGCGTGGGGCTGGCGCGTGCCGTTCCTGCTGTCGTTCGTGCTCATCCTCGTCGGCTACTACGTGCGCCGGAAGGTCGAGGAGAGCCCGGTGTTCGTCGAGATCGCCGAGCGCAAGGAGCAGACCCGGATGCCGATCGTGCAGCTGTTCCGCAAGCACGCGCTGCTCGTGATCATCGCCGCATTCGTGTTCGCCGGCAACAACGCCGTGGGCTACATGACCACCGGTGGCTACATCCAGCGCTACGCGACCAACCCCGACGGCCCGCTGGGTCTCGCCACGGCCGACGTGCTCGGCGCGGTGACCCTCTCGGCGGTGTCCTGGTTCGCCTTCACTTGGATCGGCGGGTGGCTCGGCGACAAGATCGGGCGCCGCAACACGTACATCATCGGCTGGATCGCGATGCTCGTGGCGATCTTGGCGCTGTTCCCGCTGGTCAACTCCGGCAGCCTCGCGCTGCTCACGCTCGGCCTGATGCTGTTGACGGTCGGGCTCGGCCTGACCTACGGCCCGCAGGCGGCGCTGTACGCCGAGCTGTTCCCGGCATCCATCCGCTTCTCCGGCGTCTCGATCTCGTACGCCATCGGTGCGATCTGCGGTGGGGCGTTCGCCCCGACGATCGCGACGGCGCTGGTGGATGCCACGGGCACGACCGTGTCGGTGACGGTGTACCTCGCGATCATGGCGGTGCTCGGGCTCGTCGCGACCCTGCTGCTTCGCGACCGCAGCGGCATCCCCCTCGGTCCCGACCACGAGGCCGAGCAGGAGGTCAGCCCGATCCGCGGACTGTCGCGGGTCTGACGGCTGCGTCCGGTGGCCCCGTCGCGCTTCGGCGTGGCGGGGCCGTCGGCGTGTGCGGGGCGGCTCTGTGCGCGGCGCGGTACCCGACGGCCGGGCGCCCGTGCCGAACCTAGCGCTCCAGGGCGGCTTCGATGGCTGTTTCGAGGTCGTTCCAACGCTCGATGACGAGTGGCCGACCATCGACGAAGAACGTGGGGGTACTGCGGACACCCAGAGCGCGTCCCTCCGCGAAGTCGGCCTGCACGCGTCGTCCTGTGTCAGGGTCGGCGACAGCGGCGTCGTACGCCGTCATGTCGAGACCGAGGTCGACGGCGTACTCGCGGAACAGATCGGCGCGGGACTCCTGCGCCTCACCCCACTCGGACTGGGTGTCGAAGAGGCGGTGGTACATGTCCTCGAAGCGGCCCTGCCGCGCCGCCGCTTCGGCGGCGAGGGCGGACGTCGTGGAGTTGGCGTGGCCGGGGAGCGGGAAGTAGCGGACGACGTAGGTGATCTGTCCCGCGTACTTCTGCCGCACGTCTTCCACGACGGGGTAGTAGGCGCCGCACGCCTCGCACTCGAAGTCGAGGAACTCCACGACGGTGACGGCGTCCGCGCCCGCGTCGTCGAGGACATGGGAGTCGGCTCGCACCACGGCGGCGGCCGCCGGGTCGGGAGCCTGTGCGCGGGTGACCAGGAAGGCGACGAGGCCGACGGCGACGACGACGGCGAGGGCGGCCAGCGTGATCAGAAGGGGCTTGTTCTGCGTCTTCACGGTTTCAGTCCTCGTGATCGTGCGCGTGATGATGCTCGTCGTCGTGCTCGTCTTCGAGAAGCATTCCCACCGACGTCGCGCACGCGTCACCGCGCCACGCCTCGGCACCCTCCCGAACGGCGAACACGGCGATGACGAGTCCGGCGAGGCCGTCGGCCCACCACCACCCGAGCAGGCTGTTGAGGACGAGTCCGATGAGCACCGCAGCGGACAGGTATGTGCACAACAGCGTCTGCCGGGAGTCCGCGACAGCGGTGGCCGATCCCAGCTCGCGTCCCGCGCGGCGCTCCGCCAGCGACAGGAACGGCATCACGACCACGCTCAGCGCTGTGAGGACGATGCCGATCGTCGAGTGCCGTACCTCGCCCTGCCCCGCGAGCGCGAACACCGACGTCGCGGTGACGTAGGCGGCGAGGGCGAAGAACGCCACCGCGATGACCCTCAACGTGCCCTTCTCCCACCGTTCCGGGTCGCGGCGCGTGAACTGCCACGCGACGGCGGCGGCGGAGAGCACCTCGATCGTCGAGTCCAGCCCGAATCCGATGAGCGCTGCCGAGGAGGCGACGGTACCGGCGGAGATGGCGACGACCGCCTCGATGAGGTTGTACGCGATCGTCGCCGCGACGATCCATCTGATGCGGCGCTGCAGGACGTACCGTCGTCCGACGACGGGGTGAGCGATGGGGGCGGTCATGCGCCGCAGGTGCAGCGTTCCCCCGCGCAGCAGCCGGGTTCGACGTAGAGGACGACCCGCAGCAGTTCGTCCAGCGCGGGCGCGAGATGCGTGTCGGCGAGGCGATACCGGGTGCGCCGACCCTCGGGTACGGCCTCCACCAGCCCGCACCCCCGCAGACACGCGAGCTGGTTCGACATGACCTGCCTCGAGACGCCGAGCTCGTCGGCCAGGTCGGAGGGGTAGGCCGGAGCCTGTCGGAGAGCGAGCAGCACCCCCGCGCGAGTCGTATCGGAGAGCGCGTGCCCCAGGCGGGAGAGTGCCGCGGTGTGCGTCAGTGAGGCCGTGAGCGTCGCGGTGGACATGGGGCGATGGTACACGTTCTCGTGAATAAAGCATGTCGTGTACTTACGGTCGAAGCGCGAGCGACCTCCCGCGCGTCGCGACCGCGCCGGGTTCGGTCATGCGGGCGACCGCCGCGTCAGCAGGCCGGCCGCGAGAACGACCACGCCCACGACGAAGGCCAACGCCGCGACCCCCATAGCGGCGGCGTCGTGCGGGAGCATCGCGCAGCCCGCGGAGGTGTCCTCGTAGTCACAGCTTCGCCAGGGCTGGAAGAAGTACAGCACCACCACGGCGCCGCTGATCAGGGCGATCGCGGTGCCCCAGAAGATCAGGCGCGTTCTGGTCCTCATGGGTCACCACCGTACTGGCGGCAGGCGACGCCGGCGGGTCGGACCGGCGCGAGCGGTCGGCTCCGTGCGTCCGGTCGCTAGATCGCCCGCCCCGGTGTCAGGATGCCGCGCGGATCCAGCGCGGCCTTGATCGCGTGCTGCACGTCGAGGGCGGTGGCATCCAGCTGCCAGGGAAGCTCGTGACGTTTGACCGAGCCGATGCCGTGCTCGCCCGAGATCGTGCCGCCGAGGGAGAGGGCGAGGCGTGTGATGTCGTCGATCACCCGCTCGGCGGCGGCGTACTCTGCGGGGCTGTCTCCCGCCTCGACCGTGGGATGCAGGTTGCCGTCTCCGGCGTGAGCGACGATCGCGACACGGCGACCGTGCCGTTCGGCGATCTCGCCGATCCCGTGGAATACCGTCGCGAGCTGCGCGACGGGCACGCCGACGTCGCACGACACCCGCAGACCCTGCGCGGTCAACGCGGGGTTGGCGAGACGGCGGGCCTCGAGCAGGCTGTCGGAGTCGCTGATCTCGGTTTCGCTCGCACCGTGCGCGCGGCAGATCGCGGCGATCTGTTCTGCGGTCTCGGGCGCGGTCAGCCCCACGGTCTGCCCGACGAGCATCGCGGCGCCAGGGGAAGGCAGGCCGCTCGGGTGGAACGCCTCGATGATCTCGACGCTGCGCGCATCGATGAGTTCGAGTACTTCGGGGGCGGCGGGGCCCGACACGATCGCCGTGACGGCGCGTCCGGCGTCTTCGATGTCGTCGAAGCTCGCCCGGAAGGTGCGGGGCTGCCCCGGCGGCACGGGCTTGAGGCGCACGGTCGCCGAGGTGATCACTCCGAGGGTGCCTTCGGAGCCGCAGAACAGGCTCGTGAGGTCGTAGCCGGTGGTGTTCTTGCGGGTACGGCCACCGGTGCGCATGACGCGCCCGTCGGCGAGCACCACCTCGAGGGCGGCGACGACATCGGTGGTCACGCCGTGGGCGACGCAGCGCAGACCGCCGGCGTTCGTGGCGATGTTGCCGCCGATCGTCGACCATGCCGCGCTCGCCGGGTCGGGCGGGAAGAACAGGCCGTGCGCGTGGGCTGCGGCATCCAGGTCGGCCGTGACGACGCCCGCCTCGACGTCGGCGAGACGGTTGTCGGCATCGATCGCGACGATGCGGTTCATCGCCTCCAGCGACACCACGAGTCCGCCCGCGTAAGCGACGGCCCCGCCGGAGAGTCCGGTGCCGGCACCCCGGACGGAGACCCGGATGCCACGGGCGTGCGCCCACGCGAGCGCGGCGGAGACGTCGCCGGTCGAGGTGGCCCGCACGACCGCGACCGGCAGGCCGTCGGGTTGCGCGCGGGAGCTGTCGACCGCGTAGGCGGCGAGGCTCGCGGGGTCGTCGAGGAGGCGGTCGCCGAGGGCGGTGCGCAGCTCGTCGAGGGCGTCACTCGGTTCGCCCGCGCCGGTGCGCTGTGCGCCCGGGTCGTCGCCCCGCTCGACCGCGCCGTCGCCCGGCCCGCCGAGGCCGCAACCCGCGCCGTCGCCTGGCCCGTCGAAGCCGTCGCCCGGCTCGCCCGCGCCGTCGCCCGGCCCGCCGCGGCCGTCGCCCCGCCCGTCGAGGCCGTCGCCCGGGTCGCCGGGACCTCCCGGGGCGGCCAGTCCGACCGTGCTCACGAGTTCACCTTGATGATCTCGCGCTGGTACGGCGCGATGACGTCGCCGCTGATGCGCAGGTCGAGCAGCAGGAAGGCGCGGTCCTCCGGGTCGCGCCGCGTCCACTCGGCCAGGGCGTCGAGATCGGCCATCTCGCGCACGACGACGCCCTCCGCACCGAAGCCGCGGGCGACGGCGGCGAAGTCGACCTCGGGGATCAGCATCGGCTCGCGGGCGAGGCCCTTCAGGCCGTAGAGGTTGATCTCGGCGCCGTAGGCGGCGTCGTTCCAGACGACCGCGATGCCGCGGCCCCGTGCCGAGCGCACCGCGCTCTCGAGGTCGGCGATCGCCATGAGTCCGCCGCCGTCGCCGGTGGTCAGGACGACGGTCGCCTCGGGGCGCGCGGCGATGGCTCCCGCGACCGAGGGGAATCCGAGTCCGATCGACTGGTAGGCGGTTCCGACCATCATCACGCGGTCGGGTGAGGCGACCGGCCAGTACATGTTCGACCAGCCGAGGAAGTGTCCGCCGTCGGAGACGACGACGCGGTCCTCGGGCAGCAACTCCGCGATGCGTGCCGCGGCCGAGCGGGGGTCGAGGCGGCCGTCGGGTGCGAGACCGTCGCCGGGCTCCTGCTCGCGAAGGGGAGCCACCTCCACCCGGTCGCGCCAGCCGGACGAGACGGCACCGTGCGAAACCAGACGTCGCCCGAGCGCCTCGGCCGCCAATGCGGCATCCGCCCGCACGAATCCGCCCACCTGCGCGTGCGTGGCGGTGGGGGCGACGTCGATCTGGAAGACCTGCGTGCCCGGGGCGAAGAGCTCACCGAAACGCATCGTGAACTGGTTGAGCCCTGCGCCGAAGACGACCGCGACATCGGCCTCGCGCACGAGTTCCATGGCGCCCTCGGCGCCGAAGCCTCCCGTGACGCCGAGGTCGTGGGCGGTGTCAGGGAAGATGCCGCGACCGAGGGCGGTGGATGCCGTGATCGCACCCGTCACTTCGGCGAGACGCCCGAGCGCGGCGCCCGCCCCGGCGAGCCACGCGCCGCGGCCGGCGAGCAGGAACGGGCGCTCCGCACCGGCGAGGGCGTCGGCGATGCGGTCGAGGGTCGCCTCCGCCGCCGGTCCCCGCGGGGCGAGGGGCGCCGGGAGCGTCACCGTCCCGGCATCCGTCAACGGGCCCGCCTCGCGGGTCACGACGTCGTAGGGGATGGCCAGCACGACCGGCACGCGGTAGGTCAACGCATGCTCGAGCGCGATGAGGACGGTGGCCGTGGCATCCCGATCCCCGACCGTGTACGTGCGCACGCCGACCGCCGAGGCGAGGGCGACCTGGTCGACACCCCACGGTCGGGGGCCCGAGGTGGGCTCGTCTCCCACGACCAGCAGCAGCGGGATGCGGGCCTGAGCCGCCTCGGCGAGGGCGGTGAGGGTGTTGGTGAAGCCGGCGCCGTACGTCGCGGTCGCCGCGGCGATACGCCCCGAGGCACGGTAGTGCGCGTCGGCGGCGACGACCCCGCCGGCCTCGTGACGCATCGCGGTGAAGGTGACGTCGGTCTCGCGGTGCAGCACGTCGAGGAAATGGGCGTTGCCGTTGCCCATCACCCCGAACACGTGGTCGAGGTGGCGGCCGAGGGTGTGGGCGACGTGCGCGGAGACGATGGGCATGCGAAGCCTTTCGCGAAACAGGAACGGGAATGAGCCGTATGTGTCTCGCGCGGTCCTCGCGCTACGTGCCCTTTTTTCGAGCAGCGACGCACGACCCCGTGCGCCTGACGCGAGTGATCATATACGATCCCGCGGTCAGGCGCACGGATCGAGCGCGACGGATCGGGTGCGAGCCGCGGTCAGTACAGACCTCCGTACTGGTACGACGTCCCGGTCGAGAACTTCCACGTCGCCGTCGGCAGGATCGATCCCGTCGAGCTGGTGATCCCCTGGAGGTGCACGGTCAGCTGCGCGTTCTTCGGGAAGTTCCTCGTGGCGCTGAAGACCCAGGTGTTCTCGCGGCCACCCGAGCCGTAGACGGGGGCCGGGAAGACCGTGCCGCTCATGCGCGCGCCGCGGTCGTCGGTGACGAAGAACGTCGACGTGCCCACGGCGCCGACGTCGCCGGCGAAGGTGACCTGAACCTGCGTGTTGTAGGCGAGCTTCGCCTTGCTCGGAGCGGGCGTGATGAACGAAATGCCGGGGAACGGGTTCGCCGCGGTCGGGGGAACCGGAGCCGCCGTGAACGAGAGGGGGAAAGACGCGGGGCGGAACTCGACGGCCGAGGCCGAGCTCGCGACCCCGCCGAGGCTGAGGGCGAGGGCGGTACAGGCGGCGACGACGACGGCGGGGCGACGGAGGGACATATCGACTGCTTTCTTCCGGTGACCCGATGTCTTCGGGCTCGCACCAAGATCAGCAGGACCCGCCTCACCGAGGCGGGGTTCTGACGGTTCCGTAAGAACTCGCGGGGGTCAGAGCGCCACGCGGATGGCCTCGGCTGCAGCCTCCAGCCGAGCCGCGATCGCGGCGTCGTCGGCATCGACCCTGACGTGCACGGCGGCGACCGCGGCGAGCTCGCGGCCCTGCACGGCGAGCGGCACCGCGACGGCGCGGAGAGAGGGTACGACCTCGTCGTGGCTCGTCGCCCACCCGCGTTCCCCGGCCGCGACGACCTCGGCGGCGAGACGCGAGTCGACGTCGTCGGGCCAGCGCCGCAGGGGCAGCTGCGCGAGGATCACGCGCCCCGGAGCCCCCCGGGTGACCGGATGCCGTGCCCCCGGCCGCTGCGCGACGGCGGTGACCGCGTGGCGGGGCTCGACGCTGGCGAGGGTGACGCACTCGTCGTGGTCGAGCACGACGAGGAAGCAGGTCATGCCGAGGTCGTTCGCCGCGGCGGTGAGTTCGGGCAGCGCCTCGGCCTGCAGGTCGGCGGCGACTCCCGCGGCGAGGGCGGCGAGGCCCGTTCCCAGACGCACCGCGCCCGCGGCATCCCGGGTCACGAGTCCGTGGTCCTCGAGGGTGCGGAGGAGGCGGTAGGCGACGGAGCGGTGCAGCGCGACCCGGGCGGCCAGCTCGTCGATGGTCAGCGGGGTGCGTGCCTCAGCGAGTTCCTCGAGCAGGCGGATGCCGCGACTGAGCGTCTGCGAGGCGGGGGAGGCGTCTTGCCGTGCGGGCATGGATCGGGCTACTCTCTCGTTCGGTAGCAGAACACTGCGTTCGAATATAGAACGTCGAGTGATCGGCTGCAACCCGACATCGAGGTCAGGAGAAACGATGCAGTTCCACCACCACGGCTACGTCTCGGGCGACCCGCGCGTGCAGAACGCCGCGGGCACCGGCCTCGACCGTCCCGACCGACTCCCCGACGAGGTCGACGTGCTGATCGTCGGCTCGGGTCCCGCCGGCATGCTGCTGGCCGCGCAGATGTCGCAGTTCCCCGGGCTCACCACGCGCCTCATCGAGAAGCGCGAGGGGCGTCTCGCCCTCGGCCAGGCCGACGGCATCCAGCCCCGCAGCGTCGAGACCTTCCAGGCGTTCGGTTTCGCGGACCGCATCACCGCGGAGGCGTACAACATCGGCTGGATGAACTTCTGGGCCCCCGACCCCGAGAACCCCGAGCGGATCGTCCGCACGACCCGCACCGAGGACTACGGCTACAAGATCAGCGAGTTCCCGCACCTCATCGTCAACCAGGCGCGGGTGCTCGACTACTTCGCCGAGGCCGCGGCCCACGGCCCCGCGCGCATCGTGCCCGACTACGGCGTCGAGTTCCTCGGACTCACGGTGGGCGACGACGCCGTCCAGGTCCGTGTTCGGGATGCCGGGGGCGAACGCACCGTCCGCGCCCGCTACGTCGCCGGGTGCGATGGCGCGCGCAGCGGCGTGCGTCAAGCGATCGGGCGTACGCATGTGGGGGCCGCGGCGCGCCATGCATGGGGCGTCATGGACGTGCTCGTCGAGACCGACTTCCCCGACTGGCGCATCAAGTGCGCGATCAACGCCGCCGCGGGCAACATCCTGCACATCCCGCGCGAGGGTGGATACCTCAGCCGCATGTACATCGACCTCGGCGAGGTCGCCGCCGACGATGACCACCGCGTGCGGCAGACCCCGATCGAAGAAGTGATCCGACGGGCGAACGAGATCCTCCACCCGTACTCGATCGACGTGAAACAGGTCGCGTGGTCGAGCGTGTACGAGGTGGGCCACCGGGTGACCGACCAGTTCGTCGACGACCTCGACCACCCGCGCGTCTTCCTCACCGGCGACGCCTGCCACACGCACAGCGCCAAAGCGGGCCAGGGCATGAACGTCTCGATGCAGGACGGCTTCAACCTCGGCTGGAAGCTGGGCCACGTGCTCACCGGGCTCGCGCCGGCGGAGCTGCTGCGCACGTACGACCAGGAGCGCCGCCCCGTCGCCCAGCAGCTCATCGACTTCGACCGCGAATGGTCGTCGCTCATGGCGCGCAAGCCCGGCGAGATCACCGACCCCGACGAGCTGGCGACCTACTACCTCGCCACCGCCGAGTTCCCCTCGGGTTTCGGAACGCACTACGCCCCCTCGGCCCTGGTGGCCGAGGCGCCGGCGCAGGAGCTGGCATCCGGATTCCCCGTCGGAAAGCGCTTCCACAGCGTGGAGGTCGTGCGCGTCTGCGACGGAAACGCCGTGCACCTCGGCCACCACGCGAGGGCCGACGGGCGCTGGCGGATCTACGCGTTCGCGGATGCCGAGGGCTCGGCGCTGCGCGACTGGGCCGGGGCCGCGCGGGAGATCGTGGAGCGCTTCACGCCGGAGGATGCCGACCTCGACGCGGTGTTCGACGTGAAGGCGGTGTTCCCCGGCCGGTGGGAGGACGTCGTCGAGGTGCCGACGCTGTTCCGTCCGCGCTCGGGTCCGCTCGGCCTGACCGACCTCGAGAAGGTGTTCGCCGCGGCCCCCTCGGCCTGGACCAGCGCCGACATCTTCGCGGAGCGCGGCATCGGCGCCGAGGGTGCGGTGGTGGTCGTGCGCCCCGACCAGTACGTCGCGCACGTGCTGCCGCTCACCGCCCCCGACGAGTTGGAGCGGTTCCTGGCCGGGGTGATGGCGACCGGCGCTTCGTCGGTTGCGGCTGCGCCGGTCGGGGTTGCGGCTGCGCCGGTTGCGGCTGCGCCGGTCGGGGCTGCGCCGGGTGCGGCGGGGCCGGGTGCGGCTGCGCCGGTCGGGGCTGCGCCGGGTGCGGCTGCGCCGGGTGGGGCTGCGCCGGGTGCGGCTGCGCCGGTCGGGGCTGCGCCGGGTGCGGCTGCGCCGGTTGCGGCTGCGCCGGTCGGGGCTGCGCCGGGTGCGGCGGGGCCGGGTGCGCCGGTGGCGGCCCACGCATAAACACGATCCGTGCGCATAAACGCGGGGGCGGCGTGTTTCCGCGCACCGATCGTGGTTATGCGTCCGCGACGGCCGGATCTCCCTGCCGCTCGACCGCCCCGCGCGCGCCGCGCCGAACGCGCGCCGCGCCGAACACGCCCCACGCTCGCCGCGCCGAACGCGCGCCGCGCCTCACCGACCCGCCGCCGCCTCGGCATCCACCGTGGCCACATCGACATCCGCTTTATACACCGCGTATATCGGCCTGGCTGCGCTGGCTGACGAGAATTGGCGGGAACCCCGCCCCGATCCAGGAGGACCCATGACCGATTCGCGCGAGAGCGAGCTGCTGGCATCCGTACCCACCGGGCTGTTGATCAACGGCGAGTGGCGCGCGGCGACCGGGGGCGAGACCGTCGCCGTGAACGACCCCGCCACCGGCGACGTGCTGCTCGAGATCGCCGACGCCACGGTCGACGACGGCGTCGCGGCGATGGATGCCGCCGCCGAGGCGTTCCCGTCGTGGGCGGCGACCCCGGCGCGTGAGCGTGCCGAGATCCTCCGCCGCGCCTTCGACCTGCTGCAGGAGCGCAAGGAAGACGTCGCGCTGCTCATGACCCTCGAAATGGGCAAGCCGCTCGCCGAGGCGCGCGGCGAGGTCGGTTACGGCGGGGAGTTCCTCCGCTGGTTCAGCGAGGTCACCGCGCACACCCAGGGTCGCTACGGCGCGAACCCCGAGGGCACCGGCCGCATGATCGTCTCGCATCACCCGGTGGGCCCCTGCTACCTCATCACGCCGTGGAACTTCCCCCTCGCCATGGCCACCCGCAAGATCGCCCCCGCGCTCGCCGCCGGCTGCACGGTCGTGATCAAGCCCGCGACCCTCACGCCCCTGACGACCCTGTTCTTCGCGCAGATCCTGCAAGATGCGGGCGTCCCGGCGGGAGTCGTCAACGTCGTCACCACGACGAACACCGGACCCGTCTCGGAGCGCATCATCTCCGACCCGCGCCTGCGCAAGCTCTCGTTCACGGGTTCGACCCCGGTCGGGGTGAAGCTGCTGCAGCAGGCGGCGCCCGGCGTGCTGCGCACCTCGATGGAGCTCGGCGGTAATGCCCCGTTCGTGGTGTTCGACGACGCCGACCTCGACAAGGCGGTCGAGGGCGCGATGCTCGCGAAGTTCCGCAACATCGGCCAGGCCTGCACCGCGGCCAACCGTTTCCTGGTGCAGCGCAGCGTCGTCGAGGACTTCACGCGGCGCGTCACCGAGCGGGTGCGGGCCATGAAGGTCGGCCGCGGCACCGAGGAGGGCGTGCAGATCGGACCTCTCATCGACGACCGCGCGGTCGACAAGGCCAAGACCCTGGTGGGGGATGCCGTCGAGCGCGGCGCCAGTGTCACCACCGGCGGGTCGCCGGTCGAGGGGCCGGGGACGTTCTTCGAACCGACGGTCGTGTCCGACGTGAAGCCCGGCAGCGACATCCTCCGCGAGGAGATCTTCGGACCCGTGCTCGCCATCATCCCCTTCGACGACGAGGACGACGCCGTGCGCCTCGCCAACGACACCGAGTACGGCCTCGTCTCGTACGTCTTCACCGAGTCGTTCGCGCGCGGACAGCGCATGATCGACAAGCTCGAGACCGGCATGATGGGCCTCAACGTCGGCGTGGTCTCCAACGCCGCGGCACCCTTCGGCGGGTGGAAGCAGTCGGGCCTCGGCCGCGAGGGCGGCGACGAGGGCATCCACGAGTACCTGCAGACGAAGTACACCCTGACGGCGAACCCCTACGCCTGAGACGCCGGATGCCACGACCCCACGCTCTCCGGAGCGTCGCGGGTCGTGGCATCCGTCGTTCGTGCGCGGTCGGGTCAGCGCCGCGTCGACTCGCCCGGCACCAGCTCGACCGGGATCACGGCGCGATCGCCCTCACCGCCCGCCATCAGCGCGTCCAGGATGTCCATGGCGCGCGCCGCGATCCTCGACCAGTCCTGACGGATGGTCGTGATGGTGGGGGAGATCTGGCGGGTCCAGCCCACACCGTCGAAACCGCACAGCAAAATGTCGTCGGGCACCCGGCGGCCCTCCTGCAGCGCGCGGAAGAATGCCCCCACCGCGTGCAGGTCGCTGACCGCGAAGACGGCGTCGACCTCGGCGTCGGTCTCGAGCAGTTCGGCCATGGCGCTCTGCCCGCCGTCCATGCCGTAGTTCTCGCCGATGATGAGCACCCCGTCGGGGGAGTGGCCACGGTCGGCGAGACCGGCGAGGAATCCCTCGCGCCGCTCCTTCGTCGAGGGGAGGTATCCCTCGCCGCCGAGCATCGCGAAGCGCGTTCCTCCGGCGTCCACGAGGTGGTGGGCCGCGATCCTGCCTCCACCGAAGTTGTCGGAGCGCACCCACCCGCCGATGAGTGCGGAGTCGGCCGGTTCGTCGCACGCCACGATCGGCACGGGACTCGCCTGCAGACGATGCACCCCCGAGCGCGGCGGCCGAGAAGGCGACAGGAGGACGCCGTCGGTGCTGCGCACCAGGTTCTCGAGTGCCTCGAGTTCGTTGTCGGGCTGGTAGTCCGACCCGGCCAGCACGAGCGCCCACTCGCGTTGGGCCCCCTCGCGTTCGAAGGCGTGGGCGAGCTCGGCATAGGCCGGATGCCTCACGTCGGGCAGCACGATGCCGACGGTCGTGCGGTCCGTGCGCCGCGCCCGTGCCGACGAGCGCGGATATCCCACGCGCTGAGCGGCCTCGAGCACGCGATCGCGTAGCTTCGGACTCACTCCGCGGTTGCCGGTGAGGGCGTTGCTGGCGGTGGCGAGGCTCACGCGCGCTTCGGTCGCGACCTCTTGAAGGGTCGGGGTGCGCCCCGCATCGACCGTCATCCGCGCTCCCCCCGCCCAGAGTGTAACCACTCGGGCGGAAGGGGGTCGGCCGCCACGGCCCGAATGATCTCGGCCAGCGCGTTCGCCTGAGCCGCCAGGGCGCGCGCGCCCCATCCCGCGTCGGCGGTCGTGGGGTCGCCGATCGTGCCGGAGGAAGAGAGATCGTCGACGTGCCAGGGAACGCTCACCGCGCCGAAGGGACGCAGCGGAGAATTCGCCCGCTCCTCCACCGCCGTCACTCCGTCGGCGCGTGCGGTGTCCAGATCGACCGCGGCGGGGTGCACCGTGAGCATGACGCTCGTTTCGTAGTGACCCGCGTGGGCGTCGCGGTCGCCGTGCGTCACGTCGTCGAGCATGCCGGTCGGAAGCGGCAGGCCCGGCGCGTGCACGGCGAACGCCGCCAGCGACAGATGACCGCGCAAGCGGCGGCAGGCGACGTGGAGAAGCTCGGGATTTCCCCCGTGGCCGTTGACGAAAACCAGTCGGCGGATGCCACTGGCGGCAACGCCGCGGCCCACGTCATCCACCAACGCCAGCAGGGTTTCGGCTGACAGGCTGATGGTTCCGGGGCGGCCGGCGTGCTCGGGGGAGAAGCCGAATGCGACGGCCGGCAGGACCCACGTCGCCACCTCCGGCGTCACTCTTTCCACCGCAGCAGTGGCGAGTGCGACGGCGATCTCGGTGTCGGTGGACACCGGAAGGTGCGGGCCGTGCTGCTCCGTCGCCCCCACGGGCACGAGCGCGACGCCGTCTCGCGAAGCGACAGCGGCGATGTCGACGGCGGTCTGCACGTCAGTGCATCCCGAGCAGCACGCGCGCCTCCGCGCGGGCGGCGGGATCCGTGTCGTACACCCCCCGTGCCGCGAGGGAGAACGCCGTGGCGCCGACGGTGCGCTCCCCGCGGGCCCACATGCAGGCGTGCTCGGCGGTCAGGCGCACGAGGACCCCCTGCGCGTCCAGCGTCTCGAGCGTCACCTGAGCGATCTGATCGGCCAGGCGTTCCTGCATCTGAGGGCGGGCGGCCAGCACCCGCAGCATGGCATCGAAGTCGCCGATCCCCGCCAGAGCGCGACCGGGGAGGTACACGACCGAGACGGTGCCCTGGAACGGCAGCAGGTGATGCTCGCACATCGACGAGTACGGCACGTCGAGAACGGCGACGGGTCCGGGATACACGCCTTCGATCGGTTCCCCGCCGCCGAGGGCGCGGTGCGGGTTGCCCTCCATCCCCGAGAACAGGTCGAGCGCAGCCTCCGCGACGCGGCGCGGGGTGTCGATGAGGGTGGGGTGTTCGGTGTCCAGTCCCACGGCACGCATGTATCGACGGATGCCGTCGGCGGCGGCCTCGAGGTCAGGGGTGGTGTGCGTGGTGGCGACGGCAGCGAGATCGGTCATGACGGAGCCTTTCGGGGGATCAGTGGAACAGCAGCGCGGTGGCGCGGTCGACGTAGGCGTGGAATTCGGGGGAACTGGTCATCTCGATGGTGCGCGGGCGGGGCAGATCGATCTCGATGACCTCTTTGATGCGGCCGGGTCGTGCGCTCATGACCGCGACCCGGTCGCTGAGGAACACCGCCTCCTGCACACCGTGCGTCACCATCACCGCGGTGGCCTGCTGCTCAGTCCACAGACGCTGCAGCTCGATGTTCAATCGTTGACGCGTGACGTCGTCGAGCGCACCGAACGGTTCGTCGAGGAGGAGCACGCTGGGTCGTAGCGCGAGTGCCCGGGCGATGGCGACGCGCTGACGCATGCCGCCCGACAATTGCCACGGCCGCGCCTTGGCGAACTGCTCGAGCCCCACCAGATGCAACAGCTCCTGCACCCACTCACGGTCGACCGGTCGTCCGGCGATCTCGAAGGGGAAGGCGATGTTGCGCTCGACCGTCCGCCAGGGGAGGAGCGCGTGGTCTTGGAAGGCGATGCCGTAGGCATTGGTGCGCCGTAATTCCGCCGGGCTCAGCCCGTTGACCGTCGCCGTTCCGGCGGTGGGCGAGTCCAGACCCGCGAGCATCCGCAGGACGGTGGACTTGCCGCATCCGGAGGGGCCGAGAAGAGCGAGGAAAGACCCGCGCGGGGTATCGAGGTCGACCCCGTCGACAGCAATGACAGGAGCCCCTCGACGGCCGGGGAAGTGCCGTGTGAGCGAGCGGATGTGCACGCCGGTGTCGATCATGCGAGGCCTTTCGGGGCGGTGGTCGTAGGAGGGAAGCGGCCGCGCACGAACACCGTCTCGGCGACGACGACCAGGGCGTATGCGGCGAGGGCGAGCAGCACCGTGACCACGACCAGCGTCCACAGCAATCCGTAGTCGGAGTACGACTTGCTCGTGAGCAGGTTCGCGCCCAGACCCTCGAACGAGAAGAGGAACTCGTACAGCGTCGCCGCGGAGATCGTCGCGGGCGCTGCGAGCTTGAGTCCCGCGAACAGTGCGGGTACGGCCGAGGGAAGCTGGACGAACCACAGCAGTTTCCAGCGACCACCGCCGTAAGCGTGCACGAGGTCGATCGTCTCGGAGCTCGACGACGACAGACCTGCGCCGATGTTCATCAGCAGGGGGAAGAAGGTGACGACCGCGGCGATCACGGCCGCGGTGAGCACCCCCGACCCGAAGACGGCGTAGATGACCGGGGCCATGGCGATCAGCGGCACCGTCTGAAGGAGCAGCGCCAGGGGGAGGAAGACGGCGCGCAGGGCGCGCGAGACGGTGAGGGCGACGGCTCCGACGAGCCCGGCGGTGACGCCCAGCGCCAGGCCGACGGAGCTGTGCAGCAGGGTCACGCCCACCATGGGGGCGAGGACCGCCCGGCGGGCGGCGGCGTCGGCGGGGTTGCCGGCGCCGTCGACGAAGAGGTAGCGCCAGACGTCGACGGGTGTCTTGGCGAGGTACGACGAAAGTCCCGACATGCTCAGGGCGATCTGCCAGCCCGCCAGCAGCAGGACGGCCGTCGCGGCGGTGCACAGCGCGGTCCACACCCACGGGGGCACGCGGCCGTTCACCGGACGCTCCCCACGTGAGACGTCCACGGGGCCACGAGCCGCCCGGCGAGGGCGATCGCGCCGTATCCGGCGGCGGATACGAGCGTGGCGAGCAGGGCGATGGCCCACATTCCGCTGTAGTCCCCGACGTATTGCTGTGAGATGAGCAGGCGCCCCGCCCCCCGATCGACACCGACGGTGAAGAACTCACCCGTCATCGCGCCGAGGAACGCCGCGGGTGCCGCGATCTTGAGGGAGGCCAGCATGGCGGGCAGGGCCGAGATCAGGCGCACCTTGCGGATCGCCGTCCACGCGGAGCCACCGTAAGCGTGCACGAGGTCGATCTGGCTGGGAGCGGCGGAGCGCAGTCCGAGCAGCACCCCCACGACGAGGGGGAACTCGACCGCGAGCATCGCGAGGACGATGCTGACCCCGCGACTGCCCGACGGCGTCAGCAAGACGACGATCGGGGCGATGGCCGCCGCCGGGGCGCACGCGGTGACCACCCCGAGTTGGGCGGCGAGGGGGCCCAGGGCGGGAAGGACCATGACGAGGACGCCGAGCGTCAGTGCGATGGCCACCGCGATGACGTACCCGGCGACGGCCGCGCCGGCGGTGGCGGTGAGGCCTTCGATGTAGGCGCCTTCGACGAGACCGGTCACGGCTCGGTTGAGCACCGAGAGCGGAGGGGGGATCGGCCCCGGGCTGCCGTTGTCGCGAAGATAGAGGGTCACGGCGACGACATGCCAGGCGAGCAGGAGTGCGGCCAGCCCCGAGAGCGCCCAGAGGACGCCGCGGATGGGGGTGGTGTTCATACGCGGCGTCCTCTCTCTCGTCGGCGGTGCGGGCTCAGGATGCCGGGACGGTGAAGCCCGGGATCAGGTCGGGGTTCTCGGCGTAGACCTCTTCGAGCAGCGTGGTGTCGAACATCCCGGGATCGGCGGTGATCCCCGCGGCGGCGAGCGACGACACGGCCTGGTCGATGAGCTCGGGGGTCAGGGTGAAGATGCCGTTCTTCACCGTGTCGGGGGTGAGCATGAATGAGGGGAGAACGCCGGCGGAGTCGACCTGCAACTGCCGGTCGAGACCGTTGTCGGCGCCGCCGTAAGTCATCGCGATGTCGGCGATGGCATCCGTCCCCTCGTCGAGGGCGGAGTTCCATCCCTCGATGCTGGCCTTCATGATCGCCTTCAGCGCCTCACGATTCTCGGTCAGGTCCTTCTCGCTCACCACCACCGCGTCGCCGAACTGCGCGTAGTTGGCGTCGGCGAACGACATGGTCACCACGTCTCCGCCGGCGTTCTTGACGGCGATCGGATAGTTGGTGAGGAAGCCGATCAGCGCGTCCACCTCGCCGTTCATCAGCGGGTCGACGCCGGCGGGCACTGACACGAACTCGACGGTGTCGGAGGGGAGGTCATTCGCCTTGAGCACCGCCTCCACGGCGAGCTTGCCGCCCGCGTCGACGCCGATCCGCTTGCCCGTCAGGTCGGCGACGGTGCGGATGGGGTTCGCGGCGAGAGAGACGAAGCCGACGGGGTTCTTGACGAACTGCGCGCCGATGATCTTCAGTTCGGCACCGTCGTTGATGGCTCCGGTGATTCCGGTGAGGTCGGAGGCGAGACCCATCTTCGCCTGGCCCGAGAGCACGAGGTCCCAGGAGTTTGTGTTGCCGCCGCCGGCGATGAGATCGACCTTGTCGAAGCCGGCATCGGTGTAGTCGCCGTTCTGGTCGGCGAAGTAGTAACCGGC
This sequence comes from Microbacterium sp. lyk4-40-TSB-66, assembly GCF_030209475.1. Lineage (GTDB taxonomy): Bacteria > Actinomycetota > Actinomycetes > Actinomycetales > Microbacteriaceae > Microbacterium. The sequence continues at coordinate 158,276 of NZ_JARVRW010000001.1, forward strand.
GAATTCGTAGTTCTTGATCCAGCTGAGGGCGACGCTGGCGGTGCCGAGCGAGTCGGGGCTCGCACTACTCGACGAGGCAGCGGGGGCGGCGCATCCCGTCACGGCGAGGGCGAGGAGGAGGACGCCGCTGGTCGCGGCGGCGACGCGACGGCGGCGGCGGCGCGTGAGGGTGGGGGCGGCGGGCGTCGGATCGATCCTCGCGGCGGACGGTGAGAGGGCGGTGCGAAGGTGTGACATGTCGGGAGCCTCCGTATCGGTGAGAGTCCCGCTAATGTAAATCTTTTACGTTTCGTTAAAGCGCGCCCATCGTGTCGATTCGATTACCGGGTCGGCGAGTCGCCGCCCGCCTGGGGACGTGCCCCCTGCACGGGTGTCGGCGCCGTGCGTTCACGCCGCCGCCCCGCCCGCCGACTCCTCAGCCGTCGGCGTGACGATCCAGGAACGCGAAGACTTCGGCGTCGTCGACGCCCGGGAACATCCCGCGCGGCAGGGGCGAGAACATGTACCGGTGCACGCGGGCGCTCGGCCACGCCTTGCCCTGCCAGCGTTCGGCGGCCTCGGTGTCGGGGCGACGGCAGCACGACTCGTCGGGGCAGTGGGAGATCCCGCGCTTCGTGGTCTCGCGGCCGCGGAACCACCGCGCATCGTCGAAGGGGACGCCCACGGTGATCGAGAAGTCGCCGTCGCTGGTGGTTCCCGTCTGCGAGGAGCACCAGAAGGTACCGGCGGGGGTGTCGGTGTACTGGTAATGCTCGGTCGTGCGGTTGTGCTCGGCGAACGCGGCGCGCGCCGAGAACTTCTTGCACACGACCTGTCCCTCGACCGACCCGGTGACATCTGTCGGCAGGGGGAGTCCGTCGTTCTCGTACACGCGCGAGATGGCGCCGTCGCCGTCGACGCGGAGGAAATGCAGGTGCACGCCGAGGTGGGTCGTCATGAGGTTGGTCATGCGCATCGCCGCGGCCTCGTGGGTCACACCGAACGCGTCGCGGAAGTCCTCGACGGCGAGGTTGCGGTCTTTCTTCGCCTGCGTCAGGAAGGCGACGGAGCTGGTCTCGGGCATGAGGCAGCACGCGGCGTAGTAGTTGATCTCGAGGCGCTGCTGCAGGAAATCGGCGTAGTCGGTGGGCGGGCGGTGCCCGAGCAGGCGGTGCGCCATCGCCTGCAGGGCCATCGAGCGCAGGCCGTGACCGCCGGGGATGGATGCCGGGGGCAGGTAGATGCGACCGTGCTCGAGGTCGGTGACCGAGCGCGCCGAGTGCGGCAGGTCGTTGACGTAGATGAGTTCGAACCCGAGCTGCTCGGCCATGATGCTGACCGTGCGGTGCGTCAGGGCGCCGGTCGCGTGCCCCGCGGCTTTGAGCTGCTTCTCGGCCAGGCTTTCGATCTCGGGCAGGTGGTTCGCCGTCTCGCGCATGCGCAGGCGCAGCTCGGTGTTGGCGCGACGCGCTTCCTCGGGGCTCGCGATGGTCGCGCGCTCGCGTCGCTGCAGTTCTCGGTGCAGGCCCAGCACGGCCTCGATCGTGTCGTCGCTGGTGCCTTTGCTCACTTTGACCGGCGGGATGCCGAGTTGCCGGAAGAACGGGCTGCCCTGCGCCCTATCGAGCTCGATCTCGAGCGCGGCGCGGCGGTTCGGCGGCTCGCTCGAGAGCAGTTCGGTGACCTCGGTCTCGGTCGCGCGCGCGATCTCCTGCAGGAGCGAGAGCTTGGGCTCGCGCTTGCCGTTCTCGATGAGGCTCAGCTGGCTTCCCGCCACGCCGACGAGAGCACCCAGCTCATCGAGCGTGAGCCCGCGGGCCAGCCGGTGATGACGGATGCGGTGGCCCAGGGTGGTGAGTTCGAAGGACGACGCCATTCCTTGACCATATCGAAAGAAAGCTGATTCTTATAGCCACAAAGGGCTGAAAGTCGGGTTGCGAGGGCCTCAATATGGAGGAACGACACCGAGTTTGCTCTCAACCGAGGAGAACGACATGGCTCTCGCCGACATCTTCAGCTCCAGCTCCCGCAATGCCGCGACCGCTGCCGCCGCTCGCGCCGCCCGCCCCGGTCACGGCGTGCGTCCGGCTGTCGAGGGCCCAGGTCTCGCCGCGCTGACCGCGTGGGTCGACCAGGTCGCAGCCCTCACGCAGCCCGACCGCATCCACTGGGTCGACGGCTCGCCCGCCGAGAACGACGCGCTGCTGCGCGACATGGTCGACGAGGGCAAGCTCATCAAGCTCAACCCCGAGTGGCGGCCCGGTTCGTACTTGGCCCGCTCGCACCCCGGTGACGTCGCCCGCCTCGAGTCGCGCACCTACATCGCCTCCGAGAGCGAGGAGGACGCCGGGCCCACGAACAACTGGATCGCCCCGGCCGAGATCCGCGAGACGCTGAACCGCGTCTTCGAGGGCTCGATGCGCGGACGCACGCTGTACGTCGTCCCGTTCTCGATGGGCGCCGTCGGCGGCCCCCTCAGCCACATCGGCGTGCAGATCACCGACAGCGCCTACGCCGTGGCATCCATCGGTGTCATGACGCGCGTCGGCACGGCGGTGCTCGAGCAGGTCGCCAAGGGCGCCCCGTGGGTCAAGACGGTCCACTCGGTCGGGGCCCCGCTCGCGCCGGGCGAGGCCGATGTCACGTGGCCGTGCAACGACGAGAAGTACATCGTGCACTTCCCCGACACCCTCGAGGTGTGGTCGTTCGGTTCGGGCTACGGCGGCAACGCCATCCTGGCCAAGAAGTGCTTCGCGCTGCGCATCGCCTCGGTCATCGGCCGCGATGAGGGCTGGCTCGCCGAGCACATGCTGCTCATCCGCGTGATCGACCCGAAGGGCAAGGCGTACCACGTGGCCGCCGCGTTCCCCTCGGCCTGCGGCAAGACCAACCTCGCGATGCTGCGCCCCACCATCCCCGGCTGGCGCGTCGAGACCCTCGGCGACGACATCACCTGGATCCGCCCCGGCGAGGACGGACGCCTCTGGGCGATCAACCCCGAGGCCGGCTTCTTCGGCGTCGCACCCGGAACGGGCGAGTCGACCAACGTCACGGCGATCGAGACCCTGTGGGGCAACACGATCTTCACGAACGTCGCGCTCCGCCCCGACGGCGACGTGTGGTGGGAGGGCCTGACCGACGAGGCGCCCCCGCACCTCACCGACTGGGAGGGCAACGCCTGGACGCCCGCGTCGGGTCGTCCCGCCGCCCACCCCAACTCGCGATTCACCGTCGGCGCCGCCCAGTGCCCGCAGATCGCCGAGGACTGGGAGGCCCCCCAGGGCGTGCCGCTCGACGTCATCCTGTTCGGCGGTCGCCGCGCGACCAACGTGCCGCTCGTCGTCGAGGCCACCGACTGGTCGCACGGCGTCTTCATCGGCTCGACGGTGTCGAGCGAGAAGACGGCCGCGCAGGAGGGGACGGTCGGCGAACTCCGCCGCGACCCCTTCGCGATGCTGCCCTTCTGCGGCTACAACATGGGCGACTACTTCGGCCACTGGCTGAAGGTCGGCCAGAAGCTCCGCTTCGACCGTGCGCCGCGCATCTTCCAGGTCAACTGGTTCCGCAAGGGTGATGACGGCCGCTTCCTCTGGCCCGGATTCGGCGACAACGCCCGCGTCATCGACTGGATCATCCGCCGCGTCGACGGGCAGGTGGATGCCGTGGACAGCCCCATCGGCCGCCTGCCGAAGATCGAGGACCTCGACCTCACCGGGCTCGACCTCCCGGCCGCCGACCTCGCCGAGCTGTTCTCGGTCGACGCCCGCTCGTGGCTGGCCGAGGCCGACATGACCGAGGAGTTCTACGACACGTTCGGCTCGCACCTGCCGGCGCCCCTGCGCGCCGAGCTCGCCGCGCTGCGGTACCGCCTCCAGCGGTCCTGAGCCGGCCCCCTGCTCTCGCCCCGCCCGCCGTTTCGCGCGGTGGGGCGAGTGTCGGACTCGACGCCCCTCCCGTTCTTGGCGCGCGGGAGGGGCGTCGTCATGCGCCGCCGCGGTCGCCGAGCCGCCGAGGTCGCCGAGCCGCCGAGGTCGCCGAGCCGCCGCGGTGCATGCGGGCCGATTCGGCTGCGACCGCGGCGAACGTACGTCGGCAGCGGGGTCGCGCGAGCGCACCGCCGGAGTGGGCGCCGTGACTGGCTCGGGGGAGCCCCCGCGTCACACCAGCAGTTGGTGCTTCGCCAGGTCGCGGTACAGGGGAGTGGATGCCACGAGCTCGCTGTGCGTGCCCTGGCCGACCACGCGGCCGTCCTGCAGCACGACGATGAGGTCGCTGTCGACGACGGTGGACAGCCGGTGGGCGATGACGAGGAGCGTGCGGTCGGTCGCGACGGCGTCGATGGCCTCGCGCATGCGCTGCTCGTTCACACCGTCGAGCGATGACGTCGACTCGTCGAGCAGCAGCACCGGGGGAGCAGCCAGCAGGGCGCGCGCGATCGCGAGACGCTGACGCTCTCCGCCCGAGAGCATGACCCCGTCTTCGCCGACGGGCGCGTCGACGCCGAGCGGGTTGCGCTTGAGCACGTCGCCGAGGTTCACCGCGCGGAGTACCCGCTCGCAGTCGGCATCGGATGCCGCGGGCGAGGCGAGGCGCAGATTGTCGGCGATCGTGCCGGCGAGGGTGGGGGCGTCCTGCTCGACGTAGCCGAACCGGGCGCGCAGCTCGTCGCGGGACAGCTCGCGCGCGTCGACACCGTCGATGAGGATCTCCCCGTCGGTGGGGTCGTAGAAGCGCTCGACGAGCGAGAGGATCGTGCTCTTGCCCGCGCCCGACGGTCCCACGAGCGCGACGCGTGAGCCCCGCGGCACGGCGAACGACACTCCGCGCAACACCTCGAGATCGGTTTCGGCGGGCGGCTCGGCGGCCTCGAGATGCACGTCGGCCAGCACCGAGCGGGCCTCCGCGGCCGCGGCCTCGCGTGCCTTGACGACGTGTTCCGGGTATCGGAAGCGCACCTCGCGGAAGGCGATCGCCGCGGCATCCGGAACCGCCGTCGACGTGCCGGGCCGGTCACCCTCGTCTTCGAGGGGCAGGTCGAGCACCTCCTGGATACGTCCGAGCGCGCCCAACGCCTGATTGACGGAGGTGATCGCGCCGATCGCGGACGCGAGCGGCTGCACCAGGAGGAAGAGGAAGATGACGAAGGTGACGAGGGCGGCGACGTCGATGGCGCCGGATGCCACGCGGAACCCGCCGACGCCCAGCACCACGAGCAGTGACACCTGCAGCGCGATGCCGGCGACCGGCACGATGAGCGCCGAGACCTTCGCGATGCGCACTCCCGCGTCGTACGCCGCGGTCGCGGTCTCGGTGACCGTCGCGGTCTCGCGCGCGGTGGCTCCCGCGGCGCGGATGGTGCGGATGGAACCGACGGCGCGCTCGACACCGGCCGACAGTTCGCCGACCTTCTCCTGCTGGGCGGCGGAGGCGACGCGGATCCTCCTGCTGAGCACGACGACCGTCGCCAGCGACGCTCCGATGACGATGACGATCAGGCCGAGCAGGAGGGGGTCGATGAACGCCATCGCGATGACCGCGCCGATGAGGATGAGCGCGTTGCCCACGGCATCCGCGAGTCCCTGCGTCAGCACGGCGTACAGCAGGGTGGTGTCGGTGCCCACGCGTGAGACGAGGTCGCCGGTGCGGCGCGCGTCGAACTCGCTGATGGGCAGGCGCAGGATCCGGGCGATGAGCCGCCGCCGGCTGGAGTAGACGACGGCGGTTCCGGTGCGCTGGAGCAGGTAGTGCTGATAGCCCGAGATCAGCGACGACAGCACGACGAAGCCGACGAGCAACCACACCAGCGCGCCGAGCGGCACCGACTGCTGCACGCGCGTGATCACCTGGCCGACGAGGAGCGGCTGCACGAGGGTCGCGCCCGCGCCCAGGATGCTCAGGACCGCGACGACGACGAGCGTGCGCTTGTGCTCGAGCAGGAAGGGCAGCAGCTGCCGGAACGACGCGCGCGGGCCCTCGGGCACACGGCGGCCGCGCCGACCGCGCGCGGGAGCGGGAACGGACATGCTCACCTCGGGAAAGGAAATGGGATCCTTCGACCGTACCTCCCGGCACCGACATCACCGGTCGGGTCCGCTCGACGGCGTACCGAACTCCGGGGGAATCGGCGGTGCGGGCGCCGCACTCCGGCACGGCTCGGCTTCCCGTGCACGCTCACCCGCGTTCCGCCACCGCGTCCCCTCGGACGGAACGACGGATGCCACGAGGCTCGGGCCCCGTGGCATCCGTCGTCGCGAAGAGAACGCGTTACGGCGCGGTCGCTCCGGCGGCGATGTTGTCGTCGTAGTCGACGTCCTTCGTCTCGGGCGAGAGCACGACGGCGATCAGGGTCAGCACGCCCATGCCCGACAGGTACAGCCCGACCAGCCACGGGTTGCCGTCTCCGGCGGCCCACAGCGCGACGGCGACGATCGGGGCGAGGGCCGCTCCGAGGATCGACGAGACGTTGTACGAGATGGCCGAGCCGGTGTACCGCGTGTTCGTGGGGAAGAGCTCGGGCAGCACCGCGCCCATCGGTCCGAAGGTCGTGCCCATGAGCAGGAACCCGAACACGAGGAAGGCCTGCACGAGCGCGCCGGTGAACTTCGGGTCGGCGTGCGGCAGCAGGAACACCGAGAAGGTCAGGCCGAACACGATGATCGCGATCGTCACGCCGATGAGCAGACGCTTGCGCCCGATGGCGTCGGCGACGGGGCCCGACAGCATCGTGAAGACACCGAAGAACACCACGCCGATGATCTGCATGATGACGAAGTCGGTGTAGCCGAAACCGAGGCCCGGCACGTAGGCGGCGGCGTCGAACGCGGTGCCGGCCGTCTCGGCGGCGGCGGCAGCGCCCTCGAGGGTGGGCTTGGTGCCGTACGACAGCGTGAAGCTGGTCATGAGGTAGAACAGCACGTAGGTCGCGAGCATGATGAACGTGCCGAGCACGAGCTGCTTGCCGTTGCGGCGGACGACCTCGCCGAGCGGGAACTTGCGGATCGCGCCGCTCTTCTCGGCCTTCGAGAACGACGTGCTCTCGACGAGCTTGAGACGCACGTACAGGCCGACGATGACCATGATCGCCGAGAACAGGAACGGCACGCGCCAGCCCCAGGTGAGGAACTCCTCGGAGCGCTGAGCCGTGCCGTCGGGGTGCGGCAGCGCGAAGTTGATGACGAGGAACACCGTGTTGGCGATGATGAAGCCGATCGGGGCGCCGAGCTGCGGGAACGTGCCGAACAGCGCGCGCTTGCCCTTCGGGGCGTTCTCGGTCGCGACGAGCGCCGCGCCCGACCATTCGCCGCCGAGGGCGAACCCCTGCGCGAGGCGCATGACGAGCAGCAGCACGGCCGCCCAGACGCCGATCTCGTTGAAGGTCGGGAGGCACCCGATGAGGAAGGTCGCGACACCCATCGTGAGAAGGGATGCCACGAGCGTCGCCTTGCGGCCGAACCGGTCGCCGAAGTGGCCGAACACGATGGCGCCGAGCGGGCGCGCGACCATGGCGGCGCCGAAGACGCTGAACGACAGCAGCAGCGAGGTGGTCTCGTTGCCGGTGGGGAAGAAGAGCACCGGGAAGACGAGGACTGCGGCGGTGGCGTACGCGTAGAAGTCGTAGAACTCGATCGTCGTCCCGACCAGGCTCGCGGTGATGACACGCGAGCGCGGATTGGCCGGGGCGGCGGTGGAGCGGGTGGAGGGGGATGACGTGGTCATGACTGCCTGACGGGAAGGTTCTTCGTTCGCGTCCGGGATGGGGCGCAGCGGTGGGGCGCAGCGATCACAGGGGTGGGAGTGAGGGAGCGCACGGCGGGAGCACCGGCGACGTCCCCGGGTGAGGGGCGTCTAGACCCTCCAGTCTATGCGTGCGCTGAGCGTACGCCGGATTCCGCCCGAGAGGGCGGCGTCACGTGTACGTGGTGGTCAGCGCCAGATGACCGCGAGGCCGGCGTTCACCAGCGTCAGGATGCCGACCGGCCAGAACAGCGCCGGGGGCAGCGAGCCCGTGCGCTTCTGCCGCGCCGAGCCGATTCCGATCAGCGCGCCGATCACGAGCAGGATGACGAGTTTGACGCCGATCTTGACGTAGTTGAGGTCGTGGTCGAGGCCCCACGGCGCCGACAGGATGAGGCCGGTCAGCAGCGAGATGCCCAGCGCGGAGTTCATCAGCCGCGTCACGCGCACGCGTCGGGCGACCGCCTCGACGGTCCACGCGCCGAAGAGCACGGCGAAGCCGACGAGGTGCACGAGGACGACGACGTCACGCAGAATCTCCATACCCGCCAGGGTAGGGACGCCACGGCCCCCGTCGCCAGCAAGGGGGGCCTCAGCCCCGCAGCGCCGCGTTCGGGGCGGCCGATGTGCACCGGGGCGTTCGTTGCTCGCCCCGCTGCACATTGCGTGCCCCGGTCGGCGTGAGCCCTCGACCCGCCGCTGTCAGCCGCGCAGCTCCCGCAGCACGAGGGCGGTGCGGATCGCAGCGTCCGCGGCCTCCTCGCCCTTGTCCTCCTTCGAGCCCTCGAGCCCCGCGCGGTCGAGGCCCTGCTGCTCGTCGTCGAGGGTCAGCACGCCGAAGCCGACGGGCTTGCCCGCGTCGAGGGCGACGCGCGTCAGGCCGTCGGTCGCCGCCGACGACACGAACTCGAAGTGCGGCGTCCCGCCCCGGATGATCACGCCGAGGGCGACGACGGCATCCGCCCCGCCGTCGAACGCGGCCCGCGCGGCCACGGGCAGCTCGAACGAGCCCGGGACCCGCACGACGCGGTAGGTGGCACCCGTGGCATCCAGGATCCGCTTCGCGCCCGCGATGAGCCCGTCGGTGATCACCTCGTGCCAGGTGCCGGCGACGACGACGATGTTCAGGTCGGAGGCGTCGACGCCTCCGGTCTCGGGTGCTCCACTGCCGGCCATCAGGCGCTCTCTTCCTTCGCGTGCGCGAGCGCGTCGCGCAGGTCGTCCTCGCCGATGATGTGGCCCATGCGGTCACGCTTCGTCTCGAGGTACTGGTGGTTGTTGGGGCCGACGCCGACGAGGAGGGGCACCTGCTCGACGACGTCGAGGCCGAAGCCGCGCAGCTGCGCGACCTTGTCGGTGTTGTTCGTCAGCAGGCGGACCTTGTCGACCCCGAGGTCGGCGAGGATGCCGGCGGCGGCGGCGTAATCGCGGGCGTCGGCGGGCAGGCCCAGGGCCAGATTGGCATCCACGGTATCCATGCCGCGCTCCTGCAGGTTGTACGCGCGCAGCTTGTTGATCAGCCCGATGCCACGGCCCTCGTGGCCGCGCATGTAGATGACGATGCCGCCGTTGCGGTCGATGGTGTCGAGCGCGGCCTCCAGTTGGGGCCCGCACTCGCACTTCAGCGACCCGAACGCCTCGCCGGTCAGGCATTCCGAGTGCACCCGCACGAGGGGTGCGGACTCCGTGAGGTCGCCCGAGACGACGGCGAGGTGATCGGTGCCCGTGATCCGGTCCTTGTAGGCGAGGAAGCGGAAGGTCCCGTGCGAGGTGGGCACGTTCGACTCGGCGCGCAGGCTCACGCGGCGACGCGCGGGGGTGGCCGCCGGCAGCGGGTCGGTGTCGTTGAGGTAGGCGATCAGCTGCTCGATCGTGATGACCGGGATGCCGTCGCGCTCGCCGAGCTCGAAGAGCCCGGGCAGCCGCATCATGCTGCCGTCGTCGGCCACCACCTCGGCGATCGCGCCGACCGGTTCGAGGCCCGCAAGCCGCATGAGGTCGACGGCGGCCTCGGTGTGCCCCGCCCGCTCGCGCACGCCTCCGTCGACGGCCCGGAGGGGGAGGACGTGCCCGGGACGGATGAGGCTCGTCGGCGCCGACTCCGGGTCGGCGAGCACGTTGAGGGTGCGGGAGCGGTCGGCGGCGCTGATGCCCGTCGTGACCCCGGATGCCGCGTCGACGCTCACCGTGTAGGCGGTGCCGCGGGCGTCCTGGTTCACCTCGACCATCGGGGGGAGGTCGAGGCGGTCGGCCCACTCGCCGGGCATCGGCGCGCAGACGTAGCCGCTCGACCAGCGGACCGTCCAGGCCAGCCACTCGGGGGTGGCGAGCTGCGCCGAGATGATGACGTCGCCCTCGTTCTCACGGTTCTCGTCGTCGGCGACCAGGATGGGCCGCCCCTGACGCAGGGCCTCCAGGGCCTCGGGGATGGTGGACAGGCTCATGCGGAGCCCCTCTCGGTCGTTGCGGCCGTGGCCGCGGGGTTCTCTTCGTCTCCGCCGGACGCGCCGGCGGTCGTACGGAAGGCGAGCATGCGTTGCACGTGCCGCGCCAGGATGTCGGTCTCGAGGTTGACGGGGGTTCCGGCCTTCGCCGCTCCGAGTGTGGTCGCCGCCAGGGTCTCGGGGATCAACGACACCTCGAGCCACGGCTGCGGGTCGGGGGCCTCGCTGACGGCGCTGACGGTGAGCGAGACCCCATCGATCGCTATCGAGCCCTTGTCGACGACGAGGGGCGCCAGGTGAGGCGGGATGCCGACCCGGACGACGCTCCACTGAGCGCCAGGGCGCACCTCGCGAACGATCCCCGTGCCGTCGATGTGTCCCTGCACGATGTGCCCGCCCAGACGTCCGTGCGCGGCCGTCGCCCTCTCGAGGTTGACGGCGCGCCCCGGTGCCACGTCGACGAGGGTCGACATGTCGAGGGTCTGCTTCATGACGTCGGCGGTGAACCAGTCGTCGCCCTGGTCGACGACGGTGAGGCAGACGCCGCTGACCGAGATCGAGTCGCCGTGCCCGGCATCCGACACCGACAGGGGGGCTCGCAGCGTGAGTCGCACGCCGTCGCCCGAGGGCTCGACGGCGGTGACGGCGCCGATCTCTTCAACGATTCCGGTGAACATCAGGCGTCTCCTTCGTGCGCGCGCGCGGTCGCGCGGGCGGGTTCTGCGGGGGCGATCTCGTCGTGCGCGCCGGACGGCTCCGTCGACGCGTGCGGGGGAGCGGCGTCCTGTGTCGGCGCGGGGCGCGCGACGATCAGCAGGTCGTCGCCGAGGTTCTCGATGGATGCCACCGCGAGACGCCGCGCCTCGTCGATCGTCGAGACACCCACATCGCCGACGGCGAGGCGCGACCCGCCCAGCAGCACCGGGGCGACGTAGACGAGCAGCTCGTCGGCGAGCCCGCCGCGCACGAATGCGCTCGCCAGCGTCGGGCCACCCTCGACGAACACCCGTTGAACGCCCTGCTCGGCGAGATCGGCGAGCACCGCGGGCAGGTCGTGGGTGGCGTAGAAGAGCGGCTCCCGCGGATGACGGCGCACCGCGGCATCCGGAGCCGTCTCGCTCTCGCCGATGATCACCGGGATGGGTTGGGTCTCGAGCAACGAGCCGTCTTCGGTGCGCGCGGTGAGCGCGGGATCGTCGGCGCGGACGGTGCCGGTGCCGGCGACGATCGCGTCGGCCTGCGCACGGCGGGCGTGCACGTCGCGGCGGGCGGCGGGTCCGGTGATCCATTGGCTCGTACCGTCGGCGGCGGCGGCACGGCCGTCGAGGCTCTGCGCCCACTTGACGGTGACGTGCGGGCGTCCGGTGCGCTGCAGCGCCACCCAGTCGCCGACCAGCTCGGCGGCGGCGACGGCCTCGGGTCCGCTCTCCACGTCCACGCCGGAGCCACGCAGGCGGTCGGCTCCACCGGCCGCGGCATCGGTGGGGTCGTCGAGGGCGTAGACCACTCGCGCCACCCCGGCGTCGATGAGGGCCTGTGCGCACGGACCCGTCCGGCCGGTGTGGTTGCACGGCTCGAGGGTGACGACGGCGGTGGCGCCGCGGGCGGCTCCCGGCGTCAGCTGCGACAGGGCGTCGACCTCGGCGTGCGCCGTGCCCGCTCCGCGATGGAAACCTTCCGCGAGGATGTCTCCCGCGGGGGAGAGGACGACGGCACCGACCTGCGGGTTCAGCCCGCGCGGGCCGCGCCGGGCGAGCTGCAGCGCTCGCCGCATGGCGTCGATCTCGACGGCGGATGCCATTTCCCTGTCCTTCCCGCGGTGTCGGGGCAGGGCCAGCGGGAAGGCGCGACGCGCCATCCGTGCTGCCTCCTATCCGGACTAGCGAGGGAGGACCCCCGCATCACCGTCGGTCCCGGAATTCCACCGGATCGGCCCCACCGCTGAGAGCGGAGGGGTTCGCGGACTGTCACCGCCGGTTCGGATTCCCACCGACCCCGGAGCACGTTGTTGCACTTCTGAGTGTAGTGAACGCGCCCCGCACGGTTTCATTCCCCGACACGGATGGACACGCACGGGCGTCCGTGAAAGGCGAGGATGACGAGGGACGCGTCGGGGTGTCAACCGGTGACGCCGCCCGGGTCGGCGTCGCGCGCACCGGGTGGGGAGGAGGGAATCCGACCGTGCGTGCATTTCCCCGCCGCGGAACGGATCTTGGATCCTTATCAAAGAATCCCGTCTTCGTCACCTGGTTGAAACGTTCTGCCCCTATCCTGTCCAGTGGCGGATTTCCTATCTCTCCGCCCAGAATCTTTCGCGAGGGTAGAGGGAATGGCTTTGAAGATCTTCCGTCCCGCGAGTGCGATGGTGGCTGTGGCCGCCGTCCTGCTCGCCGGTGTGGTCGGTGCGGCACCGGCGTCGGCAGCGACGCGTCCCGCGGGCGACTACATCATCGGGCTCGCCGACGGCGTCGACGCGGTTGCACTCGCATCGCGCTACGGCGTCGACATCGACGACCGGTACACCGCCGCCTTGAACGGTTTCGCGGCGACGCTGACCGCAGCCGAGGCCACGGCCCTGGCGAACGACCGCCGCGTCAGCATCCTGACGGCCGACGTCGAGGTCGAGGGCTTCGCCCAGATGGACACCCCCACGCCCAAGACCGTTCAGGCGGACAAGGCGCCGCTGAACGTGGGCGACGGGGTGCAGACGCCCTGGACCGGACCCGCGGTCGCGGTGATCGACTCGGGCGTCAACCCGCACATCGACTACAACCTCGTCAAGGCGGTCAACTGCCTCGGCACCAGCGACGAGCGCGACGGCAACGGTCACGGCACCGGCGTCTCGGGTTACATCGCCGCCTACGACAATGATTTCGGCACGGTGGGCGTCGCCCCCGGCGCACCGATCTACTCGGTCCGGGTGATGGATGCCAAGAACAAGGGCACGCTTTCTTCGGTGCTCTGCGGTGTGGACTGGGTCGTCGCCAATGCAGCGACCTACAACATCAAGGTCGCCAACATGAGCCTCGGCTTCGAAGGCGTCGACGACGGCAACTGCGGTTACAGCAACGCCGACGCGCTCCACCAGTCCATCTGCCGGCTGACGTCGCAGGGCGTCGTCGTGGTATCCGGCGCAGGAAACGGCGCCACCGACCTGGGGCGTGTCCTCCCCGGCTCGTACGACGAGGTGCTGGTGGCGACCAACATGGCCGACTACGACGGCAAGCCCGGCGGACTGGCCGCGAGCACCTGCGGCCTGTCCACCAAGGACGACTCGCCCTGGTTGAACACGAACTACGCCGTCTCCGACGCCGACAAGGCCCACACGCTGGCCGCGCCCGGCACCTGCCCGTACACGACCCTCAAGGGTGACCGCTTCGGCTACATCCAGTCGGGCACGTCGATGGCGACCGCGGCGCTCAGCGGCGTCGTCCTCAACTGCTTCGTCACGGGCAACTGCTCCGGCATGACCACTCCGCAGGTCATCCGACAGGTCATGGCGCAGGCGTCCGCCGCCGACGCGAAGGGCCACACCTGGTTCGGCAGCCCGTCGGCCGCCGGAGCCTCGTCGAGCAAGTACTACGGCTACCTGGCCACGGTCGCGCCGACCGGCACCGTCCCGCAGCCGACCCCCACCCCGACCCCGACGCCGACTCCCACGCCGACGCCGACCGCCTCGCCCACGCCGACCGCGTCGCCGACTCCGTCGCCCACGCCGACGCGCACGCCCACTCCGACGCCGACCCCGTCGCCGACCGCCGGGCCGGACAAGACGGTGCCGACCACCTCGATCGTCAGCCCCACGACGGGATCGACCATCTCGGGTCGCGGTGACCTCGTCGCCTCGGCGAGCGACAACGTGGGCGTCACGGGCGTCAGCTTCTGGGCGGGCTCGACCAAGCTGGGAGACGCCGTGCGCGGCAGCGACGGCCTGTGGCGTACGACGCTGGACTCCAGCCAGTACCCGAAGGGTCGCTACCAGATCCGCTCGCGCGCGGTCGACGCCGCCGGCAACATCGGGTGGAGCCCGATTGTGACGATCGCGATCTCCTGACGTCCTGAGAACAGCGGCGGGCGGCACTTCGGTGTCGCCCGCCGCCGTCGTTCCCGGCGCCTGTGCCGTCGGTGCGCCCGGCCGCCGACGTGGGGCTCCGCCGTCGGGTGCGCCCGCCCGGGGGCGTGCGGCTCCGCCGTCGGGTGCGCCCGCACGGCGATGTGTGGCCCCGCCGTCGGGTATGCCCGGCCGGGGGCGTGCGGCTCCGCCCGCGGGTGCGCCCGCCTGAGGGCGCGCTCGTCGACCTACTTCAGCAGCCGGGAGAGTCGCCGGTCCGCCAGCAGCTTGCCGCCGGTCTGGCATGTGGGGCAGTACTCGAGGGAGTTGTCGGCGAAGAAGACGCTGCGCACCTCGTCGCCGCAGACCGGACACTGCTGACCGCGCCGCCCGTGCACGCGCATACCCCGCCGCTTGGCATCCTTCAATTCCGCCGGCGGCTTGCCGCGGGCCGCATCGATGGCCTCTGCGAGCGTCGTCGTCATCGCGACGAAGAGGCGGTCGACCTCGTCGTCGGTGAGGGTGGCGGCGAGGGCGTACGGCGACATCTTCGCCGCGTGCAGGATCTCGTCGGAGTATGCGTTGCCGACACCGGCGATGATCGACTGATCGCGCAGTACTCCCTTGATCTGCGTGCGCCGGCCGGTCAGCAGCGCGCCGAACTCCCGGCGGCCGAAGTCGTCGTCGAGGGGGTCGGGACCCAGGCGGGCGATGCCCGGCACCTCGTTCGGGTCGGTGACGGCGTACACGGCGAGCGACTTCTTCGTGCCCGCTTCGGTCAGGTCGAAGCCCGAGCCGTCGTCGAATCCCACCCGCAGGGCGATGGGCGTCTTGCCTGGCTTGATGAGTGTCGCGGGCAGCGCGTCGTACCAGCGCAGCCAGCCCGCCTTGGCGAGGTGGAAGACGAGATGGACGCCGCCGTCGGTGGCGATGTCGACGAACTTGCCGTGCCGGTCGACGCCCGTCACCGCCGCACCGACGAGGTCGGTCAGGGGAGGGGCGTAGGTCTTGAGCGCGTTGATCGCCGACACGGTGGCCTTGTCGAACCTGTGCCCCGTGAGGCGCCCGCGCAGGAATTCGACGAGCCCTTCGACCTCTGGCATCTCCGGCATGCGCCCATGCTCCCACGTGCCTCCGACATCGCGAACGGTCTTGCGTGCCTCAGTCGAGCGTCGGCCATGAAACCGGTGTCCGGTCGTCGCCGCGCAAAAGGCCGCCGATCCAGAGGTCGGCGCGCCCGAGCGCGTTGCTGTGCGCCTGTCGCAGCAGCCCCTCGTAGCGGAATCCCAGTGACCGGGCGACTCTTGCGGAGCCGACGTTGCCGACGACGGCGCGCCATTCGATGCGTTCGACGGCGGGGCGCTCCGCGGCGAACCCCCAGTCGATGACGGCGCGCGCCGCCTCGCTCGCGAACCCTTGTCGGCGGACGCCCGACGAGATCCAATACCCGAGCTCCGGCCCGCCGCTGTGCAGACGCGCCAGTCCGATCATCCCCCTCAGCGCGCCGTCCACCCGGATCGCCCACGTCGCTTCGGACCCCTCCGCCCACCATCGATGCGTCAGAGCCACGAACTCGTCGGCATCCGCCGGGAGGTAGGGCGAGGGAACGGTCGTGAAACGCTGGATCGCGGCATCCTGGCATTCCGCGTGGATGACGGCGGCGTCCGCCGCCTGGGGCGGCGACAGCTCGAGGCGGGCTGTGCACAGGGTCTCCGGTTCCATCCCGTCACGCTACCGGTGGCCGCCGCGGCCGCGCCCTGCCGCAGATTCGGGACTCCGTATCGGAATCGGATGCCACGCGCCGCAGCACCCGATTCCGGCGCGCCTCACCGATTCCGGTGCAGTCGTCGTCCGCGCTGAAAGACGACGCCCGCGCGACTCGAGAGGTCGCACGGGCGTCGGGGTGTCGAGGCGATCAGCCGCGGCGCAGGAGCCCGATGCGGTCGTAGACATCGGCGAGGGTCTTCTCGGCGACGGATGCCGCCTTGCCGGCGTTGACGGCCAGCACGCGGTCGAGCTCGGCGGGGTCGTCGAGCAGTTCGAGCGCTCGCTCGCGCACGGGCTCGAACTCGCTCACGACGACCTCGGCGAGGCCCTTCTTGAAGTCGCCGTACCCGCGGCCGGCGTACTCGTCTTCGATCGCGGTGATCTCGCGCCCGGTCAGCGCGGAGTAGATGACCAGGAGGTTCGAGACGCCGGGCTTCTCGTCGCGGTCGAAGCGCACAGCGCCCTCGGAGTCGGTGACGGCGCGCATGATCTTCTTCGCGCTCACCTTGGGCTCGTCGAGCATCCAGAGCACACCGGCGTCGGACTCGGCCGATTTCGACATCTTCGACGTGGGGTTCTGCAGGTCGTAGATGCGGGCGGTCTCGCGCTGGATCATCGGCTTCGGCATCGTGAACGTCTCACCGAAACGCTGGTTGAAGCGCTCCGCGAGGTCGCGGGTCAGCTCGATGTGCTGCTTCTGGTCGTCGCCGACGGGCACCACGTCCGTCTGGTACAGCAGGATGTCGGCGGCCATCAGCACCGGGTAGGTGAAGAGGCCGACGTTGGTGGCATCCGCTCCGTAGCGCGCCGACTTGTCCTTGAACTGGGTCATGCGCCCGGCCTCGCCGAAGCCCGTGAGGGTCGACAGCACCCACTGCAGCTCCGCGTGCGCGGGCACGTGCGACTGCACGTAGAGCGTCGAGCGCGAGGGCTCGATGCCCGCGGCGATGTACTGCGCGGCGGTGCGACGGGTCTTCTCGCGACGCTCGGCGGGGTCGCCGGGCTGGGTGAGAGCGTGCAGGTCGACCACGGAGAAGTACGCGTCGTACTGGTCTTGCAGCTCGCGCCACTGCAGGAGGGCTCCGATGTAGTTGCCGATCTGGAGGCTGTCGGCGGAGGGCTGCATTCCGGAGTAGAGGCGCTGCTGAGTCACCTCTCGATCCTAGGCGCCGCCACGCGGCGGTCGCGGCGTCGAGTGCCGGTCAGCGACCGAGCGTGTAGTCGACGATCACGGGGGAGTGGTCGCTCCAACGCGTGTCGTAGGACGGTGCCCGATCGACGCGGTATGCGGTGACACGCTCCGCCAGCGCCGGGGTGGCGACGTGGTAGTCGATCCGCCAGCCGCTGTCGGTGTCGAACGCCTTCCCGCGCATCGACCAGAACGTGTACGGCCCGTCGACCTCGCCCATCTCGCGGCGTCCGACATCGACCCAGCCGAGCCCCGTGCCGACCGAGCCGTCGACGCCCTCGACCTGCTCGCCCGCGGGCCCGAAGAAGCGGTCGAAATAGGCGCGCTCGCGGGGCAGGAAACCGGCGTTCTTGCGGTTGCCGCGCCAGTTCTTGATGTCGAGCTCGCGGTGGCCGACGTTCAGGTCGCCCAAGACGAGCGCGAGCTGCGTCGAGGCCTTCAGCTCGGAGAGGCGCTGCTCCATGGCATCCAGGAAGAGCCATTTCGCGTCTTGCTTGGGAGTGTCGACCTCGCCGCTGTGCACGTAGGCGCTCACGATGGTCACCGTCTCGCCGTCGATGTCGAAGTCGGTCTCGATCCACCGGCCGGACGCGTCGAGCGGCTCGGGACCGAGGTGGCTGCGCGTCTCGACGCCGGGCAGACGGCTGATGATCGCCACGCCCGCGCGGCCCTTCTGCAGCGACTCGTCGTTGACGATCTGCCAGCCGGGGAGGGCCTCGGCGAGCTGCTCGGCGGTCGCGCGGACCTCTTGCAGAGCGACGATGTCGGCACCCGAGGCGTCGAGCCACTCGGTCATGCCCTTGCGGACGGCGGCACGGATGCCATTGACGTTGACGGAGACGATGCGTACGGAACGGGGCACCCGACGAGCCTAACCGCGACCTCCGACATCGCCGCGGGCGCACTCCGGAACGACGACCGGCGCCCGCATGACCGGCGCCCGCTCGACCGGCGCCCGCATGACCGGCGCCCGCGTGACCGGCGCCCGCATGACCGGCGCCCGCATGACCGGCGCCCGCTCGACCGGCGCCAGGGCGCTCGCGGGTCGTCAGTCGGGGATGAGCGACATGCGGCGGGGAGCGGGGACGTCGGCCTCGGCGCGCGCCAGGGTCTTCTCGGCCGCCGCGAGTCGCCGCCGCGCGCGCCAGCGCCACGGCCAGCGCGCGAGCGCCAGGGCCTTCTCGGCCTGGCGCACCCCGACCTGGGCCGCGATGACGAGCGCCGCCTGCTCCATGGCGCGGCGGTCCTCGGGGGAGCGAAGCGGCACGTCTTTATCGCCCGCGGCGACCGCGATCCAGGCGGCGGACACCAGGATGACGATGCCGATGAAACGGAACCACAGCAGGAATCCGATGAGCACCGTGAACGTGGACAGCAGGGGGTTCGTCGGCGTGTACACGACGAGGAAGCCGGCACCGATCTGCAGCAGCACCATTCCGGTCGCCCCGACCAGGGCCCCGGGCCACGCGCGTCGCCACGACAGGGTCGTGCCCGTGAGGAAACGGAAGAGCGCGGCCAGGGCGACCGTGTTGATCGCGAAGGCCACGACGAGCGACACGGCGCGCGCCCCGAGGATCCACCCGGCGGTCTCGCGGTTCCACCCGATGAGGCTGAAGACGAGGTCGATCGCTCCGGTCGTCACCGTGCCGAGCAGGGCACCGGCGAGTAGGGAGATGCCGAACAGGATGGAGGCGACGAAGTCGCGCGCCTTGAGCATGACGTAGTTGCGCATGTCGAACGGCAGCCCGAAGGTGTCGCGCACGGCGCGGCGGGTGAAGGTCACGAAGCCGATCGCCGTCCAGACCACCACGACCACGGCCACGAGCCCCGTGATCGTCAGCAGGCTGCCGCTCTGCTGCGTCGCCTCTTCGACCTGCTCGGGCTTGACGAGACCGTTGTCGCTGATGAGACCGGGGATGTAGCTGTTGACGATGCGGATGAGCCCGACGACGGCGGTGGTGCTCCCACCGAGCCACAGACCGACGGCGGCGAACGCGAGATACAGCGCCGAGAAGACCGCGAACAGCGCCTGATAGCTCATCCCCGCGGCCAGCAGGAAGCCGTTGTGCTGCAGGAAGTGCCGCCACACCCGGATGGGGAACCACTGCGCGATCTTCGCGGCGCGGGCGATGGGCTGGTCGAGACGCTCCCGCACGGCCGTCTGCGCGGCCTCGAGCCGATCGCGCAGAGACGTGTCGTCGTCCCGCACCGCGGGCAGCGGGCGCGCGTCGTGGCGGTTCTCGGTCACGCTTCGAGCCTAATGAATGGATGCCACGACGCTCCGCGCGGCGTCGGGCGCCGTGGCATCCGTCGTCCTCCGCTCGCAAGATGTCGCGATCCTCGCATCCGCGGCGCGGGATTCTGCGAGCAGACCGCGTTCTTGCGAGGGACGGGACCGGATGAATGCCGTGCACCGTCGCCCGCGCGGAGCCGAGCGCCGTGGCATCCGTCGTCTTCCGCTCGCAGAATGTCGCGATCCTCGCAGTCGTCGCGCACGTTTCTGCGAGCAAACCGCGTTCTTGCGAGGAGCGGGACCAAATGGATGCCGTTGCGCGGAACCCTGCCAGGAGACCGATCATCTGCGAGGAACGCGCAGCACCGGCCGCCGCGCACGGGAACGCCGAACGGCGGGGCGCCTGAGCGCACCCGCCGTTCGAGAGGGGAAGGGTCAGCGACCGCCGCGGAGGACCGCCTGCTTGACCTCGGCGATGGCCTTGGTGACCTCGATGCCGCGGGGGCACGCCTCGGTGCAGTTGAAGGTGGTGCGGCAGCGCCACACGCCTTCTTTGTCGTTGAGGATGTCGAGGCGCACGTCGCCCGCGTCATCGCGCGAGTCGAAGATGAAGCGGTGCGCGTTCACGATCGCGGCGGGCCCGAAGTACTGCCCGTCGGTCCAGAAGACGGGGCACGAGGAGGTGCACGCGGCGCACAGGATGCACTTGGTGGTGTCGTCGAAGACCTCGCGGTCGACGATCGACTGCACGCGCTCCTTGCCCGGCTCGGGCTTGGAGTTCGCGATCAGGAAGGGCTGCACCTCGCGGTAGGAGGCGAAGAACGGCTCCATGTCGACGATGAGGTCCTTCTCGAGCGGCAGGCCCTTGATCGCCTCGACGTAGATCGGCTGCGAGATGTCGAGGTCCTTGATCAACGTCTTGCAGGCCAAGCGGTTGCGGCCGTTGATGCGCATGGCATCCGATCCGCAGATGCCGTGCGCGCACGAGCGGCGGAACGACAGCGATCCGTCGGTCTCCCACTTGATCTTGTGCAGCGCGTCGAGCACGCGGTCGGTGGAGTACAGCTCCACGTCGTAGTCGACCCAACGCGGTTCGTCGTCGACCTCGGGGTCGAAACGGCGGATGTTGAAGGTGACGAGGAACGACTGGATCCCGGTGTCCTCCGGGGTCTGCTCGACCTCATCGGAGACGTCGACGTTCTCGAGAACGGTGGATGCCATCTCAGTACTTCCTCTCCAGCGGCGGGTAGCGCAGCTCCCCGGCCTCGTTCTTGGTGAACACCACGGGCTTCCAGCCGAGTTCGATGTGATCGGCGGGGTGCGACGAGTGCGGGTCTCCCGACAGGTACGCCATGGTGTGCTGCATGTACTTCTCGTCGTCGCGCGTGGGGAAGTCGTCGCGCATGTGACCGCCACGGCTCTCTTCGCGGTTCTGCGCCGAGTAGACGACGACCTCGGCCAGGTCGAGCAGGAAGCCGAGCTCGACGGCCTCGAGCAGGTCGGTGTTGAAGCGCTTGCCCTTGTCGTCGACGTGGATGTTCTTGTAGCGCTCGCGGAGATCCGCGATGACGTCCATCACGTGGGCGAGGGACTCGTGCGTGCGGAACACCTGCGCGCCCTTGTCCATCTCGTCCTGCAGCGTCTTTCGGAGGACGGCGATGCGCTCGGTGCCGCCGTTGTTGCGGAGGCCCTCGATGAGCCCGCGCACCTCGGCGGCGGGGTCTTCGGGCAGCGGAACGAAGTCGGCCGTCTTGACGTACTCGACGGCGTTGCGGCCGGCGCGCTTGCCGAAGACGTTGATGTCGAGCAGCGAGTTGGTGCCGAGACGGTTCGAGCCGTGCACCGAGACGCAGGCGCACTCGCCCGCGGCGTAGAGGCCCGGAACGACGGTGTCGTTGTCGGCGAGCACCTCGGCCTTGATGTTGGTGGGGATGCCGCCCATCGCATAGTGCGCGGTCGGCATGACCGGCACGGGCTCGACGACCGGGTCGACGCCGAGGTAGGTGCGGGCGAACTCGGTGATGTCGGGGAGCTTCGTCTCGAGCACCTCGGCGCCCAGGTGCGTGCAGTCCAGCAGCACGTAGTCGCGGTGGGGTCCCGCGCCACGGCCCTCGGCGACCTCTTGCACCATGCAACGGGCGACGATGTCACGCGGTGCGAGGTCTTTGATGGTGGGGGCGTAGCGCTCCATGAAGCGCTCACCGCTGGCGTTGCGCAGGATCGCGCCCTCACCTCGGGCGCCCTCCGTCAGCAGGATGCCGAGACCGGCGAGGCCGGTGGGGTGGAACTGGAAGAACTCCATGTCCTCCAGGGGGAGGCCCTTGCGCCACACGATGCCGACGCCGTCACCGGTGAGGGTGTGGGCGTTGGAGGTGGTCTTGAAGATCTTGCCGAAGCCGCCGGTGGCGAAGATCACGGCCTTCGCCTGGAAGACGTGCAGCTCGCCCGTGGCGAGGTCGTAGGCGACGACGCCCGAGACCTGGGTCTTGCCCGCCGCGTCCTTCACCGTGATGAGGTCGAGCACGTAGAACTCGTTGAAGAAGTTGATGCCGAGCTTGACGCAGTTCTGGAACAGCGTCTGCAGGATCATGTGGCCGGTGCGGTCGGCGGCGTAGCACGCGCGGCGCACGGGGGTCTTGCCGTGGTCGGCGGTGTGCCCGCCGAAGCGGCGCTGGTCGATCTTGCCCTCGGGGGTGCGGTTGAACGGCAGGCCCATGTTCTCGAGGTCGATGACGGCGTCGATGGCCTCTTTGGCGAGGATCTCGGCGGCATCCTGGTCGACGAGGTAGTCGCCGCCCTTGATGGTGTCGAAGGTGTGCCACTCCCACGAGTCCTCTTCGACGTTGGCGAGCGCCGCCGCCATGCCGCCCTGCGCCGCACCGGTGTGCGAGCGGGTCGGGTAGAGCTTCGAGATCACGGCGGTCTTCGCGCCCGGGCCGGCTTCGATGGCCGCGCGCATACCCGCGCCGCCGGCACCGACGATGACGACGTCGAACTGGTGGTAGTGGACGCCGTCTTTGACGATCGAGTCCGAGGAAGTCTGGGTGCTCACGTGTGCGATGCCTCTGCTGTCAGGGGATGGAAGGGATGCCGTCGGCTCACGCCGCCTGGCACGCGTCCCAGAGGGAGCTGCTCTCGGTCACACCGATGCAGGGGTCGAAGGTGAACACGACGAGCGTGCCGAGCAGGATCAGGAAGCCCGCGGAGATCCACAGCGACCCGACGAGGATCTTGCGGATCGTGGCATTCGTGACGTAGTCGTTCACGATCGTGCGCATGCCGTTGGCGCCGTGGATGAGGGCGAGCCACAGCATCAGCACGTCCCACCACTGCCAGAACGGCGAGGCCAGCTTGCCCGCGACGAAGGCGAAGTCGATCTGGTGGATGCCGTCGTTCGTCATCAGGTTGACGAACAGGTGGCCGAAGATCAGGACGATCAGCAGCACGCCGGAGGCGCGCATGTAGATCCATCCCCACTTCTCGAGGTTGGAGCCCTTCTTGCGAACGCTGGGCGTGCGCGGGGCGGGGATCGTGGCGGCTTCTTGGGCGACGGACATCAGTGGCTCCCGGTGACGGCGCTGAAGACGTTGATCAGGTGGCGGGGGGTGAAACCGAGCATCGTGACGACCCAGAGGCCCAGCACGCCCCACCACAGCTGACGCTGGTGGCGCGTGGCCCACGGCCAGAAGTCGACCAGGATGATGCGCAGCCCGTTGAACGCGTGGTACGCGATCGCGCCGACCAGGGCCACCTCGCCGAGACCCATGATCGGGTTCTTGTAGGTGCCGATGACGGCGTCGTACGCCTCGGGCGACACGCGGATGAGCGCCGTGTCGAGGATGTGCACGAGGAGGAAGAAGAAGATCGCCACACCGGTGATGCGGTGCAGGACCCAGGACCACATGCCCTCTCGGCCGCGGTACAGCGTGCCGCGGGGCCTCTTCGAAGTGGTCGTTTTCACCGACGGCGTGGCACGTGCTGGTGCTGACACGGTCGTCCTCCCTGATCGAACACGGTGTGGGGGCCGACACCGGCCCCGAGCGTCACACGGGCGCCCCTGAATACTACGTCCGGGCTATGAACGCGGTGGATAAGGGGGGCCTAACTGTCTCTCGACATCGAGATAAATCGCAGCACGCCGATGGCCGTCTCTCACCCGGTTCGGAGCCGTCGGAGGGGACGAGTGCGGACCGCTAGGGTCGGAGCCATGTCAGATCGCGCTATCGACGACTTCTACGCCGTGATCCCCGCCGGAGGCATCGGCAGCCGCCTCTGGCCGCTCTCGCGCGCGGACGCGCCCAAGTTCCTCCACGACCTGACCGGGTCGGGCCAGACGCTGCTGCGCGACACGTGGGACCGTCTCGCTCCGCTGTCGGGTGAGGACCGCATCGCCGTCGTGACCGGCCGCGCCCACCGCGCCGCCGTCGAGCGTGAACTGCCGGGCGTGCCCGACCACAACGTCTTCCTCGAATCGGAGCCCCGCGACTCCTCGGCCGCCATCGGCCTGGCCGCGGCGATCCTCGTGCGCCGCGAGCCCGACGTCATCATCGGGTCCTTCGCGGCCGACCACGTCATCCGCCAGACCCGTCAGTTCGACTTCGCCGTGCGCCAGGCGGTCGCCGTCGCGCGCGCCGGATACATCTGCACCATCGGCATCCAGCCCTCCGAGGCATCGGTGGGCTTCGGCTACATCAAGAAGGCCGACGAGCTCATCGTCGACGGCGCCCCCGAGGCGTACACGGTCGAGCGGTTCGTCGAGAAGCCCGACCTCGACACGGCGAAGGAGTATTTCGCCGACCGCGCCTATCTCTGGAACGCCGGCATGTTCATCACGCGCGCCGACGTGCTGCTGGCCGAACTCGCCGTGAACGAGCCCGAGCTGCACGCGGGACTGCTCGAGCTCGCGGCGTCCTGGGACGACCGCGAGCGCCGCGGTCCCGCCGTCGACCGCATCTGGCCGGGCCTGAAGAAGATCGCCATCGACTACTCGGTCGCCGAGCCCGCGGCAGAGAAGGGGCGCCTGGCCGTCATCCCCGGGCACTTCGACTGGGACGACGTGGGCGACTTCGCCAGCCTGTCCAAGCTCAACTCCTCGGGAGGGCGCAACGAGCTCGCGATCCTCGGCGAGGACGCCCGCGTGCTCTCCGATTCGTCCAGCGGCATCGTCGTCTCGCAGACCAAGCGCGTGATCAGCCTCATCGGCGTGCGTGACATCGTCGTGGTCGACACCCCCGACGCCCTGCTCGTGACGACGACCGAGAATGCGCAGCGCGTCAAGGGCGTCGTCGACGCCCTGAAGCTCACGGGTCGCGGCGACGTCCTCTGAGAGGTCCAGCCGGCGGGCAGTGCCAGCGACTGATCGTGCCCGTCAAGGTCGACGCAGTGTCCGCTGGAGGATCTATCCCGGCGGGCTTCCAGCAGGCCCGGTGGCAGTCGATTGAAAGAACTCGCCCCGCCGGTCGGGGCGGGGCGAATTCCGACGGGATCAGACGCTAGGCGGCACTCCTGGTGTAGAACGCCCAGCCGGCCCCGCCCCCGATGTAGTAGCACGCCTTTGCAACTCGAACGTAGGAGTTGTTGTAAGCGGGGCTCGACGATGCCGCCACGCACGCGCTCTTCGTGGAGTAAGGGCCGTGCTGCGTCAGGGTCCCCGCCGCTTGCGCGGCGGACGGTGCTCCTAGAGCCGCGACGCACACGAGTACTGCGGCGACGGTCCCGGTAATTGTTTTGCGCATAATTGCCCCCCTTGGGCTTTTCTCTGTTGACTGCCGACGGGTGTCGACCGGGGGAACGTAGCCGGTTGGCCGCGGCGCGGATGACGTCTCGATGGACCGGCCGAGGGGTGATTGGTCGACCGCGACACGCCGCTTCACCTCGGGGTCGGCTCTTCTTCACCTCGGGGCCGGCTCGTCGCTACCGAGAAGGCAGCGGGCGAAGGGCGTCGTCGACGCTCTCAAGCTCACTGGTCACGGCGACGTCCTCTGACACCGGATACCGCTAGCCGTGGCATCCGGTTCCGCCCGATGCCGCAGCGTGTGGCGGTCGCGTGACGCGAGATTGCGTCTTTGTAACCATTGCCGCGCACGGCGGCTCCTGGGCCACGAGCGCGCCGACACAGTAGGTAACGTGACGGAATCGTCCCCCGAACCCGTTGGGGGCATCCGTCTTGGAGGACCCCTCGTGAAGACCACGAAGAAGGCCGTCGTCAGCGGCTTCGCCATGATCGGCGCCGCCGTGTTGCTGGCCGGCTGCGGCGCAGCGCCCGAGAGCCCCGGCGGCGCGTCGGCTGGAGCCGGGGGAGACCTCGTCGAAGGTTTCACCCCCTGCATCATCTCCGACGACGGCGGGTGGAACGACCGTTCGTTCAACCAGTCCGCGAAAGAGGGCATCGACAAGGCTGCCGCCGAGCTCGGTGTCAAGGCCATCGATGTCGAGTCCAGCTCGGCCAACGACTATGCCCCGAATCTCGAGAATCTCGTCGCCGAGGGCTGCACGTTCATCGTCGCCGTGGGCTTCAAGCTGAGCGCCGACACCGTGGCTTCGGCCACGGCGAACCCGAACCTGCAGTACGCGATCATCGATGACCGTGCTGACATCGACGAGGACGGCAAGACCGACGCACCGAACATCAAGCCCCTGCTGTTCGACACCGTTCAGGCCGCGTACCTCGGTGGGTACGCCGCCGCGGCCTACTCCGCAGAGAACGGCGTGAACAAGGTCGGCACGGTCGGCGGCGTCCCGATCCCGCCGGTCACGATCTTCATGGACGGCTTCGTCGATGGCGTGAAAAAGTACGACGAGGATAAGGGCGCCAGCGTCCAAACCTTCGGGTGGGACGTCGCGGCGCAGAATGGCTCGTTCACGGGTGGTTTCGCTGCCAACGATCCGGCGAAGCAGGCTGCCAAGGGCCTCCTCGACCAGGGCGTGGACGTGCTGTTGCCCGTCGGGGGCCCCATCTACATCAGCGCCGCTGAAGCGATCCGCGACGGCGGCTCGAAGAGCGTCTTGCTCGGCGTCGACTCCGACCTGGCGAAGGCTGACGAGACGGTGTCCGACCTTGTCCTGACCTCGATCATGAAGCGCATCGACACGGCCGTCTACGACTCGGTCATGCAGGCTTCGAAGGGTGAGTTCGACGTCACTCCGTACGTCGGCACGCTCGAAAACGACGGTGTGGGCCTGGCTGATTTCGGCTCCGCGTTCACGCTGCCCGACGGTCTGACCGACGAGATCTCCGCTCTGCGCGAGCAGAT
Organism: Microbacterium sp. lyk4-40-TSB-66; assembly: GCF_030209475.1. Taxonomy (GTDB): domain Bacteria; phylum Actinomycetota; class Actinomycetes; order Actinomycetales; family Microbacteriaceae; genus Microbacterium. The sequence goes on from NZ_JARVRW010000001.1 coordinate 184,926, forward strand.
CATCTCGGGTTCGCTAGAGGTGACTTCGCCCAGCTCCCCGTAAGGCTGGTGCGCCTCACCGTCAACCGACCGGACGTGCGGTCCGGTCGGAGGACGGTGAGGGTGAGTCGTCGCATCCAACGGTCGGGCCCCGTTCTCGTGGGGACCATGGTTACGCTGGTGTGACATCGCCGCGGTCGGCCGGACCTAGAGTCCGACCGACCGCGGCTTCTTTCCGTCTGCAAACGTCTCGAATAGGGTGCACAGCATGAAGCTCGAGCTCCGCGGCATCACCAAGCGGTTCGGCTCCCTGGTTGCGAACGACCACATCGATCTGGTCGTCCAGCCTGGTGAGATCCACGCGCTCCTCGGAGAAAATGGTGCCGGTAAATCCACTCTCATGAACGTCCTCTACGGCCTGTATCAGGCGGATGAGGGTCAAATTCTGCTGAACGACGTCGTCCAGCGATTCCGCGGTCCGGGCGACGCCATGGCCGCGGGTATCGGCATGGTGCACCAGCACTTCATGCTCATCCCCGTCTTCACCGTCGCCGAGAACGTCATGCTCGGTCACGAGAACACCAAGGCCTTGGGCGCGCTCGATCTGAACGCAGCACGCACACACGTGCGCGACGTCGCCCGCCGATTCGGTTTCGAGGTAGACCCCGACGCTCTCGTCGGCGACCTGCCCGTCGGTGTTCAGCAGCGCGTAGAGATCATCAAGGCGTTGTCTCGGGATGCCAAGGTCCTGGTGTTCGACGAGCCCACCGCCGTGCTCACTCCGCAGGAGACCGACGAGCTCATGGGAATCATGCGTCAGCTGCGCGATGAGGGCACATCCATCGTGTTCATCACGCACAAGCTGCGCGAGGTGCGCGAGGTAGCCGATCGCATCACGGTGGTCCGCCTCGGCCGGGTAGTCGGCGAGGCCGAGCCCACTGCCAGTAACGGCGAGCTCGCCTCCCTGATGGTCGGCCGTGCGGTTGAGCTCACCGTGGTGAAGGATGCGCCGAAGGCGTCGGCATCCGGAGGTCTTTCCATCCGGGATCTACGCGTGGTCACCTCGGAGGGAACCGTAGTCGTCGACGGAATCGACCTCGATGTGCGCCCGGGCGAGATCGTTGCGATCGCGGGCGTGCAGGGCAACGGTCAGACCGAGCTCGTCGAAGCCATCGTCGGCCTCGCCGACAACGTGACCGGCACTGTCGATCTCGATGGCTCAGACCTCGTCGGTAAGAGCGTGCGTGCGATCCTCGACGCGGGCGTCGGGTTCGTGCCAGAAGACCGCAAGGAAGACGGACTGGTCGGCGGGTTCAGCGTCGCCGAGAATCTCATTCTCGACCGCTCCTCCGACACGGCGTTCGTCTCCGGGGGAACGATAAAGCGGGCGGCCCTCGGGGCATTCGCCCGCGACCGCATCGCGGAGTACGACATTCGGACGCAGTCTGCATCCACCCCCGTGGGCACTCTCTCCGGCGGTAATCAGCAGAAAGTCGTGATCGCCCGCGAGATGAGTCGCCCGCTGAAGCTGTTCGTCGCCGCCCAGCCCACCCGCGGCGTCGATGTCGGCTCCATTGAATTCATCCACAAGCAGATCGTCGCCGCGCGCGATGCGGGCGTGCCCGTCATCGTCGTGTCGACCGAACTCGACGAGATCGCCGCCCTCGGCGACCGCATCGCGGTGATGTACCGCGGCGGCATCGTGGGCGTCGTGCCGGGGAACACCCCCCGCGAGGTCCTCGGGCTCATGATGGCGGGCGAGCAGCCCGCGGAGGAGACAGCGTGAGCGGCCACATCCCGGGCACGGGCGCGAATGGCGAATCCGGTCTCCCGGCGGAGCAACTGCCGACCGCCTCGGGACCCCTGACGGGACACCCATCTGCCGAGACGCCCGCCCCGCCGCGCACCAACCAGTTCCTCACGGAGCTGATGCGTTCGTCGTGGATCACGACGGTACTCGCCGTCGTCGCGGCCATGATCGTCGGTGGCATCCTGATGGCGGCCACCAACGATCAGGTGCGCACGACTTCCGGGTACTTCTTCGCGCGTCCCGGCGACATGCTGGCCGCGATCTGGAACTCGGTGTACGGCGGATACGAGGCGCTGTTCCGTGGTGCGGTGTTCAACTCACGCGTCGAAGACTTCGGCGCGCAGATTCGACCCCTCACGAATACGCTGGGCTTCGCGGCGCCTCTCATCGCCGCGGGCCTCGGCGTGGCGTTGGCGTTCCGCGTCGGTCTGTTCAACATCGGCGGGCGCGGTCAGATCCTCATCGCCTGCGCCTTCGCCGGCCTGATCACTTTCAACCTCGATCTGCCCATGATCGTTCAGCTGCCTCTGACGCTCATCGCCGGTATCGCCGGCGGTGCGATCTGGGGCGGTATCGTGGGCCTGCTCAAGGCGCGGACGGGTGCGCATGAGGTCATTCTGACGATCATGTTGAATTACGTCGCGTATTACCTCGTGACGTGGATGGTTCGCACACCGGGGTTGCTGCAGCGCCCCGCGGGCGATCAGCCGATCTCGTCGGCCACCCCCGCCAACGCGCAATTCCCCGAACTCTTCGGTCCGCAATTCCCGCTGCTCGACCTGGGGTTCGTGTTCGTCGTGGCGGCCACGGTCTTCGTGTGGTGGCTCATGGAGCGCTCGAGCCTCGGCTTCCGCCTCCGCGCGGTTGGCGAGAACCCGCACGCGGCCCGCGCGGCCGGCATCTCGGTTCCACGTATGTATATCTACGCGATGCTGTTCGCCGGCGGCCTCGCCGGCCTCGCGGGCATGAACCAGATCCAGGGCTCGGTGACGACCGGCTTCGACGGTCTGATCGATGCAGGGATCGGTTTCGATGCGATCACCGTTGCGCTCCTCGGCCGCAGCCGCCCGTGGGGCGTTTTCGCCGCGGGCATCCTCTTCGGTGCACTCAAGTCTGGTTCGTTCACGATGCAGGCGTCGCAGGGTATCCCCGTCGACATCGTGCTCGTGGTGCAGGCGCTCATCGTGCTCTTCATCGCGGCACCGCCCTTGGTGCGCACGATCTTCTTCCTCCCTCGAAGTGAGGCCGAGCGTGCGGCCAAAGACCGGGCCAAGGCGGCCAAGAAGGCGGTGGCGGCATGACTGGGACGCATCTCGCGAATGACGCGATCCCGTTGACGACCGTGCGCGTTCGCCACCTCAAGCTCGCGGTGAGCTTGACGGTCGTGACTGTGCTGCTCGTCCTGCTGTTCGCCCTCGTGCCGCGGGACGGGCAGAGCACCTTCCGCCTCGGCGATCCGGCCTCGAACATCGACCTCGGCAGTGTCTCCGTACCCACGGCCGTCACCAGCTGGGGTGTCCTCGTCTTCCTCGCCCTGCTCACGGTCTGGTCGGTGTGGGAAGCCATGAGCTACCGGCGAACTGCGCTCTGGCTACCGATCGTGTTCGGTGCGTTCGCCGTCTTCGCCTTCCTCGTGTGGGCTGCGGCTGACGGGCTCGTTCCGGTGACGGGTCTGCTCTTCGGCGCGCTATCGCTGTCGGTCCCGCTGATCTTCGGTGCCCTGGGCGGCGTGATCGGCGAGCGTGTCGGCGTCGTGAACGTCGCCATCGAGGGCCAATTCCTCTTCGGGGCGTTCAGCGCCGCGCTCGTAGCCTCGCTCACCCGGAGTCCGTTCCTCGGTCTGATCGCTGCCATGGTCGGCGGCGTCCTTGTGGCATTCGTGCTCGCCGCGTTCTCGATCAAGTACCTCGTCGACCAGGTGATCGTCGGTGTCGTGCTCAACGTGCTCGTGACCGGCCTGACCGGATTCCTCTACGGTGCGTTGCTCGTGCCCAACGAAGACGTGCTGAACAGGCCCGAGCGCTTCCCTCGCTGGGAGATCCCCCTCCTCGGTGACATTCCGATCATCGGCCCCGTGCTGTTCAACCAAACCCTCATCGTCTATTTGATGTACGCCGTCGTGGCCGTGGTCGCCTGGGGTCTGTATCGCACGCGCTGGGGGCTGCGCCTTCGCGCCGTCGGTGAGCACCCGCAGGCAGCTGACACCGTCGGCATCAAGGTCAACTCGAGCCGCTTCTGGAACGTGTCGCTCGCTGGCGCCATCGCCGGCATCGGCGGGGCGTACTTCACGCTCGTGTCAGTGGGGCAGTTCACCAAAGAGATGACGGCAGGGCTCGGCTTCATCGCCCTCGCCGCGGTCATCTTCGGCCGGTGGGATCCGCTGCGCGCGACCCTCGCCGCGTTGCTCTTCGGATTCGCCACCAATCTGCAGAACCTGCTGACAGTGCTCCGCACCCCCATCCCCAGCGAGTTCATGCTCATGCTGCCCTACGTGATCACCATCATCGCGGTGGCCGGCTTCGCGGGTCAGATCCGCGGCCCCGCGGCCGCCGGCAAACCGTACATAAAAGGCTGATCAGGCCCGTTACCCCCCCCCATGAGAGGACCCCTCACACCACGATGACCGACATCGACTGGGACGAACTCCGTTCCGCCGCGACGGATGCCATGCACCGCGCCTACGCGCCCTACTCCCGTTTCAAGGTGGGCGCCGCCGCGCTCGTCGCCGACGGCCGCATCGTCTCGGGGTGCAACGTCGAGAACGCCTCCTACGGGGTCACGCTGTGCGCCGAGTGCGGCCTGGTGTCCGAGTTGCACATGTCGGGCGGCGGCCAACTGGTCGCTTTCGTGTGCGTCGACGGCGAGGGCCGCACGCTCATGCCGTGCGGTCGGTGCCGTCAGCTGCTGTTCGAGCACGCCATCCCCGGGATGCTGCTCGAGACGGTCAGCGGCATCCGCACCATCGACGAGGTGCTGCCCGACGCGTTCGGTCCGCGCGAGCTCGAGGAGGCCGCACGATGACCACTGTGCACCCGCACGACGCGGTCGAGGTCATCCGCACGAAGCGCGACGGCGGCGCCGTCTCGGAGTCGGCCCTTCGGTGGCTCATCGAGCACTACACGAAGGGCTACGTCTCGGACGCCCAGATGGCGTCGTTCGCGATGGCCGTGCTGCTGCGCGGCATGGAGCGCGACGAGATCCGGGTGATGACGGATGCCATGATCGCCTCGGGTGAGCGCATGGACTTCTCGTCGCTGGGCAAGCCGACGGTCGACAAGCACTCCACCGGAGGGGTGGGCGACAAGATCACCCTGCCCCTGGCGCCGCTCGTGGCCGCCTTCGGCGTCGCCGTTCCGCAGCTGTCGGGCCGTGGCCTCGGGCACACCGGCGGCACACTCGACAAGCTCGAGTCGATCCCCGGCTGGCGCGCGGCGCTGTCGAACGACGAGATCATGGCGCAGCTCGCCGACGTCGGCGCGGTCATCTGCGCCGCCGGATCCGGCCTCGCCCCCGCCGACAAGAAGCTGTACGCACTACGCGACGTCACCGGCACGGTCGAGGCGATCCCGCTCATCGCCTCGAGCATCATGTCGAAGAAGATCGCCGAGGGCACCGACTCGCTCGTGCTCGACGTGAAGTTCGGCTCGGGGGCGTTCATGCAGGACATCGACCGCGCGCGCGAACTCGCCCGCACGATGGTGGCGCTGGGGACCGACTCGGGCGTGAACACCACCGCGTTGCTCACCGACATGAACACCCCGCTGGGCTTGGCCATCGGCAACGCCAACGAGGTGCGGGAGTCGGTCGAGGTGCTCGCCGGCGGCGGCCCCGCCGACGTGGTCGAGCTGACGGTCGCCCTCGCCCGCGAGATGCTCACCCTCGCCGGCCAGCCCGACGCCGACGTCGAGGCGGCGCTGAAGGACGGCCGCGCGATGGACGTCTGGAAGCGCATGATCCGCGCGCAGGACGGCGATCCGGATGCCGCCCTCCCGACGGCCCGTGAAACCCACACCGTCGTCGCCGAGCGTTCGGGTGTCGTCACCCGCATCGAGGCTCTGCCCTTCGGTGTCGGTGCCTGGCGTCTGGGCGCCGGTCGTGCGCGTGCGGAAGACGCCGTCGTGCACGCCGCCGGCATCGATCTGCACGTCGCGCTCGGTGAGAAGGTCACCGCCGGTCAGCCGCTGTTCACCCTGTCGGCCGATGACGGCGCCCGCTTCGACCGCGCGCTCGGTGCGGTCGACGGAGCCTGGGAGATCGGCGACGCGGCCCCCGCGGCATCCCCCCTCGTCCGCGAACGCATCACGGCGTGATGTCCTCTCAGCGAAGGAACACCATGGCATCCGACGACGTCCGCATCGGCGACCGCGCGGTGCGGGACCTCCCCAAGGTGTCGCTGCACGATCACCTCGACGGGGGTCTCCGCCCGCAGACCGTGCTGGAGCTGGCCGACGAGATCGGCCTCGACCTCCCGGCCCGCGACGCGAAGGGACTCGGGGCGTGGTTCTCGGACCACATCGACGGCGGGTCGCTCGAGGACTACCTCGAGAAGTTCTCGGTCACCGTCGGCGTGATGCAGACGCGCGAGGGACTCGTGCGCACCGCGAAGGAGTTCGTCGAAGACCTCGCGGCCGACGGCGTCGTCTACGGCGAGGTGCGGTGGGCGCCCGAGCAGCACCTCACGCGCGGCCTCACCCTCGACGAGGTCGTGGATGCCGTGCAGGAGGGCATCGAAGAGGGCGAGGATGCCGCCGACGCGCGCGGCCACGACATCCGTGTCGGGCAGCTGCTCACGGCGCTCCGCCACAACGCCAACGCCCGCGACGTCGCCGAGCTCGCCGTGGCCTGGCGCGGCCGTGGCGTGGTCGGCTTCGACCTCGCCGGACCCGAGGACGGCTTCCTGCCGTCCGGCCACCGCGCGGCGTTCGACTACCTCGCCGACCAGTTCTTCCCGACGACCGTGCACGCGGGCGAGGGTGCGGGACTGGCATCCATCCGCTCCGCCCTCATCGACGGTCGCGCCCTGCGACTCGGCCACGGTGTGCGCATCGCCAACGATCTCGACGTCGTCTCCCGCGAGGGCGAGGAGGTGCAGGTGACCTTCGGCGACCTGGCCCGCTGGGTGCGCGATCGCGAGATCACGCTCGAGCTCTCGCCGACGTCGAACCTGCAATCGGGGGCCGTCACGGCGTGGGGCGACACGATGGACGCCCACCCGTTCGACCTGCTCTACCAGCTCGACTTCTCGGTCACCGTGAACGTCGACAACCGTCTGATGAGCGCGACCTCGCTCACCCGCGAGCTGGGCCTGCTGGCGCAGGCGTTCGACTACGACCTCGACGATCTCGAGGCGTTCCAGCTCAACGCCGCAGCGGGGGCCTTCCTGCCGGTGGAGGAGCGCGAGGAGCTCATCGAGATCATCTCGGACGGGTTCCAGCGCTAGTCGCCGCGCCGGCGTGCGTCACGGCCGTCGCGCGCGGTGCTCGTCGCCTGAGTGTCCACGACACCCGGACCGTTCTTCGGAACGTGCGGGTGTTCTGGACTCTCACGCGTGCAACGGCGACGGACTGCAGGGGTGGGCGCCGGGCGCGCGTGGGTCGAGTGTCCAGGAATCGCCGTCTGCGCCGCCGGTGTGCGGCGTGTCGTGGACACTCGACCGGGGTGGCGTACTCAGGGAGCGGCGGCGGCGACCGTGTACCGCGTACTCGGCCGCCCGGCGGTGGTGTAGTCGAGGCTGCGCACGCATTCCCCGTCGTCCGCGAGGTGCTCGAGGTAGCGCCGGCAGCTGACACGTGACAGTCCGAGGTGATCGGCGACCTCGGCCGCGCTGGCGGACCCCAGTTCGACCAGGGCCGTGCGCACCAGGTCGAGCGTGGGGCGCGACAGGCCCTTCGGCAGGGGGCGCTTCGTCACGGGACGCAGCACCGCGTCGACGCCCTGCTGATCGAGCGAGCCGGCGACCGCGGCGGAGGACCGCCTCTCGGCGAGGACGTCGTCGATGCGCGCGTGCAGATCGCCGGCGGTGAACGGTTTGACGAGGTAGTGCTGCACGCCCATCAGCCGGGCCGTGCGCACGGTGTCGACATCGCGCGCCGCCGTCACGGCGATCACCTCCGGCTGCACGAGCGAGCCGTCGGCGCGCACGGAGCGCAGGGCGTCGAGGCCCGAGAAGCCCGGGAGGTGCACATCGAGCAGCACGAGGTCGGGCTGGAGCTCGGCCACCGCGGACACGGCATCCGGTCCGCTGCCCGCCGTGCCCACGAGTTCGCACCCCGGATGCGCCGACACGAACCGGCCGTGCAGCGATGCCACGGCGGGGATGTCGTCGACGACGAGGACGCGCAGCATCACGACACCCGCTCGGCCACGGGGAGGACGACCTCGAACCGCGCACCGCCGAGGGGGGAACGCTCGACGCGGGCCTCGCCGCCCCGCCGGCGCGCGACTCGTCGCACGAGCGCCAGACCGATGCCGCGGGCGCGGACGTTGGTGCCCTTCGTGCTCACGCCCTCGTCGAACACGTGCGCGCGGAGCGCATCGGGCACCCCGGCGCCGCTGTCGTCGACGCGCACGCGCACCGAGGAGTCGGTGGCATCCACCGTCACCCGCAACCGGTCGCCGGGGCGGCATGCCTCGAGGGCGTTGTCGACGAGGTTGCCCACCACGGTGATGAGGTCGCCGATCGACTCCGGCGCGGGAGTGCCGTGCGCGACGACCTCGAGGGCGACGTCGAGCTCGCGGGAGCGGGCGATCTTGACCGACAGCAGCGCGGTCAGCTCGCTGCCGAGGGCCGCGGCATCCGGTCCCGGATCCAGCGGTCCGCCCGGTCGCACCTGCGCGATGAACTCCCGCGCGTCATCCCACGCGCCGAGCTCCAGCAGGCCCGACACGACGTGCAGCGAGTTGGCGAACTCGTGCGCCTGCGCGCGGAGTCCCTCGGTCAGCGACTGCTGCCCGTCCATGCTGCGAAGGGCCTCGTGGAGCTCGGTGTGGTCGCGCAGCAGCAGCGTGCCGCCCACGACGCGACCCCGGTCGTCGCGCAGGCCGGTCGACCGCGCGATCACGGGACGCTCGCCCGCCAACACCAGCCGCCCCTCGGGCTCGCCGTCTTCCATCACCTGCAGGAGCGGCCCGTCGAGCGTCTCGTCGGCGCGGCGTCCGCTCAACGGCCCTCGACCGATGAGGCGCTCGGCGGCGTCGTTGGCACTCGTGACGATGCCTCGGTGGTCGACGCGGATCACGCCCTCGCTGAGGCGGTGCAGCATCGTCTCGCGCTCGCCCACGAGCTCGGCGATCTCGTCGGGCTCCAGCCCCAGGATGCGGCGGCGGATCAGGGCGGACACCCATGCGGCGCCGAACACTCCGGCCACCGCGGCTCCGCCGAACGCCAGCAGGAGGCCCGGGAGGCGCGATTGCAGGTCGGCGGCCAGCTCCGACTCGAGCACTCCCACCGACACCGCGCCGATGACCCGGGCGCCCTCGTCGTCGGCGCGGGTGTCGCCGTCGGAGAAGATCGGCACCTTCACGCGGTACGACGTGCCCAGCGTCCCCGTCTCGGTGCCCGACCACACCTGTCCCGAAAGGGGGATCGACGGGTCGGTCGACACGCTCTCGCCGATGCGGTCGGGGTTCGGGTGCGACAGACGGATGCCATCGAGGTCGGTCACCACCACATAGGTCAGCGCCGACGCCTCGCGGATGACCTCGGCTACGGGTTGGATCGCCACCGAGGGGTCGGGGTCATCGAACGCCTCGACGATGACGGGCAGGCGCGCGATCGACAGCGCCACCCCGACCATGCGCTCGCGGTAGGAGTCGCGGATCGCGTTCTCCTGGATCCAGACGGTGACGATGCCCGCCCCGAGGGTCACGACGCACACGATCAGCGCCTGCAGCAGCAACAGCTGCAGTCTCAGCGACAGTGCTCGGACCACGGTTCATTGTCTCTCGTGGCGTGTGTCCGGCGCAGGCCGGCGTGCGACCAATAGTTGCCGAACTCGTCGTTAGTTGCACAAGCGCGACGGCCGACTTCGGCGCTGCCTACGGTGAGCCATCAGCGGGGAGGCGACGGAGCCTCCTCGAACTCGAAGAGGAGTACCGCGCATGCGTCGCACCACCATCGCCCTCGTCCCCCTGGCCGCGCTGTCGCTCGCAGCCCTCACCGGATGCAACCCGCAGGGTGCGGGCGCCGGGGGAGCGGCCGCCTCCGACGACGCCGCGTCGATCGACTCCGTGAACATCGTCGTTCCCGCCGACCCGGGCGGCGGCTGGGACCAGACCGGTCGCGCCGTCTCGGACGTGCTCACCGGTGACGGCCTGGTCGGCACCGCGGCGGTCAGCAACGTCGGCGGCGCCGGCGGCACGGTCGGCCTCGCCTCGCTCGCGAACGAGCGCGACCCGTACACCCTCATGGTCACGGGCCTGGTGATGGTCGGCGCGGTCGAGACGAACGCCGCTGAGAACCGCATCGAGGACACCACCCCCATCGCGCGCCTGACCGAGGAGCCGCTCGTCGTCGTCGTGCCCGCCGCGAGCGAGTTCCAGACGCTGAAGGACCTCGTCGACGCGGTCGTCGCCGACGGCCAGGGCGTCACCATCACCGGCGGATCCGCCGGTGGCGCTGACCACATCCTCGCGGGACTCCTGCTCGAAGAGGCCGGCCTCACCGGCGCGGACATCACCGAAAAGCTCAACTACGTTCCCAACGCCGGTGGCGGCGAGGCCGTGTCGCTCCTGTTGGGCAACAACGCCGCGGCCGGCATCTCGGGTGTGGGCGAGTTCGCCGAATACGTCGAGTCGGGCGACCTGCGCGCCCTGGCTGTGTCGAGCGAGGAGGCGGCGACACTGCTGCCCGATGTTCCCACCATGACCTCCGAAGGCTTCGACGTCGTCTACACGAACTGGCGCGGGCTGCTGGCCCCCGGCGGGATCAGCGAAGCGGATGCCGCCGGCCTCACCGCCCTGGTGACCGAGATGCACGAGTCGGGTGCGTGGAAGACCGTGCTCGAGGAGCGCGGCTGGACCGACGCCTTCCTGACCGGTGACGACTTCACCTCGTTCGTCGACGAGAACATCGTCGACGTGTCGGGGACCCTGAAGAACATCGGGTTGGTCTCGTGACGACCACCGACCTGCCGGGGGCGTCGTCCGTCCGCCCCCGGTGGGGCGCCGAGCGCATCGGCAACGCGATCTTCGCGGGCGTCGTCTTCGCTCTCGGCGTCTTCGCCCTCGTCGGGGCCTTCGCCATCCGCGTGCCCGCCGGCGCGGCGATCGGCCCGCAGGTGTTCCCCTTCGCCGTCGCGGTGATCCTGCTCGGCTCCGGTGCGGCGCTGGTGATCGCGGCCCTCCGGGGCCAGGTGGCGCCGCGCGAAGAGGGCGAGGACATCGACCCGGATGCCAAGACCGACTGGTGGACGATCCTCAAGCTCGTCGCCCTCCTCGTCGCCGTCCTGCTGCTGCTCGAACTGCTCGGCTGGTGGATGGTCGCAGCCCTGCTGTTCGGCGGCGTCGCCTGGACGCTCGGGGCCAAGCGCCCCTGGGTGGCCTTCCTCGTCGGGCTCGTCATCGGCATCGGCACCCAGCTCCTCTTCGGTGAGGGCCTGGGCCTCTTCCTTCCTCGCGGGGCCGCCTTCGACTGGTGGTACGGCCCCGGACCCCTGTTCGGCTAGGAGACCGTCGACATGGATTCTGTCAACTCCCTCATGGAGGGCTTCGCCACTGCGCTGCAGCCGGAGTACCTGCTGTTCGCGCTGCTGGGCGTGGTCATCGGGACCGCGGTCGGGGTGCTCCCGGGCATCGGCCCGGCCATGACCGTGGCACTGCTGCTGCCGCTGACCTACACGCTGTCGCCGACGGCGGCGATCATCACCTTCGCGGGCATCTACTACGGCGGGATGTACGGTGGCTCGACCACCAGCATCCTGCTCAACACCCCGGGTGAATCGGCCTCGGTCATCACCGCGATCGAGGGCAACAAGATGGCCAAGCTGGGCCGCGGGGCCGCGGCCCTGGCGACGGCGGCGATCGGCTCGTTCGTGGCCGGCACCATCGCAACGGTCCTGCTGACCCTCTTCGCCCCCCTGCTCGCGCGGTTCGCGGTCAACCTCTCGCCGGCCGACTTCGTCGCCCTCATCGTGGTGGCCTTCATCACCGTCGGCGCGCTGCTCGGCTCCTCTCCCGCCCGCGGTCTCGCCTCGCTCGGCATCGGACTGCTCGTCGGCCTCATCGGCACCGAGGCGACCACCGGTCAGGCGCGGTACACGATGGGCGTGCTCGCGCTGTCGGACGGTGTGAGCGTCGTGCTCGTGGCCGTCGGGCTGTTCGCGGTGGGGGAGACCCTCTACGTCGCCGCGCGCCTGCGCCACGGACCGATCCCGGTGATCCCGGTCACGCGGGGCTGGCGGAACTGGATGACGCGGGAGGACTGGCGACGCTCGTGGAAGCCGTGGCTGCGCGGCACCTTCATCGGCTTCCCGGTGGGCACCATCCCCGCCGGCGGCGCCGACGTGGCGACCTTCCTCTCCTACGCGAGCGAGAAGAAGCTGTCGAAGAACAAGGGGCAGTTCGGTCGCGGAGCGATCGAGGGCGTCGCCGGTCCCGAGGCCGCGAACAACGCGGCCGCGGCGGGCGTGCTCGTGCCGCTCCTGACGCTGGGCCTGCCGACGACGGCCACCGCGGCCATCATCATCACGGCGTTCCAGTCGTACGGCATCCAGCCCGGGCCCCAGCTGTTCCAGAACCAGGGCGACCTGGTGTGGGCGCTGATCGCGAGCCTGTACATCGGCAACGTGCTGCTCATCGTGCTGAACCTGCCGCTGGCGGGGCTGTGGGTGAAGGTGCTGCAGATTCCGCGTCCCTATCTCTACGCCGGCATCCTCACCTTCGCGGTGCTGGGCGCGTACGCGGTGAGTTTCTCGACGCTCGACATCGTCATCCTGCTGATCGTCGGGGCGTTGGGGTACTTCATGCGGCGATTCGGGTTCCCGATCGCCCCGCTCATCGTGGGGTTGATCCTCGGGCCGATGGGCGAGCAGCAGCTGCGCAAGGCGCTGCAGTTGAGCCAGGGCAACGTCGCCGATCTCGTGCTGCACCCCTTCGCCGCGTCGGCGTACGTGCTGCTGGCGGTGTTCCTGGTCGTGGGTCTGTGGCTGAAGCGTCGTCAGAGCCGCTTCGAGCGGGCGCTCGAGGCGTCGCTCGCCGCCACCGAGGGGCACCCGCAGGCCGGCGTCGACCACCTGTGGGAGTCGGGTGAGCGTCCGACCGACGTGCGCACCGAGTCGATCCGCGCGGAGCTGGCCGCCGAGAAGGCTCGCGCCGCCCGCGACGAACCGCCCCGCGAATAGCGCGTCCCCGCGCCCCGAGTGTCCAAGACACGCGGATGCCGAGTCCTGGCATCCGGAGTGTCTTGGACACTCGCGCGTTCAGCGCCGCCGCGGAGGGCGGCCGGCCCACCAGACGTACACGCCTGCGGCGACGAGGGCGGCGGCGAGCACGAAGATCCACCAGGGGAAGGTGGGGATGTCGGGGTGGGCGCCCGCGCCGTCGAGCTCGGACTGGGGAGTCGGGATGACGCGCTCGCCCGTCACGAGGATGCGGTGGCTGTTCACCCCCAGCGGGGTGCAGGTGACGAGGGTCACCAGATCGCGGCCCACCACCGGGGCGAGGGATTCGGTGTCTTCGGGCTCGACGACGCGCGTGTCGACGACGCGGTAGACGAGCACCTCGCCGAAGACCTCGATGGTGAACGTGTCGTCGAGGCCGACCCGGTCGAGGTGGGTGAACAACTCCGCGGTCGCGAGCCCGCGATGAGCCGTCAGCACGGAGTGCGTCGTCTCTCCGCCCACCGGCAGCGCGGTGCCCTCGAGGTGCCCGACGCCCTCGTAGAGCACCTGCTCGCTCGTGCCGTGGTACACGGGGAGGTCCACGTCGATCGCGGGGATCTTCAGCCGTGCCATGAGGCCCGCGGCATCCGATCGCAGCTGCTCGGCGTAATCGCTGGTCTGATCGGGGGAGTTGGCCAGGGGGAGGCGTTCGTTCGCGGCGATCTCGGCCCCGCCGTCGATGAGGCGGGAGTTGTACGCCCGAGCGGCGTCGAGCTGGTCGGCGAGCGTGTCGGCGCCGAGGTCGCGGATCTGGTTCGAGTAGCCGTCGATGACCTGGGACTGCACGTATTGGGCGAACCAGGCGGCCACCGTGGGGTACATCAGCAGGCCGACCCCGACGAGGGCCCCCAGTGCGAGCGCCAGGGAGACGAGCGAGAGCTTCCACTTCGGACGCCGGAGGTCGCGCCGGAGCGGCGCGGAGGAGGGGGACGACGGCGCGGCATCCCGCCGCACCGTCGCCCCCTTCGTCATCGCGTGATCCCTCAGGCGGGCGCCTGGACCGCGCGGGCGCGGCGACGCGACACGACGAACGCCGCGCCGACCATGGCGGTCAGCAGGGCTGCGCCGCCGACGCCGAACCACAGACCGCCGTCGCCACCGGTGATGGGCAGGGCGAACGCGGGCACCTGGTTGTGCGCGAACTCGACGTAGTTGCGCACGGGCGCGGTGGTCGAGGTCGGGCCGGGGACGACCGCGGTGAGCACGCGGTCGGGCGAGGGCAGCTGGTACCCGGTCGGGGGCACCGTCTCGCGCACCCAGTAGTTGCCCGGCGTGATGATCGGCACGATGACGTTGCCGTTCGCGCCGGTCGTCCAGGTGGTCTCACCGTTGATGACGATCGGGTTGGCGCCGTTGATGGCATCCTGCTCCGTCAGGAACACCTGGTAGACCGCCCCCGCGAGCGGCACGCGCGCGCCGTTCGAGGTGGTGTAGGCCGACACGGTGAGCTGGCCGATCGGCGTCGAGCCGGTGACCTCCTCGGTCGCGCCGTTGACGTTGGCGCGCGCCGTGTTGACGATGATGCCGCTGGCGGGGATGGCCGTCGCACGGGTCAGCACGTTGAACGTCACCGTGCCCCCCTGCACACCCGCGAGGCGGGCGCGGCCGGCCGCGTTGAACTCCAGCGTCAGCGTGCCGCCGGCGTTGGTGATGGTGTAGTCGGTGCCCTCGGTGAAGGTCTGCGTCGTACCGGAGGCGTTGGTGACGACGACGTTCGACGGGGTGACGCCCGCGGGCACGGTCGCCGCGGTCAGGTAGGTCAGCTCGGACGGCAGGACGTCGGTGAGCGTGAACACGTCGATGGTGTCACCGGTGGCGAGGGTCGGGATCGACGAGGCGATGGCCCAACGGATGAGGTCGGGGTTGCGCTGCTCGACCGACCCGGCCGGAGCGGGAACGCGCGTCTTGGTCAGCTGGGTGACGGCGTTCTTGGGGTACACGTGCACATCGTAGATCCACTGGTTGGCGGGGGAGCCCGCCGCCCCGGTGGGCGTGGGCAGCGTCACCAGGAACGGCGCCGCCGGGTTCGTGGCGGTCGCCGGCAGCTGCGTCTCGGTGACGAGGTACACGCCGATGGGCAGACCCGTCGGGTACAGCGCGGGGTCGGGCGAGAAGGTCGCGACACCGGCGGTGTTGGACACCGACGACACGAAGCTCACCGTGTTGGGACGCTGGGCTGCCTGCGCCGGCGTGAGGGATGCGGCCTGCGTCCAGCCGGCGGCGGTGGTCAGGTCGACGCCCGACACGAGCGTGGCGGTGAACTGCGCGCCCGCGAGCGGGTCGGCCGGCGGCGTGGCCAGCTGCTGGCCCGTCGACGTCGGGTTCAGCGGCGTCGAGGGTCCGAGCGCGTGCTTGTGGAGGGTGAGGGTGCGGTTGACGGTCGAGTCGATGTTGCCCGGCAGCGTCACGGCCGATGCGGGGGCGACGGCCCCGACGGCGGTGAGGGCCCCGAGCGCGAGGACGCTCAGGACGGCGGCCGCTCTCTTGCGGATGGACATGGTGGTTCCTCTCGGAAGGTGTTCGGTGATGGTGCGGAAGTGGTGCGGTCGGCGGCATCGCGCGACGGGAGGGTTCACGTCGGAAGGCTCCCTCCCCTGCGTCTGCGGTGGATCAGGGCGCCCACGACGGTGAGGGCGAGCAGGAGGCCTCCGGCGATGATGAACGCGTCGGCGCCGACACCGCCCGTGAGGGGGAGGACGGGACCCACGACCGGGGCGTTGACGAAGCGGTAGATCGCGCTCTGGCCGGCGGCGGGGGCGGTGACGCCGCGTCCGGTGACCGGGGTCCACGTGGAGCCGTCGAGCCGTTCGAGGCGGAGGGTCATGTAGGCCAATCGCGTGCCGGGCACGGTGGGCGCCTCCGACAGCGTGTAGCCGTGCCCCGGGCGCACCTCGAACGTGCTCGCGGCGTTGCCGGCGACGGGGTCGTAGGCCGCGCCGACGCGGCTCTGCGTCGGAAGCGCCGCGCCGGCCAGGGCGGCGGGGACGGCCGTCACCGTCCAGGTGGAGGGCACGAACCCGGGGCTCGGGGCGGTGACGTCCTTCAGCAGCGTCAGGGTCGCGGTGGCGTTGGTCACGGTGCAGGTGACGGCCGTACCGGTGCGAAGCGTCACGTCGCTCGCGGTGGTGACGGCGACCTCGGCACCCGTGGACTCGACGCACCGCCACGCGCCGACCTGCACGTAGGCGGCGTTGGTGCCGGTCTCGGCCAGCCGGTAGGGGCGTGCGGGCGACACCGCCACGTTCGTCGTCGCAGCGGTCGCCGTGCGGCCGGAAGGACCGGGCAGTGCGCCGGTGGGAGCGGTGGCCGACAGCGTCCAGTCGGTGGCGGCGACCGATCCGGCCGACACCGTCTTCACCAGGGTGAGGGAGGTGATCGGCTGGTTCACGAGCGTGCACACGACGATCGCCGAGGGTCCGACCCCGGTGATGCCGCCGCTGACCACGCCGCTCGCGGTCGTGAAGGTGACGGGCGTGGCGGTGCCGTTGACCGTGCACGTGCCGCTGACGAAGCTGAAGCGCGTCTGCTGCACCTCCGAGATCGTGAGCGTGGCGCGGGAGGCGGCGGAGCCGAACAGTACGCTCCAGACGGCGGAGCCCGTGGCGTCGCTGGTCTGGCGCGGCGCTTCGCTGGGCAGCAGGGTCGCGCTGCCGGCGGTGGCGACGGCCGCGGCGCCCAGGCTCCACCCCGCCGCGGGTGCCGACTGGCCGGTGGCCGGGTCGAGCACGCGTTTGATCACCGTGACCAATGCGACGGGACTGGGGGAGTTGAAGAAGGTGCACACGACGTTGGCGCCGAAGCGGTCGGGCATGGTGACGGCGGCGCTGGTCGCGGCGGCGTTCGCGATGCGGATGCCGTCGGTCCAGCATTCGAGGCGGACCGTGTAGACCCCGATGGCCGAGGTCGACCCCGCCGCCATCGCCTCCGACACCGTCAGCGTCGACCCGATCGCGGCAGGGAAGGCGCCGACCTGCGCGGCTTGCCGACCGGTCGCGGTGCCGGTGGTGGAGGCCGTGCCCAGGGCGCCGTTCGCGTCGGCGAGCGTGAGCTGGAACTGATCGGTGGATGCCGCCCGTCCGACGACGTTCTTCTGCACGGTGATCGTGCCGGGGCTGTTGCAGCTCGCGAGGTCGGTCGAGGCGAAGTCGATGCGGGGTGTGCCCGCGACCCGGGTCCAGGTGGTCGGGTCGAACTCGTACGTGCTGGTCGAGCTCGAGAGGTAGATCGTGCCGCGGGGCGAGAAGGCGATGCCGTTGACGCTGCCGAAGGCGGGCGTGGCATCCAGGCCGTTCAGTGTCCGGGTGGCCGAGGTGCTCACGGCGAGGGTGCCGCCGGTGGCGCCGGCGAGGGTCTCGGCGGTCACGGTGAAGATGGCGGCGCTGCTGGCGTTGTTGACGGTGGCCGCTCCCAGGACGTACAGGTTGCCGCGGTTGTCGAAGGCCATGTCGCCGTTGCCGTTGGGGGCGGAGCCCGCGCTGAAGGAGCCGAGGTAGGTGAACCGGGATGCCGCGGGGGCCGATTCGGTGAAGCTCCACGTGTAGAACGAGCCGTTGTTGTACTTGCCGAAGAGGTAGCGGCCGGTCACCAGGTCGATGGCTCCGGCGACGATGCTGCCGGGGATCACCGTGCCGGCGCGATCGGTCGTCGTGTACGCCGAGTTCGCGAGGGTCTCGAAGCCGCCGGTCGGCGACCATTTCAGGATCGACAGCACGTTCGCGGCATCCGTCGATCTGTTCAGGGCGTAGGCCCCGGTACCGCCGGAGGCCACGCCCAGCGCGTTCGCCCCCGTGACGTTCGCCCAGGTGCCGACGGTGGCCTGGCCCCCGACCGCGCCGTCGGCCTGCACGAGCGCGCCGTTGGTCGTCAGACCGTAGAAGAGCCCGCTGTCGCAGAACAGGCGCGGCTGCTGCAGGGTGTTGGTGAACGTGCAGACGACCTCGGCGCCGTCGTCCTGCGGCATGGTGAGCGGACCCGAGCGTGAGCTGCCCGCGGCGATGACCGTTCCCTCGCGGGTGCACTCGTACGCGCTGGCGTAGCCCAGCGCGACGCCCGAGGTGGGCGTCTCGGAGATCGTGTAGGTGGCGCCGGCCTCGACGATCTGCCGCGACACCTGGGCCGCCTGCAGCCCGGTCGCGGTGCCGGTGGTGGTCGCCGACGCGATGACCGTGCTGCCGCTTCGCACCGAGAGGGTGAACTGGTCGGTGGAGGCGAGACGCGCGGGCAGGTTCTTGCGGACGGTGAGGCGCGAGGCGGGCGTGACCGTCAGGGTGGCCGCGTCGGGGGCGAGCAGCGGGGTGACGACGTTGGCGGGGGCGTTGGTGAAGGTGGCCTCGGTGGCCGCCACGACGTTCACGGAGACCGTGCACGACGCGGTTGCGGCGGCCAGGTCGCCCCCGACCACCGCGATGCTGGAGGCGCCGGCGAGGGCGGTGACGGCGAAGGTCGTCCCCGTCACCTGGGTGCAGGTGCCGCCGACGGCGGGCGTCGGGGCGACCGTGAGACCCGCCGGCAGGGTGTTGGTGAACGTCCAGTCGCTCTTGGCGAGGAGGTCGGAGGTGTTGGTGATCGTGTAGGTCAGGGTCGAGGCCGTCCCGACGGGGACGCTCGACGGGCTGAACGCCCAGTCGAGGCTCGGGGTCACGTCGAGCACGCGCAGGTTGTCGACACCGAACCCGCTGCCGACGCCGGTGGTGGTGTTGGTCACACGCACCTGGGCGGCGGCGATCTGGGCGGGGGTCAAGAGCCCCGCCGAGGAGCCCGTGAAGGTCGCGGCGCGGGCGGAGGAACCGATCGCGGGGTCGAGGAGACCGCCGGATGCCGTCTGTGCGGGGGACGTGTAGAAGACGTTGCCCGTGATCGCGCAGGGATTCACGGCGGTGGCGAACGGAGCCAGCAGGGTCGTGGCGCCCGAGAACAGGGAGAGCGAAAGCGCGGGTGCGTTGGCGTTGCAGGGCGCGGCGGCGGCATCGAAGCGCAGTGTGTAATACCGCGATCCGGCGGCGCTGACGGCGATCGGGCTCGCGCTCTGCGCCACGGTCGTGCCCGTGACACCCGCATAGGGGAGGTTGACGAGCCCGTGGTTGGTGCGCGTGGTGGCGCTGGAACCGTTGGCCGGTGCCGTCGCCGAGGTCGAGCCGGGGGTACCGGCGGCCACCTGGCCGAGCACGTCGGCGAGGCGACGGACTTCTCGCGCCGAGGCCGTCGACACGGGGATGTTCAACAGGGACTGGCTCGGGCAGAACTGCGTGTTCGGGTAGGTCGCCGAGAAGTTCACCAGCACGCCGGTGCAGTTCGCGGGTGTGGACCACCCGGGCGACGCCGTGTACCGGCCGCCCGCGTAGGCCGTCAGGGCCGACGGCGTGGTCGTGTTCAGACCCTGTTCGAAGGTCTCGGCCCAGACCTCGGCCGGCGCCTCCGGGACGCCCGCGGCCAGGATGCCGATACGCGCCTCGGGGGGAGCACGCATCTGGACGGATGCGGCGGGGTCGTCGATCGGACCGTCGGAAGCCGGATCGAGGGTCTCGGGCGTCTCGAGCGGTGCCTCGGTGGGAGCGCTCGGGGTGTCGGCGTCGTCCGCCGAGTCGTCGTCGGTCGGCGGTGTTGAGGGGACGACGTCGTCAGCGGGTTCGTCGACGGGGGCGCCGGGGGAGGGGGCGGGGCTCGCCTGCTCGGAGGGGGTCGGAGTCGCCTGCTCGGTGGGTGCCGGGGTCGCCGGTGACTCCGTCGGCGCCGGCGTGCCCGGAGCCGGCGACGATGTGCTCGGAATCGGCGAGGCGGGAGCGGACGCGCTCGCGCTCGCCGCGGTCACGCCCGACCCCAGCAGCATCGCCACCACGGCCACGACGGCGGCGATGGAAGCGACCCGCGTCGGTGCGGGACGCGCGGCGAAACGGCGCGACGAGAACATGGGCCTTTCGCACGACGCGCGGCGTCGCATCGATCGGGGAACCGCCGCCCGATGGGCGGACGATCCGAAAAGCGGACATGATGCCGGTGCTTTTCTGTATCAATCAAATGCGTTGGAGCCGGCTATTGGAATCGTACGAATCGCCTGAGTAAGGGGGCAATGAACGCCACTACTGAGACGACTACTTATTCGTCACTAAGTAGTCGGAACGATGGCCGGTCGCGGCCGACGGCCTTCGCGTTCGGGCTTGCCCCGCCCGCCGCCTCGCGCGGACCGGGTTCGGCACGCCCCGACCGGACGCCGCACGCCATGCTCAGGGACGCGGGAGGAAGCCCGCGAGCTGCTCTGCGATCACGCGGTCCACCTCGTCGGGGTCGGCCGTGGGGGTGCCGTCGCCGGCCTGGGGGCCGTACGCGCCGAAGGAGGCGTGCGAGGCGCCGGGGATCTCCACGAAGGTGGCCGACGACGGCAGCTGTGCCTTGGCATCCGCGATCTTCTGCGGGGTGCTGAGGCCGTCCTCGGAGCCGGAGAGGCTGAGGACGGGGAGACCGGATGCCGACAGGTCGTTCGCGCAGTACGAGGCGAACAGCACCAGCGCGTCGGCATCGGAGGCCAACTGGCACGCGCGGACACCGCCGAGGGAATGGCCACCGACGGCCCAGCCGGTGACGTCGGGGGCGAGGTCGGTGAAGGTCGAGAGGGGACGTGGATCGAAGAAGGCGAGGTTCAGCCACGGGCGGGTGATGACGACGGTGATGCCGTCGTCGACGACCGTGTCGGCGAAGGTGGCGATGTACCCCTCGGCTTCGACCTTCGCCCCCGGGATGAACACCAGGCCCTGACCGGTCGCCCCCGTGGAGGGGGACAGCACGATGCCCGCCCCGTCGTCGGTGATCGTCAGGTCGGGGTTCTGCTCGGCCGCGGCCAGCGGTCCGGGTTCGGCGCCCATGACCCCCACTTGGGTGTAGATCAGGATGCCGCCCACGAGCAGCACGACGACGGCGCCGAGGCCCCCGAGGGTCCAGCGCAGCCACCGGCGACGACGGCGGGGACGGGCCTCGGACGGGAGCGGGGTGTCGGTCACGTGACGAGGGTAACCCCGCCGCCCGGGCGAACGACCGCCGCCGACGCGACGCGCGGGGCGTCGCATCGGCGGCGGTGGTGGTTCGTGCAGGTGGAGGCGCGGGGCGGGCTCAGGCGCGCAGCGCCGCCTGACGGGTCGCGACGACCTCGACGACCCGGGAGTGAAGCGGATGCGCGGCGCCGAGACCGGTCACCTCGGCCGTGAACGCCTCGGCATCCATCTCACGCAGCATGCGCTGCAGGTCGACGGCCTGGGTGTCCTCGGCGTCCGTGAACTCCAGGGCGGCGGCCATCGCGGCGACGAGCGCGTCGACGGGCAGACCCCGGTCCACGGCCTCGGCGGCCGGACCGACGAAACGCTCGTGACGCGAGAGCTTGCGCAGCGGCTGACGCCCCACGCGCCAGACGGTGTCGGGCAGGGCGGCGTTGCGGAAGCGCCGCAGGATCGTCGCGCGGTACTCGCCCTGCACCCCGGCATCGAGCTCGTGCTTCTCGACCAGCAGCGCGCTGGTCTCCTCGAGCGCCGCTTCGACCTTGGCCGCGATCGCGGGATCGGCGAGGGCGTCGGAGATGCGGTCGATGCCCGCCTGCGCGCCGAAGTACGCCGTGGTGGCGTGCCCGGTGTTGACGGTGAAGAGTTTGCGCTCGATGTAGGGCTCGAGGTCGTCGACGAAGTGCGCGCCCGGGATGTGCGGCGGGTTGTCGCCGAACGGGGGCCGCTCGATGGCCCACTCGTAGAACGGCTCCACGGTGACGTCGACGCCGCCCTGGGCCTGCGCCGGCACGATGCGGTCCACCGCGGTGTTGGCGAACACGGCACGGGATGCCAGGGCGTCCCACGACTCGCCCGCCAGCGCGACCACGTGCTCGCGCAGCTGGTCGGTGGCGCCGATCGCGTTCTCGCACGCCATGATCTGCAGCGGCGCGAGCGAGGGGTCGCGCAACGCGAGGCCCGCGACGATGTGCGGGGCGACGAACTTCAGGATCGTCGGCCCGACGGCGGTGGTCACCACGTCGGCCGTGGCGATCTCGTCGACGAGGGCCTCGGCATCCACCGAGCTGTCGATCGCGCGGAAGCCCGTCACCTGCTTGTCGACGCCGCCGTCCCCCACCTCGTGGACGGTGTACGACGACGCATCGTTGATCGCCTGGACGAGGGCCGCGGAGACGTCGGAGAAGACGAGGTCGTACCCGCCCTCGTGCAGCAGCAGGCCGACGAAACCGCGACCGATGTTGCCGGCGCCGAAGTGGACGGCCTTCATGCGTTGACGGACCCGGAGAGGGCCTCGTAGAGCTCGTCGGGGGAGGAGGCGGCCTTGAGGCGCGCGACATCGTCCTCCTCCGAGAAGAGGATGGCGATCTGCGACAGGATCTCGAGGTGTTCGTCGCCCTTGCCGGCGATGCCGACGACGAAGGTCACCGGCTCGCCGCCCCAGTCGACGCCGCCGTCGTACCGCACGACGGACAGGCCCGAGGTGAGGATGGCCTGCTTGGTCTCGTTGGTGCCGTGAGGGATCGCGAGCTCGTTGCCCATGTACGTCGACACGGTCTCTTCGCGCTGCTGCATGGCGGAGAAGTACTCGCCGGTGACGGAGCCCGCGGCCTGCAGCAGGTCTGCGGCCTCTTTCATCGCCTCCTCGCGGGTGGCGCTCCCGGGGTGGATGCGGACGGATTCGATGCGGAGGACGTCTGACATGGTTCTCGCCTTTCTCGTCGTGCTGTCCAGCCTCGCAAAAGACGGGCCGGACGGGAAGGCGGAGGGGCCGGGCTTGCGCGCCGGCCCCTCCGTGGTAGGTGTTACTTCGCGTCGTGCTGCGCGCGGACCATCTCCACGACCTCGTCGTACTTCGGCGAGTTCATGAAGTTGTCGACCGAGACGTGGACCGAATCGGGCGACTGCGCCTTCGCGCGGTCGGTGAGCTGGTTCTGCGTGATGACCAGGTCGGCCGAGCCGTCGAGGTTCGCGATCGCCTGGTTGGTGACCGTGACCCCGTCGAGGCCCGCCTTCTTGATCTTGTTGCGCAGGACGCTCGCGCCCATCGCCGACGACCCCATGCCGGCGTCGCAGGCGAACACGATGTTGTTCAACTGCTTCGTGGCGACACCGCCGCCGAGCCCGCCGAGGGCGCCGTCGACGTCGCGGTCGGCCGCCTCGGTGGTGCCGGCGCCGGTGGTGCCGGCCGCGCGGGTGCGGAGGGCGCCGAGGGTCGACGACTCCTTGCCCTTGTTGGCCGCGGTCTGGTCGATGGCCGCGGCGAAGCTGTCGCCCTCGGCCTCCTGGTCGCGCTTGCGCGAAGCGCGCAGGATGACGCCCGCCACGAGGAAGGTGACGACGGCGGCGACGACCACCGACAGGTACACGACCAGCAGGTTGGCGGGACCGGCGCCGATGGCGGCGACGGTGACGGCGATGATGCTGCCGGGCGCGGCCGGGAAGGCCAGGCCACCCTGGAAGATCATGTTCGTGGCGACACCCGAGGCGCCACCGGCGATCAGGGCGAGGATCGTCATGGGCTTCGCGAGGGCGTACGGGAAGTAGATCTCGTGGATGCCACCGAGGAACTGGATGATGATCGCGCCGGGAGCCGACGCCTTCGCCGCACCCACACCGAAGAAGGTGAAGGCGAGGAGGAGACCCAGGCCGGGGCCGGGGTTGGCCTCGATGAGGAACAGGATCGACTTGCCGCTCTCCGCGGCCTGCTCGATGCCGAGCGGGGTGAACACGCCGTGGTTGATGGCGTTGTTGAGGAACAGCACCTTGGCCGGTTCGACGATGATCGACAGCACCGGCAGCAGGTTGAACTGCACGAGGAACGCCACGATGCTGCCGAGGACGGCGCTGATGCCGAGGAACACCGGACCGAAGGCGAAGAAGCCGACGATCGCGAGGATCATGCCGAGGATGCCGGCCGAGAAGTTGTTAACGAGCATCTCGAAGCCGGGGCGGATCTTGCCGTCCCACAGCTTGTCCATCTGCTTGGTGATCCACGCCGCGAGCGGGCCCATGATCATCGCGCCGAGGAACATCGGGATGTTGGTGCCGACGATGACACCCATCACGGCGATCGTCGCGACCACGCCACCGCGCGCACCGTAGACGATGCGTCCACCGGTGTTGGCGATGAGCAGCGGCAGCAGGTACGTGATCATCACGCTGACCAGGCCCACGTAGCCCTGGTAGGTGCTGCCGTCCTCGGTCGCGGTGAGTGCGGTCATGGCGCCGGGCCAGTTGATCACCGCGGCGTCACCGCCGCCGCCGAGGATCTCGGCGACCGGCGACCAGTGCCAGCCGAACGGGCTGTCGGCGCCGAAGAAGCCGGCGGGGATGAAGAGCATGGTGATGAAACCCCATGCGATGAATGCCGCGATGTTCGGCATGATCATGCCGGAGAGGAACGTACCGAATCGCTGTACGGCGATCCGTGCTCCTCCCGGCTTCTTGGTGGCTGACGTCGTCGTCATTGCTGTGTCTCCTTGACTGGCGGTGCGGCAGTGCCGCAGTTGGGGTGAGCGGCTTACACCGCGACGGGGGTCGAGGAGGCGGCCTGGGCCGCCTCGCGGGCTGAGGCCGCGTCATCGGCGGCCAGGGCTGCCTCGGCGATGCGGCGGGCATCGTCGAGAGTGTGGGTGAGCAGGCTCGCGCGCACGTCGGCGAGGGCCGTGGGGGCCATCGACAGCGTGGTGGCGCCGAGGCCGACGAGCACGACGGCCAGCAGCGGGTCGGCCGCGGCCTCGCCGCAGATGCCGACGGGCTTGCCGTTCGCGCGGCCCGCGGCCCCGACTTCGCGGATGAGGCGGAGGACGGCCGGATGCCACGGGTCCTGGAACGACGCGACCGAACCGAGCAGACGGTCGGCGGCGAGGGTGTACTGCGTCAGGTCGTTGGTGCCGATGGAGGCGAAGTCGGCGATCTGCAGGATGCGGTCGGCCAGCAGCGCCGAGGACGGCACCTCGACCATCACGCCGGTGGTCTTCAGGCCGTAGTCCTTCGCCAGGTCGGTGAAGTAGCGGGTCTCCTCGACCGTCGACACCATGGGCGCCATGACCCACAGGTCGGCGGGCCCGGCCTCGGACGCCCGGGTCGCGGCATCCGCTTCGGCAAGTGCCGTCAGCTGCTCGCGCAGGATGTCCTCGCTCGCGCGCAGGGCGCGGAGGCCGCGGAGGCCCAGCGCGGGATTCTCCTCGTGCGCGTCGTTGAGGAAGGGGAGGGGCTTGTCGGCGCCGGCGTCGAGCACGCGCACGACGACCTTCTTGCCGGGGAAGGCGGCGAGCAGCTCGGTGTACGCCGCGCGCTGCTCCTCGACCGTGGGCGCGGAGCTGGAGCTCAAGAAGAGGAACTCGGTGCGGAAGAGCCCGACGCCCTCGGCGCCCAGCTCGACGGCCTCCGATGCGCCGCCGGGCTTGCCGAGGTTCGCCAGCAGCGGCACCTTGGTGCCGTCGGCGAGGGCGCCGTCGGTGATCGGGGCGGATGCTGCGGCGGCCCGCGAGGCCGCACGGGTGAGTGCGCGTGCCTTCTCGTCGTCGGTCGGGTCGACCGTGACGACGCCCGCGGCGGCATCCACGATGACGGACTGCCCGTCGACGAGGTCCTTGGCGCCGCTCGCGCCCACGACGGCGACGATCGACTTCTCGCGGGCGAGGATGGCAGTGTGCGAGGTGGGGCCGCCCTCGGTGGTGACCAGGGCGAGCACCTTGTCGAGGTCGAGCAGTGCGGTGTCGGCGGGGGCCAGGTCTTTCGCGACCAGCACGAACGGGTGGCCGGGGTCGGGGATGCCGGGAGCGGCGACGCCGCGGAGGCGGGCGATCACGCGCTGGGCGACGTCGTCGAGGTCGGCGGCGCGTTCGCCGAGATAACCGCCCAGGGCGACCAGCTGCTCGCGGAACGAGGCGAAGGCGTCGTGGACGGCGAACTCGCCGGTCTTGCCCGCGGCGAGGCGGCTGTCGACCTCGGCCTCGAGGGTCGGGTCCTCGGCGATCATCGCCTGCGCCTCGAGCACGTCGCGTGCGGCACCGCCGGCCTGCGCTCCGCGGGCCTCGAGCTCACGGGCGACCGCGGCGACGGCCTCGCGCACGCGGGCCGTCTCGTCGTCGACCGAGAGCTCGCTCTTGGCGTCCTTCGGGGCGGGCAGGGGCTCTGCCATGCGCGCGATGGGTCCCTGGGCGACGCCCAGTCCGATTCCGACTCCACGGAGTTCCGTCATGGTGCTTGCTTTCCTTTGCTGGGCCTCTTCAGCCGGCGTTCTCACGCGGCGTCTTTACTCGGCGTCGTGGTCGGTGGTCAGCAGTTCGCTGAGGCGGTCGATCGTGGCTTCGGCGTTCGCGCCGTCGGCGGTGAGGGTGACGTAGTCGCCGTACTCCAGGCCGAGGGCGATGATGCCGAGGATGCTGGCCGCGTTGATCGGTTTGCCCGCGTCTTTCGCGATGGTCACGGGGATGCCGGATTCCTTGGCCGCCTGCGCGAAGAGTTTCGCGGGGCGGGCGTGCAGGCCGTGCGACGATCCGATGCGGACGGTGCGGGTCAGGTGCGGCATGGGGTCCTTTCCGTCGATGTCAGATCGTGTCCGCGGGCTGGCGGACGTGCAGCGCCTCTTCGACCAGGGCGAGGGTTCGGGTGCCGGTGACGTCGGCGAAGACGTCGTCGGGGAGGAGCACGACGGTGACGCTCCGGGCCGCGGCGGCGTCTCGGATGCGGTCGATCTCCGCGGCGAGATGCGGACCGACGAGCACGATGTCGGCGGTGTCGAGGTCGATCGGCAGGGATCGCGAGGTCCCCGCCGACGCGGAGTGGTCGAGTCCTCGCTCCAATGCAGCACGGCGAACGCGCTGCGCCACGAACGTGCTTGACGCACCCGCTCCACACACCACGAGGATCCTCATCGACCGGCCTTTCTTCCTCATGATTGTCCGCACCCCGTTCCCAGCGGACAACCAGGTTCGTTTCCCACCCCCCGGAACATGGATGCCGCGCCTGTTCCCGAGGATGCGGACGCCGCGCTATTCAGTGTTGCAAAGTACTGGTAGTGAGTGTTACTTTGTAGCGGTAGTCAGCGACAAGGAGTAGCAGATGGGCAAGCAGGACACCGAGATGCTCAAAGGCGTCCTGGAGGGCGTCGTGCTCGCCGTCCTCGCGGGCCGACCCGCGTACGGGTACGAGATCACGGCCGACCTGCGTGAGCGCGGGTTCGCCGATCTCGCCGAGGGGACGGTCTACGCCATCCTCGTGCGCATCGAGCAGCGCGGTCTCGTCGACGTCGAGAAGGTCGCGTCGGAGAAGGGTCCGCCCCGCAAGGTCTTCACGCTCAACGACGACGGGCGAGCTCAGCTCGCAGAATTCTGGACGACCTGGAGCACGCTCGCCGACCGGCTCGAAGCGCTCCGCGAGAAGAGGAAGTGACATGGCCTGGTACGAGAAGATCATCGGCGACCTGAGCGCCAAGAAGCAGTGGCGCGAATGCCGTCAGCGCGTGCACGCCCTCCCTCAGCCCTACCGGCAGACCGCCATCGCCCTCGAGCGCTACCTGCTGACTCTCGGGCCTACAGAGGACACCGACGGCCTCATCCGCATGGTCAGCGACCTCGCCGAGCTGCTCGAGCAGGGGGCGGCGGATCGGACGCCCATCCGCGACCTCGTGGGAGAAGATCCCGTCGTGTTCGCCGAGGAGTTCATGGCGAACTACGGCGACGGCAGCTGGATCGGCCGCGAGCGCGCGCGCCTCACACGCGCCATCGACGAGGCGGCCCGCAGCCAGGGCTGATCCGCCTCGCCCGCACGCCCTCCGACCCCCGGTCGATCGGAGGCGATGGTCCCGTGCGCCCTGCGGCCGGTCGAATCGGAAGGAACATCCATGCCTCTCATCGAGACGGCCCCCGCCATCCGCGTGCGGGGGCTCATGAAGTCCTACGGCGACGTGCACGTGCTCACGGGCGTCGACCTCGACGTCGCGCGCGGGACGATCGTCGCCCTGCTCGGCTCCAACGGCGCCGGCAAGACCACCGCGGTCCGCATCCTGTCGACCCTCCTCTCCGCCGACGGCGGAACAGCCGAGGTCGACGGCACCGACGTCGCGACCGACGGGGCTCGGGTGCGCACCGCGATCAGCTTGACGGGGCAGTTCGCCGCCGTCGACGAGGTGCTCACCGGGCGCGAGAACCTCACTCTCGTCGCCCGCCTCCGGCGCCTCGCCCACCCGCGCCGCGTCGCCGACGAGATGCTCGCGCGGTTCTCGCTGACGGATGCCGCCGGTCGCGCGGCATCCACGTATTCGGGCGGAATGCGGCGCCGCCTCGACATCGCGATGAGCCTCGTCGGCGATCCGGCCGTCGTCTTCCTCGACGAACCCACCACCGGACTCGACCCGCAGGCGCGCATCGACGTGTGGGAGGCCGTCCGCGCGCTCGCCGCGGCCGGCACCACCGTGCTGCTGACCACGCAGTACCTCGAGGAGGCCGAGCAGCTGGCCGACCGCATCGCGATCCTGCACGAGGGGCGCATCATCGCCGAGGGCACCCTCGCCGATCTGCGGGCGCTGTTCCCCGCCGCCACACGGGAGTTCGTCGAGAAGCAACCCAGCCTCGAGCAGATCTTCCTCGCCATCGTCGGCCCGACCGGCGCCACCGAAGCGGAGGCATCATGACCACCCACGCCCTCTCCGACACGGCCGTGCTCACCGGCCGGTCGCTGCGGCACATCCTGCGCAGCCCCGACACGATCGTGACCACGGCGATCATGCCGATCGCGATGATGCTGCTGTTCGTCTTCGTCTTCGGCGGCGCCATCGACACCGGCGGCACCGCGTACGTCGACTACCTGCTGCCCGGTATCCTGCTGGTGACCGTGGCATCCGGGATCGCCTACACCGCCTACCGGCTGTTCCTCGATCTGAAGGGCGGCATCGTCGACCGGTTCCGTTCCCTGCCGATCGCGGCCTCCAGCGTGTTGTGGGGTCACGTGCTCACCTCCCTGATCGCGAACGCGGCATCCCTATCGCTCGTCGTGGGGGTCGCGCTGCTGCTGGGATTCCGCTCGGGGGCGTCGGTCGCCGCCTGGCTCGGGGTGGTCGGCATCCTGATGCTCTTCACCCTCGCCCTGACGTGGATCGCGGTCATCGCGGGACTCGCGGCGAAGACGATCGACGGTGCCAGCGCCTTCAGCTACCCGCTGATCTTCCTGCCGTTCGTCAGCTCGGCGTTCGTGCCCACCGACACGATGCCCGGGCCCGTGCGGTGGTTCGCCGAGAACCAGCCCGTCACCTCGATCGTCGACACCATCCGCGCCCTGCTGTCGCAGCAGCCCGTCGGCGGACAGATCTGGGTCGCGTCGGCGTGGTGCTTCGCGATCCTCGTCGTCGCCCTGACGATCGCGGTCGCCCTGTTCCGGCGCACCGCGCGGTGAGGAGCCGCGCGGTCGCGGCGGCGGGTCGGCCCGCCGCCGCCATCGCGCGGGCGGCCGGTTCGTCCCCGCCGGTGCAGCGCGCGCGCGGGCCCGCCCCGCTGCGGCGCACGCGTGGTTGGATGGAGGGGACGCTGCCCACCGGGGCGGTGCGGAGGACGGATCGTGACGACGAAGACTCGCCAAGACCGCCTCGTGGCACTGCTGCTGCGCGATGCGGAATGGTCGACGGCGGCGTCTCTGGCCGACGCGCTCGGGGTGACCCCGCGCAGCGTCCGCTCCTACGTCACAGCGGTCAACGCCCGTGTCCCCGGGGGCGCGGCGATCGAATCGGGTCCGCAGGGGTATCGCGCTGGAAGCAACGCGGCCGCCGCCCTGCGCTCGATCACCGGATCCGACGCGGGAACCCCGCGCGACCGCCTGCACACGCTCGTGCGCCGCCTGCTGGATGCCGCCGACGGCATCGACGTCTTCGACACCGCCGACTCGCTGCACGTCAGCCCCGCCACCCTCGAGGCCGACCTGTCACGCGTGCGGGGGCTTCTCGGTGGAACCGAGCTGACGCTCGAGCGCTCGGCATCCACCGCCCGTCTTCGCGGGACCGAGGTCGCGCAGCGGCGTCTGCTGTCGAAGCTCGCGCACGACGAGATGGATGCCGGCCTCTTCGACCTCGACGCGCTGCGGCGCACGCTCGGGGAGCGCTCGGTCGGGGCTCGCGCCTTCGGACCGTTCAAGGCCGAGCTGGTGGCCGAACTCGGAGCCCTGGGCTATTACGTCAACGAGATCGGCATCGGCGACGTGGTCATGCACATCGCCATCGCCGCCGACCGCACCACCCGCGACCGCGCCCTCGGCTCACCCGGCGGTGATTCCTCCGACGCCGCAGCCGCCGTCGTCACGCTGCTCGACCGCCTGACGCTCAAGCACATCGGCGTGCAACTGGGCTCCGGAGATCTGCGTCACCTCGCGACCCTCGTGCTCACCCGCATCGTCGCCCCCGGCTCCCCGGGCGACGACGACGTGCGCGCGCGCCTCGATCCGGCGGTGGAGGTCGCGGTGCGCCGGGTCGTCGAGAACGCGGCATCCGAGTTCCTCGTGGACATCGCCCATGACGACTTCATCCTCCGTCTGGCGCTGCACGTGCAGAACCTCCTCGCGCGGGCACGGGAGCAGGCGTGGTCGCGCAACCCGCTCACGCGATCGCTCAAGTCGACGTATCCGATGATCTTCGAGGTCGCCGTCTACATCGCCAAGGGGCTGCAGGACGGCCTCGGCATCCCGATCCTCGACGACGAGATCGCCTACATCGCCATGCACGTCGGCGGGCGGCTCGAACGCAGTCGCCGGGCCGACCAGCTGCTGACGGCGACCATCGTGTGCCCCGGGTACTACGAGATGCAGGAACTCCTGCGCTCGAGCGTCGACCGCTCCCTCGGCCAGGCGATCGAGGTCGTCGGCGTCGAGACGCGCATCGATCCGTCGTGGGATGCCATCGACACCGACCTCGTGCTCACCACGATCGACCCGCCGCGTCCGGGTGACCGCTTCGTACGGATCCAGCCGTTCCTCACCGACGCCGATGTCGAGCGGGTGCAGGCCGCGGCCGGGCGCATCCGCCGCGGGCGACGCCTGGCGCGTCTGCGGGCCGAACTCGAGCGCTATTTCGCGCCCGAGGCGTTCGTCCGGGGCCTGGATGCCACCGACGGCGAGGCCGGCGTCATCCGGCGCCTGGGCGGGCTGCTGGTCTCGCAGGGCGTCATCGACGAGGACTACGTCTTGCGCGCCGTCGAGCGCGAGGCCATCTCGTCGACGGCGTTCACCGACGCGCTCGCCGTGCCGCACGCGATGGGTATGACCGCGACCCAGACGCGCATCGCGATCGGCATCGCCGACCCCTCGATCGCCTGGGGCGAGGGACGCGTGCAGGTGGTGGCGCTCGTGGCGTTCAGCGAGACCGACCGCGAGGCGTTCCAGACCGTGTTCGAGCAGTTCGTCGAGGTGTTCAGCGAGCGCGACAGCGTGCAGCGGATCGTGCGTCGCGCGACCTCGTTCCCGGCGTTCCTCGACGAGCTGGTCGCGGTGATCGACGGCTGAGACCGCGCGGCGGGGCGCGGGGTGGTGTGTGCGCCTGGGGTCTGCTCGCTTGGGGCGGCGCGGTGGGGCGTCGAGCCGCGCGGCGCGGGGCGTGGGGCGTGCGGTGGGGCGTCGGGCCCGCGTGCCGCGCGGCGTGGGGCGTGGCGTCGGGCGTGGGGTGTGCTGTGGGGCATTGCGAATGTGCAGTGGGGCGCGGGATGTGTAGCGGGGCGCGGGATGTGTAGCGGGGCGTCGGGCCTGTGGTGGGGCGCGGGGCGTGCAGTGGGGCGGGTTGTGGTCGCCCCGGTGCATATTGGGTGCCCCGGTCGGGCTGAGCTGGCGTGTGCGGCGCGGGCGCTGATGCGCGTGGGTCTTGGCGGCGCGTGCGATATGCAATGGGGCGCCGGGTGTGCAGCGGGGCGTGGGGTGTGCGATGGGGGATCGCGAACGTGCAGTGGGGCGCGGGATGTGTAATGGGCGGGTTGTGGTCGCCCCGGTGCACATTGGGTGCCCCGGTCGGGCTGACGTGGCGTGGCGTGTGCGGCGCGGGCACTGGTGGGCGTGGCGTGTTGGCGGGGCGTGGGATGTGCGGTGGGGGATCGCGAACGTGCAGTGGGTCGTGGGGTGTGCGGTGGGGCGCGGGATGTGCAGTGGGGCGGGTTGTCGTCGCCCCAGTGCACATTGCGTGCCCCGGTCGGGCGTGCCCCGGTCGGGCTGAGCTGGCGTGTGCGGCGCGGGCGCTGGTGGTCGTGGCGGGAGCCCGGCGGCGGAGGCCTGGTACATGCTGGCGCGGGACTCTGCACCCGCGGTCGGGCGGGTCAGCGCGGGGGCGTGATGCCGAACGCGTGAAGGCGCCGGCCGAGGGTCGCGGCATCGCGAAGGTCGTCCCATCCCCACCGGGCGAAGCGCCTGTTCGTCGTCCCACGGATCCAGTCCTCGCGCCGTTTCTCACGGTCGACCACCTCGAACGCCGATCTCCCGGCCGCCTCGGCGAGCTCGTTGTACTTGGCCTTCCCATCGAACTCGCCCCATGCGCCCACGTCGTCGAGTCCGAAGTCGACCCAGTAGGTGCCGCCGTGCGGCGCGGCCACGGGAACCTGCAGCGACGGTGCGGCGAAGCCGAGATCGAGCAGCCGCATCCGGCTGACGCTTTCTCCCGGGAGCTGGGCACGACCATCCGCGAGGTGCAGGATGCGCTCCGCCGTGCGCCGGTTCCGCCTCGCGAGACCCGCCCAGGCGAGAGCCTCCTCGCGCAGACGGGACGCTGCCTCCGCGTCGTACGCCCCCGGCGGCTCGAATGCGTGTCGCCGCAACGCCGCGTCTGCGACGCTGAGCGAGACGTCCCGCATTTCGTTGCGCGCGACGTCGGCGACGGTTCGGGCGAGGGGCGTGCACCAGAGACCGTTCACCTCCTCGAAGCTGCGATCGTCGAGGTCGCGGTGTCGCACGACATCTGCGGGTGCACCGGGGCGCTCGTCGGTGCTGAGGACATGGAGTCTGCCGTCGTCGCGCAGGCAGGGGAGTCCGTGTATGGCGGCCGCGGTGATCCCGCAGAACGTCGGCCGCCGTCGGCTGATCAGCGCGAGCGCGCGGGCCCCGACGACGACCTTCTGCTCCGCGCGGGTGAGGTGCGCCATGTCTTCCGCGCGTGCGTAGACGCCGTGTCGGACGACCGCGAGGTGACCCTGCTCGACCTCGCGGCGCACGCGCCGAGAACCCCACCCGAGGTCGTCGAGCTGTCGGCGGCGAATGAGCGGCAGCGTGAATTCCGACGTCATCCGCCCACGATGCCGCGATCCCCGTCGCGACGTTGTCGCTGACGCCGTCCTCGTGGAGGAGTCAGGTGTGAGCGCCGCGGGGGAGGAACGGTGGCGTGACCGCTGCCGGGGCCGAAAATGTGCAGCGGGGCGATTCTCGGTCGCCCCACTGCACATTCCGCGCCCCGTCGGGCCACCCGGCCGCCGCGCAGCGCCCCTGCGCCGCTCGGCAGTCGGCCGCCCCCTGCGCCGCTGGCCGCCCACCGCCCCCCCTGCGCCACCGGCAGCCCGCCCCCTTAGCCGGCGGCCGATCGCGGCCTTACCTACACACCCGCGACCGCGCCCGAACTACAGGCCGACGCCGGCAAGTTCCGCGGGCTCGGCGGGTGCCGACCCCTTCGCGGCCCCCGCGACCGAAGCCCCCACTGGCGTCTCCACGACCGGAGCCTCCACGAGTGCATCCGCACCCGCAGCAGCATCCGCACCCGCATCCGCACCCGCCGCAGCATCGGCACCCGCCGCAGCACCCGCACCCGCACCAGCACCCGCACCCGCACCCGCACCCCCCGCCGCAACGCCCAGCAACCGCTCGATCGCGTCGACGGCGCGCGGGGCGGCGCGACCGTCGCCGTAGAGGTTCTGCGCCCGGGACATCCGCGCGTGCGCCGCGGGGTCGTCGAGCAGAGCGGAGAGCTCCGCGACGACCGCCTCCCGCCTCGTACCGATGAGGCGCGCCGCCCCCGCGGCGACCCCCTCGCCACGTTCGGTGGTCTCGCGCACCACGAGCGCCGGCACGCCGAGGGCCGGCGCCTCCTCCTGCACACCCCCCGAATCGGTCACCGTGCAGTAGGCCCGCCCCAGCATGCGCCCGAACTGGGCGTAGGGGAGGGGCTCGCAGAGCACGACCCGCTCCGCATCGCCGACGGCCGCGCGCACCTCGGCACGGACCTGCGGATTGGGATGCAGGGGGAGCACCGCCACCACGTCGGGACGCGCTGAGACGACCTCGGCGATGCCCGAGGCGATACGCCCGAGCGGCCCACCCCACGACTCGCGCCGATGCACCGTGACGAGCACGACGCGCTGCGTACCTACGGCGATCTGCTCCATCGCGGGATCGTCGAAGCGGTGCGGGTGCGTCTTCTGGCGGTGCAGGGCGTCGATGCCGGTGTTGCCGGTGACGACGATGTCGTCGGCGCTCACGCCCTCCGCGAGGAGGTTCCGCTCAGCCGCACCCGTCGGAGCCAGATGCAGCGATGCCAGCGGTGCGATGAGGCGCCGGTTGCCCTCCTCGGGGAAAGGTGAGCGCAGATCGCCCGAGCGCAGACCCGCTTCGAGATGGATGACGCGAGCGCCGGCGTAGTAGGCCGCCACCGCGGCGAGCGCGGCGCTCGCGGTGTCGCCCTGCACCACCACGGCATCCGGTGCTCCGTCGGCCCAGCGGGCCGAGAGGGCGGCGAAGATCGTCGAGGTCGTCTCGGCGAGGGCGGCGCCGCGACGGAACACGTCGAGATCGGCGTCGGGACGGATGCCGAACGACGCGTTTATCTCGGCGACCATCTCGCGGTGCTGGCCGGTGACGGTCACGGTCGTGCGGATGCCGTTGCGTCGCCGCAGCTCCGCGACGAGCGGGGCGCACTTGATCGCCTCGGGCCGCGTGCCGTAGACGACGTCGATCCACGGGTATGTCACGGGCGGTTCCCTTCGTTCGGGTCGGACGCGGAGGGGCGCGACGCGGTCCCGCCGGCGTCGGCTACAGCGGACGGCGCCGGGCGCGACGCGGTCCCGCCGGCGTCGGCTACAGCGGACGGCGCCGGGCGCGACGCGGTCCCGCCGGCGTCGGCCACAGCGGACGGCGCCGGGCGCAACGCGGTCCCGCCGGCGCCGTCCACAGGTGAGGGCGTCGTACTCGACGCGTGGGGCGAAGCCCCCGCGGAGCCACCCGCACGAGCCCCCGACCGCCCGAACGCGCCGGGCCCGGACCCGACCGAACCCGCCCCCGCAGAACGAGACGCAGCGGCACCGGAGCCGACCGCGCCGGGCGCCCGACCACCCGCCCGCCGCGAGCCGGCCTCGCGCAGCGAGATCCGCAGCAGCAGCACGATCGCCAGGACGAACCCAACGATGACGAACAGCGAACCGACGTAGCGGTGCACGAGGTCGAATCCCTCGCGCCCGTAGGCGCCGTACGCCCAGGCGGCGGAGGCGAAGCGGATCATGTTGCAGGCCACGGCGAGACCGAGTCCCACCAGCAGCCCGATCCCGACGCGGCCCGTGGGGGCACGCGTGATGCCGGTGATCGCGACGGCGAGCAGCAGCAGCGGGACCGCCAGCACGGTGGTCGAGCACATCGTGGTGATGACCAGACCCGTGACTTCGGGGGTCCCGATGCCGAACCATACGATGGGGCCTGCGGCGACGGCGCGGCCGGGGGCGACGAGGCCGATGAACTCGCGCGCGAGGATCGCCTCGGCGGCACGCGTGGTCGCCTCGGTCGCGATGAGGGCCGCTGCGGCGATCGCCAGCGCCCCCGCGGTGGCGAGGCGCGCCATTCGGACGCGTCGGTCACGCGCGTTCGCCCGGCCCCCGCGGGCCCGGAGAGGCGAGACCGCGACGCTCACGATTCCACCGCCAGCAGCAGGCGTCCGGCCTCGGCGTTGCGGCGGGTCTTGGTCCATCCGCGGCGCCCCGTCATCATGCGGGCGAAGGCGCGTACCACGCAGATGTAGCTCTGGTACATGTACAGCCAGTAGCCCAGACCCCAGAGTCCCGCACGCCAGAGGGGATGCCGCTCCTCCCGCGTGACGTACACGATGGGCCAGAGGGCGAAGGGGAGGATGCCGGTGAGCACCCACAGCGGGATGATCCAGGTGGCGCCGGCCAGCCACCCGAACAGCCCGCCGGGCGAGAGCGCTCCCGACACGATCATGGCGATGGTGACCGTGGGCCAGAGCACGAACCCGATCAGTTGGATGTAGGGGATGGCGAGGAAGTACGCCGCCTCCAACGCCCCCGCGTTGGTGAAGGTGCGCGACGCGTAGATCTTCGGGAGGTAGCGGGCGCACTGCAGCCCGCCCTGGCACCAGCGGGTGCGCTGGGTGAGCAGGCGTCGGGCCGAGGGCAGGGCCTCTTGCGACACCCAGGTGTCGTGGGCGTAGACGGTGCGGTAGCCGGCGAGCATGATGCGAAGGCCCACCTCGTAGTCCTCCAGCAGGGCGTCGCCCCACGGCACGCCCTCCTCGGCGGAGGCGGCGCGCAGCGCGCTGAGGCGGGTGAACTGTCCGTTGCCGCCGAGCCCCACCGACACCGTCCGCATGCGCAGCACCTGCATCGCGGCGATGGTCGTGCGGAACTCGATGTCCTGCATGCGGATGAGGTAGCGCGCCCAGGCCTGCCCGAGCTTGCCCTGCCCCGGGGCCGGGGCGGGGTCGTCGCGGTTGCTCATGCGCACCGCCACCTGCATCGCGCCCACATCGGGCGAGCCGAATGCCGCGAGCCCGGCCGCCTGGGCGAGGGCGTTCTCGGCGAGCGATCCGTCGGCGTCGAGGACGATCACGATCGTGTGATCGTCCTCGACGCCGCGGTCACCGCGCAGCGCCCGCCACTCCGCTAACAGGGCATACGCGGCGTTCAGGGCGGCCCCCTTGCCCGTGCGGGCGTCGGGGAGCCGGCGGATCACGGCGTGCACCAGCGGATCCGTGTCGGCGAAGCCCGCGACGATGTCGCCGGTGCCGTCGGTGCTGGCGTCGTCGATGATCCACAGATGAACCGTCGGGAACCGCTCTCGAGTCCTCCTGATCGTCTCGGCGATCACTGCCGCCTCGTCTCGACAGGGGATGAACGCGTGCCACTCGAACGCCGCCGGATCGCCCTCGACGGCGCCACGACGGCGTACGAAGGGAACCACGATCAGCGCCGTGTAGGTGAGGAACATCACCAGGAAGACGAAAGACAGCGAGAAGAGGAACTCGAGGGCGTTCACGAGCGGGGGGTGTCCTCTCCGGATGCCAGGTCGACGGCATCCTGTGACCGATGACGCCGCGAGCGCCAGGCCAGCAGTCCGCCGATCACGGCCGCGCCGACCCCGACGACGGCGAGTGTCGCCGTCGGGGCCGCGTAGCCGGTGACCGCGAGAATGCCGACGGCGCCGCCGCCCATCGCACCGTTGCGGTACACGCGATCAGCCCTGGGCCGGTGCGGCTGCGAGCTGGCTGCGGCGTCGCAGCATCACCGCGGCGACGATGACGGCTGCGAGACCGAATCCGCCACCGGCGAGGGCCAGCGACTCGGGACCGGCGACCGGAACAGCGAGCTGCCCGGCGTTGGGACCGACCGACGCGGTGGCCAGATCGACGGTCGCGATCGCGCCCGCCGTGCCGAGCCCGACGCGCAGCGCCGTCTGGGTGAAGGTGCCGCCGTCCGTCGACTGCACGTTGACCTGCAGCTGCGCGAGCGCGGTGATGGCCGCGCCGAGCGGGCCCTGGAGGCTGTCGACCAGGCCGTCGAGCACCGGGTTGATGACGGCTTCCGCGACACCGAGTGCGGTGCCGAGGACGAGACCGGCCAGACCCAGCTCGTCGACGCGGGCCTGGACGGCATTCAGGATCCCGTTGACGCCGTCGGAGATCTGCGACACCACGGCCGCGGGCACGAACGACAGCAGGTCGGTGCCGGCGGGGAGCTCGTTGATGTCGGCGACCCCCGCCGCGGCGAGCAGGTCGTCCTCGGTCAGCGTGATGGTGCCCGAGGAGAACGGGTTGTCGAGGTCGAGACCGGTGACGGCGGCCGCGGCGAGCAGCGTGTCGATCGCGGGGTTGAGGGTGTTCAGCACGCCCGAGACGAGGGTTCCGTTGACGACGATGCCGACGTCGGCGACGACGTACTGTCCGCTCTGGGTGCCGTCGGTGTCGTTGAGGGCGGATGCCGCGAGCGTTCCGATGTTCACCTGCAGCCCCGCGAGGGCGTCGGCACCGCCGACCGTGATGCTGGCGGTGTTCTCCGCGGAGGGGTCGCCGACGCTGGAGGGCGTGACGGTGCCGACGCCGATGAGGCTCGGTGCCGCCGAGACCGCACCCGAGAACGCCGACGAGCTGCCGTCGTCGTTCGCGCGGGCGTACTGACCCACCGCGCCGAGCTGGATGATGCCGTTGTCGCCGAAGAGGTTCGTCGAACCCGCCTGAAGTGCGACGAGGCCGGCGATGGCCTCGGCGTCGAGGGGCTGGTCGACGATGACGTCGCCCGAGGCGTCGGTGTTGACGGCGTTCGCGCCACGGAGGGCGGCGACGGTGTCGAGGATGTCGGTGCCGAGGAGGGACGTCTGAACGAGACGGCCCGTGCCCTGCGACACGACGTCCGCGGGGGCAGCGTTCGCCGCCGTGGCGGGGAGGAGGAGTGCTGCGACGGCGGCGGTGGCCCCGATGGTGCGCACGGCCCGCCCCGTTCGGGCAGAGGTGTGTGGACGAATGGTCATGGATGCCTGCTTCCTGGATGGCCGCACACCTTCGAGCCCACCGCGGGCCGGATGGTGCGGTGCAAGGCGAAGCTAGGCGGGGGATCGCAGGCGGGCATCCGTGCCCCGTACGGAATCGGACTACTTAGGGGTCTCCTATGAACTCCGTATGCCGCTCGGACTACTGATTCCCCTCCCGAACCACGGACTCGGCACGCAGATCGGTGTAGGAACGAACCGGGGCGCGTCCGTGGACGCGTGGAGTTCAGGGAGACACGGCATGGGCGCAGGTCGACCATTGGTGGGGCGTACGCGAGAGAAGCTGATCGCGGCGGAGGCGTTGCGCGCGAAGCGCAGCGTGCTGCTGACGGGGCCCGCGCGCAGCGGCCGCTCGCGCCTGCTCGCGGCGATCGCCGAGGCGCAGCCCCGACCCACGTACATCGTCGAGACGCGGGCCGGTGTCGTCACGGTCCGCTCGGGGGTCTCCGATCGGCGCGCACTCGTCGGAGTCGACGACGTCGCCGACGCGGTCGCGGAGGTCGCGGCCCGCCGCGGGATCCTCGTCGTCGACGACATCGACCTGCTTCCGGATGCCGCGGCGGCGGCCCTCGTCGACGCGCTCGCCGCGTCGGACGCGGTGCTGCTCGCCGCCCTCGCTCCGCGGCACGAGGTCGCCCGCCGATCGGTGCACCGCTGGGAGCTGCTCAGGCCGCTCGTCGAGGACGCCGACCGGCTGAGCATCGCGGTGGGACCCCTGACCCTTCCCGAGACCGCCGCCCTCGGTAACGCGCTGCGGGAGAGCCGGCACGGGGTCGGACCCGCGGATGACGCATGGACGATGGCGCTGCATCACGTCAGCGCCGGCAGCCCCGCGCTCGTCGACGAGCTGGTCGAGGTGGCGGCGGTCCGCGGGCGGATGCACGCGGTGTGCCCGATCGAGCCGTTCGCCGATCTCCTGCCCGGCGGTCTCGTCGAATCCCTCACGCGGATGCTGGCGCCCCTCGACGCCCGCGACCGCCGTCTGCTGGCCATCGTGTTCGAGCTCGGGGCGATCCCGCTCCGCCACGTCGGGTCGGTCGTCCCCTCGGACGTCCTCGCGCGCTTTCACGACGGCAATCTCGTCGTCGCCGCGGTCGAGGCGGGGTCGGCTGCGGTGAGCCCTCTGCTGGCCCGGGTCGTTCAGGAGTCCGCGCCGCGCGAGGAACACCCCGAGGAACGGCGCGACATCGCCCACCGTCTTCTCGACCTCCTCCGCCGGGGCGATGTGCTGACCCCGGCCGAGGAGGTGTTCTGCGCGCGTCACGCCGGGCTGGTCGAGACGACCGGTCCGTTGGCGGACCCGCTGGCCGCGGTCCTCCCGCGCGCGGCGCTGACACTCGCCCGATCGGGTGTGCCGCGCGATTCCCTCGCCATCATCGCCCGCATTCTGGACGGCGGCCCCGACCTGCGGGCCACGGCGGCGCTCGTCCTCACGCGCATCGCCCTGGAGGACTACACCGAGGCCGAGCTTCTTCTTCGGACTCTGCCCAAGCCCGTCACGGCGGCCGAGCGGGAGCTGGCGTTGCACGTGTACGTGCGCGCGCTCAGCGCCACGTGCGCCGGGTCGGAGGCAGCCGGCGACCGCCTACGAGCGCTGGTGAGCTGGGCGCCCG
This sequence comes from Microbacterium sp. lyk4-40-TSB-66, assembly GCF_030209475.1. Taxonomy (GTDB): domain Bacteria; phylum Actinomycetota; class Actinomycetes; order Actinomycetales; family Microbacteriaceae; genus Microbacterium. Next base: position 225,403 of record NZ_JARVRW010000001.1, read on the forward strand.
ACGACGACGACTGGCGCATCCGACTCGACCACGCGGTGGCGATGCTGTCGCTGCCCAACGGGGCCTCCTTCGCCGAGAGAGCGCTCGGGCCCCAGCCCGTCGACGCTGCGCGGCCCGATGCGGCGGTCGTCGATTCCGCCCTGCAGGCGGCACTCGCCGCGTCACGCGGAGACGCCGCCCGCGCGCGTGCCCTGTTGCGCGGTCGACAGGCGACGCACGGGTGGGAGGTCGAGACCGACCTCACCCTGTTCCTCCTGCACGCCTACGCGATGGTGATGATCGGCGAAGACGTCGTCGCCGTCGAGAGTGCGACGCGGCGCCGCCTGCTGTCGGCGCGGTGGGGCGACCGGCAGGACGAGGTCGCCGTCCTCGCCCTCTTGGACGCGTCGGTGCAGCTCCTGCGCATGCGCCCCGATGTCGCCTTCACCAGTCTGCAGATCCCGCGGATCGCCCCGCCGGAGTCGCTGCGCATCTGGTACGACGCCATGGGCGCCGTCGCCTTCATCGCGCGGGGCGATCTCGTGCACGCGGCCGAGGCGCTCGAGCGGGTGGACGCGACGTCGACGGGATGGTCACGCGGTAGTTTCCCGGTGCTTCGCGAGACGGTCTGCGCGCGCTTCGAGGTGGCCAATGGGCGGCTGGATGCCGCGGCGGCACGCGCGCATCGCGCGATTCCGCTGGCGGAACGACGGATGCCGATCCTCCTGCCCTCGCTCCTGAGCGTCCTGGCGGACGCCGGCGTCCCCCTCGCGCTGGTCCGCGAGCGTGCCGTGTCGCTGGCGGAGCGGTTCGATCTCGCGCCCCTGCGCACCTTCGTCGACGGTATGCGCGTGGCCGCCCGGGTCGATCCCGAGCCCTCGCTCGATGTGCTGACATCGCGCGAACGGGAAGTGGTCGACCTCGCCGTGACGGGGGCGTCGAATGCGCAGATCGCCCGCCGTCTCGGTCTTTCGGTGCGCACGGTCGAATCGCACCTGCATCACGCGCGCACCCGCCTCGGAATGAGCCGCCACGAACGGTTCGGGCAGGTCGATCGCGCGTCCCGCCCGCTCGCCCGCCGCTGAGGGCCGCGCACTGGCCGCCGCGCACGAGAGCGCGACTCGGCCTCCGCCCGACGAGGGATGACATCGTCGGGCGGAGGCACCCGTCACCGTAGGATCTGCTGGTTCCTCGTGATCGAGTTCATCGGGGTGCGCGCAGAAGGTAGGCGGCCGTTGCGCCGTTGCCGGCGAGAATGGCGGTGACGGAGCTGGCGCCGCCGATCGCAATAGGCGTTGTGCGTTGCGTGGTGGTGCCGTCTCCGAGTTGCCCCCAGCTGTTGGCGCCCCAGCTGCGCAGGGTGCCGTATTGGCCCCCTGAATTGGGGCTCACGATCGCGTAGCCCGACTGGAGGCCCGCCGAGATCTGCGTCGCCGTGGTGATTCCCGAGACGGTGACGGCTGTGGTGGTGGCCGCCGTGCTGGTCGTGCCGATACCGAGCTGCCCGGTCGCGTTCGAGCCCCACGCCCTGATGGTCCCGGCGGAGGTCAGCGCGAGGCAGAACGTGTCGCCGGGGGCGATCTGCGTCACCCCGGTCACCCCCACGACGCTGACGGGAGTGGATTTGTCGGTGGTCGTGCCGTCACCGAGCTGGCCGAGGTTGTTGCGTCCCCACGACCGGAGGGTTCCGTCGGGCAGCAGTGCGAAGCAGGCCTCGCCATTCGCGGCGGCGATCAGGGTGACGCCTGCGAGACCCGACACCTGCACGGGGGTGGAGGTGTCGACTGTGCTGCCGTTGCCGAGCTGGCCGTTGTCGTTGCGTCCCCAGGAGCGCACCGTCCCGTCCGCCAGAAGTGCGTAACCGCTCGTGATTCCGCACGAGACGGACACGGCGGTGGTGATCCCGGTCACGGCGACGGGGGTCGGCGTGTCGCCGATGGTGCCGTTGCCGAGCTGGCCGCGATCGTTGCGTCCCCAGCTCCGGATCTCCCCGGATGCCAGAAGCGCCATCGCGAATCCCTGTCCCGCGGATATCTGCGTCACGTTGCTCAGGCCGGCGACTCGAGCCCAGACGGTGGGGCGGTTGGTGGTGGTGCCGTCGCCGAGCTGGCCGTTCTGGTTGTTGCCGATGGACCAGACCGTGCCGTCTTCCAGCAGGGCGAGGGAGAAGACGGTGCTCCAGCCGACGGCGAGCGAGGCAATGGGAGAGGGGAACACCTGCTTCAGCTGCGTCGGGGTGGGGACCGTGCTCGTCGTGGCAGGCGTCCCGAGGGCGAGGCCGTTCCCGATGCCGTAGGCGTTGGCGCCGAGCACGGTGAGCGCGGCGGTGCCGGTGGTGCCGTTGGCGGCGGCGGTGATGGTGCGGGTGGAGCCGGGGGTGGCCCACGTGTCGTTGAGGTTGACGACGGTGGATGCGACACCGGCGGTGTCCGTGGTGGCCGAGGCGGGGGTGAGGGTGGCGCCGTTGGGTCCGGTGAAGGCGACGGTCTTGCGGGCGGCGGGTTGGTTGGGGCCGTTGACGACGGTGGCGGTGACGGGGGTGTCGCCGGCGGCGGTGATCTGCTGGTTCGCGGAGGTCACCGATACGGCGGGTGCGGCACCGCGGAGCGTGAGGACTGCGCCACCGTTCGGTGCTGCTTGGAAGGAAGCGATGTCGTCGGTGCCGGGCAGAGTGATGGGGGTGGCGCGGTTGATCGTCGTCCCGTCGTTGAGCTCACCGTATTGATTGGATCCCCATCCCTTGTACTCGCCGGTCGCGAGTTGCGCGAAACTCGAGCCCACCGTGCTGACTATCGAGACGGCGTCAGCGGCGCCGACCACGGGGGTCGGACTATTGCGGTTGGTCGTTGTGCCGTCGCCCACGCTTCCTGTGCCGTTGTATCCCCAGCCGCGGAGCTCGCCTGTCGACAGGAGGGCGAATCCGGTGTTGCTACCCGCGGAGATCTGGGTAGCGGTGGTGATGCCCGAGACAGCGGTGGGCACGGCGACGTCGGTCGAGGCCGCATTTCCGATCTGCCCGTCGCGCCCGTAACCCCAAGCGCGCACCTGCCCGTTCGACAGCAGCGCATAGCAGGTGTTCCCACCGGCGCGTACCTGGGCGACACCGGTGAGCCCGGGACTGATAGGGATGTTGCTGCTTGTCGTCGTGCCGTTGCCGAGCTGGCCGTATCCGTTGTACCCCCATGTGCGAACCTCACCCGTTGAAAGAAGCGCGATTGCGGACCCTCCCGTCGCGCTGATCTCGACGGCGCCGGTGATCCCACCGACCGCTGTGGGGATCGACCGGTCGATGTTGGTGCCGTCGCCGATCTGGCCGCTGCCGTTGTATCCCCAGGCCAGCACACGGCCGTCGTTGAGCACCGCGTACACCGAGTTGAGGGTGCACGCGACTCGTGTCACCCCGGTGAGGCTCGGCACTCTCGCCCAGGTGGCGCGGCTCGTGGTGGTGCCGTCACCCAGGGCGCCGTATACGTTGCTGCCGATGGTCCACACCGTGCCGTCTTGCAGGAGCGCGACGGAGAAGGAGCCGGCAAACGGGTGGGAGCCGCCGCTCAGGGCGACGATGGGGGAGGGGAACACCTGCGATAGCTGGGCGGGCGGGCGGATGGTGGTGCCGGTCTGACCGGTGCCAGCCGATCCGGCCGGGTTGCCGTTGTACCCGCCGGCGCGGGCGTTGGCGCCGAGCATGGTGAGGGCTGCGGTCGTGGTGGCGCCGGTGGTGCTCGCGGTGACGGTCAGCGTGCTACCGGGGGTCGCCCACGTGTTGGTGGTGGTGAGGGTTGTGGTTGCCACGCCGTTGGTGATGGTGGCGTTCTGGGGCGAGAAGCTCGTGCCGGCCGGCCCGGAGAAGGTGACGACACCGCCGGTGAGGGGCTGCCCGGTGTTGTCGGTCGCGGTGGCGGTGACGGGGGTGGTGCCTGCGGCGACGGTCTGCATGTTCGGTGCGGTGACCGCGAGGGTGGGGGCGGTGGATGCCGCGAACGCGGGCGTCGCGGTGGTGACGACGATCGCGGGTACCGCCCACGCGGAGCCGGCGAGCACGGTGCGGCGGGAGAGGCGGGCGGACGACGCGGCGTCGTCGGCGGGGGCGAGGGTCTCGGTCACGGGGCGCTCCATCGGGGACGACCGCGCCAGCAGCGCGGAAATCGGGCGGCGACGAGGATCGCCGTACCCCATCACCCCATGCGCACGCCGACCGCGCGCGCGGCCCCTCGCTGCCCGTCCAGGGTGAACCGGGCTACCGCTCGCAGGACGCCGACCTCACGGAGGCTACGGAGCGGCGTGCGCTCAGAGGTGCCGCAGCAGCAGCGCACGTCCATCCTGTGGTGCGCCCGGCGACCTGCGCCGACCCGTCCACCCGCGCTTCACCCGAAGGTGGACGCCGATACCGCTTCCGCCTCACCTACCTTCAACACGCTCTCTCCGGCGTCCGGTCCGAGGCGGTCGCCCCGCCGTCAGCGCACCGCCGCGAGCATCTCCTCCGCACCCGCGCGCAGCGCCTCGAGGCGGCGGCGCGCCTTCTTGGCCGAGGAGCCGCGCACGTCGAGGTAGAGCTTGAGCTTCGGTTCGGTGCCGCTCGGGCGCACGATGAGTCGGGATCCGCCGTCGAGCCAGAGTCGTAGCACATCGCCCGGCGGCAGGTCGTCGACGCCGGTGAGCAGGTCGTCGATGCGCGTGACCGCGACACCGCCGACGGTGGTGGGCAGGTCAGCGCGCAGGGATGCCATGATCCCGGCGATCTCGCCCACGTCGCTGACGCGGATCGAGATCTGATCGCTCGCGAACGCGCCGAACGTGTCGCGGAACTCCTGCAGCAGGTCGGCGACCGTGCGCCCCTGCCCCCGCGCCTCGGCGGCCATGCCGAGCATCGCCACGGCGGCGGAGATCCCGTCTTTGTCGCGGACCGTGCGGGGGTTCACGAGGTACCCGAGCGCCTCCTCGAAGCCGAAGACGATGCCCGGCGCCCGCGAGATCCACTTGAAGCCCGTGAGGGTGGAGTGGAACGCGAGACCGTAGTGCTCGGCCACCGCCTGGAGTCCGGGCGACGACACGAGCGAGCAGGCGAGGGATGCCGGAGCCCCGGCATCCACGTCCGGGACGCCGTTCGAGGAACCCTCGCTCGCCGAACCGTCGCGCGCGGCGGCGGCTTCGCGGGCGGCCCGCCACCCGAGTAGCAGGCCGATCTCGTTGCCGGAGAGCCGGCGCCAGCCGCCCTCGGCGTCGGCGTCGGGGATGGCGACGGCGAGGCGGTCGGCATCCGGATCGTTGGCGATGACGAGCTCGGCGCCCGCGGTGCGCGCCGTCTCGAAGGCGAGGTCCATCGCGCCCGGCTCCTCCGGGTTGGGGAAGGCGACGGTGGGGAAGCGGCCGTCGGGCTCGATCTGCGCATCGACGAGCGTGGGTGCGGGGTAACCCGCCTCGGTGAGCACCCGCGAGACGGTCTCCCAACCCACGCCGTGCATCGCCGTGTAGACCCAGTTGAGGCCGTCGGCGCCCGCGGGCGCGGGGGCGATCGCGGCGGTGGCCGCGACGTAGGCGTCGATGAGCGACTCGGGGGCGTTGGCGTATCCGACCGAGCGGGGGAGCACCGTGACGTTGCCCGCGTCGGCGACGCGCTGGATGTGCGCGGCGATCTCGGCGTCGGCGGGCGAAACGATCTGCGCGCCCTCGTCCGCTCCGCCGAGGTAGACCTTGTAGCCGTTGTCGTCGGGAGGGTTGTGGCTGGCGGTGACCATGACACCGGCGTCGGCGCCGAGATGGCGCACGGCGAAGGCGAGCACGGGGGTCGGCAGCATCCGCGGGAGCAGCACCGCGTTGAGCCCCGCTCCCGCGAAGATCTCGGCCGAGTCGCGCGCGAACACGTCGGAGTTGCGTCGACCGTCGTAACCGATGACCACGGTCGGGGTCGTGGACCCTGCGCGTTCGCCGAGGAAGGCGGCGAAGCCGGCGGCGGCCTGAGCGACGAGCACCCGGTTCATGCGGTTGGGACCGGCGCCGAGCGCGCCGCGCAGGCCCGCGGTGCCGAACGCCAGGCGGGTGCGGAAGCGATCGGCGAGGTCGTCGGCCGCGGCGGCATCCCCGTCCTCGACGCGCGCGAGCAGAGCCGACAGCTCGTCGCGGGTCACGGCATCCGGATCCTGCGCCACCCAGGCGCGAGCCGCGTCGACGAACGTGCCGGTCGAGCCGGAGGAGTTCTCGCTCACAGCGCGCCGATCACACGGGCCAGCAGCGCCGAGATGACGGGCTCGGCCTCGCGACCGGCCTCGAGCACCTCCTCGTGGCTGAGCGGGGTCTTCTGGATGCCGGCGGCCAGGTTCGTGATCAGCGAGAAGCCGAGGATCTCCATGCCCGCCTGGCGTGCGGCGATCGCCTCGAGGGCGGTCGACATGCCGACGATGTGTCCGCCGATGGCCTTCGCCATCTGCACCTCGGCCGGGGTCTCGTAGTGCGGCCCGCGGAACTGGCAGTAGACGCCCTCGTCGAGCGAGGGGTCGATGCTCCGGGCGATGTCGCGCAGGCGCGTCGAGTAGAGGTCGGTGAGGTCGATGAAGGTGGCGCCCTCAAGGGGCGAGTCGGCGGTGAGGTTGATGTGGTCGCTGATGAGCACGGGCTGCCCGGGCTTCCACGTCTCGCGGATGCCGCCGGCGCCGTTCGTCAGGATCATCGTCCGGGCGCCCGTGGCGGCGGCGGTGCGCACGCTGTGCACGACCCGGCGCACGCCGTGGTTCTCGTAGTAGTGCGTGCGCGCTCCGATGACGAGGACGTTCTTACCGCCCGGGGTGCGGACGCTGCGGAGCGTTCCGACGTGCCCCTCGAGCGCGGGCTTCGAGAAGCCGACCACCTCGGTGGCGGGGAACGACGCCGTCTCCTCGCCGATGAGTTCGGCGGCACGCCCCCAACCCGATCCGAGGGTGACGGCGATGTCGTGGTGCGCGACGCCCGAGAGGCGTGCGATGTCGGCCGCTGCGGACGCGGCGACCTCGAAGGGGTCGACCGCCGGGTCGTCGAGCGGGTGAGAGATGCTGTTGGACATCCCCCCACTCTAGAAACTGCGGGCCGCGCGGGCCAGACGGCGAGCCGCCTCGGCCGCGTGTCGCCTGCGCCGCAGGCAAGGGCGGGGTCGGCGCGGTCCGCCGCGCTGACAGAATGGATGCCATGGTGCAGAGCTTCGAGCGCAAGCAATCCGTCGCGATCGTCGGCGGCGGCCCCGGCGGGTACGAGGCGGCGCTGTCCGCCGCGCAGCTCGGCGCCGACGTCACCCTCGTGGAGCGTGCGGGCGTGGGCGGCTCCGCCGTCATCACCGACGTCGTGCCCTCGAAGACCCTCATCGCCACGGCCGACGCGGCCGTCGCCATCCGCAACGCCAGCAGCCTCGGCGTGCAGCTGTTCGCCAAGGACGACCGCGGTAAGCCCCTCGCCCCCGAGGTCGCGATCAACCTCGCCGCCGTCAACCAGCGTCTGCTCTCGCTCGCGCGGCAGCAGTCCGACGACATGCGCTCCTCGCTCCTCGAAGCGGGGGTGCGCATCATCTCCGGTCACGGTCGCCTCGACGGATCGGGTGCCGTCGTCGTCTCGACCGAGGCCGGCGGCACCGACTTCGATCGCGTCGAGGCCGAGACCCTCGTCGTCTCGGTCGGCGCGTCGCCGCGGGAGCTCCCGTCGGCACAGCCCGACGGTGAGCGGATCCTGACGTGGACGCAGCTGTACAACATGAAGTCGGTGCCCGCGCACCTCATCGTCGTCGGCTCCGGCGTGACGGGGGCCGAGTTCGCCTCGGCCTACATGAACCTCGGCGCGAAGGTCACGCTCGTCTCGAGCCGAGATCAGGTGCTCCCGGGCGAAGACCAGGATGCCGCCGCCGTGCTCGAGCGCGTCTTCCAGCGCGGGGGCATGACCCTGCTGTCGAAGGCACGCGCCGATTCGGTCGTGAACACCGGCGACGGCGTCGTGGTGACCCTCGCCGACGGCCGCACGATCGAAGGCAGCCACTGCCTCATGGCGGTGGGCTCGATCCCCAACACCGCCGGTCTCGGGCTCGAGCAGGCGGGAGTGCAGATGACCGCTTCGGGGCACATCCGCGTGAACCGCGTGGCCCGCACCTCGGTGCCCAACATCTACGCCGCCGGCGACTGCACGAACTTCTACCCCCTGGCATCCGTCGCGTCGATGCAGGGGCGCCAGGCGATCTTCCACGCCCTCGGCGACATCGTCATCCCCCTCGAGACGCGTCGCATCACGGCGAACATCTTCACCGCGCCCGAGATCGCCACCGTCGGTTTCAGCGAGCAGGACGTCACCGAGGGCCGCATCGCGGGCGTCGTGCGCAAGCTCCCGCTGTCGGCCAACCCGCGCGCGAAGATGCAGGGCATCACCGACGGATTCGTCAAGCTCATCGCCCGCGAGGGCAGCGGCACGGTCATGGGCGGCGTCATCGTCGGCCCCAAGGCGTCGGAGCTCATCTACCCGATCGCGATCGCCGTCGAGCGTCGCCTCACCGTCGACCAGGTCGCCCGCGTCTTCGCCGTGTATCCGTCGCTCACGTCGAGCATCACCGACGCCGCCCGCGCGATGCACATCGTCGACCGCGACGACCCGGGCGAGGACTGAGCTTCCGGATGCCGGTTCCTCCCGGCATCCGTCCCGGCGCGGTGCGCGCCGCATCCCTGCGAGCCGCAACGGTGCGGGTGCGCGCGATCCGGCGCCGCGGCCGCGGGCTCCCGTCGAGGCATAAACACGTTCTGTGCGCATAAACACGGCGAGAGCGTGTTTATGCGGACGAATGGTGTTTATGCGTGGGGTGGGGGGTGTCCCGGGACTGTCCGGTGTGCCGCGTCCGCGGGCTCCCGTCGAGGCATAAACACTTTCCGTGCGCATAAACACGGTGAAAGCGTGTTTATGCGCACGAATCGTGTTCATGCGTGGGGGAGGGCGCGCCCCTGGGCTGCTCCGGCGCTACCGATGTCGGCGTCGCCGCCGCCGTGGGAGGCGCCGCGATTCCGGATGCCGCTTCCTCCCGGCATCCATCCCGGCACGGTGCCGGTGTCGGCGGTGCGGCGGTCGCGGGTCCCGTGCGTCGTCCGCGGGTTTCCGTCAAGGCATAAACACTTTCCGTGCGCATAAACACGGTGCGAGCGTATTTATGCGCACGAATCGTGTTTATGCGTGGGGGAGGGCGCGCCCCTGGGTCGCGCCGGCGCTGCCGGTGTCGGCGTCGCCGCAATGGGTGGCGCCGCGATTCCCGGATGCCTCTTTCTCCCGGCATCCATCCCGGCGCAGTGCCGGTGTCGGCGGTGTGGCGTTCGCGGGTTGCCGCGCGTCGTCCGCGCGCTCCCGCCGAGGCATAAACACTTTCCGTGCGCAGAAACACGGCGAGAGCGTGTTTATGCGCACGAATCGTGTTTATGCGTGGGGAGGGCGCGCCCCTGGGCCGCACCGGCGCCGCCGGTGTCGGAGCCGACGCCACGAGTGGCGCCGCGATTCCGGATGCCGTTTCCTCCCGGCATCCATCCCGGCACGGCAGCGGTGTCGGCGGTGCGGCGGTCGCGGGTCCCGTGCAACGTCGGCGGGGTCCCGTCGAGCCATAAACACGTTCTGTGCGCAGAAACACGGCGAGGGCGTGTTTACACGCACGAACCGTGTTTATGCGTGGGTCCGGCCCCCCGGTGCGGCTTGTGCCTGACGCGCCGACACCCGGGCAGACGACGGCGCCGCACCCCGGAGGGATGCGGCGGCGCCGTCGAGCGAACGTCTCAGTTGATCAGGAGCAGCTGGTGCCCGGCCGAGACCGTGGTGCCGGCGGTGGCGTCGATGCCGGCGATGGTGCCGTCCTTGTGCGCCTGGATCGGCTGCTCCATCTTCATCGCTTCGAGCACGACCACGAGGTCGCCCTTGACGACCTGCTGGCCCTCTTCGACTGCGACCTTGACGATCGTGGCCTGCATGGGCGACTTCACGGCGTCTCCGGTGGCACCGGCCGAGGGCGAGGCGGCGTGCGACCGACGCGACGGGGGAGCCGCCACCGGGCGACCCACGGCGGGAGCGGCGGCCGTGATGCGGTCGGGCAGGCTGACCTCGAGGCGCTTGCCGCCGACCTCGACGACCACGGTGTGGCGACCGGGGACGACCGCGGGGGCCTCGGGCTCGCCGTCCCACGCGGGGATGTCGTTGACGAATTCCGTCTCGATCCAGCGCGTGAAGACGCCGAAGTCGCCGTCCTCGGCGGTGAAGGCGGGGTCGCGCACGACCTTCCGGTGGAAGGGGAGCACGGTGGGCATGCCCGACACCTCGAACTCGTCGAGCGCGCGGCGCGAGCGTTCGAGGGCCTCGGCACGGTCGCGGCCGGTGACGATGATCTTCGCCAGCAGCGAGTCGAATGCGCCCGAGACGCTGTCACCCGCGGTGACGCCGGAGTCGAGGCGGATGCCGGGACCGCCGAACGTCTTGAAGACGTGGATGGGTCCGGGCTGGGGGAGGAAGTTGCGGCCCGGGTCCTCGCCGTTGATGCGGAACTCGATCGAGTGGCCCACCGGGGCGGGGTCGTCGTACCCGAGCTCCTCACCCTCGGCGAGACGGAACTGCTCGCGCACGAGATCGAGGCCGGTGACTTCTTCCGAGACGGGGTGCTCGACCTGGAGACGCGTGTTGACCTCGAGGAACGAGATGGTGCCGTCGGCGCCGATGAGGAACTCGCAGGTGCCCGCACCGACGTAGCCGACCTCCTTGAGGATGGCCTTGGATGCCGAGTACAGCACCGCGTTCTGCTCGTCGCTGAGGAAGGGCGCCGGCGCCTCTTCGACCAGCTTCTGGTGACGGCGCTGCAGCGAGCAGTCGCGGGTCGAGACGACGACGACGTTGCCCGCGGCATCCGCGAGGCACTGGGTCTCGACGTGGCGGGGCTTGTCGAGGTACTTCTCGACGAAGCACTCGCCGCGGCCGAAGGCGGCGACGGCCTCGCGGGTCGCCGACTCGAACATCTCGGCGACCTCGCCGAGTTCGCGCGCGACCTTGAGGCCGCGTCCGCCGCCGCCGTAGGCGGCCTTGATGGCGATGGGCAAGCCCACCTGCTCGGCGAAGGCGATGACCTCGTCGGCTCCTGCGACGGGGCCGGGGGTGCCGGGGGCGAGCGGTGCTCCGACCTTCTCGGCGACGTGGCGGGCGGTGACCTTGTCGCCGAGGGCCTCGATGGCGTCGGGGGAGGGACCGATCCACACCAGCCCCGCGGCGATCACCGCACGGGCGAAGTCGGCGTTCTCGGCGAGGAAACCGTAACCGGGGTGCACCGCGTCGGCGCCGGCGCGGCGGGCGACCGAGAGGATCTTCTCGATCGAGAGGTAGGTGTCGGCGCTGGTGGCGCCGTCGAGGGCGTACGCCTCGTCGGCCAGGCGCGTGTGGAGGGCGTCGCGGTCCTGATCGGCGTAGACGGCGACGGAGGCCTTACCCGAGTCACGGGCGGCTCGGATGACACGGACGGCGATCTCGCCGCGGTTGGCGACAAGGACCTTGGCGATCTTCGGCATCCTCCCAGCCTATCGAGGGGCCACCCCCGCCTTTTGACCCCACTCCACAAGAAAGGTCGAAAAACGTGTGCGGGACTCTACGAACGATTCCACAGGTCGGTCCACGAACCGCCGAGCTCCCGCACGAGCCGGCGCGTGGTCGACAGCGACATCCCGACCACCGTGGAGGGGTCTCCCTCGACGCGTTCGATGAACGCCCCGCCGAGGCTGTCGACGGTGAAGGCGCCCGCCACCAGCAGCGGCTCACCGCTTGAGACGTACGCGGCGATCTCGTCGTCGTCGACGTCGGCGGCGAAGGTCACGGACGCCTCGGCCACCGCGTGCGCCTCGGTGGGATCGGCGCCGGGGGAGAGTCGGAACACGCTGTGACCGGAGTGCAGGACGCCGGTTCGCCCACGCATCTGCCGCCACCGCGCGGTGGCCGCCTCGGGCGTGTAGGGCTTGCCGAGGATCTCGTCGCCGAGCTCGAACATCGAATCGCCCCCGATGACGAAACCGTCGAACCCGGGCTCTTCGGCGTGCAGGCGCCGGGCCACGTCTTCGGCCTTGCGTCGGGCCAGCAGCAGCACGTGCTCGGCCGCGGGGAGCCGCCGCCCTTCGGCCGCCTCGACCTCGGCGATCACGGCCTCCTCGTCGACCCGCGGGGCGCGCGCTTCGGGCTCGATGCCCGCCTGCCGCAGCAGCATGAGACGGGCGGGAGAAGTGGATGCCAAGCACACGCGCATGCGACAACGCTACCGATGTGCGGCCCGCGATCGACCGACGCGAGGTGGCCGAGCCCGTCGACGCCCCCGCGTCCGGCCGCCTCCGGACCCTTCGACGGGCTCGGGTCCTGGGTTGCGAGGTGGCTGCGCCCGTCGACGCCCCGGGACGTCTCCCGGCCGGATGTGTCAGGCTCGGGGGATGCACGACGGCGACCTCATCGAACTCGACATCACCGGCATCGCCCACGGCGGGGTCTTCGTCGGGCGGCACGAGGGGCGCGTGGTGTTCGTCCCCGACACGCTGCCGGGAGAGCGCATCCGCGCCCGCCTCACCGACACCCGAAAGAAAGCGTTCTGGCGCGCCGACGCCGTCGAGGTGCTTCAGGCGGCACCCGAGCGACGACCGCACGTCTGGAAGGCCGCGGGCATCGACGTCGACCCCGGCCACCGCGTCGGAGGGGCCGAGTTCGGCCACATCGAGCTCGCCCACCAGCGCGCGCTGAAGGAGCGGGTCGTCCGCGAGGCGATCGAACGGGTGGGCCGACTCGAGCTGCCGGTCGACGTGCGCGCCGCGGGAACCCCCGAGCAGGGCGAATCCGCCGACGGCACCGGCTGGCGCACCCGCGTCAGCCTGCACGTCGACGCCGACGGTCGCGTCGGCGCCTACGCTGCCCGCACGCACCATGTCGTCGAGACGCCCGACCTGCCGCTGGCGACCGACGCCGTCGCGCGGGCGGCTGCCGAGGTGGGCGCCGGCGCCCGACCCGGTCGCATCGACCTCGTTCAGCCGGCCGACGCACGCGTGCGGGTGCTTCCGCGTCCCGACGGATCCCGTCCGAGCGGAACGCCCGAGGTCGTGGAGGAACGCGTCGGCGATCGGGTGTTCCGCGTCGACGCGGGCGGGTTCTGGCAGGTGCACCGGCTCGCCGCGCGCACCCTGACCTCCGTCGTGTCGCGTGAGCTCACGGCATCCGTCGGCGGACTCGACCCCGAGGCGACGCACCTCGACCTCTACGGCGGCGTCGGCCTGTTCGCCGCGACCCTCGGCGAGCTCGGCGGGACGGGCACGCGGGTGGTCAGCGTGGAGTCCGACCCCCGGGCGACCGAGCACGCCGGTGAGAACCTCGTCGAGTGGGTCGGTGCCCGTGCCGAGACCGCGCGCGTCGACCGCTACATCGGTCGCCTGGCGGCAGACGCCTCGGAGCGAGAGCGCGAGCGGCTGGCCCGTGGCGTGATCCTGCTCGACCCGCCCCGCGCCGGGGCCGGAGCGCAGGTCGTCGAGGGCATCGCCGCGCTGTCGCCGTCGGCGGTCGTGTACGTCGCGTGCGACCCGGTCGCCCTCGCCCGCGACCTCGCCACCTTCGCCGAGCGGGGATACCGGGCGCACGACGGCATCCGGGGGATCGATCTGTTCCCGAACTCGCACCACGTCGAAGCCGTCGCGGTCCTGCGTCGCTGAGCCTCGAGGGCCCGAGTTCTCCCGCAACGGCGGGGGCGGCGTGGATACGATGTGAAGATGACCAAAGTCGCTCTCATCGATGACCACGAGTCGGTTCGGCTCGGGCTGGAGGCGGCCCTGGCGCGCACCGCGTCGACCGAGGTCGTCTTCTCGGGCGCCAACGTCGCCGCCTACCTCACCTGGCGGCAGGTGGCCGTGGCGTCACCGGCCGATGTCGTCGTGCTCGATCTGACCCTCGGCGACGGTACGACCGTCTCCGAGAACGTCGATCGCGTCGTCCGCGACGGGTCGAGCGTCATCATCCACAGTGTCGCCGACCGCCCGGCGGCCGTGCGCGAGGCGCTCGCCGCGGGGGCCGCGGGCATCGTCAGCAAATCGTCGCCGACGCACGAGGTGCTGGGCGCCATCGTCGCCGTCGCCCGGGGCGAGCTCATCGACAACGTCGAGTGGGCCAGCGCCGTGGAGGGCGATCGCGCGTTCGCCGACGCGCAGCTGTCGGCCCGCGAGCGCGAGGTGCTGCGACTGTATGCCGCGGGTCTTCCCCTGAAGGCCGTGGCCGAGCGACTCGGCGTCGCCTACTCCACCGCGAAAGAGAACATCACCCGGGTGCGGGTGAAGTACGTCGAGGTGGGAAGACCCGCCCCGACGAAGGTCGATCTGCTCCGACGCGCGATGGAAGACGGCATCCTGCACGACGCACCCGACGGCACCGCACCGCATGCCTGAGATCGAACGGTCGGTTCTCGACGAGGCGTGGGGGCGCATTCCCCACACGCGCGAGACGCAGGCCGACCAGGGCTCCTTCACGCAGACGAGAATCGAACGGGTCATCACCCTGATCGTCGGATCGGGGTCGCTCGTCCTCGGGGCGCAGGCCCTGGCCGCCGCCCTCGGGTCCCCCGACGAGGCGTCCGACTGGCACGTCCCCCTCATCGTCGCCGTCTTCGTGCCGCTGACGGCGATGATCCTGGCGTGCCTGGTCGGCCGGTTCACGCGTGTCTTCGCGGGGATCTTCGCGATCGTGTTCGTCGTCACGCTCGCGGTGTGGCCGTGGGCCACCGCGGCGGGACCCGCGCCGGCCCCCACGCAGGATCCGTGGGTCTTCTTCCTCGTGAACGTGGCGACCGTCGCGAGCATCGTCGCCTTCCCCATCGGGCTGCAGATCGCCTGGACGATCGCGACCCCCATCCTGTACGGCGTCGTGCGGTTGCTGCAGGCCGGCGACGATGCCGACTTCGTCGTACCGGTGGCGCTCGACGTCTCCTTCGCGCTCATCCTCGGCAGCGTCCTGCTCACCCTCGGCTGGATGTACCGCTCCGTCGCGGCCAACGTCGACCAGGCGCGGGCGGCCGCCGTCGCCAGTTACGCCTCGGCCGCGGCGACGGCGGCCACCGAGTCCGAGCGGGTGGCGGTGGCCGCCCTCATGCACGACAGCGTGCTGGGCGCCCTCCTCGCGGCCGAACGCGCCTCGACTCCCCGCGAGCGCACGCTCGCCGTCAGCATGGCGCGCGAGGCGCTCACGCGACTGGCCAACGCCGAGAAGGACGCCCTGGAGGGCAGCGACGAGCCGGTCCCCGCCTCGCGCCTCGCCGACGACATCGAGGCGGCCGCGAAGGAGCTGGGGGTGAAGCTGAGCGTCATCCGGCAGCTCGACGACGACACCCCCCGCGTACCCGGACGCGTGGCGCGGGCGCTCGTTCTCGCCGCGCTCCAGGCCGTCGCCAACGCTGTCCAGCACGCCGATGCCCAGGGCCTGACGGTGCAGGTGACAGGCTCGGCGTCGCCGGGCGGGGTGATCCTGCGCGTGCGTGACACGGGTCCGGGCTTCGACGTCGCCGCGGTCGCGCCCGACCGGCTCGGCATCCGCGGCTCGATCCACGCTCGCCTCGCCGCCGTCGGAGGACGCAGCGACATCGAGTCGCACGGGGGTGGCACCACGGTGACCCTCGAGTGGGAGAGCGGGGACCGCTGGTGACCGTCCGCGGCATCCTGTCGTTCCTCGGCGTCGCCCTCACCGCCTACCTCGCCGCGCGCGGGCTCATCTGGACCTCGCCCGAGACGGTGGTTCACGGCTGGCTGATCGTCGCCGCCCTCGTGGTCTACCTGCCCGTGACGCTGCTGCTGATCTTCGTCCTCGGAGTCCGCGACCGCCCACGGTCGGCGACGGCCGCGGCACCCCCGCGCGCACCGGCCTGGCAGGTCGCGGCGGCACTGGTCGTCGCGATCTTCGTCTCGAATGCGACGTTCCTCGCCGTCACCGAGGAGGGGCGCACCGAACCCTTCGTGACGTGGGTCATCGGGGCGATCGGCGCGCTCATGATGATCGTCATGGCCCGTCGGCGGCCCGTCGCCGCCTGGACCGGTATCGCGGTGCTCGCGCTCTCGACGTCGCTGTGGCTCGGACCCGTGCAGGCGATGAGCCTCGGCCTCATCGGCTCGATCGTCTGGGTGTCCGCCGCGCAGTTGGTCGTCTTCGCGCTCGATCGTGCGGCGAGGGATGCCGAGCGGCTCGCCGAACTGCAGCAGGCGGCGTCGGCGTGGCAGGCGTCGCAGAGCGGCCGCCAGCGCGAGCGTCGCCTGCACGTGCAGCGGGCTCTGCAGACGGCCGGCCCGATCCTCTCGCGCACCATCGAGAACGGCGGCAATCTGCGACCCTCCGACAAAGAGGCGGCGCGGCGAGCCGAGGCCCGGCTCCGCGACGAACTGCGCGGTAACCGGCTCCTCGACGACGAGGTGCGCGCGGAGATCGACGCCGCGCGGTGCCGCGGTGCGGCCATCAGCCTCTTCGACGAGGGCGGTCTCGACGGCCTGGATGCGCGTGAGCTCGCCGAGGTCCGGAGAGAACTGGCGGGCATCCTGCGCGAGTCGGTGTCGGAGCGCGTGATCATCCGCACGTCTCCCGACGAACAGGTCGCGGTCACCGTCGTGGGGCGCTCGAGCGGAGACGCCGCGGCCGGCGACGACGACAACGTCGATCTCTGGCGCGAGATCCGCCGTCCGCGCTGACCGCGGTCGCGCCCGCCGATCCGCCGCAGCGGCTCACCCAGGACGGCCGACCCGCAGCCGCCGACCGCAGCCGCCGACCGCAGCCGCCGACCGCAGCCGTCCACCCATAACGACCAACCCGCAACGGTCGACCCGCAGCGCCCCGCCCGCACGGCCCGGGCACACCGGGTTCCGCGCGCTGGACGAACGCCCGGTCGCGGCGCTCCGACCCGCACGGAGGGCGGCACGGGCCCCGATGTGCGCTCGAAAAAGATGAGGGGTGAGGGGCGGCGATACGCCGACCCCTCACCCCTGGCGAGCGGTTACCCGAAAACCGCCCGCAAGGCCGGATCCGGCTCGAAGAGCGGACCGACCGAACGCATGATGCGTTCCAGCTCCTCCAGTATTCGCATCGCGCGTCCCGCCGTCTGTAGGTATTTCGGGGGACACGACGCGCCGGTCTCAGCCGGTGAAGCCGTTCCAGCCCGCCGCGCGGTTCAGGGGCTGGCGCAGACCGCGGGCGTGGAGCTCCCACCGCGAGCGCACGGCATCCTCGGGCGCGGTCGCACCGGCGACTTCGCGGGCGTACTCCTCGCTCACCACGACGATCGCCGCGGCCAGCTCCTCCTCGGTGGGCGCGCCGCGCACCACTTCCACCACGACCGGCGGGTTCTCCCGGGCGTCGTCGTCGGCGGCGGTCACAGCGGGATGTTCCCGTGCTTCTTGGCGGGCATGCTCGCGCGCTTGTTGCGCAACGCCCGGAGGGCCTTCGCGATCGACACCCGCGTCTGGGCGGGCTCGATGATGCCGTCGAGTTCGCCGCGCTCGGCCGCAAGGAACGGGGATGCCACGTTGTAGGTGTACTCGTTGGCGAGGCGCGTCCGCACGGCCGCGACGTCTTCGCCGGCCTCTTCGGCGCGCTTGATCTCACCGCGGTAGAGGATGTTCACCGCGCCCTGACCGCCCATGACGGCGATCTCGGCGGTGGGCCAGGCGAGATTGATGTCGGCGCCGAGCTGCTTGGAGCCCATGACGATGTACGCCCCGCCGTAGGCCTTGCGCAGGATCACGGTGACGAGGGGCACGGTGGCCTCGGCGTAGGCGTACAGCAGCTTCGCGCCGCGGCGGATGACGCCCGTCCACTCCTGGTCGGTGCCGGGCAGGTAGCCGGGCACGTCGACGAGGGTGACGATGGGGATCGAGAACGCGTCGCAGAACCGCACGAAGCGGCTGGCCTTCTCGCCCGCGTCGATGTTGAGCGTTCCGGCCATCTGCGAGGGCTGGTTGGCGATGACACCGACGGTGCGCCCCTCGATGCGGCCGAAGCCGATCACGATGTTGGGCGCGAACAGCGGCTGCACCTCGAGGAACTCTCCGGCATCCACGATCCCGCTGATGACGGTGTGGATGTCGTAGGGCTGGTTGGGGGAGTCGGGGATGACGGTGTTCAGCGAGCGGTCGGCGTCGGTCGTCTCGAACTCGAACGGGGTGTCGTAGACGGGGATCTCGGCGAGGTTGTTGTCGGGGAGGTACCCGATGAGCCCGCGGGCGTAGTCGATCGCGTCGTCCTCGTCGTCGGCGAGGTAGTGCGCGACGCCCGAGCGGGTGTTGTGCGTGTGTGCGCCGCCGAGTTCCTCCATGCCGACGTCTTCACCGGTGACGGTCTTGATCACGTCGGGGCCGGTGACGAACATCTGGCTGGTCTTGTCGACCATGATGACGAAGTCGGTCAGGGCGGGGGAGTACACCGCACCGCCCGCGGCCGGGCCCATGATGATCGACAGCTGCGGGATGACGCCCGAGGCGGCGGTGTTCAGGCGGAAGATCTCGCCGTACTTGCCGAGGGCGACCACACCCTCCTGGATGCGCGCGCCGCCGGAGTCGAGGATGCCGATGATCGGGATGCCGCTGCGCAGCGCCAGCTCCATCACCTTGATGATCTTGTCGCCGGCGACCTCGCCGAGCGAGCCGCCGAAGGTCGAGAAGTCCTGCGCGTAGACCGCGACCGTGCGGCCGTGGATGGTGCCCGTGCCGGTGACGACCGAGTCGCCGTAGGGACGCGATTTGTCCATCCCGAAGGCGGTGGTGCGGTGGCGCACGTACTCGTCGAGTTCGACGAACGAGCCCGGGTCGACCAGCATCTCGAGCCGCTCGCGGGCGGTGAGCTTGCCCTTCGCGTGCTGCTTGGTGCGGGCGGCGGTTTCGGCGTCGACGACCGCCTCCTGGAACCTGTTGCGCAGGTCAGCGATCTTGCCGGCGGTCGTGTAGAGATCGGGCTGGTCGGTCACCCTTCCCACCCTAGCGACCGCACCGTCACCCAGGTTGGAGGGTGCCCACAAGGCAAAGCCGGAGAGGCTGTGGCATCCGGCCAGCGTCGGCGGTATGCCCTCGAGACGATCCCGGCAAGTGGATGCCACGGCACCCGACGGTTCCTTAGGGTGTGGGCATGCCGATCCCCGCCGCCGGATACCCGCGCACCGCCGCCCACAGCCCCCGCGTCCAGGTGGTCGAGACCACCGACTCCACGAATGCCGACGTCGTCGCCGCCGTCGTGGCCGACCCCGCGGGGTGGCCCCACCTGTCTCTCCTCGTCACCGACGACCAGCGCGCCGGGCGTGGACGCCTCGATCGCACCTGGACCGCCCCGGCCGGCACGGCGCTCGCCGTCTCGATCGTCGTCGACGCCGCGATGATCCCGCCCGCCCAGCGCGGGTGGATCCCGCTCGCCGCGGGCGCGGCGATGACGCGGGCGGTGCGGCACCAGTTGACCGGCCACGGTGCGACCGCGGAGTTGAAGTGGCCGAACGACGTGCTCGTCGACGGCGGCAAGATCTGCGGCATCCTGGCCGAGGTCGTGCCGGGCGACGTCGACACCGTGGTGGTGGGGGCGGGGGTGAACACCCGCATGAGCCGCGCCGACCTGCCGGTGACCACGGCGACCTCGTTCGCCGCGATCGGCGCCGAGTGCGACGACGACCGCCTGCTCGCCGACTTCGTCGAGGATTTCGGCAAGACCCTCGCCCGCCTCGCCCACGACGACGGGGAGCGCGTGCAGCACGAGATCGAGAAGCTCTGCGCCACCGTCGGCCGTGAGGTCTCGGTGTCGCTGCCCGACGGCTCGACGCTGCAGGGCACGGCCGCCCGGCTCGACCCCGACGGCCGTCTGGTGGTCGGGGTGGGCACGATCGAGACGGTCGTGTCGGCCGGAGACGTCGTCCACGTGCGCTGAGGCGCCGCACGCGCCCCTCCGCGTGGCACCGGACCCCCGTCCGCATCACGCCGCACAATGGAACCGTGACCCAGCCCTCGACCCCGCTCGGCCGCCCGCGCATGCCGGCGCCGGGAGCGGCCGCGCCGGAGCTGCGCATCGCCCGGCTGCGGGGGCACGCGCGGCGGCTCTTCTGGTCGGCGCTCGTGCTGATCGGTGTGGCGGGGGCGACGGGCTACTTCTACGACAACCTGCCGGCACCGTACGAGAACTGGATGCTGCTGACGACGGCGGGCGCGCTCGTCCTGCTCCTCGTCGTGGTCCCTTTCCTCTTCTGGCTGTCGCGGACGTGGACGATCACGACGCGGCGCGTGATCGAACGTTCGGGTCCCTTCGGGGCGAACCGCCGCGAGATCTCGCACGTGCGCGGCTACGCGATCCAGCTTCGCCGCGGCATCCTGCAGCGGATGTGGGGCGCGGGAACGCTGACCCTGTCCAACGGTGTGGAGCCGGCGCTGCGGCTGAAGAACGTGCCGCACGCGGTCCTGGTGCACGAGACCCTCGTCGATCAGGTCGAGGTGAACCAGATCCTGGCCCACCGCGACTCGCAGACCTTCGGTTCGGGGTCCGTCGGCTACTGACCGGCAGCTCGCCGGGCGGCCGACGCGGCGCCGGGGCGGCGCCAACTCCTGCGTCATGTCACGGCGAGGCCGCCGACCCGGCTCGCGTGGTCGCGGGAGGCCCGACAGAATGGATGCCGACGAAGGGAGCGGCATGGCGCTGCGAGTCGGAGTGGTCGGTGGCGGACAGCTGGCGCGGATGATGATCGCGCCCGCCGTCGAGCTGGGCGTCGAGATCCGCGTGCTCGCGGAAGACGAGGGCATGTCGGCCGCGTTGGCCGCGACGGCCGTCGGCGACTACCGCGACGCCGACACCGTGCTGGCCTTCGCCCGCGAGGTCGACGTCATCACGTTCGACCACGAGCACGTGCCGCAGGACGTTCTGGCCGCCCTCGTCGACGCCGGTGTGGCCGTTCACCCCGGCCCCGCGCCCCTCGGCGTCGCACAGGACAAGCTCGTCATGCGTGCACGCATGGCCGAGCTCGGCCTGCCGCAGCCCGACTGGGCCGCCGTGAGCGATGCCGCCGGGCTGCAGAGCTTCCTCGATTCCCACGGCGGCCGGGCCGTGGTCAAGACCCCGCGCGGCGGGTACGACGGCAAGGGCGTGCGCGTCGTGTCGGCCGCGGCCGAGGCCGACGACTGGTTCGCGGCCCTCGCCGAAGACGCCGGCGGTGGATCGCTGCTGGTCGAGGAGCTGGTCGACTTCACGCGCGAGCTCGCGCAGCAGGTCGCGCGCCGTCCGTCGGGAGACGTGCGCGCCTATCCGATCGTCGAGACCGTGCAGCGCGGCGGCGTGTGCGCCGAGGTCATCGCCCCGGCTCCCCGCGCCGACGAGCGCGTGCAGCGGGTCGCCGCCGAGATCGGGGTCGCCGTGGCCGAGGGGCTCGGCGTCACCGGCATGCTCGCGGTGGAGCTGTTCGAGACGACCGACCAGCGCATCCTCATCAACGAGCTCGCGATGCGACCGCACAACAGCGGTCACTGGACGCAGGACGGCGCCGTCACGAGCCAGTTCGAGCAGCACCTGCGTGCCGTGCTCGACCTCCCGCTCGGAACGACGGATGCCGTCGCGCCCTGGTCGGTCATGGTCAACGTGCTGGGCGGCCCCTCCGAAGGCGGACTCGAGGAGAGGTTCGCCTCGGCGATGGCCGCCCACCCGTCGGCCAAGATCCACACCTACGGCAAGGCGCCGCGCCCCGGGCGCAAGGTGGGGCACGTCAACGTCGTGGGCGACGATCTCGACGAGACCGTCTACGAGGCGCGCGGCGCGGCTTCGTTCTTCGACTGATCGTGTCGCGTGCCGTTCCGCGATCTTCCAGCGAGCGCGCCTAGCCTGGACCGGTGACCCGGCCGCTGCATTCTTCCGAGACGCCCGTGGTCGGCGTCGTCATGGGCTCCGACTCCGACTGGCGCGTGATGAGCGACGCCTCCCAGGTGCTGACGGAGTTCGGCATCCCGCACGAGGTCGAGGTGGTCTCTGCCCACCGCACCCCCGACAAGCTCGTGCGCTACGGCCGAGAGGCACGCGCCCGGGGCCTGCGCGCGATCATCGCGGGCGCCGGCGGTGCCGCGCACCTGCCGGGCATGCTGGCATCCGTCACCGCCCTGCCCGTCATCGGTGTGCCCGTCCAGCTGGCGACGCTCGACGGCCTCGACTCGCTGCTGAGCATCGTGCAGATGCCCGCCGGCATCCCGGTCGCCACGGTCTCGATCAATGGGGCCAAGAACGCCGGGCTCCTCGCCGCGCGGATCCTCGGCAGCGCCGACCCCGAGCTCGCCGACCGCGTAGAGGCGTACGCGAAAGACCTGGAGTCGCAGGTCGAGGAGAAGAACCGGCGACTCAAGGACTCCCTGTGACGCTCACCGCGGCGCGGCCCGGTGCGCCGGCTCGGGCCATCGAATCGCGACCGCTGCGCAATCCCGACGCCACCTCGTCCGAGGTCATGACGCGTCGCGGCTGGTGGCTCGTGGTCCTGAACTTCCTCATCCCGGGGTCGGCGCAGGTGCTCGCCGGACACCGTCGCCTCGGCCGTATCGGCCTCGGCGCGACGCTGGTGATGTGGACCCTCATCGCGCTCGCCGCGCTGGCGGGGCTCCTCTGGCCGACGGGGCTGTTCACCCTCGTGACCGGTTCGTTCCTCCCCGACTTCCTCTCCGCTCTCCGGCCGGTGCCGCTGACCATCGTGCAGATCGCGCTGTTCGCCTACGTGGCTCTGTGGATCGTGCTGACCATCGACACCCTTCGGCTCGTGCGCCTGGTGCGGGTGGGACCCTTGTCGCGGGTCGCCATGGCGGTCGTCGCGGTGGTGCTCCTCGTCCTCTCGGGTTCGGGAGCGGCGTATGCGGCGCAGATCGCGGGAAGCACGCGCGACGCCCTGTCGACGCTCTTCGCCCAGTCGGGGCCGATCGTGCCGCCGTCCGACGGGTATTACAACATCCTGCTGCTCGGTGCCGACTCCGGCGAGGGACGCGATTCGATGCGCTTCGACAGCATCTCCGTCGTGTCGATCAACGCCGACACGGGCGCGACGACCATCACCGGCATCCCGCGCGACATGCCGCACTTCCCGTTCGCGCCCGGGCCCATGCAGGACAAGTACCCCGACGGCCACACCGGCTACGCCGACCCGACCTGCGGCTGGGGGAGTGGGGTCAACCAGCTGCGCACCGAGGTCGAGGTCTGCCAGGACGGCAACGCGCTGTACCCCGACGCCGAGGCGAACGACTCCGAGCCCGGCATCGAGGCGACGAAGGATGCCGCGGAGGGGATCCTCGGCATCCAGATCCCGTACTACGTGCTCATCGACATGAAGGGCTTCGCCGACGTGATCGACGCCCTCGGCGGCGTCGACATCACGGTGCAGGAGCGCCTCCCCAAGGGCGGACCCGCCTACGACGGTCAGCCCGTCGACGACTGGGCCTTCGGCTGGATCGAGCCCGGGGCTCAGCACATGGACGGCGACACGGCGCAGTGGTACGCCCGCTCGCGCTACACGACGAGCGACTTCGACCGCATGCGACGCCAGCGTGAACTGCAGGAGGCCGTACTCGCGCAGTTCACCCCGCAGGTCGTGCTGACGCGGTTCCAGGAGGTGGCGAAGTCCACCACGATCATCGTCCAGACCGACCTCCCGCAGGGACTGATCGCGCCGACGCTCGTCGATCTGGCGCTGAAGGCGAAGGATCAGCCCATCAACACCCTCGAGCTCACCCCCGAGGGCGGCGTCGACGAGTACGACCCGGATTACGCCCAGGTGCAGCAGATGGTGCGCGACGCGCTGCACCCGGCGACCGCGACCGAGGAGCCGGCACCGTGACCGTGACCCTGCGCGTCGTGCTCGATCAGCTCGTCTCGCCGACCTCGCCCGACCTCGCCGAGGCATCGGCGTCGCTCACCGAAGCCCTCATCGCCACCGCTCCCCGCGGGTGCGACGTCTCGGCGATCGTCCCCTCCCCGGGCATCCCCGACGAGGCCGCCGTGGCCGGGCTCAGTTCCGAGACGCGGCTGGCCGTACGCCGGCGCGAGCTCGCGGCATCCTGGCAGCTCGGCGTCACCCCCGGCATCGGCAAGGGCCTGATCCACTCGCCGACGGCGCTCGCCCCGCTCGTGCGCCACGACCGCGTCAACGAGACGCACCAGATCGTGGTCACCCTGTGGGAACTGCGGGCGTGGGAGACCCCCGAAGAGCTGCCGCGAGCCGAGATCCTCGCGTGCCGCGCCCTGCTCGCCCGCGTGACCAAGCACGCGGACGCGGTCATCGTGCCCACCCACGCGATGGCGGCGCGCCTGGCCGAGCTCGCCAAGAGCAAGCTGTCGAAGAAGGTGCGCGTCATCGGCGGCGCCCCCGCCGCCGGCCTCCGCGTGCCCTCGGATGCCGTCGGGCGCCTGCGCGCCCTCGATCTGCCGTCGTCGTTCCTCGTCCTCGCCGGCGGATCGGCGGCGTCCGACGCGCTCGCCGCCGCCTTCGCCGCGGTCGCCGATGCGGAGTGGGACGGCGACGTCGTCGTGCTCGACGTGCCCGAGGGGGAGGAACCCGCCGTCGCCGACATCGCCGCCGCGGCCGGCCTCGCCGAGGCGCGCGTGCACAGCCGCGGCTCCCTCGACAGGTGGGACCGGGCCGCTGTGCTCTCGCACGCCGCCGCCTTCATCGCCGCCTGCGGTCGCACCGACTGGCCGTGGCGTGCCGTCGACGCCCTCGCCGTGGGCGTGCCGATCGTCGCCGCCGACACCCCCGTGCACCGCGAGGTCCTCGCCGATGCCGCCGCCTACGCCGAGCCCGCCGAACTGGGCGCGGCTCTCTCACGCGCGCTCGGAGAGGATGCCGAGCGACTCCGCGTGCTCTCCGGAGACCGCGCCAAGGGCTTCGCCTGGAACGCCGCGGCCGATCGCGTGTGGGCGTTGCACGCGGAGCTGTGAGCCTCCCCCTAAAGTGAGTTGCGGCGGCTGTGTTGCCGCGAAATCACTTGGGGGAGAAAAGATGGCTATTCGTGATGTCCGCGGGCGCGGACGAGTGATTCACGGTGCTCTCGCTATTGCGGCGACTCTGGGTACCGTGGGTGCGTTGCTCCTCGCGGTTCCAGCCAATGCGGCGGAAGAGGGAGTGACCGCTTCGGTCTCACCGTCATGCGATGACGGAGGAACGCTGACGGTCTGGGTGGCGAACGACGATGACATCGAGCGAACAATTCTGTGGGACATCGACCGAGGAAACGACGGCGAGGCAGATTTCGGGGATGGCGGACTCTTCGAGATCAATGAAAACCGGGCGTTTTTCTACACGAACCAGGAAGACGCGCTGTACCGAGTGCACGTCTACACCGAGAGCGGTACGGATGTTCTCGACCAAGTTGTCGAGCTGGACTGTGAACCAACGGTTCCTGCGGAGCGCTATTACGTAACCCGATATGACGGAACGGTGTGGCGCGTCACCGACCAGGCAATCCAGCGCCTCACCTACGCCGACTGGCAGGCCGCGGGGTCCCCGCAGCCCGCTCCTGCTCCAACGGACTATGTCCGCTACGCATGGTCGTCCACGATTAGCGCGGTGACCTTCTTTGGCCAGACACGCGACCGGTGGGTATGGCAGCACGTCAGCTACGACGAGTGGGCACGCGCCGGATTCCCCACGCCTCGCAATGCCGGATGGATTGAGGGTTCTACGTATTACCAGTGGGGGACGAGCGACCAGATCTTCGTGCGGGACGTCGGGGGTGTACGCCACGCCCTGACGTACGCGGAGTGGCGGGATTCCGGGTTTGAGCCCTTCGAGCGTCGCTCCTCGCAGGGATTCTCGAAACTGACGTGGGACAACTCGATCGCCTTCTTCACGAACACAGGAGCCGGCCAGGGTAGCCCCATCGGGTACGACCGATGGGCCAGCGAAGGCTTCCCGAATCCGTCGAGCTCCCCGCGGTTCCCCGGCGACCAGGTGTGGCGCAACTATGGGTCACCGGACATCTGGTACGCGGGGCCGACCGTTTACCGCCGGATCAACGGTGCGGAATGGGCGGCGATGGGCAACCCTGCGCCCGAGGTGCGCGGTACGCCGGCTCGTCCAGCCAGGGACAAGGACTGCCGCGATTACGGTTCGCAGAGCCAGGCTCAGGCCGACTTCACCTACTGGTACCCGGCGTACGGCGACGTGTTCGGACTCGACGCCGATGGGGACGGAGTAGCCTGCGAGAGTTATAAATACTGACTCACGGTCACTCCCTGACGCACAGAGGCGGTCGGCTCCCAGCTCGGGTCCGGCCGCCTCGGTTGTGTATCGAGGTCGCCCTCAGGAACGCATCAGCGCGACGGCATCCTTGCTGGGGCCGTCGAAGGCGACGCCGCCGTCACGCAAGAGAATGCCGCGCTCACACAGGTCGGAGACCATATCCAGGTCGTGTGACACCACGACGAGGGTCTTGCCGTGGCCGTGCAACTCGCGGATGCGTGCGAGACACTTCTGCTGGAAGGGCTCGTCGCCCACCGACAGGATCTCATCGATGAGCAAGATGTCCACCTCGGTGTGGATGGCGACCGAGAACGCCAACCGAAGGAACATGCCGGACGAGTAGTGCTTCACCTCGGTGTCGATGAACTGCTCGATCTCGCTGAACGCGACGATATCCTCGTACCGCTGATCGGTCTCGCGCTTGGTCATGCCGAGAATGGCGGCGTTGAGGAAGATGTTCTCGCGTCCGGAGAGGTCGGGGTGAAAGCCCGCGCCGACCTCGATGAGTCCCGCCACGCGTCCCCGAGTGAGCACATTCCCCTCATCGGGACGCAGGACACCGGAGATGAGCTTCAGCAGTGTCGACTTGCCCGAACCGTTGAAGCCGAGGAGCGCGACAGATTCGCCGGCACCGATGTCGAAACTGACGCCGTTGAGCGCGTGGAAATCCGTGGTGAGCTTCTTACGGCGCATCGCGGCGAGGAACGTCTCTTTCACCGAGTGAGTGTGTCGAAGCTTGAAGTCTTTATGGACGTCGGCGACACGGATGCGGGGATCGACCGCGTCAGAGGTCTTGAGCAAAGCGCCCCTCCAATCGGCGGAAGACGAGCTGGCCCACGAACAGGATCACCAGCGAGATGAGGGCGGCGATACCGGCGTAGAGCCACATATCGGGGATCAACTGTCCGCCGGTCGGTCCCAGGGGGTACCAGATGCCGTAGTGGAAGAGCTCGACGGAAGCGGTCAGCGGGTTCAGCCGGTAGGCGACGAAAAGCCAATCGGGCATCTTGTCGGCCACCATTTCCCACTGGTACATCACCGGCGAAGCCCACACGGCGCACATCGTGATGATCTCGACGAAGCTCTGCGCATCACGGAACGTGACGTTGATTGCCCCGAACAGAAGTCCCAGCCCCGTTGCCAAAGACGCGATGATCACCAGGGCGAGGAGCAGTGCCGCGATGTGCAGGACCGACGGTACCCATCCGAAGAACAGTGCGATCACGACGAGCACGGCTATCTGGGGCAAGATGTTGACCCCGGCGATCATCATGCTGGCCACCGGGAACATCTCGCGCGGCAGATAGATCTTCTTGATGAGGGCGGCATTGTCGACCAATGACCGCGTTCCGTTCGTGAAGGCCTCATTGAAGAACGTGACGATCGTGATCCCCGACAAAAGGTACAGCGGGAAGAACTCGACCCGTCCATTCATACCGAGGAAGACGCCGATCGCCAGGTAGAAGACTGCGAACTGCACGAGCGGCTTGACGTAAGACCACAACCACCCCAGCACCGAGCCGCGGTAGCGAATCTGGACCTCCTTGCGCACGATGAGCGACAGGAGGTAGCGGCGACGGAAAACGTCGGCCAGGCCGATGCCACCGCCAGGGGGGATCAGGACGTCGTCGCTGGTCACAGCGCTCATATGCCTTCTTTCGGGTGTTCGGCGTCTAGCGCCCGAGCAATCATAGTGCGCCCCGGCCCGCGGGCCTGTCGGACGGCTGGGAGCGAGGCGCTCGAGAGATCCTCGATGATTCGCTGGACCACTCGCCCACATGCCGACAGACTGGTGCAGTGAATCGACGACGAGTGCGAGCGATCGCATCGCATGTGCTTGCCGTATGCGCTGTATCCGCAATCCTGCTGACGCCGACGCTGACGGCGCCGGCGCCCGCGTCGGCGGCACCACCGGTATCGGTCGTCGCCACGGGTGCATCGACGGGAGTGGCTGCGAACACGGCGCTTTCCGCGGTCGGTCGACCGATGCTTTCGACGCTCGACGGCTTCACGCCGGGGAACATCATCGACGACGGTGTGTTCTTCAACTCGGCCACGATGACGGAAAGCGACATCCAGCGTTTTCTCGAGGCGCGCGTTCCGAATTGTCAATCCGGGTATACCTGCCTCAAGGACTGGAGGGACACGTCTCGAACGGTGGCGGCAGATGCAATGTGCGGCCCCTACTCCGGCGAGGCGAATGAACGCGCTTCGCGGATCATCTTCAAAGTGTCGCAGGCCTGCGGTATCAACCCGCAGGTGATTTTGGCCACCCTCCAGAAAGAGCAGGGACTCGTCCTGCACACGTGGCCGAGCGATTGGCGCTACCGGATCGCCATGGGACAGGGCTGTCCCGACACGGCGGCGTGCGACACACGGTATTACGGCTTCTTCAACCAGGTCTACGGCGCTGCGTGGCAGTTCAAGCGTTACGCGAACCCTCCCGGGACAAGCAAGTACTTCACCTGGTATGCACCGGGGAACACCTGGAACATCCAGTTCAACCCAAATACCGGCTGCGGCTCGTCTCCGGTGTTCGTCGCGAATCAGGCGACCTCGAACCTGTACTACTACACCCCTTATCAGCCCAACGCGGCCGCACTTGCCGCCGGGACGGGGACGGGCGACGACTGCTCGGCATACGGGAATCGGAATTTTTACCACTACTTCACGGAGTGGTTCGGGACGACGCGAGGATCAGGCGTGGCGCTCGCCCGTACGGCGGGAGACCCGGCTGTCTACCTCCTCTCCGGAGGTCGACGCTGGTACGTTCCCGACGGGGACGACCTGGCCTCGCTGTCGAGCGCCTTCGGCCCCGTGTCGACCGTGACCGGGGCGTTCTTGGCAGGTCTGGTCGACTCCGGTCGCACCAACGCCGTACTGCGCGATGAGTCCACCGGCGATATGGCCTACATCCAGGACGGGCAACGTCACCGGCTCGCCTCCTGTGACCTCGTCGCCCGTTGGGGCGGCGACTGCGCCGCGCCCGTGAGCGTGACCTCGTCGTTGTTCCAACGCGCCACCGTCGGCGCCGACATGACGGCTTTCTACCGTGTGCGCGGAGGCGCCCAATGGGGTCGTCTCGACTCCACCTCTGCCATCACGCCGTTGTGGAACGATGCGGCTGCCCGGGCGGTCAACGGCGACCCTTCCGCGTCGCTCTACGGCGCTTTCCCGAGTCGGACTCTCCTGGCCAGCAAGTCGCGGAGCCCGATGCTCTTCGCACCCGCGCAGGTGGTCAAACCCGCGGGCTCGGACAAGATCTACCTGACGCTCGACCAGGGTTCGCTCGTATGGATCCGTTCGTGGCGGGATGTCGCGGAGTACAACCGAGATGCGTCCAGCATGGCCGTCATCGCCGACGCCGAGCTGTTCAGCCGATACCGCGAGGTCGGTGAGGTGCGGCCGATGCTGCGGTGCGACAACACGGTCTACTTCCCCGGATCAGGGGTCCTCTATCCGCTGAGCGACTCTTCGTCGTCGGGGCTGTCCATCATGGACGCGGGGTCGTCGACCTGCGCACAGTTCACGCGTGGCGCCCCGATGGGCCGCGCGCCTCTCATCAAAGTCGACGGTCGAAGTGCTGTGGCGGCCGTGGAGGCCGGTACTCGCCGGGTTGCCGTGAGCTGGCCTGCGTTGACCCGATACATGGGCGCCACGCCCCTCACGATCGCAACGGTGTCGGCTGGTACGTTCGACCAGCTCACGCCGGGAGCGCCCCTCGCCGACGGTGAGGTCGTCAAGGGGTCCTCGCCCGTGTTGTCCCTTGTCTCGGGCACGACGCCGATCCCACTGCCGAGCTTCGATCTGGCACGGGATGCGGGGATGAATGCGTCGTTCGTCACCGTGGCCGACGGAGAAGTCGCCCGCCTCGGCGCGGCAGTCGGTCCCCTCGGGCTCTGGGTTTCATGCGCCGGTACGATTTCGGTCGTCGGCTCGAACGGCGTGACCGCCGTGACCTCACAGGCGGCTGCGGGCTTCACCCCGCGCGAGCTCTCGGTCGCGGCGTGCCAGCGTTTCACATCGCGGCCCGGCACCCTTTCGACCGTCTTCGTGAAGTCCACTTCTTCAGACGCCGTCCTGGTCGCCAGCGGTGGTGTCTTCCGTCACGTTCAGTCGGGACAGACGTTGCGCGACCTTGCGAAAGGCGACCCGGTGATCCTGCTGCTGTCCCCGTCGACGGTGGCGGGGTTGCCGGTGGGGCCGCCGCTCCCCTGAGCGCCGAGGAGGGGTCGTCTCCTACTCGCGGAAGTCCCACCTCGCCCGAGCGTGGGCGGCACCCCGGAGCGTGTCAGCGGCTTCGAAGGTACGTCTCGAGGCTGCTCGACCAGTTCGGCGTCGTCACACCCTGCGTGTGCGCGCGTGTCAGATCGAGCACGCTGTTCCGCGGCCGGGGGGAGACGGGGGCGGTGGCCGCGGCGAAATACTCCTGGGTGCTGATGCCCGTGACACGGTCCGGGTCGTGCCCGGTGAGCCGGAAGACCTCACGCGCAACGTCACACCAGGTGCCCGCGTCACCCGAACCTGTGACGTTGTACACGCCGCTCGGCGCGCCCACGTGGAGGAGATGGCGGATGGCGGACGCGATATCGACCGTGAACGTGAGCCTGCCGACTTGATCGTCGACGACTCGTGGGTTCACCCCACGTTCCGCCAAGGAGGCCATGGTGCGGACGAAGTTACCTCCGTCGCCGATCACCCAGCTCGTGCGGATCACGTAATACTGGGCGGTCGTACTGGCCGCGGCGTCGCCGGCGGCCTTTGTCTGCGCGTACACCCCCAACGGAGAAACGGGATCATCCTCTGTATAGGCGCCGTCCTTCGTCCCGTCGAAGACGTAGTCGCTCGACACGTGCACGAGGGTCACACCGTGCACGGTTGCGATGCGGGAGAGGTTCGCAACGGCACTGGCGTTGGCGGCCCACGCTTCGGCCCGCCCATCAGGGCTCTCCGCAGCGTCGACGCGGGTGTAGCCGGCGGCGTTGATGATGACGGAGTAGTCACGCCATCGGCGGGCTCTGTCGAGATCCGGCGAGGTCAGGTCGAGGTCGTCGCGGGCTGCATACTCGATCCACGGATGCTCGCCGAACTCCTTGCGCAGCGCACGTCCCAGTTGCCCGCCGGCTCCTGTTACCAGAACCTTTTTGGGAGGCATGGGGACGACGTCGGCGAGGCGCGGATGGTTCTTGTCCTTCTCGCTGATCTCCACCTCGCTCAGCGGGATGGGCCATTCCACGGCCACGGTCTCGTCCGCGAGGTTCAGGAAAGTGTAAGTCGCGTCGGCGGACCAGTGGTCGTTCACTAAGTACGTGTAGGCGGTGTCCGGTTCCAACGTCTGATAGGAATTGCCGACGCCGCGGGGCACGAAAATGGCACGGGACGGGTCGATTTCTGCGGTGTAGACCGCCCCAAAGGTGTCACCTTCCCGTAGATCGACCCATGCTCCGAAAATGCGACCGGTGGCGACGGATACGAATTTATCCCACGGCTCCGCGTGAATTCCGCGCGTGGTTCCGACCGCATCATTGAAGGAGATGTTGTTCTGCACGGGACCGAAGTCGGGCAGATCGATGCCCCCCGACGTCATCTTCTCGCGCTGCCAGTTCTCTTTGAACCAGCCTCGTGCATCGCCGTGTACGGGCAGATCGAGAATGACGAGTCCAGGAATGGGTGTGGGCTCGCTCCGCAGGGATCGGCCGAACTCGAGCGTCAAGACTCATTGCCCCTTCGAGGCGTAGAAGGCTTCGACGCCGTCCTTCGCTGGCGCCCACCACGATTCGTTGTCGCGATACCAGTCGATCGTTGCGGCGAGGCCGGACTCGAAGTCATCGTAGGTCGGCGTCCAACCGAGTTCCGTGCGCAGCTTCGTCGAGTCGATCGCGTAGCGCATGTCGTGGCCAGGACGGTCGGTGACGAGGTCGTAGGCGTCCGACGATTGTCCGGTGATGCTGAGGATCAGCTCGACGACGCTCTTGTTGTCCTTCTCGCCGTCGGCGCCGATGAGGTACGTCTCACCGATCACACCCTTGTCGAGGATCGTGAGGACGGCGGAGGAGTGGTCGTCCGCGTGGATCCAGTCTCGGACGTTCTCTCCCTTGCCGTAGAGCTTCGGGCGAATGCCGCGCAGCACGTTGGTGATCTGACGGGGGATGAATTTCTCCACGTGCTGGTACGGGCCGTAGTTGTTGGAGCAATTGCTGATCGTCGCCCGCACACCGAACGATCTCACCCAAGCGCGAACCAGCAGGTCGGAGCCGGCCTTCGTCGAGGAGTAGGGCGAGGAGGGGTTGTACGGGGTCTGCTCGGTGAATCGTGCCGGGTCGTCGAGCTCGAGGTCGCCGTACACCTCGTCCGTGGAGATGTGGTGGAAGCGCACATCGTGGCGACGCGCGGCCTCCAGCAGCGTATACGTGCCGATGATGTTGGTGTCGAGGAACGGGCGCGGATCGTGCAGGGAGTTGTCGTTGTGAGACTCGGCGGCGTAGTGAACAACCGCATCAGCGTCGGCGACCAGCGGGTCGACCATTTCGGCGTCGGCGATGTCGCCCACCACCAGGCGCACCCGGTCTGTGGGGAGCCCGGCCAGCGACAGCTCGTTGCCCGCGTAGGTGAGCTTGTCGAGCACCGTCACGGTGTGATCGGTGTGCTGCACAACATGGTGTACGAAGTTGGAACCGATGAAACCGGCGCCGCCGGTGACGAGAAGGTGCGCCATCAGCGGCCCCTTTCAAGAATTTCGAGCAGGTATGAGCCGTAGCCGGATTTCACGAGCTTCTTCGCCCGTTCACTGACCTCGTCGTCCGAGAGGAAGCCCTGTCGCCATGCAACCTCTTCGGGAACCCCGATCCGCAGACCGGTTCGGCGCTCCATCGTGCGCACGTAGTCCGCGGCATCCGTCATCTGATCAAAGGTGCCGGTGTCGAGCCACGCGGTACCGCGAGGGAGGACCTCCACCTTGAGCTTTCCACGCCGCAGGTATTCCGCGTTGATGTCCGTGATCTCGTACTCGCCGCGAGGTGAGGGCGCGAGGTCGCGTGCGATCTCGATCACATCGTTGTCGTAGAAGTACAGGCCGGGAACGGCGTAGTTGCTCTTCGGCTGGGCGGGCTTCTCCTCGAGCGACACAGCGCGTCCCTCACCGTCGAACTCGACCACGCCGTAGGCGGACGGCTCTGCCACCCAGTAGGCGAATACGGCGCCACCCTCGACGTCGGAGTACCGCTTCAGTTGCGTACCCAGACCCGGGCCGTACAG
The DNA here is from genome assembly GCF_030209475.1 of Microbacterium sp. lyk4-40-TSB-66. GTDB lineage: Bacteria > Actinomycetota > Actinomycetes > Actinomycetales > Microbacteriaceae > Microbacterium. The sequence goes on from NZ_JARVRW010000001.1 coordinate 258,848, forward strand.
CAGATTGTCGCCCAGGACGAGCGCGACTTTGTCGTCGCCGATGAAGTCGGCGCCGATGGTGAATGCCTGCGCCAATCCGTCGGGTGACGGCTGAACGGCGAAGGTCAGCTGCACCCCGAACTGCGATCCGTCGCCGAGCAGACGCTGGAAGAATGGAGCATCGTGCGGTGTGGTGATCACGAGGATCTCGTCGATGCCCGCCAACATCAGAGTCGACAGCGGGTAGTAGACCATTGGCTTGTCATATACCGGGATCAGCTGCTTGGAGACGCCGAGCGTAATCGGGTGGAGACGCGTGCCGGAGCCGCCGGCGAGAATGATGCCCTTCACGAGTTCCATCCTGCCAGGTGGGAGAGCGGCCCCGTTACCGCCCTCACGGCAGTCGCCGCAGCTGGAGCGTCTGCCCGGGGGCATACTCTCGCTCTGCGACCAGCTCGCCGGGCTCCCCGATCACGCCCGCGTGGACGGTGCAACGACTGTCGAGCAGCAGCCAGCCGACGTCGGCGGCTTCGGCCATCTCGGGCGTGATCTTCTGCTTATTGAACCGCGCGTCCATGACCTCCTGCACGGCATCGCGATTCTCTGGCCACGCCATGCCGAGGTAGTAGAAGACCATGGCTGCACCCGAGGTGGCCTTGATCGTGCGGTCGTCAAGGCAGTGGTCGACCATGAGCAGGCGGTCGTCCACCGACTCCGTGGATCGTGCCAGATCGGCTGCAGCTGCCGCGTTCGGGGAATCCGGGTTCCACGTCTGCAGCATTTCGGTATCGCGGGTGAAGTGCACGAGGTCGGAGAGTCCTACGACGTAGACGAGCGCGCAGACGGCAGCGAGTGCCTTCGTCGCGCTGAGCCGCCGCCGCGTTCCGGCATCTGGACCTCGCGAACCCACGAGGTTCGCGCCCGCGACGAGGGTCAGAACTCCGCAGAAGAGGAAACAGTCGATCCAAAAGCGGTAGGGCTCGGCATTCGCCCCCCAGAGGTCGTTCAGGCTGAGCACCACCCATACCGTCGCCGCTGCTGCAGTCAGCGCGACAGAGGCGGCGACGCGTCGGTGGATCGCGATAGCCAGAACGACGAACAGGGGAAGGGCGACGACGGTGGCAGCGAAAAGGGCGTCCGGTCGGGCAACGCCCAGGTCGACATTGGAGGCGACGCGGTAGGTCAGGAATGGGTCGCCCTCTCGGATGCCGGAGAGCGTCCACAGGATCTGCGGCGCCGCCGCCACCGCGAAGACGGCCGCACAGGCAGCGAGTCGCCCTCGGGTGATGAGCACTCCTCGTATGAGGCCGGGGACGGCGGGGAGCATGCCGAGGACGAGAGTCGGAAGCTGACCGGCGGACGTAGCGACGACGGGTCCGATGACGAAGAGGACGGGGACCGCGAGCACGGTGCTCGCGACCCACCAGCGTCGCCCCGGACGTACCAGGAACATCGCCGCGACGGTGAAGGCGACGACGTATGCGCCAGTGAGGAAACTGTAGGTCTGAAAGCTCGACAGGACGCCCAGAACGGCCATCGCACCGGCGGAGACGACAGCGCGCGCGGTCGGCCGTGTGGGGCGGAGCCACACCGCGGCCAGTGCGCTCAGCGCCACGATGATGAGGCACAGCCCGGCCGTCTCCGCATTGTTGGAGAACATGACGCCGTACGGGCCCCACAGCACGGCGTGAGAGGACAAGGGTCGGTACCAGCCCTCGCCGTCCGGGGCGGTGAAGGCGAGGACACCGGTGAAGAACGGCAGGGGCGCGAAGAACCCCGCCCAGCTTCGCCGTGAGACCCGAATGAGACACAGCGCGAGTGCGACGACGGCTGCGAGCTGCAGGGTGAGCGAGACGAGATTCCACGCGGTGATGGGCTCGAGTCCGAGGATGCGAGCGACCAGGCCGACCGCGGTGTAGTAAGCCCGGGGGTAGTGATTGACGCCGGTCTCGGTGACCGGCTCATGATTGCCGAGGTCGCCGTCGGAGACGTTGCTGACCATGCTGAGGTAGCCCAGCTGATCGTGCCACGCGAACTTGCGGATGGCACGGAGGGGCCCGGGAGCCGCGGTGAGCAGCGCCCAGAACAGCGTGCCGGCGTAGACGAGCGCGGAGAACACCAGTCCGATCACCCCGACGAGGCGACGGCGGGAGGAGGTTGTCACGCGGTACCGCCTCCCCGGGCGAGAAGGCGTGCGCGGAAGAGCTTGTCGAGCCCCTCAGGGAGCGTGGTGGAGACGAGACGGTCGAGCTCGGGCCATACCTCGGACCGTACGCGCAGGTCGGAGGCTTGTCCGCCCGACCGGTCTTGGCCGAGGGTGATGCGCGAACGCTGCCGTCGCAACCGCGTGGCCTCTCCGAGCAACGCTCCGATCGATACCGCTGTCATTGCGCCGATGATCTTGGTGACGGTGACGCCGGATGGCTCCTCGGCGAGACGCCGCATTCCTGCTACGACGACGCGACCGCAATCATCCTCATAGATGTAGTCGCGGAGGGTGTCGAGCGAGACGTAAAGGGAGACGGGACGGCCCGAGACGTAGCTGTCGGTGATGACGGAGATGAGCCCTTGGCCTTTCGCCATGTCCTGTCCGGGGCCATAAAGATTGGTTATGCGACCGACGAAGGCGCGCCAGCCCGCGCGCGACGCCGAGGCGGTGAGGAGTTGCTCCATCTCCAGTTTGGCGAAGCCGTAGTTCGACCCCGGGGCCACCGGCGACCGCTCGGTGAACGGGGGGTTCGGCGACAACGCGAACGCGCCCCCGACGGAGGAGGCAAGGAAGAATCTTACGTCGCGTCCGGTGAAAACTTCGACGAATGAGTCGAGCGCACGACGAAAGAGCTCGACCTCGAGGTCGAGGTCTACCTTCGGCGTCGACGTGACGCCACGGCCGGCGCACCAGTAGATCTCCATCGGACCATCGGACGACGCGAACGTCGCCGCGTGCTCGCGGAGGTCTGCCAGCGCCTCGTCGATGTCGCCCCACCTGACCGGACGGACGACACCCGGGAGACCCCGTTCACGTTCGACTGCACGCCCGAGAAGGCCTCTGCCAATCACCCAGGCGTTGTCATTTTCCATCGTTGGCGTGCCCGAGTGGTCCGGACGCCGGATCGCGCACGATCAGGTACGGAGGTCGTCCCATGGCCATATTGACGGCGACTCCGAGGTACTCGGCGACGATACCGAGCGAGACGAGAATGAGGCCCGTCCCCAAGGCCGTGAGCACCATCTGAGAGGTCCAGCCTTCGGGGATGTCCCCTGACGCGAAGCGCATGACGACGAGATAGACCGCAAAGAGGATGCCGCCCACGAAGAACAACGCACCCGCGGCCGTGACGAGCCGCAGACCGCGAGTACCCGACGTGAGGATCATCCGCCAGAAGTGGGCCATGAGACGGCGGTAGGAGTAGCCCGAACGTCGGTCACCCTCCTCGCGTAACTGAACGGGCGAGGTGACGATCCGAGCGGCGACCCATCCAAGGGCGACGTCGAGGTAAACCCCGGTCCCCGCATAGGCGGCGACGCTTCGCGCGACTTCGCCGAGAATGAGCCGATAGCTGTTGAAGTGGGATGCCCGGCCACCACCGAAGACGGTCTCGAGGATGCGCTTGGAGGCTTTCGACGCGGCGTTCCTCACAGCGCCGTGCGGGGGCCGGTTCGTCGGATCGGCGTAGACCACGTCCGCCCGATCGTCTAATGCGGTGTCGAGGAGATTCCCGATGAAGGCGGGGTCGTGCTGACCGTCCTCATCGAGAGTGACGACCCATTCGCCGCCCGAGGATGCGATCCCGGCGAGGGTCGCGGCATGCTGACCGAAGTTTCTGCTCAACCAGACCGGACGAACCCATGAGTGCTCGGCGGCCAACTCGCGGATGACCACATCGGACCGATCGGGGCCGTGATCGTAGGCCGTGATGACCTCGGTCACGCGCGCCGAGCGGCCCCGCGGTGTGCGGAAGCCCTCGACGAGCGGGATTATCTCCGACAGGACTCCGCGGAGTGTCCGCTCTGCCTGGTAGACGGGGATGACGATCGTGACGCCGTGGACGTGAGGTCCGGTTTCGGGAGCGTTCATCGCATTCTCCGCTTCAGGATCCAGTAGGAGATTTGCCGGGCTCGAGCCATGAGCGTCGCACGGAGGTTGCCCACCACGACATCGACGCTCGACACGGCGTGCGGATGCTCACGGTGGACCGCGCGGTGGAAGTCCTTCGCCTGGGAAGCCTGATCGCGCACCAGCGCCACGCTCCACTGCGACGCGCTCATGCGGAAGGTGGCGCCTGTGTTGAGGTCGGGAACGAAGTCGCCGCGCATGAGCACCTCGCAGTAGGTTGCCTGATCGATCAGGTATGGGAAGTCACCGCGCCATCCACCCGCGGACGCCAGCTCGTCGCGACGCATCATGACGGACGCCGGCTCTCCGAACAGGTTCGAACCGGCGCGCACTGCCGCGCGCACGGCGCGGGCGCCCGTCATGCGCCGACGCAGCCCGCGAAGCCCCCAGCCCGAGAAGAGGACACCGCCCTTGGCATCCACGATGTCGCGGCGGCACGCGGTCAAGGCGACGCCCGGATCCTCGAGGATGCGCATCTGCCGTTCCAGGGTGCCCGGCATGACGATGTCGTCGCCGCATACCAGTTTGAGGAGTTCGCCGCGGGCGCTCTCGGTGACGCGGTTCCAGTTGCGGGGTGCGCCACCGCCGGCAGGTGTCTCGAGGATGGTCACGCGCTCGTCGTCTTCGAACCGCCGGATCTGCTCGAGCGTGTCGTCGGTGGAAGCGTGGTCCGCAACGACAAGCTCGAGGTCGACGGACCTGTCGGCCAGCACGGAGCGCATCGTCTCCGCGATCGTCCTGCCGTTGTTGTATGCCGGGATCACGACGCTGAGTCGGGGTGCCGTCACGAGACCTTCTTCCTTCGGAACGAGAATCGGCTGTGGCCGACGTAACTGACGATGGTCGTCACGAACACGATGAGCGCTTGGGCGACGATGGGCTGCAGGCCCGCCAGCTCCACCAAAAGGGGGAGCAGGAGAGCGTTGATGCCGAGCGACACGAGATAGATGCTCTCGAAGCGCGCGAGATCGATCCACACGTGGCCGCGGACGCGGAAGACGAATCGGCGATACAGCACGAAGGCGCACAGGACGGAAGCCACATGCGCGAACAGCAGAGTCGCCATGTACCCCCAGACCCGGCCGATGCTGAGTTCGAACAGTGCGAACCACGCGAAGCCGACCACGGTATTTATGACGCCGACGATCAGGAACGCCACACGACGATCCTTGACGAGGCGAAGCAGGGGCCCGTCGGGTCCGGACATGCCTCCGACGTTTTCGCGCTCAGCCACGACTCACGCCCTCTCTTTCCGATGGGGCCGACGAATAGGCGACTCTCGATGATCGCAGTGTCGAGTCGGTACTCATCGTGCGCGGGCCTTTCGGTCGGTGTCGGAACGCCTCCTCGCAGGGGCATCCATCGGCGCGGACGCGGAGGTCTCGCGGAGCGGGCCGTCGGCCGACATCGAGGCTATCGCTTCCCCCCTGAGCGATTCTCGACAACTCGCCCCGGGCGGCCAACAGCTTACCTTGACGTGTCCGCGAGCCCGCGGCGCGGGTACGGGCGCGCTCGCCCGCGCAGGTAGACTCCCGTGAGCGCGTCGGAGGCCTCCCCGGCCCCACGCGTCCAGAACGCGCATCGCTAACGGAAGAAGTTGCAGAGTATGGATCTCCTCGTCGTCGGCTCGGGTTTCTTCGGCCTCACCATCGCAGAGCGGGCGGCTGAGGCAGGGCGGAAGGTGACGGTCATTGATCGTCGCCACCACATCGGCGGTAATGCATATTCGGCGAACGAGCCCGAGACGGGCATCGAGGTGCACCAGTACGGTGCGCATCTCTTCCACACCTCGAACCCGACAGTGTGGGAGTACGTCAACAGGTTCACGCAGTTCACGAACTATGTGCACCGCGTGTACACGAACCACAAGAACGTGGTCTTCCCGCTCCCGATCAATCTCGGCACGATCAATCAGTTCTTCCAAGCGGCCTACACCCCGGATCAGGCGAAGGCCCTCGTCCAGGAGCTGGCGGGCGAATTCGACGCGAAGACCGCGCAGAACCTCGAAGAGAAGGGCATTGCCCTCATCGGTCGGCCGCTGTACGAGGCGTTCATCCGCGACTACACCGCGAAACAGTGGCAGACCGACCCCAAGCAGCTCCCCGCGGAGGTCATCTCGCGCCTCCCCGTGCGCTACACCTATGACAACCGTTACTTCAATGACACGTGGGAGGGTCTGCCGGTCGACGGATACACCGCGTGGCTAGAGCGGATGGCGGATCACCCCAACATCGAGGTGAAGCTCTCGACGGATTATTTCGACGCGTCCCAGCCGCTGAACAAGAAGGCCACGGTCGGGCAGGTACCTGTGGTGTACACAGGGCCGGTCGACCGCTACTTCGACTACGCCGAAGGCGAGCTCTCGTGGCGCACGCTCGACTTCGAGCAGGAGGTGCTGCCGATCGGCGACTTCCAGGGCACCAGCGTGATGAATTACGCCGACGCCGACGTGCCGTACACCCGTATCCACGAGTTCAAGCACTTCCACCCCGAGCGGGCGGATCGCTACCCGACCGATAAGACCGTGGTGGTGCGTGAATACTCCCGTTTCGCCACCCGCGCCGATGAGCCGTACTACCCGGTCAACACCGCCGACGATCGCGCCGGGCTGCTCGCCTACCGCGAATTGACCCAGGGTGAGCAGGGCGTGCACTTCGGTGGCCGACTCGGTACGTACCAGTACCTCGACATGCACATGGCGATCGGCTCCGCGCTGTCCATGTGGAACAACACCCTCGCCTGAGCGCAGAAAGCGACCGATGAACCAGACAGTTCGCCCCGAGTCCTACGCGACCGTCAATCACACGGTCTTCCCGGTCCGCGGTGTCGCCGAGGTGTCGTCGCTCTACGTCGACACGGGTGACGGAAGCGGCTCGCAGCCCGGTGAGAGTTATGAGATCAATGATCGCCGATCGATCAAGGTCTTCCCCCACCGCCGTGTGTCGATGGGTACGTTCTTCAACGCCTTTCCTGCCAGCTACTGGCAGCGTTTCACTGACGTGCGTGCCGTGCGCCTCGTAGTCCGCTTGTCGGGCCGAGGCCTCCTGTCGGTCTACAAGTCGAGCGCACGTGGCCGTTCGTCGGCGGTTGCATCTCAGTCGTTCAGCGACGAGACGGTTGAGATCGACCTCCCTCTCACTTCGTTCATCGACGGAGGGTTCTATTGGTTCGACGTGGCCTGCGCCGATACCGCGGCCACGCTCGAGAGTGCGGAATGGCGGGTCCCCGACACCCGCAAGGTGCACGGCACGGTGACAGTGGGCATCACGACCTTCAACCGTCCGACGTATGCCCTGGACCAGCTGATCGCCGTCGGTGAGGACGAGGGGATCAACGACGTCCTCGACACGCTGCTGTTGGTCGACCAGGGCACCGACCTCGTCCAGGATCAGGCAGGGTACCCGGCCGCCGCAGAAGTGCTGGGCGACCGCCTGCGCGTCATCCGCCAGGCTAATCTCGGTGGTTCCGGCGGATTCGGCCGGGCCATGCTCGAGACTCTCCGTGGCGAGCGGAGCCGGTACGTCCTGCTCCTCGATGATGACGCGATCTCAGAGCCCGAAGCGATCCTCCGCAGCGTTCGATTCGCCGATTTCTGCCTGAAGCCCACGATCGTCGGCGGAGGCATGCTGCACCTCGACGAGCGCGCTGTGCTGTACACGCAGGGCGAGGTGTGGGACTACGGCCGAAGCTGGATGCGCCCGTCGGGCGAGAGCGAGTACGACCACGACTTCGCGGAAGACACCCTCCGCGCGACGCCCGAGTTGCACCGCCGTCTGACGGCCGACTTCAACGGTTGGTGGATGTGCCTCATCCCGACCGAGGTGCTGGACAGAATCGGCCTCGCGCTGCCGGTCTTCCTCAAGTTCGACGACATCGAATTCTCGTTGCGTGCCGGCGACCAGGGATACCCCACGGTGTGCCTGCCCGGCGTGGCGGTGTGGCACATGGCCTGGCATGACAAGGACCCGTCCCGCACCTGGGAGGAGTACTTCATCCACCGAAACCGGTGGATCACCGGCATGCTCCACCCGGGCGGCAAGCGCGGTGCGGGTCTGCCGCTGTTGTCCTTCCTCGGCGACGTCAAGTTGCTGTTCATGCTGCAGTACTCCACGGTGCGTCTGCGGCATGAGGCCCTCGCCGACCTCCTGCGCGGGCCCGAGGTGCTCCCCGAACTGCTCCCGCGACGCCAGGCCGAGATCCGGGCGATGCGCGGCGACTACAGTGACGCCCGCGTCGTCGAGGACCTGTCCGATCTGCCTGTCGTCCGACGGGCCCCGGGCGCGCGCGGCACGGTGCGTCGTCCTACCAACCCGGTCGCAGCGCTCGCCCTGGCCGCACGAGTGGCCATACGTCAGCTGTTGGTACGAGAGACGGCTCACAGCCGACAGCACCCCGAGCGGATCATCCCCGCACCTGACATCTCGTGGTGGCGGTTCTCCGATATCGACTCGGCTCTGGTCACGTCGCCGGACGGCATCGGTGTCGCCTGGTACCAGCGCGATCGGGCGCTCATGCGCCGGACCCTTGCGAAGAGCGTCCTGCTGCACATCAACCTCTGGCGGCGTTTCCCGCGTCTGTCGGCACGCTACCGCGACGGCCTCGAGAACATCACCAGCCCCGCTGCGTGGGACCGGGTCTTCTCAGACACCTCACGCTGACGTCGCGAGACCGGCGGCAGTCGCGGCATCGTCCGCGGCTGCCGCCTTCGTCTGCGACGCGTCGTCGTCGACCAGTGGAACGATCACGATGTCGTGGCCGGCGTGCGTCGAATCGCGTCAGCGAGGCGCTCCCCGACCGACAGCGCGAGCGTAGCCGCCAGCGTCAGCGCGTCGAGCGGCGTCGCCGAACCGCGCCGAATGCGATGACTGCGGCAACGAAGACCGCACTTGCGATGATGGATGACACGATCAGCGGCCACGCCGGCGGGGCATAACTGACCGAGACGATCGAGCCCGCCTCGTCCGGCGAGATCTCGACCCTCGTCAGGTACCCGCGGAGAGGGTCGCCCAATTTACCGCCGTTGACCGTGTAACCGGGCCAGGCGAGGCGGCTCAGCGCGACGCTCCCTCCGTCGGACGGGACGGAGGTGACGCGGAAAGTCGTTTCGAGAGGGGAGTCCTCGAGTACCTCGACGCTCGTTCCCTCGCTCGACCACGTCACCGAGCCGACGTCCGCCGTAGCTTCGTCACGAGTCCACACCACGCTATGGCGGCCCACGAAGGTTCGCGACCAGCCCGCGGGTGGAGCCATAGACGCGAGGTCGGCGACGGAGCGTTGGTCGTCTTCGAGGATCTGCACCGAGTCAAGCGACATCAGGTCCGCGACGGGAGCGCCGGTCTCGGCATCCGTGTCGAAAAGCTTGTCGACAGCCTCGGGGCACGTCCGTCCGTCGTAGGACAGGCAAAGATCCTGTGCCATGGCCTGGAACTCGACGGGCGTGTACAGATTGAGCACGTTCACGCGATCGGTGAGGTACCACATGTTGGCGAACTCGACCTCGTCGAACACCGCCTCCGACATGCCGAGCGGCGAGCCCACCACCATCCCTTCGCCGTAACCGGTGGGCATCCCTTCCGTGTAGGCCGATGCTTCGTCTTCGTAGGGCGCACGTGACACGAGGGCATCGGCGAACATCACGGACTGCAGAGCAACCACGACGGCGCCCGTCGCCGCCACGATCGCAGCTGTCCGCCTCCGCGCCGCGGGCCGGGCTCGACGGAGCAGGATGACAGCGATAAGGGCGGCACCGGTGAGGGCGGCGAAAATGAGGTGACGGCGCCACCCGAGGGGGACCTGGCTGAAGGCGAGCCAGAAGGGCGCAGCCCAGAGTGCTGCCACAGCGACCAGACGACCGCGGGTCAACACCCACTTGCCCTCGGCGCGCGAGAGCAGGAGGCACGCGAGGCAGATGACGATGAGCGCGACCCAGGGCATGGTGCGGGCGGGGAAACGGAGCGGCCCCAGCGCAGAAGGGCCCACGGCCAGAGCGGTCGCCATCGCGCCGAAGATCAACAATGCGCCCCATTCGACCCACGCATCACGGACTCGGTGCCACGGGACGACGGCGAGGAGGGGCAGCAGCCAGAAGATGTAGAGCAGCGGGACGTCGGTATAACGTCCCCACCACCCGGTGAGGTCGGTCTGCCCGGAGGGGACGGATGAGGTGCCGAGGCCGGTGAGCGTGACGACGAGGAAGCCGTCGTTCCCGATTGACGATGAACGCGCCGTCACCGAAGCGGTGAGCACTCCCGGGAGGTAGACCGTGAGGGCGATGAGCGCCGCGGGGACACCGGCGAGGACCGTACGCATTGCCGCGGTGGAGTCGCGGCGGACGGCCGCCATGATCAGCAGGGCCATGAAGTAGAACACCAGCATGACCGTGCCTTGCACGTATCCGACTGTGATCAGCATGTATACCGCGATGTAGGCGGCGAGGAGCCATGCACCGCCCCGCCTGATCCAGACCCGAAGGGCGGCGACGGCCCAGGCGAAGAACGCCCAGGTGATCATGTTCGTCACCCAGCTGGTGGCATCCATGAAGAAGGTGAAGCCCGCGAACGGCGCGGCGATACCCGCCACGAGCGACCAAGAACGTCGTGCGCCGTGGGCTCGGGTCATGCAGTAAACGCCCATCGACCCGATGACCAGGAAGAAGATCTTGATGACCGTGGAGGCGACGACGGCGTTGGATGCGGCGGCGACGAACAGGCCGACGCCCAGGATGACCGGGTTCCAGAGACCCCATTGCCCCTCGGCCACGTAGTTTCCCGCCATCCAGGCGGCGGGGTTCATCAGGGGCCAGGTTCCGCCGGCGACCTGCTGGCCCAGCTCGTACCACTGCCCGTATGCGCCGTCTGGGGTGTCGGCGAAGAAGTAGAACTGCCGGTTGAAGAGTACGGGGAACAGTGCAACGACGGCCGTGAAGGCCGCGACCGCGAGGAGGGTCAACGCCTCTTTCCGCGCACCCGACGGGAGCACGGGTGTCGGCGTCGACGCGGCGGAGACGGGCGCGACGGAGGCAGGTGCAGACATGGTGCTTCAGTCTAGATCGGCCTTGCCGGGACGCCGCTGCACGCCCCGGTGAGATGGCCGTCTAGGCTTGCGCCGATGTTCGGAGACTGGATGACCGCCGTGGTGGTCGCGATCACCGCCGTCGTCGTCCTCATCGTGCCGGGCTTTGTGGTGACTTACCCGCTGCGGCTCGATCTGCTCGCGCGCGTCGCGGTCTCCGGCCTCGCCTCGATCCTTGCTCTCGGCGTCGCGGGTGTCATAGACGGTCTGTTGGGTGTGGCTTGGGCGCCCTGGCATCCACTCGCGGTGGCCGTCGCCGGCGCGACCGGCGCGCACTTTTGCGCCCCGCGCGAGAGGCGCGTACGCGACGGAGGGGAGCGAGGATGGTGGATCGCCGGCGTCTGGGCGGTTTCGGCGGTGGCCCTCGTCGCCGTGACATTCGCCGCGGTCCCCGATCCGGCGCGCGTGTCGCAGACGTACGACAACGTCTTCCATCTGTCGGCGGTGGCGGAGATCCTGGCCGGGGGAGATCCGTCGTCCCTTGCCCTGCGCACCGTCATCCAGCCCGCTAGCACCTGGGCGTATTACCCGGCCGGGTGGCACACCCTCGTCGCGTCGATCACGATGGTCACGGGGGCGGCTGTCCCCGTCGCCGCGAACGCCGCGTGGATCGCGATCGCGGTCGGTCTCTGGATGCCGGGTGTTACCTGGCTGACCCGCGTGCTCCTGCCGCCGACGCGACCCGGCATCGTCGCCATTGTTGCGCTCCCCCTGTCGATCTCGTTCGCGGCCATGCCCTACGGCCTTCTGACGTGGGGGTCGCTCTACCCGACATTCCTCGCGACGGCGTTGCTGCCGACCGCGATTGCGGTGCCCATCGTGGTCGCGCGACGCGCGCGTCGTGAGGTCGCGATGCGGCGCTGGCGCGTGACGTTGCTCGGCTCGATCGCGATCGCAGGGTGCGTGTTCGCGCTCGCGATCGCCCAGCCTCGCGTCCTTGCGTCGTGGGCGCTCATGCTGGTGCCCCTGGTCTTGTTCGCCGTGCTGCGCCTCGTTCGCACCGAATGGGGTGCGGGCGGGGCGCGGCGGCGCCGCGCGATGCGGTTCGTCCTCGGCACGGGTGTCACGTTCGTCGTCGCTGCCGCCGCCGCCTTGTTCGTCGCGGCGCGTGTCCTCGGCATCTTCGACCGGCCCCTCGAGGATCGTCTGAGCGGCCCACAGGCCGAGGCGACCCAGTCCATCGGCGACGGGGTCATTTCCGTCTTGCTGCAGGCGTGGCCGACCGGGGTGGGGTTGCAGGTGACCGCGCCTTCCCTCGCGCTAGCCGCCCTCGTCGTCCTGGGTGTCGTCTTCGCGGCCGGCATGCCACGTGTTCGTTGGATCGTCGTGTCGTACGCGGCGGTTCTCGTCCTGTTCGCGCTGGCTGCCGGCTCCGACGAGGTGGTAGCGAAGCTCCTGACGGGCATCTGGTACAAAGACCGGTACCGTCTGTCTTCTCTCATCCCCGTGCTCGGCGTGCCCCTGGCGACTCTGGGTATTCTCGGGCTCGTCGACCGCGTGACGGCGCGCCTGAGAACCATACGCCGGCCGTCCCGCGTGTCGGCGGCCGCCAGTGCGGCCGTCGCGACCGTCTCGTGCGTGGTGCTCGCCACAGGTGGCGTGACCTCCGCCGTGCGGGAGGTCTTCCGCATGCCGGTAGCGAACGCGACGACCGAGGTCGTCTCGTCCGCCCAGATCGACCTCATGAGAAGGCTCCCGGACACCGTCCCCGCGGATCAGAGGGTGCTGGGAGATCCGTGGGATGGGTCGGCATGGTCCCGGCTCTACGGTGATCGGGAGCCGGTCTTCCCTCATGTGAACGGCGTCTGGGACGCAGATCGGAGCCTCGTCGCTCAGAACCTGCCGGCGCTCCTTGACGACCCCGCGGTGTGCTTCGCCCTAGATCGTCTCCGGGTCCGCTTCGTGCTCTACAGTCCGCACGCGGTCGCCGGGGGGGACCCAGCCGGCAACCTTTTCGGTGGAGTGCACGCCGCAGTGGAGGCGGGCCTGTTCACTCCCGTGGAAAGCTCCGCGGACACGGTTCTCTACCGCATTGATCAGTGCGGTCCGCTTCCCGATCCCACGGGGTAAGGCGGGGGCTCGTGATAGCGTGACCGGACTCGTCGCGAAGCATCTCCCCGCTCGTGGCGCGCCCCCCACCTGAGGTGCCCCCGCCCGTCCAGAAGGGCCGCTGCGCGCCCTAGCCGTGTCGATCACGGCTCGCAGGAGAACAGATGAACCCGACCGTCGCCTCCCCTTCCGCACCGATCGTGCGAGCTCGCCGACAGGATCTGGACGGTCTCCGAGCCGTAGCTGTGCTGCTGGTCGCGGTGTATCACGTCTGGGTGGGGCGGGTATCGGGAGGCGTCGACGTCTTCCTTCTCCTATCGGGGTTCTTCGTCGGTGGGGGGATCGTCCGGGCGTGCCTCCGAGGCGATTTCGAACTGGGAACCTTCGTCGTCCGCACGGCCCGCCGGCTTCTGCCGATGCTCGTGACCGTCCTCGCGGGCTGCATGCTGCTAACGGTGGCGGTTCTGCCCCCCGGCGCGTGGACGGAGAGCGCACGGCAGACCCTGGCTTCTGTCTTCTATGTGGAGAACTGGTATCTCGCGGTCACCGGCCGGGAGTACGCGGGGGCCGCCGTGGTCGACTCGCCGTTCCAGCACCTGTGGTCGATGTCGGTGCAGGGACAACTCTTCGTGGGCATCGCGGTATTGGCGATGGCCGGGATGATCGGGCAGCGTCGACGCGGGCGCAGACTCGACGCGCGAACGACATCGATCGTGCTCGTCCTAGCCTGCGGAGCCTCCTTCGCGTGGGCCTGCGTCGGGGTGTGGACGGATCCGGCGTGGGCCTACTTCGACACGCTCGCTCGAGCGTGGGAATTCCTGCTCGGCACGGTTCTCGCCCTCGTGATGGACCAAAGGATGCGCGCGGCGGACGACGGGTCGCGCTGGAGGGGACGGGCGACAGCGAGCGCGTTGGCGGCGTGGGCGGGTCTGGTCGCGATCCTTCTGACCGGGGTCCTCGTCGACGGTGCGGACCTCTTTCCCGGCCCGGCCACGTTGCTCCCGTTGGCCGGTGCCGCCCTGGTCGTGCTCCTTCCGGGCGGACACGGGGGTCCGGCCCGAATACTCTCGTGGTACCCCTTCGTCGTCGCCGGGCGGTACGCGTACGCGTTCTACCTTTGGCATTGGCCCATACTCGTCCTCGCCATCCGGCTCCGTGACCGCCCCGAGGTCGGCTGGCTGGCCGGTTCGGCGGTTCTCCTGATCAGCGCCGTATTGGCGTGGGTGACGGTCCAGCTCGTGCAGTCGCTTTTCCCTCTCGACGCTCCCGCGATCCGGCGCGTCGGCACCGGCGCCGCGTCAAGCGCGCCGGCGGCAGGGCGCGCTCGCGCGCGCTTCACCGCGATGGAATCTTTCCTGCGCCGACGGCGTCGCGGACCCCGCCGCCCGATCCTTCGGCCCGTCGTCGTTTTGGCCGGGGTCTTGGTGGTGGCCCTGCCCACGGCCTGGCTCGTACGCGTCGACGTCGCTCGTAGCGAGCTGGGGAACCTGGCGCAGGATCTCACGCGCTACCCGGGCGCTGCGGCTGCCGCGTTCCCGGATCTCTTCCACTGGAACACCGATGACGGGATCATCCCCGCTGTCGCCCTGGCGTCGGAGGATAAACCGCGGACGGTGACCGATGGGTGCAACGCGGTCGAGGATGAGGTCGTCCTGTGTTCGTACGGCGACCTCGGTGCCCCGAGGGTCGTCGCGGTGGCCGGTGGCTCTCACACCGAGCAGTGGATTGAAGCGATCGCTGCGCTGGGGGAGGAGGAAGGCTTCCGCGTCGACTCCCTCATAAAGTGGAGCTGCGAGCTGGCCGACGGCCCGCAAGACGTCGAGTACTTCGACGAGGTGTGCCTGTCGTGGGCGGCGAACGCACTCGACACTCTGACCGCGCGCGCCCCTGACGCGGTCTTCACGACGTGGACCCGCCCCTCTCCCGCCGGCGCGGAACGCCGTGAGATCGTCCCTGGTGCGTACGAAAGGGCATGGGCGCGTCTCAGCGCGGCCGGTATCACTACCGTCGCCATCCGCGACAACCCGTGGACGGCGGCGGACCCCGTCGGGTGCATATCGGATGCGTCGATCGCGAACGAGCTCTGCGGAGTGGCGCGCGCGAGTGTTCTCGATGAGACCCCTCCGCTCTTCGGCGCGCCGAACCAAGGCTCCCTCGTACGCCCGTTGGATCTCACCGATCTGCTCTGCCCGGATGACTGGTGCACTTTCGCGCAGGGCGGACGGCTGGTCTACCGCGACGATCACCACCTGACGAACTCATGGGCACTGTCGACGGTGCCTGTTCTGCAGCAACGGATGATGCCCCTCCTGGGGTGGTGAATCTCGACGTGGCGGCCCCGCGGGGTGCGCTACGTTTCCTTTAGCTCGACCTTCCGCTCCTTGGTGCGGAGATGCGAGGCAGGTCCCCTCGAGGCCGCCGCCCTGACGGCGGTGAGTTGTGCGCCGGGTTCGTCGTGCAGGTGATGGTGGGCCGCCATTGCCTCTCCGTGCTCCCGGGTGGCCCGTGTCCGCGCGCGGGGAGAAGAGCTGCGACCCCACCCACCCGAGACAGGGAACATCTATGAAGACCCGCATTTCCGTCACCGCCGCGTGCGTGGCCGTAGCCGCCATGTTGGCCGCGCCCGCGGCGTACGCCGCTCCCGCCGCTCCCGACTACGTCCGCACCGCCTACGATGGCGCGATCTACGAGGTGACGGATGACGATGCCCGCCCCCTCACGTTCGACGAGTGGGCGCAGCTCGGCTTCCCCGCCTTCGACGACGCGGCTACGGTCTACCAGAAGGTGCTGTCGTTCCCGACGGTGTCGGCGATCACCTTCTTCGAGCGCGCCGGGGTCGAGCTGACGCAGGACGTCACATGGGACGAGTACCGCAACGCCGGTTTCCCGGCCGTCTTGACGGCCGTGTGGGGGCCCGACATCTCGGTGCACAAGTGGGGTACCTCCGACGAACTCATCGCCGAGGACGCCGCCGGCGACGTGCTGAAGCTGACCTACCCGCAGTGGCGTGACGCGGGATTCCCGGCGTTCACGGTGCGGGAGGGGCGCGGATTCGTGCGGTTGTCCTGGGATGGCAGTGGAGGGATCGCCTACATGTGCGACACGGCCGCAGGTAAGGGCGGACGCCTCACCTACGAGCAGTGGACCAGCCTGGGTTCGCCCACACCTCTCGCCGTCACCCGGACCGCGAACGACTCCGTCTTCCGTCGGAGCCCAGATCACCCGAGCCTGGCTTACCTGGGTGCGATGACCTACAGGTACGACGATTCGGTGGCCCGATGGATGGGCCCCCGCAGCCTGACCTATCCGGAGTGGGTGGCCATGGGCTCGCCTACGCCCCTGGAAGGGACCCGTGTGTTCCCCGACCTGTTCTGCGGGTACTCAGACCCGTCGGCTTGGTCCTAACGAGAGCGTCTGTGCTTGCCGCTCGCAGAGGACGGCGAGCACAGACCTGCCCGGCGATCACGAGACAAGCAGCCGTCGGCGGCTTCCATCGCGTGAAACCGATCGGCTATACGGCCGGTCGAACCTGCTCCAGCGGGGGCATCGGCTTCCAGGACGCATCGCGTGAGATCTTCCGCCCGTCACGCAGTCCGCGGAAGAGGTGGCTGGTGCCACTGACCTTCCGCTCCACGACGACAAGGCGGATCAGCTCTTTGACGAACGTCAGGACTGTTCCCACGGTGAAAGGGAGAACGCGGTACACGCCCAACGCCCGGTAGTACTTCTTCAGGTACGCGCGGTTTCGCATGATGTAGTAGCGGTACGCGTCGCTCGAGGCGTTCATGTGGCGGATGCCCATGTCCCACTGTTTGATCTCGCGCGTGCGGCGCAAGACGAACTCGTCGACGATGACGGACGGCGTCTCGCGTGAAGCGAGCCAGCCGTAGAGCTGGTCGTCCCAGTAGATGAAGAAGCGCGGGTCGGGCAGACCGATCTTCGCCACGATGTCGCGGTGGATGAACATGCCCTCGAAACAGCCCGAGTTCATGGGCTTGAATCCTGAACCGTCGAAGTCCGCCGGCGCGTACGGGATGGGGATCGCCATCGACTCTGCGACGCGGTACTGCCAGTAGAACTCGCTGCCGTCGAAGTCGTAGCGGCGCCCCTGGATGCTGTGGAAACGGGGGGCCCACTTGCCCATGCGCGCGAGGCCGTCGGAGACGACCTCGACGTCATCGTCCATGAGCCACATCCACTCGGAGCCGAGATCGTAGGCGACGCGCATTCCCTCACTGAAGCCACCGGAGCCGCCGGTGTTGGTCTCGAGGCGACGGTAGACGAGCTCGGTGGGAAGGCGGTCGCGGAACGACTCGACGACGTCGGTGGTGTCGTCAGTCGAAGCGTTGTCGATGATGACGAGGTGCCCGGGCGCCGGAGACATCCGCTCGATGCTCTCGAGCAGGCGCGTCAGCAATGGCGTGCGGTTGTAGGTGACGACGACGATCGTCGCGGTCTTCGGGTCGAAGGCGGTATCCCGCGAGGGGGACGAGGCGTCGGCGTGCGCGGTCATAGCCCGTCGATCATAACTGTCCGTCCTTCGCGGAACCCGCACGGCCCGCGACGATCGCCCAGCCGTCGGCCGCACCGCTCACGCCGACGGCCTCACCAGCCCACCGCTCGATCGAGATGCTCTGCTCGATCGGGCCTACCTCTGCCGCTCGCCGCCCTCGACCGAGGCGCTGATCTCGCCGGGGCCGTGGCCGACGAACGGGGTCTGCTTGATCTTGGAACCGAACAGGATGACGAACATCCAGCCCCAGAGCGCGAGCGGGCCCGAATCGGTCAGTCCCTGCACGACCAGCAGGGCGCCGACGAGAGTGGGCAGAAGCGTCAGGGGGGAGTGCGGGCGATCGTCGCGCAGATCCCAGCGGGGGCTGTCGACGGCGAAGAACCACGAGCGCCAGACGTACGCCAGGAAGACCAGGGCGAGCAGAATCACGCCGACGACGCCGAGCTGCAGGTAGGCGTCGAGCCACATGCTGTGCGCCTGCACGACCGTCTGGTCGTGGTCGACGATCCAGCCGTCGATCAGCGGCTCCGTGGGGATCCACGGCGTCGAGAACCCCCAGCCGGCGAACGGGCGCTGACCCGCCCGCTCCCGCACGTCGGCCCAGATGCCCTCGCGTCCGAGGAGGTCGGCGCCTCGTCCGAGCACGCCGAACACCGCTTCGCGTCCGAACCACAGCGCGGTTCCGAAGCCCACGCCGATCGCGGCGTAGAGCAGGTACCAGCGGGTGCGCTCGCCGGGGCGGCGCGCGGTGCGCATGACGAGCACCGTCCCGAGGACGAGTGCGACGAACGCGGCGGCGATGACCGCGGTCGCCGAGCCCGCGCGTACGAAGAGGAAGGCGGCGAGGGCGGTCCACACCATCAGCAGCACGCGGCGGGGAGCCCCCGCGGCGAGGCGCACGCCGAACACGATGACGGCCACGAGCATGGCCGCGGCGAGCAGGTCGGCATTGCCGAAGAGGCCCTGGATGCGCCCCCCGTCGAAGAGGTTGTCGCGCGACCAGCACAGGGTCGGGTCCACGCGCGCGGACGGCACGACGAAACCGGGGAGGAGGGGTCCACGCACCAGCAGAGACACCGCCACCTCGAACAGCAGCGAGAGTCCCACGACCCATTTCGCCGCCGATGCGACGGCGCGCACGACGTCGCGCCAGGTGAGCACCGCCCCCACGAACAGGCCCTGGAACGTGGTGATCAGGAGCAGGAGCCAGGTGAGGACGGATGCCGCGGTCCAGGCGCTCCACGCGATCGACGCCGCCGCCCACGCCAGGTAGGCGAACGCCAGCCAGGGGAGGCGTCGGACGGCGATCGGCGGGCGGGTCACGACCCAGATCACGAGCGAGACGACGGCCGAGGCCCCCGCGACCACGGCTCCCACGACGGGACCCGCGGCGTTGACGAGGCCGACGCCGCCGAGGGCGAGCAGGATGACGAAGACGCACCACGCCCGCAGCAGCAGGTGCCCCGTGGTCTCGCGCGGGGGCGCCGTCGGCAGCGCCGACACGGGGTGATTCGTGTACATCGCCATGATGCGTTCAGGCTACCCGTCGGCATCCGGCCGCGTTCGTTGCTCACTATGCTGACGCCCGTGCTTGTTGCGATCTCGAACACGCCCCGCGACTACGCCTGGGGCAGCCCGACGCTCATCGCCGACCTGGAGGGACGCGAGCCCAGCGGCGCCCCGGAGGCCGAGGTCTGGTTCGGGGATCACCCGGGCTCGCCGGCCGTGGTGCACGACGGCACGGACCGCGCGCTCGACGCGTGGCTGCCCGCCGTCGCGGCGGAGCAGCACGTGCCGGCGAAACTGCCGTACCTGCTGAAGCTCCTCGCCGCCGGGGCACCCCTGTCGATCCAGGTGCACCCCTCCAAGGAGCAGGCCGTCGAGGGCTTCGCCCGTGAAGAGGCGGCGGGGGTCCCGCGCGACGCGGGTTCGCGCAACTACAAGGACGACAACCACAAGCCCGAGGTCATCGTCGCCCTCAGCGACACCTTCACCGCGCTCGCGGGGCTGCGCGACCTCGAGCGCACCCGCGCCCTGGTCGAGGTCCTCGGCGACGCGCCCGCCGTCGCGACGCTCCGCGCGCACCTGTCGGCGGCCGACGCGGTCGAGGCGCTGCGTACGACCATCGCCTGGCTCCTCGGCGAGGCGGACGCGGCCGAGATCGCGCAGATCGTGGATGCCGCGGCATCCGCCGGATCCGACGACTTCGCCGCCGAGCTGGAGCTGACCCGTTCGCTGCACGCGGCGTACCCCGCCGATCCCGGGATCGTCGTCGCGCTGCTGATGAACCTCGTCGAGCTGCGCCGTGGCGAGGCGATCTTCGTGCCCGCGGGCGTTCTGCACGCCTACGTCGCGGGGATGGGCGTGGAGATCATGGCGGCGAGCGACAACGTGCTCCGCGGCGGTTTGACGCCCAAGCACATCGATGTGGCCGAGCTGCTCGCGCTCGTCGACTTCCGTCCGGCCGAACCGCCCTTCCTGCGTCCGACGCCGGCCGGGGACGCGGAGGTCTTCGCCCCCGGCATCGCCGATTTCGCCCTGGGGCACCTCGTCAAGGGCGCGGAGGCGCGTCTCGCCCTGCGCGGTGTATCGATCGCCCTCGGCGTGGCGGGATCGGCGACGCTCACCGGGGCGTCGGGGGCCACGGTCACCCTCGCCGCCGGCGAGGCGGCTCTGGTCACCCCCGACGAGTCGCCGCTGACGAGCGACGGCGCGGGCGAGGTCTTCGTCGCCATGCCGGGGGCGTGACCGCGACACGCCGGAGCGCGTCCTGAAGGTTCAGGTCGCCGTTGAGGGTTTACCATCCGCGACTTGACCAATCCGAATGACACGGGTGTAATTATCCCTACGCGCAAGCCGCGTCATGGGGGCTCGAACGAGGGGGAGGATGATATGGCGACGTCGCAGTACCGGTCCGGTGTTCCGGACAACTGGTTCGTAGACCCGGTCGACCTCGGTGTTCCCGGCGTTCGCCGCGACATCGACGCCACGGAGGAGAACACCCTCGCGTGGCAGACCGATGCGCTCTGCTCGCAGACCGACCCTGAGGCGTTCTTCCCCGAGAAGGGCGGATCGACCCGCGACGCCAAGCGCATCTGCACCTCGTGCGACGTCAAGAGCGAGTGCCTCGAGTACGCGCTGCAGAACGACGAGCGCTTCGGCATCTGGGGCGGCCTCAGCGAGCGCGAGCGCCGCAAGCTCAAGCGTCGCGCCTGAGTCGCGCGCCTGTCCGCAGCGCGCCTGAACGATCCGGCGGCCGACGGCGCGGCGTCCGCGATCCCGCGGAGCCGGACTTAGGCTGATCCGCGTCATGCCCGACCGTGTACACGCCATCCTCGTCGTGCGTCCCGAAGGACGCACTCCCGCGGCGAACCATCTTCAGCGCACGCTCTCCGCCCTCGCCGCCCAGACCCGTCGCGTGGACGCCCTCACCATCGTGCTGTGCGGCCCGGACGCCGAGCTCACCCGCTTGGCCGCGGGGTCGGGAGCCGAAGGCGTGATCACGGCCTCGGCAGGGACGTCGTTCGCCGCGGCCACCGCGCTCGCGACACCTCGCCTGACGGGCGACACGGTCTGGCTCCTCGCGCAGGACACCGCGCCCGATCCCGACGCGCTCGAACGCCTCGCGGGCGCCCTCGAACTCTCGCCGCCGCTGGTGGTGGCCGCCCCCAAGCTCGTCGACTGGGACGATCGCGACGTCATCCGCTCCCTGGGCGTGAGCATGAACCGCTACGGCGCCACCGTCGACCTCGTCGCCGGCGAGCTCGACCAGGGGCAGCGCGATCGCTCCTCCGACGTGCTCGGTGCCGATGTGCGCGGAGTCCTCGTGCGCCGCGACGCGTGGTCCGCGCTCGGCGGACTCGACCCCGCCCTCGGCGGCGCCGACGAGGGTCTGGACCTGGGGGTCCGCGCACGATTGGGCGCCCGCCTGGTCGCCGTGGTCCCCGCCGCCCGGGTCGCCGTCGCCGGTGACGGCGTCGCCGCCATGGCCCGCGGTCGTCGGCGCGCGCGCCGCCGCGCCTTCGCGACCCGTACGGCGCAACTGCACCGCCGGCTCGCGTACGCGCCGGCCCCCGCCGTCCCCCTGCATTGGCTGTCGTTCCTGCCCCTCGCCCTGTGGCGGACGTTCGTGCACCTGGTGACGAAAGTCCCGCACCGCGTGCTGCCCGAATGGGGGGCGACGCTTCTGGTCATGGCGAGGCCGGCAGCCGTCGCCCGTGCGCGGCGGAGGATCCGCACCGTCCGCAGCGTCGGATGGTCGCGGATCGCCCCGCTCCGCGTCTCGCGGGCCGAGATGCGCGTGCGCTGGCAGGGCGACGTGGGCGACCCCGACGCCCCGGTCCGCAGCGAACTGAAGTTCTTCGTCGGCGGCGGCGCATGGGCGGTGCTGGGCGCGCTCGCCGTGTCGGTGGCCCTGTTCGCGCCGCTCCTGGCATGGCCGGTGCTCGGCGGCGGGGCGCTCGCTCCTCTTCGGGCGAACGTCGCGCAGCTCTGGCAGGACGCGGCCTGGGGTCTGCGTCCTCTCGGGCTGGATGCCATCGGCCCGGCCGACCCGTTCGCAGCGCTCGTGGCGCTGGTGGGAACCCTGTCGCCGGGCGATCCCTCGCGAGCCTTCGTCGTGCTGTGGGTGCTCGCCCTCCCGCTCGCGGTGTTGGGCGGCTGGTTCGCCGCCACCCGCGTCACGGAGTCGTCGCTGCTGCGCATCGTCGCGGCGATCGCGTGGGCGCTCGCACCGACCTTCCTCGCTGCGCTCGTGGAGGGACGCCCCGCCGGGGTGCTGGTGCACCTGTTGCTGCCGTGGCTGTTCTCCGCCGCGAGCGTCGCGCATCGCTCCTGGGCGCCGGCGGGGGCGGCATCCATCCTGCTCGTCGCGGTGCTCGCCTGCGCCCCGTCCCTGGCGCCCGCGGCGGTCGTGCTCTGGTGCGCCGCCCTCGTGGTCGTCGCCCTCGTCGCCGGCCGCGGCATCGCTCGGGTGGTGTGGCTCGTGATCCCCTCGGCGGTGATCTTCGCCCCGCTCGTGTGGACCCAGGTGCGAGCCGGCAATGCGTGGGGTCTGCTCGCCGACCCCGGCGTGCCGTTCGCGGGCGACGAGGTCTCGCCCGATCCGCTCGGCCGTGCCCTGCTGGCCGCGGGGTTCCCCACCTCCGACCCGGGCGGGTGGGCGAGTCTGCTCGGTCACCCCGTGTGGTGGGTGGGCCTGCTCGTGGCTCCGCTCGCGGTGCTCGCCGTGCTGTCCGTGCTCACGGCGCGCTGGATCACGGCATCCGGGCTCATCGTGATCACCGTGGCCGGGCTCGCCACCGCGTTCGCCGCGGTGGGTGTCGCGGTGTCGTTCGACGACTCCGCCGTCGCGGTGCCGCTCTGGGCCGGCTCCGGCCTCAGTCTGGCGTGGGTGGGTCTGGTCGGTGCTGCCGTCGTCGCCCTCGATGCCGGCATCCCCGATCGCGTACGGGTGCTTCGTCCGATCGGCGGGCTCGCAGCGGTGCTGGCGCTCGCCGTGGCCGTGGCCCCCGCGCTCACCGCCCAGCTCGCCGACGGCGCCGCCCCGCGTTCGGTGCTGACGAACGGACCCGTCTCCACCCTCCCCGCCTTCGTCGCCGCCGAGGGGCGCGGCTCGCTCGCCATCGGCACGCTCGTGCTCGACCCGCGCGACGACGGCCTGCGCGTCGAGGTCGTCTGGGGCGGGAGCGCCACGCTGTCTGGGCAGAGCACGGTCGACGCCACGCGCGTCTCCGCCGACGACCAGCAGCGCGAGCTCGCAGCCCTTGCCGCCGACCTCGTGTCGCCCTCCACCGACGACGTCGTGTCGCTGCTGGCCGAGCGGGGGATCGGCTTCGTCCTGCTGTCGTCGGCGCCGTCGACCCAGGACGACGTCGTGCTCGGCGACCGGCTGAGCGCCGCCACCTCTCTCGACCAGCGCGACCTGCTCGATCCCGTGGGGACGACCTCGCGCGGAGACCTCTGGCGCGTGAACACCGAGGTCGTTCCGCGCGCGCCCCTGGACGATCACCGGGCGACCCTCCAACGGCTCGTCGCGCTGGGTTCTCTCGGCGTGCTGGTGATCGCGTTGCTGCTCGCCGTCCCCACCGCGGCCTCGCGCCGCATCGCGCGCCGCACCCCGCGCATCGTCGGACCGACACCGGGAGGTTCGCGATGAGTGAGCGCCGACTGGCCCGTTACGCCGCCACGAGCGCCCGCCTGGTCGCCGGAGCGGCCATCGCCGCGGCGGCCGTCGTCGGCACCGTCGCCGCGATCGCGGTGCCCTGGCCGCAGTACACGGCGCAGCCGGTGCGTCTCGAGACCACCCCGGCGCCCAGCGACACCGTGCTCGCGTGCGACGGTCCGCTGCTGGCGCTCGGGCGCAACGCCGACGCCGCGGGCAGCCTGAGCGCCGCCGCGCCGTCGGACATCGTGAGCGGACCCGCCGACGCCGCTGCCACCACCAGCACGCTCGGCGGGGCGACGGGAGCCGCCGACGGCGACGCTCCGGTCCTGCGCGCGGCCCCGCGCGACGGAGTGCTGACCTCGATCGCCGCAGCGACCTCGGCCACCGCCGCCTCCGACGACCTCGTCGGCTTCGCGGCATCCGCGTGCCGCGCTCCGCTGGCGGAGTCGTGGCTGGTGGGAGGGGCGAGCACCACGGGCGCGAACGACCTCATCGAGTTGGCCAACCCCGGCAGCGTGCCGGCGACGGTGCAGCTGTCGGTGTACGGATCGCAGGGCGTGTCGACGCCGCCGAGCGGACAGAACATCGTCATCGCGGCCGGCGAGCGCCGCATCGTGCCCCTGGCGGGACTGCTGCTGGGCGAGGAGAGCCCCGTCGTACGGGTCGTCTCATCCGGAGCCCCCGTGCACGCGGCGCTGCAGACGAGCGTGACGCGGGTGCTGCTGCCCGGCGGTGTCGAGCAGGTGGCACCGACGGCGCAGGCCGACACGCGCCTGGTGATGCCCGGTGTGCAGGTCGTCGCGACCGCGGCGGGCCAGGCCGGGACCGTCCTCCGCCTGCTCGCGCCGGGCGCGGACGCCACCGCCACCGTCGCCCTCATCCCGGTGGATGCCGTGACGCCCGCTCCCGCGTCCTTCGACATTCCTCTCACGGCCGGGCTCCCCACCTCCGTCGACCTCACGGGCAACACCGCCGGCGCGTACACGGTCGAGGTGTCGGCCACGGCCCCCGTGGTGGGCGCGACGTGGTCGACGACGGGCTTCGGAGAGGGCGCAGACTTCGCCTGGTACGCCGCGGCCCCCGAGATCGCCGACCCCAGCGTCGTCGCGGTCGCCCCCGGTTCGGGTGCGTCGGTGGTGCTCGCCGCCGACGCGGGCGATGCGAGCGTCACCCTCACCCCCGTCGAGGGCGGCGACCCCGTGTCGACCCCCGTCGTGGCGGGGTCGAGCACGGCGCTGCCCGTCGCGGCGGGCGTGTACCGCCTCGAGACGACCGCGCCCGTGCGTGCCTCCGTCACCTACACCGGTGCGTCGGCGCTGGCGTCGTACCCGCTCTGGCCCGCGGACGCGGCGGCGTCGGCGGTCACCGTCCTGCCGTGAGGGACTGACCCGACGCACGCCGGGTCACGGATGCCGCCGCGACGGCGAGCCGCGCGGCACCGCGTCGCTCGGGCGACGGCGGCTCAGAAGAAGCGGAAGCGCTCGGGGCCCAGATCCCAGGGATCGCGGTCGAGGTACTCTGCGGCCGCGCGGAACACGGCTCCCTCGATCATCATGCGACGGTGCAGGTCGTCGTCCTGATGCGGGTGCCCCAGGCGTTCGATGGGCACGCGGTACAGGATGATGCGTTTCTGTTCCCGCAGGACCGTCCAGCGCGGGATGCCGTCAGCGGAGGCGGGGGGCATGATGCCGATCTCGAACGACACCTCGCGCAGGTCGGTCCACGCCGACCGCAGGAACTCCGCCGCGGTGCTGACCGCGATGTCGAACCTCTCGACGCGCGTGTCGATGGGGGGCAGCGGGGGGCGCACCACCGGGCTGCGGTTCTCACGCCCGTGTCGCCCGTGACGCGACGGGCGGGCGACCGGCCGCGCTTCGCGGGATCGGCGACGCATCATGCGCCCATCCTACGTTCGCGCGTGCGACCGGGCGGGCAGACGAGGGCGTTGCGGGTGGGCGGATGCGGGGGGCGCGCGCGGGGGCGGGCGGACGCGGGGGGTGCGCCGGGCGAGCCGACGCGTGCGCGCCCCGGGTGGGCGGACCGGGGCGCGCGCGGGCGAGGGCGGACGCGGGGGGTGCGCCGGGCGATCCGACGCGTGCGCGCCCCGGTGGGCGGACCGGGGCGCACCGGGGCGCACCGGTCGGCTCGGACCCGGGTGTCCCGGAGGGGAGCGGATGCCGGGCATCGGCGCGGCGTGGAGGCGGAGGGGGAGGTGCTGACTAGGCTGACCGGCGATGCGCGACAGACTCTGCTCGAAGGTGGGATGCGCCCGTGAGGCGATGAGCACCCTCACCTACGACTACGGCGACCAGATGGCGGCCCTGGGCCCCATGGGTCCCGCGGGCGACCCTCACGCGCACGACCTCTGCGCGATCCACGCGGATCGGCTGTCGGTGCCCAAGGGCTGGGTCGTCGTGCGCCACGAGACACTGCGCACCTGACCCTGTCGCGCCGGGCGGGCGCGCACGGTCGCTCGGGCAGCTCGGGTCGGTCAGGGCCGCTCCGGTCGCATGGGTCGACCCGGTCGCTTGGGTCGCTCCGATCGTTTGGGTTGCTCCGGTCGCTCCACGAGGGTTCGGGGCGCGTTTCGCCGTTCGGGGCCGAGCGGTCCCGCCCCTAACGGCCGAATCCGCCCCGAACCTGAAGCTGCGGCCCCCGCGCCCACTCAGGGTCGCTCGGTGAGCGCTGCGGCACGCGAGCTCTCGAGGACGAGCGCGCGGTACTCGCGGTCGCGCCGCACGGCCGACACCGCACGGACGAACGTCTCGGCATCCACCGACGGGTGGGGCGACACGAACGGGCGCACGGATTCGGCCAGGGATGCCGCGACACGGGCCCTCGCGGCCGGCTCCAGGGCGTCGGCCCCGCGGACGAACTGCGACAGGCGCGCGGCCAGGCGATCGGGCAGCCGTGTGACGTCGGCGATCTCGGCCCACGGCTCCATGCCCGGTGGCAGGCCGGGAGCAGCGGGCGGTAGGGGACGCGTGCGGGTGCGTTCGCTGGCCGTACCCGCCAGGAGGTCGCCGAGGCGCTGCGCGCGCGGTGTGAAGATGCCCACGACGGCCGCGATCGCGCCCAGGGTGAACCACAGCTCGAGCACCCCCACCACCGCGCGGATGAAGGCCTGCCGGAATCCGGCGGCACCGCCGTCGGTGCGGACGATACGGGCCCCCACGGCCAGGCGGCCGAGGCTGCGCCCCCGTGACAGCGTCTCGACCGTCGTGGGCAGTACCACCGTGACGATCACGAGCAGCGAGATGACGCCGATGCCGATCGCCGACTCCGGCAGGGTGCCCGCCCCGATCATCCACAGCAGGAGCAGAGCGCAGCCCACCAGCACGGCCACGCCGACGACGAAGTCGATGATGGCTCCGACGGCGCGGAGGAAGAAGCCGACCGGCTGCACGTCGAGGGCGACGGCCTCGCCGGTGAGTGTTTCGTCGGCGTTCATGTGCACCACGGTGACCGCGGCGGCGGGGGTCGGAGGCGGAGCCATGCGTACAGTTGACCACATGGACCTCGACGCCCTCACGGCTGCTCGGCGGGACGAGTGGGCCCGTCTCGACGAGCTCGGGCGTACGCGGCACCTGAGCGGCCCCGAGGTCGACGAACTCGTGACCCGCTATCGCGCGGCGTCGGCGGATCTCGCCGACATCAAGACCTCGGCGGGGCGGACGCCCCAGGGCGATTACGTCTCGATCCTGCTGGCCCGCACCCGGCTGCGCCTGACGGGCGTCCGCGAGAACGTGCTCAAGCAGTTGCCCCGTTTCTTCCTGCTGCAGCTGCCCGCAGCCCTGTACCGCGTGCGATGGATGACCCTCGCCGTGACGGTGTTCTTCCTCGTGGTCTCGACGCTCGTCGCCCTGTGGATCTCGGGTGATCCCGCGACGATCGCCGCGCTCGGTGCGCAAAGCGATCTGCAGAACTACGCCGACGAGCAGTTCGTGGACTACTACCGCGAGAACCCGAACGCGATCTTCGCGGGCACGGTCTGGACGAACAACGCCTGGATCGCGGCGCAGTGCGTGATGTTCGGGGTGACCGGGGTGTGGCCGGTCATGGTCATCATGCAGAACGCCGTGGGCGTGGGCCAGTCGGCCGCCATCATGATCGCCTTCGACCGTGCCGACGTGTTCTTCCAGTTCATCCTCCCGCACGGCCTGCTGGAGCTGACGGCCATCTTCGTCGCGGGGGCGGCGGGCCTGCAGATCTTCTGGGCGTGGGTCGCGCCCGGTCGACGTACGCGCGGGGAGGCCCTCGCCGCCGCCGGGCGCTCGCTGGCGACGGTGGCGGTGGGACTCGTCTTCGCTCTCGCGCTGTCGGGTGTCGTCGAGGGGTTCGTGACCCCGCGCGACTGGCCGTGGCCGATCAAGATCGCCATCGGGGCGGCGGCGTTGGGCGTCTTCCTCTTCTACATGCTGTGGGTGGGTCGCCGAGCCGCGCGCGCTGGTGAGAGCGGTGACGTCACCGAGTACGAGGCGGGGACGCCGACGCTGACGGCCGGGTGAACGGCATCCAGCACCCCGATCGTTCGTCGGCGTGTCATTTTTGATTCACTCAAAAGTAGGTAGGCTCGAGTCATGCTCGACAGTCGACCGGATGCCGCAGCGGATGCCCTCATCCGCGACGCGGGCCTGCGGGTGACGGCGACACGCGTCGCCGTGCTCGAGGCTCTGCGTGCGCACCCGCACGCCACGGCCGACGCCGTGTTCGACGGGATCCGCGGCATCCTCCCCGGCACCAGCAAGCAGTCGGTGTACAACGCGCTCGGCGACTTCGTCGACACAGGGCTCGCCCGACGCATCGAACCCGCCGGTCACGCCGGCACGTTCGAGCTGCGCGTGGGCGACAACCACCACCACGTGGTGTGCACCTCGTGCGGACGCATCGACGATGTGGACTGCGTGGTGGGGTCCGCCCCCTGCCTGCACGTGCCGGAGGGAAGCGGCTACCTCATAGAGACCGCCGAGGTGACGTTCTGGGGCGTGTGCTCCGATTGTCGAGCGAAGTCCGAAGCCGAAAAACCGAGAGGATCCCGATGAGCGACACTCTGAACGGATGCCCCGTCTTCCACGACGGCGCCGCCCCCGACGACAACCGACTGCCGGTGGGTGAAGCCCCCGCCGACAGCGAGCCCGCCGGTGCCCTGCCGCACCCGACCCAGGGGTCGGCCAACCGCGTGTGGTGGCCCGAAGCCCTGAACGTGAAGATCCTCGCGAAGAACAACGCGCTGCGCGACCCCCTCGACGAGGGCTTCGACTACCGCGCGGCCTTCGAAGCGCTGGACCTGGATGCCGTGAAGAGCGACATCCAGCACGTCATGACGACCTCGCAGGACTGGTGGCCCGCCGACTTCGGTCACTACGGCCCGCTGATGATCCGCATGGCCTGGCACAGTGCCGGCACCTACCGTGTGACCGACGGCCGCGGGGGCTCCGGTGCGGGTATGCAGCGCTTCGCCCCGCTGAACAGCTGGCCCGACAACGTCAACCTCGACAAGGCCCGCCGCCTGCTGTGGCCCGTGAAGAAGAAGTACGGCCAGTCGATCTCGTGGGCCGACCTCATGATCCTCGCCGGCAACGTCGCGCTCGAGGACATGGGCTTCCCGACCTTCGGGTTCGCCGGCGGACGCACCGACGTGTGGGAGCCCGACGACGACGTGTACTGGGGTCCCGAGACCACGTGGCTCGGCGACGAGCGCTACACCGGCAACCGTGAGCTGGAGCGCCCGCTCGCGGCCGTCCAGATGGGCCTCATCTACGTCAACCCCGAAGGCCCCAACGGCACCCCCGACCCGCAGCTGTCGGCCCACGACATCCGCGAGACGTTCGGCCGAATGGCCATGAACGACGAAGAGACCGTCGCCCTGATCGCCGGTGGCCACACCTTCGGCAAGACGCACGGTGCGGCGAGCGACTCGCACGTGGGCGTGAACCCCGAGGCCGGCGACATCAACGACCAGGGCTTCGGCTGGAAGAGCAGCTTCGGCACCGGCAAGGGCGACGACACCATCTCGAGCGGCCTCGAGGTCACGTGGACCTACCACCCGACGCGCTGGGACAACGAGTTCTTCCACATCCTGTTCGCCTACGAATGGGAGCTCTTCCAGAGCCCCGCGGGCGCGCACCAGTGGCGTCCGGTCAACGGTGGCGGTGCCGGCCTCGTGCCCGAGGCGCACTCCGACGGCCGTCGGGAGCCCCGCATGCTCACCAGCGACCTGGCGCTGCGGGTCGACCCGGCCTACGAGAAGATCTCGCGCCGCTTCGCCGAAGACCCGGCCGCGTTCCAGGACGCCTTCGCCCGCGCGTGGTTCAAGCTGACCCACCGCGACATGGGCCCGCGCGAGCGCTACCTCGGCTCCGAGGTTCCCGCCGAGGTTCTCGCATGGCAGGACCCCGTGCCCGCCGTCGACCACGCCCTGATCGACGCCGCCGATGCCGCGTCGCTGAAGCGTCAGATCCTCGACAGCGGCCTCACGGTGCAGCAGCTCGTCACGACGACGTGGGCCGCGGCATCCACCTTCCGGGGGAGCGACAAGCGCGGCGGCGTGAACGGTGCGCGCATCCGTCTCGAGCCGCAGAAGAGCTGGACGGTCAACAACCCCGAGCAGCTGGCATCCGTCCTCTCCGTTTTCGAGGGCGTGAAGGCCGCCTTCGACGCGCAGGGCGACAAGAAGGTCTCGATCGCCGACCTGCTCGTGCTCGCGGGCAACGCCGGTGTCGAGCAGGCCGCCCTCGCCGGCGGCGTCGAGGTCGAGGTGCCCTTCACCCCCGGCCGCACCGACGCGTCGCAGGAGCAGACCGAGATCGAGTCGTTCCGGTGGCTCGAGCCGATCGCCGACGGCTTCCGCAACTACGCCTCGCGCGAGACGCGGCTGCCGGCGGAGTTCCTGCTGCTCGACAAGGCCAACCTGCTGACCCTCACCGCGCCCGAGATGACCGTGCTGGTCGGCGGGCTCCGCGCGATCGGGGCCAACTGGGACGGCAGTGACTGGGGCGTCTTCACCGACACCCCGGGCGCACTGACCAACGACGTGTTCGCGAACCTTCTCGACCTGGGCACGACGTGGAAGCCGCTCGACAGCGGAAAGCACGCGTTCGAGGGCACGAAGGACGGTTCGGGCGAGAAGGTCGGTATCGGCACGCGCGTCGACCTGGTGTTCTCGTCGAACTCCGAGCTGCGCGCGCTCGCCGAGGTCTACGCCTCGGACGACGCCAAGGAGAAGTTCGTGCGCGACTTCGTCGCCGCCTGGCGCAAGGTCACCGAGCTCGACCGGTTCGACCTGGTCTGAGCTCTCCGCCGCGCTGCGGCTCGGTCGTCGCGGCATCCGGAAGGCCCGTCCCCTCGCGGGGGCGGGCCTTCCGTCGTTCGCCGTCTCGTGGAGCTCCTGCTGCTCACCGCCGTGCGTGTCCCACTTCGTGCAGGTTCAGGCTCCGGATTGTGCACCAAGCGGGACATGGCGCGGCACGCGGTTGCGTGGCGTGGCGTCTGGCAGCCGTGTCCTATTTGGTGCAGGTGCAGGCTACGGATTGCGCACCAAGTGGGACATGGCGCGGGACGCGGTTGGGTGGGCGTCGCGTTTGGTGGCTGTGTCCCAATTCGTGCAGGTTCGAGCTTCAGATTTCGCACCAAGTGGGACATGGGCGGGGTGCAGACGCGACCCAGCGACCCCGCGCGACTCAGGCGCGCGACAGGCGGCGCAGACCCTCGTCCAGCGACACGGAGGGGGCCCAGCGCAGATCACGGCGGATCTCGGTCTGGTCGAACCAGTGCGCCGTCGACAGCTGTTCGGCGAGGAATCGGGTCATCGGCGGCTCGTCCTCGCCCGGACGCACGGCCCACACCCGCTCGACGAGGGCACCGGCCGCGCGAGCCAGCCCCGCGGGCACGCTGAACCTCGGCGGCGTCACGCCGGACGCGCGGCAGATACCGGCGAGGAGATCGCCGACCGGGCGCGGTTCGCCGTTGGTCAGCACGTAGGCGCGTCCGCTGACGTCGTCGACGCGCGCGAGGGCGGCGGCGATCCCGGATGCCGCATTGTCGACGTACGTGGAATCGATGAGCGCCGTGCCGCCGTTCAGCAGGGGCAGGCGGCCCCGGCGCGCGCGGTCGACGATGCGCGCGATGAGCTGGGTGTCGCCCGGGCCCCAGACCAGGTGCGGGCGGATCGCGACGAGCGACAGGCCGTCGCCGGCGCGGGAGAGCGCGAGCAGCTCGGCTTCGGCCTTCGTGCGGGCGTACTCGCCGTGCGCGGCATCCGGATCCGCGGGTTCGGCGCCGACGCCCGCGAGCGCGTGACCGGCATGCGCGACCGACGGCGACGACACGTGCACGATGCGCGAGACCCCGGCGGCGGCCGCGGCGTCGAGGAGAATGCGCGTGCCCTCGACGTTGACCGCGCGGAACTGGGCGGGGTCTCCCGCGAGCGAGACCTTCGCCGCCAGGTGCACCACGCCGTCGACACCGTCGAGGGCGGATGCCACGGCATCCGGATCCGTCACGGAGCCCAGACGATCCTCGGCGCCGTCGACGCCGGAGGGACGACGCTGGAGGGTGCGGACCGAGTGTCCCGCGTCCTGCAGGGCGCGGACGACCGCCCCACCGAGGAAGCCGGACGCGCCGGTGGCGAGAACCCTCACGGTGCCGTCGGTTTCTCGCCGGCCAGGAGGCGCTCGGCCCACGCCGCGACGCGGGTGCGATCGATCTTGGAGTTGTGGCGGATGTCGGTGGGGAGGACGGGCACGACCAGCACAGCCGCCAGTCGCTGGCGAGTGGCCGCGCGAACCGCGTCCGTCAGCTCGGGCGACGCGAGGCCCGGGCGGCGGGCGCCCGCCTCGACGACCGCGACGACGACCTGCCGGCCGACGGGCCCGACCCCCACGGCGGCGGCGCGGGCGACGGCGTCGACGGTCTCGGCATCCTGCTCGATGCCGACCGGGGTCACGGGTCCGTCGGAGGTGGTGATGACGTGGGGGAGTCGGCCCTCGACCCAGAGGCGTCCGTCGGCGTCGAGGTGGCCGACGTCGCCGGTGCGGTGCCAGCGGTCGGGCAGGCCCCGGCGCGCCTCGCGGTCGGTGAGGTAGAGGCGGAAGTAGCCCTGCTTGAGGTGGGGGGCGGAGATGACGATCTCGCCGGTCACCCCGGCGTCGGTCGTCGGCTCCCCGGTGGCGCGTCCGTCGGCGTCGATCGCGGAGATGCGCACCTGGCCCGTGCCCAGCGGACGACCGACGCAGACGCCGCGGTCACCTGCGGCCCGCTCGATCTCGGGCAGCGTGACATCGGCGACGAGCAGGCACTCGGTCATGCCGTACGGGGTGTGCGCGACGGCGTTCGGCATGAGTCGCTGCGCGCGGCGGAGCAGGTCGATGCCGACCGGGGCGCCGGTGGAGAGGAACGTCTCGACGCGCTCGAGCGCTGCGCGATCATCGGCACCGAGGGCGGATGCCGTGGCGACGACGTTGGCGACGGCGGCGGGCGAGAGGAACACCATGCGGGCGTCCGATGCGCGGACGGCGGACGCCACGGCGGCGGCGGTGAGGGTGCGGGGTGCGGAGACGTCCATGGCGGGCGTTGCGGAGCGCGTGCCCAACGCCGGGCCGAGCAGCGCGAACGGCGCGAATCCCGTCACGAGGCCCGTGTCGGCGGTGACGCCGAAGTGCGCGGCGAGGGTGTCGCGGAGCGCCGTGAGCTGCGCGTGCGTGTAGACGACGCCCTTCGCCGGCCCGGTCGAGCCGGACGTGAACAGCACGGCCGCGTCGGCGTCGGGTGCGGGCGGCGCGGGCAGGGCGCGACCCCGTCCGGCTCTGGCCAGGTCGGACAGGCTCGCCTCCACGCCCAGCGCGCGCGATCCCGCGGCCGGGAGGGAAGCGGCCGAGATTCGGCGGCCCGGCCACCCGAGGGCACGTGCGGCGGCGAGTCCCGCCACCTCGCCGATCACGACGTCGGGCACCGCACCGCGCACGGCGCGCGACAGACCTCGGATGCCGAGACCGCGGTCGGCCACGACGACGACGGCGCCGATGCGCAGGCACGCGTACAGCGCGGCGGTGAGGGTGGGACCGGGCTGCACGAGCAGGGAGACGCGGTCCCCGGCGCGCACGCCGAAGGCGTCGAGACCGGCGGCGATCTCATCGACGCGGGAGGCGAGCTGACGCCAGCTCACGCGGAGCGGCCGGCCGTCGCGCGAGGTGCTCATGTCGATGACGGCGGTGTCGTCGTCGTCGCGGCGGGCGTCGAGGGCGTCCCAGAGCGAGCCGGCGTCCGCCTCGTCCGCGGCGCGGGCGGCGGAGGACGCGCCGTCATTGTCGCGCGCGACGCGGGTCGAGCCGGAGTCCTGCGCCGTGCGCGGGTCCTCGGCATCCACGACCTTCTCGTCGAGCCAGTCGAGCACCACGTCGGCGTAGGGCCGCTCCTCGGCGATGAGGTGCCCGGCGCCCTCGAAGCGATGAACGTCCGCGTGGGGCAGGCGGTCGGTGAGGTCGTCGAGGTGCGCCTCGCCGAACACGGGGTCTTTGGGGCCGCGGAGCAGGAGCGCCGGCACCTCGAGTCGCCGCAGCCCCGTGGACATGCGACGCAGGGCCGGGGTGCTCTCGTCGGTCGAGGTGGCGGGGATGTCGGCGACGAACCCGCCGATACCGCGGCGGCGGGCGACGGTGGCGTAGGGCGCGCGGAAGGCGGAGCGCACGGCGGGATCGAGGTCGGCGAGCGCGAGGGTGGTGTCGAGGAACGCGGTCGTCCCCGTCGTCCCCGCGGCGAGCATGCCCCGGGCGGTGGCCACGCGCAACGCGAACGGCAGGGGTGCGCCGTCGGGGTGGTGCACGGCGGTGTTCAAGGCGATGACGGCGGCGAGGCGGTCGCGGTTCTCGACGGCCCACCCGAGCGAGACGGGTCCTCCCCAGTCGTGGCCGATCGTCACGATCGGACCCGGGAGGCCGAGCTCTTCCACGAGCGCGCCGAGATCGGCGATGCGCTGCGCCAGAGTCCTCCGCAGCCCCGAGCGCTCCGAGAAGCCCATCTCGAGCTGGTCGACGGCGACGACCCGCCACGCCGTCCGGCCGGCTTCGGCGCGCTCGAGCGAGGTGCTCACCAGTGCCCGCCAGAGATACGACCAGGTGGGGTTGCCGTGGACGGCGACGATCGTGCCGACGGGGGTGATGCCGCGCTCGGCGAGGGCATCTCCGTTGTCGAGCACGTGCCAGGTGCGGGTGTCGCCCGAGTCGGCGGCGACGCCGTCGACGGCGACGAGGCGGGACAGGGCCGGGTCGAGGCCGGGCAGACCCACCGGGGGCAGGGTCGCGCCGGGGGCCGTGACCCTCACCAGGCCAGCTCCAGCATGCCGGTGTTCAGCCCGGAGCCCACTCCCATCAGCAGGACGCGGTCGCCCCGGCGCAGCGTCTTCTGCTCGGCGGCAAGGGTGATGGGGATGGATGCCGGTCCCACATTGCCCAGGGTCGGGTAGGTGACCGGAACGCGGGTGCGTTCGAGCTTGGCGGCGCGGACGATCGCGGAGGTGTGGACGGACGAGACCTGGTGCGTGATGTAGCGGTCCATGCCGGTCCAGGAGAATTCGTCCTTCGCCTCCTTCCACGCGGACACGACGAGGTCGAGGCCGCCCTTCAGCAGCGCTTTGGCGTCGGTGAACATGCCGTCGACGCTGCCGACGCACAGGTCGTAGAACTGCGTGGCGGCGCGCGTCACGCCGCCCACGATGCGGTGACCCTCGGGGTGATCGCTCGCGCGACCGAGCACGGCGGCGGCGGCGCCCGAACCCAGCGTCAGAGAGGCGAACTCCTGCATGAACGCGTCACGGTCGAGATCTTCGCGCACGAGGCGGTTGATGGTGTTGACCTGGATCTCGTCGGCATCCTCGCCGTTGACGATCAGGGCGTACTTGACCTGCCCCGACTGGATCATGCCGGCGGCGAGGCTCATGCCGTTGATGAACCCGAGGCAGGCGTTGGCGACGTCGAAGTTGATCGCCGAGCTCGGCAGGCCGAGACCGTGATGCAGGCGCACGGCCACCGACGGCTCGAGGTGCTTGCGGGTGACCGAGGTGTTGATGATCAGGCCGACCTCGCTGGGGTCTACTCCCGCTTCGGCGAGGGCCTGCTTGCCCGCGGCGATCGTCGCCTCGTCGGACGACTCGCCCTCGGCCCAGTTGCGGCGCTCGGTGACACCCGCGACGCGTCGGAGGAGTCCGGGCTTGAGCTTGAGTCGCTGCAGCGCCGGGGCCAGCCTCGCCTCGATGTCGTCGGACGTCGTCACGCGGCTGGGCAGGACGCTCGCCACCGAAACAAGGGCCACATCATCGAAGTGCGTGGTGGCATTACCTGGCAAGAGAGCTCCCGCATCCTGTGCGTTGACGGCGCAGCCGGGCACGGAGGGGACGCGCGGACGGCTCGAAGATTACCCCTCAGGATAAGCCGGGACGTATGTCTCGGGCTGCATGGGGGCTGAACGTGCTAAAGCCGGCCCGCCGCCTTGAGCGCGAGGTAGCGGTCGGCGACGAGGGGCGGAAGGTCGTCGGCCGACGCCGACACCGCGTCGCCGCCCGCGCGCACCACCGCGTCGCGCACACGTTCGGCGTCGTGCCGGGCACGCTCGACGGCCGCGGCGGCGTACACGTCGGCGGCGTCCCGGTGCGGCGGGGCCTCTCCCGGGCCGTCGGTCGCTGTCGCCACCAGAAGACGCGAGCGCGACGCGACGGCGGGCAGCGACGCGAGGAACGCCCGCGCGGCCTCGGGGTCGTCGGCCGCGGTCAGCAGCACGACCAGGGCCGGACGCACCGACAGGCCGCGCATCTGGGCGAAAGCGGCATCCCAGTCGGTGTCGATGAGCTGCGGGTCGACCGGGCACATGGCATCCACGAGAGCGGGAAGCAGCTGCGACCCGTCGATCCGCGTGACGCGCGCGCGGGTGACACGGTCGAACATGAGCAGGTGCACGTGGTCGCCGGCGCGTGTCGCGAGCACCGAGAGCAGCAGTGCGGCCTCCATCGCGGCGTCCAGGCGGACGCCGTCGCCCACCCGCGCGGCGGCCGTGCGTCCGGTGTCGATGACGATGACGACGTGCCGGTCGCGCTCCGGTCGCCAGGTGCGCAGCATCGTGGTCCCCGCGCGGGCGGTGGCCCGCCAGTCGATCGAGCGCACATCGTCGCCGCGGACGTACTCACGCAGACTGTCGAACTCGGTGCCCTGCCCTCGCACCTGGAGCGTGGTGTTGCCGTCGAGTTCCCGCAGCCGGGCGAGACGCGAGGGCAGGTGCCGTCGTGAGGTGAACGGGGGCAGCACCCGCAGGCGCGCGGGAGCGGCGATCACCGCCTGCCGACCGGCGAGGCCGAGCGGACCCACCGATCGCACGACGGCGAACGCGCTGCGCAGTTCGCCCCGGCGACGCGGGAGCAGCGAGAGGGGAGCTCCGCGTCGCTCGCCCGGGGGAACGGTGAGGCTCTGCCGCGCCGAGGGCGCACCCGCCGTCGGCTGCCACGCGTCGCGTACCCGCGCCCTCAGCAGACGGGTACCGAGGTTGCGCACCCGCAGTTCTCCCGCGACGGGTTCGTCGCGGAGCGCCCGCTCCGGCAGCGTCCGCGTGATCTCCACGCGGCGGGCGTCGGCGGCCGCGGCCGTGTCGACGGCGGCGAGGACGGCGCAGAGCACGACCCAGCCGCCCGCGGCGGTCCACGCCGGCACCCCCGCGCTGCTCAGCAGCACGAGGGGAACGACGCCGAGGGCGACGAGGAGGGCGAGCCGGCCGGTGACGAACATCAGATGGGGACGCGGGTCTGCTGCAGGACGGAGGTGAGGATGGCATCCACCGAGACGCCCTCGATCTCGGCTTCGGGGCGCAGACGGATGCGATGGCGCCAGACGGGCACGAGCATCGTCTGCACGTGGTCCGGCGTGATCGCGGGATAGCCGCCGAGCCACGCCCAGGCCTTGGCGGCGGCCAGAAGGCCCGTCGTCGCGCGGGGGCTCACACCGAGCAGCACGGAGGGACTCTGCCGGGTGGCGCGCGCGAGGTCGACGACGTACCCGAGCAGGTCGTCGTCGACGGCGACGGATGCCGCGGCGCGCTGGGCCGCGAGGATCTCGTCGGCCGTAACCACCGCGTGCATCCCGGCGTCGTCGAGGCGACGGGGGTCGAAACCGCCCGCGTGGCGGCGCAGCACGTCGACCTCGGCGTCGCGCCCGGGCAGGTCGACGACGAGCTTGAGGAGGAAGCGGTCGAGCTGCGCCTCGGGGAGCGTGTACGTGCCCTCGTGCTCGATGGGGTTCTGGGTCGCCGCGACGAGGAAGGGGTCGGGGAGGGCACGGCTTTCGCCGTCGGACGACACCTGCCGCTCCTCCATCGCCTCCAGCAGCGCCGCCTGGGTCTTGGGGGGCGTGCGGTTGATCTCGTCGGCCAGCAGCACGTGGGTGAAGACGGGGCCGGGGCGGAAATCGAACCCCCCGGCGCGGGGGTCGTAGACGAGCGAGCCCGTGACGTCTCCCGGCATGAGGTCGGGGGTGAACTGCACGCGACGCGTGTCGAGCCCCAGGGCGCGGCTGAAGGAGCGGACGAGCAGCGTCTTGGCCACGCCGGGGACGCCCTCGAGCAGGACGTGGCCGCGCGAGAGAAGGGCGATGAGGAGTCCGGTGACGGTACCGTCCTGTCCGACGACGGCCTTGCCGACCTCGAGACGCACGCGGTGCATCGAGTCGCGGAGCGCGGCGTGGTCGTCGGCGGCCCGGGCCTGGGCCCGCGTGGTGGCGGGGGCGACGACGGGCGCGGATGCCGTGCCGTCGGCGGGCGCGCGTTCCGGCGTGGAGCCCGCCGCGGATCCGGCATCGGCCGTGCGTTCCGGGGTGAAGCCGGTCGCGGGCGCGGCGCCGGCGGCGCGCGGGTCGCTCGACGCGGAGGCGTCGGGACCGGGGACCGCGGCCGGGTGCGAGGGCGCGGGCCAGACCGGGTTCTCGGGGCTGTCGGTCATCGTGTGGTCCCTTCGGTTCGGACGGCGGCGCGCACGCTCGCCTCGAGGTCGCGGAGTCGGTCGGCGGCCGCGACGAGGTCGCGGTCGGTGCGGGGCTGATCGTCGATGAGGATGCCGTGCACCCGGGCACGGTCGGCACCCAGGCGTGCGGCGACCGCGTCGGCGATGCGACCGGGGTCACTGCGCGCGGAGAGTCCGAGCAGACGCTCCAGCCGCCCGCGTGCCGCCCGCCGCAGTTCGTCGAGGGCGTGCGGCGCGTCGCGCGCCGTGGCGTACAGGCGGGCGCGCCCCTCGGTGGTCTCGTTCGCCCGCACGGTCACCGGGAGTCGCTCGGTCACGAGGGGTCCGAAACGGCGTCCGCGCCAGATCGCTGCGACGAGCGCGGCGACGATGAGCAACAGGATGCCGGGGGTGACCCAGGGCGGGGTGAGATCGCTCAGCGTCGGGGCGTCGGCCGCGCGGTCGGCATCGGCGGGGGAGGGCATGTACCAGACGACCGTGTCGGTCTGACCGAGCACCGCGAGGGCGAGGGCGGCGTTGCCGTCGCGGGGGAGAGTGGCGTTCGTCAGCGTCGCGAGGGCGTCGAAGGCGGTGACCGTGCGGCCCGCCGTCTCGAGGGTGAGGAGGGCGAATTCCCCGTCGACGGGGAAGCAGCCGACGACGCCCTCGCCCGGGGTCATCAACTCGCCGACGCGCGCGGTGCCGGCGTTCGCCGCGGCCGGCACGGAGCAGTCCGCGGCCACGGCCTGGTCGTCGGCGAAGCCGCCGAGGCGGGAGCCGTTCAGCACGACGTCGAGTGCGCGCGTGCGCGGCTCGAGCAGGACGACGTTGCGCGCTCGGTCGGTCAGATCCCGCAGCGCGTCGTCGGACAGCATGGGGGCGTCGCGCATCGCGAGGGTCGCCTCGCCGTCGGCCAGCGCCCGCTCGGCGGCCGGGCGGTCGCGCGCGACGATCACGCGCACGCCCTGCTGTTCGAGCACGCGCACGACGGCGCGGGCGCCGTCGGACCCCGCGGACTCGGGATCGAGGGCGGCGCGCTGGGAGTACCCGCCGTAGACCAGGGTGCCGCCGACGAGCGCGACGAGCAGCAGCGCCACGATCAACGCCACCCAGCCGAGGGCTCCGCGCCGCCGGGAGCGGACGGGCGCCGCCGTGACGCTCACGGCGCGGCCGCCGGGGTCGGGCGCGTGCGCACGGCCTGGTCGTCCAGGTCGGCGATCGTCCGGTAGCTGTCAGCGGAGCCGGGCCGTCGCAGGTACCGGACGTCGTCGAAGATCTCGGCCGCGTCGTCGAGGCGCGATGCGAGGGTCGGGAGGGCGCCGGCCGCCTCGCGACAGAAGGCGCGAACCGTCGCGCCCGGCGGCGGATCGACGAGACCGCGCTCGGTGAGCCCTCGGGCGAAGGCGCGGAAGCGCAGCACGATCGCGTCATCCCAGTCGGCGCGTGCGGCGGCCCGGGCGGCATCGGCGCGCAGATCTTCGGCCGATCGGACGTCGTCCTCGTCGAACAGGGCATGGGCGGGACGGGTCGCGCGTGACACGAGTCGGGGTCGTCCCCAGATGAGGACGGCGACGACGATCAGCGAGGCGATCACGATCGCGAGGACGATGAGCGCCGACGGCCCCCATCCGGAGGTGTCGGGAACGCGCAGCAGGTCGCCGAGGAACCGACCCACCGCCTGGGCGATCCGGTCGATGATGCTCGGCTCCGCCGCCTGGTAGGCCGGATCGGCCAGCTCCCGTTTCGCCCATTCCCGCGCCTCGTCGGGGTCGGGCAGCAGGGGAACGGCTGCCGCGAGCGTGGCGGAGAGTCTCACGCGTCGCCGTTCGACCCGGGTGCCGCCCAGGTGGTGGGGGTCGCTCTCGGGGTGTCGGGTCGAGCGGGCGCCGCATCGTCCGGCGTGGGGCCAGCGGCCGCGACGGAGCCGTCGCCCGCGGCGGGCGCATCGTCGCGCGGTCGCTGCTCGGCCACGGGCTGCGCTCCCGGCGCCGCATGGCCCACTGGCGGCGCATATCCTGTCGGCACCCCGTGGCCCGGCTGCCCTGTCGGCACCCCGTACCCCTGAGGCGCGTAACCCGGCTGGCCTGTCGGCACCCCGTATCCCTGAGGCGCGTAACCCGGCTGCCCGCCGTACCCGGCCGGCCCACCCGGCACGGCGTGACCGGACTGCCCGGCGACCGCACCGTAGGGGATGGGCGCAGGACGAGCGACGAGCCGTCCGACGCCGACCAGGTAGGGGTCGTCGAGCTCGGTCGCTCCCGCGTCACGCGCCTCGACGTAGGTCTGCAGGTCGTGATCGAGCGCTTCGACGCGCATCCGTGCGTTGACGTAGACGAGCGCCGCCGAAGTGGATTGCACGACGAGCGCGATGCACTGCACGAGCAGGATGCCGAACTGGCCGATGACCTGCACCACGATGAGGCCGACAATCGCCCCCGTGTCGGTTTCGCCGGTCGGGGCGATGATGGCCGGCACGAGGCTTCCGATGAGGCTGAACGGGATCGAGATGATCTGGGCGACGATGCTGAACGCGACCGAGATCACGATGAACACCCCGAGCGTGGACCAGAACCGCCCGCGCGTCAGTCGCCAGGAACGACCGATCGCACGGAAGACGGGTGCCCGCTCGAGGATGATCGCCGAGGGCACCAGATAGAGCTTGGCGGCGAGCCAGAGCGAGACGACGATGAGCGCGAGCAGCGCCAGGATGCCGAAGAGGATGCCGAGCCACAGCACCGACATCACCAACAGGGTGACGATGCCGGCGAGCACACCGATCGCGACGACGGTGGCGAGGACGGTGAGGGCGCTGTACCCGATGAGTCGCCACACGACGGGTTTGACGCGTGCCCACACGGCCTTGAGCGTCGGCTTCTCGGCGACGACGGCGTGCGCGACCTCGGCGACGACGACGCCCTGCACGATGACGCTCAGTGCACCCGTCGCCACGCCCAGGATGAGGGCGGTGGCGCCGGTCAGCACCACCGAGCCCGCGAGGATGGCGTCGAAGTCGTCGCTGCCCGGGGCGACGGTGTCGAGGCGCGTGAAGCTCGCCACAGCGGCGGCGGCGACGGCCGCGGTCAGCACGATGTAGGCCACCGCCTGCGTGATGAGTGCGAAGCCGAGCAGGACCTTCGGGTTGTGCCGCAGGGCGACGAAGGAGCGGCCGAGGATCGTGCCGAACCCGTACGGGTGCAGCGGCACGATGCCGGGGCGGGATGCCGGGGTCCAGGCCGGGTACGCGGTCACGGTGGCGCCTCCTCGTCACATGGCGGTCCGTTCATCGTGTCACACACCCCCGACACGCTCGCCTCTCGTGCAGGCAGGTCGACTACTGTCGATGGGACATGCCCCCGCCGGGGCGTCCTGCCCGTTTCCGAGCGGGTCCGAGCTGGAAGACGTACACCCGAATGACTTCACGGATCCTCGTTGTCGACGACGACACCGCGCTGGCCGAGATGATCGGCATCGTGCTGCGCACCGAGGGATTCGACACCGTCTTCTGCGCCGACGGTGCGCAGGCCGTGGACGCCTGGCGCACGGAGCGCCCCGACCTCATCCTCCTCGATCTCATGCTCCCCGGGGTCGACGGGATCGAGATCTGCACGCGCGTACGCGCGGAATCCGGCGTCC
The DNA here is from genome assembly GCF_030209475.1 of Microbacterium sp. lyk4-40-TSB-66. GTDB lineage: Bacteria > Actinomycetota > Actinomycetes > Actinomycetales > Microbacteriaceae > Microbacterium. The sequence continues at coordinate 301,344 of NZ_JARVRW010000001.1, forward strand.
CGATCATCATGCTCACCGCGCGCACCGACACCGCCGACGTCGTGAAGGGCCTGGAGTCGGGCGCCGACGATTACATCATGAAGCCCTTCAATCCGAAGGAGCTCGTCGCCCGCATCCGCACGCGACTCCGACCCGTCCAGGCGGCGGTCGATGAGACCCTGCGCATCGGCGACCTGACCGTCGACGTCGCCGCCCACGAGGTGCGTCGAGGCGACGCGCCCATCGCTCTCACCCCGCTGGAGTTCGAGCTCCTCGTCGCGCTCGCCGAGAAGCCGCAGCAGGTCTTCTCGCGCGAGATGCTGCTCGAACAGGTGTGGGGTTACCACTACAAGGCCGACACGCGCCTGGTGAACGTGCACGTCCAGCGTCTGCGCGCCAAGATCGAGGCCGACCCCGACAATCCGCGGATCGTGACCACCGTGCGCGGCGTGGGCTACCGCGCCGGCGCGGTGGCCTGAGCACCTCATGACGGGGGCGGTCCGCACCCTCCCGCCTCGGCCGCGTGGCCTCCGCGACTGGCGTCTCGCCCGTGATCGCCTGCGCACGCTCTGGCGCCGGTCGCTGCGCTTCCGCACGATCCTGATCACCGTCACCTTGACGGCGGTGACGATCCTCGCGACGTGTCTGGCGATGGCGCTCGTCATCCAGAACGAACTCTTCAGCGCGCGGAAAGACCAGGTGCTCCTCGAAGCGCAGCGCGCAACCGCCGCGGCGCAGGCGACGCTCGACGCCGCGGTGGACTCCACAGACCCGGCCGCGGCGCAGACCCTGATGAACGGCATCGCGACCCGTCTGTCGCAGCAGTCCTCCAGCGACCTCATCGCGCTGTACCGAATCGGCCCTCCGTCACCGCTCGCACCTCAGCCGTTCATTTCACCCGCGTTCGAATCGAATCTGGTAACCGACGCGCTGCGCACGCAGGTGCAGTCGAGCCCCGACCTGCAGTGGTGGCAGTCGGTCGCGCTGCCCTCCGACGGCGGCCGCGAGGTCCCCGGCATCCTGGTCGGACACCAGCTCCGCTTCCCCGCTTCCGACGGCGTCGATTCGTACGAGCTCTACATGGGGTACGACCTCGTCAGCGCATCGCAGACGCTCTCTTTCGTGCAGGTGCTGCTGTGGGTCGTGGGGCTCGTCCTGGTCGTGCTGATCGGGGCGATCGCGTGGTTCGTCCTGCGTTCAGTGACGACGCCGATCGCGGATGCCGCCGAGACCAGCGCGAAGCTCGCGGCGGGCGACCTGGGGGTGCGACTGCCTGTGCGCGGCGAAGACGAGCTGGCGACGTTGAATCGCTCGTTCAACGCCATGGCCGACAGCATCGAGTCGCAGATCAAGGAGCTGGCCGACCTCTCCCTCGTGCAGCAGCGTTTCGTCTCCGACGTCTCGCACGAACTCCGTACGCCGTTGACCACCATCAAGCTCGCCGCCGACATGATCAACGATCAGCGAGACGAGTTCGACCCGGTGACGGGCCGTGCCGCGGAGCTGCTGCACGCGCAGGTGCAGCGGTTCGAGGTCCTGCTGACCGACCTGCTCGAGATCAGCCGGTACGACGCCGGGTCGGTGCAGCTCGAGCTCGAGCCGACCAGCCTGGCCCATCTCGCCGAAGACGTCATCCTCTCGATGGAGCAGTTGGCCGAAGGACACGGTTCCGATGTGCGGTTGGTCGCACCCGGCGGTTACACCCCGGTCGAGATGGACGCCCGTCGTGTGCGCCGGATCGTGCGGAACCTCCTCGGCAACGCCATCGAACACGGCGAGGGGCGCCCGATCGTCGTCTCGGTCGACAGCGATCGGGATGCCATCGCCCTCGGTGTGCGCGATTTCGGTCTGGGCATGCGCAGCGACGACGTCGAGCGCGTCTTCGACCGGTTCTGGCGCGCTGACCCATCGCGGGTGCGCACCATCGGCGGTACGGGCCTCGGCCTGTCGATCGCCCTCGGTGACGCGCGCCTGCACGGCGGCACCCTGGCGGTGTGGTCCGAACTCGGTCGCGGGTCGAACTTCGTGCTGACCCTCCCGCGCTCCGGCAGGCCGGTGACCGGCTCGCCCCTGCCGCTCGAGCCCGAAGACGAGCAGGGGGGCCCGCTCGAAGCGCTCGGCCTCACGCAGCCCATCTCGACACGTCCCGGAGTCAGGAGGCCGTCATGAGGCGCGCCCTCGCCCTCGTCAGCCTCGCGCTCGTGCTCGCCCTCACCGCGTGCACGGGTCTGCCCACCACCAGCTACGTCAATCCGGGTCGGGGTCCGCAGACCGACGACACCCAGGCGTTCGCATTCGTCCCCGACGGCCCGCAGGACGACGCCACGCCGAGCGAGATCGTCGAGGGGTTCCTCCGCGCCGGTTCCGGTCCCGCCGACGACTGGGCCACCGCGAAGCTCTTCCTCGCCGCGGGCACGCAGTGGGACCCGCGGGCGCGCGTGACGATCGACCGCCTGGCCGACCGTCGTGCGACGGCCGCCGCCGACGGCAGCTCGGTCGCGGTGTCCGTGGTGGCGACCGCCGGGGTGGATGCCGACGGCGCGTACGCCCCCGCCGCATCTGGCACGGCCGAGACGCTGTCGTTCAGCCTCGCGAAGGTCGACGACCAGTGGCGCATCACCGCCGCTCCCGACGGGGTCGTGCTGTACGAAGAGGTGTTCCCGACCGTCTACCAACCGGCATCCATCGCGTACTTCGATCCGACGTACAGCTTCATCGTGCCGGACGTGCGCTGGTTCCCCCGCGCCCTGGTCGCCAGTCGGGTGGCCACCGCGCTCGTCGACGGACAGCCCAGCGCGTGGCTCGCCGGTGCCGTGGAGTCGGCGTTCCCCGACGAACTGTCGCTGGTGGGGCGCTCGGTCACCCTGTCGCAGAACGGCGTGGCCCAGGTGCAGTTGCCGCGGGCCGCGCTCAGCCTCGACCGTACGCGGCTCGACCGCATGCAGACCCAGCTCGCCCGGAGCCTCGCCACGGCCGGGATCAGCGACGTGCAGATGACGGTCGAGGGAACCCCCATCACGGCCACCGAGGTGCCTGTGCGCGTCACGCGCGTCGACCCCTCGCCGGCGGTGCTGACCTCGGTGGGCCTGTTCGGCTCGCTCGCGGGCGACACGGTCGAGCCCATCGAGAGCCTCTCGGATGCCGTCGAGTCGCTGGCGCCCTCCGCGATCGAGCTCGAGGCCGACCGCAGTCTCGCCGCGATCCGTACGCAGCAGGGGTCGGTCGCGAGTGCGCTCGCCGACGGGCGCACGTTCCTCCTCGATGACCGGCCCGGCCTCATCGCCCCCTCGATCGACGCCGAGGGGTCGATCTGGAGCGTTCCGGCCGCGGCCCCCACCCAGCTGCGGGCGATCACCGCCGAGGGCGTTCCGCGCGAGGTCGGCAACGCCTGGCCGGATGCCGCCGAGATCACCGCCATGCAGATCTCGCGCGACGGCACGCGTATCGCCGCCGTCGTGACGGTCTCGGGGACCCGCGAGGTGTGGGTCGCCGGCATCCAGCGCACCAACGGCGACATCGATCTGGGTCCGCCCCACGTGCTCTCGTTCTCGCAGCCCGGGGCGTTCGACCTCGCCTGGCTCGACGACACCACGGTCGGCGTCCTCTCCAGCGTCGACGGCGTCAGCACCCTGCACGAACTCGGGGTGGGCGGGCGCGGCACCGACTCGGTCGCGCCCGAGGGTACGCGCACGCTGGCGGCGGGCAGCACGAGCGTCCGCGTGCTCGACGATCAGGGGCGTCTGTTCAGTCGACGCGGGAGTTCGTGGACGCTCGTGGCCTCCGACATCCGTGTCCTCGCGGCGCAGCAGGGCACTACGTCCTGAGGCTCCTCCCCAGGGCGTGAGCATCGACCGGTTCGGAGCCCCGTCCCTCGCGCCGGGCGCGGGCGCGGGAGGCTGGCCGCATGGCCTTCCCCGTTCCGATCACGTCCGCGCTGCACGATGCCCTGACGTTCTGGCTCCCGCTCGCCTGCGCGGGATGCGGTGATCCCGATGTGTTCTTGTGCGACGGATGCCGTGGCGACCTGACTCCACGACCGTCACGGCAGGAGCGTGATCCCGGCCTCTCCGTCGTCTGCGGGCTGCCCTTCGAGGGCGTTCCGGCGCGGGTGATCAGAGCGTTCAAGGAGGAGGGCCGCACGGCGCTGGCGCGCGACCTCGCCCCCGCGCTGGCCGCCGCGCTCGCCGTATCCGCTCCGCCGGGGGCGCGGGTCACGACGGTGCCGTCGTCGCGCGCGGCGTTCCGCCGCCGCGGCTATCGCCCGGTCGAGATGCTGGTGCGGCGGGCGGGCCGGCGCCCCGAGCGACTGCTGCGGCTGCGCCGTGCGCCCGGCGATCAGCGCGGACTCGGCGATCGCGCGCGACGCGAGAACGTCCGCGACGTGTTCGCGGTTCGAGCCGTCGTGAGCGGGCCGGTCGTGGTGGTCGACGACGTGGTCACGACGGGTGCGACGTTGGCTGAGGCGGTTCGTGCCCTGCGTGCGGCGGGCGTCGCAGATGTGCGGGCGGTCGCGCTCGCGCACACGCCGCGCCGCAGGTCATTGGGAGGTGAATGGGAGGTGATTGGCACGTGACATGTCGGTGGCCTCCCACTAGCGTGGGGATGACTGAAGGCGACGGATGTTCCGCCCTTAGACCGGGCGGAACCCGGAACAAGGAGGTCACGGATGGACACCAACATCGTCGGCGTGGGGGTCGGTATCACCGATCGTTTCCGCACCGTTGTTGAAGAGAAGGTCAGCCGCATCGAGCACCTGGCGCCTCGTGCGCAGGCGCTCGAGGTCAAGGTCACCCACCGTTCGTATCGCAACGGACGAATGGAAGACGACACCGTCGAGCTCACCCTCGACGGCAAAGGCCCGGTGGTCCGAGCCGAGGCTACGGATGTCGACAAGTTCGCCGCTCTCGACCTCGCGGTCGACAAGATCTCCGAGCAGGTGCGTCGTGCGAAAGACAAGCGCGTCGACGCCCGAAACCACCCCCGCGGCGCCCGGTTCGAGAAGGGCACCGGCGAGCTGGCGGGCATCGACGTCGAGCCCGCGTCCGTCGAGGTGTTGCGCGCTGTGGCGACCGGATCGATTCCGGTGCAAGAAGAGGGAGCCGCCGACGAGGAGGACTACACCCCCGTCGTCATCCGCCAGAAAGAGTTCGGCCCCGAGTGGATGACCGTCGAAGACGCCGTCGACCGTATGGAGCTCGTCGGCCACGACTTCTTCCTCTTCATCGACGCCCGCAGTGACCACCCCAGCGTCGTGTATCGCCGCAAGGGCTGGGACTACGGCGTGATCGCGCTCGCGACGCAGGCCGCGCCGGCCGCGCAGGTCGCATCCTGAGGCCCCTCGTCGAGAAACATGCCGCGGACGGACCGTTGGGCGTCATATAGCTCTGCGGGCCGGGCGTAACGAGAGCCCGGCAGGAGCGATTCTGCCGGGCCCTCGTGCTTGATCGTCACTCTCAGGCTGCGCGTGCGGCAATATGTCGCGCGCGACAATGCGATGAGAACCAGCAGCTCCTCACACTGCGTCTACTCGTCGGCATGTCGGGGTGCTCCGACTACGCGGCGCGGCGCGTGCATCGTTGTCGTCGGAAGAAGGCAACCCCGTCGTCGGACACGTGAGTCTCCTGCAGCGGGGTGCCTCTGCATCAACGTCACCGAACGAAGAACGCACTCCTGCCGCTGGTGCTGTTCTGCGACAGGGACTCCACGTTCGATGTCGATTGCACAGAGACAGGGGTGGAGCGATTTACGTACGTGCCGTCTCCGAGCTGGCCGGCGTCGTTTCCACCCCACGCGGTGAGGCCGCTTGCTGACAGGGCGTAGGCGCTCGTGAAGCTCGCGGTGATCGAGGTGGCATTCGTGAGGCCGATAACACTGACGGGGGTGAGAGCGTTGTAGGCGGTGTTGTTGCCGAGCTGTCCTTCTCCGCCCCAGCCCCAAGCTTTCACTTCGCCACCGGCGAGGGCGTACCCGGTCCCCTGTCCGGCAGCGATCTGCGTCACCCCGGTGAGTGCGCCGATGGGCTGAGCCCGGTTGTAGTCGGCGTTGCCGGTTCCATTCGCGAGCTGTCCCTCGCCGCCGTAGCCCCACGTGTAAACCATGCCGGAGATGAGGGCGTAGGCGGTGGCACCAGCGCTGGCAATCTGGGTGACGCCGGTAATGGGGGCGCCACCACCAGAAATGACATCGACAGCGGTGTAGCGGGCGTCGCCCCCCTCGCTGTTGTCCGTGTCGCCATTCCCCAGCTGGCCGTAGGCGTTGTTGCCCCAGGCGCGGACCGTGCCATGGACGGTCAGTGCGTAGGCATTGGTGTCTCCTGCGGCGACTCGGCTTGCCCCGTTGACACCGGGGATCGCGGTGGGAGTGGCGGTGCTGGTACCCGGGAAACCGAGTTGTCCGTACCCGTTGTCGCCCCATGCGAGAACCGTCCCTTCTGATCGAACGGCGTAGGCACTTGAGGGTCCGGCGGCGATCTGGGTGATGTCGGTGAGACCGGCGACCGGCGTCCAGGTGGACCGGGTCGTCGTTGAGCCGTCCCCGAGCTGACCGGAGCCGTTGTCGCCGATACCCCAGACAGTGCCGTCGTCGAGCAAGGCGAGGCTGAACCGACTTCCGGCGGCGACGGAGCGGATAGGCGAGGGGAACACGAGCGAGAGCTGGGCGGGTGTGGGCACGGATTCGGTGTTCCCATCGACCGGGGTGCCCAACTGGCCCGCCCAGTTGTACCCGACGGCGTACGCGTTCGCACCGACCACTGTCAGCGCTGCGGATCCGGTGACACCCGAGGCGCTGGCCTCCACGGTCAGGGCACTACCGGGCGTCGCCCACGTGTCGGTCGTTGTGAGGGTAGACGTCGCGTCCCCAGAGGTGCCGGTAGCCGACGATGCGGGGGAGAAGGACGTCCCGGAAGGCCCACTCCACGTGATGGTCCTGCCCGCCGCCGGGTTGCCGCTCGCGTCGGTGAGGGCCGCGGCCACGGGGGTGGTGCCGGCCGCGATCGTGCGCATGTCGGGGCTGGTGATGGTGAGGGTCGGTGCCTGGTAGCGGAGGAAGAAGGCGCAGTTGCTGCCGGTGTTGCTGGCGGGCATGAGGGTGGTGACGTTGGCGGTGTTCTGCACGGTTACAGGAGTGAGGCGGTCCGTGTAGGTGCCGTCGCCGAGTTGGCCGCTGTCGTTTCCACCCCAGGCGTAGATTCCAGAGGGGGAGATGGCGTACGCGCTGCTTCCTGCCGCGGAGATCGCGCTCACATCGGCGAGGCCGCTGACGGTGACGATCGTGTACGAGGAGGTGGTGGTGTTGTTGCCGAGTTGGCCGCTGTCGCCTCGGCCCCATGCTTTGACTTGACCGCCGGTGAGGGCGAACGCAGTCCCGCCTCCCCCAGCAATCTGTGTGACGCCGCTGAGACCGCTGATGGCCCGGGCACTTGGGTAGTCGTCGTTGTCGGTACCGTTGGCGAGCTGTCCGCCCGCACCGGTGCCCCAGGTGAGAACGGTGCCGGCGATGAGGGCGTAGCCGGTCCCGCCGGAGGAGGCGATCTGTGTGGCGCCACTGATGGGGGCGCCATTGACGTCGACGACGGGCAAAGCCGTGTAACGAGCGTCACCGCCGTCGCTGTTGTCCGTGTCGCCGTTCCCCAGTTGGGAGTAGGCGTTGTTGCCCCAGGAATAGACGTTGCCGTTGGTCACGAGCGCGTAGGCGTTGTCGCCGCCGGCGGCGACTTGGGTGGCGCCGCTGACGCCGGGCACGGCAGTGGGGGTGACGCTGACGGTTCCGGGGAATCCGAGTTGCCCGGCACCGTTGTAGCCCCACGCGAGAACGATCCCGTCGGACCTGACGGCGTAGGCACTGGCCGGTCCGGCGGCGATCTGGGTGATGTCGGCGAGACCGGCGATCGGCGCCCAGGTGGATCGGGTCGTGGTGGTGCCGTCACCGAGCTGGCCGGAGCCGTTCTCCCCGATCGCCCAGACGGTTCCGTCGTCGAGCAGGGCGAGGCTAAATTGGCTGCCCGCGGTGAGGGAGCGGATGGGGGAGGGGAACACGAGCGACAGCTGCGCGGGGGTGGGCACCGTCTCGGTGTTCCCGTCGACCGGGGTGCCGAGTTGGCCGGCCCAGTTGTTGCCGACCGCGTACGCGTTGGCGCCGAGCAGCGTGAGTGCGGCGCTGGTGGTCCCGCCGTTGGTGGTCGCGGTGACCGTCAGCGAGCTGCCGGGGGTCGCCCACGGGTCGCTGGTGGTCATCGTCGTGGTGGCGGTGCCGGCGCCGTCGGTGGTCGGCGTCGCGGGTGAGAAGCTGGTGCCCGAGGGACCGGTCAAGGCGACGGCGCGGCCCGCGAGGGGCTGCCCACCGTCATCGACGACGCGCGTCGACACGGGTGTCGTGCCGGCGGCGACGGCCTGCATGTTGGGCGAAGTGACCGTCAGGGTCGGCGCGCCGCTGACGGCGAAGGCGGGCGTCGCGCTGACCGCGACGATCGCGGGCACCGACCACGCCGCTCCGGCGATGATCGTGCGGCGCGACAGGCCGGCTGCGGCGGCGGAATCGGCGGTGGAGGGGGCGATGTCGGTCACGGTGAGCTCCATTCAGGCGCCGAGCGGGTACGGAGTGGCCACGGCTTTCCTGATGATCCGCGGTGTGTTCCGCCCGCGAGAGGGCTGGGGTCTCGTCCCGCGGGGGTGGTGAAGCCCCGTGAACCGCCTCATCCCGCGGCGGCACCCGCACGCCGCCACCGAACGCGCTGCGCTTCTTCACCCGACGGGTGAGTCAACGAGGGATGAGAAATCGCCACCGCCGACAATTCGCGTTGCGGGGCCGCGTGCCGAGCGCGCTTGCAGCGGTATGAGGGCTCGGGCTCAGCCGTCGAAGATGTCGCCGAGCAGCGAGCCGATGACCAGGCCGCCGAGCATGCCGCCGACCATGTTGCCGCCGCCCATGCCACCGCCGCGGCCGTACCCGCCGCCACGGCCGTATCCGTCGCCGCCGCCGAAGTCGTTGGGGCGGGACTGCTCGATGTCGCGCTGCGCGATCTGCAGGGCCTCGGAGGCCAGCGAGCCCGCGCGGCGCGCCGTGGCGAGCGCTGTCTCGCGCTGATCCTCGGCGACCGGTCCGAGCGGGAGTCCGGCGCGCAGGCGCTCGGCTTCGACGAAGCGCGTGCGCGCGTCGGCCCCGATCCATCCGCGGTGGCCGGTGATGAGTCCGCGCGCGACCGCCAGCTGTCGGTCGGCGTCGTCGATCGCGTGCTCCACCTGCTGCTGCGAGGGCACGGGACGGGCGGCGCGCTCGCGCGCGAGGTCGAGGTCGGCGTTGGCCTGGCGAAGCGACGACAGCGCCGCAAAGGGATCCGTGCGGGTACCGGATGCCGGCAGCGCGGTCAATGCGCCCTGCAGGGTCGACATGGCGGCGACGACGGCGGGGGTCTGCGCCTCGCGGCGAGCCTCGACGAGGTCGTTACGGGAGTCGTCGACGACGGCGGCGAGAGTGGACTCGGCGCGGAGCGCCTCGATCTCGAAGGTGTCGACGGCATCCAGAAGCGATTCGGCACGACGGACCGCCTCGGTGGCCGCCTCCAGCGCGACCGACGCCTGCTCGCGCTGGCCGGCTTCGCGGCGGCGTTCGGAGACGGACGCGGTGTGCACGGCGAAGTCGAGGAGCTGCTCGATCTCCTCGGGATTGCCGCCGATCTGCGCGAGGGCCGAATCGCTGTACCGACGCGAGAGACGTTCGACCACGTCGCGCGCGTTCGGGATGCGCTCCTGCAGACGCTCGCGATCGGCGCGAACGCGGGCGAGCGTTTCGGGCGCGCGCCGCACGGCGTCGATCTTGGGCTGCAGGACCTGCGTGCGTTCTTCGAGGAGGTCTTCCGCCCACTGGGAGAGCTGGATGATCCGCGCGTTGCGCGTGCGCAGCTCCTCCTTGGTGTCGGGGATCTCGTCGTGGTTGAGCTGGTGCAGCTGGAAGGCCTCGGCGAGGTGGGTGCGCACGGAGTCGAGGGCGGCGGCGAGGTCTTCGGTGGCCTTGTCGCCGAGCTCGGCGCGCGCGAAGTCGAGCTCGTCGGAGGTGAGACGCACCCGCTCGTCGGCGGCGACGATCGCCAGTTCGGCCCGCCGAGCCAGATCCGCGTCGGCCGCGTCTTGCTCTTCGCGCTTCCTCTTACCCCAGAAACCCGCCATGCGTCGATCCTAAGCGGCGGGTCCGCACCCGTCGCCGTGTGTTCGCTGCGGGCGCGCAACCCGGCCAGGGGATTGCGGCTCCTTCGCAGGTCACGAACCGGTAACACGGATACCATGGGCGACGTATGCCTGTTCGCAGGCCGGCGCCCGTACGGGCGTCGCACCCGACAGATGGAGATTCTTCGTGGCAAATCCGCTCGAGAGACTGCTGCGCGCCGGTGAAGGCCGCGTCCTGCGTCGCCTACAGGGCGTCGTCAAGGCGACCGGGGCGCTCGAAGAGGACTACGAGCAGCTCACCGACGACGAGCTGCGCAACGAGACCGTCGAGCTCCGCGCCCGTTTCGAGGCCGGCGAGACGCTCGACCAGCTCATGCCCGAGGCGTTCGCCGCCGTCCGCGAAGCGGCGAAGCGCACCCTCGGCCAGCGTCCGTACGACGTGCAGATCATGGGCGGCGCTGCCCTGCACCTCGGCAACATCGCTGAGATGAAGACCGGTGAGGGTAAGACGCTGACCGCGGCCCTCCCGGCCTACCTCAACGCCATCGCCGGCAAGGGCGTGCACGTCATCACCGTGAACGACTTCCTCGCCAGCTACCAGTCGGAGCTCATGGGCCGCGTCTACCGCGCGCTGGGGATGACGACGGGCACCGTCGTCTCGGGTCAGACCCCCGGGGTGCGCCGCGAGCAGTACGAGGCCGACATCAGCTACGGCACGAACAACGAATTCGGCTTCGACTACCTGCGCGACAACATGGCGTGGCGCAAGGAAGACCTCGTGCAGCGCGGCCACTTCTACGCCATCGTCGACGAGGTCGACTCGATCCTCATCGACGAGGCTCGCACTCCGCTGATCATCTCGGGCCCGGCATCCGGTGAGGCCAACCGCTGGTTCGCCGAGTTCGCGAAGCTCGCCCGCACTCTCGAGGCGGGCGTCGACTACGAGGTCGACGAGAAGAAGCGCACGATCGGCGTGCTCGAGCCCGGTATCGAGAAGGTCGAGGATTACCTCGGCATCGACAACCTCTACGAGTCGGCCAACACGCCCCTGATCTCGTTCCTGAACAACTCGATCAAGTCCATCGCACTGTTCAAGCGCGACACCGACTACGTCGTCATGAACGACGAGGTCATGATCGTCGACGAGCACACCGGTCGCATCCTGGTCGGGCGTCGCTACAACGAGGGCATCCACCAGGCCATCGAGGCCAAGGAGGGCGTGCCGGTCAAGGCCGAGAACCAGACCCTCGCCACCGTCACCCTGCAGAACTACTTCCGCCTCTACGACAAGCTGTCGGGCATGACCGGTACGGCCGAGACCGAGGCGGCCGAGTTCATGTCGACCTACAAGCTCGGCGTGGTCCCCATCCCGACCAACCGGCCGATGGTCCGCAAGGACCAGTCCGACCTCGTCTACAAGAACGAGACGGCCAAGTTCGCCCAGGTCGTCGAAGACATCGTCGAGCGCCACGCGAAGGGCCAGCCCGTGCTGGTCGGTACGACGAGCGTCGAGAAGAGCGAGTACCTCTCGCGTCTGCTGGCGAAGAAGGGCGTGCGGCACGAGGTGCTCAACGCCAAGAACCACGCGCGCGAGGCGGAGATCGTCGCCCGCGCGGGCCGCCTCGGTGCCGTGACGGTTGCCACCAACATGGCCGGTCGTGGAACCGACATCATGCTCGGCGGTAACGCCGAGTTCCTCGCCGTGCAGGAGATGAAGGCGAAGAACCTCGACCCCGTCGAGACGCCCGAGGCCTACGAGTCCGAGTGGGACACGGTCTACCAGTCCATGCGCGACACCGTCGCCGAGGAGGCCGCGAAGGTCACCGAGGCCGGTGGCCTCTACGTGCTGGGCACGGAGCGTCACGAGTCGCGCCGCATCGACAACCAGCTGCGCGGTCGTTCGGGCCGTCAGGGCGACCCGGGCGAGAGCCGGTTCTACCTGTCGCTCACCGACGACCTCATGCGCCTGTTCCAGTCGGGCGCCGCCGAGGCGATCCTCGCGCGCACCAACTTCCCCGACGACGTCGCGATCGAGTCGGGCCTCGTGTCGCGCGCGATCAAGAGCGCCCAGTCGCAGGTCGAGGCGCGCAACGCCGAGATGCGCAAGAACGTCCTGAAGTACGACGACGTGCTGAACCGTCAGCGCGAGGCCATCTACGCCGACCGTCGCCACATGCTCCAGGGCGATGACATCGCCGACCGCGTGCAGCACTTCATCGAGGACGCCATCACCGCCGTGATCGACGACCACACCGGCTCGGGCCACACCGAATCCTGGGACTTCGACGCGCTCTGGACCGAGCTGAAGACGATGTACCCGGTGAGCGTGACGATCGACGAGGTCGTCGCCGAGGCCGGCGGCAGCAAGGGGCGCATCACCCCCGAGGGCCTCAAGCGCGAGATCATCTCCGACGCCCGGATCGCCTACGAGAACCGCGAGCAGCAGCTCGGCGAGCAGGCCCTGCGCGAACTCGAGCGTCGCGTGGTGCTCCAGGTGCTCGACCGCCGCTGGCGCGAGCACCTCTACGAGATGGACTACCTCAAGGACGGCATCGGCCTGCGTGCCATGGCCCAGCGCGACCCGCTGATCGAGTATCAGCGCGAGGGCTACCAGATGTTCCAGTCGATGATGGGCCAGATCAAGGAGGAGTCCGTCGGCTTCCTCTACAACCTCGAGGTCGAGGTCCGAAAGATCGAGGGCGACGAGGCGCAGGTCGAGGCCAAGGGCCTCACGCCCACCCCGGTCGAGACGCAGCGCCTGGAGTACTCGGCCGCGAACGACGCGGGCGAGGTCGAGGTGCGCAACGACCGCGGCCAGGTGCAGCAGGCGGCGACGAACCGACTGCGTCAGGCGGCGCAGCCCGCCGCACCCGCAGCGGAGCCCGTGCCCACGGGTGCTCGCGGGGCGTTCGGACAGCGCACCGACGCCGCCGACGACTCCGCCGCGTCGAACCGCGCCGACCGTCGCGCCGCCAAGAAGAAGTAACGAACGACCACCGGATGCCGTGCCTCGATCTCAGGGGCACGGCATCCGACGTCCGCGGCGACCGACACCTGGTCCACTCGGTGTCGATTGGCCCGTTGGGGCCGGGGATATCCTGAACCGATGAGCCCGCTACGCCCCCTCGATCAGTCGTCGAAGTTGAAAGACGTCCTCTACGAGATCCGGGGGGAGGCCCTCGTCGAGGCCGACCGACTCGAGGCCGAGGGGCACTCGATCCTCAAGCTGAACACCGGCAACCCGGCGATCTTCGGTTTCGAGGCACCGCACCAGATCGTCCGCGACATGATCGCGTCAGTGCCCCACGCCCACGGCTACAGCGACAGCCGCGGCATCCTGTCGGCTCGTCGCGCGGTGGTGTCGCGCTATGAGCAGGAGCCCGGGTTCCCCCCGCTCGACCCCGATCACGTGTTCCTCGGCAACGGTGTGTCCGAGCTGATCACGATGACCATGCAGGCGCTCCTCGACGAGGGTGACGAGGTGCTGATCCCCGCCCCCGACTATCCGTTGTGGACGGCGATGACGAGCCTCGGCGGCGGGACGCCCGTCCACTACCTCTGCGACGAGTCGCGCGAGTGGCAGCCGGACCTCGACGACATCCGGGCGAAGGTGACGCCCCGCACCAAGGCCATCGTGGTCATCAACCCCAACAACCCGACGGGGGCGGTGTACTCGCGCGAGATCCTCGACGGGATCGCCGACATCGCCCGTGAGAACTCGCTCCTGCTGCTCGCCGACGAGATCTACGACCGCATCCTGTTCGATGACGCGGTGCACATCCCGATGGCCACCGTCGCGCCCGACCTGCTCTGCCTGACCTTCAACGGTCTGTCGAAGACCTACCGCGTCGCCGGCTACCGCTCCGGGTGGCTCGCCATCACCGGCCCCAAGGAGCACGCGCAGGGCTTCCTGCACGGCATCAACCTGCTGGCATCCACTCGTCTCTGCCCGAACGTGCCGGCGCAGTTCGCGGTGCAGGCGGCACTGTCGGGCGTGCAGTCGATCGACGGGCTCATCGCTCCGTCCGGCCGTCTCCACGAGCAGAGGGATGCGGCCTGGCAGGGCCTCGAAGCCATACCGGGTGTCTCGTGCGTGATGCCCCGCGGCGCGCTCTACGCCTTCCCGCGGTTCGACCCCGAGGTGTACGAGATCCCCGACGACGGCAAGTTCGTGCACGACTTCCTGCTCGCCGAGCACGTGCTGCTCGTGCAGGGGTCGGGCTTCAACTGGCCCGCGACCGATCACGTGCGCATCGTGACGCTGCCGGAAGCGCGTGTCATCTCGGATGCCATCGAGCGGCTCGGCAACTTCCTGTCGTCGTGGCGGCCGTGACCGGTCGAGGCGTCGGCCGCTGATCCGCGGAAGGGTGCCGTCCCGATGGACGGCGCCCGTCCCGATCGGCGGCCCGGCCGTGATGCGGTCACGGCGTGGTGGATTCGGGCGTCGAGAGCCGCGCCGCCGCGTCGCGTTCGCCTCGACATCGCGGGATGACGACTCGGGCTCGACTCAAGGACGCTCACAGGAGGCCCAGCGACGTGACGCGCCAGCGACCGTCGAGGCCCTCGAGGCGGAGGGCGACGGCGCGGGTGCGCAGACGCGTCGACGCCGTCACCGTGGCCTCGACGACATGGTCGGCGGGGGAGGAGAGGTGCACGCTCTGGATGATGTGCGTCGCGCGGGGCGCGGGCATCCCGCGGGCGCTGCGCGCGCGGGCGGCCAATCCGGCGCGGACGACCACGGTGCGGTAGACGTCCTCCGACAACCACCGGGCGAGCTGGTCGACCTCGCGCACTCCGGCGAGCACCTCGAGGACTCCGCGGACGATGTTGAGCGTGAAGGTTCTCGCGGATGGCAGCTCATCGGCCGAGGTCCTCTGCCGACCGAAGAACTCCTCCGACCGGGAGGCGGCTGCGAGCGAGCGTCGCGTCGGACCCGAGGTGGTGTGGGCGTGCGGCTGTGACATGGTTCCCTCCGAGGATGTGGTGCGTGAAGCGAGCGGGGGGTGACGCCGAGAGTAGGGCAGCGGCGACCCGCGAACCGGAGCAGTCCGGACGCCTGTGGAGGGATGCGGGGAGATCTCGGCCTGGTGAGAAGGTGGCCTCGTGCGGACGACGCGCGTGACCGCGACGTGTGGCGCCTCTTCGTCGACGGGCTGACGCGGGCGCCCGACGGATCCGCGTGGATCCGGGCTTCGCAGCCGGTCGGCGGCGTCGCGTTCCGGGTCTGACGTGATCGCGTCGACGGGTGAAGCCTGTGCGCCGGGAAGCGGTCGAGATCTCGGCTCCAGACGGCCGGGAGGAGCTTCTCGGCGCGGGGGCGAGGGGGCGAGCAGGAGGCAAAATCGCCTCGCAAGAGCCTTCCGCTCACGATGTCCACCGTTAGGGGGAGGCGCCGCCCTCACCCGTCCAGGACTGGATCGTGCGATCCGTTCCCCGGAGGTCGTCGGCGGGTCCGTCTCCCGTTTCGCCCCGCCCTCGTATCGGCTCGCCGGGCGCTCACCCGACGACTCATGCGTGCTCCTCCTCGCGACTTCTCGGAACGGCGGTATCGACCCGCTCCCGTAGGGTGAGAGGGTGTCGACACTCAGTGAACTCGTCTACGCCCAGGGCCGCTCCAGCGAGGCGGACGTCGAGTGGCTGCACCGCTTGGCCGGCGACGGACAATTGCTCGCCGACCTGGCCTTCGCCGACATCGTGATCTGGGTTCCCACCCCCGACGACTCGTTCGTGGCCGTCGCCCACACGCGCCCCGGGGGAGCAGCCACCCTGTTCTACCGTGACATCGTCGGCGACCGTGTGCGGCCGCAGTGGCGCACGCAGGTGAGAGACGCCTTCCAGAGCGGACGCATCGTCGATTCGGCATCCCCCGACTGGTTCGAGGAGACGCCCACGCGAGTGCGCGCGGTGCCGATCGTGCGCGAGCTCTCGCGCGAGGGCGCGGCGGTCACCACCGTCGGCGTGCTCACCCGCCACACCAACCTCGGCGAGACGCGCACACCGTCGCGTCAGCAGATCACCTTCAACGATTGCGCCGACGATCTGTTCCGCATGATCTCGTCGGCCGAGTTCCCCGACCTCGCCGCCCCGACGGCCCCCCGCCGCGGCGCCCCTCGTGCCTCCGACGGGCTCATCCGCCTCGACGTCGACGGGATCACGACGTTCGCGAGCCCCAATGCGCTCTCGGCCTTCAACCGCATGGGCTTCGACGACGAGCTCGAGGGCGAGTCGCTGGCCGAGGTGACGGCGCGCATCCTCCCCGCCAAACGGCAGGACGTCGACGAGTCGCTCCCGGTCGTCGTCAGCGGCCGTGCGCCGTGGCGCGCCGACATGGAGGCGCGCGGCGTGCAGGTGTCTCTGCGCACGATCCCCCTGCGCGACCGCGGGAACCGCATCGGCGCCATCGTGCTGAGCCGGGATGTCACCGAGATCCGTCACCAGGAGCAGGAGCTCATCACCAAGGACGCGACGATCCGCGAGATCCACCACCGCGTCAAGAACAACCTCCAGACGGTCGCATCCCTGCTGCGCATCCAGGCGCGTCGCACGCACTCCGACGAGGCGCGGGACGCCCTCACGCAGGCCATGCGCCGGGTGTCGGCCATCGCGGTCGTCCACGACACCCTGTCGGAGGGTCTCGCCCAGAACGTCGATTTCGACGACGTCTTCGCCCGCGTGCTGAAGCTCGTCGCCGAGGTCGCCGCGGCCCCGAACACCCGCGCGCGCACGCGTTCGACGGGCCAGTTCGGTACCCTGCCCAGCCAGTTCGCGACCCCGCTCGCGCTGGCCCTCACCGAACTCGTCACCAATGCCGTCGAGCACGGGCTCGCAGGTCAAGAGGGTGACGTCGAGATCGCGGCGGAGCGCACCGGCGAGATGCTGGAGGTCAGCGTCCGCGACACCGGCGTGGGCCTGCCCGAGGGTCAGGTCGGGCGGGGTCTCGGCACGCAGATCGTACGCACCCTGATCCAGGGCGAACTCGGCGGCACGATCGACTGGCACACCCTCATGGGCAGCGGGACCGAGGTCACCATCGAGATCCCGTTGCGCTACATCGGCGGTTCCTCGGCCTGACGGACCGCCGCCACGCGGCATCCGTTCTCCTTACGGTGTGGCCCGTCCAACGGGGCTCGATCCTCGCGGAGTCGCGCTTCCCTCGCAGATTCCGGATGCCATTCTGCGAGGAAGCCGTCCGTGTGCGAGATTGGCCGCGGGCCGATGTCCGAGGACGACCCATCTCCGACGCGCCGCTACCGGCGTCCAGCGGAGCCCGATCCTCGCAGAATCGCGCGTCCCTCGCAGATTCCGGATGCCATTGTGCGAGCGACCTGCACATCTGCGAGCAGCCGCCAGGCCGGCGCTGCTCGGTTCCGAACGCGAAGAAGCCCGCCCCGAGGGGGCGGGCTTCAACCGTGGAGGGTGGTGTCAGGAGGCGCGGCGCGCGCGGGCGGCACGGCGCTTGAGGGCGCGGCGCTCGTCTTCGCTCAGGCCGCCCCAGACGCCCGAATCCTGGCCGGACTCGAGGGCGTACTGCAGGCAGACCTCGGTGACGGTGCAGCGTGCGCAGACCGATTTGGCCTTCTCGATCTGGTCGACCGCGGGGCCGGTGTTACCGACGGGGAAGAACAGCTCGGGGTCGACTGTCAGGCAGGCTGCTTTGTCGCGCCAATCCATAGGGGTGCTCCTTGTAACAGAAATTTTGGTCGATTCGGCACCGGCTATCGGGTCCGGTACCCTGGTGGGAACGCGAGCGATTGCTCGCCCCACTTCGCTGTGGGAGCACACGGCTTGTTCCATGCTCCCATAGCGATTCCGCCTGATCAAGAGGTAACCGGCAGGTTTCCGGATCGTAACGGGCCAGCGGCGCCCTTCGGAGGGTTTCGGATGCCGATTCGACTCGCGGCCGCCGCCCTGCTCGGACTCGAGGCCCTCGGCATCCTGGCGCTCGCCGGATGGCAGGTCGTGGCGCTCATCGGCGGCGACACCGACTCCGTCGTGAGCTCGATCGCCCTCATCGTGCTGACGATCATCGGCGCGGCCATCGTCGGCGCGTTCGCCGTCGGGACGGCGCGCGATGCGTCCGTCGCGCGCTCGGGCGGCATCGTGACGCAGCTGCTGATCCTGTCGGTCGCCATCGGTGCCGTGACCGGGGAATGGGCCGCCCCCACAGCCGCCCTTCTCATCGCCCTCCCGGCCGTCATCGGGCTGGTCCTGCTCGTCATCGCCGTGCGGCGCGCCGCGCCGCGCCGTCGCGACGACGACTGACCGTCCCCGACGGGCCAGAAGGCTCCACGGGTCGCTCTCGCCCGCGCGCGCGGCGTCAACCGTCCGCCGAACGTCCCGAATGCCCGTCGCCCGCGGCACACAACGCAGGGGAAACGGCGCGACGAGAGGGCTCGAGGCGGAAGAAACCCCCTGACCTGGGCGGATCTCCTGCGTTGTGTCCTCCGCGCAGCACCGACCGTACGGCGCGAACGATGGCCGCCGAGGGCCACAACGCAGGACAGGCGGGGCCGCGAGCGGGCGGAGGGTGAAGGGACCGAGCTGACAGGGGCGCGTCCGCTGCGGCGTGTCCACCGGCGGGCGTGCGGCCGACGAACGACGAACCCCGCCTACCGCGGATGCGGCGGGCGGGGTCGTGAGCGCGGAGGTCAGGCGGCGGCGAGGCCGAGGGTCTTACGCAGACGCGCGACGTGCCCGGTGGCCTTGACGTTGTAGAGCGCTTCGACGACCGTGCCGTCTTCGTCGATGACGAAGGTCGAGCGCAGCACACCGGTCACGGTCTTGCCGTAGTTCTGCTTCTCGCCCCACGCGCCGTACGCCTCGTGCACCGTGTGATCGGGATCACTGAGCAGGGGGAAGGTGAGGCCGTCGCTGCCGCGGAACGCCCGGAGCTTCTCGGGGGTGTCGCGTGACAGGCCGAGAACCGTGTACCCGGCGCCCTGCAGAGAGGCGAGACTGTCACGGAAGTCGCACGCCTGCGTCGTGCAGCCCGGGGTCTGGGCGGCGGGGTAGAAGTACAGGATCACGCGGCGACCACGGAAGTCGCTCAGCGAGACGGGGTGCTCGTCTTGGTCGAGCAGGGTGAAGTCGGGGGCGGTGTCGCCCTTGTCGAGGTTCGTCACCCCTCCAGCCTAGAACGCTCGATCGCCTGGAACGTCGTCAACAGCCGGTGCAGGGAGTCGAGACGCGCCTCGGCCCCCGGACCCAGACGACCGGATGCCACGGCCTCGGCGATCGCGCAGTCCGGCGCGTCGGGGAGGTGGGTGCAGCCGCGCGGGCAGTCTTCGGCCGCCTCGGCGAGGTCGGTGAAGGCGCCGAGCACATGGGCGGGATCGACGTGGCCGAGACCGAACGACCGGACGCCCGGGGTGTCGATCACCCAGCCGGAACCGGCGGGTCCCCGATAGCGCAGCGAGACGGCCGACGACGACGTGTGCCGGCCCCGACCGGTGACCACGTTGACGTGCCCGATCGCCCGCTCCGAGCCGGTCAGCGCATTGACGAGCGTGGACTTCCCCACGCCGGAGTGTCCGACGAAGACGGTGGAGTGCCCCGCGATCGCCTCGCCGATCTCGTCCAGCGGCATGGCGCCCTGCGCGCTGGTGAAGACGCGGAGGTCGATCCCGGCGAAGTGCGACAGGAACTCGGTCGGGTCGGCCAGGTCGGTCTTCGTGACCACGAGCAGCGGACGGATGCCGGCGTCGAGCGCGGCGACGAGATAACGGTCGACGAGCCGCTCGCGGGGTTCGGGGTCGGCCGCGGCGACCACGATCAGCATCTGGTCGGCGTTGGCGACGATCACCCGCTCGACCTGGTCGGTGTCGTCGGCGCTACGGCGGAGGAGGGAGGTGCGCTCCTCGATGCCGACGATGCGGCCGAGCGTGCCCTCGCCGCCGGTCAGGTCGCCGACGACGCGCGCGCGGTCGCCGTTGACGATCGGCTGCTTGCGCAGTTCGCGCGCGCGAGTCGCGAGCATGCGGCGCTCGTCCGGACCGTCCTCGTCGACGAGCACGGTGTACCGGCCGCGGTCGACGCCCAGGACCCGGGCGATCTGCGCATCGGCGTGCGCCGGGCGACGCTTGGTGCGGGGGCGGTTGGCCTTGGGGTTCGGTCGCGACCGGATGGACGATTCGTCGTAGGCGAGATCGTCGTCATCGTCGTCGTCGTCGAGCCAGCTCACGCGTTCGTCCTGCTCACGCGTCGACCGGGGCGTCGGCGCCGAGCATGGCGTGCCAGAGTGCGGCGAACTGGGGGAGGGTCTTGGCCGTCGTGCCGATGTCGTCGACCTGCACGCCGGGGACGCGGAGTCCGATGAGGGCGCCGGTCGTGGCCAGCCGGTGGTCGTGGTGGGCCTTCCACTCGCCGCCGGCCAGGGCGCGCGGGACGATGCGGATGCCGTCTTCGAGCTCGTGCGCCTCGCCGCCCAGCGCCCGCAGGTTGCCGACGAGGGCGGCGATGCGGTCGGTCTCGTGCCCCCGGATGTGACCGATGCCGTGCAGTGTCGTGGGGCCGTCGGCGAAAGCTGCCAGACCGAAGAGCGTGGGAGCGAGTTCGCCGGCGGCCGAGAGGTCGAGTTCGACGCCCAGGATGCCGTCGTCGCCGGCGGCGACGGTGAGGGCGCCGCCACGACGGCTCACGCGCGCCCCCATCTCGGCGAGGATGTCGACGAGGAGTGCGCCGGGCTGGGTGCTGTGCAGCGGCCACCCCGTGACCGTGACCGAACCGCCCGCGACCATCGCCGCGGCCAGGAACGGCGAGGCGTTGGAGAGGTCGGGCTCGATCGCGACGTCTTTGGCCCGGACGGGCCCCGCGGGCACGATCCACTCGCCCGGAGCCGGACGCTCCACGTGGACGGCGCGGTGGGCCAGCGCCTCGACCGTCATGTCGATGTGCGGGACGCTCGGAAGCCGCGAGCCGACGTGGCGCAGCCGCAGGCCCACGTCGAAGCGGGGGGCCGCCAGGAGCAGACCCGAGACGAACTGGCTGGACTGACTCGCGTCGATCTCGACCTCGCCGCCGCGCACGTGACCGTGTCCGCGGACCGAGAAGGGCAGGGCCCAGTGGCCGCCGTCGTCGATGTCGACGCCCACGTCGCGCAGCGCACGGATCATCGCGCCCATCGGGCGGTGCAGGGCACTCTCGTGCGCCGTGACGTGCACGTCACCTCGCGCGAAGCCCGCGAGCGGCGTCACGAAGCGCATGACGGTGCCGGCTTGGCCGCAGTCGATCGTCGTGCCGCCGAGGAAGGACGACGGGGGAGTGACCAGCAGGTCGGGCCCGAACGGCGAGTCGGTGTCGATCTCGTCGATGCCCACGCCCAGCGCCCGCAGGGCGTCGATCATGCGCGCCGAGTCGTCGGAATGCAGGGGGGCGTGCAGCGTGCCGGGGCCGTCGGCGATCGCGGCGAGAACGAGCTCGCGGTTCGTCAGCGACTTCGAACCCGGCACGGTGACCGTGGCACCCATGGGACCGGCGGCGACAGGCGCGTCCCACGCGCCGCGAGGCGTGGCGGCGGAAGGGGAATACCCGAGCGGATTCATCGGTTCCTAGCCTACTGAAAGGGGACGACACGTGACCGCACTTCTCGAGCGCGACAGCCCGCCGGCGAGCATCCCGGCGGCCTTCGACATGCCCGACGTAGACTGGCGCGCGATGGACGACACCGCCGAAGCGGGCTCGCAGGCCGAGCCCCGCGCACAGTTCGAAGAGCAGGCTCTGCCCTTCATGGACCAGCTCTACGCCGCAGCGATGCGCATGACGCGCAATCCCGCCGACGCGGCCGACCTCGTGCAGGAGACCTTCGTGAAGGCCTTCGGTTCGTGGGCGTCGTTCACGCAGGGCACGAACCTGAAGGCCTGGCTCTACCGCATCCTGACGAACACGTACATCAACACGTACCGAAAGAAGCAGCGCGAGCCCTACCAGAGCGCCATCGACGACCTCGAGGACTGGCAGCTCGGCGGGGCCGAGTCGACCACCGCGAGCAGCGCCCGCTCGGCCGAGGCCGAAGCGATCGACCACATGCCGGCATCCGTCGTCAAAGACGCCCTGCAGTCGATCCCCGAGGATTTCCGGATGGCGGTGTACCTCGCCGACGTCGAGGGCTTCGCCTACCAGGAGATCGCCGACATCATGAAGACTCCGATCGGCACGGTCATGAGCCGTCTGCACCGCGGCCGGCGGCTGCTGCGCGACCTGCTGTCGGACTACGCCAAGGAGCGCGGTATCAAGGCCGCGACGGGAGAGAAGAAATGAGCGACTGCGGCTGCGACAAGGCACGGCGCGACCTGGAGGAGTACCTCCGCAACGAGGTCTGCAAGACCGAGGCGAGTGACATCCGTCAGCACCTCGAGAACTGCCCCGGATGCCAGGACGAGGCGCTCGTGGCGCGCACCCTGACCGACGTGGTGGCGCGGGCGTGCAAAGAGACCGCCCCCGACGAGCTGCGTGATCAGGTGCTCGCGCGCCTGCGCGCGATCCAAGCCACCCACTGACCCCGGGCGACGCCCCTGGGTGGGTGTCCGAGGGGGTCCGTAGGCTGGGGTCATGGCATCCATCGACCCCCTGACGCTGCCCCTCGACCAGACCTCCGGCGACGACCTCGCGGCCTCCGGGCTCGATTACGCACGGGTGGATGCCGACGGCGACGCGTACCGTCCGTTCCAGCGTGCTGTGGCGCGCGGGTTCCTCGGCGGGGAGTCGACCGACGACGAGGCCGAGAACGCCCGCCTGACGCTGCGCACCCGCCGGCTCACCGGGGTCTACGACCGCGACGGGGTGGAACCCGGCGTCCCCGTGGGGACGGTCGACTCGTGGGCGACCGAGCTCACCACCTCGCCGGGGCGCCAGACCGACCTGTGGGCGATCAGCGCCGTCACGGTGGCGCCGACCCACCGGCGTCGGGGGATCGCCCGGGCGATGCTGGGCGGTGAGCTGCGCACCGCGGCGGACGCCGGCTTCGCCCTCGCGGGCCTGACCGTGACCGAGGCGACGATCTACGGCCGCTGGGGCTTCTCCCCGGCCACGTGGGCCTCCGATGTCGAGATCGACACCACCCGTGCCCGGTGGACGGGTCCGACCCCCGATGGACGCCTCGACTTCGTGCCGCGCGACGGCCTCGCCGACAGGATCGCCGCCGTCCACGAGCGCGTGCGCCGGCAGCGCCCCGGCTCGGTGCCCGGGTGGGACGGACGCTGGCGCGGGGTCGCGGGTCTCGCCCCCGGAGACAAACAGGGCGAGAAGGTGCGCGCCGTGGTTCACCGCGACGCCGAGGGGGTCGAGCGCGGCATCGTCGTGTACACGATCGCCGATCGCGACGACTTCGCGGCGCACGACCTCGACGTACGCGCGCTGTTCGCGGAGACGCCCGACGCCTACGCCGCCCTGTGGAGGTTCGTCCTCGAGCACGACCTGGTGGGCACGGTGAAGGCCTCGCTGCAGGCGCCCGTTCCGCCCGTGCAGTGGATGGTCGCCGACCGGCGCGCGGTCACGGCGACGCTGACCGACCACCAGTGGCTGCGGATCCTCGACGTCCCGCGCGCCCTCGCCTCACGGGCTTATTCCGCGCCGCTGGGGGTCGCCGTGCGCGTCACCGATCCGCTCGGATTCGCCGATGGCGCGTGGCGAATGGTCATCGGCGATGACGGCGAGGCCGTGGTCGATTCCGTCGCCACGGGCGACGCGGTCGACGTGGAGATGACCGTCAACGCGCTGGGATCCCTTCTGCTCGGGGGCGCGCGCGTCACCGAACTGGCCGCGGCGGGTCTCGCCTCGGGGCACCCCGACACCCTCGCGGCGGTCGACCGTTCCTTTGCGCCGTCTATGACTCCGCTTCTCGACATCTGGTACTGATGTCCTCGGCCCTGCTTTGCTCGTAGGCTTTCGCCGATGTCCGATACAGCACCAGCCGCGCCCGGCGCAAAGACGCCCTCGCGCCTGCGGGCGGTGGGCCCGTACCTTCGCCGGTACCTCGCCCGCAATCCCGTCGCCGTGGTCGTCGCCGTCATCGTCGTCGCCGCGGCGGCGGCGACCGGATCGCTGTGGAACGACGGGGGAGCCCTCATCTGGGGCGCAGGGCCTCTGGCCACCTTCGCGAGCGGTCGCTGGTGGACGGTGGTCACCGCGCTCGTCGTACCGGATTCGGCCGTGGATGCGGCGGCATCCGTGCTGCTCGCGCTCACGGTGCTCGCGTACGCCGAGCGCCTACTGGGGTCTCGCCGTACGGCGCTGCTGCTGGCGGTGACCGGGCTCGCGGGGCTGCTCGTGGGTATCGGCCTGCACGCCGCGGCCTGGACGGTGACGGACCTCCGCCCCGTCGTAGCGGCCGAAGTGCCCGTGCTCGACCCGACCACGCCCATCGCCGGCGCGGTCATGGCGGCCTCGGCATTCGCGACCACGCTCTGGCGCCGCCGCCTGCGCCTGGTCGGCTTCGCGTTGCTCGCCCTCTTCGCCCTGTACGCCGGCGACGCCGACTCCTGGTACCGCCTCACCGCGGCCGCGATCGGCCTCGCCGTTGGTGCCGTCCTCGCGCGGGGCCGGGAGCGGCGTTCGTGGCATCGCAGCTCCACGAGGGAGAGCCGCACACTGCTGGCGCTTCTGGTCGCCGTGGTCGGCAGCGGGCCGATCGTCGCGTTGATCAGCGGCGGCGGGCGCGGCCCGCTGTCCCTCGTCGTCGACGCGTACACCCAGTACGACGACGAGGTGCTCGCGCAGTGCGGAACGGTCGCAGCGTCGGTGTGCGACGAGCAGGTGGCTCTCCTGATGACGCGCGGCGCGGGACCGGCTCTGCTGGCCATCACCCCCCTCGTCCTGTTGCTCGTAGCGGCGTGGGGGCTGCGACAGGGCCGCCGTGCGGCCTGGGTCGTCGCGGTGTTCGTGCTCGTGGCATCCGCCGTCCTTCCTCTCGTCTCGCTCGCCGACGGTCGCCTGCGCATCGACCCCTGGGTCGACGGCAGCGGTGCGGAGTACGTCCTGTGGGCGATAGCGAGCGTGGTCATCCCCCTCGTGCTTGCGGCGGCGCTGGTCGTCGCCCGCGCACGGTTCTCGGTGCGCGCGACACCCAGGGCCGCGAAGACCGTGGCGGTCGTGCTCTCGCTGGCGTTCGTCGCCTGCGCGACGACGCTCTTCGTCGTCGAGGCCGTCGGCAAACGGGCTTTCGATCGCGAGGTCTCCTTCTTCGACCTGCTCTCGGTGACCCTGCGACGTTTCCTCCCACCCGCCTTCACCCACCCGGGGGGCTCGACCGCGTTCCCCCACAGCGGACCCGCCCTCTTCGCGTACCAGTGGATCGGCGTGCTGTTCTGGGTCACCGTGGTCGCCTCCATCCTGTGGCTGTACCGCCGGGTGCAGCGCCCCGACCCGGGAGACGAGGGCCGGTACCGCGAGCTGTTGCGTCGCGGCAGCGACACCCTGGGATTCCTGGGCACCTGGGCCGGCAACCGTCACTGGTACTCCGATGATGGAGACTGCGCGGTCGCCTACCGGCTCTCCGGCGACGTCGCGCTCGCGGTCGCCGACCCCCTCGCGCCCGCCGGCAGGCGCCCCGAGGCCCTGAGGGGGTTCACCGACTACTGCGTCGAGCACGGGTGGATCCCCGCCTTCTACAGCGTGCATGCCGACACCCTGAACGACCTCGTCGACCTGGGCTGGCGGCACGTGCCGGTCGGCGTCGAGACCGTGATGGATCTGCCGGGTCTCACCTTCGCGGGCAAGACCTGGCAGAAGGTGCGCCAGCCCCTCACCCGCGCCGAGCGGGAGGGATACACGGCCGTCTGGTCGCGTTGGCACGAGCTCACCGTGTCGCAGGCGTCGCAGGTCGTCGCCATCGACGAGGAGTGGGTCGCGGATCGGGCGCTGCCCGAGATGGGGTTCACGCTGGGGTCGCTCGACGAACTGCGAGACCGCGACGTACGCCTTCTGCTCGCGGTGGGTCCCGACGAGCGCATCGAGGCGGTCACGAGCTGGATGCCGAGCTGGACCGACGGCGAGATCACGGGCTGGACCCTCGACTTCATGCGACGCCGCACCGACGGCCCCAACGGGATGATGGAGTTCCTCATCGCCAAGGCCGCCCTGCAGCTGCAGGAGGAGGGCGCCATCGTGCTGAGCCTGTCAGGTGCCCCCCTCGCCGACGACCCCGACGAGGCGGTGGAGGGCGACCCCGCGCCGCTGCGCGCCCTGCTGCGCTGGCTCGCCGAGGTGCTCGAGCCGGCGTACGGATTCGCGTCGTTGTTCCGCTTCAAGGGCAAGTTCCGCCCGAGATACCGCCCCCTGGCCCTCGCCTATCGCGACCCGCTGCAGCTGCCCGGCATCGGGGCCGCCGTCGGACGCGCCTACCTCCCCGACGCGTCGCGCCGGGAGATGGTCGCGCTGGCGCGGACCGCGTGGGAGGGCCGTCGGTGAACAAGTTCATCCTGTCGCTCGAACTGATCGACTCTCCGCTCCTGCCCGTCAGCGCCGCCGTCGCCGTGCTCGGACTCGTCGCCGTCATCGTGTGGCCGCACCGACGTGTCATCCTCACCCTGTCGATCGGGGTCGCGGCGGGGGTCGCGATGTTCGTGGTGGCGAAGGTCCTCGAAGCGATGGACGCCTTCCAGGGTCCGTTGCCGGGCGCGGCGATCTGGTGGGGGTCCGGCTCCGTCGCGGCGATCGCCGTCGGCATCGTGGGGATCTTCCGCAGTCCCTGGGTGCGCCGGGTCGCGGGCGTCGTGACGGTCGTGTCGGCACTTCTGGCCGGCATCCTCGGAGTCAACGCGGCGTACGGCGTGACGCACAACCTCGCCGCCATCCTGGGCGTTCAGGCACTCGACCCGGCGTCGCTGCCGCAGCAGAGTGCGGCCGCCGGCGATCCGGCGACTTTGGACCAGACATGGCAGCCGCCCGCCGACATGCCCGCGAAGGGATCGGTGAGCGCGCTGACCGGCAGCACCAAGATCCCGACCGGGCAGTACGCCGCGCGTGATGCGTCGCTCTACCTCCCCCCGGCGGCCCAGGTCGCCGACCCGCCTGCCCTGCCCCTGCTGGTGTTCATGATGGGTCAGCCGGGCTCGCCCGACCCCACCCCCCTGGCGAAAGCCCTCGACGCGTTCGCCGCCGCGAACAAGGGGCTCGCTCCGATCGCGATCGTGGTGGACCAGCTGACCGCGCCCGACCTCGACCCCACGTGCGTCGACTCCGCGAAGTACGGAGCGGTCGCGACCTACATCAACGACCTCGTGCCGCAATGGGCCGAGAAGAATCTCAACATCATCACGGACCATCGCTACTGGACGATCGGCGGCTTCTCGAACGGGGGGTCGTGTGCGGCGATGTACGGCTCACGGTATCCCGACACCTGGGGACAGATGCTCGACGTGATGGGCAACGAGTTCCCGGGCTCGGAGCACGTCGCCCAGACCGTCGCCGACGTGTACAACGGCGACGCGGCCGCGTTCGAGGCCGGCAAGCCGTCGGTGATCATGGGCGCCGCGCCCGCCGGGACGTACGCCGGACACACGGCGATCTTCACCTGGGGCAGTGCCGACACCACCTACGGCCCTGGACAGCTGTCGAACTCCCAGGCGGCGAACGCCGCCGGCTTCACGACCCTGACCTACGTCGTGGAGGGGGGCGGGCACACGGGCGAAACGCTCGACGCGAGCCTCGCGTGGGCGATCCCGGCACTCGCGCCCGCGCTCGGGCTGGCCGCGCCGCCGTCCTGATCGACGGGGAAGGCTCGAGGCGTCGCCGCGGTGGGGTGGCGGTGGGAGCTCGTAGATCGTCGTTGCCACGGTCGCCGTCCGCGATTGCGGAAGCGCAGGTCCCCGTCGCTACGGTCGCGGCCCGCGGCGGCGGAGGTGCATAGATCCCTGCCGCCACTCTCGCGGCCCGTGTCCGCGGCGGGTGGGCATATCCGCGCCGGCACTACGAAAGGGCCGGCCGACGTGCGGGTTCTAGCGGTGGTCGCAACACCGGCCCCCGGGTGGTCTGCGTGATGATCGTGGAGATACAGCGCGGCGAACGGAATGGAAGCTAGCTGAGCCGCGCTTTCGGGTGACGTTGTGGGCGAATCGACCATGGCATCACTGCCACCCGGATCCGGGCAGGCCAACACTCAGGCCGTGTGGCCGTCACTCGCACCAGGCCCACACCGAACGGGACGGCAGCGGTGGCGACCCTCATCATGCCTCGTTCGACCGGCTTGCAAGCGGCGCATTGACCGCAGACCCTCACCTCGGCCTTCGCTTTGCCGGGTTACGCTCGCTCCCGCGCCAAGCCGGCGCCCGACCACGAGGGGGGAGGTGCGCCATGGAGACCACTTCGTTCGAGATCGAGGAAAAGGCGATCGACATTGACACGTTGATCGTTCACCGCACCTGACATACCTCGTGGGGGCTGTCTCCAGCCGCCCCCGCGAGCTCTCAACGGAGACGACATGATCCACACCATCACGTCTGGCTGGGTTGCCCACCAACGCGACTCACGTGTCGTCCTACGGTCCGAGACCACCGAACTTGCGATTGATGTTGGCACCGAAGCCGAAGCTGCAGAGGTGGTGTTCCGCCTGACCGAGGGCTGGTCCTCGCAGTCGCGACCGTCCCTGGCGGCCCTACGTGAAGAGTTGATCCGGCGCTCGGTGATCCGACCGAAGGCTCGTCCAGTGCCGGACGATCAAAGCCGTCAGGTCGAGTATTGGAGATCACTCACGAACGAGCCAGTGATCGCGGTTGAGCGCATCGCTGCAGCAACCGTCGCGGTCGTGGGCATCGGCGGCATAGGGGCTGTCGCTGTAGAGCACCTTATTGCCGCAGGTGTGCGACAGCTCATCTTCGTCGACACGGACGAGGTTGAGCACTCGAACATGAATCGGCAGTTCATTTACAAGCGTTCCGACGTAGGCGCGTCCAAGGTCGAGGCGGCACGCGCGTATGTCCTTGAGCGCATGCCTGACGCCGAGGTGCACACGATCCGTGGTACCTGGACGGAAGATGCAGGTCCGATCCAGAACCGCGTCTATGCAGAAGCGGACTTTGTGCTGTCGGCGATCGACAAGCCGGACACGAGGACAGCGGTTTCCGTTTGCCAGTCAGCGTGGGACCGCGGAGTGCCATCGCTGTGGGCCACTGCAGGTCTGCATAGGTCCGTCGTGAGTCCCGTATTTTCACCCCGACAGTCACAGGGCTCGCCCACGTCGGCGCTCGTCCTGCAACCAGGCGAGCGGGGGAGCACTCCCCTGCTCGCGTCACACGGGCCGATCAATACACTGGCGGCGACCCTCGCCGCGGATCAGATCCTTCATCATCTCGCGGGCCTGAACGGGTTCGTCGAGTACGACAGGCCGATGGTTGTTGTGCGCCAGGCCACGGGCGCCATCGTGTCGAGCCGGGTTGCGCGGCTGAATCTCTGATGCGGCCCGTCCGGATCGAGATGGACACGAAGCCCGGCGTGTACCTCTTACCCAACGAATACACGGGGCTGCTGGTCTCCTCACAGCTCCATCGTCCGCTCTTCCGATGGAACGGAGCCCGGGTGGAGGGCGACCTTCTGACGTCAGCCGAGCGAACCGATGCGCTCGAATGGCGGCTTCGCCTAGCGGACGACGCGTCGTGGTGGGGTGGGGAGCGGGTGACCGCTGACGATGTCGGAGCAGCGATGATCAGCGCAGTCCGAAGCCATCGGCTGGCCTGGATGTCCAGTGTGTTCGCGCGAATAACCGTTGAGGGATCCAGCCATCTCCGACTGATGATGAGGCAGCCTGTCGCGCAACTGGCACCGATCCTGGCACACCCCGCCATCACTCCGCGCAATCATGCGCGCCCGTCTGGCAGTTTCCGTGTGACTGGGGCAGCGGGTCACCGGTTGACACTCTCACCGCGGCCTGGGACGAATCACTCTCCCATCGAGCTCGTCTCGACAAGTAGTCGTGAGCAGGGAAAGGCATTGTTCGAGCGTGGAGAGCTTGACATCGGGTGGGGAGTAGGTGTTCCAGAGGCGTTTTGGTCCGACAATGAGGAAGGACCATTTCTTCCGCCCAGCGTCATGAACGTAGTCGTTCTGCTCTGCGCCGGGCCAGGTATTT
The DNA here is from genome assembly GCF_030209475.1 of Microbacterium sp. lyk4-40-TSB-66. Taxonomy (GTDB): domain Bacteria; phylum Actinomycetota; class Actinomycetes; order Actinomycetales; family Microbacteriaceae; genus Microbacterium. The sequence continues at coordinate 331,539 of NZ_JARVRW010000001.1, forward strand.
CGGCCGCACACGCGCAGCTAATCCTGCGGCAGGCCATGCTTCCCCGGGAGGCGGTGAAGGGCGTCTTGTCGTGCGGTTCTCGCTTCCGAGATCTCCAAGATGAAATTCCGCCCGCTGCTGAAGCGCCCTCGGCGCGGTACCCGCTGTACTACTCCGACTTCCCGCCAAATGCGGCGATTGCCGACTGTCTCTCGCGCTCAGCGGGTGGTGCTCTGGTTCCAACGCTCATCGCCTACGAGAATCTGGTCGACGCTGCTCTGCCGAACAAAGGCTTCTCCCTGCAGTTGCACGCGCCATCCTTTCCGGGCCGTCGGGGCCAGCTAGTGGAGGCCGCAGTCATCGCCAGTGGTCGGCTACCCGCAGATCCGGAGACACGCGAGCTGTCTCACCGGTTCTGGCAAGGAGACAGTGACGACGCCGTTCCGGCTCTCGAGACAGAGGCACTCATCGACACACTTCTGCGTCGTCGCGTCATTGGACGTATGCGATCTCGCTTCCGGAGCCACCACGCCTTCGACCTAGCTCCCACCGGCATCTTCGACTTCGCCGACGCGATCCACACGACGGGAACCCGCTCATGACCGACCTCAGCACTGACATCGCCGACCAGTCGACCAACAGGTTCTCGGACACGTTCGCTCTCCGATCCACGTCGCCAGGACTGTCTTACAGCCTTCTCGACCCCGAGGCGGTCGGCACCTTTCTCAGCCATCCAATCGTGTGTTTCCCGCAGCTACGAGTGGCGCTGAGCGGCAAGGGATTCCCGTTGTCGGCCTACGTTGAAGACCGCCGTCTTGGCACCCAATCGGTCAATGATGGCGTGAGTGCGAGCGCCGTTGCGGTGCTGATTGGCAGGGGCGCCACTGCGACCATTGACTCTCTGAAGAATTTTTCCGCTCCCGTTTGGAGGATCTGCGAACGTCTGACCGCAGACACGTCCCTGACTGCAACTGCGACCGCGTACGACACCCCGCCGGGGAAGCCGGGGCTCACCCCGCACACTGACGAAGAAGACGTCATAGTGCTTCAGACCTCCGGGACCAAGCGGTGGGTCGTTCATGGTGCACAGAAGTTGGACGTGGCGGCGGGGGCGGGTTTCCCGTTCAAGGATCAGGTGGCAGCGGTGGAACCGTTCTTGATGGCTCCGGGAGACGCGTTCTTCATGCCCGCAGGTACACCCCATGTAGCGACCGCCACCGACCAGCTGTCCGTGCACACCACCTTTTCCGTCGAGCGCCCCCACATGAAGGACGCGCTGGCGGACGTCATGACGAACAGCGCGAAGACGAGCCCCGAGCCGCAGACCCTTGTCCCGTGGGGGTTCACGGATGCGCACGCGGCGCGCCTTCTCGGCGCCACGTCATGGGGTCTCACGGCGGTTCTTCGCGAGCCCAGTAACAAGCTCTCTCCGTTCGCGACCTGGGGGCGCCTGTCGTCACCCGTGGTGGATGTCTCCTTGAACACCACCCTGGAGACGGACGAGACGAACGACCGCTTCGCCCTACGCTTTCCGGAGTTCACGATGAAGGTAGGTGGTGAAGTGGGGCAGCAGCTCGTACGGCTCTCGCTGGATTCCCCCACTCGAATGCAGCTTGACGATACCCGCGAGATGCGCGAGGTCCTGTTTCACCTCATTGGTCGGGGAGCCCTGATCGTGCAAGCAGTGAGCGATCGATGACTGGCGCGCTCGACACGCATCGACTATGGAACCGCGATTTTTCGGTGTTGTGGTGGACGGAGTCTGTCTCGTTCTTCGGCAGCCAGCTCACCCTGTTCGCGATGCCAATAGTCGCTTTAGAGATGCTTGGGGCCAGTGCGTCCGAGGTCGCCTGGCTAAACGCCGCCGCCGGACTTGGAACGCTCGTATTCCTTGGCCTATTCGGACCTATCACCGACGTGATCCGGCGAACCACGCTGATGTCCTGGGCGTCGTGGTTGCGTGCAGCCACCCTCGGCGTGGTCGTCGCCCTGTTCATGACCCAGAGTTTGTCGGTGACGGCGCTGGCTGTCGCCGGTCTCATCGTGACGGGCTTATCGGGACTGTACGACAGTGCATTCGCAGCCCTTCTCCCGAATGTGGTCAGCCGTCGACATCTCACCCCTGCGAACTCTTGGGTAGCGGGCATTCGCTCCGCGGGCGACATCGGCGCGGGCGCTGTCGCAGGCGTTGTGCTGCAGCTCCTGTCACCTCTCTGGCTTTTCGTCGGCGACTTGGTGACCTATGTGCTTTCCGCAATCGGCATACGAGCAGTCCGCGAAGCAGGTTTTGCCGCGGACGAAGAGCATCTCTCATGGCGGACCTACGTCCAGAGCCTAGGAAGCGGCTTTGTGCTTCTACGCCGAGAACCAGTGATGTGGCCGGTGACGCTGTCGATCGCGCAGTTCAATCTGTTCACGACCGCAATCCAGGCCGTCTACATCACTCATGCCCTGCGCTCAGGGGCGATGACAGCAGCGGAGGTGGGAATCGCGGGGGCAATAGGTGGAGTCACCGGGCTGTCGGCGACTCTCGTCGCGCCCCGAATCTGGGCGGGCGCGCGGCCAATAAGGATCTTGGCGGTCACGTTTGCTCTGCCGCTGTTGTCGGCCTGCGGGATAGCAATTCTCAACCCCGGCCTCGGTCTGTTTAACATCGTTCTGCTCGCAGCCTCGTTAGGGTTTTGGGCTGCGTGCGTCATGGTAAACATCACGGGGACCGAAACTCTCAAACAGGTGCGGCTACCGAACGAAACCGTCGGCCGCGTCTCCGCGGCCAGCCGGCTTCTCACCTGGGGAGTGGATCCGGTCGGCGCCGCTCTCGCAGCAGTTCTCGCCATTTTCTTCCCGACCGCGGTCGTCCTCGCGGTCGCGGCAGTGGGGGTGGCGACCTCCGCCATATGGGTGGTCGGGTCACGGCCGGTCAAAGAACTCGATCTCCTGGCCGACGCTTAAAGCCGTGGCGTCTCGGGTCCGTGGGCCGTTACGACGTCCTCAGGGCCTCCGACCTCGCGGGCGATCTGATTGAGAACACCGCCAGAGACCTGGGACCAGGGGGCAGAGGATGGCCACCCATAAACAGTTCAAGATCGCGACCGGTGTCCCGGTCTACTTCTGCGACCCCGCCTCGCCCTGGCAGCGCGGCTCGAACCAATACACCAACGGGCGGCTACGCCAATACTTCCTAAAGGGCACCGACCTGAGCGTCGACGGGCTCGCAGACTTCGAGCACGTTGCCCAGCAGGTCAACGGCCGCCTACGGAAATCGCTCGGCTGGAAAACTCCAGCCGAGCGATCTGTGGCGGGGGATCAGCTGCCGAGCGCTTCCTTCATGATCGCGGCGTGCTCGTTGGCGTGCACCTTCGGCGAACCGGTCGCCGTCGAGGCGGCGGACGCACGCGAGATGCGGCGGACCGGGCGACCGAGCTGGTCGGCGACCTCGAGGGCGATGAACGGCCACGCCCCCTGGTTCTCGGGCTCGTCCTGCACCCAGGCCAGTTCGGCGTTCGGGTACTGCGCGAGAACCGTGTTGAGCTCGTCGATCGGGGCGGGGTAGTACTGCTCCACCCGCACCAAGGCGATCTCGGGGTTCGGGTTCTTGTCGAGCTCGGCGCGCAGGTCCCAGTGGATCTTGCCGGCGTGCAGGAGCACGCGCTTCACGGCACCGCGGTCGATGCCGCGATCGTCGTCGAGCACGGGCTCGAACCGGCCCTCGAGGAAGTTCTCGACCGGGCTCGTCGCACCGCGCAGGCGCAGCATGGCCTTCGGCGTGAAGACCACGAGCGGACGGCGCGGGCGCTGGTAGGCCTGACGACGCAGCAGGTGGAAGTACGACGCGGGGGTCGACGGGCGCGCGACGATCATGTTGTCTTGCGCGCACATCTGCAGGTAGCGCTCGATACGTGCCGAGGAGTGGTCGGGGCCCTGGCCCTCGTAGCCGTGGGGGAGCAGCAGCACGACGCTCGACTGCTGCGCCCACTTCTGGTCGGCCGACGAGATGAACTCGTCGATGACCGACTGAGCGCCGTTCGCGAAGTCGCCGAACTGGGCCTCCCACAGCACGAGCGCGTCGGGGCGCTCGACCGAGTAGCCGTATTCGAACGCCATGGCCGCGTACTCGCTGAGCAGCGAGTCGTACACCCAGAAGCGTCCCTGGTTCTCGCTGAGGTTCGCCAGCGGCAGCCACTCCTGGCCGTTGCTGCGGTCGTGCAGTACCGAGTGACGCTGCACGAAGGTGCCGCGGCGCGAGTCCTGCCCGGCGAGACGCACGGGCGTGCCTTCCATCAGCACGGAGCCGAAGGCGAGCAGTTCGCCGAAGGCCCAGTCGATGTTGCCGTTGCGGCTCATGTCGAGGCGCTTGTCGAGCAGCTGCTGCAGCTTGGTGTGCACCGTGAAGCCGTCGGGCTTGTTCACGAAGGCGTCGCCGATGTGCTGCACGATCTCGCGCGACACGCCGGTCGTCTCGGGGGCGCCCACGGCGGGCTCGTCGGACGCGTCGACGGTCACGACCGGGTTGGCACCCGTCTCGGCCTCGTGCGTGTCGGCGAAGGCCACCTCGAGGCGGTTCTGGAAGTCCTGCTTCGCCTGCTCGTACTCGTCTTCGGTGATGTCGCCACGACCGACCAGGGACTCGGTGTACAGCCGGCGCACCGAGCGCTTCGCCTCGATGAGGTTGGTCATCAGCGGCTGCGTCATCGAGGGGTCGTCGCCCTCGTTGTGGCCGCGCCGGCGGTAGCAGACGAGGTCGATGACGATGTCGCGGTGGAACTCTTCACGGTACTGGAACGCGAGTTCGGCGGCGCGGACGACGGCCTCGGGGTCGTCTCCGTTCACGTGCAGGATGGGTGCCTGGATCGTCTTGGCCACGTCGGTGGCGTACACCGAGGTGCGCGCGTCGTTGGGCGTGGTGGTGAAGCCGACCTGGTTGTTGACCACGACGTGGATCGTGCCGCCCGTGCGGTACCCGCGCAGCTGCGACATCTGCAGCGTCTCGACCACGACGCCCTGGCCCGCGAACGCGGCGTCGCCGTGCACGAGGATGGGCAGCCACGAGAAGGTGCCGATGGGCTTGCGGTCCTGCTTGGCGCGGACGATGCCCTCGAGCACGCCGTCGACGGTCTCGAGGTGCGAGGGGTTGGCCGCGAGGTACACGGGCAGCTCGTCACCGGCGTCACCGACGAAGGTTCCCTCGGTGCCGAGGTGGTACTTCACGTCGCCCGAGCCGCGCTTGCTGCCGATGGCGACCGCGCCCTCGAACTCGCGGAACACGTGACCGTAGGTCTTGCCCGCGATGTTGGTGAGCACGTTCAACCGACCACGGTGGGCCATGCCGATCGCCGCCCCGTCGAGGCCGACCGTCGCCGCGCCCTGCAGGATCTGGTCGAGAAGCGGGATGAGCGACTCTCCACCTTCGAGGCTGAAGCGCTTCTGACCGACGTACTTGGTCTGGAGGAACGTCTCGAACGCCTCGGCCTGGTTCAGCTTCGAGAGGATGCGCAGCTGCTCGTCGTGACCGGGCTTGGTGTACTTGACCTCGACGTTGCGCTGGAACCACTGGCGCTGCACGGGGTCTTGGATGTGCATGTACTCCACGCCGATCGTGCGGCAGTAGGAGTCGCGCAGCACACCGAGGATGTCGCGGAGCTTGGCGACGCGCTTGCCGCCGAGGCCACCGGTGACGAACTCCCGGTCGAGATCCCAGAACGTCAGTCCGTGCTGCTCGATCTCGAGGTCGGGGTGCGTGCGCTGGACGTATTCGAGCGGGTCGATGTCGGCCATGAGGTGGCCGCGCACACGGAAGGAGTTGATGAGCTCCTGCACGCGGGCGCTCTTGTCGATGCGCTCGGAGATGTCGACGCTGATGTCGGCCGCCCAGTGGATGGGGGCGTAAGGGATGCGCAGCGCCGAGAAGATGTCGTCGTAGAAGCCGCGCTGCCCGATGAGCAGCTCGTGCACCTTCTTGAGGAATTCGCCCGAGCCCGCACCCTGGATGACGCGGTGGTCGTAGGTGCTGGTCAGGGTGATCGTCTTGCCGATCGCCAGTTCGTTGAGCGTCTTCTCGCTCGCACCCTGGAACTCGGCGGGGTAGTCGAGCGCGCCGGCGCCGATGATGGCGCCCTGGCCGCGCATGAGGCGGGGAACGGAGTGGACCGTGCCGATGCCGCCGGGGTTGGTCAGCGAGACCGTCGTGCCCTGGAAGTCGCCGGGGGTGAGCTTGTTGCCGCGGGCGCGGCGCACGAGGTCTTCGTACGAGGCGAGGAACTCGCCGAACGTGAGCGTGTCGGCGCGCTTGATGCTCGGCACCAGCAGCGCACGCGACCCGTCGGGCTTGGGCATGTCGATCGCGATGCCGAGGTTGACGTGCGCGGGCGCGACGACCGACGGCTTGCCGTCGATCTCGGCGTAGTACACGTTCTGGCTCGGGAACTCCTTCAAGGCCTGGATCAGTGCCCAGCCGATGAGGTGCGTGAAGCTGACCTTGCCGCCGCGTGTGCGGGACATGTGGTTGTTGATGACGATGCGGTTGTCGATCATCAGCTTCGCGGGGATGGTGCGCACGCTCGTGGCGGTGGGGACCGTCAGGGAGTCGTCCATGTTGGACGCGAGCGCCTTCGGCATCCCCTTCAGGACCGTCACGCGGTCTTCTTCGGTGCTTTCCGAGCTCGCCGACGGGACGGCGTTCGGCGCCTGCGCCGGGATCGGCTGCGGCTTCGCGGGCTTCGCCGTGGTGCGCGCCACCGGTGCCTGACCGACGATCGGGATCGGGGCCGTCACGGGCTTGGGCTCGGAGGCCGCCTGCGCCGGGGGCGCCGAGGGCGGGGGAGCGGCGGCGGAAGACTCGTCGACGACCGGGTGGTACGCCTCCAGGATCGGCCACCAGGCCTTGTCTACGGAGTGCTTGTCGACTTTGAACTGTTCGTAGAGTTCGTCTACGAGCCACTCGTTCGCGCCGAACTCGCCCTCGCTCGAAGTACCGACGCCCGTCACCTGGCTCGACACAGTCGATCGCCTGCTTTCCTCGATGAAGATTCCTGTGGATGCATAGACGTCACCGTCTGCGCTCGAGCCAGCCTAGCCGAGGTTGCCGGGGGCAGCCCGGGCCTTTACGGGGCCTTTACTTTCACATCCCTCTCGGGTCCTTCCTCCGAAGGGTGTGATGAGGTGGATGCCATGGAGTTCTCCGGTGCCCAGCCCGATGTCGACCTGACGTACTCGGACGTGTTCCTCGTCCCCCGTCATTCCGAGGTGCGCAGCCGCCTCGACGTGGATCTCGCCCCCGCCGACGGAAGCGGGGCGACCCTGCCCCTGGTCTCGGCCAACATGAACTCGGTGACGGGAACGCGCCTGGCCGCGGCCCTCGCGCGCCGGGGCGGGCTCGGTGTCCTCCCGCAGGATCTCGCCCTGCCCGATCTGCTCGCCGCGGTCGAGTGGGTCAAGTCGCGGCCGGTCGCCTGGGACGCGCCCCTCGTCCTGCCTCCCGGCGCGACGGTCGCCGACGCACGCCTCCTTCTGCCGCCGGTACCCGGCCACGGCATCGTCGTCGCCGAGACCCGTGAGGGCGGCGTCGTCGACCTCGCGGACTTCCGCGGTATCGTGCCCGCCCCCCGCCTGGCGACAGCGCTCCTGGATGCCACGCTCGGCGACATCACGCGCGGCGAGAGCCCCGTGATCGAGGCGCACCGCGTGGGCGACCCGCGGACGGTGTTCGCCCTCATCGAAGAGTCCGGCACCGACGTCGTCGCGGTCGTCGACGGAGACCGCGTGGTGGGGACCCTCTCGCTGCGCAGCGCCCTCAGGGACTCCGTCTATCGTCCGGGCGTCGATGCCGACGGACGGCTCATCGTCGCCGCGGCCGTCGGCATCAACGGCGACGTCGCCGGCAAGGCGCGCGCGCTCGCGGACGCCGGCGTCGACGTCCTCGTCGTCGACACAGCCCACGGGCACCAGGCGCAGATGCTCCGCGCCCTCCGCGAGGTGGCCGCCCTCGACCTCGGCATCCCGATCGCCGCCGGCAACGTCGTGACCGCCGAGGGGGTGCGCGACCTCACCGAGGCGGGCGCGACGATCCTCAAGGTCGGCGTGGGGCCGGGTGCCATGTGCACGACGCGCATGATGACCGCGGTGGGGCGCCCGCAGTTCTCCGCGGTGCTCGAGACCGCCGAGGCGGCGCGCGGTGCCGGGGCGCACGTCTGGGCCGACGGAGGGGTGCGCTACCCCCGCGACGTCGCCCTGGCGCTCGCGGCGGGCGCGGCATCCGTCATGATCGGGTCGTGGTTCGCCGGCACCATCGAGTCTCCCGGCCGGCTCCGGACAGACGAGGCGGGCCTGCTCTACAAGGAGTCGTGGGGCATGGCATCCACCAAGGCGGTGCAGGGCCGATTCGGACGCCTCGATCCCTTCGAGCGCGCCCGCAAGGAACTGTTCGCCGAGGGGATCTCGTCGTCGCGCATCTACCTCGATCCGCAGCGCCCGGGCCTGGAAGACCTCCTCGACATGATCACGTCGGGAGTGCGCTCCTCGTTCACGTACGCCGGAGCGTCGACGGTCGCGCAGTTCCACGAGCGCGCCCGGGTCGGCCTGCAGTCCGCGGCCGGCTACGAGGAGGGGAAGGCGCTCCCCGTCAGCTGGTGACGGGGCCGGAAACGGTGACATCGGCCTCGAGGGTGATCCACGCCCCCAGTTGCACCGAGAGGTCGAGGTCCTCCCCGGTCGCGCGAGCGGCGCGTCGGGGATCCGCGGCGAACAGCCCCGCGCGTCGACCGTCCCACAGGGCGTCGGCGTTGCGGCGGACGAGGTGGCGCGCGGCGTGGGACACGGCGCGGTGCTCGTCGTTCGCCCCGTCCGCGGAGAACCACACCGCCGCATCCGCCAGATAGCGGGCGAGGATGCCGGCGAACAGCCCGCCGTCGCCGCCGCCCGCGGAGGGGAAGAGACCTCCGTCCGCCGCGCACCAGCGCGCGACGGCGCGAATGAGGGATGCTGCTCGCGCCTCGTGCGCGTCGCGGGCGTCGGCGTCGGGGGCCCCTTCGGCCAGGGCCAGCGCGGAACCGATCGCGACACCCTGGTTGTAGGTCCACAGTTCGGAGCGCACCGCACCCTGCTCGACACCGTCGCGCACCAATCCCGTACTCGGGTCGTCGAGTCTGGCCGCGACCCACGCGTCGAGGTCGACCGCCGACCCCCGGCGCTCGGACCATGCCAGTGCGATCGCCGCGGGTCCGTTGGCGGGGGCGTTGTAGAGCGCGCTGCCGACCGCCCAGGGCAGTGCCCCGACCGCGGGGTCGACCGCGTCGTCGAGACGCCGGACGAGCCGGTCGATGCGTCGATCGTGGATGTCGTACCTCTGCAGGGCGAGGGTCATCCAGGCGACGTCGTCGTAGAACGGCGTGGTCCAGCGCCCGAGCGTCCGAAGCGCGATGCCGCGGTGGAGGGCCCGGAGGAGCCGCCCCCGGCGGGGATCGGGGCGGTGCTGCTCCGCGTCGCGCAGGACGTGGAGCAGGTGCGCGTGCCACCAGTAGTGCCAGGTGCGGGAGCCCGTCACCTCCGCCGTCGCGGCGTGCGCCCACGCGACCGGTCCGTAGCGATGGACATAGCGGCGGACCACGTCCGATTCGGCCGACATGGCGCGTGCCTGCGCGGGAGATCTCGCATCCATACCCCCATCCTCCACAGGTCGCCGGATGCGGGGGATACGAGTGCCGCTCACGCCTGGCTGCCATAGAATCATCGGCACGATGGACGACCCTCCCAGTTGTAGACCCTGGCCCCGCAACCCCTCTTCCGCCGAGCGATCGAGCGGGGGTGACGACTGATGGAATTCGTCATGCTGGGCGTGGGGCTTCTGCTCACGGTGGGCACCGGACTCTTCGTCGCGAGTGAGTTCGCCCTGGTCAACCTCGACCGCGCCGACCTCGAAGCACGCCGCGACGCGGGCGAATCGCGTCTCTCGCTGACCATCGACGCGCTGCGCATCACCTCGACCCACCTGTCGAGCGCGCAACTGGGCATCACGCTGACCACGCTGCTCACCGGGTACACCATGGAACCGGCGATCTCGAACCTGCTGCGTCCCGTCTTCCAGACATGGGGACTACCCGAGGCGCTGATCGTCTCGCTCGCCGCGGTCATCGGCGTCGCCTTCGCCACGGTGCTGTCGATGATCCTCGGCGAACTCGTGCCGAAGAACTTCGCGCTCGCGATTCCGCGACAGACCGCCAAGCTCGTCATTCCGTTCCAGGTGGCCTTCACCGCCGTGTTCAAGCCCGCGATCGTGGTGCTCAACGGCAGCGCCAACGGAGTGCTTCGTGCCATGGGGGTCGAGCCCAAGGAGGAGCTGTCGGGTGCGCGCTCGGCCGAGGAGCTGTCGAGCCTCGTCCGTCGCTCGGCCAACGCCGGGATGCTCGAGAAGGACACCGCGTCGCTCCTCGATCGCAGCTTGACCTTCGCGCGCCTCAGCGCGGCCGACGTCATGACCCCCCGCCCGAGCGTGCACGCGCTCGCCGCGGGCGATCCCGCCGACGACGTCGTGCAGCTCGCCCGACGCACCGGCCACAGCCGCTTCCCCGTCTACGACGAGTCGATGGACGACATCGTCGGCGTCGTCCACCTCAAGGCGGCCATCGGCGTGCCCCGCGAGAAGCGGGGTGAGGTGCCGGTCGCGGCGCTGTCGACCGAACCTCTGCGTGTTCCCGAGACCGTCCACCTCGACACCCTCGTCTCAGAACTGCGCTCGCGGGGCTACCAGATGGCGATCGTCGTCGACGAGTACGGCGGTACCGCGGGTGTCGTCACCCTCGAAGACCTCGTCGAGGAGATCGTCGGCGAGGTGCTCGACGAGCACGACCGCTCGCGCGCGGGCGTGGTGCGCTCCGCGGCATCCCTCACCTTCCCCGGAGACCTCCGACCCGACGAAGTGCTCGACCGCGCCGGCGTGCGCGTGCCCGAGGGCGAGGTCTATGACACCGTGGGCGGGTTCATCATGGCCGCCCTCGAGCGCATTCCCGTCGTGGGCGACACCGTCGACCTCGACGACGGCATCCTCGCCGTGCAGCGCATGGACGGCCGCCGCGTCGACCGGGTGCAGTTCACCCCCACTCCGCAGGAGCAGAACGTCGACGACCTCGTCCGCGCGGCGAAGGGCGGTGACCAGTGATGAGCGACTGGGCCGGAATCGCCTGGCTGGTGGTGCTCCTCATCGCCAACGCCTTCTTCGTCGGTGCGGAGTTCGCCGTCATCTCGGCGCGCCGCTCGCAGATCGAGCCGCACGCCGACCGCGGGTCGCGCGCCGCCAAGACGGCGCTCTACGCCATGGAGCACGCCACGCTCATGCTGGCGACGTGTCAGCTCGGCATCACGATCTGCTCGCTGCTGATCCTGAACGTGTCGGAGCCGGCCATCCACCACCTGTTGGCCGGTCCCCTCGGTCTCACCGGGCTCCCCGAGGCCGCGGTCGACGTCGCATCCTTCATCGTGGCGCTGCTGATCGTGTCGTACCTGCACGTCGTGTTCGGCGAGATGGTGCCGAAGAACCTCGCGTTCTCGTTGCCCGATCGCGCGGTGCTCATGCTGGCTCCGCCCCTGGTGGCGGTGTCGAAGGCGTTCTACCCGATCATCGTCGCGCTGAACTGGACCGCGAACCACGTGCTGCGCCTGTTCCGGGTGGAGCCGAAAGACGAGGCCGCCTCGACGTACACGCTCGACGAGGTCGCCACTATCGTGACGCAGTCGCGTCGCGAGGGCGTGCTCGACGACTCCGCCGGCACCGTCCGCGCGGTGGTCGAGTTCACCGAGAAGAAGGCCGCCGACATCGCGGTGCCGATGGGCGCATTGGTGACGCTGCCGGAGACGACGACTCCGGCCGAGATCGAGCGTGCCGTCGCGCAGCACGGCTATTCGCGCTACGTCATCGTCGATGACACGGGCAACCCGACGGGCTACGTGCACCTGAAAGACGTGCTGCGCGCGGCGGAGGGATCGGATGCCGACATGCTCCGACCCATTCCGCAGAAGCGCATCCATCACATGGTGTCGGTGCTGGAGACGACGGATCTCGAAGACGCGCTCGCCCTCATGCGCCGCTCGGGGCGACACCTCGCCCAGGTGCGCGACGAGCGCGGCGACGTCAAGGCGGTGCTGTTCCTCGAGGACGTCATCGAAGAGCTCGTCGGCGAAGTGCAGGACGCCACCGAGCGTCGCCGCTTCGTCTAGCCGGAGACACCGGATGCCGCGCGGCCCCGGCCCCGCGGTATCCGGTGTTCTGCGTCGTCGCGGGATCGGGTCGATCCGCGGGTGCGTCCGCGCTCACGACGAGACGTGGTCGCTCGCGAACAGCGGAGATCGTCACCTCGCTCGCAGAATCGATGCCGGAATCTGCGAGGATCGCGTTCTTCTGCGAGCGACGGACGGCCGCGGACGCGTCAGCCGACGTGCCGGTGAGGAATGCCGGATGGTGCGCGCGCCGCGAGGGACACCCGCGGCCAGGGGGAAGGGCGACGGGAACCGACGTCAGTACGCGCGCAGGTACTGCGCGGGGGCGGGCGAGTCCGCACCCAGGACGGCGGCCGCGCGGAGGGCGTAGTGAGGGTCGCGAAGCCATTCGCGCGCCGACATGATCGCGTCGGCGCGGTCGTCGGCGAGGATCTGCTCGCCGAACGTCGGGTCGTCGATCATGCCGACGGCGCTGACGAGCAGTCCGGTCTCACGGCGGACCGTTGCGGCGTAGTCGACCTGGTAGCCGGGGCCGGGGACGATCTTCTGCTGGGGGACGAGTCCGCCGCTGGAGACGTCGATGAGGTCGGCGCCCGCCTCGGCCGCGAGCCGGGCCGCGGCGACGGTGTCGGCGACGTCCCAACCGCCCTCGGCCGCGTCGGTCGCGGAGAAGCGCACGAACAGGGCCGCATCGGGGGCGGCCGCGCGGACGGCTTCGACCACTCGCACGAGCAGACGGACCCGGTTCTCGAACGATCCGCCGTAGGCGTCGGTGCGGTGGTTCGTCAGCGGCGAGAGGAACTGGTGCAACAGGTAGCCGTGGGCGGCGTGCACCTCGACCACCTCGAATCCGGCCCGGACGGCGCGGCGGGCGGCGGCGGCGAAGTCGTCGACGACGTCATCGATGCCGGCGGCGTCGAGGGCCACCGGCTCGGCGAAGGTGCTGTAGGCGATCGCGGACGGGCCGACGGTGGTCCATCCGCCCGCGTCCGGCGCGACGGATCCGCGCTCGCCGGAGAGCGGTGGGGTGGTGGAGGCCTTACGTCCGGCATGGCTGAGCTGCACGCCGGCGACGGCGCCGCGCGAGCGGACCGCCGCGACGATGGGCGCCCAGGCCTCGGCCTGCGCGTCGTTCCACAGACCCGCGTCGTCGGGCGAGATCCGACCCTCGGGCGAGACTGCGCTCGCCTCGGCGATCACGAGCCCGGCCCCTCCCGCGGCGAACTGGGCGAGGTGCACGTGGTGCCAGTCGTTCGGCATCCCCTCGACCGCGCTGTACTGGCACATCGGCGACACCCAGAGTCGGTTTCGCATCTCGATACCGCGGATGGACAGGGGTGTGAAGAGGGCGCTCACGGGGGACCTTTGCGTTCTAGGGTGACGCCATGACGGCGAAGGACTGGAGCGGGCTGGATGCCGCCCGCACACTGCGGAGGCCAACCGCCGACGACGACAAGTATTCCCGCGGCGTCGTGGGGATGCGAACGGGGTCCGCCCGGTATCCGGGCGCCGCGGTGCTCGGCGTGGAGGCGGCGTGGCGGGCGGGCACGGGGATGGTCCGCTACCTCGGCCCGGCGCGCGCGCAGGATCTCGTGCTGCAGCGCCGCCCGGAGACGGTCACGGCGGACGGACGGGTTCAGGCGTGGGTCATCGGGTCGGGAACGGATGCCGGCGAGCGCGACGCCTCCGAGACGGCGGCGCTCCGCGGCATCCTGGACGGCGACGTTCCGGTCGTCGTCGACGCCGGGTCGCTGGACCTCGTGCCGCAGGCAATGGCGTCGGTCATCGTCACGCCGCACGCCCGCGAGATGGACCGTCTGCGGGACGCACTGGGGTTGCCCGCGGTCGCGACGACGGACGACGACGCCCGGGAGCGGGCGGCGCGCGAGACCGCCGACGCCTTCGGCGGCGTCGTGCTCCTGAAGGGGGCGGTGACGATCGTGGCCGCGGCGGGGGGATGGAGTCGCCGGGTGTCGACCGGGACGCCCTGGCTCGCCACCGCGGGAACCGGCGATGTGCTGGGGGGAGTCCTCGGGGCGGTCACCGCCGGGGCCGTCGCCGCCGGACGAACCGACGTCGACGACCTGGCCGCGTGTGCGGCCACGTCGGCGTGGCTGCACGGTCGCGCCGGCACGGCGGCGTCCCTGGTCCACGGGGGCGGGGGCGGTCCGATCACCGCACTCGATGTCGCCGATGCGCTGCCCGGCGTCGTCGCCGCCCTGCTCGGGGACTCGATCCCATAACGTTCGTGTGCGTCTCGCCCGTCGTGGCGCGCGAGCGGGCGGCCGCCGGTGGGGGCGCTCAGACAGCCCCGTTTAGGATTACCCGGTGCTGAGGCGTGTCGTTCCCCTGTTGATCGCGTTCGTCGCCGTGCACGTCGTCGTGGCCGTTCTGGGCTATCAACAGCCCAACGAGCCGATGGGCGACGTGTACCTGGTGTACGAGCCGTGGTCGCGGTGCGCCCTCTTCGGCGGCGTCGACGTGACCTCGTGCACGCGCAGCGAGACCTGGCAGTGGCCCGGCATCACCGAGAAGTGGATCTACCCGCAGCTCGCGTTCCTGCCGATGACCTTCGCGTGGGTGTTCGCGTGGGCGATCAGCTACACCCCGGCGTGGGCGCTGACCGTGTCGCTGTTCAACCTCGTCGCGTTCCTCGTGCTCCTGGGCGATGCGCGCTCGCGCGGACGCGTGGTCGCGGCCTGGTTCTGGCTCGCGGCGATCCTGCTGATCGGTCCGGTCGGCCTCTACCGAATCGACGGCATCACCGTGCCCCTCGCCCTCCTCGGTGGCATCTGGATGCTGCGTCGTCCGTTCCTGGCATCCGTGCTCCTGTCGGTCGCGGTGTGGATGAAGGTGTGGCCGGCGGCCATCCTCGCGGCGGGTCTCGTCGTCATCCGTCGCCGCCTCGCGCTCGTGTGGGGTGCGGTGGCCGTGTCGCTCGCGACGATCATCCCCGTCGTGGCTCTGGGCGGTGCCCCCTTCGTCTTCGGATTCGTGGGCGATCAGACCTCGCGCGGCATTCAGATGGAGGCGCCCGTCGGGGGCCTCTACATGTTCCTCGCCGCCTTCTACGTGCCCGGCAGCGAGGTGTACTACGACGGCGACGTCCTCACCTTCCAGGTGACGGGACCCGGTGCCGAGCCGCTGATCGCGGCGATGACCCCGATCATGCTGCTCGTCATGGCCGGCGTGGCGGGGGTCGGGGTGTGGAAACTGCGCCACGGCGCGACCTTCCTGAGCCTGTTCCCGCCGCTGTCGCTCGCGCTGGTCACCGCCTTCATCGCTTTGAACAAGGTGGGGTCGCCCCAGTACTACGTGTGGCTGTTCGCGCCCGTCGCGCTCGGCCTGATGCTCGACCGTCGTCGCTGGTACGCCTTCGCCGGGATGACGCTGGTCATCGCCGGCCTCACGCAGTGGATGTATCCGCTGCTGTACGACGGCCTCATGGCGACGCATCCGAACCCGTTCCCGGTGGTGGTGCTCGAGGTGCGCAACCTGCTCGCCCTGGTGCTGCTGGTGTGGGCGATCGTGCGCGTCGTGAAAGCCCCCGTCGGACGCGTGCGCCCGCCCGCGGGGCTCCGCGAGATCGTCACGGGACGACGGCCCGCGCCGCCACGCGTACCCGCCGGACGGTGACCGCGTCCGCACGCTGAGCCTGGCGGTCGGCTCGCGTGCAGCCCGCGTGCCGTGGCGCGGGTCGTCCCCGGGGCGACCTGCCGCCCGCGGGCGGCCCGTAGTCTCGAGACATGCTCATCGCCTTCTCGGTCGCACCCTCCGGCATCGGTTCCGCCTCGGCGGAGAACCCCGACGGGTCGGTGCACGACGCCGTCGCCGCAGCGGTCGCGGCCGTACGGGCGTCGGGGCTGCCGCACCGCACAAGCTCGATGTTCACCGAGATCGAGGGGGAGTGGGACGAGGTGTTCGCGGTCGTCAAGGCGGCGACGGATGCCGTGCTGCCCTATGGATCGCGCGTGTCACTCGTGTTGAAGGCCGATATCCGCCCGGGGCGCACGGGCGAGATCGACGGCAAGGTCGAGCGTCTCGAGGAGGCGCTGGAGCGCCGGGCCGACTGAGGTTCCCTCCGACCTCGGCGCCGCGCTGATCGGGTTCTTCCCGGGCGGGAGCGTTCAGACGAGCCGATCGTTTCTCCCGGGCGGACCTGCCTTGCACGGCCGCGCCATCTCATGCGGCGGGTGGGTCGGTCCAGACGCGCTTCGCGATGGCCGTGACGTCGGAGTCGATGCGGGCCATATCGCCGCGGAGTCGACTCTCGACGCTCTCGATCTGCGAGGTCAGACGCGCTTCGACGCTGTCGATCTTGGCGGTGAGTCCGGTCTCTACGCTGTCGATTCTGAACCTCGTGACTTGGAATTCCGACACCGTTTCTGTGCGCAACGCGTCGATCCGGGCCTCGAGTCGGTCGGTGTTCGCGGTGATCACCTTGGTCAGCGATCCCATGATGAGGTTCGTGCTGAACGTCATGCCGCCGAGCACGGCGGCGGCGAAGGTTCCGATCAGTACCCAGACCTGTGGTTCCGTCATCTCCGGCATCCCTTCATTGTGCGGTCAGATGTCAGAGATTGCCACGCCCTGACCGGGTGAAATACGGCGCATCCGCGGTCGCGTGGAGAACCCGCCGATCGACCGTTCTGTGCAGGAGGGGCGAGGGGTGCGGGAGCACTCTCGCGTCATCTTCGAAACGATTCGACCAGACGGTGCCGAGCCCCCTACACTCGTCGGGTGACCTCTTCGACGACCTCGAGAGGTGCGGCGATGCGGGCGCTCCTTTCTCTCGCCATCGGCAGTTTCGGCATCGGCATGACCGAGTTCGTGGTGATGGGCCTGCTGCCCAACATCGCGCGCGAACTCGTCCCCGGCGCGTGGGCCGCCTCGCCCGACGACGCCATCGCCCAGGCGGGCTGGCTCATCTCGCTCTACGCCCTCGGCGTCGTCGTCGGCGCCCCCACGATCGCCGGCTCCGTCGCGCGTTTCCCGCGCCACCGCGTGATGATCGTGTTGGCCGCCGCGCTGGCGTTCTTCACTCTGCTGACGGTCATCGCCCCCACGTTCGAGCTCGTCGCGGCATCCCGGTTCCTGGCCGGACTCCCGCACGGCGCGTACTTCGGCATCGGCGCCCTCGTGGCGGCGGACGCCCTCGGCCCCGGAAACCGCGCCAAGGGCGTCGCCTTCGTGCTCACCGGTCTGACCATCGCCAACGTCGTCGGCGTGCCGCTCGGCACCCTGCTCGGCCAGCAGGTCGGCTGGCGTGCGGCGTTCGCCGTCGTCACCGGCATATTCCTGCTGGCGACCATCTGCATCGCCCTGTTCGTGCCGAAGCACCCCGGGTCGCCCGGTCGCCGATTGCGCGACGAGCTGCGCGTGTTCCGCATCGGCCAGGTGTGGTTCGCACTGGGGATCGGGGCGGTGGGTTTCGGCGGATTCTTCGCCATGTACAGCTACATCGCCCCCATGATCACCGACGTCGCCGGGCAGCCGGAGTGGAGCGTCTCCCTCGTCCTCGTCCTGGTCGGAATCGGCATGACCATCGGCAACATCGTGGGGGGTGCGTTGGCCGACAAAGACCTCCGGTTCTGGCTCCGGGTCGGTCTCATCGCCCTCGCGGCGGCATCCGTCGGCCTCGCCCTGACCGCCGGGTGGATCGTCAGCCTGGTGCTGTTCGCCTTCCTCGTCTCGTTCTGCGGGTCGGCGCTCAGCCCGGCCATCCAGACCCGTCTCATGGACGTCGCCGAAGACAACCAGTCCATCGCCGCCGCCCTGAACCACTCGGCGCTGAACATCGGCAACAGCCTCGGGGCGTTCCTGGGCGGGCTCGCGATCGCCGCGGGCCTCGGGCTCGTCGCGCCGGCCTGGGTCGGCGCCGTGCTCGCCCTGGGCGGGCTCGTCGTCGCCGTCGTGTCGTATCGCGTCGAGGACCGCAGCGGTCGTCATCCCGCACACCGGATGCCGGCGTCCGAGGCCGCGCAGACCGCGATCACCGGTTCGATTCCGACGCAGCGCTGACGCGTCGCGGGCACGCCATCGCCCGGGTCGTGACTCCGCGCCCGGGCGGCGCCGGGTCTCCGTGCTCGACCGCCTCGACGCGCTGCCCGCGCCGGCGCCGGGTCTCCGTGCTCGCCCGCCGCGACGCCGTGCCCGCGGCGGCGGTTCAGTCGAGTGTCCCGGACACGCCGCGTGTCTTCACCGTGCACGGCGTGTCCCGGACACTCGACGGCGCTGCACGCCGGGCGGGAGCGACGGCGCGTCCGCGACGGGGGAGGGAGGTCGCTCGGATGCCGGGGCCGGCATCCGGGATCGTCAGGCGGCGAGCAAGCGCCGCAGGTGCGTGGCGACGGCCGCGGTCTCGATGAGGAAGCCGTCGTGTCCGAAGTCGCTCGAGAGCACGACGGCGTCGTTTCCGTCGAGGGTGTCGGGGATACCGCGGGCGATTCGGTGCTGGCCGTCGATGGGGAAGAGGCGGTCGCTGTCGATCCCGAGCACGAGGGTCGTGGCGGTGACGCGCGCCAACGCGTCTTCGACCCCGTCGCGGCCCCGGCCGACGTCGTGGGAGTTCATCGCCTCGACCAGGGCGAGGTAGCTGTTGGCGTCGAATCGGCGCGTGAACTTGTTGCCGTGGAAGTCGAGGTACGACTCCACGGCGAAGCGACCGCCCCGGCCCAGGGGGCTCACGCCCGACTGCCACGAGCGCTGGAACCGCTGGTTCAGTTCGGTGGGGCTGCGGTAGTTGAGCAGTGCCATGCGGCGCGCGAGCGCCAGCCCGCGGTGCGGTCCGTCACCGTCGCCGGCGTCGTAGTACTCACCGCCCGCGAAGCGCGGGTCGACCCGGATGGTGTCGAGCTGCACCGAGTTGAGGGCGATCTGATCGGCGGTGGTGATCGGCGGGGCCGACAGGATCGCGGCGCGCGCGACGCGGTCGGGGTGACCGACGGCCCATTCGATCGCGTGCATCCCGCCCATCGACCCGCCGACGACGGCGAACCACCGCTCGACACCGAGCTCGTCGGCGAGCAACGCCTGCGCGGTGACCTGGTCGCGGATGGTCAGGTAGGGAAAACGCGACGCCCACTCGTACCCGTCGGGCGCGATGCTCGCGGGGCCGGTCGAGCCCTGGCATCCGCCCAGCATGTTGGGGGCGATGACGAAGAACCGGTCGGTGTCGATCGCCGCCCCGGGGCCGACGAGGTCGCTCCACCACCCGGCGGTGGGATGCCCGGGGCCCGCAGCCCCGCGCACGTGGCTGTCGCCGGTGAGGGCGTGCAGGATGAGCACCGCGTTGTCACGCGCGGGGGAGAGCTCCCCCCAGGTCTCGTAGGCGAGGCGCACGTGCGGCAAGGACTCGCCGTTCTCCGTGCGGAAGGAGCCGAACGATGCGAAACGGCGGTCCCCCGTGGGATCGCCGTCACGCCATGCCCCGGTGGCCGGAGGGCGGCCGAGCAGGGAACGGGCGTCGGCCTCCGTCACCGGGGCCGAGGGCACCGTGTCTTCGGAGATCTGCCAGTCCATGGCATCCATTCTCTCCGGGTGGGGCGGGGAGGTCCGCTCTGTTACGGCGATGGGCGAGCCGCGGCGTGCGCGCGGGATGCACCGACCATCCGGGGCCGCGCTTGTCCAGCCCCCGTCGGGCGTGGGTGCGGCTGGTCAGAATCGCGGGCATGGCGAACTTCCTTCTCATCGCGGCCTCGAGCGACATCGGCGGGGCGACGGCGACACGACTGCGCGACGCGGGCCACCGCGTGCTCACGACCGCTCGGGACTCATCCGTCATCGAGCCGGATTTCACCCTGGATGCCACCGACTTCGACGCCGTCGATCAGGTCGTCGGTGAGGCGGGCGACCTCGACGGCATCGCGGTGTTCGCGGGTTCGATGCTGCTCAAACCCGCGCACCTCACCTCGCGTGAGCAGTACGACGGCTTGATCGCCGCGTCGTTGACCACGTCGTTCGCGGCGGTGCGCGCGGCGGGGGCGCACATGCGCGACGGCGGATCCGTCGTGCTGGTGTCGTCGGCCGCGGCCCTGGCGGGCCTGCCGAACCACGACGGCATCGCCGCGGCCAAAGCCGGGGTGATCGGCCTCACCCTGTCGGCGGCCGCGAGCTACGCCGCCCACGGACTCCGCGTGAACGCGGTGGCCCCGGGCCTGGTGCAGACGCGCCTGACCGAGAAGCTCACATCGACCGACATGTCGCGCAAGGTCTCGGAGGCGATGCATCCGCTCGGGCGGCTCGGTGAGCCCGACGACGTCGCGCGGGCCGTGGAGTTCCTGCTCTCGCCGGAGAACGCGTGGATGACCGGCCAGATCATCGGCGTCGACGGCGGGCTCGGGAGCCTCCGGCCGCGCCAGAAGGTCTGATCGGCGCCTCCCCTGCGGGCGGGAGCGCTCCCCGCGGCGAGGGCGGTGCGGCGGGCCGGTATGGCCCGTTGTGCAGGGTCTCCACGCGTGATCGGCGGAGGGCCAGGGGTGGAGGGAGGAGGATCCTGCGCCGTGGGGCCTCCCGGCATCCCTCGCCCTCCGTCCGTCACCGCGTCGCTGCAGGGCGCCGCGCAGGGAACCCACCCGGTCGCCGCCGTGGAACGACGAACGCCCCGAACCGGGTGACCGGGTCGGGGCGTTCGGTGACGCGGGGGTCAGACGCGGGACGCCTCGGACAGGCGACGCGCCGCGGCGAGGGCCTGGTCGAGGTCGGCCTTGAGGTCTTCGATGTTCTCGAGGCCCACCGACAGACGCACGAGGCCCGGGGTCACGCCGGCCGTGAGCTGCTGCTCGGGCGTGAGCTGGGAGTGCGTCGTGGATGCCGGGTGAATGACGAGCGAGCGCACGTCGCCGATGTTGGCGAGATGGCTGAACAGGCTGAGGGAGTTGACGAACTCGCGCCCCGCCTGCACGCCGCCCTTGAGCTCGAACGACAGCACGGCGCCGACGCCCTTCGGGGCGTAGTTGTTGGCCGCGGCGTACCAGGGCGAGGTCGGCAGGCCCGAGTAGTTCACGGTCGCGACGTCGGGGTGCGACTCGAGCCACTCCGCGATCTCCTGCGCGTTCTGCACGTGGCGCTCGATGCGCAGCGACAGGGTCTCGATGCCCTGGATGAGCTGCCATGCGCTCTGCGGAGCGATCGAGGCACCGAGGTCGCGCAGGAGCTGCACGCGGGCCTTGATGATGTAGGCGAGTCCGTCGCCCACCGCCTGCGTGTAGACCGCGCCGTGGTAGGAGGGGTCGGGCGTGGTGAGACCGGGGAAGCGGTCGGAGTGCTCGGACCACGGGAAGCGACCGCCGTCGACGATGACGCCGCCGATCGTGGTGCCGTGCCCGCCGAGGAACTTGGTCGCGGAGTGCACGATGATGTCGGCGCCGTGCTCGAACGGACGGATGAGGTAGGGCGTGGCGATCGTGTTGTCGACGATGAGCGGCACGCCCGCCTCGTGTGCGACATCGGCGACGGAGCGGATGTCGAGCACGTTGATCTTGGGATTGCCGATGGTCTCGGCGAAGAACAGCTTGGTGTTCGGTCGCACGGCGGCGCGCCATTCGGCCGGGTCGTCCTGGTTCTCGACGAAGGTCGTCTCGATGCCGAGCTTGGCGAGGGTGTACTTGAAGAGGTTGTAGGTGCCGCCGTAGATCGAGCTCGACGACACGATGTGGTCGCCCGCCTGGGCGATGTTCAGCACGGCGAACGTCTCGGCCGCCTGTCCGCTGGCGACGAGGAGGGCACCGGTGCCGCCCTCTAGGCCGGCGACGCGCTGCTCGACGACGTCTTGCGTGGGGTTCTGGATGCGCGTGTAGATGTTGCCGAACTCGGCGAGCGCGAAGAGGTTCGCCGCGTGGTCGGCGTTGTCGAACACGTACGAGGTGGTCTGGTAGATCGGGGTGGCGCGAGCCTTCGTCACCGGGTCGGGCTGCGCGCCCGTGTGGATCTGCTTGGTCTCGAAACGCCAGTTCTCGGGTGCCGACATGGCTGCTCCTCCGGTCGGGTGGGCCGAGGCGGACGCCGTGGCCTGCTGCGAGCGTAGACACCCCCTCCGACGCCGACAAGCGCCCGGGACACGGGCCGTAACACCGCTTCCGGGTGACCGCCCGCGCCTGCTCCGCCGGATCGCTCGGCGCCGCTCCGCGGCTCGCGGCTCCCGCATCCCCGAACCCCGGCTGGGGGAGCGGAGTCCACCCGAGGCACGCGGCATCCGGTGTCGGAGGGGCGCAGTAGCGTGGATGCCATGACGCGACGCGCAGTGGTGACCGGGGCCAGTTCGGGTATCGGAGAGGCGGCCGCGCGGGTGTTGCGGTCCCGCGGATGGGACGTGGTGGGAGTCGCACGCCGGGCCGATCGCCTGGCGGCACTCGAGGCCGAGACGGGCGTGGTTGCCCACGCCGCCGACCTGACCGACGGCGCGGCCGTCGCGGCGCTGGCCGCGTGGCTCGACGAGACCGGCGGCGTCGACGCGCTCGTGCACGTGGCCGGAGGTGCTCGCGGCAGCGATCGCATCGAGGCCGGCGACCCGGAGGACTGGCGCTGGATGTTCGAGGCGAACGTGCTCTCGGCGCAGCGACTGGTGGCATCCCTTCTTCCCGCGATCCGCCGCGCCGCTGACGCCTCGGGTCACGCCGACCTGCTCTTCGTCACCTCGACGGCCGCGCAGACGGCCTACCCGGGCGGAGGCGGATACAACGCGGCGAAGGCCGGTGAGGCGATGCTGGTGCACGCGCTGCGTCAGGAGCTGAACGGCGAGCCGTTGCGTGTGATCGAGATCGCTCCGGGCATGGTGCGCACCGAGGAGTTCAGCCTCAACCGCCTCGGTGGCGACGCCGCCGCCGCCGACAAGCTGTACGAGGGCGTCGAGGCGCCTCTCGTGGCCGCCGACGTCGCCGACGTCATCGCCTACGCACTCGACGCCCCCGGCCACGTCAACCTCGACCTCGTGACGATGCGCCCCGTGGCGCAGTCGGCTCAGCACCTGCTGGCGCGCGGGCCGCTGACCACGCGCTGATCTGGGCGCTCCCCACCGGCACCGCCCGCGCGCGGCACTGCGCGCACCGCGCCGCGCGGGTGAGCACGGCGACCGGGGTACCCGCGCGCAGGCGTACCCGTGACCCCTGCTGCCCGCGCCCGGCGACGCCGCGCGCCGACCGGTGCCGCCACCGCGCCCCCCTACGCCCCGCGCCGACCGGTGCTGCCACCGCGCCCCCCTACGCCCCGCGCTGACCGGTGCCGCCACCGCGCCCGGCGCGGCGTTCTCGAACGAACGCCTAGGGTGAGAGCAGTCGAGGAGAGGATCCGGTGTGACGGACGAGCGCGAACGGTTGAGCTGGGACGATTTCGGGGTCGCGACGCGCGACATCTCGCGCGCGATCGTCGCCGACGGGTTCCGTCCCGAGGTGGTCGTCGCCATCGCGCGGGGCGGGCTTCTTCCGGGAGGGGCGATCGCCTACGGACTCGGCGTGAAGAACTGCGGAGCGCTCAACGTCGAGTTCTACACGGGCGTCGGCACCGTGCTGGACGCACCCGAGGTGCTGCCCCCGGCGCTGGACCTGTCGTACCTCGAGGGTCGCCGCGTGCTGCTCGTCGACGACGTCGCCGACAGTGGTCGCACGCTCGATCTCGCCGTCAAACTGCTCGACCGGCACGGCGCCGAGGCGCGGTCCGCCGTGATCTACACGAAGCCGACGACGGTCGTGACGCCGGACTACTCCTGGAAGGACACGACCCTCTGGATCGAGTTCCCCTGGTCGCACCTCGGGTCGGTGCACGAAGAAGACGCGGCGTGACCGCGAAGTCCCTCGCCGAACTCGCCCATGCCGGGCTGATCGACTCCACGTGGGTGGAGCCCCTCGCCCCCGTCGCCGACGACATCGCCGCGCTCGGCG
Organism: Microbacterium sp. lyk4-40-TSB-66; assembly: GCF_030209475.1. Classification (GTDB taxonomy): domain Bacteria; phylum Actinomycetota; class Actinomycetes; order Actinomycetales; family Microbacteriaceae; genus Microbacterium. The sequence continues at coordinate 355,595 of NZ_JARVRW010000001.1, forward strand.
AACGTCTGCGACAGGAGGGCGAGCCGTATCTTCCGGCCGGCGAGCTCGTGCTGCGCGCCTTCCGCACACCGCTGGACGCCGTCCGGGTGCTCATCGTCGGACAGGATCCCTACCCGACGCCGGGTCACCCGATCGGGCTGTCGTTCGCGGTCGATCCGCACGTGCGGCCCGTGCCGCGCAGCCTCGCGAACATCTACCGCGAGCTCTCCGACGACCTCGGTATCGCCCCCGTCCCGCACGGAGATCTCTCGGCGTGGGCGGCGCAGGGCGTCATGCTGTTGAACCGGGTCCTGACGGTGGCACCGGGGTCGCCGGCATCCCATCGCGGCTGGGGGTGGGAACGCGTCACCGAGCATGCCATCCGCTGTCTCGTCGAACGGGATGCGCCGCTGGTCGCAGTGCTCTGGGGACGGGATGCCATCAACCTCACCCCCCTGCTCGCGAACACCGCCATCGTCTCGTCGCCGCACCCTTCGCCGCTGTCGGCCAGCCGGGGCTTCTTCGGCTCGAAGCCGTTCTCGCAGGTCAATTCCCTGCTGGCGGAGCAAGGCGCGGACGCCGTGGACTGGCGCCTCCCGGCCTGACGGCGTCGTCATCCGGCCCGACGTCGGGGCTCGGTGACACGCGCGCGAAACGGCGCCGCCCGTAGAGTTACGACGTGCTGGAAGAGGAGTACGAGAAGAGCCGTCGGCGACCACCTGCGCATCTGCGCCGTGCTCCCGAGCCCGAGCGCCCGTTCTCGTTCGAGATCCGTCCGGCCACCGAGGCCGACATCCCCGACATCCGGGAGATCTACAACTACTACGTGCGCAACTCCGTCGTCACCTTCGACGAGAAGGCGTGGACCATCGCCAAATGGCGCGACAAGTTCGCCACCCTGCAGAGGCTGAAGCTGCCCTTCCTCGTGGCGGAGTCGCCCAGCGGCCAGATCCTCGGTTACGCGCTCGTGCAGCCGTGGCAGTCGAAGTCCGCCTACCGGTACACGGTCGAGAACTCGATCTACCTCGGTCAGGCGGCGGCGGGCAAGGGTCTCGGACGAGCTCTGCTCGAGGCGCTCATCGCCGCCTGCCAGGAGCTCGGCATCCGCGAGATGGTCGCCGCGATCAGCGACAAGGGGGCCGACGCCTCGATCGCGCTCCACGAGAAGCTCGGGTTCACCGAGGTCGGCCGGATGGGCCGCGTGGGCTTCAAGTTCGGCCGCTGGCTCGGCGTGGTCTACCTGCAGAAGAGCATCCCGTCGAAGAAGAAGCGGCGAAAGCTCTTCGGCTGACGCCACCGTCGTCGCCGAGGGCGGCCCGATCGTCGTCAGGATGCCGCTCGCTGCCTCGCCGGTGCGCTCGGTGCCTCGGCGGTGCGCTCGGTGCCTCGGCGGTGCGCTCGGTGCCTCGGCGGCGCTCGCTGCTTCGACGGCGTCTCAGTGACCGCGCGGCTGCGGACGCGCCGCCTGACGTACCTCGTCGACGAGCGTGCGCCACGCACCCTCGACCTGTGCGTCGCCCAGGCGCGCCTGGTGCACGGGCGCACCGCCGTGATGCACCTCGATGCGCCACTGGTAGCGATCTGCCCCGGCCGTCGGCGCGGGAGTGGCATCCCAGGGGCAGCTCTCGACGAGCTCCCTCCAGCGCGCCGCGTGGTCGGCATCGGCCTCGGCCCGCCACTGCTTCGAGAGCCCGGCGATGCCACCCGATCGCACGACGACGATCGCCAGACGCTCGTAGCTGGCGGCTTCAGGCTGCGGCATCCTCCACGACGCCGACTCCGGCCCATGCGGCACGGACGGCGGCGACCTCCTCAGACTCCTCACCGTACTCCGCAGCGGCCGCCGCGAGGGTGGCGGCCGCGAAGGAGGTGAAGTCGGCCGTGGGAGAGAGGGTGCCCGCGGTGAGGGTGCGGTACCAGATCAGGCCCGCGCGTTCCCAGGCGTTGCCGCCCAGGGCGGTGGCCACGAGGTAGAACGCCCGGTTGGGGATGCCCGAGTTGATGTGCACGCCGCCGTTGTCGTCGTCGGTCTCGACGTAGTCGCGCATGTGCCCCGGCTGCGGGTCTTTGCCGAGCACGTCGTCGTCGTAGGCCGTGCCGGGCGCCTTCATCGATCGCAGTGCCTCGCCCTGGACGTCGGGCGCGAAGATACCCGCCCCGATGAGCCAGGTCGCCTCGTCTGCCTGCTGGCCGAGGTGGTGCTGCTCGGCGAGGGCCCCGAAGACGTCGGAGAGCGACTCGTTGAGAGCACCGGACTGCCCCTGGTATTCCAAGCCGCCGGCGGCCTCGGTCACGCCGTGGCCGAGCTCGTGCGCGATGACGCTGAGGGAGCGCGTGAACCCGACGAACACCTCGCCGTCGCCGTCGCCGAAGACCATGCGCTCGCCGTTCCAGAACGCGTTGTCGTAATCGTCGCCGAAGTGCACCGTGGCCAGCAGCGAGCCGCCGGCCGCGTCGATCCCGTCGCGCGAGAAGGCGTCCCAGAAGAAGTCGTAGGTCGATCCCAGACCGTCGTATGCCTCGTCGACGGCGGCGTCGCCGCTGGGGGCCTCGTCTTCGCTGCGCACCCGGCGCCCCGGCAGGTTCTCGGTGTTGCCGGCATCGGAGATGATGCGATCGGGGGCGGGTGCGGTCTCGGCGACGAGGGCGTCGCCGTCGATCGACAAACGCAGTCGGGTGCGGGCGGGCCGCGGAGGACGCGGCACGGCCAGCGTCTTGCGGGCGGCGGCGGCGGCCCGTGCGAGACGGGGGTCGTCGGTCTGGGCGAGACGGTCGAGCAGGAAGGGGGGAACGATGCCGGCGATCATGCGCCCGAGGCTAGCGCGCACCTCCGACATCGCGGCATCCCTTGCCCTCGACCTGGGGGCGGATTCCCATCCGCGCGCGTGGGGGAGGAGCCGTGCTCGACGCGACGACCCACGGGTACCGCGACGGTCCACGGGTACCGCGACGATCCGCTCGCCGGCGGATCCCTGGCGAAGAGGCCCGCGCCGCCGGATCCCCGGGTCGAACGCCCCGCACCGCCGGATTCCCGCCAAGAGGACCCGCGTCAGCGCGGCAGCGTCGGGATGGATGCCAGCAGCCGGCGCGTGTAGGCGGCCTGCGGCTGCAGCAGGACCTTCTCGGTCGGACCCTGCTCGACGATGCGGCCGTCCTTCATCACGACCACCTGATCGCAGACGTTCTGGACGACGCCGATGTCGTGCGACACCAGCACCAGGGTCAGCTGCTCCTCGACGCGCAGTCGCGCCACCAGGCGGAGGATCTGCGCCCGCACCGTCACGTCGAGCGCCGACAGCGGTTCGTCGCCGACGAGGATGCGCGGCCGGTGCACGATGGCGCGCGCGAGCGCGATGCGCTGTCGCTGTCCGCCCGAGAACTCGTGGGGGAAGCGCTCCGCCATGTCGGGCTCGAGTCCGACCTGCTCCAGGACCTCCCGCACGCGCGCGCGGCGATCGCCCTCGATGCCGAGCGCCCACAGGGGCTCGCCCACGATGCGTCCGACGCTCATGCGGGGGTCGAGAGAGGCGTAGGGATCCTGGAAGACGACCCCGGTCGTGCGACGGAGCCAGTGCAGCGAACGCGCCGACCGCCGCGCATCCACCGCGCGTCCGTCGACTTCGACGGTCCCCGACGTCGCGACATCGAGTCCGAGCAGGAGGCGCACCAGCGTCGACTTGCCCGAGCCCGACTCGCCGATGATGCCGACCGCGGAGCCCGCGAGCACCGAGATGTCGACGTCGACGAGAACCGGGGTGCGTTCGGCGCGTCCGAATCCGCGGGTGCGGGGGGTCGGGTAGTCGCGCGAGAGTCCTCGCGCCCGCATGATCGTCTCGGTCATGGCGTCCGCTCCGTCTCCGAGGCGCCGGGCGCCTCAGCCGGGGGTGGGGAGTCCGTCATCCCGTCCGGGGGATCGTCGACCACCCCGCCGCTCGCCGCGGGGAATGCGGATTCGTCGGCGACCGCTCTCGCCCCGGCATCCGAGACCGATGCCTGCGGACGCTCCGGATGCCACAGGGTGGCCGTCGCGTCGCGGAGCAGGGCACGCGTGACCGGCGACGACGGCGCCCGCAGCAGGTCGGCGACACCGCCCTGCTCGACGACCCTCCCGTGCTCGAGGACGACGGCGTGGGTGGCGACCTGCGCGAGCACCGCGAGGTCGTGGGTGATGAAGACCAGCGACATGCCGGCATCCTGGACGAGGGTGCGCAGCAGCGCGAGGACACCCGCTTGGATCGTCACGTCCAGCGCGGTGGTCGGCTCGTCGGCGATGAGCAGGCGCGGGCGGCAGGCGAGCGCCATGGCGATCGCGACGCGCTGACGCTGGCCCCCGGACAATTGGTGCGGGTACCGCGAGACGATGCGCTCGGGGTCGGGCAGGGCGACGCGTTCCGCCTCGGTGACGGCCCTACGCAGCGCCTCGCGGCGCGAGACGCGCTCGTGGATGCGCACCGACTCGCCGATCTGACGGCCGACCGTGCGGATGGGGTTCAAGGCGGTGCGGGGCTCCTGGAAGACCATGCCGATGTCGTCGCCGCGGAGGCGTGCGAGCTCGCGGTCGGGCAGTCCCAGGATCTCGCGCCCGTTCCAGCGGACGCTGCCGCTCGCCCGCGCCCCGTCGGGCAGGAGCCCGAGGATCGCGAGGGCCGTGAGCGACTTGCCCGAGCCGGACTCGCCGATGATGCCCACTCGCGCTCCATCGGGAACCGCGAACGAGACGCCGTCAACGACCGGGCGTCGGCCGATCTCGATGCGCAGGTCGGTCACCTCGAGGCTCACGCGACCACCCCCGGCACGTGCAGGCGGGCGGAGGGTGCGCGTTCGGAGAGCGTGGGATCGGCGGCCTCCCGCAGGGCGTCGCCGAGCAGGTTGAGCCCCAGCACGGTGAGGGTGATGGCCAGTCCCGGCCACACGACCGTCAGCGGGTGCACGGCGATGTAGGCCTGCAGATCGCTCAGCAGCACGCCCCACGAGGGCTGCGTGACCGGGGCGCCGAAGCCGAGGTACGACAGTCCCGCCTCGGCGAGCACCGCCACCGCCATGCCCCACGACAGCTGCACGATGAACACCGGAGCGACGTTGGGCAAGAGGTGTCGGGTGAGGTTCTGCCACGTCGTCAGGCCGCTCGCGCGCCCGGCGAGTACGTAGTCGCTGTGCAAAACACGGCGCAGCTCCGGCCGCGTCACCCGGGCGACGTTCACCCCGAAGCCGATGCCCACCGCCCAGATGACGACGGCGAGAGAGCCGCCCCACACGGCGGAGATCATCATCGCGATGATGAGCACCGGGAAGGCGATCAGGATGTCGACGAGCACCGCGACGCTCTCGCGGACCCACCGTGTGGTGAGCGAGCCCAGCGCCGCGAGGGCGATGCCGAGCACCGAGGCCACCACGCCGGCCCCGACGGCGACGATCACCGTCGTGCGCGCGCCAGCCATCAGCAGACTGGCGATGTCGCGACCGCTGTTGTCGGTGCCCAGCACGTGCGGCCACGACGGATCGCTCCAGCGCTCCCGCGCATCGACGGCCGCCGGATCGAACGGCGTCCACACGACCGACACGAGCGCCGTGATGAGAACGAGGAGGACGATGAGGATGCCGAACCGGCCGGTTCCGAGCCCCCAGAGACGTCGCAGCGTGGTCATGCGGCCTCCCGCTGTCGGGGGTCGACGAGACGGTGGACCAGGTCGACCAGGAATCCCACGAAGAGCACGAAGCCGGTCAATGCGAGGAGCTCGCCCTGCACCTTCGGCAGGTCGCGTGAGGCCACGTCGCCGACGAGCATGCGGCCGATCCCCGGAAGGGTGAACAGCTGCTCGATGATCACCGCTCCCACGATGACGCCCGCGATCTGCAGACCCAGCACGGTGATGACCGAGAGTCCGACGTTGGGGAGGCCGTGGCTGAGCAGCGCGCGCGTACGGGTGAGTCCTTTCGCGGCGGCCGTCCGCACGTAGTCCTGTCCGAGCGCCTGGAGTGTGGCGCTCCGGACGAAGCGCAGGAGCATGGCGCCCTCGACCACGCCGATGGTCACGGCGGGCAGCACGAGCGCGCGGAAGGCTGCGGCGGGGTCGTCCCATCCCGCCCGGGGGAAGCCCTGCGGCGGCAGCCACCCCAGCCACACCGAGAACACGACCACCAGCATGAGACCCGCCCAGACCACCGGGACCGCCGCCAGCGCCTGCGCGACGACACTCACCGCGGTGCCGCTCGCGCGCCGTCGTCCGAGAGCCGACAGCACGCCGAACGGGATGCCGACCAGCAGCGCGACCGTGAGCGACATGGCCGCGAGGGGAACGGTCACCCGCGCCTTGTCGGCCAGCTCCGCGGCGACCGGTGTCCCCGTGACGAGGGAGGTGCCGAGGTCGCCGTGCAGCAACCCGCCGATCCAGTCGCCGTACTGCGACCACAGCGGCACGTCGAGGCCGAGATCGGCGCGCACGGCGGCGATCTGCGCGGGCGTCGCCTCGGCGCCGGCGATGAGCTGCGCGACGTCGCCCGGGAGGACCCGGAGCGAGAGGAAGATCAGCACGCTGGCCACGGCCAGGCCCAGCACGAGCAGGCCCAGCCGTGTCAGCGCGTAGCGGATCACTCCGACGAGACCGTCACACCGGCCAGCGGCAGGCGCACGTTGAGGGAGTTCTTCGGGAAGCCGGCGACGTTCGTGCCCACCGCGGTCAGCGGCGTCGACAGGAACAGCCAGTCGGCGGCATCCTCGTCGCTGACGATCCGGGCGGCCTCGGCCAGGAAGTCGGACGACTGCTGCTCGTCGGTCGTGGCGAGCGCCTGGGCGTACAGGCCCTGCACCTCGGCGTCGTCGTAGCCGAAGTAGTAGGACGGGTTGGCCCAGTTGCCGAAGTCACGGGCTTCGACGTGTCGGACGAAGCTGAGGTCGTAATCCTTGTTCGTGTAGACGTCCTGCAACCAGGCGGTGAAGTCGACCTGCTTCACCTGCAGCGTCACGCCCACGTCGGCGAACGACGACACCAGGAAAGTGGCGATCGTGCCGGGGTAGACGTTGGGGATGGTCAGCGTGAGGTTCAGGTTCTGCGCGCCCGCCTCGGCGAGCAGCTCGCGGGCTCGGTCGGGGTCGAAGGCGAGGGAGCCCGAGAGATCTTCGTAGCCGGGGTCGAGCGGCGGAATGGGGCCGTACAGGGTGTCGCCGTAGCCGAGGGTCTCGACGAGGGCGTCATGGTCGATGGCGAGGCGCAGGGCCTCACGCACCCGCTGATCGGCCAGGGGAGCCCGCTGGTTGTTGAACGCCAGGGTGCCCTTGTCGGTCGTCAGGCCCGACTCGATCGTGAAGTTCCCGCCGTCCTCGAGCTGACCCCGCAGCTCGGGATCGATCTCGAGGGCCACGTCGAGGTCGCCGTTGACGGCGGCGTTGATGGCGGCGCTGTTGTCGGGGATGTAGTCGAGCACGACCTCGGCGACGCCGGCCTTCTCGCCCCAGTATCCGTCGTAGCGCGCGAGGGTGAGGCTCTGGCCCGTGTTCCAGCTCGCGACCGTGAACGGACCGGTGCCGTTGGCGGCGGTCTGGAGGTTCGTCGTATCGCCGCTGTTGAAGATGAGGCCCACGCGGCCCGTGAGGGTGAAGAGGAAGTCGATGTTGGGCTGCGCGAGGGTCACCACGACGGTCGACGCGTCGGGGGAGGCGATCGAGGTCACTCCGGCGAGGTCGGAGCTGTCGGCGACGGTCGCATCGTCCTTCGCCGTCTGCAGGGAGGACACGACGTCGTCGGCGCCGAACTCGCTGCCGTCGTGGAAGGTCACCCCCTGCCGCAGGGTGAAGGTGTAGGTGAGACCATCGGCCGACACGCTCCACTCCGTGGCGAGCGCCGGGGTGATGGCGTTGTCGTCGTCGGCGTTGCGCGTCACGAGTCCCTGGTAGACGTTGTCGACGAGTGCCTGCTCGAGGGCGGCGCCACCGGTGCGGCGGATGTCGAGGTTCGACGGCTCGAGCGACAGGCGCACCGTGAGAGTGGCATCCGGATTCGCTTCGCCCGTGGGGTTCTGTGCGGTGTTCGAACCGGTGCACGAGGTGAGGAGCAGGGCTCCGATGAGAAGCGCACTCGTGGCGAGGGTGGTGCGGCGCAGCATTGCGGGGTTGTCCTTTCGCAGGCCGAAGGCATCGGGGTGCTGTGGATGCCGTGCAGGGGTGGGAACAGCCTACTTTCACCCGTATTCCCTCCCTCCGTGTGTGACCGTGCGCGACGCCGTGTGACACGGGGGAGGAGGGGCTCGTCTTCAGTCGTCCGCCGGCGTGCGGTCCTTCGTCAGGGCGTCGGCGAGGAGCGCGGCGAGAGCGCCGGGATCCTCTTCCTGCGCGTTGTGGCCGGTGGCGAGGGTGCGCACCTCGGCGCCCGGGACGCGACGCGTGAACTCCTCGGCATCCGCAGCCGTGACGAAACCGCGCTCGCCGCGGATGAGGGTGGTCGGACGGGCCACGTCGGCGATGTCGTCCCAGCCCGTGGTCGCCAGCACCGCCCGCACGGCGTCGGGGGTCGTCGTGTCGGCGCCCGCGTTGGCCGCCGCGGCCGCGAGGTGGGCGAAGTGGTGCTTCCACTCCACCCGTCCGTCGGGTCTCACGCGGGAGTTGAGGAAGACGCCGCGCGTCGCGGCCTCGCGCGTACCGCCGAGACCGAACGAGAGCGCGCGGTCGACGAGTTCGTCGCGTGTGGCCCAGTCGGTCGGGCCGGCGAAGAAGGCTCTGATCTGCGCGGGCCCCGCGCTGGGGTCGACGCCGGGGGTGATGTCGACGATCACGAGTTGCGACACCAGATCGGGCCGCGATGCCGCGACAGCCGCCGCGGTGAGTCCGCCGAGCGAGTGTCCCACGAGCATCTGCGGCCGGTCGCTCCACGCCTCGATGGCCGCCACGACTTCGGGCGCGAGGACACGGGCGACGTAGGCGGCGTCGTCGCGCCAGGACGAATCGCCGTGGCCGGGCAGATCGATCGCCAGGGCCGGCGCGCCGAGATGCAGCAGCGTCGTGTCCCAGGTGTGGGCGTTGAGTCCGGCGCCGTGCAGGAGGGTCACGCGCGGGGGTGCGTCGCCCCACCGGAGACCGCTGAGGGAGCGACCGTCGGAGAGCGTCACATCGACGCGGCGCACCACCGGCGCAGCACGACCGAGGGAAGCGGACTGCGCGGGCAGGAAAGAGAACTCGTCGAGCTCGGGCATGGTCCCAGCCTGTCACCGCGTCGGAGGACGACGCCGCCGCCGTGCCGTCGAGCCCCCGAGAGGGGGCTCTTCCGGCCGTCGGGGGCGTGTCGGGTGCCGAGGCCGCGACCCTCGGACACCCGGCCCGTGCGCGTACGAGGGCCCATAGGCTGTGGCCATGGCCGAGGAACGCGTGCACCTGTCGAAGAAGGCCCCCGAGGCGTACGCGGCATTGCGGTCGTTCTCCACCACGGTCGGCCGGCTCGCCGCCGACGCCGGGCTCGACGCCCGGCTGCGCGAGATCGTGCAGATCCACGCGTCGCAGCTCAACGGCTGCGCCTTCTGCGTGCGCGTTCACGTCGAGGCGGCGGTGAAGGCGGGACTCGACGCCGACGTCATCGCGCAGATCGCGACGTGGCGGGAGTCGGGCGTCTTCGACGAACGCGAACGCGCAGCGCTCGAGCTGACCGAATCGTTCACCTTCATCCACGAGGACGGCATCCCCGATGACGTCTACGACCAGGCGGGCGGCATCCTGAGCGAGCGGGAGTACGTCGCCCTCAGCTGGGTGCTCGTGGCCATCAACGCGTTCAACCGCGTGGCGATCGCCGGCCGCTACCCGGTACCGCCGCGCTCAGCCGTCGCCGCGCCCCACGAGCATCCCGGACACGACGCGTGACCGCGTCGTTGGTCTCGGGCGCGACGAACTTCCGCGATGTCGGCGGACTGCCCGCCGGCGACGGACGCACACGCGAGGGGGTGCTGTACCGGTCGGGCAATCTCGTCGCCGTCGACGACGCCGGTGTGCGGACGCTTCGTCGGCTCGGCATCCGGCGGATCATCGACCTGCGTGACGACGCGGAGGTGGCCCACGCTCCGAGCCGATTGGACGACCTCGCCGTCGACGTGCAGCACGAACCGCTCTTCCTCGGCTCCGTCGCCTCGTTCTTCACGAACGACCTGAGCCTCGACGCCCTGTACGCCGCCATCGTCGAGGACTCCGCCGACCGGGTCGTCGCGGTGGTCCGCGGCATCCTGGGCACCCAGCCCGTGCTCGTGCACTGCACCGTCGGCAAGGACCGCACGGGCGTCACCGTCGCCATCACCCTCGACGCGGCCGGAGTCGACCGCGAGGCCGTGATCGCGGATTACGCCCGCACCGAGGAACTGCTGCCTCCCGAGCGCAACGCCGCCGTGCTGCGCGCGATCCGCGCCCTGCACCCGCGCGCCGTGCACGCGGAGGATCTGGCGACACGGTCTCCCGCGCCGGTCATGCGCGCCCTGCTCGAACGCCTCGATCGCGAGTACGGCTCGCCGGCCGGGTACCTGCTCGCGCACGGCGTGACCGACGACGAGTTGCGCCGACTGCGGGAGCTGCTGGTCGTCTGAGCCGTCGCGCCCGGCGACGGTCTCCCGCGGCGGGCGATCGACGTCCCGCGTCGAGGCACGCCCGGCGGCCACGGCTCGCGCCCGGCCACCACCTCGACATCGAGATACAGGGCATGAACTCAGGTTAGGCAACCCTTCTCCCCGGGTATAGTGGATGCCATCATGACCGCGTCCACCGAGCACAATGCCGCCGCCTGCCGGGCCTCGCGGCACACGCGTGTGCAGCATCTCGTGACGGCCGACGAGACCTCGCTCGTCGAGCTCGAGACGCTGCTGGCCACGCTGCCGATCTGCTCGACCGGACGCGTGTTCATCGAGGTCCCCGACGAGTCGTGGATGGGTTCCGTCGCCGCCCCGGCGCGCATGACGCTGACCTGGCTCGACCGCTCCCGCCGCGCCGGTGCCCCCGGCACGGGTCGTGGATGCGCCCCCGGAGAGGCGCTCGCACGCGCCGTCTCGGGCTGGGCCGGAGAGATGCTCTGCGCGGACGACGACGCGACCCGTGTCGTGCTGCTGGGCGGCTACCTCGGCACGGCCGAGATCGTCGACGACCTGATGAACCGCCACGGTGTCGACGCCCTGGCCATCCACACCCCCGAGCGCTTCGGTCTCGCGACCGCGCGCTGACCGCGGCGTTCCCCGGGTCGCCCGCGCAGCGGGGCCGTTGCGTCGAACCTGTTCCCGCGGACGTCCACTCGTGGACTGATCCGGCCGAAGCGGCGACGCGGAGGCATCGCTCAGTCGTTGAGCATCCTCTCGCCGCGAGTCGTATCGCCGAGACCCTCAGCTGCCGCGCGGCACGTAGTTGCCCTCGACGAGGCCCGCCTCGATCTCGAAGCGGTTGCGGAGGGGATCGCGCCCCGCCAGCGCGTACAGCACCGGCATGAGGAAGCCGTAGCGGCGCCACTGGCGCCGGTGCACGGCCTCGTGCCCGAGCACCGTGTCGGTCGGGCGGTCATCGCCGGTCAGGAAGCAGGCACCCACGCACACGCCGCCGCGGGGGAACGCCCACGACGGAAGCCCGCGGAAGACCCACAGCCCCGCGCGCTTCTCGACACGGCCGGTGCTCCAGAGAGACCCCCAGGTCCAGCCGACCGCGCAGCCGTACCAGTAGCCGATCCTGCTGAGCGGCGAGTCGAGCAGCACGGCCGGGATGAAGCGGTCGAACCGTTGCCCGCAGGCGACCGCGCGGTCCGCGCGCTCGCGCCATCCGGCCGGAGGTCGGGGGATCGGGCTCACGCGAGAGCTCCCACGACCCGCAGGATCGTACCGAGGTCGTCGACGGCGGCCTCGGGCGATGCCGGCGAGAACTCCGTCAGCGTCGCACCGGCGAGGGGGAGTCTCTCCCGCAGCCGTCGGATGGATGCCACGACGTCGATCGTTCGCGACCCGAAGGGCTCGGGCAGGGCGACGCCCGTCATCTCGGCGGGGTCGAGCACGTCGAGGTCGACGTGGACGTAGACGCGGGTCGCGCCGGTCGCGACCACCGCATCGGCGAGCACGTCGGGGTCGGCCATCTCACTCGGGGCGACGACCCGAACGTCGTGCTGCTCGATGAAGCGCTGCTCCTCGGCATCCAGGGAGCGTGTGCCCGCCAGCACGAGGCGCGCGGGAGGGATCCCGGGCTCGAGGCGCAGGAGGCTCTCTCCCTCGCCGGTGATCGCGCGCAGCACCATGCCGTGGAACGCACCACTGGGGGAGGTCGCGGGGATGTTGAGGTCGGCGTGCGCGTCGATCCACACCACCGCGAGATCATCTCCGGCGACGGGCGTGAGCGCCCCGAGCGCGACTCCGCAGTCGCCGCCCACGACGATCGCGGGCTCGCCGGATGCGCGGACGGCGTCTTCGATGCGCTCGCGCATGCGCACCAGCGCGCTGAGGCGGTGCACGCTCGTCCCCTGGGCGTCGCCCGCCTCGGTGGGCACGTCGAGCACGGTGGTCGAGCTGCGCGGCAGGTCTCCCGCGATCGCCTCGGCGCCGTCGATCAGCTGCATGGCGCGTGACGACGACGACCCCTGCCATTGCGGGGCGACGATGAATCGGGTCACGGGTGCTCCTCCGCGCAAGACGTGAGTGCACCGCCCGGACGAACGGGCGATGCACTCACGAGGGTGTCAGACCTGGTCGGGGCTGGGTGCGTCGATCGCGGCACGCTGAGGCCCGCCGACCTTGAGGGCGGCCAGTCGCGCCTCGACCTCGGTGAGCTCGCCGACGTCGTCGAGCGCGTTGAACTGGGCGTCGATGCTCGAAGCGGCGAGCTCCTGCTTGCCCGCGGCCAGGGCCTCCTCGCGACGGATCTTGTCTTCGAAGCGGCCGAGTTCGCTGGTGGGGTCGAGCACGTCGATCGACTTGACGGCGTCGTGCACCTTGTTCTGCGCCTCGGCGACCTTGGCGCGAGCGGTGAGCTCGTTGCGCTTCGCGCGGAGCTGCTCGAGCTTGCCCTTCATGCCGTTGAGGCCGTCTTTGAGCTTGTCGACGACCTCGGTCTGGGCGGCGATGGTGGGAGCCGCCGCCTTCGCCTCGCCCTCGGCCGTGATCTGGCGCTGGAGGGCGATCTTGGCGAGGTTGTCGAACTTGTCGGCTTCGCCGGCGTTACCGGAGGCGCGGAGCTCGTCGCCCTTGCGGCTGGCGGCGAGGGCCTTGTTGCCCCACTCGGCCGCGGCCTGCACGTCTTCCTGGTGGTCGCGCTCGAGCAGGCGCAGGTTTCCGATCGTCTCGGCGATCGCCGATTCGGCGTCGGCGATCGAGTTCGAGTAATCGCGGACGAGCTGGTCGAGCATCTTCTGCGGGTCCTCGGCCTGGTCGAGGAGCGAATTGATGTTCGCGCGGACGAGGGTCGAGATGCGACCGAAGATGGACTGCTTGGCCATGCGGGGTGTTCCTTCCTGAGGGCGACGATGTCGAGTCTGGTGGCGGATGCTACGAATTCTCTGTGATCGGGCGGGGTGCCCGCGAGGGGTGGACTAGCGGCGTCTGCCGCTTCCCCCGCCGGCGCGGCTGCGACCGCCGCCGGAGAAGCCGCCGCCTCCACCGGCGCGACTGCGACCCCCGCCGGAGAAGCCTCCACCGAAGCCTCCGCCGCGTGAGCGCCCGCTGCCGCCGCCGCCGAAGCCGCCGCCCAGGCCGCCCAGGCTCCCGAGCCCGCCGCCGCCGAAGCCGCCGCGTCGCTGCCCGCCGCCGAGCAGGGCGTCGACCGCGATGCCGCCGAGGATGGCACCCATCATGCCGCCGCCGCCTCCGCCCGTGCCGCCGAAGCCGCCCCCGCCGCCGAAGGCGCCGACCTCGTTCTGAGCGAGCGAGGCGGCCTCTGCGGCCAGCCGAGCCGCGCGCTGGGCGGTCGCGAGGGCGGCCACGGGGTCGGTCGCGCGCAGCTGCTGCGCCTGCACGACCGCGGCGCCGGCCTCGGCGAGGCGCGTGCGCGGGGTGGGCCCGACGGCTCCCCGCCGCGCCGAGATGAAGTCCTCGGTCGCGGAGACCTGGGCACGCGCTTGCGCGAGCGTGGCGTCGAGCTGGGTCTCGGCGCGCCGACGTCGCTCGGTCTCATCGCGGACCGCGTCGAGGACGGTGTCGATCGTGGTGTTCGCCTGCTGCAGAGTGTCGACCGCCGCCAGCGGGTTGGTGCGCGCCCCGCCCAGGGAAGCGCGGGCGGCGTCGAGTCGGGTGCGCGCCGAGGTCGCGGCGGCGGCGACGCGTCCGTCGGGGTCGGGGAGACGTGCGGCCGCTGCAAGATCGCCCTCGATCTCGGCGACGAGGGCCGCGGCGCGCTCCTGGGCCTCGGCGAGGTCGGCGCCCCGCGTCACGATGGCGCGTTCGAGGGTCTCGGCCTGGGCGACGGCGGCCTGCGCGGCGCGGATCGCCACGGCGGCCTCGCCGGTGCGGCCTTCGTTCAGCGCGGTCTCGGCCGCGAGGGACTGCGCGGCACCGAGGTCGAGACGCTCCCGCGCCTGCCCGGGGTTGTCGGCGACGGCCTCGAGGGCGTCGTCGGCGAAGCGCTCGCGCAGCCGGGCGAGGTCGGCCGCCGCCGTCGCAAGGGCGGCGTCGGCCGCCGCGTACCGCTCCCGCGTGGACGCGAGGGCCGCCGGAGCGTCGGCCTCGAGGGCGCGGAGCTCGTCGAAGGCCGCGGCCTTGGCATCCAGTGCCTCGTCGGCGCTCGTGCACAGGCGGATGATCTCGGTGTACGCGGCGCCCTGCTGCTCGGGGGTCTCGGGCACATCGTCGTCGAGCTGCTGCTGGAGGGAGAACGCCCGGTCGAGGTCGGCCTTCGCCTGCGTCAGCACCGCGGTGAACGGCGCCGCGGCCTCGTCGCCGAACTGGGCGCGGGCGAAGCCGAGCTCCTGCTCGCTGGTCTTGACGGCGTCGTCGGTGGCGACCAGCGCCGAGCCGGCCCGCCGCGACAGGTCGTCGATGCTCTCGGTCGGAGCGTTCGCGGTGCCGTCGGCGGCCCGCTTCCGACGGCGCAGCGCGAACCACACCAGACCGATCGCGATGGCCAGCAGCAGGAGTCCGACGAGGATGACGGGACCGAGCGCGGGGCCGCCGGAGCCCGCGGGCGTGGGGGGAGGAGCGGGCTTGCTCCCGCCGGCCTCGGTGTGCGCGGCGCGGATCCCGTCTGCTGCCAAGATGGCCGCGCCCGCGTCGTCGCCGGCCTCGAGGGCGGGCTCTACGCGGTTCTGCTCGATCTCGCCGAGCTGTGCGGCGGACAGCACGCCGTCTTCTGCGTCGCCCGAGAGGTAGAAGGCGAAGGTGTCGCCGCTGATGGCGATGGCGAGCACGTACTGATCTGCACTCAGGCCGTTGCGGTTGGCCGTCTCGTTCGCCCAGTCGGCGGCCCCCGGCGGGTCGGTGAACTCGGGCACGTACACGACCCAGAGGTCGAGCCCGGTCTGGTCGCGCAGCGCCACCATGCGGCTCTGGACGGAAGCCTCTTCGGCGTCGGTCAGGACGTCGGCTCGATCGATCACGTAGCTGGAGCCCAATGACGGCGGGGGGACCGCGCCGGCGCTCAGCGGGGCGCTCAGCACGCCGACGAACACGAACAACAGCGTGGTCAGCACGTGTACCGCCGTGGGCCTTCGCATGCTTCCCCCTTCGGTCGCCGGACTGTCCCACCCTACAAACGACCTCCGACATCCGGGTGGCACACGTGCACGGATCGGCGAGTCCGCTGCGGGCGCACCCCACCGCCGCCTAGGCTCGTGCGTTCGGAGGTACAGATGGACGACCGCTACGGCACCGATGTGCTCGCCCGCGGCTGGCGCGACGCCGGACGGAAGAAGCCGGCGCAGATCGCGGCATCCACCGACCTGGTCGTCGAGGTCGCCGGCGACGGATACGTCGGAGCGGTGACCCGCGTCGACGGCATGAACGTCGAACTCGAGGACCGTTTCGGCAAGCGCCGCCTGTTCCCGCTCGGGGGAGGCTTCCTCGTCGACGGTGCGCCGGCGGTGCTCACCGCTCCGGCCCCCGCCGCCAAGGGGCGCACCCGCACGGCATCCGGATCGTTCGTCGCCGCCGATCAGCGGGCGCGCACCGCGCGCGCCAGCCGCATCTTCGTCGAGGGCAAGCACGACGCCGAACTCGTCGAGAAGGTCTGGGGCGCGGACCTGCGGGCCGAGGGCGTCGTGGTCGAGTTCCTCGAGGGTGTGGACCTCCTCGAAGAGAGACTGGATGCCGAACCCCCTACCCCCGAGCGTCGCTACGGCGTGCTGGTGGACCACCTCGTGCCGAACTCCAAGGAGTCGCGCATCGCCGAGAAGATCGCCCGGGGTCGCCACGGCGCCCACGTGAGGATCGTCGGCCACCCCTTCGTCGACGTGTGGCAGTGCGTCACGCCCCGCGCCCTCGGCATCGCCGCGTGGCCCGAGGTGCCGCGCGGAATCGAGTGGAAGGTCGGCGTGTGCCGCGCCCTCGGCTGGCCCGCCGAGGAGCAAGCAGACACGGCTCGCGCGTGGCAGCACATCCTGTCGAAGGTCACCACCTTCCGCGACCTCGAGCCGGCCCTGCTCGGCCGTGTCGAAGAGCTCATCGACTTCGTGACCGTCCCGTGAGCGGTCGCAAGGTGCCCGTGCGGCACACCCCCGAGGGCTCGCCTAGCCTGGACGACATGGATGCCGCGCCCGTCTTCCGCGACAAGCCGGTGTCGTTCGTGCGTCGCAGCGGCCGCATGTCCGAGGCCCAGGATCGCGCCTGGGCCGAGCTGTCGCCGTTCTACCTGCTCCCCGTCGAGCGCGCGGCCGCGACGACGAGCGTCAAGGCCGGAACGGCCGTCGACGTCGAAGAGGTCTACGGCCGCCGCGCGCGGCTGGTCGTGGAGATCGGGTCCGGACAGGGGCACCAGATCGTCTCCGCCGCCGCCGCCGATCCCGACAGCGACTTCCTCGCCGTCGAGGTGTTCACGGCCGGACTCGCGCGGACGATGCTCGACGCCGACCGCGACGGCGTGAGGAACCTCCGCCTCGTCGAGGCGAACGCGCCCGAGGCCCTCGAACACCTGCTGCCCGCGGCATCCGTCGACGAGCTCTGGGTGTTCTTCCCCGACCCGTGGCACAAGAACAAGCACACGAAGCGTCGTCTCGTCGCCCCCGACTTCGCCCGCATCGCCGCGCAGGCGCTCCGGCCCGGCGGCGTCCTGCGCCTGGCCACCGACTGGCAGGACTACGCCGACCAGATGCGCGACGTACTGGACGCGGCGCCCGGTTTCGAGCGGGCGTTCGCGGGGGAGTGGGCGGAACGCTTCGCGGGTCGTGTGCTCACCGCCTTCGAGAACAAGGGTCTGCGCGTCGGGCGCGACATCCGCGACCTCACGTACACGCGGGTCTCGCCATGACCGCCCACACCGCGGTTCCCGTACGCGAGCGCTCCACCTGGACGCCGAAGCTGATCCCGGCGCTGCTGGTGTGCCTGGCCGCTCCCGTGCTCTTCGTCGTGCAGGTCGTCTGGCTGGGGTGGGTGCTCCTCGCGCTCGCCGTGGCCTCCGGGGTGCTCGTCGACCGTCGCGCCGGGGTGCCGCTCGCGCGCGGTGAGGAGCCCAGCATCGCCCGCGACGTCTCGCTGATCGCGCTCGGGCAGTTCATCGTCAGCCTGATCCCCCTGCAGGCCGAGCTCGACAACGCCGCCTTCGTCCGCTTCACGCTCGCGCTCGGCGGCGCCGTGGTGGTGCCCTACGTCGTCTCGCGGTTCGTCTACCGCGATTACGCGATCCGTTTCCCGTGGCGCGGCGGGGGGCGCTGGACGTGGTGGCAGTGGACGTGGCTGGCCGGCGTCATCGTGCTCGGCTACCTGATCCTGCCGTTCTACTTCATCACCTCGGGCGTCTACATGAACTGGCCCGTCGTGAACACCCCCGATCTCATCGCACGCCTGTTCGTCGGCGTCGGTGCCGTCGGCATCTGGGACGAGCTGTTCTTCATCTGCACGGTCTTCGTGCTGTTGCGCCGGCACTTCCCCGATCTCACCGCCAACCTGCTCCAGGCGATCGTGTTCGTGTCGTTCCTTTGGGAGCTGGGTTATCAGGCGTGGGGTCCACTGCTGACGATCCCCTTCGCCATCGTCCAGGGGTTCCTCTTCCTCAAGACCCGCTCGCTCTGGTACGTCGTCACGGTGCACCTGTTGTTCGACGCGGTCGTCTTCGGCGTGCTCGTCCACGCCCACAACCCCGGCGCGGCATCCATCTTCCTCATCTGATCCCGGATGCCGTGCCCCGGCGACCGTGCACGGGCGCTGCCCAGGTGCGTTCGCTAGCGTGGTCACCGGACGCGCAGCCGCGTCACCGGACGAGGGATCAGTACCCGGACAGCGACAAGACTGGCCAAGGAGCACAGTCATGTCGTGGATCATCCTCATCCTCTCCGGCGTCCTCGAGGCCGTGTGGGCCACCGCCCTCGGCCGGTCGGAGGGTTTCACGAAGCTCTGGCCGAGCGTGATCTTCGGTGCGGCCCTGGTGCTGTCCATGGGCGGCCTCGCCTTCGCGATGCGCGACATCCCCACCGGTACCGCCTACGCCGTGTGGGTGGGAATCGGCGCGGCGCTGACCGTGGTGGTGGCGATGGTCACGGGCGCCGAGGCGATCTCGGTGGTGAAAGTGCTCCTCGTACTGGGCCTCGTCGGCTGCGTCATCGGCCTGAAGCTCGTCGGAGACACCCACTGACCAGGGGGTTTCCCTGAAAGTCAACGGGATGGAACGCACATTTCCATCCGGTACCATCTGGTTTCCTGCACTTATCCGGGCCCCGACACCGTCGTCACTCGCCCACATCTTCCCTTGTGAAAGGTTCCGAGTGAGCGCACCGCCGAGCGAGCTTGTCTCCCCGACGCGTCCTTCGCGTGTCATCGCACCGCCGCGTCGCATCGATCGCCTCCGCGATTCGCGCATCGGGCGCGCCCTGCGTCAGTACGGCCACGATGTGCTGCGCAAGCCCGAGGGCATCGTCCCGATCGAGCGCGGCGCCTTCACGCGCATCCTGCTGCTGTGGGCCGTGGCGCGCGTGGTCAACTTCGGGATGCTGTGGGGCTACTACTCGATCGCGAAGGCCGCGCGGTGGGGTTTCGGTCCCGACGGCGAGCGCCTCGGCACGTTCTTCGACTACCTGACCGGGTGGGACGCCGACCGCTACGGGCAGATCGCGGCCGAGGGCTACCCGATGTCGCTCCCGATGAACGTCTCGGGCGACATCCTGCCGAACAACTGGGCGTTCCTCCCCGTCTTCCCCACCCTGATCCGTGTCATCTCGGGCGCGACGGGTCTCGGCTGGCAGCCCGTCTCGGTGCTGCTGAGCCTCGGTGCGAGCCTCGGCGCGACGTGGTTGCTGTTCGTGCTCATGCGCACCATCACCAAGCCCCAGCCGGCCTGGTGGGCGGTGGTGTTCTTCTCCTTCGCGCCCATGTCGTTCCTCTTCGTGATCGGCTACAGCGAAGGCCTGTTCATGCTGCTGATGTTCGCCGGCATGCTGCTGGCCATCAAACGCCGCTACCTGTGGATCCTTCCGATCGGCGTCATCACCGCGTACACGCGACCCGGCGTGCTCGCCCTCGGACTGGCCCTGGGCATCGTGTTCCTCGTGCGCTTCTTCCGCCGCAAGGTCGACCCGTTCCCGATGAAGCAGTGGGCGCCGTTGATGGCCTCCGGTCTGGCCATCGCGGTGACGGGGCTGTCGTGGAACCACATCGCGCAGTACATCACCGGCACGCACAACGCGTACATCCGCACCGAACTCGGCTGGTGGCTCGACTACGTCGGCAACGACGAGTTCACCCCGTTCACCCCGTGGTTCCGTCAGGCCGGAACCCATCTGGGCGTCGTGGGCATCATCCTGGTCGTCGCGCTCATCGTCGCCTTCCTCGCCCTGATGTGGTCGCGACCGGTGCGCAAGCTCGGCCTCATGGTCGTCGCCTACGGCTTCAGCTACGGCGTGTACATCCTCGCCGTGTTCCTGCCGCAGCAGAGCACCTTCCGTCTGCTCATGCCCATGGCGCCCCTGCTCGGAGACGAGCGGTGGTCGTCGACACCGCGCCGGCGGGTCGCGATCCTCGC
Organism: Microbacterium sp. lyk4-40-TSB-66; assembly: GCF_030209475.1. GTDB lineage: Bacteria > Actinomycetota > Actinomycetes > Actinomycetales > Microbacteriaceae > Microbacterium. The sequence continues at coordinate 375,654 of NZ_JARVRW010000001.1, forward strand.
CGGGTGCCTCGTGCTCCAGGCCGTGGCGATCCTGCTGCTGTGGACCCGCGGCAACCCGTGATCCCCACCTGACGAAGAGAGGGCGGAGCCGACCGGCTCCGCCCTCTCTTCGTCTCGCGGGGTCGTCACTCAGGGCTACCGCCGGGGTCGACGGAGTCGATCACGTCTTGTTCGACCGCGTTGTCAGCATCCATCTCCGCGGAGCCCACGCCGGTGGTGTCGTCGTCCGACGGGGACGCGGCATCCTCCGACGAGGGTGACGGCGCCGTCTCGGGCGGGAGGGGGACCGTGGGTTCGGCCGGGGTGGGCGCTGTCGGCTCGGCGGGGGTGGGCGCGACGGGCTCGGACGGTGTCGGGGGGAACGCGGGGGTGCTCATGCGCCGACTCTCCGCGATCCGGCCCACGCGCGCGAGCCCCTTTCCGATCCGCCGCGGACGGTGTACCGGGACCGTTAGGCTCACGAAGAGGACGACCGCGAGGGGATGACGTGTCGACGGCACAGGATGTGACCCGGCGGGAGGCGATCGCGCAGTACGGCGTGATCGGCGAACCCCCCGAACCCGACCTCCAGGGCCTCGTCGAGCTCGCTGCGACGGTGTGCCGTGTGCCGACGGCGGTGATCAACATCATCGACGACCGGATGCAGCATCAGATCGCCGCGATCGGGGTGCAGGCGGCGTCGTGCGCGCGGGAGGACTCCATGTGCGCGGCGGTGATCTCGGACCCGCGCCGCGTCGTCGTGTCCGACGCCCGCCTCGATGGGCGCTTCGCCGAGAACCCGTTCGTCACGGGCGAGATCGCGTTGACACGCTTCTACGCGTCGAGTCCTCTCATCACCCCGACGGGGGTCGCCATCGGCACACTCTGCGTGTTCGACACGGAGGTGGGTGGGCTCTCGGATGCCGCGGCGCACGGTCTGGACCTGCTCGCGAGGCAGGTCATCGACGTCCTCGAGCTGCGCCGCGTCCAGCGGGATCTGCTGCAGTCGAACGCGCTGCTCGAGGATTTCGCGGCGCAGGTGAGCCACGATCTGCGCAACCCGCTCACGGCGTTGGCCGGCTTCCTCGAATTGGCCGCCGACAGCCCCGAGATGGGCCAGGCGCCGCGTGCTGCGCGATCCCTCGCCCGCGCGGAAGCCGCCGCCACGCGCATGACGACGATGGTGAGCGACCTGTTGGATTTCGCGCGCATCGGCGGCACGCGACCGCACCTCACCGACGTCGACGTGGCCGACACGGTGGATGCCGTGTTGGAAGACCTCGACGGTGCGGTCGTTCGCACGCGAGCGCGGGTGTCCGTCGACGCGTCTACCTTCGTCCGCGCCGACGGCACCCTGCTGCGCGTGCTGCTGCAGAATCTCATCGCCAACGCGGTGAAGTTCACCACGGCGGCCGAGAGGGTCCCCGTCATCCGGGTGAGCGTGGAGAAGCTGCCCGACGGGTGGCGCGTCTGCGTCGACGACAACGGCGACGCCGTCGCCCCGGAGCTGCGCGATCGCCTGTTCGAACCGATGCAGCGCGGACACGGGTCCGAGGTGCAGGGCATCGGCATCGGTCTGGCCACCTGCCGTCGCATCGTGGATGCGCACGGCGGGACGATCGGCCTCGACGTCTCGCCGACGGGCGGCACGCGCGCGTGGTTCGTCCTCCCGGCCGCAGAGTGATTCCCTCCCGGACGCGCTACCCGGCCGCGCGTCGGGGCGCAACCTCCGCGACCGGGGGCGTCGACGGGCCGTAGCGTGGGCGGTGTCGGGGCGGCCGAGTCACGGCATCCATCAGACCGCACCGACGAGGAGGACAGTCCATGGCCCGTAACGTCCGCCTGATGCACTGCACGCCCGACGACGTGTTCCGCGTCCTCGCGAACGGGTGGCTGTACCCGCTGTGGGTCGTCGGCACCTCGCGCATGCGCGACGTCGGCGACGCCTGGCCCACCCCGGGGGCGACGCTGCACCACTCCTTCGGCTCGTGGCCCCTGCTGGTCAACGACACCACCGTCATGCGCGTATGGGACCCGCCCCACCGCGCGGTGATGGAGCCGCACGGCGGACCCATTGGGATCGCCCGTGTCGCGATCGACGTCAAGCCACGCGGCGACGCCTGCGTCGTGCGCATTCAGGAGGAGCCCGTCACGGGGCCCACCAAGATCCTCCCCGACACGGTGTTCGACGCGATCACGCGATGGCGCAACGCCGAGACGCTGCATCGCCTCGCCTACCTCGCCGAGGGAGGGGCGCCCGGAACCGACGGCGGTGCCGGCGCCATCGGGCACGAGTCCACGGCCGAGAAGGAGCCGATCGAGCGATGAGCGAGAGCTACGACGCGATCATCGTCGGTTCGGGCCCGAACGGTCTGGCCGCGGCCGTCACGCTCGCGCGATCGGGATTGTCGGTCGCGGTGTACGAGCGGTCCGCGACCTTCGGGGGAGCATCCTCGACGGCGGAGCTCACGCTGCCGGGGTTCCGCCACGACGTGGGATCGGCCGTGCACCCGCTGGCTCTGGAGTCGTGGTTCTTCCGCGAGTTCGGCCTCGACCGCCGCATCCGCCTGACCGTCCCCGAGATCTCCTACGCGCACCCGCTCGACGGGGGCCGGGCGGGTCTCGCCTTCCGCGACCTCGCTCGGGCGGCAGCGGGCCTCGGCGTCGACGGACCGGCCTACGAACGCCTCATGCGACCACTCGTCGAGCATCTGCGCGGCGTCGCCGACTTCACCGGCAATGCACTGCTGCGCGTGCCGGGTGACCCGCTCGCGGCGTTCTTCTTCGGCATCCGGGCTCTCGAGCAGGGGGGACCCTGGTGGAACGCGCGCTTTCGTGAAGAGGTCGCTCCGAGCCTGATCACCGGCGTCTCCGCCCACACGATCCTGCATCAGCCGAGCCTCGCCGCCGGGGGCGCGGGACTCGTGCTCGCCACGTACGGGCACGGTCGGGGGTGGCCGATCCCGGTCGGTGGCAGCCAGTCGATCGCCGACGCCATGATCGCCGACATCCGGGCGCACGGGGGAGTGCTGCACGCCGGGATCGAGGTGAGCTCGCTCGACGAGCTCCCGCCCGCCCGCGCGGTGCTGCTCGACACGACTCCGCGGGCCCTCATCGCCCTGGCGGGGGAACGGATGCCGGCGGCCTACCGTCGTGCGTTGCAACGCTTCCGCTACGGGGGCGGTGTCGCCAAGGTCGACTTCGCGCTGTCGGAGCCCGTGCCCTGGACGAATGCCGACATCGCGCGAGCGGGGACCGTGCACCTGGGTGGAACCCGAGCCGAGATCGCCGCCGCCGAGAACGCCGTCGCGCGCGGGGACCTGCCCGATGCGCCGTATGTGCTGGCCGCGCAGCCGACGTTGTTCGACCCGACGCGCGCGCCCGAGGGCAAGCACGTGTTCTGGGCGTATACGCACGTTCCGGCGGGTAGCCCCGCCGACCGCGAGGCCGCCGTCGTCGCGCAGATCGAGCGCTTCGCCCCGGGCTTCCGCGATACCATCCTCGCCACCGCCTCGAGAACGGCGGTGGACGTCGAGGCGTGGAACCCGAACTTCCCGGGGGGAGACATCTCCGCGGGCGCGCCGACCCTCACTCAGCTGCTCGGGCGACCGGTGTACAGCCCCGATCCGTGGCGCACGCCCATGAAGGGCGTCTACCTCTGCTCGTCGTCGACGAGTCCCGGCCCGGGCGTGCACGGCCTCGCGGGCTGGCAGGCGGCGCTCAGCGCGCTGCGGCACGAGTTCGGAACGCGCCTCCGCCCCGACCTGGCCCCGCGCCACGACCAGCTCACCGCCGCGGCGTCCTGACCATGCCCGAGGGCGACAGCGTCTACCGGCTGCGGGGACGCCTGGATGCCGCGACGCGGGGCGCGCGGGTGGTCGACGGGGAACTGCGGTCGGGTAACGCCGCCGGTCGCTCGCTCGCGGGGCGGACGATCGTCGCCTACGACACCCACGGCAAGCACCTCCTCACGCGCTTCGACGACCTCTTCACCCTCCACACGCACCTGCGTATGCAGGGCAGTTGGACGATCACGCGAGCGGGGCGCGCGCTCCCCTCCACGGAACGGGGGAAAGCGCGCGTCCGCCTCCGCCTCGCGGACGGCCGTGAGGTCTGGGGTCTCGATCTCCCGGTCGTGGAGCTCGTCCCCACCGCGCGCGAGCGCGACGTCGTCGGGTATCTCGGCCCCGACCCGCTGAGGGAGGACTGGGACCCTGCCGAGGCGGTTCGTCGATTGTCGGCACGTCCCGACCGGCCGTTCGTGGCGGCGCTGCTCGACCAGACGCGCATCGCGGGTCTTGGCAACCTGTGGGTCAACGAGCTGGCGTTCCTCCGCGGCATCCATCCCTTCGCTCCGATCGGATCCACCGATCAGGACGCGTTGGTGGCACTGGCGGCGCGGTGCCTGCGCGTCTCGGCGACGGTACCGGGTATGTATCAGGTCACCACGGGCGACCGCCGGAAGGGATCGTCGCACTGGGTCGCCGGGCGTGCGGGGCGACCGTGTCTGCGCTGCGGAACGCGGGTGCGCGTACGCGACGAGGTGGCGAACGATCCCGAGCAGCGTCGCACCTGGTGGTGCCCCCGGTGCCAGCCGGAGCCGTCCGGCACCGATGTCGGGACCCCGGAGTAGAACGGAACGATGGCCGTCGAACGAGAGAACCTGCTGCGTGTCACCCGCATCTACACGGAGGACGGGGCTCTCGACCTCGAGCGCGGCCGCGAGATCGTCGCCCGGTGGCCGAATGCCGAGATCGTTCCGATCGCCTCCCACTGGCAGATCCCCGAGGTGCACGGCGACGAGACGAATGTCGCCCGGTGGGTGCGCATCAAGACCGAGGCGCTCGTGCTGGGTGTGAAGAAGAGCGTCGCGACGCGGGTGAACGGCCGCTCCGCCGACTTCATCGCCCCGTCGCTGTCGAACGGCTGCGCGATGGCGTGCGTGTACTGCTACGTCCCGCGGCGAAAGGGGTACAGCAACCCCATCACCGTCTTCGCCAACATCGAGCAGATCACGCGCCACCTCGCGCGACACGTGGCCGCGCGTGGACTGAAAACCGAGCCGAACCAGTGCGACTCAGAGGCGTGGGTCTACGACATCGGGGAGAACGGCGACTGCTCGGTCGACGCGATGATCAGCGAGAACGTGCGCGATGTGTGCGACCTGTTCCGGATGACGCCCACAGCCAAGGCGTCATTCGCGACGAAGTTCGTCAACCGCGACATGCTGGAGTGGGATCCTGCGGGGCGCACGCGCATCCGTTTCTCTCTGATGCCGGCCGCGACGGCGCGCGTCACCGACCTGCGCACGTCGCCGATGACCGAGCGCATCGCCGCCATCAACGACTTCGTCGACGCGGGCTACGAGGTGCACGTCAACTTCTCGCCGGTGATCCTGACGCCGACGTGGCTCCACGATTGGGCAGAGCTTTTCGACCAGCTGGATTCGGCCCTGCACGCACGCGCAAAAGAACAGTTGGCGTGCGAGGTCATCTTCCTCACGCACAATGAAGGCCTTCACGACGTCAACCTCGGCTGGCATCCGAAGGGCGAAGAGCTGCTGTGGACGCCGTCCATACAGGAGCCGAAACGCTCGCAGAACGGAGCCGAGAACGTGCGTTACCGGCACCCGCTCAAGGCGCAGAGCGTTGCGGCGCTGACCGATCTCATCGCCCGGCGGCTGCCGTACTGCACGGTGCGTTACGCGTTCTGAGTCCTCAACCGATGTCTCCGGTGGGGGAACCACCCGTGTCGGAGGCGTCGTCAGCGGCCTTCTGAGCCGCAGCGCCCTCTTCGGGTGATTCGCTTCCGGCGCCGTTCGACGATTCGTCGGGTGCTGCCGCGTGGTCGTCGTGCGTGTTGTCCGACTGACCGTCGTGGTGCGTCATGGTTTCTCCGTCCATCGTGCTTGGATCACCGACGCTGACACGTCGTCCCTGTGGTGTCCAGGGGATGGACGAGTTGCCCGCGTGCGCCGGTGTCAGCGCCGTGTCTCACGTCAGAGGTACGGCGCGAGGGCGCCGGCCGTCAGACCGAGCGCGAGAGCCGTGCCCCCGAGCGCGGTCGCGGCCGCCAGGGACGCCCGGTCGAGCAGACGCCGCCGCGACACGTTCGCGGGGTGCGTGGTCGACCGCAGCGACGACTTGGCGCTGTCGAGCGTGTCGTAACGACCGATGGGGATGCCGTGCGCGTCGCGCGCGACGAATCCTCCCGCCACCGCGTCGACGCAGCCGAAGTACTCGCCGCCGCGGTGAGCGACCCAGAATCCCGTGTCGACTTTCGCCCAGAGGACGCGCGCCGACGACAGAGGTGTCGGGGAGGGGGAGACTGCGGAGGTCATGTCAGGCCGCCACACGGAGCGCGGCGGGACGCGGCGCGGATGCGGCCGCGCTTCGTGCGGGGGCGCGGGTGTGCGTCTGAGCCGTGGGGATCTCGGCGGTCAGGTCCACGATGAGCCCGGCCGACGAGTTGGCCATGTCGGCCATGTCCTTCAGGGCGGCGGAGTTCAGCGCCTCCGGCTCGGCGGCGTCGAAGACGAAGCGAAGAGGGATCGCCGGCTGCAGCCAGAGGGTGGAACGACCGGGGGTGCCGTCGACGTGGATCCAGCTGAGGGTGAAGCTCTCGCTGCGGCGGAGCTTGGTGGTGGCGACCACCTTGAGGTGGGAGAGCAGTCGGTCGGGGATCCGGATCGATTCCGTCGACGTTCCGTAGAAAAGGTGGCCCATGGGGTGCTCCCTTCGAAAGCGATTAGCTGTGCTGAGAACATACTCGCTTAGTAACTAGTTTGCCTAACTATTATTTCCGCTGTATAGTCGCGATACGAGCGGAGGAGTGTGACATGACAGACGTCGACACCACGCCTCGTGCACCCGCGATGGCGCCCCCCGACGGTGAGATGACGTACTGGTATGGCGACGAGCCGGCCGACCGTCGTCAACGAAGCAAAGCCGTGCTCGAGTCCCTCCGCGTCTATCGCGCCGCCGAGGTCGCCATGCGACGGCGCACCCGCGATTCGATGTCGATGGGCGAGAACGAGCTCCTCGTGTTGCGCTACCTGCTTCGCGACCCGAAACGACAGGTCCGTCCAGGTGAGCTCACCCGATACCTCGGGCTCTCGACGGCCTCCACGACGGCGATCCTCGATCGGCTCGAACGCTCCGGGCACATCACCCGCTCCGCGAACCCCGACGACCGCCGCAGCATCTTCATCGCGGTGACGCCGCGCGCCGACGCGGAGGTCCGGCAGACGCTGGGGAACATGCACGATCGCATGCTGGCAGCGGTCATCGACATGACGCCCGACGAGTCGGCGGCTGTCGTCGCTTTCCTGCGACGCATGAGCGACGCCGTCGACGGTGTCGCCGCCGAGGCTCCCGCGGTCGATTCGCCGTGATCTACGTGCTCGTCGGCGGCCCGCGCGACGGACAACACGTGGATGACCTTCCCCGCGGCTACCGCCTGTCGCTCAGCGATCCTCAGCCCGAACCGTTCGGCGACTTCGACACGGTGCGCGCTGTGTGGTTCGAGCTCGATGAGGCGATGTTCCGCTCATCCCAGCGCAGGGGATGAGACGTACCCCACCGGTCGCCTCCCGGCAACCCACCCCCCTCGCCGCATGATCGGACCACAGGGTGGGGGAATGCGATGCGTGACCTATGCCGGCGAGACCGTGATGACCACCGACGACGTCGCCGCGTCGCTCATCGAATTGACCGCCGCGGTGGCGAAAGAGGGGCAGGCCGAAGCGGTCAGCATCCCCATCGTCACCGATGCGAAGAAGGTCGCCCAGGCGGAGCTGGTGATCGGCGTCGGCAACGACGTGCTGTCCGCGCCGCTGGACTGGGACGACGAGGAGCCCGACTTCACCGCCGCGGCTCAGGAACTGCGCACACACCGTCTCTTCCCCCGGGCGCACCTTCGCGCCGTCGAGCCCGATCCCGGCGCAGACGACGACGGACCGATCGACTGGGACTTCGACCAGCCCACCCAGGCCTGAGCCCTGCGCGGGTGAACCGCGGGATGACGCGCCGAGAGATCGCCTTGCGGGGTGCTCTCTGCATCCGCTACGTTCACTAGTCCGTGCCAATCGGCGCGACGAGTCGAGAGGAGACGAGGCCATGACCGCGAATCGCGATCTGCGTCCGGAGCAGCAGCAGTACCTGCCGTTCCTCCCCTCGTCGTACCCTCCGGCGCCGGTCGTCTAGACACCGTCTTCTCACGCCCCGCACCGTCAGGTCGGGGCGTTTCTCTTTCCACTCGAGTGGGGGAGTGTGCCCTGATCTGTGGCTCACTCACCGCGCAGCAGCGCATCACACGAAGGAAAGGATCCATGCAGAAGCTCACCGAACGACTGGTGTCGTGGGCGAGCCTGATCGATGACAAGACCATCGAACAGGCCCGCACCTCGTCGCGCATGCCGTTCATCTACCCTCACCTGGCCCTCATGCCCGATGCCCACCTCGGCCTCGGTGCGACGGTCGGTTCGGTCATCCCGACGCGCGGGGCCATCATGCCCGCGGCCGTCGGGGTCGACATCGGCTGCGGCATGATCGCCGTCAGGACCCAGTTCGCGGCCGCCGACCTCGCCGGTCGCGACCTCGCAGAGCTCCGCCAGCAGATCGAGCGCGCCATCCCGCTCTCGGCCGGACGCGACAACCGCAAGATCGTCGCCACCGCCGAGCCGCGCATCGCCGAGCTCGAGGCGCTCGCCGAGAAGGCCGAGTTCGACCCGTCGTCGTACGCCGGCCATTGGCGCAACCAGCTCGGTTCGCTGGGCAGTGGCAACCACTTCATCGAGATCTCGCTCGACGAGGACGACGACGTGTGGATGTTCCTGCACTCGGGGTCCCGTGGCGTGGGAAACCGCATCGCGCAGCACCACATCAAGGTGGCGCAGCGCCTCGCGCAGCAGTGGTGGATCGAGCTCCCGCATCCCGATCTCGCGTACCTGGCCGAGGGTACGCCCGAGTTCGACCGGTACATCCGCGAACTGCGGTGGGCGCAGCACTTCGCCCTGCTCAATCGGGAGGAGATGATGGACCGGGTGGCGAATCAGCTGGGTCGGTTCCTCGACGCCTCCATCGACGAGCGCGAGCGGATCAACTGCCACCACAACTTCACCGAGTCCGAGAGGCACTTCGGCAAGCAGGTATGGGTCTCACGCAAGGGCGCGATCATGGCCGACGCCGGACGTCCGGGCCTCATCCCGGGATCGATGGGGACGGCCTCGTACGTGGTCGAAGGTCGGGGCAACCCGGTCGCCTTGAACTCGTCCCCGCACGGTGCGGGTCGGGAGTACTCGCGGTCGGCGGCGCGCAAGACCTTCACGCACGAGCAGCTGCGTGAGGCGATGACGGGCATCGAGTACCGCGACACAGACGCGTTCATCGACGAGATCCCCCAGGCGTACAAGCCGATCGACCGGGTGATGGCGGACGCCGCCGACCTGGTGACGGTCCGACACACGCTGCGACAGGTCGTGAACGTGAAGGGCGACTGAGAGAGCGGATGCCACGGGGCGCCCCCGTGGCATCCGTCTTCTCAACCGGTGTCGTGGCAGCCGGCCGTCAGATGCGCTCGGGGCGGTACCTGTCGTCGCTGAACCCGATGATGAGGTAGCCGACGACGTAGAGGAACACGAGCAGGAAGAGCGAGAACACCCAGCCGTGGCCGAAGGCGCGTCCGACCCGCAGCTGCACGATGATGTGGAACACGAATCCCACGATCGGGATGATGTAGAGCAGCGCGAACCACCCGGAGAACCCGGCGATCTTCGTCAAGAAGACGATGTTGACGATCGGGATGATCGCGAGCCAGCCGGGGTGCCCGGCTTTGGTGAAGACCTTCCACAACGCCACGACCGTGAGGACGTAGAGGGCGAAGGCGACGAACGACGTGGTGCCGCTCAGGGCGAAGATCGAGGTCTGATCGGTGATCGATGACGGCGACGAGGTCAGCATGCGCTCATCGTAGGGCCCCGCCGTCGTGCGCGGAGTCTTCCGCTCGCGGGGCCGGCACGCGGTACCCGGGGTTACCCTCTGGGGAGGATGAGGGCACGGGCGGTGACGGATGAGCGAGCGCAGGTTCGAGTGGGGCGGGTTGGGTGCCGACCGCGGTGATTACGTCACCGCGGCAGAGGCCCTCGCCATGCTCGAGGTGCTGTGCATCGCCCAGGCCGACCTGGCGGTCACGACAGCCCTGCGCAGCGGTGCTGCATGGGCGCGGTTCGAGCGGGATGAGCGTTGGGCGCTCGTGTCGACGCCCGGTTCCCGGTGGTTCTCGGTCGAGACCGACACGGGGCACCGCCTGCAGTTGGTCGACGCGAACTCGTCCAAGGATCAGAGCGCGCAGTTGCTGGCCGCGTACGTCGACATCGCCGAGGCCTACGTCCGCGGCGACGCCCGGCCGGCGCGCGGGCGGGGATGGGGCGGCTCGACCCTCACCATCGATGTGAACGGTCGTCGCGTGATCCTGACGCAGCCCCTGGCCCGACGCGTTCGAGCGATGCTCGGTCGTTAGGGCCGCCGGCCGTCGCGGTCAAGCCGCTGCATCCCGGTACATCACCTTGTCAGGCTGGGATTCCACGCGACGAAGGGACACCCCATGAGCGACCCCCAGGACTCCACCCCCGCGGAGAACCCGACCGACGACGCCGGCGACCTCGGCGACGACCCCACGGTTCGTCCGAGTCAGGAGAACGACCCCGAGGAGGCGTCGAAGGCTCCCACGAAGGACGACCCGAACGCCGACCACCGGGCCACCGGCATCGGGGTCATCGGCGACGAGTGATCCGGATGCAGCGGGGCGGCTGCCCGCGTCCGCGGCGCCGCCCCGTGCCGTCGGGGCTCGCCGTGCTGCGGTGATAACCTGAACCTGTCCGCCTCCGTAGCTCAGGGGATAGAGCGTTGGTTTCCGGTACCAAAGGTCGCTGGTTCGATTCCAGTCGGGGGCACCACCACGAAGAGGCCGCGATCCACGATCGCGGCCTCTTCGTTCGTCTCCGCTGCGCTCACCCCTCGTCGGTCACGGCCCCGGTCGGCTCGGCGTCGTCGACGGTGTGCTCGGAACCGAGTTCGTCGGCCGTGGCGCGCCCCTGATCGATCGCCTCCTCTTTGCTCGAGAAGCTGGCCGACAGCTCGGGGCGGCCCTCGACCGCATTCTCCCACTGGCCGCGGTTGGATCGGGTGGTCACGTCGTTCTGGCTCATGGCGTCCATGTCACACCCGATGCGGCGGAGTCGCACCCGTCTTGACAGGCATTGTCAAGAGCATGACCGGTGGGGGGTGGTCCTTGCCATGCTGAGAACTCCTTCGAAAGGGGTCTGACATGAGCATCGGAGCCGGCATCGCCCTGTTCGTCATCGGGGCCATCCTCGCCTTCGCGGTGAACCTTCCCAACGACTACGTCAGCCTGAGCATGATCGGCTACATCATGATGGGTGCCGGCGTCGTCGTCTTCCTGATCGGCATCGTGCTGCTGATGAAGCGTCGTCAGACCGATACGGTCACGCGCACCGAGGGAGTGGGCGGGGCCCAGGTGACCCGTTCGACCACGCGATCGTCGAACGACGATCTCGTCTGATGGGCTCGGGGCCGCACCCCGGGCCGAGATCGTGAACGAGCAGACACCCACCGTCGCGGATCCGATCGACGGCGGGCTCTTCGACGGACGGTACCGCGTGGGTCGGCTCCTCGGCCGCGGGGGGTATGCGCGTGTGCACGAGGCCGTGGACACGGCGCTCGAGCGCAGTGTCGCCCTCAAGATCATCGATGGCGACGGCGCGGACCCGTCGGACGTCGCGCGTGTGCGGTCGGAGATCAGGCTGCTCGCATCGGTCTCGCATCCCTCCCTCGTGACCCTCTACGACGCCAGGCTCGCGGGCGCTCCGGCGTACCTCGTCATGGAGTTGATCTCCGGCCCCACGCTGTCGGATCGCATCGCGCGCGGTCCGCTCCCCGCGCCCGAGGTCGCCCTCATCGGCCGCGAGATCGCCGAGGCCTTCGCCGTCATCCACGCGCGCGGCATCGTGCACCGCGACGTGAAGCCGTCGAACATCCTCATCCGCCCCGCCGCCCACGTGGGCGAGACGCCGCGCGCAACCCTCGCCGACTTCGGCATCGCGGCCTTGGTGGGTGCAACCCGGGTCACCCGCGCCGACACCGTCATCGGCACCGCCGCCTACCTCAGCCCCGAGCAGGCGCGCGGACTACCGGCCGCCCCCTCGAGCGACGTCTACGCGCTCGGACTCGTGCTGCTCGAGGCGCTGACGGGAGCGCGCCCCTTCGGATCTCGCACGCCCCACGAGGCGCTCGCCGCCCGGCTCGTCTCGCCGCCCGAGATTCCTGCTCACCTGCCCCTGGCGTGGAGGGAGGTGCTGCGACGCATGACCGCCCTCGAACCGGCGGAGAGACCGGATGCCACGGGGGTGATCGTGGCGCTGCGGACCGTCGCGAGCGCCTCGGCGACGTCGGTCGACGCCCGCACGGCGGTCCTGCCGCACACCACGGCTCCGACGCGGGCATTCGGTGCGAGCGATGAACGCACGCGGGTGCTGCCGCAGCCCGACAGCGGTCTCTCCTCTCCGAGCGTCGACCGCACGCAGGTGCTCCCACGGGCGGGCGGCGCCCGATCGATCGATCCCTCCGCGGGCGGCGCTCCGGTGGCTGAGACCCGCGCCCCGGCGCAGGCGGCGCGGCGCGGAGCGAAGAAGAACATCGTGGTCGCGTCCCTCGTGGCCGTCGTCCTCGCCGTGGGAGCGGTGATCGCCGCCGTCTCGCTCTCGGGTCAGGGTGCGGCCGGCCGGCCCGACCTGCCGACGCTCCCGCAGCCACTCGATCAGCACATGGATGAACTGTGGACGGAGGTCGGCCCGTGATCCGTCGAGCCGCACCCACGGCCGCGCTTCTCTTCGCCGCAACGGTCATGCTGGCCTCGTGCACGCCGCCCAGCGCGTCTCCCACCGCGTGGCAGCAGTCGGTGCAGACCGTCGCCGAGCAGGCCTCCTCGGGCGACTATGCGTCCGCATCGGCGACCCTCGACGCTCTCGAGGCCGACGTCGTCGCGCGGCGCGACGCGGGGGAGATCACCGCGGCGGAGGCCGACGGCATCCTGGCCCGCATCGCGACGGTGCGCGCAGACCTGACCTCTCTCGCCCCGGCACCGTCCTCTCCGGCGCCAGAGGAGACCGGTGACCCGGAACCGAGCGAGACGGCCGCGCCGGAACCGACCGAGACCACCGAACCCGAGCCCACCGACACCGTCGAACCGACGGCGGAACCGACGCCCGAGGAACCGTCCGACGGTGCGGGTGACGAAGACCGAACCCCGCCGAACGGCGGCGGTGACAAGGGTCCGGGAACCGGCGGCCCCGGTGGTGGCGACGACAAGAAGCCCTCCCAGGGAGCGTCTCCCGGCCCGGGTAAGAAGGACGGGTGAGTCGATTCGTCGGCGATGGTCCGAGGGCCTGCGACAGCGTGCGAGGATTGCCCGGTGCCGCGCCGCGTGACCGCTGAACTCGACCTCGATCTGGGGGCGTCCGTCGACCTCATCTTCCAGATCACCGCGGCTCAGGGCGTGCCGGTCGCGGACGAACAACTGACCTTCTCGCAGGGCGATCGCGTGTACACACCGACCGAGATCGTCGACCAGTCGGGCAGCCGTCTGCACCGACTCTCGGGGGAGCAGGGGCCTCTCTCCGTGCGCTACGACGCCGTGGTCTCGGGTCCGTCCCAGAGCCCTCGGACGAGCGACCTCGAGACCATCACCTACCTCCGCCCGAGCCGCTACTGCCAGTCCGATGAGGTGTTCGCGCAGGCGCGTCGGCAGTTCCGCGGCCTTGCGGGCGAAGACCTGCTCGCGGCGGTGTCGGGCTTCGTCGCCTCCACCGTCACCTACACCCCCGGACTCAGCCTCGGCACCGACAGTGCCGTGACGACCCTGATGACCGGCCAGGGCGTCTGCCGCGACTACGCGCACGTGGTCATCGCCCTCCTCCGCGCGATGGACATGCCCGCGCGCTACGCCGCGTGCTACGCGCCGGGCCTCACGCCCATGGACTTCCACGCCGTCGCCGAGGCCTACATCGACGGTGCCTGGTACGTCGTCGATGCCACACGACTGGCCGACCGCCGCTCGCTCGTGCGCATCGCCACGGGCCGCGATGCCGCCGACTGCGCCTTCCTCAGTTACCACGGCGGGTACGTCGGGCTCGAGCGCATGCACGTCGACGCGGTGCTCGACGACGTCGCTCCGGATGCCACGACCCCCGACGACCACGAGGCCCTGGTGCAGATCGGCTGACGCGGCCACCCAAGCGGCGCGCCATAGACTTGACGGGCTATGGATCCCGCTGCCCTCTCTGCTGCCCTGCTCGCCGTCGTCACTCCGCTCGCGGAGGCGCGACGAGAGGGGTCCTCGGCGGGGATCACGGTCGCCGACCTGCCGCTGGAACGGCCGAAGAACCGCGACCACGGCGACTGGGCGTCCAACGCCGCACTCAAGCTGTCGAAGGTCGTCGGGGCGAACCCGCGCGAGTTCGCCGCCGAGATCGCCGCCGGTCTCGAGGCCGTCGACGGGATCGCCAGCGTCGAGGTCGCCGGTCCCGGCTTCATCAACATCCGTCTCGATGCGGCCGCCGCCGGTGCTCTCGCCAAGACCATCGTCGATCAGGGCGCCGCGTTCGGTACCAACGACTCCCGCGCTGCCGAGATCATCAACCTCGAGTTCGTCAGCGCCAACCCCACCGGCCCCATCCACCTCGGCGGCACCCGGTGGGCCGCGGCGGGCGACGCGCTCGCGCGCATCCTCTCCTCGCAGGGCGCGAAGGTCACCCGCGAGTACTACTTCAACGACCACGGCGCCCAGATCGACCGCTTCGCGCGCAGCCTCGTCGCCGCCCACCAAGGCGACCCGACCCCCGAAGACGGCTACGGCGGCGCGTACATCCACGACATCGCCGTGCGCGTCACGGAACAGTACGACGGCGACATCGACGCCCTCGACCCGGATGCCAAACAAGAGGCGTTCCGCGAGCTCGGCGTGACGCTCATGTTCGGCGAGATCAAGCAGTCGCTGCACGAGTTCGGCGTCGACTTCGACGTCTACTTCCACGAGAACGACCTGCACGATTCGGGAGCCGTCGACCGGGCCGTCGCGCGCCTGCGCGAGCTCGGCCACATCTTCGAGGCCGACGGGGCGACGTGGCTGCGCTCGACCGAGTTCGGCGACGACAAAGACCGCGTCATCATCAAGTCCGACGGGCAGCCCGCCTACATCTCCGGCGACCTGGCCTACTACCTCGACAAGCGCGAGCGCGGCTTCAACCGCTGCATCATCATGCTCGGCGCCGACCATCACGGGTACGTGCAACGCCTCATGGCGATGTGCGCCGCCTTCGGCGACGAGCCGCACGTCAACCTCCAGGTGCTGATCGGCCAGATGGTCAACCTCGTGCGCGACGGTCAGCCGATGCGCATGTCCAAGCGCGCCGGCACCGTGGTCACCCTCGAGGATCTTGTCGAGATCGTCGGAGTGGATGCCGCCCGCTACGCCCTCACGCGCAGCTCGGCTGACTCGAACCTCGACATCGACCTCGACGTGCTGCAGAAGCGCACCAACGACAACCCCGTCTTCTACGTGCAGTACGCCCACGCCCGCACGCACAACGTCGCGCGCAACGCGCACGGCTCCGGGGTCGACCGCTCGGAGTTCGCTCCCGAGCTGCTCGATCACGAGACCGAGTCGGCGCTCCTCGGGGCCCTCCAGGAGTTCCCCCGCATCGTCGCCTTCGCCGCCGAGGTCCGCGAGCCGCACCGCGTCGCCCGCTACCTCGAAGAGCTCGCCGGTCTGTACCACCGCTGGTACGACAACTGTCGTGTCATCCCGCTGGGCGACGCGCCGGTCGAGCCGGTGCACCGCACTCGCCTGTGGCTGAATGACGCGACCGGGCAGGTGCTGCGCAACGGCCTGACGCTGCTCGGAGTCAGCGCTCCGGAACGGATGTGACCATGACGGATGCCGCGACCTCGGACCGTCGGTCCGGACGGAAGACCGGCCGCTGGATCGCGGTGATCGTCGTGGTCGTCCTGCTGCTGGTGGCCGCGGCGGTGGCCGCGGAGTTCATCGCCCGATCCGTGGTGACCAGCACGGTGCGCTCCCTCGTCGTCACCAACGTCGGGTTGCCCGACGATCAAGACGTCGACGTCCAGGTGGCCGGCCTCGTGCTGCCCCAGGTGATCGCGGGGCGCCTCGACGAGGTCGACGTGGCGTCCGACGACGTCACCCTCGGGCCGATCACGGGCGACGTGCGCGTCGACCTGCGTGGTGTGCCGGTGTCGGCCGGATCGGCCGCAGAGGGGGGAGTGGCCTCGGTACGACTCGACCAGGAGCAGGTGCGGGCGCTCCTCGCCGAACTTCCCGACCTTCCTGCCGGCACCGTCGCCCTCGCAGCGCCGGACGTGACGTTCGAGACGTCGTTGTCGCTGTTCGGTATCGGCATCCCGATCGGCGTCACCGTGACGCCCGGCGCCGCCGACGGCGATCTCACGCTGACGCCGTCCTCTTTCCAGGTCGCGGGCAACCTGCTCGACGCCGACACGCTCCGTGGTCAGTTCGGCGGTGTCGCCGATGGCATCCTGCAGACCTCGAGCCTGTGCATCGCCGACCGGTTGCCGTCGGGTCTGACGCTGACCTCCGCGACCGTGCAGGGACAAGACCTGGTGGCGACGTTCGACATCGCCGGTGGAATCGTCAACGACCCTGCGCTCCAGGCGAACGGCACCTGCGGCTGAGGCGTATTCGGCGCGCGGTGCGAGCGCCGTGTCAGATTGCAGTGACCCGCTCATTGCCATGGTGATGACCGTGCCACGCTGAGCCGTCCGGTCGATTTCGATGGTCCTCGTGAGTCGCCCGCTGGTGTCGGTCACGCCTGGCCGGGCGACCCTCACCCGCTGGCGATGCGTCGACCTCGAACACAAGGCGGCGCTCGTACGGGCGACAGACCGCCTCGCCCCGCTCCTTGGCACGCAGAGATGTCGCAACGCGCCGATCGACTCACGGGTGGCCGAGGTCCCGCCGCCCCGTCTCGCCCTCTGCGGGGTCTATCCTCACCCGGCGCTTTGAGCTGACTCTCCGCGCCGACGTCAGGGACGACGAGGGTACGTTCGCGCATGTACACGTGCTAGGACGCAAGCCCGGTCACGGCACATCGACAGGCGGCGCCGCGAGACGGCGCTGTGCAGAGGGGATCACTCATGACTCATTCAGGTATCCGCCAGAGTGCCGGCGTGGCAGGCGCTCGCTCCGACGCGTCCCCCTCCCGGGGGGGGGCTCTCTCGCCGGACGGTCGTCGTCGGTGCGGCGTGGGCCGTTCCGGCCATAAGCCTGTTGTCGGCCTCACCTGCGCTCGCACAGTCCGAGGTGACGCGATTGGCCGTCACGACTCCGCAGAGCACGGTGCCGGCCGCCGGACCGGTCGAGGTCACGGTGACCGTGCGTTCCGAGGCGGGCGCGGCGCTGGCGGGGCAGCCCGTCTCGCTCTCCGGTCCCGGCTGGGGGTCGTTCGAGAACGCTGATGGCACGACCGACGGTGCGGGTCAGTACACCACGAAGTTCTGGCTGGGGACACCGTGGGCCAAGCCCGGCACGACGGCGACGATCACCGCCGTCTCCAGCGGTCTGAACACGTCGACGACGTTCACCGTCGTGGGATCCAACGTCCTGGCGTCCGGACCCAACAACTGGGGTCACATCGGCAATGGAGCGCCGGGCGGGGGGTGGACGACACCGGCTCAGACGCTGCCGGTGTTCCCCAGCCCTGTGGTGCAGGTCGCCAGCGGGGACGCGCACACGGTGGCGCTGCTGGCCGACGGCACCGTCTGGACGGCGGGGAATCCCGACTTCGGACGACTGGGTCGCGACACCTCCGTCATTCCCTATACCCAGTTCGGTCCTGTGCCTGGCCTGTCGGGTGTGACCCAGATCGCCGCGCAGTGGAACGGGTGCTACGCACTGGTGGGGGGCAAGGTCATGGCGTGGGGGTGGAACATCTGGGGGCAGATCGGCGACGGGACCACGACGGATCGCGATCGGCCGACGGAGATCCCCGGTCTGGCGAACGTCACCTTCCTCGCAGCGGGTCGGGTGAACGGTCTGGTGATCCTGGCCGACAAGACCCTGTGGTCGTGGGGTGCGAGCAATGCCAGCGGCCAGGTGGGCAACGGTAGCACCACGAATCAGCTGTCTCCGGTCGCGGTCACAGGGTTGTCCGACATCGTGCAGGTGGTCGGCGGCAATGACACCCACTCGGCATTGGACTCTTCGGGTGCGGTGTGGTCGTGGGGGGCGAACGACCTGGGCCAGGTCGGCGACGGCACGACGAGCACTCGGACGCAGCCGGTGCAGGTGACCTCGCTCTCGGGAGTCGCCTCGATCGCCCGAGGTGGAGACGCAGGCTACGCGATCCGCTCCGACGGGGCGGTGTTCGCGTGGGGGAGCAACGCGCGCGGCCAGCTGGGCATCGGCTCGGCAACGGGAGCGCAGGCGACGACCCCCGCGGAGGTCCCCGCGCTGTCGGGAGCGACGACGATCGCCGCCGGCGCGTCGAATGCGTATGCACTTCGTTCCGACGGCAGCATCGTGGCCTGGGGATCGAACGCCGACGGTGAGCTGGGCGACGGCACCACCGCCGACCGCGATACCCCCGTGGCGGTGGCCGGTCTCACGGGTCGCAGCATCGCGGCGATCTCCTCCGGTGCGCGGATGAATGCGGTGTTCTTCGTGACGACTCCGGCAACGGTGTCGCTCGACGTCGACGCACAGGTCTCAGCGGGGACGGCGGGGACCGTCACCGCGACCGTCTCCACCGGATCCGCCGGTGTCGAGGGCGTGACGCTGACCTTGAGCGCGACGCGGAATGCGACGCTGGGTGCGGGGTCGGGCACCACCGACGGGTCGGGCTCGTTCCGCACCACGGTGACCCCCGATGTGTGGACTCGTCCAGGCGTCATTTCGGCGGTGTCCGCATCCTCCGACGAAGGCACCGCGACCGACACGTACCAGGTGATCGGCGCGAACCTTCTGCACGCGGGGTACGGCCTGTACGGCGCGGGCGGTGACGGAGCCGAGAGCGACCATACGGCGGCGACCCAGTCGTCGCGCGTGTTCCCCTCGCCGGTGGTGCAGGTGTACACGGGCTACATCTTCGCGGTGGCCCTGTTGGCCGATGGATCGGTGTGGTCGGTGGGACGCAACGACAACGGTGCGCTGGGCGACCCCTCGATCCCGGTATCAGCGGGGTGGCCGGGGTGGACCGGTCGCAAGACGTGGGGCCGCGTGCCGGGGCTACCCTCGAACGTCGTCCAGATCTCCGGCGGACGAGCGAGCGTATACGCCCTGACCGCCGACGGCGACGTATACGCGTGGGGGTGGAATGCCGATGGACAGCTCGGCGATGGAACGATGACCGATCGCAGTTCCGCACAGAGGATCCCGAACCTGTCGGGGGCCAAGAAGATCTGCGGTGCGTACCGTTCGGCGTTCGCGATCTTGTCCACCGACGCGGTGAGTGCGTGGGGAGCGAACTCCAGCGGCAACCTCGGAGACGGTCTCCGGACCCGGTCGGTGCTGAGTCCGATCTCCGTCCCGGCGTGGGGTTCGGTCACCGACATCGGCGGCGACAACCAGCAGACCGCCGCGCTTCGAACGGACGGGACGGTATGGACGTGCGGCGCGACGTCGGGCACGCTCGGCAACGGTGACTCCTCGGGCAGCACGACGCCGCTGGCGGTGTCGGGACTGTCGGGCGTTCGCGCATTGGCCGCCGGCTTCGGCTTCTTCCATGTGCTGCGTTCCGACAAGA
Source organism: Microbacterium sp. lyk4-40-TSB-66 (assembly GCF_030209475.1). Classification (GTDB taxonomy): domain Bacteria; phylum Actinomycetota; class Actinomycetes; order Actinomycetales; family Microbacteriaceae; genus Microbacterium. The sequence goes on from NZ_JARVRW010000001.1 coordinate 395,488, forward strand.
CGGTAGCGGGATGGGGTATCAACGACGCGGGTCAGATCGGCAACGGGGGCACCTCCACGGTCCTCAGCCCCACCTCCGTGAGTGCGCTGACGGGCGTGACGAAGATCACCGGTCGCTGGGGCGGCGGCTACGCGCTCCTCGACAATGGCGAGGTCTGGGGCTGGGGGAAGAACGATGCCGGACAGCTGGGCGACGGCACGACCATCAACAGGACGACGCCCGCGCAGATGACCGGGCTCACGGGCCGCACGGTCGTCGGCATCGACGCGGGCATCTCCGCCGAGGGTGCGTTCATCCGCGTCTGAGGTGCTCTTCGTCGGGGGTTCTCGCTGACGCTCCGCGTCCGTGGGAACCCCCGATTTCGTTCGACGGTGACCGCCGGGCGAACGACCCGATGGCGGTGCCGTCCGGCGCCGGCATCCGTCCCGTCCTCTGACTCGCGCCCGAACGCCTGCCCCGGCCGGAGCCGTCGTCAGCTCAAGACGACGGTGAGCAGGCCCGCCTCGACCAATTGCACCATCGCCGTTTCGACCGCGTCCGCGGGCGGGGCCTCGTCGAAGCGTGCGGTGGTCTCGCGCACGAGGTCGGCGACGGCGATGTCGTCGGCGGCGGCGGACCATATCGCAGGGGCGAGGCCCGCCAGCACCCGCAGGACGCCGCGGCCGTCGGCTTCCGCCGAGAGCACGGCGATCTGCTCGTCGTCGACGGGGCACCAGTCCACCACGGTGGCGCGGCGGTAGATCGACGTGGGGTTCGGCCGGGCGACGGCTTCGCCACCCTCGTGGTCGACGCGGCCGCCGGCGTGGGCAGGGGCGGCGTTCTCGGCGGAAAGGAGCACGGAGTCGAGCCGGTCCAGCAGTGGCTCGAGGTCGGCGGCCTCGGCGTACTGCGCGAGGAGCACCCCGCCGGTGCGGGCGACGACGCGCAGCATCGTGCGAAGCGGATGCGGCATGGCCGCCAATGCGCTCGAGTTCGGTGCGAGGTCGGCGAAGGCGACCGAGAGGGGAACGGTGAGCAATCGCGCCCGCGCGTGCTTGTGGTCGCGATCGAGGAGCACGATCCGGCGGAGGTGCAGGGGGCCGTCCGGAAGCGGCTGCAGGCCGAGATCGTCCGGTGCGTGCTGGACCTTCGACACGTGCCCGTCGGTGATCACCGACAGCGGCTTGCGGTAAGCGTGCACGCGACCGTCGTCGTCGATGCCGATCGCTTCGTCGGAGACGTACCCCCACCGCCGGGCCAGCACGCTCACCGCCGTGGTCTTGCCCGCGCCCGAACGACCGACGAGCACGATGACGCCACCGTCCGGAGCGGCCAGCCCTGCCGCGTGGAGCATCCACTGCTCGCCCTGTCGGGCCGCGATCGCCGACCGTGTCACGTCGCTCGACAGGCGCGACAGCATGACACCGGCTTCGACATCGGCGTCGGGCACGATGGTGTGCGCCGGCGAGCCCCGCTCCGGGGAGAGCGCGTCGCGCCAGGCGGTGCGGACGGCGTGTCGATCGTCGTCGCCCAGGTGGTCGACATCGATACCGATGCGCACCCCGACGGCGTCCACGACGAGGGGCGAGGACGCTGATTCGGTCTGCACCGGCTCACCGTAAAGTCTGGGGGCGGCGGATGCCGACGGCCGCAGCCTTCCGAGCGGGAGGGATGCCGGGAAGGGCGTCCCTACTTCACCCCACGCTTCACCCGGCGCTGGTGTCTCGCACGGCAGGTCGAGGCTCGGCGCGCCGACGTGGGAAAGGTGCGGCATACGGCGTGCTCTAGACTTCGAGAAACACCCTCGCGTGACTCTCCGCGGGGGTGGAGCCGTGATCCGCGGCCGTCGCGTCGCTGCAAACCCGATTGGTCCCCCTGTGTCCGCCTCGCACTCCGCGCTCGTGCCCGAGTGGCTCGTCGCCCCGGACGAAGCGAATGAGCTCGTCGCCCCCGTCTGGCCCGCGACCGCACGACGTGCCGATGACGGTTCCGTCGAGATCGGCGGGGTCTCCGTGTTCGACCTCCGCGACCGTTTCGGCACTCCGCTGTACGTCCTCGACGAGGACGAGGTGCGCGCCCACGCCCACCGCGCCCGCGCGGCCTTCGAGTCCGCGGCCGCGCGCCACGGCATCCGGGCTCGCGTCTACTACGCCGGGAAGGCGTTCCTCTCGACCGAGGTCGTGAAGTGGGTCGTCGACGAGGGGCTGGCCGTCGACGTCTGCACCCGCGGTGAGCTCGAGGTCGCCCTGGCCGGTGGCGCCGATCCCGCCCGCCTCGGCTTCCACGGCAACAACAAGAGCGTGGGCGAACTCGAACGGGCGGTCGAGGTCGGCATCGGTTCGGTGGTTCTCGACAGCCCCATCGAGATCGAGCGGCTCGCCGCCATCGCCGATCGCCGCGGCGTCGTGCAGCCCGTGCTCGTGCGGGTGCGCACCGGCGTCCACGCCGAGACCCACGCGTTCCTGGCGACCGCACACGAGGATCAGAAGTTCGGCTTCTCGCTCGACGGGGCGGCCGCCGCGGTCGCACGCATCCGTGAGCTGCCGAGCCTGCGCTTCGTGGGACTGCACGCGCACATCGGGTCGCAGATCTTCGACTCCTCCGGGTTCCGCGAGTCGGCCGCGCGTCTGGTCGACCTCCACGCCGACCTGCTCGCGGGGGGAGACATCCCCGTGCTGAACGTCGGGGGCGGATTCGGCGTCTCCTACACCTCGGTCGACGATCCCCGCCCCATCGAGGAGATCGCCGACGGCATCCTGGATGCCATCGCCGACGAGTGCGCCGTGCGCGGCATCCCGATGCCCGACGTCGCCACCGAACCCGGACGCGTCATCGTCGCCCAGGCGGGCGTGACGCTGTACGAGGTGGGCACCGTCAAGACCGTGACGGCGGCCGAGGGCCTCGACCGCACATACGTCAGCGTCGACGGCGGCATGAGCGACAACGCCCGGCCGGCGCTGTACGGCGCCGACTTCTCGGCGCGCATCGTCTCGCGCACGAGCAACCAGACTCCGGCGCTGTCGCGCGTCGTCGGCCGGCACTGCGAGTCGGGGGACATCGTCGTGGATGCCGAGTACCTCCCCGCCGACGTCGCCCCCGGCGATCTGCTGGGCGTCCCCGCGACCGGCGCCTATTGCTTCTCGCTCTCGAGCAACTACAACTACACCCCACGCCCGCCCGTCGTGGCGGTGCGACGGGGTGAGGCGCGCGTCATCGTCCGCGGCGAGACCGTCGACGATCTGCTCGCCCGCGACGCCGGAATCCCGGCATCCGTCACGACCGACACACCCCACGGAGACACCGAATGACCGACTACCGCACGTTGCGCGTGGCGCTCCTCGGCGCCGGCGCCGTCGGCTCCCAGGTCGCCGACCTGCTGCTCAGACACGGCGACGAACTCGCCGACCGCGCAGGCGCGAAGCTCGAACTCGCCGGCATCGCCGTGCGCAACCTCGACGCGAAGCGCGACGTCGATCTGCCCCACGACCTCTTCACCACGGATGCCGAGACGCTCATCGTCGGCAGCGACATCGTCATCGAACTGATGGGCGGCATCGAGCCCGCGCGGACGCAGGTGCTGCACGCGATCGCCTCGGGCGCCGACGTCGTCACCGCGAACAAGGCGCTGCTCGCCACCCACGGCTCCGAGGTCTTCGAGGCCGCCGACCAGGTGGGGGCCGAGGTCTACTACGAGGCCGCCGCCGCCGGCGCCATCCCCATCATCCGGCCTCTGCGCGACTCGCTCGCCGGTGACCGCGTCGTGCGGATCATGGGCATCGTCAACGGCACCACCAACTACATCCTCGACCGCATGGACACCGAGGGCGCCGACTTCGCCGACGTGCTGGCCCAGGCCCAGGCGCTCGGCTACGCCGAAGCCGACCCCACCGCCGATGTCGAGGGGTACGACGCCGCGCAGAAGGCGGCGATCCTCGCGAGCCTCGCGTTTCACACCACGGTTCCCCTGGACGCCGTGCACCGCGAGGGCATCACGTCGGTCGACGCCGCGATGATCGAGTCCGCGCGTCACGCCGGCTACGTCATCAAGCTCCTCGCCGTGTGCGAGCGACTCGCCGCGGAAAACGGCGGCACCGAGTCGATCTCGGTTCGTGTGTACCCGGCCCTCGTCGATCGCGCGCACCCGCTCGCCAGCGTCCACGGCGCCAACAACGCCGTGTTCGTACAGGCCGAGGCCGCGGGCGACCTCATGTTCTACGGCGCCGGCGCCGGCGGCGTTCAGACGGCGTCCGCCGTGCTCGGCGACGTGGTCTCCGCCGCGCGCCGGCACATCGCCGGCGGCGTGGGCGTGGGCGAATCGACCCGCGCCAACCTCCCCGCCGTGCCCATCGGGCATGTCATCACGCGGTACCAGATCACGCTCGAGGTCGATGACCGGCCGGGTGTGCTGGCCACGGTCGCCGGCATCCTGAGCGAGGGTCGCGTGTCGATCGCGACCGTCGAGCAGACCGTCATCGAGGCGTCGGCGGATGCCGCTGATCCGGTCGCCGCGACGGGCTCATCGACCGGAGCGGGTTCGGCCCGCCTGGTCATCGGAACACACAAGGCCCGCGAGCAGGATTTGAGCGAGACCGTCGAGCGTCTCGCCGCCAGCGGCGTCGTCGAGCGCGTGGTCTCCGTGCTGCGCGTGGAAGGGAACTGAACATGGCTCATCTCTGGCGCGGGGTCCTCCGCGAATACGCCGACCGTCTGGGCGTCACCGACGCCTCCACCGTCGTCACCCTGGGCGAGGGCGGCACCCCCCTCATCCCGGCTCCCGCCCTGTCGCGACGTACCGGTGCCGACGTGTGGGTCAAGTTCGAGGGGATGAACCCCACCGGCTCCTTCAAGGACCGCGGCATGACGGTCGCGCTCTCGCGCGCCGTCGAGCACGGCGCGAAGGCCGTCATCTGCGCGTCGACCGGCAACACCTCGGCCTCGGCCGCGGCCTACGCCGCCCACGCCGGCATCACCGCCGCCGTGCTCGTGCCCGAGGGAAAGATCGCGATGGGCAAGCTGAGCCAGGCGGTCGCCCACAACGGTCGTCTGATCCAGATCCGCGGCAACTTCGACGACTGCCTCGAGATCGCGCGCGAGCTCGCCGACCACTACCCGGTGCACCTGGTCAACTCGGTCAACCCCGACCGCATCGAAGGTCAGAAGACCGCGGCGTACGAGGTCGTCGAGCAGCTGGGCGACGCGCCCGACTTCCACTTCATCCCCGTCGGCAACGCCGGCAACTACACCGCCTACTCGCGCGGCTACCGCGAGGAGGCCGCCCGCGGCGTCGCCACCCGCGTCCCTCGCATGTTCGGCTTCCAGGCCGCCGGTTCCGCCCCTCTCGTGCGGGGCGAGGTCGTGAAGAACCCCGAGACGATCGCCAGTGCCATCCGCATCGGCAACCCCGCCTCGTGGGACCTCGCGCTCGAGGCGCGCGACGCCACCGACGGATGGTTCGGCGCGATCGAGGATGACGGCATCCTCGAGGCGCAGAAGATCCTCGCGGGCGAGGTCGGCGTCTTCGTCGAGCCCGCTTCGGCGATCAGCGTCGCGGGCCTGCTGGACCGCGCGGAGGCGGGAATCGTCCCGGCCGGAGCGAAGGTCGTGCTGACCGTCACCGGCCACGGTCTCAAAGACCCGCAGTGGGCGCTCCGCAAGGCCGACGGCACCGACGTCACGCCCACCGTCGTCGACGCGACCACCTCGGAGGTCGCCTCGGTGCTCGACCTGCAGCCGGTGACCGCGTGAATCCAGGCCCTGGTCGCCGAGTCGCGGTCCGCGTTCCCGCCACGAGCGCGAACCTCGGACCCGGCTTCGACACCCTCGGCCTGGCGCTGAGCGTCTACGACGACCTCACCGTCGAGCAGCTCGCGGGCGATGCCCTCGAGATCGAGGTCGCGGGCGAGGGCACGGCCGATGTGCCGCGCGACGCGTCGCACCTCGTGGTGCGCGCGATGGCGCACACGTACGCATCGGTCGGCCGCCCCCTCCCGGGGCTTCGGCTCACCGCGCACAACGTCATCCCGCACGGGCGCGGCATGGGCTCGTCGGGGGCTGCCGTGGTCGCCGGCATCCTCGCCGCGAAGGGTCTGCTCGAGGGCGAGGTCGCCTTCAGCGACGTCGACCTGCTGCGCCTGGCCACCGAACTGGAGGGGCACCCCGACAACGTCGCACCGGGCCTCTTCGGCGGTCTGACGATCGCCTGGATGGATGCCGCGGGCCCGCAGCACAAGCAGCTCATCGTCCACCGGGGTGTCTCACCACTGGTGCTCGTGCCGAGCTTCACGATGTCGACGGCCGTCGCCCGGAGCCTGCAGCCCCTGCAGGTCCCGCGCGAGGACGCGGTGTTCAACGTCTCGCGTTCGGCCCTGCTCATCGCCGCGATGACGCAGAGTCCCGAGCTGCTCATGGCGGCGACCGAAGACAAGCTGCACCAGAACTATCGCGCCCAGGCCATGCCCGAGACCGATCGGCTCGTGCGGGCGCTCCGCGCGGAGGGCTACGCGGCCGTCGTGTCGGGTGCCGGCCCCAGCGTTCTGGTGCTCGCAGACGGCCCCGGGCAGCGACTCGAAGCCGCGGATCTTATGGCATCCGTGGTCGACACCCCGTGGCAGGCGCTCATGCTCGCCGTCGACGTCAAGGGTGGTACAGTGAAAAACGCAGAGGGTTCCGCGTAACTTCGCGAATCTGAGCCTCTGCACCACCTGCGAAATCCGCAACACATCGCGAACCCGGTATCGGCTGCAATCTCCCGAACCGCTGGTGTCTCTTCGTCTGCGATCTGCACGGCGAAGCGCGATCTGACACGTTTCATTCTGAGGAGCACTCGTGGAGTCCATCTCCGAGACCCATTCCGTCGACGCGCCCGAGGGCGCCGAGATCCCCGCCGAAGAGCAGCCCACGGCTGACGCGCAGGGCACCGATACGCCGGACGCCGACACCGAGCAGAGCCCGGTCGAGACCGCGACGGCCGAGGGCACGGACGCCCCCGACGCTGCGGCCGCCGATGCGCAGCCCGAGGCGCTGTTCGCCGATGACACCATCGCCGCCGACGCTCCGGCCGCCGATGCTCCGGCGTCCGCCGACGCCGCGCCGGCGGACGAGCCGGCCGCCGCCGATGCCGAACCCGCGGCCGAGCCGGCCGCCGAGGCCGCTGCTGCGACCGCACCCGCGGAGGAGGCCGCCCCGGCGGAGAAGCCCGCACGCGCTCCGCGCAAGCGCGCCCCTCGCCGTGCGACGACCGCCACCGCCAAGGAGAAGGCCGCCGCTGAAACCGCCGCCGCGGAAGCCGCTGCTGCCGAGGCAGCCGCCGCCGAAACCGCCGACGCTCCGGTCGCCGAGGGGACGTCCGACGCGACGCCGACCACCCCCGTCACGACCGCGGCCGATGTCGCGGACGACGCCGCCACGGCCGCCGACCTTCCCGCGGTCGCTGAGACGACGGACGCGCCGTCCGCCGACGCGCCGTCTGCCGACGTCGTCGTCGACGAGTCCGCTGCCTCCGGTGCATCGGAGCCCGCAGCGGCGTCCGAGGCGAACGACGGCGAGGACGCCGCATCCGACAACGCCGAGCAGTCCGACGAGACCCCCGCTCGCGGTCGTGGCCGGAGCCGTTCGCGAAACCGCAACCGCAACAAGCCCGACGCCGCGGCCGAGAAGGCCGACGCCGGCTCCGACGACGTCGAGGCGCCCACCCAGGGTGGACCGCGCGAGGGCGGTCAGCAGGGCGCGTCGCAGCGTGACAACACGCAGCAGGGCGGTCAGCGCGACAACGGTCAGCGCGACAACGCTCAGCGCGACAACGGCCAGCGCGACAACGCTCCGCGCGACAACGGCCAGCAGGGCGGCGCTTCGCAGCGCGACAACGCACAGCAGAGCGGCCAGCAGGCCCAGCAGCAGCAGGGTGCGGCGAACAGCCGCAATCGTCAGCGCAACAAGCGCCGCGGCCAGAGCACGACGGGCGACGAGTTCGAGACCGAGATCGGCGAGGACGACGTTCTCGTCCCCATCGCCGGCGTGCTCGACGTGCTCGACAACTACGCGTTCGTGCGCACGACCGGCTACCTGCCCGGCCCGAGCGACGTGTACGTCTCGCTCGGCCAGGTCAAGAAGTACAACCTGCGCAAGGGCGATGCCGTCGTCGGCGCCATCAAGCAGCCGCGCGAGGGCGAGCAGCAGGGGCGTCAGAAGTACAACGCGCTCGTGCAGGTCGACTCGATCAACGGCCTGTCGGTCGACGACGCCGCCGCCCGTGTGGAGTTCAACAACCTCACCCCCCTGTACCCCCAGGAGCGCCTGCGCCTGGAGACCGGGCCCGAAAAGCTCACGCAGCGCATCATCGACCTGGTCGCCCCGGTCGGCAAGGGCCAGCGCGGGCTGATCGTCGCGCCCCCGAAGGCCGGCAAGACCATCGTCCTGCAGCAGATCGCCAACGCGATCGCCACGAACAACCCCGAGGTCCACCTCATGGTCGTGCTCGTCGACGAGCGCCCCGAAGAGGTCACCGACATGCAGCGGACCGTCCGCGGCGAGGTCATCGCCTCGACGTTCGACCGGCCTGCCGAAGACCACACCACGGTCGCCGAGCTCGCCATCGAGCGTGCGAAGCGCCTGGTCGAGCTGGGCCGCGACGTCGTCGTGCTGTTGGACTCGATCACCCGTCTGGGTCGCGCGTACAACCTCGCCGCGCCCACGTCGGGCCGCGTGCTCTCCGGCGGCGTCGATGCGTCGGCGCTGTACCCGCCCAAGCGCTTCTTCGGCGCCGCGCGCAACATCGAGAACGGTGGATCGCTCACGATCCTCGCCACCGCGCTGGTGGAGACCGGCTCGAAGATGGATGACGTGATCTTCGAGGAGTTCAAGGGAACCGGCAACAGCGAACTGCGCCTGAACCGCCAGCTCGCCGACAAGCGCATTTTCCCGGCGGTCGACGTCAACGCCTCCAGCACCCGCCGCGAGGAGATGCTGCTCTCGAACGACGAGGTCAAGATCACCTGGAAGCTCCGCCGCGCCCTGGCCGGCCTCGAGCCCCAGCAGGCCCTCGAGGTCGTGCTCGGCAAGCTCAAAGAGACGCAGTCGAACGTCGAGTTCCTCGTGCAGATGCAGAAGTCGATCCCGGCGCCCGCGCGCGGCGGTGACGACAACAGCATCCGCTGATCCGGGCCGCCAACGCGATGTCGGTGCCCGCGATGTTCGAGTCGGTCCGAGGGCTCCTCGACGAGCACAAAGCTGTTCAAGAGGAGCTCTCCGACCCGGCCGTGCACGCGGACGCCGCACGCGCGAAGCGCGTCAACCGCCGCTACGCGGAGCTGTCGCGCATCGTCTCGGCCCACGAGACGTGGGTCGCGGCATCCGACGACCTGGATGCCGCGCGCGAACTCGCCCGTGAGGACGAGGCGTTCGCCGACGAGGTGCCGGGGTTGGAGCAGCGGGTCGCCGAGACGCAGGAGCGCCTGCGCCGCCTGCTCATCCCGCGCGACCCCGATGACGCGCGCGACGTGATCATGGAGATCAAGGGCGGCGAGGGCGGGGCCGAGAGCGCCCTGTTCGCGGCCGACCTCCTGCGGATGTATCTGCAGTACGCGGCATCCATGGGGTGGAAGACCGAACTGCTCGAGCGCACCGAGAGCGATCTGGGCGGATACAAAGACGTCCAGGTCGCGATCAAGGGGTCGTCGAGCGACCCCGCCCAGGGGGTGTGGGCGCACCTGAAGTACGAGGGCGGTGTGCACCGCGTGCAGCGTGTGCCGGCGACGGAATCGCAGGGCCGCATCCACACCTCGACCACCGGTGTGCTCGTCTTCCCCGAGGTCGACGAGCCCGAAGAGGTCGGGATCGACCCCAACGACCTCAAGATCGACGTGTTCCGCTCGTCGGGTCCGGGAGGTCAGTCGGTCAACACCACCGACTCCGCGGTGCGCATCACGCACGTGCCCACGGGCATCGTCGTGTCGATGCAGAACGAGAAGTCGCAGCTGCAGAACCGCGAGGCCGGCATGCGCGTGCTGCGCGCCCGCCTGCTCGCCAAGCAGCAGGAGGAGCGCGACGCGGTCGCCGCCGATGCGCGCAAATCGCAGATCCGCGGCATGGACCGCTCCGAGCGCATCCGCACCTACAACTTCCCCGAGAACCGGATCGCCGACCACCGCACCGGGTACAAGGCGTACAACCTCGACCAGGTGATGGACGGTGCCCTCGGCCCGATCATCGAATCGGCGATCACCGCCGACGAAGAGGCGCGGCTCGCCGCCCTCGCCGACGGCTGACCGGCCGCCCCGTACAGAGGCGACCGGTCGTCGGGCCTGCGTCCGGCACCTCGACGCGCGGTGCCCGCCTCGGCGTCCGGCCCCGTCGGGCGAGCACGGGCGAAGAGGGGAGGACCCGCGGGCCCTCCCCTCGAGCACCGCGTCGGCGCGTCCGCGTCAGCGGCAGCTGACGGCGGAGTACGCGGCGGTCACCGTGCGCGAACCCGATGCGCCCGTGGCCGTCACCTCGACCGAACCGGCCGCGACCGACGCTGCCCGCACGGTCGTCGCCGTCGAGACCGAAGCCCCGGGGGCCACTGCGGTGTGCGTCCTCCCGCCCCACGCGGTGCTGACGGTGATGTCGGCGGCGGCGCCGCTGTCGTTGGTCGCCCGCGTCGTGATGACGACCTTGCCCGCAACGCACCGGGTCGACGCTGTCGCGCTGACGGCCGGCCCCGGGGGAGCCGTGGCGGTGACGGTCGCGATCGCCGGCGTGCCGGCCGAGTTGGCGAGCTGCCCGCGCACCTCGACGGTGTCGCCCGCCTTCTTCAGCGACGACAGGTCAGCCGGGTCCCAGGTCACGGCGATGGTCTCGCGGTGCCCGTCCTTGAAGGTGGCCTGCACCGTCTCCGGAAGTGAGACCTCGCCGGAGCCGGCCTGCACGCTCGCTGCGACAGGGTCGATCGAGGTCACGAGCAGCGACGGGTTCCACTTCGCGGCGAGGGTGTCGCGCTCCTTCGCCGTGATGGGGAGGATCGAGCCGTGACGCGGGGAGGCCGGCAGCGAGAAGCTGCTCGGAATCGTCCACTGGATGTCGCCCTCGAGGGAGTTCGTGCCGAGCGGGATGTACCCGCGCCCGCCGTAGTTGTCGACCCAGAGGAAGTACTTGTACCCGGCTCGATCACCCTCGTTGGCCGCGAAGATCTCGGGACCCTCGACCTCGGGGGTGCCCGCGGTGCGACCGATGCAGGTGTCGATCAGAGACCATGCTCCGGATGCCGTGGTGGCGCGGAGGTCGGTCGATTTCTGTCCGATGATGTCGGGTGAGGCGCAGCCGCTCGTCTGCGTCGCCTTGGTGAAGCGGTACCAGGTGTCGCCCTCCTTCAGCACGGTGGAGTCGATCAGACCGTTGCCGACGTTCAGGCCGGGCACGTCAGCGGCCTTGAACCACGGCTGGGGGGTGGTGAAGTCGCGGAAGTCGCGCGTGGTCGAGATGAGGATCTGCGGACCGTTGCCGTCGGCGACGTCACGAGCTGCACCGTCCGTGAACAGTGTCGACGTCCAGTAGACGTTGTACGCCTCGATGCTCTCGTCGTAGATCGCCTCGGGGGCCCAGGTCATACCGGCGTTGGGCAGGTTGACCTCGACGTGGCGCTGCTCGCCCCAGTTGACGAGGTCGGTGGACTCCCAGATCTCGAGGTGGTGACTGCCGCGGTTCGTCGCGCCGCCCCAGCCGGACGTGCCGACCGAGAGGTCCGTCGCCAGGAGGAAGAAGCGGTCGCCTTCCTTCGACCGGAGGATGAACGGGTCGCGAAGCCCCTTCGTGCCCTTGGTGGAGGTGAGGATGGGCTGCGCGTCGTTCAGCGTCTTCCAGCGCAGCGAGTCGTTGCCGTCGGAGGTCGCGAAACGGATCTTCTCGCCCTCGACGTTGTCGCCGGTGAAGTAGGCGAAAAGATAGGCGTCGAGGTCGCTCGCAGCGACCGGGGCCGCTGCGGGAACGGTGCGCTCGAGCGTCCGCACGACGGGCGCGGCTCCGGCGACGGTGACCGTCGCCGTCAGGGTGACCTCGGTGTCGACGGCGGGACGCGTGACGGCACCCTTCGCGACGATGTTCGGGGCGGTGCCCTCGTCGACCGCGGAGATGATCGCCTCGTTCGACGACGACCACGTGACGGCGGCGTTCGCCGCTCCCGGGCGCCCGGCGGTGGCGGTCACATCGGCCCCGGTCGTCGGCAGGGTGATGCTGCCGCGGATGGGCCCGGCCAGGGCTCCCTCGGCGGCGATGCCGTCGGCGACGCTGCGCGCCAGTTCCGCCTGCGCGCTGTCGCCCTCGGCGTACGCCGGGACCTTCACCGTGAGGGGCGACCCCGCGATCGACGTGCCTCCGTGGGTGGCCGTCGGGGTCAGGGTGACGATGGCGTCGCGCGAGCCGGCCGCCGGTCGGACGACCGTCCCGGTGGCGCTCACCACACCGGGGTTGCTCGAGGTCCAGGTGATGGTCGAACCGCCCGTTCCGCTGGTGGTCAGTGCGAGATCGGACGTCACGTTCGAGGTGTCGCCGAGCGTGACGGCGGCGTCGGCGCGCGCGATGGCCGCGTGGGCCTCGCTTTCGGCCTGCTGCAGCTGCCCGGCCGACAGTGCCGAGGTCCACACCTTCACGTCGTCGATCGCGCCGGCCCAGTAGGCATCCGGTCCGTAGAACGACTTGCCGAGGTAACCCGAGAACGTCGAGCTGCCGACCGCCGCCGCTGCGGTGTAGGTGGTGGGCGCTTGTCCCACCAGCGCACCGTCGAGGAAGGTCTGGACGGTCTTGCCACCGGCGACCACGACCGCCATGTGCACCCAGCGCGAGGCCGGAACGGGCGCGGTGCCCGACGCGCGGACCTCGGAGCCGTTCTTGACGGCGCCGTAACCGGAGGCGCCGCACTGCGTGGTCGCGAGGACGTGCGCGTTGACGCTGGAGCCGAGCGTGAACGGCCAGGTGCACGCAGGGGCGCCGCTCCAACGGATCCACGCCGACATCGTGACGTCGGTGGTGCCGGCCGGGATGAGGCCGGGTGCGATGCGCACGTGGGGCGCGGCGGCCGTGCTGGCCCCGCCGGGCAGCGAGAGGGCGAGATCCCCGGCGACGCCACGGGGGCCGGCCACGCTCGTCGCGCCGCCGTTGACGACGGTGCCGACGTGGTTGCCCGGTGCGGAGTCGGCGACTGTGGCGCCGTTCGCCGGTCGGGCGTCGATCTGGTCGAACGTGTACTGGAGGACCGGTACCGGCACCGATTCGGCCGCCATCGCGGCTGTCGCGGGCGTCAGCATCGCTCCCAGGGTCGCGACGGCGAGCGAGACGGCGAGGACCCTACGTGACGGGCGCGTTCGCGGTGCTCGAACGGGCGGGGGATCAGACAGCATGGGTGTCCCTTCAGGAGACGGTCGTCATCGACGCGTGCTCCACGGATTCGTCGTCGAACCCTGGTCGAGGTGGTGGCGTCGCTCACGGTAGCTCAGATTGTTCCCGCTAACAAGGGCCGGTTGCGCGCGCAGTCCTCGCGTTCATCGCGTCCGCATGGAAAGGCGCGAGCGACTTCGCGACGGCAGCCCCGACGTCGGTCGGAGCCGGTCGTGTTTCGTCCGGCGCTGCTTCACGCGGCGCCGTTCGCGCTGCTCAGGCTCGCCAGACCGGCGGATGGGGGAGCGGCCCCCGGCGTCCCTCGAGCTGCGCGGCGAGGGACAGCAGCGTCGCCTCGCCGCCGGGACGCCCGACGAGCTGGACCGAGACGGGGTGGCCGGTGGCATTCGCCGTGACGGGCACGGTCATCGCGGGCAGACCCGCGACGTTGACGAAGCTCGAGTAAGGCGCGTACTCGACCTGCATCGCGAACGTGCGCTCGGGCGAGTGCCCTGCATACGCTCCGATCGGCTGCGGCGGCTGGGCGAGGGCGGGGGTGAGGACCGCGTCGAACGCCGAGAAGTCCGCGACCGTCCGCCGTTCGAACGCCCGAGCGGCGGCCAGACCATCGAGCAGGTCGAGCGCCGAGAGGCGTCGCCCCTCCTGCACGAGCCAGGCGGTCAGGGGCTCCACGACGGCGAGATCCGCCTGACTCAAGGGGATCCGCGCCGCGCTCGCGCGCCACAGCACCCGGAAGAGCGCCGCGTAGCCCCGCGGATGCCATGCCGCGTCCTCCACCTCGTGCCCGCTGTCGCCCAGCCACGCGGATGCCGTCTCGAACGCGGCACGGGCGTCGGGATCGAGGCGGATGTCCTCATCGTCGTCCCACGGGGAGACCGTGGTCGTGCCCACGCGGAGCCGGGTCGGCTCTCGCCGCGCGGCGTCGACGAACGGACCGCCCCCGGGCGCCGCCGTCGCGTACCGGAACGGCGCCAGACCGACGAGGGCGTCGAGGAGGTGGGCCGCATCCTCGGCTGAGCGCGCGATCGGGCCCGTCACCGACAGTCCGTCGGGGGAGTCGAAGCCCGAACCGATCGGCAGACGCCCGCGGGAGGGTTTCAGTCCCACCACTCCGACGGTCGCGGAGGGGATGCGGATGGAGCCGCCGCCGTCGGAACCCACGGCCGCGGGCAGGAATCCGGCCGCGACGGCGACGGCCGCGCCGCCGCTCGACCCGCCGGCGCCGGCCGACGGCCTCCACGGATCGCGTGCCGGGTCGTGGATGAGCGGCTCGGTGAATCCGGTGAGCCCGAATTCCGACGTGCTCGTCTTGCCGACGTTCACCGCACCGGCGGCGTCGAGGGCGCGCGCGAGCGGATCGGATGCCGTCGGCACGTGGTCGGCGCGGGATCGCGAGCCGTACCGGGTGGGCACGCCCGCGCGGGCGACGAGGTCCTTGTCGGCGAGGGGGACACCCCACAGCGACCCCGCCGACGGATTCCGGAGCCGCAGGGCATGCTCGCGGGCAGCGCTCGCGCTGACCTCGGCGAACGCACCGAGATCGTCGAGCCGCTCGATGCGATCGAGGTAGTGCTCGGCCACCTCGGAGGGGGAGAGCTCACCCGCGCGCAGCGCTCCGGTCTGGGCGACGAGCGACAGATCGTGCAGGCGTGGCATGGATCGAGACTACGACGCTCGTCGTGGCGACCGTCGCCGCGGGACCCGCGTCAGATCCAGTACTCCGGGGTGGTGAGCAGGGCCCGGGTGTCCTCGCCGCTCCGACGCAGTCGCCCCTTGGCCGGCACGCCCACGAGCACGCTGTCGGCGGGGGCGTCACGCGTCACGACGGCGTTCGCGCCCACCACCGTGCCGGCACCCAGGGTGATGGGACCGAGGATCTTGGCTCCGGCACCCACGGCGACGCCGTCATGCAGGGTGGGGTGGCGTTTGCCGCCCTCGCGCTGCCGCCCGCCGAGGGTGACGCCGTGGTACAGCATCACGTCGTCACCCACTTCGGCGGTTTCGCCGACGACGACACCCATGCCGTGGTCGATGAAGAAGCGGCGCCCGATCGTCGCCCCGGGGTGGATCTCGACGCCGGTGAGCCACCGGGTGATCTGCGAGAGGGCCCGCGCCGGGAAGCGCAGACCACGTCGCCACAGGCGGTGGGCGACGCGGTACGACCACACGGCGTGGAGCCCCGGGTACAGCAGAGCGATCTCGAAGGCGCCGCGCGCCGCGGGGTCGCGGAGCTTGGCTGAGGAGACGTCTTCGCGGATGCGGGAGAGGACCCCCACCGTCAGTCTTCGCGCAGGTGCTCGTACAGCGCCGTCGAGAGGTAGCGCTCGCCGTACGACGGGATGATCACGACGATGTTCTTGCCCGCGGCCTCGGGACGACGGGCGACCTCGAGAGCGGCCCAGATCGCCGCACCCGACGACATGCCGACGAGGATGCCGTCTTTGGCGGCCGTCTCGCGGGCGAGGCGGATGGCGTCGTCGAACTCGACGTCGATGACCTCGTCGAGGATGTCGCGGTCGAGGATCTCGGGCACGAAGTTCGGGCCGATGCCCTGGATCTTGTGCGGGCCGGGGTGGCCCTTGGTGAGGATGGGGGAGTCGGCCGGCTCGACGGCGACGATCTGCACGCCGGGGACGCGCTCCTTGAGCACCTGACCGACACCCGTGATGGTTCCGCCGGTGCCGATGCCGGCGACGAAGTAGTCGACCTTGCCGTCGGTGTCGCGGAGGATCTCCTCGGCCGTCGTCCGACGGTGGATGGCGGGGTTGGCCTCGTTCTCGAACTGGCGGGCCCAGACGGCACCCGGGGTCTCGGAGACGATGCGCTTGGCCTCGTCGACGGCGAGCTTCATGCCCTTCGTGGGGTCGGTGAGCACGAGCTCGGCGCCGAAGGCCTTGAGCAGGATGCGACGCTCCTTCGACATCGAGGCGGGCATCGTCAGGATGACCTTGTAGCCGCGCGCGGCGCCGACCATCGCGAGGGCGATGCCGGTGTTGCCGCTCGTGGACTCCACGATCGTGCCGCCGGGCTGCAACTCGCCGGATGCCTCCGCCGCGTCGACGATCGCGATGCCCAGACGGTCCTTGACGCTGGATGCGGGATTGTAGAACTCCAGCTTCAGCAGGATCTGCGCCTCGGTCCCCTCTGCGACGCGGTTCAGCCGCACCAGAGGCGTGTCGCCGAACGCGGTGGTGATGTCGGGGTGGATGCCGGGCATGGGGCGCCTTTCGCCGTCGGTCAGAACGCGATCATCCTAAGCGAGCCGCCCGGGGCCGGTTCTGTGTATGACGCCCCGCTACTAAGCTGGTGCCCCGTCATGCTCGAGACGCCTCCGCCCCCTGTTTCCCCCGCTCTCGTCGGCGACGTCGTCCGCGAGACCGCCCGCCGCTTCGGGGTGGCCGGTGTCCCCGATCCGCAGGTCGATGCCGAGCTGCTCGTCGCCCACGTGCTCGACACGTCGCGCGGGGGAGTGCAGGCCGCAGCCGTCCGCGGGGACCGGATGCCGCCCTCCGCCCTGTCGGCACTGGCCTCTCTCGTCGACCGACGCTGCCAGCGCGAGCCGCTGCAGCATCTGACGGGCGTCGCTCCGTTCCGCTCCCTCGAACTGGCCGTGGGTCCGGGCGTCTTCGTCCCCCGACCCGAGACCGAGATGGTGGCCCAGCTCGCGATCGATGCGCTCCGAGCCGTGGCATCCGAGTCCCCGATCGCGGTCGACCTCGGAACCGGCAGCGGCGCGATCGCCCTCGCGATGGCGACCGAGGTGCCGCACGCGCGCGTCTTCGCCGCCGAGAACTCCGTCGACGCGTTCATCTGGACGAAGCTGAACCACTCCCGCGTGGGTGCCGACAACCTCACCCTCGCCTTCGCCGATCTCGCCGTCGCCTTCGCCGACCTCGACGGCACCGTGTCGGTCGTCGCCTCCAACCCGCCCTATGTGCCCGACGACGCGATCCCGCGCGACCCCGAGGTGCGCCTGTTCGATCCGCCGGCGGCGCTGTACGGCGGACCCGACGGCTTGGATGCCGTGCGTCGACTCAGCGAGGTGGGTCTGCGTCTCGCCCATTCCGGCGGCGTCATCGTGCTCGAGCACGGAGAGTGGCAGGGTGAGGCGATACGC
Source organism: Microbacterium sp. lyk4-40-TSB-66 (assembly GCF_030209475.1). Classification (GTDB taxonomy): domain Bacteria; phylum Actinomycetota; class Actinomycetes; order Actinomycetales; family Microbacteriaceae; genus Microbacterium. Next base: position 412,949 of record NZ_JARVRW010000001.1, read on the forward strand.
GGCATCCTGTCCGCCGACGGATGGCGCTCGGCCGCCACGCACACCGACCTCACGATGCGCGACCGCGCGACGACGGCCATCCGTCCGTGACCGGGCTCTCAGCGGGGCACGACTAGACTGACGCGCGACATGTCACCCGTCTACGACTGCCGTGACGAGTCGCAGCTGCTGTCCGGGATGCGCCACGCGCGTCAGGCGATCGGCCGAGGCGAACTCGTCGTGCTCCCCACCGACACCGTCTACGGAATCGCCGCCGACGCGTTCAATGCGCGCGCCGTCGCGGGGCTCCTCGAGGCGAAAGGCCGGGGACGCCAGCAACCGCCGCCCGTGCTCGTGCCGGGCATCGCGACGCTGCGCGCCCTCGTGGCCGAGATCCCGCCCGCCGTCGACGACCTCGTGCGCGAGTTCTGGCCGGGCGGGCTGACCATCGTCCTGCCCGCGCAGCCGTCGCTCTCGTGGGACCTCGGCGACACCCACGGGACGGTCGCGGTGCGCATGCCCGCGCAGAAGCTGACGCTCGAGCTGTTGGAGGAGACGGGACCCCTCGCCGTCTCGAGCGCGAACCTGACCGGCATGGCGGCCGCCGTCGACATCGACTCCGCCCGCGACATGCTGCGCGACACCGTCGCCGCGTACCTCGACGCCGGTCCCAGCGAGACTGGCGTCGCCTCGACGATCATCGATGCCACGACTCTGGTCGGCGGTGCCGAGCCCCAGGTGCGTGTGCTGCGCGAAGGCGCCATCTCGCGCGAGCGCCTGCGCGAGGTGCTCGGCGATCTGCTCGAGCCCGACCCCGAGGACGCCGTCGACCCGGTCGTGCCGTCGGCCGAGGCGTCGCCGGATTCCGAGGCGCCGGGTCCGTGACCCAGTATCTCCTCATCATCCTGTTCACGGCGGCGGTCACGCTCGCGCTGTCGTGGGTGGTGTGGAAGCTCGCCCTGCGGTTCAAGCTCTATCCCGGCATCCGGGAACGCGACGTCCATCAGACGCCGACGCCCCGTCTGGGCGGGGTGGCGATGTTCCTGGGTGTCGCCGCGGCGTTCGCCCTGTCGAGCAGCAATCCCTACTTCGCGATCCTCTGGGCCGACCCGGTGCCGGTGCTGTCGCTCCTGGGTGCCGTCCTCCTCATCGTCCTGGTGGGGGTCGCCGATGACCTGTGGGACCTCGACTGGATGATCAAGCTCGGCGCGCAGTTCATCGCCGCGGGCATCATCGCGTGGTTCGGACAGCTGCAGATCCTGTCGTTGCCGATCGGGGCCCTCACGGTCGGATCGGGGTGGGTGAGCTTCCTGCTCACCGTGTTCGCGCTCGTGGTCGTGATGAACGCCGTCAACTTCATCGACGGGCTCAACGGCCTCGTCGCGGGCGTCTGCCTGATCGCCAACGGCGTGTTCTTCGCGTACTCCTACCTCCTGGTGCGCGACACCGGAGCGAGCACCTACTTCAACCTCGCCTCGTTCATCGCCGCCGTCCTCATCGGCGCGTGCCTCGGGTTCCTCCCCATGAACTGGACGCCGGCGAAGCTGTTCATGGGCGACGCGGGCGCGCTCATGCTGGGTCTGCTGATGGCCAGTTCGGCCATCGCGATCACCGGCCAGCTCGATCCGGCCGTGCTCGACCCCGAGAAGATCGGTCGCTCGCAGCTGCTCGGTGCCTTCATCCCGATCCTGCTGCCGGTCGTCATCGTGCTGCTCCCTCTGCTCGATTTCGGACTGGCGGTCCTGCGACGCCAGTGGGCCGGCCGCTCGCCCTTCTCGCCCGACCGCAAGCACCTGCACCATCGCATGCTCGACATGGGCCACAGCGACCGCGACGCCGTGCTCATCTTCTACAGCTGGACCGCCGTCGTCAGCCTCGCGTTCCTGCTGATGTACATCGGAACGCAGCAGAGCTGGCCCGGCGACTACCTCATCGGCATCCTCTTCGGCCTCACCGGTGTGGCCGCGTGCGCCGTTCTCACCCTCCTTCCCTCACAGCACCGTCTGCGGCGGTTGACCCGTCGTGCCCGACCCACCCGACCGGAGACCCCCTCATGAGCAGTACGACGCCCGACGCCCGCCGACCCCTTTCGAGCACGCCGGTGTTGCGCACCGCCCTGGTCTGGGGTGGGATCGTGACCGCCGCGCTGCTCGTGGTGGGGGCGATCGTCGGTTTCACCGTCGGGGGAGCGCCCGGTCTCGGCAGTGCCCTGGCGGGAGTCGCCGTCAGCGCGATCTTCCTGGCCGTCACGGCGACCAGCATCCTGGTGGCGAACCGGTGGTACGGCGATCCGCTCTACGTCCCGATCTTCTTCGGGATCGTCCTCGGAGGGTGGCTGCTCAAGCTGGTCCTGTTCATCGTCGCCATCGCCGTCCTGCGAGGTCAGGACTGGGTCGACCTCGTCGTCTTCTACGTCGCGCTCGTGATCAGCGTGCTGGCTTCGCTGGCGGTGGACGTCGTGGTGCTCATGCGCATGCGCATCCCCAGCGCCAGCGACGTGACGCTGCCCACCGACCCCGACGCCGGCGACCGTCGCGCGTGAGACCACGGGGCGCCTAGCCCACAGCGAGGACAGCCGCCGCGCATTAGTCCGGCGGCGAGAGGAACCTCCGGCCCGACACGTGGACAGCCTGGGAGTTTGATAGGGTGGCATACGTACCCACCCGCGATCGGAACTCTTTTCCAGGTCTCCTCATCGGGTACCATCACCGACCATCGTCGCAACGGTTCACACCGATGCCCCGAAGCTGGAGCCAGCGCTGACTACTCAAGCTGCGACCCTGATCACGAACTTCGCGTCCGCGGGTGCCGAGTTCCACCCGCCGTCCATCTCGGAATTCTTCCCCGATGCGGTGCTGTTCGAGGGCACGATCTTCGCGATCACGCGTATCAACCTCACGCAGATGCTGGCGACGCTGGCCCTCGTCCTCTTCCTCGTGCTCGGCACGCGGCGTATGAAGATCGTCCCCGGGCGCTTCCAGAGCGTCGCCGAGATGGGCCTCGACTTCGTTCGCGTCAACATCGCCGAAGACATCCTGGGCAAGAAGGACGGGCGTCGGTTCCTGCCCATCCTCACCACGATCTTCTTCATGGTGCTGTTCATGAACATCACGGGTGTCATCCCGTTCCTGAACATCGCCGGCACCAGCGTCATCGCCGTGCCCATGCTGCTCGCGATCGTCGCCTACGTCACGTTCATCTACGCGGGCATCAAGAAGAGCCCCGGGGGCTTCTTCAAGAACGCCCTGCTGCCCTCGGGCGTTCCGTGGCCGCTGTACATCATCATCGTCCCGCTCGAGTTCCTCTCGACCTTCATCATCCGCCCCGTCACGCTGACGCTGCGTCTGCTGATGAACATGGTCGTCGGTCACCTCATGCTCGTGCTGTTCTTCTCGGCGACGCAGTTCTTCGTCGTCGGGCTCGGCGGCTGGTGGACGGCGCTCGGCGCCGGATCCCTCGCCTTCGGTCTCGCCTTCACCCTGTTCGAAATCTTCGTCGCCTTCCTCCAGGCGTACGTCTTCGCGATCCTCACCGCGGTCTACATCCAGCTCGCGGTCGCAGAAGAGCACTGAGCGGCCCGGCGCACGCCGAGCCACCCAACGAAAGGAAAAAACCCGTGGACGCAACTACGGTTCTCGCCCAGGTCACCGGTAACGTCGCCACGATCGGCTACGGCCTCGCCGCCATCGGCCCCGCCATCGGCGTGGGCATCGTCGTCGGCAAGACGATCGAGGGTGTCGCCCGTCAGCCCGAACTCGCGGGCCGCCTGCAGGTCCTGATGTTCATCGGTATCGCCTTCACCGAGGCGCTCGCCTTCATCGGTATCGCGACCGGCTTCATCTTCACCTGATCCGGCCGCTCTCGACTCACTGTAAGGAGACAGGATGCTGAACGCTCTTGTCACACTCGCCGCGGAGCCCGCGGGCGAAGAAGCGCAGAACCCGCTCCTGCCTGCCGCGTACGACATCATCTGGTCGGCGGTGTGCTTCGTCATCATCGCCATCGTGGTGTGGCGTGTGGCTCTGCCGCGCATGGCGAAGCTGCTCGACGAGCGCAGTGCGGCCATCGAGGGCAACATCGCCAAGGCCGACGAGGCCCAGCGACAGGCCGAGGCCGCCCTCGAGGAGTACACCGCCCAGCTTGCCGAAGCGCGCAAGCAGGCCGGTGAGATCCGTGAGGGCGCGACGCAGGACGGTCGCAAGATCGTCGCCGAGGCGAAAGAGACCGCCGCCACCGAGGCTGCGCGCATCACCGCCAGCGCGCACGCGCAGATCGAGGCCGAGCGTCAGACGGCTCTCGTGCAGCTGCGCACCGAGGTCGGTACCCTCGCGGTCGACCTCGCCGGCAACGTGATCGGTGAGACGCTGACCGATGACGCGCGTGCGAACGCCGTGGTCGACCGCTTCCTCGCCGAGCTCGAGGCCTCCGAGAAGGCGGCCAAGTAATGGGCAGCGCGACCACTCAGGCCCGCACCGCGACGTCGGAGGCGCTGGCCTCCACGTCGGGCGTCGATCTCGACGTCGCGCGCGAGCTGTTCGCGGCCGTCGCCGCCGTGAGCGGCTCGGCGCAGCTGAGCGGCGCGCTGTCCGACTCGTCGGTGCCGCCCGCCGCGCGTGCGGGTCTGGTCTCGGCGGTCTTCGGTCCGTCGTACCAGCCGGCGACGGTGGCGCTGCTCTCCAGCGCCGCCCAACAGCGCTGGTCGAACTCCGGCGAGTTCATCGAGGGGCTCGAAGAGCTCGCCGTGCAGGCGACCTCGGTGGCCGAGCCGGCCGACATCGAGGCGGAGCTGTTCTCGTTCTCGCGCACGGTCGCATCCAATGGCGAGCTCGAGCTCGCGCTGGGTGGTCGCCTCGGCGGTGCCACGGCGAAGAGCGACCTCGTCTCGAAGCTGCTCGACGGACGCGCCAGTGCCGGCACCGCGCTCATCGTCTCGTCGCTGGTGGAGCACGCCCGCGGTCGGCGGGTGCGCGCTCTGCTGCGCCGGGCCGAGCGCATCGTCGCCGACCAGCGTGCACGCATCGTCGCGACGGTGTACGCCGCCACCCCGCTGCGCGACGACCAGCAGGTCCGCCTGCAGAACTCCCTCAGCGCGCGATACGGCTCAGCGGTCACGCTCAACACCGTGATCGACCCGACGGTGCTCGGCGGACTGCGTGTGCAGGTCGCGGACGACATCATCGACGCGAGCGTGTCCGCACGTCTCGCCGACCTCCGCCAGCGGATCGCAGGCTAAAGACTTTCCGCCCGAGCGGGCGTGGATCTGGGGGCCGAGTGCCCCACGAACGAAGGAAGACAATGGCAGATCTCTCTATCAGCCCCGACGTCATTCGTGACGCGCTGAAGGACTTCGTCAACGCCTACGAGCCCACCGGCGCTGCGGCGACCGAGGTCGGCGCCGTCGTCGACGCGGCCGACGGCATCGCGCACGTCGAGGGCCTTCCCGGCGTGATGGCCAACGAGCTCATCCGCTTCGCGAACGGCACTCTGGGCCTGGCTCAGAACCTCGACGAGAACGAGATCGGTGTCGTCGTGCTCGGCGAGTTCTCCGGCATCGAAGAGGGTCAGAGCGTCACCCGTACGGGTGAGGTGCTCTCGGTCGGCGTCGGTGACGGCTACCTGGGTCGCGTCGTCGACCCGCTCGGAAACCCGATCGACGGTCTCGGCGAGATCGCGACCGAGGGTCGTCGCGCATTGGAGCTGCAGGCTCCCGGCGTCATGCAGCGCAAGAGCGTGCACGAGCCGCTGCAGACCGGTATCAAGGCCATCGACGCGATGATCCCGGTCGGACGCGGACAGCGTCAGCTGATCATCGGCGACCGCCAGACCGGCAAGACGGCCATCGCGATCGACACGATCATCAACCAGCGTGCGAACTGGGAGTCCGGCGATGTCGACAAGCAGGTGCGCTGCATCTACGTCGCCATCGGTCAGAAGGGTTCCACCATCGCCTCGGTGAAGGGTGCCCTCGAAGACGCCGGCGCGATGGAGTACACCACCATCGTCGCGGCCCCGGCCTCCGACCCCGCCGGCTTCAAGTACCTCGCCCCCTACACCGGTTCGGCCATCGGCCAGCACTGGATGTACGGCGGCAAGCACGTCCTCATCATCTTCGACGACCTGTCGAAGCAGGCCGAGGCGTACCGCGCCGTGTCGCTGCTGCTCCGCCGCCCGCCGGGCCGCGAGGCGTACCCCGGTGACGTCTTCTACCTCCACTCGCGTCTGCTCGAGCGTTGCGCGAAGCTGTCCGACGAGCTCGGTGCAGGTTCGATGACGGGTCTGCCGATCATCGAGACCAAGGCGAACGACGTCTCGGCGTACATCCCGACCAACGTGATCTCGATCACCGACGGACAGATCTTCCTGCAGTCCGACCTGTTCAACGCCAACCAGCGCCCCGCGGTCGACGTGGGTATCTCGGTCTCCCGCGTCGGTGGCGACGCTCAGGTGAAGTCGATCAAGAAGGTCTCGGGCACGCTGAAGCTCGAGCTGGCCCAGTACCGCTCGCTCGAAGCGTTCGCGATGTTCGCGAGCGACCTCGATGCGGCGTCACGTCGTCAGCTCGCCCGTGGAGCGCGTCTGACCGAGCTGCTCAAGCAGCCGCAGTACTCGCCCTACCCGGTCGAGGAGCAGGTCGTCTCGATCTGGGCGGGTACGAACGGGAAGCTCGACACCGTCGAGGTCTCCGACGTGCTCCGCTTCGAGCGCGAACTCCTCGACTACCTCCGTCGCAACTCGACGGTGCTCGACACCCTGCGTGAGACCAACGCGCTCGGTGACGACACCCTCGCCGAGCTCGAGAAGCACGTCGATGCCTTCTCGAAGGAGTTCCAGCCCGGCAAGGACCAGAGCGTCATCGGCGCAGAGAAGGTCGACGCCGCCGGCGCGGAAGACGTCAACCAGGAGCGGATCGTCAAAGGCCGTCGCTGAGTAGCGACGACACGAGAACGGAATCATGGGCGCACAACTGCGGGTCTACAAGCAGAAGATCTCTTCTGCTCAGACGACCAAGAAGATCACGAAGGCGATGGAGCTCATCGCGGCCTCTCGCATCCAGAAGGCGATGGCGCGTGTGCGCGCGGCGTCGCCCTTCGCGAAGGCCGTGACGAACGCCGTCTCCGCCGTGGCGACGTACTCGTCGGTCGATCACCCGCTGACGACCGAGCGCGAGAACATCCGCCGATCGGCCGTGGTCATCTTCACGTCCGACCGCGGCCTCGCCGGCGCGTTCAATTCGCAGATCCTCCGCGAGGGTCTCGAGCTGAGCGAGCTGCTGCGGTCGCAGGGGAAAGAGGTCGTCTACTACCTGGTGGGGCGCAAGGCCGTCGGATACTTCCAGTTCCGTCGCATGCCGAGCGTCGCACAGTGGGTGGGCGACACCGACACCCCGCAGTTCTCGACGGCGGAGGCCATCTCGGATGCCGTCCTCGAGGCGTACCGGGCCGGCGGCGAGAACGACGGCGTCGATGAGATCCACCTCGTGTACAACCGTTTCGTCAGCATGATGACCCAGTCGCCGGAGTCCGTGCGTCTCCTTCCCCTCGAGGTCATCGAGGCGGACGAAGCACCGGCGCAGTCCGAGGTCTACCCGCTGTACGAGTTCGAGCCCGACGCAGAGACCGTGCTCGACGCGCTTCTGCCGACGTACGTGCAGAGCCGTATCTTCAATGCCCTCCTGCAGTCGTCGGCCGCGAAGCACGCCGCGACCCAGAAGGCCATGAAGTCGGCGAGCGACAACGCCGACAAGCTCATCACCGACTACACCCGCCTGCGCAACAACGCGCGTCAGGCGGAGATCACGCAGCAGATCGCCGAGATCGTCGGCGGCGCCGATGCCCTGGCATCCGGCAAGTAAGTTCCCAAGGAGAGAAGAAGCCATGAGCCTCACCGCCGAGAAGACCGACGCGGCCGTCGTCGGACGCGTCGCGCGCGTCACCGGCCCGGTCGTCGACATCGAGTTCCCGCATGACGCGATCCCCGAGATCTACAACGCGCTGAAGACCACGATCACCATCGGTGACCAGTCGACCGAGATCACCCTCGAGGTCGCCCAGCACCTCGGTGACGACCTCGTCCGAGCCATCTCGCTCAAGCCCACCGACGGCATGGTCCGCGGTCAGGAAGTGCGCGACACCCGCGGCCCCATCTCGGTGCCCGTCGGAGACGTGACCAAGGGCAAGGTGTTCGACGTCACCGGTGAGGTGCTCAACGGCGTTCCCGGTGAGACCATCGAGGTCACCGAGCGCTGGGGCATCCACCGCAAGGCGCCGAGCTTCGACCAGCTCGAGTCCAAGACCGAGATGTTCGAGACCGGCATCAAGTCGATCGACCTTCTGACCCCCTACGTGCAGGGTGGAAAGATCGGCCTCTTCGGTGGCGCCGGTGTCGGCAAGACCGTCCTCATCCAGGAGATGATCCAGCGCGTCGCGCAGGACCACGGTGGGGTGTCCGTGTTCGCCGGTGTCGGTGAGCGCACTCGTGAGGGCAACGACCTCATCGCCGAGATGGAAGAGGCGGGTGTCTTCGACAAGACCGCCCTCGTGTTCGGCCAGATGGACGAGCCGCCGGGAACGCGTCTGCGCGTCGCCCTGTCGGCCCTGACGATGGCGGAGTACTTCCGCGACGTGCAGAAGCAGGACGTGCTGTTGTTCATCGACAACATCTTCCGCTTCACGCAGGCCGGCTCCGAGGTCTCGACGCTGCTGGGCCGCATGCCCTCGGCCGTGGGTTATCAGCCCAACCTCGCCGACGAGATGGGTGTGCTCCAGGAGCGCATCACCTCGACGCGTGGCCACTCGATCACGTCGCTCCAGGCCATCTACGTGCCCGCCGACGACTACACCGACCCGGCCCCGGCGACGACCTTCGCGCACCTCGACGCGACCACCGAGCTCTCGCGTGAGATCGCGTCGAAGGGCCTGTACCCGGCCATCGACCCGCTGACGTCGACGAGCCGCATCCTCGACCCCCGCTACATCGGTGCCGACCACTACCGCGTGGCCACCAATGTGAAGCAGATCCTCCAGAAGAACAAGGAACTGCAGGAGATCATCGCCATCCTCGGTGTCGACGAGCTCTCCGAGGAAGACAAGATCGTCGTGTCGCGTGCACGTCGCATCCAGCAGTTCCTCTCGCAGAACACCTACATGGCGAAGAAGTTCACCGGCGTCGAGGGCTCCACGGTCCCGATCAAGGAGACCATCGAGTCGTTCGACGCGATCGTCAAGGGTGACTTCGACCACGTCGCCGAGCAGGCGTTCTTCAACGTCGGTGGCATCGCCGACGTCGAGGCCAAGTGGGCGCAGATCCAGAAGGAGAACGGCTGACATGTCGTTGCGCGTGAGCCTGGTGTCGGCAGACGCCGAGGTGTGGACGGGGGAGGCGACGCTCGTCGTCGCCAAGACCGTCGAGGGTGAGATCGGCTTCATGCAGGGGCATGAGCCGGTGCTCGCGATCCTCGCCCAGGGCGAGGTGCGCATCACCCGCACCGACGGCACGAAGATCCTGGCCAACGCCGAGGACGGCTTCCTGTCGATGGCGAGCGACGAGCTGACCATCGTCGCCGGAAACGCCTCACTCGTCTCCTGACGCCGCTTCATCGCTGACGCGCGTCGCCCGATCATCGGGCGGCGCGCGTCGTTGTTTTCCCGGAGTGCACATGCTCGTCCTGCTTCCCCCGTCCGAGACCAAGCGCCCCGGAGGCGAGGGCGCGCCGCTCGATCTCGACCGCCTCGCCTTCCCGACCCTCCGTGAGCCGCGTGAGGCCGTCGTGGACGCCCTGGTCGCTCTTTCAGCCGATGAGGACGCAGCCGCACGAGTGCTCAAGCTAAGCGCGAGACGTCGTCACGAGATCGCCGACAACGCGGCCCTGCGCACCGGGCCCACGATGGCCGCCGTGGACCGCTACACGGGAGTGCTCTACGACGCGCTGGATGCCGCGTCCCTCGACGGCGAGGCGCGGGCCTGGCTCGGCGCACATGTCGCCATCCAATCGGCTCCTCTGGGGCCGGTGGGCGCCCTCGACCGGATTCCTACCTATCGACTGGCGGCGGGCACGTCGCTCCCGGGCGTCGCGTCGCTGCGCCGCGTGTGGGCTGACGCGGTCCGCGCTGCGGTCGCGGCTCGTACCCCCGACTTCGTGCTCGACCTTCGATCCGAAGCGTACGTCGCCCTCGGGCCCCTCCCGTCGACGGTCGCGTCGGCGTACATCCGCGTCGTGACACCGACACCGGGGGGAGCGGCACGCGCACTGAACCACTTCAACAAGCACGCGAAGGGGGCGTTCGTGCGATCGCTCGCGCGGCATCGACCGTCGATCGGCGACGTCGACGACCTCCGAGCGTCGGCGGAGTCGATGGGGTGGACCATCGTCGACGGGGTGGACGGTGAAGTCGCCCTGGTCGTCCGAGGATGAAGACGCGTCTTTCAGTGTTCTCACAGCTTCGCTAGCATGTGAGCGCACGGGGCGCACGGATGCTTCGTCGCGCACTCGCCTGGAAAGGAATCCACATGAGTGACTCGTCTTACACGTACGACGACGGGAGCGGCTTCGCGGCCCTCGCGTTCCTGATCGTTCTTCTGCCCCTGCTGCTCATCAGCATCTTCGCGGGGTACATCATCTCGTCGTTCTTCCTCATGAAGATCTTCGAGAAGGCCGGGGTGCAGGGCAAGTGGCGCGCCTGGGTGCCGATCTACAACACGCTCGTCGCCGCGAAGCTCGGCGACGTCTCGCCGTGGGCTTACCTCATCGTGGTGGTCGGCGCGAGCGTCCTGAGCAACATCCCGGTCATCGGCTTCGTCTTCGGTCTCGTCGCGGTCGCGGCGAGCGTCGTGGTCGCCTGGCGGATCGGTCTGAAGTTCGGCAAGGACTGGCCGTTGTTGCTTCTGTGGCTCATCCCCGGCATCGGAACGTTGATCTGGCTCGGCATCCTGGCCTTCGGGTCCGCCCGCTGGAACCCCGCCATCGCGCCCGCACCGTGGGCGAACACCGTCGCCGCGGACAAGACCGTCTGGGACGGCATCCCGGTGCAGCCCAGCCAGTCCGTCTCCGGCACCGGGGGCCCCGGCTACGGTGGCCCCGGCTACGGTGGCCCCGGCTACGGTGGCCCCGCGACGGGCTCCACGCCGCCTCCGGCCCCGGGCACCACGCCTCCGCCGCCCGCACCGCCGCAGTACTGAACCGGGGAAGGGCCTCTCGCACTGCGGGAGGCCCTTCGTCGTCTCCGCAGTCGGGCTCGCGTGGTACTGCGCAGCGGGCGCGCCATCAGGGCTCGCGCGAGCAGCGCACGGCCGGCTGCGTGGCGGACGCTTCAGGACCCCCGTTGGCCCGCCGCACGAGCGAGGTTCGCGGGTGGCGTCCGGGCGTCTACTAGGATGACAGGGCCGTGCGTATCCGCCGGCGCTGTCGTCGGCCAACCGGAGGATCGTTCGTGCCCGAGGTGACCACCCACACGCGCAACGTCCCGTTGGGGTCGACGACGCTGCAGCTGTCGTGGGCTGCCGGCACCGACACGGGCCGCCGGCGCGAGGTCAACCAGGACGCCGTCCTCGCCGAGTTCCCCCTCTTCGTCGTCGCCGACGGAATGGGCGGTCATCTGGGTGGGGAGATCGCCAGCGCGAGCACGGTCGACCGCCTGCGTGCCGTCGTCGAAGGTGGCGCGGTCTCGACCAAGAACATCGAGAAAGCGCTGTCGCGGGCGGTGAAGGACATCGTCTCGCACCCCGAGACCACCGACGAGGGCACCGGGACGACGCTCACGGGGGTCTACCTCGAGACGCACACCGAAGAGCCCCACTGGGTGACGCTGAACATCGGCGACTCGCGCGTGTACGTGCTGCGTGACGGCGAGATCGTCCAGGTCACCACCGACCACTCCGTCGTCCAAGAGCTCATCGCCGCGGGTCGCCTCAGCCCCGAAGAGGCCGAGAACCACCCTTACGGCAACGTCATCACCCGCGCCGTCGGACCCAGCGACAGCGTCAAGCCCGACTACCTGCGACTCGACGTCCTCGACGGCGACCGCTTCGTGATCTGCTCGGACGGACTCACCAAAGAGCTCACCGATTTCGGCATCCGTCACTTCCTCGAGGCCAACTCCGACCCCGCCGCCGCGGTCGAGGCGATGATGGCGGCGGCCCTTGAGAACGGCGGCCGCGACAACATCACGATCGTCGTCCTCGACGTCGTGCGTCGCGACTCCTGACACAGCGCGCCACCCACGCGGCGGTGGCGCACCGGTCCCGCCCTCCGTCGTGACGCCGGACGTCCCGGCCGCCCGGCACGAAGACTCCGCTTGACCGCGATAGGCCGCGGATCCTACGTTCGGGACATGACCGCTGCACCCGAACGCACGTCCGGCAAGGGCCTGGCCACCGGCACCCTGGGTTTGTGGGGCTCGACCGTGATCGGTCTGGCATCCACCGCCCCGGTGTACTCCCTCGTGGCGACCCTGGGCTTCGTCGTGCTGGCGGTGGGATCGTCGGCGCCGATCGCCTTCATCATCGCGTTCATCCCGATGCTGTTCATCGCCTTCGCCTATCGCGAGCTGAACAACGATGTGCCCGATTGCGGGACGACGTTCACCTGGAGCACGAAAGCCTTCGGGCCGTGGATCGGGTGGATGGGCGGGTGGGGCGTGGCCGTGGCCGGCATGGTGGTGCTGGCGAACCTCTCCCAGATCGCGGGCATCTACCTCTGGTCGCTGATCGGCGACGGATCGCTCGCAGAGAACGTGCCGCTCGTCACGGCGACGGGCGTGGCCTTCATCGCGGCGATGACGTACGTCAGCTACCGCGGGGTGGAGATCGGCGAGCGCATCCAGAACGTCCTGCTCGGTGTGCAGTACCTCGTGCTGGCGCTGTTCGTGGTGCTGGCGCTGTGGAAGTTCTTCGACGGTACCGCCCCCAACCCGACCCCCTTCGACCTCGCCTGGTTCAACCCGTTCGGCTTCAGCGACTACAGCGGCTTCATCGAGGCGGTGCTGCTGGCCCTGTTCATCTACTGGGGATGGGACACGTGCCTCGCCCTCAATGAGGAGACGAAGGACCCCAAGCGCATCCCCGGTCGGGCGGCACTGCTGACGACCGTGATCCTGCTCGGCACGTACGTCACGGTGACGGTCGCTGCGATGATGTATGCCGGTGTCGGCGAGGACGGCGCGGGACTGGCGAACCCCGAGAACGCGGATGACGTGTTCCTGGCGCTCAAAGACGGGCTCTTCGGTCCGTTCGGGTGGGTGCTCATCGTCGCGGTGCTCATCTCCGCCGTGTCCTCGACCCAGACGACGATCCTCCCCACCGCGCGCGGAACCCTGGCGATGGCGGCGTACAAGGCCCTCCCGCGCCGCTTCCAGACGGTGCACCCGCGCTACCGCACGCCGTCGTTCTCGACCCTCGTGATGGGCATCGTCGCGAGCGTCTACTACGTGGGCATGACCCTCATCAGCGACGACATCCTGCAGGATTCGATCCTGTCCCTCGGTCTGGCGATCGCGTTCTACTACGCCATGACCGGATACGCCTGCGTCTGGTACTTCCGCCGTGAGCTGACCTCCTCGGCGAAGAACCTCGTCACCCGTGGCATCCTGCCGCTTCTCGGAGCCCTCATGCTCACGTACGCCTTCATCCAGTCGGCGATCGACATGTACGACCCCGAGTACGGCAACACCGTCCTGCTCGGGATCGGGGGGACCTTCGTCGTGGGGATCGGCGCGCTCGCGATCGGTGTCGTGCTGATGGTGATCTGGTTCGCCTTCCCCGGCGCGAAGCCGTTCTTCCGGGGCGAGAGCCTCAACCGCGACACCGAGGTGCTCGTGCCCGACGAGCCCATCGCCTACCCGAGGTCGGTGGACGGCGGGATGTGAGGATCGGCCGCCGTCGTCAGACGGCGGCGCGGATCGCGCCCACCTCGCGTCCGCCCCCGAGGACCGACAGCGAGAGGTGCGAAACGGCGTCGGCGACGGCTTCCGGCGTCAGAGCGCCGGTGCGTTCCAGCAACCGCAGCGCCACGACGTGGCCGGCGCGGTTCGATCCGTCGAGCATCTTCAGGGCGACGGTCGTGCCGTCGGGGGCCGTCATGACCTGCACGCCCTCGGCGCCCATCTTGCTGAAGACGCCGAGGCGCTCGATGACGACGGTGTCGGGGCGGCCCGGGCCGTCGATCGTCCAGGGGTGCTCGCGCACGGCGCGCACCAGCGTTCCGGCGCTGCGGTGCAGCGCGAAGGGGGACCGCTCGGACGACGTGGCGATGCGCTGGATGGCGCGGGCGAGGCCCACGAGGCTCATCGCGTACACCGGTGCCCCGCAGCCGTCGATCGCGGTGGTGGTGAGTCGCTCGCCGATGAGGCGCTCGATCACCTCGCGGATGTGCACCTGGAGGGGGTGCTGCACGTCGAGGTAGTCCTCGATCGACCATCCGTTGGCGACGCACGTCGACAGCATCGCGGCGTGCTTGCCGGAGCAGTTCATGCGGAGGGGCGAAGGAGCCCCGTGATCGCGGACGAGCTCGTCGCGGGACGCAGCGTCGGAGGGCCACGCGGCGGGGCAGCCGAGGTCGTCCTCGGTCAGACCCGCCGACTGCAGGATGCCGCGGGCCACCTCGACGTGCTGCTCGGTGCCGCAGTGACTCGCCATCGAGATCGCGAGACGTTCGTCGGCGAGGTCGACCCCGGCCGAGAGGCACGCGAGCGCCTGCAGGGGCTTCATGCTGGAGCGGGGGAGGAAGGCGGCCGTGGCGTCGCCGAGGGTGAGCTTCTCGGACCCGTCGGGGGCCAGGACGACCGCGACACCGTGGTGCCGCGACTCGACGAATCCGTTGCGGTCGACGACGGCGAGCTCGGCGAAAGCGGGGGGCGTGGGCATCCCTCCATGGTATCCCGGCCGCCTCCTTCGCCACCGGTGGCTCCGGGGCGAGCCCGGACGGACGGAGCGGCCCGCTCGGACGCGGGGGGCGGCAGACTGGGGGCATGAACGGAGAGCATCACTACCGCTTGCGCTCGACCTGGACCGGCGATCGGGGGAGCGGCACCAGCGGCTATCGCGATTACGACCGCGCCGTCACCCTGGAGGTCGAGGGGAAGCCGGCCATCGCGGCATCCGCCGACAAGCCCTTCCGGGGCGACCCCGCCAAGTGGAACCCGGAAGAGCTGCTTCTCGCGGCCCTCAGCGAGTGCCATCTGCTGTCGTACCTGCACGCCTGCACTACGACCGGGGTCGTCGTCACGGCCTACGAGGACGACGCGACCGGCACGATGCAGGAGGACGGCAACAGCGGGGGAGCCTTCACCGAGGTGGTGCTGCGCCCCCGCGTGCGGGTCGCGGAGGAATCCATGGTGGATGCCGCGCGCGCGGCGCACCGACAGGCGCGCGAGTGGTGCTTCATCGCGAACTCGGTGAACTTCCCCGTGCGCCACGAGGCGGAGATCACCGTCGGCCGAGGATGATCTCGGCGGCCGCGACGACGGCGGCGGAGCCGCCGGCGTGAGCAGGGCGTCGTACAGTGAGCGCATGGAGCTCGAACCGGCCCTGCGCCGCCTCGACCGGCTCGCCGGCGGGCGGGCGGCGGATCACCGCGTCGCCGTGTCCGACGAGCCGAAGGTGCGGCGCGCTTTCCGCGCGATGACGATCCTGCTGGCCGCCGGCTTCGTCCTCGGGGTGGCCACCGTCGTCGTCGCCTCCGTGATGACGCTGAACGGCGGCGACGTGGGGTTCGCGGTGTGGATGCGCTGCCTCGTGGTGCTGGCGATCACCACGACGCTGTTCTACTTCCTCTGGCGGGCACGCGCGGGGTGGTACTGGGCGTTCCGGCGTCTGCAGTTGTTCAGTCGCATCTTCCCCGTCGTCGCGCTCGTCCTGGCGGCCATCCCCGGCCTCTACCCGTTCTGGGTGGTCACCGAGCAGATCCTGTTCGCGATCCTGCTGATCGGCGTCTCGGACTACCTGCAGTCCGACGCGGTACGCGCGGCGTACCCGAAGCCGCAGCGCTGAGACACGGCATCCGGATGCCGGTGCGCCGGTGTCTGCGGGCCCGGCTTCTCTCCGCGGCATCGGGCGCTCCGAGGAACCACGGGACGACGGAACCCCGCCGGCAGGACGCCGACGGGGTTCCGATCGTGAGGAGGGCGCTCAGCGCACGTCGTCGTCGATCCAGTCCATGGACTTCGAGACGGCCTTCTTCCACAGGCGCAGCTCGCGCTCGCGCTCGCCGGAATCCATGTTCGGCTCCCAGCGCTTGTCCTCCTGCCAGTTGGCGCGGAGGTCGTCGAGGTTGTCCCAGAACCCGACGGCCAGACCCGCGGCGTAGGCGGCGCCGAGAGCGGTGGTCTCGGCCACGACCGGACGCACGACCGGGACGCCGAGGATGTCCGCCTGGAACTGCATGAGGGCGTCGTTGGCGGTCATGCCGCCGTCGACCTTCAGCTCGGCGAGGTCGACGCCGGAATCGGCGTTGACGGCGTCGAGGACCTCTCGCGTCTGGAAGGCGGTGGCCTCCAGTGCGGCGCGGGCGATGTGGCCCTTGTTGACGTAGCGCGTCATTCCGACGATGGCGCCGCGGGCGTCTGGACGCCAGTAGGGGGCGAAAAGACCCGAGAACGCGGGGACGAAGTACACCCCGCCGTTGTCGTCGACGCCCGAGGCGAGGGCTTCGACCTCGGGGGCCGAGGAGATGATGCCGAGCTGGTCGCGCAGCCACTGGATGAGCGACCCGGTGACGGCGATCGACCCCTCGAGCGCGTAGCGGGCGGGCTGCTCGCCGAGCTTGTATCCCAGCGTCGTCAGCAGCCCGTTCTTCGAGTGGACGATCTCCTCGCCCGTCTGGAAGATGAGGAAGTTGCCCGTGCCGTAGGTGTTCTTGCTCTCGCCCGGATCGAAGGCCGCCTGGCCGAAGGTCGCGGCCTGCTGGTCGCCCAGGATGCCGGCGATCGGGGTCTCGCGAAGCAGCGACGAGGACTCCACCGCACCGTAGACCTCGGAGGAGGAGCGGATCTCGGGCATCATCGAGCGGGGGACACCGAAGTCGGACAGGATGTCGTCGCGCCACGAGAGCGTCTCGAGATCCATGAACAGCGTGCGGCTCGCGTTGGTGACGTCGGTCGCGTGCACGCCGCCATCGGTGCCGCCGGTGAGGTTCCACAGCACCCAGGTGTCGGTGGTGCCGAAGATGAGATCGCCGGCCTCGGCCTTCTCCCGGGCGCCGTCGACGTTCTCGAGGATCCAGACGATCTTCGTGCCCGAGAAGTAGGTCGCCAGCGGCAGGCCCACGACGCTCTTGTAGCGCTCGGGGTCGCCGTCGGCGAGGCGGTCGACGATGGACTGCGTGCGCGTGTCCTGCCAGACGATGGCGTTGTACACGGGCTTGCCGGTGTTCTTGTCCCACACCACCGCGGTCTCGCGCTGGTTGGTGATGCCCACCGCGGCGATGTCGTGGCGGGTGATGTCGGCGCGGCTGAGGGCCAGGCCGATCACCTCCTGGGTGTTGCGCCAGATCTCGAGGGGGTCGTGCTCGACCCACCCCGCGCGGGGGAAGATCTGCTCGTGCTCCTTCTGTCCGACGGAGACGACGCTCCCGGACTTGTCGAAGATCATCGCGCGGGTGGAGGTCGTGCCCTGGTCGATGGCGAGGACGTAGTCAGCCATGAAGTGACTCCTTTGTCTTGTTTCGGGGAAGAGGTGGGAAAGCGGCCGGGGCGCCGGTTGCGGCGCCCCGGGGATCACGAGCCGAGGCCGAGGAGGACGGGCGCCAGCAGACCCGCGAGCAGACCACCGACGAGGGGGCCGGCCACGGGGACCCAGGCGTAACCCCAGTCGCTGCTGCCCTTGCCCTTGATGGGCAGGATGGCGTGGGCGATGCGGGGTCCGAGGTCACGGGCGGGGTTGATGGCGTAGCCGGTCGGGCCACCCAGCGAGGCGCCGATACCGACCACGAGCAGGGCCACGGGGACAGCCGCGAGACCGCCGATGCCTCCCGGGACGCCGATGTCGGCCACGCCGTAGTCGCCGAAGCCGAAGATCACGAACACCAGGACGAAGGTCGCGATGACCTCGGTGAGGAAGTTGAAGCCGTAGGAGCGGATGGCGGGACCGGTCGAGAAGACGCCGAGCTTGGCGGCGGGGTCGGGCTCGTCGTCGAAGTGCTGCTTGTAGGAGGCCCAGGCGAGCACGGCACCGATGATGGCACCCACCATCTGCGCGGCGACGGCCACGAGGAACTGGACGAAGACGATCTTGCCGGCCACCAGCAGGCCGATCGAGACCGCGGGGTTCAGCTGGGCGCCGGAGTACGCGGAGACGATGACACCGGCGAAGACCGCCAGGCCCCATCCCCAGTTGACCATCAGGGTTCCGCCGGCGTTGCCCTTGGTCTTGGCAAGGGCCACGTTCGCGACCACGCCGCAGCCCAGCAGGATGAGCATCGCGGTGCCGACCACCTCCGAGAGGAAGTACAGCCCCAGGTTCACTTCTTGCATGTCGTCATCGACCTTTCTTCGGTCACCCGGACAACTTCGGCGCGGGTGATGTTATGCGGCTCAGTGCTCTGAACCTACGACCGGCGTGCGGGCGCGGAACAGATGCCGCGCCCGCACGTTCTCTCAGATTCGTGCGACCCCGGCCTGCGCGAGGTCGACACGGTGCGAAGACCGCAGAATCCCGGTAGTACGGGAGACTTCCTCGTCGACGCGATCGGCGTCCCACCCGAGCGGTGCGGCGATCGTCTCGGCGACCTCGCGGAGCGTGCGATCGGTCATGCCGCCGACGAACGCGAGGTGGGTCCGGCGCAGCAGCACGTCGATCAGGTGCACCACCTGCTCGTTCTCGGCGATCCAGGTCAGCTCCTCCCGGTAGTACCCGGGAGCGTCGGGGACCGGGGTCGGCTCCGACGGGAGGGCGGCGAGGATCGCGTCGGCGCGCGTGCCGTAGCGCTCGAGCATCGCCTCGACGAGGTCGGCGCTGTGCGCATCCGTGCGCGCCGAGATCCAGCGACGACGCTGCTCGGGGGTGGCGGGGAATCCCGCGCCGCCGCCGATCGCCAGCCCCTGGGTGCTGACGCGGTGCGGACGACGCAGCTTCTGCAGCGTCTTCATGCTCATGTGCTCGGCGAGGGCACGGAAGGTCGTCCACTTGCCGCCGACGAGGCTCAGGGCGGGGACGCCGGCGATCTCGTCCTCGACGATGCGGTAGTCGCGCGACACGAAGCCGGGGGCGGTGTCGTCGTGGCGGGGGAGCGGACGGATGCCGGAGAACGTGTAGACGATCTGCGAGCTGTCCACCGCGACGTTCGGGAAGACGTGACCGATGAGGTCGAAGAAGTAGGCGATCTCGTCGTCGGTGCACACGACCGGCTTCGACGGGTCGGCGTCGATGTCGGTGGTGCCGACGAGCACCCGACCCTTGAGCGGGTAGATGAGCACGATGCGGCCGTCGGAGTGCTCGAAGAAGATCTCGCGTCCGCCGGTCGCCGCGAGCAGCTCCGGGTTGTCGAGCACGATGTGCGAGCCCTTGGTACCGCCCATGAACGACGTCGTGAGCCCCATGGCCGCGTTCGCCAGGTCGGTCCAGGGGCCGGCCGTGTTCAGTACGACCTTCGCCTTGACGCTGAACTCCTCGCCCGAGACCTCGTCGCGGACGCGGACGCCGTTCGCGTCCGCACCGACGGCCGAGACGTAGTTGACCGCCTGCGTGCGGCCGCCGCCGGCCTCGATGCCGTCGCGCAGCACGTCGAGTGCGATGCGCTCCGGATCGTGCATGGAGGCGTCGAAGTAGGTTGCGGTGTACGCGAGGTCGGAGTTGAGCTGGGGGAGTTCGGCGAGCGACTTCTTCTTGCCGAGGAACTTGTGCCGGGGAACCGAGCCGCCGTCGCGCGAGAAGGTGTCGTACATGATCAGGCCGACCTTGATCAGCAGGGCGCCGCGCTCGTTGGGCTTGCCGCGGCCGTGCGTGACCAGCAGTCGGAAGGGCGCGGAGAGGATGCCGGAGAACGTCTTGTAGATCGGGATCGTCGTCTCGAGCGGCTTGACGTAGTGCGGGGCGGTCTTGAGCAGGTCGTTGCGCTCGGTCACGGCCTCTTTCACGAGACGGAACTCGCCGTTCTCGAGGTAACGGATGCCGCCGTGCACCATGTGGCTCGACGCCGAGGACGCTCCCGAGACGAAGTCGCCGCGCTCGACGAGGGCGACCTTCACGCCCTGCAGGGCGAGGTCGCGGAGAGTGGCGAGGCCGTTGATGCCCCCGCCGATGATCAGGACGTCGAGGTCTTCGGCGTCACGGAGCGCCTGCACATCGGCGCGGAGCGAAGTTGCGGGGGACGACATGTCGACTGCGACCTTTCGTTGGGGTACCCGATGAGAATGCGCCTGTCTGCACGTTGTTGCAAGCCCCTTGAACAAACGTGCAGAATGGGCTCTGTGAAGGCGAAGAGACCGTGACGACACAGGCCGAGGAGCGCTCCCGCGACGCGCTGCGGGCCGCGCAGCTGTACTACATGCAGGACCTCACGATGGATGCCATCGCGCACGAGATGCGCGTCTCGCGCTCCTCCGTGTCGCGGCTGCTGCAGCATGCCCGCGACGTGGGGCTCGTCACCATCTCGATCAGCCCTCCCGATGACGCCCGCGGGCAGATGGCGCAGCGCATCGCCGACCGGTTCGGCATCACCGCGCACGTCGTCCCGACGCCCGCTCGCACCTCCGAAGCCGAGCGCCTGGAGCGGACGGCCCTGACCGCGGCGCGCATCCTCGCCGAGCGCGTCGAGTCGTCCATGACCGTCGGGGTGGCATGGGGGTCGACGCTGTCGGCGGTGGCCCGCCACGTTCCGCTCAAGGACGTGCACGACACCCACATCGTGCAGATGAACGGGGCCGCGAACGTCCGCACCTCCGGCATCCCGTACGCGGGGGAGATCCTGTCGAAGTTCGGCGCGGCGTGGTCGTCGTCGGTGCACCAATTCCCGGTGCCGGCGCTGTTCGACGACCCGCGCACCAAGCACGCCATGTGGCGCGAGCGCTCGGTGCGGTCGGTGCTGGAGATCCAGCAGCGGGTGGGGCTGTTCGTGTTCGGCCTCGGCTCGCCCCACGCCGACGTGCCCTCGCACGTGTACAGCGGCGACTACTTCGACGAACGCGACCGCGCGGTGATCGAGCGTGAGGGCGTCGTCGGCGACTGCGCGACGGTGTTCTACCGCGCGGACGGGTCGAGCGACATCCCCGAGCTGAACGCCCGCTCCAGCGGACCCGATCTCGACACCGTCCGCCGCATCCCCCGGCGGTTCTGCGTCGTGTCGAGCCTGTCGAAGCTCGACGGTCTGCGCGGGGCGCTCGCCGCGGGACTGGTCACCGAACTCGTCGTCGAAGAGGCGCTCGCCCGCCGCCTGCTCAGCGTCACCCGCTGAGCGCACCCGGGCTCCCGGCCCCGCGGGTCAGCGCTCGCCGAAACCGTCGTCGATGAGCGCGCGCAGCTCGACGAGCGCGGGGTGGGCCTGCGGCCCCGTCGCGGTGACGCGCACGCGTGATCCCTGTCGCACCCCCAGGGCCATGAGGGCGAGCAGGCTGCGCGCCGAGACCTCTTCGCCGCCCGCGTCGAGATCGACGATGCGGACGTCGGCGTCGTACCGCGACGCCGCTTTGACGAAGGTCGCGGCGGGCCGTGCGTGCAGGCCCGACGGGTTCGTCACGATCGCCTCGAACGACTCCGCGTCCGGTGACGCGGCTCCGGATGCCGCAGCACCGTCGTCCGCGTCGCGCGCAGCCTCGGGCGCGTCGGCCGCTCCGCCGAGGTGACGGTGCTTCGCCTCGCCCGCACCGGAGACCTCCGCCGCCACCGCAGCCAGATCCGCCCCGCCCGCGGCCGTGACCACCGCGGCGACGAGTCCCTCCACGAACGGCGCCGGACTCAATCGCACGCGATCGGGGGCGCCCACGAACTCGAGCGCGGTCTCGGCGCTGAGGATCGCCGAGCCCAGGTCCATGAGCACGAGCACGCCGTCGCCCGTGTCGGCCTCGTCGACGGCCGCGGCGATGGCGACGGCATCCGTCCCGAGATCGCCGTCGGGTCCCCCCGCCGCCACCCGCACCACCGGCGGCTCGGCCCCGCCCATCTGCAGGGCGAGCTCGACGGCCGCCTCGGCCAGCGCGCGGCTGTGCGAGACGGCCACGATCCCGATCACGCGGTGCCCGCCAGCGTGTCGCGCAGGGCCTCGAGGAGCAGGGTCGCCGAGGTCGCCCCGGGGTCGAGGTGCCCGGCGCTGCGCTCGCCCAGGTAGCTCGCGCGCCCCTTACGGGCGACCAGCGGTTCGGTCGCGTCGCGACCCCGCGCGGCGGCCTCCGCGGCCGCACGGGCGGCCTCGGCCGGAGTGGCACCGCCGCCCGCCGCGGCATCCCACGCATCCAGGGCCGGGGAGAGGGCGTCGATCATCGTCTTGTCGCCGAGCTCGGCCTTTCCGCGCGCGACGACCCCCTCCACCCCGGCGCGGAGGGCCGCGCCGAGCGAGGCGGCATCCACGTCGTCCGACGACAGGGCTGGGCCCATGCGCAGGAACAGCGTCCCGTACAGCGGGCCGCTCGCGCCGCCGACCGACGAGACCAGGGTCATGCCCACGGTCTTGAACAACTCGGAGGCGCTCGCCGGCGTCTCGTCGAGCTTGGCCACCACCGCGTCGAGGCCGCGCGCCATGTTGGAGCCGTGGTCGGCGTCGCCGATCTCGGAGTCCAGGCGGGTCAACTCGTCTTTGTGCTGCTGGACGGCGTCACGGAACGCGCGCACCCACGCGACGAGGTCGTCGGTCGAGACGGCGCCGCTCATGCGCCCCACCGGAGGCCCGGGGTGACGACGGGCGCGTCCCACAGCCGCACCATCTCGTCATCGGCCTTGACGACCGTGAGCGAGGCGCCGGCCATGTCGAGGCTCGTGATGTAGTCGCCGACGAGCACCCGCTCCACCTCGACGCCGGCCTCCGCCAGCAGCGGGGCGATCTCGCCGTACAGCAGGTACTGCTCGATCAGCGGCGTTCCGCCCAGGCCCGACAGCAGCACGATCGCCCGGCCCACCGGCTCGCCGAAGTCGTGCACGATCGGGTCGACCATCAGCTTCGCGATCTCATGAGCGGATGCCAGCTTCACCCGCGAGCGACCGGGTTCACCGTGGATGCCGACCCCGACCTCCATCTCGTCGTCGGGGAGCTCGAAGGTGGGGCGGCCCGCGGCGGGGACGGTGCAGCTGGTCAGAGCGACGCCCATCGACCGGCCCGCGGCCGACACGCGGCGCGCGAGCTCGGCGACGGCGGCGAGATCGGCCCCCTCCTCCGCCAGCGCGCCGACGATCTTCTCCAGGATGACCGTGGTGCCGGTGCCGCGGCGTCCGGCGGTCCAGGTGGAGTCCGTGACGGCGACGTCGTCGGCGACCACGACCGACTCGACCTGCACGCCTTCGGCGGCGGCGAGCTCGGCGGCCATCTCGAAGTTGAGCACGTCGCCGGTGTAGTTCTTCACGATGTGCAGCACGCCGGCTCCGGAATCGACCGCCTGCGTCGCCGCGAGCACCTGGTCGGGCGTGGGAGACGTGAACACCTCACCAGCGGCGGCGGCGTCGAGCATGCCCCGTCCCACGAACCCGCCGTGCAGCGGCTCGTGTCCCGAGCCTCCGCCCGACACCAGCGCGACCTTCCCCGCGCGCGTCGGCTCCGCGCGCGAGATGACGCGGTTCTCGGCATCCACCCTCAGCTGGGGATAGGCGGCTTCGATTCCCCGCAGGGCTTCGGCCAGTACGTTGCCCGGGTCGTTCACGAACTTCTTCACGGTGCCTCCTCGTCGTGGCGTCGACGGAGCGAGCCGTCGCACACCCGACGATGCTCGTCGGCCGGCGTCGCGTCAAGGGTGCGCGGCGCCCGGTCAGAGGCGTTCGTGCGGAAGGACCTGCTTGATGCGCTCGATCGGATTCTGAGCGGGGGCCTCGTTGTAGGCGCCCGCCAATTCCTGCTCGCTGAGGGCGTGGATCGCGGCCATGATCTCATCGGTCGCGCCGCGACGGGCGCGACCCGACGACGCGGGGCCATGAGGGGAAAGATCGAGCGGCGTGCCGAAGCGCACCGTGATGCGCGGCTTCGTGCTCGGGAACTTCGCACCGACGGGCATGACCGCATCCGTCCCGATCAGACCCACGGGGACGACCGGCGCGCCGGTCTGCAGCGCCAGGAAGGCGACGCCGGTGCGGCCCTTGTAGAGCCGACCGTCGAGCGAGCGCGTGCCCTCGGGGTAGAGCGCCACCGCGCGCCCGTCCTCGAGCAGGGCACGCTGCTGGTCGAGCGCCTCGAGGGCTTTCTGACCCGCTCCGCGTTCGACACCGATCGCGCCGATCGCGGAGAAGAACTGCCTCGACGCCCACTTCTCGAAGTACGCCGCCTTCGCCATGAAGTGCACCGGCCGGGGGGCGGCCACCGGGATCGCGATCGAATCGATGAACGACAGGTGATTGCTCGCGAAGATGACGGGACCCGTGCGCGGGACGTTCTCGCGGCCCTCCACACGGGGCCGGTAGACGGCACGGGCCAGGGGCGCGATGAGGGAACGTCCGAGAAGGTAGGTGGCGCCCATCTGCTGCGGCCGGGCTGCGGGGGGTTCGGCGGGCAGGTCGGAACTCACCCGACGAGATTACTCGCCGCCGCATACCCGCGCGCGCATGAGGACTCCCAGCCGCGACCAAGCGGAATACGCAAAGATGGAGACTTCCCCGCTCCCTTCGAGAGGTCTCCCGTGCGCTTCCGCCCGTTCGCTTCCCTGTCCGTCGCCGCCGTCGCGGCGCTGCTGCTGGCGGGGTGCGCCGGTTCACCCGACCAGGCGCAGACCCCGGATGCCACGAACGGGACGGCCGACGCCGGGCAGTGCCAGGCTCCCCTCACCGAGGCCCCCGCGCCCGAGGGACTCACCGTCGCGGGCGACTTCCAGTCGAAGGTCGAAGTGACCCTCCCCGACGCCTACGCCCCGTCCGAGCTGCAGCGCACCACCCTGATCGAGGGCTCCGGCGAGCAGGTGCAGGCCGGAGACGTGCTCAAGGCCAACTTCACCCTGGTCGACGCGGCGAGCGGCGCCGTCCAGCTGCAGTCGATCGAGTCGTCGCCCGACGGTATGGACACGCTCATCTCGTCGCAGCAGATCTTCGGCGCCTCGCTCCAATGCGCGACCATCGGCTCGCGCACGGTGTCGTCCTTCCCGGCGGGAGCCCTCGGTGAAGGCTCGCCCGCGTTCGTGCTCATCGCCGACGCCATCGCGGAACTGCCCACGCGCGCCGAAGGCGCCGAGGTCGCCCCCGTCGAGGGCATGCCGACCGTGACCCTCGCCGACGACGGCGCGCCCACCATCACCGTCCCCGGCACGCCCGCCCCCGCCGAGACGCGCATCGAGAACCTGCGGAAGGGCACCGGCGACGTGGTCAACCCGGGCGACACGGTCATCGTGCAGTACACCGGCGTCCTCTACGACGGCGGCACCGTGTTCGACTCCAGCTGGGACCGTGGCGCGCCGGCGCAGTTCGCGACGACGGGCGTCGTGCCCGGGTTCAAGAAAGCCCTCGAGGGGCAGACGGTCGGTTCGCAGGTCGTCGCGGTGATCCCCGCCGTCGACGGCTACGGCGACCAGGCGTCGGGATCGATCCCGGCGAACTCGGCCCTCGTCTTCGTCGTCGACATCCTCGGCGTGCAGCACGCCCCCGAGGGCGCTCAGTAGGCTGACGGCATGCGCCGCGTCCTCATCCTCGGTTCCACCGGTTCGATCGGGACGCAGGCGCTCGACGTCATCCGTGCCAACCCCGACCGCTTCGACGTGGTCGGGTTGGCCGCCGGTCGCGACCGCGCCGGCGTCGAGGCCCAGGCCGCGGCGTTCGGCGTCGAGCACCTCGCGCTCGGCGCCGTCGAGGCGGAGCAGCTGGTGCGCGAGGTCGAGGCGGACGTGGTGCTCAACGGCATCACCGGTTCCGTGGGGCTCGGTCCCACGATCGCCGCGCTCGAGGAGGGGCGCACGCTCGCCCTGGCCAACAAGGAGTCGCTGATCGTCGGCGGCGACCTCGTCACCGCGCTCGCCGCTCCCGGCCAGATCGTGCCCGTCGATTCCGAGCACTCCGCCATCGCGCAAGCGCTGCGCGCGGGGGAGCAGCACGAGGTGCGCCGGCTGGTGCTGACGGCATCCGGTGGCCCCTTCCGCGGTCGTTCGCGAGACCAGCTCCTCGACGTCACCCCCGTGCAGGCGCTCGCACACCCGACGTGGGACATGGGTCGCGTCGTCACGACCAACTCGGCGACCCTGGTGAACAAGGGCCTCGAGGTGATCGAGGCGCACCTGCTGTTCGACGTCGCCTACGACCGCATCGACGTCACGGTGCACCCGCAGTCGATCGTGCACTCGATGGTCGAGTTCGTCGACGGGTCGACCATCGCGCAGGCTTCGCCGCCCGACATGCGCCTGCCCATCTCGCTCGGCCTCGACTGGCCGCACCGCATCGGGGGCGTCGGCGCCCCGCTCGACTGGACGCGGGCCTCGCAGTGGACGTTCGAACCGCTCGACGAGGAGGCCTTCGGGTCTGTCGCGCTCGCGAAGCGCGTCGGCCGCGCGGGAGCGACCTTCCCCGCGGTGTTCAACGCCGCGAACGAGCAGGCCGTCGATGCATTCCACGAGGGACGCCTCGGCTTCCTCGACATCGTCGAGCTCATCGAGCGGGTCGTCGACCGGCACGAGGCCCCGGCGGCGCTCACGCGCGAGTCCCTCGCCGAGGCCGAGGCATGGGCGCGCCGCACGGCCGACGAGATCATCAGCGCGCGCTGACCCGGGTGGCTTCGACAGGCTCAGCCCCCTCGCGTCTGCGGGAGGTCCCTGAGCCGGGCGTGCGGTCCCCCTCGCGTCCGTGGGAGGTCCCTGAGCCTGTCGAAGGGATCGGGCGTGCGGTGATCCCGATGGCTTCGACAGGCTCAGCCCCCTCGCGACCGGGCCCCGCGCTGCGCTCTCCTCAGGCGGGGAAGTCGACCGGGCGCTCGGGGTCGGACGACGGGGTGCTGTCGGCCGGGTAGGGCACCGGCCACTGCGGGTCGAGTACGGGCCAGCCGGCGGCGCGGAGGGCACGACGCGAGAGCTCCCGTGCCGAGTACGGAGTGCGCACGCCGCGGATGTCGCGGTAGTCCTGATGGCCTGGACCTGCCCAGAGGATCGCGTCGCCCGGGCCGACGAGCTTCACGGCCTCCAGGATCGCGCGCTCCGGCGGGGTGAACTCGAGGATCTCGGCGTCGGGGCGGGCCCGACGTGCCCCCTCGACGAGCACCGAACGGATGGCATCCGGATTCTCGTGCCGCGGGTGGTGGTCGGTGACGATGAGGATGTCGCTGCCGCGAACGGCGGTCCGGCCCATGTCGAGGCGCTTGGTGGCGTCGCGATCGCCGTCGGCGCCGAAGACCATCACCACCGAGCCGGGGGTCACCCGGCGGACGGCGGCCAGCGTCTTCTCGAACGCGTCGGGGGAGTGGCCGAAGTCGACGTAGACCGCCGGCCCGTCTGCACCCGACACGAGCTGCGTGCGTCCGGGCAGCGAGGCGTCGATGCGACCACCGTCGAGCGTCTGCACGAGACGCTCCCAGGCGTATCCGGTCTCGAGCAGCATGACGATCGCGAGACCCGCGTTGGCGGCCATGTGCCGGCCGATGACGGGCACCACGGTGGTCAGGCTCCGGCCGTCGCGCGAGCGGAGGGTGAACTCGGTGCCCTCCTGGCGCTCGTCGACGATGTCGACCGTCCAGTCCGCGTCGACCGCCGGGTCCTCGGCGATCGCCGGGGTGACGATCGTGACGACGGGGATCTCGGCGCGGGCGGCGATCTCAGCGCCCGCCGAGGAGTCGAGGCAGACCACGCCCCGGCGCGATCGATCCGGACGGAACAGCGGGAGTTTCGCCTCGAAGTACTCGCCCATGTCGGCGTAATCGTCGAGGTGGTCGTGGGTCAGGTTGGTGAATCCCGCGACGTCGAACACGAGCCCGTCGACGCGGTGGCGGGTGAGGGCCTGGGCGCTCACCTCGACGGCGACGGCCTCGACGCCGCGCTCGCGCATGAGGGCGAGGAGGGCGTGGAACTCGGATGCCTCGGGCGTGGTCAGACGCGAGACGATGACCTCGCCGGCGATGTGGCGCTCGGCCGTCGACGACAGGCCTGTCACGACGCCGAGCTGGCCGAGGATCCCCTCGAGCAGGTGCGACACGCTCGTCTTGCCGTTGGTGCCGGTCGTGGCGAGCAGCTGCGGCAGGTCGTCGCCGGCGCCGGTGCCGTACACCCACGCCGACAGGTCGCCCAGCAGCGCCCGGGGGTCGTCGACGACCACGATCGGAAGACCGGTGGATGCCGCGATGTCGGCCCCGTCGGCGTCGGTGATGACGGCGACCGCACCGCGTTCGGCGGCGGTCGCGGCGAAATCGGCCCCGTGCCGGTTGACGCCGCGGATGGCGACGAAGGCCTCGCCCGCGCGGAGATCGGCGGTGGCGAGGGTGATGCCGGTCAGGGTCGTCCCCTCCACGTCACCGACGGTGCGTACGCCGAAGCGTCGGGCGAGTTCCGCGAGGTCGCGGTGGGGCGGTCGCTCCGGCCGGAGCACGGGCGGGAGGTTCGAGGGCGCGTCGGTCGGCATCCCGTCCATTGTCTCATCCGGCGCCGCACAGACACCGCATCGCAGTCGCACGGGCGGTTCAAAGCCGAGCGGCGGTATCGTCGCCGGGTGACCGCGATCGCCTTCCTCATCGGCGTGCTCGTGCTCGTGATCGGCTTGGCCGTCTCGATCGCCTTGCACGAGGTCGGGCATCTGCTGCCCGCGAAGCTCTTCGGCGTGCGCGTCGGCCAGTACATGATCGGGTTCGGCCCCACCCTGTGGTCCAAGCGCGTGGGCGAGACCGAGTACGGATTCAAACTCCTGCCGCTCGGTGGTTTCATCTCGATGGCGGGCATGTACCCGCCCGCCCCCGAGGGGGAGGAACCGACGAGACGGCGCTCGCGTTTCTTCGCCACGATGGTGCAGGACGCCCGCGACGCCAACGCCGAAACCCTGGTCGGCGATGATCGCGTCTTCTACAAGCTGCCGGTGTGGAAACGCGTCGTCGTCATGCTCGGTGGCCCGGTCATGAACCTGCTGCTCGCCCTCGTCCTCTCGGCCGTCGCCGTCAGCGGCATCGGCATCGCGACCAGCACCACGACCGTCGCGTCGGTGTCGCAGTGCGTCATCCCCGCCAGCGAGGACCGTACCGACTGCACCTCGGCCGACCCGGTCGCGCCCGCCGCGGACGCCGGTATCCAACCGGGCGACGTCGTCGTATCGGTGGACGGTCGCGCGGTGTCGACCTTCGCCGAGGCGGCCGCCATCATCCAGGACGCCCCCGGTCAGGCGCTGCCGGTCGTGATCGAGCGCGACGGAGCCACGCAGACCGTCACCGTCACGCCCGAGCGCACCGACCGCGCCGTCACCGACGCGCAGGGGCAGCCGGTACGGGATGCCGCCGGAGCGATCGAGTACGAGAGCGTCGGCTTCGCGGGGCTCCGCGCTCAGCAGGCTCTCGTGCCCCAGCCGATCTGGGTGGGTCCCGAGGCGACGATCCAGCAGGTGGGTGCCGTCGCGCAGATCATGACGCAGCTCCCGGTGCGCATCTACGACACCGCCGCCGATCTCGTCACCGGTCAGCCACGCGACCCCAACGGACCGCTCAGTGTCGTGGGCGCCGGCCGCCTCGCGGGCGAATACGCCGCTGTCGACGCGCCGATCCTCGCGCGCGTGCAGTCGATCATCGGGCTGCTGGCCGCGCTGAACATCGCGCTCTTCGTCTTCAACCTCATCCCGTTGCTCCCGCTGGACGGCGGACACGTCGTGGTCGCCCTGTGGGACGGCCTGAAGCGCTGGATCGCGCGTCTGCGCGGGAAGGTCGCGCGTCCGGTGGATGCCACCAAGCTCGTGCCCGTGACCTTCGTCGTCGTCGTGCTGCTCATCGGCATGGGCGGCGTGCTGTTCCTCGCCGACGTCTTCAACCCGGTGCAGCTGCTCTAGTCGCGCCGGGGGTCCCCAGGCCCCGGCGAAGGGTGCGTGAGCGCTGCCGGGGGCGGGGGCTTCGACAGGCTCAGCCACCGTCGCTGAGATACCGGCGTCGGGGTCGGGTGCGGGGGCTTCGACAGGCTCAGCCACTGGGGATCGACAGGTCCTGAGCGTGTCGAAGGGTCCGGGCGTCACAGCACGTGGGCGATCAGCCGCTCCAGGGTGCGCATACCGTCGCGCGACAGGATCGACTCGAGGTGCCCCTGCACGCTGGCGAAGCCCGGCCCGCGCAGGGCGTAGACGTCGCCGGTCACGGGGTCGGCCGCGACGTCGATGTCGAGGTGAGTCACGACGTCGCCTCCGCCGTACGTCATGCCGCGGCGGTCGCCGGGGTGAACCCGAGCGGTGAAGGTGTTGTAGAACCCGATCGAGGCGTCCTCGCCGAACAGGTCGACGCTCTTCTGCAGTCCCTGGTGGGGGCGGTCGAGCGGCATGAGTTCGATGCCGAGCGAATCGGCCAGGATCTGGTGACTCAGGCACACCGCGAGCAGGGGATCGCGACGAGCGGTCCGGCGTCCGACGACGTGCTGCATGGCCTGCATGCGCGGGGTCGCATCGCGCGGGTCGCCGGGACCCGGCCCTGAGACGACGAGGTCGGCGGCGTCGATCTCGGCATCCGTCACCTCCGACCAGTGCACGATGCGGGTGTCCAAGCCGAGGTGGCGCAGCTGATGCGCGAGCATCGTGGTGAAACGGTCCTCGGCGTCCACCACGAGCGCCGTGCGGCCGGCGAAGGGTCCGGATCCGTCGGGGTCCTGCGGGTTCATCCAGAACGGTGCGAGTCGGTCGTTCCGCGAAGCCAGCAGCTCGGCGATCGCGGGATCCTCGCCCAGCGGACGGCGGGGCGCCACGGGCGCGTCGGGGTCGGCGTCGGCGGGTGCAGCCGGGGCGGGCGCGACCGGCGCGCTGTCGCGGGGGATCGCCCCGATCGCGCCGAGCACTCCTGCGGCCTTGCCGTGGGTCTCGCCGACCTCGCCGTAGGGGTCGGAGTGTCGAACGAGCGTCGCGCCGACCGGCACGCGCAGGCGTCCGTCGACGAGATACGCGGTGCGGATGAGGATCGGTGCGTCGAGGTCGTGCGTGGGGCCCTCGGTCGCCCCGTTCGGGGTGAACAGCGCGGCGACGCCGGAGTAGTAGCCGCGCGGCGCGGATTCGTGGCGGGCGATGACCGTGCACGCGTTCTGCATGGGGGAGCCGGTGACGGTGGGCGCGAACATCGTCTCGCGCAGGATGTCGCGCGGGTCCAGGTCGCTGCGTCCGCGCAGCATGTACTCGGTGTGCGTGAGGCGCGACATCTCTTTGAGGTGGGGACCGGTGATGCGCCCGCCGTCGCTGCAGACGGCGCTCATCATCTTCAGCTCCTCGTCGACGACCATGAAGAGCTCCTCGGTCTCTTTCGTCGAGCGCAGGAACTCCGCCAGCGTGTCGGCCGTCGCGCCGCCCGCGGGGTGACGGAAGGTGCCCGAGATGGGGTTCATCGTGACGATGCCGTCCTTGGCGCTGACATGCGCCTCCGGGCTCGCACCGACCGCGATGTGCCCGTCGGTGACGACGGCGAAGGTCCAGTACGCGCCCTTCTCGTGCTGGAGCAGCGCGCGGAACCACGTCAACGCGGCGAGGCGCGGGTCGGCGTCGACCCCGGCGACGAAATCGCGACGGATGACGAAGTTGGCGCCCTCGCCCCGACCGATCTCCTCGGCGATGACGCGACGGACGATGTCGGCGTACTCCTCGTCGGCGATGTCGAAACCGGCGTCCGCGAGGGGCACGGGGGAGGAGGGGAGGGATGCCATGGCCTCGGCACGCGGGACGGCGACCCGCTCGTCGATGACGAGGCAGCGCAGGGGGGCGGCGTCGTCGTGGCAGACGAAGCCGCGCTCGCGCACCTGGCGGTACGGCACGAGGGCGAGGATCTCGCGCGCGATGCCCTCGGCATCCGTCAAGGGGATGTCGGCGAGCAGCTCGACGTCGACGACGTCACCGGTGAGCACCTCGACGGTCGCGCCGTCACGGGCGATCAGGGCGAAGGGGGCGGTGCCGCCGGCGAGGTCGCGGAGCAGGGAGGAGGGGTCGGGCCCGGTCATCGAGAGTCTTTCCATCTGTGGAGGAGGGTCCAAAGCGGCCGCCGAAAACACGAAGACCGCCCGGGTTCCCCAGGGGGAGGGCGGTCTGTTGCATGCGTGCGCACCGCCTAGACGGTGGGCCACCAGGGTGTGTACGCGCGCATGGCGCCGAACCTACCACAGGGCGTCTTCAGCCCCCGTCCGGGGCCTGAGGCGTAGGCTGAACGGCGTGCCTGCAGTGAACATCGGGATGCCCCGCGTGCCGGAGGTCCTCGCGCCTCGTCGGAAGACTCGTCAGATCAAGGTCGGCAAGGTGCTCGTCGGCGGTAACGCGCCGGTCAGCGTGCAGTCCATGTGCACGACCCCGACCACCAACATCAACGCGACGCTGCAGCAGATCGCCGAGCTCACGGCATCCGGTTGCGAGATCGTGCGCGTGGCCGTGCCGTCTCAGGACGACGCGGATGTGCTGCACATCATCGCGAAGAAGAGCCAGATCCCGGTCATTGCCGACATCCACTTCCAGCCGAAGTACGTCTTCCAGGCTATCGACGCCGGCTGCGGAGCGGTGCGCGTGAACCCCGGCAACATCCGCAAATTCGACGATCAGGTCGGCGCGATCGCCGCGGCCGCGAAGGCTGCCGGCGTGTCCCTGCGCATCGGCGTGAACGCCGGCTCGCTCGACCGCCGCCTGCTCGAGAAGTACGGCAAGGCCACGCCTGAGGCGCTCGTCGAGAGCGCCGTGTGGGAGGCCTCGCTGTTCGAGGAGCACGACTTCCACGACTTCAAGATCTCGGTGAAGCACAACGACCCCATCGTCATGGTGAAGGCCTACCGCCTGCTCGCCGAGCGGGGCGACTGGCCCCTGCACCTCGGCGTGACCGAGGCGGGACCTGCCTTCCAGGGCACGATCAAGAGCGCCACCGCGTTCGGCATCCTGCTGTCGGAGGGCATCGGCGACACCATCCGCGTCTCGCTGTCGGCCCCGCCCGCCGAGGAGGTCAAGGTCGGTCACCAGATCCTGCAGTCGCTCAACCTGCGCGAGCGCAAGCTCGAGATCGTCTCGTGCCCCTCGTGCGGCCGGGCGCAGGTCGACGTCTACACCCTGGCCGACGACGTCACCGAGGGTCTGAAAGACCTGACCGTGCCCCTGCGCGTGGCCGTCATGGGCTGCGTCGTCAACGGTCCCGGAGAAGCGCGCGACGCCGACCTGGGCGTGGCATCCGGAAACGGCAAGGGCCAGATCTTCGTCAAGGGTCAGGTCGTCAAGACCGTGCCCGAGGCCGAGATCGTGCAGACGCTCATCGAAGAGGCCAACCGCCTCGCCGATGAGATGGGCCCCGACGCCACCCCCGGCACCGCGCAGGTGGTCACGGCCTGACCGAGACATCTCCTGGTCCGCGCGAAAGCAATTGGACCATGAGCACTCGGCTTTTGTTCCGATAGCGTCGGAAGTCTCATGTCAGAGACTCCTTCCGCCAGCCTCGCCCGTCCGCTCATCGCCGGGGTCGTCACCGCCCTCGTCGGCTTCACCAGCACCTTCGCGGTCGTGCTGACCGGGCTGCGGGCCGTGGGCGCCACCCCCGAGCAGGCGGCGAGCGGCCTGCTGGCCATCACGCTCGTCGTCGGGATCGGCTGCATCCTGCTCGCCGGGCGCTATCGCATCCCGATCACCGTCGCCTGGTCGACGCCGGGCGTGGCGTTGCTGGCGGCGACGGGCTCGGTCGACGGAGGCTGGCCGGCGGTCGTGGGCGGATTCCTCGTATCGGCCGCGCTCATCCTGTGCACGGCGCTCTTCCCCCCTCTCGGGGCCCTCATCGCCCGCATCCCGCCCTCCATCGCCCAGGCGATGCTCGCTGGCGTGCTGCTCCCGCTGTGCGTGGCGCCTTTCGTCGGCGTGGTCGACGATCCCTGGGGCGTCGCGCCCGTGCTGATCGTGTGGCTGGTGGCATCCCGGTTCCTTCCGCGCTGGGCGGTTCCGCTCGCCTTCGTCGCGGCGATCGTCGTGGTGGCGGTCGAACTCGCGCGCACCGGCACGCGGATGGATGCCGCAACCCTCGTGCCGGGGCTGGAGTTCACCGCTCCGACCCTCACCGTGGGCTCTGTCATCGGCATCGCCCTCCCGCTCTTCATCGTCACGATGGCGTCGCAGAACGTGCCCGGCGTCGCCGTCATGCGCAGCCTCGGCTTCACCATCCCGTGGCGTCCGGCCATGCTCGTCACCGGACTCGGCAGCGCCGCCGCGGCCGGATTCGGCTGGCACGCCATGAACCTCGGAGCCATCAGCGCGGCGATCGCCGCGGGACCCGACTCCCACCCCGATCCGAAGCGTCGGTGGGTCGCGGGGGTGTCGGCCGGGGGAACCTACCTCGTCCTCGGTGCGCTGTCGGCGGCGTTCGCCGCGATCGTGCTCGTCGCGCCCGCCGGCGTCATCCCCGCCGTCGCGGGCGTCGCGCTGTTCGGCGCGTTCGGCTCCGCGGTGCAGCAGGCGATCGACGACCCGGGCGAGCGCGTGCCGGCGGTCGTGACGTTCCTCGTCGCGGCATCCGGAATCGCGGTGTTCGGCGTGAGCGCGGCGTTCTGGGCGCTCGTGGCGGGGCTCCTCGTGCGCGTCGTGCTGCATGCGGGGAAGCGCGCGGGCTGAGACGGCCGCGTCGTTCTCGCGCCGGGTGACCGCGGCGGTGCGTACGGGTGAACACGCCGCGTCGCGCGTGTCGGTGGCCCCCGGGAAGCCCGCTGGGCAAGTCCGGGCCGTTCTCTGTGCGGGGCGGTGCGGGAACGCGGGTGCGGGGTCCTACCAACCTCAGTGCAGGGAGCCCGCCGGGGTCGAGAGATCCTCGACCACCGCGACGCAGGTGCGCACCACGATCTCGAGCGCCCGCGCGATGTCGGCGAGGGGGAGCGAGGGTGCGCCGGCGGGGGCGTCCTCACGCGCGTACGGCACGTGCACGAAGCCGGCCCGCACGCCCGGGGAGGCGGCATCCAGGGCGGTGAACATGACCTCATTGCAGACGAACGTCCCGGCGGAATACGAGACCGCGGACGGGATCCCTGCGTCGGCCACCGCGGCCGCGACGGCCTTGACGGGGATCGTCGCGAAGTACGCCGCAGGGCCGCCGAGAACCACGGGCAGGTCGACGGGCTGCGCGCCGTCGTTGTCGGGGATCCGCGCATCGGCGAGGTTGATGGCCACCCGTTCGGGGGTGATCTGGCTGCGGCCACCCGCGAGCCCCGTTGCGACGATGACGTCGGGGCGGTGGACGGCGATGAGCGCGCGCAGGCGCGCCGCCGCCGCGTCGAAAGCGACCGGCAGCACCTCGACGACCAGTCGCTCCGGCCCACGCCAGCCTGCGGCGACCGTGTTCACCGAGTCGCCCGACGGGTTCGTGGCGTCGCCCGCGAACGGCTCGAAACCGGTGAGCAGGATCGTGGTCATCACTCCAGGCTATGTCGTGACCCGGCGGTCGGCCCGATCTGCGGCGGAGCATTCGGCGACACGAGGGCGCCGGTGCGCCGCGGTGAGTCTTCCCGTCAATTTTGCGTGCGCTGTTGTCGTTTCGTTATCGGGTGGGGGAACCGGTGCGGGTTTCGCGGACACTACTGAGTGTGGATGACGACGACGCCGGGCTGTGGACCCGGGTGCGCCAAGGCGACGAGCTTGCGCTCGCCGCGCTGTTCGATCGGCATGAGGCGCGGCTGTTCCGGCATGCGTCGCGGTTGCTGACGCACCGGGAGGATGCGAAGGATGCCGTGACGGTGGCGTTCTTCGAGTTGTGGCGCAAGCGCGTCACGGTGCGTCTGGTGGAGGGGTCGCCGTTGCCGTGGTTGTTGACGACGGTGGCGCATTGCGCGCGGAATCTGGAGCGTTCGAGTCGGCGGTATCGGGCGCTGCTCGATCGTGCGCCGGTGGTCGAGGCGGCGTCGTCGGCGGGGCATGACGACAGTGGGGTGCTGTCGGCGTTGAAGCGTCTGCCGGAGCGGGAGCAGGCGGTCGTGGTGCTGTCGGTGTTGGAGGGGTATGCCGAGCGCGAGGTGGCGCAGGCCCTGGGTGTTCCTGCCGGGACGGTGAAGTCGCGGTTGGCCCGCGCCAAAGCGAAACTGCGCGATGAACTCGCGCTGGAAGGGGTTCGGGCATGAACGATGAACTGACGCCCTCCGAGCGTTCGGCTCTGCGCGCTCAGATCCTGGGTGGTGCGCGCGGGATCAAGCCCGTCGGTGCGCATCGCAACGCGGTGATCGCGGGATCCATCGCCGCGGTGCTCGTGGTCGCGATCGCCGGGGGAGTGGCTGCGACGTCGACACTCAGCGCCCCGCCTATCGCGACGACGCCGTCTCCGAGCGCGACGGTGTCCGTGGCGCCGGCGCCGACGGCTGCACCGACGGCGAGTCCGACCGTATTGCCCGACACCGTTCGACCCGTGATCGCCTTCGGCGGGGATTGCGCTCGGATGCTGTCGCTCGACGAAGTGTCGAGCTTGACGGGCGGGGGCAGTTCGTCCTTCCTCCCCGATCAGCGGCTCGCAATGAGCTTCCAAGGATCGCTGGCGTCGATCGGGGGGATCTCCTGCTCTTGGATGACACCGACCTCAGCTGTCTCGGTGGTCGTCGCTGCGGAGGGGGCGATAGATCGCGAGTTCGCCGCATCACTCGGGCAGATCGATTGCTCGGGGTTCGCGTGCGTGAAGGGACGAGCGGTCGGCGATCTGTGGATCGGAGTGCAGATGCCCGTCCTGCCGTCGGACGTGCCGGGGGGACTGACGGAGGGCGAGGAAACCGACGCCTCCGTTCGCATCGATGCAATCATCTCGACGGTGTCGAACAAGCCGCATACGGCACCTGTGCCCGTGGGGACCGGATCGGATCCGTCGTCGTGGGCACTGCCCGATTGCGATGCCCTCCGGCGGGCGCTCGAGGACGTGACCGGCGAGAGATTGACGGGGGATCTGCGCGAGGGCTCAGCGCCCCTCGACGGCGGCCTGGCACAGCAGGTGGTCGCCAGCTCGGCGGGAGTGACGACGTGCGCGTTCGGCGCCGCCGACCAGGAGAGCCGGTCGGCGATAACTATCAGACTGACGCCCGGAGTCGCGGATCCGCCGCAGTCGGTCCTCGACGTCCCCTTCACCTTCACGACGGAAGTGGGGGGCGCCGACAGGGCGTGGACGCAGACTGCGTACGACCACGTGTACGACATGGACCTCATGGCGACCGTCGGGCAGAACAGCGTTGTCATCCATCGGATGACGTCGCAACCGGCTGTGACGGATGCCGAGTTAATTGCGGCGACCGTAATCGACCTCGTCGATGGGCGCGGGTGAGCTGCGCCGCGCGATTGCTCGTCTCGGGCTGGGGCATCCGAAACCCCCACCCGACCGGCCGTAGACTCGACTCTCGTGGTCACCCGTCTGTCGAACTACTTCCTCCGCACGCTCCGCGAAGATCCCTCGGATGCCGAGGTAACGAGCCACCGCCTGCTCGTGCGCGCCGGTTACATCCGCCGCAACGCCCCGGGCATCTTCGCGTGGCTGCCGCTGGGCCTGAAGGTCAAGGCGAAGATCGAGGCCGTCGTCCGCGAGGAGATGGCGAACGCGGGCGCGTTCGAGGTGCACTTCCCGGCGCTGCTTCCCCGTGAACCGTACGAGGTCACGGGCCGCTGGGAGGAGTACGGCGATGCCCTGTTCCGTCTGCAGGACCGCAAGGGCGCCGACTACCTGCTCGCGCCGACGCACGAGGAGATGTTCACCCTCCTGGTGAAGGACCTGTACTCGTCGTACAAGGACCTCCCGCTGACGCTGTACCAGATCCAGGACAAGTACCGCGACGAGGCGCGTCCGCGCGCCGGACTCCTGCGCGGCCGCGAGTTCACGATGAAGGACGCCTACTCGTTCGACGCCACGGACGCCGGACTCGACGCCTCCTACCAGGCCCAGCGCGACGCCTATGAGCGCATCTTCACGCGCCTCGGCCTCGAGTACGTGATCGTCGCCGCCGACGCGGGGGCGATGGGCGGGTCGAAGTCGGAGGAGTTCCTGCACCCGACCCCCATCGGCGAAGACACGTTCGTGCGCTCGTCCGGCGGATACGCGGCCAACGTCGAGGCGTTCACGACCGTCGCGCCCGAGGCGCTGCCCATCGAGGGGCAGCGGGATGCCGAGATCTTCGACTCGCCGAACACCCCGACCATCGCGACCCTCGTCGACCACTCGAACGCCCACCTCGACGCTCCGGCGCCCGGCGTCGCCGGACCCGCGACCGCCGAGGCGACCGCGTGGACGGCGGCTCACACGTTGAAGAACGTCGTGCTCGCCCTGACCCACCTCGACGGCACGCGCGAGCTCGTCGTCGTGGGCCTTCCGGGCGATCGCGACGTCGACGACAAGCGCGTCGAGGTCGCCTTCGCGCCCGCCGAGGTCGAGGCCGCGACCGAGGCCGACTTCGCCAAGAACCCGCTGCTGGTCAAGGGGTACATCGGTCCCTGGTCGCCGACCGGCCCCGTGCTGGGCGAGGAGTCGGCCACGAACATCCGTTACGTGCTCGACCCCCGCGTCGTCGATGGAACCGCGTGGATCACCGGCGCGAACATCGATCAGAAGCACGTGCACTCGCTCGTCGCGGGCCGCGACTTCGTGGGCGACGGCTTCGTCGAGGTCGCCACGGTGCGACCCGGCGACCCGGCGCCCGACGGCTCGGGTCCGGTGGAGCTGGCGCGTGGGATGGAGATCGGTCACGTCTTCCAGCTGGGCCGCAAGTACGCCGAGGCGCTGGGATTGAAGGTGCTCGACGAGAACGGCAAGCTCGCCACCGTCACGATGGGCTCGTACGGCATCGGCGTCACCCGCATCCTCGCGATCATCGCCGAGCTCAACAACGACGCGAAGGGCCTCATCTGGCCCGAGTCGGTCGCCCCGTTCGACGTGCACGTCGTCGCCACGGGCCGTGACGCCGTCGCATTCGAGCTCGCGGCATCCGTCTCGGATCAGCTGGAGGCCGCCGGCCTCGACGTGCTCTACGACGACCGCCCCAAGGTTTCACCCGGTGTGAAGTTCGGCGACGCCGAGCTCGTCGGCATCCCGCGGATCCTCATCGTCGGTCGCGGCGCGGCCGAGGGCCAGGTCGAGCTCTGGGATCGCCGCACGGGCGAGCGCGAGACCGTCGCGGTCGCCGACGCGGTGACGGCGCTCACGCGCTGACCCTCTTCTCGCTGCGAGACGGCATCTCGCCGACGGAACGGTTGCAGGCTGCGACCGACCCGTCGACGGGATGCCGTTTCGCGGTCAAGAGGCGTCGGCCCCGGTGGCACATCGGTAGCGTGGATGCCATGATCGCCGCTCCCCGCCTGTCGCTGTCCGACGGCTCCACGATCCCGCAGATCGGCATCGGCACCTACAAGGTGCCCGCCGACGTCACCGCCGATCTCGTCGAGGGTGCCCTGGCCGCGGGCTACCGCCACGTCGACACCGCCGCCCTGTACGGGAACGAGGCCGAGGTCGGGCAGGGACTGCGCGCCTCGGGCCTCGACCGTGACGAGGTCTTCGTCACCACCAAGGTGTGGAACGACGACCAGGGCTTCGACGCGACGCTCCGCGCGTTCGATGCGAGCAGCGCACGTCTGGGCCTCGACCGTGTCGACCTCTACCTCATCCACTGGCCCATCCCCAGCGCTGATCGCTACGTCGACACGTGGCGCGCGCTGCTGCGGTTGCAGCAGGAAGGGCGGGCCACCTCGATCGGCGTCAGCAATTTCGCGATCGCGCACCTCGAGCGCCTCCACGACGAAACCGGGGTGCTCCCCGCGGTGAACCAGGTCGAACTGCATCCGCGCTTCCCCCA
Organism: Microbacterium sp. lyk4-40-TSB-66; assembly: GCF_030209475.1. Taxonomy (GTDB): domain Bacteria; phylum Actinomycetota; class Actinomycetes; order Actinomycetales; family Microbacteriaceae; genus Microbacterium. The sequence goes on from NZ_JARVRW010000001.1 coordinate 452,899, forward strand.
GAACGGTCTCGTCGACTGGGACGCGGCGAACGGCATCGTCACCGAGTCATGGGCGCCGCTGGCGCGCGGCGGATTGCTCGACGAGCCCGTGCTCGTGCGGATCGCCGAGCGTTACGGCAAGACCCCCGCGCAGGTCGTGGTGCGCTGGCATCTCGACCGGGGGCTCGTCGTGTTCCCCAAGTCCGTGTCGCTCGAACGCATCCGCGAGAACGGCGACGTGTTCGACTTCACGCTCGACGCCGACGACCACGCCGCCATCGCCGGTCTCGACACGGGCGAGCGCACCGGGCGCGACCCCGCCCTCGACTGAGTCCGCGTCCCGCGTGACGGCCGCGCGCCCGTCCGCGTGGGAGACCGGGCGACGCGGCGTGGACGAGACGGCATCCGGTCGCTACGCGTCCAGCCGCGCATAGCGCGCACGGAAGATCGTGAACACGCCGTAAGAGAGGAACCCGAGCCCCACGAGCGTCGCGAGGAACGGGCCCGTGGGCAGCGCGACCAGCGCGGACACCGCCCCGTCGAGACCGCCCGCCGTGTCGGGCTCGATCCGCACGGCGGCGATGACGAGTAGCACCCCCACGATGACGAGCGCCACGCCCTTCGCGAGGAATCCCACTACGCCCAGTGCGCTGAGCACGTGTCCCCCCGCGCCGTCGGGCAGTCGTACCTTGCCGCGGAACGAGCGCCGCAAGCCCATCCACCCGAACCCGATCCCCACGCCCGCCACGGCCAGCCCCACGACACCCAGCACGAAACCGCCGATGGGGAGGGTGAGCACGACTCCGCTGGCGTCCTCGGCGGCCTGCTCTGCGTGGGGGCGGGCACCGAGGGCGACGGATGCCGAGATCACCCCGATCACGACGAAGACGATGCCCTGGGGTGCTTCTGCGGCGATGCGCGCCACGCGCTTCCACCCCGACAGCCCGCGCGGGGCGACGGCCTGCAGCAGATGCCAGCACCCCAGGGCCACGAGGCCGACCGCTAGCGCCCCCAGCGCGAGCGCCCCCAGCGGGAGCGCCGCCACCGCGCGGAACGCCCCGGTCTGATCGGTGTCCTCGGCGGCCCCGAAGCCCACGGCGAGCACGAGCCCGCCGACGAGCAGATGCAGGATGCCGTTGGCGACGTAGCCCGCGCGGGCGGCGACGCGGAAGGCGGGGTTGGCCTCGGCGTCGCGCGCGACGGAGCGAGCGGAGGAGGGCATCCCGGAACCGTATTGCCTCTTCCTTCCGAGCACCACTCGCTTGCGCACGCGCGGCGAAACCCCCCGCGGCCGGCATGGTGGGGCCGCCTGTGGGGTTCCTTCAAGGATTACGGCGAACGGGTGAAGATCATGTGTCGTTCCCGTTCCGCCTTGGCGCCACGGCGTGCGACTCATTACGGTCGGAAGGTGCCCGAGAACACCTCTGAGCTGCGTCCCACCCACCCGCTGGCCATTGCGCCCGTCGTCGCCCCCGCGGCATCCGTCGACGGCTTCGCGAAACAGTTCCTCCAGAACCTGAACTTCGATCAGGGCGTCACGCTGTCGAACTCCGACGTCAACGACCAGTACCTCGCACTGGCCTACACGGTGCGCGACTACCTCATGGCGCGGTGGTTCGACGATCGCGCGCAGCAGAAGGCCCAGCAGAACAAGACCGTCTGCTACCTCTCGGCCGAGTACCTGCTGGGTCGACAGCTCGACAACAACCTCCTCGCCTCGCGTCTGACCGACATCGCCACCGAGGCGCTGGCGCAGTGCGGCATCGACATCGACGACCTGCGCCAGGTCGAGATCGAGCCCGGTCTCGGCAACGGCGGTCTCGGCCGCCTCGCCGCGTGCTTCATCGACTCGCTCGCGACGATGAGCGTCCCGACGATCGGCTACGGAATCCGCTACGAGTACGGCATCTTCCGCCAGGCGTTCGCCGACGGTCAGCAGATCGAGCAGCCCGACGCCTGGCTGCGCATGGGTTCACCGTGGGACTTCGCCCACCCCGAGGCCGCGCAGACCGTCTCGTTCGCCGGTACGACCGAGACGTACGACGACGACGGCGTCGAGCGCACCCGCTGGGTCCCCGAGTGGAACGTCCTCGCGGTGCCGTACAACATGATGGTGCCCGGCTACCACAACGGCCGCGTCAACACCCTGCGCCTGTGGCGTGCGGTGGCCACCAACGCCTTCGACCTGCACACCTTCAACTCCGGCGACTACGTCGAGTCGGTGCGCGCGCAGACCTTCGCCGAGAACATCTCCAAGGTGCTCTACCCCGAGGACTCCACGCCCCAGGGCAAAGAGCTGCGTCTGCAGCAGCAGTACTTCTTCGTCGCCGCCTCCATCGCCGACTTCATCGGCAACGTGCTGCCCGAGGACTTCGACATCGACAAGCTCCCCGAGCGCGTCATCTTCCAGTTGAACGACACGCACCCCGTCATCGGCGTCCCCGAGCTCATGCGCGTGCTGATCGACGAGAAGAAGCTCGAGTGGGATGCCGCGTGGGCCATCACCCAGAAGTGCTTCGCGTACACCTGCCACACGCTGCTGCCGGAGGCGCTCGAGGTCTGGTCGGTCGACCTGCTCGGGCGGCTGCTGCCGCGGCACCTCGAGATCATCTACCGCATCAACGACGAGTTCCTCCTCGAGGTCCGCGAGCGTTTCGGCGACGACGAGATGCTCATCCGCAACATGTCGATCATCGGCGAGCACCCCTCCCGCTCCGTGCGGATGGCCTATCTCGCCACGGTCGCCGGCTCCAAGGTCAACGGCGTCGCCGAGCTCCACTCGCAGCTGCTGCGCGACAACGTGCTCAAGGACTTCGCCGAGATGTGGCCCGACAAGTTCACCAACGTCACCAACGGCGTCACACCGCGTCGGTTCCTGCGGCTGGCCAACCCCGAGCTGTCCGATCTCATCACCGAGGCGCTCGGCGCGGGCTGGACCGTCGACCTCGAGCGTCTCCGGGGCCTGGAGGCACTCGCCGACGACACCGACTTCCGCGAGCGGTTCGCCGCGGTGAAGGCCTCGAACAAGCGGCGCCTGAGCCGCGTGCTGGAGGCACGGGGCGAAGCGCCGCTCGATGACGGCCACATGCTCGACGTGATGATCAAGCGCCTTCACGAGTACAAGCGGCAGACGTTGAAGGTGCTGCACATCGTCAGCACCTACGAGGGCATCGTGTCGGGCCGTCTCGACGTGGATGCCGTGCAGCCGCGCACCTTCCTCTTCGGCGCCAAGGCCGCCCCCGGTTACGGCATGGCCAAGCGCATCATCCACCTGATCAACGCCGTCGGCGAGGTCGTGAGCGCCGACGAGCGCGTCAAGGGCAAGCTCAAGGTGCTCTATCCCGCCAACTACAACGTCACCCTCGCCGAGCGCATCATCCCGGCCGCCGACCTGTCGGAGCAGATCTCGCTCGCCGGCAAAGAGGCGTCGGGCACGGGCAACATGAAGCTCGCGCTGAACGGCGCCCTCACCATCGGCACCGACGACGGCGCGAACGTCGAGATCCGCAAGCTCGTCGGCGACGACAACTTCTTCCTGTTCGGCATGAGCGAGCCCGAGGTCGAGGCGCTGTGGGCCGAGGGCTACCGCCCCGCCGACTTCTACCAGGAAGACGACGAACTGCGCCGCGCGATCGACCTCATCGCATCCGGGGCGTTCTCCGACGGCGACCGATCGATCTTCGAGCCTCTCGTGTCGAACCTGCTCTACGACGACCGCTTCATGGCGCTCGCCGACTTCCGGTCGTACCTCGACGCGCAGGACCGTGTCGACGCCGCCTACGCCGACCAGGATGCCTGGGTGCGCTCGGCCATCCTCAACGTGGCGCGGAGCGGCTATTTCTCGTCCGATCGCGCCATGCGCGATTACCTCGATCGCATCTGGCACGCCACACCCATCAGCTGACGCGGACTCCGGATGCCGCGGCCCGGGCGCTCGCCCGAGGTCGCGGCATCCGTCGTTCCGGGTCAGCGCCTGCCCGCCCGTACCGGCAGCACGGCGCGCACCGGTTCTGCACCCCCGTGTCCGTCCTGGCAGGAAGACGCCGTCCGGTGACCGACGCGCGGCTGTCGCGACCGGTCCGTCGGCGACAGAGTGGGAGTCGACCCGACCTCGGAGGACCCGTGCAGATCAGCGATTTCGCCGTTCCCGACACCCCCGCCGCCCGCGGCGCGCTGGCACTGGCGACGGAGTACCAATCGCCCGCGATCACCGCGCACGCCGTGCGCTCCTGGCTGTGGTCCGAGGCGTTCGCCGTGGTGGACGGCATCCGGGACATCGATCACGAGCTGCTCTACGTCGCCGCCGTGCTGCACGACATCGGCACCGTGACCGCCTACGACAACCACTCGCTGTCGTACGAGCACGCGGGTGGACACGTCGGCATCGCCCTCACCGCGGGCGCGGGATGGCCGCGCGAGCGCCGCCTCCGCGTGCTCGACGTCATCGTGCGCCACAACTGGCCGTGTGTGGACCCGTCGATGGATGCCGAGGGCCACCTGCTCGAGACGGCCACCGCGCTCGACATCTCGGGCGCCCGTCCTGACGCCCTGCCCGAGCCGTTCCTCCGCGAGGTCCTCGAGGCGCACCCCCGCGGGGCGCTCGCCGCGGAGTTCGGCACGTGCGTCGTGGATCAGGCCGCCCGCAAGCCCGACACGGCGGCTCGACGACTCGTCGACGGGGGAGTGGTCGCGAAGCTCGCGGCGAACCCGCTCGAGCGGCTGTGAGGCGTGGCGAGGGGGAGTCGAGCGGTGCCCGGGTCGCGGGCGATACGGCATCCGGGTATCGTAGGAGGGTTGTCGGCGCCGGTCGCGTCGACGAGAGCTGAATAACGGAGGGCCTTGTGGACATCGATCTCGCACTTCTCAAGACGATCGAACGCGAGAAGGAGATCCCCTTCGACGAACTCGCGCGCATCATCGAGCAGGCGATCCTGACCGCCTACGCCAAGCACATCTCGCCCGAGGGGGAGATCCCGGTGGGCGCCCGTGCATCGCTCGATCGCAAGACCGGTCACGTGGGCATCTTCACCGCCGTCACCGACGACGAGGGTGCCGTCATCGGCGAAGAAGAGCAGGCCCCCGACGACTTCGGCCGCATCGCCGCGTTCGCCGCGAAGCAGGTCATCAGCCAGCGTCTGCGCGACATCGCCGACGACGCCGTGCTGGGGGAGTTCCGCGGCAAGGAAGGCGACATCGTCGCCGGCGTCGTCCAGCAGGGCCCGAACCCGCGCATGGTGCACGTCGACCTCGGCTCCGTCGAGGCGATCCTCCCCCCCGAGGAGCAGGTGCCCGGTGAGACGTATGCGCACGGGTCGCGCCTGCGCGTGTACGTCACCAGCGTCTCCAAGGGCAACAAGGGTCCGCAGATCACCGTGTCGCGCACCCACCCCGGCCTGGTGCGCAAGCTCTTCGCTCTCGAGGTCCCCGAGATCGCCGCGGGTCTGGTCGAGATCGTGTCGCTCGCCCGCGAAGCCGGCCACCGCTCGAAGATCGCCGTCAAGGCGAACGACCCGACAGTCAACGCCAAGGGCGCCTGCATCGGCGAGCTGGGCCGCCGCGTGCGCGCGGTCACCGAGGAGCTCGCGGGCGAGAAGATCGACATCATCGACTACGACGCCGAGCTGCCTCGCTTCGTCGCCAACGCCCTGTCTCCCGCGAAGGTGACCTCGGCGTTCGTCCTCGACGCCTCGACGAAGGCCGTCCGCGCATCGGTGCCCGATTACCAGCTGTCCCTCGCCATCGGCAAAGAGGGGCAGAACGCCCGCCTCGCCGCGAAACTGACCGGCGCGAAGATCGACATCCAGCCCGACAGCATCCTCGAAGACAACTGAGCGTCCGTCGCTGGGGCGACGGCGAGGTGTACGATGGAACCAGTACGAACGTGCGTCGGATGCCGCGCACGCGCCCCCCGATCCTCGCTTCTGCGTGTGGTCGCCCACGGATCGATCCTCGTCGCTGACGAGGGAGCGGTCCTGCCGGGACGGGGAGCGTGGGTGCACGAGACGGACGCGTGCGTGAGGAAAGCTCTCACGCGTCGCGCCTTCGTACGAGCATTGCGTGTGTCAGGCCCGCTTGACACGCAGACCTTCGAATCACACCTCCAGCGAAAAGGCTGAACGGCTATGGACACGAAGTGAACGGCTCGAAATGAGACCCGTCCGCAACTAGCGGTCTGCCCTGTCCGGGGTAGGCCCTCAGACAGGAGAATTGTGGCAAAACCACGCGTGCACGAGATCGCTTCCGAGCTCGGCGTCGACAGCAAGGTCGCGCTTGCGAAGCTGAAGGAGCTCGGCGAGTTCGTCAAGAGCCCCTCATCCACCATCGAGCCCCCCGTGGCTCGTAAGCTCCGCGCCGCCCTCGCGGCCGAGAGCTCCTCCGGATCCTCGGATGCCAAGTCCGCCGCGCCCGCGGCGCGTCCCGCATCCGGCGCCCGCCCCGGACCCGCGCGTCCCGCGGCGACCCCGGGCGCCCGTCCCTCGGGCCCCCGTCCCGGACCGGCGAAGCCCGCCGCGGCACCCGAGCCCGCGGCTCCGGCCGCGCCCGTCGCCGCTCCGGCTGCGTCGGCTCCCGCCGAGACCACCCCCGCTCCGGCCGCTCCCGCGGCCACGCCCGCTGCGGACGCAGCGGCTGCGCCGGCCACCCCGTCGTCGCCGCCGAGCCCGGGTTCGACGGCTCCCAAGCCCGGTCCCAGCTCGCCCCCGCGTCCCGGTGGCGCCCGTCCCGGAAACAACCCGTTCGCCTCGGCGCAGGGCATGGGTCAGCGGCCCTCCGGCCCCCGTCCCGGCAACAACCCCTTCGCCTCGGCGCAGGGCATGGGTCAGCGGCCGACACCCGGCAACATCCCCCGCCCGCAGGCCCCGCGTCCGGGTGCCCCGCGCCCCGGCGCTCCGCGTCCCGGTGGTGCAGGTCGACCCGGCGGTGCCGGTCGTCCGGGCGCTCCGTTCCAGCAGCGTCCCGGCGGTCCCGGTCGTCCCGGCGGTGCCGGTGGCGGCTTCCAGCGCCCCGGTGGCGCCCCCGGTGCTCCCGGTGGTGGCGGCTTCGCCGGTCGCCCCGGCGGCGGTGGCGGTCGCGGCCGTGGCCCCGGCGGTGGAACCGCTGGTGCCTTCGGTAAGGGCGGCGGCAAGTCCAAGCAGCGCAAGTCGCGTCGGGCGAAGCGGCAGGAATTCGAGATGCGGTCGGCGCCGGTCGTCGGCGGCGTCAACGTCTCCAAGGGCAACGGCGAGATCATCCGCCTGCGCCGCGGTGCGTCGATCTCGGACTTCGCCGACAAGCTCGAGGCCCTGCGCGGTTACAACGTGCAGCCCGGCACGCTCGTCACCATCCTGTTCAACCTGGGTGAGATGGCGACCGCGACCGAGTCGCTCGACGAGGCCACCTTCGAGGTGCTCGGCGCCGAGCTCGGCTACAAGATCCAGATGGTCTCGCCCGAGGACGAAGACAAGGAGCTCCTCGAGGGCTTCGGTCTCGACCTCGATGCCGAGCTCGAGGCCGAGAGCGAGGACGATCTCGAGATCCGTCCTCCCGTGGTCACCGTCATGGGTCACGTCGACCACGGTAAGACGCGACTGCTCGACGCGATCCGTCAGACCAACGTGGTCGCGGGCGAAGCCGGTGGCATCACGCAGCACATCGGTGCGTACCAGATCTGGACCGAGCACGAGGGCATCGAGCGCGCGATCACGTTCATCGACACCCCGGGTCACGAGGCGTTCACCGCCATGCGTGCCCGTGGTGCGCAGGTGACCGACATCGCGATCCTCGTGGTCGCGGCCGACGACGGCATCATGCCCCAGACGGTCGAGGCGCTGAACCACGCCCAGGCGGCGAACGTGCCGATCGTGGTCGCGGTCAACAAGGTCGACAAGCCCGACGCCAACCCGGCCAAGGTGCGCCAGCAGCTCACCGAGTACGGTCTGGTCGCCGAGGAGTACGGCGGAGACGTCATGTTCGTCGACGTGTCGGCCCGACAGAACCTCAACATCCAGGCCCTCCTGGATGCGGTGCTGCTCACCGCCGACGCCGGGCTCGACCTCACGGCCAACCCGAACAAGGCGGCCCGTGGTGTCGCGATCGAAGCGAAGCTCGACAAGGGTCGCGGTTCGGTCGCCACGGTGCTCATCCAGTCCGGAACGCTGCGCGTCGGCGATGCGATCGTCGCGGGCACCGCGTACGGCCGCGTCCGCGCGATGATGGACGAGAACGGCGACGCCGTCGACGAGGCCTACCCCTCGCGTCCCGTGTCGGTGCAGGGTCTGAACTCCGTGCCCCGCGCCGGTGACGTGTTCATCGTCGCCGAGGAGGACCGCACCGCCCGTCAGATCGCCGAGAAGCGTGAAGCCGCTCAGCGCAACGCCCAGCTGGCCAAGGCCCGCAAGCGCATCTCGCTCGAGGACTTCACCCGCGCTCTCGAAGAGGGCAAGGTCGAATCGCTCAACCTCATCATCAAGGGTGACGTCTCCGGTGCCGTCGAGGCGCTGGAGGAGTCGCTGCTCAAGATCGAGGTCGATGACAGCGTCCAGCTGCGCATCATCCACCGCGGTGTGGGTGCGATCACCGAGTCGGACATCAACCTGGCCACGATCGACAACGCGATCGTGATCGGCTTCAACGTCCGTCCCGACACGAAGGCCCGTGAGCGCGCCGCCCGCGAGGGTGTCGACGTGCGGTTCTACTCCGTCATCTACAACGCGATCGACGACGTCGAGCAGTCGCTCAAGGGCCTGCTCAAGCCGGAGTTCGAAGAGGTGCAGTCGGGTGTCGCCGAGATCCGCGAGGTGTTCCGCTCCTCGAAGTTCGGCAACATCGCCGGTGTCATCGTGCGGTCGGGAACGATCACGCGAAACGCCAAGGCTCGCGTCATCCGCGACGGTGTCGTGCTGGCCGATGGCCTGGCCATCGAGTCGCTGCGCCGCTTCAAGGACGACGTCACCGAGGTGCGTACGGACTTCGAGGCCGGTATCGGTCTCGGCAAGTTCAACGACATCCAGATCGGTGACGAGATCGAGACGACCGAGATGATCGAGAAGCCGCGAGGCTGATCACATCGAGCGGGGGTCGCGTCTTCGGGCGCGGCTCCCGCTTCGGCCTGCGGGGTGTGCATCCCCGAGAGCAGAGCGGGGCCTCCACCCCGATGCTCTCGGGGATGCACACCCCTCCGGCCTACGCTAGGGGCGGCATCCTCGACGGACGCCCACCCGCTGCGTCACCCGCGGCGGTACACAAGAAGGAGAAGGCAGTGGCAGGGGAACGACAGGCCCGCGTGGCCGACCGCATTCGCGTGGTGCTCGCTGAGCGGCTCGAGAAGGGGCTGCGCGACCCGCGGCTCGGATTCGTGACGATCACCGACGTGCGCGTCACCGGCGACCTCCAGCACGCGTCGGTGTTCTACACCGTCATGGGCGACGAGGCGCACCGCAACGACACCGCGGCGGCGTTGAAGTCGGCGACCGGCATGCTGCGCAGCGAGGTGGGGAAGAACCTCAACACGCGTCTCACCCCGTCGCTGGAGTTCATCCTCGACGCGATCCCCGAGAACGCCGACCACATCTCCGCGCTGCTGCGCGAAGCGCGTGAGCGCGACGAGTCGGTCGCCGGACTCGCGGCGTCGGCCGCGTACGCCGGCGACGCCGACCCGTACGTCAAGCCGCGTGACACCGACGAAGACGACGACGACCTCGATGACGACGACGAGGACGAAGACGAGGACGACACGCGGGCCTGAGCCCGTCGCCTCGACGGCCGGATGCGCACCCCGAGCGGGTGGCATCCGGCCGTTCGTCGTCATACGGGCGTGCAGGCGCTCCCGGCGTGCGCAGCCCCCGAGCTCGGGGCGGACGGCGCGGTCACGGGTGCGTTGTCGGGCGGCCACGGCGCCACGCGCGGCCGGGAGGGGCACCGAGGATGCGCCGTCGTCGCGACGCGGCGGCCGCAGCGAGTCAGGATGCCGGATGGCCCGGCAGGCGAAGGACGCCGTCGAGCGCCTCCGCGAGGCCGTCCGCCACGAGTGAGTCGATGGCGCGATCGCGCTGGGCGGCGTCCGGCCAGTCGGCAAGCACCGCGAACAGCGGCACGGGGGAGGGGGCGGCGTCGCGGAGCACCCTGAGCACCGCGCCACGCGCCTGTCTATCGCTGCCCTCGTAGGTCGCCTGCTTGCGGCGACGATCCTCCGATTCCGGGTATCCCGCCGCACGCCACGCGCACTGCGCGGCGAGGGGGCAGAGTTCGCACTTCGGTGACCGGGCGGTGCAGACGATCGCGCCGAGCTCCATCGCCGCGGCGTTGACCACGGCCGACGCGGCGACGTCGTCGGGGAGCTCCGCCTGCATGGCCTCGAGGTCGCGGCGGTGGGGTGGGCCGGGCTGCGCGCGTCCCTCGACGGCGCGGGCCAGGACGCGACGCGTGTTGGTGTCGACGACCGGATGCCGGTCCCCGTACGCGAACACCGCCACCGCGCGGGCGGTGTAATCGCCGATGCCGGTGAGCGCGAGGAGCGCCTCGACATCGCGCGGCACGACGCCGTCATGCCGGTCGCGGATCTCGACCGCCGCCCGGTGCAGCCACAGCGCGCGACGGGGGTAGCCGAGGTTGGCCCACTGGGTCACCGCGTCGCCGGGCGGCGAGGCGGCCAGATCCGAGGGGGTGGGCCACCGCGCGAGCCACGCCTCGAGGTGCGGGATGACCCGCGCCACCGGGGTCTGCTGCAGCATGAACTCGCTGACGAGCGTGCCCCACGCGCCGAATCCCTCGCGTCGCCAGGGGAGGTCGCGCGCCGCCTCGCCGTACCAGGCGATGAGCGGGGCGGCGAGTCCTGGCATCCGTCCAGCCTACGAGCGCCCGAGCGGCCCGTCGGCCGTCACGCATAAACGCGATCCATGCGCAGAAACACGGTGACAGCGCGTTTATGCGCACGGATCGTGTTTATGCGTGGGCTAGCGCTGGTCGGCGGGCCCGCGTGGGAGCCGGCACGCCGGTCGGCGTGATGCGCGGGGCGCCGGTCGACGGGGCGCGCGCGAGGCGACGGTCCACGTACGCGCCGGCGGCGTCGTGCACTGCCAGCGTGGCCGGGTCGCCGGCCGGGTCGGCGTCGTCGGCACGCATAAACACCGTTGGTGCGCAGAAACACGGTGATAGCGCATTTATGCGCACGGATTGTGTTTATGCGTGGGAGCGGAGCGGCGGAGTGTCCCCGCGGGCCGCCGGTTTCCGTGGGTGAGGGAGGGGGGCGCGGCGGCGAAAGTAGGCTGGGGACATGTCGTCGTCCGAGAACACCGCCCGTGACCTGCAGCGGAGTCTGCTCGGCCTGATGCGGCAGAACAGCCGCGCGGGGCGCGCCGTGGTCGCCGTCGACGCGCTGGACGCCGTCGCAGCCGGCGTCTTCGCCGACGACTTCGCGGCGGCCGTGGAGCAGGAGGGAACGGCCGTCTTCCGCGTTGCCGTGGCCGATGGTGCGCCCCACGCCCGCGAGCGTTTGATCGCTCCCTTCCGCGCGGGCGAGCCGTTCGGTCCGGGCGAGGTCGCTCCCGCCGATGCGGTACTCGTCGTCTCGGGACGCTTCCTGCACACGTCCGAGGTGCGGGGTCTGTGGAATTACTCCGTCTGGCTCGAGAGCAACCCGCCGATCGGTGCGTCGCGTCCGGAGCTCCCGGATGCCGAGAAGCAGTACCTGCGGACGACCCGGCCGAAGGCGGCCGCCTCGGTCATCGTCGAGAACTCCGACCCGGCCCACCCCGCGCAGGTCTTCGGAGACTTCTGCTGATGGTCCGTGCCGGCATCCTCCTGGTCGACAAGCCGGGGGGCATCACCAGTCATGACGTGGTCTCTCGCGCGCGCCGCGCGCTCGGCACCCGCAAGATCGGGCACGCGGGCACCCTCGACCCCATGGCGACGGGGCTGCTGGTGCTCGGTGTCGAGGGCGCGACGCGGCTGCTGACCTACATCGTCGGCGCCGACAAGACGTACGAGGCGACCATCGTGCTCGGCATCGCCACCGACAGCGACGACGCCGACGGGGTCGAGACGGAACGGGCGGATGCCGCGACCGTGGCCGCGGTCGCCGACGAGGCGATCGCCGCCGGGATCCGCGCGCTCACGGGCGAGATCGAGCAGGTGCCGAGCACCGTCTCGGCCATCAAGGTCGGAGGTCGCCGTGCGTACGACCTCGCCCGCGCCGGCGAAGAGGTCGAGTTGAAGGCCCGACGCGTGACGGTGTCGCGCTTCGACGTCCGTGCGATGCGCCGCGGCGACAGCGTCGTCGAACTCGACGTCGTCGTCGACTGCACGAGCGGCACCTACATCCGCGCTCTCGCCCGCGACCTCGGGCGCGCGCTCGGCGTCGGCGGTCACCTGACGATGCTGCGCCGCACGCGCATCGGGTCGTTCGACGTGACCGCCGCGGCATCCGTCGACGACGTCGCCGAAGACGCCCTCATCGCGCCCGCGACGGCCGCGGCGGTGGTCGTCGGAGCCCTCGCCGTCGGGGCGGACGAGGCGCGGGACCTCCGCCACGGCAAGCGCATCGACGGCGGAGGCCGCCTGACGGGAGCCGTGGCCGCCGCGATCGATCCCGACGGCCGGCTGGTCGGCATCGTCGAGAGGCGCGGGACGCAGCTCAAGAGCGTCATGAACATGCCCGAGGAGGCCGCCCGATGATCCTGTGGTTCACGCTCGCGCAGGTGGGCATCGCGGTGCTCGCCGGAACCGTCGCGATCGTCGCGGGTCTCGTCGGACGCCGGCCGGGAGACGTCACGGTCGGATCCCTCGCGCTCATCGAACTCCTGCTCATCGTGCAGATCGTGGTGGCGATCATCGCCCCGTTCGCGGGCAACCCGCCGTCGGGAAGCCTGCTGGAGTTCTGGACCTACCTCGTCTCCGCGGCGCTGGTGCCGGTAGCGGGGGTCGCGTGGGCACTGATCGAACGCAGCCGCTGGAGCACCGTCATCATGGGCGTCGCGGCCCTCGCGGTCGCCGTGATGGTGTGGCGCATGCACGTCATCTGGACGGTGCAGATCGCTTGAGCGGGCCCCGGATGCCAGGCCGCGGGCGCACCGCTCGGGTCGGTCGCCGGAGAACTAGAATCGAGGGGTCATGGCATCCACCACTCCCACCCGCACTCGGGGGATGACCGGCATCGGCCGTGTCCTCGTCGTCGTCTACGGCATCATGGCGCTCGCCGCCACGGGCCGCTCCTTCGTACAGATCGCCCGAGAGTTCGACGACGCCCCCGTGGCGTACTCGCTGTCGGCGCTCGCCGCCGTCGTCTACATCGTCGCGACCCTCGCCCTCATCTTCTCGGCGCGCCCCGCCTGGTATCGCGTCGCATGGATCGCGATCGGCTTCGAACTCGTCGGCGTGCTCATCGTGGGAACGTTGAGCCTCGTCGACCCCGCGCTGTTCCAGCACCCCACGGTCTGGTCGGTGTACGGCTACGGCTACCTGTTCATCCCTCTGGTCCTGCCGTTCCTCGGCCTGTGGTGGTTGGTGCGCCACCGCCGGGCGACGACATGATCGTGTTCCGCGATCCCGCCGAGGTGCCCGCGGACTTCGGCCCGTCGGTGGTGGCGATCGGCAAGTTCGACGGCGTCCACACCGGCCACCGCGCGGTGATCGACCGGGCCCGCGTCGACGCGTCCGACGGCGCGCGGGTGGTCGCGGTGACCTTCGACCGCAACCCGCTCAGCGTGCTGATGCCCGAACGGTGCCCGCCCGACGTGATCGGACCGCACCAGAAGCTGGACCTGCTCGAACGAGCCGGCGTCGACGCCACTCTGCTCCTCACCTTCGACGATGCGTTGGCGTCCATCGCGGCGGAGCAGTTCGTCCTCGGCATCCTGGTCGACGCCCTTCAGGCGCGCACGGTGCTCGTCGGGCGGGACTTCCGCTTCGGCGCGGGCGGTGCGGGCGATCCGGCCCTGCTCGAGCGGATGGGGGCGGAGCACGGTTTCCGTGTCGACGTGGTCGACGACGTGCGCGCGGTGCACGCCGACCGTCGCGTGTCGTCGACGTGGATCCGCGAGGCGCTGTCGGCCGGCGACGTCACCACCGCCGCACGCCTGTTGGGGCGCGCTCCGTCGGTGTGGGGCGAGGTCGTGCACGGGTTGAAGCGCGGGCGGGAGCTCGGCTACCCGACGGCGAACCTCTCGCCCGACCTCGAGGGCTTCGTGCCTGCGGACGGCGTCTACGCAGGCTGGCTCATCGACGTCGACGGGGCGCGCCGCACCAGCTACCCCGCCGCGATCAGCGTCGGCACCAATCCCACGTTCGACGATGTGCACTCCCGACAGGTCGAGGCGTACGTGCTGGATGAGACCGGCCTCGACCTCTACGGGCACCACGTCGAGGTGCGCTTCGTCGAGCGTGTCCGCGGAATGACCGCCTTCGACGGGATCGACGCTCTGCTGGTCCAGATGGCCGACGACGTGGAGCGCACGCGCGCGATTCTGCGCTGACCGGCGCACGCCGGCCCGGCGCGGGCGCCGACGCACGGCATCCGTCCGCCGGAGAGTCGGGGGCGTGGCATCCGCTGACCGGAGCGCCGCGGGCGTGGCATCCGGGGCTTCGACGGGTCAGTCGCTCCGCGACAGGTGATTGCGGATGCCGAGGAACGACGCCGCGGCCCCCAGCAGCATCAGTGCGGCGGTGAAGATGGCGGCGCGATGGAACCCGTCGAGGTCGAGGGATCCGCCCACGACCGCCGAGACCGCCGCGATCGCGAGCAGTCCGGCGACGCGGGAGACGGCGTTGTTCACGGCCGACGCGATGCCCGACCTCTCGGTCTCGATCGCACCGAGCACGGCGGCGGTCAGGGGAGAGACCGTCGCCGTCAGGCCCAGGCCGAAGAGGACGATACCGGGGAGCACCTGCGTCCAGTAGTCGAAGTCCTCGCGGACGCTCAGCAGCAGGAGCGAGCCGACGGCCATGAGGACCGGCCCGAGGGTCATGAACAGCCGCGGACCGTACCGCCCGGCGAGGGCGCCCATGCGCGAGCTCAGCAGGATCATGAGGATGGTGCTGGGCAGCGAGGCGAGGCCGGCGAGGGTCGCGGACAGGCCCGCCCCCTGCTGCAGGTACACGCTCACGACGAAGCCGTTCAGCGAGAGTGCGGCATAGACGAACACGGTGGCGAGGTTGCCCGCCCAGAAGTTGCGCGCGCGGAACAGGTCGAGCGGCATCATCGGGTCGCGGGCGAGACGCTGACGCACGATGAAGCCGACGAAGGCGGCGGCGCCGACGAGTCCCGGCACCCAGATCACGGGGGACGCCCACCCGAGGTTGGGTTGCTCGATGAGCGCGAAGACGACGCCGCCCAGACCGACGGCGCACAACACCGCCCCGACGATGTCGACGCGGGCGTCGGGGCGACGGTGATCGCGGTGCCCGAGGCGCACGAGGAGCCACATCGTCACCGCGATCGGCACGACGTTCACGAGGAATGCCAGGCGCCACGACAACGTGTCGACGAAGACGCCGCCGATGAGGGGACCGGCGATGATCGCGATGGTCGTCGCTCCGGTCCAGATGCCGATCGCGCGGGCTTGCGCGGGCCCCCGGAAGGTGGAGGTGATGAGGGCGAGGGAGCTGGGCACCAGCAGTGCCCCGGCGACTCCCTGGAGCGCGCGCGCCACGATGAGGAACTCCGCCGTGGGTGCGGCGGCGATCGCGACCGAGGTGATGCCGAAGCCGATGAGGCCGACGCGCAGCACGACGACGCGACCGAACACGTCGCTCAGCGACCCGGCGACGAGGATGAAGGCGCCGAGCGTCACGAGGTAGGCGTCGACGACCCACTGCTGGGTCGACAACCCGCCGCCGAGTTCTCGGGCGATGGCGGGGAGGGCGACGTTGACGACGGTGCCGTCGAGGAACGACACGAAGGAGGCGAGCACGGCGATGGTGAGCACCGTGCGCTGTTCGCGGGTCATCGTCTCGGCCATCGTCCCAGAGTAGGGTCGTGCGGTCGCGGCGGGATAGGGCTGGCGGTCCGGCGGCGCGAGGCTTCCCACGCCCTGGGAATACCCCCAGGGGGTATCGTGTTCCTGACCGGGTGACCGAAGGAGGAGCCATGGGCGAGAACACGGATGCCACCGCACCCACGAGCGAGGCGGTGCTCGACATCGAAGGCATGACCTGTGCGAGCTGCGTCGCCCGCGTCGAGAAGCGATTGGGTCGGGTGCAGGGGGTCGAAGCCGCGGTGAACCTCGCGACCGAGACGGCCCGCGTGCGCTACCCGGCCGGGCTCGACACCACCGCGCTGGTCGAGGCCGTCCGCGCCGCCGGCTACGACGCCACCGTCCGCACGAGGGCGGCCCGGGTCTCCGCGACCGGCACTCCCGCATCCCCGCCGCCGCCCGCCGCTCCCGCCGTCGAGGCGGGCACCACGGATGCCGGCACCCCTTCGCCCAGCCCCGACGCCGATGCGCACGCCGGCGCGCACCTCGCGGCCGGAGATTCCGCCGATCACGCCGCCGGCGCGCACCTCGCGGCCGACCCGCACGCCGGCGCGCACTCCGTCACCGGTGAGGTCGTCGCGGGCCACGCCGCCGTGGACCGCGCCGCCGCCGCCGATCGCCCCGCCGATGCGCCGCACGAGGGGCACGTGCACGACACCGCCGACGCTCCCAGTGCGACGCCGCTGCGCGTGCGGCTGCGGGTATCGCTCGCGCTCGCCGTCCCGGTGGTCGCACTCGGAATGGTGCCGGCCTGGCAGTTCCCGGGCTGGCAGTGGGTCTCGCTCGTGCTCGCCACACCCATCGTGCTGTGGGGCGGGTGGCCCTTCCACCGCGCCACGCTGCGCAACGCGCGGCACGGCGCCGCCACGATGGACACCCTCATCACGCTCGGCACCTTCGCCGCCTGCATCTGGAGCGTCTGGGCGCTCGTCTTCGGCAGCGCGGGACGCATCGGCATCCGGCACGAGGTCATGCTCTTCGGGCCCGTCCACGACGCCACCTCCGTCGTCTACTTCGAGGTCGCCGCGGCGGTGACCGTCTTCCTGCTGCTCGGTCGCGTCATCGAACAGCGCTCCACGCGGCGTGCGGGTGCGGCGCTGCGATCCCTGCTCGACCTCGGTGTCCGCGACGCCGAGCTCGCCGACGGGCGTCGCGTCGACATCGCCTCGCTCGCCGTGGGCGACGACTTCGTCGTGCGGCCGGGTGCGACCGTCGCCACCGACGGCATCGTGGTGGACGGGCGCGCCTCGGTCGACGAGAGCATGCTCACGGGGGAGTCGGTGCCGGTCGATGTGGGACCGGGATCGAGCGTGACGGGCGGCACCATCGCCTCGGGTGGCCGACTCGTCGTCCGCGCGACCGGCGTGGGCGAGGAGACGCGTCTGGCCCGGATCGCGCGGCTGGTCGAGGACGCACAGCTCGGCAAGAGCCGTGTGCAGCGCCTCGCCGACCGTATCTCGGGCGTCTTCGTCCCCGCGGTCATCGTGCTGGCGGCCCTGACGCTGATCGCGTGGATCGTGGCGGGCCAGCCCGTCGCCGCCGGCTTCACGGCCGCGGTGGCGGTGCTCATCATCGCGTGTCCGTGCGCCCTGGGTCTGGCCACGCCCATCGCGATCCTCGTGGGCACCGGTCGCGGGGCTCAGCTCGGCATCCTCGTCACGGGGCCGGCGGCCCTGGAGTCGGCCGAGCGCATCGACACGATCGTGCTCGACAAGACCGGCACGCTCACGGCGGGTCGGATGAGCGTCACCGCCGTCACGGTGGACGAGGGAGCGGATGCCGTCGAGGCGCTCCGCCGTATCGCCGCCGTCGAGCGCGGGTCGGAGCACCCCGTCGCGCACGCCATCGTCGCGGCGGCAGGGGAGGGGACGGTGGCCACCGACCTCGACGCCCTCCCCGGCCGGGGGATCACGGGCAGCGTCGACGGCGTGCGCGTCTTCGCCGGTCGCCCGGCGCTCGCCGCCGACCTCGGCGCGCCGCTGTCACCCGCCCTGGCGGCGGCGGTCGCGGACGGCGAGCAGCGGGGCACCGTCGTGGTGGCCGGGTGGGCCGACGGCGACGGGATGCGCGCACGGGCGGTGATCGAGATCGCCGACACCGTGCGTCCCGAGAGCGCCGCCGCCGTCGCGGAACTCCGCGCGATGGGGTTGGAGCCCGTGCTGCTCACCGGTGACAACGAGCACGTCGCCCGCGCCGTCGCCGCTGAACTGGGCATCGAGAGGGTGCGCGCGGGGGTGCTGCCCGAGGGCAAGGTCTCCGAGATCACGGCCCTGCGCGCGGAAGGTCGCACCGTGGCGATGGTCGGCGACGGGGTCAACGACGCCGCCGCTCTGGCATCCGCTGACCTGGGGATCGCCATGGGAGGCGGGACGGATGCCGCGCTGCACGCCAGCGACGTCGCCCTCATGCGCGACGACCCGCGTGGGATCGTCACCGCGGTGCGCCTCAGCCGGCGCACCATGCGGGTGATCCGGGGCAACCTGTTCTGGGCGTTCGCGTACAACGTCGCAGCACTGCCCCTGGCGGCGCTGGGGTTGCTCAACCCCATGATCGCGGGGGCGGCGATGGCCTTCTCGAGCGTCTTCGTGGTGCTGAACAGCCTCCGCCTGCGGCGCGCGGGCTGACACCGGGAGTTCGCCTCGGCTGCGCGTTAGGGTCGAGGCGATCCCTGGAGGTTGCATGTTCCCCCTCGCCCGCACTGGTGTGGTCGGCGTCGCCGCCGCCGTGCTCGCCCTCACCCTCACTGCGTGCTTGCCCGACGCCGAGACGGACGCGGCGCCGACCTCTACGGCGGTTCCTGAGACAACCGCTTCGTCGACCACGGGTCCCGCGAAGGCCACCCCATCGGTCGCGTCGACTCCGACCGTCACTGAGCAGCCCGCGACGTCGCTGCCGACCTCCTGCGACGACATCTATTCGGCGGGGATGCGCTCGACGCTCGACGCGCTCGTACCGCCGCTGAACGATCCCGGTGTGACGCTGCTGTCCACCGACCAGGCGCCCCTGTTAGAGCTTCTGGCTTCTGTTCCGACCCTGCGCTGCACGTGGGGGGCGCCGAGCGAGGTCGGAATGGCGACGAACGTGTCGGTGATCGACACGTCCCAGATGGCCGCCGTGACAAGTGCCCTCACCGAGGCCGGATTCGGGTGCGAGACAACTGCGGTAGCGACGATCTGCCGCGTCGAACAACGCGGCGTCTCGCTCGACGACAAGCCCTACGAGCGAGGCGAGACGCAGGCGCTCTCACCCGCGACGGGTCTGTGGGTCAGCACCTCATGGATCAACGTCAACCCGGACGGCTACACCGAGGACATTCTCGCCACACTGACTCGCTGATCGGTCCGGCGAGCGGGTAGAATGGTCGCGACCCCGTCACCATCGCCGTGCGAGCCGTTTCCGGCTGAGACCCACGGCCGGGTCGCTGGCCCGCCCCTTTCGTGTGCGTCGTCCGCGGCGAGTTAGGGGTCACTGATCCACCGGTCCAGGCCGGGAACGTTCCGGGACGAGATCCCGGACGACACGCTCAGGAGGAGCATGCCGACCACGGCAACCGCCGCCCGTAGCTCGACCCAGCGGCGCAGAAAGACCACGTCATCCCGACGCGACGACGAAGCACCCGTCATCCCGATCCTCGCCCGCAAGGTGCGCGAGGTCGAGGCGAAGGCGCAGCGCGGCAAGCTCGGGCCCACCAACCGCGTCAAGTTCCAAGTGATCGCCTTCCTCGTGCGCGAGGAACGCGCACGGGTCAAGGCCGACACCGAGATCACCGACGCCGCCCGCGCCGAGCTGCTGAAGCGCCTCGACGGGGTCGCGACGATCCTCGCCAAGACGGCCGCGCGCGACACGTCGCTGATCCAACTGCTCGAGGTCGATCAGGCCACCTCTCCCGTCGCCCGCCGCATGCGTCGCGACTGGTTGCTCGAGGCCGGCTCCGAACTGCCGCCCGACGAGCTCATCATCACCGACAACGCACCCAAGATCGCCCCCGTGGTGCCGGCATCCCTCGCCGAGAAGCAGGTCATCCCGGCATCCATCGAGGCGCGTCAGATGGCCAACCCGTTCCTCGCGCCCGATCTCACGCCGCGCGCGAGCGGTGACGCCCCGCGCCGCCGCCTCGACGGCTGGGAGCTCATGGGCCCCCTCTACAAGGCGTTCGAGATCGGCGCCGGCGGCTCCGCGGCGAGCATGGAGCTGCCGCCCGTCCCCGAGTTCGACCGGCTCTCGCCGCGCGGGCTCGAGGTCATGC
The DNA here is from genome assembly GCF_030209475.1 of Microbacterium sp. lyk4-40-TSB-66. Taxonomy (GTDB): domain Bacteria; phylum Actinomycetota; class Actinomycetes; order Actinomycetales; family Microbacteriaceae; genus Microbacterium. The sequence goes on from NZ_JARVRW010000001.1 coordinate 473,068, forward strand.
CGCACCAGTCGCGCTTCCTCGAGGCCGTCCGAACCGGTCACCGATCGTTCCTGCTCGCCGATGAGCCCGGCCTCGGCAAGACCGCCGAGTCGGTGCTCGCCGCCAGCGTCGCCGACGCTTACCCCCTGCTGGTCGTCGTTCCCAACGTCGTCAAGATGAACTGGGCGCGCGAGGTGCAGCGGTGGACGCCGCAGCGACGCGCGACCGTCATCTCGGGCGGTGGCGCCGACATCGACGCCTTCGCCGACATCTTCATCGTCAACTACGAGATCCTCGACCGTCACCTGTCGTGGCTGTCGTCGATCGGGCTCAAGGGCATCGTCGTCGACGAGGCGCACTTCATCAAGAACCTCTCGTCGCAGCGCTCGCAGAACGTGCTGGCCCTGGCATCCCGTGTCCGTCAGCAGACGCGCGATCCGCTCATGCTCGCCCTCACCGGTACCCCCTTGATCAACGACGTCGAGGATTTCGACGCGATCTGGCGGTTCCTCGGGTGGACCAACGGCGAGAAGCCCGGCCCCGAGCTCATGGAGAAACTGGATGCCACGGGCCTCACGCCCGCCGACAAGGCGTTCTATCCCGAAGCGCGCGAGGCCGTGATCTCGATGGGCATCGTGCGGCGCAAGAAGAAGGACGTCGCCGCCGACCTGCCCGACAAGCTCGTCGCCGACCTGCCCGTCGAGCTCGACGACGAATTCGGCCGTTCGATCCGCCAGGCCGAACGCGAACTCGGCGCGCGGCTCGCGGCCAAGTACCGCCGCATCATCGACGCGCGCGGCGACCGAGGACTCGCCGCGGGTGCGATCGACGAAGACATCGTGCGCCTCGTCGCCCACGGCGAGCTCGAGGAGAGCAAGGCCGCGGGATCGGGCAGCGAGAACGTCTTCACGATGGTCCGCCGCATCGGGCAGGCGAAGGCGCACCTCGCCGCCGACTACGCCGTGCAGCTGCAGCGTTCGGTGGGCAAGGTCGTGTTCTTCGCCAAGCACATCGACGTCATGGATGCCGCGGAGGCGCACTTCAAGGCGTCCGGGCTGAAGTCGGTGTCGGTCCGCGGAGAGCAGACCTCCACTGCCCGCCAGGCCGCGATCGACGCGTTCAACACCGACCCCGGCGTGGGGATCGCGGTGTGCTCGCTGACCGCCGCCGGTGTCGGCCTGAACATGCAGGCCGCCTCCAACGTCGTATTGGCGGAGTTGTCGTGGACCGCCGCCGAGCAGACGCAGGCCATCGACCGCGTGCACCGCATCGGCCAGGGCGAGCCCGTGACGGCCTGGCGCATCATCGCCGCGCACACGATCGACACCAAGATCGCCGAACTCATCGACTCGAAGGAGGGCCTCGCCCAGCGCGCCCTCGACGGCCAGTCGATCGAGCCCGGTTCGAGCGACTCGGTGCAGCTCTCGGCGCTCATGCACCTGCTCCGACAGGCACTCGGCAAGGCCTGACCCTCGTGTGGCGGGCGCCCCGGTTGCTTCGGCACCGGGGCGTTCGTGCGTTCGCGGCAAGCGGGCGGTTTCGGGGCGGGTTTCGTCCATCGGGGCGGGCGCTGCACGCCCCGAACGGCGCAACACGCCCCGAAACCATGGGGCGCCGGGAGGGTCGGGGCACCGAGCCTGCCTTCGGGTGGGCTGCGTGTGCGGGGGTGCAGGCGCTTCTGGTTCGGGGCGGGTTCCGCACTCCGGGGCGGGACTCTCTCGCCCCGGACGGCGAGATCCGCCCCGAACGCCCGCGTGGCCGTGCGGCGGACTGTGGCGGCGAGACGGGCGGCCGATCGCGGCACCGTGTGCGCGGCATCCCCCTTTCCGTCACCGTGTGGCAGCGGTCCCGCCCGCGGCGATAGGGTCGAAGACGGCAACGGCGCCGTCACCTCCACCCGAATCACAGCACTTGAGGACTCTGCCCATGAAGATCGGCATCCTGACCAGCGGCGGCGACTGCCCCGGGCTGAACGCGGTCATCCGTGGCGTCGTGCTCAAGGGCACGACCAATTACGACATCGAGTTCGTCGGCATCCGCGACGGGTGGCGCGGCGTCGTCGACGGCGACTTCTTCCCCCTCACGCGCCACGAGGTGAAGGGCCTGTCCAAGGTGGGCGGCACCATTCTCGGCACGAGCCGCACCAACCCCTACGAGGGCGCGCGCGGTGGTGCCGAGAACATCTCCAAGACGCTCTACGGACACCGGATCGACGGCATCCTGGCCATCGGCGGAGAGGGCACTCTGGCCGCGGCCGACCGCCTGTCGAAGGACGGCATCAACGTGCTCGGCGTCCCCAAGACGATCGACAACGACCTGCGCGCGACCGACTACTCGTTCGGCTTCGACACCGCCGTCAACATCGCCACGGATGCCATGGACCGCCTGCGCACGACGGGCGACTCGCACCAGCGCTGCATGGTGGCCGAGGTCATGGGTCGGCACGTGGGCTGGATCGCGCTGCACGCGGGTATCGCCGCGGGTGCGCACGTCATCTGCATCCCCGAGGTGCCGATGTCGATCGACGAGATCGTCGAGCAGGTCACCCGTGCTCACGACCGCGGCCGCGCGCCCCTGGTCGTCGTCTCCGAGGGCTTCAAGCTCACCGGCATGGACGAAGCCTTCAGCGACAAGGGCCTCGACGCCTTCAACCGCCCGCGTCTCGGTGGCATCGGCGAGCTGCTCGCGCCCGAGATCGAGCGTCTGACCGGCATCGAGACCCGTTCCACCGTGCTGGGGCACATCCAGCGCGGCGGTTCGCCGTCGGGCTTCGACCGCGTGCTCGCCACCCGTCTCGGGCTGCACGCCGCCGACGCCCTGCACGAGGGCGCGTGGGGTCAGATGGTCGCGATGCGCGGCACCGACATCGTGCGCGTGCCCTTCGGCGACGCCCTCGGCGAGCTGAACAGCGTTCCGCTGTACCGCTACGAGGAGGCCGCCGCGCTGTTCGGCTGAGCGCGAGCTGTCGACGCCCCGTCCCGCGTGTGCGGGGCGGGGCGTCTGCCTTGCGCGGGGGGCGTCTGCGTTGCGCGGGGGCGTCTGCGCTGTGCGGGGGCCTGCGTCCGGCTCGGTCGTCGACGAATGTCCCACTTCGTGCAGAAATCAGGGTGCATTCCCGCACGAAGTGGGACACGAATGGCGTGCCGCCGAGCTGGCCGCACGGAAGTCCCCCAGTCATGTCCCCATTGGTGCAGTTTCCGGGACGCAATCCTGCACGAGGTGGGACATGCACGGCCAGCCGTGGGGGCAGCGACTGCGGGATGAGGGGCGTGTCCTACGTGGTGCAAGTTCGGCGGGGGAGGTGCGCACCACGTGGGACATCATTCACGCCAGCCGGCGCGATGGAGCGCCTCGCGCACCTTGCGGACCGCCGGTGCGCCGTCGACCCGTAGATGATGGAACAGGATTCGGACGTGCTCCCAGCCGCACTCCCGAATGCTGTCCCACCGATCGGCATCCCTCGCGAACTGCCGCATGTCCTCCGCGTGGACCCGACCGTCGTACTCGACGCCGACCCTCCATGCCGGATAGGCCAGGTCGAGCTCGGCGACGAATCGACCGTCGACGTCCCGCAAGGTCCAGGAGATCTCCGGCTCCGGCAGACCGCTGCGAACGAGCACCAGTCGAAGGTGGGTTTCGGACGCGGAACGCGGCCCGTGACGGCTGAATGTGAGCGAGCGGGCGAGCACCTTGCCCGCTGTGTCGCCCATACGGTCGATTTCGGCGCGAAGATCGTCGGCCTCGATCCGCGGGTGCAGATCGGTCAGCAGGAAATCGGCAGCTGCAACGAGGTCGTCGATGCGCCAGATCGTCGCGCACTGTCGCCACGCCCGCACCGGGTGCTCGAGGGGCCAGCCCTCCGGGGTATGCGAGATCGCCAGGTCTCGCGCCTGAAGTCGATGGCCGTGAATGCCGACGATGCGCGGCTCTCGGCGAGGGCGGTGCGCCGATACATGGATGCCGGGGAGGCGGGGGAAGGGAGGCAGGGGCACGCCGAGCAGGCCCAGCGCGGTCTCATGGCTGAAGAATTGCCCGTCGCGGAGGCGCGGCGCGTACTCTGCGACGCGGGCGCGCAGGTCGGTGAGCGTCGGCGGCGGAGCGGTGGAACGAACACCGCGGTACGGCATCCGCATGCCGACCTGGCGCAGAGCGAATCGCGAGCGCCCCGATGCCATCGCATCCCGAACGGAGAAGATCAGCGGATCAGCGGCCATCGTCCGAGGATGCATTCATGACGGCGCGCGTCAGGGGCGTAAGGCCCTGTTGGGTGGATGGATGTTTCAATCGGCGCCCTGGGGAGGACCCCCCGACGGCCACGTATGTCCCACTTCGCGCACTTTCTTGATGCCTCACCAGCACGAGATGGGACTTGCCCTTCGGGGACGGCGGCATGTGGCCGGGAACTCGACGGCGCGTGGGTGGCGACCGTGAGCCGTGTTCCATTTCGTGCGGCTTGTGAGGTCCGTATCCGCACGAAGTGGGACACGCGCCGCTCTGCGGCGGACGCGCACCCCACGGTACGGAACGTCCACGGCGCGATACGCCGCAACGCAAACGCCGCGACGCAGACGCCGCGACGCAGACGCCGCGACGCAGACGCCGCGACGCA
>NZ_JARVRW010000004.1 GCF_030209475.1 Microbacterium sp. lyk4-40-TSB-66
CCGGACTTCCTTTAGACGAAATGGCCACCCAACGCCGGGTGGCCATTTCGCATTTACGGGCCCCTCTTGAGAGCGAGGGCCCGCGTTACTGTACGGCCTCAGCGCCGGTGCTCACTCCCTCCGGGGAGTGCGCACCGGCGCTTCGTCGTTTCCGGGAACTTCGAGTCGCCCGGCGCCGGGGTCTACGCTGACGGCACCGGAGAAGGGACGTCGTCATGCGCTACACACACCTGGGGGTCGAACCCCGCATCCATCCCGATGCCGTCATCGCCCCGACGGCGGTGATCAGCGGCGACGTGACGGTCGGCGCCGGGTGCCAAGTGCTGCACGGGGCGGTGATCACGTCAGAGGGCAGTCGCGTCGTCTTGGGTGAGAACACGATCGTCATGGAGAACGCGCTCGTGCGCGCCAGTTCCACGCACGCGGTGCATGTCGGGGCTCACACGCTGATCGGACCGATGGCGAGCGTCGCCGGCGCCGACATCGGAGACGAGGTGTTCCTCGCCACCGGCACACGGGTGTTCAACGGAGCCGAGATCGGTGACCGCAGCGAGGTGCGCATCAACGCCGTTGTCCACGTGCGCACTGTTCTACCGGTGGGGACCGTCGTCCCCATCTCCTGGGTCGCGGTCGGCGATCCGCTGCTCATCCTCCCGCCCGATCGCCACGAGGAGATCTGGGCCGCACAGAGGGAGCTCGACTTCCCCGGCTACGTCTTCGGACTCGACCGCGAAACGCCGGATCTGATGGTGCAGCTGACGGAGAGGTACGGCCGCAGTCTCGCCCGGCACTCCGCGGACCGTCGACTCCAGGACTGACGGCACAGAAAACGTGCGCCGGCACCCGTGCGGGCCCGGCGCATCGTGGACGGTTCTCAGCCGGTGTTCTGCAGGCCCGCCGCCACTCCGCTCACCGACAGGAGCAGGAGGCGCTGCTGCTCGGCATCCGGGATCTCCGACTCGGGCGAGGCATCGCGCAGGGCGCGGAGCGCCCGCAGTTGCAGCAGCGACAGGGCGTCGACGTAGGGGCTGCGCATCTTCACGGCGCGCTGCAGAACGGGCTTGTTGCCGAGCAGATCGCCGCCGGTGATGCGCTCGACCCACGAGCGGGTGAGCAGCATCTCGTCCATCACGAGCTGGGCGAGGTCGTCGCGGTCGCCGAGCGCGAGGTAGCGGCGGGCGATGCGCTCGTCAGCCTTCGCGAGGCTCATCGCGACGTTGTCGATCATCGTGCGGAAGAGCGGCCACTGCTCGTATGCCTCGCGAAGACGCTGCTCGTCGTCGACGGCGTCGAGTGCCGTGCCGAGTCCGAACCATCCCGCGAGGTTGATGCGCGCCTGCGTCCACGAGAACACCCACGGGATCGCGCGGAGGTCTTCGAGCGATTCGACCGACAGTCCTCGGCGGGCGGGGCGCGAGCCGAGCGCGAGGTGACCGAGCTCTTCCATCGGCGTGACCGTGGCGAACCACGGCGCGAAGCCAGGGGCCTTCACCAGAGCGAAGAAGCGCTCTCGCGAGGCGACATCCATCGTGCGCGCGACGTCGGCGAACGCGTCGGCGGCGCCGCGGTTGCGCCGCTCGATGGAGGGGGAGGATGCCGTCAGCACGGCAGCCGCGACCTGGTCGATGTGGCGCATCGCGATATCGGGGTCGCCGTAGCGGGCGAAGATGACCTCGCCCTGCTCGGTGAGCTTGAACCGACCGTCCACCGAGTGGGGTGGCTGGGCGAGGATGGCCGAGTTGGCGGGTCCGCCACCTCGACCGAGCGCGCCACCGCGGCCATGGAAGAGCGTCAGCTCGATGCCCTCGGCGGCAGCCCAGGTAGAGATCTGCGCCTGCGCCTCGTAGAGCGCGAGGTTCGCGGCGACGGGGCCGACGTCCTTGGAGGAGTCGGAGTAACCGAGCATGACCTCGAGACGGCGACCGGTGGCATCCAGTCGGCTCACGAACGAGGGGTGCGTGACGATCTCGGCGAGGATGCCGGGGGCCGCCTGCAGATCGGCGAACGTCTCGAACAACGGGATGACGTCGAGGACCGGGAGCGCCTCGCCCGGGCCCATCGCGTGCGAGGCGAGCTCGTGCACGTTCGCGAGGTCTTCGGCCGACTGCGTGAACGAGACGATGTAGCGACCGGCGGCGCGGGGTCCGAAGCGCTCCTGCACGTATGCGATGGAGCGGAAGACCTCGAGCACCTCGTCGGCCTGCTCGCTGCGCTGACCGCCGGCGCGGAGCTCGTCGAGCACCTTGCGATGCACGGCGGAGTGCTGGCGGACCTCGAGTTCGGTGAGATGGAAACCGTACGTCTCGACCTGCCAGACGAGTCGCTGAAGCGCACCGTACGCCTGGCGCGCGGCGCCGGCAGCGACGAGGGACTCCTGCACCGTTCGCAGATCGGCGAGCAGGTGCTCGGGGTCGCGGTACGCCAGGTCGGCGTTGCGGGTGCGCGTCGCGGCGATCTTGCGGGCCAGCAGCAGCAGGATGCGGCGGTGCGGCTCCTCGGGGGAGCGCTCGGCGATCTCGGTCGCGGCGTCCTCGTCGGCGGCGCGGAGACGGTGCCACAGGGCGACGAGGGTGTCGCTCGGCGGGGTGGTGCCGGCATCCAGGGTCAGTCCTCGCCCTACGCGCAGCGCCGTGCGCTCCAGGCCCAGGAGCACGTGCTCGCTCGCGATCGAGGCGGCCTTGCGGGTGACGGAAGCGGTGACGAACGGGTTGCCGTCACGGTCTCCGCCGACCCAGGAACCGACCCGGACGAACGGCTTCACGATGGGCGCGCGGGATCCCGCGTTCTCACCCTGGAGGATGTCGTCGATGCGGCGATACACGTGCGGCACGGCGGTGTACAGCGTCTCGTCGAAGACGGCCATGACCGAGCGCACCTCGTCGACCGGTGACGGCTTCTCGCGGCGAAGGGGAGCGGTGCGCCACAGCGTGTCGATCTCCTCGAGCATGCGGCGCTCGGTGCGGCGCGTCTCGGCGGCGTTCTCGCCCGCCGCGTCACGTTCGCCGAGGAGTTCCGAGAGGCGACGGATACTCGTCGAGATCGCGCGGCGACGGGCTTCGGTGGGGTGCGCGGTGAAGACCGGGTGGAAGCGCAGGGCCTGGAGGCGCGCGAGGGCGGTCTCTTCCCCGACCTCGCTCGACAGTCTCTCGAAGGCGCTGGCGATCGTGTCGGGGATGCCGCTGCGCGAGGGCTGGTCACCGCGCTCGCGAAGGACGCGGACGCGCTGGTGTTCTTCGACCAGGTTGACGAGGTGGAAGTACGCCGTGAAGGCGCGGGCGACTTCGTCGGCGCGCTCGATCGAGAAGTCGTCGGCGATGGCCGCGGCCCGCTCGAACGCGGCCGGTGTCTCGTCGGTGTAGGCCTGGATCGTCGCCGTCCGCAGTCGTTCGACGTCGTCGTACAGGCCGGGGGAGCCGCTCTCCCGGAGGACACGGCCCAGCAGTGATCCGAGCAGGCGCACGTCGGCACGCATCTGTTCGGGGAGCTCTTGGCCGGCTTCGAAGCGGCCCACGAGGTCGATGGCCTCGGTCGGGGTCAGATCACGCACACGCCCCAGATTATCGGCGTCCTGTTGCCGACAGATCACACATGACGTCGAGCGACGGCTGCGGGGGCCGAACTCCGGATTTTCTCCGGGGTGAGGGGCGGAGCCCGCAGTGTTTCGCGGCGTCGGGGTCTCGGCATCCGGAAATATCCGGAGTTCGGCACGCGCCGCCACCGCCGACCGGTGAGCCGGGGGATACTCGCAGTCAGCGGAGCCGCCGGGTCCGCGGAGGGAGAGACCGTGAGCGACGACGCCCTGCGCGAGGCCGCCGAGACGATGCACGCCGTGCGGGAGCGGTGCGTATGGACGCAGGAGATCGACCATCGCGACCTCGTGCCGTACCTCGTGGAAGAGAGCGCCGAAGTGATCGACGCGGTCGAGGCGGGAACCCGGGCCGACCTGCGCGAGGAGCTCGGCGACCTGCTGTGGCAGGTGCTGTTCCACGCGGAGATCGCCGCAGGCGACCCCGACGACCCTTTCGACATCGACGATGTGGCGCGCGGCCTGACCGAGAAGATGGTGCGGCGTCATCCCCACGTGTTCGCGGATGCCGTGGCGACCACCCCCGAAGAGGTGCTCGTTCACTGGAACGCGGCGAAGGCGGCCGAGAAGCGCGAGCGCACGAGCGTCCTCGACGGCGTCAGCGACCACATGCCCTCGCTCGCTCTGGCGCAGAAGGTGATGGGCAAGGCCATGCAGGTCGGAGTCTGCGCGCCGACGCATCACCTGGCCGATCCCGAGACCGAGGCGGAGCTCGGCGACGCGCTGCTCGCGCTCGTGCACCTCGCCCGCACACGCGGGTGGGACGCGGAGCGCGCCCTGCGCGAGCGCGTGCGCACCCTGCGCTCCGAGGTGCGGGCCGCGGAGGCCGACGCGAGCTGACCGCTCCGCTCGAACCGGCCCCGTCCGAGTGGACGATCTCGACGGGATCATGCGCATCGGGCGCCCGACCGGACCGCGACGCGTCGAGGCGACGGAGCGTCGGAGCCGCTCTGGAAGAATGGGACCGTGGCATCCGTGAACCCGCCGCGCGGCATGCGCGACTTCCTCCCCGCTGACAAGGCTCGTCGCGAGCGCGTGCTCGCCGTCATCCGTGAGCGTTACCGCGCGCACGGCTTCGACGAGATCGAAACCCCGGTCATGGAGGACTACGACCGCCTCCACGCCGGGATCGGCGGCGACAACGAGAAGCTGTCGTTCAGCATCCTGAAACGGGGGATGGATGCCGAGGGCATCCGCGCCGCGGCCGACGACCCGGCCGCCCTCGCCGACCTGGGATTGCGGTACGACCTCACCGTTCCGCTCGCCCGTTTCTATGCCACGAACCGCGCGCAGCTGCCGACGGTGTTCCGCGCGATCCAGATGGCGCCGGTGTGGCGCGCGGAGCGTCCGCAGAAGGGGCGCTACCGGCAGTTCCTGCAGTGCGACATCGACATCATCGGCGATGGCACCGCCCGCGCCGAGGCCGAACTCATGATCGCGAGCCTCGACGTGCTCGATGCTCTGGGGCTCACGGGCGGCTCGATCCGCGTGAACGACCGCCGCGTGCTCGACGCGATGCTCGACGTGTTCGGCTTCACCCCCGATGAGCGTCCCGGCGTGCTGATCACGATCGACAAGCTCGACAAGGTCGGACCCTCGGGTGTGGTCGCCGAGTTGCGCGAGCGGGGAGCCGGCGCGGACGCCGTCGATGCGCTCGCTGCGTACCTAAACCGGCCCGCGTCGTCGCCCTCGTTCGACGAGGTCGGCATCCGCGCCGCCCTCCCCGACGGCATCCCCGACGAGGTCATCGGCCACCTCGTCGCGCTCGGCGAGACCGTCGCCGCCGCCCGCGGCGCCGATGCGCCGCTCGTGTTCGACCCCTTCCTCGTGCGGGGCATGGGGTACTACACGGGCACGATCTTCGAGCTCGCGCACCCGAGCGTCGACTACTCGCTCGGCGGGGGCGGACGCTACGACGGCATGATCGGCCGCTTCCTCGGCCAGCAGGTCCCGGCGGTGGGCTTCTCGATCGGCTTCGAACGCATCGTCGACCTGCTGCCCGCCACCGACGCCGGCGGGGAGCAGGCGATCGTCCTCGTGCACGACCGCGACGTGCCGTTCGCACAGCTGCTCGCGCTCAAGTCGGCGCTGATCGCCCGAGGCGCGCGCGTGCGCGTCGAGCATCGCGCGAAGAACATGAAGGCGCTGCTCGAGCGCTCGGCGGCCGACGGGTACACCTCGTTCGCGACGGTGAGCACCGGCACCACCGCGGACGACCTGGAGCTCAAACCCCTCGGCTGAGGCCGGCCCCGGACCCTTCGACGGGCTCAGGGACCTCGGATAGCGAGGTGGCTGAGCTTGTCGAAGCCACCGGGCCGCGCGTGGGCCCCGGACCCTTCGACAGGCTGAGGGGCCTCCCTCCGACAGGCTCAGGGGCCTCCCTTCGACAAACTCAAGGACCTCCTGACCGAGGTGGAGGAAAGCGCCTCAGGCGACGGCGCTGATCAATGCCTCGTCGGGGTGTTCGGCCGCGAGGCGTTCGAGACGCGAAGCGGTGGCGGCATCGCGCGGTGAGAACCACACGACGCGCGAGCCCAGCGCATCGTCGAGCCACAGACTCGACATCTCGAGGTGGAGCTCCCCGACCCGCGCGTGCACCAGGTGCTTCGTCGCGGTGCGCTCGCTCCCGACGTCGCCCAGGCGCCAGAGATCGGCGAATCGTGGCGACTGCTCTTCGAGCTCGGCGATGAACCGTTGCCACGCGGGCTCGTCGTGGTGGCGGCCGAAGGCGGCGCGCAGCCGGGCGGCGATGCGGCGCTGGGCGTGGTCGAGGTCGACGTGCGCCCGCTGCCACGCGATATCGGTGAACAGCAGCACGGCGCAGTTGCGACGGTCGGCGGGCAGTTGGTCGAGGTCGTCGAAGAGGTGGCGGTAGGCCCGGTTGTAGGCGCGGATGTCGAACCGCGCGGTCTGCACCGCGGCGGGGTAGGGCAGCAGCTTCTCGAGCAGGTCGAGGTGGGCGGCCCCGACGCAGGGCCGACTGTCGCGATCGGGCACGGGGAGGTCGGCCAGAGCGAACAGGTGGTCGCGCTCGTCATCGCTGAGGCGCAGGGCGCGGGCGATCGCGGAGACGACCTGGGCGGATGCCGCGATGGGCCGGCCCTGCTCGAGCCAGGTGTACCAGGTGAGTCCGACACCGGCGAGCTGGGCGACCTCTTCGCGGCGGAGCCCGGCGACACGACGGCGCGCACCCTCGGGGAGCCCGACGTCGGAGGGGCTCAGGCGGGCGCGGCGGCTGCGCAGGAACGCCGCGAAGGCGGCGCGGGTCTCGTCCGAGCGGGGCATGCGGTCTCCTGTTCTCCGGCAAGCCTAGAGCCGCGCGCTGCCCCCATCCTCGCGATGGGGAGTGCTCTCAGTACCAGGATGAGCAGACTCCTGGTACCAGGATGGCATCCGGTTCATCCTGGCACCATGACCAGCACTGCGCACCCCGAAACCGGGTCGGCTCCGACGCCCCTCCGCCCCGGCGCGTACGACGTCCCGACGTGGCGTTATGTGGGCTTCCTGCTCGGACCCTTCGCGGGCACGTTCGCGTTCAACGCCGTCACCGTGACCCTGCCGGCGCTGCGCGACCGCTTCGGCGCGGGCGACGTGGCGCTCGAACTGGTCGTGGCGGGATACGGCATCCCGTTCGCGGTGTTCTTGATCCTGGGCGGACGGCTCGGCGACCGCTTCGGTCGTCACCGCCTGTTCGTCGTCGGCATGGGGCTCTTCCTCGCCTCGGCCGTCGCGTGCGCCCTCGCTCCCTCGATCGAGACGCTCATCGCGGCCCGCGTCGCGCAGGGACTCGGGGCGGCGCTGTGCACGCCACAGGTGCTCGCGACGATCCAGGCGACCTCGCAGGGTCCGGCGCGCACCCGGGCCATCGCCGCCTTCGGTGCCAGCGGCGGCATCGGCGCGGCGGTCGGTCAGGTCGCCGGCGGCGCTCTCGCCGCGACCTCGTTCGGCCCGGTCGAGGGCTGGCGCGCGGTGTTCGTCGTGGTCGCGCTGATCGCTGTCGCGGCGATCGCCTGCGCACCGCTGGCACCGCGCTCCCGCGCGCACGAGGTGGTCGCGATCGACCTCGTGGGGTCGGCGGTGCTCGCGGTCGGCATCCTCGCGGCATCCGTCGCCCTCACCTTCGGCCCCGCGTGGGGCTGGTCCTGGCCGGTGTGGGCGGTGCTGGCGCTCGCGGCTGTGGCACTGGTGGCGATGTGGCGTCACCAGAACGCGATCGAGCGGTCGGGCCGCGTTCCGCTCCTGCCCCCGAGCGTGCTGCGCCTGCGCCCCCTGCAGCTCGGTCTCGTTGCCGCTGCGCTGTTCTTCGCGGGGTATTCGGCGCTGCTCTACGTCTTCCCCCGTGCCGTCGAGGGCGGGGGATTGACCTCACTGCAGGCCGGAATGGCGCTGCTGCCGTTCGCCGTGGTCTTCGCCGGGATGTCGCTGGCGGTCGCCCGCATCCAGAGCCGGCTCGGCGACGCGACGCTCGTGCTCGGGGTTGCATTGCAGATCGTCGCGCTCGTGGCGATGACGGCGACCCTCGCGTTCGCCTGGGGGAGCGACATCGGACTGTGGCTGCAGCCGGCCCTCGTGCTGCTCGGGGCCGGACAGGCGCTCATCTTCTCGCCGCTGACGCAGTTGGTCGTGCGGGAGGTTCCGGTCGAGGCGGCGGGCCTGTCGGGCGGCATGTTCAGCACCGCCCAGCAGCTCGCGCTGTCGTTCGGGGTGATCGTCATCGGCAGCATCGTGACCGTGACCGGGGTGACCGGGCGCGACGAGCTGGTCGCCGGCCTCGTGCTCGACATCGGGCTCGCCATCGCGGTGCTCGTGCTGGCGATGGTGCTCCGGGCGCGGGGGCGGCGCGGGGTCTGACCGCGCGAGGGCGGGATGCGACCGGCGTCCGCGTCGTGGAGGCGATTCACCGGATGTCGGGAGCCGGGCGTCCGCCGACCGTCACGCCACGTCCACCCCGCGTTCACCGGCGAGGGGTGTCATCGACGCATGTCCCCTCGTCGGCCCTTCGCCGTGACGGCCGCGTCCGCGGTCGCGATCCTCGGGGCGGGGGCGGTCGGGGCCCGCACCCTGATCGCGCGCCAAGCGGCGATCGCCCGGCGGCGCATCGGCAAGCCGCTCGGAGAGCAGGCGATCGACGCCGATCGCGTATGGCGCCGCAAGAAGCATCCCGGCAGCCCGGTCGAGCTGCTGCTTCTCGGCGATTCGATCGCGGCGGGGCTGGGTGCCACCCACCGGCGCGACACGCTCGGCGCGCGCCTGGCGAAGGGGGTCGCACGATCGGCCGGTCGCCCGGTGCGGTTGCGGACCGCCGCCGTGGTCGGGTCGGAGACGTCGGCGCTCGCCGCGCAGGTCGGCTCGCTCCCCGACGGATACGAGCCGGATGTCGCGGTGATCATCGTGGGCGGGAACGACGTGACGCACCGCATCCCGGCGTCGCGCTCGGCGGAGCAGTTGGAGCGGATCGTGCGCGAACTGCGCGGCCTCGGGGTGCCGGTCGTCGTCGGCACGTGCCCCGACCTCGGGACCCTCCGCGCGATTCCGCAGCCGCTGCGCGCCCTCGCGGCCCGTTCGTCGCGTCAGCTCGCGGCCGCCCAGGCCGCCGCGGTCCACCGGGCCGGGGGCCGTGTGGTGGCGCTCTCCCGTGCCGTGGGGCCGGTGTTCGCCGAGCGGCCCGACGAGATGTTCAGTGTGGACCGGTTCCACCCGAGCGCGCTCGGCTATCGCCGCACCGCCGAGGCGCTGCTGCCCGCCGTGCTCGCGGCGCTCGAGCCGGCATCCGGAGCGCGCACTGGCCATGTGCCCGACCCCGCGGACGTGCCGAACTCCTGAGTTCCGGGTGGGGCGGGCGCGCGTCGCCGCGGATTCGCGCGCTCGAGGTGCGGGACGCTTCGAATTCTCCGGAGTTCGGCACGCCCCGATCCCCGGCGGACGCATAGCTCACGGATCTACCGTGCCCCCACGCCTCCCGTCGATGTCTTCCTCAGCACCTGGCGCGCCGATCCGCTCACGCTCGGCGTGCTCGTCGTGGCATCCGCCGTGTATCTGTTCGGCGTCCGGCGGGTGCGCCGTCGTGGCGAACCGTGGCCGGTGCTCCGCACGATCGGGTTCTTCGCACTCGGACTGCTGCCGTACGCGGTGATCGAGCTCGGCTTCCTCGGGGTGTACTCGGCGGAGCTGCGGTGGGCGTTCTCGACGCGCATCGCTCTGCTGATCTTCGCCGTGCCGGCGGGCATCGCGGCGGGGCGACCCTTCGATCTCGTTCCGGGGGCGCTGCGCGAGCGCATCCTCGCCGCGCGCCTCACGCGCATCTTCGGCAACGCGATGGTCGCGACGATCGTGATCGCGGCGGTGTTCTGCCTCTTCCTCACCCCGATCGCTGGCTTCCTGCGCGTGCATCCCGCGATCGAGGCCTCGCTGGGCGTGGTCGTGCCGCTCGTCGGACTCGCGATGGTGCTGCCGATGATGGCGTTGGGTGCGGTGCACACCGGCACGTTCATCGCGATCGAGTTCCTGCTCGCGTTCGTCGAATTGCTGATCGACTCCGTGCCCGGGCTGCTGCTGCGCCTCAACGACGGTGTGCTGGATCTGATCCCGGATGCCGGGCAGACGGCGCCATGGTGGCCGTCGCTGCTGCACGACCAGCACCTCGCGGGCGACATGATCTGGTTCATCGCCGAGTTCGCCGACGTGCCGATCCTCGTCATCTTCATGATCCGCTGGATGCGCTCGGACCGGGTCGAGGCGAGGGGCTTCGACGACCTGTCCGACGAGGAGTACGACGAGATGACCCGCGCCCACCTGCGCGGAGAGCGTTGACCCGCCGCCCGCACGCCGACAGGCTGGGGGAGTGCGGACCCACGAAGACGTCGACGCGTTCCTGACCGAGACCCTCGTCGGGGCCGACCCCGCAGGCGAGGCCGCGCTCGCCGCGCAGCACGACGCCGGGCTCCCCGCGATCGAGGTGGCCCCCGTCAACGCGAAGTTCCTGCACCTGCTCACGCGCATCGCCGGGGCGCGCCGCGTGCTCGAGGTCGGAACGCTCGGCGGATACTCGACGATCTGGTTCGCCCGCGCCGTCGGACCCTCAGGCCGGGTCGTGACCATCGAGGCCGAGTCGGCCAACGCCGAGATCGCCCGCGCCAACCTCGCGCGCGCCGGAGTCTCGGACCGGGTCGAGGTGCGCGTCGGTCGCGGAGCGGACGTGCTGCCGACGCTCGCCGACGAGGAGCCGTTCGACCTCGTCTTCATCGACGCCGACAAGGAATCCAACGAGACCTATCTCGACTGGGCGGCGCGCCTCGGTCGACCCGGCACCGTCGTGGTGCTCGACAACGTCGTGCGCGGGGGAGAGGTCGCCGACGCCGACACCTCCGACACGAAGGTCCGGGGGGCGCGCCGGGGCGTCGAGATGCTCGGCGCCGACCCCCGCTTCGACGCCACCGCGCTGCAGACCCTCGACCGCAAGGGCTGGGACGGGGTGGCCGTGGCGATCGTGGTGGATCCCATGGCGGGCCCCGGAGCCTGAGGAGGCCCCTGAGCCCGTCGAAGGAACCGGACCGCGGCGCCCATCGGTGGCTTCGACACGCTCAGCCACCTCGTGGCCGGCCCGTGAAGACCGGTGGCTTCGACAGGCTCGGCCACCTCGTGCCCGGCGGGTGAGGACCGGTGGCTTCGACGGGCTCAGCCACCTCGCCACCGCCTCATGTCCGAACCGGCCCCACGCCCGCCGAGCGAGATCACTAGACTCGACGACGGACCGACGACGCTCCGCCCTCTTTCCCCAGAACCAACGAGGAGTCCTTCGTGGCACTTATCGAGGCTGTCAACGCGCGCGAGATCCTGGATTCGCGCGGTAACCCGACCGTCGAGGTGGAGGTGCTCCTCGACGACGGAATCGTCCAGCGGGCGGCCGTCCCCTCGGGCGCGTCCACCGGCGCGTTCGAGGCCTACGAGCTGCGCGACGGCGACAAGAGCCGCTACAGCGGCAAGGGTGTGCTCAAGGCCGTCGCCGCCGTCGTCGACGAGCTCGGCCCCGCCATCGAGGGCGTCGAAGCCAGCGAACAGCGCATCATCGATGAGATCCTCATCGAGACCGACGGCACCGAGAACAAGTCGCGCACCGGCGCCAACGCCATCCTCGGCGTGTCGCTCGCCGTCGCCAAGGCCGCCGCCGACAGCGCCGACCTGCCCCTGTTCCGCTACCTCGGCGGCCCGAACGCGCACCTGCTGCCCGTTCCGCTGTTCAACGTCATCAACGGTGGCGAGCACGCCGACAACGGCATCGACTTCCAGGAGTTCTTCCTCGCCCCCATCGGTGCCGACACCTACAGCGAGTCCCTCCGTTGGGGCACCGAGGTCTACCACGTCCTCAAGGGCGAGCTGAAGTCCGCCGGGTACAACACCGGCCTCGGCGACGAGGGCGGCTTCGCCCCCGACCTGCCCAGCAACCGCGAGGGCCTCGACTTCCTCATCCGCGCGATCGAGAAGGCCGGCTTCACTCCCGGTCAGGACATCGCCGTCGGCCTCGACGTCGCCGCCACCGAGTTCTTCAAGGACGGCGTCTACACCGTCGAGGGCAAGGAGTGGAGCGTCGACACCCTCGTCGACTACTTCGCCGATCTCGTCGCCAACTTCCCGATCGTCACGATCGAAGATGCGCTCGCCGAGGACGACTGGGACGGCTGGAAGAAGCTGACGGATGCCATCGGCTCCAAGGTGCAGCTCGTCGGCGACGACCTGTTCGTCACCAACCCCCAGCGTCTGCAGAAGGGCATCGACCTCGGCATCGCCAACTCGCTGCTGGTGAAGGTGAACCAGATCGGCACGTTGTCCGAGACGCTGGACGCCATCAACCTGGCCACCCGCTCGGGCTACACCTCGATGCTCTCGCACCGTTCGGGCGAGACCGAGGACACCACGATCGCCGACCTCGCCGTCGCCGTCAACGCCGGACAGATCAAGACCGGCGCCCCCGCGCGCAGCGAGCGCGTCGCGAAGTACAACCAGCTGCTCCGCATCGAGGAAGACCTCGGCGACGCCGCGGTCTTCGCGGGCCGCTCGGCGTTCCCCCGCTTCAAGGGCTGATCGTTCGATCCGAGGGAGGGGGAGCCGTGAGGCTCCCCCTCCCTTCTCGTTCCCGACGCGAACGAGGCGCCGTACCCGGCGGTCCCGATCCCGCTGTTCCGGCCGACCACCCCCACCCCGTCTGAGGGGATGCCGAGCCCCCGGCGCGTCCCCGGAGCGCCCCCGAGTCGCGACGTAGACTCGCCAGCGGCCTGATCGACACGGCACGGAGGAAAGAAGGGAGCAGGCGTGGAACGACCGACTCTGCCTCCCCGCCGTCCCGTGGCATCCGAGGCTCCCACGGCGAAGAAGACGCCGAAGCGTGCGGCCCGAGCCCGGCCCGACCGTACGCCGCGGCCGTCGGCGCCCGAACGCCGCGTCGACGTGCGCGACTGGCTCGGCCGCGTGCGGGTCTCGGGGTTCGTCGTCATCATGCTCGGGCTCGTCGTGCTGGGCACCTTCGTGCTCGTACCCACGGTGGGGACGTACATGGACCAGCGTCAGCAGATCCAGGCGCTCGAGAGCGCGGTGACCATCAGCCAGTCCGAGGTCGAGGATCTGCAGATGCAGCGCGACCGGTGGTCGGACCCCGCGTACATCCGCACGCAGGCCCGCGAGCGGCTGGGCTACACCTTCCCGGGCGAGGTGGTCTACCTCATCGACAACGATCTGCCCGCGTCGGCGACGCCTCAGGAGCAGGACGATGTCAGCGAAGACGTGGGCCAGACGCGGACCGATTGGATGGCGCAGCTGGTGCGCTCGGTCACCGCGTCCGGTGCGGCCCAGGTCGCCGTGCCGACGATCGGCGTGCCCGACCCGACGCCCGCGCCCGACGCTCCCGCACCCTGACGGCATCCGTTCCGCCTTCCGACGCGCGGCGGAGGGGCCGGGTACCCTGGAAGCGATGACTACCGCACCTCTTCCCCCCGCATCCGACGCCGATCTGGCCGTGCTGAAGGCGCAGCTCGGACGCGTTCCCCGCGGAGTCATCGGCATCGCCGCCCGATGCGCGTGCGGTAATCCGACTGTGGTGGCGACCTCGCCCCGTCTCGACGACGGCAGCCCGTTCCCCACGTTCTATTACCTCACCCACCCCGCCGCGACCGCCGCGATGTCGGTGCTCGAGGCCGGGCACGTCATGAAGGAGTTCTCGGACGAGCTCGCCGAGAGCGATGAACTGCAGCTGCAGTACGACGCGGCGCACCAGGCGTATCTCCGCGACCGGGCCGCCTACGGGGAGCCCGATGAGATCGCGGGGATCTCGGCCGGCGGCATGCCCACGCGCGTGAAGTGCCTGCACGCGCTCGCGGGGCACGCGCTCGCGGCCGGTCCGGGCGTGAACCCGATCGGCGACCGAGCTCTGGCGCGCGGTACGTGGTCGCCCGAACGCTGCCAGTGCGAGAGCCCCGGAACCGGCGGATGAAGCGCATCGCCGTCGCTGTGGCATCCGTCATCCTGGTGACGGTGCTGACGGGCGCGACGGCGACGCCCGTCCCGCCCCCGTCGACGACGGCTCCGCAGGCTCCGGCCGGCCCCGTGGCGGAAGACCCGACGGACTCGGTGCGCGCGGCGGAGTACTGGCTCGACCAGTACGGCGTCCGCGAGGCGTGGAAGACCACGCGCGGAGCCGGACAGAAGATCGCCGTCATCGACACCGGTATCGGCCGCGGGCCGGCGGAGTTCAGCGGTGCCGTCGTGGGCGGCATCGACGTCTCGGGCGTGGGGTCGTCCGACGGGCGCACGCCGGTCGGTGCGGTGGATGCCAACCACGGCAGCTGGGTCGCCTCGCTCGCCGCCGCCCGCGGCACCGGGAACGGTCGCGGCATGATCGGCGTCGCGCCCGAGGCCGAGCTGCTGTCGATCTCGGTCGGATTCGGCGCGACGACCTCGAAACCGTTCACCGAGCAGATCGCCGAGGCCATGAAGTGGGCCGTCGACAACGGCGCGACCGTCATCAACCTCTCGCTGACGACCAACACCCTGGACTGGGACCGCAGCTGGGATGAGGCGTTCGAGTACGCCTTCGACAACAACGTCGTCGTCGTGGTGGCGGCCGGCAACCGGGGGAGTGGCACCGACCGGGTCGGCGCACCCGCCACGATCCCGGGCGTGCTGGCCGTGGGCGGTGTCGACCCGGGCGGCGCCGCGAGCAACAGTGCGTCGACGCAGGGCATCACGATCGGCCTCTCCGCCCCGAGCGAGCGGCTGATCGGCGTCTCCGCCGACGGCAGTCTGGTGCAGTGGAACGGCACGAGCGGCGCGGCCCCCATCGTCGCGGGCATCGCCGCGCTGGTGCGTGCCGCGCACCCCGAACTCGACGCCGACAACGTCCTCAACCGCCTGATCCAGACGGCGAAGCCGGCGGCGGGCGCCTCGGCCAAGCCCGACAAGCTGTACGGGTACGGACTGGTGGATGCCGCGGGAGCCGTGTCGTCGAGCCCGGTGGCGAGCGTGAGCGAGAACCCGCTGGGTAGTCTCAAGGAATGGATCCGGCTCTACCGCCGAGCAGACGCCGAGCCCGCTCCCGAGCCCAGCGAGAGCCCGGTCACGATCCCGCCGCTGCCACCCGTCGAGTCGGCACCGCAGGCGAGTTCGCCTCTGCTGCCGTCGCGCGATAGCGTGCTGTACGGGTCGTTGCCGCTCGGTGCTGCCACGCTGGCCGCTATAATGATTGCGCTCGGCGTCAGTGCTGCTGCCCGGCGATCCCGACAGGCACGCACCTCCCGCGAGCCGAGCCGCATCACTAACGAGGAGTCCCTCCCATCGTGACCACTACCGTGCCCAGAATCCTCATCGTCGGTGGGGGCTATGCAGGTTTCTACACCGCGTGGAAGCTCGAGAAGCTCCTCGGTCGAGGCGAAGCCGACGTCACGCTCGTCGACCCGCTGCCGTACATGACGTACCAGCCGTTCCTCCCCGAGGTCGCTGCGGGCGAGATCGAGCCGCGCCACGTCGTGGTCGGCCTTCGTCGCCACCTCAAGCGCACCACGGTCATCGCGGGCAAGGTCACGGGCATCTCGCACGCGACCAAGACGGCGACGATCACCCCGATCGCGGGCGATGAGAGCTACGAGCAGTCCTACGACCAGATCGTCGTGACCGCCGGCGCCGTCTCGCGCACGTTCCCGATCCCCGGCATCGCAGACAACGCCATCGGCCTGAAGACCATCGAAGAGGCCGTCGCCATCCGCGACCGCCTCACCTCGAACTTCGACAAGGCTTCGGTGCTTCCCGCGGGTCCCGAGCGCGACCGTCTGCTGACCGTCGTCGTCGTCGGCGGCGGGTTCGCCGGCATCGAGGTCTTCGCCGAGCTCCGCGCCTACGCGTCGTCGCTGCTCAAGCAGTACCCCACGCTGACGTTCGACGACACGCACTTCCACCTCATCGAGGCGATGGGCCGCATCATGCCCGAGGTGTCGCAGAAGACCAGCGAGTGGGTGCTCGCCGACCTGGCGAAGAAGGGTGCCTTCGTGCACCTCGACACCCAGGTGAAGGGCGCCGTCGACGGCGTCGTCGAGCTGTCGACCGGCGAGAACCTGCCGACCGACCTCATCATCTGGACCGCCGGCGTCATGGCCAACCCCACCGTCGTCCGCGGCGGCGACCTGCCCGTCGAGGAGCGCGGTCGCATCCGCACGCGCCCCGACCTGCGGGTCGGCACCGACGAGGACATCGTCGAGGGTGCCTGGGCCGCCGGTGACGTCTCTGCCGTTCCCGACCTCTCGGGTGGCGGCGTCGGTGGCTTCTGCGTCCCCAACGCGCAGCACGCGGTGCGCCAGGGCAAGCTCATGGCGAAGAACATCGTGGCGGTCCTGCGTGGCGAGGAGCCCAAGCAGTACTTCCACAAGAACCTCGGTGCCGTCGCGGGTCTCGGCCTGTACAACGGCGCATTCCAGTCGGGCAACATCGCCCTGACCGGCCTGATCGCCTGGTTCGCCCACCGCGGCTACCACGGTCTGGCCATGCCCACGTGGGAGCGCAAGTTCCGCGTGATCGGCGACTGGATGCAGAACTTCGTCCACGGCCGTGAGGTCGTGTCGCTCGAGGCCGTGCAGCAGCCTCGCGCAGCCTTCGAGGAGTTCGCCGCCCGTCCGCGTCCCGCCGCTCCCGCGGCCGACGCTCCGGCCCCGGCCGAGAAGAAGGCCGAGCCGGTCGCCGCGAAGTAACACGTGAACGACAGACCCCCGTGCCCGTCGGGTGCGGGGGTCTCGTCGTTCTTCGGATGCCGATTGCAAGGGCTCTGCGGGCGTGGCGTCGTCCGGCGGAGTCCATGGCCGACATGCCGGGACGCGTTATCCGGGCTCGGTGGCCCCCCGGGGTCCGCGGGATGGACCGCGGCGTGCCGCAGCCGCCCCACGATACGGTGGAAGAGGGCCCCCGTAGCCCAATGGCAGAGGCAGGCGACTTAAAATCGCTTCAGTGTGGGTTCGAGTCCCACCGGGGGTACGAGACGGTCCGGGCCGCCTGGATCGACGTGGACTCGATCCAGATCCCCTGGGAGTCCTGAGCACCGCCCGGTCCCCGCCCCACCCCGTAGTTACACTGAAGAGCAATCTCTCGAACGGAAGTGTGGGGACTTATGTGGGAGTGGCTCGTACCGGTCATTGTGATCGTCGGCATCCTGGTGATCGCGGGCATCTACCTCTGGGCCACCTACAACGCGCTCGTCGCGCTGAACGTGCGGGTCGACGAGGCATGGAGCGACATCACGGTGCAGCTCAAGCGGCGTGCCGACCTGCTGCCGAACCTCATCGAGACGGTGAAGGGGTATGCCGCGCACGAGAAGGCGGTGTTCGAGAACGTCACGCGCGCCCGCGCCGAGACGCTGTCGGCGCAGAGCCCCGCTGAGGCCGGCGTCGCAGAGGGACACATGCAGCAGGCGTTGAAGTCGCTGTTCGCCGTCGCCGAGGCCTACCCGCAGCTGCAGGCGAGCCAGAACTTCCTCCAGCTGCAGCACTCGATCGTCGACACCGAAGACAAGATCCAGGCTTCGCGCCGGTTCTACAACGGCGGTGTCCGCGAGCTGAACACCAAGATCAAGGTGTTCCCCAACAACCTGTTCGCCCGCCAGCTCGGTTTCCACGAACGCGAGTTCTTCGAGGTCATCGACGGCGCCGCGATCGCGGAACCACCCCGCGTGCAGTTCTGACCGAACGCGCCCCCTCCGCTCCGGCGGAGGGGGCGTTTCAGTTCAACCGGCCGTCGGGGTGCTCGTGCCGCTCCGCCGCCAGCGCTCCCGCGACGGCGTCCGCCGCGTCGCCCCACCGCGACACGGTCACCCTCTCGAGACCCTGCCAGCGCGCGGCCGCGAGGAGTTCGGCGGCGATGCGCTCCGCGGCATCCGGGGGTGAGGCGGCCTCCCACCACGCCGACTGCACGCGGAGGGCGCTCGCGGCGCGGTCGGCCTTGAGATCGAGTCGACCCACGATGTCGTCACCGACGAGGATCGGGAGCGAGTAGTAGCCGAACCGGCGCTGCGGCGCCGGGGTGTAGATCTCGATGCGATAGTCGAAGTCGAACAGTCGCTCCGCGCGGTCGCGGAACCACACCACCGGGTCGAAGGGCGTCAGGATCGCCGCGGCGTCGATCTTCCGTGGGCGGGCGGCGTCTCGGTGCAGCCACGCCTTGGCGGGACGACCCGCGGTGCTCCAACCCTCGACCTCGACCGGAAGCAGTTCGCCGGCGTCGACGAGATCGCGGATGCCGGCGAGCACGGCGGGCCGATCGCGGATACGCCAGTAATCGGCCAGGTCGGACGCCGTGGCGACGCCGTACGCGACGGCGGCGCGGCGGACGAGCTCGGTGATCGCCTCGGCGCGGGGGACCGCGGTCTCGAGCGCGGACGCGGGCAGCACGTCGGTGGCCAGGGCGTAACGCCGTTCGAAGCCGCGGCGTCCGGCGATCGCCACGTCGCCGAACAACCACAACCGCTCGAGACCGTTCTTGACGTCGTCCCAGCCCCACCAGGCGCCACGGGAGCCGCTGCGCGCGTCGTGGTCGATCTCTGCCGGACGCAAGGGCCCGCGCTCGGCCAACTCGTCGCGCAGCCACTGCAGGAGGGGCTGATTCGCCGCGGCCCAGGCGTCGTGACCGTACTTGCGGCGCATGTCGTCTCGTCGGAACTGCAACAGGGGCCAGTCGTCGACCGAGACCAGGGATGCCACGTGCGCCCAGGATTCGACCCAGCTCGGACGGCGCGAGAACGCCAGCCGGTCGAGCAGAGCGGTGTCGTACGAGCCGAGACGGGCGAACAGCGGCATGTAGTGCGAGCGGGAGAAGACGTTGACGGAGTCGATCTGCAGGATCCGCAGGCGGTGCAGGGCGGCGGTGATCTGGCGCGTGCCGACGGTGGCGGGACGCGGGCGGGCGAAGCCCTGAGCGGCCAGGGCGATGCGGCGCGCGTCGGCGCGACGGAGCGTCGTCGTCATGCTCCCCACGGTAGCCTCGACCACCGACATCCCCTTCCGCCGACGATGCGGGAGGGCGGCGGTAGGCTGACGGGATGAGTGGCACCGATCCCGAACCGCGTGGATCGTTCCTCGACGCCCTCAAACGGCGCACCGTCTCGAGCGACCTCCAGCCTCCGGTCCCGCCGGGCCTACGACAGGCCACCGCTTACGCGTGGCGCCTGCTCGTCATCGCGGCGGCCCTCGCCGTCGTCGTCTTCCTCGTCATCCAGCTGAAGCTCCTCGTCATCCCGCTGCTCGTGGCCATCCTCGTGACGGCGCTGGTGTGGCCGGGCTTCTCGTTCCTCTTGCGCCATCGCTGGCCGAAGTGGCTCGCGATCGTCGTGACGGTGCTCGGCACGATCGCCATCATCTCGGGACTCGTCTGGCTCGCGGTCTGGCAGATCACCCGCCAGTTCGGGTCGGTGCGGGAACGCACCACGCTGGCGGTCGAGCAATTCCGCCAGTACCTCATCGACGGACCCCTCCACCTCAGCGCCCAACAGATCGACGGTGGTCTGCGCCAGGCCGGCTCTTTCCTGCAGCAGCAGGCGGAGGTGCTGTGGACCGGCGCCCTCGCCATCGGCACGACCCTCGGCCACGTGGCGACGGGGGTGCTGCTGACGCTCTTCATCCTGCTCTGCCTCCTCGCCGACGGCGGCGGCATCTGGCGCTGGACGACCAAGCTCTTCCCCCGTGCCGCCCGTTCCGCCGTCGACGGCGCCGGGCGCGCCGGGTGGCGGACCGTCAAGAGCTACGCCCGCACGCAGCTGCTCGTGGCCACCATCGACGCCGTCGGCATCGGTCTCGGCGCTTTCCTGCTCGGCGTCCCGCTCTCCATCCCGATCGGGGTGCTCGTCTTCCTCGGCGCGTTCATCCCGTTCGTCGGGGCGGTGGCGACGGGCGCCCTCGCGGTGTTCATCGCGCTGGTCTACAACGGTCCGCTCATCGCCCTGTTCATGTTGATCGTCGTCTTGGGCGTGCAGCAGGTCGAGAGTCACATCCTCCAGCCGATCCTCATGGGCTCCGCCGTGAAGGTGCACCCGCTGGCCGTCGTGCTGGTCGTCGCCGGTGGTGCGATGATCGGCGGCATCGCCGGTGCCCTGTTCGCCGTCCCGCTGGCGGCGTTCGTCAACGTCGTCGCCGTGTACCTCGCCTCGAAGGCGTGGCGGCACGAGGGTGAAGCCCTGGCATCCCCGGATCTCATCTGGCAGACCGTCCCGCGCGAACGCGCAAGGAGATCATGAACGACACTCCCACCCTTGCCGAGTTCGAGGATGCCGCGCAGGCTCTGCGCGGCATCATCACGCGCACCCCGCTCGACGAATCGCTGCACCTCAGCGAACTGCTCGGTGTGCCCGTCAACCTCAAGCTCGAGAACCTGCAGCGCACCGGTTCGTTCAAGATCCGCGGGGCGACCTACCGCCTGTCGCGCCTGACCGCTGAAGAGCGCGCCCGGGGCGTCGTCGCCGCGTCGGCCGGAAACCACGCCCAGGGTGTGGCACTGGCGGCGCAGCAGCTCGGCATCGCCGCGACCATCTTCATGCCGCTGGGGGTGCCGGTCCCCAAGCTCCTCGCCACGCGCGGCTACGGCGCCGAGGTCATCCTCGAGGGGGCGACCGTCGAGACCCCGCTGCGCCTCGCTGCGGAGTTCGCCGAGCGCACGGGCGCCGTGCTGATCCACCCGTTCGACCACCGCGACATCATCGTGGGCCAGGGAACGCTCGGCCTCGAGCTGGTCGAGGACATGCCCGACCTCGAGACGGTGATCGTCGGCATCGGCGGGGGAGGGCTGGCCGCCGGTGTCGCGGCCGCCGTGAAGGCCCGCGCCGCGGCCGAGGGGCGGCAGGTACGCATCATCGGCGTCCAGGCGCACAACTCCGCCGCCTACCCGTCGTCGCTGGCCGCCGGCTACCCGATGCAGGTTCCGACCACGCCGACCATCGCCGACGGCATCGCCGTGGCGCGTCCCGGCGACCTGCCGTTCGAGCTCATCCGGCAGTACGTCGACGAGGTCGTCACCGTCACCGAGGACGACATCGCGCGGGCGCTCCTGGTGCTGCTGGAGCGCGCGAAACAGGTCGTCGAGCCCGCGGGCGCCGTCGGCGTGGCCGCGATCCTCGCCGGCAAGGTCACGGCCAGCGGCCCCACCGTCACGATCCTGTCGGGCGGCAACATCGACCCGCTCCTGCTGCAGCGGGTCGTGGCGCACGGCCTGTCGGCATCCGGTCGCTACATGTCGCTGCGCATCCCCCTGCCCGACCGCCCCGGGCAGCTCGCCCGCGTGTCGGAGCTGCTGGCCGGTGTCGGCGCGAACGTGATCGAGGTGCTCCACACCCGTCACGGGCAGGGGCTGCAGATCAGCGAGGTCATCCTGCAGCTGAGCGTCGAGACGCGGGGGGCCGAGCATCGCGCGCTCGTGATCTCGACGCTGGAAGACGCCGGGTTCGTGGCGACCGTCGTTCCCGACTGACACTCCGAAGT
Source organism: Microbacterium sp. lyk4-40-TSB-66 (assembly GCF_030209475.1). Taxonomy (GTDB): domain Bacteria; phylum Actinomycetota; class Actinomycetes; order Actinomycetales; family Microbacteriaceae; genus Microbacterium. Next base: position 21,574 of record NZ_JARVRW010000004.1, read on the forward strand.
CGTCGCCCCTGCGGACTCCGTCACACAGGGGCGCACGATGTGCAGCGGGGCGGTCGGCGCACGCCCCGGTGCACATCTCGTGCCCCGGTGCGGCAGACCGGTGCTCGGCGACGGCTACGCCGGCGCGGCGGAGTCGGCGGGCGTCGGCGCGCTCCCCGTACCCGTTCACGCCGCGAGCCGCCCTGCGCCGTGCCCGCATACGCCGCGAGCCGCCTCCCACCCGGGGAAGCGGCTCGTGGGCGACGGAGGCCTACTGGCCCGAGTAGGTCTCGACCTTGACGATCTCGACCGCGATCTCCTTGCCGTTGGGCGCGGTGTAGGAGCCCTTGTCGCCTTCCTTGAGACCGAGGATGGCGGCGCCCAACGGCGATGCCTCGCTGTACACGTCGAGCTCGGAGTCCGCGGCGATCTCGCGGTTGCCGAGCAGGAACTTCTCTTCGCCGCCGGCGATCACGGCCGTCACGACGGTGCCCGACTCCACGACTCCGTGGCTCTCGGGGGCCTCGCCGACCTTGGCATCCTTCAACAGCTGCTGGAGGGTGCGGATACGCGCCTCCTGCTTGCCCTGCTCGTCCTTGGCGGCGTGGTAGCCGCCGTTCTCCTTCAGGTCGCCCTCTTCGCGCGCGGACTCGATGCGCTTCGCGATCTCTTCGCGACCCGTGGTCGAGAGGTGCTCCAGCTCATTGTGGAGCCGGTCGTAGGCGTCTTGCGTGAGGAACGTCACCTGAGCGTCGTTGGACACGGGTACTCCTTCTTCGAGGGGCGAGCGGCGGTCGCGCACAACCGCCGGGCATATGTCGAACGCCCCGGCATCGAGCCGGGGCGCGTCGTGATCCCGCGAGTTTACGGCACCCAGCAGGCGTTGACAAAACCCGTCGTGGCCAGCGAGAGCGTCGGAATCGTCTCCGTGAAAGCGCGCGAATGCTCTTCGGATGCCGGGTACTCCACGACCCGCCACCCGACGGTGCCGTGCTCCTCGTCGCGGGCCTCGAGGGCGCACGCGACGGGTTCGCCGACGGGCGCCGTGATCTGGAAGGTCGCCGAGACGGACCGGTCGTCGATGACCGAGAACCCGGTGTCGGTCGCGGTGACCGACCCGGCGCTGCTGGCGACGGTGGTCCAGCCGAGGTAGCCGATCGCACCGAGGGCCAGCACCGCGACGATCGACCAGCCGAGAAGGCGTCGGCGCGGGGAGCGCGTGCGCCCGTAGCGGTCGTCGAGCAGCTCTTGCGTCGTCATGGTCTCCCCGGGCTTTAGGCTGGAGTTCCAGGCTACGCGCTCCCGCACCGAAGGACTCCATGCTCTCCGTGATCGTCGCCCTCGCGACCACGCCCTCACCGGTGGTGACCCCCGATGAGTCGATCGTCACCCCCGGCCCGCTCGGCTTCGCCGCGATCGCCTTCATCGCGATCGCGGTGTTCCTCCTCGTGTTCGACATGCTGCGTCGCATCCGTCGCGGTCGCTACCGCGAAGAGGTGAACGCCGAGCTGGATGCCGAAGAGCAGGCGCGCGCGGCCGCCGCGGCCAGCGAGACCGACGACGAGGACATCGACCCCACCTCGCCGCGCCGCTGATCCCGCCGGGCACGGTCCCCGGGGAGCATCGTCCAGGTGGAGGCGCGAGCGCGGCACACGCCGCACTCGGGCCACGACGACCGCGGATCCGGAGGCCGTCGGCATCCGGATCCTCCTCGCACCGACGATGACGTCGCCTCCGCCGGCCCGGGGCCGAGCGGCACGGCGGCCGGTCGTCGCGGGAGATGCCGCACTCAGCCGCCGTGGTAGGCGGGCTGCAGCGCGATGAGCAGGCACGCCGTCCAGTGGCAGAGGAACGCCAGCACGGTGCACACGTGGAAGATCTCGTGGAACCCGAAGTGCCCGGGCCACGGGTTGGGCTTCTTCAGCGCGTAGATGATGGCGCCCGCGGTGTACAGCAAGCCGCCGACGACGACCAGGACCATCATCGCGACGTTCGCGGCGAGCAGGTCGCCGAGGTACATCACCGCCGCCCACCCGAGCGCGAGGTACAGCGCGACGTACAGCCAGCGCGGCGCGTTGATCCAGAACACGCGGAACAGGATGCCGAGCACGGCCCCGCCCCAGACGATCGACAGCAGCAGGACGGTCTTCGGTGTCGGCAGCGCCAGCACGGCGATCGGCGTGTAGGTCCCCGCGATGAGCAGCAGGATGTTGGCGTGGTCGATGCGTTTGAGCACTGCCAGCGTCGTCGGCTTCCACCGGAAGCGGTGGTAGAGCGCGGAGTTGCCGAACAGCAGCATGGAGGTCGCCATGAACACGGCGGAGGCCCACTTGGCGGGTCCGCCCTGCGCGACCGCGATCAGGACGATGCCCGCGGCGATGGCGACGGGGAAGGTGCCCGCATGGATCCATCCGCGCCACGTCGGCTTGAGCTCGACCGCGGCACCCACCGCGCCCGCGTCGATGAGGGGGAGCTGGGGCATCTCAGGGCCGTCTGCGGGCGTCGGACGTGTCACATCTCGACACTACGTCCGCTCCCATGCTCCGGGGGGAACATGGCGCCGGTGTTCACCCGTCGCCCCGGCGGCCACACCGACGAACCCGCGTGTGGCGAGCGTCGGACGCGGTAGCGTATGCGGGTGGCGCGCGTGTGGAAGAACGAGGGGCGAGGCCCCCTCTATCGTCTGTACATCTCGCGTCTCCGCCGCCGCATGCCGGCGACCGTGCCGCACCACGTCGCGATGATGATCGACGGCAACCGGCGCTGGGCGCGCCAGCTCGGTTACGACAGCGCCGCCCACGGGCATCGTGCCGGCGCCGCGAAGATGCACGAGTTCCTACGGTGGTGCGACGACCTCGGCATCGAGGTCGTGTCGCTCTATCTGCTGTCGAACGACAACCTCGTCAAACGCGAGAGCAAAGAACTGAAGGACCTGCTCGAGATCATCGCCGAACTCGCCCGCGAGCTGTCGCACGAGCCGAACTGGCGGGTGAAGCACGTGGGGCGCGCACACGGACTGCCGCCCGAGCTCGCCGAGGTGCTCCACGAGGTCACCGAGCGCACGCGCGGCCATAAGGGCCTGCACGTGAACCTCGCGGTCGGGTACGGGGGGCGCAGCGAGATCGTGGATGCCGTGCGCTCCATCATCGCCAAGCACGACGAGTCGGGTGGGTCGTTGGAGGAGCTCGCCGCGAGCCTCACTCCCGAGCAGATCGGCGAGCACCTGTACACGGGCGGTCAGGCCGATCCGGACCTGGTCATCCGCACCTCCGGGGAGCAACGCCTCAGCGACTTCCTCCTCTGGCAGTCCGCGCATTCGGAGTTCTATTTCGTCGAGGCCCTCGGGCCGGATCTGCGCGAGGTCGACTTCCTGCGCGCCATCCGCGACTTCGCGGCGCGCGATCGCCGATTCGGGCAGTAGCCCGCGCGATCGGGCGAGCTCGGGCCCGAAGCCGGTCGAAGGGTCTGCCATTCGCATGGGCGGCACGAGCGGCACGCCCCGAACTACTTTCGTGCGATCGACCGCGCGAACAAGGTGTTCACGAACTCGTCATATTCGCGGCGTGTTAACGACCCTCACCGCTCTCGGAGCATCGTACGGTGAGGACATCGGACACGGAGTCCGATCGAGTCGGCCTTCGGATTGCGACTCGTGACCCACAGGTCGACTCGTGACAACCGGGTGCAGCACCCGGGTCGGGAGTGGGTTGTGGCTACACGAGCACCGTACGACCAGCGTCACGTCGTCGAGAGCACTGAGTCCGAAGCGGGTGCCGATCAGGCGCTCCGCACGTATGTCCTGGACACCTCCGTCCTTCTGAGCGACCCGCGGGCGTTCTTCCGCTTCGCCGAGAACGCGGTGGTGATCCCCGTCGTCGTGATCATGGAACTCGAAGGCAAACGTCACGACCCCGAGATCGGGTACTTCGCCCGCCAGGCTCTGCGGCACCTCGACGAGCTCCGCATCGAGCACGGCCGCCTGGACTTCCCGGTCGCCGTCGGCGACAACGGCTCCCTCCGCGTCGAACTGAACAACACCGACCCCAGCGTCCTGCCCTCGGGCATGCGTACGGGCGGCAACGACAGCCGCATCCTCGCCGTCGCGATGAACATCGCCAAGGACGGCGCCGAGGTGACCGTCGTGTCGAAGGATCTGCCGATGCGCGTCAAGGCGGCATCCCTCGGCCTGAACACCGAGGAGTACCTCGCCGAGCAGGCGATGGACTCCGGGTGGACGGGCATCGCCACCATCGACGTGTCGGGTGACGACCTCGCCGACCTGTACGAGACCGAGGTCGCCGTGAGCGACGTGGTGCGGGGCATGCCGGTCAACACCGGTCTCGTCATCCACTCCGAGCGGGGTTCGGCCCTGGGCCGCGTCACCGGCAAGGGCGAGTACCGTCTCGTCCGCGGCGACCGCGAGGCGTTCGGCCTGCACGGCCGGTCGGCCGAGCAGCGGATCGCGCTCGACCTGCTGCTCGACCCGGAGGTGGGGATCGTCTCGCTCGGTGGGCGAGCCGGAACCGGCAAGTCCGCCCTCGCTCTGTGCGCGGCACTGGAGGCCGTGCTCGAGCGCCAGCAGCAGAAGAAGATCATCGTGTTCCGCCCCCTCTTCGCCGTCGGTGGACAGGAGCTCGGCTACCTCCCGGGCGGCCAGGCCGAGAAGATGGGCCCGTGGGGCCAGGCGGTCTTCGACACGCTCGGTTCGGTCGTCTCGGGCAACGTGCTCGAGGAGGTGCTCGCGCGGGGCATGCTCGAGGTGCTTCCGCTGACGCACATCCGCGGTCGGTCGCTGCACGATGCCTTCGTCATCGTCGACGAGGCGCAGTCGCTCGAACGCAACGTGCTGCTGACCGTCCTCAGCCGCATCGGCCAGAACTCCCGCGTGGTGCTGACCCACGACGTCGGTCAGCGCGACAACCTGCGGGTCGGTCGTCACGACGGCGTCGCGTCGGTCATCGAGACGCTCAAGGGCCACGGTCTGTTCGGCCACGTCACCCTCACACGGTCGGAGCGCTCCGCCATCGCGGCGCTGGTGACCGAGCTGCTGGAGGCCGGGGAGCTGTCGTAAGACCTGACGACGTGGAGGGCCGGGATGCCGTGGCATCCCGGCCCTTCTCGTCGGGGAGTGGCGGGGGGATCAGATGAGAATTTTCTCATCTTCGACTCCCCGGTCTCTCACGAAAACCCGTCAGAGTAGACAACGTCGACGAGGGAAACCTCGTCACCGCTTCGGCGGTTCCCCCATGGAAACAAGAGAACACGTCACGCGCAGGTCACCGCTCTTCGGGTGAGCCGGAAGACCACCGGACGCGTCTCTCCAGAAACCCCCGGTGCCCCCCGCCGGGGGTTTTCGGGGTCTCGGGCGGCGTCTGACTCACTCCCAGCGGTAGCCGGCCCCTCGCACCGTGACGATATGGCCCGACCCGACCTTCGCGCGCAGATACCGCACGTAGACGTCGACGACGTTGGACGACGGGTCGAAGTCCATCCCCCAGACGCGGCTGAGCAGTTGCTCGCGGCTGAGCACCTGCCCCGCGTGTCGCAGGAACTCCTCGGCCAGCGCGAACTCACGGGCGCTCAGATCGATCTCGCGGCCGGCTACCGTCGCGCGACGGGCGAGGATGTCGAGTGAGACGTCGCCGTGGCCGATCGTCATCGGACCTGCCGTGACCGGCTCGCGCAGGCGCGAGCGCACGCGTGCCAGCAGTTCGTCGAACTTGAAGGGTTTCGCGACGTAGTCGTTGGCTCCGGCGTCGAGCCCGTCGACGGTGTCGCGCGTACTCGTGCGCGCGGTGAGCATGATCACCGGGATCGTCGATCCCTGGCCGCGGATGCTCCGCAGCACCTCGAAACCGTCGAGCGAGGGCAGGCCCACGTCGAGCAGCACCAGATCCACCTCGCCGGCGAGCGCCGTGTCGAGCGCCTCCGCACCGTCGTCGACGATCACCGTCTGGTAGCCCGCGGACTCCAGCCCCTTCGCCACGAAGGAGGAGATGCGCTCCTCGTCTTCCGCGATGAGGATGCGGGTCATCCGGTGGCCTCTCTCTGCATGACGACGTCTCCCGCGCGGACGGGCGTGGGGAGTTCGGCCGGCGACTGCGCACCGGCGACGGGGATGTGGAGGACGACCGTGGCGCCGCCGCCGGGGGTGTCGACGACGGCGCAGTGTCCGTCGTGGGCCTTCGCGATGGCATCCACGATCGAGAGACCGAGGCCCGAACCTTCGACACCCCGACGGGTGGACAATCGATCGAAGCGGCGGAACACGCGATGGCGGGCGGCCGGAGGGATGCCGGCGCCGTGATCGCGCACCCACAGGTGGGCGGTGCCGTCGTCGACGGAGCTGCCGATCTCGATGGGACTGCCCTCGGGGGTGTATTTCGCGGCGTTGTCGGCCAGCTGGAGCCAGGCCTGCACCAGACGGTCCGCATCGCCGCGGATACGCGCGCGGGCACGCCGCTCGACGCTCCAGGTGTGGCCCGCGATCGCACCGGCGAGTTCGGCGACGCGGTCGGTGAGCGCGCCGACGTCGATGACGGCGTCCGAGAGCGAACCGGTTTCGATGTCGGCGAGGGCGTCGATATCGTCGACGAGGCGCGAGAGGCGGTCCAGTTCGGCGATGCCGAGGTCGCGCGTCTCGGCGACGTCGTGCGGGTCGGCGGGGTCCATCATCTCGAGGTGGCCGCGCACGATGGTGATGGGTGTCTTCAGCTCGTGCCGCACGTCGTCGAGCAGCTGGCGTTGCGCGTCGACGGACATCGCGAGACGGTCGAGCATGGAGTTGACCGAGGTGGTGAGATCGGAGATCTCGTCGTTGCCGCGGGCGCGCAGCCGGGTGCCCAGGTCGTCGATCGTGATCGCGTCGGCCGTGGCGCGCAGGCGCCGCAGCGGCGAGAACAGGCGGCCGGTGACGAAGTACCCCGCGACGCCGATGAGGATCAGCACCGCCAACGCCGTGATGCCGTAGGTGAGGGTCGAGAGTGTGACGAGTTCCATCCGCTGGTCGACCGAGATGACCTGCACGACGGTGCCGCCGCGCGTCGGAACGGCGGCGTACAGCAGGGGGCCCTGATCGCTGTCGAGGCGGCCCGTGAGACGCCCCTCCGCCACCAGCTGTGCGAGGGATGCCACCAGCTCGGCCTCGTCGGCCACGCGCAGGCCGGGGGGCGAGGGCGTCGCTGCGAGAACCTGACCGTCGGAGAGGGCGATCGTGCCGTCGGTGCGGCCCGGGATGGCCGCCCGCACGAGGTCGGCGGCATCCTGGCCGCTCACGGACACCGTGGCGACGAACCCGTCGAGCTGACGCTGGGCGTTGGCGATCACGCGATCGCTCTGCACGAGGAAGGTGACGCCGCCCGCGAGGATCATGCCGAGCAGCACGACGCCGAGGATCGCACCGAGAAGCCTCCCGCGCGTCGAGACGGGTCTCGTCGCAGGGCTCATCTTCCGATTATGGCGCGCCTCGGCGTCGTGGACGTGCGTGGGGTGCTCAGCCGGGGTGGGTCATCGACAGAAGATCGAGCTTGGCGTCGAGCACCTCTTCGGTGATCTCGCCGCGTTCGACGTAGCCGAGGTCGACGACGGCCTCGCGCACGGTGATGCCCTTCGCGACGGAGTGCTTGGCGATCTTGGCGGCTGCCTCGTAGCCGATGACCTTGTTCAGGGGCGTGACGATCGAGGGCGACATGCCGGCGAAGGCCTCGGCGCGGGCCACGTTGGCTTCGAGGCCGTCGATGGTCTTGTCGGCGAGTACCCGCATGGCGTTGGAGAGCAGGCGGATGGACTCCAGCAGCGCCGTGCCCATGACGGGGATGGCGACGTTGAGCTCGAACGAGCCCGAGGCGCCGGCCCAGGCGACGGTCGCGTCGTTGCCGATGACGCGCGCGCAGACCATCAGGGTCGCTTCGGGGACGACCGGGTTGACCTTGCCGGGCATGATCGAGGATCCGGGCTGCAGGTCGGGGATGTGCAGCTCGCCGAGACCCGTGTTCGGTCCCGAGCCCATCCAGCGGATGTCGTTGTTGATCTTGGTGAGCGAGACCGCGATGGTGCGGAGCGCGCCGGACGCCTCGACGAGTCCGTCGCGGTTGGCCTGGGCCTCGAAGTGGTCCTTCGCCTCGGTGATCGGCAGCTCGGTCTCGGCCGCGAGCAGCTCGATGACCTTCTGCGGGAAGCCCAGGGGGGTGTTGATGCCGGTACCGACCGCGGTGCCGCCGAGGGGCACCTCGCCGACGCGGGGGAGCACCGCCTGCACCCGCTCGATGCCCAGGCGCATCTGACGGGCGTATCCGCCGAACTCCTGGCCGAGGGTGACGGGGGTGGCATCCATGAGGTGGGTGCGACCCGACTTCACGATGCCCTTCCACGCGTGGGCCTTGGTCTCGAGCGCCGTCGAGAGGTGCTCGAGGGCAGGGATGAGGTCGGTGATCAGGGCCTGCGTGACGGCGATGTGCACCGAGGTAGGGAACACGTCGTTCGAGGACTGCGAGGCGTTCACGTGGTCGTTGGGGTGAACGGTCGAACCGAGGATGCCGGTCGCCAGCGTCGCGAGCACCTCGTTCATGTTCATGTTCGACGAGGTGCCGCTGCCGGTCTGGTACGTGTCGACGGGGAACTGCGCGTCGTGGCGGCCGGTGACGACCTCGTCGGCGGCCTGCGCGATGGCATCCGCGATCTGCCCGTCGAGGGTGCCGAGTTCTTTGTTGGCGAGGGCGGCGGCCTTCTTGATGCGCGCGAGGGCGGCGATCTGCGTCGATTCGAGCCCGGACCCGGAGATGGGGAAGTTCTCGACGGCGCGCTGCGTCTGCGCGGCGTAGAGGGCGTCCTTGGGCACCCGCACTTCACCCATGGTGTCGTGTTCGATGCGGTACTCGATGTCGGTCACGTCGTCGTTCCTCCAGGTCGGTGTTCGGTGGTTCTCAGCTGCGGGCGGGTTCGACGCGCTCGTCGACCACGTCGCCCACGATGACGACGGGGAACGCGGCTCCCTCGTCGAGACGGTAATTGGCGCCCACGACGGCGGTACGGCCCTCGGCCACCGCTTCGCTGATGAGTTCGGAGGCGCGCAGCAACTCGGCCACCGTGTGGCGCAGGTGCTCGCGACCGACCTGCTCGGGGTCCACGTGCTCGGGCAGTCGCCCGTCGACCGCGCTCGCCCGCTGCACGCGGCGCACGGCCGGCACGATGGGGGCGATCTGACGCCAGATGTAGGCCGGCAGGGTCGGGGCGTCAGGGCCGGTGCTGTCGATCGCGGCCCCCACGGCGCCGCAGGCGTCGTGCGCGAGGACCACGATGAGCGGCACCTCGAGCACTCCCACGGCGTACTCGAGGCTGCCGATGACCGAATCCGAGATGACCTGACCGGCGTTGCGCACGACGAACAGGTCGCCGAGCCCCTCGTCGAAGATGATCTCGGCGGCCAGGCGCGAGTCGGAGCAGCCGAACAGTGCCGCGGTCGGGTGCTGCGAGCTCGCGAGTTCGGTGCGACGCTCTACGTCTTGCCGGGGGTGGGCGGGGGTGCCCGCGACGAATCGCCGGTTCCCCTCCACCATCTGCTGCCACACCTGACGGGGGGTCATGCGCTCGCTCACGGGACCTCTCTCAACTGCTCGACCTGAGCGGTGACGGATGCGGCCGCCAAGGCCGCCGTCTCGGGGGCTGCATCGCCGTAGACCAGCACGTAATCGGGGCCGGCCGCGGTGGCCAGGGCGTAGTCGATGTTGCCCGTGCCCGACGGGTTGGCGGGGCGGTAGACGTTCCAGGTGATGCCGTCGATCTCGGTGGTCTCGGAGCTGCGGGTGCCGTCGAGCACCTGACCGACCCACGCCTCATCGGCGTCGAAACCCTGAGCGACGCGCAGGAAACCCGACTCGCCCGAGCGGACGTAGACCATGGTCCACGCCTCGGTTCCCCCGACCCCCTCGACGGTGGCCTGATTCACTCGCCACCCCTCGCCCAGCGAGGGCGACAGCACGGGGCGCCCGCGCTCGGCCTCGAGGTCGGCGGCCAGAGCCGGCACGTCGGGCGCGGGCCGCGGGGCCGGTTCGCCCCGGGGGACCGCCGCGATGACGACGACGACGACGGCGATGATCACGAGCAGGGCGGCGATCAGATTGCGGAACGTCTTGCTCGAGCGGTAGCGACGCGACGACTCGGCTTTGCGGTCGGCCGTCTCTTGAGGGGTCTCGGGGCGGCCGAGGTGCGCGACGACGCGGGCCATCAGTCGTCTCCCTCGCCACGGGCGGCGTCGAGCCGGCGTTTCGCACCGAGCAACCACTCTTCGCAGCGGGCGTACAGCTTCTCGCCGCGCTCCCAGAGGGCCAGGGATTCTTCGAGCGTCGGTGCGCCCTGCTCCAGCTCGGCGACGACGCGCACGAGCTCGTCGCGAGCCTGCTCGAACGAGAGGGACGCGACGTCGGCGGCGGAGCCGGGGGTCGTCGCGGTCATGGCATCCATTCTAGGCGGGACCCGCCGACACCCCGTCGCCGGTTGCCTCGGCGTCGAGGGGTCGTTCCGCGGATGCGGGCGCATCGGTGCGCGTCGCCGCGTCCGGCTGCGGGTCTCCGGCCCCGTCCGCGCTCGCCGCTTCGTGCGCGACGGCGTCGGGGACGGCTCCCTCGGAGCGGGCGGCGATGCTGCCCTGTTCGACCGTCACGCGCAGGACGGTCCCCGCCGGGGCAGCGGCCGCGTCTCGCAGGACGGAGCCGTCGGGCAGCTGTGCGATCGCGTATCCGCGGGCCAGCGTCGCGAGCGGGGAGAGCGCGCGGAGCCCCGCGCCGAGCTCGCTCGTGCGACGCCGCTCACCCTCGATGCGGCGGTCGACGATGTCGCGGCCGCGGTTCGACAGCATCCACAGCTCCTGAGCCCGTGCGGTGAGCATCGAGTGGGGCGTTCGCAGCGCCGGGCGCGAGCGCACCTGCTCGAGCTGGGCGATGTCGTGCAGCACACGCTGGGTCAGGCGGCCCGTCAGTCGTGCGCGCAGCTGCGCCACCAGCGCCCGCTGCTCGCTGACGTCGGGGACGACGCGCTTGGCGGCGTCGGTGGGCGTCGAGGCGCGGACGTCGGCGACGTCGTCGAGAAGGGGGCGGTCGTTCTCGTGCCCGATGGCGCTGACGACCGGAGTGGATGCCGCGGCCACCGCGCGCAGCAGCCGCTCGTCGCTGAAGCCGAGCAGCGTCTGCGGGTCGCCGCCGCCGCGCGCGATCACGATCACGTCGACGTCGGGGTCGGCATCCAGCGCCTTCAGCGCCGCGATCGTCTCGGGGACGCACCGCTCACCCTGCACGGCGGCGTGCTTCGTGCGGAAGCGCACCCGCGGCCAACGCAACTCCGCGTTGCGGTGCACGTCTTTCTCGGCGTCCGAGTTCTCGCCCGTGATGAGGCCGATGCAGTGGGGGAGGAAGGGCAGCTTCTTCTTGCGGACCGGGTCGAAGAGGCCCTCCGACCGCAACTGCACGCGCAGGGCCTCGAGGCGCTCGAGCTGTTCGCCGAGACCGACGTGGCGCATCGCCGAGATCGAGAACGAGAAGTCGCCGGTGCGGGGGAAGTAGTCGGCCTTGACGCACGCCACGACGTGGTCGCCCACCTTGAGGTCTTTCGGCAGACGGTTCAGCGTGCTCGACCAGATGCGGAACGCCACGGTCGACTCGGTTCCGAGGTCTTTCAGGCGCCCGAACACGTTCCCGCCGCGGCGGTTGAAGGAGGTGATCTCGCCCTCGACCCACACCGACCCCCAGCGCTCGATGAAGCCGCGGATCGTGTCGTTGAGGCGGGAGACCGAGGTGGGGGCGTCGGTGCGGGAGTCGCGAGGGTGCACGCTGTCGGCGGGCGGTGCCTGCCCCGCGACGGTCTCGGGCTGGAAGGAGGTCATGTCACTCGCGGGGATGCGCGTCGTCGGCGGGGGCCGCGTGAGGCGGCGGGGTCTCGGACGGGAAGGGGCTCATCGTATCCATGCGGGTCTCGGTGGGGGAGGTTCGGCCGGCGTCCAGGGGCACCCCCGTAGAATCGCGGGGTGAGCTCACCTGCCGTGCACCTGCCCGTTCCCCGTATCCCGGGTCGACGCGGGCGGCTCCAGGATATCCCCGTCGTCGGACAGAAGAAGGTGCTGCTGGCCGCACCCCGTGGATACTGCGCCGGCGTCGACCGCGCGGTCATCGCCGTCGAGAAGGCCCTCGAGCGCTACGGGGCTCCGGTGTACGTGCGCAAGCAGATCGTGCACAACATCCACGTCGTCACCGAGCTCGAGAAGAAGGGCGCGATCTTCGTCGAGGAGGTCGACGAGGTCCCCACCGGCTCGCACGTGGTCTTCAGCGCCCACGGCGTCTCGCCCGCCGTCGTATCCGCGGCATCCGATCGGGGACTCCAGGCGATCGACGCCACCTGCCCCCTCGTGACGAAGGTGCACCGCGAGGCCGTGCGCTTCGCCCGCGACGACTTCGAGATCCTGCTGATCGGCCACGAGGGCCACGAGGAGGTCGAGGGCACGGCCGGTGAGGCACCCGAGCACGTCACGGTCGTGAACTCGCCCGAGCACGCCGACGAGATCGAGGTGCGCGACCCGTCGAAGGTCGTGTGGCTCTCGCAGACCACCCTGTCGGTCGACGAGACGATGGAGACCGTCCGCCGCCTCCGCGAGCGCTTCCCCCAGCTGCAGGACCCGCCCTCCGACGACATCTGCTACGCCACGCAGAACCGCCAGGTCGCGATCAAGAAGGTCGCCGTCGGCGCCGATCTCGTGATCGTGGTGGGCTCGGCGAACTCCTCCAACAGCGTCCGCCTCGTCGAGGTCGCGCTCGAATACGGCGCGAAGGCGGCCTACCGGGTCGACTACGTCGACGAGGTCAAGCAAGAGTGGCTCGAGGGCGTCCAGACGGTCGGCGTGACCAGTGGCGCCTCCGTTCCCGAGGTGCTGGTCACCGAGGTGCTCGAAGAGCTGGCCGGCGCGGGGTACCGCGACGTCGAAGAGGTGCGCACCGCCGAGGAGGACCTCATCTTCTCGCTCCCCAAGGAGCTGCGTCAGGATGCCAACGGCCAGCGCGACAGCCGCGCGCTCGGCGGTCGGAGCAGCGCGTGAGCGACGCGTCGTCCGAGAACCCCGAGGCCCGGCCGCGCCCGCAGTACGGCGAATACGCCACCCCCGAGGAGCAGCGCGCGCGCATCCGGCGACCCGAGGTGACCGAGGCCCTCGACGCCGGTGTGGCCCCGCAGCCCGAGCAGCCTGCACCGACGCCGACGCCCGCCCCCGCGGCCGGTCCTCGACCCGGGGCTCTGCGCGGACCGCTCTGGGACCGCATCATCACGGGCGGTCTGCTCGCCTACGGGCTCGTCTCCACGGTGTCGACCATCGTGCAGCTGCTCGACTTCCCGCGCTACGCCGAGTCGGCCGCCGGCGTGCTGGGCGTCGACGCCACCTACACGAACCTGCAGGCGGGGTACGTCTGGGGCGCCGCCGCCGCGCTCGTCTACGGCATCGGCTGGTTGCTCACCGCGCTCCTCACCTGGCGCCGGCTGCGGCGCGGTCGCATCGCGTTCTGGATCCCCATCGCGGGCTTCGTCGTCACCGCGCTCATCGCCGGGGTCTGCGTCACCCTCGCCCTGGTCGGCGACCAGCAGTTCATGACCGCCATCATCGGCAGCGTCCCGAACTGAACCGCGTGAGCCGGCATCCCGTGTACTCCGGAGAAGGTTTCTCGAGACGGGGAGAGGGAATGCCGTGGTGCGGGACGAGCACGCGCAGCTGACGGCGCTGTACGACGCGCACGCCGTTCCCGTCTGGCGTTACGTCGTCAGCCTGACCGGCGATCACGCCGGCGCCGACGATGTGGTGCAGGAGACGCTTCTGCGCGCCTGGCGCACGCCGCGGGTGATGAGCGACGATCCCTCCTCGTTGCGGTCGTGGATGTACACCGTCGCCCGCAACATCGTCATCGACGAGGCGCGCAGCGCGCGGCGCCGTCACGAACTGCCCGTCGACGAGGTACCCGAACGGGTGCGTGACGACGACACGGATGCCATGTTCGACGCGCTGCTCGTCGAGGAAGCCCTGGCCACCCTCACCCCCGACCACCGTGCCGTCATCGTCAGCGCCTATTACGGCGGACGCAGCGTCGCCCAGGCTGCTGAGGAACTCGGCATTCCCGCCGGAACGGTGAAGTCGCGTCTGCACTACGCCGTGCGCGCGCTGCGGCTCGCACTGCAGGAGAGAGGGGTGACCCGATGACCCCCGATCACGAGCGCCTGTCCACTTCGGACGGCGCCTACGTCCTCGGAGCCCTGAACGCCCCGGATCGAGCGGAGTTCGAGGCGCACCTCGCCGTGTGCGCCGAATGCCGCGCGTCCGTCGCCGAACTCGCGCCGACCGCCGGGTTGCTGTCGCGCCTGTCCGTCGAGCGAGCACGCGCCGTGGGGGAGTCGACCGGCCCTGTGCCGATCGCGGCGCCCGATTCGTCGCTGCGTGGCCGGTTCGTGCGAAGCGCGCGACGTCGGCGCGCGCGCCGCATCACGGCGTGGACGCTGGCGGCATCCGTCGCCCTCCTCGCCGTCGCCGTGCCGAGCGTCATCGCGATCAGCGGAGCGGTTCAGCCGTCGGGGGCGGTCTATGCGCTCGATGATATCGGCGGCGCACCCCTCGAAGCCTCGGTCAAGCTCACCTCCGTGCCCTGGGGAACGCGCATCGACCTCGTGTGCCAGTACACCGGACAGGTCCTGGACGCCCCGCCCGGCGGCTGGCCGTACGCCCTCGCGGTCACCGACGGCGCGGGCTCGACGAGCGTGCTGTCGACCTGGCGCGCCGGCCCGGGGTCCACGACCGAGCTGAGTGCCGGCACCGATCTCGCCACGGCGGACATCGACGCGGTCGAGATCCGCACGGTCGACGGCGACCGCGTCGTGATGCGGCGGACGTTCGACACACCGTGAGTCCGGGCCGGGCGGCGGAGCGCGGCTGCTCCCGCCTTCTCCGGTCGCCTCGTGTCGGCCGGTTGGCTTCGCGTGTGCGGCGGCGAGCGGGAGGCGACCCAGCGCGGACGATCTAGCATCGACGCATGCCCCGTCTCGTCGCCGTCTGCGCCGTCCACACCCTGCATCCGGATGCCGGATCGGTCGGCGTCACCGCCATCGACAAGCGCCCGCTCGAGGGCGCGGTCCGCGTGGGCAAGCTGGGCGTCCGCGCCGATGTGCAGGCGAGCCGGAAGCACCACGGCGGTCCCGACAAGGCGGTGTACGCCTATGCCCAGGAGGACGCCGCGTTCTGGGAGGGCGAGCTCGGTCGCGACCTCGACGCGGGCTGGTTCGGGGAGAACCTGCGCATCGAGGGTCTCGACGTCAACGGCGCACGCATCGGCGAGATCTGGCGCATCGGCGACACCGTCGAAGTGGAGGTGACCATGCCCCGCACCCCGTGCGCGACGTTCGCGCGGTGGGTCGGCGGCCCCGCGGCGCGCGGGTGGGTGAAGCGCTTCTCCGACGAGGGACGCCTCGGCGCCTATCTGCGCGTGCGACGGGCCGGCGACGTTCGGGCGGGGGATGCCGTCGAGGTGCTGTCGGTGCCGGAGGGGGCGCAGACGGTGCTCGAGATGTATCGGAGCTGAGGGGCGCGCGTCGTGCCGCGGGGTCCCGGCATCCGGAAACGACGAACGCCCCGGTCGACGACCGGGGCGTTCGCGGGAGCGGGGCGGATCAGCTCTGGGAGTGGCCGAACGAGCCGAGCTGCTTGGTGGCCTCGACCACGCGCACGGCCATCGCCGACTCGGCGACCTTGCCCCAGGCGCGGGGGTCGTACTGCTTCTTGTTGCCGACCTCGCCGTCGAGCTTCAGCACGCCCTCGTAGTTCGAGAACATGTAGCCCGCGATCGAGCGCGTGAAGGCGTACTGGGTGTCGGTGTCGATGTTCATCTTCACGACGCCGTTGGCGACGGCCAGGGCGATCTCGTCGTCGGTCGAGCCGCTGCCACCGTGGAACACGAGGTCGAGGGGCTTGGGGCCGGTGCCGAAGTGCGCGGCGATGCCTTCCTGGATCTCGCCGAGCAGCTCGGGACGGAGCTTGACGCCACCGGGCTTGTACACGCCGTGCACGTTGCCGAAGGTGAGGGCCGAGATGTAGCGGCCGTTCTCGCCGAGGCCGAGGCGCTCGACGGCCTTGGTGACGTCGGCGACCGTGGTGTATAGGGCGTCGTTCGAGCCCTCGTGCTGGACGCCGTCTTCTTCGCCGCCGACGACGCCGACCTCGATCTCGAGGATGGCGTTGATGTTCTTCATGCGGGGGAGGAGATCGGCGGCGATGTCGATGTTCTCGTCGAGGGGAACGGCCGAGCCGTCCCACATGTGCGACTGGAAGATCGGGTTGCGGCCCGCCTTGACCTCTTCTTCGGAGGCCTCCAAGAGGGGGAGGACGAAGCCGGGCAGGGCGTCCTTGGGGCAGTGGTCGGTGTGCAGGGCCACCGTGATGGGGTAGTTCTTGGCGACCTCGGTCACATACCGGGCGAAGGCGAGGGCGCCGGTGGCGCGGGCCTTGACGGTGTGGCCGGCGAAGTAGTCGGCGCCGCCGGTGGTGACCTGGAGGATGCCGTCGGAGCCGGCCTCGGTCAGGCCCTGGAGCACCGAGTTGATGGTCTGCGAGCTCGAGACGTTGATCGCGGGGTACGCGAAGCTGCCGGCCTTGGCGCGGTCGAGCATGTCGGCGTACTGCTCAGGGGTAGCGACGGGCATGGAGGTGCTCCTTGGTGTTGTCGGGACACCGTCAGCCTAGCGAAGGCGTCGGATCGTGACGTGGCGCGCGTGACAGGAACCGGCCACTTCTGCGGAATCGTTAAGAAGTGTGATTCCTTCGCCTCGCGAGCGCTGAAATCCCGCGATTGTCGCCGCTTCGCTGGATACAGTGGCCCCATGGTGAGCCTGACTGCCGACATGAGCCCTTTGCACCCCGACCGCAACCTGGCTCTGGAGTTGGTGAGGGCGACGGAGGCTGCATCCATCCGCGCCGTCCCCTTCATCGGTCGAGGCGACAAGGAAGCCGCCGACGGCGCCGCGGTCGACGCGATGCGCGCCTTCTTCAGCACCGTCAACTTCGACGGCACGATCGTGATCGGTGAGGGCGAGAAGGACAACGCGCCCATGCTGTACAACGGGGAGCGCGTCGGCAGTGGCCGCGGCCCGCAGTGCGACGTGGCCGTGGATCCGATCGACGGCACCTCGCTCACCGCGGCGGGTCGCCAGAACGCCCTGTCGGTGATCGCGGTGTCCGACCAGGGCACGATGCTCGAGGCGTCGAGCGTCTTCTACATGGACAAGCTCGTGACCGGTCCCGCGGGCGTGGGCGTCGTCGACATCCGCCTCCCCATCGGTGAGAACATCCGCCTTCTGGCCAAGGCCCTCGGCAAGCCCGTCGACGAGATCGTCGTCTCGGTGCTGAACCGCCCGCGGCACGAGCAGCTCATCGCCGACATCCGCGAAGCCGGCGCAGGCACCCGTCTGATGAGCGACGGCGACGTGGCCGGCGGTATCAACGCTGCCCGTCACAACGCCCGCACCGACATGTGCGTCGGTATCGGCGGCAGCCCCGAGGGAATCGTCACCGCCTGCGCGATCAAGGCGCTGGGTGGTCACATCCAGGGCGTGCTCGCGCCTCGCACCGACGACGAGAAGGAGAAGGGCCGGGATGCCGGACTCCTGATCGACGGCGAGGTGTACGAGGCCGACGGTCTGGTGAAGGGTAAGAACACGATCTTCGTCGCCACGGGCGTGACCGACGGCCAGCTCGTGCAGGGCGTGCGACGCGAGGGCGACTTCCTCTACACCGAGAGCGTCGTTCTGCGTGGCGCGTCGGGGACGTTGCGCCGCATCACCTCGGAGCACCTGACGTCGAAGTGGTTGTGACGCTCGCCCCCGTGCAGTGAGTCACGCTCGCCGTTCCGGGATGCGTGACGCTCGTCCTCAGGGGCTGCGTGACGCTCGCCCTTTTCGGGCTGAGTGAGGATTCTCGCGAGACGGCATCATGCCGACAGGCGGTCGCCGAGGGCGATCGTCTCGCCGGCGAGGTGCCGTTTCGGCGTGCCGGAGGCAGTGCCGCGGCGTGCGGGAGCAGCGGGCGCGGGCACGGGCGCCCAGCGGCCGGGTGCGGCGTGCAGAGACAGCCGGGCGTGTCGTGACGCAAGCGTGACCGGTTCGTCGCGCGGACTCTGGCAGAATCGTCAGCAGTGTCAACGGCGACGCTGTGTTCTTCCGAGACCCGAAGGGGGATCGTCCGTGACTACAGCTCCGACGAACCAGACCGCACCTCAGACAGGTGCCCAGGCGGTCATCGCCAGCGCCGTCGACCCGGCCCGCCGCCCCGACGTTCTGCTGCGCGTGCGCCGCGCCGAAGGCCACGAAGTCAGCGCCTGGTGGATGGTCGGCGCTTTCGTCGGCGTCTCCGCTGCCGTCATCAGCCTGCTGAGCTGGGTGCCCGGAGGCGCCTGAGCCACAGGCTCGCCCTCATACCGGTCCGGCATCATCTGCCATCCCGGCCCTCTCGCGCACCTCGCCGAGGTCGGCTCCCGGGAGCCGCGTCGACGTGACGTCGTGATCCGTCTGCGCGGCCGACAGCCGTCGCTGGTCGGACTCCCGGTCGATCATCTCGGGTGCCGTCCACCGTCGGGGCACGGCATCGAGCGCGCCGGGGGCCGCGACCACGTCGAGCTTCGTCTCGTCGATGCCGGGGAACTTGCGCGCGGTGACGAGCACCCGCGTCTCGAGCGACCCCGCGAACTTGTTGTAGCTGTCGACCGTGCGCTCGATGGCGCGACGCAGGTCGCCCGCGTGACTCGCGAGGACGCCCACCCGGTCGTACAACTCGGTGCCGAGGGCGAAGAGGGTGCGTGCTTCATCTGAGACGTCTTGCTGCGTCCACGTGAAGGCGACGGTCTTGAGCACCGCCCAGAGGTTGACGGGGGAGGCGAGAGCCACTCGACGCGTGAAGGCGTAGTCGAGCAGGGCGGGATCCTCGTCGAGCGCGGACGCCAGCAACGACTCGCTCGGCAGGAAGCAGACGACGAACTCGGGGCTCGTCGTCAGGCCCGCCCAGTACGCCTTCTTGGCGAGGGCGTCGACGTGGGCGCGCACGGCGCGTGCATGCTTCGTGAGGAGGGCGGCGCGGCGCGCCCCTTCTTCGCCCGCGGCCGTGACGGCGATGGCGCTCGCCTGCAGGTAGGCCTCGAGGGGGACCTTGGCATCCACCGCGAGAGCTTTGCCGCCCGGGAGGCGCACGACCATGTCGGGGCGACCCGCGCCGGCGTCGCTGGAGATCGTCGTCTGGAGGTCGAAGTCGACGTAGCGGGTGAGGCCGGCCGCCTCGACGACCCGCCGCAGCTGCGTCTCGCCCCAGACTCCGCGCGTGGTGCCGGAGCGCATCGCCGAGGCGAGCGACTCGGTGGTGGCGCGGAGGGCTTCGTCGGCCTCGCGCGACAGCCGCAACTGCTCTCCGAGCGCGGAGTACTGTTCCACCCGGTCGCGCTCGAGGCCGTCGACCTTGCGCTGCATCGCATCGAGCGTGTCGCGCACCGGGTCGAGTGCGCGCAGGACCGTCTGCTCGCGACGCTCGCGTTCCTCTCGCGCGGCTTGGTCGGCGCGAGACTGGCCGACCAGCTCCCGGTAGAGCGCGACCTGGTGATCGAGCTGAGCCTCGAGCCCCGCCCGCGCCGTCTCGGCGGCGGCGGCGCGCGAGCCCAGCGCGTGCTGCTGCTCCGCGGCCCGCGCGGACGCCCGCGACGACCCCACGAACCACCCGGCGGCGACGCCGAGGGCGAGGGCGAGGATCACGAAGAGGAGGGTGCTGGCATCCATGTTCCGAGCATGCACCAGACCTCCGACATCGCCGGAGAGACGCCGCCGGGGGACGTCAGGCGACGGCGCGTTCGACGGTTTCGACCGCGATCTGCGAGACCCGCACGCCGAGGTGCGCCGCCAGGGCGTGCACGTCGTCGACGCCCGCGCGGCGCGCGCAGTCGATGGTGATCTCGGCGCAGGCGACGGCGTCGGCGAGGGCGTCGTGGTGAGCGAAGGGGGAGCATCCGGCCTCGGCGGCGACGAGCGGCAGCCGGTACGAGGCGAGCGCGTACGTCTTGCGCGACATCTGCACGCTGCACAGGTAGCGATAGGGCGGGCACTCGTCGCCCGTCGCGGCGCAGGCGCGACGCAGCACCGACATGTCGAAGCCGGCGTTGTGCGCGACCAGCACGTCGGCGCCGGCGAAGGCGGTGAGGCGTGCGAGCTGATCGCTCCAGGACGGCGCGTTCACCACGTGGGCGGGCTGGATGCCGTGGATGCCGACGTTGATGGGGGCGAAGTCGTCGTGTCCGGCCGGCGGCTTGATCAGCCAGGCGGCGGTCGCGACCACCCGGCCACCCCGCACGCGGGCGAGTCCGACCGCACACGCGGACGCACCGCTGGAGTTCGCCGTTTCGAAGTCGATCGCGGTGAAGTCCAATGCCACGGATCCACCCTCACCCGCCGCCGCGTCGGGGGAGTGAGGCGCGCCGGGGTCGGCGGCATCCGGTTCGGGGTGGACGCGCCGTGCTCTCGCGAGCGAGTCGTGCACGATGCAGGAGATCTCGAGCAGGCAGCGGGTCGCGCGCCATGACCGCGCCGCTCCGCGCTGCGGATCTTCTGCGTTGAGTACGCCGCCGCGCCCCGAGAAGGTCGACGAGCCGCGGGGCGGAGCGGGTGGCACGACCGATGTCGGGGGCCGAGCGTAGGGTCTGGGCATGACCGATCGCGAGAAGTCGACCTCGTTCGGACAAGCGGCGGCCGCCTATGAATCCGGCCGTCCGGGGTACCCGGCCGAGGCGGTCGCGTGGCTGCTGGAGCCGGTGCGCGAGCGGGGCCGCGCGCTGCGGGTCGCCGACGTGGGCGCGGGCACGGGCAAACTCACCCGCACCATCGTCGAATCGGGTGCCGACGTGGTGGCCGTCGACCCGGATGCCGACATGCTCGCCGCCCTCCGCGAGAACGTCCGCGGGGTTCCGACGTTCGCCGGAACGGCCGAGCGACTCCCTCTGCCCGACGCCGCCCTCGACGCCGTCCTGATGGGCCAGGCGTGGCACTGGGTCGACGTCGGACCGGCGTCGCGCGAGGTCGCGCGGGTGCTGCGCAGCGGGGGCGTGCTCGGGCTGATCTGGAACATCCGCGACGACAGCGTCGACTGGGTGCGGCGTTTCACCGCCGCGATGGGCGGGTCGAACGCGGAGGCGCTGCTGGCATCGACCGGTCCGCGCGTGGCGGACCCGTTCGGCGGCCTCGAGCACGAGGAGTGGCGCTGGGAGCGCCGCCTCACCAGGGACCAGTTGAGCGACCTGGTGGTCTCGCGCAGCGATGTCATCACCGCCGACCCCGCGACGCGGGCTCGCGTCGACGCGGCGATCGAGGAGGTCGTGGCATCCCTCCCCGACCTGGCCGACGGAGGGTCGGTCGCGCTGCCGTACGTCACGCACGCGTTCCGCGCGCGACGACCCTGACGCGGTGAGGTGCGCGCGGGCCGGGTAACCTGGACTCCCGTGGCTCTTACCATCGGAATCGTCGGCCTTCCCAACGTCGGCAAGTCGACCCTCTTCAACGCCCTGACCAAGAACTCGGTGCTCGCCGCGAACTACCCGTTCGCCACGATCGAGCCCAACGTCGGGGTCGTGAACCTTCCCGATGCGCGGCTGCAGAAGCTCGCCGACGTGTTCAGCAGTGAGCGCCTCGTGCCCGCCGCGGTGTCGTTCGTCGACATCGCGGGCATCGTGCGCGGAGCCAGCGAGGGAGAGGGCCTGGGAAACCAGTTCCTCGCCAACATCCGCGAGGCGGATGCCATCGCCCAGGTCGTCCGCGGATTCGCCGACGACGACGTGGTCCACGTCGACGGCCAGGTGAACCCCGCCGGCGACATGGAGACCATCAACGCCGAGCTCCAGCTCGCCGACCTCCAGACGCTCGAGAAGGCGATCACCCGGTACGAGAAGGAGGTCAAGGGCAAGAAGCTCGACCCCTCCGTGCTCGAGGCCGCCAAGGCGGCGCAGGACGCTCTTCAGCGCGGCGTGCTGCTGTCGGCATCCGGAATCGACCTCTCGCCGATCCGCGAGCTGGGTCTGCTGACCGCGAAGCCCTTCATCTTCGTCTTCAACGTCGACGAGGCCGTGCTCACCGACCCCGCGCGCAAAGACGAACTGTCGGCGCTCGTCGCGCCCGCGAAGGCCGTCTTCCTGGATGCCAAGATCGAATCGGAGCTGATCGACCTCGACCCCGAGGATGCCGCCGAGCTGCTGGCATCTACCGGTCAGGACGAGTCCGGCCTCGACCAGCTCGCCCGCATCGGCTTCGACACGCTGGGCCTGCAGACCTACCTCACCGCGGGTCCGAAGGAAGCGCGCGCGTGGACGATCCCGCAGGGTGCGAAGGCTCCGCAGGCGGCCGGTGTCATCCACACCGACTTCGAGAAGGGCTTCATCAAGGCCGAGGTCATCTCGTTCGCCGACCTCGTCGAGCTCGGCTCGGTCGCCGAAGCCCGCTCGAAGGGCAAGGCCCGCCTCGAGGGCAAGGACTACGTCATGCAGGACGGCGACGTCGTGGAGTTCCGCTTCAACAACTGAGTGGGCAGCGGCGACGGGTCATGCGCGGCGCGAGGTTCCGGTTCCTCCGTCAGACCCGCCCCGGCCGGTCGTGACGATCCGTCGATCGACGCGCACGGAGCAGACATCGCAGCTCCCACGCCGCCGACACACCGACCGACAGCGTGATGAACAGCGCGATGCCCCACTGCAGCGGCGTGAGTGCGAACAGCGGCGCGGCGACGAAGGTGAGGAACACGCCGCCCGCGAACAGGGCGGTGAAGACCACGAAGAACGCCAGGTGGCTGGCGAACGACCGCGCGGGAACCCTCTGACTCACAGCTAGGAGGCTAGCGCCCCCTCCACCCTCGGCGGCGACCGCGAATCGCGCAAGCCGCCGATCACGGCAGACGAGCACCCCCGTCCACAGGGCCGGGGGTGCTCGTCCGCTGGTCGCGACACGCGAGTGTCCCCGGCCACGGGGCCGGGGACACTCACGGGCCGTCAGCCGCCGATGGGGGTGGGGTTGGACGGGTTCGGCGGCACGGGGAGCGAACCGTTGATGCGGTTCTGCGCCTGGCACTGGCTCGTGCAGTTGGTGGCGCCCGCGGAGAGCTCGATGGCATCCTCGCCGAGAACACCGCCCATGCGGCCGCCCGAGGCGACCGTCCACTTCGTGACGGTGGCATCCTGGTACGTCTTCGTGGCCACCTGCGGGCTGTCTTTGCCGAGCAGCATCTGATGCGCGTCGGGACCGGAGGCGACGGCATCCACACCGCTGCCGAAGTTGATCTTGCCGGTGTACTGGTTCACGAAGTAGAAGAGGCCGGGACCGAGGGTGTGCACGATCTCGACGGGGGCGGCGAACTCCGGCTCCATCTGGAAGATGCCGCCCTGGGCGCCGTCCTTGGCCTGGATCTTGAGCTTGCCGCCGGAGGTGCTGAAGATCGCGACGATCGAGTCGTCGCGCACCTCGAGGCTCGACAGACGCGCACCGGCACGCTGCGCCGTGCTGAGGGTCGGCACCTTGGACGCGAACACCACCGTGGGGCTCGTGACCATGCGCTGCGTGTCGGCGGCTCCTGTGAGGGTGTAGTCGTAGACGCCGAGGGTCGACGGGTCGATCGTGAAACGGTTGTTGCGGCCGCTGACGGTGATCGGACCGGAGACGGCGACGTCCTTGATCTTGGCGTCCTTGCCGGGTGCGGGGTTGTAGACGGTGCCGTTGACGGTGACCGCGTAGTCGCCGCCGGCGGAGGTGGTCTTCGCCTGCGCCGCGGCGGGGACGAGAATTCCGGATGCCGCGACCAGCGCGGCCGCGATGATCGCCGTGGTGCGGGCCAGGCGGGTGCTGGCGGAGGTCTTGCTGCTCATGGGGGCCTCGTTTCGTCGGTGTGAGCTGTACCCACCGTCGCCGGAGGCCCGGGGGATGGGCTACCGGACCTTGGTACTACGACCATCGTCCGATGGCCCGATCGCGACGAGGTGGGGAGGCTGGAGTCCGAGGCCCCGCGGTGCACGCGACAATGGGCGGAAGGACGGATGACATGAAGAAGCGAATCCTCATCGGAGCCGGCGCGCTCGCGCTCGCCGCGGCCCCCGCCGCGATCGGCTTGTGGGGCAATCCGTCGTTCGCCGAGTCGGTGCCGATCCCGGCGCCGACCGTGGCGGTGTCGACGAGCCCGACGCCGTCGGCCACGCCCGCACCCACGTCGACCCCCGACGACCACGGGGGAGACGCGCCCCGCGATGAGCGGGTGGAGACGGGCGACGACCGCGGCGGCGATGCGCCCGGTGCCGGCTCGACCGATGACCGGGGCGGCGACGTTCCGCGCGATCAGCGCACGGAACCCGGCGACGACCGCTCGACGCAGGGCGGGTCGGGAGCCGACGATTCGAGCACGACAGAGGATCGCGGTGGCGACACCGGCGGCTCGGGCGACGACGGCGGGTCGGGTGGCGACGGCCGGTCGGGCGACGACGGCGGCGGGCACGGCGGTGACGACGGCGGCGGGCACGGCGGCGGGGGCGGTCACGGGGGAGACGACTGAGTGGCATCCGGTTCCTCGCCTCTCCCCCCGTGGGAAATACTCGTCGCCGCTCGTGCGCCGCGGGAGCGCTCGCGACGGCTGTCGACCCGAGCGGTCCTCGTGCGACTGGCGGCGGGTCTGGTGGCGGTGCTCATCGCGGTCGCGGCCCTCGCGGGGTTCGGGGCCCAGTGGCTCGCCGAGCGTGAGGCGGTCAACGACGCCGCCCAGGTGACCAACGTGCTCGCCGAAGCGGTGGTGCAGCCGGTGCTCAGTGACGCGCTGGCCGCGGGGGATCCGGCCGCGGTCGCGGCGTTCGATGTGACCGCGCGCGCTCAGATCCTCGGCGACGACGTCATCCGCGTGAAGATCTGGAGCCCACAGGGGCGCGTGCTCTACGCCGACGAGCCGCAGCTCATCGGGCGGACCTTCCCCCTCGAAGACGCGCAGTGGGAAGCGCTCGCGACGCCGGCCACCCGAGCCGCCGTCTCGGACCTGTCGGAGGACGAGAACGTCTTCGAGAGCGGCTCGCGCCTGCTCGAGGTGTACCGCCCGATGTGGACGCCCGGCGGCGCGCAGGTGCTGTTCGAGGTGTACTACCCCTACGAGCCCGTCGCCGTGCGCTCCGCCGATCTCTGGCGCGGGTTCGCGGGCGTGACGACGAGCAGCCTGCTGCTGTTCGTCGTGCTGACGGCCCCGATCGTGTGGACGTTGCTGCGTCAGCTCCGGGGCGCCGAGGTGCGGCGCGCCGAACTGCTCCAGCGCGCCGTGGACGCGTCGGACGCCGAGCGCCGCCGCATCGCGGGAACGCTGCACGACGGCCCGGTGCAGGAACTCGTCGCCACCAGCTACTCCGCGGAGAGCGCTGCGGTCGACGCCGACCGACGCGGCGGGACCGAGGACGCCGTCCGCATGCGCGAGGTCGCCGGGGCGGTGCGCGGGAACGTGCGCGTGCTGAGGTCGCTCCTCGTGGACATCTACCCCGAGAGTCTCGGCGCCGCGGGAGTGGCATCCGCCCTCCGCGACCTTGCGGCGACTGCCCGGACGCGCGGCGTCGAGGTGACGCTCGACCTGCGCGCGCCCCTCGATCAGCTCCCCGAGTCCCACGAGCGTCTGCTCTACCGGGTCGCCCAGGAGGCGCTCCGCAACGCCGTCACCCACGCGGCACCCTGTGCGGTGACCGTCACCATCGCGCGCGTGGATGCCGCCACCGAGCTGGGGGTGGAGGACGACGGTCCCGGGTTCGACCCGACGACGCTGCACCGTCCTCCCGCCGACGGCCACCTCGGCACCCGGGTGCTGCGCGACCTCGCCACAGACGCGGGTGCCGAACTGGCCCTGTCGACCGCCCCCGGCGCAGGCACCCGATGGCGCCTGCGCGTTGCCCTCCACGATCCGTCCCGGGAGTCCGAATGATCCGCGTCCTCGTCGCCGACGACCACTCGATGGTGCGCGAGGGTCTCGCCTCCGTCCTCACCGTCGATGGCGACATCGTCGTCGCCGGCACGGCCGCCAACGGCGCGGAGGCGCTCGCCGCGGTGAGGGAGGTGGCCGTCGACGTCGTCGTCATGGACCTCTCGATGCCGGTCATGGACGGCGTCGCGGCGACACGTGCCGTTCGTGCGGAGCATCCCGGCATCCGGGTCCTCGTGCTCACCTCTTTCGGCGATCGCGATCAGGTGCGACGCGCGGTGGCCGCGGGCGCGACCGGTTATCAGCTGAAGGATGCCGAGCCGGCTGACCTCCGTGCCGCCGTGCGGGCGGTGGCGAGCGGCCAC
This sequence comes from Microbacterium sp. lyk4-40-TSB-66, assembly GCF_030209475.1. Lineage (GTDB taxonomy): Bacteria > Actinomycetota > Actinomycetes > Actinomycetales > Microbacteriaceae > Microbacterium. The sequence goes on from NZ_JARVRW010000004.1 coordinate 47,917, forward strand.
GCCCCGCTCGATCCGCGCGTGGCGGGAGCGCTGCTCCCCGATGACTCAGCCCCGAGCGCCGGCCTCAGCGCACGCGAGGAGGAGGTGCTGCGCCTCGTCGCCAATGGGCGGGCGAACAAACAGGTCGCCGCCGAGCTCGGCATCTCGGAACGCACGGTCAAGGCCCACCTCGGCAGCATCTTCCGACAGATCGGCGTGGCCGACCGCACGAGCGCGGCGCTGTGGGCGCGAGACAACCTGTCGTCGTGACGGCCCGCGATCACGCCGGGTCGGCGTAGACCACCCGGTTGTCGACGTACGAACCCGCATCACGGTCGAAGACGCCCCCGCAGGTGATCAGCCGCAGTTCGTCGCGGGCGGTCGCCCCGAAGACGCGGGCGGTGGGGAAGGCCGACTTGGGATAGTCGGCGGTCTCGGTGACGCGGTAGAGCTGCAAGACGCCGTCGACGCCGTACACCTCGACGACGTCGCCGACCGCGAGGTCCTCTAGAGCCTGGAACACCGCCGGGCCGGTGGGCGAGTCGACGTGCGCGGCGATGACGGTGGGTCCGGTTCCGCCGGGGCGCCCACCGCCGGAGAACCACCCGACCTCGTCGTAGTCGACGGGGACCTCCATGCCGCCGTCGTCGGCGATCCCCAGTTCGATCAGGGGCTCGTCGAGCGCGAGGCTCGGGATGACGACGCGTGCGGGGGCGACGGGTGCAGACGGGGTGGCCGCCTCCCCGTCGGGCGGATCGATCGTCGCGGGAGGGGTCGGGACCGAGGCCGGGGCCGCGGGCGGAGATGCGGGGGAGGCCGCCTGCGGCACCGCGCCGCAGCCCGCGCAGCTGAGCACGGCGACCAGTGCGAGCGCGCACGCGGCGCGCGCCGGCCATCCCCGCGGGGTCTGCCGGCGCGCACCGCGCCGCGCGTCGATCACTTGGCCGCGGCCGCGCGGCGGCGCTGCACGACGAGGGCGCCGGCGGCGACGAGGCCCAGCCCGCCGGCCGTGGCGGCGAGTCCCCAGCCGGAGAACTCGCTCGCCGCCGCTCCACCGGCGCCGGTGTCGACACCGCCGACGGGGATGGACGTCAGCTGGCCGCGCACCACACCGGCGGCGAAATCGACCGTGTGGGAGTCACCGGTGAAGCCGGCGGGGTTCGCCTCGATCTGCTTCAGCGAGAAGTTCGTCCCCGTGTCGGCACCGTTGGCGACGACCCCGGTGGTGAAGGGACCCTGCAGGCATCCCGACGAGGTGCGCGGGCCGTCGCCGACCGGCGCGGGGTTGGGGAAGGCGATGCGCGGCGGGCCGGGCTTGCCGACGGCTGCCTCGTGAATGTGCGTCGCGGTCTTCGCGGGGCTCTGATAGTCGCCGGTGACGCCCTCGAGACGGATGTCGTAGCAGATGATCTCCTGGTCGGAATTGATGCGGAACGTGAACGTGCCGGTCGCACCGCTCTGGCCGGGTGTGGCGACCCCGTCGTTGTTGATCACCTGGTCGGGCGTCGCCATCACCGTGAAGGCGCTGGTGAACTGCGACGGTTCGTCGACCTCGGTGTCGGCGAACGCGGGGGATCCCACGGCCAGCAGGGCGACACCGGCCAGGGCGCCGATCGTCAGCGGGCGGGCGTACGTCTTCTTCGTCATCGTCGTGCCTTTCGATCGGGACGCGGAGCGTCCGGTTAGGGGCGTGTACGACCGTGAGCGCCCGGGCGTTCATCGCCGCGGCGAATTGCTCCGCGATGAACGCCGAGCCCGTCGGCGACGTATACCCCGCACGGCCGCCGTCGGGGCGACCGTTAGCCTCGGAAGGACGGGCGCGCATGACGGAGTCCGCCGCACAGAGCAGGGAGAGGCGCATGGACGCGTCTCGACGACGCACCGCGGGGACGGGATTCGACCTCCGTCGCGCGTTCGACGACAACGGCAGTGCGCTGCTCGGCTATGCCGTGAACGCACTCCGCGACCGTCCCCTCGCGGAGGACTGCGTGCAGGAGACGTTCCTGCGGGCGTGGCGGGCGCGGGAGCGCTTCGATTCCCGCGAAGCCTCCGAGCGCACCTGGCTGTTCTCGATCGCCCGGAACGTGATCGTGGACGCCGTCCGCGCCCGCGCCCGGCTGCCCCTCATCGGCGATCATGCGGAACTCGAGAGCCGGGCGGCGGAGGCCATCGATCCGCTCGAGCGTCTGAGGATGCTCGAGGCGCTGTCGGTGCTCACCGAGGCCCACCGTACGGCCGTCGTCGCGATCCACCTCCACGGTCGCACGTACCAGGAGCTGTCGGATGCCACGGGCGTCCCCGTCGCGACCTGGCGCACCCGAACCTTTCACGCACTCCGCGCCCTCCGGGCGCACCTCGAAGAGATGGAGGAGCCGGATGCGCACTCCCGATGACCGCTGGGCCGAACTGGTCGCCGCTGCGCTGGCGGGGGAACTGACACCCGCCGAGTCGGCCGAGTTCGAGGGGCTGCGACGTTCCGACCGTGCGCGCGCCGAGGAGTTCGCCGCGCTCGACGAGGTCGCCGGGCGGCTGCGCCAGGGCGACCTCGGCTGGACCACCCCGCGCGATACGGGCGACCTGTTCGCACGGATCGAGAGGTCGGTCGACAGCGGTGACCCGACGGCGATCGGAGCGGTACCGGAGACTGCCGTCGCGCGGCGTGGCCGCCGGTGGGTCGCGCCGCTCGTGGGCGCGGCGTGCCTCGTCGCGGGTCTCGTGGTCGGTGCCAACGGTGCCGGCGCGTTCTCCGCGCCCGCACCGTCGGGCCCGCCCGGGACGCTGGGGGCCGTCGAGCGGATCGAGGTGCGCGACGACGTCGGCGGCGTCGACGTCTCGGCGGAGGTCGTCGCCCACACCTGGGGGACGGAGGCATATCTCGAGGCCACGGGACTCGACGTGGGGGCGACGTACGAGCTCGTCTTCGTCGGCGAGGACGGCACGGAGTTCACCGCCGGAGAGGTGCTCGGTTCAGACGTGCCCATCGTGTGTCGCATGAACGCGGCGGTGCTGCGCGGTGACGCCGCCCGAATGGAGTTGCGTGACACCGGCGATGCCGTCGTCGCTCACGCGGAGCTGCCGGCGGTGTGACCCGCGCGATCTCGCGACGCGTCAGCCGAGTTCGGTCGGGTGGGTCAGGCGCCACCACAGGGTCGGTTCCTCGATCTCGCCCTTGATCTGAACCTCGGATGCCGTTGTCTGCGGGCCGGCGGTCCAGGTCACGGTGCCCACGACCTCGCCCTCGGCGTAGTTCTGCGGCGTGCTGGTGTCGAGGTTCACCGTGACGGGGGTGTCCGACCAGGTGCGCAGCGCCGCGTTCTTCGCGAGGACGAGCGACGCGCGCGAGCCCCACGGCGTGGAGATCGTGCCGATGTCATCGCCGGCAACCCCCAGGGTCACGTCGTGGAACCCGTCTCGCAGGCTCCGGAGCAGGCGCGCGACGTCTTCGTCGGTGCTGTCGTGGGTCGCGCCGCTCATCCGCACACCCGTGACCTCGAGGGGTGCGCCGATGCCGACGTCGAGGGTGGACGTGAAGAGGAGGTTGAAGGTGCCGTCGCCGAGATTGCCGGTCTTCATGCCCGTGATCCCCAGGGTCCCGAGGAGGTCGTTCGTGTTCGTGACGACCCCGGGGCCACGGACGGCGATCGACGGCGTCTGGACGATCGCGGCGACCACGGGGTTCGCCGCCGCGATGCGGCCGAGGGCCACGAGGTCGCTGGGCGTGCTCGTGTTGCGTTCGTCGATCCCGGTGGCATCCACGATCCGCGTGTCGTTCAGGCCGTTCGCGCTCAGCCACGATCGCGCCGCCTGCACGTACGCCCCTTCGGAGCCGAACGCCCAGCGGGCGTTGGCGACGGCGTAGTTCGCCGCCGAGGGGATCAGCATGGTGGCCAGCGAGTCGTGCAACGACATCTTCAGCCCGTCGGGCATCGACGCGATGACCGCATCCTGCACGTAGAACTGGTCGTACAGGTCGGTGTCGGCCTCGGTGAACGCGATGGTCGGGCCGGGATCGCCGGGCCCGTCGAGGGGGTGGGCGTCGAGCACGACGAGGGCCGTGATGAGCTTCGCGATGCTCGCGATGGGTCGCGCGTCGTTACCGCCGGTGGAGGCGAAGGCCCCCGCGGCATCCGGTCCCAGATAATCCTCGCCGCCCTCGACGCTCATCAGCATCTCGCCCTCGGCGGGCAGGGCGATGGATGCCGCCGGCCCCGCGGACGCGATCGGTGTCTGCGACGTGACGGTCGGTGCGGGAAGAGCGGCCGACGACGCCCACCAGACGTATCCGCCCGCGCTGCCGAGCACCAGGAAGGTGACGACGAGGAAGACGATGAGGGCGATGCGGCCGGCACGACCGTTGCCCTGCGGCTCGCGAGGGGCATCGTCGAGGAGGTCTCGGAAATCGGCGAGGGTGCTCACGTCAGAGCCTCCGAGGGGAGCAGGGAGTGGGATGGACGCACGCGCACCTCTCGAACCTAACTCGCGGCGGTGCCTCACGCCGAGACGAATTTCAAGCCCCCCGCCGGTCGAGGGGAGGCGATCTACCGTGAGTGGCATCGGGAAATACCCGAGGACCACACGGGAGGAGCCGCCATGGGACTCGACGACAAGATCAAGAACGCCGCTGAAGACATCGCCGGCAAGGCGAAAGAAGCTTTCGGCAAGGCGACCGACAACGAGCGTCTCGAAGCCGAGGGTCAGGGCGACCAGAGCAAGGCCAACGTCAAGAAGGCCGGCGAGAACGTCAAGGACGCCTTCAAGTAAGCGCCCTCCCCGAATGCCCCGATCGTCATGGTCGGGGCATTCGTCGTTCTCGGGGCTCTCGCGCCGGCCGCGGGGCCGCGGCCCACATGAACCGACGACCAGCGGATTGCCCTGAAGTGCGCCGAAGTGCGGCGGGAAGCCGGCCCGACCGGCCCGACGGCACGGGATGCCATGGCTCGCCCAGCGCGACCGCGATAATGGCGACATGACCACTGCCGTTCCCACCGAGACCCCTACGCTCGTCTCGGGTACCCCCGTCGTCCTCCGCGCGCACGGCTACGAAGCCGCCATCGCGAGCGTCGGTGCCTCGCTCCGCTCACTGACTCACGAGGGTCGTGACCTCGTCGTGCCGTTCGAGGCCGACGAGCTCCGCCCCGCCTACCGGGGAACCACGCTCGCGCCGTGGCCCAACCGCGTGGTCGACGGCGTCCACCACTTCGACGGCGTCGAGCATCAGCTCCCCCTCACCGAGCCCGACCGCGGACACGCCCTTCACGGGTTGCTGTCGTGGGCCGACTGGAACATCACCGACGCCTCGGACGACGCCGTCACGCTGCGCGCGACGATCACCGCACAGGCGGGGTACCCGTGGTGGGTGGTCGTGTCGACGACCTATCGCCTGGGGGCCGACGGCCTGACGCAGACGGTCCGCGCGACGAATCTGTCGGACACGCCCGCGCCCTGGGGGACCGGACCGCACCCCTACCTCGTCGCCGGCCCCGCGACCCTCGACGAGTGGACCCTCGCCCTCCCGGCCGACACCGTGCTCGAGGTGACGCCGGACCGCCTGTCGCCGGTGGCCCTGGCATCCGTGACCGTCGACGCCGACCGGTTCGACTTCCGCGACGAGCGCGTCCTCGGGGCGGTCGAGATCGACCACGCGTACACCGGGCTGATCCGGGATGCCGACGGCCGGGCCGAGGTGACGGTCACCGATCCGTCGGGCACCGGTGTGGCGATGAGCTGGGCGGGGGAGTGCCCGTGGGTGCAGATCCACACGGCCGACCTGCCCACCGGCCCCGGCACGCCCGGACACCGCGCCGGGCTGGCGGTGGAGCCGATGACCTGCGCGCCCGACGCCTTCAATGACGACGCCTACGACTTCGACACCGGCGTCGTCTCGCTCGACCCGGGCGTGTCGCACGAGGCGGGATGGACCATCTCGGCCCGTTGACGCGCGTCGACGACAGAACCGCCCCGGGGTGAATCCCGGGGCGGTTCTGTTCTGTCATGCGTGTGTGGTCAGACGACCTGCGCGCCGCACATGCCGCAGTCGCCTCCGACGGAGACCTCGACGAAGCAGTCGGGGCACATGGCGCGGGTGGGGCGATCGGTGATCGGCGTCGGCTTCGGGCTCGCGCTGCGCCGCTCGGCGCGCGGGGCCGCTGCCGCACGGGCGCGAGCGGTGGTGACGGGGGCGACGGGCGGCGGGGGAGCGGCGGCGGGCTTGTGCGCGTCGCAGTAGAAGCGGACGAAACCATCGTGGTGCTTGGGGTGGCGGTGCTTGACCGCCCACAGCTCGGTGCGCTCGTAGAGCGGACCATCGGCGCCGCAGGCGACGCAGCGCGTGGCTTCGCCCGGCACGACATCGGCGACCAGGACGGGGACGTCGAAGCGGATGGCATCGCGCCAGTCCTGCGACGAGACGATCTTCATGTGGGGGACCCTTCTTCGGCGGTTCGGGCCGCCTCCCCCCAACGGTACGCTCCTCCCCACCCCGGTGCGACGCGATCGTGCGCGTAAAGGGTGGACATGGCCGCACGGGCCCCCGTTAGGTTGGAGGGAATTCCCCGCGCCGCCCCGGCGGCGCCCGTCGAAGGAGAAGCATGGAACTCGCCGCATTGGGAGCCGTCGGAGTCGTCGTGGCCATCGTCGTGGTGATCGCGGTCGTCATCATCGCCGTGCTCGCCCTGGTCGTGCGCGGCTGGTACCGGGTCGCGAAGGCCGACGAAGCCCTGGTCATCGTCGGTAAGCGTCAGAAGGGCGCCGACGGCGAGTCGTCGCGCATCACGGTGATCACCGGCGGCGGGGCCATCGTCAATCCGCTCACCCAGCGCGGCGAGATGATCTCGCTGCGAGCGCGCCAGATCAAGATGGAGCCCACGGCGCAGTCGTCGAACGGCGTCACCGTCAACGTCAGCGGCGTCGCCCTGGTGAAGATCGGATCCGATCCCGAGCAGGTGCGCCGGGCGGCCGAACGTTTCGCCTCGCAGGACAAGGCGATCGAGCAGTTCACCACCGAGCAGCTCGAGGGTGCGCTGCGCGGTGTCGTCGCGACCCTGACCGTCGAAGAGCTCATGCGCGACCGTCAGCGCTTGTCCGACCAGATCGCCGAGGGGATCAAGGGTGACCTGTCGTCGCAGGGGCTGATCCTCGACTCTTTCCAGATCCAGGGTGTGACCGACAGCAACGGCTACATCTCCGCCCTCGGTGCGACGGAGGTCGAGCGCGTCAAGCGAGAGGCCGAGGTCGCCCGCATCAACGCCGTGCGCGAGATCCGTGCACGCCAGATCGCGACGGACGAGGCGAACCTGATCGAGCAGACGAAGCTCGACAAGAACAGCGCCGCGGCGAAGGCCGAGGTCGGTCGCGCCAACGCCGAGGCCGAGCAGGCAGAGGCGCTGACGCGAGCCGAGCGCCGGCAGGCCGTCCTGCAGCAGGAGGCGCAGAACACCCAGGCCCGCCTGGAGTCCGAGGTCTCGCGCGTCGCGGACGCCGACCTGTACCAACGTCAGAAGGACGCCGACGCCGAATCGTACTCGCAGATCAAGGCGGCGCAGGCGCGCGCCGCGATCGCCGAGCAGGAAGCGGCCGCCGTGCGCGTGCGCGCCGAAGCCGACGCTCAGGCTGTGCGCCTGGCCGGTGAGGCCCGCGCCGAAGCCATTCGCGCCGAGGCCGAGGCGCTGTCGCACAACCAGGAGGCGCTGCTGGCGCAGCGCGCGCTCGAGGCGCTCGTTCCGATGATGGCGGAGTTCGCGAAGGGCTACGACCGGGTCGGCAACATCACCGTCCTCGGCGGCGAGGGCGCCAGCGGCCACCTGGCGACGGAATCGGCCACCGGCCTGCGCTCGTCGTTCGAAGCCGTGCGCGCGGCGACCGGCATCGACCTCACCCAGATCATCCAGGGCCGGGTCGTGGCCGACGCGTTCGCGGAGACGACGCGCCGCCCCTCGACGTCCGCGGACAAGCCGACGTACCCCGCGCCCACCGTGCCGCCGGCACAGCCGTCCGCACCTCAGCCGGAGGCCTGAGGAGCGCGCCGTGCCCGAAGCTCCTGAGGTCGAGGCGCTCGCGTCGTTCCTGCGCGGGCGTCTCGTCGGGCGCGCCGTGACCGGGGTCGAACTCGTCGAAGGGCGGGCGCTCAAGACTCGCGCGCGCCCCCTCGAGGAGGTGATCGGCCGGGTCGTCGCCGGCGTGACCCGTCACGGCAAGCACATCGACGTCGATCTCGACGGCGTGCACCTGGGTCTCGGCTTCGGGCGGGCGGGCTGGGCGACGTGGGATGAGGGCCTCTCCGCGGAACGGTCGGGCCAGACTCCGGTCGCGGCGGTCATCGCCCGGCTGATGTTCGGCGACGCGGTGCTGGGCATCACCGATGCGGGCGACTGGCTGTCGGTCCAGCTCCACGTCGTGGATGCCGCGGACGAGGTCCCCTCGGTCGCGAAGCTCGGCCCGGACGCCGCCGATCCCGCGTACTCCCGGGCCATGCTCGCCGAGGCCCTCGGCGGTCGGCGCAAGCAGCTGAAGGCGCTGCTCCAAGAACAGGAGACGCTCGCCGGGATCGGCAACGCCTACTCCGACGAGATCCTCTTCGCCGCGCGGCTGTCGCCGGTGATGCACGCGGCCGCGCTCACCGACGACGAGATCACACGCCTGTGGAGCGCGCTGCACGACACGATGACCGCCGCGGTGATCGCCCGCCGCGGCGTCCCGATCGCCGAGCAGAAGGCGGCGAAGGTCGCCGCGATGCGGGTCCACGGTCGCACGGGTGAGCCTTGTCCGGACTGCGGAGGCGTCGTCGAAGACATCCCCGGGACCAAGGGCGGCGGGCAGTGGTGCCCGTCGTGTCAGAGCGCGGGCTGACCCTTCGCGCACGCGAAAGCCCCCGCACCGAGGCGCGGGGGCTTTCGTCCGACAGTGGCGTCAGGCCGTCTGGCCGGAGTGCTTCCCCTCGGCGACCTCTTCCACGAGCTTGGCGTTGAAGGCCGGCAGGTCGTCGGGGTTGCGGCTGGACACGAGGCCCTCGTCGACGTGCACTTCTTCGTCGACCCACGTCGCGCCGGCGTTGCGCAGGTCGGTCTGCAGCGTCGGGTAGCTCGTGAGGGTGCGGCCCCCGAGCACGTCGGCCTCCGTCAGGATCCAGCCGCCGTGACAGATGACGGCGACCGGCTTGTGCTGATCGAAGAAACCGCGGGTGAACGACACGGCGTCTTTGACGATGCGGATGTCATCGGCGTTCTGAACGCCTCCCGGCAGGACCAGGGCGTCGAAGTCGCCGGCGGACGCGCCCGAGACTGCCAGGTCGACTTTCTGCTCGTGGCCCTTCTCGCCGCTGATGCTGCCCTCGTTGGGCGAGACCAGCACGGCTTCGGCGCCGGCGGAGGTCACGGCCTCCCACGGGCTGGTGAGCTCGCTGTCTTCGAATCCGTCGGTGGCCAGGAAGGCGATGCGCTTTCCGCTGAGATCGGTCATGGGTCGACTCTCTCTTTCTCAATCGGGGGTCGATGCCACGCTAGGAACGGGCGGCGCCCGGAGGGCGGGGGTTGCGGATGCCGGGGGAGGGGGCTACGCCAGACCCTCCGGCTTCGTCCGAAGTGCTAGACCGCGGAGGCGGGCTCGTCGTGTGCAGACCGGTTGCGTCCGGGGTGCGGAGCCGTCGACGCTGACGCGCCGACGGGGGTCTGACGGATGGCTCGAGAATGCGGAGTCGCGCGGCCCGGATGCGTCGACTGCACCCGCGGCCCCGTCGCGTACGCACGGGCGTAGCATGGATCGCATGTCCGGTGACACGATGTCTGACGCGAAGCCCGCCGAGAAGCCGCTGATCACGCTGCTGAACGCTCCCGCCGACGAGGCGGATGAGGCTGCGCCTCCCGCATCGCAGTGCTGCGGCGGCGGTTCCTGCTCCCTCTGAGCCGCTAGCGCCGCTCGCGGTCAGCTGCTTGCGTCCGTCCGCCGGTGGCTCGTGCTCGCTCTGAGCCGCTGGCGCTCAGCCGCTCGCGTCCGCGCACCGGCGGCGGTACCCGCCCAATCGCTCTGAGCCGCAAGCGCCTTTCACGTCATCGCGCCGCGGTTCCCGCTCCCTCCGAGCGGCTATCACCGCCCGCCTTCAGTGCACCGGCGTCGCCGCTCCTTCGAGCTGGTCCGCGGGCTTGCGGATGAGGAACGCGCCGACGATGAGCGGCAGCGAGATGATCGCCGCGATGAGGAACGCCGCGCGTGTGCCGGCGGCATCCGCCTCGAGTCCCGTGCCGGTCGAGGCCGAGACCGACGACATGATCGTGACGAGAAGGGCGATGCCCGCCGCTCCGGCGACCTGCTGCACGGTGCCGACGATGGCTGACCCGTACGAGTAGAACCGCGGTTCGAGCGAGCCGAGCGATGCCGTGAACAGCGGCGTGAACGACAGGGCGAGGCCGAGCATCATCACCGTCTGCACGACGATGAGCAGGGGGAACGAGGTGTCGGTTCCGAGGGTGGTGTAGAACCACAGGGTCGCGCTGACGATGATCGCGCCGGGGACCAGCAGGATCTGCGTGCCGAACCGGTCGTAGACGCGACCGATGACGGGGCCGGCGAGGCCCATCGCGAGCGAGCCGGGCAGCACGGCGAGCCCGGTCTCGAGCGGGGTCTTCTCGAGCACCGTCTGCAGGTACAGAGGGAGCAGCGTGATCGCGCCGAAGAAGGCCAGCGACATCACGCCCAGCTGGGTCACCGACAGGGTGAAGTTGCGGGAACGGAAGACACGCAGGTCGAGCAGCGCGGAGTCGGTGCGCTGCAGGCGCAGCTGACGCCACACGAACGAGGCCAGGCCGATGACGCCGATGGCCAGCGACACGACCAGGGTGACCACCGACGCGTCGGCGGCTCCGGCGTCGCCGCCGTGTCCGCCGCCGATCTGGCTGAGGCCGAACACGAGGCCACCGAAACCGAACGCCGAGAGGATGACGCTGGCCACGTCGATGGGGGCCCTGCGGGTCTCACCGAGGTTGTGGATCCATCGCGCACCGACGAACAGGGCCACTAGCGCGATGGGCAGCACGATGCCGAAGATCCAGTGCCAGCCCAGCGACTGCAGGACGAGTCCCGACATGGTCGGGCCGATGGCGGGCGCGAGGGCCATCACGATGCTGACCCGACCCATCATGCGACCGCGCTGGGCGGGAGGCACGATGGTCATGATCGTCGTCATCAGCAGCGGCATCATGATCGCGGTGCCCGACGCCTGGATGACCCGGGCCACGACGAGCACCTCGAACCCGGGGGCGAGGAAGGCGACCAGCGTGCCCGCCGAGAACAGCGACATCGCGGTGACGAACACCTGGCGCGTGGTGAAGCGCTGCAGGAGGAACCCGGTGATCGGGATGACGACCGCCATCGTCAGCATGAAGGCGGTGGTCAGCCACTGGGCGGCGACGGCGGTGATACCCAGGTCGCGGATGAGGAACGGGATCGCGACGTTCATCGTCGTCTCGTTCAGGATCGCGACGAAGGCGGCGGTGAGCAGCAGCCAGATGACGCGGCTCTGCTCGGCGGTGACGCCCGACGCGGTCTGGGGCGGAGCGGAGGAGACGGTGCCGGTGGCGGCCATGACGAGGTCCTTTTCGTACGGGGGGCTTCGTGGCGCCACGGGGGTGACTGCGATGAGCGACAACGGAGCGGAACGTCGGGATATTCCGACGTCGAGAGAAAAACCCGGGGGAGGGATGCCGCGGAGGGCGAGGCCCGAGTCTAGCGGGCGCCTCCGACGCAGGGCAGGCGGAGCCGGTGTCGGTGGTCGGACGTAGGCTGGCCCGCATGAACCCGGGTGGTGTGGGCGGAAGCATGTTCCGCGGCGTCGACGCCGACGTGCAGCGCCGTCGGAACGCCCAGGCGCCGCGCGTCGCCGACCTGGGCCGCCGGGTCGTCGAGCTGTTCCGTCCCTACCGTTGGCGGATCGTCTTCACCGCCGTCCTCGTGGTGGTGGGCGCCGCGGTGGCCGTCATCCCGCCGCTGCTCGTGCAGAGGATCTTCGACGACGCGCTGTTCCCGGTCGACGGATCCAGCCCCGACCTCGTCCTGCTGGCCGAGCTCGTCAGCGTGATGATCGTGCTCTTCCTCTTCTCGGCGGGGCTGAACGTCGGGCAGACCTGGCTCACGGCCACGGTGGGCAATCGCGTGACGGGCGACCTCCGCACGCGTCTGTTCGATCACCTCCAGTCGATGGAACTCGGCTTCTTCACCCGGACGAAGACGGGTGTCATCCAATCGCGGCTGCAGAACGACGTCGGCGGTGTCTCGGGTGTCCTGACCAACACCGTCACGAGCATCCTCGGCAACGCCGTGACCGTCATCGCATCGCTGGTCGCGATGATCCTCATCGACTGGCGCCTGACGCTCATCGCGGTTGCCCTGATGCCGTTCCTCATCTTCGTGCAGCGCAGGGTCGGCCAGGTGCGGGCGCGCATCGCGGGCGAGACGCAGGAGTCGCTGTCGGAGCTGTCGGCCATCACGCAAGAGACGCTGAGCGTGTCGGGCATCCTGCTGTCGAAGTCGTTCAACCGCCAACGGACCGAGTCGGCACGCTTCGACGCCGAGAACGACAACCAGGTGCATCTGCAGGTGCGTCGGGCGATGAGCGGCCAGGGCTTCTTCGCCGTCGTCCAGGTCATCATGTCGAGCGTGCCGGCGATCATCTACCTCGTCTCCGGCTACCTCATCGGCGGGGGCGCCGGGGCGATCACGGCGGGCACGATCGTCGCCTTCACCACGGTGCAGGCCCGGCTGCTCATGCCGTTGATGGGGCTGATGCGCGTCGCGCTCGACGTGCAGACCTCGTCGGCGCTGTTCGCCCGCATCTTCGAGTACCTCGACCTGAAGCCGGCGATCGTCGACGTGCCCGACGCGCTTCCCGTGTCGGCGGCTCCCGGACCGCTGGGCCGTATCGAATTCCGCGATGTGGAGTTCCGCTATCCCGATGCTCCGGCCCACACGCGTCCCACGCTCGACGGGGTGTCGTTCACCGTCGAGCCGGGGCAGCACGTGGCGTTCGTCGGACCGTCGGGCGCGGGCAAGACGACGATCCTCTACCTGACCCCGCGCATGTACGAGGCGTCCGGCGGTGCGGTGATGTTCTCGGGTGCCGACGTGCGCACCCTCGACCGCGCCTCGATCGTCGACGAGATCGGCATCGTCTCTCAAGAGACCTACCTCTTCCACGCCACCGTGCGCGAGAACCTGCGCTACGCGCGACCGGATGCCACCGACGACGAGATCGTGGCCGCCTGCCGCGCCGCGAACATCCACCACGTGATCGCGTCGTTCGAGGCCGGTTACGACACCGTGGTCGGTGAGCGCGGGTACCGCCTGTCGGGTGGGGAGAAGCAGCGCATCGCCATTGCGCGCGTGCTGCTGAAAGACCCGCCGGTGCTTCTGCTCGACGAGGCGACGAGCGCCCTCGACACGGTGTCGGAACGCATCGTGCAGGAAGCTCTCGAGACCGCCTCGCACGGACGCACGACGCTGTCGATCGCGCATCGCCTGTCGACCGTGATCGGTGCCGACCGCATTCACGTCGTCGACGCCGGACGCATCGTCGAGTCGGGCACGCACAGTGAGCTGCTGGCCGCCGGCGGGCTCTACGCGAGCCTCGCCGCCGAGCAGCTCGCGGCCTCCTTCGTGCTCGCCGAAGAGCAGCACGATGCGGCGGGTCTCGCACATGCCGCGCTGCCCGAGCGTCGCGCCGACGAGCCGCCGGCCTAGCGTCCTCCCGGTGCGGCCCGCGCAGCCCGGCGCGGGCTTCACGCCTATCCGGGCACGGCTGCCCCGCCCGGCGGCCTTCTCAGGCCGGCAGCGTCTCCACGAACGCCTCCAGGGCCACCCCGTACGCGGGGTCGGTGTGCGTCTCGGCGATGCGCAGCAACGGCGGGAGGTCGAGCGTGCGGATGAGCGCCGCGCGTTCCCGCACCGCCGCGTCGGCCCCGGCCGCCCGAAGCACGGCGATGCCCTCGCCGAGCGCGTCGAGGTAGTCGCGCAGCACGTCGAGTTCGCCGAGGCGCTGCGTGATCGAGCCGCCGTCGCGGCGCTGCCTCCACTCGACGACAACGTCGGGGACCACGTCGAACGTCTCGGCGAGTGTGTACATGCGCTGCGCGAGAACCTGATCCTCGTAGTAACGCCCCTCGGGGAATCGCAGGTCGTGCGCGCGCCAGAAGGAGGTGCGACTCACCTTCGACCACGCGACGATGTTCCCGGATGCCGCGGGGTGCTCGGCCAGGGTCGTCTGCTCCCGCGCCGGGTCGGTGGCCGCGGTGACCCACGGTTGCACGTCGCCCGCGGTGTAGCCGGGGCCCTCGGCATCCGGTCGCAGACGGACGTACGCACCCACGACGAAGTCGCTGCCCGTGCGCTCGAGGGTGTCGGTGAGGCGCGTCAGCGCGTCGGGACGCATCCGGTCGTCGGCGTCGAGAAACGCGGTGTACGGCGTGTCCACGTGGGTGAGTCCGGTGTTGCGCGCGGCGCCGAGGCCGCGCTGCCGGTCGTGGCGCACGAACCGGAACCGCGGGTCGGCGGCAGCGGCGTCGGCGAAGATGCGGGTCGTCTCGTCGGTGGACGCATCGTCGACGAGCACGGCCGCCCACCGGGCGTGGGTCTGTGCGCGAAGCGAGTCCAGCACTTCTTCGGCGTATTCGGCGACGTCGTAGCCGGGAACGATGACGGTGACCGCGGGGGAACTCACCCGCGCGATCCTATGGCCGAAACAGCGTCGGCGACCGCATCGGCGACCGGGTCGAGGGATGCCGTGAGGGCGTGCGGCAGGGTGAAACGCACGGCGGTGCGCGCGTCGTCGTGAGCGACGCCGAGTGCCGTCAGCACGTGCGAGGCCTCGTCGCTGCCCGCGGCGCACGCGGATCCGCTGGAGGAGACGATCCCGCGGCGCTCGAGCTCGAGCAGCACCGTCTCGCCGTTGGTGCCCGGGAAGACGAAGCTCGCCGTGGCCGGCAGCCGCCGGGTCCGGTGCCCGGTCAGCCGGGCACCGGGGACGAGGGCGAGCACCCGGGCGATGAAGGCGTCGCGAAGGGCCGAGAGCCGCGCGGCCTCCTCGAGACGCTCCGCCTCCGCGAGTTCGAGCGCGCGGGCGATGGCCACCGCCCCGGCCACGTCGGGAGTCCCCGAGCGGCGCCCGCGCTCCTGTCCGCCCCCGTGCAGCAGCGGCTCGAACGGCAGCCGGCCCCGGACGGCCAGGATGCCGGTGCCCTTGGGTGCGCCGATCTTGTGGCCGGCCACGGTCACGGCATCCGCTCCGAGATCAGACAGCGGCAGCCACCCGGCCGCCTGGACGGCGTCGAGGTGCAACGGCACCCCGCGGGCGTGAGCTGTCGCCGCGAGGGCGGCGGCATCCTGAATCGTGCCGACCTCGTTGTTGGCGTAACCGATGCTCACCAACGCCGTGTCGTCGCGGAGCGCGTCGGTGAGCACCTCGGTCGTGAGGGTGCCCGTCGCGTCGACCGGCGCGTGGGTGACCTCGACGCCGTGCAGGCGCGCGAGGTAGTCGGCCGAGGCGAGCACCGATTCGTGCTCGATCGCGGTCGTGACGAGGTGCCGGCGCCCGGATCCGAGGACGAGGCCTTTGATCGCGGCGTTGTTCGACTCGGTGCCGCCGGAGGTGAACACCACATCGCCGGCGCGCATGCCGAGGACGGCGGCGACCCGGCGACGGGCATCGTCGAGGGCGGATGCCGCGGCCTCACCCACCTCGTGATGGCTCGACGGGTTGCCGAAGAACCGCGTGAGGTAGGGGGCCATGGCCTCGAGCACCTCGGGGCGGACGGGCGTGGTCGCGGCGTTGTCGAGGTAGAGCGTCACGCCGTCTCGATGCGGATGTCGAGGCCCAGATCCAGCGACGGAGCCGAGTGGGTGAGGGCCCCGACCGAGATGACGTCTACTCCCGTCTCGGCGATCGCGCGCACGGTGTCGAGCGTCACCCCGCCCGAGGCCTCGATCTGCGCGGCGCCGGCGATGCGGGCGACCCCCACCCGCAGGTCGTCGAGCGAGAAATTGTCGAGCATGATGGTGCCGACTCCCGCGGCGAGCACCGCGTCGATCTGATCGAGTCGGTCCACCTCGACCTCCACGTGCGTGGTGTGCGGGAGTCTTGCGATCGCACTCTCGAGAGCCTGCGTCACCGACTGTCCGCTCGCCGTCAGTACGGCGAGGTGGTTGTCCTTCGCCATCACGGCATCCGAGAGCGAGAAGCGATGGTTGTGGCCGCCGCCGTCGCGGACAGCCTGGCGCTCGATCGCGCGCAGGCCCGGCGTGGTCTTGCGGGTGTCGACGATGCGGGCTCCCGTGTGCGCGACCTCGGCGACATATCGGTTGGTGAGCGTCGCGATCCCCGACATGCGCTGCACGAAGTTCAGGCCGATCCGCTCGGCGGTGAGCACCGCTCGCGCGGGCCCGGTGACCACCGCGAGCGTGTCGCCCGCCGCGAAGTGCTGACCGTCGGTGACCCGCTGCTCGACCACGACGGACGAGTCGGTCAACGTGAAGGCGGCCGCGAACACGGCCGCGCCCGAGAAGACCCCGTCGACGCGCGCGACGAGGGCGGCCCGCGCGGTCGCATCCGCCGGGATGAGCGTGTCGCTGGTGAGGTCGCCCCAGGGCGCGTCCTCTTCGAGGGCGGCCGAGACGACGCGGTCGATGGCGGCACGGGTCAGCATGCGAGGACCTCCTGGGGAAGGGGAGAGGATGCCGCGCCGTCGAGCGCGGCGGCGGGGCGAGGTGTCGCGTGGACCGCATGATCCGCAATCGCGGCGCGGACGGGCTCGCCCGCAGCGGTGCCGCTCCGCGCGCGGAGCATCGGCGACCCGGTATCCGAACGGAAGTGCGCTCCGACCGATCCGGTGCGCGCGCGGGCGGCGGCGACGACGCGGCGGGCGACGAGGAGCAGGTTGGCGTCCTCGATCGAGCGGGAAGAGGGGTCGGCGCTCCACGCGGCGAGGATCCCGGCCGCGCGTTCCAGACCGACGGCGTCGCGGACGAGGCCGGCTTCGGCCCACATCAGCTGCTGCAGCGCCGCACGCGAGAAGGGGACCGCATCCGGTGCCGGGCGCGAGAGCGGCGAGGTCGCGGCGTCGACCTCCCGCTCCACCGGAGGGGCGACCGGCCACGCGCGGTCGCGCGCCACGGCGTCGCCCGCCCGCGCACCGAACACCGCCCCCTCCAGCAGCGAATTGGATGCCAGTCGGTTCGCGCCGTGCACGCCCGTGCGGGCCGTCTCGCCCACCGCGTACAGCCCCGGCACCGTGGTGCGCCCATCGAGGTCGGTCACGACCCCGCCCATCAGGTAGTGCGCCGCGGGCGTCACGGGGATCGGGTCCACGGCCCAGTCGAGACCGCGTTCGCGCACGGCGGCGTCGATGGTGGGGAAGCGTTGCGCGAGACGCTCCGCGCCGAGCGCTGTGGCGTCCAGACGCACCGGTCGTCCGTTCTGGGCGGCCATGGCTCGGGCGTTCGCCCGGGCGACGACGTCGCGCGGAGCGAGCTCGCCGTCGGGGTGGGCATCGAAGCCGAAGCGGTGTCCGGCATCGTCGATGAGGGTCGCGCCCTCGCCGCGCACGGCTTCGGACACGAGGAAGGGCGCGCCGACGGCGAGGGCGGTGGGATGGAACTGCACGAACTCGAGGTCGGCGACCGCCGCCCCCGCGCGTATCGCCGCGGCGACGCCGTCACCGGTCGCCCCCCGGGGATTCGTGGTGTGCGCGTAGAGCTGCCCGGCGCCGCCCGTCGCGAGGATCACGGCGTCGGCGTCGATGCGCTCGCCGCCGTCGAGCTCGATGCCGACGACGCGGCCGCCGCGCAGCACGAGGTCGCGCAACAGCGCGTGCTCGCGCACGCGCAGCCCGGCGGCGCGGACGGCAGCGCCGAGGGCCGCCTGGATCTCCGCCCCGGTCGCGTCACCGCCGGCGTGCAGCACGCGCGGCATCGCGTGCGCCGCCTCGAGACCGCGGGCGAAGTCGCCGTCGGGCGTGCGATCGAAGTCGACGCCGCGCGCGACGAGTTCGGCGATCAGCGAGGGTCCCTCACCGACGAGCACGTCCACCGCGGCCGGGTCGTTCAGCCCCGCGCCCGCGGTGCGGGTGTCGGCCGCGTGCGAGGCGACGCTGTCGGCGGGGTGGGTGACGGCGGCCACGCCGCCCTGCGCCCAGCGCGTGTTGGTCTCGGAGAGCTCGCCCTTCGTCACGATCGTGACGTGGCATCCGTTCTCCGCCGCGTGCAGCGCCGCCGTGAGACCGGCGATGCCGCTGCCCACCACGACGACGGTGGTCATTTCACCGCACCGCTGGGCTTGGCCGCGAGCATGCGCTCGAGCGCGACGGTGGCGGGGGCGGCGACGTCGGTCGGGACCGTGATGCGGTTGACGATCTCGCCGGCGACGAGCGACTCCAGGACCCACGCGAGGTAGCCCGGGTGGATGCGGTACATCGTCGAACAGGGGCAGACCACGGGGTCGAGGCAGAAGATCTCGTGCTGCGGGTACTGGGCGGCCAGGCGCTGCACGAGGTTGATCTCGGTGCCGATCGCGAAGGTCGTGGGCTCGGTCGCTGCGGCGATCGCCTTGCGGATGAGGTCGGTGGACCCGGCTTCGTCAGCGGCATCCACGACGTCCATGGGGCACTCGGGGTGCACGATCACGCGGACGCCGGGGTGCTCGGCACGCGCACGGTCGATCTGGTCGACGGTGAAGCGGCGGTGCACCGAGCAGAAGCCGTGCCACAGGATGACGCGGCTGTCCTGCACCTGCTCGGCGGTCGAGCCGCCGAGGGCCTTGCGCGGGTTCCACATCGGCATCTGCTCGAGCGGCACGCCCATCGCCTTGGCGGTGTTGCGACCGAGGTGCTGGTCGGGGAAGAACAGCACGCGGCGACCGCGCGCGAACGCCCACTCGAGCACGGTCCGCGCGTTCGACGACGTGCAGACGATGCCGCCGTGTCGGCCCACGAAGCCCTTGATGGCGGCGGAGGAGTTCATGTACGTCACCGGGATGACGGGCACGAGGCCCTCGGCATCCGGTGTCTCGAGGTCGCCGAGCACGTCTTCGAGCTGCTCCCAGCACTCTTCGACCTGGTCGATGTCGGCCATGTCGGCCATGGAGCAGCCGGCGGCCAGGTTCGGCAGGATGACGGCCTGATCGGGCGTCGACAGCAGGTCGGCGGTCTCGGCCATGAAGTGCACGCCGCAGAAGACGATGGCCTCGGCCTGGGGGTGCTCGAGGGCCGCATTGGCGAGCTGGAAGGAGTCGCCGACGTAGTCGGCGTGCCGCACGACCTCTTCGCGCTGGTAGAAGTGCCCGAGCACGACGACCCGGTCGCCGAGGGTCTTCTTCGCCGCGCGGATCCGTGCGTCGAGCTCGTCGTCGGACGCATCGCGGTACCGCTGCGGTAGCTCGCCCTGGCGCGGCGCACCCGTCGGGATGACGTCGCCCATCGACGAGCCGGGGCCGTAACCGGGGCGCGTGTCGAAGTCCCACGGGCCGACGGCGAGGTCGGTGGTGCAGGTGGCGTCGATCGACGCGCCGGAGACGATCGCCTGGATCGCGTGATCGACACTCGGGTCGATCGCGGGGCGGGGCTGCAGGGTGAGGGGTGTGGCGGCCATGGGCGTTCCGATCAGTGACGGGTGGGGAGCGGGCCGCGGTCGGCGAGCTCCACATCGCGGTTGTAGCGGTACAGACGGGCGGGGCGGTGGCTTCCGGTGCGGAAGCGCTCGGTGGGGATGAGGGTGTCGGACGTGTCGACCTGGCGGCGGAAGTTCGCGGGGTCGAGCCTCTTGCCGAGGATCGTCTCGTTGACCTCGCGCAGGTCGGCCAGCGTGAACTCGTCGGGGAGCAGACCGTGCGCGATCCGGCTGTAACCCACCTTGTTGCGCAGGCGCCACAGCGTGTACTCCACGATGTCGTCGTGATCGAAGGCCAGGGCCGGCAGGTCGGTGGCGTCGAACCACTCGACGTTCTCGGGGGCGTCTCCTTCTCGCGCGTGGGCGGCGACCTGGGCGTCGACCTCGTCGGAACGCAGCAGCGCCCAGTAGACGATCGACACGACGCGGGTGGGGGAGCGGTCGACGGCCCCGAAGGCGTAGAGCTGCTCGAGGTAGCTCGGCGTCAGTCCCGTGGTCTCGGCCAGGGTGCGGGATGCCGCGACGTCGAGCCCCTCAGCGGCGTCGAGCCAGCCGCCGGGCAGCGCCCACCTGCCGTCGAAGGGGTCTCGGGTACGACGGACGAGGGGGAGCGAGAGCACCGGTTCGTCGTGCTCATCTCGGCGCACGCTGAAGATGACGGTCGACACCGCGACGCGCACGTCGGCGTCGCGGGTCTCGGGGGCGGGGGTTCTTGTCATGGTGACCATATCTCCGTGACGATCTTAGTGTCATCTCGACTCGAAGGGCGAATCGGGGCGGGGGCGGGGGCGGTCCGGGGGCGGTGGGAGGCGGGGTGGGGGCGGGTCCGGCGCGTGCCGTCGCGGGGCGGGTCGAGGGCGGGTGGGGTTCCGGGCCGGGTGGGGTGTCGGCCGGGCGGGCGGGCAAGCGGGTCCGGGTGCGGCCGGCGTGGCGGGGTGGGCGGGTGCGGTCGGCGTGGCCGGGTCGGCGGGTGCGGCCGGCGTGGAGGCGTGGCGGGGTGGCCGGGTGGGCGGGTGCGGTTGGCGTGGCGGGGCGGGCGGGTGCGGGGCACGCGTTGTGCAGCGGGGCGGGGAATGTCCGCCCCGGTGCACAACCCGCGCCCCGCACCGCGGTGACGGCCCGGCCGGGCGCGCAGGGGCTGCTGCGTCGACACGGCATGGTTCGGGTACGGGCGGGTTCGGGGCGGGATCCGCCGATCGGGGCGGGATTCGCCCGCCCCAACCCGCCGATCGCGCCCCGGTCCAGCCCGACCCCGACTCCGGAACGGCGCGTGCCCCGGCCGCGTCGAAAGGGTTCTCTCAGACGCACGGCTTAGCGTGAGAGTTGGATTGGGGAGGTCGGATGCCGATCATCGACATCGTTCTGATCGCCCTGCTGGTGATCGCGCTCATCACGGGCCTGGCGCGGGGATTCCTCGCCACCATCGGTTTCTTCGCCGGTCTCGCCGTCGGTGCCGTGGCCGCGTATTGGGCGACGCCCTTCGTGGGTCAGTGGGTCACCTCACCGTCGTGGCGCGGTCCGGCGATGATCCTCACCGGCATCCTGCTCCTGCTCATCGGATCGGGACTCGGCACCGCCGTGGGCGGCTTCATCCGTCGTGGCGCCGATCGCATCAAGCTGCGGGTGCCTGAACGCCTGCTCGGTGGAGTGGTCAACGTCGCCGCCGCGGCGCTCGCGATCTCGTTCGCCGCCGGGTCGTTGACGCCCGTGGGGGTGCCGGTCGTGTCGGCGGCCCTCGGCTCGTCGGCCGTCGTCCGGACGATCGACGATCTGACGCCGGCGCCGGTGCGAGGCGCACTCGCGGAGCTCCGCGGAACGGTCTTCGCGGAGGGCATCCCGCGCCTCGGACAGCTCATCCAGATCGGCCCCGTGCCGAGCGCCCCCGCGGTCGCGCTCGACGATCCGGCCCTGACGCAGGCCGCGCAGTCGGTCGCCCGCATCTCCGGCACCGCCTACGCGTGCGGTGTGACGTCGAGCGGGTCGGGGTTCGTCGTCGCCGCCGACCGCGTGATGACGAACGCCCACGTGGTCGCCGGTGTCGACACCCCGGTGGTGGAGCTGCCCGGTCGCCCCGCCCGCGAAGGACGCGTGGTCTACTTCGACCCCATCGACGACATCGCCGTGGTGTCCGTCGACGGACTGGATGCCACGCCCCTCCCCGTCGTCTCGACGCTCGACGTCGGATCGCCCGCCGTGGTGCAGGGATACCCCGGCGGAGGGCCGTTCACCTCGGGGAGCGCCCAGGTGCTGTCGGAGGGAACGGTTCCCGTCCCCGACATCTACGACGGGTCGTCGTCGCCGCGCGACATCTTCGCCCTCGCCGCGATCGTCCGCCCCGGCAACTCAGGCGGACCACTTCTCACCACGGGTGGTGAAGTCGGCGGGATCGTCTTCGCCCGCTCCGACACCGACGACAACGTCGGGTACGCGATGACGCCGGTCGAGCTCGAGCCCGTCCTGGCGCAGATCGATGCTCTGGCGGCGCCGGTGGCATCCGGGAGCTGCACGCGGGGCTGAGCCCGACGAGCAGGCTTCCGCGTCGTGCGGCGGGCGACTCGACCGTCCGCGATCGAGCTCCCGCGCGGGTGAGCCGGTCCATCGGCGTTCTTGCGGGACATGCGCAGGCGGGAGCAGGCGTTAGCAGTTCACCCCGCGCGGCCTGTGGAGAATTTCTGAGGCAGCCGGGCGCATTTCTCTAGGGTCTCGGCATGGCTGACCGATATGCGATCGACGTGAACGGCTTCCTCGACCTGGCGTCGCGGACGGCACGGCGTCTCGACTCCCTCGCCGAGACCATGTGCGGCGTTCGGTTCGTCGTGGACGACGTGCGGGATGCCGTGGCCCCGGCCCCCGATCTCGCTCGCGCCTTCGCCCGAGCGGTAGACCCCTGGATGGAGCGCGCGACGGCACTCGATGAGCACGGGGGAGCGGTGTTGTCGGCCGCCGAGCGCGCCGTCGTCGAGTACTGCCGCGCGGATGCCGCGATGGCCGTGGACACCGACCGCGCCGCCGACTCGCGCGGGCACGGACGCTGGAGAATCGCGTGAGTGAGCAGGGTCTCACCGTGCCATCCGTGCCCGTGCGTGCCGACGAGCTGGATCACGCCGCGCACCGCCTGCGCGATCGCGCAACGGCGGTCGCACCGACGGCCGACGAGGTCGTCGTAGGGTGGAGCGACCTGGGCGCGACCTACGACGCCCCCGAGGCGGCGGAGCTCACGGAAAAGATGAGCGGCCTCTCCGCGGGCGGAAGACAGACGAGTGAGGCGTTCGCGCGAGTGGGTGCTGTGCTGGGTGAACTCGCCGATGCGCTCGCGGTGCTGGAGTGGAGGCGTTCTCTGCTCGTCGAGGAGGCCGCAGCGATCCCGACCGAGACGACAGGCCCGGCGTCCGGTAGCGCGGACGTCGAGTCCGCCATCGCGCGCCTGCGGTTGGACGTCGCCGCCGTGATCGACGACGCGTGCCGCGACCTCGCCGGGATCGGCGAGCCGCCCCCGCTGCCCATTGCGGCGGGTGGAGTGGTTTCGTCCCCGATCGGGCCGCGGATCACCTGGCAGATGCGCACGGAAGCGCTCGCCGCCGAGACGCTGCTCACGCCGCTGGTCGAGATCGCCCGAGGCGGAGCGGGCCGGATGAGTCAGATCCTTGCTGATCACCCCGACTGGATCGAAAGGTTTCGACGACGTCCTCTCGCGTCGGGCGCGGTGAAGGTGTGGTGGGACGCGCTGACGCCCGGACGGCAGACGGCGCTGATCAACGGGGCGCCCGAGCTGATAGGGGCGCTCGGCGGCGTGCCAGTGCTCGCCCGCGTCGCGGCGAACCGTGTCGTGGCACAGGATCGGCTGCCGACGGTGGAGCGGGAGATCGAGCGCCTCGAGTCGCTGTTCGACGAAGGGGCGGCGGCGACTCTGCAGGCCGAACGTCGCAGCGCTCTTGAACGTCTGCGCACGGAGCGCGACTACCTCGGTCTCGTCGTCGCCGGAGACGTTCAGCTCGTGCTTTATCAGCCCGAGCAGAAGCGGATAGCAGAGATGATCGGCACACCGGGGCCGGAAACGAAGCGCGTCCTGACATTCGTGCCGGGAACGTTCACGTCGCTGGACAGCTTCTACGGGGGTGGGGCGCAGCAGCTGCCGGAGTGGCTGACGAAACAGGACAGCGGGATGCTCGCCTTCGTCTGGAAGGGCGTGGAGTTTCCAGGCGACGACAACAGCGCGGGACCAGTCGATCAGGCGCTGGGAATAGGTGAGGCCAATGATCAGCAACGAGCGCTCCCGGCTGGCGAGAGCCTGACGCGTTTCGTGTCCGAGATGCGCTCGGACACCGCCATCGCGGGAGCCCAGCAGATCGCAGGTGGATACAGCTGGGGTCTCGTTCCAGTGACCGCCTCCGAGCTCGCCGGCACACACTACGACGTCGTCAATTCGTTCGCGGGAGCCTGGGTGCCGGAGCGATGGACGGCCGATCCGACGACCGAGTACTTCCACTGGAGCTACACCGATTTCCTCTCGATGGCACAGGATCTCGGGTGGGTGGGAGGCGGGCGCAACCCCGACGTCATGCCGGGATTCCAGAGCCGGATCTACGATCGACCCGGTGACTATGACGCGCCGTTTGGCGGGGAGCTCGCACCCTTCATTGCCCCCGACAACCCGTCCGTTCGGATGTCGCTGGATCCGTTCGCAAGCCATCAGCTGATCGCCTCGGACGGGCCCGAGAACCGGTTGGCGCTCGACGACATCCGCGACGCCATCCTGAAGGGGGAGAAATGAGGGGCATCCAGGTCAGTGCCGCCACCTTGGTCATGCTGGTTACTCTCTCGAGTTGCGCCTCGCCCGGGGGGGACCTCGACCCCGGCCTATCTCTGCCAGACGCGAAGGCACGCACCATGGCGGTTGAGAAAGAGATAGCGGATACGCTGCCCGAGGATCTCGTGGTGTCTATCGACCAGAACGAGACCGGGTCATTCCTCTCCTGCACCCGCGACGGTGGCGAACAGTGGGCTGGCGGGCTCACGGTGCACGTTCGCGCGGAGGCGACCGCACCGCGACTCTTGGATCCCGTCGAGCAGCGTTACTCAGATGCAGACGGTGTCGGAGTCGATCGATGGGAGAGTGACGGCGATTCCATCGTCGAGATCACCGGCGCCTATCAGTCGTCTTGGATCGTTCGGTTCGACCCGGGTCGGGAGGAGGTACACGTGTCATCCTTCTCGGCGTGCATCCGCCTCCCCGATGACGTCTGGCGAGGCGGCTCCTACTGACGGGCCGAGCGGACGTCTGAGTTGATCGCAAGGGCTGTGCCCCGCGCCCCCCTCCGGTAGGCTGACCGCACAAGTCCACAACGGCCCCATGATCGATGCGGGAGAGCTCCGGCGCACGCAGCCGGGCACCGAAGGAGCAAGCCTCCCCGCCAATCTCTCAGGTACGCGTACCGCGTCGATCGGGCCACTCTGGAAAGTGATCCGGGTGCACCGCGCCGGATCCGCCGACGGTGAAAGCCCTCGACGTCAACGACGTCGTGGGCGAAACTCTCAGGCCCATGACAGAGGGGGAGTTCTTCAGGCGCTGACCGGCGTCTGTCCGTCATCGCGAACGGCAGAACTCATGACCAACACCCCCGCTCCACCGCGCACGTCGCCGCTGCACGATCGGCACGAGGCCCTCGGCGCCTCGTTCACCGACTTCGGCGGCTGGAACATGCCCGTGCGCTACACCTCCGACCTGGCCGAGCACCGCGCCGTCCGTGAGGCCGCCGGTCTGTTCGACATCTCGCACATGGCCGAGTTCACCGTCGAGGGCCCCGACGCCGGAGGCTTCCTCGACTACGTGCTCGCGGGCCGCCTGTCGACGATGAAGATCGGCAAGGCCAAGTACTCCCTCGTGCTCGCCGCGAGCGGCGGCATCGTCGACGACGTCATCGTGTACCGCACCGGTGAGCAGCACTTCCTCGTGATCGCCAACGCAGGCAACCGGGATGCCGTGGCCGCGGCCCTCGAGACGGCTCGGGTCGCCTGGGGCCGATCGTCGGACGCTGCGTCACGCACCGACACCGAGACCGGCGAGGGCTTTCCCGGATCGGAGGCTCCCACCGGGTCGGCGCCGAGCGAGGCCGGGACCCGCGCAGCATCCCAGGTCCCCGAAGGGACCGGACCACGCTCCTTCGCCTTCGTCGCCGGCTCCACCGGCCCGACCATCGAAGACGTCACCGACCACTTCGCGCTCATCGCCCTCCAGGGGCCCGAGGCTCGCGGCATCCTGAGTTCCACGCCCGGGGTCGAGATCTCCGGCACCGCGCTCGACGAACTCGGCTACTACGCCTGGACCGACGGCACCTTCGAGGGAGCGCCGCTCTTCGTCGCGCGAACCGGATACACCGGCGAAGACGGCTACGAGCTGCTGATCCCCACCACCCACGCGGGTGCCCTGTGGGACGCAGCTCTCGCCGCGGGCTCCGAGATGGGGCTCGTCCCGTGCGGTCTCGCCGCGCGCGACACCCTGCGGCTCGAAGCGGGCATGCCCCTCTACGGGCACGAGCTCTCCCGCGACATCGTCCCCGCCCAGGCCGGCCTCGGCCGGGTCGTCGCCGTCGACAAGGAGGCGTTCGTCGGAAAGGATGGCCTGTCGTCCGGACCCGCCGACGCGCCCGTTCTCGTGGGGCTCGTCTCCGAGGGTCGGCGCGCCGGTCGCGCCGGATACGCGGTGCTGCACGGCGATGACAGCGTCGGAGAGATCACCAGCGGCGCCCTCAGCCCCACCCTCGGCTACCCGGTCGCGATGGCGTTCGTCGCCCCCGCGGCATCCGAACCCGGAACCGAACTGACCATCGACGTGCGCGGAACCCGCATCCCCGCCACCGTCACCGCCCTTCCCTTCTATCGGAGAAACGCATGACCGACCTCACCGCCCTCAGCTACACGTCCGAGCACGAGTGGATCGCCCTGGAGGGCGACATCGCCACGGTCGGCATCACCGACTTCGCGGCCGAGAAACTCGGCGACGTCGTCTTCGTCGAGCTCCCCGCAGCCGAGTCCGCGGTGTCCGCGGGCGACGTCTGCGGCGAGATCGAGTCGACGAAGTCGGTCGGCGAGCTCTACGCCCCGCTCACCGGCACGGTCATCGACGTGAACGACGCCGTGGTCGACGACCCGTCGCTCGTCAACGCCGAACCCTTCGCCGGGGGCTGGCTCATCAAGATCCGCGTCGAGGGCGACCTGCCCGGCGATCTCCTCGACCGCGCCGCCTACGAGGACCTCACCGCATGAGCACTCTCCTTCCTCCCCGCACGGATGCGGGCACCCCGGCGGCCTTCACCGACCGCCACATCGGCGTCGACGCCGCGGCGCAGGCGCGCATGCTGGAGGTCGTCGGCTACGAAAGCGTCGACGCGCTCGTCGAGACCGCCGTCCCGGCATCCATCCACGTGCAGGCCCGCGCCACCAGTTCCATCCCGCCCGCGGCCACCGAGGCCGAGGCGCTGGCCGAGCTGCGCGAACTCGCCTCGATCAACCGTTCGGCCCGCCCGCTGATCGGCCTCGGCTACTACGACACCTTCACTCCGTCGGTGATCGCGCGGAACGTCCTCGAGAACCCCTCCTGGTACACGGCCTACACGCCCTACCAGCCCGAGATCTCGCAGGGCCGTCTCGAAGCGCTCATCAACTTCCAGACGATGGTCACCGACCTGACGGGACTCGCCACGGCGAACGCGTCGATGCTCGACGAATCCACCGCCGTCGTCGAGGGCATGCTGGTCGCCCGCCGCGCGTCCAAGGCCAAGACCGACGTCTTCCTCGTCGACGTCGACG
Organism: Microbacterium sp. lyk4-40-TSB-66; assembly: GCF_030209475.1. Lineage (GTDB taxonomy): Bacteria > Actinomycetota > Actinomycetes > Actinomycetales > Microbacteriaceae > Microbacterium. Next base: position 75,337 of record NZ_JARVRW010000004.1, read on the forward strand.
CTCTGCCGCAGACGAAGGCCCTGCTGCACCATCGCGCCGCCGCCGTCGGGATCCGCATCCACGAGACCTCCTTCGACGGCGAATTCCCCGACGCGTTCGGCGCCTTCGTGCAGTACCCCGGCGCCACCGGGCGCGTGTGGGACTTCTCGCCCGTCGCGGACGCCGTGCATGCCGCCGGCGGCCTCGTCGTCGCCGCCGCCGATCTGCTCGCCCTGACCCTGCTGCGCTCGCCCGGCGCGCTCGGCGCCGACGTCGCGGTGGGGACGACCCAGCGCTTCGGGGTGCCGCTCGGCTTCGGTGGCCCGCACGCCGGCTACATGGCCGTCCGCGCCGGGCTCGAGCGTCAGCTGCCCGGGCGTCTGGTGGGCGTGTCCCAGGATGCCGTGGGCGCCCCCGCCTACCGCCTGTCGCTGCAGACGCGCGAGCAGCACATCCGTCGCGAGAAGGCGACCTCGAACATCTGCACGGCCCAGGTGCTGCTCGCCGTCATGGCGGCGATGTACGCGGTGTACCACGGACCCGACGGACTCCGCGCGATCGCGACGCGGGTCGCGCGCAAGGCCGACGCCCTGGCATCCGCCCTCCGTGCGTACGACCTGACGCTGGCGAGCGACGCGTTCTTCGACACCGTGCGCGTGCACGTGCCGGGGCGCGCGCACGACGTGGTCGACCGCGCCCGCGAGCGCGGCTACCAGCTGCTCTGGGTCGACGATGCGACCGTGGGCGTGTCGGTGGACGAGACGACGACGGATGCCGACATCTCGGCCGTCCTCGAAGCTTTCGGCCTCGCGACCGAGGACGTGCCGGAGGGGATCGCCCTCCGCGACGTCGACGGCGCGTTGCACCGCGACGACGAATACCTCACCCACCCCGTCTTCCACACGCACCGCAGCGAGACGGCGATGATGCGCTATCTCAAGTCGCTCGCCGACCGCGACTACGCACTCGACCGCGGAATGATCCCGCTGGGCTCGTGCACGATGAAGCTGAACGCCGCCACCGAGATGGCGGCGGTGTCGTGGCCGGAGTTCTCGCGCGTGCACCCCTTCGCCCCCGAGGCCGACGTGCACGGCTACCTCGAGATGATCGACCAGCTCGAACGGTGGCTGGCCGAGGTGACCGGCTACGACGCGGTGTCGCTGCAGCCCAACGCCGGGTCGCAGGGTGAGCTCGCGGGCCTGCTGGCGATCCGCGGCTACCACCTCGCGAACGGCGACACCGAGCGCACGGTGTGCCTCATCCCTTCGTCGGCACACGGCACGAACGCCGCCTCGGCGATCCTCGCGGGCATGAAGGTCGTCGTCGTCGCGTGCGACGAGGCCGGCAACGTCGACCTCGGCGACCTGCGGGCCAAGATCGCGCAGCATGCCGCGGAGCTCTCGGCGCTCATGATCACGTACCCCTCGACGCACGGGGTTTACGAGCACGACGTGCTCGAGATCACCCAAGCCGTGCACGACGCCGGCGGTCAGGTGTACGTCGACGGGGCGAACCTCAACGCGCTGCTCGGCTTCGCTCGCTTCGGCGATCTCGGCGGCGACGTGTCGCACCTGAACCTGCACAAGACGTTCGCGATCCCGCACGGTGGTGGCGGACCCGGCGTCGGCCCGGTCGCGGCCAAGGCGCACCTCGCGCCGCACCTGCCGTCGCATCCGTTCTCGCAGCGCGCAGACCACGCCGGGGGCACCTTCGACGGCGGCCCCGTGTCGGCGGCTCCCCACGGGTCGGCGGGGATCCTCCCCATCTCGTGGGCGTACGTGCGCATGATGGGCGCCGAGGGACTCCGTCAGGCGACCGCCGCGGCGGTGCTGTCGGCGAACTACATCGCCACCCGCCTGCGGGAGCACTACCCGGTGCTGTACGCGGGGGAGGGCGGCCTCGTCGCGCACGAGTGCATCCTCGACCTGCGTCCGCTCAAGGAACAGACGGGCGTCACCGTCGACGACGTGGCCAAGCGCCTCATCGACTACGGCTTCCACGCCCCGACGATGTCGTTCCCCGTCGCCGGCACGCTCATGGTCGAGCCGACCGAGAGCGAGGACCTCGCCGAGCTCGATCGGTTCGTGGATGCCATGATCGCCATCAAGCACGAGGCCCTCGCCGTCGCCGCGGGGGAGTGGCCCGCCGACGACAACCCGCTCGTGAACGCCCCGCACACGGCCGAGACGGTCGTCGTGGGCGAGTGGGAGCACCCGTACTCGCGCGAGACGGCGGTGTACCCCGTGCGCTCGCTCATCCGCGGAAAGTACTGGCCCCCGGTGCGCCGGATCGACCAGGCCTACGGCGACCGCAACCTGGTGTGCTCGTGCCCGCCGCCGGAGGCGTTCGCGTGACCCGCGGGCTTCTCGGCGACCGCTCTCAGGGGCGGTCGCCGGGAGCCCGTCCGTCGCCTCCGCGAGGAGGGACCGTGCACGTCGAACCCCGCCCACTCCGGTTTCGCACAGCGGGCGTTTAGTAAGGTTCCGGGTGTGCAACACGGCGTGAACGAGGAACTTCGACCGACCCGACGACGCGGCGGCCCAGGACGCGTGATCGCCCTCCTCGCCGCCGTGGGGATCGTCCTCGCCGGATGCTCGGCTCCGGAGCCCGCGCCCGAGACCGAGCAGGAAGCGCCTCCCACCACTCTGACGGTGGGCGTCGTCGGCTCTCTCACCAGCTTCAACGCCGCCAGCTCCACGGGAGACACCCCCGCCAACCAGGCCGTGGCATCCCTCCTCGACGAGAAGCTCGGGTCGCTCGACGGCGACCTGCAGGTGGTCCCCAACGACGGCTTCGGTCGCATCACCCGTGTGCAGGGCGACCCTCTCAAGGTCAGCTACGAACTGTTCGACGACCGCGTCTGGTCCGACGGCACGCCGGTCAGCCTCGACGACCTGTTGTTCGGTTGGGCCGTCACCTCCCATTTCTTTGACGACGCGACCTATGACGACGCCGGTCAGATCGTCTCGGGCACCAGATACTTCGACACCGCGATGCCGGCCGACCCGAATGCACGCACCGCACGACCCAGCATCGACCGGTCCGACGACACCCTGACCCTCACCTACGACCAACCCTTCGCGGACTGGAACCGGCAGTGGCTGCTCGACCGCCCCGTGCACGTCGTCGCCGAACGCGCCGGGGTGAGCGTGCAGGATCTGCTCACCGCCATCCTCACCGTCCCCGAGGGCGACCCGCAGACACCGGCCGAACCGAACCCCGTGCTGACGGCTGCGGCGCAGGCATGGAATACCGGCTTCGATGTGCCCGCCGGCACCGCGGTCGATCCGGCGAGCGTCGTCTCCGCGGGTCCGTGGACGGTGACCGAGTCGACAGCGGACACGCTGAGCCTCGCCCGCCGCTACAGCTACCAGGGCGCGCACTTCCCCGGCCTCGAAAATCTGAGCGTCCGATTCTTCCCCGACCGGGCCGCGCAGCTCTCCGCGCTCGAAGCGGGGGTCGTCGACGTCGCCAACGTCGGCGAGATCGATGTGGCCGAGCGCGAGACGCTCACCGACGCCGGCTATCAGGTGCAGGTCGGCCCCACCACCCAGACCCTGCATCTGCGGTTCGCCGACGACACGGCATCCGATCTGCGTCAGGCGATGACGTTGGCCATCGACCGCTCGTCGATCGTTCGCGACGTGCTCGGCCCGATGCGCCCCGACGCCCAACCGCTGCAGTCGTTCCTGTCGTCATCGGCGACCGGCCAGTTGTACAACGATCTGGTCTCCGGCAACGGTGCGCCCGGCACGGGCAGCGATGTGGATGCCGCCCGCAACGCGCTCGGTGATCGCGCCGCCGTCCTGCGGGTGGCCTACGACGCGACCGACGAACTCTCGTCGCAGGTTTTCCCGCGACTCGTGTCGATGGGGGCGCGGGCCGGCATCGCCGTGCGCGCAGCCACGGCGGACGACACCGCGGATGCCACGCTCTCGTGGGTCGGAGAAGACGAGAGCCTCTACCGGTCGGCGCGGGATCGCCTCGCCGAGGGCATCGACGGCCCGAACACCGACGATCTCTTCGCCGAGCTGACCGTGCACACCGATCCGGTCGACATCCTCGCCGAGGCGAAGGAGATCGACCGCTCGCTGTTCACCGCGTTCGCCGGCGTGCCTCTGTTCGAGCGCACGGGCGCCGTCGTCTCCGCCGAAGGCGTCGGGGGAGTGGACTACACCTCCGAACCCGACGGTGTGCCCCCGGCGTTCTGGACCTGGTCGGCGCCCCCGCAGTAGGCCGCGTCGTATCTCTCAGCTCGCAGGAGACGCGGGCGGGGCGAAGATCCCCGGCCACCACGCGGCGGCGAGCGGGTAGCCGACGAAGGCGATGATGTCGATGACGGTGTGCGCCACGACGAGGGGCATGACGCGCCCCCAGCGCTTGTAGCACCAGCCGAACACCAGTCCCATCACGACGTTGCCGAGCGCCGAGGGCCACCCCTGATACAGGTGATAGCTCCCACGCAGGAGCGCGGTCGAGACGATCACTCCCGTCCACGACCATCCCAGGCGGCGCAGCCGGTCGAACAGATACCCGAGGAAGATGACCTCCTCGGTGAGGCCGGCACGGAGTGCCGCGAGCACGAGCAGCGCGATCACCCACCACGACGAGTCGAGCGGCGCCGGCACGACCGCGATGCTCTGACCGATCGCCCGGCCGATGGCGTACACCCCGATACCGGGGACGCCGATGAGCAGAACGAGCGCGAGCCCGCGGAGCACGTCGGACCCGAACCGGCGGAAGTCGAGACCGGTCCGGCGCAGGGCGTTACCGGCCGGTTCCCACAGCAGATAGATCGCGACGGCCACGAGGGCCAGGGAGAAGAAGATGTCGAGGAACTGGTAGATCGCGTCCCACAGCGGCTCGGCACTGCGCGAGGGGTTCAGCTGCGTCTGCTGTTGGGAGATGGGCGCCCGCGTGGCCGCCCGCACGAACGACACGACCGAGTAGATCGCGGACTGGCCGACGCTGATGAGCAGGACGAGGACGACCTCCCACGCCAGCCGTCTGCGTGCGTAACCGTCGGAGCGCTCGATGGGTGAGGGGAAGGGGCCGAGCGTCACCGTCGACGTCGACAGGTCAGCCGCGTCGGAGCGGGTGGCCGAGGGATGCCGGGACATGGGAGACATTCAACACCGCGCCATCGAGACATTCCTATGGGATGCCGATGAGCGTCGCTCCGGCGAGAGGGCGGCCGAGGAGCGACGACCCGTGTGATTGTCAGAATGCTCGGATGAGCGCCCCGGAGATTAAAGGTCTGTAACGAAACATCTAAATGTTTTGACCATCAGGTGACATGTACCTATCGTTTCGGTATCCACGGCTCCCCCCGGCTGTTCTGCGCGGTGGGGTGCTCGTCAACCTTGCACTGGAGGCAAAGTGTCTGAAAAGACTCGGCGCATGCGCGCCCTCTCGGCGGGAGCAGGAGTCGCGGTCGCGGCTCTGGCACTCGCCGGATGCACCACCACCGCCACGCCCGAGGGCGATTCGAACACGGGTGGCACCATCACGATCGCCACGACGAACGCGTTCACCTCGTTCAACGGCGACACCCCCGAGGCCAACCTCGACACCAACGGCATGGTCGGCTACCTGACGGGTGTCAGCGGCGGTCTCGGTCTCGGTGGCTTCCAGCGCCTCGACAAAGACTTCTCGGTTCTGAACAACACCGACTTCGGCACCTACGAGACCGTGTCGGAAGACCCGCTGACGGTCAAGTACACCCTCAACGAGGGCCTGACCTGGTCGGACGGCGAGCCCATCAACGCCGACGACATGCTCGTCAACTGGGCCATCAACTCGGGCTACTACAACGACGCGATCCTCGACCCGGCGACCGGTGACGTCACCAACGGCGGTACGCAGTACTTCAGCCTCGCCGGCAGCACCGCAGGCCTCGACACCACCGCGTTCCCCGAGATCGGCGACGACAACATGTCGATGACGCTGACTTACTCGACGCCGTACGTCGACTACGAGCTCGTCAACCCGATCGGCAAGCCGGCCCACGTGCTCGCCGAGAAGGCCGGCGTCTCCGAGGCCGACTTCGTCGACCTGCTCAAGACGCTCCCCAAGGGCGACACCGCCGCGCCGGTCGCGCCGAACGCGACCCTGAAGGCCGCCGCCGACTTCTGGAACACCGGATACGACGTCACGGCGATGCCGACCGATGAGAGCCTCCTCGTCGCGAGCGGCCCGTTCATCGTGACCGACTTCACCCCCGAGCAGAGCATCACGCTGGGTAAGAACCCCAACTACAAGGGCGAGATGTCGCCCTCGTACGACCAGCTGATCATCCGCTTCATCGGCGACTCGAACGCCCAGGTGACGGCCCTCCAGAACGGCGAGGTGCAGGCCATCCAGCCGCAGGCCTCCGCCGACACGCTGACCGCGCTCGAGAACGCGAACGCCACGGTCCACTCGGGCAACCAGCTCGCCTACGACCACGTCGACCTGAGCTTCGGCGGCGTCTTCGCCGACGCGAACGTGCGCGAGGCCTTCCTCAAGACGATCCCGCGCCAGCAGATCCTCGAGTCGATCGTCACGCCGGTCAACCCCGACGCAGAGGTCCTCAACTCGCAGATCTTCCTCCCCACCGAGGGCGACCAGTACACCACCGCCGTCGCCTCCAGCGGATACGACGCCTTCACCGAGCCCGACATCGAGGGTGCCAAGGCTCTGCTGAACGGTGCCACCCCCACGGTGCGCATCCTCTACAACACCAACAACCCGAACCGTGTCGACAGCTTCCGCGCCATCCAGCAGTCGGCGCAGCAGGCCGGTTTCGTGATCGAGGACGCCGGTTCGCCCGACTGGAGCTCGCTGCTCGGCAGCGGTAGCTACGACGCGTCGATCTTCGGCTGGGTCTCGCCCGGTGCGGGTAACGCCGCTCTTCCGCAGATCTTCAAGACTGCCGGTGGCGGAAACTACAACAACTACAGCAACAGCGCCGTCGACACCCTCGTCGACGAGAGCCAGGTGACGGTCGACCCCACCGCGCTCGCTGACATCAAGGTGCAGATCGACACGGCGACGGCGAAGGACTTCTACGGTCTTCCGCTCTTCCAGTCGCCCGGTCTGTTCGCCGACAACGGTTCCGTGACGGGCGTCGATTACTTCGGCGGCCAGACCGGCATCGTGTGGAACGCGCAGGAGTGGACGCTGGCGGGTTGATGACCCGTTGAGCTCACGTGAGGCGCCGGAGTCGCTCGGCTCCGGCGCCTCACTTCGCGTGCGTGCAGCGCCGTTTCGCCACGCCCGCGACTATCCTGTCCAGGGCGCCTTTTCGGCGCCCGTCACCCGATCGAAAGAAGACCTCCCGCGATGGTCGGATTCATTCTCAGGCGCATCGCCGTCTCGATCCTGGTTCTCCTTGCCGCGTCGTTCATCATGTACGTGCTCGCCGCCAACTCCGGCGACCCGCTCCAGGACCTCCGCGACAGCACCGCCGCAAACCGCGATCAGCTGATCGCCGCGCGCGTCGCCGCGCTGGACCTCAGCGTCCCCGCCCCCCTGCGCTACTTCCTCTGGCTCGGCGGTGCTGCTGGCTGCCTCATCCCGTTCGCCGGCACCTGCGACCTCGGTCTGACGATCAGCAACGCCCCCGTGCTCGACATCCTGCCCACCGCGGTGGGCTCCACCCTCCAGCTCGTGACGGCGTCGTTCGTGCTGGCCATCGTGCTGGGCATCGTCGTCGGCGTCGTATCGGCTCTCCGCCAGTACAGCGGGTTCGACTTCGGTATCACCCTGCTGAGCTTCTTCCTCTTCTCGCTGCCGTCGTTCCTCGTGGCCGTCCTCCTCAAGGAGTTCCTGGCGCTCGGGTTCAACAGCTTCCTCGAATCGGCGACGTCGATACCGATCTGGGTGATCGTGCTGCTCGCCGTCGTCGCGGCGGTGATCTGGCAGGCCATGATCGGCGGCTCGGCTCGTCGCCGCGCGATCGTCGCCGGCACCGCCGCCGCTGCGACCATCGCCCTGCTGGTGTACTTCAACGTCACCGACTGGTTCCGAAACCCCGGCTTCGGCCCGGTGGGCCTTCTTCTGCTCATCGCCGGAGTGGTCGTCATCACCACCGCGCTCATCTCGGGCCTGTCGAACCGTCGTGCGCTGATCGTCGCGGCCGCCAATGGAGCGATCTCGTACATCGCGTACTACGTGCTGCAGGGACTGTTCGACATCTCCACGGTGCCCACGATCATCATCCTGATCGTCGTGGCCGTCGTGGTGGGTCTGATCACCGGCTATCTCGTCGGCGCCCCCGACCGCGGGATGACGGCACGCATCGGAGCGATCGTCGCCTTCTTCTCGTTCGCCCTCGTCGTGCTCGACCGCTACATGCAGTCGTGGCCCGCCTACGTCGACAACCCCCGCATCAACGGTCGCCCGATCGCCACCGTCGGCGCGGCGACTCCGGGGTTCAACGGCGACATGTGGATCAGCGGCATAGACACGTTCACCCACCTGCTGCTGCCGACGATCTCGCTGCTGCTGATCTCGTTCGCGGGGTACACCCGCTACGCCCGCGCCGGCATGCTCGAGGTGATGAACCAGGACTTCATCCGCACGGCACGCGCGAAGGGCCTGCCCGAGCGCACCGTGGTCATGCGCCATGGTCTCCGCAACATGCTGATCCCGATCGTGACGCTGATCGCCACCGACGTCGGTGCGCTCCTCGGCGGCGCGGTCATCACCGAGCAGGTTTTCGCCATCCCCGGCATGGGGCAGTTGTTCGTCGCGTCCATTCGTCGCGTCGACGTCAACCCGGTGATGGGGTACTTCATCGTCATCGCCATCACCGCCATCGTGTTCAACTTCCTGGCCGATCTCGCCTACGCGGCGCTCGACCCCCGCGTGCGAGTCGTCGCATGATCGCCGCCGTCCGATTCCCGGAGGTCTCCGCATGACCCAGATGCTCCCCGAGCCCGCGAACGTGGATGCTCCGGCCCCCGCAGACGAGCGCAACACCGTCGGCGTGAGTCAGGGACGACTCGTCCTGCGGCGGTTCCTCGCGAACAAGGTCGCCGTCGTCTCCGGCATCCTCTTCGTCCTGTTGGCGATCTTCTCCGTCTCCGCGATCGGCCTCGGCCCGATCCCCGGGTGGTGGAAATACGACTTCACGACGCTGAACCCCCAGAACAACGGTGGGGCACCGACCCTGTCCGTGTTCCCCTTCGTCGTGGGAGACCACCCGCTCGGGCAGGACCGAATCGGCATCGACTACTTCGCCATGACGATGCGCGGCATTCAGAACTCGATCCTCGTCATGCTGGTCATCAGCATCGTCGGCACGACCGTCGGCACCGTGATCGGTGCCCTCGCCGGCTACTACCGCGGGTGGGTGGATGCGGTGCTCATGCGCATCACCGACGTCTTCATCGTCATCCCGATCATCGTGATCGGTGCGGTCGTCGGCCGAGCGACGGGCGGCTTGGGTGTCGTGCCGTTGGCGTTCTTCCTCGCGATGATCTCGTGGACGACGATCGCGCGCCTGGTGCGAGCCGAGTTCCTCTCCCTGCGCGAGCGCGAGTTCGTCGAAGCAGCCCGGGTGGCCGGAGCCAGCGACGCTCGGATCATCTTCAAGCACATCCTGCCCAACGCCATCGGCGTCGTGATCGTCGCGGCGACGCTGCTCGCAGCATCCGCGATCCTCCTCGAGACCGCGCTGAGCTACCTCCAGCTCGGTGTGCGTCCGCCCGACGTGTCGCTGGGTCTGATCATCTCCGACAACCAGTCGGCGTTCTCGACGCGCCCGTGGTTGTTCTGGTGGCCGGCCGTCTTCATCGTGCTGCTCGCCGTACTCGTCAACTTCGTCGGCGACGGCCTGCGCGACGCCTTCGACCCGCGCCAAAAGCGCTTCTCGCTGCGCCGCACGAAGGAGCAGGCGGGCGCGTCCGTCACCGCTCCGGCCAGCACGCAGGCGCGGGTGCACCCGGAGACACCGTCGTCATGACGACCGTCTCCGCGTGGCCGTCACGCGAGTGCGATCGCCGCGATGACTCCGGCCGCGCCGAGGACGAGCAGCACCACGTTGTCGACGCGCGCGGCGACGGCCACGGGGGTCTGCTCGGCCCTGCCCGCCTCGATGCGACCGGCGTCGCGCAGCGCGTACCAGCGGGTGCGCACCATCTCGGCCGCGCGGCCGGAATCGGTGTTCGGCAGGTCGCCGGGACGCACCTGGGGCGTCGACGCGCTCTCGCTCCGGCGATGGGCCCGCGCGGCGCGCAGCGAGCCGGCCGCGCCGGGCGACGGTGCGGCGGTGACGCTGATGCGACGGTGGGGCGTGTGCAGCTGCAGCGCGTAGCGGGTGTCGACGTGCACGAGGGCGGACCACGGCACGCGGTAGCGAAGCGCGATGTTGTCGACCTGGACTCCCTCGTCGTCGACCGACACCGAGGGCGACCACAGGATGCCGCCCACCAAAGCCGCCGCCCCCAGCGCGCCCACGACGATCAGAGCCGGGGCGTCGGTCGCGGCAGGGGTCACGAGCAGGCCGATCGCCACGACGGCGATGATCGCCCACACGATCCCGCACAGGACCCGGGTGAACGTCGAACGGAACGTCTGGCGTGGCATCCCCCGATTCTTTCATTCCCCGATCACTCCCTCCCGCTCGGCGGGAACGAGAGGACAATCTCATGAGCACGACCGAGAAGTCCGGCATCCCCGCCCTGGAGATGACCGATGTCAGCGTCGACTTCGCCGTCGACGACGTATGGGTCCCCGCGGCCAAGCACCTGACGTACTCGATCGCCCGCGGTCAGGTCGTCGCGGTGGTGGGCGAGTCCGGCTCGGGTAAGAGCGTCAGCTCGATGGCCGTGCTCGATCTGTTGCCGCGCAACAGTCGCGTCACCGGCAGCATCAAGGTGAACGGTCGCGAGGTGACGGACCTGTCGACCGCGCAGATGCGGCAGTTGCGCGGTCCCGAGGTCGCGGCGATCTTCCAGGAGCCGATGACGGCTCTGAACCCCGTGCTGACCGTCGGCTCGCAGATCATCGAGGCGCTGCGCGCGCACACCCCCATCGCTCCGACGCAGGCGAAGGCGCGAGCGCTCGAACTGCTCGAGCTGGTGGGACTGCCCGACCCGGCGAAGGCGTTCGCGTCGTACCCGCACCAGCTCTCCGGCGGACAGCGTCAGCGCGCGATGATCGCCCAGTCGATCAGCCTCGAGCCCGCCCTGCTCATCGCCGATGAGCCGACCACCGCGCTCGACGTGACGGTGCAGGCCGAGATCCTCGACCTGATCCGCGACCTGCGCGATCGTCTTGACTCGGCCGTGCTGCTCATCACGCACGACATGGGCGTCGTCGCCGACCTCGCCGACTGGATCGTCGTGATGAAGGCGGGCGACATCGTCGAGCAGGGCCCGGCCGTTCAGGTGCTGGGGTCGCCGCAGGACGCGTACACGAAGGAGCTGCTGGCGTCCGTGCCCCGCCTGGGCGAGACGTTGGAGGGCGAGTCGTCCGTCGACCTGGTGGAGGCACTGGCCACGGCGGTGGCCGAAGGCCCCGCCCGCACCGAAACCCTCGCCCTCGCCGCGGCCGCCCCCGAGATCGCCCACCCCGTCCTGCAGCTCGAGAACGTCTCCATCGAGTACGGCAAGAAGGGCCGGGTCGCCGCGTTCCGCGCCGTCGATGACGTCACGCTCGGCATCGCCGAGGGCGAGATCGTGGGCCTCGTGGGGGAGTCGGGCTCGGGCAAGTCGACGATCGGGCGCGCCGCGATCGGCCTCCAGCCCATCGCCGACGGCCGCCTCGTCGTCGACGGCGTCGACATCTCGAGCGGATCGCGCAAGCTGATCAAGTCGCTGCGGCGCCGGGTGGGCATCGTGTTCCAGGACCCGTCGTCGTCGCTCAACCCCCGCCTGCCGATCGGGGAGTCGATCGGCGAGCCGCTGTTCCTCGCGGGTGAGGCCAAGGGCGCGGCCCTGGATGCCCGGGTCGAGAGGCTCCTCGACGAGGTGCGCCTGCCGCGCAGCTACCGCAACCGCTACCCGCACGAACTCTCCGGCGGACAGAAGCAGCGCGTCGGAATCGCCCGCGCCCTGTCGCTCCAGCCGCGTCTGCTCGTCGCCGACGAACCGACCAGCGCGCTCGATGTCTCGGTGCAGGCGCGGGTGCTCGAACTGCTGAGCGAGCTGCAGAAGGAACACCGCTTCGCCTGCCTGTTCATCAGTCACGACCTCGCCGTGGTGGATGCCATGGCCGACCGCATCGTGGTGCTCAACCGCGGGAAGATCGCGGAGCAGGGCACCCGCGACGAGATCCTGCGCGCGCCGAAGGAGCCGTACACGCAGCGTCTCATCGCGGCCATCCCGGTTCCCGACGTCGAGGTGCAGGCCGCCCGCCGCGAACTCCGTCACGAGCTGCTGAAGAACACCCCGGCATCCTGATCCGTGCCACGAGGGGCGGCGTCCGGGTGGACGCCGCCCCTCGTCGTAGGTCGGGGAGGGGCGGCGTCCTCCCTGGTCGGGGCGCCGGACGGCGTCCTCCCTCGTCGGGATCCGCCCGCTGGGGACGAGCGACATTGCGGCTCCTTCGGGTGCCGAAGCCTTTCCTGAACGTCGCCTGCCGGGAGTGTCGCGGGCGCCCGGTAGACTGGCCAGGCCCGATTCCGGGCGCCACCCCGAATTTTCCTGGAGACCCTCCATGGCGCACGCCCTTCGTCCTGACCTCCGCAACGTCGCGATCGTCGCGCACGTCGACCACGGCAAGACGACCCTCGTCGATGCCATGCTCCGCCAGACCGGCTCGTTCGGTGACCACGCGCACGTCGAAGAGCGCGCGATGGACTCCAACGACCTCGAGCGTGAAAAAGGCATCACGATCCTCGCCAAGAACACGGCGATCACCTACAAGGGCGTTCACAGCGACGTTCCCGTGACGATCAACGTCATCGACACCCCGGGCCACGCCGACTTCGGTGGCGAGGTCGAGCGCGGCCTGTCGATGGTCGACGGCGTCGTGCTGCTGGTCGACGCGTCCGAGGGCCCGCTGCCGCAGACGCGCTTCGTGCTGCGCAAGGCCCTCGAGGCCAAGCTCCCCGTCATCCTGCTGGTCAACAAGACCGACCGCCCCGACGCGCGCATCGCCGAGGTCGAAGAAGAGGCGCACGACCTGCTGCTGGGCCTCGCGTCCGACCTCGTCGACGATGTGCCCGACCTCGACGTCGACGCGCTGCTCGACGTTCCGGTGGTCTACGCCTCGGGCCGTGCGGGCGCTGCGTCGCTCAACCGTCCCGCCGACGGTTCGCTGCCCGACAACGACGACCTCGAGCCCCTGTTCGGTGCGATCCTCGAGCACGTGCCGGCCCCGGCGTACGACGACGAGGCGCCACTGCAGGCGTGGGTCACCAACCTCGACTCCAGCCCCTTCCTCGGCCGCCTCGCGCTGCTGCGCGTCTTCAACGGCACGCTCAAGAAGGGCCAGACCGTCGCCTGGGTGCGCGCCGACGGCACGACTAGCAACGCCCGCATCACGGAGCTTCTGAAGACCCGCGCGCTCGAGCGCTACCCCGCCGACGACGCCGGCCCCGGTGACATCGTCGCCATCGCCGGCTTCCCCGACATCACGATCGGCGAGACCATCGCCGATCCCGAGGACGTGCGTCCGCTCAAGGCCATCACGGTCGACGACCCCGCCATCTCGATGACGATCGGCACCAACACCTCGCCGCTCATGGGCAAGGTCAAGGGCCACAAGCTCACCGCACGCATGGTGAAGGATCGCCTCGACCGCGAACTCATCGGTAACGTCTCGCTCAAGGTCGTCGACATCGGCCGACCGGATGCGTGGGAGGTCCAGGGCCGCGGCGAGCTCGCCCTCGCCATCCTCGTCGAGAACATGCGGCGCGAGGGCTTCGAGCTCACCGTCGGCAAGCCGCAGGTCGTCACCAAGAAGGTCGACGGCAAGACCTACGAGCCGTTCGAGCACCTCACGATCGACTCCCCCGAGGAGTACCTCGGCGCGATCACCCAGTTGCTCGCCGGTCGCAAGGGTCGCATGGAGAACATGACGAACCACGGCACCGGCTGGGTGCGCATGGAGTTCGTCGTGCCTTCGCGCGGCCTCATCGGCTTCCGCACAGAGTTCCTCACGACCACGCGAGGCACCGGTATCGCCAACGCGATCTCGCACGGCTACGAGCCGTGGGCCGGTCACATCTCCACGCGTCAGAACGGCTCTATCGTCGCCGATCGCATGGGTGTCGTCACCCCGTTCGCGATGATCGCCCTGCAGGAGCGCATGAGCTTCTTCGTGCAGCCGACGCAGGAGGTCTACGAGGGCATGGTCATCGGCGAGAACTCGCGCGCCGACGACATGGACGTCAACATCACGAAGGAGAAGAAGCTGACCAACATGCGCGCGGCCAGCTCCGACACCTTCGAATCGATGACGCCCCCGCGTCTGCTGACGCTGGAAGAGAGCCTCGAGTTCGCCCGTGACGACGAATGCGTCGAGGTCACCCCGGAGGCCGTGCGTATCCGCAAGGTCAACCTCGATGCGACCGAACGAGGCCGTGCCGCCTCGCGCCTCAAGCGTCAGGATGCCAACGCGTAAGCGTTCGCTTCTCGAACCGGCCCCGCCCAGCCTCGTGCTCGGCGGGGCCTTTCGCGTGCGCGCGGCGCGAGGTGGCTGAGCCTGTCGAAGTCACCGGTCCCGTCGACGAGCTCAGGAACCTCCGCTCAGGCGGATGGGCGGCGCGACCTCAGCCCTTCGTCGCACCCGCGGGCGCCGGATCGCGGAGCACCTTCGCCAGGGGTCGGTCCTTCGCCAGCTCGTCGACGACCTTGTCGAGCACGCGGATGCGGTACATGAGGGGATCCTCGATCTCCTCCACCCGGACGCCGCAGATCACGCCCGTCACCAGGTCGGCGCGCGGGTTCAGCGTCGCTTCGTCGAAGAACTCGCGGAACGTCGTCGTGCCCGCCGCGTGGCGGGCGAGTTCCTCGTCGTCGAAGCCCGTGACCCAGCGGATCACGGCATCCAGCTCGTCTTTGGTGCGTCCCTTTCGCTCGACCTTCGCGAGGTAGAGCGGATAGACGGCCGAGAACGCGACGCCGAAGATGCGGGACATGATCGGCACGATAACGCGCGCGGGCGCCCGCGTCGACCGGCGTCGCTTCGGAGACCTGCCGAGTGTCCAGGAAACGCCGCCCGGGACCCCGTCCGCGCGGAGTGTCGTGGACACTCGACGAGGGGGCGGTCAGTGCGACTCGACCACGCACACCGCGCTCATGCCGGGCGTGAGCGCCTCGAAGACGTGCGGCGCATCGCCGGGATACGAGAGGTAGTCGCCGGGCGACAGCTCGTACGGGTCGTCGACGGGGCCCACGCGCCCGCGCCCGGTGACCATCACCAGGTGTTCGACGGTGCCTCGGGGGTGCGGGTCGGACTCCCGCGGTGAACCGGGTTCCGCGCTGAGCAGGTAGATGTCGCGGCGCGCGTACGGGGGGCTCGCCGACAGCAGAACGGCGAGGTAATCGGATGCCGACGAGGGTACGGCCGTCGCCGCCTCGCCCGCGCGGATCAGGGTGGGGGAGCGGACCCCCTCGTCGACCAGTACGGCGAAGGGCACCTCGAGAGCGGATGCAAGTGCCCAGAGGGTCTCGACGCTGGGATTCCCGCCGCCGGTCTCCAGTTGCGACACTGTCGCCTTCGCGACGCCCGCGCGACGGGCGAGTTCTGAGACGCTGAGATCGCGTCTCTCGCGTTCGCGTCGGAGGGTCGTCGCGATGCGGTCACCGAGATCCGTCATGCGTTCATTATGCTCACCGATCGTTCGACTTGACGAACAGCCTCGGTATCGTTCACGATGATGTCCATGCGTTCGTTTCACCGAACACCTGAGGGTGTGGCGTCTCGGCAAGGTCTCGCCGTCGCGCTGGCCACCAGCGCCTACGGCATCTCGTTCGACGCCCTGTCCGTGGCATCCGGACTCGATGTCTGGCAGACCTGCGTGCTGAGCCTGCTGATGTTCACCGGGGGATCGCAGTTCGCTTTCGTCGGGGTCGTCGCGGCCGGAGGGCTCGCGGCGGCACCGGCCGCCATCGCATCGTCGGCTCTGCTCGGAGTGAGGAACGCGGCCTACGCGATGCGGATGGCCCCCGTCATCGCGGGCGACTTCTGGCGGAAGGCCGCGGCCACGCAGTTCACCATCGACGAATCCGTCGCCGTGGGGCTGTCGCAGGACACCCCGCGTGCGCGGCAGGCGGGCTTCTGGGTCACCGGCATCGCGATCTGGCTCGGCTGGAACGTGTCGACGCTGGTCGGCGCGCTTCTGGGTGACGTGCTCGGCGACCCCCGCACCTACGGCCTCGACGCCGCCGCGGCGGCGGCGTTCCTCGCGCTGCTGTGGCCACGGCTGCGCGGACGCCAGCCCCTCGCGGTCGCCGCCGGTGCCGCGGTGGTCGCGGCGCTTCTCACCCCGTGGCTCATGCCCGGCATCCCCGTCATCGCCGCCGCCGGCGTCGCGGTGACGGTGGGGCTGTTCGATCCACGTCGACCGTCGCCCGCACCGAGCGCCACGGCGGAAGAGAAGGGGATGCCATGACCCTGTGGACCGCGGTGCTCCTGGCATCCATCATCTGCGTCGCGCTGAAGGCGGTGGGGTATCTGCTCCCCGCGCGCTGGCTCGATGCCCCGCGCCCGGCGCGCATCGCCGACCTGCTGACGGTGGCACTCCTCGCCGCGCTCGTGATGGTGCAGACGCTCGGGGCGGGACCGGCGATCGTCGTGGACGCGCGCCTTCCGGCCGTGGCGGTGGCGGCACTGCTGCTGTGGGCGCGGGCGCCGTTCCTCGTGGTCGTCGCGGGCGCTGCGGTGACGGCGGCGCTCCTTCGGATGTGGGGGCTGGCGGCGTGAGACGTGACGGATGCTCGGGCGACGAGCGACGTCACCGGCGATCGGGGTTCCCAGCCGCCCCATCGACGTCCGCTCCTAGACTGACGCGGTGAGTTCCACGATTCTGCGGATCGTCGGGTGGGCGATCGCCTTCCTGATCGGCGCGTTCTACGGCACGGCGGGAACGGTCGGCCAAGCGTTCCTCGTCGGTCCGATCCCGCTCGGGCTGATCCTGGCGACCGTGGGGAGCGCCGCGCTGCTCGTCGCGCTCCGCACCCTCACCGGTGACCGGATCAACGCCCTCGCGGGCGGCCTCGGGATCACCGCGGCCACGTACCTCTTCTCGCAGGTGGGTCCCGGCGGCTCCGCGATCGTCGCCGCTCCGACGGCCGGAACCGAGTGGGTTCCGCTGGTCTGGACCGTCGTGGGTCCGGCACTCATGGTGCTCGTGGCGATGTGGCCCGACTTCTCGCGGCTGCGCGCCGCCTCTTCCCCGGCGCCCTCTCGACCCGCCGAATCCTAGGTCCCCGGCCTCGCTGCGGGGGCCGCGTTCCCCGGCGCGATTAGACTGAGCGGGTGACTTACGTGATCGCCCTCCCGTGTGTCGATGTCAAGGACCGCGCCTGCATCGACGAGTGCCCCGTCGACTGCATCTACGAGGGTGAACGGTCGCTCTACATCCACCCCGACGAATGCGTCGACTGCGGTGCGTGCGAGCCCGTCTGCCCCGTCGAGGCGATCTACTACGAAGACGACCTCCCCGAAGAGTGGTCCGACTACTACAAGGCCAACGTCGAGTTCTTCGACGACATCGGCTCGCCCGGTGGTGCCGCCAAGGTCGGCGTGATCGCGAAGGATCACCCCGTCATCTCGCAGCTGCCCCCGCAGAGCCACTGAGCCGTGGGCGTCGCCGACCTCGCCGACTATCCCTGGGACGCCGTCGCCCCCTACGCGGAGCGCGCGCGGCGGCACCCTGACGGCATCGTCGACCTGTCGATCGGCTCGCCCGTCGATCCCACCCCCGCCGTGATCGCCGAGGCGCTGGCGGACGCGACCGACGCGCACTCCTACCCGCAGACCGCGGGGACCCCGGCGCTGCGCGGGGCCATCGCCGAGTGGTACGACCGTCGCCGCGGGGTCCCCGGTCTCGATGCGGCGAACGTGCTGCCCACGGTCGGCTCGAAAGAGCTCGTGGCGCTGCTCCCATTACTGCTGAACCTCGGCCCGGGCGACGCCGTCGTGCACCCTCGTGCGGCATATCCGACCTACGAGGTCGGCGCCCGTCTCGTGGGCGCCACGGCGGTGGCATCCGATGATCCGGCGGACTGGCCCGCCGACGCGAAGCTCGTATGGATTAACTCGCCCGGCAATCCCGACGGACGTGTGCTGTCGACGAGTGAATTGCGGGATGCCGTGACGCGGGCTCGCGAGATCGGTGCGGTCCTGGCATCCGACGAGTGCTACGCCGAACTCGGATGGGACGCACCGTGGGACGCCGAGCGCGTGCCCAGCGTGCTCGACCCGTCCGTCGTGGGTGACGACTTCACCGGCGTGCTGTCGGTGTATTCGCTCAGCAAGCAGTCCAATCTCGCGGGGTATCGCGCGGCGTTCCTGGCCGGAGACCCGGCGCTCGTGGCGCGGCTGCTGATAGGGCGCAAGCATCTCGGACTCATGCCGCCGGCTCCCGTCCAACGGGCGATGACCGTCGCCCTCGGCGACGATGCCCACGTCGCCGCGCAGCGTGAGCTGTACGCCCGCCGTCGCGCCCTGCTCAAGCCCGCCGTCGAGGCGGCCGGCTTCACCATCGATCGCAGCGAGGGCGGCCTCTACCTGTGGGCGACCGAGGGGCGCGATGCCTGGGAGAGCGTGGGGCGCCTGGCCGATCTCGGCATCCTGGTCGGTCCCGGGCATTTCTACGGGGAGCACTTCCCGAACCACGTGCGGTTCTCACTCACGGCGACCGACGAGCGGATCGGCGCCGCGGCGGAGCGGCTCCAGGCCTAGCCACCGCCCGTCGCCCGGCCCGCCGATACGGGGCCGCCCGTGCACGCCGCGCGACGCGCACAGGAGGATCCCTCCATTCGATGGGGACATCCTTTGGCGGTGTCGTCTGTACGTCGGCGCGACTACTAGGCTGTAAAAGCACTGTGCTCGGGTCAACCATCCGTGCGCGTGCCGACCCGGATGACACACCCGTGGCATCCACCGGTCGACAGGACGCGGGGGCCTCAGGACCCGCGATCGACCACACGGGCGACCAGAAATCGCAAGGAGGCGCGGTGAGCGACGCGGGTACTCAGCACGACAAGGCCACCCTCACGGTGGGGGGTTCCACCGCCGAATTCCCGGTCCTGCGGGGCACCGACGGTGTGCCGAGCATCGACATCGCGTCGCTGACCAAGCAGACCGGTCACACGACCCTCGACTACGGCTTCGTGAACACCGCGTCGACGAAGTCGGACATCACCTACATCGACGGTGATCAGGGCATCCTGCGGTACCGCGGGTATCCCATCGAGCAGCTCGCGAAGAACAGCACCTACCTCGAGGTGGCGTGGCTGCTCATCTACGGCGAGCTGCCCTCGGCATCCGAGCTGGCCTCATTCGACGAGCGCATCCGCCGTCACACGTTGCTGCACGAAGACCTGAAGCGCTTCTTCTCGTCGCTGCCCCCGACCGCGCACCCCATGTCGGTGCTGTCGGCCGCGACCGCTGCGCTGTCGACCTACTACGAGGCCGAGTCCGACCCGCACAACCCCGAGCACGTCGAGTTGAACACGGTGCGCATGCTCGCCAAGCTCCCCGTGATCGCGGCCTACGCGCACAAGAAGAGCATCGGGCAGGCGTTCCTCTACCCCGACAACTCGCTGGGATTCGTCGACAACTTCCTGAAGCTCAACTTCGGCGTGCTCAGCGAGCTCTACGAGGTCAATCCCGTCATGACGAAGGCGCTCGACCTCCTTCTCATGTTGCACGCCGACCACGAGCAGAACGCGTCGACCTCGACTGTGCGTCTGGTCGGTTCGACCGGGGCGAACCAGTTCGCGTCGATCTCGGCCGGCATCCAGGCGCTCTCCGGCCCCCTCCACGGTGGCGCGAACGAGGCCGTCCTGCAGATGCTCGGCCGCATCCGTGACTCGGGTGAGAGCGTCGAGCGATTCGTCGAGCGGGTCAAGAACAAAGAAGACGGCGTCAAGCTCATGGGCTTCGGTCACCGGGTCTACAAGAACTACGACCCGCGGGCGAAGCTCGTCAAGGGCGCCGCAGACGAGGTGCTCGAGGCCCTCGGCGTCAGCGACCCGCTGCTCGATCTGGCGAAGGAGCTCGAGCAGATCGCCCTCGAGGACGACTACTTCAAAGAGCGTCGCCTGTACCCGAACGTCGACTTCTACACCGGCGTGATCTACAAGGCGATGGGTTTCCCGACGCGCATGTTCACGGTGCTGTTCGCGATCGGACGCCTCCCCGGCTGGCTCGCCCAGTGGCGCGAGGCCATCACCGACCCGCAGACCAAGATCGGCCGTCCCCAGCAGCTGTACACGGGCGCTGCCGAGCGCAACTACCCCGGCATCGGCTGACCGCCGGTCCGCCACGCCCCGTCCCTCTGCGCGAGGGGCGGGGCGTTGCCATGTCCCCTTTCGTGCGGTTGAAGGCGACCCCACCGGCACGATGTGGGACATGGTCATGATGCGCGGGACACGGGAACGGATGCCGTGCGGCCCCGATCGAAGCCCCGGACTTGACCCAGTAGGGTCGGGGCATGCCGCGCCTGCTCGTCCGTCGCCCCTCGCCGCTGCTCGCCGAGGGTGAGCTCACCCACCTCGATCGTGTCCCCGTCGACGCCGATCTCGCGCTCACGCAGTGGAACGCCTATGTCGACGCCTTCCACTCGCGCGGCTGGGAAATCGTCGAGATCGCACCGGCCGACGACCAGCCCGACGGGGTGTTCGTCGAGGATGCCGTCGTGATCTTCGGCGACATCGCGGTGCTGTGCCGGGCGGGGGCCGCCTCGCGCCGCGGCGAGGTGGAGACCGTGCGGGCCGGGGTCGTGGCATCCGGGATCGAGACGGCCGAGATCGTCGCGCCGGGGACGCTCGACGGCGGAGACGTGCTCAAGGTCGGCCGCACGGTCTACGTGGGCGCATCGTCGCGGACGAACGCCGCGGGCATCGCGCAGGTGCGCGAGATCGTCGAACCGCGCGGCTGGGAGGTGCGCGAGATCCCGGTGACGAAGGTGCTGCACCTGAAATCGGGCGTGACCGCACTGCCGGACGGCACCGTGATCGGCTTCGAGCCGCTCGTCGACGACCCCGCGCTGTTCTCCTCCTTCGCTGCCGTTCCGGAGGAGCACGGCACCGCGGTGGTCGTGCTCGACGAGCGCACGGTGCTGATGTCGACGGATGCGCCGCGGACGGCCGCCGCGCATCGCGCCCGCGGACTCGAGGTCGTGGCCGTGGAGGTCAGCGAGTTCGAGAAGCTCGAGGGCTGCGTCACCTGCCTATCGGTGCGCCTGCGCGACTGACGGCAGCGCCATCGTCGCGAAGAACGCCCCTCCCGCGGGAGGCCGCGACGCAGCGTTTCTTCGCGCGAATGTCCTTCTTCGCGGAGGGGTTCGCGCCGTCAGGCGTGCAGTACCTCGTTCAGGGTCACTCCGACACCGGCTCGCGCCGAGGCCTCGACGGCGCCGGTGAGGGAATTGCGACGGAACAGGATGCCGTCGCGGCCCGACAGCTCGCCGGCCTTGAGCGTGTCGTCGCCGACTCTCACCTTCGTGCCGGCGGTGACGTAGAGGCCCGCCTCCACCACGCAGTCGTCGCCGAGCGAGATGCCGATACCCGCGTTCGCGCCGAGGAGCGTTCGTGCGCCGATCGAGACGCGATGCGAGCCGCCGCCCGACAGCGTGCCCATGATCGACGCGCCGCCGCCGATGTCGGTCCCGTCGCCGATGACGACGCCCTGCGAGACGCGGCCCTCGATCATCGAGGCGCCGAGTGTTCCGGCGTTGAAGTTGACGAAGCCCTCGTGCATCACCGTCGTTCCGGGGGAGAGGTGAGCGCCCAGGCGCACGCGCGACGCGTCGGCGATGCGTACGCCGACGGGCAGTACGTAGTCGGTCAGACGGGGGAACTTGTCCAGCCCCTGCACCTCGATGCCCTGGCGCTTCAGCAGCGGGAGAAGACGCGCCGCGTCGTCGGGGTGCACGGGACCGGCGTTGGTCCACGCGACGTTGGGGAGGTGTCCGAAGACGCCGTCGAGATTGATCTCGTTCGGACGCACGAGCAGGTGCGACAGCGCGTGCAGACGCAGATAGGCGTCGACGGTGGAGGAGGGTGCCGTGTCGGCGTCGATCGTCAGCGCCACCGTCTCGACGACCACACCGCGTCGCTCATCGGGACCGGCGGAGGCCTCGAGGGCTTCCCGTGCGGCATCAAGGTCGTCGGGGGACCCGAGCACCGGCTGCGGGAACCAGGCGTCGAGCACCGTTCCGTCGAGGGTCCGCGTGGAGAGGCCGGCACCGCTGATGCGTCGTTCGTTGCTCACACCCTCAGGCTACCGGCGCGGACGCGTGTGAAATGATCGGGGGCATGCCCGTGCTCGACCTCTCCGCCTCGTCCGTCGACCTCACCCGGGCGATCTGCGACATCCCCAGCGTCTCCGACGACGAGACCCCCCTCGCGGATGCCATCGAGGCCGCCGTCTCCGCCTACGACCACCTCGAGGTCATTCGCGACGGCGACACGATCGTCGCCCGCACCTCGCTCGGTCGCAGCCGACGCGTGGTCATCGCCGGGCACATCGACACCGTGCCCATCAACCGCAATCTCCCGGTCGAAGACCGCGAGATCGACGGAGAAGCCTTCCTCTGGGGGCGCGGCACGGTCGACATGAAGGCCGGTGTCGCGGTGCAGCTCAAACTCGCGGCGGAGCTCGTCGCCCCGGCGGTCGACATCACGTGGATGTGGTACGACCACGAAGAGGTCGACTCCACGCTCAACGGTCTCGGGCGCCTCTCGCGCAACCGCCCCGACCTGTTCGCCGGCGATTTCGCGATCCTCGGCGAGCCCAGCAACGGCGAGGTCGAGGGGGGCTGCAACGGCACGCTCCGTGCCCTCATCCGCACCGACGGCGTGCGGGCGCACAGCGCCCGCTCCTGGATCGGCGAGAACGCGATCCACAAGGCCGCACCGATCCTCGCGCGCCTGGCCGAGTACCGTGCCCGCGAGATCGAGGTCGAAGGACTCGTCTATCGCGAGGGACTCAACGCCGTGCGCATCTCGGGCGGCGTCGCCGGAAACGTCATCCCCGACGCCTGCGAGATCGAGGTCAATTACCGCTTCGCGCCCAGCCGCGACGCCGAGGGTGCGGCGCGCGTCGTCCGCGACGTGTTCACGGGCTTCGAGATCGACATCGTCGACGTCGCCGAGGGAGCGCGCCCGGGGCTCGACGCACCCCTGGCGAAGGAGTTCGTGGATGCCGTCGGTGCCACGCCCAAACCCAAGTACGGCTGGACCGATGTGGCGCGGTTCTCGGCGCTCGGCATCCCGGCGGTGAACTACGGCCCCGGTGATCCGCACCTCGCGCACCACGACGAGGAGCGCGTCCCCGTCGCGCAGATCGACGCGGTCGAGCGCGGACTCCGCGCCTGGCTGAGCGCGCCGTGACCGCCCCGGCCGCCGTCTCCACCACCGGGAACGCGTGGACGCGGCTCCCCGTCGCGGCGCGCATCGCCATCGTCTACGTGCTCGCACGTCTCATCACGACGGCCTTCTTCCTGTTCGCGGCGTCGCTGTCGGCCGAGGGGTCCCGCTTCGGGGTCGCCCCCTCGCTGCCGGACCTCGCGATCGGCTGGGACGCCCAGTGGTACTGGACCGTGGCGGTGTCGGGGTACCCGTCGCAGCTTCCGCTGGCGGAGGCGGGGCACATCGCCGAGAACGCCTGGGCGTTCATGCCGCTGTACGCGTATCTCTCGGCCGGCGTCGGATTCTTCCTCGGGTCGTGGGGTGCCGGCGCCGTCGTCGTCTCTCTCATCGCGGGCTACGGGGCCTGCGCGGTGCTGCACGCCATGCTGCGGGAGCGCATCGGAGGGGATGCCGCGATGTGGGCGGTCGTGCTCTTCTCCTGCGGCCCGCTCGCTGCACTGTTCCAGGTCGGGTACGCCGAGACGCTGTTCCTCTTCCTCCTGTTCCTGGCGATCCGGTGCGTCCAGCGACGACGGTGGGGCTGGCTGTACCTGCTGGTGCCGGCGATGGGTTTCACCCGCCCCGGCATCCTGGCCTTCGCTCTGTTCCTCGGTCTTTACGGCATCCATCGTTTCCTCCGCCGTCGCCGCGAGGCGCTGCCCGCGCGCGACGTCGCGCACATCGTGTCGTTGGGCGCTCTGGCCACCCTCGTGGGCTTCTCATGGCAGTGGATCGCCGCTGCGGTGACCGGCGACCCGGGTGCCTACCTCGCCACTGAGCTCGCCTGGCGGCGCAACTGGCTGGGCGGTGAGAGCGGGTTCGTGCCGGTCGACGGGTGGGTCAAGGCCGCAGGCTTCTGGTTCACGCAGTGGGGTCTCGGACCCGAGATGGGCTACATCTCCCTCTTCCTGCTGGTGCTCGCCGTCGCGGCCGGTCTGCTTCTGCTGCCCCAGGTGAACAAGCTCGGGATCGAGGTGCGCCTCTGGTCGGCGAGCTACCTCATATACCTGCTGCTGGTGTTCTTCCCGCAGTCCAGCGTCTTCCGGCTACTCGTGCCGGCGTCGCCGCTCTTCGGCGCCCTCGCGGTGCCGAAATCGTTGCCGTGGCGTCTCGGAATGCTCGCCCTCGCCCTGGTCGGGCAGTGGTGGTGGATCTACAACATGTACGCGCTCGGGAACACGTACTGGCAGATTCCCTGACCTCGCGTCGCCCGGTGACGACCTTTGACGGCGGGTCGCGCCGGCGACCGACTAAACTAGTCGGAGAGCAATCATGAGAAGGGGGCCGCGATGGCAGCCATGAAGCCGCGTACCGGTGACGGACCGATGGAGGCCGTGAAGGAGGGTCGGTTGATCATCGTGCGGGTGCCGCTCGAGGGGGGTGGACGACTCGTCGTCTCCGTGAACGATGCCGAGGCGAAAGAACTGTACGACGTCCTCGGGGGCGTCGTCACCGCCTGACGACCGTCAACGTGAGAAGGCCGGCCCCTCGGGGTCGGCCTTCCGTGTTTTCTCGGGACGTAGGCTGTGCGAGTGCTGGGCCGTCTCAGACGTCGGTCGGGCGTGTCGTCAGTTGCAGGAGGCCCTCGCCCGTGGTGGACAAGGCGCCGATGACGGCGGGCGAGCTCTGAACTTCTTGGATGAGCGAGCGGTAGGCCGTAGTCACCGCGTCGCGCCGCACGGGATCGGCGACCGCGCCGTTCGCGAGCACGCGGGGGATGAGGACGGTGCCGCCAGCGCGAACCAATCGCAGACCGTGCTCGACGTACTCGATGACGCCCTCGGGATCGGCATCGATGAACACGATGTCGTAGGACGCTTCGTTCATGCGCGGGAGGACATCGGATGCCCGGCCGGTGATGAACCGCGCACGCGCCGCGGGCACGCGCGCGTCGATGAACGCGGACCTCGCAGCACCGAGGTGCTCGGGTTCGTTGTCGATCGTCGTGAGGGTCGCGCGTGGCGAACCGTGGAGGAGCCAGAGGCCCGATACACCGCCGCCGGTGCCGACTTCGACGATGTTGAGGGCTCGGGATGCCGCCGCGAGGACCGCCGCCTGCGCACCGACCGCCGCGCTGATGGGCGCCGCACCCAGTTCGAGCGCATGCGCCCGTGCGCGAGCGATGTGCTCGGGCTCGACCGTCGACTCCTGTACGAACCGCTCGTTCGCCTGCTGACCGCTCACGTGGACCTCCTCGTTTCAGGCTAGACGGCTGATCGGTGCGGGACCCCCAGGCGCGGCCGGTAATCTGGAGCCATGTTCTTCGGCCTCACGATCGAGAAGCTGATGCTGATCGGCGTGATCGCCGCGGTCCTCATCGGACCCGAGCGTCTGCCCCGCTACGCAGAGGCGTTGGCGAAGTTCACGAAGCGTGCCAAAGAGACCATGCAGGGCGCGAGGTCGCGGATGCGCGACGAGATGGGCCCCGAGTTCGACGACGTCGACTGGAAGAAGCTCGATCCGCGTCAGTACGATCCGCGTCGCATCATCCGCGAGGCTCTGCTCGACGACACGCCGACCGCGACCATGCGCGCGGCGGGCGCGGCGGCTCTGGCCGCGCGCGAGAAGCCCGAGACGACGCCCTTCGTCGCGGGGGAGCGTCCCCCGTTCGACGACGAAGCCACCTGACCGCGCGGGCGCCACTCCCTCCCTCGGGTCGGTGAGACCGGGCGGCCTCAGACGCCGAGACGCAGCGGCTTGCCGGCGAGCCCGCGCGGGCGCACCGCCAGGGCCGCGGCGGCGGCGGTGATCGCGCGGGCGGCGGGGTCGTCGGGGCTGGCGATGACGACGGGACGACCGTCGTCGCCGCCCGCGCGCAGGACGGAACTCAGGGGGACGGATGCCAGCAGGGGGACGTCGTCGTTCTCGCTCGAGAGGGCACGGGCCACGGCTTCACCGCCCCCGGCGCCGAACAGGTCGAGCAGGGTCCCGTCGGGGAGGGTCATCGCGGACATGTTCTCGATCACGCCGATGGGTCGCTGACCCGTCTGGCGGGCCACGAGCCCGGAGCGGACGGCGACGTCGGCCGCGGCCGCTTGCGGGGTCGTCACGACGAGCACGTCCGCGTGGGGGAGCAGTTGGCCGACCGAGATCGCCACATCACCCGTGCCCGGCGGCATGTCGAGCAACAGCACGTCGAGGTCGCCGAAGAACACGTCGGTGAGGAACTGCTGCACGGTGCGGTGCAGCATCGGACCGCGCCAGGCGACCGCGCCCGCAGCCTCCTCTCCCGGACGACGCAGGAACATGCCGATCGAGATGACCTTCACGCCGTAGGCGACGGGCGGGAGGATGAGGTCGTCGATCTTCGTGGGTGCCGGCGGCAGGCCGTCGGTGTCGACCAGACCGAGCAGACCGGGAATGGAGAACCCGTGCACGTCGGCGTCCACGAGTCCGACGCGGAGCCCGCGCGCAGCGAGGGCCACGGCGAGATTGGCGGTGACGGTCGACTTGCCGACGCCGCCCTTGCCGCTCGTCACCGCGATCACGCGGGTGAGTGAATCGGGACCGAAGGGCATCTCGCGCTTCGCCCTCCCACCGCGGAGCTTCTCGGTCAGTGCCTTGCGCTCGTCGGGCGACATGACGCCGATCCGCACGTCGACGGCTTCGATGCCCGTGACCGAAGCCGCGGCATCCCGGACATCGCGCTCGATGCGATCTGCGGCCGGGCAGCCGACGATCGTCAGCGCGATCGCGACCTCGGCGATCGCGCCGCGAACCTCGACTCCGCGCAGCATGTCGAGTTCCCCGAGGGGACGACGCAATTCGGGATCGGTGACGGCCGCGACAGCCGTACTGACGCGCTCCGCGAGTTCGGCCGAGGCGAGCTCCGCCGTCACGAGCCGGTCCGCGGGTGCTCGTCGTGCTCGTCGAGTCGCTCCAGGGCGGCTTTGAGTTCGGCGCGCAAGGAGTCCTTCGTGATGACCTCGTCGGTCAGGTCGCGCACGGCCATGCGCAGCGCGACGATCTCGCGGGCGAGGTACTCGGTGTCGGCGAGATTGCGTTCGGCGCGCTGGCGGTCCTGCTCGATCTGCACGCGGTCGCGGTCGTCCTGCCGGTTCTGCGCGAGAAGGATGAGGGGGGCCGCATACGACGCCTGCAGCGAGAGCACGAGCGTCAGGGCGGTGAAGCCGATCGCGGCGGAGTCGAAGCGCCAGTCCTCGGGCGCGAGAGAGTTGAACCCCATCCACAGGACGCAGAACAGCGTCAGCGAGGCCAGGAACGTCGGCGTACCCATCGCCCGCGCCACCCACTCGGTGAAGCGGCCGAAACGGTCGCGCGAGGGCTGGGGGGCCCGGGGCGCCAGCACCCCGGTGCGACCGCGTGGGGCGTCGAGGGCGGGACGTCGGTTTGTGCGTGCCATCAGCGCCTCCTCGGGGTGTGCGGGATCTGGGTGGGGATGCTCTGCGTCGAGAGCTGCCGGGTCGTCGTCTTGGGTGTCGGATCGTCGCCGTCGTGCGTGCGCCAGTCATCGGGCAGCAGATAGTCGAGCACGTCGTCGACGCTGACGCAGCCGACGAGGCGATGCGCCTGATCGACCACGGGGAGCGACACGAGGTTGTAGCTGGCGAGCAGGCGCGCCACCTCGGCCGCGGTGGCGTCGGCGGGCACGGGCTCGAGGGTGTCGTCGATGATGGCGCCGAGGCGCTCGTGCGGCGGGTAGCGCAGCATCCGCTGGAAGTGCACCGTGCCCAGGAGTCGCCCGGTGGGCGTCTCGTACGGCGGGAGGGTGATGAACACGGATGCCGCGAGGGCGGGGTGCAGCTCGTGCCGGCGAATGAGGGCGAGAGCCTCGGCCACCGTCGCATCCGCCGACAGCACGATGGGCTCGGGCGTCATGAGCCCACCGGCGGTGTCGGGCCCGTACTGCAACAGGGCGCGCACGTCGTCGGCTTCTTCGGGCTCCATCAGCTCGAGCAACTGCTCGGAGCGGGACTCGGGCAGCTGACCGAGGAGGTCGGCCGCGTCGTCGGGCTCCATGGCATCCAGGATGTCGGCGGCGCGCTCGTCGCCCAGTTGCTCGAGGATGTGCACCTGCTCGTCTTCGGGCATCTCTTCGAGGGCGTCGGCGAGGCGGTCGTCGCTGAGCTCTTCCGCGACCTCGATCAGACGCTCTTCGGGCAGATCGAGGAGGGTGTTGGCGAGATCGGCGGGCTTGAGCTCGGAGTACGTGGCGACGAGTTGTTCGGCGGACTGCGCCTCGCCCGGCGCCTGGTTCTCACGCACCTCGCCCCAGGCGGCGAACGTCGTCGCCCCCTTGGCGAACGGTGAGGCGCTCGTGCGCGGGCGACGCAGGAACAGCTGGCCCACGTCCCACTCGCCGAGGCGGTTGCGCTCGATCGCGACGTCTTCGATGACCGCGCCACCGGAGCCGTCGACGAGGCTCACTCGGCGACCGAGCATCTCGGCCATCACCCGTACTTCGCCACCGCGCTGTTGGAAGCGGCGGACGTTGATCAGGCCGGTCGTGATGACCTGACCCGATTGGATGGAGGTGACGCGCCCGATGGACACGAACACATGTCGACGGCCGGGGATCTCGACGACGAGCCCCACGACGCGCGGCGCCGCCGACGCGCGGTAGATCACCACGACGTCGCGCACCTTGCCCAGACGGTCTCCCGCCGGGTCGAACACCGTGCAGCCCGTCAAGCGGGCGACGAAAACCCTCTGCGTGCTCACCGGTCCAGCGTAGTCCGCAGGTCTCGGTGAACACCTCGGGAACGGTCAGGCGCGCGTGACAGGATGGTGAAATGAGTATGTTCGCGCAGCGTCCGGGTGCCGGTCGCGACGAGGTCGGCGAGAAGATCGCCTCGTTCCCGACGTACGAGCAGGCGCAGAAGACGGTCTCGTCGTTGATCGCCGGTGAGGTCCCCGCGCGCGACATCGCCATCGTCGGGTCGGGACTGCGCTCGATCGAGCGCATCACCGGCAAGCTCGGCTACGCCACGGCCGCCCGTTCGGGCGCCTTGAACGGTCTCATGCTCGGTCTGCTCTTCGCGTTCATCTTCGTGCTCGGGACGCCGACCGTGGAGATCTCCGCCTTCATCGGCGTTCTGCTCGTCGGAATGGCGCTCGGGATGCTGCTGAGCCTGGGCACCTACTCGATCGTGCGCCGTCGTCGTGACTTCGCCTCGGTCATGCAGGTCGCCGCCGACCACTACGACGTGTGCGTCGCCGCGGCCAGTGTGCACAAGGCGCGCGGCATCGTCGGCCCGACGGGGACGCAGCGCACCGTCGTATCGCGCCCCGCCCCGGACGACACGGCGCCACCGCGGTACGGCGAGCGGCTGGCACCGGGCGCCGAGGCTCCTTCGACCGCGCCCCGTCCGGCGGTCACCGCGCCTGTCGGTGAGGCAGGGCCCCCGCAGTACGGGGAGCGTGTGTCGCCTGCGGGCGATGCCCCTGCCGTTCCGCCGCGCCCGCCGGCACCCACGGCGACGCCCGCTGCGTCGCCCGCGCCGGGCGGCGAGGAGCCGCCCCGGTACGGCGAGCGCGTGACTCCGTCACCGCGCCGGGACGACGACGCCGAAGCTTCAGACGGCGACTCCACGCCACGGTGAGCACCGAGCCCGTTCGCATCCCCGTCACGCTGCCGACGGGGGTCTCAGACGTATCGGGACTGTGGGCACGGGCGCAATCACCGTGGGCGACGATCGCCCTGGCCCACGGAGCGGGCGCGGGCATGGAGCACCCGTTCCTCGCCGGACTGGCGGATGCTCTGGTGGCGGACGGCGTCTCGGTGCTGCGCTTCGTGTTCCCCTACGTCGAGGCCGGTCGCCGCATGCCCGGACCCGCCCCGCACGCCGTCGCGACGTGGGCCGGCGTGCAGGCGTGGCTCGGCACCGCGGCCCCCGGACCCTGGGCGGCCGTTGGCAAGTCGTACGGCGGGCGGATGGCGTCGGTCGCGTGCGCCGAGAAGGTCATCGCGCCCGCGGCGCTGGTCTACCTGGGCTACCCCCTGCACCCGCCCGGTCGGCCCGACAAGCCGCGACGCGACCACTTGCCCGCCATCGAGGTTCCACAACTGTTCGTCGAGGGGGAGAACGACCCATTCATCGATCCTCGGTCGCAGTTCGACGAGGTCGTCGCCTCGTGCCAGCACGCCCGGGTGCACTGGGTCGCCGACGGCAATCACTCGTTCGAGGTGAAGGGCGCACGGCGGCCGGCTCTCGACATCGGCGCGGGGTTGGCTCCGGTGGTGGGGGAGTTCGTCCGCGGGGTGTGGTGACGCGCTCGCTCGCTACGGTGCTGATCGAGGTGTCGGCGGAGGGAAGGTTGCTGAACGCTCTTCGTCCGTGATGCGTCCGCACCGGGATATAGCGAGGAGGTCGATGGCTTTGCGGCCATCAATGGTGTTCTTTTCAACGGTCAGCGTCATTCGGGGCGAATCGCGAGTGAGGTACACCTCGGCGAAGTTCACCGGCACTCCCAACTCCTCGACGTGCCACTCGTCACCCAATCGCTCGGGCACTTCTTCGATGAAGCGTGAGATGTCGAGACTGTCGTCCACGAAGATTGCCCACTGACCGGTATAAAACG
Organism: Microbacterium sp. lyk4-40-TSB-66; assembly: GCF_030209475.1. Lineage (GTDB taxonomy): Bacteria > Actinomycetota > Actinomycetes > Actinomycetales > Microbacteriaceae > Microbacterium. Next base: position 106,377 of record NZ_JARVRW010000004.1, read on the forward strand.
AACCCGACCCGCCGCTCAGGGTCAGACCGTCGTCGCACGAGTACGGTTCGAACTCGGGGGTTGGGACGATCTCCTTCGGCCCCGGGACGAAATCAGCAACGAGTTGCAGTGCATCGAGTGCTTCGCTGCGCACTTCGGTGTACGACGGTGTGGACATGCCGCAGCCTCCCAATAATCCAACGGACACGATGACAATTGCGATGCAAAGGGGGCGTCTCACTCGGCTGAACCTCTCGTCCGAAGGATGGCTGGCTGCAATGTCTAGGCAGCGACGGCCACTCGTTCGAGGTGAAGGGCGCACGGCGGCCGGCTCTCGATATCGGCGCGGGGTTGGCTCCGGTGGTGGGGGTGTTCGTCCGCGGGGTGTGAGGGCGGTCTCAACTCCCGCGGCCACCTCGCGACTCACGAGGTTTGGCGTCGTCGGGGAGGATGCCGCAGCGTGAGATGGCGAGGAGTTCGATTGCCGGACGGTCGCCCGTCAACGCTTCTTCGACGCTCACCGTGAGGCTGAGCGGTTTGTACAGTAGGTCAACGTTCGCGAACGAGACCTCGATCTGAGGATCACGCACCTCCCAGTCGTCGCCCAGAAGGCCGGGCAAGCTCGCAATGAACGCATCGATATCGAAGCTCTCTGGCACGTACACGAACCAGTGCCCTGTGAAGAAAGCTCCCTCTCGATCCGCGAGCAGCATCGGGTCGTCGCATGGGTAGGGCTCGCCCTCGGATTGAGGTTGAATCTCCTTCGGGTCGGGGATGACAGCCACCACCTCATCGAGGGTGGAGGTTACTTCCCCACGGACGGTCTCATAGGTCGGCTTATTCATCCCACATCCTCCAAGTCCGAGCACGGCTATCAATGCCAGGACCGCGAGTATCCGCTTCACGCCGTTCCCTCTTCAAGAATTTCTTGACAAAACGGAGCACGTCCCCGTTGGTATGTTCGTCGTCGCTCATCAGAGCGTTGTGGTGGTCGATACTGTCCTTGATCACGAGGGGCGACGCGCCGGCGAGCTTCCACGGGTCGAATCCTGGCAGCCCGGTATCGACGATCCGCACTCCCGGGAAGCTTTCGGGCGCGATGTCGAAACCCATGAACCCGATGCCCTGGCCGGCGCAGTAACGGTTGCGGTCTTGCGAGGCGCGAGTATGCCTAATCGTGCTGCGTCACGAGTCAGGGTGCGGGCTCTGGAGTAGGTGGTGGCCAGGTTGCGAGGCGCTCATCTGCGGTGATTGAACCGCAACGTGAAATCGCCAGGAGATCGAGCGCTTTGCGACCGTCGATTGTCGACTCTTCGATTTTTAGGGTCATACGCGGGGCACTTCGGACGAGGTATACCTCGGCAAATTCCACTGGTATGCCAAGCTCTTCGACTCGCCAGTCGTCGCCCAGAAGATGAGGGACCTCTCGAACAAATTGGGGGATATCGAAGTCGTCCCCAACGAAAAGCGCCCATTGGCCCGTGAAGAAAGCGCCTGCGGCGGGTTGCGCGGTCAGTACGTCCTTGCACGGATACGGATCGAATTCTGGGGTGACGAGGATCTGCTTCGGCTCTGGGACGAAGTTCGAAACTGTTTGCAGGGTATCCAGCGTCTCGGCGCGCACCTCGGTATAGGTGGCTGCCTGTGCGGAGCAACCGCCGAAGAATGCCGAGAGAACTAGTACGCCGAGTGCCGTCAGTCGTCTCATCGGTGTGCCTTTGCCTTGTTCAGTAGTTGATTGACCGCGTTCAGAACTGTCCCGTTGACTTCCTCGTCATCGCTCATCAGCGCGTTGTGATGCTCGACGCTCGCAGCCACGACCAGGGGAACGCCCAGAGCGACATGGGCCGGGTTAGTGCCAGGGAGCCCCGAATTGACGATCTGGACGCCGCCGAATGACTCGGGACCTTCACCGAACCCGAGCGGCCCCAGTTGGAGGCCCGCGTAGTAGCGGTTGATATCGTCCGGCCCCTGCGCCGAGTAATAGGTTGTCCCATCCGCAGGCGCGTACCCGTCCACCGCGCCGACGGACGCGGCCAAGAACCGGGTATCCACGATGCCGCCGTACGCCTCGGCGGCGCTGCCGACGCCGCCGCCGTAAGAATGCTCATAGCTCATCGTCCAGAGGCTCGGATCCGTAGCGCGCACACCCTGGATGAACCGCGCGTGCTCGGGTGCACGATCGTGCGCGTATTCGTTCCACTGAGGACCCCCGCCGTAGGGAATATCCCGCAGTTGAGGCATGGGGCCGGTCATCACGGTGAACGCAATGACGTGTTCTCGGCCGCCTCGCACCTGCCAATCCGCGAATCCGGTCACGGGGTCTTCTCCATAGAACGAGTCGGCTGTCGTGTTCGTACCGGGGACGACGAAGAGAGCGGCTTTCGCGGTCGACGGATTCCCTGACATCTCGATGAGCGAGCCCTGGTGGGAGTCCCACGCGTACAGCTGTTTCCGGCCGTCGGCCACGGCCTCGAAATAGGCCGTCTCCCGCTCGATGGCGTCGATACCGGCTGAGGGCAAGGCACGGGATCGTCGACCACCCGCAGAGGGATGGATGCCGACCGCCCGGTCACGCGCCGCGCGAAGCTCGGTCAGGTGCGCTGCCGCGCGGTTACGGTTCGCCGTCACGCGGTCCTTGAGAGCGACGCCGTCGAGGTTGCCTACCAGGGCGGGCGCGCCTGCGGCGATCGCCGCAGCCGCCGAGGGCGAGAGCCCCGCCCACCACTCTGCTACCGCTTCGGGTCGTCCGCGCCGGATGATCGCGGCCCACTCCGGGTTCTCGCGCAGGAGGCGAGCGGCATCCGCTGCCCCTCCACGGCTGAGCCGGTGGAGGAGCGGGAGTGCGGCCTCGTCGAGGATCGAGGTTGAGGGAGCCTCCAGCTCACCCTCATCGACGGGGAGATCGCGGGTGAGGGTCCACGACACGTCGGGAATCGTCCGCAGCGCCGCGGCGCATGCCCTCGCCGCGGAATCCCACCCATCGACGAGGGTGGCGCAGTCCCGCCGGAATGAGGCTTCCCGATCGGCCTGCGCGGCGTCCCTCAGACGTCCGACGAGGGCGTCATCCGGCTCCGGGAGAGTCAGAGCCTTCGTCGCCGAGAGGTTGCGGAGTTCATCGACGAGGGCGTCGCGTCGGCGGTTCACCGCCTCGAGCTCGTCGGCCAGCGTCTCGAGCGCCGCTCGCGCGCGACGAAGGCCCGTATCGACTTCGGCGGCGGCCGGATCGAGCAGCCGCAGACTCTGCTGCAGCTCGGGGGCTTCGGGGGAGCGGTACACGCTCGACAGCAGCCCCCATGTGAAGAGGACGCGATCGGCCGAGGGTTTCACGGCGGATCCCGCGGCCTCGACGGACGCGGCGAGTCGACGAAGCTCTTCAGGATCGGCCGGGCAGACCGGGACGTCGTCGATCGAGGGGGTCATCGAGGCGCCCGACCGAACCGTGCCGGGTCGAAAGCAGTCGAACCGGTCTCGGCGCGGGTCGTCGACACGGCCATCTCGCCGTCGGCCTCGACGTAGGCGAGCACCACCGATCGGAGCACCGAAAGGGCCGACCGACCTCGCGACACGATGCCACGCGACAGCTGCACCCGAGCCCGAGCGACCTCGTCGAACGCCGCGCGAGCCGGCGGGAGACCGCCGAGAACGACATCCAACGCCTCGACCGCGTCACGCAAGGCGTGCGAGCGGTCGAGGGCGTCGTCGAGGGCGAGACGGACACGATCGGCGATGCCGACGATCTCGTCGGGCTGGACGGAGAACGACATGCCCGGATGCTAATGAATGCGCCCGCGCGCCCGTTTCCCGCCTGTGGATAAGGGCGCGGAATTCACCACGGCGTTCGCCCGCGGGCGATCGCGGGCTCAGCGACCGGCGGCGTATCCCTGAGCACCCCGCGGGTTGGCAGCGGCCCATACGACGCCGTCGGCATCGCGACCGACGGCGGTCACGCGCCCGAGCGACCAGTCACCCGTTCGGCGCACCCGGTGCCCGCGCGCCTCGAGGGCGGCGATCACCTCGTCGCCGAGGCGGTCCTCTACGGTCGCGCCGGCCGGCGTCCAGGTGCGCGGCCAGAACGAATCGATGAGCGCGGTCGTGTTCAGCGTCGGCGCGTCGATCGCCTGCTGGCCGGAGTACCCGCCGACCAGCAGACGCAGCAGGACGGGCAGCTGCCACTGGTCCTGCTGATCACCGCCGGGTGAGCCGATCGCGATGACTTCTTCTCCCCGCGTCAGCAGGGTGGGTGTCAGCGTGGTCCGAGGTCGTCGGCCGGGCTCGAGGGATGCCGGGTGGCCCGGCACGAGCCACGTCGCCTGCAACCGCGTGCCGAGGCAGAACCCCAGCGAGGGCACGGTCGGCGACGACTGGAGCCAGCCACCCGACGGCGTCGCGGACACGGCGTTGCCCCACCGGTCGATCACGTCGATGTGGCAGGTGTCGCCGCGCGTCTGCCCCGAACGGTCGACGGTCGGCTCGCCCGTCGACCCATCGGCCGAGCCCGCTTCGGTACGAAGGGGAGGCAGGCGTGGCGATCGCCCGTCGGGCGATCCGGGGCGCAGGTCGGTCGAGGCCTCGGAGCCGATGAGCGCCCGCCGCGCGGCGATGTAATCGTCGTCGAGGAGGGCGTCGACATCGACGGCGAGGTCGGAGTCGCCGAACCACGCGTCGCGGTCGGCGTACGCGAGCTTCTGGGCCTCGAGCAGCAGGTGCGCCCCCTCGACCGTCGCGGGGTCGAGGGCCGCGTCGTCGGCGTCCTCGATGAGGCGGAGCGTCTGCAGCAGGGCGGGGCCCTGCGTCCACACACCGGCTTTGTAGACGTCCCACCCGCGGAATCGCACGGTCACTGCGGGCTCGTACCCCGCCCGCCACGAAGCGAGGTCGTCGGCATCCAGGATGCCGGGATGATCGCGCCCGTCGGCGTGCCGATGCGGACGCCGGATGAACGCCGCCGCTTCGGGCAGCACCTCGGTCATCCACCGTGACCGCGCCGCGTCGATGCGCGCCTCACGGTCGGGGGCGTCGGAGCCGGCCGCGACGAGATCGTCGAGGACGTCGGCCCACGCGGGGTTCTTCAGAACCGTGTCGGGTGCGGGCGGCGAGCCGGTCGGCATCCATCTCTCGGCCGACGTCGGCCAGTGCGCGCGGAACAGGTCGGCGACCCGCGCGATCGTGGCCGCGGCTCCCGCGACGAGCGGGTGTCCGTCACGGGCGTAGCCCACGGCGTAGGCGATGGTGTCGGCGAGCTCCCAGGTGCCGTGATCGCGTAAGAGCATCAACCACGCATCGACGGCGCCGGGAACGGCGGCGGACAGGCCGCCCGCTCCGGGCACGAGGTCGAGATCGCGCGAGCGGAAGTGGTCGATGTCGGCGGCAGCGGGCGCCGGGCCCTGGCCCATCAGCACCAGGGGACGGTTCTCTCCCGCCGGTCGGATGAGGGCGACGAGATCGCCCCCCGGGCCGTTCAGGTGCGGCTCGACCACGTGCAGCACGAACGCCGCGGCGACGGCGGCGTCGAACGCGTTGCCCCCGCGCTCGAGAACCGCCTGCGCGGTCGCCGTGGCCGTCCAGTGCGTCGAGGCCGACATGCCGAAGGTGCCCCGCAGGGTCGGACGAGTGGTGAAGGATGCCGGTGGCGTGAACGTCATCGCGAGAGCCGGGCGATCCATTCCTCGACCTCGTCGGCGGTGCGCGGGATCGCAGCCGACAGGTTGACCGGTCCGTCGGCGGTCATGACGATGTCGTCCTCGATGCGGGCCCCGATGCCGCGGTACTCCTCGGGAACGGTGAGATCGTCGATCTGGAAGTACAGACCCGGCTCGATCGTGAAGACCATACCCGGCTCGAGCAGCCCGTCGTAGTACATGTCGCGCCGCGCCTGAGCGCAGTCGTGCACGTCGATCCCGAGATGGTGGCTCGTCCCGTGCACCATGTAGCGGCGGTGCTGGCCGCCGGTGTCGGCATCCAGAGCCTCTTCGGCGGTCACGGGAAGCAGACCCCATTCGGCCACGCGTGCGGCGATGACCTCCATCGCGGCCTCGTGGAGGCGGCGGAACGGCACACCCACCTTTGCTGCCGCGAACGACGCGTCGGCTGCTTCACGGACCGCCTCGTAGACACGGCGCTGGACGTCGGTGAACGTGCCCGACACCGGCAGCGTCCGGGTGATGTCGGCGGTGTACAGGCTGTCGACCTCGACGCCGGCGTCGACGAGGATGAGGTCGCCGGGCTTCACCGCGCCGTCGTTGCGCGTCCAGTGCAGGTAGCACGCGTGCGGGCCGGAGGCGGCGATCGTGTCGTAGCCGACGCTGTTGCCGTCGGAGCGTGCGCGCTGGTGGAACACGCCCTCGACGACGCGCTCACCGCGCGGGTGCTCGATGATGCGGGGGAGCTCGGCGACGATGTCGTCGAAGCCGCGCCCGGTCACCTCGACGGCCAGGGCCATCTCGGCCAATTCGAACTCGTCTTTGACCAGACGCAGCTCCGACACGAAGCGGGTGACCTCGTCGTCGTCGCCGACGGTGCGGTCGTCATCGCCGGGCTGGAAGTCGGAGAGGTGCGCCGTGGCGATCGCGAGGTCGGCGGCGACGCCGTCGAGGGCAGGGCGGGGGCCGATCCAGAACTCGCCGACAGCGGCGTCGGAGTAGAACTCCGCGGTGGTGCGGTCGGCACGCTCGCGGAAGTAGAGCACGGCCTCGTGTCCCTCGTCGCGCGGCTCGAAGACGAGCACGGCGTCGGGCTCGGCGTCGCGGCCCCAACCGGTCAGGTGTGCGAAGGCGGAGTGCGCCCGGAACGGGTAGTCGGTGTCGTTGCTGCGCTGCTTGAGACCCCCGGCGGGTACGACGACCCGCTGGCCGGGAAAGGTCTCCGACACACGCGCGCGCCGACGCGCGGCCCACGCGGCCTGTTCCCGCGGGTCGGGGAGCACATCGGGACGTTCCGCCCAGCCCGTCGAGATGGTGTCGAGGAAGCCGCGGGGGAACGGCGCCTTACGGTTGCTCGGGGCGTCGAGGGGCTTCGCCTCGTCGGCCTGGGGCTCGGCGGTCGGCGCGGTCGTGTCGCTGGTGGAGGGGGCATCCATCGTTCCAGTCTCGCACCGCTTGACGGCCGGCGCACGCGGGCTGACGCGGCTCGCAAACCTGCTCAGCCGGCCGTGCGCTCCAGCTGGACGACGATGGGGCGGTGGTCGCTGCCCGAGCCGTCGAGCGAGCGCATGACGACGGAACCCGACACCGTCCAGTCGGGAGTGGCCATGACGTGATCGATGGGGGCGCCCAGCATCGCGGGGGCGTCCGTCGGCCAGGTGCCCACGCCACCGTTCCCGCTCTCGGACGCCGTGTCGTGGCAGCGCCCGAGCGTGCCCCCGTCGACGCCCATCCCCGTCATGTGGTCGAGGGTGGCGTTGAAGTCGCCCGCGAGGATGACGTTGTCGCCGGCGCACTGATCGGCGAGCCACTGCAGGTCGCTGCGCCACTGCGTCATGTAGTCCCGCCGCGGAGCGACCGCGTGCGCGGCGACGATGATGGGACCGTCACCGGAGGTCGGCATGGCGACCGCGCTGGGCACGGTCGAGGTGTTGCTGGAACCGTCGAGCGACGACTCGATGACGGAGTAATCACCCAGCTCGGGGCGGATCAGGACGGTCGTCGAGGTGGCATCCCATCCGGTGATGCCGTATTCGCCGTACTCCGCGTGGTGCGCCCACATGGGCTGACCCATGTCGCGCATCATCTCGGCCACCTGGGCGCCGGTGTCGATCGTCGTCTCGGGGAGCGTGACGACATCGGCCTGCATCCCGACCGCGAACTGGGCGATCGATTCGGCCGACGTCGCCGACCCGGCGGTGTTCCACGTCATGACGCGCAGGCTCGTGGCCGTCTTGGCGGGGAGGTCTTCGGAGCCGAGGCCGCGCTGGAAGAGGACGGCGGCGTTGATGCCGCCCGAGACGCCGAAGATGAGCGCGAGAACGAGAGCGAGCGCCCGCACCGGGCGGATGAAGGCGAACAGCAGCATGAGCAGCGTCGCGGCGATCATGACGGCGGCCAGTGGAGCGCGGAACGAGATCAGCTGTGCGATCGGGAAGACGCGTTCCACCCCGAATGCGGAGGGCCACGTCAGCACGGCGGCGCCCGCCGCCACGACGAGCGCGACCAGGGAACCCAGCAGTCGACGCACGCACCCGACCTTAGGTCAGGCGTCTGGGAGATCGACCGACGTCGACCGGATGCCGCCTGCGGGTGAGGACGGGTGCGGCACCGTCCGGGCGGGGGAGGGGAGCGCTACGCTCGATGGGTGCCGTCTGCTCCCCGATTCTCCGGACCGAGCGACCTGCATCTGCACTCGTCGCATTCCGACGGCACGGAACCCCCGGCCGAGGTCATGGCCGCAGCACACCGGCACGGCCTGCGCACCGCCGCCCTCACCGACCACGACACGACGTCGGGATGGGCGGAGGCGGCGGAGGCGGCGACGTCTCTCGGGATGACGTTCGTGCCGGGCATGGAGTTGTCGGCACGGCACCGGTGGCGCAGCGTTCACCTGCTGGCCTATCTCGTCGATCCCGATGACCCGGACCTCCGGGCGATGACCGATCGCATCCGTTCGTCGCGACTGGACCGCGCACAGATCATGGCCGAGCGCATCTCGCACGACTACGACATCGCGTGGGACGACATCGTCGCGCAGACCACCGACGGGGCCACGGTCGGTCGTCCGCACATCGCCGACGCCCTCGTCGCTCGCGGGATCGTGGTCGATCGCACAGAGGCCTTCGCCGGGATCCTGCATCCCGCGGGCGACTACTACGTGGCGCTCTACGCCCCCGATCCCGTGTCGGCGGTGGAGCTCGTCGTCGGCGCCGGGGGTGTGCCGATCATCGCCCACCCGGCGGGGCGGGCCCTGCTGCCCGACAGCGTGCTGCGGGCGATGCTCGATGCGGGTCTCGCCGGTTTCGAGCTCGCGCACCGCGAGAACCTGCCCGAGCCGACCGCGCTGCTGGCGCGCCTCGCCGCGGACCGCGACCTCATCGTGACCGGGTCGAGCGACTACCACGGCCTCGGCAAACCGAACCTGCCCGGCGAGAACACCACCGCCGACGAGATGGTCGCGCGCATCTTCGCCCTCGGTGGCGGCACGGCGCCGGTCTACGCGTAGACGGACCCGCCCCGGGAGGGTGGCCGCCGTGCGGAATCCGTCCGGTGCCGCCGTTCGGGCTCGGGCGCCGACGAACGCGGCACCGACCCCGAGGGGATCGGCGCCGCGTGGACTTCGCGTGGGTCAGGCGACGGGGGCCGTCGGGGTGCCGGAGCTGCCACCGCCGCTGCGGCGGCGACGTCGGCGGCGCGGGGCCGCGTTGCCGTCGTGGTGCTCCTTGCCGGCGCCGTCGTGCGTGCCGGCGCCGTCCTCTCCACGAGGGGTCGTCTCGCCGGGGGCGGCGGTGTCCGCTGCGCCGCGACGACGGCGACGACGCGGACCGCCCTCGCCCTCGGCATCCGCGGGTGCGTCGGTCTTCTTCTCGGTCCTCGGGGCGACCGCCTTCGGCGCGGTCACGAGGCGACCCTTCGTGCCCTCGGGGATGTCGAGGTCGGTGTAGAGGTGCGGGCTCGACGAGTAGGTCTCGGTGGGCTCGGGCTGGCCGAACTCGAGGGCGCGGTTGATGAGCGCCCACTTGTGCAGGTCGTCCCAGTCGACGAACGTGACCGCGATACCGGTCTTGCCGGCGCGACCGGTACGGCCGGCGCGATGCAGGTAGGTCTTCTCGTCGTCGGGGATGGTGTGGTTGATGACGTGGGTGACGTCGTTGACGTCGATACCGCGGGCGGCGACGTCGGTCGCGATGAGGACGTCTTTCTTGCCGGCCTTGAACGCGGCCATCGAGCGCTCGCGCGCTTCCTGGGTCATGTCGCCGTGCACGGCGGCGGTGTTGAAGCCGCGGTCGCCGAGCTCGTCGACGAGCTTCTGCGCGGCGCGCTTGGTGCGGGTGAAGATGACGGCCTTCTCGCGACCCTCGGACTGCAGGATGCGGGCGATGACCTCGTCCTTGTCGAGAGAGTGCGCGCGGTAGACGAGGTGCTTGATGTTCGCCTGGGTCAGGCCCTCGTCGGGGTCGTTGGCGCGCATGTGGATCGGGTTCGACATGAATCGGCGCGCGAGGGCCACGATCGGACCGGGCATGGTCGCCGAGAACAGCTGCGTGTGCCGCACGGGCGGGACCTTCGAGAAGATCTTCTCGATGTCGGCGAGGAAGCCGAGGTCGAGCATCTTGTCGGCCTCGTCGAGCACGACCTCGGTCGCGTTCGAGAGGTCGAGCAGGCGCTGGTTGGCGAGGTCGATGAGGCGACCGGGGGTGCCGACGACGATCTGCGCGCCGGCCTTCAACTGGTCGATCTGGCCCTCGTAGGCCTTGCCGCCGTAGATGGCGACGACGCTGGTGGGACGGTTGCTCGTGAGCATGTCCATGTCTTCGTAGACCTGCACGGCGAGCTCGCGCGTGGGAACGACGATGAGGACCTTCACACCCGGCTCGGGGTTCGGTCCGAGCCGCTGCACCACGGGGATGCCGAAGCCGAAGGTCTTTCCGGTACCCGTCTTGGCCTGACCGATGATGTCCTGGCCGGGGAGACCGAGGGGGATCGTCTGCTCCTGGATGGGGAAGGCATCGATGATGCCCTTGGTCGCGAGGGCATCGACGATGTCCTGGTCGACGCCGAGCTCGGCGAATGTCGTCATGAGCGTGCCTGTTCCGGCGGCGAGAGACCGCCTGGGAGTCGAATCCACGCCCTCACTCGTCCACAGGCGCGGGGTCCCGATCCTTCGCCGGGACCCACCTACTCTACCCGGCGTGTCTCCGGAGCCCCCGACGCCTAGGCTGTCTACGTGTTCGCGTGGTTCCGTCGTCGTCAGCGCCCCGTGGGCCGCACGCTCCAACTGCGCTCGCGCGGAGACCTCGGCGAGGCGATGCGCGTCGACTTCGCCGAACTCGCCCCTGACGTCGAGACCTTCCTCGGACAGGCCGCGTACCTGCAGCTGGGGTTCTTCGAGACGCTGAGTGAACTGATCGCGCTGACGCCGGAGCTCGCCGAGAAGGAATCGCTCTCTCGCGCGGCCGGTGCAGCGCTGATCAAGCACCAGGAGCTCGTCGCGCTGATCCGCGACCGCGGGGCCGACCCGACGCACCTCATGCTGCCGTTCCGCGAGTCGCTCGACGCCTTCCGTCGGAACACCCACGGCGTCCGCCCGCAGGAGACCATGCTCACCGTGCACATCACGGCGGGCCTCCTCGACGACTTCTACCTCGCGCTGTCGTCGAGCTATGGAGACACGGGGCGACGCGTCGCCCGCATCCTTCAAGCCGACGACGACCGTCAGGCGATCGTCGACATCATCGCGGCGACCATCGACAGCGACGAGGAGTGGCGCTGGCTCCTCGCCCTCTGGGGTCGGCGCCTCGTCGGCGACACGCTGCTCGTCGCCCGCGCGGCCCTTCGCCACGGGCACCTCGACCGCGCCGAGGAAGAGAAGGTCGAGCCCGTCTTCAGCGAACTGATGGGCGCGCACGCGCGGCGCATGGATGCCATGGGGCTGGCGGCCTGACGCGGATCATCGCGCCTCGTCCGGCGTCGATCAGACGCTGAGTCGCGCTCGGTCGGCGTCGATCAGACGCTGAGTCGCGCTCGGTCGGCGTCGTCGCGCGCGAGCCGCGCCCGGGTCACGAGGGGGACCACGGCGAAGGCGGTGACGGCCGGAGCGACGGCGGCGACGAGCCACAGGATCGGCGAGTCGACGCCGAATCCCATCCACGTCGCGGCCGTCCAGACGACCCCGGCCGCCGCAGCCCCGGCGAGCGGCGCGAGGAACGCCCCCCGCAGTCCACGGTGCGGGAGCGAGAAGTGGGCGGCGAGCCCGATCACGGCTCCGAGGATCAGGCCGAGCAGGATCTGCACGGTCGTGGGCTCAGGCGACGAAGCCGACGCGGCGCGACTCTTCGGTGCCGAGCTCGACGAAGGCGAGGTTGGCGGTGGGGACGAGGTAGGAGTTGCCCTTCACGTCCGTGAAGGAGACGTGGCTGGCCGAGGAGTCGAGGGCCGTTGCGACGGCGGTCTTGACGGCGTCGGAGCTCTCGTTGGTCTCGAAGTTGAGTTCGCGGCCGGTGTTGGTGATGCCGATGCGGATCTCCACGATGCGTCCTTTCCTCGCGGGGCCGCGGTCGGCCCTGCGCGTCCTTCGACTCTAGGGCAGCCGTGCGGGGCGACGACCCGGCGGGGGCACCGCTTCGCGGACGGCGAACGCGCGCAGCCGCGACGGCGCCCGGCGGTGCCGCTCACCCCGCGATGACGCGGCACCCCGGGGGTCCACCGGAGCGATGTCGGAGGTGCGGTCTAGCGTGGACGCATGCAGATTCCGGATGCCGACGCACCCGAGGCATCCCCCCTGCTCGGGGGCGGCCTCGACGCCGACCAGCAGGCGGTGGCGTCGTGGGCGGCCGAGGCCAGCGGCGTCGTCGTCGGCGCCCCGGGCTCGGGTAAGACGACGACGCTCCTCACCCGGGTGCGCGAGCTGGTGGCATCCGGGATCGATCCCGATCACCTGCTCGTGCTCACGCCCACGCGGCCGGCCGCGACGGCGTTGCGCGACCCCCTCGCGCTTGCGGTGGGGCGCGCGACATCGGGTGCGCTCGCGCGTTCCGTCGCATCGTTCGCGTTCCAGCTCGTGCGCGGCGCCGAGGTGCGCCGCGGCGCCGAGCCACCCCAGCTGCTCACGGGTGGCGACGAAGACCAGATCATCCGCGATCTGCTCGACGGCGACGCTCTCGACGAGATCGACGGCCTCTCGCGGTGGCCCGACTGGCTGGGCCCCGCGATCAGGGCGACCCGGGGCTTCCGCGGCGATGTGCGCGCGTTCCTCGCGGAGTGCACGGACCTCGGGGTGTCGTCGGCCGATCTCGCCGACCTCGCCACCCACCTCGACCTGCCCGTGTGGGCGTCGCTGGCCTCGTTCTCCGACGAGTACCGCGCCGTCCGCGCGTCGATGCGCGGCGCCCACCGCGACGCGGCCGACCTCGCCCGCGAAGCCGTCGCCGTGCTCGATGACGCCCGCGTCGATCGCGAGCTGCTGGGGCGCTTCGCGGCCCTGCGGTGCATCCTCGTCGATGACGCGCAGGAGCTCACGCCCGGCGGTATCGACGTGCTCGGCGCGTGCCGTGCGCTCGGTATCGGCGTTGTCGCCTTCGGCGACCCCGACGTGGCATCCGGTGCCTTCCGGGGCGCGACCCCCGAGAACTTCGCCCGGTTGGCCCGCGAACTCGGAGCGACGGTCGCCCTGGGCACCGCGCACCGCGGGACGCCGGAACAGGTGGACCTCGTCCGGCAGGTGTCTTCGCGCATCGGCGCCGCCGGTGTCGTCGCGCACCGTCGGGCGCCGCAGGGCGCGCCGGTACAGGGGTCGGTGCGCACGTACCTCCTCCGTTCGCCCGCCGAGGAGGCCGACGCGATCTCGCGGCTGCTGCGCGAGCGGCACGTCCTCGGCGGCGTGCCGTGGGGCTCGTGCGCGGTGATCGCGCACGACTCGCGTCAGGTGGCCACCCTCGAGTCCGAGCTGGCCGCGCGCGAAGTTCCGGCGCGAGCCAGCGGGCCCGGCCTCGCGCTCGGGGTGCAGCGACCCGTGCGCGACCTCGTCCGCCTCGTCGAGCTGGGCATGACCGACCCCGACGAGTGGTCGCCCGAGCTCGTCGTCGACGCGCTGCTCGGCACGTTCGGTGGCCTCGATCCGATCGAACTGCGGCGGCTCCGCACCGCCCTGCGGCACGCCGAGGTGGCAGAAGGCGGCGTGCGCTCGGCGACCGACCTGCTCGTCTCCGGCGTGCGGTACCCGCTCGAACTCGCCGCTGTCGACACCCGTGAGGCGCGGCGGGCGGTCCGTCTCGGTGAAACCCTCGCGGCCCTCGGGGCCCAGGCGCGATCGCGCGCGACCGCGCACGAGATGCTGTGGACGGCGTGGGAACGCAGCTCCCTGGCGCGCACGTGGCGAGAGGCGTCACGGGGGCACGGGCCCATCGCCGAGCAGGCCGACCGCGACCTCGATGCCGTCGTCGCGCTGTTCCAGGCGGCGAAGCGCTACACCGAGCGCGAACCCGACGGCGAGGCCTCGACCTTCCTTCGCGCGGTGCTCGACAGCGACGTGGCCGAAGACCGCATCGAACAGCCTGCCGTCGTCGACACCGTGCGCATTCTGACGCCGGCCGCCGCGGCGGGCACGGCGTTCGACACGGTCATCATCGCCGGCGTGCAAGAAGGCGTCTGGCCCAACACGCGCCTGCGCGGGGGACTGCTCGAGACCTGGCGCCTCACCGATGCGGTGCAGAACCCCGACATCCCGGCTGCGGGCATGCTCGATCGACGACGGGCGGCCATGCACGACGAGTTGCGCCTGTTCGTGCGCGCCCTCAGCCGCGCCGAGCGCATGCTCATCGTCACGGCTGTCGACGACGACGACACCGGCCCCAGCGTGCTCTTCGAGATGCTCCCCGCGCCCGAGCCCGCGGCATCCATTCCCGAACACCCGTTGTCGCTTCGCGGTCTCGTCGCGCGGCACCGGCGTTCGCTGACCGCCCCCCGCGTTCCGGCGGCGGATCGCACCCACGCGGCCGGGCAACTCGCGCTCTTGGCCGCGGCCGACGTCGCCGGGGCGGCGATCGACGAGTGGTACGGCGTCGCACCGCCGACCTCCACCGCGCCGCTGCGCGACCTCGACCGCGAAGACGTGCGCGTCTCGCCATCGCGCCTGCACGCCCTCGAGGAGTGCGAACTCGACTGGGTGATCGCCGACCTCGGTGGCGATCGAGGGGGGACGACCGCGGGGATCGGCACGATCATCCACGCCGCGCTCGAAACGGCGTCGTCCTCGTCCGAAGACGATCTGTGGGCGGTCGTCGAAGAGCGCTGGGGAGAACTGGCGTTCGACGCCGTGTGGAGGGAACGGGCGGAGAGGACCCGCGCGCGCGACCTCGTGCGACGGCTCGCCACCTACTTGCGGCGCTTCGACGACGCCGGTGGACGACTGGTCGGTGCGGAGCGACATTTCGAGGTGCCGATCCCGATCGCCGACGCCGGCGAGCACGGCGCCGTGCTCAGCGGCGACATCGACCGCGTCGAGATCACCCCGGCGGGCGACGTGGTGATCGTCGATCTCAAGACCGGGAAGAACGAACCGCAGACAGACCAGAAGGTCGCCGACAATCCGCAGCTCGCCGCCTACCAGCTCGCCTTCTCGTCCGGGGCGATCGAGCAGGTGGCGGGGTTGCCGTCGGGTGGGGCGAAGCTCCTCGTGCTGCGGCCGAGCGCGACGAAGAAGGAGTACGCCGAGCCGACGCAGCAGCCGTTCGACGATGCGCAGCGCGAAGAGTTCGTCACTCGTGTCCAGCGCGCCGTCGGTGTCATGCGGGGAACGAGCTTCGCTGCCCCGTACGAGGTGCACTGCCGCGACGAGTTCTCGTACGGACTGTGTCGTATCCACACGGTCTCGGCGGTGAGCGCGTCGTGACCGGTGATCTTTCAGCCGCGACGATCGCGGCCGCGCTGGGGCAGTTCCCGCCCACCGCCGAGCAGACCGCCGTCATCGAGGCGCCCCTGTCCCCGGCGCTGGTGGTGGCCGGTGCCGGCAGCGGCAAGACCGAGACGATGGCCGGCCGCGTCGTGTGGCTCGTCGCCAATGCGCACGTGCGTCGAGACGAGGTGCTCGGTCTGACGTTCACGCGCAAGGCCGCGGGCGAACTGGCCGAGCGTATCCAGAAGCGCCTGCAGCGTCTGTCGGAGTTCGAGTCGCGCGGCCTGCTGCCCGCCCTTCCCGCCCTGCACGCGGCGGGCAGGCTCGCCGTCTTCGGCGACCTCGCGCAGGTTGAGGGCGCCCGCGGTGACGCCGCGCGGCGCGAGGCGCTCGACGCCCTCGCATCCGAGGTCGGTGCGGGGGTCGCGTCGGCGTCCGACGCCGATCAGCTCCTGCACCGCCCGACGGTGTCGACCTACAACAGCTTCGCCGACTCGATCGTCCGCGAGCACGGGCTGCGGATCGGGCGGGATGCCGAGTCGGCGGTGCTGTCGGAATCCGCGGCCTGGCTGCTCATGCGGCGCGTCGTGTTCGCCTCCGACGACCCCCGCCTGGAGGAGCGGCAGGAGTCGCCGCGGTCCCTCATCGACGCGGCGTTGCGGATCGCCCGCGACGGCGTCGACAACCTGGTCGATCTCGATCGGCTCGCGGCCTTCCCCGACGAGTTCGGGCGCATCGTCGAACGCCCCTCGACCTCCAACCGCGTCGACGTCTACAAAGAGGTCGCGGACGCGGCGACCAAGGTGTCGGCGCTCTCGCTGCTCGCCGCCCTCGCCGCGGCCTACGACCGCGAGAAGGCGCGCCTCGGCGTCATGGACTTCGCCGATCAGGTGGCAGGTGCGCTCCGGATCGCCCGGGAGCATCCGGCCGTCGTCGAGGAGCTCCGCGCGCGATACCGTGTCGTCCTGCTCGACGAGTACCAGGACACCTCCGTCGTTCAGACCGACCTGCTCGCGACGCTGTTCGGGGAGACGGGGGTCATGGCCGTGGGCGACCCTCATCAGGCCATCTACGCCTGGCGCGGCGCGAGCGCGGGCAACCTGGGCGGTTTTCCCGTCGTCTTCGCACCCTCGGGCGGATGCCAGCACTTCTCCCTGCTGACGAGCTGGCGCAACAGCGCGCGAGTACTCGACGCCGCGAACGCCGTTCTGGCTCCGCTCGCCTCACGGGCGCCGGTCCCGGTCGAAGCGCTGCGCGCGCGTCCGGGCGCACCGGCGGGTGTCGTCGACACCGTGTTCGAGAACGACCTGGATGCCGAGGCCGACCGGGTCGCGTCGTGGTTCGTGGGAGTCCGCGCCGCGCGCGCCGCGGACGGACGAGCCACGACGGGGGCGCTGCTGTTCCGCAGCAAGAAGCACATGGTGCGCTTCGGCGACGCGCTGGGCCGCCGTGGCATCCCCCATCGCATCCTCGGGTTGGGGGGTCTGCTCACGACTCCCGAGGTGGTCGACGTCGTGTCGGCGCTCCGCGTCATCAGCGATCCCGAGGCGGGATCCGCCCTGATCCGTCTGCTGTCGGGACCTCGATGGGCGGTCGGCCTCGCCGACCTCCGCGCGCTCGCCCAGGTGGCGCGCCGCCTCGCCACGCACGACGTATCGCTCCAACCGCTGGCGGCAGACGTGGTGAACCGCCTGCGATCGACGCCGGGCGCCGACCGGGCCTCCCTCGTCGACGCCCTCGATTTCGTCACGCGCCAGAGCGACGGTCACGGCTGGTTGGCCGATATCACGCCGGAGGGGCGCGCGCGTCTGCGCGAGGCCGGGGCCGTGTTCGCCGGGCTCCGCCGCAGTGCCGGTGCCCCGATCCCCGAGCTGATCAGGCTGGTCGAGACCGAACTGCGACTCGACATCGAGCTCGCCGCGAACGAGTCGCGTGGATCCGCGCGCATCGCGTCGGCCCAGCTGCGCGCGTTCGTCGACGAGATCCGCGGCTTCCTCGCGGCCGACGAGTCCGGGTCCGTCTCGAGCCTCCTGGCCTGGCTCGACCACGCCGAGCAGGCCGACGAGTTCGCCCCGCGCACCGAGCCGCCGGAGGCCGACGTCGTTCAACTGCTGACCATCCACGGCTCGAAGGGACTCGAGTGGGATGCCGTGGCGGTCGTGCGACTGGTGACCGACGAGCTGCCGTCGCTGGCGCGCGATACCAAGGGCTGGCTGGGGTTCGGCATCCTGCCCTCCGAATTCCGCGGCGACTCCGCCTGGCTGCCCGTCTTCGGCTGGCGCGGCGCCGAGACGCAGCAAGATCTGAAGGTGGCGATAGAGGCGTTCGTGTCCGACAATCGCGCTCGACAGCTCGATGAGGACCGCCGGCTGGCGTATGTCGCGTTCACCCGCGCTCGCGATCACCTGCTGCTGTCGGGGTCGAGTTGGTCGGGCACGAAGCGCCCACGTCGACCGAGCGTCTTCCTCGAGGAAGCCGCCGAGGCCCTGGGCGTCGATCTCGCGGTCGGCGAGGTGGGCGATGACCCGTACGACGGTGAGCGCCGGCTGCTCCACTGGCCGCTCGATCCCCTCGGCGCACGCCGCACCGCCATGACGGCGGCCGTGGCGACCGCTAGCGCCGCGCGCGCGAACGCTTCCGCGCGACCCGACGACGACCTCGAACTGCTCCTTGCGGAGCGCGCCGACCGCCTGCGACCGTCGCACGCTCCTGCGCCCACCCGCATTCCGGCGTCGAAGTTCAAGGACTTCGTCGCGGATTACGGCCGCGCCGTCGATGACCTGCGGCGACCCATGCCTGAACGCCCGTACCGTCAGACGCGCCTCGGCACGCTCTTCCACGCGTGGGTGGAGCAGCGTTCGGGCCACGTCGGCGCGGGGATCGGGCTGGACGACGACGGGCTGTGGGACGACGACGAGGTCGGCGCCTCCGCTGCCGACGCGGCGGACCTGCAGCGGCTGCGCGAGTGTTTCGAGCGGTCGGAATGGGCGGGTCTGCGCCCGATCGAGGTCGAGACGGAGATCGACTTCGTCACCACGCGACTCGACGGTCGCGAGCACGTCGTCATCTGCAAACTGGATGCCGTGTACCGCCGCGGCGACCGGTACGAGATCGTCGACTGGAAGACGGGTCGGCCGCCCACCACCGACGCGGATCGGCGCGCGCGCATGCTGCAGCTCGAGCTCTACCGCGAGGCGTATCACGCGAAGCACGGCATCGACATCGACCTGATCGACGTGACGCTGTTCTACGTCGGCGACGAACTGGTGCTGCGCGGCTGAGAGGCGCCCGCCCGGGGCGGACCGCTCGGCTCAGGCGGTATCGCCCGAGACACCCCAACGGCGCAGCGCGGCCCGGCTGGCGCGGAGGGCGTCTTCTTCGTCGTCGACGACCGTCTCGGGCGCGGCGTCGGCGTGCGACGTCCCCCGGTCGGTGGTCCCGGCTGTCCCGGTCGCCGGGTCGCGCTGGTCAGATGCTCCCGCGGCGTTCGCCGCTCCACCGCGCGGTGCGTCGTCACCCCAGCCGTCCAGGTCGACCGGGGCGGTGGCGTCGTGGTCGACGCCGTCGGGTTGGGGCAGTCGGTCGACGTGGATGGCGCCGGTGTCGGCATCCGGGTTCGCACGGTCGTCCATCGCGGCGGCGAGCGCATCGGCGGCGGCCGCGCGATCGCGCTCGACTGCGAGGTACAGCGACAGCGCCTCGGGGTCGTAGGCGTCGGTCTGCATCGACGTGTCCACCCCGCCGGGCGTCGACACGGGCGGCACGCTCTCGACGAGCGCCATGGCGTCGTCGATGTCGCTGCGCGTGTCGGGCACGATGTGGTCCCCGCGGACGCCGTCGGCCAGGGCGTCGAGCAGCGCGACCGCGTCGTCGACGACGTCGGCGTGACCGGCATCGTGTCCGTGGACGAGCCACCGGGCGAATTCCAGTTCGGCGTACAGGCGGGCGCGCTCGCGCAGCAGGGGGTCGGGCGACCGGTCGCCGGCCGCGGCGTATCCCTCGTGCACGTCGTCGGCGGCCGTGGGGGCGGATGCCAGCCACCGCAGGTCGACGGCCGGGTCGCCGACACTGAGGCCGGCCCAGTCGAGGACCCCCACCACGTGCGGGATGCCGTCGGAGTCGTCGGCGAGGACGATCGAGGCGCTGGTCGCACCGCCCAGGACGACCGCGGACTCGAACCGCCAGAGGTCGTCGACGTCGAGGGCACGCCGCCAGCGCAGCATGAGGTCGTCGCTGACGCGCCCCGTGGCGTCGGCGCGGTCGAGCAGGCGTCGGATGTCGTCGCGGACCTGCTCGGATGTGCGGACCGGCAGACCGTCGGTGCGCACGATGGATGCCGGGAGGGCATGGACCGCCGCGAGAGCTCCGCCGATCGCGGGTGCGTAGCCGGGTCCCTTCGGCAGCTGGGCGGGGTCGATGCGGTAGCCGTCGATGCGGTCGACCACGAGCACGCGCTGCGTACCGGAGCCGCTCTCGCCGAGCACTTCGGGCACGGCGAAAGGCAGGAGTGCCCGCACACCGGCAGTCAGCGCGTGCAGGGCTCGCGACTCCGCGGCCAGATCGTGGGCACCCTCTTCGCCGGCCGGCATGCGCACGACGACCTCCCGGCCGTCGTCGGTGCGCGCGAGAGCCGAGTCGAACCGTCCACCGGCGTTCTCGGTGAGCACCCGAGCGCTGGTGAACACGGTGCCGGGCAGAGCCGTCGTCGCCGACGCAGCTAAAATGAGGGGCGAGCGTGCCATGCCTCCCAGGGTAGGTGGGCCTCTCGTTCCGCCGTCCACGCCACGCCCTTGAGCGGGGGAGGTCGCCCCGGAACCGCCCGCCCCGTCCGCTCGTGAAAGAGGTGCTTCATGTCGCGTTCCGCGTTCACGCCGTCCGCCGCAGATTCCGCCGCGGGTGCAGAGGTCCGCATCGACAGGTCGGCCGCCGAGCGAGACGACCGGGATCTGTTGCCCCGGCTCCTGCACGACCCGCGCACCCGGGTGCTCGCCGTGCGCCGCGACGCCGCGCCCCTCGTCGGGGGCCGTCTGGCCCTGGTCGAGCACGGCCGACTGCGGGGGGCCGCCACTGGGACCGCGGAGATCACCGTGCCGGGCGTTCGCGAATGGGCTTTCCTTGGCCGTGACGGTGACGGCGGAGCGATCGTGCTCGCCGTCCTCGCCGAGGATGCCCCCGACGACCTCGTCGCCAACGCCTCCTGGGCGCCCTTGCGTGCCGCCGGCGGCGACCTGCCCGCCGGCGAGGCGGAGCTCCTGACCACCGCTGTCGCCCTCGCGGGCTGGTTGCGAGATGCGCCCTTCTGCCCCGCGTGCGGCACGCTCACCGAGGTGCGCCATGCCGGCTGGTCGCGGCACTGCCCCGCGTGCGGTCGGGAGCACTTCCCGCGCACCGATCCGGCCGTGATCGTGCTTCTCACGTCGGCGGGATCCGACGATCGGATCCTGCTCGGGGCGAACGCCGCGTGGGGTGGCCGGAGGTATTCGTGCTTCGCCGGGTTCGCCGAGGCGGGGGAGTCGCTCGAAGACGCCGTCGCCCGCGAGGTGGAGGAGGAAGCCGGTGTCCGGCTGCGCGACATCGCGTACCGGTATTCGCAGGCATGGCCGTACCCGCGCTCGCTCATGCTCGGGTTCCGCGCGCGGGTCGTCGACGACGCCGACGCCCGCCCCGACGGTGAGGAGATCGTCGAGGTGCGCTGGTTCACCCGTGACGAGATCGGTGCGGCACTGAGCGACGAGTCCGACGTGACCCTGCCGGGCGCGGCATCCATCGCCCGGCGCCTCATCGACGACTGGTACCGGGGGATCGCGTGACCGGTCCGCTCGACGGTCTCGACGAGCACCAGCTCGAGGCCGCGCGCGCTTTGCGGGGACCGGTCTGCGTGCTCGCCGGCGCCGGGACCGGCAAGACGCGCGTCATCACGCGGCGCATCGCTCATGGCGTCGACACGGGTGCGTACTCGCCCCAGCGGGTGATGGCGGTGACCTTCACCGCGAAGGCGGCGGGTGAGATGCGGGGACGTCTGCGCGCGCTCGGAGTGTCGGGCGTTTCGGCCCGGACCTTCCACGCGGCAGCCCTCGCGCAGGTGAACTTCTTCTGGCCCACACTCGCCGGAGACCAGGCGCCCTCGATCATCGACAACAAGGTGCGCATGCTCGCGCACGCGGCCGACGGCGTGGGGCTCTCGCCCGATACCGCGACGCTGCGCGACGTCGCGTCCGCGATCGAGTGGCGCAAGGTCACGTTGCGCTCCATCGACCAGTACGCCGCGGACCGCCCAGAGGGCGTCGGCCGCTTGGGCGTCGATCAGGTCGTCGCCCTGCAACGCGCGTACGAGAAGCTCAAGGACGAGCGGCGGCAGATGGACTTCGAAGACGTGCTGCTGACGTGCGCCGGCATGATCGAGGCCGAACCGCACGTCGCCGCCGCGGTGCGCGAGCAGTACCGGCACTTCACCGTGGACGAGTACCAGGACGTCTCGCCCCTGCAGAACCGCGTGCTCGAGCTGTGGTTGGGGGATCGCCGCGACCTGTGCGTCGTGGGCGACGCGAGTCAGACGGTGTACTCGTTCACGGGCGCCGACGCGCGATACCTGCTCGACTTCGAGCGGACCCACGAGGACGCCCGTGTCGTACGGCTCGAGCGCAACTACCGCTCCACGGCCCCCGTGCTCGCCGTCGCCAACGAGCTCATGCGCGGTCGCGCGGGCGCCCTCGAACTCGTCGCGGCGAGCGCACTGGACACGCCGACCCCCACCGTGCGCGCCTTCGACGACGATGAGGACGAAGCGACTGCGGTGGCGCGGTCGATCGCCGACTCGCTGACCCGCGGGGTCGACCCGCACGACATCGCAGTGCTTTATCGGGCGCACGCGCAGTCGGCGGCTCTGCTCACGGCGTTGGCGGGGGTCGGTGTGGCGGCGTCGGTGCTCGGTGGACGCAAGTTCTTCGACCTGCCGGAGGTGCGCCAGGCGCTCATGGCGCTTCGCGCGGCGTCGGTCGCCCCGATGGAGACGGGTTTCCTCGCCACGGTGCGGGATGTGCTGCGCAGCGTCGGACTCACCGACGACCCGCCGGCGGCCGGCGGTGCGCTGCGGGAGGCGTGGGAGGCCCGGGCGGCACTGCTGCGTCTCGCGGAGGACGCGCCGACGGGAACCGACCTGCGCGCGTTCACCGACGACCTGCAGGCACGCGCGCGCGACCAGCACGAGCCGACGACGCGCACGGTGACGCTGGCCACGCTGCACGCGGCGAAAGGTCTGGAGTGGGATCACGTGTACCTCGTGGGGGTGAGTGAGGGGCTGCTGCCCATCTCGTACGCGAAGACGTTCGAGGCGGTCGACGAAGAGCGACGCCTCGCGTACGTCGGCGTCACGCGAGCGGCGCGGACGCTCTCGGTGAGCTGGGCACGGGGCCGAGGCCGTATGGAGCGGTCTGCTTCGCGCTTCCTCCAGGAGATCGGCAGTGGCACTCTTCGCTCGGCCGATGCATCTCCCAGGCCCGCCGGGACGAATCGGCGCGCAGGCGCAACGACCTCGTCGTCGACGCGATCGGCCCGCTGAGCAGGAACCGGGCGGCGCGCCCGGCCTCGGCGGCGAGGGCCACGTCGACGTCGGGGTGCGCGCGGCCCAGGAGCTGCGCGGCGATCGTGGGCCACTGCGCGTCATCACGGCGGCGGGCTGCGTCGAGGCAGGCGAGGCACGCGGTGCGGCCGGGGACCACGACGGGACCGATGGTGGCACTGCCCGCGTCGAGCGTGACGGGGAGGTGCGTCACATCCTCGCTGAGCAGCGTGGCCGCCCGCCGCGGGTCTACCCGGTGGGCGGCCAGCAGCACCACGTGCGCGCCGGTGGGTACGCGGTGTCCGGCCGATCCGGCCCAGGGGATCACGCTCGTACGCGCCGGCAGGGCGGCGAGGACGGCCCGCACGACACGCGACGGGAGATCGTCGGCGACCTGCACGGCGATCGGTGCCCACCGCCGGCGCGACGCGATCGCGGGCGCCACCGCGTCGAGAAGGGCGTCGGCCTCCCCGTCGGCCGCTCCGTGCACTCGCGCGAGACCCCGCACCTCCGCCCGCGTCGTGCCGGCCGCGAGAGCCGCGACCACGATGTCGACCCACGCACCCGCGAACGGGGTGTGGGCGAGCGCGGGCGAGCCGAACTGCACGCGGCCGTCATCGCGCCACAGGGGGAGAGCGGAGGGATCGAGTCGCATCATGGGTCGATCCTGAACCGCCGACCGATCCCGGATGCCGCTATCCCCATCCCTGGACGAACTCCGCGGCGTGGGGAGGAGCCGTGCGATCGCCCGCGCCCGAGGTGACGGGCAGTGGCGGCCGCCCGCGCCCGCGGTGACGGGCAGCAGCCGCCGCCGCAGGGCGTGAGCCGGGCACTCGCCCGAACGCCCGTACGCGCCCCGGGTAGCCGTCCCCACCGCCGAACGCGCCCTGGGCGAGCGCCGGGCACCCGCCCCCGCACACGCGAACGCGCCCGGGGCGAGACCGATGTCTCCTCCCCGGGCGCGTCCGAACGCGAAAGTCCTACACCGGCCGCTGGTCGCCCGGCGCGGAGTCGTCGTCGGGCCGCTCGTCGTTCGACGTCGGAGCGGTGCCGGTGTCTCCGGCATTCTCGGCGGCGTCGTCGGCGCGGCCGCCCTCGGCCTCTTCGGCCAGGAGCTGAGCGAGCGCGTCATCCATGGCATCCGAGGGAGCCGCCTCGCCTCGGGACGCGGCCGTGAGCCGGGCGATGAGGGCTGCGGGGTCGTCGATGTCGTCGGCGGTGGGCATGAGGTCGGGGTAGTCCCAGAGCCCGTCGCGCCCCTCGACGCCGACCGCGTCGGTCACCTGACGCCACATCGCCGCTGCTTCGCGCATGCGGCGCGGACGCAGTTCGAGGCCGACGAGAGAGCCGAGCGCCTGCTCGGCGGGGCCGCCGACCGCGCGGCGACGGCGGACGGCTTCGGCGATCCGCACCGCGGAGGGAAGACGCGAGGTCGCGTCTTCGGTGACGACGTCGACCCAGCCCTCGATCGTGGCGAGCAGGTTCTCGAGGCGGGTGAGGGCCGCGGTCTGCTCCTCGGAGCGCTCGGGCAGCAACGCTCCGCTCTCCAGCGCCCCGCGCAGTTCTTCGGGCTGCGACGGGTCGAAGCGCGAGGCGAGTTCTTCGAGGGCGTCGGTGTCGACGCGGATGCCGTGCGCGAAGTCGCGTACCTGCGAGATGACGTGCAGCCGCAACCAGCGCGCGTGACGGAACAGGCGCGCGTGCGCCAGCTCGCGGGTCGCGAGATAGAGCGCCAGCTGATCGTCGGGGATCTCGAGATCACGGCCGAAGTCGGCGAAGTTCTGCGGCAGGATGGCTGCCTCGCCGTCGGGCATGACCGGGATGCCGACATCGCCGCCGCCGACGACCTCGGTCGAGAGTCGACCGACGACGTGACCCAGCTGCGTGGCGAAGAGCGACCCGCCCACGGTGCGCATGAGACGCCCCGCGCCGGCGATCATCTCCTGCATGTCGTCGGGTGCCTGTTGGCCGAGGGCTGCGGTCAGGGCGTCGGCGATGCTCGTGGCGACGGGCTCGGCGAGCTCCTGCCACACCGGGAGCGTCGCGGTGACCCAGGCGCCGCGGGTGACGGCGCGCGGGGGTCGCGGCAGGTCGGCGATCGTGGTCGCCTCGCCCAGCCAGAGGCCCGCGAGGGTGAAGGCCTGGTCGAGGTCGGTGCGCTGACCCGTGGTCACGCCCAATCCGTCCTGGTTGGCGATGTGCAGGGCCTGGCGCTCCGCCAGGCTCCAGTCGACGCCCTCCTGCGTGCCCGCGAATGCGCCCTGCAGCTGGTTCATGACCTGCTGCAGCATGGTGGGATCGATCTGCATGCCCGACAGGCGCGCGAGCTGCTCGGGGTCGATCCCGCTGGTGTCGCCCGACATCAGGCGGCGCATCAGCTCCTGGAACTCCTCCTCGGGGCTGCGGTCGTCGGGCCCGCGGTTCTCGTCTGCCATTTCGGCCGCCTTTCAGCCAGGTCTGGGGGAACGAGTCCTACGCTAGTCGCACGCTTCCCCGCTTCTGCCGGCCCGGCCTCGCGCCGCTTACGCCGCACGCGAACGACCCGGCAAAGGACCCCCCACCGTGACCCTGTTCGATGAGAACGTCGCCGTCGTGCCGGCGCCCCGGGAGCGGTGGAGTCGTCGCACCGTCACCGGCGTGTGGGCAATCACCATCGCCTCGCTCGTCCTGCTCACCCTCACGTTCCTGCCCTCGGCCTACGTCATCCAGCAGCCCGGTCCGGTCTTCGACACCTTGGGCACCTCGAAGAACGCCGACGGGCAGGACGTCCCGCTCATCTCGGTGCCGGACGAGGACGACACCGCCTCGACCGGGCAGCTCGATCTGCTGACGGTGCAGGTCAGCGGCAATCGCGAGCGCACCCCCTCGTGGCTCGAGCTCGCCGGGGCGTGGTTCGACCGCTCCCGCGCCGTCGTGCCCATCGACCGCATCTTCCCCGCGGGCCAGAGCACCGAGCAGCGCAACTCCGAGAACGCCGCCCTCATGACCGACTCGCAGAACGAGGCCAGCGCGGCCGCCCTCCGCGAGCTCGGGTACGACGTCCCGGCGGAGATCGCCGTGGCGAGCGTCGACGCCGACGGCGCCTCGGCGGGGCAGCTGCAGCAGGGCGACGTGATCACTTCGGTCGACGGCACGGCCGTCACGAGCGTCGATGCGATCCGTTCGAAGGTGCAGGATGCCGCGGGCGGCCCGGTCACCGTCGGCTTCGAGCGCGGCGACGTTCCGGGTTCCGCGCAGGTGACCCCCCGGGAGACGACGACGGACGGGCAGACGCAATACCTGCTGGGCGTCGTGCTCGGCATCACGTTCGATCTCCCCGTCGACGTCACCATCCAGCTGAACGACGTGGGCGGCCCGAGCGCGGGGATGATGTTCGCGCTCGGCATCATCGACAAGATGTCGCCGGGCGACCTCACCGGTGGGGTCCATTACGCCGGCACGGGCACGATCGACGCCGACGGCAACGTCGGACCGATCGGTGGCATCCGTCAGAAGCTCTACGGGGCGGTGGATGCCGGAGCGACGATGTTCCTGGCCCCCGAGGCGAACTGCAACGAAGTCGTCGGCCACGTGCCCGACGGCCTGCGGGTCTTCTCCACATCGACGCTCGAGCAGTCCTTGACGGTGCTGGAGACAGTGCGCGACGGGGGCGACCTCGACGCCCTCCCGACGTGTGGCTCGGGATCGTAGCATTCACGGCTTACCCCGAGAAGGCCACGCCTAGGATGAAGGGGTGACCACGACCTCAGCGCCGAACCAGGCCACGCCCCCGAACCGCTCCCGACGGATCGTCTCCATCACGCTGGCGGTGATCGCAGCGCTCGTCGTGGCGTTCTTCGTCTTCGCCAACCTGTATTCCGACTGGCTGTGGTTCGCACAGCTGGGCTTCACCGGCGTGCTGACCACGCAGTGGATCGGACGCAGCGTGATGTTCGTCGTCGGCTTCCTGGCCATGGCGGTGCCGGTGTGGGGCGTCATCCAACTCGCTTACCGCTTGCGCCCGGTGTACGCGCGCCTCAACTCGCAGCTCGACCGCTACCAGGAGGTCGTGGAGCCGCTCCGCCGCCTCGCCATGTGGGGCATCCCGATCTTCTTCGGCTTCTTCGCCGGCTTCGCCTCATCCGCGCAGTGGGAGACCACCTGGTTGTGGGTCAACGGCGTGGCGACCTCCGTCACCGACCCGCAGTTCGGGCTCGACACAGGTTTCTATCTCTTCGCGATGCCGTTCTACGGCGCCGCCCTCGGCTTCGCCTCGGCCGTGGTGCTGGTGTGCCTGCTGCTCACCGGCGTCGTGTCGTACCTCTACGGTTCCGTGCGCGTCGGCCAGCGAGAGCTGCGCATCTCCAAGGCCGCCCGGATCCAGCTCGCCATCCTCGCCGGCCTCTACCTGCTGCTGCAGGGAGCGAGCCTGTGGCTGGACCGCTTCCGCACGCTCGTCGAGCCGTCGGAGCGCATCACGGGTCCCGGTTACGTGGGGGCGAACGCCGTCATCCCGGGCCAGACGATCCTCGCGATCGCCGCCGTCATCGTCGCCCTGGCGTTCTTCGTCACGGCCTTCCTCGGCCGTTGGCGCTACCCCCTCATCGGTACCGCGCTGCTCGTCGTCTCCGCCGTCGTCGTGGGCGCGGCCATCCCGTGGGCGGTCACCACCTTCCAGGTGCGTCCGAACGAGCTCACCCTCGAGAGCCAGTACTACCAGCGCAACCTCGACGGAACGAAGGCCGCCTACGGCATCGACAACGTCGAGAAAGAGAACTTCCAGGCCACGACCGAGGCCGAGGCCGGGCAGTTGCGCAACGACGCGGAATCCACCGCCCAGCTGCGCATCATGGACCCCGCCATCATCGGGCCCACCGTGCGCCAGCTCGAGCAGTACCGCGCGTACTACCAGTTCACGAACCCGCTCGACGTCGACCGCTACACGATCAACGGCCAGACCCAGGACACCGTGGTGTCGCTGCGCGAGCTCAACATCGGTCAGCTCGGTGACGCCGCTTCGTGGCAGAACACCACCCTCGTCTACACCCACGGCTACGGCATGGTGGCGGCCGCCGGTAACGAACGCACCGCGGACGGCGACCCGGTGTTCCTCGAGCAGGCCATCCCCGGGACCGGCTTCCTCACCGACCTGCAGTACCAGCCGCGCGTCTACTTCGGCGAGCAGTCCCCGACGTACTCGATCGTGGGCGCGCCCGAGGGCACGGACCCGATCGAGCTCGACTACCCGCTGGGCGCGGACGGCGGCACCGAGACCCGCACCACGTTCGACGGCGACGGCGGACCGAGCGTGGGCAACGTCTTCAACCGCCTCATCTACGCGCTGAAGTTCCAGTCGGAGCAGATCCTCTTCTCCGACAGCGTCAACGAGTCGTCGCAGATCCTCTACGACCGCGACCCCAAGACGCGCGTTCAGAAGGCGGCGCCCTACCTGACGCTCGACAGCGACCCGTACCCGACGGTCGTCGACGGCCGCATCAAGTGGGTCATCGACGGCTACACGACGAGCGCGAACTACCCGTACTCGACCGGTGTCTCGCTCTCTCGCGCGATCGCCGACTCGAACAACCCGGCCCCGACCTACGCGCTGGATGACATCAACTACATCCGCAACTCGGTCAAGGCCACGGTGGACGCGTACGACGGCTCCGTCGACCTCTACGCGTGGGACGACGAGGATCCGCTGCTGAAGGCGTGGCAGAACATCTACCCGACCTCGCTCCAGCCCTGGAGCGCCATGTCGGCGGACCTGATGAGCCACGTGCGCTACCCGACCGACCTGATGAAGGTGCAGCGCTCGATGCTCGGCGTCTACCACGTCGACGACGCGGTGTCGTTCTACCGTCAGGACAACCGCTGGACCACCCCGAACGACCCGCAGGACCCGGCGACCTTCCAGCCGCCGTACTACCTGACGATGAAGATGCCGAGCCAGGACGACCCGTCGTACTCCATGTTCACGAGCTTCATCCCGGCATCCCAGGGTGGACAGGCGCGAAACGTGCTGACCGGTTACCTCGCGGTGGATTCCAACGCCGGGGATCAAGCGGGGACCAAACGGGACGACTACGGACGCCTCAGAATGCTCGTGATCGACGCGGCAACCACGGTGCCCGGACCCGGTCAGGTGCAGAACACCTTCGACTCCGATACGGCCGTGTCGTCGCAGATCAACATCCTGCAGCAGGGCCAGTCAGAGGTACTGAACGGCAACTTGCTGACCCTCCCGGTCGGCGGCGGTCTGCTGTACGTGCAGCCGGTGTTCGTGCAGTCGTCCGGCGACACGCAGTTGCCGCAGCTGCGGCGCGTGCTGGTGGCGTTCGGCAACGAGATCGCGTTCGAGAACACGCTGAGCGAGGCGCTCGACACCCTGTTCGGCGGTGATTCCGGCGCCAACACGGGCGACGAGACCGTCACCCCGGTCGACCAGGGCCAGGGCGGAGACACCGGCGGCACCGGAGGCACCGGCGGCGGCACCACCGTCCCGGCCGGCGACTACGCCGCCGCGCTGCAGGAAGCGGGCGACGCACTCACCGCGCGACAGGCCGCGCTGACGAGCGGCGACCTGACCGCGTTCGCCGCACAGGACGCCCGCCTCACGGCGGCGGTCCAGCGGCTGCTCGCCCTCGAGGCGGACGGGCAGGGTGGCTCGAGCACTCCGACTCCGACGCCCGAGGCCACGCCCGCGGGCTGATCACCCTCACCAAGACGCCGGCGCTCCGCATCCGCGGGGCGCCGGCGTCGTCGTATCCGGCGGTTGTCGAACCTCGGCCGGGGACCCGTCGAGTGTCGGGGACGCGTTGAGTGTCCCGAACACGCCGGTCTCCGTGCTCGTCAGCGGCGAGTCTTGGACACTCGACGGCGGCGGGCGTGCCCCCGCCCTGAGTGTCCACGACACCCGGACCGATGCCAAAACGTCCGGGTGCTCTGGACACTCCACTGAGATCGTGGCGCTCGCACCCGCCCACCGCACCCTCGCAGAGGTGGTGGCCGCATCGGCGCGGCGCCTCTACTCACGCAGCGAGTGTCCACAACACCCGGACGAATCTCGAAAGCGTCCGGGTGTTCTGGACATTCAACATGGGCGCGCCGCTCGCACGCGCCGCGCTCCGCGACACTGACCCTCGCGCCGTGACCCTTGGCACCGACCCCTCGCCGGGACCCACGACACCGACCCTCGCGCCGTGACCCTCGGCACCGACCCCTCGCCGGGACCCGCGACACCGACCCTCGCGCCGTGACCCTCGGCACCGACCCCTCGCCGGGACCCACGACACCGACCCCTTGCCGCGACCGTCGACACCGCCCCTCGCCGGGGCCAGCGACCCTCGACCCGCCACGCGCTACGCGCTGAGGAACCACC
The DNA here is from genome assembly GCF_030209475.1 of Microbacterium sp. lyk4-40-TSB-66. Classification (GTDB taxonomy): domain Bacteria; phylum Actinomycetota; class Actinomycetes; order Actinomycetales; family Microbacteriaceae; genus Microbacterium. Next base: position 136,811 of record NZ_JARVRW010000004.1, read on the forward strand.
ACCAGATCAGCAGCATCGTCGTGCCGAAGCCGGCGATCTGGTTGAGCCAGAGGAAGCGGTTCCATCCGGCGGTGGCGCGGTCGCTCTCGGCATCCGTCACGTTCCGATACGGCCAGCAGACCACCAGATAAGGGATCACCAGCACAGCCGCGAGCGGCCCCGGCCAGGCGGTGAACAGCATGGCCACCCCGGCCAGTGCGTACGCGGCGAGGGCGAAGCGCACGGTCCACCGCGCTCCGCGGGCGGTCGCGATCGACGAGATGTCGGCGGCGCGGTCGGCCTCGACGTCCTGCACGGCTCCGAAGGCGTGCGACGCGACGCCCCATAGCGCGAACGCGACGAAGACGAACACGAGCTGCGGCGTCCAGACGGCGCCCGCGAGCACGAAACCGTACACGGCGGGGGAGAAGAAGTGGATGCTGCTGGTCATCGAGTCGAGGAACGGCCGTTCCTTCAGACGCAGCGGGGGAGCGGAGTAGAACACGACGAAGAAGAGGCTGAGCGCCAGCACGAGCCACGACGACGGCGACCCGATGACGACGAGGTACACCACGAACGGAAGGCACGACAGGGCAGAGGCCCAGAGCGTGATCGGGTGCATGCGCTTGGCGAGCACCGCGCCGTGCGTGCCGCCCTTGCGAGGGTTGCGCAGGTCGGATTCGTAGTCGAACACATCGTTCACGCCGTACATCGCGAGGTTGTACGGCACGAGGAAGAAGACGATGCCGACGATCAGCGGCGCGTCGATCTGGCGCGTCGTCAGCAGGTACGCGGCGGCGAACGGGAAGGCCGTGTTGATCCAGCTCACCGGACGAGACGACACGAACAGCTCGCGCACGACGCGAGCCGGTGTCAGGGCGGGCAGAGTCATGCGGCATCCTTCGACGACGTGTGGGGGGAGAGAAGTGCGTACACCGCCGGTACGAGGAACGCGGCGCACAGCGGGTACGCGAAGTCCTCGATCGGGGCGAGCCCGAGGCGCAGCCCGCTGAGGTGCTCGGCGGGGTAGCTGAAGAGGTCGACCGCGATCATGAGGTTGTCGAACACCAGGGTGAGTCCGATCAGCACCAGGGCGAGAAGACCCGAGGATGCCATGCGCTCGCGGAACCGCGGGCGCCCTCGTGTCGCGAGGGTCACGAGCACCGTGACGATCACGAAGGGAAGGACGATGAGCGGGTACGTCACGCGCTCCCCCGGACGGTTCCGCGAGAGCGGGCGCGCGCCCGGCGCTCGAAGACCGCGAACATCACGAGCGACAGGTAACTCAGGAACAGGAGGAAGAACACCTCTTCGAGCGGCAGGTGGGGGGCGAGCTCGACCCCCACGAAGAGCGGACTCTCGCCCTTCACGAAGACCCCCGTCACGATCCCCACGGCATCCCACACGAGGAAGAACGCCGTCGCGATCAGCACCGTGAGGATCGTGCGCAGCGGGGCGACCCGCAACGCCAGCACGAACTTCATGTCGATCGCGATCATGCCCGCCAGCGAGAACAGGATCGCGCCCAGGTAGATCCCGGGCACCTCAGACCGCCGCGCGTGCGGGCTCTGCCAGGGGGCCGGGGGAGGTGTCGCCCGTCATGCGCTTGACGACGAGTTCGGCCGAGATGAGGCACATCGGCAGGCCGATGCCGGGGAGCACCGACGTTCCGGCGTAGAACAGGTTCTTCACCTTGCGCGAGCGGTTCTTCGGCCGGAAGATCGCGCTCTGGGTCAGCGTGTGCGCGAGCCCGAGCGAGTTGCCGTGCCAGGCGTGCAGGTCGTTCGCGAAGTCCTCGGGGGCGATGGTGCGGCGCACGACGATGCGCTCGGCGAGATCCGGGATGCCGGTCCACTCGGCGATCTGGGCGATCACCCGGTCCGCGGCCTTCTCGATCCGCTCGTCGCCCGCGCCCGAGACGCCGCCGCGCCCGCTCTCGGGATCGGCCGGCACGGGAACCAGCACGAAGAGGTTCTCGTGTCCTGCGGGAGCGACCGAGTCGTCGGTCGTACTCGGGCGGCAGATGTAGATCGACGCGGGGTCGGGGATCTTCTTGTCGTCCCCGAAGATCGCGTCGAAGTTGGTGTGCCAGTCGTCCGTGAACAGCAGCGTGTGGTGCGTGAGCTGCGGCAGCTCGCCCTTCACGCCGAGCAGGAGCAGCAGGGCGCCGGGGCTGGGGACCTTGTCCTTCCACCACTTCTCCGGGTACTGGCGGTCCTTCGCCTCGAGCAGGTCGTTCTCGGTGTGGTGGAGGTCGGCGCCCGAGACCACGGCATCCGCCGAGATGACGCGTCCGTCGGCCAGCCGTACGCCCCGGGCGACACCCGACTCGGTGATGATGGCATCCACCGGGGTGGAGGTCTCGATACGCACGCCGCGCTCGCGCGCGAGCTTCTCGATCGCCGCGATGATCTCGGTCATGCCGCCCTTGGGGTACAGCACGCCGTCGCCGAGGTCGAGGTGACTCATGAGGTGGTAAAGGCTCGGGACCTCGAACGGGGAGCCGCCGAGGAACACCGCCGGGTAGGCGAGGATCTGCTGCAGGCGGGTGTTCTGGAAGTCGGTGGTGACGCGGCTCCACAGTGTGCGGGTGAGCAGCGGGATCAGCGTCGGCAGGCGCTTCACCAGAGCCGGGTCGCGCAGGCCCTTCGTCGACGAGTACGGGTCGTACAGGAACTTGGACGTCGAGAGCTCGTACGCGTCTTTCGCGGAGTCCAGGTAGGCGTCGATGTTGTCGCCCGAGCCGGGCTCGTGCTCCTCGAACAGCGCGCGCACGGCCTCTCGTCCCGAGACGATATCGATCGGCTCACCCTTCCCGGGAGGGCCGTAGACGCGGTAGGCCGGGTCGAGGCGCACGAGGTCGAGCTGTTCCGCGGCGCTCGTGCCGAGCAACTGGAAGAAGTGGTCGAACACCTCGGGCATGAGGTACCAGCTGGGGCCCGTGTCGAAGCGGAACCCGTCGCTGGCCCATGACCCGGCTCGGCCACCCAGGTCGTCGCGGGCCTCGAACAGTTGGACGTCGTGCCCGCGGTCCGCGAGCAGGGCGGCCGTACCGAGTCCGGCGATTCCGCCTCCGACGACGACGATGCGCTGGGCGCTCATGAGCGGGAACCTTTCGGAGGACGCCCCAGGAGGGCGCGAGCGGCGAGGGTGGCTTTGACACCGTCGGGGACGCGGACGCGGGGGGCGCCGGCGGGGGCTGTGCGGAGGCGGCGCGACAGCTCCGCGAAGAGGTCGTGCGCGGTGGTCACGGCGGCCCGGCAGTCGGGCGGGAGGTGCGGGATGACGGATGCCGCGGCGGCGAGGTCGGCGTCGATCCGGTCGAGCACCGCGGTGCGTCGCTCGTCGTCGGCCGCGCCGTCGAGGTAGTCGCGGCCGAGGCGGTCGGCGTCATCGGCGAGGTCGCGCAGGAAGTTCACGTCTTGGAAGGCGGCACCCAGACGCCGGGCGCCGTCGACGAGGTCGGCCGCCGGGCGGGCGGGAGCCGACATGCCGGCGTTGAGGAACACCTGCAGGCACATGAGCCCCACGACCTCCGCCGACCCGTAGACGTACGCGTCGTGCGACAGGTCGTCGTGGGCGGCGGTGTCGATGTCGGTGCGCATCGAGGCGAAGAAGGGGGCGATGAGGTCGGCGCCGATGCCGCACTCACGAGCGGTGCGGGCGAAGGCGTGCACGACGAGGTTGGCGCTGAAGCCAGTGGCGATGGCATCCATCACCTCGTTCTCGAGACCGTCGAGGACGGCGCGCTCGCGCTCGGGGCTCAGACCGGCGTCGTGGGCGGGACCGTCGACGATCTCGTCGGCGACGCGCACCAGGGCGTAGACGTTGCGCACGTGCGGGCGGGGCCGAGCGCCCAGCAGTCGGGTGGCGATGCCGAAAGACGTGGAGTACCGGTTGATCACCGCGGCCGCGGCGTCGTCGGCCGTCTGCGAATAGAGCTCGAGTCCCGTGTGGGCGGTGGTCACGGAACGCGCTCCGCCACGGTGTCGACGAGACCCTGCAGCATGGCCTTGCAGGCCGCGGGCAGCATGGCTCCCTCGACGATCATCGTGGCTTCTTCGAGCGTCTCGTAGACCATGCGCTCGAGGGCTTTGCGCGCCCCGGATGCCGACAGAGCGGCCTGCGCGGCGCGGATGGCGACGGGACCGGTGTGCGCCTGCGCGAGCGCGAGGCTCACCTCGGGCCAGTCCTCGGTCTCGCGGGCGAGGGAGATGAGGTGCGTCTTCTTCGCCTCGCGCAGGTCGCATCCCTCGTCCTTGCCGGAGACGGCGGGGGTGCCGAAGGCGCCGATGAGGTCGTCGATGAGCTGGTAGGCGAGTCCGAGGCGTTCGCCGAAGCGTTCGAGGGCGTGCAGCGCCGCGTCGCTCGCACCGGCCATCACGGCACCGGCCTGCAGGGGCGCCGAGAAGGAGTAGACGGCGGTCTTGTCGCGCGTGGCCGCGAGGACGGTCATCGCGTCGACGTCACCCGCGGAGACGGCGTTCTCGACGTCGGCGAGCTCGCCCGCGGCGGAGACGATGACGGCATCCTCCACGAGACGCAGGAGTTCGGCGCGCATCGCGGTCGGCACGTCGGCCAGGGCGACGAGGCGTCCGGCCTCGTGCAGGAGCATGTCGCCGGCGAGGATTCCTGCGGCGTTGCCCAGCAGGGCGGCACCGGCGTCGTCGGCGCCTTTCTCGAGGCCGCGCTGGCGGAACTCGCCCCCGATGTTCGGGATGCCACGGCGCTCGAGATCGTGGTCGATGACATCGTCGTGCACGACGAAGGCCGTGTGCAGCAGTTCGAAGGCCGCGGCGACCTGCCAGAGCGCCGAAAGAGCCACGGCGTCACCGTCGAGGGTGTCGTAGGCGGCGGCGACGAGGAGAGGACGGAAGCGCTTGCCCCCGGTGGCGGCGCGGCGGATGGCGGATGCCAGGGCACGCGCGCCCTCACCCAACGGCACGACGCGGTACTCCAGGCGCTCGAGGGCCGTCTCGATCGCGTCTTCGATCTCTTGCCGTGCGGTGGGGGCCGAGGGGACGGCGACGATCACGATGCTCTCCTCACGGCGGGCAGGGACGCGAACAGGTGGAGCTGCTGGGCCTGCATCACGAGCCACGGGCTGAAGGCCCACGGGGTGGCGGCGATGGACGCTGCGAGATCGAGGGGGTCCACCCAGCGGTACTCGGCGACCTCGTCGGGGTGGGGCTCGGGCTCTTCGTCGGTGCGGGCCACGTAGACGGGGCAGATCTCGTGCTCGACGATGCCGCTGGCGTCGACGGCGCGGTAGCGGAAATGCGGCAGGGCGAGTTCGAGATCGCGCACGGGGAGCCCGACCTCGAAGCCGGCACGACGATGGACCGCTGCGATCATCGGTTCGCCGGGAGCGGGGTGGCCGCAGAACGAGTTCGTCCACACGCCCGGCCAGGTCTTCTTGTGAAGGGCACGCCGGGTGACCAGCACCTGCCCGTCACCGTTGACGACGTGGCACGAGAACGCGAGATGCAACGGGGTGTCGGTATCGTGCACACTCGCCTTGGGCGCCGTGCCGATCTCGCCTCCGAAGTCGTCCAGAAGGACGACATACTCGGTCTCGCTCATCGTGCCTCCTGTTTGCTAGTTTAGCTAGCGATGTGAGCCTGACTATACCCAGGCGGAAAGGGGGTGTCCACCGTGACCAGCCCCGTGTCGACCTCTGATATCCGACCCCGCGTGACCCAGTCGCTGCGCGCCATCCAGACGCTGAGCGACGCCCTCGATCGCATGCACAGCGGCATGAAGGGCGACATGGACATGAATGCCAGCGACCTCGCGACGCTGCGCATGCTGACCATCCGCGAGCACCGTGGACAGATGGTCAGTCCGCACGACGTCGCCACCCATCTGCGCATCTCGACGGCCTCCACCACCAAGCTCATCGATCGACTGGTGGCGTCGGGCCATCTCGAGCGCCGCCCGCACCCCTCCGACGGTCGTGCGCGCGTCGTCGTGCTCACCGACAAGTCGCGACGGGAGTTCTTCCAGCACTTCGGCGTGCACCTCGGCGCCATGCGCGAGATCGCCGACCGCTTCGACGACACGCAGTTGGCGACCGTCACGCGCTTCATGGACGAACTCACCGAGGCCATCACCACCGACGACTGAGCGCCGCCCGGCGCGAGCCCACACGGACCGGAGCCTGAGCCTGTCGAAGGGGCCCTTCGCCCGCGCGCTCACGCAGAGCGCCCTGAGCCTGTCGGAAGGCCGTCCGTCCGCCCGCTCACGGATAGCGCCCCGAGCCTGTCGAAGGGCCTTTCGTCCGCGCGCTCACGCGGAGGGCCTTGAGCCTGTCGTAGGGTCCGGGACCCCCGACCCCTACCGCCGTGGCGCCGCCCCTCGGGCAACACGCACGCCGACGTCGTCGAACCCCTCGCGGGGCCGCCCTCCCCGGCGCGCCGTCGCCCGCATGAGCGCGGGGGCGTCCGACCAGCCCCCGCCCCGGGACGCGCGGGCATCTCCGGCGCCCTCGGGGTCGTAGGGGTCCATGCACCACTCCCAGACGTTGCCGAGGGTGTCGAACAGACCGTGGAGGTTCGGCAGGCGCGCACCGACATCCGACGGGTGACCCACTCCATCGGCCGCCGTCCATGCCACGTCGCGCACGGGTCCGTACACGGCGGAGACCGACCCGGCGCGGCACGCGTACTCCCACTCGTCGTCGGTGGGGAGGCGGAAGCCGTCGGCCTCGGCATCCCCGTCGACGACCTCGCCGTCGAACGAATACACCGGGTCGAGCCCCTCCCATTCGCTCAGCGCGTTGCAGAGACGGATGGCGCGCAGCCAGCTCATGTTGACGGCCGGGCGTCTCGGGTGGCGGGAAGGGATGCCGAGCAGTTCGGCGAGCTGTTCCTCGGTGACGGGGTAGACGCCGATCTCGAACGATTCGACGACGATCTCCCGGCGCTCGGGTCCTCGTAGGTCTCCCCGCAGCACGCTGCCGGCGGGGATCGTCGCCATTTCGACGTCAGTCAACGTGCTCACCACTCACCGGTCAGGAAGCCTCGACAGCGACGTGGGGCCGCGCGAAGACTCGATGACTAAAGGGTGACGCACATCTCCGGCGCCTGAGGCCGGGGTGACATCCCCGGCTTTTCGTGCAGTGGTCAGGAGCGGACGAGCTCCGCCATCGCCCGCACGCCGGCGTCTTCGGCGTACCGCTCCGCGGAGACGGCCGCGGGGAAGTCGCCGGTGTCAAGATCGGCCGCCTCATGGGCGGCAGAGCAGTACGACCTCTGCCCGCGCCACACCGCGCGGCTGGGTCGCAAGCTCGTTCCGCAGGTCTCGCAGCAGACGACGGTGCTCCCGAACACGATCGTGTTCACACCGTCTCGCACGCGCGTCAGCACGTTGTTCATGTGGCACTCCTCTTAGCTCGCCCTACGCCCGCGTCGTCCATGACGGAGCGGGCCCCGTCGTCGACGTTACGGGCCGGTTACACGGGGGAGGAGCGGCTTGAGCAATTCCTGGGGGGATCTTGCGGTTACGTCGCGGTCCTTGAGAGAACGCTGCGTCGATGGCAATTCCTCCCCCGAAAGAGGGTCGAGGCACGGCCCCGCACGCTAGGCGAGCTGCACCATCCAGAGATCGCTGTCACCCGTGATGAACAGGCGTGTCTCGTCGGCGTCGAAGGTGCAGTTGCTCACGACGTGCGGGGTCGGGATGACGCCCAGGCGTCGACCCGTGTCATCGACGACGACCACGCCCGCCTCGCTGGAGATCCACAGCCAGTCGCGGCTGTCGACGACGAAACCGTCGGGGATGCCTGCGTCCACCGTCGCGAAGGTGCGCGGGGTGCCGAGCGTGCTGCCGTCCCAGTTGCAGGCGACGACACGGGGGAGACCCTCGGCGTTGGATTCGGCGACGTAGAGCGTGCGCTCGTCTCGGCTGAAGGCCAGACCGTTGGGCTGGTCGAGGTCGATCATGCGCTGCAGTCCCTCGTCCTCCCTCCAGCGATAGACGCTCTGGTGGGGGAGAGCCGGATCGGCCGGATATCCCTCGCGCGGGTCGGAGATGCCGTACGTGGGGTCGGTGAACCAGATCGCCCCATCGGATGCCACCACGAGGTCGTTCGGCGAGTTCAGCGGCTCACCCTCGAAGGCGTCGACGAGCAGCTCCGTTCCGCTCGCGTCGGTTCGACTGACCCCGCGGCGACCGTGCTCGGCTTGGACGAGGCGGCCCTCGGCATCCATGGTGTTGCCGTTCGCGAAGTGCGACCGATCACGCACGGTGACGATGCTGCCGTCCTCGCGCCAGGCGAGCGTGCGGCGACCGATCACGTCGCTGAAGATGAGGGAGCGCTCCTCGGGCCACCAGACGGGACCCTCGGCCCAGGTGGCGTCGGCGTAGAGCGACAGCAGGCGGGAGCTCGGGGGGAGGACGGCGGCGAGACGGTCGTCCCAGACGCGCGGCGGTGCCACCTCGACCTGTTCGGGGGATCGGGGGTGCTGCAGGATCTGGCCGTCGAGGGGGAGGGGCATGAGCCCAGTCAATCCGGTCGACGTGACCGTCGAGAGCGGGTTGACGTGCTTCTCGCGAGCGGGTGATGTCGGCGGGGCGCGTGATGCGGTTTCAGCGTCAGGGCCCGGGCTGGCCGGGGCACACGGAAAGGGGCGCCGCCGACCGGAGTCGACGGCACCCCTTTCGTGGTCGCGTCGTGTCAGACGCTGCTCTTGTGACGGCTGCGGCGAACCGTGGTGGCCACGGCGATCGTCGCGCCGGCGAGGACGAGAGCGCCACCGCCGACCCAGAATCCGAGCATCGACCCGGCATCCAGACCCGTGACGGCGAGCCCGCTGCTACCGCCGGCGCTGGTGCTGGTGCCGGTTCCGCCCGTGCTGGACGAGCCGCCGCCGGCGGCGCCCGAACCGTCGCCGGATGCCAGCGAGCCGGAGGCGGTCAGGGTGTAGCTACCGATCTGCGGGTCGGGAAGGGTGACGTCTGCGGCGGCGGACCCGGACGCGTCGGCCACCTTGGTGACGGAGGCGGCGGTGACGGCCTGGCCCGCCGTGGCGATGTTGGCGCCGGTCACGCCGACGCCGACGAGGGTGAAGGTGACCTCCGAGCCGGCGGCGTATCCGGCGAAGCCGTAGGAACCGTCTTCGGTGACCTGAATGGTCTGCGCACCGGGGACGTCGGGCACGTAGGCCTGAGCGACCGCGGGGGCTGCGACGAGCAGCGCTCCGGCAAGGGCGAGCGTTGCACCGGCTTTTGCGAGGGTGAGTTTCATGAATGTCTGCTTTCGAATTCGGGCAACCAGGGATAGGTGGTCCGCGTTCGTGCTATCCCGTGACGACGCAAGGGCAGGACAACAATGATGCGGGAATGTACTGATTGAAAGACCATCCTGAGTATTGCTTAGGCGCTTCATGGACGCAAGCTGAAAGCATTTCCGCGACATTAATTCTCGGAATCGTCTCCGCGGACCGTCTGTGGCGGGGCGACGGTGTCACTGGAGGACCGCGCCGGCGGCGCCGGTGCAGGCGACGCGGACGGTGGGACTGAGGGTCGAGTCCGCCGTGGGGGTGACCAGGGCTTCGGCCTCTGTCGCCGTGGACACGGCCGTCGCCGTGATCTCCACCTGGGCCGTCGCCTGAGGGGCCACCGTCGCGCCGACGGTGAGAACCTCGCGCCCTTCCATGGTCGATCGCGTGAACGCCGTACCGGACGACGTGGACGTCGCGAGGGCGGTCCACCCCTCGGGGAGGTAGACGTCGGTGACCACCGTGGCGACACCGGGCGCGGTTCCGTACACGCCGTTGCCCGTCACGTAGCGCGGGAGCGAGGTCGCCGCGTCTGCAGGAGCCGTGTTCGAGAGCGTGAGGGTCAGAGTGACGTCGCGCATCGTGGCGTCGGGGGAGGTCCGGCACGACCCCCAGCGCAGTTCCGTCCGGGGGGCGATGTAGTAGCTCATCTTCGAGCCGGTGCCGTCGTTGAGGTAGACGCCGAATCGCGCGGTGCGCCCGTCGCTCGCCGGCAATTGTCCCGCGAGCGAGGTTCCCTCGATCACGGCCTGCTCCGTCGGTTCCGCCGCCCACACCAGCACTCGACGCTCCTCGACTCCGCGAGCGAGGGCGGCGATCAAGCCCGGCGTGGAGCCCCGCCCTCCACGCAGGGCATCGAAGACGGCCCCCGTGACGCCCGCGAAGAAGGCGTCCTGCGCGGCGGGGTCGGAGTAGCGCCGATACGCGTCGTCCAACAGGAGCGGCACGGCGTTGTCGCCCGTGAGCGCCTCGCCGTCGGGCAGTGCGACAGGACCGGTCGCGCCCAGCAGATACGACAGCACCACCGGGTCCACAGCCATCACCCCGTCGACCTCTCGGCCCGTCTCGTGGCGGTACATCTCCCGTGCCAGTGGCCCGTCAAGCGGGAAACTGGGGATCTGGGTGAGGTTGTGGAAGTACCGCGCGGGTCGTGTCTCGTAGATCTTCTGGACGTCGGGGGGAAGCTCGACCACGGGCCCGGAGATGCCCCGCGACAGGGATGTCGCCGAGTGCGTGTCGACCAGGGAAAGGGCGCCCCGATCAGCACTGAGCTCGATGGCGGTGCCGGAGACGCCGCCGAGGGAGCGCCACTCGGCATTGTTCTGCACGAGGAGCAGGTACGAGCGAGGTCCGTCCTGCCCCAACATCGAGGGGAGCAGCTCCGTCGCCCGCCGCAGGGCGTCGACAGCGCCGGCCGCGGAATCGAAGGTGGTGCGCGCGTCGTCGACGGCGGACGCGACCGCGCCGATGAGGGGGGTCGGATCGATGGCGTTCACATCCGCTGCTGCGCCGGTCGCCGCGTCGGCCGCGGACCGTGCGGGAACGGTCAGGGTGGTCAGCGCCGTGGTGTCGAGACGGCCGTCGTGCGGTCGGAGGTCGTCGATCGAGACGTCTCGTGCGGCGGTCGCGAGCGGCAGGAGGCTGTCGCCGAACAGACGGTCCGACGCGGAGGCGATCGCTCCGAAGGCGGCGAGCTGCGGGCCGATCCACGGAATGTGCTCGGCGACCGCCCAGACGGGGTCCGACGTCAGGGCGCGGGCGGCGCCCGCCTCTGCGGCCAATCGTTCGAGCGCGGGGGTCGCTTGAGCGGGGTCGGAGGAGACGGATGCGGCGACCGTCGGCGCGAGGGAGCGCATGGCCGAGAGATGCTGATACGCCAGAGCGCCGCGCACACCCACCCATGCCGTCATCGCGACGATCAGGATGAGCAGCCCCCCGAGCGTCCAGACCGCGATGCGCCCCGCGCGCCGCCCGGAGGACTTCGGGGATCGCCGCGGCCGGCCGCTGGGGCGGTCAGCGTCACTTTCCCGCGCGCGTGCGGCTGGGCGGCGCATCCAGGCGGGTGATGTCACTCGATCCGCTGCGCTTCGCGTGTCGCCCGCCGCGAGAACTCGGCCGGTTCTTGGAAGGCGCGTTCGTCGTCGTCGCGGCGTGCCGGGACGCCCGGGGCCGCGGTAGCTCGGCGGGGCCACTTCTTCTGCGCCGTCGTGTCCTTGCGGTACCCGTTCCCGTACCCGCCGTAGCCGTACCCGTAGGCGGAGTAGTACGAGTCGGGACCACGCGTCGGAACCATCGACATGACGAAGCCGGCCAGCTTCGCGCCGACGGTGTTGAGGGCCTCGGTGGAGCCGGCGAGTTGATGCTTCGTGGCCCGACCCGCCGAGACGACCATGATGGCGCCACTGGTCAGCCGAGCCAGGATGGCGGCATCGGTCACCGGTAGCAGAGGGGGCGCGTCGCAGAGGACGACATCGAAGTCCTCCTCGAGCGCCGAGAGGAACGACCCCATCTTGTGCGAACCGAGCAGCTCGCTCGGGTTGGGCGGGATCTTGCCGGAGGGGAGGACGAACAGGCTGCGGCCACCCCAGGGGAGCATGACGTCGTCGACCGCTGCGCGACCGATGAGCACGTCGGTGAGACCCACGCCGCCCTCGATCCCCAGGTAGCTCGCCACCGACGGTTTGCGGAGGTCGGCGTCGATGAGCGCGACCCGCTTTCCGGCATCCGCGAGGGCGATGGCGAGGTTGATCGTGGTCGTGGACTTGCCCTCGCTCGCAATCGAACTCGTGACGACGAAGCTGGAGCGACCGCCCATGTCGAGGAACTGCAGGTTCGTGCGCAGCGCTCGGAACGATTCGGCGCGAGGGCTCAGCGGATCGGCGTGCACGATGAGCGGGCGCTCCCGAGCCTTCACGTCGTAGGCGATGGCGCCGATCGCGGGTGCCTTGGTGATGGTCTCCGCTTCGCGCAGAGTCCGCACCTTGTTGTCGAGACTCGTGCGAAGGGCTGCCACACCGAGGCCGAGGACGAGGCCCGCGATCAGACCGATCGCCAGGTTGAGAGGGGTGTTCGGGCTCGACGGTGACAGGGCCGGCTGCGCCTCGCTCACCCGACTCAGCCGGACCGGGCTGGAGCCGTCGTTGGATTCGGGTTCCAGCTGGGGCACGACCGACGAGAGGCTCGACGCGATGGCGTTCGCGAGCGACGCCGCACGCGTCGCGTCGGCATCGGACACGGTGATGGTGATGAGGGTCGAGTTGAGTGCCGCGGTGGCGCTGACGCGTCCGGCCAGTGCCGCCGGCGTCGTCGAGACGTCCAGCTGCGCGATCACGGGGTCGAGCACGATGGGGGTGCGGACGAGTCCGACGTAGGTGTTGATGCGTGCCTGGGTGAAGCTCGAACCCTGTTGCAGCTCGGCCGCAGTGCCGCCGGCCTGGGTGGACACGAAGATCGTGCTGGACGACTCGTAGATCGGCGTCCGGGTGAGGGTGTACACCGTCGTCGCGCTCAGCCCGATGAGCGTCAATGCGACGATGGCGATCCAATTCTTGCGAAGGATCCGGATGTAATCGCTGAGCTCCATCATGCCTTTCGACAACCCGTTTCGGCCCAGGAAATCACCTGCGCAATAGACATAAGTGTGACATATCCAATGTTACGGATAGACGCATTCCGCGTCGCTTCATCTCCGGCGGAGATCCCGCCTCGTCCGGGGCGTCGCCACCGCGTCCGGACCGACGGTGCCCGCGTCGACCCCCGGGGCCGATCGGTCCTCCACGCGATCTCGGTCGGCAGAGCCCGGAGCAGCTCCCACGGCGAGGCGCACGAGCCGCTCCACGGCGTCCAGCCCGGGGTCGAGCTGAACGGCCGACGCGCGATACGTCGCTACCGAGCGACGGTAGGGGTCGATGACGTCGTCGTCCGCCGGATCGGCCGGGGAGGGGATGAGACCCCGTCGCGCCCGGAGTCCCGCCAGCAGGGCGGCGAACCTGGCCCGCTGCGGGTCGGTCTCATGGGCGTCGCCGGCGGCGGCGGTCGAGGCGAGCGCGTGATCGTCGATGCCGTCGATCGCCCGGACGAGTTCTCGTGCCGTGAACGTCATCCGCAAGCGCGACGGGTCCATCTCGACCACGGCACGACGGTGCTCACGGGTCATCGCCACGACGAGGTCGACGTGCTGCAGATGATCCGGCATCAGCAAACGGGCGCGATGAGCGTGCGCGGCCACGGACGGGACGCCCCTTTCGACGGCGAGGTCGATGGCCTCCTCCGTCATCAGCCCACCATCGCGCGCGCGAGTGCCGGCACTGGCGAATCGCACCTCCAGGTCGCCCGTCCGGGCTTCGAGGGTCAGAGCGGCGAGCGGTGACCGGCAGATGTTGCCGGTGCACACGGTGAGGACATTCAGCACGGTTCCTCCTCGGATCGGTGAACGGTCGATACCGTGAGGGGGTGACAGATCAGCGTCGTCGTTCGACTCGGTCGATTCAGCGTTCCTCGTGGAGCGCCGAGACGGGCGCTTTGCCGCCCTCGGAAGGGTCGGGCACGGCGCGTGGAAGAAGCGACTGGAGGTCGCGGCCCCGAAGCGGACGAACGGGTGACGCTCAGCTCCTCGCTCTCGCGCTCATCGCCCTCATCACCGGAACGCTCCTGACGAAGGTTCTGCCCTCCACGGGTTCGTCCTGGGCGACCGTGGCATCCCTTCTGCCCCTGTGGCTCGGGATGGCCGCGCCGGCCGCGCTGTTCCTCGTGCGCTCCCGTCCGAAGGGGCTGCTGCGGTTCCGCGCGACGGATCTCGTGTGGGGTCTCGGGCTCGGCTTGGGTCTGAGACTCGTGCAGGGCGTGCTGGAGCGCGCCGATCTGCAGCCCTTCCCGACCGTGCAGAGCATCGGCGGGCCCTTCTCGAGCGGATGGTGGCTCGAGCAGGTCCTCGCGTCGGGCGTGGTCGCACCCGTGGCGGAGGAGTTCTTCTTCCGCGCGGTCATCCTCGTGACTGTCTACCGTCTGCTGCGGCGCCAGACCGGCGCTGTGGCCGCGGGAGCGGCCGCGCTCCTCTGCTCGGCGGGGACCTTCGTGCTGCTCCATGAGGCGTTCGCGCTCCTTTCCGTCGCGGCGGCGGTACAACTGTTCTTCGTCGGGGTGGTGTGCGGAGCCCTCGTGCTCCTGACCGGGCGTATCTGGGGTGCCGTGCTCGTTCACATCGTGTACAACGTGACCTTCATCGGCCTGGCCGTGATCGGAAGCTACGCAGGCTGACGTCGCCCGCGCGAGGGTTTCGGGGCCGTGCGGACGACCCATTGCTGGAGCTCGCGCACCCACCGTTCGGTTCCGTGTCCCTTGCTGAAATCGAACGACGCGGCGGACTCGCGGGCGAGGAGTTCCCGGTCGTCGGCGTAGGCGACGATCGCTTCGACCCACCGGTCGTGGTCATCCGGGGGCAGCACCCGACCCCGTGACTCGCCCAGACGCCACCGGATGTCACCAGCGCGGTCCGTGCTGATGACGGGAACTCCGCTTGCGAGCGCCTCATCGACGACGAGGCCGTAGGGATCGCCGAGCGTCGGAAAGAGCATGACGTCGGTGCGCGCGTACACCTCGGCGATGTCCGAGGCCTGCACGAACGGCGACACCGAGACACGACCGGGGTGATCTTGCGCCCAGCTCTCCACCTCGGTGTAGAGGCGACCGTCACCGACGATCTCGACCCGCACATCGTTGCGAGTCCGGAGGACCCTGTCGAGCACCTCGAGGAGGAAGGGGATGCCCTTCTCGGGGATGAGCCGTCCGACGTACAGCAGTCGGAGGTCGTCACCGGCGACGCGGTTCTGAGCGGCGAGCCCGAACGCCCGCCATTCCACGGCGTGATGCAGCCGGTGCGAGCGGTGCGCGCCGTAACGCTTGACGTAGGAGTCTGAGTCCGGTCCGGGGGTGAGCGTCGAGGAGGCGCATCCGAAGAAGAGCTTCTTCAGCAGTTCCTTGCGCCAATTGCGCTCCACCCATGAATCCCAGGTCATCAACGCGTACAGGGCGAGGTGACCGCCAGCGAGGCGGTGAAGCCACGCCGGCCAGAGCGCCGGCATGTGGTGGAAGGTGAACACCCGGGTGGGTCGGAGGGCCCGCCAGAGCGAGACGAGTTCGACGAGACGCCGGGGCGATCGCGGTCCCGTTTCCAGGAAGGTGTGGGGGAAGTTCATGCTCTCCCGGGTGACGGTCCAACTACGCGCCGGGTCGAGGTAAGAGCTGAACACGCAATGGAAGCGCACGGTCCCCGCCGCGGCGAGGGCGTTGAATCGGTCGCGCCAATACGGGTTGATGGCAGGGAGGAAGAAGACGACGTCGTTCACGCCCTGATCTCCTCGTACGTGCGCGCGATGGATGAGCGCGTCCGATCGGCGATCTCCGTCCACCGCTCCTCCGCGGCGGCGATCTCGCCGACTTGCGACACGACCTGGTCCACGTCGAGCTGATCGACCCGGTGCACGTACTGGTCGAGCCCCAACCGGCGGAGGACCCCGCGCGACTTCTCCTGGTACTGGAGGCTGATCGCGGGCGTTCCGACGCTGATCGCCATGATGCAGGCGTGCAGACGCGTACCCACGACCACCCGCGACCGAGCGTATTCCTCGTAGAGGTGCGCCACGTCGGTCACCTCGTCGACGTCGTGCGGGAACGACAGGCGCGCACTGATCATCCTGGCCACCACGATGTCGTCCTGCTCGTGCTCGGGGAGGGACGAGTGCCCTCCGATGACCACGCGCAGGCCGAGCTCGTTCACCCGCGTCGCGATCTCCGCGACGCGGCGCACGTATTCCTCGAACGCCACCTGGTTGACCGACGTCGACCAACGCCAGTCCATCGCGACGATGCGACACACGTCGCCCACGACACCCGTCTTCACCGGCGCGGAGTAGAAGAACGCGACATCGTCGATCTCCCGCGCGGTCATCTGCATCGGGACGGTGCTCGCCGCGAGAGACAGCCGTTCGCGCACCACCACCGTCGTGTGGCGGAGGCTCCACCGGATGAGCCCCCGATCGAGTCGACGGGTGACCGGGCCGATGCTCTGCGGCATCATCAGCGTCGATCCCGTCAGCGCGTGCCCGAGACGGATCGACACCAGGCTCTGGTAGAGGCTCAGGTTGAGTCGACGCTTCGACGAGTACATGTAGCCGCCGCCGGCGACGACCACGGTGTCCGTGCCCGCGAGGATGCGAGATGTGCCTGGAAGGAGCGCGCGAGCGATCGTCCGTGCGGCGGCTCGCGAGAGTGTGGAACCGGCGATCACGAGGAGGCTGGCGGCGAGGCCGTACAGCACGCGCATCGCGCGACCGAGCCGTGCCCCTTGCGCGGGGAACGGGACGATCTCCGGCACCACTCGCAGGCCGAAGCGGGAGTATTCCGCACTGTCGTCGTACCTCGACGACAGGGTGACGGATGCCGCCCCCTCGCTCTCCAGCAGTTGCTTCGTCGCGAGCATGATCGCCGCGTCACCGGCGTTGCGGAATGAGTACGAATTGATGATGAGGCAATGCCCCCGGGTCGTGGTCATGCTCGCGAGACTCCCAAGAGTTGCGGTTCGGTGGGACGTGGCGCAGGCGTCCGTGATGCCACGGCCGCCTGTGCGATGAGACAGAAGGCGAAGATCGAGAACCCGCGGTTCTCGAGGGGGAACCCGTTGAGGGTCAGGACGGCGGTCATCGCCAGCGCGACGACGAGGTGGGCGCGCACCTCGCGGTCCGTTCGCGTGAGGCGCAGGGCCGATCCGAAGACACTGACCAGCGCGATGGCCAGGAGGAGGGTCCCCACGAGCCCGACCTTGACCAGCACGATCAGCGGGGAGTCCAGGGTGAAGATCGACCCGGTCACGACACCGGTCGTGACGGATTGGAACGGCTGGCCCCACCCGCGCCCCCACACCGGGTCTGCGAGCCAGAGCTGGTGCGCCCATTCCTGGGCCCGTACGCGCTCGACGGCGGAACCGTCGTTCGAGAATGCGGCCCAGCCGTTCTCGGCGACTCGTGAGAACCACTGCACCCGGTCGGCGGCGATCCCGCCGGCGAGGGCGGCCGAAAGGGCGAGCGCGGCAGACGCCGCAGCGACGGCTGTGGAGAGGAGGATGCCGACACGCAGCGCACGTCCTGGGGCGAGGAGCGCCGCGCAGGCGGCCACCAAGAACCCGACGGCGAGGTACACCCAGATCGTCCGCCCCCCGGAGAGGATAAGGACCCCCGAGAGCACGATGGCCCCGACCAGAGGCAGCATGCGGATTCTCGTGGACGCGCAGAACACCCCGAGCCCGAGCGCGATGGCCGGGATGGGCACGAAACTGGACGCGAGTCCGAACGATTCGATGTCGACGCCCTCGGCGCCCCGCCGCTGCAGCCACGTCACGGTGAAGGCCAGCGCGCCGAACGCCCCGACGGACCACAGCAGTGCGAACACCTGACGGCGGGAGGCCGTGAGACCGAACTCGAGACCGATGAGCACGGCCGCGGGGAAGAAGATGTAGGTCAACGCGTCGCGCAGCCAGTCCTGCGGATCGGTCGACGGGGTCCATACGAGCGAGACGAAACTGACGGCGAGCACGGCCACGCACAGCACGACGCCGAGTCCCATGCCCCGGGGGACGCGTCCGCCGCTGCGGATCAGGCGCACGCCGCTGATTGCGGCGAGAACGAGGGTGAGGGCCAGGAATGACAGCTTCACTGCGACCGGGATGCCGGCGTTCTGCACGACGACGACGTATCCGGCCGCGAACACGACGCCACGGACGAGGGGGCCTTTGTCCGTCATGGATGACTCCTTCGTGCGCGGGCTGTGAGGAGCGTGCCCACGACTGAGATGATCAGCGCGCACACCAGGACGACTGTCGAAGTCGGTGGGGCGAAGAAAGCGGATCCTCCGATGAGCAGGCTCATCACGAGCGCGGGAAGCAAAGTCGCCATCACGGGGACCGGGCGAGCTGATCTCAGCAACCATGCGGCCCTCACGAGGCCGAAGAGCACTTTCCATATTGCAACGGCACTCACGAGGAGCATCAGGTCGCCCGTGAACGAGACCAAGGCGGCGGCAGCTGTACCCGCTGTGTCGACCGCGTTGAACGCCGTGCCCTGCCACCACCTGTTGTTCGCCTGCTGCAGACCGTCGAGGATCGGGCTCATCATCCTGACCGCCAGGCTCGCGAGCAGGATGACGACCGCCGGCGCAGCGGCGGTCCATTCCGCGCCGAGGACCGAACCGATCAGGGGCGCGAAGAGGGAGACGAGTGCGGCGAGACCGGAGACGGCGAAGACGAACAACCGGCACAGTTCCATGCTCAGCGGAACACGGCGATCGAGGGTCTCGTTCGAGAGTGAGCTCAGGGCGACGCGCGCGAGGGGAACGGACACGAGGCCACTGAGTCCGAGGCTCACCTGGTAGGCGAGGAAGTAGAGGCCGAGCACCTCGGCACTCGCGCCGAACTGGGCGACGATGAAGCCCACCTGGATCGGCAGGGTGACGAAGAGGGAGTTCACCCCCCATGTGAAGCGGGTGCGCGGAGAGACGGTTCGATCGGTCTCGACCTCCGCGCGGGTGAGGGACGGCACCCGCCGCAGGATCACGACGTCCATCAAGAGGTAGAACACGACCGTCGACACGGCGAAGGCGAGGGGCGAGGCGAAGGCGGCGGCGATGACGACGCCGACCACGATCTTCGCCACCGCTGCAAGGATCTGAGCGGTCACCACGCGCGCGTAGGCCTTGTATTTGACGCCGGTGGAGTACATCAGCTCGGCATCACCGATCAGAGGGATGCTGATGGCCGAGATCGCGGCGAGCGCGGCGACCATCGTGTTCCCGTCGATCCAATAGAGCACCGCGATCAGCGCCCCGCTGCCCGCGAGCACCGTGTTGACGCGAAGGATGGCCCGCCGCGCCTGGGAGAACGTCCCGCCCTGACCGCTCAGGTAGCCGTTGACCTCCCCGAAGTTCGCCAGACCGGTCAATACCGAGATGACCGAGGTCGCCGCAGCCCAGTAACCGAAGTCGGTCGGGCTGAGCCAGACGGCCAGCAGGAGCTGTCCGACGGCGGCCATCGCGCGGGCCACCGCCGTTCCGATGGACAGCCGGAGGACGCCTCTCAGCAAGTCAGCTCCCCGCCGCGCTCACGAGGCGCACGTTCGCGACCCCGCTGAGCGACCGCCGGTAGACGCCGCCGAGTTTGAAGTAGCCCGCTTCGACCATCGTGACGTCGGCCCCCATGATCGCCGCGGGCAGGGCCACGTGCAGACGGTCGGTGATGACCGACTCCGCGCGGAGGATCATCGTGCGGTACTCCTCGAAGGTTGCGAACTGCCGCGCGCTGATGTCGATGCAGACGGCGCCGTCGAGTGTGGCTCCGGCGCGGGACACGAGACGTTCGGCGGCGCCGTGATTGCGCGCGCGTCGAGCGAAGCGGGAGATCCCCGTGTACAGCGGGCCGTAGGGGACCCGGGCCGCGAGGGTGTGGAGGATCGAAGACGCGGATGCCGCCTGCTCCGCGGAGGAGGACGCGCGCATCGACGACGCCTCCCGGTCGATCCGTGCGGCGACGAGACGGCTCAGGGGACGACGCCTGGTCGTCCCGAGGATGGCGGGGACGAAAGCGTGACCCGAGGCCACGACATCGTGGTCGAGGACCACTTCGACGCCCGCGTTCTGCAGCGACGTGCTCCACTGCTGCTCGAGGTGCGCCCGGGAATCGTCCTCCCGCAGGAACAGGAGGGTCGGAGCCTCTCGCTCCGCGAAGATGAAGGCGGGGTCGAGGTCGGGGAAGAAGACCGAGGACGGGAAGATGACGAGCGGGATCTTCTCGTACCCCTTCAGACGCTCGGCGAGATACCTGGGGAAGGCGTACACCTCCAGGAGGGCGCCGGACGGGGGAACGATCACGACCTCGGGGTCGGTGTCGACGATCTGGATGCCGAGTTGCTCGAGGATGCGGTAGAACACGGCGTGCATGAGGTCGTCACCGTTGTTGCCGAGGGCGCGACCGGCCGCATCGGCGGTGGACATCACGACGGCGCGGGCGCCCTCCCACCGCTTCAGGCGGGCTGTCAGTGCGTCCAGTGTGGGAAAGGACGTGCGGTCCTGGGTGGGGGGTGTCGTGGTCATCGGGCTGTTCTCTCGATCTGGCGTACGTAGTGTTCGGCGACGACCCGAGGGTCGAGTTGCTCGGAAGCGAAGGAGCGGGCGCTGCGGGTTGCGGCTGTCCAGGAGTCCGCGTCCAGGATGTCGAGGACCGCCTCAGCGATCTCCTCCGCGTCCGCCCGCACGATGCGGCCGGCGCCCGCGCGTCGGACGTACTCGGCCATGGACCCGACGTCGGTGACGATGACGGGCTTGCCCATCGCGAAGGCCTCCATCAGCGAGCCGGGCAGGCCCTCCTGGGCCGAGGGGAGGACGAAGATGTCGAACCTGTCGAACGTGGGGAGGATGTCGCTCTGGAAGCCGTGGAAGTGGACGTGATCTTCCAGACCCAGCTCGGCGGTGCGGTCCCGCAGCTGGACCTCCATTGTCGACGAGGCGAACGGGCCGAAGAAGTGCACCTCGCAGGGCGCTCCCATTGTGCGTAGGACCTCAGCCGCCTCGATGAGCAGATGGGGGTTCTTCAGCGGTCCGAGCTTGCCGATGAATCCCAGTCGCACAGGGTTGTGCGGGGGCCGCACCTCGGGGTCGTCGGTGATCATCCGTGGGTCGACGGGGTTCGAAAGGCGCGAGACGCGGTCCGCGTCCAGTCCCGTGCGCACCAGTTCCTCCGCGATCCCATCGGACAACGCGAACCCCGCGCGCGCGCGAGTACCGATGCGACGAACGATCCATCGTTTGAGCACGGAATGCTGCATCCCGCCGAGATCCCCGTTTTCCAGGACGGGGAGCATGACGACGCTCCCGCGACGCGCGAACAGGGCGGGCAGGAGGTTTGTCAGATATGCGCCCTGCAGGTGTACGACGTCCACCGATCGACGGTGTCGCGCGACGCAGAGGGCGGCGTTCAGCATCCAGCGGAGCTGCTCGATCCGACCGAACGTCCGCGATCGGAGAGCGGGTACCAGTTCGTCCGCCCATGTGGGTGCGATGTCGACGCCCCTGTCACGGTAGACGAGGAGGACCCGGGTGCCGGGGCGCTGCGCAACCACCTCCGACCACATCCTGTTCATGAGGGTCAGGGGACCGCTGTAGCCCCCGGACGCGCCCCACGGCGAGAGCAGCAGAACGCGAGACCGAGACGTCGCCCCGGTCACGCGATGCTTTCGTTCTCGAGAGGGGACGACCGGCACGACCGACCGGCGATGTCCGCGCGGCTCACGCGACGAGTCCCGAGGCGGTGCGATACTCCGAGACCAGTTCCCGGGCGACGTCCTGCACGTCGAGCTCCGTCCTGATGTACGCCAGCCCGCCACCGCGCAGCGCATCGGCTGTTTCGCGGTTCTGGTGCGCACGGAAGGTGGCCTCGGCGAGCTCATCGGGGCTGCCGTCGGTGATGAGGGCGGCGCCGTGGCGTTCGCAGTCTGCGGCGATCCCCAGGGACGAGGTAGTGACGACGGGTGTACCGGCCGAGAACGACTCGAGGATCGACATCGGGAAGACCTCGTCGACGGCCGGCAGCACATAGACGCGGGCGTCCGACATGGCGGCGAACGTTTGCGTCGGCGGGAGCGCACCGATCCATCGGATGCGATCTCCCAGTCCGGCCTCCGCGATCGCTCGGGTCACCGTCTCGGCTTCCCCCTCGTCGGGCCCGACGAGGACGAAGGAGGTGTGGGGGAGTCGTGCGGCGAGGAGCTGCGCCATCTGCACGAAGGCGACGGGTCGCTTGCGCTTGTGGAGTCGGGCGAGGAAGAGCACGGTGTCGGTGCGTTCGTCCAGCGACGTCATATCGCGCGATTCGATGCCGTTGCGGATGGAGGTCAGCCGCTGCGGGTCGGAGATCGCAGCGAGGTCCTTCTCTTCGGCAGCCGTGAGCAGGAGCCAACTGCGCGACCCGGCGAGGGCGCGGCGCGTGGCGAGCCGATCGAGGACCGCGGCGAGCATCTTGTCGGATCTGTCGATCATGCCGTGGGACTGCGTGACGTACGGGATGCCCAGGCGGCCGAACAGCAAGGCGGCGGGGAGCGTCGCCAGATCGCGGGCAAGATGGATGTGCGCGACGTCGAACTCGTGTGCCTGCGACTTCAGTGCCGCGTGCAGACCGCGGGGCCAGAGCGTGGCGAAGCCGCCGAACGGGGCGAGCTTTCGGACGGGGAATGTCCGCAGCCGGTAACCGTCCTGCTGCATATCCGCCTCTTCACCTGCCGGTGCGCCAGCGAACACGGTGACCTCGTGGCCGAGCTCGACGAGGGCCTTCGCCTGCCCCAGGGCGACGCGGGTGGGTCCGCCGAACGCGCCGTCGGCTGAGGTGTAGGTGACGACGTGCGCGATCTTCACGGACGGACACCGCTCTCGATCACTCGGTCGCCCACGTAGGCGAGGGGATTGCCGCCCCAGATCTCACCGGCCGGTACAGGGCGTGCGTCGACGACGCTGAGGGGGGTGATGACGCAGTTGCGACCGACCCGCGCCCCACCGAGGACCACGCACCGTGAGGTCACCCACGCGCCGTCCTCGATGTGCACCGGTCGCGTAATGAGGGCCATGTCGCGCCGGTGGGCGTGGCTCCCGGCGGTGACGAAGGTCTCCTGCGAGATCACGACGTCATGCCCGATGTGGATCTCGTCCTGGTTGTGGAACCAGACACCCTCGCCGATCCATGAGCGGTCTCCGACGTGCAGCCTCCACGGAAATTTCACGCGGGTGCGGGGGCGGAAAATGACGCCCTCGCCGATGCTGGCCCCGAAAGCGCGCAGGACAGAAATGCGCAACGCCGAGCTGATCTGCCATGAATTAGTGACGAATAGCAGCTCACAGATGGCCCAAAGGTACACCTTCCAGGTCGGCTGGTCCCACGCTGCCCGTTCCCCGGGGGCTTTCGAAAGATCGATCACCGGGCTGCTGTTCATGCCGCCCCTTTCTTGGTCCGTGCGTTGCATTTGTCTAGCCGTATGATGGGCCATTGTGGGCCAATCTTCGCAAACTCTCGTCTTCGGATTGAACTACCCTCCGGAGACTACGGGAATCTCCCCGTACACCGGTGCAATGGCCGCCGGCCTCGCTCGGCGCGGGCGCCAGGTTCGTGCCGTCGTCGCGCACCCTCATTATCCGGAGTGGAAGATCGCGCCGGGTTACGGGCAGTGGTCGAAGCGCGAAAGAATGGACGGCGTCACCGTCGACCGCGTTCTTCATTTCGTGCCCCGCCGCCCCACTCTCGTGCCTCGGGCGCTCGCGGAGGTCAGTTTCGGACTGCGCCAGGCGTTCGTCCGGTGGGGGCAGCCTTCGGCGATCGTCGCGGCGTCTCCGGCGCTGCTCTCGTCGGCCATCGTGCGTCTCCGTGCCCTCGCGACGCATCGCGATACGCCGTTCGTGGTGTGGGTGCAGGACCTGTACGGGCTCGGCGTCGTCGAGACCGGGCAGGGCGGAGGACTCGCCGCGCGCGCTCTCTGCGCCCTGGAGGCCTGGCTTCTCCGCTCCGCATCGACCGTCGTCGTCATCCACGACCGCTTCGCCGATCGCGTCCACCACGATTTCGCGATCCCCCGCGAGCGCATCGCGGTCGTCCGGAACTGGACCCACCTCCCGCCGATGCCGCCCGTCGACGTGTCCGCTGTCCGCCGTGCGCACGGGTGGTCCGACGACGACGTCGTCGTCGTCCACACCGGCAACATGGGGGTCAAGCAGGGGCTCCATCACGTCGTCGATGCAGGTCGATTGGCTCACGAGCGCGGCGAGCGGGTACGTTTCGTCCTGGTCGGCAACGGCGCCCAGCGCGACGAACTCCAGCAGCGCATCGACGAGCAACCGACGACGACGCAGATCCTGCCCCCGCTGGATGACAAGGCGTTCGCCGACACGCTGCAATCGGCCGACATTCTGCTGGTCAATGAGCTGCCCGGCGTCGCAGAAATGGCTGTTCCCAGCAAACTTACGTCGTATTTCGCATCCGGGAGACCTGTGCTCGCGGCGACCGACGCGACGGGAATCACCGCTCAGGAAGTGACCGCGGCGGGTGCGGGTCTCGTCGTCGCCGCGGGCAGCGCGGGAGCGATTCTCGATGGCGCGAAGCTCCTCGCATCCGACCGTGACGAATGCCGTCGTTTCGGCGCGAGCGGAAAACGTTACAAAGAGACGGTTTTAGAGGAAACAAATGCGATCGATCGGTTCTGTAGTCTTCTCGACAATCTGACGGCCCCCGTAGCCGCTGAGCGCGTTCATTGATCTGACCCCCAACAAGATCGGCACAAGTACTTTGACGAAGCGTGCATTCATCACCGGCATCACCGGCCAGGACGGTTCCTACCTGGCGGAACTCCTGCTGTCGAAGGGCTACGAGGTGCACGGGCTGATCCGCCGTGCCTCCACCTTCAACACCCACCGCATCGACCACCTGTACGTCGACCCGCACGACCCGGAAGCGAAGCTGTTCCTCCACTACGGCGACCTGTCCGACGGTGCACGGATGGTGACGCTGCTGAGCCAGATCGACCCCCACGAGGTCTACAACCTCGCCGCCCAGTCGCACGTGCGCGTCTCGTTCGACGAACCGGAGCACACCGCCGACACCACCGGCACGGGGACCATCCGCCTGCTGGAGGCGGTGCGACTCGCCGGAATCCAGACGAAGTTCTACCAGGCCTCCACCTCGGAGCTCTACGGAGCGACGCCGCCCCCGCAGAACGAGGAGACCCCGTTCTACCCGCGGTCACCGTATGCGGCGGCGAAGCTGTACAGCTACTGGATCACGAAGAACTACCGCGAGGCGTACGACATGTTCGCCGTGAACGGCATCCTGTTCAACCACGAGTCGCCCCGTCGCGGAGAGACGTTCGTGACGCGCAAGATCACTCGAGCGGTCGCCCGCATCAAGGCGGGGGAGGAGAACCACCTCTACCTCGGCAACCTCGATTCGATCCGCGACTGGGGCTACGCCGCCGAGTACGTCGAGGGTATGTGGCGGATGCTGCAGGCAGACACCCCCGAGGACTTCGTCCTCGCGACGGGCGTCGGCTTCACCATCAAGGACTTCCTCGAGGAGGCATTCGGTCACGTCGGGCTCGACTGGGCCGAGTACGTGCGCTTCGACGAGCGTTACCTCCGCCCGACCGAGGTCGACGCCCTCATCGGCGACCCCAGCAAGGCCGCCGACAAGCTCGGCTGGGTGCCGGCGGTCCACGGCGACGAGCTCGCCCGCCTCATGGTCGACGCCGACACCATCGCGCTCGAACAGGGGGCCAAGTGGATCGACACGGTTTCGCTGCCCAGCTGGAGCAACCGGGAACTCGTGGGAGCGCGCGCGTGACGACAGCCGTCGACGGGGTGACGTACACACCGGGCGAGCTCGATCGCGACGCGACGTTCTATGTAGCCGGGCACCGCGGCCTGGTGGGATCGGCCATCGTGCGTCGGCTCCGCGCCGGCGGATTCTCGAACGTCGTGGGGAAGACGTCGGCGGAACTCGATCTGAAGGATCGCGACGCGGTCTTCGCCTACATGGCGGAGACGAGGCCCCGCTACGTCGTCCTCGCGGCGGCGAAGGTCGGGGGCATTCTGGCGAATTCGACGTATCCCGTGGATTTCCTCAGTGACAACGTCCGCATTCAAGTCAACGTCCTCGATGCCGCACTGGCCAACGACGTGGAGCGGGTGCTCTTTCTCGGGTCGTCGTGCATCTATCCCAAGTTCGCGGAACAACCCATCCGGGAAGAATCCCTTCTGACCGGCCACCTCGAGCCGACGAACGATGCCTACGCGATCGCGAAGATTGCCGGCATCCTGCACACTCAGGCGGTGCGGAGACAGTACGGATTGCCGTGGATCAGTGCGATGCCGACAAATCTTTACGGTCCGAACGACAATTTCTCACCGCAGGGCTCTCATGTGCTGCCGGCATTGATCCGTCGATACGACGAGGCCGCGTCGTTGGGGGCGGACTCCGTGACCAACTGGGGGACGGGTACCCCCCGCCGCGAATTCCTCCACGCGGATGACATGGCCGATGCGTGTCTGCACCTGATGGAGCACTACGACGGGCCCGGCCAGGTGAACGTCGGCACGGGCTCGGACGTCACCATCAGCGAGATCGCCGCGACCATCGCCCGCGTGACGGGTTTCACGGGGGAGACCTGTTGGGATACGTCCAAGCCCGACGGAACGCCGCAGAAGCTGCTCGACGTGTCCACGCTCCGCAACGCGGGCTGGACCGCCGGCATCTCGCTGGAAGAGGGGATGGAGCGGACGGTCGCGTGGTACCGCGACAACGTCAGCGCCCTCCGCGTCTGATGTTCCGCCACGTGGTGCTCTTCCGTATCCGCGACGGTGTGGACGCGACGGACATCTCCGCCGCCACGAGGATGCTGCGCGGTCGCGGGAGGCACGCGGGCGTCGTCTCATGGGCGGTTGAGCGGTCCCTCGACGACCGCAAGGGCACGGTCATCGCGCAGGACGCCACGTTCGCCGACGCTGCGGTATTCGGCGAGTGGCGCTCCTCCGAGGCCCACCGCGAGGCGGCGAATCAGATGGCGCGGATCGCGGACTGGTGGGTCGCCGACTGGGAGCAGCCGGCGATCTGAGTCAGGGCTGGTCGGCGTGCTCGTGCGCCGCCGAGCAGTACGGCCGGTGGCCGCGCCACACGGCGTGCTGCGGCCGCACGGGGTCGCCGCACGCCTCGCACGAGACCTCCGTCGCGCCGAACAGGAACTTACTCATGAAGATCCTCGCTTTTGTGAGTGGTGCAGACATTGCTCAACTCTTTTCCCCGTCCCCCTCGCCGACTCGCACTGACAAAAGCACGGCGAGAATCGGCCTCGCCGATCATACGTGTCCCCCGAATGGGGGACAAGTTCGGGTGTTATTCGCCGCGAGGCATTGACGGTGGTACGGGAAAGAGGGATCTGGGTCGCATTTCCCGCGACACCCGTCAAGAGTTTCGTAGTCAATGCGAAATACCCATACGATCGACGCAGTCGACGTCGTAGTCCGGCGCGACCCTGTCGCACCCCCTGGACAGGTTTTCAGAGCATCTCGAAGGCGAGGAGCAATGCAGCACCCTTACGCGCACCATGTTGCCCACCGACCGGCGTGGGCAACCCCGCTCGCCACGGTCGTCCTCTGGGCCGCGGTCATCGTATTCACGGTGGCGGGCCTGACCGTCATGACAATGCACGGCGACATGGGGGTCTTCCTCCTCGTCGCCGCTCTCATCGTGGCCGCCCCCGCAGCCGCGGCCAGCCGCTACCGCAGTTACCACTGACGACGGCTTCGTCCGGCTCCGCGACACGACCACGAGTCGCGGAGCCGGACACTCCAGGACAAAAGGCAGAAGGCCCCGGATCTTTCGATCCGGGGCCTTCTTCTTGTTGCGGGGACAGGATTTGAACCTGCGACCTCTGGGTTATGAGCCCAGCGAGCTACCGAGCTGCTCCACCCCGCGGCACAAGAGAAAACATTACGCCGAGATGAACGACATGGCAAATCCGGGCATGCCGCCCGGGAGTGTCGCGAGAGAATAGCCCGGTGAGCAATACTTTCGACGATCTCGACGACGGGCGTCCCGAGAGCCCTGCGCAGCGTGCCGACCGCAACTGGAACGACATTCTGCAGGAGCTTCGGGTGCTGCAGACCGGCACGCAGATCCTCACGGGCTTCTTGCTCGCGCTGGCCTTCCAGGCCGCTTTCGCCAACCTCGCGCCGGCGCAACGGATCTTCTATCTGGTTCTCGTGTGTCTCGCCGCGCTGAGCGCCGTCGTCGCGCTCGCGCCGGTCGCCCTGCACCGCGCGGTCTTCCATCTGAGGGTCAAGCCCGCGCTCGTGCGGTTCGGGCACGACGCCCTCCGCGGGGCGCTGGCACTGGTGTCGATCCTGCTCGTGGGCGTGGTGGTCTTCGTCTTCGACGTCGTGGTGGGCCTCGGCGCGGCGGTGACGGTCGGAGTCGTGCTCGGCGTCGTGATCCTCCTACTGTGGGTGGTGGTGCCGGTGTTCATCCGACGCCGGGGGAGAGAGGGTGCGCGATGAGTCAAGACAGCGTCGGCGTCGCCGTGGCCCAGTTCGCGCCGGTGGCCTCGAGCGCGACCAACCTCGACCACATCGCCGCAGCCGCGCGTACGGGCGCGGCGCGGGGGGCGAGAGTCGTGGTGTTCCCCGAATACTCCAGCTACTTCGTCGACCCGTTCGACGACACCCTCGCCGCGAACGCCGAAGATCTCGACGGCCCGTTCGTCGCCGCGCTCACGGCGCTGTCGAGCGAACTCGACACGGTGATCGTCGCGGGGCTGCTCGAGAAGGCCGACGACGGTCGACGGGTGCGTAACGCGGTCGTCGCGGTGGGCGCAGACGGCATCCGCGCGGTCTATCGCAAGCTGCATCTGTACGACGCCTTCGGCCAGCGCGAGTCCGACTGGGTGGAGGCGGGCGAGATCGCCCCTCCCGAGACCTTCGAGGTCGCCGGCCTGCGGTTCGGGCTGATGACCTGCTACGACCTGCGCTTCCCCGAGGTCGCCCGCACGCTCGCCGACGCGGGGGTCGATGTGGCGCTGGTGCCGGCGGAGTGGGTGCGGGGGCCGCTCAAGGAGCACCACTGGCGCACGCTGCTGCAGGCGCGTGCGATCGAGAACACCTTCTTCGTCGCCGCGGCCGACCACCCGCCGCCCCTCGGGGTGGGGCACTCGATGATCGTCGACCCGCAGGGTGTGGCCATCGCTCAGGTGGGCACGGCGACCGACCTGGCCGTCGCGCACATCGATCCGGATGCCATCGCACGGGTCCGCCGGGTCAATCCGGCGCTGCAGCTCCGTCGTTTCCGCGTCACTCCGCGCTGAGACGGCCGCAGAGGCCGTCGAACGGCGTCGACCTGCCCGAGCGACGCCCGGGCTGCGGAGGAGCGCCCACCGGGCGTCTGGAGCGCTCAGTCCCGCGCGGCGAGCTCGCCGTCGGGGCCTCGCCGCGTCAGGGTGATCTTCACCGACGCTTCGGCGCCGGCCTCGGCGATGAACAGCAGCTGGCCCTTGGCGCTCAATGTCAGGCTCACCTCGATCTCCGCGACGCCCCATGTCGACTCGGCGTCGTCGATCCCGTCGCCGATCTCCACGAGCTTCTGCACCGTCTCGCGCCAGTTCGCGCGCAGGGTCTCGACGCTCGCGTCGACCACGCGCCCGCCGCGGTCGCCGCGGATCGTCGGAGCGCCGGCATGCGGTGGGTACATGCCTCGCTCGGGGGAGGGGCGCGGCATCCCCTCCGCCGGGGAGGGCACGTAGATCTGGACGGACCAGTCATCGGCCACGCGGGGCTCCTCCGCTCCCGTCATGCCACCCTCATCCCGGCCAAGCGCTCCGCCGCATCGGCGAGCACCTCGACCCGCTTGCACGCCGCGAATCGCACGAGCGTGGCGTAGCGGTCGCGATGGGCGGGTGAGACGAAGGCGGTGAGCGGGATGCCGACCACTCCGGCGCGGGCGGGGAGCTCGCGGCAGAACGCATCGGCGTCGGTGGCGCCGAGCGGGGCGGCATCCACCACCGTGAAGTACGACCCCCCGGGGGTGGACACCTCGAACCCGGCAGCGCGCAGACCGGTGCCGAGCAACCGGGCCTTCTCGGCCATCTCGGAGGCGACCGAGGCGAAGAAGGCGTCGGGCAGACGCAGTCCCACCGCGATCGCGGGCTGGAACGGCGATCCTCCGACGTAGGTGAGGAACTGCTTGACGGCGAGGACAGCGGTCAGCAGCTCGGCCGGCCCGGTGACCCAGCCGGTCTTCCACCCGGTGAGCGAGAAGGTCTTCCCCGCCGACGAGATCGAGAGGGTGCGCTCGGCGGCTCCCGGGAGGGTGGCGATCGGCACGTGCGGCCCCTCGAACACGAGATGCTCGTACACCTCGTCGGTGACGATGATCGCGTCGTGCCGATGCGCGAGCCGCACGACCTCGTCGAGCACCTCGCGGGTGAACACAGTTCCCGTGGGATTGTGCGGGTCGTTCACGAGGATCACCCGTGTGCGATCAGTGACCGCGGACGCCAACTGCCCGAGGTCGGGCTGGAAGTCGGGCCACCGCAGCGGCACCGGCACCAGCTTCGCGCCCGACAGCGCCACGCACGCCGCGTACGAGTCGTAGTAGGGCTCGAAGACGACGACCTCGTCGTCGGGGGAGTCGATGAGGGCGAGCAGGGTCGCCGCGAGCGCCTCGGTCGCCCCCACCGTGACGAGCACCTCGCGCTGCGGATCGAGTTCGAGACCGTAGAAGCGTCGCTGGTGCTCGGCGATGGCCGACAGCAGGTCGGGGAAGCCGCGTCCGGGGGCGTACTGGTTGACGCCGCGGGCGATGGCATCCCGTGCCGCCTCCAGAACCGGTGCGGGCCCGTCCTCGTCGGGGAAGCCCTGGCCGAGGTTGAGGGCGCCGGTGGACGCGGCGAGCGCGCTCATCTCGGCGAAGATCGTGGGGACCGAGGAGCCGTCGGGGGCGAGCAGGCCCGCGCCGCGGGCCGTGCGCTGCCAGGCGCCGGGAAGCTGGTGCATGGACCCAGCATGCCGCACGCGCGGCGAGGGCAAGGGGGAATGCTTCGCGGGACGTTGCTGCTAGACCCATAGAGGCGGCTCACTTCTGTCATAGGTGACCCACAGCATCCGTGGTCATCGTAGAAGCGCCTGGAAGAAGGAGCATCCCATGAGCGACACCACGGACAACCGTCCCGAGGGTAACGACCACAGCCACACCAACGAGCCTTCGCCTCAGCACGCGACGCCCGCCCCCGCAGCGCACACCCCGCCGGCCGCGACGTCGCGTCCCGACGTGCCGCCGATGCCGACGCGCTCGCCGGCCGCCGCCGCCGCCGCGTGGCCCCCGCCCGCCGCCGGAACCGCGACCCCCCAGCCCGGTGCAGCCGCGCACGGCGCCTACGCCTCGGCCCCCTCCGGGGCGCCGAGCCCCACCGGCCACGGGTTCGGCCCCGCCGCCACGAACGCGCACCCCACGCTGGCGCTGCCCGAGTCGGCATCCACCCCCGCCCGCAAGAAGAGCTCGGCTCCCCGCATCGCCGCGCTCCTCGTGGCAGCGGCCCTCGTCGGCGGCGGCGCGGGCCTCGGCGGCACGTACGCCGGACTCAGCCTCTGGGGCGGCGAGAACGCCTCGAGCGTCTCCGGCCCCACGGCCATCACCGTCAACGACCCGCAGGACGTCAACGCCACCGCGGCGGTCGCCACGAAGGTCGTCCCGAGCGTCGTCACCATCAGCGCCACCGGCTCGCAGGCCGGCGGCACGGGATCGGGCGTCGTCCTCAGCGCCGACGGATACGTGCTCACCAACACCCACGTGGTCACCCTCGACGGACAGACGGGCGACGCCAAGATCTCTGTCACCACGTCGGACGGCAAGGTGTACGCCGCGACCGTCGTGGGCACCGACCCCACCTACGACCTCGCCGTCATCAAGCTGCAGAACGTGTCGGATCTCACGCCCATCGAGTTCGGCGACTCGTCGAAGCTCAACGTCGGCGACGCGACCGTCGCGGTCGGGGCACCCCTCGACCTGCCCAACACGGTGACCACCGGTATCGTCAGCGCGCTGAACCGGTCGATCCAGGTCGCCTCCTCGGCCGCGCCCAGCGACGGCTCCGACGAGCAGCAGACCGAGCCCGGACAGGAGAGCCCGTTCCGCTTCGACTTCGGCCAGGGCCAGCAGTCGCAGTCGGCGAGCCAGACCATCAAGATCGCCGTCATCCAGACCGACGCCGCCATCAACCCGGGCAACTCCGGTGGGGCGCTCGTCGACGACGAAGGCAAGCTGATCGGCATCAACGTCGCCATCGCCAGCGCCGGAGGCTCATCGTCGGGCGGACAGTCGGGCAACATCGGCGTCGGCTTCTCGATCCCGGCGGACATCGCCAAGCGCATCTCGACGGAGATCATCGAGAACGGCTCCGCCACGCACGGTCTGTTGGGCGCGTCGGTTCAGGATGCCGCCTCCCAGCAGGGTGCGACCACGACCGGCGCTCTCGTGGCCGAGGCCGTCAGCGGCGGAGCGGCGCAAGCCGCGGGTCTGGCCCAGGGTGACGTCATCACCGAGTTCAACGGCATCCCGGTGACCAACTCCATCGACCTCACCGCCCAGGTGCGCGCGCTCGCCGCGGGTGCCGAGGCGAAGGTGACCTACCTCCGGGGCGGCCAGGAGCGCACGGCCGAGGTGACCCTCGGCTCGATGCCGGCCAGCTGACCCCTGCACGACGACGCCACCCCGCGACACGCTCGCGGGGTGGCGTCGTTCTGTTGCGGGCGGGGCTCCCGTCAGGTGGCGAGCCGCGTCCGCGGTGCGCGCAACCTCCGTGATGCGCACATCCTCGGTCGTGGATGCCGTGTGGGGACTGAGGTTGTGCAGATCGCTGATGTGGTGCGCGGGGCGCTGCGGCGCCGCCGCTTGATCCGGCGGCTCGCGCGAAGCGCCGGACGCTCAGTCGAGCGGTGCGAGACGGCCGATCGCGGCCAGCGGGATGCCGATCCAGTCAGGACGGTTGCGGGTCTCGTAGATCGCCTCGTACACGGCCTTGTCGAGCTCGAACGCGGCGAGCAGCGGATCGTCGTCGGCGCGCACGGCACCCGCGGTGTCGGCATAGCCCGCGAGGAAGGCCCGCTGCGCGGCGATGACCCACGCGCGCACCGCGTCGCCGTCGTCGTCGGCGACGGCACCCGAGACGTAATCGAACGAGCGCAGCATGCCGGCGACGTCGCGCACGGCGACGTCGGGCATCAGTCGCTCCTCGATCGGCCGCAGGGGCTCGCCCTCGAAATCGAGCAGCACCCACCCGTTCGACGGGGTGTGCAGCACCTGTCCGAGGTGCAGGTCGCCGTGCACGCGCTGCAGCGACGGCCACGGCGCGCGCGCGGCGGCGGCGTACACCGCGCGAATGCGCTCGGCGTAGGGGGCCAGCGCGGGCACCTCGGCCAGGGCGATGGCCAGTCGTCGGTCCCACGCGCCGACCACCGCCGCACGGTCGGCGTCGTCGGGCTCGCGGGTGGGGAACTGCGCGGCGAGGGCGACGTGCATGCCCGCGACGCTGGCACCCAGGGCGTGGGCGCGCTCGGCGAAGTCGTCGCCGGCGGCGGCGGCATCCAGGGCGACCCGCCAGGCGTCCTCGACGCCCTCGAAGAATTCCTGCGCGAAGGCGAGAGAGCCGCTCACGGGCACCCCCTCGGGCGTCATCCACGATCCGCGGATCTCGCCGATCGCCGCCGGGACGAAGGCGGCGCCCCCGGCCGCGAGAGCAGACTGCAGCTCGACGTCGGGGTTGATGCCGGGGTTCACCTGACGGAAGAGCTTGCAGATGACGGGAACGCCGGCGTCGCCCTCGTCGGGGCGGAAGATCAGCGACGTGTTTGACTGCTCGCCGCTCAAGACCCTCGCGGTCGCGTGCGTGGCCGGCGCCTTGCCGTCCGGCAGGGCGAGGGCGAAACCGATGAAGCCGTCTCCGGGGGCACCGACTTCGCCGCCGGCGGTCACCCACGAGTAGAGCTGATCGGTGAACCCGGGGTCGGTGGTGGCATCCGTCCACACCAGTCCGTCTCCGGACGCGCCGATGAGGCTGCCGGGCGGAACCGACCCCTCCGCGCGGATCGCGAGCGGGACCTGATAGACGATGGCGGGGTGCACGGCCTCGTCGCGCACGAGCAGGAGCCGCACGTCGTCGTCGAGGGGCCAGTCGGCGACGACGGTGAGTCGCGGGTCGCGGCCTTTCGTTCCGTACCAGCGCTGACGCGGCATCCAGACAGCGAGGAGCT
Organism: Microbacterium sp. lyk4-40-TSB-66; assembly: GCF_030209475.1. Lineage (GTDB taxonomy): Bacteria > Actinomycetota > Actinomycetes > Actinomycetales > Microbacteriaceae > Microbacterium. Next base: position 170,935 of record NZ_JARVRW010000004.1, read on the forward strand.
CGAGAAGGTCACCCATGCGGTGAGGCTAACGCGCCGCCGTGCGGCCCGCGCAGGACTTGCGCGCGGGGTGGTCTCGATGAGAAGGGGTCAGTCGGTTTCGTCGTCGGTCTCGCGCCGACGACGCTGGGGGAGCGCCTTGCGCGCCACCGAACCGGTGCGGCGCCCCGCCGAACCGACGGCGTCGGCGATGGCGGATCTGGCGCGGCGGACGCCGCCCACGGCGCTGCGCTCGAAGCGCTCGCTGCCGGGGCGCGGCTCCAGGTCGGCGGGCAGCTCGAGCGGAGGACTCCCGAAGGCGCGACGCGCGTTGACCAGCACCCGTCGGCCGAGGATGTGGTTGCCGGTGCCGCCGACCACGGCACCCACGCCGAAGGGCAGGGCCTTGCCGAGCCACGACGCTCCGCCACGCGTGGCGAACTGCCGCACGAACGAGGTCTTCAGCCGGTCGACGAGGGGGCCGACGGCCGCGCGCGGGAGGGTCTTGGTGATGAGTTCCCCCCAGTACCCCGAGCGGGTGGTGCCACGGCCGGCCGCTTGCGCGGCGAGCTGCGAGACGAGGTCGACGCCTTCCTTTCCGAGCATCAGCGCGAGCACGAGGGCCCGCCCGCGGTCGGGGTCTTCGACGGCGACGCCGTGGACCTCCGCGACCGACTGCGCGTAGAGGGCGGTCGCCTCGAGGAAGCCGACGGTCTCGACGCCGCTGAGGGCGAGGGTGACGCCGGTGCCGATGCCCGGCACGACGGCCGTGGCGCCGACGGCTGCGCCGCCCGTGGTGACCGCAGCGAGGTAACGGCGCTCCAGGATCTTCAGGATCTGCTCGACCGTGGCATCCGGATGACGGAGGCGGATGCTGCGCAGATGCGCGAGCACCACGGGCCGCTGCACCGACAGCACGCGGTCGAGCATGCGGATCGTGCGGGGATGCTCGTCCGATCCCACGGGTGGGAGTCCGCCCGTCCACGGGGCGTCCTGCGGGAGGGAGTGGATGCGGTGCACCTTCTCAGCCATGACATCATCCTCTCCCGGCCGGCTCGACGTGCGCCGTGACTTGACGGCGGTGCGCGGATCCGTCGTGCGGGCGGTCGCGCAGGGGATCGGACGAGCTCGTGCCGCGCCGCGCGGGGCCCGCAGGGCTTCGACGCATGCGCGCACCGTGTCGGCAAGAGTCAGGGCGGTGTCGGAGGGGATTGGTAGTTTGGTGCGATGACAGCGTCGCTGCCGGAACCCCGAGACTCGTCCCCCTCTGACACCGAGGGCGTCGCGGCGAGCGTCGAACCCGCGGCCCGTCAGACTCCTCCCTCCGTTCGCGCCCCGCGGGCCACGCCCGCGAAGCGTCCGCCGGCTCGCTCCCAGGCCGACGGGGCGCCCGACGCCGACGCGTCGACCGGCGCCGCGGCGGCGAAACCGGCCCCGAAGCCGCGCGCACCCCGCGCCCCGCGGACGGCGGCGGCCCGCGCGTCCGGAACGACCGCGCGCACCCCCGCGGCGAAGAAACCTGCGGCCGCGCGGACCGCCGCGAAGAAGCCGGCGTCGCCGCGCGCCTCCGCCGCGTCGACCACCACGGCGTCGGCGATCTCCGCGTCGGCCGCCGCGGCCGACGAGCCGATGCTCGATGCGGCCGTCGTGCCCTCCGCCATGCCGGCGGAGGCCGCCGACGCGCGCGTCGCGATGGACCGGTCTACAGAGACGGATGCCGTGAGCACGCCGGTGGAGTCCGACCAGTCGGCGATTCCGGATGCCGTGAGCACTCCGGCGAAGCCCGTCCTGCCCGCGTCGCCCGTTGTGGCCGACGCGCCGGCCGAGCCGGACCAGTCTGCGGCGCGGGATGCCGTCGACACGCCCGAGTCGACCGAAGCGGCCGGTTCCGCACCGGTCGGCCGCGATGCGCCCGCCCCGGCCGTCGATGCGCCGGCGGTCGAGAACGGCGCCCCCACGAACTCGGAACCCGCCGACGCCGACCTCGTCGCGCCCGAGGCGGCCGCCCCCGTCGCGTTCGACGACATCGTCATCCCCCCGCGCCCGCCGCTTCCCGTGGCCCGCGCGGCGGAGGCGCCGACGGCAGAGGCGACGAACGAGCACGTCGCCCTCGACCCCACCCCGGCAGACGTCGCCGTCGAGGAGCCGGCGGTCTCCGATCCGCCCGCAGTGCAGTCACCCGCCGGCGAACCGTCGACCGCGGTCGACGAGCCCGTCGCGGACGACGACCTCGAGCCCGCCGCGTCCGAGGCCGAGGTGATCGTCGTCACGCCGCTCGACACGCGCGAGCACACCGACGCTCCGCGGGTGGCGTCCGACGTCTCCGACACCGGGGAGAGCGCCGCCGATGTCGCACCGCGTGAGGTCGCCGATGCGGGCACCTTCGACGACACGCACGCCGACGATGCGCACGATCCCACTCCGCCCGACGTCCGCGCGGACGACGAGGCCCCGGCCGACGAGACCTCCCACGCCCCGGTGCTCGACGTCGCGGAGGCAGAGGCATCCGCCGACCCGGATGGCGTCGTCGCCCCCGGCGTCGACACCGACTCCGAGGCATCCGATCATCCGGCCCCTGACGCCGAGCCGGCGGCCGTCACGGATGCCGAGGCTCCGGCTGAGACGCCCGCCGTCGCCGCCGACGAGACCACCGCCGACGGGGATGCCGAGGCATCGCGCGACACGAGCACCGACGCCGCGGTCCCCGCGCTCGCGGCCACCGACGAGGCATCGACGGATTCGGCGACCGACACGGCGGCATCCACCGATGCGGATGGCGAGGCCGCGGTCCCCGCGCTCACGCTCCGCCACATCACGAAGACGTTCGGTGAGCTCCGCGCCGTCGACGCGATCGACCTGACCGTGCCCGCGGGCTCGTTCTACGGCCTCGTCGGTCCCAACGGCGCCGGCAAGACCACGACCCTGTCGATCATCGCGGGACTCCTCCGCGCCGACGGGGGCGCCGTGACGATCAACGGCGTCGACGCCAAGAAGCGGGCGCGCGAAGCGAAGAAGATGATCGGCGTCCTGCCCGATCGCCTGCGCACCTTCGACCGTCTGACGGGGCGCCAGCTGCTGTCGTACTACGGCGCGCTGCGGGGGCTCCCGAGCGGCCTCGTCGAGAGCCGCATGGCAGACCTCGCCCGCGCCTTCGACCTCGTCGACGCGCTCGCGCGGCCCGTCTCCGACTACTCGGCGGGAATGACGAAGAAGGTCATGCTGGCGGGGGCGATGATCCATTCCCCGCGCCTGCTCGTGCTCGACGAGCCCTTCGAGGCCGTCGACCCGGTCTCCAGCGGCGTCATCCTCGACATCCTGCGCACGTACGTCGACCACGGCGGCACCGTGATCCTGTCGAGCCACGGCATGGAGCTCGTCGAGCGGGTGTGTTCCCGCGTCGCGGTCATCGTGTCGGGCCAGGTGCTCGCCGAGGGCACAGTCGACGAGGTGCGCGGCGAAGGCACGCTCGAGCAGCGTTTCCGCGAACTCTCGGGTGGCCTGGGCGACGTGGAGGGCCTCGAGTGGTTGCACACGTTCTCCGCCTGAGACTGGCGATGATGCTCGGCGCCCTGCGGGGCGACCGGCGCGACGTGATCCGGCGGGCGATCGGTGTGGTCGTCCTGATCGCTGCCACCGTCTTCGCGGCCGTCAGCGCCGCCGGACTCGCGGATGCCGACCGCCTCACGACCGCGGTGGTCACCGTACTGGCGGGTTCCGCGGTCACCCTGGGGTTCGCGGTCGGTCCGCCCGTCACGGCCTCGATCGACCCCCTCGACCCGCGGCGGTTCGCCGTCGTCGGCCCGGAACCGCGACCGCTCGCCGGCGCTCTGCTGCTCGCCGGGTTCTTCAGCGTTCCGGTCCTGGTGACCCTCGTCCTCGGCGTCAGCGTCGCGGTGGCGTGGGGCGCGCACGGTGCCTCGGCGGTGGCGGGCGTGGCATCCGTCGTTCTGGGGCTCACGACGTGCGTGCTGTTCGCCCGCGTCAGCATGGCACTCGGGGCGCTCGTGCAGCGTCCCCGGCAATCGCGCGAGCTGATGAGCGTCTACCTCATCGCCGTGCTCGTCGTCGTCGTGCCGATCGGGGTGTTCCTCGGATCGCTCGAGTGGCGCGGTGCGGTGCCGTCGCAGTTGGCGTCGGCGGCCGAGATCCTGTCGTGGACGCCGGTCGGGGCCGCGTGGGCCATCGGCCTCGCACCGACGACAGGTGCGGCCGTCGGAAGCCTCGTGGTCGCCCTCGCGACCGTGGCGCTGCTCACCCTGGCGTGGTTCGCCCTGGTCGAGGTGCTGCTCACGACGACGCGTCGTCCGGTCGCGGTGCGCGAGCGCGGCGGGCTCGGGTGGTTCGCGCTCCTTCCGGGCACCCCCGGAGGAGCCGTCGCCGCGCGGAGCCTGTCGTACTGGCTGCGCGACCGGCGGTACATCGTCAACATCGTGATCGTGCCGATCGCGGCCGTCGTGTCGACGGTGCCGCTGCTCGTCGCGGGCGTGCCGTTCGAGTTGGCGGTCCTGCTGCCGGTGCCGATCATGGCGCTGTTCTTCGGGTGGCTGCCGCACAACGACCTCGCGTACGACTCCACGGCTCTGTGGATGCACATCGCCAGCGGCGTGCGCGGCATCCCGGATCGCGTGGGGCGCCTCGTGCCCATCCTGCTCATCGCCGTCCCGATCCTCGCCGTGAGCCTCCCGCTCGCGATCGTCGCGCACGGTCGCTGGGCGATCTTCCCGGCCATGGTCGGCGTGTGCGCGGCGCTGTTCCTCGGCGGTCTGGGGCTGTCGAGCGTCTCGTCGGTGGTGGCCCCCTACGCGGTCTCGCGGCCGGGTGACAGCCCCTTCCAACAGCCGCAGCGCACGGGCTCGGGCGGAGTCATCGCGCAGGGCCTCGTCATGCTCGGGGCGGTGCTCACCGCACTGCCCGCGGGCTGGCTGACGTGGCAGGCGATCGACGGCACGGCCATCGACGCGATGTTCGCGCTCTGGGTCGGGGCGGGCGCCGGCGCGCTCGTGCTGATCCTCGGGATCGTCGTGGGCGCGGTGGTCTACGAACGCCGCGCGACCCGCCTCATGGAGTTCGCCGAAGCGACCTGAGTCGAACCCGCCCGACCGCTGAGCGCGGTCCGCGGCTACACTGGCTCTCCATGAGCACGCCTCTCGACAGTCCTGACAGCGGGGGTCTCGCGACCCTGGATCGAGAGCTCGAAGAGCTCATCCGCGAAGAGAACATCGAGCCCGGCGACCATGAGCGCTTCTCGCATTACGTGAAGAAGGACAAGATCCTCGAGTCGGCGATCACCGGCAAGCCGGTGCGCGCGCTCTGCGGCAAGAAGTGGACTCCGGGTCGCGATCCCGAGAAGTTCCCCGTCTGCCCGCAGTGCAAAGAGATCTACGAGTCGCTGGTCAAGTAACCCCGGCGCCTCGCCCGTCTTCGTCGAGCGTCAGTCCGCCTCGCGGTACTCGGTCGGCAGGGCGGGTTCCGACTTGCTGAGCGCCAGTGCCCGCACGGGCAGTTCCTCGCGCACGCGGGCATGGTGGGCTCGCGCGGCCTCGACACCCTCCGGGCCGAGGGCCGCGGCGTCCGCCTCGCCGTCGCGCATGAGCGTCGTCTGCAGGGCACGGGCGTCGGGGTGCTCGGCGGCCGTGGACAGCTCTTCGAACCCGTCGCTGACCACGATGAGTTCGCCGGTCGCGGTGCCCCCGTCGAGGGTGCGGAACGCGGCCTTACGGCCCCCGTGCGAGGCTTTCTGCGTCGACGCCTTGGCGACGCCCACCCACGAGCCGTCGGCCGCTTCGCGCGCCACGAGCTTGAACACCAGCCCTGCGGTCGGTACGCCCGAGCCGGTCGCGACCGAGGTGCCGACACCATAGGAGTCGACGGGGGAGGCCGCGAGGGCGGCGAGGGCGTACTCGTCGAGGTCGCTCGTGACGGTGATGCGCGTGCCGGTGGCGCCGAGGTCGTCGAGCAGGGCCCGCACCTCACCCGCGACGATCGGCAGGTCGCCCGAGTCGATGCGCACGCCGCCCAGGTGGGTGCCGGCCACGCGCACGGCCGTGCGCACGCCCTCGGCGATGTCGTACGTGTCAACGAGCAGGGTGGTGCCGCTGCCGAGCGCGTCGACCTGCGAACGGAACGCGTCCTCTTCGCTGTCGTGCAGCAGCGTCCACGCGTGGGCGGCGGTGCCCATCGTCGGAACGCCCCACCGGCGACCCGCCTCGAGGTTGCTGGTGGCCGAGAAGCCCACGATGTAGGCGGCTCGGGCAGCGGCCACGGCCGCCTCCTCGCTCGCGCGACGCGAGCCCATCTCGGCGAGCGGTCGGTCGCCGGCGGCGACGCTCATGCGGGCGGCGGCGGTGGCCACGGCGGAGTCGTAGTTCAAGATGCTGAGCGCCAGCGTCTCCAACAGCACCGCCTCGGCGAACGTCCCCTCCACGGTCAGCAACGGGGAGCCCGGGAAGTACACCTCGCCCTCGCGGTAGCCGGTCACCGATCCCGTGAAGCGGTAGTCGGCGAGGAAGTCGAGCGTCGCGGCATCCACCACTCCCGCATCACGCAGGTAGCGCAGCTCGTCGTCGCCGAAGCGGAAGTCGCGGATGGCTTCGAGCAGCCGGCCGGTGCCCGCGACGACGCCGAAGCGGCGTCCGCCCGAGAGCCGGCGCCCGAACACCTCGAACACGCAGCGGCGTGAGGCCGTGCCGTCGCGGAGGGCCGCGTCGAGCATCGTGAGTTCGTAGCGGTCGGTGTGCAGAGCCGTACTCCGAGTCATCGCGCCAGCCTATTGCGGCCGATTCCCCGGCGTCTGGTCACCCGCGGCCCCTTGACGCGCGACACGACGCAGGAGACCACGCCGCCGCCCCGCTCCCCGCGCCACCACACCCCCGCCCGATAGGCTGGACCCCTATGGACGACGCACCGATCGGGATCTTCGACTCGGGAGTCGGCGGTCTCACCGTCGCCCGGGCCGTGTCGGCGCAGCTGCCGCGCGAGTCGATCCTCTACATCGGCGACACCGCGCGCTCGCCCTACGGCCCCAAGCCCATCGCCGACGTCCGTCGCTACGCGCTCGAGGTGCTCGACACGCTCGTGGAGCAGGGCGTGAAGATGCTGGTGATCGCCTGCAACACCGCCTCGGCGGCGATGCTCCGCGACGCGCGGGAGCGCTACGACGTCCCCGTGGTCGAGGTCATCGGCCCCGCTGTGCGGACGGCCATGTCGACCACCCGCAACGGCCGCATCGGCGTGATCGGCACCGCCGGCACCATCGGCTCGCGCGCCTACCAGGACATGCTCGAGGTCAACGAGCGGCTCACGGTGTTCGCCGAGGCGTGCCCCCGCTTCGTCGAGTTCGTCGAGGCCGGCGTGACCGACTCGCCCGAGGTGCTGGCCACCGCCGAGCAATACCTCGCCCCTCTCCGCCACGCCGGGGTCGACACTCTCGTGCTCGGCTGCACGCATTACCCCTTCCTCGAGGGGGTCATCAGCTACGTGATGGGGCCCGACGTCAGCCTCGTGTCCAGCGACAGCGAGACCGCGAAGGACGTCTTCCGCCAGCTCGTCTCGCGTGATCTTCTGGCGAGTCCGGATGCCGCCCCCCGCCACCGCTACGAGGCCACCGGCTCGTCGGCCGACGACTTCCTGCGCCTGGCGCACCGCCTCATGGGCCGTGAGGTGCGCGAGGTGCAGCTCGTGCAGACCGGCGCCATCGACCTGCCGCGCTGAGGCGTGGCATCCCTTTCCCGTTCCTCTGGAGGATCCATGACCCGCAAAGACGGCCGCACCCCCGATCAGCTCCGCCCCGTGACGATCGAGCGCGGGTGGTCGGCGCACGCCGAGGGCTCGGCGCTCATCACGTTCGGCGGCACGAAGGTGCTCTGCACCGCGTCGTTCACCAATGGCGTGCCCCGCTGGCTGAGCGGCAAGGGCAAGGGCTGGGTCACGGCGGAGTACGCGATGCTGCCGCGCGCGACGAACAGCCGCAACGACCGCGAGAGCATCAAGGGCAAGGTCGGCGGACGCACGCACGAGATCTCACGCCTCATCGGGCGGGCGCTGCGCGCAGTGGTCGACACCAAGGCGCTGGGCGAGAACACCATCGTGATCGACTGCGACGTGCTGCAGGCCGACGGCGGCACGCGCACCGCGGCGATCACCGGTGCCTACGTCGCCCTCGCGGATGCCATCGCCTGGGGACGCGAGAAGAAGTTCATCGGCCAGCGCGCCGAGGTGCTGCGCGACTCGGTCGCCGCGGTGTCGGTCGGCATCGTCGACGGCGAGCCGCTGCTCGACCTGGCCTACGTCGAGGACGTGCGCGCCGAGACCGATATGAACATCGTCGTCACCGGCCGGGGCCTCTTCGTCGAGGTGCAGGGCACCGCCGAGGGCGCACCGTTCGACAAGGCGGAGCTCGACCGCCTGCTCGAACTGGGCGTGAACGGGTGCGCCGAGCTGCGCGGCATCCAGACCGCGGCTCTCGAGGGCTGAGATGGCGCGCGTCGTCCTCGCGACCCACAATCCGCACAAGGTCGAGGAGTTCCAGGCGATCGTGGCCGAGGTGCGCCCCGACCTCGAGGTCGTCGGCTACGACGGACCCGAGCCGGTCGAAGACGGTGTGACTTTCGCCGAGAACGCCCTCATCAAAGCGCGGGCGGCGGCGGCGCACACGGGACTCCCGGCCCTCGCCGACGATTCCGGCGTCGCGGTCGACGTGCTGGGCGGTTCGCCGGGGGTGTTCTCGGCGTACTGGGCGGGGCACAAGAAGGACGCCACCGCCAACCTCGAGCTGCTGCTCGACCAGCTGTCCGACGTCGCCGACCCGCACCGTACGGCGCAGTTCGTGTCGGTGATCGCCCTGGTGCGACCCGACGGCGGCGAGCAGACCGTCGAGGGCCGCTGGCCCGGACGCCTGGCGATAAGACCCGCCGGGCCGGGTGGTTTCGGGTATGACCCGATCTTCGTGCCCGACGGCCAGCCCGCAGGCGCCGAACGCACCGTCGGCGAGTGGACGGCCGCCGAGAAGAACGCCGAATCGCATCGCGCCCGGGCGTTCGTTCAGCTCTCGCCCCTTCTCACGTCACTCTGAGCGTGTAGACCCGTGAGGTGACCGCAATGCCCACGGTGTCGATCGTCGTCCCCGCCTACAACGAGGAGGTGGTCATCGAGCGGTGCCTGCGTGCGATCGTGCGCCAGAGCGTTCCGCCGGCAGAGGTGCTCGTCGTCGACAACCGCTCGACCGACGGCACGCGCGAGGTGGTGCAGCGTGTCATCGACGAGCACCCGCGTGCCGGCATCCGTCTTCTGCGCCAAGACGGCAGGCAGGGGCTCGTGCCGACCCGCAATGTCGGAATGGATGCCGCCACGGGCGACGTCCTCGGACGCATCGACGCCGACACCGTCCTGAAGCCCGACTGGGTAGCGCAGGTGTCGCGCGTCTTCGCCGCGGGCGTGATGGATGCCGTGTCGGGACCGGTCGAGTACTACGACCTGCCGCTGCGCGCGATCGGCCAGCAGATCGACGACCGGCTGCGTCGGCTCCAGGTGCGCCTGGCGGGGGACTTCGTCTTCCTGTTCGGCAGCAACATGGCCGTGCGCGCCGACGCGTGGCGGGATGTGCGGGAGTTCCTGTGCGACGACGAGGCCGACGTCATGCACGAGGACCTCGACATCGCCATCCATCTGGCTCTCGGCGGCCGCCGCATCGCCTACTGCTCCGACATGGTCGCGGGGATGTCGGCGCGGCGTCTCGACGACCGCCCGCGCGACTTCCGTCGTTACGTCGACCGCTTCGAGAACACCTACTCGGCGCACGATATCCGCGACGTACGGCTGCGGGCACCGATGGCGGTCTTCTTGGGCGTCTACCCCGCCCTGCACGTGCACCGACGGATGCAGGCGCAGCTGCGGGCTCTGCGCAACTGAGGCGGCTCCCACCGGCGGGTGGTGCGGGCGGCGCGGGCGGGCGGTGCGTGGCGCCGAGCGCTCACGCGGGTCGCGCCGGCACGCTCAGGGCGTGTCGGCGCTCGAGACCTCGACGTCGGCCGCGGGCTGCTCGTCCATCACACCCGGCCGCAGCCGGAGCAGCAGCACGAAGTACACGCCGCCCGCGGCGACGAGCCCGAGGATGATGAGCGCGGGAACGAGGGCGTCGCCCGGCGTGACGAGGGCGAGGAGGGCCAGGACGATCCACACCAGCGCCGCGACCGCGACCGGGACCTCGGCGCGCCCGAGGCTGAAGCCGCCGGTGCGGCGCTCGAGCCGACGGCGGACGACCAGGTAGAGCACGACGACGCCCCCGTAGATGAGGGCGGGGAGGATGGTGCTCCCGATGATGAGCTGCAGGAGCGCCTCTCCGGGCAGGGCGAGCATCAGCACGCACCCGATGGCGACGATGAGCAGGGTGGCGAACACCGGCGTGCGCGTACGCCGGTCGACCCGGCCGATGAGGCGGGAGGCGGGGAAGCGGCCGTCCCGGGCCATCGCGAAGGCCTGTCGGGCGGCGGCGGCCAGCACGACGGTCCCCGCCCCGAACATCGAGAACGCGATGCCCGCGAGCAGGAGCTGCTCCCAGACGGGTCCGAGCTGTCCGCGGATGATCGCCGCCACGGGGGAGGGGTCGTTCGTGACCGCCTCCACATCTTGGATCGACACCGTCAAGGTCAACAGGAACGCGAAACCGGCGACCGCCGCAGCGATGACCGAGCCGACGATCGCGCGCGGAACCGTCCGATACGGATCCCTCGCCTCTTCGGCGAGATTGGCGGCGGAATCGAACCCGACGAGGGTGGTCAGTCCCATCAGCATGCCCGCCATCAGCCCGCCGCCCAGGGCGAAGTACTGCGGATCCGCGTCGGCGACGCCGCGGGCGACGAGGTTCTGCGGCTGCACGGTGCCGGTGGCGAAGGCGACGACGAGGAGCACGACCACGAGCACCGCGACGATCGCCAGCTCGACCCCGACCGCCGCCGACGTGACCATGCCGAGCAGTCGCGTGGAGGCGATGACGAGGATCGCCTGCACGAGCAGGATGACGAGTGTCAGCCACCGCGCGACGTCTTCGTCGGCGCCCATTCCGAGAAGCGGCATGATCGCCTGACTGGCGAGCGCGTTGGCGATGGCGACGACCGCGATGGCGAGGAACCAGAACGACAGCCAGCCGAAGAACCACCCCACCCGGGGCGACGCGAGCCGGGAGGCCCACTGGTACGACGAACCGCTCAGGGCGATGCGCGCCGCGAACTGCGCGACGACGAGGGCGACGAGCGTCTGGCCGGCGCCGGCCACGATCCACAGCCACACACCCAGGGGCCCCGAGCTCTGCAGCATCTCGCCGTAGGTCGCGAACACTCCGACGACGACGGAGATGAACGCGAACGAGATCGCGAAGACCTGGAACCCACCCAGGGTGCGTGTCAGCGGCGGGCGCGTGGCGGTGGTCTCAGTCATCGGAACCCCTCGGTCGGACCGTCGGCAGTCCTGCAAAGAAGGTGGCAGGGACGCTGCGTCCCCACAAGGTCCGCTTGAGGTCGTGTCCGCAAGCGGACGCCCGCGCATCCGCGATCCCGGCGGGGTGAGGGCGGTTCTCATTCCCGACTGCCGCGGAAACACGCGCGATGTCGGGGGTCGCGCCTAGCCTGGTCCCATGCACGATCACGCGCCCGCCGGCGGCATCCGCGATGCCGGCAACACGCGCCTGCTCGCGACCGCCCTCGCCCTGACGGCAACGGTGATGGTCGTGCAGATCGTCGGGGCGGTCCTGTCGGGGTCGCTCGCGCTCCTCGCCGACGCCGCGCACATGTTCACCGACGCCGCGGCCCTCGTGGTCGCCCTCGTCGCCACCCGCATCGCCGCGCGCCCCGCCGACGACCGCCGCACGTACGGCTATCAGCGCGCCGAGGTGCTCGGGGCCCTCGTCAACGGCGTCATCCTGATCGTGCTGTGCACGTGGGTGGGGGTCGAGGCGGTGCAGCGGCTTCTGGCACCGGCCGAGGCAGAGGTGCAAGGCGGGCTCATGCTCGTCGTCGCCGCCGTCGGCATGATCGCGAACGCCGTGTCGATGTGGCTGCTCGGGCGTGCGCAGAAGCGCAGCATCAACGTGCGCGGCGCCTATATCGAGGTGCTGGGCGACCTCATCGGATCGGTGGCGGTCATCGTGGCCGCGATCGTCATCCTGACGACCGGGTTCGTTCAGGCCGATGCGATCGCCTCGCTGTTCATCGCGGTCCTCATCGTGCCGCGGGCGATCGGCCTGCTGCGCGAGGTCGTGGTGGTGCTGACCGAATCGGCGCCCGTGGGAGTCCACGTCGCCGAGATCCGCGACCATCTGCGCGGCGCCGATGGCGTGGTCGACGTGCACGATGTGCACGTGTGGCAGCTCACGCGCGGAGCCCCCGTGTTCAGCGCACACGTCATCGTCGACGATGCCGCGCTGAGCGACGGTCGTGCGGCGGCGATCCTCGCGTCGCTGCAGACGTGTCTGGCCGACCACTTCGACGTCGAGCACTCGACCTTCCAGCTCGAACCCGCCGGCCACGTCGAGCACGACTCGCGGCACGCCTAGCCCTCCCGCTGCCGCTTCCGGCGGCTTCGACAGGCTCAGCCACCTCGACTGCGGGGCGACCCTGAGCCCGTCGGAGGGCGCGGGAGCGGATCAGTCCTCCCGCACCACCTCGTCCGGGGCCTTGTCAGGGCGAAGCCCCCGCCACCGCGCCTGACGCAGGATGCCGCCGGGGGTGAACTCCGCGAACTCCACCTCCGCCACGAGGTCGGGCCGCACCCACAGCGCGTCGCGGGCGTCGGCGGCAGGCACCCCGACGAACGGGTCGACGTCGGAGCGAAGGGGTTCCAGCAGGGTGGTGAGGCGCGCGAGGGTCTGCTCGCCGAAGCCCGAACCGACGCGGCCGGCGTACTGCAGGCCATCGGCCGACGGCACCCCGACCAGCAGCGACCCGATCGTTCCGGCGCGGTTGCCCTTACCGGGACGGATGCCGCCGATCACGACCTCCTGCGTGCGCGAGTGCTTCACCTTCACCCACTGCTCCGAACGGATTCCGCGCCGGTACGCCGACGCGGGGTCTTTGACGACGACCCCCTCGAGCCCGAACCGGCCGCTGGTGGCGACCGCGGCATCCACGTCGTCGAAGACGGGCGGCACCACCACCGGCGCGCCGGCATCGGCGGCGAGCCGCTCGAGGAGTTCGCGTCGCTCGCGGAGGGGGAGGGATGCCACGTCGCGTCCCTCCAGCGACAGCACGTCGAACAGGTAGAGCTGCACCGGCGTGCGACGGGCCTCGTGCGCGATCTCGCGCGGCTGGGCGAGGTTCATGCGCTTCTGCAGGAGGGGGAAGCTCGGACGCCCCTGAGAGTCGAGCGCCACGATCTCCCCGTCGACGACCGCGTGCCCCGCCCCGAGACCGAGGTCCACTCCGGTGAGCTCGGGGTAGGTCGCGGTCAGGTCGTTGCCGTTGCGCGAGCGCAGGCGGAGGCGCTCGCCGTCCCAGATCCCCAGTCCCCGGATGCCGTCCCACTTCATCTCCACCCACGGCGCACCCCAGCGCGCGGCGGCGGCGCGGGCGAGGCCGGGGGTCGCTGCCGTGGCGAGCATGGGCCGGAGCTCCGCCACGGTCGGTTCCGCCGCATCACCCGACGTGCCGTGATCGAGAGCCACCACCGGCGCCCCGTCGCTCTGAGGGCGGCCCTCGGCATCCGTCTTCATGCGGTGCAGCAGCCACTGCGACTTCTCGCCCCGCCCCTCGGTGCGGATGAGGGCGAGTCGTACGCGTCCGAGCGGACCCTCGTCCCGCCCGGTGAGGGTGGCGATGACCTCGTCGTCGCGCCACTTCTCGAGCTCGTACGTGCCGGTGTCCCAGACGGTCATGATGCCCGCGCCGTACTCGCCGCGCGGGATCTCTCCGGCGAAGTCGAGGTAGGTCATCGGGTGATCCTCTGTCATGACGGCGAGGCTGTTCTTCGCCGAGCTCGGCGGCACGCCCCGGGGAACCGCCCAGCTCACGAGCACACCGCCGTGTTCGAGGCGCAAATCCCAGTGCAGACGGCTCGCGTGGTGCTCCTGGATGACGAATCGCGGCAGACCCTCGGGGGCCGCGTCGCCGTGCGGCGCGTCGGGCACCGGCTCGGGCGTCTTGCCCGCGGTGCGTTTGGAGAGGTAGGCGCGCAGCGGCCCGGCGTCGCGCTCGAGGGGGGCCAGGGGATCGCCGGTGCGAGCCAGCACCTCGTCGAACAGGAGATGCGCGAGACCCGGGTCGTCCAGCTCGTCCCACGTGCGGGGCGCCGCGACCGTCGGACGTGAGCGTCCCCGCAGCGAGTACGGCGCGATGGTCGTCTTGGAGCCGTTGTTCTGGCTCCAGTCGATGAAGACCTTGCCGGGGCGTGCGGATTTCGACATCTGACTGACCACCAGGTCGGGGTGGTCGGCCTCGATCGCCCGGGCGAGCTCTTTCGCGATCGCGCTGGCCGCCTCGCTGGACTGGCGACCGTCGAGGTGGGCGTACAGGTGGATCCCCTTGCTCCCGCTCGTGACCGGCAGGGGGTCGAGCCCGATGTCCTGCAGGATCACCCGGGCCCAGCGTGCGACCTCGGCGCACTCGGCGAGACCGACACCGGGACCGGGGTCGAGGTCGAGCACCAGACGGTCGGGGTTCTCGCGCTCGCCGTCGGGGGAGAACCGCCACTGCGGTACGTGCAGCTCGAGACTGGCCACCTGCGCCAGGTAGACGAGGGTCGGCAGGTCGTCGATGAGCGGGTAGTCCTTGGCGCCGGACGAGTGGTCGATCGGGAAGCGGCGCACCCACGCGGGCGCTCCGGGTTCGAGGGCCTTCGCGAAGAACGGCTCGCCCGGGTCGGAGTCGGTGCCGACCCCGTCGGGCCACCGCTTTCGGGTGACGGGGCGTTCGGCGACGTGGGGGAGCAGGCGCGGAGCGATACGGGAGTAGTAGTCGATCACCTCGCCCTTGGTGGTCCCCGTCTCGGGGTACAGCACCTTGTCGAGGTTCGACAGGCGCAGCCGGCGCCCGCCGATGCGCACCGTCTGCTCCGCCATCGCCCCAGCGTAGGGCGGGAACGGCTCCGGATGCCGAGGGGCTCGCGCAGCCGCCCTCCGGTCGGCGCCCGGGCCGCACCGGGTGGTCAGGGAGCGGGCGAGGTCATCCCGCCGCGCCGGACCGGCGTCGTTCGGCCGCGAGGTGAAGTCGCTCGAGCTCGCCGGCGAACGCGTCGAACGGCCCGCGTGTGACGACCCCCGGAGCGACGTCGGAGATGGCGAGGGGGCGGATCGGCGAGGGGGCCGCGCCCCACGAGGACCGCCATCGCGTCAGCTGCGCGGTCGAGCCGGCGAAGACGATGGGACCGAGTCCCGCCCACGCGTGAGCCGCGGCGCACATGGCGCAGTGCTCGCCCGAGGTGTACACGGTCATCGACGACCGCTCGGCTGCCGGGTGATGCGCGACAGCCCACCGCACGAGGGCGATCTCCGGGTGCGCGGTGGGATCGCCGCCGCCGACGGTGTTGCGTTCTTCTCGGAGGACCCGCCCGTCACCGTCGACCAGGATCGATCCGAACGCGTCGTCACCGGCGTCCACCGCCTCCGCCGCCAGTTCCACGCAGCGCTTCAGTGCGTCGATGTCGTCCACGGGTTCCTCTTCTCCGAATCGTGCCGCTGCGGGCGGGTCGGCCGCTCCTGCGTGCTGAGTCCATCCTGTCGTCATAGAGCCCACCCCGGGGGCTCGTGACTGCGACGGCATCGGCGCAGACGCGACGGGCGCGATCCGCCGGCGGTTAGCACATCCGCGCGCCCCGAGGGGTTTTCGCGTCGATCGGACCGTCGTGATTACGGTGAAGCGATGAACGATCAGGAGCTCACCGCCCTCACCATCTCTCTCGCGAGCGAGAACGTCCGCAACGGCGGCAAGCCGTTCGCCTGTCTCATCGTGAAAGACGGCGAGATCATCGCCCAAGCCGTCAACCACGTCAGTCAGGACGGCGACCCGACGGCCCACGCCGAGATCCGGGCGATCCGCGCCGCCGCCGCGACGGGCGTCAGCGACCTCGGCGGGTACGACATGTTCGTCACCGCCTATCCCTGTCCGATGTGTCTCGGCGCGGTCTACTACGCGCAGCCCGATCGCCTCGTCTACGCGGCGACGCGGGAGCAGGAGGGCGAGCACTACGAGGACGGCAATCGCCTCATGACGCTTGCGACCTTCTACGACGAGTACGCCAAGCCGGTGGCGGAGCGCGCTCTCCCCACCGAGCAGGGGCAGGCCGACGATCCGACGGCACCGTTCCGCGAGTGGACCGCGATCCACGGCGACTGACGCGTCGACACCGCGGCGGCGGCCCGGTGCACCGTCCCTCTCGACCGCAACCCGCCCCGATCACGCATAAACGCCATCCGTGCGTATAAACGCGCTGTAGGCGTGTTTCCGCGCACGGATCGTGTTTATGCGTGGGGGGGGCGCCGGGTTCCTCGGGCATCGATCGGCTCGACCCCCGCGTGACGGCGTCCGTTCGCCCACGCAAGGGTCTCGGCATCCACCGTCGTTTCGGTGTTCACTGGACCCATGCGATCGATCTGGAAGGGTGCCCTGACGTTCGGCCTCGTCAACGTGCCCGTGAAGGTGTACTCGGCCACCGAGGATCACGACGTCTCCCTGCACCAGGTGCACAACAAGGACGGCGGACGTATCCGCTACCAGCGCATCTGCGAGGTCGACGGCGAGGTCGTGCCCTACGGCGACATCGATCGCGCCTACGACGACGGCGAGCAGACGGTGGTGCTGACCAAGGACGACCTCGCGTCGCTGCCCAGCGAGCGCAGCCGTGAGATCGAGGTCGTCGAGTTCGTCCCCAGTGAGCAGGTCGACCTGCTCACCCTCGACAAGGCGTACTACCTCGAGCCCGACTCCTCGTCGCCGAAGGCCTACGTGCTGCTGCGCAAGACGCTCGAGCAGACCGACCGCACCGCGATCGTCCGCTTCTCGCTGCGGCAGAAGACCCGGCTCGCCGCCCTCCGCGTGCGCGGGGACGTGCTCGTCCTGCAGACGTTGCTGTGGGCCGACGAGGTGCGCGAGGCGGCGTTCCCGGCGCTCGATGAGAGCGTGCGGATCTCGGCGAAGGAGCTGGAGATGTCGGCATCCCTCGTCGAGAGCTTCTCGAAGGACTTCGATCCCGAGGAGTTCACCGATGCCTATCAGGCGGAGCTGCGCACCCTCATCGACGCCAAGCTCGAGCAGGGCGACGCGATCGACACGGATGCCACCTTCGGCACGCAGGAGGAGGACGACGGCGGCGAGGTCATCGACCTGATGGAAGCGCTCCGCGCGAGCGTCGAGCGCAGCCGCGCGGCGCGGGCCGAGAAGGACGCATCCGCGAAGAAGTCCCCGGCGAAGAAGAAGACCTCGAAGGCGTCGTAGCCGTCGGGGAGACCCGCGTTCAGCGCGCGGGGTGGTCGCCGTCTTCGAGCGTCTTCGGGTCGAGCGTGAGGGCCTGGGCCTCGGCGTGGTTGATGGCGCCCTGACCGGCGGCGGCGTCGCGCTTGGCGGCGGCACGCTCGCGGAAGTAGTGGATGGCGATGAAGATCGCGGTCCCCGCGACGGCGGCGAGCAGGATGACGTCGATGTACTCCGTGACGATGTCGCGGACGAAGGGGATGTAGCCGACCGCGTACCCGAGCATCGTCAGACCGATACCCCAGATGACGGCGCCGATGAAGTTGTAGAGCGTGTACTTGCGCCACGGCATGTGACCCACGCCCGCCGCGATGGGGGCGAAGGTGCGCACGACCGGGACGAAGCGGGCCAGGATCACGGTGAGCCCGCCGAAGCGCTCGAAGAACGCGTTCGTGCGCTCGACGTTCTTCCTGCTGAAGATGCCCGACTCCTTGCGCTCGAAGATCGACGGCCCGGCTTTGTGACCGATGAAGTAGCCCACCTCACCGCCGATGAACGCGGCGAAGCCGATCGCGAGGGCGACCCACCAGGCGTTGAGTCCGAAGACGCCGTTGGGGGCCGCGGGCGTGGCGTGCGAAAGCAGGCCCGCCATGATCAGCAGCGTGTCGCCTGGGAGCAGGAAGCCGATGAGCAGCCCGGTCTCGGCGAAGATGATGAAGCACACCACCAGCAGAGCCCAGGGCTGCGAGTTCGTGATGATCGTCGCGGGGTCGAGCCACGGGAGCAGAGCGGCGGTGGTGTGGATCACATCGGTCCCGTCGGATCGGAGAAGCGGTGCTGGGGGGAACGGCGAGGGCTACGCGGTGCTGCGGGACGTCGCCGGTGGAAGCGGCAGACCGTGCGGAAGGGGGGACTTGAACCCCCACGCCCGAAGGCACAGGAACCTAAATCCTGCGTGTCTGCCGATTTCACCACTCCCGCGAGTGGATTCAGTCTAAACGGGCCGCACGCGCGCTCGATGTGAACGAGCCGTCAAAGAGCGAGCACCTCACCCGCCACCACCGTCGCCTTCGTCCGGGTCTCGTGGACGTCGGTGGCCGGACCGGCGAACGGATCGCGGTCGGCGATCGCGAGGTCGGCCGGCGCCCCCGGCGCGAGGGTGCCGGGGCCGACGCCGAGAAGCTCGGCGGAGCCGCGCGTGTACGCGTCCAGCGCGGTCCCGAGCTCGAGCGTCTGCGCGGCGCCGAGGGGTGCGGCATCCGCCTCTCCGGGCGGGCGGCGCGTCACCGCGACGTGGATGCCGAGCCACGGGTCGAAGGTGGAGACGGGCCAGTCCGACCCCATGGCCAGTGCGGCGCCGGCGGCACGCAGGGCCGCGAACGGGTAGAGATCGTCGGCGCGCTCTTCGCCGAGCAGGGGCAGGGTGACCTTGCGCACGAGGGCGTTGGTGCACGCCCAGTACGGCTGGCAGTTGGCGGTGACCCCCAGCGCGGCGAAGCGAGGGATGTCGTCGGGGCCGATGAGCTCGAGGTGGGCGATGTGGTTGCGCACGCCGGAGCGGTGCTCGGCCGGTACCGCGGCGAAGCCGTCGAGGGCGTCGTGCACCGCCGCATCTCCGAGGGCGTGCACGTGGACGGCGACACCGGCCGCGTTCAGCGCGGGCACCAGGTGCTGCACGAGCTCGGGCGCGAAGTACGACAGACCGTGCGACCCGTCGGGATAGGGGTGACACAGATGAGCGGTCCGCGTCTCCACGATTCCGTCCAGCATGAGCTTCGCCGTGCGCGTGGGGAAACCGGCCGCCGTGTTCGCGCGGGCTCGCTCGAGGCATTCGGCGACGAAGGCGTCGACCGTGTCCGCCGTGAGGTTCCGCGGCACCCAGATGGCGCCGGTCGCCCGCCCGGTCAGCGATCCGTCGCGCAGCAGCGAGAGGTAGGCGTGCGAGAAATCGGGGTAGCCGGCGTACTCTCCCAGCGCCGCCTCCTGCCAGCCGGTGATGCCGGCGGCCAGTGCCGACCGCGAGACGCTCAGCAGAGCCCGCGCGATGTCGGCGGTGTCGTGCGGGGGGACGTGCGGGGAGACCAGCTGCATGGCGCCCTCGCGCAACGCGCCGCTCGGTGCGCCGTCCACCGCCCGCTCGACCCGCCCGTCGGAAGGATCGGGGGTGGCGCGATCGATGCCCGCGGCGGCGAGGGCCGCCGAGTTCGCCCACCCGCCGTGGTGGTCGGCGTCGAGCAGGAATGCCGGCCGGTCGGGAACCAGCGCGTCCAGGTGGGCGGCGGTGGGGCCGGTGGGCGGGAAGAGCGTGGGGTCCCATCCTCCGCCCACCACCCAGGCGGCGGCGGAGCCGGAAGCGAAGGTGCGGATACGTTCGTCGATCTCATCGAGGGTCGCAGCTCCCGCCAGATCGCAGCGGAGGGAATCCACCGCACCTCCGCCCAGGTGGAGGTGCGCGTCGACGAATCCGGGGGTCACCAGCCCGCCGCGCGCGTCGAGCTCCTCGTCGACCCGACCCAGCGCGTCGCGCACCTCGCGGTGCGAACCGACGGCGACGATTCTGCCGTCGCGTATGCCCAGGGCGTCGGCGCCGAGAAGGGTTCCGGACGAGAAGAAGACGCCGTCGGCGACGAGGAGGCTGCTCACGGCTTCAGTGTGGCGGGGGCCCTCGCGACACGCCGAAGGGAATTCACGCGCGGCCCCCGGCGCTTCCTCCCGTATGCAGGCGATCACGTACTCCCAGACCGGTGACTCCTCCGTCCTCTCGCTCGTCGAGCGTCCTCTGCCCGAGCCGGGCCCCGGCGAGGTGCGGGTGCGCATCGCCGTGTCGGGGGTGAACCCGACCGACTGGAAGGCACGACAGGGCGGCCGGCCCTTCTCCTGGGACGAGGTGACGCCCGACCAGGACGGAGCGGGGATCGTGGATGCCGTCGGCGACGGCGTCGACAGCCCGTCCACCGGTCAGCGGGTGTGGGTCTACCTCGCCCAGCACGAGCGTCCCACCGGCACCGCCGCCGAGTACGCCGTCATCCCCGCCGCACGCGCGGTCCCGCTCGCCGACGGGGCCTCCTTCGCCCTCGGGGCGAGCCTCGGCGTCCCGGCCATGACCGCCCACCGCGCCCTTACCGTGCACGAGAACGGTCCCGCGCGACTCGCCCCCGGCGCGCTCGATGGACGCACGGTCCTCGTGCAAGGTGGCGCCGGGGCGGTCGGCCACGCCGCCATCCAGCTCGCCGTATGGGCCGGCGCGACGGTGATCGCGACCGTCAGCAGCGACGAGAAGGAGGCCCTGGCCCGAGCGGCCGGCGCCCACCACGTGCTGCAGTACCCGAGCGACGCGCTGGCCGACGGCATCCGCGAGCTCGCACCGGACGGTGTCGACCACATCGTCGAGGTCGCCATCGCCCACAACGCCGCCCTCGACGTCGAGGTGATCGCCAACCACGGCTCGATCGGCTACTACGCCGACAACGGCGGTGACCGATTCAGCGCCGCGGTGCGGGCCAGCTTCGCCAAGAACGTCCGCTGGCAGGGACTGCTGCTGTACACCGTGGGCGAAGACGCGCTCGCCGCCGCCGCGGAAGACGTATCGGCTGCCGTCGCCGACGGAGCACTGCCGGTCGGAGACGACGCCGGGCTGCCGCTGACGTGGTTCCCCCTGGCCGACACCGCCGCCGCGCACGACGCCGTTGCGAACGGTGCGACGGGCAAGGTGCTCATCCGCGTGAGCGACGCCGAGTAACCGCTGCACACGAAACCGCCGGGGCCGCGCGTGATGCGCGACCCCGGCGGTTCGTCGGTCCGGGGGGAGACCGTCGACGGTTACTGCTGCGTGCGGCGGCGGGCGATCGCCGTTCCGGCCGCGACGATCAGACCGAACGCGAGCATGCCCGCACCGATCAGCGGCAGGGGCGAGCCCTCCACGTCGGAACCGGTCTGCGCGAGGTTCCCGCTCGAACCCTTCTTGCCCGGGGCGGGAACGGCTGTAGCCGTGGGAGACGGCGCAGCCGTGGGGGCGGCGGTGGCCGTCGGCTCCGCGGTGGGGCTGGGCGTCGCGGTGGGCTCGGCCGTCGGGGTGGGCGTCGGCGTCGGGACGACGGCATCCCAGGCCAGCACGTAGGCCGCGTGGCCGATCGCGGGCGAGAAGATGTCGATCGAGGTGCGGTTGATGTTCGCGAGGGTGTCGTCGGCCGTGTGGTAGTTCCGGTCCATGAAGACCCCGGCCGTTCCGCCGAACTGCGCAACCTGCTCAGCGGTCTTGATGTCGTCCGCACCCGAGAACAGTCCGCCCGAGGGGATGCCGTTCTCGATGAACGCCTGGTAGTCGCTGCGGCCCGAGTACTCGGTGTCGATCCACGGCTGCTCGATGGCGTCGAAGTAGTCGGTGTAGACCTTCTCGATCTCGATGGATCCGTCGGGGATGTCGACGGGCGCCTCGGACGACGACTCGTTCGCGTCGTAGACGCCCACGGTGAAGTTCTCCGAACCGATCATGTCGTAGTTGAGGTACGCCGAGATGCGGGCGAGCTCGGCCGGGTCCTCCGCGACGAGTTCGTCGACGTAGGCCGTCGAACCGAGCAGACCGATCTCCTCCGCACCCCACAGGGCCAGGCGGATCCGCTTGTCATTGGGAACCTCGGATGCCGCGACCTTCTCGGCCAGGGCGAGGATCGCCGCGGAGCCGGAGCCGTTGTCGTTCACACCGGGTCCCTCGGCGACGCCGTCGAGGTGCGCGCCGACGACGAGGGTGTCGTCGGGGTCGCCCGCGATGCTGTCGGCGATGATGTTGAAGGACTTCCCGACGAGGAACTCCTTCTCGATGACGGCGGTGCCCTCGACGGGCTCGTCGGCGGGGGCCGCCGTGATCAGCGCGACCAGCGCGTCACCGCTCGCCTGCGGCAGGGTGGCCGCGGGAGAGTTGTCCTCGTTGCGCGGCCCGGCCGAGACGTTCGTGAGCTGATCCTGGGGCGTGGTGCCCTCGGCCTCGGGGCGGGCGTTGTTGTAGACGAACACCGCGCCGGCGCCGGCCGCCGTGGCGTTCTCGATCTTCGCCTGGAAGGTGCATTCGCCGCGCTGCACGAGCACGATCGCACCGGCGGGAACGGCGGCGTAGTCGGTGGTCGCGCACCCGAGGCGCAGGCCCGCGGCGTCGGCGGCCGGCAGGGCGAGCACGTCGATGTAGTCGCCGTCGATCCCTTCGCTGGTGTCGAAGTGCGACCCCTCGTAGGTGGTGCCCTCGACGGTGAGGGAGGCTTCGCCGAACTCCGAGTACGGCACGTCGAACTCGTCACGGGTGACGGTGAACGCCCCCGTCGCTTCGAGCACCTCTTCGGCGTACTCGGCGGCGGCCTCGTATCCGGGCGAGTCCCAAGCGCGGTAGCCCTCGCCGGCGAACGACTCGCTGATCTCGGACAACTCGGTGAGGTGGGTCATGACGTCTGCGCCGGTCAGGCCGAGGTCGTTCGGGGTCTCGCCCGGGGCGACCGCGGCGGTCGCCGCCGGCGCGAGCAGCAGCGACCCGCCGACGAGGGCGGTCGTGGCGACCGCGGCGGAGAACCGGCGGCCGCGCGAGGGCGGGGAGTGGGTGGTGTTTCGGGGCACGGTGAAGGCACCTCTCTGCGGGCGGCGACGCCCGCATCATCCAGGGGGAACGATGCGTCCGCCCGAGGAGGCGAACACGCTTCGATTCTTATCGGATAGCTGAGGATTCGCCATCGATTCCCGGAATGTTTACGGCGTGGAAACGTGTGAGCCGCCGTTTCGGGGGCGTCTGCGCCCGGTGCACCTGAACTGTTTCCGCCGCCTCAGCGCGTGCGCGGCACGTACCGCGGTACCCACCGGATGAAGCCGACGGCGCCGAACACCGCGATCGCTCCCACCGCCCCCACGCCGACCGATATCGACGCCACCGCGGTGAGTGCCGATACCAGCAAGGGTGCCACCGCCCCACCGGCATCCGTCAGCGTCCGCCACGATCCGAGGAAGGCGGCGGGCTCGGTGGGTGGGGCGATGTCGGCGCCGAGGGTGAGCAGGATGCCGCTGGAGAGACCGTTGCCCACCCCGAGCACGGCGGCGAACATGGCGTACCACATGGCCGCGGAGCCCAGATCGTGGGTGAACGACAGCGCGATGAACCCGGCGCCCATGAGGATCATCGCCGGCAGCGCCGCCCACAGTCGCCCGAAGCGGTCCATCACCTGCCCGCTGGCGTAGAACAGGGCGAAGTCGATCGCACCCGACACCCCGACCACCACCGCGATCGTGCCGGCATCCAACCCCAGCGAGACACCCCACAGCGGAAGGACCACCTGGCGGGCCGAACGTACCGCCGACAGGGAGGCCGCGGCGAGCCCGAGTCGGGCGAGCACGCCGCGGAAGCGCCACATCGTGCGGAAGACGCCCGCGCGTTCGACCGTGGGGATGGCACCGGTCACGGGCTCGCCGCTGTCCTCCGCCTCACCGGTGGCGGCGGCTGGCCGCTGCGTCGATCCCGCCCCGACGGGCACGGCCCGCTCGGGGTCGGGGCCGAAGAACACCAGGAGGATCGTCGCGACCTGGCACACGGCGAAGAAGATCACGGACGCCGTCTCGTCGCCGAAGATGCCCAGCAGCGCCGCCGAGATGAACGGACCGACGAACATGCCCGCGCGGAACGTGCCTCCCAGCAGAGACAGTGCCCGAGCGCGGAAGTGCAGCGGCACGCGCGTGGTCATGAACGAGTGGCGCGCCAACGCGAACGCCGCCGCGCAGAAGCCGATGAGGAACACCGCCGCCGCGAACACGGCGAGCGATGAGGCGAAGACGACGCCGACGAGGCCGGCCAGGACGATGATGCCCGCGACGCCCATGGTCACGCGCTCGCCGAAACGGGCGACGGCCCACCCGGCGGGGATGTTGCCGCACAGCTGGCCGACGACGAGGGCGGACGCGACGAGGGCTGCGAGGGCGACGTCGGCGCCGAGCCGGTCGGCGATCACGGGGATGAGGGGGATGACCGCGCCCTCGCCGATCGCGAAGAGCAGGGTGGGGCCGTAGATCATCGGTGCGAAGCGCACCAGCACGTTCCGGGGAGAGTCGGCTGTCACCGACTCCACGATAGGCTGGATGCCAAATGCTTGAACTCGATTTGACCGCCGACATCCAGGCGCTGCGCTCGACCTTCGCCGATATCCAGGCCGTGGTCGACGTCGACGCACTCACCGCAGACATCGCACGTCTCAGCGAAGAGGCCGGCGCCCCCAACCTCTGGGACGACGTCGACAACGCCCAGAAGGTGACCAGCCGCCTCAGCCACAAGCAGGCCGAGCTCAAGCGCGTCTCCGAGATCGCGCAGCGTCTCGACGACCTCGAGGTGCTCGTCGAGCTCGCCATCGAGATGGACGACGACGAGTCCGCCGACGAGGCCCGTCGCGAGCTGGCCGCGCTGAAGGACGTGATCGGTCAGCTCGAGGTGCAGACCCTGCTCGACGGCGAGTACGACCCGCGCTCCGCCGTCGTCACGATCCGTTCCGGCGCCGGCGGCGACGACGCCACCGACTTCGCCGAGATGCTTCTACGCATGTACCTGCGCTGGTGCGAGCGTCACAAGTACCCCGTGAAGGTCATGGACACCTCGTTCGCCGAGGGTGCGGGCATCAAGTCCGCGACCTTCGAGGTCGACGTGCCCTACGCCTACGGCACACTCTCCGTCGAGGCGGGTACTCACCGCCTCGCGCGCATCAGCCCCTTCGGTGGTGCCGACAAGCGCCAGACCAGCTTCGCCGCGGTCGAGGTCATCCCGGTGATGGAGGAGGCCGTCGAGGTCGATGTACCCGAGGGCGACATCCGCGTCGACGTGTTCCGCTCATCCGGACCGGGCGGACAGTCGGTCAACACGACCGACTCGGCCGTGCGCATCACGCACCTCCCCACGGGCCTGGTCGTGTCGATGCAGAACGAGAAGTCGCAGATCCAGAACCGCGCCGCCGCCATGCGCGTGCTGCAGACGCGCCTGCTCCTGCTCAAGCGCGAAGAAGAAGCCGCCAAGAAGAAGGAGCTCGCCGGCACGATCACGGCGAGCTGGGGCGACCAGATGCGCTCCTACTTCCTGTACGGCCAGCAGCTGGTGAAAGACCTGCGCACCGGCTACGAGGTCGGCAACCCCGCGGTCGTCTTCGACGGCGACCTCGATGGGCTCATCGCCGCCGGCATCCGCTGGCGCAAGCGCAAAGAAGACGACTGACACGCCGGTGACGACGAGCCCTGTGGATGCCGAGGAGACCGGCATCCACAGGGTTCTCTCGTTTCGTGACACGGCGCGTCCTGACGGCGTGCCCCCGACCCGCGCTTAGGCTCATCGAGCCATGATCCGGTTCGAAAACGTCACCAAGCGGTATCGCGGCACCGCGAAGCCCGCCCTCAGCGCCGTCGACTTCGAAGTGCAGCGCGGGGAGTTCGTCTTCCTCGTGGGCGCTTCGGGGTCGGGTAAGTCGTCGTGCCTGCAGCTGATCCTGCGCGCCGAGACGCCCAGCGAGGGGCGCGTGGTCGTGCTCGGTCGGGACCTCCGCACCCTGTCCAACCGCAAGGTGCCCTACTTCCGCCGCGAGATCGGCTCGGTCTTCCAGGACTTCCGGTTGCTGCCGAACAAGACCGTGTTCCAGAACGTGGCGTTCACGCTGCAGGTGACCGGGTCGTCGCGCGGGTTCATCCAGCAGGCCGTTCCCGAGGTGCTCGCCCTCGTCGGCCTCGACGGCAAAGAGAAGCGTCTGCCGCACGAGTTGTCGGGTGGGGAGCAGCAGCGTGTCGCCATCGCGCGCGCCCTGGTCAACCGCCCCCAGGTACTGCTCGCCGACGAGCCGACCGGAAACCTCGACCCCGGCACCTCCACCGACATCATGCGCCTGCTCGCGCGCATCAACGCCGGCGGCACGACCGTCGTCATGGCCACGCACGAGGCCGGCTTCGTCGACCAGATGCAACGGCGGGTGATCGAGCTCAGCGGTGGCGAGATGGTGCGCGATGAGCGCGGAGGCGGCTACGGCGACACCGCCAGCATCCCGCGTCTGACCCCCGAGGTCGAGAAGGGCGCGGCCGCCGTCGCCGCCCTCTCGGCGGTGCTCGAGGTGCAGCGCGAGGTCACGGGCCGCACGGGCCCCCTGCAGCCGCTCCCGACGACGGATCCCGCACCGGCACCGCGTGCGGAACAGACTCCGGATGCCGAGCCCGCACCGCGTGCGGAACGGGTGGCGGGAGCCGCCCCCGATGCGGCGGCAGCGACGGCGACGGCTGACGCCGCCGACGAGCCCACCCGGCAGCCGCGCGAGCCGGGGACGAACACGGGGTTCATCCCGGTCACGACCCCCCAGGTCGACGAGCTCGGCCTCGCCGACCGTCTGGGCCTCGGCAAGAAGACGGACAGCAACGACGAAGTGGGGCCCACGTCATGAGGTTGGGGCTCATCCTGTCGGAGGCCTTCACGGGTCTCCGCCGCAACGCGTCGATGGTGATCTCGGTCATCCTCGTCACCTTCGTCTCGCTGACCTTCGTCGGTGCGGCGATGCTCATGCAGATGCAGATCGGCAAGATGCAGTCGTACTGGGCCGACCGCGCCCAGGTGGCGGTGTTCATGTGCGCGTCCTCGTCGAACGTGCCGACCTGCAATGCGGGGGAGCCGGCGACGCAGCAGCAGATCGACGACGTCAAGGCGACGCTCGATGGGCAGGCGCTCGCGCCGCTCATCCGCGACTACACGTTCCAGACGAGCGACGAGGTGTTCGCCGACGCCCAGCAGCAGTTGCCGGAGGACATCCTCGGAGTCGTCACAGCCGACCAGTTCAACGCGACCTTCAGCATCAACCTGGTGGATCAGCGTCAGTCGGATGTGATCACCGAGGCGTTCAGCGGCCAGGCGGGTGTCGAGGACGTCCAAGACCAGCTGCAGTACCTCGAGCCGTTGTTCCAGGCACTGACGGTCGCGACCTACGTCGCCGTCGGCATCGCCGGTCTCATGCTGATCGCCGCGGTGCTGCTGATCGCCACCACCATCCGCCTGTCGGCGTTCGCGCGTCGACGAGAGCTGGGCATCATGCGGCTCGTGGGGGCGTCCAACCGCTTCATCCAGACACCGTTCGTCGTCGAGGGCGTGCTCGCCGCCCTGGTCGGTTCGGCACTCGCGAGCGTCGCGGTCTGGGCGATCGTCGGCGTGGGAGTGAACCAGTACCTGCGCGATCGCATCGGGTTCATCACATCGTGGGTCGATGTCGGCGACGTCGCCGTCGTCATCCCCGTCATCGTCGTCGTCGGCGTGATCCTCGCCGCCCTCAGCGCCAGCTTCGCCATCCGGCGGTGGCTGCGCACCTGAGCGTGGGGTAAACTGTAAGGCTCTGTGTGCCCATGATCATGAGGAGGTGGCACCATGCCTCGTGAGCAGGGTGAAAAGCTCATCGCGTCCAACAAGAAGGCGCGTCACGACTACGCCATCGAGAAGACCTACGAGGCCGGTCTGATCCTGACCGGTACCGAGGTGAAGTCGCTGCGGCAGGGTCGCGCGAACCTCACCGACGGCTACGCCTACATCGACGGCGGACAGGCATTCCTCGACGCGGTGCACATCCCCGAGTACTCGCAGGGGCACTGGACGAATCACTCCGCCAAGCGCACCCGCAAGCTGCTGCTCCACAAAGAGGAGATCATCAAGCTCTCCCACGCCGTCTCAGCGGGCGGGTACACCCTCGTGCCGTTGCGGCTGTACTTCCTCGACGGTCGCGCCAAGGTCGAGATCGCCGTGGCGAAGGGTAAGCGCGAGTTCGAGAAGCGTCAGACGATCCGTGAGCGCGAAGACAAGCGCGAGGCGGAGCGTGCCATGCGGACGAAGAACCGGCTGGGCGACTGACGGTCCTTCGAGGGGCGCCATCGGGGTCTCAGGCCGGGCGGGTCACTCCGCGCGGAAGCGTCCCTCCACCACCGACGTCACCTCGATCTCGGGCGGCTGCAGGCTGAACGACGGGCCGGCGTCGGCGCGGGCGGCCATCAGACGTGCGCCCATCGGCGACGGCGAGTCGGGGCGACCGCCGAGCAGTCCGACGTCGGCGATCTCGACGGCGGCGACCGATGCGAGGCCCAGGGCGTCGGCGTAGGCCGTGGCGCGCTCGACGGCCACGTGAACGGCTTCTGCCGCGACCTCTCGCTCCACCCGGGCGCGGGTGTCGGGGGAGAGGCGCCACTCGACCGCCGTGACCTGCACGTCGTCGGACTCGGCGACGTCGCCGAGCCACCACGACAGGGCGCCGGCGTCGGTGAAGGTCGCCGACAGTTCGACGCTGGCGTGGTGCACGAGGGGGAGCTGCGCACCGTCGTTGTTCCACGGGCGGTCAGACCACACCGAGACGCGGGCGCTCGACCACTCCGACACCTCTCCGGAGCGGAGGTGTGCGACCAGGCCGTCCTGCACGGTCGATGCACGCTCCTGCGCCCGCTCGACGACGGGGCCGCGCGTGGGGCCGTCGGTGGAGACGGTGACGCGCACCGCCGCCTCTTCGGCGCGGACGCGCGAGTTGCTCTCGCCTCGGACGGTGATGACGACGTCGCTCATGCAAGGGAGCCTACGGGACGGGCGTCCGGGAGCCAGGGATGGGAATCATGGCACTCCGCGAACCGTTGTAGAGTAGGAGGCTCGGGTGTTCCGGCATCCGAGTTGGCAACTCAACAGCGTGACAACGGCCGCTCCTTCACGGAGTTCCCGGGGCTGATCGGTTTCGACAGCGCCTGCGAACCCGCGAGAAGCGGGCCGAGGATGTGGGGTTATCTCGTAAACGCTCCCTGCAAAACAATAAGTGCCGATGCTAAGCGCACTGACTTCGCCCTCGCTGCGTAAGCGAGCCCGATAGTCCGTCAGACCGTGTGTGACCCCGCCACGGAATCTGGCGTCATTTAGGGGTCTTGCTGTGTGACGGCGTCTGGACGTCACGCGGGACTTTTCCCAGGCTGGGCTCGTCGACTTAGGTGTCTGTGACAAAGGTCGGAGCCGAGCAGAACGTCTGCACAGACTGCGCCCGGAGAAAACGCGGAGACCCAGCGTTGGACGGGGGTTCGATTCCCCCCAGCTCCACGAGCCGTTGTCACGAAGAGTTGCACGAAGAAGCCCCCGCTCCCGCCCGTTTCGGCGGGGGCGGGGGCTTCTTCGCGTGACCGCGGTCCGTTCTCGCGGGCGGAGCCTGGAACGGCGCGTCGAGGGATCGGTGGCGAAGCCGAGCGGCCTCGTCGTCGACCGCACCGGCGGCCGGGTCCCTCAGCCCGCGCTGCGGGTGTGTATGTCGCTCTCGCCCGAGATGTCGTTGAGTTCGAGGTAGACGCGATTCTCGGTGCGGGTCAGCGTGGCGGTGCTGCGGCGCTCGAGACCCCCGGCGACACGCTCGATGAAGCCGGGGTCGAAGCTGTGCAGGAGCACCTCGTCGGCGCGGTGGATGCGCTTGCCCGCCCAGGCCGCCGACACCTTGTCGGGGTCGCGGTGGGTGTAGACGGCGACGCGTTCGGCTTTCATGCTCCCGGTGTGCAGGCGTGCGGCATCCGGTGCACCGACCTCGATCCACGCCACGAGCGCCCCGGTGAGGTCCTTCACCATGACGGCCGGCTCGTCGGTGGCTGCGACGCCCTCGCTGAAGGCGATGCCCTCCTCGTACTCGAGGCAGTAGGCGAGCACCCGGGTGAGCATGTAGGGCGCGGTCTCGGACGGATGCCGTGCGACCCGCAGCTGCAGCTCGTCGTAGACGCCGCGATCGACGTCGGAGAGCTGCACCGTGAAGGTGTGAATGGTCGAGCCGATAGCCACGACGACCGAGCCTACGCGAGCGGGCGCTGCCTTCGTGTCCGTGCAGCGCTTGTCCGGCCCCGTGGGCGGCGTCTAGCGTCGGAGGATGCCTGACCCTCGCGCGCTCCGCATCGACGTCGGCCCCTTCCACCTCGCGCCCACGCCCGACGCCTCCACGTGGACCGCGGTTCCCCGAGGAGACGCCGTGGACGCGGCATCCGGAATCACGGCGGGCTGGAGCGAGTGGGTCGCTTTCGCGGCGCGCGTGCTGCGCGCCGACGAACTGTGGCGCGCCGTCGAGGCGCGCGGCGACGCGTGGGACGAGGGATTCGCCGCGGCCCGGAATGCTGCGGCGGTGAATCCGTACCGCTGACCCGCACGGCTGCAGCGGGGGAGCGGTCGCGTCGCGGGTCAGCGCGGGGTGTCGACGAGGATCAGGCTCTGCCGGGTGTCCGCGAGCTTCACGAACCCGTCACCGAACAGGTATGTCAGGCCGTATCCATCGACCCCGCGGCCACCGAGCCACTCGGGGTTCTCGGTGACGTAGGTGCCGTCGTCGTCGACCTCGACCTTCCAGCCGGAGGCGACGAGCTCCTTCTGGGCCGTGGCTGCGGTCGCGGCGTCGATCGGCGCCCATCCGAAGATCTGTACGCGGTCGGAAGCGATCTTCTGATCGCCCCACTTGCACTGGATGCCGTCCTCGAGCGCGATCGCTCCGATGCGGAAGGGCTCCTGCTGCGTGACCCACCCGATGCTCGTGAAGTCGTCGGCGGTCGCCTGCGGGATGATGTTCTCGCATGTGGGGTCGGGCGTCTCGGATGCGGCTGTCGCCGTCGTCTCCGGGGCCGCGATCGTCGGGCCCGCCGCCGACTCGGCGACACTGGGTGCGGTCTCGGGGGCGGGGCCCGTACAGGCGGTGAGCAGCACGGCGGCCAGGAGCCCTCCAGCCGCCGCCCACGCGGCGCGCCGACGCCCGCCCGTCACCGCGGGTCCTCGCCGTGCAGGAGGGCGAAGAAATCGTCGTGCAGGACGCCGTTGGTCGCGAACGACGATCCCGCGTCGAGACGGTCGGAGCCGTCGAAGGCGGTGAACCGGCCGCCGGCTTCGCGCACGATCGGGGCGATCGCGGCGATGTCGTACTCCTTCACGTCGAACTCGGCGACGAGTTCCAGCCGGCCCTCGGCGAGCCACATGTACGGCAGCGCGTCGCCGTAGGCACGATCGCGCCAGACCGCGCGCGCCAGACGTTCGAGCGCGGGCACGAGCTCGACTCCGTCCCACTGCTGGATGCTCTGGAAGCTGATGCTCGAAGCACCGACCTCACCCACGCCGGACACCCGGATGCCGCGCGTTTCACCCGATGCCGTGGTCGTCCAGGCGCCGTGACCGACTGCGGCCCACCAGCGGCGTCCGATGGCGGGCTGGCTCACGACGCCGACCTGGGGCACGCCGTCGACGGAGAGGGCGATCAGCGTCGCCCACACCGGGATCCCGCGCATGTAGTTGTGCGTGCCGTCGATGGGGTCGATGACCCACCGGCGGGACGTGTCGCCGGACGAGCCGTACTCCTCGCCCAGAACGGCGTCGTCGGGCCTCTCGGCATCGAGGATCGCGCGGATCGCGCGCTCGGTCTCGAGGTCGGCCTCGGTCACGTGCGTGCGGTCGGGTTTGGTGTCGATGCGGAGGTCTGCCGCGTCGAAGCGGCGCATCGATACGGCGTCGGCGGCGTCGGCCAGGCGCAGGGCGAGGGCGAGGTCGTCGGTGAGGGTCGGAGGCGTCGCTTCGATCGGGGACACGGCTCAAGGATACGGTCGACCGGCGGCCGATTTGGCGCGCCCGCGTCACGCCTGGTAACGTAATCCCTCGGTTCGGAACGTGAGTTTCGGTCCGAAACGGAATGCACCTCTAGCTCAATCGGCAGAGCAACTGACTCTTAATCAGTGGGTTCTGGGTTCAAGTCCCAGGGGGTGCACCACTCGAGAAGCCCGGTCTCTCATCGTGAGATGAGACGCCGGGCTTCCGTCGTTCACGGGTGCGACCGACCGGTCGATCAACGCGCCGCGCGGGCTGCCGTTGTCCACGAGCCCGCCTCGCGAGGGCCTCGGGCGGGGTCGTCCGGGGTCGCCTACAGAACCTGAGCCTGTTGCGCCAGAGCGTCGTGCGCGTGAGAGCAGTAACCCGGATGACCGGCGTCCCCCGAGACCCGCGCGGTGACGATCATCTCGCACCGGGGTTCCGACATCTCGCCACGAGTCCCGTAGGCGCACAGCGTGGGGCGGTCGAGGCGCGCTTGCGCCCACCGCAGTACGCGTCCTATCGATGGCTCTCCGATGAGCATCGTCGTCCCCTCGCTTCGCTGATGGTGGGTGCCCCCGCCCCGACCACGGACTCCGTCTTCCTCGACGGCGTCTCCCCCCGTGGGGCGCGGGCACCCGACAACCATGTCTAGCGCGCGCTGCGCCGGCGATCCCGCTGTGGCGACGATGATCCGCAGTGCGCGACTACTGGTTCCGTTACCCGGTAGTCGCCTCGGCGGCGGAGCGGCATCGGTGAGGAACCGGGAGGGAATTCCCTCACGACCGGGAACCTCGGCACGCGCCGCGGGGAAACAACCTGGTTTGCCGAGGGGTTGAATTCAGCAGACAGGGCGGGTGAATTGCTTCAGCGACGCACGCGCACCGGAGGAGTTTTCGATACGTTGGCGCAGTCGGCGCACCCGTCGGGCCGAACGCTCGGTCGATTCCCCAAGAACGTTCTGCGGAAGTCGCAGACGGATCGCCGGGTGTCGCTAATGCACTCGCTTTCACGACGCATTGACCCGGTTACCGCTATCTTGTGGCCTGCGAGAAGGTGGTGTCAATAGCGTCTCGGGCGTCCTGCCGCGGGAAGAGCACCGATCGCGGGGTGGCACCTCTCCACCACACTTACTGGGCGCCCCCAGAACGGCGGGGTCGTTTCGACGGTATTCACCCTCGGTAGGTTCGCGCGACACCTTCGACGGCTCGAATGAGGACCTCCGTGCGGTCCATTCTTAATCCACCCGTAATGGTGCGGGTATAAGGTCGGTTTTGCTGCGCCGCAGCGGTACTCACATTTGCACCCGCCGCGGGGCGTTAAAGAAACAATGCGCACCCTGAGCTCGAGCCGAAAGCACAATGCGCCCATGGAACTCAACGCCGCCTCCGGTGTTCCGTCCCGTTCGTCCGCCCGCCACCGACGCACACTGATCCTCACCACCGCCGTCGTCGCTGCCGCGCTCGTCACCGGAAATGCGACGCCCAGCGTCGCCGCCGTCGCCGGGCCCGTCGGACTCCTCCCCGATAGCGCGCGACCGCAGATCGCCGCAATGCCCGTCCCCGGTCCGCTCGAGGTCGGATTCACCTTCTCGCCGGCGGAGTCGGGCGCCCTGTCGGCCGTCCGCTTCTACCAGAACGCCCCCAACTCGGGCGTGGTCAGTGCCTCGGTCTGGTCGTCGACGGGGGTGCTCCTGGCCCAGGCGCCGGTCAATCCGGTCGCCGCGGTCGGTTGGCGAACCGTCCCGATCGCGCTGGATCTCGACGCGGACGTCTCGTACACCGTCAGCGTGCTCGACAACGACGGCCGCATCCCGGCCATCGAGAACTACTTCGCCGAGGCGAAGACGACCAACGGCATCGTCACGCCCGCGAAGGCCGGCGTGTACAAGGCCGCCGCCGGGTTCCCCACCAACGGGCAGACCTCGAGCGGCCTCGTCGACATCGCCTTCACCGCCGAGCCCGACCTCGAGTCCGGTTCCGAGTCGCCGGTCGAGCCGACCGAGCCGGAGCCGACCGAGCCCGCACCGACGCCGACCCCGGTCGAGCCGGCCGCGCCGGAGCCCGACCCCGCCGGACCCGTCAGCGCCGTCGGCCCCGACGGCACCCACTGGCCCGAGAACACCCCCCGTGCCGGTGAGGCGCGCGTGGTGAAGGTGAACCCCACCTGGGCCGCGATCTCCGCGGCGATCGCCGCCGAGGCCAAGACCTCGGACGACGTGGTGATCTGCGTCTCGCCGGGCACCCTCACGGGCGGTAACGGCTCGGGTTCCAGCGCCAAGGGCGTCCTCCAGGACGTCGGAAACGCCAACCGCGCCTCGCGCATCCTCGTGGACGCCTGCGACGGCATCGGCACGGTCAAGACGGCCGGAGACAAGGGCATCGCCTTCGTCGGAGTGCGCGGTGTGTCGATCGTCGGCATCGACATGGGTGACACGTCGGTCATGCTGCGCAACGTCGAGTCGTTCGGCTTCGGGTACACCACGGTCGGCACGCTCCTCGTGACCGCCAACGGCGGCCGCGGCGTGCGTGATGCAGACGTGGTCGAGGTCGTGGCGGGCACCGAAGCGGTGGCCGGCGCCGGGTACGACCGCATGGAGGTGAAGTCGGCCGACGGCTACAACATCGACGGTCTGACGTTCTCGGGCCTGTACGCCGCGCCGCACTACAAGGCTCGCGGCTCGAACGCCCACACGGACACGATCCAGTTCGTGACGACTTCGGGCAAGGGCACGATGACCGACATCGTCATCGAGGACTCCGCCGTCTTCGCATCGTCCAACCAGGGCATCATCGCGGGGAGCAACAACGGCGGCGAGATCCGCAACACCCTCGTGGTCGGCGGCAAGACCAGCCAGCAGCGCTACCCCGTCTACGAGGGCGGTCAGCCCGTGCTCGCGGCGAACTCCCTGCACGGAACCTGGTCCGACCTCGCGATGGACACCTCCACCGTCGCCGGCAGTGTCTCTCCGTCGTACTCGTTCTCCGAGGTCGAGGCCTCGGAGAGCACGAAGGGCGATCGTGGGTTCAGCAAGCTCGAGCCCATGACGCTCGACGACCTCGACGAGATCGCCCCGGTCCCCACGGCCGAGCGACTGGCCGCGATCTGGGGCTGACGCTCCGACGATGAGGCGCCGGATGCCGCGCCCGATCGGTCTCCGATCGCGTGTCGACATCCGGCGCCTCACCAGCGGCTCCGTGACTACCGCGTCATGCGGCGTCGCCCACCAGCACCGCGGCGCCCTCGTCGGCGGCATCCGGGTGCGCTCCGTCGATGTGGGCGAGCAGACGGCGTCCGAACAGGATGCACAGGCTCGCGATCACGACCGATGCGGCCGCCATGATGTACGGAACGCCCGCGTTGAAGGCGTGCCACAGGAGGGCTGCGAGCGGGGGAGCGACGGCGCCGCCGAGGAACCGCACGGCGGAGTACGCCGACGATGCCACCGAACGCGGCAGGTCGGTCGCCTCCATGACCGCCTCGGTGAGTGCGGTGTTGATCACGCCGAGCACGAGCCCGCCGACCACGATGCAGGCGACCAGCGCGGCGGCCGACGACACGACGAACGCGGCGACGACGAGATCGACCGCGAGCAGCGGCAGGGCGATCAGCAGGACCGTCGTCAAGCGCAGACGCCGTAGCAGCAACGGCGCGACCCAGACGCTGGTGATCGCCAGGCCCAGACCCCACCCGAAGAACGTCAGCCCGATGCCCATCGCCCCGAAGCCGAGCGGGAAGGGCGAGAAGGCCAGCAGCGTGAAGAAGCCGATGTTGTAGAACAGCGCCGTCGCGGCGAGGATCGCCAGCGCGGGCCGACCCAGGGCGTGGAACGGTGCGCTGAACGCCAGTGGCGTGCGCTCGGGAGTGGGCCCGCGCAGCAACAGCATGACGGCGACGAACGCGATGGCCATGAGTGCGACGACACCGAAGAACGGTCCTCGCCAGCTGATCTCGCCCAGGATGCCGCCCAGCAGGGGTCCCACCGCGATGCCGAGACCGAGAGCCGCTTCGTACAGGATGATCGCCGCGGAGCTGCCCCCCGACGCCGCCCCGACGATCGTCGCGAGCGCCGTGGAGATGAACAGCGCATTGCCGAGTCCCCACCCGGCGCGGAAGCCGATGATGGCGTCGACGCTGCCGCTGAGGGCGCACAGGAGCGCGAACACCACGATGAGAGCGAGCCCCACCAGGAGCGTGGCCTTCGCCCCGATCCGGCTCGAGATCCAGCTCGTCACGAGCATCGCGAGACCCGTGACCACGAGGTAGCTCGTGAACAGCAGCTCGGTCTCGACAGGGGTCGCCTGCAGTGATTCGGCGATCGCGGGGAGGATGGGGTCGACGAGCCCGATGCCCATGAACGCCACCACGCAGGCGAACGCGACGGCCCACACCTGTGCGGGCTGCTTCCAGATGCGGGGTGCTGCGGTGTCGGCGGTCACCGGACGACCTCCTTCAGTTCGTGGGTCTCGTGTTCGCGGGTGAGGGGTGCGGCGGGCGCGAGGCCCACGCGCAGTGAGAGGGCCGAGGCGGCCGCGCCGACGGCATCCCATTCCGCCTTCGACAGGTCGGCGACGTGCGGCGCGAGTGCGGCGCGGAACTGCTCGAACCATCCGGCGAGGGCGTCCAGGCCCCGCCCGGTCGCGCGGATCACGCTGACCCGGGAGTCGGTGGGGTCGGCGGCGCGCTCGACGAGGCCCGCGGCCTCCATCTGGCGTACGAGCCGCGTCATGCCGGGCTGGGTCACCCGGCTCAGCGTGGCGAGGTCGCCGAGGCGCTGCGGGCCGTGATCGCGCAGGAGCGTCAGCGTGCGCCACTGCGCCGCCGAGGCGTCGTTCTGGGTGTCGAGGGCCGCGATGCGCGTGAGGGCGTGCACCGCGAGCAGGAGTCTCTGCAGGTCGTCGTCGCGGGTCATGAGAAAAGCATACCGCAGGTATATACCTAAGGTATCGAAACAGGCGATGTCACGGCCGCGCGGCGATCCGCATCGACAACTGATGCGCGTGCGCGAGGAGGACGCGCCCCAGCTCGGCGAGCCGCTCGCCGCCGAAACGGAACTCGACTCCCGTCAGACTCAACGCCCACTGCGGATCGCCGGAGCGCGTGAACACCGCCGCGCCCAGGCCCCAGCTGCCTTCGACGATGAGCCCCGGATTGACCGCATACCCGCGGGCCTTCGTATCGGCGATGCGCGTGCGCAGGCGTCCGGGGGAGTGCGACGCCCCCCATCGCTCCGCCAATTCCGGATGCCGTTCCAGATACGCGTCCACATCCTGGGGCGGGAGGAACGCGAGGATCGCCAACCCCGCCGATGCGACGCCGAGCGGGAACCGCACCCCCTCCGACAGGACGAAGGAGCGGATGGGGAAGCTCCCGTCCTCGCGCACCAGGCAGACGGTCTCGTCGCCGCGCCGCACCGAGAGGAAGGCGCTCTCCTCCGTCCGCACGGCGAGCGAGCGCACGATGTCGCGCGCGGTGGCGGTGACGTCGAATCGGGATGCCGCGACGCTCCCCATGAGATACAGCTCCGGACCCGGCAGCCACCGTCCGGAGGCATCGTCGCGGTCGACGAGTCCCTCCGCGCGCAGCGCGGTGAGCAGGCGGTGAACCGTGGGGCGGGTCAGATCGGCGTCGCGCGCGAGATCGCCCACGCTCGCGCCGGCGTCGCCCGCGGCGGTGACCAAGCGCAGCAGGTGAGCCGCTCGGGCGATGACCTGGGCGCCGGGGACGCCGGCACGCGGGGTCGATCCGGATGAGCTGTCCACGATGTGGACGCTACAAGCCGTGACATCCACATCGCAAGACGAGGCTGCGTGCGCTCGCACGAGACGCCGCAGCATGGGATCACCGCTGTTCGAAGGAGTGCGCGTGATCGACAAGACCTGGCCGTCGGCGGCCGACGCCGTCGCCGACATCCCCGACGGAGCCTCGCTCGCCGTGGGAGGCTTCGGCCTCTCCGGAAATCCCATCGCCCTCATCGAGGCGCTGCTCGCACAGGGCACGCGCGATCTCTCCGTCGTGTCCAACAACTGCGGGGTCGACGACTGGGGGCTCGGGATCCTTCTCGGGGCCGGCCGCATCCGCAAGATGACCTCCTCGTACGTCGGCGAGAACAAGGAGTTCGAGCGACAGTTCCTCTCGGGCGAACTCGAGCTCGAGCTCACCCCGCAGGGCACGCTGGCCGAGAAGCTGCGCGCGGGCGGCGCGGGCATCGCCGCGTTCTACACGCAGACCGGCGTGGGCACGCAGGTCGCCGAGGGGGGACTGCCCCGCCGATACGACGGCAATGGAGGTGTCGCCGTGGCGTCGCCCGCGAAAGACGTCCGGAGCTTCGACGTACGGGGTGAGCCCCGCGAGTTCGTCTTGGAAGAGGCGATCACCACGGACTTCGCCCTCGTGCACGCCTGGAAGGGCGACCGCCACGGCAATCTCGTCTTCCGCAAGGCCGCCCGCAGCTTCAATCCGCTCGCGGCGATGGCGGGTCGCACCTGCATCGTGCAGGTCGAGCACCTCGTCGAGCCGGGTGATATCGATCCGGATGCCGTTCACCTGCCGGGAGTCTTCGTGCACCGCATGGTCGAGGTCGGCCCCGACATCCCCAAGCGCATCGAGAAGCGCACCGTGAGTGAGGAGACCCGCTGATGGTTCTGTCCCGCACCGAGATGGCCGCCCGCGCCGCACGTGAGCTCGCCGACGGCTCCTACGTCAACCTCGGCATCGGCCTGCCCACCCTCGTCCCGAACCACGTGCCGGACGGCGTGACCGTCGTCCTCCAGTCCGAGAACGGCATCCTCGGCGTCGGTCCCTACCCGTCCGACGACGCGGTGGACGCCGATCTCATCAACGCCGGCAAAGAGACCGTGACGACCCTTCCCGGGGCCGCCTTCTTCGATTCGGCGCTGAGCTTCGGGATGATCCGCGGCGGCAAGATCGACGCCGCCATCCTCGGGGCGATGCAGGTGTCGGCATCCGGAGACCTGGCCAACTGGATGATCCCGGGGAAGATGGTCAAAGGTCCCGGCGGCGCGATGGACCTCGTGCACGGCGCCGCCCGCGTGGTCGTGCTCATGGAGCACGTCGCCAGAGACGGCTCGCCCAAGATCGTCGACCGGTGCTCGCTGCCGCTCACCGGACGCGGAGTGGTCGATCGCATCATCACCGACCTCGCCGTCATCGACGTGACGGAGGATGGACTCGTGCTCGTCGAGCTCGCCCCGGGCGTCGGCGTCGACGAGGTGCGGGATGCCACCGAGCCCCCGCTGACCGTGAGACTCACCGAGGAGATCGAGAACGCATGAGCGCCGAGAAAGACATCGTCATCGTGGCCGCCGCCCGCACACCGCAGGGCCGGCTCAAGGGGCAGCTCGCCCCGCTCACCGCGGTGCAGCTCGGCGCGGTCGCCATCCGCGGGGCACTCGAGCGTGGCGGCATCCCCGCCGATGCCGTCGACGCCGTACTCGTGGGTCAGGTGCTTCAGGCGGGAGCCGGGCAAAACGCCGCGCGCCAGGCCGCGATCGAGGCGGGCATCGGCTGGGAGGTGCACAGCGCCACCATCAACAAGGTCTGCCTGTCGGGACTCACCGCCGTCATCGATGCGGCGCGCATGCTGCGCCTCGGCGATGCGACGGTGGTCGTCGCAGCCGGCATGGAATCCATGACCCGCGCCCCGCACCTGCTCATGAATTCGCGCGAGGGTTACGCCTACGGCTCCATCGAGGTCATCGACCACATGGCCTTCGACGGATTGACCGACGCCTACGACCGCGAGAGCATGGGCGCCTCGACCGAGCGCGCGAACGCCCGGTACGAGGTCACCCGGGAAGCCCAGGATGCCGTCGCCGCCCGCTCGCACCAGCGTGCCGCGGCGGCGCAGGCCGCCGGGGTGTTCGACGCCGAGATCGTGCCGGTGTCGATCCCGCAACGCAAGGGTGATCCCGTCTCCGTCACCGCTGACGAGGGCATTCGTCCCGACACCACGGTGGAGACACTCGCGAAGCTCCGCCCGGCCTTCGCCGCGGACGGTTCGATCACCGCGGGGAACGCCTCGCAGATCTCCGACGGTGCCTCCGCCGTGGTCGTCACGACCCGTGCCGTCGCACAGGAGCACGGCTGGGACGTGCTCGCTGTGGTCGGAGCCTCGGGTCAGGTCGCCGGACCCGACAACTCCCTGCACGCCCAGCCTGCGCGTGCGATCGAGAAGGCGCTCGAGAAGCAGGGGATCGCCGCATCCGACCTCGACATCGTCGAGATCAACGAGGCCTTCGGCGCGGTGGTCGCGCGGTCGCAGTCCGAGCTCGGCCTCTCCGACGCCGTCGTCAACCCGCACGGCGGCGGCATCGCTATCGGCCACCCCATCGGAGCTTCCGGCAACCGGCTCGTCGTGCATGCGGTTCACGAACTCGTCCGCCGGGGCGGCGGCACGGCGGCGGTGGCGCTGTGCGGCGGAGGCGGTCAGGGCGACGCGCTGATCCTCACCCGCTAGAGCCGGCCCCGGAAAGACGGATGCCGCGACCTCGGGGTCGCGGCATCCGATGACGTCCGGTGGGGGAGGGGCTCAGCGCCCGAGGC
The DNA here is from genome assembly GCF_030209475.1 of Microbacterium sp. lyk4-40-TSB-66. GTDB lineage: Bacteria > Actinomycetota > Actinomycetes > Actinomycetales > Microbacteriaceae > Microbacterium. Next base: position 211,441 of record NZ_JARVRW010000004.1, read on the forward strand.
GCTTCTTCAGCAGCTTGCCCTGCTTCTTCTGGACGGGGGAGTCGCCCGCGATCACCCGTCCGCGGCGGGCGCGACGCGTGTCGACGACGGCGCCGACGGCGAGAGCGAGGGTGATCCCCCAGCTCAGCCACGCCAGGGCGGTCCGCCAGGTGAACGGCTCGTCGTTCTTGAGTCCGCGCAGGAGCGTGACGCCGCCGGTGATGGCGCTGAGGAGACCGGTTCCGAAGATGTACTGCCGCATGCGCCCAACCTACCGATGCGCGGTCGATCGTCGCCGCCTCCTTGACACCTGCCCGCTGCCGTCTCGACGAACGCGACAGGCGACGCGACACGGCTCATCGAGGCGTGTCGGCCGGGGTCGAGCGTTCCTCGCGCCGGAGTCCAGCCCCCGAACCCGGATCGGGCCCGCTGTTAGCCTGAGGACGATCCCCGAGGAGGACCTGTGACCCAGGCCGATTTCGTCGTCGTCGCGAACCGACTGCCCGTCGACCGCACCCCCGATGGAGAAGGGTGGCGGCGTTCGCCGGGCGGACTCGTGACCGCTCTCGAACCGGTCATGCGCAGTGCCGACGGCGCATGGGTGGGGTGGGCCGGCCAGGCCGACGTCGACGTCGAGCCGTTCGAGTTCGACGACATGCACCTCGTTCCCGTCACGCTCTCCGCCGCCGACGTGCAGCTCTACTACGAGGGTTTCTCGAACGACACCATCTGGCCGCTGTACCACGACGTGATCTCGCCGCCCACCTACAAGCGCGCGTGGTGGGACGCCTACGTCAAGGTCAACAAGCGCTTCGCCGACGCGGCCGCGGCGGTCGCGGCCGAGGGTGGGATCGTCTGGGTGCAGGATTACCAGCTGCAGCTCGTGCCGAAACTCCTGCGGGAGCTTCGCCCCGACGTCACCATCGGGTACTTCCACCACATCCCGTTCCCCGCCTACGGCCTCTACTCGCAGCTGCCGTGGCGCAAGCAGGTGCTCGAGGGGCTGCTCGGCGCCGACGTCATCGGCTTCCAGCGCGTGGCCGACGCGGGCAACTTCGCCCGGGCCGTCCGTCGCCAGCTGCGCTACGAGACCAAGGCCAGCGGCATCCTGGTGCCCGACGCCGAGGGCGGCACGCGCGTCGCCCTGGCGAAGGCGTTCCCCATCTCGATCGACGCGGAGTCGTACATCGAACTGGCCCAGCGGCCCGACATCCAGCAGCGCGCCAAGGAGATCCGCGAGGGCCTCGGCAACCCCCGCAAGATCCTGCTCGGCGTCGATCGACTCGACTACACCAAGGGCATCCGCCACCGCCTGAAGGCGTGGGGCGAGCTGCTCGAGGACGGCCGCGCGACAGTCGAGGACGCCACTCTCGTGCAGGTCGCGAGCCCGAGTCGCGAGCGCGTCGACGCCTACATGCAGCTGCGCGACGAGATCGAGATGACGGTCGGGCGCATCAACGGCGACTACGACACCACCACGCACACCGCGATCCGCTACCTCCACCAGTCGTATCCGCGCGAAGAGATGGTGGCGCTCTTCCTGGCCGCCGACGTCATGCTCGTCACGGCCCTGCGCGACGGCATGAACCTCGTCGCCAAGGAATACGTCGCGAGCCGTATCGACAACCGCGGCGTCCTCGTGCTGAGCGAGTTCGCCGGGGCCGCCGACGAGATGGGCAGCGCGCTGCTCATCAACCCGCACGACATCGACGGATTGAAGGATGCCGTGATCCGCGCGGTCGACATGCCCGCGGCCGAGCAGGGCCGCCGTATGCGCACCCTGCGGCGGCGCGTCCGCGAACACGACGTCGAGGACTGGTCGCGCGGTTTCCTCGAGGCGCTGTCGGCGTTCCACGACCGCTCCTCCCGTGCGGCGGCCGCCGAGGTCGAGGCGGACACCGACGACGATGAGACGGATGCCGAATGACCGCGGCCGACGCGACGGTCGAGGCCGTCGCCACCACCGACACCCTTCTCATCGCCCTCGACTTCGACGGCACACTGTCGCCGCTGGTCGATGAGCCGATGTCGGCGCGCATGACGCCGGAGGCACGCGCGGCCGTCGATGAGCTCGCGGCGCTGCCGCGCACCGTCGTCGCGCTGGTCTCGGGCCGCTCGCTCGGCCACCTGCGGGAGATCTCCGAGCACGCCGACGACTCGCCGGTGTGGCTCGCGGGCTCGCACGGCGCGCAGTTCTGGGTGCCCGGCGTCGGCGTCGAGGAGACCCCCGACGACTCCGCCGATCTCGCGCTGCGGGATCACCTGCAGCGGGAGGCGACGGCCGGGACCGGTGAGATGGACGGCGTGTGGATCGAGCCGAAGGAGTACGGGCTCGGCGTGCACACGCGCACCGCGGATGCCGCGACCGCCCGGGCCGCCCGCGACCTCGTCGACGCACTGGTCGGTACCGAGGCGCCCTCGTGGCGGCGTCGCACGGGGCACGACATCCTCGAGTTCGCGTTCCGCCACGAGGGCAAGGACTCCGCTGTCGCGCGCCTGCGGGAGCGCGTCGGGGCCTCGGCCGTCCTGTTCGCCGGCGACGACGTCACCGATGAAGACGCCCTGCGCTCCCTGGGGCCGCAGGACCTGGGCGTCCGGGTCGGAGGGGGAGAGACGGCGGCGACCCTGCGTGTCGACGACATCGCCGCGTTCGTCGCCGTGCTGGAAGACGTGGCGCGCCTGCGCCGTGCGCACGGCGCCTGATCGGCCTCGGCCTGCGGCCGCAGTGTCGAGCCCTCCTGCACACGGCGATTAATCCGCCGTTCATCGCCTGTGGCGCATCGGGGGGACGTGCGTGCGCAATAGACTTCGAGGATGCCCGCACCGCAGAATCCGAACACCGGCGAGTTCGACATCAAGCCCCGCAGTCGCGTCATCACCGATGGCATCGAAGCCACGACCTCGCGCGGCATGCTCCGCGGCGTCGGCATGGGTGACGACGACTGGGACAAGCCCCAGATCGGCATCGCGTCGAGCTGGAACGAGATCACTCCCTGCAACCTGAGCCTCGACCGCCTCGCGCAGGGCGCGAAAGAGGGTGTGCACTCCGGCGGCGGCTACCCGCTGCAGTTCGGCACCATCTCCGTCTCCGACGGCATCTCGATGGGCCACGAGGGCATGCACTTCTCCCTCGTCTCACGTGAGGTCATCGCCGACAGCGTCGAGACCGTCATGATGGCCGAACGTCTCGACGGCTCCGTCCTGCTCGCCGGCTGCGACAAGTCGATCCCCGGCATGCTCATGGCATCCGCCCGACTCGATCTCTCCAGCGTCTTCCTCTACGCCGGCTCCATCGCCCCCGGGTGGGTCAAGCTCTCCGACGGTACCGAGAAGGAGATCACGATCATCGACTCCTTCGAGGGCGTCGGTGCGTGCCTCGCGGGTCGCATGAGCGAGGCCGACCTCAAGCGCATCGAGTGCTCCTTCGCCCCGGGCGAGGGCGCGTGCGGTGGCATGTACACGGCCAACACGATGGCGTCGGTGGCCGAGGCGCTCGGTCTCAGCCTCCCCGGCTCCGCCGCCCCGCCGTCCGCCGACCGTCGTCGCGACTACTTCGCACACCGCTCGGGCGAGGCCGTCGTCAACCTGCTGCGCCAGGGGATCACGACCCGCGACATCCTCACCAAAGAGGCGTTCGAGAACGCCATCGCCCTCGCCATGGCACTCGGCGGCTCGACGAACGTCGTGCTGCACCTGCTCGCCATCGCACGCGAGGCCGAGGTGGAGCTGTCGCTTCACGACTTCAACCGCATCGGCGACAAGACGCCGCACGTCGCCGACATGAAGCCCTTCGGCAAGTACGTCATGAACGACGTCGACCGCCAGGGCGGCATCCCGGTCATCATGAAGGCCATGCTCGACGAGGGACTCCTGCACGGCGACGCGCTCACCGTCACGGGGAAGACGCTCGCCGAGAACCTCGCGGATCTGAACCCCGACCCCATCGACGGCACGGTCATCCACACCTTCGACAACCCGATCCACGCGACCGGCGGCATCACGATCCTGCACGGCTCGATGGCCCCCGAGGGTGCGGTCGTGAAGTCGGCGGGCTTCGACGGGAACGTCTTCCAAGGACCGGCCCGCGTCTTCGAGCGCGAGCGCGCCGCCATGGACGCCCTTGAGGCGGGGCAGATCCAGGCCGGCGACGTCGTCGTCATCCGTTACGAGGGCCCCAAGGGTGGTCCGGGCATGCGCGAGATGCTCGCCATCACGGCGGCCATCAAGGGCGCGGGGCTCGGAAAAGATGTACTACTCTTGACGGACGGTCGATTCTCAGGCGGCACAACCGGCCTCTGCATCGGCCACATAGCTCCCGAAGCGGTGGACGCAGGTCCTATCGCCTTCGTGCGCGATGGTGATCTGATACGGGTCGATATCGCCGCTCGCACTCTCGACTTGATCGTCGATGACGCCGAGCTGAGTTCCCGCCGCGAAGGCTGGGAACCGCTTCCCCCGCGCTATACCCGTGGCGTTCTGGCCAAGTACTCCAAGCTCGTGCACTCCGCCGCGGAGGGCGCTGTCACGGGCTGACGGCCGTCCCCCTTCTCACCTTCTCTGGTTCTCGAGGTACTCCCATGTCCATCGATTCCCCCACCGCGGCCATTCCCCGGCCGCCCGCCCGCACCGCACCGGCGCCCGTCATGACGGGGGCTCAGGCGGTCGTCCGCTCGCTCGACCTGCTGGGTGTGACCGACGTGTTCGGTCTGCCGGGCGGTGCGATCATGCCCGTCTACGACCCGCTGATGGACGACGAGCACGTCCGCCACATCCTCGTGCGCCACGAACAGGGTGCCGGCCACGCGGCCGAGGGGTACGCCGCGGCCTCCGGACGCGTCGGCGTGGCCATCGCCACGTCCGGTCCCGGTGCGACCAACCTCGTCACCGCGATCGCCGACGCCTACATGGACTCCGTGCCGCTGGTGTGCATCACCGGCCAGGTGTTCTCCACCCTCATGGGCACCGACGCCTTCCAGGAGGCCGACATCGTCGGCATCACGATGCCGATCACGAAGCACTCGTTCCTGGTGAAGTCGGCCGACGAGATCCCCGGCGCCATCGCCGCGGCGTTCGAGATCGCCTCGACCGGTCGCCCGGGTCCCGTCCTCGTCGACATCACGAAGGACGCGCAGCAGGCCGAGGCCCCCTTCGTGTGGCCGCCCAAGATCGACCTGCCCGGGTACCGCCCGGTGACCAAGGCGCACGGCAAGCAGATCCAGGCTGCGGCCCAGCTGCTGACCACGGCCAAGAAGCCGGTCCTCTACGTCGGTGGCGGCGCGATCCGCTCGAACGCGTCGGCCGAGCTCAAGGTGCTCGCCGAGGCGACGGGCGCTCCCGTGGTCACGACGCTGATGGCGCGGGGAGCCTTCCCCGACTCGCACGAACAGCACCTCGGCATGCCCGGCATGCACGGCACCGTTCCGGCTGTGCTCGCCCTGCAGGAGAGCGACCTCATCGTCTCGCTCGGCGCCCGCTTCGACGACCGCGTCACCGGCAAGGCGGCTCTCTTCGCCCCGAACGCGCAGGTGGTGCACGTCGACATCGACCCCGCCGAGATCTCCAAGATCCGCACCGCCGACGTGCCGATCGTGGGCGACCTGCGCGAGGTCCTGATCGACCTCGAGGCCGCCTTCCGTACCGCCGACGCCGAGAACACGCACGACTACACCGAGTGGTGGACCTACCTGAACGGACTGCGTGAGGAGTTCCCCCTCGGCTACACGCCCACCACCGACGGTCTCCTCTCGCCGCAGCACGTCATCCAGCGCATCGGCGAGATGACCGGACCCGAGGGCGTCTACGCGTCGGGAGTCGGCCAGCACCAGATGTGGGCGGCGCAGTTCATCAAGTACGAGCGCCCCAACGCCTGGCTGAACTCGGGCGGCGCCGGCACCATGGGCTACGCGGTTCCCGCGGCCATGGGCGCGAAGGTGGCCCAGCCCGAGCGCGCGGTGTGGGCGATCGACGGCGACGGATGCTTCCAGATGACCAACCAGGAGCTCGCGACCTGCGTCATCAACGACATCCCCATCAAGGTCGCGATCATCAACAACTCCTCGCTCGGCATGGTGCGCCAGTGGCAGACGCTCTTCTTCGACGGCCGCCACTCCAACACCGACCTCAACACGGGCCACGGAACGCGTCGCATCCCCGACTTCGTCAAGCTGGCGGAGGCGTACGGGTGCCTGGGCATCCGCGTCGAGAAGGAAGAAGAGATCGACGCAGCCATCCAGCTCGCGCTCGACACCAACGACCGCCCGGTCGTGATCGACTTCGTCGTGAGCGCCGACGCGATGGTGTGGCCGATGGTGCCGCAGGGCGTCAGCAACAGCTACGTCCAGTACGCGCGCGACCACTCGCCCACCTTCAACGAGCAGGAGGACTGAGATGTCTCGTCACGTTCTGAGCCTCCTCGTCGAGGACAAACCCGGTCTGCTCACCCGCGTCGCGGGCCTGTTCGCGCGGCGCGGCTTCAACATCGAATCCCTCGCGGTCGGTGTGACCGAGGTACCCGGACTCTCGCGCATCACGGTCGTCGTCGACGTCGAAGGTCTGCCGCTCGAGCAGGTGACCAAGCAGCTGAACAAGCTCATCAACGTCATCAAGATCGTCGAGCTCGACCCCGCGGCATCCGTCCAGCGCGAGCACGTGCTCGTCAAGGTGCGCGCCGACAACGCCACGCGCTCGAACGTGGTCGAGGTGGTCAACCTGTTCCGCGCCTCGGTCGTCGACTACGCCCCCGACGCCATGGTCATCGAGATCACGGGCGACTCGGGCAAGGTCGGCGCGTTCCTCAAGGCCATCGAGCCGTTCGGGGTGAAGGAGCTCGCCCAGTCGGGCCTGCTCGCCGTCGGCCGCGGCGGCAAGAGCATCACCGAACGCGTCCTGCGCGGCTGACCCCGACGCCCCGAACAACGTCGGTCCCTGAGCCTGTCGAAGGGCCCGACGCCCTGAACAACGTCGGTCCCTGAGCCTGTCGAAGGGCCCGACGCCCTGAACCCCACACGTCCCACAAACCCCCGGTCCCCACGACTCGCCGCGGGACCCGACTCAAGGAGAAACATCCTCATGGCAGAGATCTTCTACGACGACGACGCCGACCTCTCGATCATCCAGAGCAAGAAGGTCGCGATCGTCGGCTACGGCTCGCAGGGTCACGCCCACGCGCAGAACCTGCGCGACTCCGGCGTCGAGGTCGTCATCGCCCTCAAGGACGGCTCCAAGTCGGCCGCCAAGGCGCAGGAAGACGGCTTCGAGGTCAAGAACGTCGCCGACGCGGCCGAGTGGGCCGACCTCATCATGATCCTCGCGCCCGACCAGCACCAGCGGTCGATCTTCGCCGACTCGATCAAGGACAAGCTCACCGAGGGCAAGACGCTCGCCTTCGCGCACGGCTTCAACATCCGCTTCGGCTACATCGACGCACCCGAGGGTGTCGACGTGATCCTCGTCGCCCCCAAGGCCCCCGGCCACACGGTGCGTCGCGAGTACGTCGCCGGCCGCGGCATCCCCGACATCATCGCCGTCGAGAGCGACGCCTCGGGCTCGGCCTGGGACACCGCCCTCTCCTACGCGAAGGCCATCGGCGGCACCCGCGCCGGCGTCATCAAGACGACCTTCACCGAAGAGACCGAGACCGACCTCTTCGGCGAGCAGGCCGTTCTCTGCGGTGGCATGAGCCACCTCGTGCAGTACGGCTTCGAAACCCTCGTCGAGGCCGGTTACCAGCCCCAGATCGCCTACTTCGAGGTTCTGCACGAGCTCAAGCTCATCGTCGACCTCATGTGGGAGGGCGGCATCGCCAAGCAGCGCTGGTCAATCTCGGACACCGCCGAGTACGGCGACTACGTCTCCGGCCCCCGCGTCATCTCGCCGGAGGTCAAGACGAGCATGCAGGCCGTGCTCGCGGACATCCAGTCGGGCGCGTTCGCGAAGCGCTTCATCGACGACCAGGACAACGGCGCGACCGAGTTCCTCGAGCTCCGCGAGAAGGAGCAGGGTCACCCCATCGAGGCGACCGGCAAGGAGCTCCGCGGCCTGTTCGCCTGGAAGCAGCAGGACACCGACTACGTGGAGGGCTCGGCCGCACGCTGAGTAGCTTCTCCGAACGCCCCGCGGCTCCGGCCGCGGGGCGTTCGTCGTTTTCGGTCCGGACCATCGATGGGTTGCGACGAGGCGAGCGGGTCTGCGTGCGGCGGGGCGCGCGCCGGCGGCGGGGGAGCGCCGCTACCGTGGACGCGTGAGCACTCCGCGTGATGACGACGCCCTCTCCTGGGGCGGTGACGACGACCCGACGCTCGACGTCGGCGAGAAGGCCGCCCCCGAGCGGGCCACTCGCGGGGCGTCCCCGCCCGACCCGGCGCCGAGAGAGGCTCGTAGCCCGGAGCCCCTGCAGCCTGCCCCCGCACCCCTGCAGCCCCGTTCCTCGTCCGCGGAGCCGGTGTCCCGGCATCCCGAAGCCGTCGACATCGAGTCCGAGGACGACGAGCCGGATGCCGCTCACCAGAGGCCTCTGGGCAACGCCGGGCTCATCGGGATCGGGATGGTCGCCGCGACCTTCCTGCTGTTCGCCGTCGGCTGGCTCGTCGCCGGGTTCCGACTGCAGGGTCTGGGGTTGCCCATCCCCTCCGTCACCCTGATCGCTCTGACCATCGGCGCCGCCCTCGCCCCCCTCGTGTGGTTCGTCGCGGTGTTGGCGCTGACGCGGTCGTGGCGCACCTGGCAGCGCTTCCTGCTGCTCATCCTCGGAATCGTGCTGCTCGTTCCCTGGCCCTTCCTGTCGTTGGGAGCCTTCGCATGAGCGAGACCGTGCGCACCCGCCATCTGCCCACCTGGCTGGTCGTGACCATCGCCGGGGTGTTCGGACTCTTCTACGCCTACGTCGTGTGGAGCTCGGTCGCGTTGCTGATCCAGCAGGTGAACGGGCCCCTCGGGCTGAACGGCCTGGGATGGTTCGTCTACATCCTGCCCATCGCGTTCCCCCTCATCGCGTTCGGCGTGGCCTTCGCGATCGGCGCGAGACGTCGAGCGGGGGAGTTCGCGATCGTTCTGCTCGCCGGATTGACGGTGTCGGCGGCGTTCTGGCTGGCGATCGTCGGCTACGGAACGACGTCGTACGGGCTGTACGGGGGCTGACTCACCGAGCCGGTGCTCCCCGGTCGTGGGCCGATGGCGGGTCGCCACGCTTGTGCCGCGGCGCACCGCTGCCAACGGCCCCGAGGCCCCGGCACCCGCCGCCCGCCGTCACACGGTCGGGGGCGTCCTCGCCTCCGCGCTAGGCTGGCAGACGGCCCGCACGGGTCGCGCGCCCGGCTCGCGCCGGTGATGCGCGGCGGTGCGCGCCAGTCCCCAGCACCGTTTCGAAGGACGCATCCGTGACGAAGCCCGTCGTGCTCATCGCCGAAGAACTCTCTCCCGCCACGATCGACGCGCTCGGCCCCGACTTCGACGTGCGTAACGTCGACGGGACCGACCGCCCCGCGCTGCTCTCGGCTCTGGCCGACGCGCACGCGGTGCTGGTGCGCTCGGCCACCCAGATCGACGCCGAGGCCCTCGCCGCCGCGCCGTCGCTGAAGGTGGTCGCCCGCGCCGGTGTCGGCCTCGACAACGTCGACATCAAGTCGGCCACCGCGGCCGGCGTGATGGTCGTCAACGCGCCGACGTCGAACATCATCTCCGCCGCCGAGCTCACCGTCGGGCACGTCCTCAGCCTCGCCCGCCGTATCCCCGCCGCCCACGCCTCGCTGGCGCAGGGGCTGTGGAAGCGCAGCTCGTTCACCGGCACCGAGCTGTTCGAGAAGACGATCGGCATCATCGGCCTCGGCCGGATCGGCGCCCTCATCGCCGCCCGCCTGCAGGGCTTCGACATGCGCGTCATCGCGTACGACCCCTACGTCACCGCCACCCGCGCGCAGCAGCTGGGGGTGCAGCTCGTCTCGCTCGACGAGTTGCTCGAGCAGAGCGACTTCGTGACGATCCACATGCCGAAGACCCCCGAGACCACGGGCATGATCGGCGCCGAGCAGCTGCGCCGCATGAAGAAGTCGGCCTACGTGATCAACGTCGCCCGCGGTGGGCTCATCGACGAGGAGGCGCTGTTCGACGCCCTCACCACCGGTGAGATCGCCGGCGCCGGACTCGACGTGTTCTCGTCCGAGCCCCCCGTCGAGGGGGGACCGGCCCGCAGGCTCCTCGACCTGCCCAACGTCGTCGTCACGCCCCACCTGGGCGCCAGCACCGAAGAGGCGCAGGAGAAGGCGGGCGTCTCGGTCGCCCGCTCGGTCAAGCTCGCGCTCGAGGGCGACCTCGTTCCGGATGCCGTGAACGTCGCCGGTGGCGCCATCGACCCGTTCGTGCGTCCCGGCATCGCGCTCGTCGAGATGCTCGGTCAGTTCTTCAGCGGCCTGGCCGACAGCGCCCTCACCAGCCTCGACATCGAGGTGCGCGGCGAACTCGCCCAGTACGACGTCAGCGTCTACCGTCTCGCGGCGCTCAAGGGCTACTTCAGCCGCATCGTGAGCGAGAGCGTCTCGTACGTGAACGCGCCGCTGTTCGCCGAGCAGCGCGGCGTCGAGGCTCGTCTGGTCGTCGAGGCCGAGAGCCCCCTGTACCGCAACATCACCATCCTGCGCGGCACCCTGGCCGACGGCTCGACCCTCACCGTCGCCGGCACTCTCGCCGGAACGCGTATGGTGCCCAAGGTCGTCGCGATCAACGGCTACGACATCGAGGTGCCCATCGAGAAGCACCACCTCGTCATGCGCTACGCCGACCGCCCCGGCATCGTCGCCATCTACGGCCAGAAGCTGGGCGAGGCGGGCATCAACATCGCAGGTCTCCAGGTGGCGGCTCCGGATGCCACGGGCCGGGCGCTCTCGGTGCTCACCGTCGACTCGCCGGTGCCCGACGACATCCTCGGCGCCATGCGCGAGGCCGTCGGCGCCGACCTGTTCCGCCAGATCGACATCGTCGAGGACTGACGCCGCAAGATCGTCGGGGGAGGGGGTCGCTGCGGCGGCCCCCTCCTTCCGTTTCTCGAGCGCTCGACGGTTCGCGCGAGGCCTTACCGCCTGTCTGTTTTCGCGGAGCGGAGGAGATTCGGGGAGCGGAGGATCCCTGGAGAGTGGGGCGTCCTCCCGCCGCCGATTCCCCCCGTCCCGAACTCGCGCGCGCGATCGGCGCGTCCGGGGATGGGCGCATAGGCGCGGGATGCCGCGGGGCGGATGCGCGGGGGGCCGTCGGTCGGCCGCAGCGTGGGCCCGTCAGGGCCGGAGAGGCCGCGCGGTGCGCCCGCGTCAGGTCGTGGCCGCGACGACCGCGGAGATGAGCTTGTCGAGCTCCGCGCCCTCGAGCTGCGGGCCGGCGACGGCGTTCAGGTCGAGCACCGCGTTGAAGTACAGTCCGTCGCTGACGAGCAGCACCATCTGCAGCGCGGTCTCGTCGCGCGTGTGGGAGCGCAGGCTCTCTTCCCACAGCTCCCGTACCCGGCGCAGCGATGCCGAGGCGGCGTCGCTACCGTTCTGCGCGAGACGTGACACCGCGAGGATCGTCACATCGAGCGGGGAGCCGGTGTTCTGCGACGAGCGGAGATGCGCCGCAACGACCCCTTCGTCGGACTTCTCGATCTCGTCGACGTCTTCCTGCGCCAGCCGTTCGAGGCGCTCGACGAGGGCGGCCTCCAGGGCGCTCTTCGAATTGAAGTGGTAGAGCAGCCCGCCCTTGGACACACCCGCGGTGCGGGCGGTGGCATCCATCGTCGCGGCGCGCTCGCCCTCGTCGACGAGGATGCGCGTGAACGCGTCGAGGACGGCGTCGCGGGCGAGTGGGGGGCGGCTCATGGCTTCTCGATCGTACTGGTGGTCATCGGGCTGACTCTGATACTATACCGGCTGGACGGTTAAGAAACGGATCGGAAGAATGCTCATCTCGTCGTTGCCCACCCAAGAGATCACCGTGACCCGCGCCGGCTGGCGCGGTTGGTTCGCGTTGGCGGTGCTCATGCTGCCCGTGCTGCTCGTCTCGGTCGACAACACGGTGCTGAGCTTCGCGCTGCCCGAGATCGCCCTCGACCTGCAGCCCTCGAGCATCGAGCAGCTGTGGATCATCGACGTCTACCCGCTCGTCCTGGCGGGTCTGCTGGTGACGATGGGAACGCTGGGCGACCGGTTCGGTCGTAAGCGCATGCTGCTGATCGGCGCCACGGGGTTCGCCGCGGTGTCGGCACTTTCGGCGTTCGCTCCGACCGCGGTGCTGCTCATCGCGGGTCGCGCCCTGATGGGTGTCTTCGGGGCCATGCTGATGCCGTCGACCCTGTCGCTGCTGCGCAGCATCTTCCGCGACCGTGACGAGCGACGTTTCGCCATCGCGATCTGGGCGTCGGGCTTCTCGGCGGGTGCCGCGCTCGGGCCCATCGTCGGCGGTTTCCTGCTCGAGCATTTCTCGTGGGGGTCGGTTTTCCTCATGGCAGTGCCCGTTCTCGTGCCGCTGCTCGTGCTCGCACCGTTCTTCGTCCCTGAGAGTCGCGACCCGGCCCCCGGCCGTTTCGACGCCGTGAGTGTCGTGCTGTCGCTGGCGACGATGGTGCCCATCGTCTACGGCATCAAGAAGCTCGCGGTCGAGGGTCCGGTGTCGCTCGCTCCCGTCCTGTTCGTCGTGGGTGTCGTCTTCGGCTGGTTGTTCGTGCGCCGGCAGAACCGCGCGGCCGCGCCGATGCTCGACATGTCGCTGTTCCGCCGCGGCACGTTCTCGGGGGCCATCCTGGTCAACTTGTTGAGCGTCGTCGGGCTGGTCGGCTTCCTCTACTTCGTCGCACAGCACCTGCAGCTCGTCGTCGGCCTCTCTCCGATGACCGCCGGGTTCGCCCTCGTGCCGGGCCTCGCGTTGATGATCGTGTCGGGGCTCGCGGTGGTTCCCGTCGCCAAGCGTTTCGCGCCGCGCGTCGTGGTTCCGGTGGCTCTCGCGTTCTCCGTGGTGGCCTACGTCATGGTCGCCCTCTCGACCGCCGACCTCGTGCAGCTCATCGTCGCCTTCTCGTTGCTGGGCATCGGCATCGGGGCGGCCGAGACCGTGTCGAACGAGCTCATCCTCTCCAGCGCCCCCTCGGCCAAGGCGGGCGCGGCCAGCGCCGTCTCCGAGACCGCGTACGAGGTGGGCGCGGTGCTCGGCACGGCGGTGCTCGGAGGCATCCTCGCGGCCTTCTATCGCACGCAGCTCGTGCTGCCCGAGGGGCTCTCGGCGGCCGCGGCCGACGCGTCACGCGAAACGCTCGCCGGGGCGGTGGCCGTGTCGAACACGCTCGACGACGCCGCGCTGGCCGAGTCGTTGCGCACGGCGGCGGCGCACGCCTTCGACTCCGGTGTGGTGGTGACGGCCCTGATCGGCGCGGCGCTGATCGTCGTGGCCGCGGTGATCGCTGCCGCTACCCTGGGAGGAACCCGCAGCACGTCGACGAAGTGACGTGCCCGAGCTCGGAGGAGAGCGATGTCGCGTGTCGTGAAGTTGGCCGTCATCCCCGGTGACGGAATCGGTCCCGAGGTCGTCGCCGAGGCGGTGAAGGTCCTCGACGCGGTCACCGCTGGCTCGGAGGTCGCGTTCGAGAAGACGTCGTTCTCCCTGGGGGCCGGTCGATACCTCGACACCGGCGACACCCTCACCGACGACGACCTGGCCGCGATCGCCTCGCACGACGCCATCCTGCTCGGCGCTGTCGGGGGAGTCCCCGGCGACCCCCGTCTGGCCGACGCCAACATCGAACGCGGCCTGCTGCTCAAACTCCGCTTCGAACTCGACCACTACGTCAACCTGCGCCCGTCGAAGCTGTACCCGGGCGCGGCGGGGCCCCTCGCCGACCCGGGCGACATCGACTTCGTGGTCGTTCGCGAGGGCACCGAGGGCCCGTACGTCGGCAACGGCGGCGCCATCCGCCGGGGCACGCCGCACGAGATCGCGAACGAGACATCGGTCAACACCGCCTACGGCGTCGAGCGCGTCGTCCGCTACGCCTTCGCCCTGGCGGAGCGTCGCCGCCACAAGCTCACGCTCGTGCACAAGACGAACGTGCTCGTGCACTCAGGCAGCATGTGGAAGCGGATCGTGGATGCCGTGGCATCCGAGTTCCCGGGGGTCGACGTAGACTACCTCCACGTCGACGCGGCAACCATCTTCCTGGTCACGAACCCGGGCCGATTCGACGTGATCGTCACCGACAACCTCTTCGGCGACATCTTGACCGACCTGGCCGGCGCCGTCACCGGAGGCATCGGCCTCGCCGCATCGGGCAACATCAACCCCGACGGCGCGTTCCCCTCGATGTTCGAGCCCGTCCACGGATCGGCGCCCGACATCGCGGGTACCCAGAAGGCCGACCCCACGGCCGCGATCCTCTCCGTCGCCCTCCTGCTCGATCACCTCGGGCTCACCGACGAAGCCGCCCGCGTCACCCGCGCGGTTGAGAACGACATCGCGAGCCGCGACGGCGCGCGCACCACCGCCGAGATCGGCGACGCCATCGTCGGGGGAGTCCAGGCGTAACCTGGACGGATCGGCCTGTATCGCCCCCGCGCATCGAACAGTTTTGGACTCACAGATGACCACCATCGACACCGACCCCGACACCGGACTCGACCCGCTCGAGTTCGCCGTCACCCGTAACCTCACGGCCAAGAGCAACGCCGACCGCGACGCGATCCTGGCCAGCCCCGGCTTCGGACAGAGCTTCACCGACCACATGGTCGACATCTGCTGGTCGGTCCGCGGCGGCTGGCACCGGCCGCGGGTCTCGCCTTACGGCCCGATCTCGCTCGACCCGGCCGCGGCCGTCCTGCATTACGGTCAGGAGATCTTCGAGGGCATCAAGGCCTACCGTCACGCCGACGGCTCGGTGCACACCTTCCGCCCCGACCAGAACGGGCGCCGTCTGCAGCGTTCGGCCCGCCGCCTGGCGCTTCCCGAGCTGCCGGTGCCGTACTTCCTGCAGTCGCTGCGCGAGCTCATCGCCGTCGACGGCGCGTGGGTCCCCTCGGGTGCCGACCAGAGCCTGTACCTGCGCCCGTTCATGTTCGCCAAAGAGGCGTTCCTCGGCGTCCGCCCCGCGCACAAGGTCGCGTACTACCTGATCGCCAGCCCCGCGGGCGCCTACTTCAAGGGCGGCGTGAAGCCGGTGTCGATCTGGCTCAGCGAGGACTACTCGCGCGCCGGCAAGGGCGGCACGGGAGCGGCCAAGACCGGGGGAAACTACGCCGCCAGCCTGCTGCCGCAGTCCGAGGCCTACGAGAACGAGTGCGACCAGGTCGTGTTCCTCGACCAGGACCGCAACGTCGAAGAACTCGGCGGCATGAACGTCGTCTTCGTCTACAAGGACGGCACCATCGTCACCCCGCAGTCCGACTCGATCCTCGAGGGCATCACGCGCGACTCGCTCCTGCAGCTGGCCCGTGACCGCGGACACCACGTCGAGGGACGCAACGTCTCGCTGACGGAGTGGCGCGAGGGAGTGGCATCCGGAGACATCGTCGAGGTGTTCGCCTGCGGCACCGCCGCCGTCGTCACCCCCATCGGCACGCTCAAGGGGCGCGACTTCATCGACGAGCAGCCCAGCGGCACGCTCGCCCTCGAGTTGCGCGAGGAGCTGACGAACATCCAGTACGGCCGCGCAGAAGACAAGCACGGCTGGTTGTACCGGCTCGACGCCTGACGCGTCGCACACGGAGGGGCTCCCGGATGCCGGGGGTCCCTTCGTCGTTCGTGCGGCACCCTGCAGGGCTTCGGGGCGGGTCAAGCCCGATCTTCCAGAGCTCCGGCGGCATGGACGCGCTTCGCGCCCACGTCCTCGAGTCGAGCCCACGAACGCGCCCCTCGCTCATAAACACGAAGCGTGCCGATAAACACGGTCAGGGCCTGTTTATCGACACGGATCGTGTTTATGCGTGCCCCCGGGGCGCGTACGCCAGTTGCGGGGCCGGCACGCGCCCCTCGCTGCCCCGGCCGGCGTGGGCGTCCCGCTGCCCGGGGCCGGCGCATGCGTCCCGCGACCCGGGGCGGGCGTGCGCGTTCTGTTGCACGGGCGGGCGCGCGCGTCCCGCTGCCCGGGTCCGGCACGCGCGTCCCGCTGCCCCCGGCCGGCGTAGGCGCCCCGCGACCCGGGCGGGTGCGCGCGTCCCGCTGCCCGAGGCGGGCGCGCGCGTCCCGCTGCCCGGGGAGGGCGCGCGCATCCCGCTGCCCGGGGCAGGCACGCGCGTCCCGCGACCCGGGGGCGGGCGGAGCGCGAGGCGGCGCTGAAGCGGGCGACGCTGCGGGCTGTGGACAGTCCCCGGCAGGTGTCGGACCTCGCGGATAGGCTGATCCGGTGAAGATCGCACGATTCAGCCACCAGGATGCCATTCGCTACGGGATCGTCGACGTCGGCGAACTCGTCGTGCTCGCCGGCGACCCGATGTTCGCCGGGTTCGACACCACGGGAGAACGCGTGCCCCTCACCGAGGTCGCCCTGCTCGCCCCGGTCATCCCACGCTCCAAGGTCGTGTGCATCGGGAAGAACTACCGCGATCACGCCGCCGAGATGGGCAGCGAAGCCCCCGCCGAACCGCTCATGTTCCTCAAGCCGAACACGTCGGTCATCGGCCCGGGCGACGCCATCGTGCGTCCCACGGCACTGAGCTCCCACACCGATTACGAGGGCGAGCTCGCCGTCGTCATCGGTCGCGTCGCGAAGAACGTCCCCGCCGAGCGCGCGAGCGACTACATCCTCGGCTACACCGTCGCCAACGACGTCACCGCGCGCGATCTGCAGCGCAGCGACGGCCAGTGGTCGCGCGCGAAGGGCTTCGACACGTTCTGCCCGGTCGGACCGGTCATCGAGACCGACCTCGATCTCGACGCGGCGGTCATCACCACGCGGGTCAACGGCGAGGTGCGCCAGAACGGCCCCGTGTCCGACATGATCCACGGCATCCCGGCACTCATCGCCTACGCGTCGGCGGTGTTCACGCTGCTGCCCGGAGACCTGATCCTCACGGGCACCCCCGCGGGGATCGGGTCGTTCGACGCGGGCGACACGATCGAGGTCGAGATCGAGGGCATCGGGATCCTGCGCAACACCGCGCGCGATGCCTGACCTCGCGGCGTCCGCGGCGATCGATGTCGTCGCCGCGCAACGCCGCACGGTGCGGGTGCTGGCGGCCGGACAGGTGCTCAGCGGTGTCGCCTTCGGTTCGACGCTGTCGCTGGGGGCGCTCCTCGCCGCCGACCTCTCGGGCGAAGAATCGCTCTCGGGTTTCGCCACGGCGTCGGTGACCCTCGGTGCTGCCCTGACGGCGATCCCGCTGGCGCGCCTCGCCGCGCGTCGGGGGCGCCGGGTCGCGCTCACGACCGGCAACATCGCAGCCCTCAGCGGTATCGCCCTCGTCATCCTCGCGGCGGCGACGCGCACGTTCCCCCTGCTCCTCGTCGGCATCGCGCTCATCGGTGCGGGCAACGCCGCCACCCTGCAGTCGCGTTTCGCCGCCACGGATCTCTCCACCACGGCCCGACGCGGCCGCGACCTCGCGACGGTGGTCTGGGCGACCACGGTGGGCGGCGTCGTGGGTCCGCTGCTCCTGGCACCGGGCGAACTTCTGGGCGCGAGCATCGGCATGCCCCGGCTCACGGGCGCCTACCTCTTCTCGCTCCTCGCCCAGGCGTGCGCGTTCGCGCTGTACGTCCTGGTCCTGCGCCCCGACCCCCTGCTGCTCGCACAACGGATCGACCGCGAGAGGGCGCCGACGGCGCTGCCCTCGTCAGAAATCGATCGGCCGCGCGTCGCCCGTTTCGCGATGCTCGCGGTGGCAGCCTCGCACGTCACGATGGCCGCCGTGATGGCGATGACCCCGGTGCACCTGTCGCACATCGTGGCCCCGGATGCCGTGACCGTCGCCGTCGGAGTGACGATCTCGCTGCACGTGTTCGGGATGTACGGGTTGTCTCCGGTCTTCGGCATCCTCGCCGACCGCGTCGGTCGCATCCCCGTCATCTTCCTCGGGCAGGTGCTCCTGGCGGCGGCCCTCACCGTCGCGTCCACCGCCGCGGACTCGCAGGCGGGCGTCCTCATCGCGCTGCTGCTCCTCGGCCTCGGCTGGAGCGCGGCCACCGTCGCGGGTTCGGCCCTACTCACGGAGGCGACGCCGCTCGCCGCACGCCCTCGGCGGCAAGGACGCAGCGACACGCTCATGACCGGCTGTGCCGCCGTCGGGTCGGTGCTCGCGGGTCTCATCCTGGGTCTCGTCGGCTACGGGGGTCTCGCGTTCTGGGCGTTCGTCCCCATCGCGGTGGTCTGCCTGGCTGTGGCTTCCACGCGCGCGCGGCCCGTCAGGGTCTGACCAGGCCCACCGAGTCGGGCGCGCGAGCCGTGCCGAGCTCCGGATTGTCAGCCCGCGTCCGAGGTCAAGAGTGCCGTGTCAAGTGTCGGCGAGAGAGATTTCCGGGATTCGGCACTGCGCTGGCCGGCGGGGCTGAAAGCACCGCGGCTACCGGCGCCGGCGAGCGTGCAGGGCGGCGATGCGCGGCCGCCGCGGCACGGTCAGATGGAGTAGCTCAGCGAGGCGGAGGCGGGCGCGGGCGCGGCGATGGAAGCGGCACCGAGCGCGGCGAGCGCCCGATCCACGTCGCCGTCGTCGTTGAACACGTGGAACGCCACCCGCGCTCGACCCGCTCGGCCCGACGCCGTGATGCCCCGGGCCGTCAGCCGTGCCAGCGCCTCACCCGTGGCATCCGGCCACGTGACGATCGCCGACGCTCGCGCGGGCTGAGCGAGGCCGAGCCCCGCACGGAAGCGGGCTGCGAGGCCCGTCGCATGGGCGTGCAGGTCGGTGATGTCGGCGTCGGCGAACAATCCGAGCGCGGGGGCGGCGCCGACGAAGGCCTGCCACGCCGGTGAGACGTCGAAGCGGCGGGCGTCCGGGGCGAGAGTGCCCCCGGTGCCGTAGCACGACGACCAGGGATCGTCGCCCGCGTACCACCCCGCCTGCACGGGACGCAGCGTCGCGGCGAAGGACGGGTTCACGGTCAGGAAGCCGACGCCGCGCGGGCAGCACAGCCACTTGTACGCGTGGCAGACGGTCGCATCGAACAGTGTGGCGTCGACCGGCAGCCAGCCCGCCGCCTGGGTGAGGTCGCACAGCGTGCGGGCGCCTGCGCGGGTCGCCGCGGCGGCGATGCCGGCGGCATCCGCCACCTCTCCCGTCGCCGACTGCACGAGAGAGAACGCCACGAGCGCGGTGCCGCTCGTCACGGCGTCGGCGAGCTCAGCGAGCGGTGCCGTGCGTAGGCGGATGCCACGACCGGCGTGTGCGAACGGCGCGACGAGCGACGAGAAGTCACCCTCGGGGCAGAGCACCTCGGCGCCATCGGGGAGGGAGGCGGCGATGAGGGACACCATCACCGAGGTCTGCGACGCGATGGCGACGTCGCCGACGGGGGAATGGACCAGACGCGCGTAGGCCGAGCGGGCGTCTTCGACGGCGCGCGACGCCGCGGCGATGTCCGGGCGACCGGATGCCGCGGCATCCAGGTCGGCGCGGACGGCGTGAACGGTCGCGCGCGGGGGGAGGCCGAGCGTGCACGCGGCGAGGTAATCGCGGCCGCCGGTGAAGTGCGATGCGAGGGTGGTCATGGGTCCAGGGTCCCGCGAGCGCGTTCATTGCACCAGGACAGGTGTTGCATGAAAACCATCGCGTCTGCTTATGTATCGGTGTGACGGATGCCGACGACGACCTCGACGCCCACTCCCTGCGGGTCGTGAAGGCGATCTCCGACACGGGGTCGATCACGGCCGCGGCGCGTCAGCTCGGCTACAGCCAACCCGCGGTGAGCCAGCAGCTGCGTCGCCTCGAACGCCGCGCGGGCATGCCCATCGTCGAGCGCGTCGGGCGCGGCGTGCGCCTGACCGAAGCCGGCCGCGTCCTCGCCCGGCACGCCGCGGCGGTGACGACGGCGCTGGATGCCGCGGCGGGCGACCTCGCAGAGCTCCGGGGGCTCCGCGCGGGTCGGGTGCGCATCGCGGCCTTCCCCTCCGCGTCGTCGACGGTCGTGCCGCGCGTGATCGCGGCGGTGACGGCCCGCCGGCCCGGCGTGTCGATCAGCTTCGTCGAGGCCGAGCCTCCCGAGGCGATCGTTGCGGTGCGCGAGGACCGCGCCGACATCGCCCTCACCTACAGCTACCCCGGCGACCGCCGCGAACTCGACCTCGCGGCCACGGGACTCGCCGTCCGCACGGTCGGCGGCGACGACACGGTGCTCGTGCTCCCGGTCGACCACCCGGCCGCCGAGGGCCCGATCGACCTGTCGCGCCTGGCGGAGGAGCGCTGGATCGCCGGATGCCCGCAGTGCCGCGGCCATCTGCTCGAGGCATGCGCACGCGCCGGGTTCGTGCCCGACATCGCGTTCGAGACCGACAACTACATCGCCGTCGAGAACCTCGTCGCCCAGGGCGTGGGCGTGGCGATCCTGCCGCGCATGGCCGTGGCATCCATGCCCCTGCTCTCGGGCATCGCCGTTCCCCGCCTTCCGGATGCCGAGGCGCGCACCCTGCACGTCGTCACCGCCCGCGGGGCCGAGAAGGTGCCCGCGGTGGGAGTGGCCCTCGATGCCGTGACCGAGGTGCTCGCGGACTATCCCCACCCCTCGGGTCGCGCGACGCGCCGCCGGTAGGATCGAGGGGATGTCTGCCACGCCCGATCCCCGCACCACGACCGCCTCCGGCGCCGACGTTCGCGTCCGCTTCTGCCCGTCTCCGACGGGTCTGCCGCACGTAGGTCTCATCCGCACCGTCCTGTTCAACTGGGCCTACGCCCGGCACAACGGCGGCAAACTCGTCTTCCGCATCGAAGACACCGACGCCGCCCGCGACAGCGAAGAGAGCTACCAGCAGCTGCTCGACGCGCTGCGGTGGATGAACATCGACTGGGACGAGGGCGTCGAGGTCGGCGGCCCCCACGCGCCCTACCGCCAGTCGCAGCGTCACGAGCTGTACCGCGAGGTGCTCGACAAGCTCGTCGCGGCGGGAGCGGTGTACGAGAGCTACTCGACCGCCGAAGAGATCGACGCCCGCAATGAGGCGAACGGTCGCGCGAAGCAGCTGGGCTACGACAACTTCGACCGCGGGCTGACCGATGAGCAGAAGGCCGCGTTCCGTGCCGAGGGGCGCCAGCCCGCCTGGCGCCTGCGCGTGCCCGACCACGACCTGAGCTACGACGACCTGATCCGCGGTGAGGTCACCTTCCCGGCCGGATCCTTCCCCGACTTCGTGCTCGTGCGCGCCGGGGGAGTGCCCCTCTACCCGTTCGTGAACCCGGTCGACGACGCGCTCATGGGCATCACCCACGTCATCCGCGGCGAGGACCTCATGCCCTCGACGGCCCGTCAGCTCGCGCTGTACTCGGCCCTGGTGGATGCCGGGGTCACGACGTTCATCCCCCGCTTCGGTCACATGCCGCTGGTGCTGGGCGAGACGGGGAACAAGAAGCTGTCCAAGCGCGACCCGCAGGCCGACCTGTTCCTGCAGCGCGAGAAGGGCTTCATCCACGAGGGGCTGCTCAACTACCTCTCGCTCCTCGGCTGGTCGCTGGCGAGCGACCGCGACGTCTTCTCGCTCGACGAGATGATCGCCGCGTTCGACATCGCCGACGTCAACCCCAACCCCGCGCGCTTCGACCAGAAGAAGGCCGAGGCGATCAACGGCGACCACATACGCCTGCTGGATGCCGACGATTTCGCGGCCCGGATCGTCCCCTACCTCGCCGGTGCGGGGTTCATCGCCGAAGAACCGTCGGCCGAGCACCGCGCGCTCATCGCCCAGGCGGCGCCCCTCGTGCAGGAGCGCGTGCAACTGCTGGGCGAGGTGCCGGGCATGCTCGGGTTCCTCTTCGTCGCAGAGGTCGAGTACGCCGATGACGCGATGAAGGGGCTCCCCGCGAACGCGGCCGAGGTGCTCACGGCGTCCGTCCGTGCCCTGGAGGGTGTGGACGACTTCACTGCCGCAGGCGTGCAGCAGGCCCTGTCGACGGCCCTCGTCGACGAGCTGGGCCTCAAGCCCCGCGTCGCCTACGGCCCGCCCCGCGTCGCGCTGACCGGTCGCCGCGTGTCGCCGCCGCTGTTCGAGTCCATGGAGCTGCTGGGCAAAGACGAGAGCCTGCGACGCCTCTCCGCTCTGGCGGCCCACCTGGGCTGACGCGCATTCCGCGCAGAGCGCCGCGATCCCCGCAGGACTCCGACGGGAGCCCGCGAGGATCGCGGCGTTCGTGCGTGGGGGAGCGGGTGGGACGGTTGCCGGGCGCGCGGCTCAACCGGGCACGCGCCGTTCGACCGGGCTCGCGCCGTTCGGCCGGGCTCGCGCCGTTCGGACGGGCTCGCGCCGTTCGGCCGGGCACGCGCCGTTTGACCGGGCACGCGTCGTGCTCGTAGGGGTGCGCGGTTCGCGCGGGGCCGCGAACGTCGCGGGGGCAGTGGTTCTCGCCGCGAGCACGATCTCACCCGAGATACGCGATCCTCGCAGAGGTGCGCGATGCTCGCAGACTTCGTTTGAGAAGCTGCGAGCATCGCGCGTTCCTGCGAGATCCCGCGTCGCGCGACGCGCGCGGACGGCCCCGATTTTGCTCACCCCGGCATCTCACGTAAGCTTGTCCCTCGGCACGAGTTCCGGCTCAGCGCCTTGGGGTATGGTGTAATTGGCAACACGGCGGTTTCTGGTTCCGTTGTTCTTGGTTCGAGTCCAGGTACCCCAGCCACTTTCAGAAGCATTAAGTGCACGAGAATCATTCCCTCCTTCGGCAGTCCGCCGGGGGAGGTTTTGGTTTCCGGTGGCTCTTGCGGGGCCGCGCACCCAGCCGGGGAGTCCCCTCCCGGACGCCCCCGGACACGTCGTTCCGGACGGCTGACGAGCACCGTCAGGGTGGTAGCGCGCGCCGCATCGTGTTAGGCAGGATGCATGACGTCCACCGCTTCGCCTCCCCGGCGTGAGTCGCCGAGCGCGCGCGCGAAGCGCAAGAACCGCCTGCTGACGGCGATCACGCTCGGAATCGCCGTGATCATCTGCGCGGTGGTCGGCCTCGGCGCGTACGCCATGACGAACTCCTGGTGGACCGAGGACGACCCCGTGGCCTCGGCCGACCAGCAGCTCTCCGACGGTCAGTCGCGCTTCGACCGGGCCGGCCAGGACTTCTTCAACCGACAGCGTCTGGTGACCGTCGATCTGGGAGCGCCGGCGTCCGCCGCCGATCTCGGGCTCCCCGGCGACGGCTCCACCATCGTCGACACGCTCGTTCCCCTCCCCATCGAGGTGCGAACGAACGGAGACGACCTCCGCTTCAGCGGGGTGACGCGGTTCTCGCTCGTCACGGTGGGCGGTGCGCTCGCACAGGTGGCCGTCGTGTCGGCGTCGTCGGGAGCGTGGACGGCGATGGAGGCCGATCTCCGCGCGCGTGCGGGTCAATGGGGATGGTCGGATGCCGATATCGCCACCCTCGCGGAGCAGGTCGGTGCGGCGGCACGGAACGAGGGCGTCGCGACGTCGATGACCCTCCCCACGGTGGCGTTCATGGGCGTCGACATCGGCGCCGAGGTCACTGTGTCCGAGGTGGGTTCGCTCGAGCTGGTCTACGTCCTCTCGCGCTGACCGTGGCTGCCGGCGGCGGCTTCACGGCCGTCGGGTTCCGTGCGGCGCTCCGCCTCCGCGACCGGGGACGCCGCCCGGGACGCCCGTGGCATCCCGTCGACGCGCTTCCGCCGCGGTGGCTCACGCTCGTTCGCTGCGTGCAACCGGCTCGCCGCCGCCGGCGGCTCGTTCACGCGCCTCCGCTTCCGCGGCGCACTCGACCTCGCTCCGTGCGACTCCGGATGCCGTTGGGCGTCGAAGCTCACGGCATCCGGTCGACGTGCGTCCCTTCGACGTGGGACGCAACCGCGCTCAGTGCGACGCCGCCCGGCGCTCGGCCCGCCGACGGCCGGCCCGCGCGACGAGGAACAGCACGGATCCGACCGCGATGTAGCCGAGCGCGCCGAGCCAGACGATTCCCGTCTGCTGCGTGAGCAGCACGATGCTGGCGATGATCGCCAGTACCGGGACGACGCGGGGAACGCGGAAGTGCTCGTGCGCCACCTCGTCCTTCTTCAGCACCAGCACGCTCACGTTCGCCGCCAGGAACACCAGCAGCAGCAGGAGAACGGTCGTCTCTGCCAGGGTCGCGACGTCGCCGACGAACGAGAGGGCGATCGTCGCGGCACCCACCACCACGATCGAGACCCACGGCGTGCGGCGCCGCGGCAGCACGCGCGAGAACGCCTGGGGGAGCAGACCCGACTCGGCGAGCCCGAAGCCGACGCGGCTGGCCATGACCATGAACAGCAGCGCACCGTTGGCGATCGCCACGAGCGCGATCGTGCTGAACAACCACGCGGGGATCGCGACGCCGCTGGCCGCGACGACGTCGAGCAACGGTCCGGTCGACTCGGCGAGCTGGGCGGGCGGCAGGACGATCGCCGCGCCGAGGGCGATCAGCAGGTAGACCACCGCCGCCGTCGCGATCGCGCCGAACAGGGCGCGCGGGTACGTGCGTGAGGGGTTCTTGACCTCTTCCGCCATGTTCGCCGCGGCCTCGAAGCCGAGGAACGAGAAGAACGCGATCACCGAGGCGGCGAACGCACCCTGGAGCGGTGGCACGTCGGGTGCGAACTCGAAGATGCGCGCCGGCTCGCCGCCTCCGCTGCCGAAGACCATCGCGGCCACGACGATGACGATGACGAGACCGGTGACCTCGATCACGGATGCCACGAGGTTCGCCCCGAGCGACTCGCGAACGCCCCGCAGGTTGATGAGCGTGAGGATCGTGATGAAGGCGATCGCGGTGGGGATGGGCGGGAGGTCCACGAGGGCCGCGAGGTAATCGCCGGCGAACGCGTTGGCCAGCGACGCCGCCGTCGTGATCCCGGAGGCCATCATGAGGAAGCCGACCAGGAACGAGACGTACGGGATGCCGAAGGCGCGCTCGGCGTAGCGGGCGGCACCCCCGGCGTGGGGGTACTTCGTGATGAGTTCGGCGTAGGTGCCGGCCGTCAGCAGCGCCACGACGAGCGCGATGAGCAGCGGGAGCCAGATCACCCCGCCGACGTCGGTGGCCATCGAGCCGACGAGCGTGTAGATGCCGGCGCCGAGCGTGTCGCCGACGATGAAGGCGAAGAGCAGGGGTCCCGTGACGACGCGCTTGAGCTTGCCGGAGTCGGCCGGGGAAGACGCGGTGATTTCCGTGGACATCCGCCAAGTTCACAGGCACCGGCGGTGGTGACGCAAGCCCGGGCTTCCCGCCGGCGTCCGCGCACCCCATGAGGTAGGTCCCGCCTCCGCCGCCCCCGCGTGATCGACGGGGGCCGCGGACGTGCGGCCGGTCACCCGATGGCGGCGGTGGAGGTGCTCGTCTAAGACAGAGGGGCGTACCCCGTCTTCGTGCCCGTGACGCGGACGCTGATGCGCTTGCCCTTGTCCGCGGACGTGAGCTTGTACGTGGCGGCGGTGGCCCCGGAGATGGCGACGCCGTTCCGCAGCCACTGATGGGTGAGCGTCACCGGCGCCGGCGCCCACGTGCCGGCCCGCGCGGTCAGGGTCGACCCCACCTTGGTCGTTCCCGTGACGGTGGGTACGGGCCCGCTCAGGGCGCCGTTCGCGACCACGGCCGACGTGCTCGTGGCTGTCTTCGTGGTGTACCCGCTCTTCGTGCCCGTGACCGTGACCGACAGTCGGGTCCCGGCGTCTGCGGCGACGGGCGTGTACGTCGCAGACGTGGCGCCCGAGATCGACGCGCCGCCCCGGAGCCACTGATACGTGAACGTGACGGGAGACGGCCCCCACGCACCCGGTGCGGAAGTCACCGTCTTTCCGACGGCCGGCGTGCCGCTGATGGTCGGGGTGGCCGAGGTGAGGACGCCCTTGGCGACGACGGCGGTCGGCGCGCTGGTCTTTCGCGCTCCGGAGTAGCCGGGCTTGCTCGCGGTGACCGCGACGGAGATCTGCGCGCCCGCGTCGGCGGCGCTGAGCGTGTACGTCGGCTGTTTCGCCCCGGAGATGTAACTGCCCCCGTTGCGCATCCACTGGTAGGTGAGGGTCGTGCCCTCGTCCCATGTCCCCGGGTTGGCCGTGAGCGTCGAGCCCACCTGGGCCGTGCCGGTGATCTTCGGGGTCGGCATGAGGGTGAGGAGGGGGAGTTGATAGGTGCTGAGCTTCATCACGTAGTCGCCGACGCTGAAGTGATAACCACCGACCTGAATGAAGTAGGTGCGGCCGGGTTCCACCGCGAAGTCCGCGTAGGCATCCGCTTTGGAGTACGTGCTGGGGTCGTTCGCGTTCGCCCTCGGGCAGGCCAGGGGCGACGTCGGCATCGATCCGTCTGACGCCCACACGACGGCGTCCGCATCGTAGAAGCTGTCGCGAAGGTCGAGCCGCACGCCCGTCGTGGCCGTTGCGACGTACTTGTACCAGCGCGATCCCAGCATGGTCTCGAAGTCCTGGCTGCACGTCCGGTCATATGGGGCGTACCAGTTGTTGTCGACCTTCGAGATCGACCCGGTGACCGTGCTCGGGACCGAGAGCGCCGTCGAGGTGGCGGGGGAGAGGTTCGGGAGAGGCGCGCTCGCGCGGATCCAGAGGGATGCCGTGTCGGGCGGCGCGGCTCCATACGAATCATCGGTGACCTGGAAGAGGTAGGTGCCTCCGGCGCGTGCCTGCAAGTGGTTCTCGTCGCGGAAGCTCGTTTCCGTGCAGCTGATGCGAGCGAGGTCGCTCATCGCCGCAGCGGTGTAGGCGATGACCATGCTGTCGGCCCCGCTGACACCGCCGCCGAACGTCAACGTCTGGGCGACGGGGGACGTATAGGTGTACCAGACCGAGCGGTCACCGTCCGTGAAGTACTCGGACTGGTCAGGGTCCGTCGTCCGGCACGTCGCCGGCTCATCCGCCTCCAGCGTGGCACCCGCGTACGGCTGCCCGCTGACCTGGAAGGGCAGCGACGGCACCTTCGTCGCATTCGCGAGCATGTCGTTGACGGGCGCCGCAGCGGCCGAGAACAGTCGATTCGGTGAGACCGGCGCCGACCGCTCTGCCGGCGATTGCTCCCGCTCCTCCGGTGTGTGCCAGCGTCCGGCGGTGGTGGATGAGCCCTCGTCGGTCGGGGCTGCGGTCGCGTGTGCGGCGGCCCCTCCGGTCAGACCTACCGCCACGACGAGTGACAGGGACCAGGCGAGCGAACGCAGGGCGCGATGAATGGACACGATGATGAAACCCCCAAGTGGATGCGCTCCCGCGCGGATCGTCGTCAGTGCCCGGCCCGCGCGGCGCCACCCCAAGCCCCCATGGAGCGGCGACACACGACACCGTCTACGACGACCGGATCCGGCGCCGCGACAGAACGATCAGGCGCGGCGCTCCCCGATCCCCCAGGACTGCGCTCATCAAAGCATGGTGGCCGGGGCGGGGCAACAGATATCCGCCGTCTCCGCGGGGAGGCGCGCTTCGACGCGGGTGCCGTCGGCGTTGGAGGCCACCGTGAGGTCTCCGTCGACGTCGGCGAAGGCCCGTTGCAGAAGGCGGAGGCCGTGGCCGGACGTCGCACTGCGTCCCGGCGCGAACCCGCGGCCGTCATCCGTGACGGTGAGCGCGACGGCATCCGGACGTCCGTGAAGCGACACCTCGATGCGCGTCGCGTCGGCGTGCTCGATGACGTTGCGCAGCAGCTCGCGCACCGCCTCGACCAGGAGGCGGGAGGTCGTGGCATCCGGTTCGCGATCGACGACGACGTCGAGGTCCACCCGCACCCCGGCCTCGCGCGCGGGGGCGACCGCGTCGGACAGGGCGTCGCCGATGCGCGGAGCGGGTGCGGATGCCGAGCCGTCGACGATTCCGCGAAGCGTGCGGGCGTCGTTCGCGAGGGTGATCGCGATCGCGCGGAGCCGCGCGGGATCGGGCGCGGATGCCAGGGCCTCGAGCGCGAGCGCCGACCCGGCGAGATCCTGCAGGACGTCGTCGTGAAGGCGGCGCCCCAGTCGCAGCCGCTCGCGCTCGCGCGATCGCAGACCGAACTCGATGGCGAGGCGCCGGTCGACGTCGGCGGCCGAGAGCGTACGGGCGAGCCGCACCGACATCGGTACGAGCACGGCCACCAGCACGGCGATGCCCCCGACGAGCACCGGGACGTAGACGGAGAGGGTCGAGGCCACCCACGCGTCGCGGAAGACCGGCACGTAGACCTCGAGGCGCAGCGGCGCGCCACCGGCGTCCTCGAAGGCGATGAGGGCCTCGCGCAACTCGCCGCCACCCGCTTCGAAGCGGTGCTCCGCGTCGTCGGGGACGTCGAGCACCACGACGCCGTCGTCATCGAGACGATCGGCCAACGCGGAGGAGAACGGCCGCCGGTCGCCGATCAGACGGCGTTCATCCGAGTAGACGACGCGTGCCGTGTCGCCTTCGATGTGCCAGACCTTGACGCGCGCGACCGACCCGGCGGCGAAGAAGCCCTCGAGCCGCGCGTCGAGTGCGGCCGGGTCGATGTCGTCACGGGCGAAGTCGGCTGCGGCGAGCGCGGTCGACACCCGCTTCGCGACGCGTGCGGCGGCGGCTCGGGTCACCCGGTCGGCTTCGGCGCTCGCGAGCGAGAACTCCACCCCCACCAACGCGCCGACGATCGCGAGGGTCACGGCCACGGCGGCGATCAGGTGGCGACGCACGATCGCCGCAGCGCGCGGCACCGGGAGCGTCACCGGCCGCCTCGGACGTTCGCGCCGAGATCGCGGGCCTTCGCGACCACCTCGAGCTGAGACCGTGCGCCCAGCGAGCGGCGGAGGGTCTTGACGTGGTCGCGGACGGTGTGGGGAGACAGCGAGAGCTCACGCGCGATGTCGGTCGGGCGGCGTCCCTCGCACAGCAGGGTCAGCACCTCGCGTTCCCGCGGAGTGAGGGCGTCCAACGGCGTACGGGCGAGACCCGGCGCGATCGCGGGGCGCGAAGCGGTCGCGGTGTGCAGCGCGGTCACCAGATCGTCGAGGCGCGTGTCCTTGGCGAGGTAGCCGCTCGCTCCGGCGGCGCGCGCGGCATCGGCGCCGGCCGCGGTCGGGTGGGCGGTCAGCACGACGATGCGTGCGCGCGGGCACCGCGCCCGCAGCTCCGGAATGGCCTGCACGCCGTCGTCGTCTCCGATGCCGACGTCGAGCACGATCGCATCGAGCGACATCGCCTCGGCCTTGCGCAGCCCTTCGCCGACGCTCGCGGCGGTGCCCACGCAGACGGTGTCGGGCGTGGCATCCAGAGCGAAGGCCAGCAGGTCGGTGAAGACGCGGTGGTCGTCGATGACAAGCACCCGCAGGGGGGCTTCGACAGCGGCGGGTGGGGTCATGACCCCCTCAGTTTAGGGGGAGGACAGCCGTGAAGGTAAGGCTAGCCTCAGTACGTCGCGACGACCCGAACCGTCGATCCCAGGAGTCCCCATGCCCCGCATCACATCCGTCACCGGCGCGCTCGCGCTCGCGCTCGCCGGTGCTCTCGCCCTCTCGTCCTCCTCGGGCGCCGCACCCGCACCTTCCGGGGCGGACGCCGCTCCCGAGCGCACTCTCACGGTGTACTCGGGCCGCGACGAGGAGCTCGTCGCGCCCCTCATCGAGCAGTTCGAGGAGGCCTCCGGCATCGACGTCGAGGTGCGGTACGCCGGTTCCACCGAGCTCGCCGCGCAGATCCTCGAGGAGGGCGACCGGACGCCCGCGCAGGTCTTCCTGTCGCAGGACTCCGGGTCGCTCGGGGCGCTGGATGCCGAGGGTCTGCTCGCGACGCTTCCGGCGGACATCACCTCCACGGTGCCCGCGGAGTACACCTCGACGGACGGATCGTGGGTGGGCCTGACCGGTCGTGCCCGCGTCATCGCGTACGACAGCGAGACCTACACCGCCGACCAGATCCCGGCCGACGTGTGGGAGCTGACGAAGCCGGAATGGAACGGCAAGGTCGCCATCGCTCCCTCCAACGCGTCGTTCCAGGCCTTCGTGACCGCCCTGCGCGTCGACGAGGGTGAGGACCGGGCGCGCGAATGGGTCGAGGCGATGGTGGCCAACGGGGTGCAGCGGTACGCCAAGAACGGTGAGATCCTCGAGGCCGTCAACACCGGAGTCGTGCCCGTCGGCCTGCTCAACCACTACTACTGGGCGCGCTCCGAGCAGGACCCCACCACTCTGCGGGCGCAGCTGAAATTTGGTGAGCCCGGGTCGGTCTCGGCGCTGGTGAACGTCACGGGCGCGGGTGTGCTCGCCGGGAGTGCCGAGTCGACCGAGGCGCAGGAGTTCATCGCCTTCCTCGTCTCGACGCCCGCGCAGGAGTACTTCGCCGAGGAGACGTTCGAGTACCCCCTCGTCGACGGAGTCGCCTCGCCCGCGGGCGTCCCGCCGTTATCGGAGCTCGGCGGTGCCGACATCGACCTCGCCCAGCTGTCGTCGGTGCAGCAGACGGTCGATCTGCTCACGGCGACGGGTCTGCTCTGATCCTTCCGACCAGCCCCGCGCACCGGGGTGTCCGCACTGCTCGCGCGGGCACTCCGGTGCTTCTGTGCATCGCCGCCGCGGTGGCCATCGCCGCGGCGGCGCCGCTCATCCACCTGGTGGTGCGCGTGCTGACCGCCGATCCCGAGCGCCTGGCACCTGTTCTGTTCCGCCCTCGCACCCTCGAGCTGTTGTCGACGAGCGTCGTGGTCACCGTGGCCACCAGCGCCGGGGCGTTGGCTCTGGGGGTGGCGATGGCGTGGGTGCTCACGCGCGTCGCGCTGCCGTGGGGCGGCGTCTGGCGGATCGCCGCATGCCTGCCTCTGGCCGTGCCGAGTTTCGTCGCCGCATTCGGATGGATGGGGGTGTTCCCGGGCCTGTCGGGCATCGGCCCCCTCGTGGGCGTGCTGGTGCTCGCGACCGCGCCGTACGTCACGGTGCCGACGATGGCCGCATTCGTGCGTGCCGATCGGGCGGTGACGGATGCCGCGGTCTCGCTGTGTCGCCCTCCCCGGCGCGCCTTCCTCACGGTGACCCTTCCCCAAGTCCTGCCGGCGGCGCTCGCGGGCACCCTGCTCGTCGCCCTGTACGCGCTGTCGGACTTCGGCGCCCCCGCGCTGCTCCGCGTGGACACGCTGACGACCGGGATCTACGCGCAGTTCACGGGAGGGATCGATCGCGCGCTGTCGGCGGCGCTGGCGCTCGTGCTCGCGGCCCTCGCCGTGGTGTGCGTCGTCGCCGAGGGCGCCTGCCGTCGCCGGTCCGTGCGACCTGCACCCGGCCGGACCGTTCCACCGCGGCGGCGCGCCCTCCGCCCCGCCGCCACCGCTCTGCTGATCGCGGCGCTCGCAGCGGTGGCGACCGCGTCGGTGATCGTGCCCCCGGCCGCGCTCCTCGCACGCCTCCCCTCGGCCGACCGTTACCTCTCCGGGGGAGACGACCTGGCCCGTGCCACGATGACCACCCTGGCTCTGGGGATCTGCGCCGCACTGATCACCGTCGTCGCCGCCCTCCCCGTCTCGTGGCTGGCTGCGAGACGACCGCGACCGGTCGTCTCGGTGCTGGAGTCGATCACCTACGTCGGCCACGCCCTCCCGGGGCTCGTGGTCGCCCTTGCGCTCGTGTCGCTGACCGTGGCCATCGCCCCCGCGGCGTACCAGGGGCCCTTCGCCCTCATCGCGGCGTACGTGGTGCTGTTCGTTCCCAAGGCGGTGGGATCGGCCCGTGCTGCGGTCGCGGGGGTGCGCCTCGAGCTCGAAGACGCCGCGCGGAGCCTCGGCGACGCACCCGCCCGGGTCTTCGCCCGCGTGACGCTCCCGGGGGCGGCACCCGGCATCCTGGCCGGGGGAGTTCTCGTGATGGCCGCGGTCATGAAGGAGCTCCCGGCCACCCTGCTGCTCCGCCCCATCGGCGTCGACACCCTGGCGACCGAGCTCTGGCGGGCCACGAGCGTGGGGGCGTTCGGCGCGGCGGCGCTCCCCGCGCTGCTGCTCATCGCGGTGGGACTCATACCGGCGCTCGCCGTGGCTCGCGGCATCCGTTCGATCGGGGAGGACCGACGATGACGCTCGACCTGCAGTCCGTGTCCGGGGGATACGGTTCGGACCTCGTCGTACGCGGGGTCGACCTGCACGTGGGACAGGGTGAGATCGTCTCGGTTCTCGGCCCGTCGGGGAGCGGAAAGACGACACTGCTCCGGCTGATCGCGGGCCTGCACCCCATCGCGTCGGGTCGCGTCGTCTCGGGTGGTCGCGACCTGACCGACGTACCGGCTCACCGTCGACGCGTCGGGTTGGTCGCCCAGGAGGGGGCGCTGTTCCCCGGGCTCAGCGTCGCGGCGAACGTCGCGTACGGCCTCCGCGGCGTGCGTTCCCGGCGGGCGGCGGATCACCCCGTCGTGCGCCGGCTGCTCGAACTCGTGCATCTGGGCGACCTCGCGCATCGGATGCCGTACGAGCTGTCGGGCGGTCAGCGTCAGCGCGTGGCGGTGGCCCGCGCGCTCGCGCCGCAGCCGACGGTGGTGCTGCTGGACGAACCGTTCAACGCCCTGGATGCCGGCCTCCGCGCGGGCGTCCGCAAGGGGGTCCTGGCTCTGCTGCGCGACGCGGGCGTCGCGGGACTGTTGATCACGCACGACCGTGCGGAGGCCTTCGCCTCCGGCGACCGCGTCGCCGTCTTCGACGACGGCCGGGTGGCGCAGGTGGACACCCCCTCCGGTCTCTATCGCGCCCCGTTCACTTCCCGGGTCGCCGCGCTGACGGGTGATGTCGTCGCGGTGCCGTCGGCGCTGGGCGGACGCACCGGCGAGCGGGCGCGTCCGGAACAGCTGATCCTCGATCCCGCGGCGGGTGTGCGAGCCCGTGTCACGGCCGTGCGCGACGAGGGGGCGCGAGCCGTGATCTCCGTCGCCTTCGCCGACGGTGGATCCGCGGTCGTCGACGTGCCGGGCCACGCGCCGGTGCCCGATGTCGGCATGGAGGTCGGGGTCGCGCTACGGGGGAGCACCCTCCGAACGCCGGTCGGCTGATCCGTCGCGCGCAGTCTCGGGTCGCCGACACCGTCGGCCCATCCCGGGGTCGCGACGGGGCGACAATGGACTCATGGGACTCTTCGTACAGCGACCGGAGGAACCGAGTGAGTGGGCGGGCCTGCCGGGTGAGCCTGCGCGGCCGCAGACGAAAGCCGAGCTGCTGCCCGACGACGATCGTCCGGTCGCGTCACCGACCGGTCTGCTCGGGCTCTCCGAAGACTCGACGACCTCGATCGCGATTCCGCTGGGCGACTCCGCGGGGGCGTCCAGCGGCGACTGAGCACGGGGGAGCGGACGACACGGCTCCACCTCCGCGCGGTCGACACGCGCCGGGATAGCATCCCGGAAGGAGGTCCTCGTGAAGCGCATCAGCATCGTCGTCCTGGCCGCGGCCCTGCCGCTGCTGATCGCCGGCTGCACGCCGACGGCACCCGAGGACGCATCGACGTCCGATCCCGCGGCGTCGATCGCTCCGTCGCCCTCCGGGATGGACCAGATGCTGCCGCCGACCACCGTCGCACCCGCCGATCTCGAGGGAACCGACGTCCGCGTGATCCGGGGCACATCGCTCGTGCTCGCCGTCCCCGAGGGCACCGAGGCGGAGTGGAGCGGGACCACCGCCGATGTCGCCGTCGCGGAGTTCTCCGCCGGGGGGCCGTCGGAGGGTGCCGTCTTCCGCCCCGGCTTCATCGTGCGCGAGGTGGGGAGTACCGCGGCCACCGTCACGGGTCCCGACGGCGCCACGGTCTCGTTCACGATCACGGTCTCCGAGTACTGATCGCCGCCGCGGCGTCCCGAAGGACGGCGCGGTCATCCCTCGGGGCGGTGAGGTGATGACTTTCACTGCGCGCGTCCTTGGCGTGCGTTGCCGTCGGCGGGAATGCGGACTCGATTCGCGGATGCCGGGTCCTCCGCCGGCGTACACGGCGTCGGTGCACCCGGTGACCCGCCGAACGCTGAGGTGGCCGCCGCGGTCGCGTCGTCGGACGGTCGACCGCGCCGCTTGAGCGAAGCGAGGAGCGCCTTTCGGCAGCCGTACACGATCTTCGAGAAACTGTTGCTCTGTGTGGTTTCGTGTTGTATCGTGTGGGAATCTTCGAAGGGGATCCCGTGTACGCAATGGAGCGCCAGCAGCTCATCGAGCGCGAACTGCGAGACGTCGGACGCGTCAGCGTCGTCGACCTCGCCCGTCGCTTCGACGTCACGACCGAGACCGTTCGTCGCGACCTCGACCGCCTCGAGGGGACCGGCTCGTTGCGCCGCGTCCACGGCGGTGCGGTGAGCACCGATCGGGCGAGCACCGCCGAGTCCACCCTCACCGAGCGTCGCGACCGTCAGGGCGAAGCCAAGCGCGCGATCGCCGCCGAAGCCGCGAGCCTGCTCGGCTCGTCTTTCCGCGGCTCGATCTTCGTCGACGGCGGCACCACTCCCGCCGCCGTGGCGGCCATGCTCCCCGAGACACTCGGGACGGGCGGTGGCGTCGAGGTCGTGACGCACTCCCTCGAGGCGGCTCACCTGCTGGCGGGGGAGGAGCAGTTCTCGCTCACCACCATCGGCGGGCGCGTGCGCGGCGTCACCGCGGCCGCGGTCGGTGCGCACACCGTTCGCGCGATCTCTCAGCTGCGCCCCGACATCGCCTTCGTCGGAACCAACGGACTCAGTGCCGGCTTCGGCCTCAGCACGCCCGACCCGGAGGAGGCGGCCGTGAAGGCCGCGATCATCCAGTCGGCACGTCGCGTCGTGCTCGTCGCCGACGCGGCCAAATTCGGAGAGGAACTGCTCGTGCGCTTCGCCCGACTCGACGAGATAGACGTGCTCGTCACCGACGCGGCCCCGCCCGCACCGCTCGCGGAGGCCCTCGCCGACGCCGACGTCGAGGTGCGTGTCGCATGATCGTCACCGTCACCGCCAACCCGTCGGCCGATCGCGCCGTCGTGCTCTCCGACGCCCTCGCCCCCGGCGAGGTGCAGCGCGCCCTGTCGTCTCGCGAGGACGCGGGCGGCAAGGGAGTCAACGTCGCCCGTGTCGTGTCCGCCGCGGGCGCTCCGGCGCGTGCCGTCGTACCCGTGAACGCGCACGATCCGTACCGGATGCTGCTGGAAGACACCGGCATCGCCCTCGAGACCGTCGAGGTCGCCGGCCGTGCGCGCGCCAACCTCACCATCACCGATCCGACGGGTGAAACCACCAAGCTGAATCTGCCCGGCGCCGAGCTGACGGCCGTCGAGGCCGAAGCGCTCGTCGCCGGAGTGGTGGCCGCCGCCGAGGGAGCCACCTGGCTCGTGCTCGCCGGTTCGCTGCCTCCCGGGGTTCCGGCGACGTTCTACGCCGATCTCGTCGGCGCGGTCCGCGCGCGCTGGGGGGCCGATGCGCCCCGTATCGCTGTCGATGCGTCGGGCGCCGCCCTCGCCGCGGTCGTCGAGACCGCTCGTCCCGACCTCATCAAGCCCAACCACGAAGAACTCGCCGAACTCGTGGGCGAGGATGCCGCGTCCGACACCGACGTGCTCGCCGAAGCCGCTCGGCGCGCCCGTGCCCTGGTGCCGGGCCGTGTGGCATCCGCTCTCGTCACCCTCGGAGCCGACGGCGCCCTGTTGTTCACGGCCGACGGCGACTGGCGCGGACGCGCCCCACGGATCCAGGTCGCCAGCACCGTCGGCGCGGGCGACAGCTCGCTCGCCGGCTACCTACTGGCCGACCTCGAGGGGGCCACGGCCCCCGACCGCCTCGCGCGCAGCATCGCCTACGGCGCCGCTGCCGCGACCCTGCCGGGGACGCAGGCCCCGACACCCGACGACCTGCCTACGGCACCCATCGTCGTCACCGACTTCGCCACCCCCATCGCTACATCCTGACCACGGAGGTCATCGACACATGTCCGACATCATCACGCCGGAGCTCGTCTCACTCGACGCGCCCCTGGGCACCGACAAGCAGTCGGTGATCCGTGCCCTCGCCGAGCGCGTCGTCGCGCAGGGCCGCGCGACGAGCGCACAAGAACTGTTCGACGACGCCTGGGCCCGCGAGCAGAAAGACGAGACCGGCCTGCCCGGCGGCATCGGCATCCCCCACGCGCGCAGCGCCTCGGTCACCGAGCCCACCCTCGCCTTCGCGCGCCTGACCCCGGGCGTCGACTTCGGCGCTCCGGACGGACCCGCCGACATCGTGTTCCTCATCGCGGCCCCCTCGGGTGCCGACGAGGCCCACCTGTCGGTCCTGTCGCAGCTCGCGCGCAGCCTCATGAAGAACGACTTCATGTCGGGCCTACGTGCCGCGCAGGCGCCCGAAGACGCGGTGCGCATCATCACGGATGCCGTCACTCCGGCGTCCGAGTCCGCCCCGGCTGCCGCCGCCCCCGCGGCTGCTGCCGCCGCCGCGCCCGCCGCCACCCGCGCCGACGCGCGCACCGCCACCAAGACGAAGAAGATCGTCGCCGTCACGGCCTGCGCCACCGGCATCGCCCACACCTTCATGGCCGCCGACGCGCTCACCGCCGCCGGTGCCGAAGCCGACGGCGTCGAGCTGATCGTGGAGCCCCAGGGCTCGAGCGGCTACAAGGCCCTTCCCCAGAGCGTCATCGATGACGCCGACGCCGTCATCTTCGCGGTCGACGTCGACGTGCGCGAACCGCAGCGCTTCGCCGGCAAGCCGGTCGTCCGCTCCGGCGTCAAGCGCGGCATCGAGCAGCCGAAGCAGCTCATCGCCGAGGCCCTCGCGGCCAGCGAGAACCCGAACGCCGCGCGCGTTCCGGGCAGCGGCGCCGCGGCATCCGCGTCCGACGTGCCGGTCGCCCAGCAGTCGGTGGGTCGCCGCATCCAGCGTTGGCTGCTGACCGGTGTCAGCTACATGATCCCGTTCGTTGCCGGTGGCGGCCTCCTCATCGCCCTCGGGTTCCTCCTCGCCGGTTACCAGGTGACCGCCGACGCGGCCAATGTGATCATCCAGAACTCCCTCTGGGATCTGCCGGAGGGTGGGCTCGGGCAGTACCTCGGCTCGGTCGCGTTCATGATCGGTGCGACGTCGATGGGCTTCCTCGTCGCCGTTCTCGCGGGCTTCATCGCCTACGCGATCGCCGACCGCCCCGGCATCGCGCCCGGTTTCGTCGCCGGTGCCGTCGCCGTGCTCATGAACGCCGGCTTCATCGGCGGCATCATCGGCGGTCTGCTCGCCGGATTCATCGCCTGGTGGCTCGGTCGCTTCAACGCTCCCCGCTGGCTCCGTGGCCTCATGCCGGTCGTCATCGTTCCCTTCCTCGGCTCGATCTTCGCTTCCGGCCTGATGATCCTGTTCCTCGGTCGACCCATCGCCGCCCTGATGACGGTTCTCACCGACGGCTTGACCTCGCTCGCCGCCAGCGGCGCCGGCGCCGTCCTGCTCGGAGTGATCCTGGGCCTCATGATGTGCTTCGACCTCGGTGGCCCCGTCAACAAGGTCGCCTACGTCTTCGCCACGACCGGTCTGGCCGCCGCGACGACGACCAACACCGCGCCGTACCTGATCATGGCCGCGGTCATGGCCGCCGGTATGGTGCCCCCGCTCGCGATGGCCCTCGCCTCCACGGTCCTCTCGCGCGGTCGGTTCACCCCGGTCGAGCGTGAGAACGGTGCGGCCGCCTGGCTGCTGGGTGCCTCGTTCATCTCCGAGGGTGCGATCCCGTTCGCCGCGGCCGACCCGCTGCGCGTCATCCCCGCCTCGATGGTGGGCGGTGCGATCACCGGTGGATTGAGCATGCTGATCGGCGTGCAGTCCTACGCACCTCACGGCGGCATCTTCGTGCTGTTCGCCATCAACCCGGTGTGGGGTTTCCCGCTGGCGATCATTGTGGGTACGGTCGTGACGGCGCTCATCGTCGTCGCCCTCAAGGGCATCGGTCGCACGCCGAAGGACGCCGCCGTCGCCGAGACCGCTCCCGCGGCCACGGTCGCAGCCTAAGACCCCCGTCGAATCGAGAGGATTCACCATGGCAGAACGTCAGGCCACCATCGCCAGCAGCTCGGGACTCCACGCCCGCCCCGCGAAGCTCTTCGTGCAGGCCGTGCAGGAGAAGAAGATCCCCGTCACGATCTCGGCCGACGGCGGTGCCGACCTCAACGCCGGCAGCATCCTGTCGCTCATGGGTCTCGGCGCCGGCCACGGCACGGTCGTGACGCTCAAGGCCGAGGGTGAGGGTGCCGAGCAGGCGCTCGACGAGCTCGTCGCCCTTCTCGAGACCGACCTCGACGCGCAGTAAGCACGTCGTCCGAGAACACCGGATGCCACGGGCCCCAGGGCTCGTGGCATCCGGTGTTTCTGCGTGGGCGTGTGACGGTGTGCGTGCCCCGGATCAGACGTCGACGGTGTCGCCGGGCTTGAGGTCGACGAACGAGCCGCCGTTCTGCTCCACCGCCCAGGTCAAGCGCGCGTCGCCCATCTGCTTGCCGGCGACCGACAGCGTCATGTCGTGCGTGGCGAAGACGCGCTCGGGCTTGACCGCGAGCACATAGTCGATCGCGTCGCCGATCTTCAGCCAGGGGGCGCCGACCGGGGCCGCCAACAGCGCCACTTTGGCGTGCTTCGGGACGGTGTAGGAGTCGCCCGGGTAGTAGAACGCGTCGTTCACCAGCACCCCGACGTTGTCGATCACGGGGATCGACTCGTGGATCACGGCGTGCTCGCCGCCCGAGAACTCGAGGTGGAACGGGCCGAGGTCGAGCCGGTCACCGGGGTGCACGGCGGTCACCTCGAATCCTGCGGCGGCGTGAACGACCCCCTCGGGTCCGTAGATCGGGACGCCGGGGTGCGCCTTGAGCAGGCGGGTGAGGTGCTCGGCCGTCCAGTGATCGGGGTGCTCGTGGGTGAGGACGACACCGACGAGGCCGACGAGGTCCTCGATCGGCGAGGTGAAGCTGCCGGGGTCGATGACCAGCGAGTGGCCGGATTCGACGAGGACGAGGGCGGCGTGTTCGTGCTTCGTAAGGCGCATGCAGCGAGTCAACTCCCCGGGGGCGAGGCGCGGCAACCGCTGGCGCTGCGGGTGAACAGCGTCTATCGCCTCTTCCGTCGG
Source organism: Microbacterium sp. lyk4-40-TSB-66 (assembly GCF_030209475.1). Classification (GTDB taxonomy): domain Bacteria; phylum Actinomycetota; class Actinomycetes; order Actinomycetales; family Microbacteriaceae; genus Microbacterium. The sequence goes on from NZ_JARVRW010000004.1 coordinate 250,521, forward strand.
CACCGGGTTCGCGGTACCGTGCTGGGACACGCCCGAGATCTCGACGGTTCCGCCTCGATTTTGCGTGCGCGCCAATCGTGATGCATACTTGAACGGTTGTGACGCGGCCCCATCGTATAGCGGCCTAGTACGCTGCCCTCTCACGGCGGTAACGCGGGTTCGAATCCCGCTGGGGTCACCAACACGAAAAGAGCTCCGACCGGATGGTCGGGGCTCTTTCTCGTGTTGGAGAACGCGGCAGGACGAGGAGCCGCATGCGCGGGTTGGGTCCCTCGCCCGGAGGCTCCGCGCGCCGCGCAGCGGCGTGTGGAGGGTGCGAAGGCAGAATCCCGCTGGGGTCACCGAACGCCGAATGCCTCGACCGAATGGTCGGGGCATTTCTGCGTGCGGTCGTCTGCGGCTACAGCTGCCGTGCACGGACGCGGGTGCACCGCATTCGGCGGCGGCGAACGAAATCGGATGCCACGGCCCTCGGCATCCGATTCCGTCACGCCTCTTGCGAATCCGGCGCGTGCGATCGCGTCCCGCGATCAGCCCTTTCGCGCCGCGCGACGCCGCCGCACCGCACGCCGTACGCCCCACACCACGGCCCACGCGAGCCCGGCCACGACGATCCACGGCAGCAGGAACCCGATGCCGATGACGACGCCGTTCAGGGTCGCGACGAGGCCGTTCCAGCCGGCGCCGAGGCCGTCGCCGAAGCCGGCGGGGTCCGCGGTGACGGATGCGGTGCGTTCGGTCATCTGCACGCTCAGCGACGACAGGGCGACCTGCGATTCGATGGACTGCAGAACCTGGCGATCGCTGTCGAGCTGCGCCTGCCGCTCAGCCAGCGCCGACTCGGCGGTGATGAGGTCGGCGACGGACGCCGCCTGACCCATGAGCTCGGTCAGGCGCGCGACGGACGCCTCGCCCGCGGCGACCCGCGCCCGGAGGTCGACGGTCTGCTCGGTCACGTCGGAGCGGTTGACGCTCGTCGCTGTCACGTCGCCGATGTCGCGGAGCCCGTTCATGACGGAGGTGAGCGACTCGGCGGGTACGCGCACGGTGATCCACCCGGAAGAGGCCGTCGCGGTCGACGCGGAGCCCTCGATGGGGATCCCGACCGTCCCGCCGCCGAGCTGCGAGGATTCGACGTAACCGCCGGCCGCGGTCGCCGCGGACGTGACCGCGTCGATCGCCGTCGGCACGTCGTCGACCTCGACCGTGCTGGAACCGGTGGCGACGATGTCGCGCGTTGAGGCGTCCCTCGTGGCCGACTCGTCTCCGAGGGCGCCGGACTCCGCGAGACCCTGACCCGGGACGACGTCGACATCACCCGGGTCGTACTGGTCCTGCAGGCCCTCGGCGCTCTCGGCCCCGCTCGCACCGGCGACCATCGATCCGCCCGCGCCCTGCGTGGACGAAAGCGACGGCCCCACGATGGCGGCGACCACGACCATGGCGGCGGCGGCACCGACACCCGTCCAGATGTTGCGGCGGCGTCGGCGCACGCGATGGCGTTCATCGGCGATGCGGCCGAGGACGGCGAACTCCATGGCATCCACCCGCTCGGCGGACAGGGAAGGCAGTGCGGGGGTGGTCATGGTGTCTCCGTCTCCATCGCGCCGGCACGCACCCGGGAACGGATGCGGGAGAGGCGGTTGCGCACCGCGCCGTGCGACACACCCAGCGATGCCGCGGCGGCCTCGTAGCCGTAGCCCTCGCCAGCGCACAGCCGGAAGATCTCTCGATCCAGCTCGCTCAGCCGCTCCACCGCGGCGAGGATGGCCGCCACCGTCTCGGCCTCGACGACCTGCGCCTCGACGTCGACCGCGGCGGGTATCCGCTCGTCGAGCTGGGCGTGCGAGCCGTGACGGCGCCGTGCGCGCAGACGGTTCTGCGCCTGGAACCGGCACACCGTCGCCAGCCACGGCAGGAGCGACGCGCCCTCGAGGCGCAGGGAGGGGATCTTCTTCCAGGCGACGACGAAGGTGTCCTGCACGACGTCCTCCGCGTCGGTGGCGTCGCCGACGAGCCCGAACGCCACCCAGTACACCGGGCGGACGTACGCGCGGTACAGCTCGCGGAACGCCCCCTCCGAGCCGCCGGCCGCGCGCGCGACCAGCGCCCTGTCGTCGATCACGTCGTCGGTCATGGCATCCGTTCCACTCCTCGGGCGGGCTGTCGTGAGCACTCTCTCACTGAGAGGTGTCTCGCCGCGGCGGATCGTCTCAGGGCGGTTCGCCGACGCCGTCTGACGGATGAACGGAGATCGCGGACGGAGGTGAGAACACGACCGGAGGCGTCCGCGCGAGGCGAACTACTTTCATAAGCTCTCGGACGGCTGCGCCGGGCCGATAAACTCGAGCGTTTCCCCCGACGAAAGGCCCCGCGATGGAGCTGCAGCTCGACCCGCTCTTCCAGACGATCACTCTGGTGGTGCTCGTACTGATCCTGGTCGCGGACCTGCTGATCATCCTGAAGCGGCCGCACATCCCGTCGCCGAAGGAATCCACCCTCTGGGTCGTGTTCTACGTCACCCTCGCGCTCATCTTCGCCGGAATCCTCTGGATCGTCACCGGGGGAGAGGTCGCCGGCCAGTTCGTCGCCGGCTGGCTGACGGAGTACAGCCTGTCCATCGACAACCTCTTCGTGTTCGTGCTGATCATGGGGCAGTTCGCCGTGCCTCGCCGCTATCAGCAGGAGGTGCTGATGGTGGGCATCATCATCGCGCTCGTGCTGCGCGGGGCGTTCATCCTGGTCGGCGCGACCATCATCGAGAACTTCAGCCCGATCTTCTACCTGTTTGGGCTGTTCCTGATCTACACCGCGATCCGCCAGGCGTTCCCCGGCGGCGATCACGACGACGACACGCAGAAAGAGAACCTCATCGTGCGGACGCTGCGACGCGTGCTGCCCATGAGCGACTCCTACGACGGCAAGAAGGTCATCACGCGCGTCGACGGCAAGAAGCTATTCACGCCGATGATCATCGTGTTCGTCGCCATCGGCGTGACCGACCTGTTGTTCGCGATCGACTCGATCCCCGCGATCTTCGGCATCACCCAGAGCCCGTTCATCGTCTTCACTGCCAACCTCTTCGCCCTGATGGGCCTGCGTCAGCTGTACTTCCTGCTCGGCGACCTGCTCGATCGCCTGAAGTACCTGCACTACGGCATCGCCTTCATCCTCGCCTTCATCGGCGTGAAGCTCATCCTGCACGCGATGCACGTGAACGAACTGCCGTTCCTCAACGGTGGCGAGCACATCGAATGGGCGCCGGAGATCTCGACGTGGGTCTCGCTCGCGGTGATCATCCTGTCGATGGCCGTCGCCACGATCGCCAGCCTGATCGCCGCCCGTCGCGAGCCCGCTGCCGTCGGAGCGCACGATGCCGCGGCCGATGTCGCCGACGAGAAGGGCACCCCCTCGACGGTGGATCACCCCGAGCGCGACTGACGGCTTCCCACCCCGCCGGGCATCGGTCGCCGGCGGGCATGTCCCCTTTCGTGCAGATGGACGCCGCTGTTCCCGCACGAAGTGGGACATCGCTGCTGCTCGCTCCCGGGTCGCAGCATGACATGTCCCCGTTGGTGCAGGGGGTATCCCGCAGCGGTGGACATCACCTCACTCACGGGGCCGGTGGGGGTGTGTCCCAGTTTGTGCGGGGAGGCGCCGGTTTCGTCGCACGAAGTGGGACATCACCTCACTCAACGCGGGGCGGGCGGGGGCGTGTCCCATTTCGTGCGAGGAGTGGCCGGTTTGGTTGCACGAGGGGGGACATCACATCGCTTGCCGGCGGGGCGGGTGGAGCGTGTCCCCGTTCGTGCAGGAGGTGGCCGGTTTGGTTGCACGAGGGGGGACATCACCTCACCCAACGGCGGGCGAGTGCGCGCGGCGCCACTGCGTGGGACGCCGGGATCGCCGCATCCGGAATTTAGAACGCGCGCAGGTTCGCCTGCAGGCCGCCGTTGACGTACTCCTCGCGGAGGATGCCGCGGCGACGCAGGATCGGCACCAGGTCGTCGAGCAGGCGGTGAACGGTGACCGGGTGCAGGTCGCCCCACAGCAGCACGCCGTCGTTGCCCCAGGTGCCGAGCTCCTCGATGCGGTCGGCGAACTCGTCGGCCGTTCCGACGAATCCGCTTCCGTCGTCGAGGCGCCCCAGCCGCGCGTGCGCGGCGAGGATCGTGCGCAGCGGTGCGTCCGGGTCGTGCTTTCCGACGAGGCGTCTGATGCTGCCCTCCGACACGTGCTCGCCGAAGATCGATCGGTCGAGAGGCTTGTCGAGGTCGAGGCCGGTCAGGTCGGTCTCGAGATCGCTCGACTGCTTGCGGGCGATGGCGACCAATGCCTCCTCGGACGGGTCGGCGGATGCCGCGACGAGACGGTCGGCCTCCTCGGGCGACGAGACCAGCACCGGCTGGATCGCGAAGAGGATCTTGATGTCGGAGGCGTTGCGCCCGGCGGCGACGGCTGCGGCGTGGATCCGTTGCCTGTAGGCGCGGATGCTCGCCTCGTCGAGCGGGGCCAGCGCCAGCTGCACGTCGGAGTTGTGCCCGGCGAACGACAGCCCGCGGCCCGATCCGCCGGGAGACACGATGGCCGGCTCGCCGTCGGTGAACGGGATGGCGTTCAGCGGGCCGTCGAAGCCGTAGTACTCGCCGCGGTGGCGGGTGGCATCCAATCTCGTCCCGTCGGCGTAGACGCCGGACTCCTCGTCGACGACGAGGGCGCCCTCGCCCCAGCTGCGCCAGAGATCCCGGATGCCGCCGAGCCACTCCTCGGCCCGGTCGTACGCCGCGTCGTGCCCGAGCTGCGGCGCGGACGAGAAGTGCCGCGCGCTCCCCGTGTCGGTCACGACGTTCAGGCCCAGGCGGTGCCCGCTGAGGTGCTGCAGCGTCGCGAACTGGCGGGCGGCCGTGTACGGCAGATACGCCGCGGGGTTCACCGTCGGCACGACGCCGAGGTGCTGTGTGGCGGCGAAGAGGTACGGCGCCAGCAGGAGGGGGTCGTGCTTGGGGCCGCCGAACGCGTGACGCACCCGCAGATCGATGGTCTCGGCACTGCCGAGCGAGGGCGCATCCTCGATGATGAGCAGATCGAAGCCGGCCTGCTCGAGCGTGCGGGCGGAATCCTGGTAAAGGTTCGGCTCGGTCCAGCGGTGATTCCACCGCAAGTACGGGTGTCCCCATCCGTGGGGGCCGAAGCCTCGGGCGAGGAACCACCCGAAGTGCTGGAGGCGGGTCACAGCACCACCGTCTCTCGCTCGGTCGCCGGCACTCCCGCGAGCGCCTGGTCGAGGTCGGCGAGGATGTCGTCGATGTCCTCGATGCCGATCGAGAGGCGGATGGTGCCGGGGAAGACTCCTGCGCGCTCGCGCTCGGCGACCGTGCGGGCGGAGTGCGAGGTGCTCTGCGGGTGCAGCACGAGCGACCGCACGTCGCCGAGGTGGGTCATGTGAGTGATGAGCTCCACGGATTGCACGACGTGTCGTGCGGCCTCGAGCCCGCCGCGCAGGGTCACGGTGAACACCGAACCGCTGCCGCGCGTCAGGTACCGCCGCCCCAGTTCGTGGTGGGGGTGCGACTCCAGGCCGACGTAGTCGACGCGCTCCACCTCGGGCCGCGCCTCGAGCCAGTGCGCCACGGTGAGCGCATTCTGCGACTGGCGCTCCACCCGCAGGCTCAGCGTCTCGATGCCCTGACCGATGAGGAAGGCGTTCAGCGGCGAGGGGGCGGGGCCGAAGCGCGGGGCGACGCTCTCGCGGATGTACGCGCCGCGCGCGCGGGCGCCGTGCTTCTCGGCGTAGCTGGCGCCGCCCAGGCGGTCGGTCTGCACGAGATGGGGGAAACGATGGCCGGATGCCGCGGCGTCGAACCGCCCGTCGTCGACGATGACTCCGCCGAGGACCGCCCCCTGGCCCGCGAGGAACTTGCTCGCCGAGTGCACGACGACGGCGGCACCGTGCTCGATCGGCCGCAGCAGGTAGGGCGTCGTGAACGTGCTGTCGACCACGAGAGGGATGCCGTGCTCCCGACCGATCGCGGAGATCGCGGCCACGTCGAGCACGTCGTTGCGGGCATTGGAGAGCGTCTCGGCGAAGAACGCCCGGGTACGCGGGGTGATGGCATTCCGCCACGCGTCGAGGTCGGACGTGTCGACGAACGTCGTCTCGATGCCCAGTCGCACGAGGTTGTCGAGGAGCAGTCCGCGCGTTCCCTCGTAGATGTGCTCCGAGACGACGATGTGATCGCCGGCACCGGCCAGGGCCAGCAGCGCCACCGTCACCGCGGCCTGGCCGCTGGAGACGAGGACGGCCTGATCGCCGCCTTCGATCGAGGCGAGACGCTCCTCGACCGCGTGCACGGTGGGGTTGCCGGTACGGGTGTAGCCGAAGCCGGTGCCCGAGCCGAAGTGCGCGGCCGACTCGTCGAGGTCGCGGAACGTGAACCCGGCGGTCAGGTAGATCGGCATCGCCCGCGGGGTGGCGGGCGCGGTGGCGGAGCCCGCGTGAACCTGTCGCGTCGAGAATCCGGATTCGGCGTCTGCGGCCATGGGGCGCGCTCCTTCCTTCGGGTCGGCCCAGGCTCGCACGCGAGTGCGCTCAACGCCCAAACATGCGGCGTCGTGTTACGCAGGGGTGCGCGACCGGCCCGGTGGTATCGTGACGAGGTGCGGATCGCCGGCCTCCTCCTTAGCGGCCGCGACGAGACCTTGTTCTAGGCCTTTCTCGTCGCGGAGTTCGTCGCGGGCCTCACACCCCTCCCGAGGAGAAACGCAAACATGAGCACCATTCCCGAGAACCCTCGAACCCTGGCCGAGAAGGTCTGGGACGACCACCTCGTCGTCAAGGGCGAGAACGGTCAGCCCGATCTCATCTACATCGACCTGCACCTCGTGCACGAGGTCACGAGCCCCCAGGCGTTCGACGGTCTGCGCGCCGAGGGGCGCCCCGTGCGCCGGCTCGATCTGACGATCGCCACCGAAGACCACAACACCCCCACGCTCGACATCGACAAGCCGATCGCCGACCTCACCAGCCGCACGCAGATCGAGACGCTGCGCCGCAACGCCGCCGAGTTCGACGTGCGCATCCACTCGCTCGGCGACAAGGAGCAGGGCATCGTCCACGTCGTGGGGCCCCAGCTCGGGCTCACCATGCCGGGCATCACGGTCGTCTGCGGCGACTCGCACACCTCCACCCACGGCGCGTTCGGCGCGATGGCTTTCGGCATCGGAACGAGCGAGGTCGAGCACGTGCTCGCCACGCAGACCCTGCCGTTGAAGCCTTTCAAGACGATGGCCATCACGGTCGAGGGCGATCTCAAGCCCGGCGTGACCGCGAAGGACATCATCCTGGCGATCATCGCCAAGATCGGCGCCAACGGCGGCCAGGGCTACGTGCTCGAGTTCCGCGGCAGCGCGATCCGCTCCCTCTCGATGGAGGGGCGCATGACGATGTGCAACATGTCGATCGAGGCCGGCGCCCGCGCGGGCATGATCGCCCCCGACGACACGACCTTCGCCTACGTGAAGGACAAGCCGCACGCCCCGCAGGGTCAGGACTGGGACGACGCGGTCGCCTACTGGCGCACCCTGCCGAGCGACGAGGGCGCGGTCTATGACGCCGAGGTCTTCCTCGACGCCGCCGAACTCGAGCCGTTCGTCACCTGGGGGACCAACCCCGGTCAGGGCGTCTCGCTGTCGGACGTCGTCCCCACACCGGCCGACTTCGCCGACCCCAACGAGCGCGCCGCCGCCGAGCGGGCGCTGGAATACATGGACCTCGCCGCCGGCACCCCGATGAAGGACATCCCCGTGGATGCCGTGTTCATGGGCTCGTGCACCAACAGCCGCATCGAAGACCTCCGCGCCTTCGCCTCCGTCATCCAGGGCCGCACGAAGGCCGAGAACGTCCGCGTCATGGTCGTGCCGGGTTCGGCCCGTGTCCGTCTGGAGGCCGAGGCCGAGGGCCTCGACAAGGTGTTCGTGGACTTCGGCGCCGAGTGGCGCTTCGCGGGCTGCTCGATGTGCCTGGGGATGAACCCCGACCAGCTCGCACCGGGGGAGCGCTGCGCCTCCACCTCGAACCGCAACTTCGAGGGACGACAGGGTAAGGGCGGGCGCACCCACCTCGTGTCGCCGCTCGTCGCGGCGGCCACGGCCGTCCGCGGGACGCTCTCGAGCCCCGCCGATCTCGACCCTTCGACAGACTCGGGTACCCCCGCCTCGGACGGCACACTGATCACCGGCGGTGCCTCCCGCACCGATGAGACCGTTTCGACCGGGGCGGAGGCCTGACATGGAGAAGTTCCGCACGCACACCGGCATCGCCGCCCCGCTGAAGCGGTCGGCCGTCGACACCGACCAGATCATCCCCGCGGTCTTCCTCAAGCGCGTCACCAAGACCGGCTTCGACGACGCCCTCTTCGCCAACTGGCGCCAGGACCCCGACTTCATCCTCAATCAAGACGCCTACCGCTCGGCATCCGTCCTCGTCGCCGGTCCCGACTTCGGCACCGGTTCCAGCCGCGAGCACGCCGTCTGGGCGCTGCGCGACTACGGCTTCCAGGTGGTGCTGAGCCCGAAGTTCGCCGACATCTTCCGCGGCAACTCCGGCAAGCAGGGTCTCGTCACGGGCGTGATCAGCGAGGAAGACCTCGAGCGCATCTGGGCGGTGCTCGAGGAGCAGCCCGGCATCGAGATGACCGTCGATCTGCAGGCCAAGACGGCGACCGTCGGCGATCTCCAGGTCTCGTTCGACATCGACGATTACACTAGGTGGCGGCTTCTCGAAGGGCTCGACGACATCGGGCTCACGCTGCGTGACGAAGACAAGATCACGCAGTTCGAGGCGCGCCGCGAGGCATGGCGGCCGCGGACCCTCCCGGTCCGCTGAGCCCGGTCGACCCGATCGGGTCGATTCGCCGCCCCTCGTCAACGAAGTGAGGTCCACCCCCCTATGAGCACACTCGTCACCGACTCCGGAGACCGCATCCCCGGGCAGCCGGATTGGGAAGAGGCCGAGACCCTCACGATCCGCGGCGGTCGTCCGTTGCGCGGCACCGTCGAGGTCAAGGGGGCGAAGAACCTCGTCACGAAGGCGATGGTGGCGGCGCTCCTCGGCGACACCACGAGCACGCTTCGCGACGTCCCGATGATCAGCGACGTCAAGGTCGTGCGTTCGCTGCTCGAGGTCCACGGCGTGACCGTGACCGAGGGCGACGAAGAGGGCACGCTGCACCTCGACCCCTCGGGCGCGGTCGCCGCGCACTTCGAGGAGATCGACGCGCACGCGGGCGCTTCGCGCATTCCGATCCTCTTCTGCGGACCGCTTCTGCACCTGCTCGGCGAGGCGCTCATCCCCGACCTCGGCGGATGCCGCATCGGCGACCGGCCGATCAACTTCCACATGGATGCCCTCCGCGCCTTCGGCGCGGTCGTCGACAAGAGCTACGAGGGCATCCGCATCACCGCCCCCAATGGGCTGCACGGTGCGAACATCACGCTGCCCTACCCCAGCGTCGGTGCGACCGAGCAGGTGCTGCTGACGGCCGTGCGCGCCAAGGGCGTGACGGAGCTGCGCAACGCCGCGATCGAGCCCGAGATCATGGACCTCATCGCGGTGCTGCAGAAGATGGGCGCGATCATCTCGTACGAGCCCAACCGCGTCATCTTCATCGAGGGCGTGGAGCGTCTCGACGGCTACGACCACCGCGCGATCTTCGACCGCAACGAGGCCGCCTCGTGGGCGTGCGCCGCCCTCGCCACCGACGGTGAGATCTTCGCCAAGGGCGCCCGTCAGCAGGACATGCTGACCTTCCTCAACGTCTTCCGCAAGGCCGGCGGCTGGTTCGACGTCCGCGAGGACGGCATCCTGTTCCGTCGCGGCGACGCGCTCAAGCCCGTCATGGTCGAAACCGACGTGCACCCCGGCTTCATGACCGACTGGCAGCAGCCGCTCATCGTCGCCCTCACCCAGGCGTCGGGCACCTCCGTCGTGCACGAGACGGTGTACGAGAACCGCCTGGGCTTCACCGAGGCCCTGAACAAGATGGGCGCCGACATCGTCGTGCACCCGAAGGGGCTCGACAGCGCCGACCGTCGCGTTCCCCGTCGGGATCTCGAGCAGGCGGCCGTCATCAACGGACCCACGCCCCTGCACGCGGCCGACGTCGAAGTGCCGGACCTCCGGGGCGGGTACAGCTACGTCATCGCCGCTCTGGCCGCTCAAGGCGAGTCGACGGTGCGCAACATCGGCATCATCCGCCGCGGCTACGAGAAGTTCCTCGAGAAGCTCACCGCCCTCGACGCCGATTTCGACGTCGCGGGATGAGGTCGGTGACCGCGACCCCCGAGAAGAGTCGCCCGAGCGTCTTCTGGCCGCTCGCGGCGATCATCGTGCCCGCGGTGGGGCTCTTCGCCCGCATCGAGATCCGCGGTGCGGAGCACCTGCCCCGCGACGGCGCGTACGTGCTGGCGCCGAACCACAACTCGGAGTTCGACCCGCTCGTCGTGGCGGTCGCCGTGTGGCGGCTCGGCCGCGCCCCCCGGTTCATGGCGAAAGAGAGCCTCTTCCGCGTTCCCGTGCTGGGTGCGGCGCTCAAGGCGACCGGCATGGTGCCCGTCCCGCGTGCGTCGTCGGGAGCCAACCAGTCGATGAAGGCCGCCGAGCAGATCGCTCGCGACGGTCGAGGCGTGATCGTCTACGCCGAGGGCACGCTGACCCGCGACCCCGACCTGTGGCCGATGCGCGGCAAGACCGGAGCCGTACGCCTGGCCCTGGCGGGCGGTCTCCCGCTCATCCCGATGGCGCAGTGGGGCGTGCAGCAGATCCTGCCGCGCTACGGCAAGCTCCGCTTCCCCCGGCGCTCGCACGTCATCGTGGAGTTCGGACCGGCGATGGACCTCTCGGCGTACGCGGCGACGCCGACGCAGCCCTCGACGCTGATCGCTGCGACCGACACGATGATGAACCGCGTGGCGGGCATGCTCTCCGGCATCCGGGGTCTTCCCGCGCCGACCGTACGCTGGGACCCGACGAAGCACGGGCAGAACGAGACGGGGCGCCTTGAGCCGTAAGAACGTCGCTCCCGCGGCGGGACCGAAGGTCGCCGTCATCGGCGCCGGCAGCTGGGGCACGACGTTCGGCAAGATCCTCGCCGACGGCGGAGCCTCGGTCGTCATGTGGGCCCGCCGGCCGGAGCTGGCCGCCGAGATCACCGAGTCCAAGCGCAACAGCCGATACCTGTCGGGCATCAACCTGCCGCGGACGATGACGGCCACGACCGACCTCGCCGAAGCCCTGCGCGGCGCCGAGCAGATCTACCTGTCGGTGCCGAGCCAGTCGCTGCGCGAGAACCTCGCCGCCATCAAGCCGTTCGTGGAGCACACCGACGTGCCGATCGTCTCGCTCATGAAGGGCGTCGAGAAGTCGACGGGCCTTCGCATGAGCCAGGTCATCGAGCAGGTGCTGCAGTGCGACCCGGCGCGCATCGCGGTGGCGTCCGGTCCCAACCTCGCCCTCGAGATCGCGCGCGAGCAGCCCACGGCGGCCGTCATCAGCTCTCTGAGCCCCGAGACGGCCGAGGCGGTGGCCCGTCGCGCGCGCAACCGGTACTTCCGCTCGTTCGTCAACACCGATGTGATCGGCACCGAGTTCGGTGGCGTGCTGAAGAACCTCATCGCGGTGGCGATCGGCATCGTCGACGGCGTCGGCTACGGCGAGAACACCAAGGCCTCGATCATCACGCGGGGGCTCGTCGAGATGACCGACTTCGCCGTGGCACAGGGCGCGAAGCCCGAGACGCTGCAGGGCCTCGCCGGACTCGGCGACCTGATCGCGACGTGCCAGTCGCCGCTCAGTCGCAACAACACCGCCGGGCGACTGCTCGGCCAGGGATACGGCTACAAAGAAGTCGTGGCCCAGATGCAGCAGACCGCCGAGGGCTTGGCATCCGTGGCCCCCGTGCTCCAGCTCGCGAAGCAGGTCGGCGTCGACATGCCCATCGTGCAGCAGGTGAAGATGGTGCTCGACGGCACCATGGACCCGCGCGACATCGCGCCGCACCTGACGACAGACGACGACCAGCCGCAGGGCGAGAGGACGCAGAATGACCAAACCGGTGGTGGTGGTGCTCTTCGGCGGGCGCTCCAGCGAGCATTCGATCAGTTCCGCCACGGCGGGCGGGGTGCTGCGGGCGATCGACCGTGACCGCTTCCGGGTGATCCCGGTCGGCATCACGCGCGAGGGCGCCTTCGTGCTCGAAGACGACGCCCCCGACAAGTTCGCCCTGCGTCCCGAGGCCCTCCCCGAGGTGGTCGACAACGGCTCCCGCGTGCGGCTCCCCGACTCGACGCTGTCGCGCGAGTGGACGGTGACGGATGCCGACGGTACCCGGTCGCTCGGCGAGGTCGACGTCGTGCTGCCGATCCTGCACGGCCGCTTCGGCGAAGACGGCACGGTGCAGGGCCTGCTCGAGCTGCTCGGCATCCCCTACGCCGGCGGCGGCGTGCTCATGTCGGCGATCGGCATGAGCAAACACGTCACCAAGCAGGTGCTGCGCGCGGCGAACGTGCCGGTGGTGCCGTGGGTGGCCGTGACCCGGGCCGACCTCGCGCGCGACCGCGCGCTGTGGGAGCGACGCATGCGCGCCCTCGACCTGCCGGTGTTCGTCAAGCCCAACGAAGCGGGTTCGAGCGTGGGCGTGACGAAGGTCTCGCGGTGGGAAGACCTCGATGCCGCTCTCGACACCGCCTTCGCCGAAGACCGCTTGGCGCTCATCGAGCAGGCCATCGTCGGTCGCGAGCTCGAGTGCGGCGTGCTGCCCGGACGCGACGGGGGACCGGTGCGCGTGAGCGTCGCGGGCGAGATCGTCGTGACGGGGCGGGAGTTCTACGACTTCGAGGCGAAGTACCTCAACGCGCCCGGTGTCGACCTCGTGTGCCCCGCCGAGCTCGGCGAGGGCGAACTCACCCAGATGCAGCGCATCGCCGCCCAGGCGTTCGAGGCGATCGGGGGACAGGGGCTCGCGCGCGTCGACTTCTTCTACACCGGCACCGAGTTCTTCGTGAACGAGGTGAACACCATGCCCGGGTTCACGCCGATCTCCATGTTCCCCACCTGCTGGATCGCCTCGGGACTGTCGTACCCCGATCTCATCAGCGACCTGCTCGACGCCGCGCTCGAGAAGGCCTGAGAGCCGCGACTCAGGGCGCGGGGGTCGGCGTCGGTGAGGCTGCCGTGTCGGATGCCGCGGTGCAGACCGATCCGGTCGGCTGCAGGTACTCGCGGATGAGGGGCCCCAGCGCCTGGGCGACGTCGCCGCTGCTGGCGGTGTCGAAGTCGAGGTAGACCTGCAGGGCGGGGCTGCGTCCGAACGTCGTCAGCGTGTACCGGTTGTTGGCGGCCTGCGACTCGTCGACGAGCCAGTCGACGCCGTCGAACGAGCGGCACGGCAGGGTCGACGGCGCCGGGGGCTCGAGGCCGCAGGTCATGAGGATGGATGCCGGGTTACCCCAGGCCCCGGTCGCCTGCGCGTCGGTCCAGCGACGTTCCTGGCCCGAGATGCTGCTCGGCAGGCGAGTGATCACGGACGCGCACGCGGGGTCGTTGGAGAGCTTCGCGGGCTCCATCGCCACCGTCGTGCTGCACGCCGCAAGCCCCGGGACCAGGGCGAGGACGGCGAGGAGCGCGAGGGTACGGGAGGAGCGGGGCACCCGTCCAGGCTAATAGCGTGGGAGGGTGACCGACGCCGAGCCCGACCGTGAAACCACCGTGGGGGAGCTGTCCGAGGGGCAGATCCTGCGGGGAATCCTCGACCGCCTCCCGCCCTCCCGTGCATCCGTCGGCCCGGGCGACGACGCCGCCGTGCTGGCCGTGCCCGACGGGCGGGTCGTCGCCACGACCGACACGCTCGTGCACGGCCCCGACTTCCGGCTGGCGTGGTCGTCGCCGTCCGACCTCGGCTTCAAGGCGGCGGCGGTCAACCTCGCCGACGTCGCCGCGATGGGTGCCCGACCGATCGCCCTTCTCGTGGCGTTGGCCATGCCCGATTCGACACCGCTCGCGTTCGTGCGCGGTTTCGCCGACGGTCTCGCCGCCGCCTGCGCCGAGCTCGCCCCCGACTGCGCGGTGGAGGGCGGCGACCTCACGGTCTCCGACACGCTCACGATCGCCGTGACCGCCCTCGGAAGCCTCGACGGTCGCGACCCCGTGCGCCGTTCGGGTGCCCGGGTCGGCGACGGCGTCTACATCATCGGGGAGTTGGGCGAGGCGGCCCGAGGTCTTGACGTGCTGTTCCGACGGTTCGTGGACGAAGACGGTGCCCCCGTCGCCCTCACCGACGAGGCGCGCGCCGCTCTCGACCCCGCCGATGCGAAGGCGCTGTCGCGCCAGCTCGCCCCGCGCCCGCCGCTGGCGGAGGCGTTGCGGGCGGCGGCATCCGGGGCCACCGCCATGATGGACGTCTCGGACGGCCTCGCGCTCGACGCCACGCGCCTCGCCGACGCATCGGGGGTGACCCTCGCCATCGACTCGAGCGCCCTCGGCGACGACCCCGAGCGCGCTCTGGGCGGGGGAGAGGATCACGGCTTCCTGGTGACCTTCCCCCCGGATGCCGCGACCATCGGTCGACGCATCGGCACCGTGCAACGACGTGGGGCTGCCGCGATCGAGGTCGACGGCGCGGCGTGGACGGGCCGCTTCGGGTGGGACCCCTACCGGGACTGGGACGCCGGCCGGGGCTGAGGTCGGTGCCGTCGAGCGCGGGTCACGGGGACGGCCGGCCCCACCACATCGTGGTGTCGCCGTAGGCGCGGTCGCGCTCGGGCTCCAGGCCGGCTGCGGCCCAGTCGGGCGCCGCGGAGCGCTTCGCGCGCTCGACGATCACGATGGCATCCGGGCTCAGGCGGGGGGTGAGGGCGACGAGGGCCCTCGTGAGGTCGTGGTCGGCGATGTCGTAGGGCGGGTCGAGGAACACAAGGTCCCACTCGTCGGCGGATGCCGTCAGATAGGTGGTGACGTTCGCTCGGTGAACCCGCGCCGGAGCGGCCACGCCCGCGGCGCGCACACGGTCGGCGTTCTTGCGGATCAGTGCGGCGGCCGGAGCCGACAGCTCGACGAGATCGGCGGAGGCGGCCCCGCGGCTCAGGCTCTCCAACCCCAGCGCCCCGGAGCCGGCGAAGAGGTCGGCGACGCGGGCGTCGTCGAGGACGCCGGCCGACTCGAGCGCGCCGAACAGCGACTCGCGCACGCGGTCGCTCGTCGGGCGGGTGCCCTTCGGCGGAACGTCGAGGACGGTGCCGCCCGCTCGGCCGGAGATGATGCGCGTCACTCGTCCAGCCTAGGGTCGCGGATGCCGCGGAGACACGCGGCGGGGCGGTGGGGAGGCTGAGCGTGCCGAGGCCCCCGGTCCCGCGGGTGCCGGGTCCCTTCGACAGGCGCAGCGACCTGGCGGGAGGGGCGATGGAGGAGGCTGAGCGTGTCCAAGCCTCCGGGGGCCCGCGGGTGCCCGGTCCTGGCGTCGAGCGCGAGGTCCTCTGTCGAGCCGAGCGTGCGGCAGGACGATGTCGGGCCCCCTGCCTAGACTCGTCAGCATGCCCGGTCTCTCGCTCGCCTCCCGGCTCGACGGCGCCGTGGGCGGCAAGACGGCGTCGGCGTTCGAGCGTGCGTTCGGCATGAAGACCGTGGGCGAACTGCTCGAGCACTACCCGCGCCGCTACGCCCGACGCGGCGAACTCACCCCGATCGCCTCGCTGCCATTGGGCGAACCCGTCACGATCGTGGCCGAGGTGGTCAGCGCCTCGGAGCGCCGCATGCAGAACCGCCGCGGCTCCCTGCTGGAGGTCGTGATCAGCGACGGCGACGGGCGCATGTCGCTGACGTTCTTCAACCAGCCGTGGCGACTCAAAGACCTCACTCCCGGGCGGCGCGGCATCTTCTCGGGCAAGGTCGGCGAGTACCGGCGGCAGACGCAGCTGACGAATCCCGATTACGAGCTGTTCGACGACATCGCCGAAGCCCGCGCCGAGGCCGAGGTCACGGCGAAGAGACCCATCCCGATCTATCCCGCCACCAGCTCCGTTCCCAGCACGCTCGTGCAGAAGACGATCGCCGTCGTCCTCGACGCGCTCGGCGACGTCGACGACCCGCTCCCCGCCGACCTCCGTACCCGGCGGGGACTCCTCCCCGCGCGCGAGGCGCTCGAGCGGATCCACCGCCCCGAGAACGACGACGACATCCCCCCGGCCGTCGCGACGCTGCGCATGCACGAGGCCTTCGTGCTGCAGACGGCGCTGCTGCAGCAGCGCCAGTTCGTCCGAGCACTGTCGGCGACGAAACGCCCTGCGGCGGCGGGCGGCCTTCTCGAGCGGTTCGACGCGATCCTCCCGTTCGAACTCACCCCCGACCAGCGCGACGTCGGAGCGCAACTGGCAGCCGACCTCACGGGCGACTGGCCGATGAACCGGCTCGTGCAGGGCGAGGTGGGCTCCGGTAAGACCCTCGTGGCGCTGCGGGCGATGATGCAGGTGGCCGAGTCGGGCGGGCAGTCCGCCCTCATCGCCCCTACCGAGGTGCTCGCCGGCCAGCACCTGCGCTCGATCGCGCGCATGCTCGGGCCCGAGCTCGCACCCGAGCTCATGCCCACGCTGCTGACGGGGCAGATGCCCGCGGCCGAGCGTCGCCGCGCGGCGCTGCGCGTGGCATCGGGTCAGGCGCGGATCGTCGTCGGCACGCACGCACTGCTGAGCGCCACCACGACCTTCGCCGACCTGGGGTTCGTGGTCGTCGACGAACAGCACCGCTTCGGCGTCGACCAGCGCGAAGCGCTGCGCTCGAAGGGCGAATCCCCGCACACCCTCGTCCTGACGGCGACGCCCATTCCGCGCACCGTCGCCATGACGGTGTTCGGCGACCTCGACGTCTCGACGATCCGCACCATGCCGGCCGGGCGCGCCGGCATCCAGTCGTTCGTCGCCCCACTGGCCGAGAAGCCGAGCTGGTTCGCACGTGTGTGGGACCGCGTGGCGGAAGAGGTGGCGCAGGGCCGCCAGGCGTTCGTCGTGTGCGCGGCGATCGACGCCGAACAGCTCGCCGCCGACGACAAGACCGACGAACCCGCCGACGCGCCGGACGGGGCTGCTCCCGCCGCGGGAGAGAGCAACCGGACGCGGTGGGGCGTCGTGCAGGTCGAGGCGCTGATCTCCCGGCTGCCGGGCTTCGCCGACGTCCGCGTGCAGATCCTGCACGGCAAGATGCCGTCCGACGAGAAGGATGCCGTCATGCAGGCCTTCGCCCGCGGCGACATCGACGTGCTCGTGGCGACGACGGTGATCGAGGTCGGCGTCGACGTGCCCAACGCCTCGACCATGGTCATCCTCGAGGCCGACCGGTTCGGCGTCTCCCAGTTGCACCAGCTGCGCGGTCGCGTCGGTCGTGGCGGTGTCCCGGGCCTCTGCCTGCTCGTGACCGAGGCCGCCCCCGGCACGTCGTCTCGGGCGCGCGTCGAAGCCGTGGCATCCACCCTCGACGGCTTCGCCCTCGCCGAGGTCGACCTCGAACTCCGCGGCGAGGGAGACGTGCTCGGCGGGGCTCAATCGGGCGCGCGATCGTCGCTGCGTCTGCTGCGGGTGGTGACCGACGCCGACCTCATCACCGAGGCCCGCGCCGAGGGGGAGCGGCTGCTCGCCGACGACCCGGCGCTCGTCCGGCATCCCGGGCTCGCCGCCGCCCTGGAGCGTCGCGTGGGGGTGGAGGAGCGCGCCGCGCTGGCGAAGTCCTGAACGCCGGGCTCTCCGCGGGTCGCGTCGATAGGCTGACGGCATGGATCCCCGGATCGCCGTCGTCCCCGGCTCGTTCGACCCGCCCACGCTCGGTCATCTCGACGTCATCCGTCGTGCCGCCGGCCTGTTCGACCAGCTTCACGTGCTGGTCGTGCACAACCCCGGCAAAGAGGCGATGCTGCCCCTCGCCGAGCGCCAGCGTCTGCTCGAGCAGTCGATCTCGGAGGCGGGGGTCGAGGGCGATGTGATCATCGCGGCCTGGAGCATGGGCCTCCTCGTCGATTACGCCACCGATGTGGGAGCGAAGGTGCTGGTCAAGGGCATCCGTTCGCAGGTCGACGTGGCGTACGAGACCCCGATGGCGATCGTCAACCGCGACCTCGCGCACGTCGAGACGGTGTTCCTGCTGCCCGACCCCTCGCACGCGCTCGTGTCGAGCTCCCTCGTCCGCCAGGTGGCCGGCCTCGGCGGAGACGTGTCGCCGTACGTCCCGCCCGCCGTCGCGCGCTACCTCGACACCGGCGCCCGCGGCATCTAAGTGCCTGCGCGCCTCGTGGGGTGCGAGGTGGTCCGCGGCGTGCTGCGTGGCGGCACGCGCGGCACTGCGCCGCGGCTCCGTCCTCACGCATAAACACGATCCGTGCGCATAAACGCGTGCTCGTCGTGTTTATGCGCACGGATAGCGTTTATGCGTGACCGCGCACGCGACGTCGGGCCGCGGCCCGGCTCCGTCTGACGTCACGCCGCCCCGCTGGGCACTTCAGGTGCCAGCGCCGACAGCCCGCGCCGCACCGTCGCGGGCCCCGCCCGGCCCCCGCTCAGGGGGGCGCGGGTAGCATGGACGACCGTGAGAACCCGTCGACCCGGCCCCTTCCAACTCCCCGTCCGCGACATCGAGCACCATCCCGGTGAGATGCGCGAGCACAGCCTCGACCTCCCCACTCCCGAGAAATGGGGCGAGGGCCTGCTCTCGATCCCCGAGGGCGAGATCCTCGCACTCGAGGTGCGTCTGGAGTCGGTGCACGAGGGCATTCTCGTCTCGGGCACCGTCGACACCACCGCCACGGGCGTGTGCGGACGCTGCCTCATCGACATCGAGGAGCCTGTCGAAGTCGAGTTCCAGGAACTTTTCGCGTATCCTGGGGACGAAGCGAGTGACTTCGACGTTCAAGACGACCACGTGGATCTTGAAAATCTGGTCCGGGATGCCATTGTCCTGTCGCTTCCGTTCCAGCCGGTGTGTCAGCCGGACTGCCCCGGGCTCGACCCGATCACGGGCGAGAGGCTGACGCAAAGCACCGGCGACACGGAGCAGACGCCCGTCGATTCTCGATGGGCCGCGCTCCAGCAGTACACCCCAGACGACGGCGATGCGCTCCGCGCCGCCCCCAAGACAGAGAAGAGCTAGTCATGGCAGGTAACCCCCCGAAGCGGAAGGTCTCCCGCTCGAACACCCGCTCGCGTCGCGCGCAGTGGAAGGCCGAGGCCCCCACGCTGGTCAAGACCATCGAGAACGGCAAGGTCGTCTACAGCCGTCCGCACCAGGCGAAGGTCGTCACCGACTCGCAGGGCACCGAGCTCTTCCTCGAGTACAAGGGCCGCAAGGTCGCCGACGTCTGATCGGCGATTCGTGACGCGTAACAACGTCGAGCGCGCTGCGCTCACCGAGAAGCTCGGGGTCGACATAGACCCCGAGCTTCTTTCTCTTGCCCTCACCCACCGCTCGTACGCGTACGAGAACGGCGGCATCCCGCACAACGAGCGCCTGGAGTTCCTCGGCGACTCGGTGCTCGGCCAGGCCGTCACGGTGCGCCTGTTCACACGGCATCCGGAGCTCGAAGAGGGCGGCCTCGCCAAGCGCCGCGCCAGCGTCGTATCGACCGTCGCCCTCGCCGAGGTGGCCCGCAGGATCGGTCTGGGGGCTCACGTGCGCCTCGGTCGCGGCGAGATCCTCACCGGCGGGCGCGACAAGGACTCGATCCTCGCCGACACGATGGAGGCCCTGATCGGGGCGGCCTTCCTTTCGGCGGGACCCGAGGCTTCGACGGCCATGGTGCTGCGGTTGGTCGAACCGCTCCTGGCCGACCCCGAACGCTACGGCGCCGCGATGGACCCGAAGACGAGCCTGCAGGAGATCGCGGCGCGCCAGGGTCTGCTCGCGCCGGTCTACACCGTGCAGGCGACCGGTCCCGATCACGACCGTCGGTTCACCGCCACGGTGACCGTCGGCGACCTCGCCACCACGGGCAACGGGTCGAGCAAGAAGCAGGCCGAGATGGCCGCGGCCCTCACCGCGTGGCGCGAGCTCGACACCCGTGCCTGAGCTCCCCGAGGTCGAGGTCGTGCGCGCCGGCCTCGAGCCGGCCGTCGCCGGTGCGCTGATCACATCCGTCGACGTGCGCGACGAGCGCGCGTTGACGCGGCATACCGGAGGTGCGGCCCACTTCGAGACCGAACTGACGGGCCGGCGCATCACCGCCGCCGTGCGCCGGGGGAAGTTCCTGTGGATGCCGGTGGCCGGCGACGAAGCGATCGTCACGCACCTCGGGATGAGTGGGCAGATGCTCCTGCGCGTGCCCGGCGCTCCGGAGGAACGTCACGAGCGCATCCGCATCGAGATCGAGCATCCCGTTCACGGGCCGGTGTCGGTCGTCTTCGCCGACCAGCGCACGTTCGGCTCGCTCGCGCTCGACGAGCTCGTCGACACCCCCGACGGCGCCGCGGGCGGACGGGGATCGGACCTCTCGCGCGTGCCCACGCAGGTGGCGCACATCGGCCGCGATCCTCTCGATCCCGCCTTCGACGCGGCGCGGTTCCGCGCGAGGCTGGGCCGCACGGCGTCGGGGATCAAGCGCGTGCTCCTCGATCAGACGGTCGCCAGCGGCATCGGCAACATCTACGCCGACGAGTCGCTGTGGGCGTCGCGGATCCACCCCGAGACTGCCGGCTCCGATCTGCCGACCCGTTCGGTGAACCGCCTGCTCGGCGAGGTGCGTGCGGTGCTCGAGAAGGCGCTGGCCGAGGGCGGGACGAGCTTCGACGCGCAGTACGTGAACGTCAACGGCCAGGCGGGCTACTTCGCACACTCGCTCAACGCCTATGGCCGCACCGGTCAGCCATGCCCCCGGTGCGACCGCCCCATCGTGCGCGTGTCGTTCATGAACCGCTCGAGCCATTACTGCCCGCACTGCCAGAAGCGGCGCTGATCCTCGGCCGCGCCCGGACCGACCGCACGAGGCGCCGAAAAGCGTGGCCACAGCGCTCCCGGGCGACGGTTCCCGGCGACTCGCGCCGTCGGTGTCAGGCGAGCACCTTCTGCCACACGCCTTCGTAGGAGATCGGGGCGAAGCCGATCCGCTCGTTGATCGAGAGCATCGGGCGGTTCTCCTCCGCGTTGTAGGTGATCACGCGGGGTGAGTCGGGGGCCACGTCCCGCCACGCGAGGAGGCCGGCGCACTTGACCAGCAGGCCCAGCCGATGCCCGCGATGGGAGGCGACGACGAGGGTGTCCTCCTGTCCCGTCACCGCCGTGCGGTCCTTGCCGATGACGAGCTCGTTGAAGGCGGCGAGCTCGCCCGAGTCCACGTGCTGCGCCGCGGTCACCAGCATGTGGCGACCCGCGTCGAGGTACGTGGCCTCGTGTCGGCGGAGCCGCGCGGCATCCCACACCTCTTCGTCGACGTCGAGATCGGCGGACGGCGCGTCGGTCGCCATGCGGGACTTCATCCAGGCGAAGGAGTCGACGAACTCGTCGGGCGTGGGCAGCGTCCACTGCACCACGCGATAGCCCGCCGAGGCGGCCTCGGCCTCGGCGAGGAGGGCACCGAGGTGAGGGCGGGCATCGGCGAGATCGAGCGTGCTCACGCGCACGATCTGCTCGAGCGTGCACCCGGATGCCAGGAGGAACCGCGCGGCGTGGTCCTTCGGCACCGCGCCGAAACCCGTGGGCGCCGCCAGCTGCGGTCCCTCGGCGGCGGGGTGCGCGGCCCACGACTGCAGGACCGTGCGTCCGTGGGCGCGGGCGAGGGTCTCGATCATGGCGAAGGCGGCGCGACCGATGCCGTGTCCCCACGCGGACCGGCGCAGTTCGATGAGGAACGAGCCCGTGCGGGCGCCCTCCTCCTGGGGGAGGTCGAGGCCCGCGCGACCGACGACCTCGCCGTGGAACACGGCGATCCACGAGAACCGCTTCACCTCCGGCCGGGGCTGGAACAGGGGGAGCAGTTCGTCGGCGGGCATCGACTCGTCGTCGTGGCCGGAGCCCTCCTTGTAGACGAGGTTGCGCAGGCGCACCATCTCGCGGAAGTCGGCGGCATCGTCGTCGTCGATGGATGCCGGG
The DNA here is from genome assembly GCF_030209475.1 of Microbacterium sp. lyk4-40-TSB-66. Lineage (GTDB taxonomy): Bacteria > Actinomycetota > Actinomycetes > Actinomycetales > Microbacteriaceae > Microbacterium. The sequence goes on from NZ_JARVRW010000004.1 coordinate 272,629, forward strand.
ATGTGCAGGGGCCGCAGCTCGAGGCCGACGGGAAGGGAGGTCATGAGAGTGCTTTCGGTTCGGAGGAGATGTCGCGGGGTGGGGCCGGCCGGACGAGGCCGGCCCCACGGGATCACAGCGGCGGCCGCGTGAGTGCGGCCGTGCGGTGCCAGGCGCGTTCGCGCGCAGTGCGCTCGGCGTCGGCGGCGCGACGACGGTGCGCGCGGTCGGCCCGATGTTCGAGCGAACGGCCGCGGGAGGCGTGACGCGTCAGCAGCCACAGACCGAGGCGCAACGACAGCCGGTCGAGCAGACCCAACGGCCGGTCGGTGGCGGTGTCGATCGTGATGGTGGACGAGGTGGAGGAGAGCGCGGCCGAGGCATGCTGCGGCGCGCGCGCGAACAGGGCGTTCATGCGGAGGCTCCGTGGGAGAGAGAACGAGAGAGGGACGCGACGTGCGCGTGGCGGGATCGGAGAGATCCGGGCGAGCAGCGAAACGGAACTCGCGAGAAGCGGAGACGCGGGGCGTCTCGACGCGACGGGGTCAGCCCTGGAAGACGGGCATGCCGACGGCGGTGGTCACTCCGGTGACGGGTGCGGACAGCACGGGGGCGGCGACGAAGCCGGTGGCGGTGAAGCCGGTCGTGGTGCGAATCATGGGGTGACCTCCTTTCGACGTCGGTTGCGACCCCCGACGCTAGCGGAGGTGGTCGCCGGAGGTCAAGCGATTTCCCAGAATCGGCTGACATCCGGGCGCGTCGTGAGCGCGGACGCGGCTCGCCGCCGCGGTTTTCCGCGGATCCTCGGCTAGCGTGAGGCGAAGGTTCGACAGGGCGGGAAGGCGGGTGGCATGCATCTGAAAAGCGTGACGCTCAAAGGCTTCAAGTCCTTCGCCCAATCGACGACCTTCGCCCTCGAACCCGGTGTGACCTGCATCGTCGGACCGAACGGATCGGGCAAGTCGAACGTCGTCGACGCTCTCGCGTGGGTCATGGGGGAGCAGGGCGCCAAGACCCTGCGCGGCGGGAAGATGGAGGACGTCATCTTCGCCGGGACGTCGACCCGCGGTCCGCTCGGGCGTGCCGAGGTTCAGCTCACGATCGACAACGGCGACGGTGCCCTGCCGATCGACTACAGCGAAGTCACCATCAGTCGGACGCTGTTCCGCACGGGCGCCAGCGAGTACGCCATCAACGGTCAGACGTGCCGCCTGCTCGACGTGCAGGAGCTGCTGAGCGACTCCGGACTCGGTCGCGAGATGCACGTCATCATCGGGCAGGGCCGGCTCGACACGGTGCTGCAGGCGACCGCGGAAGACCGCCGCGGCTTCATCGAAGAAGCCGCCGGCATCCTGAAGCATCGGCGCCGCAAAGAGAAGACCGTGCGCAAGCTCGAGGCGATGGAGACCAACCTCACCCGCCTCAGCGATCTCGCGGGCGAGCTGCGTCGCCAGCTCAAGCCCCTCGGCAAGCAGGCCGAGATCGCGCGGGAGGCCGCGACCATCGCCGCCGTGGTCCGCGATGCGAAGGCGCGGCTGTACGCCGACGACCTCGTGCGGTTGCGCACGCAGCTCGCCGACGCCGCCCGCGCCGAGAGTGAGCGGCACACCGAGCGTCTCGGGCTGCAGGAACAGGCCGACGGTCTGCGCCGGCGCGTCGAACGGCTCGAGAACGATCAGCGTTCAGAGGCCGTCGACCGCGCGCGCAGCGTCTCGTTCGGTCTCGAACAGGTGCAGGAGCGCCTGCGGGGCCTTTACTCCCTCGCCGGTCAGCGCCTCACCCTGCTGGCGGACGACGGCTCCGACGCCGCGACCTTCGCTCCGACCGTGTCGCAGAGCACGATCGACGACGTCCGAGCCGAGATAGACGACATCGCCGCCGGTCTGGGTGATGCGCAGGATGCCGCGGCCGAGGCCGCCCGGGAGGTCACGCGCGCCCGCGCCGACCTCGACGCCCTCGACGTCGACATCGCCGCGCAGAGCGCGCTCGTCTCCGAACACGACCTGAAGATCCAGGCGCTCCGCGGCACGGCGAACGCCGCGAACTCCGCCCTCGCGGCGGTGCGGGCCGGTGTGGACCGGCAGCAGCGGGCGCTGGACGCCGCCCTCGCGCGTCGGGCGGAAGCCGAGAGGGCGCGCGCCGAACTCGACCCCGACGTGGTGCCCGAGGCATCCACCGCCGAGCACGCCGCGGCCTACGACCGGGCACAGCGCGAGGCGAACGACGTCGAGTCCACGGTCGCCGGCCTGCGCGAACGCCTCCATGCCGCCGAGCGGGAGCGCGACGCCCTCGGCGCGCAGACGACAGCGCTCGGCCGCGCCCTCGACCTGCGCAACGCCGCGGCCGACCTGCTCGCCGCCGGCGGGCGGGGCGTGCGCGGCCTCGTGGGCGACCACGTCAAGGTCACCGCGGGGTACGAAGCCGCGATCGCCGCCGCACTGGGCTCGTTGGCGGAGGGATTGCTCGTCGACGACGCCGCGGCCGCCTTCACCGCGGCGCGCGAGGCGCGTGAAGGAGACCTCGGCGTGGTCGAGATCGTCATCGCCGGCACCGCCGCGCCCGACGGCGCCGCCCCGGAGGACGCGGCGACCCCGGTGGCGGGCGCCGTTCCCGCGACCGCGGTGGTCATCGGGTCACCGGGGGTGCTCGGCATCCTGGCGCGCACGGTGATCGTCGACGACCTCGCCGTTCTGCGCGAGGTGCAGGAGTCGTTGCCTCCCGAGGTCACCGTCGTCACCCGGGCCGGGGAGGTCGCGACGTCCCGGACGCTCCGGGCGGGCTCGGGGTCGGGACGGTCGCGGCTGGAGCTCGCCGCCGAGCGCGATGCGGCCGCCGAGCGGCTCGACGAGATCATCGTCATCGCCGATTCGCTGCGCGAGGCCCTCGCCGAGGAGCAGCGTGCGCTCACCGCCGCGCGGCACCGCACGAAAGAATCGCTGTCGACCCTGCGCGCCCACGATGCCGCGCTGGCCGCCCACGCCGAGAGGGTGAATCGGGTCACGGTGCGGCACGAGGCGGCGGTGGCGGAATGCGATCGTCTCGCCGCAGGTCTCGCGCAGACCGAGACGGCGGTCGCCGAGGCCGAGGATGCCGCCCGTCGCGCCGACGACGCGCTCGAGCGCGCGCAGGAAGCGCCGCGCCCTCTGCTCGACGCCTCGGCGCGCGAGGGCGTGGCGGCCGAGGTCGACGTCGCGCGCGAGAGGGAGATGCGGGCGCGTCTGGACATCGAGTCGCTGAAGGAGCGCGTGCGGGCGGGGGAGGCCCGCATCGTCCAGCTCGAGCAGCAGCGCGAGCGCGAACGCGCGGCCGCGGCGGAGGCCGCGCGTCGGGCGGTGGTCCGGCGCGCGCAGCGCGAGGTCGCCGCCGAGGTCGCCGGTCACCTCCCCGCGCTGCTGGACTCCGTCGATCGTTCGGTGAGTCAGGCACGGGTCGAGCTGGCGGCGGCGGAGTCCGCGCGCACGGCGATCGCCGAGGAACTGGCTCGCGCACGCGCCGACGAAGCCGCCGTCCGGGAACGTCTGGCGCGCCTCACCGAGAGCGTCCACGGCCTCGAGCTGCAGATGCACGAGAAGAAGCTCCACGCCACGAGCCTGCTCGAGCGCGTGCAGTCCGAGCTCGCGCTCGACGAGGACGTCCTCGTCGCGGAATACGGCCCCGATCAGCTCGTTCCGGTCGACCGGGAGGGCGAGGGCGCCCCGTTCGATCGCGCGGCTCAGAAGCGCCGACTCCAGGACGCCGAGCGTAAGCTGTCGCAGCTCGGGCGGGTCAACCCGCTCGCGCTGGAGGAGTTCGCGGCCCTCGAGCAGCGGCACGCCTTCCTCACCGAACAGCTCGCCGACCTGCAGCAGACCCGCGCCGACCTGCAGACGATCATCGCCGACCTCGACGAACGGATGCAGACGATCTTCGTCGCCGCGTTCGAGGACACGCGCGTCGCCTTCACCGAGATCTTCCCGATCCTCTTCCCCGGGGGCTCGGGCAGCATCTCGCTCACCGACCCCGAGTCGCCGTTGACCACCGGCATCGAGGTCGCGGTACGCCCCGTGGGGAAGAAGATCGAGCGATTGTCACTCCTCTCCGGCGGTGAGCGCTCCCTCGCGGCGGTGGCTTTCCTCACGTCGATCTTCACCGCGCGGCCGAGCCCGTTCTACATCCTCGACGAGGTCGAAGCCGCCCTCGACGACGCCAACCTCGGGCGGCTGCTGGGCGTGTTCGAGAAGCTGCGTGCAAGCAGTCAACTCATCGTGATCACCCACCAGAAGCGCACGATGGAGATCGCCGACGCGCTGTACGGCGTCTCGATGCGTCAGGACGGCGTGTCAGCCGTGGTCGGGCAGCGCGTGGGCGATCGCGCGGCCGTCCGCGCCGCCGCCCCGGCCGCCGCCGCCGACGAAGCCGCGCCCGTAAGCTGAAGCAATGGCTGAGAACTCCTGGTCGCTGGGCCGCGCGCTGCGCGGGTTGTTCGTCAAGCCCACGATCGACGAGACGACGTGGGACGACCTCGAGACGGCGCTGCTCACCGCCGACTTCGGTCCCGACGTCACCGAGCGCCTGATCGACGAGCTGCGCGAGAAGGTGGAGCGCTTCCGCACCACCGATCCGCGCGACCTGCAGCGGATGCTCCGCGAGACGCTCGAGGAGCACTTCGCGAAGTTCGACACCACGCTGCGTCTCACCGAGCGTCCCGCGGTCGTGCTCGTCGTCGGCGTGAACGGTGTGGGGAAGACGACGACGATCGGCAAGTTCGCCAAGTTCCTCCAGCGCTACGGCCGCACGGTCGTCGTCGGCGCGGCCGACACCTTCCGCGCCGCGGCCGTCGACCAGCTCGCGACGTGGGCCGAGCGCGGGGGAGCGACAATCGTGCGTCCGCAGCACGAGGGTCAGGACCCGGCATCCGTCGCCTTCCAGACCGTCGCCCACGCCAAAGAGACCGCGACCGAGATCGTGCTGATCGACACCGCCGGGCGTCTGCACACCAAGGGCGGTCTGATGGACGAGCTCGGCAAGATCAAGCGCGTGATCGAGAAGCAGGCGCCCATCAGCGAGGTGCTGCTCGTGCTCGATGCGACGACCGGCCAGAACGGTCTCATGCAGGCGCAGGCCTTCCTCGACAGCGCGGGGGTCACGGGTCTCGTCCTCACCAAGCTCGACGGGTCGGCCAAGGGCGGTTTCGTGCTCGCCGTGCAGGAGCTCACCGGCATCCCGGTCAAACTCCTCGGGCAGGGCGAGGGCATCGGCGACCTGACGGGATTCACCCCGCACGTGTTCGCGGCCTCGCTGGTCGACTGAGTTCCGCTCGACGTCGGGCCGCTCGCGCCGCCCCGCGAATCGGTGCCCATACCGCACCGCGAGCTGCGGGCGGGTCGTCTTCCCGAAGGCCGGACGGACTGCTTACATGGACATATGGCCATCGAGCACGACTTCTTCGGACTCCTCGAATCCGGCCCCGACGGGTCGATCTTCTGGAGTGAGAACGTGGAGTTCGGCGACCAGAGCGTCACCGTCGATCTGACGGCCCCCGACCAGGACGACGTGTCGGTGGAGGCGCTCGACGTCGCGGCATCCATGGTCTCGTCGCTCGAGTCGATCGACCTGGCCGCCCGCAACGCGATGGTGAACGAGCTGGACTCCCGCACCAGCGAGGTGACCGAGTACATCCTGCAGCAGCAGGCGACGCTCGGTGAGGAGCTCGACGACCTGCTCACCGACGTGAGCGGCGACACCCACATCGACGTCATCAAGGCGCTGCAGTTGATGAGCATGACGATCCTCGCCGACGAGCACGGCGGCGCCGACCCGTTCGCGGTGCTCGAGTACGCCCTCGATCCCGATGCCACCGACGACGTGCTGCTGGTCAACCTCGCCTCCGACGGTCACGTGCAGTCGGTCACGAGCGCCGACTGAGCGCGTGCAGACCTTTCTGCCGTATCCCTCTTTCGTCGACTCCGCCCGCGCTCTCGATGGGAAGCGGCTCGGCAAGCAGCGTGTCGAGACCTTCCAGCTCCTCCGGGCGCTGACGGTGCCCGGTCACGGGTGGCGGAACCATCCGGCGGCGAAGATGTGGGACGGACACCTTCCCGCGCTCGTCTCGTACGGACTCGTGATCACCGACGAGTGGATCGGCCAGGGGCGCAACGACACCGTGCGAGAGAAGATCCTCGTCTTCGCGCCCGAGGTCGACGGGGTCGCCCAGGATGACCTGGAGCTTCCCGCGTGGATCGGCGACGAGGCCTTCCATCGCGCCCACCGGTCGAATCTCATCCGCAAGGATGCCGAGTTCTACGTCCCGCGGTTCGGCGACGTGCCCGACGACCTGCCGTACATCTGGCCGGTTTAACCGGCGGCCGCGCCCCTCACACCGCCTGGGCGAAGCCCGCGTCGGCGTCCACGATGTCCTTCGCGAGGTGTGCGAGGTGAGGCGGGATCGGCTGCCCCTTCGACACCATCGACTGCGCCCACAGGCGCCCCGCGCGGTACGACGAGCGCACGAGGGGACCGGCGAGCACGCCGAGGAAACCGATGCGCTCCGCCTCCTCTTTGAACTCGACGAACTCCGCCGGCTTCACCCAGCGCTGCACGGGCAGGTGACGGGGCGTCGGACGCAGGTACTGCGTGATCGTGATGATGTCGGTGCCCGCGGAGCGCAGGTCTTCGAGGGCCTGGACGACCTCTTCGGGCTCCTCGCCCATACCGAGGATGAGGTTCGACTTGGTGATCAGGCCGGCGTCGCGGGCGGCGCTCAGCACGCCGAGGGAGCGGTCGTATCGGAAGGCCGGACGGATGCGCTTGAAGATGCGCGGCACCGTCTCGACGTTGTGCGCGAACACCTCGGGCCGCGACGAGAACACTTCCTCGAGGTGGGCCGGGTTGCCCGAGAAGTCGGTCGCCAGGATCTCCACGCCCGTCCCGGGGTTCTCGGCGTGGATGCGGCGCACCGTCTCGGCGTGCAGCCACGCACCCTCGTCGGGCAGGTCGTCGCGGGCGACGCCGGTGACGGTCGCGTAGCGCAACTGCATCCGGGTCACGCTCTCGGCGACGCGGCGCGGTTCGTCGCGGTCGTAGTCCGCCGGCTTACCGGTGTCGATCTGGCAGAAGTCGCAACGGCGCGTGCACTGGGAGCCGCCGATGAGGAAGGTCGCCTCGCGGTCCTCCCAGCATTCGAAGATGTTCGGGCAGCCCGCCTCCTGGCAGACCGTGTGCAACTCCTCGGTCTTCACGAGGTTCTGCAAGGCCGTGTACTCGGGGCCCATCCTGGCCTTGGTCTTGATCCACTCGGGCTTTCGCTCGATGGGCGTCTCGGCGTTGCGCACCTCGAGGCGCAGCAGCTTCCGCCCGTTCGGAGCAGTGGATGCCGCCGCCTGGGCGTTCCCGGTCCCGCAGGCGCTCACGCGGCCACCGCCGCGTACTCGGCGCGGAACACGCGCTCGATCGAGGGGACGAGGTCGGCGGGGCAGACGTCGGCGCCGACCACCTCGCTGACGGTCGTGACCCCGGCATCCGTGATACCGCAGGGGACGATGTGCCGGAAGCCGCCGAGCGAGTTGTCGCAGTTGACCGCGAAGCCGTGCATCGTGACGCCCTTCTCGACGCGGACGCCGATGGCCGCGACCTTGTCGACACTCAGGGGACGCTTCACCCAGACGCCGCTGCGACCCTCGACGCGGAAGCCGTCGACGCCGTGCTCGCGCAGCGCGTCGATGAGCAGCGCCTCGAGCCGGCGCACGTGGGCGACGACGTCGATCGGTTCGGGCAGTCTCACGATGGGGTAGCCGACGAGCTGGCCCGGGCCGTGCCACGTGATCTTCCCGCCGCGGTCCACGTCGATGACGGGGGTGCCGTCGTCGGGTCGCTCGTGCGCCTCGGTGCGCTTGCCCGCGGTGTAGACGGCCTCGTGTTCGAGCAGGAGCAGGGTGTCCGGGCGCTCGTCGGCGACGACGTCGGCGTGGATGCGGCGCTGGTGGGCCCACCCATCGAGGTAGGGGACGTACAGCGGAGCGAGGCCCGCCAGGTGGATGTCGATCATCGACCGCCTCCGATGTTGGATTGCGTCCAACAATACACGCGAGGTGACCCGTCTAGTCTGTATCGGTGACCCCCGAACCGCGCAGCGGCCGCCCGCGCGCCTCCTCGCGCGAGGTGCTCTCCGAGGCGGCGTGCGAGCTGTTCCTCGAGCAGGGTTACGACGCGACCAGCGTCTCCGACATCACGCGCCGCGCAGGGGTGAGCCGCTCGAGCTTCTTCAACTATTTCGCGGCGAAGAGCGACGTGCTCTGGTCGGGCTTCGACGAACAGGTGGATGCCGCGGGGCGACGCCTTCGCGCAGGCGAGGCGGTCGAGGGGGCGCTGACGGGCATCGGAGACGGACTCGCACCCGACGCGCTCGCCCTGGCGATCACCAACGCCGACGCGATGGGGATCGCGGGCGAGCTGGATCGCGACCGGGCCATCCGCCAGTTCCGTCTGCAGCGGGAGCTGGCGGCGCGATTCGTGCGCGACGGGATGCCGACGCTTCCGGCGGAGGTGCGCGCGGGCGCCCTGTCGGCGGCCGTGCTGGCGGCCGTCTGGGCGTGGGCGGACCGCACGGCGGCGGGTCGTCCCCTCGCCGAGGTGCTGGCGGCGACGATCGCCCTCGCCGGGGGCTGAGAGCTGCGGCACGACCTCGGTGAGGTGCGGGAAGCCAGGGGCATCCGTGCGCGAACCGCTGGCGCCGTGCGCATCGCGGAGGATGTGCGCGCGACGCGGGCGGTCGGCGGCACGTTCGGCGTCCCCCGCGTAAACTCATCACATCATGGCGACTTTCGGCACCCTCTCCGACCGGCTCACAGAGACCTTCCGCAACCTCCGGAAGAAGGGCCAGCTCACGCCCGCCGACGTCGACGGGACGGTGCGCGAGATCCGCCGGGCCCTCCTCGACGCCGACGTCGCGCTGCCCGTCGTCAAGGAGTTCACCGCCGCGATCCGCGAGCGCGCGCTCGGCGACGAGGTCAACCGCGCCCTGAACCCGGCGCAGCAGGTCGTGCAGATCGTCAACGACGAGCTCATCGGCATCCTGGGTGGTCAACAGCGACGCCTGCAGTTCGCGAAGAACCCCCCGACGGTCATCATGCTCGCCGGTCTCCAGGGATCGGGTAAGACGACGTTCGCCGGCAAGCTCGCGAAGATGCTCGAGAAGGACGGGCACACGCCCCTTCTCGTCGCGTGCGACCTCCAGCGTCCCAACGCCGTGAACCAGCTGCAGGTCGTCGCCGAGCGTGCGGGAGCGGCGATCTACGCCCCCGAGCCCGGCAACGGCGTCGGCGACCCGGTCAAGGTCGCGCGCGACGGCGTCGCCCACGCCACGCGCCAGCAGCACGACATCGTCATCATCGACACCGCCGGCCGCCTCGGCGTCGATGCCGAGCTGATGAAGCAGGCCTCCGACATCCGCAAGGCGACGCAGCCCGACGAGGTGCTGTTCGTCATCGACGCGATGATCGGTCAGGACGCGGTGAACACGGCCAAGGCCTTCCAGGACGGCGTCGATTTCACCGGTGTCGTGCTGTCGAAGCTCGACGGCGATGCCCGCGGTGGTGCGGCGCTCTCGGTCGCCTCGGTCACGGGGCGCCCGATCATCTTCGCCTCGACCGGTGAGGGTCTCGACGACGTCGAGCCGTTCCACCCCGACCGCATGGCATCCCGCATCCTGGATCTCGGTGACATCCTCACCCTGATCGAGCAGGCGCAGTCGGCGTTCGACGAGGCCGAGGCGATGGCCGTCGCCGAGAAGCTCGCCACCGAGACGTTCACGCTCGAGGACTTCCTGCAGCAGATGCAGCAGATGAAGAAGATGGGCTCCATGAAGAAGATGCTCGGGATGCTCCCGGGCATGGGCAACATGAAGCAGCAGCTCGAAGACTTCGACGAGCGCGAGATCGATCGCACCGAGGCCATCATCCGTTCGATGACCCTCGTCGAGCGACGCAACCCCAAGATCCTCAACGGCTCGCGGCGCCTGCGCATCGCACGCGGTTCCGGGATGACCGTCACCGACGTCAACCAGCTCGTCCAGCGCTTCGACCAGGCCTCCAAGATGATGAAGACCGTCGCGCGCGGCGGGGTGCCCAACATCCCGGGCATGGGTCCGGTCGGCGGCAAGCCCGGCGCGTCGTCCAAGCGCGGCAAGCAGCAGAAGGCGAAGGGCTCTCGGTCCGGTAACCCGGCCAAGCGCGCCGCCGAGAACGCCGGTATTGCTGCGGCGGCACCCGCGACGGGTTCCGGCTTCGGCCTGGGCGGTCAGGCGGCGCCGAGCGAGGCCGACCTCGCCGAGCTGCAGAAGATGCTCGGCAAGGGCTGAGTCCGCCCCTCGGCGTCCGGATTCACGGCAGCACCGCGGCGCCCTGCAGAGCCGACGCCACGGCCTCCTCGATGGCCCGCTGCCCACCGGCGGTCGGGTGCACGTCGTCGCTCTGCAACCATTCGGGGTGGCCGACGAGCGGCTGGCCGATGTCGATGTAGGTGCCACCGACCGCCTGAACGGCGTCGCGCAGCGCTTCCGAGGTGACCGTGGTGTCGTCGGGCACGTCGGGATCGTCGTTCCAGATGGTGCTCAGGCCGACGATGAGCGCATCCGGCGCCGCCTCGTGCAGGCGCTCGACGGTGTCGGCGGTCTCGAAACGGATCTCGTCGCCGTCCTGCCAGAAATCGTTGCTGGACGACTCCACGATCACCAGGTCGGGCTGCAGCGCGGCCACCGCGGGCACGAGTCCGGCGTACGGCGTGCCGCAATCGCCCTCCACGACGAAGCCCATACCGGGGCACGCGAGGTTGACGAGCGAATCGTGCGTCCGCTGAGCGAGCAGTCGCGGCCACGCTTCGCGCGCGGTGAGCCCGAAGCCCGACATCACCGAGTCACCGAGGGTGACCACTCTCTCCGACGGGGTGGCGCTCGACGACGGTGCGGGGGAGGGGGATGCCGCGAGCTGCGCCGGAGCGAACTGCGGCGTGGCGGTGGCGGTGGCGGGCTCGGCGGTGACGGGCTCGGCCGCGCATCCCGCGAGCAGGACGATGGCTGCAGCGGAGAGGGCCGTCAGCAGGACAGCCGGAGCGCCGCGTCCGGAGATCATGACGCGATCCTAGGAGCGGGCGCCTATGAGCGAGCGTTGAATGCCGTCTCAGACCCGCAGAGCGGCCAGGTGCTCGCGCAGGGTCGGGCCGCCGCGGAACTCGCGGATCAGGTGCTGCACGACCTCGCGCAGGTCGCCGTCGGCTGCCTCGGCCACCGCGATCTGACGCGCCGAGCTCCCGCCGGTGGCGAGGATGGTCTCGAGGCTGGCGAACTCCTTGGCGCACTTCAGCTCGAGGGCGATGTCGGCGAGTTCCTCCATCGTCTCGCGGAGGTGCTCCACGACGGGGCGCTGCGTTCCGGCACGATCGACGATCACGCGGGCGTCCAGGCCGTACCGGGCGGCCCGCCACTTGTTCTCGCGGGCGTACCACGGGGGGATGCCGGGAAGCTCGCGCCCCTCGTCGAGGAGGCGTGAGAAGTGCTCGACGAGTGTCTGCGCGAGAGCGGCGACGGCCGCGAGCTCCGGAAGCGTCGACATGCCGTCGCAGGCCCGGATCTCGACCGTGCCCCACTTCGGTGCCGGACGGATGTCCCAGCGCACCTCGCTGGCATCCGCCATCACGCCCGTTCGCACCATGTCGTCGAGGTAGTCCTCGAACTCACCCCACGTCGCGAGCTGCCAGGGCAGGCCCGCGGTGGGGAGCTGCTGGAACACGAGCGCGCGGTTCGACGCGTAACCCGTGCGTTCGCCGGCCCAGAAGGGGCTCGAGGCCGAGAGCGCCTGCAGGTGCGGGAGGAACACGTTCAGGGCGTTGACGATGGGCATCACCTTCTCGACGTCGTCGACGCCGATGTGCACGTGGATGCCCCAGATCATCATGTTGCGCCCCCACCACTGGGTGCGCTCGATGAGCGTGTGATAGCGCGTCTTGTCGGTGACCTGCTGATCGAACCACTGCGCGAACGGGTGGCTGCCGGCGCAGAGGATCTCGACCCCGCGCGGCTCGGTCTGCTCGCGCAGGGCGCCGATGGCATCCGCGATGTCGTCGACCGCCTCGGCGACGGTGTGCCCGACGCCGCTGGTGACCTCGACCGTGTTGGTCAGCAGCTCCCCGGTGACGGTGAAGCGTTCCAGCGCGGTCTTGTCCTCGAGATGCTCCAGGACCTCGGGAGCGCGGGGGACGAGATCGCCCGTCTCGCGATCGGCGAGCATGAGCTCCCACTCCAGACCCACGGACGAACGCGTCGATGCAGCGAACGGCAGCCTCATGCGGCCCAGTCTGACACGGTGCCCTCGCCGGGGGACGCTCCGCTACTCTGCGCGACGTACCGTGTCGTTTCGCTTCACCTGTCACGGCAAGGCGAAAGGATCTGGCAGAATAGAGGGTCGGACCCACCACTCGACCCTCTATCCAGTGGCGGTCCCCCCTTTTGAGCTTCCGCCGGGTGTGCACCCCACGCTCCAGGCGTTCGGTTCGTTCATTTTCATCATCAGGAGTCATCGTGGCTGTCAAGATCCGTCTCAAGCGCCTCGGAAAGATCCGCGCGCCCTACTACCGCATCGTCGTCGCCGATTCGCGCACCAAGCGCGATGGTCGTGTCATCGAGGAGATCGGCAAGTACCACCCGACCGAGGAGCCCTCGTTCATCGAGGTCGACTCGGAGCGGGCGCAGTACTGGCTGTCGGTGGGCGCGCAGCCCACCGAGCAGGTCGCCGCCATCCTCAAGCTCACGGGCGACTGGGGCAAGTTCAAGGGCGACAAGGACGCCGTCTCCACCGTCAAGGTGCGCGAGCCCAAGGCCGCGTTCGAGGTCGACGCCTCGAAGAAGTCGGTCGTGAAGCCCAAGGCCGAGAAGAAGGCCGACCAGGCCCCCGCCGAGGCGCCCGCTGAGGACGCCGCCGAGACCTCGGCCGAGTAATCCTCGTGCTGTCTGCCGCGCTCGAACACGTCGTCAAGGGGATCGTCGATCACCCCGACGCCGTGACCATCCGTTCCAGCACCTCTCCTCGCGGAGACGTGCTGGAGGTTCGCGTGCACCCCGATGACCGGGGTCGCGTGATCGGGCGCGGCGGACGCACCGCCAAGGCGCTGCGTACGCTCATCACCGCTCTCGCCGACGGCCGCCGCGTGCGCGTCGACGTCGCCGACGACTGATGGCGACCGGCGACACGGCGGGCGCGCAGCCCGCCAACACCCAGCTCCGCGTCGGACGCCTCGTCAAGGCCCACGGCCTCAAGGGCGCGTTCAAGCTGGAGCTCTACACCGACGACCCCGACGGACGCTTCGTCGCGGGCAGTTCGTTCACCCTGCAGGTTCCCGAGTCCTCGCCGTGGCACGGCCGCGAGCTGACGGTCCGCGAATTCCGCTGGATGAACTCCCACCCCGTCGTGTTCTTCGAGGGCGTCGACGACCGCAACGCGGCCGAGGCCCTCGTGAAGGCGATCCTCTGGATCGACCAGGACACCGAGGCCGCCCCGGCCGAGGAAGACGCCTGGTACGACCATCAGCTGGTCGGTCTCGATGTCGTCCGCGACGGCGCCGTCATCGGGCGGGTCGCACGGGTCGATCACTTCCCCGCGCAGGACCTTCTGATCGTCCGCCCCTCCGGTGAGGACCGCGAGGTGCTCGTGCCCTTCGTGAGCGCCATCGTGCCCGAGGTCGACATCGCCGGCGGCCGTGTCGTCGTGACTCCGCCCGCCGGACTCTTCGAGGAGCTGCCGGCCGAGGCCGACGACGAGCCCGAGCCGGCCGACGCCGATTCGGCCGCCTCCGAGCCGATCGCGGCCGAGGCGGACTCCGACACCCGCGAGGACTGACGTGCGCATCGACGTCGTGTCGATCTTCCCCACGATCTTCGACGCCCTCGAGGTGTCGCTTCTGGGCAAGGCTCGACAGAGCGGTCTCCTCGACGTGCACGTGCACGACCTCCGCGCCTTCACCCACGACCGTCACCGGACCGTCGACGACACGCCCTACGGCGGCGGTGCCGGCATGGTGATGAAACCTGAGCCGTGGGGAGAAGCCCTCGACGCCGTCACGCGCGACGCGGTCGATCGTCCGGTCATCGTCTTCCCCTCGCCCGCCGGTGAGCGCTTCACACAGGCCACCGCCCGCGAGCTGTCGACCGCGCCGCACCTCGTCTTCGGCTGCGGGCGCTACGAGGGCATCGACGAGCGCGTGTTCGACTACGCCGCGGAGCTCGGCGACGTGCGTCTGCTGAGCCTGGGCGACTACGTGCTCAACGGGGGAGAAGTCGCCGTCATGGCGATGGTCGAGGCGATCGGCCGCCTCATCCCCGGCGTCGTGGGGAACCCCGAGAGCCTGGTCGAGGAATCGCACGAGGACGGCCTCCTGGAGTACCCTTCCTTCACCAAACCCGCCCTGTGGCGCGAGCGCGAGGTGCCGCCCGTGCTCCTGAGCGGAAACCACGGTGCCGTATCCGCGTGGCGACGTGAGCAGCAGCTCGTGCGCACGCGCGAGCGTCGGCCCGACCTGCTGCCCGACTGACGCGTCCGCGATCCTGAGGTTTCGGCATCCGGCGGCTTCGTCGATCTCGCGGATCGGCGGCTTGCTCGCAGCTTTCGACGCGGAATCTGCGAGATGCGAGCGTTTCTGCGAGCATCCGGGCGCGCGGAGCGAGCCGGACGTGACGGATGCCGCGACCCCGAGGCCGCGGCATCCGCTTCAAGAGGTCAGTCGACGCCGAGGAAAGAGCGGTCGGTCAGCACGAGGGGACCCTCGGGCGTGATCGCGACGGTGTGCTCCGAGTGCGAGCCGCGCGATCCATCCGCGCTGCGCAGCGTCCACCCGTCGGGGTCGGTGATGAGTTCGTCGGTCGTGTGGAGGAACCACGGCTCGAGGGCGACGACGAGTCCCGCGCGGAGCGGGTAGCCGCGCCCCGCCTTGCCGTCGTTGGCGACGTGCGGATCGCCGTGCATGGTGCGGCCGACGCCGTGCCCGCCGAAGTCGGTGTTGATCGACAGGCCCTCGGCGTGCGCGACGGCGGCGATGGCGGCGGAGATGTCACCGATCTTGTGGCCGACGGTCGCGGAGTCGATCGCCGCCGCGAGAGCACGCTGGGTCGTGTCGATGAGCGCGAGGTCCTCGTCGCGCGCGGTTCCCACCACGAACGAGACGGCCGAGTCGGCGACCCATCCGTCGACCGAGGCGGCGAAGTCGAGCGAGACGAGGTCGCCGTCGCGCAGCACGTAGTCGTGGGGGAGGCCGTGCAGGACCGCGTCGTTGATCGAGGTGCACAGCACCTTGCCGAAGGGACTGGCGCCGAACGACGGGTGATAGTCGATGTAGCAGGACTCGGCGCCGGCCTTGCGGATCATGTCGTGCGCGCGGCGGTCGAGGTGCAGCAGGTTGGTGCCCACCTTCGTCTCGTCGCGGAGCGTCGCCAGCACCTCCGCGACGAAGCGCCCCGCGGGTCGCATCGCATCGATCTCGGCCGGCGTACGCAGTTCGATCATGGGTGAATCCTCTCGTGGAACCTCCATTGTCTCCGATGGACACCGGATGCCGTCGTGCCGTCGCGCCATGGCATTCTCAAAGGCCCCGCACATCGACGCGTTCTAGCATCGGCTCATGGTGCTGCGCCGACTGTTCCTCCGCTGGTTGTTCCCGGCCGCCTTCGTCCTGCCGCTCTGGCTCTTCGTCGGGTGGATCGTGTTCTCGGGCGGCAGTGGATGGGCGTTGCTGTGGTTGTTCGTGGCCGTGCCGGCGGTGTTCGTCTCGCAACTGCTGCTGTCGCTGGTGATCCGCGCCCGCACGAGCGTTCGTGAGACGCGGGCGGTGTCGTGGCGCGACCTCGGCGGCCTCGGCGTCTGGCACCTCGTGATCATCGCGCTCGGACTCTTCGACTCGCGGGTGTTCTTCCCGCTGCTCGTCCTGTCGATCGTCGGTGCCCTGCTGCTGTTCTGGTCGTCGCTCGCGCAGTTGTGGAACGAGGCGCGCGGTGCGGTGACCGTCCTGCACACCACCGACGGGACCGCGTACATTCCGCCGACGGCCGAGCGGACGCCCCGGTCGCCCGTGACAGGCGAGGTCATCGTCGTGCCGGAGAACCGACACGCCGACTGACCCGAGGTGGGCCGACCGTTTTGGCGGGGCGGCTCCGGCGTGGCAGAATAGACGATTGTGCCCTGACCGGCTCTGCCTCAGGGGAGTCACGTCGCATCCGCGGCCTCGGGCACGCCTCATCCTTTTCCCTCTTATCGTGCGATCGACCTGTGGCGGTCGCAGGAAGTGATGATCATGCAGATCCTCGACTCCGTCGACGCGGCCTCGCTCCGCTCCGACATCCCCACCTTCGGCCCCGGCGACACCGTCAAGGTGCACGTGAACATCGTCGAAGGCAGCCGCTCGCGTATTCAGGTCTTCCAGGGCGTCGTCATCGGCCGCTCGGGCGACGGCGTGCGCGAGACCTTCTGCGTCCGCAAGGTCAGCTTCCAGGTCGGCGTCGAGCGCACCTTCCCGGTCCACAGCCCCGTGATCGACCACATCGAGGTCGTCACCCGCGGTGACGTGCGTCGCGCGAAGCTGTACTACCTCCGCAGCCTCCGCGGCAAGAAGGCCAAGATCAAGGAGAAGCGCGACCGCTGAGTCCGCTCTCTCGAACGCCCCGTGGGTTCACCCGCGGGGCGTTCGGCGTTTTCGCGGGCGACACGGTCGTCGCACGGCATCCGGGTGTGCGACCCTGGTCTGTGCGGTTCGGTCGGCGTGCGACGAACCCGGTGAAGGAACACATGAGCGACCAGACCGCCTCGACCCCGGATGCCACGGAAACCGCCGCTCCCCAGCGGCGTCGCCGCGGATGGGGGGCCTTCTTCCGCGACCTGATCGTCATCATCGCCATCGCGCTTCTGGTGTCGTTCCTCGTCAAGACGTTCGTTGTGCGGTCGTTCTACATCCCGTCCGCGTCGATGGAGAACACGCTCCTCATCAAGGACCGCATCCTCGTCGACGAACTGACCCCTCGGTTCGGGGAGTACTCCCGCGGAGACATCGTCGTGTTCCGCGACCCGGGCGGATGGCTCCCCTCCCAGCCCACCGAGGAGCGTTCTCCGGTCGTCGAAGGAGCCGACTGGGTTCTGTCGCTGTTCGGCCTCTCGGCCCCCGACAGTGACGACCATCTGATCAAACGCGTGATCGGCACCGAGGGCGACCACGTGGTCTGCTGCAACGCCCTCGGCCAGACGACCGTCAACGGCGTCCCCATCGACGAGAGCTACGTGCGTCTCGCCCCGGGTGCGACGTCGCCGGAGCCGGTGCCGTACGACGTCACCGTGCCGGAGGGGTCGCTCTGGGTGCTCGGTGACAACCGCAACAGCTCGCGCGACTCGCGCTTCAACCAGGATCAGCCGAACCAGGGCTTCGTGCCCGTCGACAACGTGGTGGGCCGGGCGTTCCTCATCACCTGGCCGTTCACGCGGTTCGGACTGATCGACTTCCATCACGAGGTGTTCGCGGGCGTCCCCGCGCCGAGCGGGCAGTGATCGAACCGACCCTCACCTTCGAGCGTCGCGTGCTGAAGCAGCACGCGATCGTCATCGCGTGCGACGAGGTCGGCCGCGGCGCCCTCGCGGGACCCGTGGCGGTCGGGGCCGCCGTCATCGACCCGGCACGCTCGCGCAAGCGCGTGCCGGTGGGCCTCAGGGATTCGAAGCTCGTGCCCGAGGCCCGCCGGCCCGAGGTGGCGGCGCGGGCCGCCGCATTCGTGCAGCACAGTGCGGTGGGGTGGGCGAGCTCCGTCGAGATCGACGAGATCGGCATCATCCGGGCGCTCGGCCTGGCCGCCGTCCGGGCCATCGCCGACCTGCGCGCGCACGGCGTCGTGCCCGAAGAGGCGCTCGTCATCCTCGACGGCAACCACGACTACATCACCCCGGCGGGGGAGTCCGGTCTGACCGTGAAGCCCGTCATCAAGGCCGACCGCGATTGCGCGAGTGCGGCCGCGGCATCCGTCATCGCCAAGGTCGCCCGCGACGCGCTCATGACCGGGCTGCACGACGACCTGCCCGCCTACGGCTGGGCGCGCAACAAGGGCTATGCCAGCCTCGACCACCGCGACGCGATCACGACCCACGGCATGAGCGTGCACCACCGCCACTCGTGGGCGATCGCTGCGGCGCCGACGCTGTTCTGATCCGGTGACCGGCGGGTCCGTCCCTCCTCCGTCGACGGCGCGGGTCTCGCGAGCATCGAGTCGCCCTGACCGGCGCCCGGTCCGGTCGGGCGTCCGGCGGACGCGCCCGGGCGTCCAACCCCATGCCACCGCGACCATGGCGCGCGCCTAGGATGGAAAGACCATGGATGACGACGTCTTCGAGGATTACGACCGCGAACTCGAGCTGGCCCTGTACCGCGAGTACCGCGATGTCGTGCGCCAGTTCACCTACGTGATCGAGACCGAGCGTCGGTTCTATCTCGCGAACGACGTCAACGTCGTGCGCCGCGACACCGAACACGATTTCTACTTCGAGATCTCGATGACCGACGTATGGGTCTGGGACATCTACCGCGCCGACCGATTCGTGAAGTCGGTGCGGGTGCTCACGTTCAAGGACGTGAACGTCGAAGAGCTCTCGCGGCACGACTTCCAGCTGCCCGACGAGCTGTCGCTCGACAACTGAGGTTCCTCCCCAAGACGCGTCTGCTCTGAGCTCTCCACGGATGCGCCGGATCGGCCCACGAGACGGCTGACCCGGATGCCACGCTCTCGGGCATGGCAGCGAAAGACGATCTCGGCCGAGCCGGGGAAGACCGCGCCGTCTCCTATCTCACAGGCGACGGCTACCGCATCATCGCCCGCAATTGGCGGTGCACCCAGGGCGAGATCGACATCGTCGCCGAGCGCGACGACACCCTCGTCGTCGTGGAGGTGAAGACCCGCCGCAGCGAAGACTTCGGGCACCCGTTCGAGGCGATCGACAAGCGCAAGGCGACGCGGCTCTGGCGGCTGGCGATGGCGTGGCTCGCGGCGCACCCCGATCTCGCACGAGGAAAGCGGCTGCGCGTCGACGCCATCGGGGTGACCGGCGGCGATCCGGCGACCGCCCGGCTCGAGCACCTCGAGGACGCCCTGTGACCGTGGCGCGCACCTGGGCGGTGGCGTTGTCGGGACTGCGCGGTGATCTCGTCGAGGTGGAGGCCGACGTCTCGTCGCAGACGCCCGAGTTCTCGATCATCGGCCTCCCCGACAAGGCGCTCGGTGAAGCGGGTCGACGTGTGCGCAACGCCTGCACCAATCGCGGACTCGACCTGCCCAAGCGGCGCATCACGGTCAACCTCTCGCCGGCGAGCCTGCCGAAACGCGGATCCGGCTTCGACGTCGCGATCGCCGTGGCCGCGCTGGCGACGTCCGTCGACATGGATGCCGCGCGCGTCGCGACGACCGTCCACGTGGGCGAGCTGGGTCTCGACGGCCGGTTGCGGCCGGTCCCCGGCGTCCTGCCCTCGGTCATCGCGGCGCAGCGAGCCGGGCACACCCGCGTCGTCGTCCCGAGCGCCAACGCCGCCGAGGCCCGGCTCGTCGAGGGGGTGGAGGTGTTCGCGGCCGCGTGCCTGGCCGAGGTCGTGCGGTGGCACGGCGGCAGCAGCGATGCGGCCGAGCTGGTCGCCGTGGAGGCGCCGGTGGGTGCCGCCTCCGACGAGGTGCCGCTCGACCTCGCCGACGTCGTCGGGCAGCCCGAAGCGGTCGACGCACTGATCGTCGCGGCCGCGGGCGGCCATCACATCCTCATGAGCGGCCCGCCCGGGGCGGGCAAGACGATGCTCGCTCGTCGGCTCCCCGGCATCCTCCCACCCCTCGACGATGAGGCGGCACTGTCGGTTGCCTCGGTCCGTTCGCTCGCGGGCGACACCGTGACGAGGCTCTCGCGAACCCCTCCCTTCGAGAGCCCGCACCACGGGGCGACGGCTGCGGCCCTCATCGGCGGCGGATCCGGCGTCGTGCGCCCGGGGGCGATCGCCCGCGCCAGCGACGGCGTGCTGTTCCTCGACGAGGGCGGCGAGTTTCCCGCGTCCGTGCTCGATGCGCTGAGGCAACCGCTCGAAAGCGGCACGATCCAGGTGCACCGCTCAGGTGTCGCGGCCACCTATCCCGCGCGTTTCCAGCTCGTCGTCGCGACCAACCCCTGTCCGTGCGGCCAGTACGGCGTCCCCGACGGAGCGTGCGAGTGCCCGCCTCAGGCGATCCGGCGGTACACCCGGCGTCTGTCGGGACCTCTCCTCGATCGCATCGACATCGACCTGCGACTGCACCGGGTGTCGTCGGCCCGACAGGAGGGCGACGCGCGGGTGGTCACCTCCGCCGACGCGCGGGGCAGGGTCTCCGAGGCGAGGACGCGAGCGGCTCGCCGGTGGTCGTCGACCGCCTGGCGCCGGAACGCCGACGTGCCCGGCACCTGGCTGAGAGGACCGGCCGCCCCGCCATCGGAGGTGCTCCGGCCCCTCGACACGGCCCTCCGGCGTGGGGCGCTGACGCTCCGCGGCTACGATCGTCTGCTGCGCGTCGCCTGGACCGTCGCCGACCTCGCGGGCCACGAACGGCTCCAGCTCGACGACGTCGGACGAGCGCTGTATCTCCGGCAGGGGGCGGGCGCATGATCGCGTTCGACGAGTCCGCGGCGAGGGTGGCGGTGCGGGGCCTGCGCGGCGAAGAGCACACGTCCGCCGAGGAGGCGTACGCCCGCGCCGTGTGGAGCGTGCTCGTCGAGCCCGGAGACGGTGTGGCGGGCGCGTTCGTGGCCGAGCACGGAGCGGCCGAGGCGCTGCGCCGTATCGACGATTCGGCGGACCCCGACGTGCGGCGGGCGCGCGCACGCTGGGCACCGCGCCGACAGCCGGGCGCCGTCGAGGCCGTGCTCGATGCGGCCCGTCGCTGCGGAGCAGCACTCGTCGTGCCGGGCGACGCCGCGTGGCCGACCCGTCTCGACGACCTCGGCGCGCACGCACCGCTCGCGCTCTGGCGGCGGGGTGTGGCGACGCACGCCGAACGCCCCGCCGTCGCCCTGGTGGGTGCGCGCGCCTCGACGGCGTATGGCGAGGGTGTCGCGGCCGACCTGGCGGCCGACCTGGCCGCAGCGGGGGTCGCGGTCGTCTCCGGTGCCGCGTACGGCATCGACGGCGCCTGCCATCGAGCCGCCCTGTCGGCGGGCGGGGCGACGGTCGCCTTCCTCGCGGGCGGCGTCGATCGTCCCTACCCTCGCGGTCACGAAGCGCTGCTCGCGCAGATCGCCGCCGCGGGGACCGTGTGGAGCGAGACACCCTGCGGGGCCGCGCCGACGAAATGGCGGTTCCTCAGCAGAAACCGTCTGATCGCCGCGATGTCGGATGCGGTCGTCGTGGTCGAGGCCGGGTGGCGCAGCGGATCGCTGAACACGGCCGCTCATGCGGCGACACTCGGACGACCGCTCGGCGCCGTCCCGGGGCCGGTGACCAGTGCCGCCTCGGCCGGGTGCCATCGCGTCCTGCGCGAGTACGACGGCGTGTGCGTGACCTCGGCTTCCGATGTCCTGGAGATGCTCGGCGCCGGGGGGTCGCCACCGCCGGCGTGGGAGCAGGCGCGGACCGACGCGACCACGCGTCTGCTCGACGCCCTGTCGCCGCGCACG
Source organism: Microbacterium sp. lyk4-40-TSB-66 (assembly GCF_030209475.1). Lineage (GTDB taxonomy): Bacteria > Actinomycetota > Actinomycetes > Actinomycetales > Microbacteriaceae > Microbacterium. The sequence goes on from NZ_JARVRW010000004.1 coordinate 294,273, forward strand.
GGACGCTCGTCGGACGACGTTGCACGCCGCAGCGGACTCGCGCCCGACGAGGCGGCGATCCTGCTGGGCTTCGCCGAACTGGAGGGTCGCGTGCTCCGCGACGATGACGGCGCGTGGAGGACGGCCGCGCGTGCCGCGGCGGGCGGGCGAACGACGGGGTGAGGAGGCGCCGCCTCGTCGGGGAGCCCGACCGGTTCGCGTGCCGACGTACGAGCGTGGGGGCCGGCCGCTGATGCCGCGGCGGGCGGGCGAGGAACGGGGTGACAGTGCGAATGCGACCGGTTCGTGTCGCGGAGTGCCGGCGCGTGGCGGATGCATTCGAGCGGCTCCGGGGGGCAATCTGGGTGAATGCGCACATCCGAGGTCGTCGAGGGCTATCTCGCTCACGTCGCCGACGTGCGGCGCTTGTCGCCCGCGACGGTTCGCGCCTACCGGGCGGATCTCGCCGACCTCGTCCGTGCGGTGGGCGACGGCGACATCACCCGCATCGAGGTCGACGACCTCCGCGAGTGGCAGTGGCAGGCGACGAAAGCCGGGCAGGCGAAGGCGACGGCCGCCCGGCGGGCCTCGACCGTGCGGGGGATGTTCGCGTGGGCCGCGGAGAAGGGACTGGTCGAGGCCGATCCGTCGCAGCGCATGGTCTCGCCCAAGCGAGGTCGCACACTGCCGACGGTGGCGACGGCCGAAGCGCTCGACGGCGTGCTCTCCGACGCCGCTTCAGCCGCGGGAACCGGGGACGCGATCGCCCTTCGCGACCACGCGGTCCTCGAGGCGCTGTACGGTTCGGGCGCTCGGGTGTCGGAGATCTGCGGACTCGACCTCCACGACGTCGATCACGAACGGCGGACGCTTCGGCTGCGCGGAAAGGGCGACAAAGAGCGCGTGGTGCCGTTCGGTCTTCCGGCGGAACACGCTCTGCAGGCCTACCTCGTGCGCGGTCGTCCCGTGCTGGTGGCGCGCCGTCAGGCGGCCCTGCACGAGGTACACGGCGGCGAGGAGAAACCGCAACCCCGCGGGCTCCCCGCGAAGGGTGACGAGCGCGCCGTCTTCCTGGGTGCGAAGGGCGCGCGACTGGGTGCTCGGGCCGTGCACACGCTCGTGTCGCGAACGGTCGCCCCGCGCGTCGGTGCGGAGGTGCTCGGCCCCCACGCCCTCCGCCACTCGGCGGCGACGCACCTGCTGGACGGGGGAGCCGACCTGCGCGCTGTGCAGGAGATCCTCGGCCACGCGAGCCTGGGAACCACGCAGATCTACACGCACGTCTCGGCGGAACGCTTGCGCGAGGCCTACCGGTTGGCGCACCCGCGCGCCTGACTCCTTGCCTGCCGACGGCATCCGGACCTCCGCCACGCCACCGCCGGGTCGACATCGACGTGGGCCTGACTCGCGCCCGGACGGCGCGCCCGAGGGGAGGCATGAGCCTGGCCCACAGAAGACCGCCGCACCCGCGAACTGACCCACCCTCGGTGAGGACGCCCGAGCGGCCGTCTCTCCCGCGCGGACGGATCGAGTGGATCGCCCCCCTGAGGGTCACCCCACCCGCCCCACCGGTCGGGGGAGCGGTCCCCCTGGTGAGCGCTCTCGCCCGGGCCTACCGTGAGGTCATGAACAGGCGCCTGCTCGCACTTTCCGGCGTGGCCGCCCTCACCGTCCTTCTCGCGGGGTGCATCTTCGTCGGCGCCCCGCGACCGTCCGAATCGCGCCTCCCGCCCAGCCCCGAAGGACAGACCGCGCAGACCGCGGCCCCGTCGTCGACGGCGACCCCCCTCGCTCCGTCACCCGTGGCATCCTCACCGGCCGACGCCGACGCGCTCGACTGCGGCGACGGCGGCAGTCAGATCGCGTCGGGCTCCGATCGATCGTTCCGCGTCACGGGCACCTGCGCCGAGCTGACGGTCACCGGCTCCGCACTCACGATCGACGCGTCCGGCGTCACCGTGTCGACACTCCGGATCACCGGGGATCGCATCCGCACGCAGGTCGCCGGAGCCGACGAGGTGATCGTCGAGGGAGACGACGGTGCGGTGACCTCGGCCGCCGGAATCGGACGCCTCGAGATCCGGGGCGACCGCACGACGACCGAGGCGGCGTCGGGCATCCCCTCGGTCACGGTCCGCGGGCACGACAACGTCGTCCGTTCCGGAGGTGGAGTCGGGTCGGCGGTCGTGTCGGGCAGCGGCAACAAGATCCGCTGACGATCTCGCCGGACAACACCGGCGGGCCACCCGAGTCGGGGCTCGGCGAACAGCAGAGCGTCAGCAGCACGGCAGCAGCACCGCCCGCGGAACGCCGCCGAGCAGCCGCAACGGGTTGATGTACTCCCCGTCCAGCCGCACGCCGAAGTGCAGGGTCCCCGGTGCGGTGTGTCCGCCCGCCGCGAGCCGACCCACCGGTGCCGCCCGGGCGACGGCGTCTCCGACGGCGACATCGGACACCACGGGTTCGAGCGTCGTCACCAACCCACCGCCGTGATCGATGGTCACCACCGGGCGGCCGGCCACCTCGCCCGCGAACGCCACGTGCCCGTCGGCGGGGGAGCGGACGACCTCACCCGACGCCACGTCGATTCCCCGGTGGCCCAGGCCGTAGGCGTGGGCCGGCGCTTCGTACGCGCGGACGACCTGCACGCGCTCGACCGGCCACACCCATCCGAGACCCGCGAGCGGGTCGGGGAGCGCGAGCAGGAGGGCGGCGTAGACCGCGAGGGGACGGAGGGATGCCGAGATCATCGGGGCAGTCTGTCGCGTACGCATCGCGTGATCCGGCGCCACCGACACGGGCGGGGGCCGGCACGCGGTGGGGAGGAACGGTCCTGTATGCTGGGGGACGCATCCCGCATGTCGGGATGACTCCGCGTGCCCATTGCGCACCGCGTCCTTCTCGCGAATGACGCACCGCGCGGCATCCACACCCCATGGTCCTCCGCTTCGGCGGGTGGCGGGTGTGCGCCGGGCACCAGGCTCGTCAGTCGGATCGGCTGACGCGAACAACCACAACCACGGCGCGAAAGCGCCCAGAAACAGGAGTACGACCATGGCCGTCGTCACCATCCGCCAGCTGCTCGACAGCGGCGTTCACTTCGGACACCAGACCCGCCGGTGGAACCCGAAGGTGAAGCGCTTCATCCTGACCGAGCGCTCCGGCATCCACATCATCGACCTGCAGCAGTCGCTGGGCTACATCGACAAGGCGTACGAGTTCGTCAAGGAGACCGTCGCGCACGGCGGCACCATCCTCTTCGTCGGCACCAAGAAGCAGGCGCAGGAAGTCCTCGCCGAGCAGGCGACCCGCGTGGGCCAGCCCTACGTCAACCAGCGCTGGCTCGGTGGCCTCCTCACCAACTTCCAGACGGTGTCCAAGCGCCTCGCCCGCATGAAGGAGCTCGAGGAGCTCGACTACGAGAACCCGGCCGAGAGCGGCTTCACCAAGAAGGAACTGCTGCTGAAGAAGCGCGAGCTCGACAAGCTGCACAAGTCGCTCGGTGGTATCCGCAACCTGCAGAAGACCCCGTCGGCGATCTGGGTCGTCGACGCCAAGCGCGAGCACCTCGCGGTCGACGAGGCCAAGAAGCTCGGCATCCCCGTGATCGGCATCCTCGACACGAACGCCGACCCCGACGAGTTCCAGTACCCGATCCCCGGTAACGACGACGCGATCCGCTCGGTGAGCCTGCTCACGCGCATCATCGCCGATGCCGCCGCCGAGGGCCTGATCCAGCGTCACCAGCCCGCCGGTGAGGACGAGGCCGCCGAGCCCCTCGCCGAGTGGGAGCGCGAGCTGCTCGAGACGCCGGCCGAGACGAACGCCGAGACCACCGAGGCCGCAACGGAGTCGCCCGCCGACGCCGCCGGTGCCGAGGCTCACGACGAGACCGTCGCCGCCGAGTCGGACGAGACCGCGACCGAGGTCGCCGACGCCGAGGCGACCGACGCCGACGCCGCCGAGGCCACCGACAGCAAGTAAGCCGCGCGACGCCCGGTTCACCCTCGCGTGAACGGCGCGTCACCCGCACAGGCTACGATCCGGCGGGGTCGTGACTGCCCCCTCGCTCGAGGGTGGCGACACGGCCCCGCCGGGCTCACATCGAGAACGAAAACGACAAGGAGACCGCCACACCATGGCAAACTTCACGATCGCCGACATCAAGGCGCTGCGCGAGCAGCTCGGCACCGGCATGGTCGACACCAAGAAGGCGCTCGAAGAGGCTGACGGCGACGTCGAGAAGGCCGTCGAGATCCTGCGCCTCAAGGGTGCCAAGGGCAACGCCAAGCGCGCCGACCGTTCCACGAGCGAGGGCCTCGTCGCCGCTCGCGAGAACAACGGTTCGGTGACGCTTCTCGAGCTCGCCTGCGAGACCGACTTCGTCGCCAAGAACGAGCGTTTCATCGCTCTCGCCGACAAGGTCGTCGACGCGGCCGCCGCCGCCGGTGTCGACTCGGTCGAGGCGGCCCTGGCCGCCGACGCCGACGGCAAGACCGTCGAGCAGCTCATCTCCGACGAGGCCGCCATCATCGGTGAGAAGGTCGAACTGCGTCGCGTGCGCACCATCTCGGGCGACAAGTTCGAGGTGTACCTGCACAAGACCAGCAAGGACCTGCCCCCGCAGGTCGGCGTGGTGCTCGCCTACACCGGTGACGACGCCGAGACCGCTCGCTCGATCGCGCAGCACATCTCGTTCGCGAACCCCTCGTACCTCACCCGCGACGCCGTCCCCGCGGCCGACGTCGACAAGGAGCGCGAAATCGTCACCGAGATCTCCCGCAACGAGGGCAAGCCCGAGGCTGCCCTGCCGAAGATCGTCGAGGGACGCGTCAACGCGTTCTTCAAGCAGGTCTCGCTGCTCGACCAGGACTACGCGAAGGACAACAAGCTGTCCGTCGCCAAGGTCGCGTCCGACGCCGGTCTCACCCTGACCGACTTCGCCCGCTTCAAGGTCGGCGCGTAACGCCCGCATGACAAGGCCCGGGATGCCACGGCATCCCGGGCCTTTTCCCTGCCCGGGCTCCCGCCGACCGCCGCCGACGCGCGCAGGAAACGCGCGCGGGATAGTTTGTTCAAGACGAGAGGACACCACACGTGATCGATGAGGCCAGCAAGCGCCGCCGAGTACTGCTGAAGCTGTCGGGGGAGGCGTTCGGCGGAGGCCAGTTGGGCGTGAACCCCGACGTCGTCAGCCAGATCGCCCGCGAGATCGCCGAGGCGACCGACCGCGTCGAGATCGCCATCGTCGTGGGCGGGGGCAACTTCTTCCGCGGGGCCGAGCTCAGCCAGCGCGGCATGGACCGCGGACGCGCCGACTACATGGGCATGCTGGGGACGGTCATGAACGCCCTCGCCCTGCAGGACTTCCTCGAGCAGGCCGGTGCCGCCACCCGCGTGCAGTCGGCCATCTCGATGACCCAGGTCGCCGAGCCCTACATCCCGCGTCGCGCGATGCGTCACCTCGAGAAGGGTCGCGTCGTGATCTTCGGCGCCGGCGCGGGCCTGCCCTACTTCTCCACCGACACCGTCGCCGCCCAGCGTGCACTCGAGATCGGCGCCACCGAGGTGCTGGTCGCGAAGAACGGCGTCGACGGCGTCTACACCGCCGACCCCCGCACCGACCCCTCGGCCACCAAGCTCGACCACGTGACGTACGGCGACGCCCTCCAGAAGGGTCTCAAGGTCGTCGACTCCACGGCGTTCAGCCTCTGCATGGACAACGGCATGGACATGCGGGTGTTCGGCATGGAGCCGGCCGGCAACGTCACCCGGGCACTGCTGGGCGACACGATGGGTACGCTCGTCACCGCGTGACGCGCCGCGCGGGCCCGGGGAGCCGGGCCCGCGCGCGACTAGACTGAGACGTCAAGTCCCAACGAATGGAGTCACCGTGATCGCCGATGTCCTCGCCGATGCCGGAGCGCGCATGGATCGCGCCGTGGAGGCCGCCAAGGAGGACTTCGCGACCGTCCGTACCGGGCGCGCGAACCCCCAGATGTTCCAGAAGGTGCTGGTCGACTACTACGGGTCGCCGACACCCCTCGCGCAGCTCGCCTCGCTGAACAACCCCGAGGCCCGCACGCTGGTCATCAACCCGTACGACAAGACGGCGCTGAAGGCCATCGAGCAGGCGATCCGCGACATGCCGAACCTCGGCGTGAACCCCACCAACGACGGCACGATCGTGCGTGTCACCATGCCCGAGCTCACCCAGGACCGCCGCAAGGAGTACGTCAAGATCGTGCGCGGCAAGGGCGAAGACGCCAAGGTGCAGGTGCGCAACCTCCGACGGAAGGCCAAAGACGATCTGGACGCCCTCAAGAGCGACGTCGGCGAAGACGAGCTCGTGCGCGCCGAGAAGGAGCTCGACACCGTCACGCGCACGCACGTCGACATGATCGACGAGGCGCTCAAGCGCAAAGAGGCCGAGCTTCTCGAGGTCTGATCCGCATGCCCGACGCCCCTGAGACCGGCGAAGATCAGCCGGTCGATCCGCCCGGCTCGCGTCGGGAAGAGGCTGCGCGCCGCTCGCCGACCACGGGAGAGGGCGTGACGGCGATCGAGTCGCAGCTGCGTGCCATGCGCACGGATGCCGAGCAGCACATCGCGCACGCCCGCGCGGAGTTCGGTCAAGCGAACGAGCGACTCAAGCAGCGCACCGGTCGCGACCTCATCGTCGCGACCCTGATCGGCGTCGCGATCGGCGCGGTCCTCGTCGCCTCCCTCATCTTCGTGAAGTGGGCCTTCGTGTTCTTCGCCGGGGCGGCCATGGTCCTCGGGGTGCTCGAGTTCTCCCGCGCGCTGCAGGTCGCGGGGCGTCGCGTCGACGTCGTTCCGCAGCTCGTGATGGGGTCGTTGCTGCTGCTGAGCGGGTTCTTCCTGGGTCCCTGGGTGCATTGGATCGCGACCCTCGCCGCGGTGGTCGTCGTCGTCGTGTGGCGTCTGATCGCGCAGATGATCGCGTCGGACGGCCGGGCGCGGATCGACGTGATCGGCGACGTGCTCGTCGGGGGCTTCGTCCAGCTGTACGTCCCCTTCCTCACGAGCATGGCGGTCGTGCTCCTCGCCCAGCCCCGAGGCGAGTGGTGGGTCCTGGCCTTCATCATCCTGGCCGTCGCCGCCGACACCGGTGCCTACGTGTCGGGCCTCACCTTCGGGCGGGGCGGGCGGCATCCGATGGCACCCCGCATCAGCCCGAAGAAGACCTGGGAAGGCTTCGCCGGCGCCTGCGTCGCCGCCCTCGTGGCGGGGGCGCTGCTGGCCGTGTTCATGCTGCAGGTCCCGTGGTGGGCGGGCCTCGTGTTCGGCGCCGTGGTGCTGGCCACGGCGACGGTCGGCGATCTCGGCGAGTCGATGGTGAAGCGCGACCTCGGCATCAAGGACATGAGTTCGTGGCTGCCCGGCCACGGCGGGGTCCTCGATCGCCTCGATTCGATCCTGCCGTCGGCCACCGCCGCCCTGGTGACCTACTACCTCCTCGCACCGTTGGGAGTGTCATGAGCGAGACGCAGATCCACGACACGTCCGAGGCCACGCCGTTCCCCGGCTCCGGCCGGGCGAAGGGATACGAGAGGCGCGCCGTCGACACCTTCCTCTCCCGGGCACGTGAGGTCTTCGAAAGCGACGACGTCGGGACCTTGCGATCCTCCGACGTCCGCGCGGCCGCGTTCCCCCTCGTGCGCGGGGGCTACTCCGTCACCGCCGTCGACGCGGCGCTCGGACGCGTCGAAGACGCCTTCGCGGCACGCGAGCGCGAGCACGCCCTCTCGCGACTCGGAGCCCGCGCGTGGGTCGCCGAGACCCGTGACACCGCTCAGGTCGTCCTCGACCGTCTGCGGCGTCCCAAAGGGTCGCGCTTCGAGCGCGTCGGCATCCTGCATTACGGCTACCGCGTCGACGAGGTCGACGTCGTCGCCGACCGCGTGGCGCGTTATCTCGCGGCGGGCGACTCCGTCACCCCCGACCAAGTGCGTGCGGTGGCCTTCCGGATGCAACGCGGCGGATACCGCGAGGCACAGGTCGACGCCGTGCTCGACGCCGTCGTCGACGTGATGCTCGCCGTCGGATGAGCGCGGATGACACGTCGCGTCGCGCCTCGGTAGACTCAGCGGCACTGTGACTTCCGGTTCGCATCTCTCCCGCACCTCCTCGTCCCGTGTCGCCCGCCGCGGCGAGACGGGCCACGACGTGGTCCCTCCGGTGATGCCCCGTCGAACGAACCCCCGGTGGTCACGGCGTCGCGGTGTCGTGGGCGCGTTCGGCGCGTGCGCGGCGGTGCTCTTCACTGCGGCGTACGTGGGCCCCATGGGGGCGGCGCTCCAGCCCGCTCAGGCCGACGAGCCGCGGACGGTCACCCTCTACGCCGAGGGTTTGGACGACACGCAGGCGGTCTCCACCCTCGGTGAGAAGCAGGCGCCGCAGCTCGATCGCTCCAGCTACAACGTCTACGTAAAGCCGAAGCCGACACCGACTCCCACGCCGACCCCGACACGTACGAGCGAGTCCAACGGAGAGTCGTCGGCGGGCAGTTCCGGGCCGTTGTTCTACACGGGCGGCGGGGCTCCCGCCGAGTGGATGGCCGCCGCCGGCATCGCCGAGTCCGACATGGGCTACGTCGACTACATCGTCAGCCGTGAGAGCGGGTGGAACCCCAACGCCACCAACCGCTCGTCCGGGGCGTGCGGGCTCGTCCAGGCCCTTCCGTGCAGCAAGGTGCCCGGCAACGGGTACGACCCGGTCGACAACCTGCGCTGGGCCACCGGTTACGCCACGGGCCGCTACGGCAGCTGGGCCGGCGCCTACGCGTTCTGGACCAACAATCACTGGTGGTGAGCGGCATCCATGCCCCGCTCCCGTAAACGGCGCCCTGATCCCGATCGCGGCGAGGACTCCCTCGACCGGCTGATCGCGGGGTGGAAGCGCAGCGAGGTCAAACGCGGCACCGAGTGGACCGTGCAGCCGATCTCGGCCCCGCAGGCGCAGAAGGACTACATCTGTCCCGGCTGCGGGCGCACGGTGCCAGCGGGGACCGCCCACCTCGTCGTCTGGCGCGCGGATGGCGTGCTCGGCGACGCCGCCGATCTCGCGGCACGTCGACATTGGCACACGCACTGTTGGAGGATCGCCTGATGGAGATTCGCGGCCCCGTCCTGCTTCCCGCCCGTCGGGAGGACATCGAACTGCACACGGTCGACGACCTCACCCTCGTCGGCGAGTTGGCGCTCCCGGCCGACCGCGAGCCGGTCGCCACGCTGGTGACCCTGCATCCGCTGCCGACAGCGGGTGGGTTCATGGACTCGCACATCCTGCGCAAGGCCGCCGGCCGCCTCCCCGCCCTCGCCGACATCGCCGTGCTGCGCTTCAACACCCGCGGGACGACCTCGCCGCGAGGGACGAGCGAGGGCGCGTTCGACGGCGGAGCGAACGAGGTGTTCGACGTGGCCGCCGCGGTCGACTTCGTCCGCGAGCGGGGCCTCCCGCGTCCGTGGTTGGTGGGTTGGTCCTTCGGCACCGAGTTGGCGTTGAAGTACGGCCGCGATCACGACATCGAGGGCGTCATCCTGCTCTCGCCGCCCCTTCACCGCGCCACCGCCGACGAGGTCGCCGCCTGGGCCGGTGACGCTCGCCGGATGGTGGTGCTCGTGCCGGAGTTCGACGACTACCTCCGGCCCGACGAGGCGCGCGAGCGTTTCGCCGCGGTTCCGGATGCCACGCTGATCGCCGTCGAAGGCGGTAAGCACCTGTGGGTGGGCGAGACGCAGACGCGCCGCGTGCTGACCGAGATCGTCGCCGCGGTCGCCCCCGACGCCCTGCCGCTGCCCGTCGAATGGGACGGCGACGTCGCCGACTGAGTTCAGCGCTCGTTCTGCCGCGGGATGATGACCTCGCGGTAGATGATGAGGATGCTGGCGGCCACGGGGATCGCGATGAGCGCGCCCAACAGGTTCAGCAGCGCGCCGCCCGCGAGCGCCGAGATGACCACGACGGATCCGGGCACCGAGACCGCGCGGTTCATGATGCGCGGAGAGATCACGTACGCCTCGATCTGCATGTAGACGAGGTAGTACACCAGGGCGATGATCGCGATGGTGGGAGACCCGACCCCCGGGATCAGGCAGCTGAGCACGATGATGGTCGATCCGGTGAGCGTTCCGACCAGCGGGATGAGCGAGAAGAAGAAGGCGATGACCGCGAGCACGGCGGGGAACGGCGCCTGGATGATCGAAAGGAAGATCGCGCTGAGTACGCCGTTGATGACGCCCAGGCTGACCTGCCCCATGACGTAGTAACCCACGGAGTCGGTGATCTTCTCGGCGAGTTCGATGAAACGCGCACGCTTGGACGCCGGCACGAGCTGGTACACCGCCGACTTCAGCGACGGGGTCGATGCCGTGAAGTAGATGGTCAGGATGAGCACGATGAACGCGCCGCCCAGGCCCGCCGCCACCGCTCCGCCGACGGTGAGGAGGCTGTTGCCGATCATGGTCGAGATGGAACCCACGTCGAGCGTGGAGATCCACTGCTGCACGCCCGCCCACACGTCGTCCAGACGCAGCCAGGGGAGGTTCGCCGACACCCAGTCCTGCACCTGCTGCACGACCTCGTTCCAGCGATCGGGCTGCAGCAGCTGCTCCACCTGCACGACGAGCTGAGCGATCTGCCCGACGATGATGGGCACGACCATCACGATGATCCCCGCGAAGATCCCGAGGACCCCGAGGATCGTCACGAGCACGGCCGCCCAACGGGGGAGTCCGCGCCTCTCGAGGAACGACACCACGGGGTCGAGCCCGAGGGAGAGGAACAGCGCCGTTCCGACGTAGAGGAGGATCGTCGAGAGGTTCTGCACGCTGCCGATGAGCAGCAGACCGACTCCGACGCCCAGTGTTGCCAGCAGTGCGACCCGGAAGGGGTTGTGGATCTTCATGCCGCCAGACTCCCGCCTCAGCGGGCGTTCGTGCCCGTGACGTCAGGATACTGACGCCAGCGGCGCCGATTGCGCGCGACGGGCCTCGCCGAGAACTTTCAGCCGCCCTCGGATAGTCTGAAACGTCGATTCTTCGGTGGCGCCCGAGCCGCCGGTGGGGATGGTGTGAAGCGTGAGATTCGTCTGGGCTGTGGTGGCGTTCGTCATCGCGGCCGTCATGATCGGTGCCGGAATCGCCCAGAGGACGGTGTTCCAGGGTCCATCCGAGGCCTCGGCGACCGTTCAGACCGAGGGAACGTCCGCCTACACGCTCGTCGACGGCGCGCTGCTGACCAGTGTGCCGGGCGCCCAGACGCTGCGCGTCGAGGGTGACGGCGAGGTGTTCGCCGCCTACGGCCGCACCGCCGACATGCAGGCGTGGCTCGCCGACGTGCCGTACACCGCCGTGACCGTCGACGGCGAGGGCGTCGTGCAGACCAGCGAGGTGGAGCCGACCGTGAGGGCGACGAGCGCCGCCGCGGCCGGTCGCAGCCCCGTCGACTCCGACCTGTGGCTCGACGAGTACGAGCAGACGGGCACGCTGTCGGCGACATTGCAGCTGCCGAGCGAGATGAGCGTGCTCATCGCCTCCGACGGCACCGCCCCCGCTCCCGCCAACGTCAGCGTGAGCTGGCCCATCGACGACTCGACCCCGTGGGCCGGCCCCCTCATCGTCGGCGGCGGCATCGTGCTGCTCATCGGTCTCGTGCTCTACCTGCTCGGCATCCGGCACGTTCGCCGCTCGCGTCGTCCGCGCCGGAAGGGTCTGCCCCTGCCCGTCACCGAGCCGATCTCGATGGTCGGCGACGCCGAGGCGAAGGGCGTCATCAGCGACAGCCCGGGCCGACGCGGTTCGCGCGGCCGCGGCGCCCTCGGCGGACGACGGGCCCTCATCGCGGTTCCCGCCCTCGGCGTCTCCGTCGCCCTCCTCGCGGGGTGCTCCGCCGACGCGTGGCCCCAGTTCGCCGCTGAGGAGACGCCGAGCCCCACACCGACCGTGATCGTCCCGGAGGGGCAGTTCCCGCCCGCCGTCACCGAGGCGCAGGCGCAGCGAATCGTGTCGCGCGTGTCCTCCACCGTCGCGCAGGCCGACGCCGCCCTCGACGCGACGGGAGCCGCTGAGCGTCTCGCCGGCCCCGCATTGGCCGAACGTCAGACCAACTACACACTGCGCGCGGCGATCCCCGACCGGGCCCCCCTGCCCGCGATCCCCGCCGAGCCGGTGCAGATCGTCCTGCCTCAGACGACCGGGACCTGGCCCCGGACGCTCATGACGGTCGTGGAGTCCGCGGATGCCGCGACGCCGACGACGACCATCATGATGATGTCGCAGGAGACGCCGTGGGACGAGTACAAGGCGTCCTACGTCGGCAACCTGGAGGCGTCTACCAACCTGCCGGAGCTCGCCGCCGAATACGTGGGGGCGACGCAGATCCCGCCGGACTCGAGCTTCCTCGTGCTGGCGCCCGAGAAGGTGGCTGCGGCCTACGCCGACATCATCAACAACGGGCAGAACAGTGCGTTCTGGTCGACGTTCGACACCGCCAACGATCTGCTGCTGTCGGCGATCCAGGACAACAAGACCAAACGCACCGACGAGTTGAACCAGACGGGTGCGGGAACCGCGGAGATCAGCTTCGCGGCGTCGGCGGGACCCGCGACCCCGATCGCCCTCGCGACCCTCGACACCGGCGCGATCGTCGCGGTCAACGTGTACGAGAGCGACACCGCGAAGCCGACCAACGCCGACGCGGTCATCAAGCTCGACAACAACCCCGCCGTCAAGGCGCTCACCGGCGTCGACCAGTCCGCGACCGGTTTCACCACGACCTACTCCGATCAGGTGTTCTTCTACGTGCCCAGCCAGGGCTCGGACGACCAGATCCGCCTGCTCGGTTACCGATCCAGCCTCCTCGAAGCGAAGGTTTCCCCGTGAGCACTCCCGCCCCCGGCTCCGTCCTGCGCGGTGCCGTCGACCTCTCGTCGCTGCGCAACCGCCCCCAGACCCCCGCGCCCGCGTCTCCCGACGCCCCGGCGGGTGGCGCGACCCCCCTCGTCTTCGATGTGACGGATGCCACCTTCGGCGACGTCCTCGAGCTCTCGCGCACCGTGCCGGTCGTCATCGACCTGTGGGCCGAGTGGTGCGAGCCCTGCAAGCAGTTGAGCCCCGTGCTCGAGAAGGTCGTCACCGAACTCGGTGGACGCCTCGTGCTCGCGAAGGTCGACGTCGACGCCAACCCGCAGCTGGCGCAGGGGTTCCGCGCACAGTCCATCCCGATGGTGCTCGCGCTCGTCGCGGGGCAGCCCGTCCCGCTCTTCACCGGAGCGGTGCCGGAGCAGCAGGTGCGCGACGTGTTCGCCCAGCTGCTGCAGCTCGCCGCTCAGCACGGTGTGACGGGTACCGTCCCGGTGGAGGGGACCGAACCCGCCGAGGCGCCCGGTGACGAGCCCCTCCCTCCGCTGCACGCCGAAGCCTTCGCCGCGATCGAAGAAGGCGACTACGCCCGCGCCGTCGCCGCTTACGAGAAGGCCCTCGTCGAGGATCCGCGTGATGCCGACGCCCGCGCCGGTCTCGGGCAGGTGCGTCTGCTCGCTCGCGTGCAGGACGCCGATCTGCAGGCCGCACGCGCCGCCGCCGCCGCGTCGCCCACCGGCATCGACGCGCAATTCCTCGTCGCGGACCTCGATGTCGTCGGCGGACACGTCGACGATGCCTTCGGACGTCTGCTCGAACTCTTCGCAGCGCTTCCCACCGACGAGCGCGCCCCCGTGCGCGAGCGACTGCTCGAGCTGTTCGGCCTCATCGGCGACGACGACGCCCGCGTCATCCGCGCGCGTACCCGTTTGGCATCCCTGCTCTTCTGAGCCCGAGGCGAGGGTGTGATCCGTGCACCCCGGCCGCGCACGAAGGCCCCGTCCGCAGACGGGGCCTTCGTCGTTCGTGTGTCAGGCGTCGGCGCGGTGGTGCAGCCAGAGCACGCCCAGCGGCGGGAGCGTCAGCGTCGCGTTGCCGCGCGCGTCGGTCGTCACCGCCCCGAGGTTGCCCTGACCGGACCCGCCGAAGGCTCCGGCGTCGCTGTTGAGCACCTCGGTCCAGGTGCCCGCCTCGGGCAGGTCCAGCGGGAAGTCACCGAGGGGGACGCCCGAGAAGTTGCAGATCACGGCGACGGTGTTGCCGTGGTGGTCGCGGCGCGCGAAGGCGAGCACGTTCGGGTTCCACGCCGGGGCGCCGAGGCGCGAGAACGCGGCGCCGTCGTGATCGCGCGACCACAGGGCCGCCTGATCCTTGTACACGCGGTTGAGCTCGGCGACGAAGTCGTGAAGTTGCCGGTGCGCGGGCTGGTCGAGCATCCACCAGTCGAGGCTGCGCGACTCGGACCACTCCGACATCTGGCCGAATTCCTGGCCCATGAACAACAGCTGCTTGCCGGGGTGGCCCCACATGTACGCCAGGAACGCCCGCATGTTGGCCAGCTTCTGCCAGTGGTCTCCCGGCATCCGCCCGAACAGGCTGCCCTTGCCGTGCACGACCTCGTCGTGGCTGATCGGCAGGATGAAGTTCTCGCTGAAGGCGTAGACGAACGAGAACGACAGCTCCCCTTCGTGGTGCGAGCGGTACATGGGATCGCGCCCGATGTACTGCAGCGAGTCGTTCATCCAGCCCATGTTCCACTTGAAGCCGAAGCCCAGGCCCGCGGCCGACGTCGGAGCGGTCACCCCGGGGAAGCTGGTGGACTCCTCGGCGATGAGCGCGATGCCCGGGTAGCGCTTGTAGGAGGTCGCGTTCACCTCCTGCAGGAAGCGGATGGCCTCGAGGTTCTCGCGGCCCCCGAACTGGTTGGGCGCCCACTCCCCGTCGTTGCGGGAGTAATCGAGGTAGAGCATGGATGCCACGGCATCCACGCGGAGTCCGTCGACGTGGAACTCTTCGAACCAGTACAGCGCGTTCGCGACGAGGAAGTTGCGCACCTCGTTGCGACCGTAATCGAAGATCAGCGTGCCCCAGTCCTTGTGCTCGCCGCGACGAGGGTCGGGGTGCTCGTAGAGCGCCTCGCCGTCGAAGCGGGCGAGGGCGAAGTCGTCTTTGGGGAAGTGCCCGGGCACCCAGTCCATGATCACGCCGATGTCGGCCTGGTGCAGGCGGTCGATGAGGTAGCGCAGGTCGTCGGGGTCGCCGAAGCGGCTGGTGGGGGCGTAATAGCCGGAAACCTGATACCCCCACGACCCGCCGAACGGGTGTTCGGACAGGGGGAGGAATTCGACGTGGGTGAAGCCCTGGGAGCCCACGTAGTCGATGATCTGGTCGGCCGCGTCGCGGTACGACAGGCCCTGCTTCCACGAGCCGAGGTGCAGCTCGTAGATCGACATCGGACGATCGATCGGCGCGGTGGAGGAGCGGTGCGCGATCCACGCGTCGTCCGACCAGGTGTAGTCGGATTCGGTGACGACCGACGCGGTCGCCGGCGGCACCTCCGCGAGGCGCGCCATGGGATCGGCCTTCTCGATCCACTGACCACCGCGGGTGAGGATCTCGAACTTGTACCGCGTGCCGGCGCCGATCCCCGGGATGAACAGCTCCCACACGCCGCTGCCGCCCATCGAGCGCATCGCACTGCCCGAGCCGTCCCACCCGTTGAAGTCGCCGATGACGCGGAGAGCACGCGCGTCGGGTGCCCAGACCGTGAAGGCCACGCCGTGCGAGCCGTCGAGTTCGCGCACGTGCGCTCCGAGCACGCGCCACAGCTCTTCATGGCGGCCCTCGGAGACGAGGTGGAGGTCGAGCTCGCCGATGGAGGGCGCATGCCGGTAGCCGTCGTCGGTGACGTGCTCCGTGCCCTCGTAGCTCGCACGCACGGTGTACGCGCCAGGGTGGTTCTCGGTCTGCGCCTCCCAGATGCCGCCGCGCAGATGCTCGAGCGGCACGCTGCGACCGTCGGCGAGTTCGACGACCACCTCGCGGGCGAGGGGACGCCGGGAACGGATCACCCAGCCATCGCCGGTCTCGTGGACGCCCAGCACGCTGTGGGGGTCGTGGTGGGCGCCGTGGGCGACGGCATCCAGGATCTCGCTGGGGAGCAGGGTCATCGGTTCTCCTTGACGTGCAGGATGTGCACGGGCTCGTGGAAGGCGTCGAGACGCACGAAGTTGTGGTCGGCCCACGTCCACACCTGACCGGTCACGAGGTCTTCGACGTCGTAGGACGAACCCGGCTCGATGCCGAAGACGGTCGTGTCGAGGTGGACGGTCGTCTCACGGGCGGAATGCGGGTCGACGTTGGCCACGACGATGATCGTGTCGGAGGCGCCGGTCGGCGAAAGCTCGGCGGGCAGGTGCTTGGAGTACACGAGCGTCGCGTCGTCGTCGCTCCAGTGCACCTCGAGGTTTCGCAGCTGGCGCAGCGCCGGGTGCGCCCGTCGCGCGGCGTTGAGCATACGCAGGTACGGGGCGATCGAGTGACCGGAGGCCTCGGCTCCCTCCCAGTCGCGGAACTTGTACTCGTACTTCTCGTTGTCGATGTTCTCTTCGGAACCCGGGCGCGCCACGTTCTCGATGAGTTCGTACCCGGCGTAGGCGCCGTAGGTCGGCGCCGCGGTCGCGGCGATGGCGGCGCGGATCTTGTACGCGGGCCGGCCCCCGTACTGCAGGTACTCGGTGAGGATGTCGGGGGTGTTCACGAAGAGGTTCGGGCGCAGGAAGTCGTCGGTCTCGTGCGCGAGCGCGCCGAGGAACTCCTCGAGTTCCTCTTTCGTGTTGCGCCAGGTGAAGTACGTGTAGCTCTGCTGGAAGCCGGCCATGGCCAGGCCCTGCATGGGGGCGGGGCGGGTGAAGGCTTCGGCGAGGAAGACCGCGTCGGGCTCTTCCGCGCTGACCGTGGCGATGAGCCACTCCCAGAACTGCAGGGGCTTGGTGTGCGGGTTGTCGACGCGGAAGATCGTCACACCCTGGGCGATCCAGTGGCGCACGATGCGCAGCACTTCGGCCCGGATGCCGTCGGGGTCGTTGTCGAAGTTGACCGGGTAGATGTCCTGATACTTCTTCGGCGGGTTCTCGGCGAACGCGATCGAGCCGTCGGGGAGCGTCGTGAACCACTCGGGGTGCTCCGCGACCCACGGGTGATCGGGCGAGGCCTGGAGCGCGAGGTCGAGGGCAACCTCGAGGCCGTTCTCCCGCGCCGCCGCCACGAAGGCCCGGAAGTCGTCGAGGGTGCCGAGGTCGGGGTGCACCGTGTCATGACCCCCCGCGGCACCGCCGATCGCCCACGGCGAACCCGGGTCGCCCGGCTGGGTGACGAGGGTGTTGTTGGGGCCTTTGCGGTTGGTCTCGCCGATCGGGTGGATCGGCGGGAGGTAGAGCACGTCGAAACCCATGCCGGCGACGCCGGGGAGACGGTCGACCGCGGTACGGAACGTGCCGCTGACGACGGATCCGTCGTCGTTGCGCGTGGCCCCCTCGGAGCGCGGGAAGAACTCGTACCAGGCGCCGACGCCGGCGCGTTCGCGCTCGACGAGCAGCTCGGCATCCCGACCGACCGAGACCAGCCCCATCATCGGCCGCGCGGCGAACAGCGCGGCGATCGCGGGATCGCGCACGATCGACAGGGCGACGTCGTCATGCACGTCGGGGTCGCGCAGTGAACGCGCGGCTTCGTACAGGGCGTCTTTGTCGGCGCCGGGGCGTTTCTTCTCGCCGCGCGCGCGGTCGAAGAGTTGCGCGCCCATCTCGCGCATGAGCGCACTGTCGACGCCCGCCGCGATCTTGAGGTCGGCGGCGTGCTCCCACGTGGCGAAGTCGTCGGCGAAGGACTCGAAGCGGAAGCGCCATACGCCCTGCTCGAGGGGTGCGACCACGGTGGACCACCGGTCGAAGCCGTCGTTCAGCGGGCTGAGGCGGTGCAACGACTCGTCGCCCGAGGGCGAGAACAACCGCAGGTTCACACCGATGCGATCGTGCCCCTCGCGGAAGGCGGTGACGGTGAACGGCACGGCCTCGCCGACGTAGGCCGACGGACGGAAGGCACCGCCCGGCACGCTCGGGTGCGGAAGCGCCATCGGAATGCGCGGTGTGACCACGCGGCGCGACGTGGGCGTCGGTTTGACCGGACGCACGGGGATCGAGGCGGCGCTGCGCCAGGGCAGCTCGGGCGAGAGTGTCGTCGTGGTGGCCACGGTCCGAACCTACCGCGGGCCGCCGACGTTGCCGCATCGTTTCGTGCGGCCTTGACAGCGGGGCCTGATCAGTCGACGCGGAACAACCGCATCGACGCGCCCACGAGGGGGACGACGTCGCCCGGCGCGAACGTCGTGCGGGCGTCGGAAGGTGCCTCGTCGGCGCTGGACCACAGCTCGACGAACACCGCGTCCTCGAGGTCGGGGAGCACGATGTCGGTGGGGTGCTCCGTGCCGTGGATGACCAGCAGCACACGGTTGGGGGCCTCGAGCTCGGGCGTCGAGGTCGCGAGGTACTGCAGCGTCCGGTGGGCGGGGTCGTTCCACCGGTCGCTCGACATCGTCTCGCCGTGCTCGTCGAACCACTCCATCACCGATGCCGAAGGGATGTTCTCCCCGAGGCGCGCGAAGCGCTGGGGGCGGAGCGCCGGATTCTCCCGTCGCAACTGGAGCAGCCGCTGCGTGTGGGCGAACAGGTCGCGCTGCCACGGGGCGGTCTCCCACGACAGCCAGGTCAGGGCCGAGTCGTGGCAGTAGGCGTTGTTGTTTCCGCGCTGCGTCCTCCCCATCTCGTCGCCGGCGGTGATCATCGGCACGCCCGCCGACAGCAGCAGCGTGCCCATCAGATTGCGCATCGCCGTGCGCCGGGTGGCGAGTACGCGTTCGTCGTCGGTCGGCCCCTCGGCCCCGTGGTTGAAGGAGCGGTTCGTGTCGGCGCCGTCACGGTTCTGCTCGCCGTTACCGAGGTTGTGCTTGACGTCGTACGACACGAGGTCGCGCAGGGTGAAGCCGTCGTGCGCGGTGACGAAGTTCACGCTCGCGAGCGGCCCGCGCTCCTCGCTGAAGGTGTTGGAGGAGCCGGCGAGGCGCGTGGCGAACCCACCGATGCCCACGGGAGCGGTGTCGGCACGACGGGCGTAGTCGATGTCGCTCAACCAGAAGTTGCGGACACGGTCGCGGTAGCGGTCGTTCCATTCGAGCCAGCCGTCGCCGAAGTTGCCGGTCTGCCAGCCGCCCATCCCGACGTCCCACGGCTCGGCGATCAGTTTCGTGCCCGATACGGCGGCCTCTTCGCGGAGGGCCGTGAGCAGCGGGTGGTCGGGCGTGAAGGAGTGCCGGTCGTCGCGACCGAGGGTCACCGCGAGATCGAAGCGGAAACCGTCGATCTGCACCTCATCGGCCCAGTAGCGCACCGAGTCGAGCACGAGACGGGCGGCGGCATCCGTCGACGTGTTCACCGCGTTGCCGCACCCGGTCTCGTCGATGTAAGCGCCCTCGGCCGTCTGTCGGTAATAGGAACGGTTGTCGATGCCGCGCAGACTCGTGCGGGGTCCGCCGAGTCCCTCTTCGGCGGTGTGGTTGTAGACGACGTCGAGGATGACCTCGAGCCCCGCCTCGTGCAGCAGCTTGACCATCCCCTTGAACTCGCGCAGGACCGCCTCGGGTCCGTCGGCGCGGTTCGCCGCGGTGGCATAGGGCGCGTGCGGGGTGAAGAAATTGAGGGAGTTGTAGCCCCAGTAGTTGGTGAGTCCGAGCTGGAGCAGCCGCGGTTCGGTCGCGAAGGCGTGCACCGGCAGCAGCTCGACGCTGGTGACGCCGAGCGAGAGGAGGTGCTCGATCATCGCGGGGTGGGCGAGGCCCGCGTACGTGCCGTGCAGCGCCGGAGGGATGAAGGGATGCCGCTTGGTCAGGCCCTTCACGTGTCCCTCGTAGATCACCGTGCGATCCAGCGGCACGCGCGGCTTGATCGAGGTGCCCCAGTCGAAGGAACCGTCGACCACCACCGACCGCCAGTCGCCGAAGCTGCCGGACACGAGTCCTCGAGAATAGGGCTCGATGAGCAGCGACTGCGGGTTGAAGGTGTGCCCCGCGCCGTGCGGACCGCCGACCCGGATGGCGTAGCGCGCTCCGGGGCGCAGCAGGGGCGTGGTGGCTTCGAAGACCCCGCCGCCGACGGGGGAGAGGGCGATCGTCTCGGTGGCCCAGTCGAGGTCGACGTCGTCGAAGATCAGCAGTTGCATCGCGTCGGCCGACGCCGACCAGACGCGCAGCGTGCCGCCGTCGGGGCCGAGGCGCACACCGAGGTCGTCGAACGCGGGGTTCAGCAGAGCGGGACGGGTCGCCAGGGCGGGCTCGGTTCGGACCATGCGTCTTAGGGTAGTGAAGGCAGCGGACAGCGTGAGGGGGACGTAGGGTGCAGGTCTACCTCGATCACGCCGCGACGACGCCTTTGCGCGCAGAAGCCCGAGACGCCTGGCTGGACGCCCATGAGGTGCTCGGCAATCCGTCGTCCATCCACGGAGCCGGCCAAGCGGCGCGTCGGCTGCTCGAAGACGCCCGTGACCAGCTCGCCGAGGTGCTCGGCTGTCAGCCCATCGAGATCGTCTTCACTTCCGGCGGCACGGAGGCCGCGAATCTCGCGCTGAAGGGACTGTGGTGGTCGCGGCCCGAGGGGACGGATGCCGTCGTGCTGCCCGACGGCGAACACCACGCCACGCTCGACGTCGTCGGCTGGCTCGCCACCGCTGAAGGCTCGGCGGTGCGGGCCGTGCCGCTCGACGCCCTCGGCCGGATCGACGCGGGGGCTTTTCACACCGCTCTGCCCGGGGCCGGCCTCGCGACCGCGCTGGTGGCCAACAACGAGGTGGGGACGCTGCAGGATGCCGCGGGCCTGGCCCGGGCGGCATCCGGGGTCGGAGTGCCCCTGCACCTCGACGCCGTGTCGGCGCTCGGACAGGTCGCGGTCGACTTCGCCGCCTGGCGCGGGGGAGGCACCGCTCCCGGGGGGCTCGCGGCCATGTCGGTCTCGGCGCACAAGGTCGGCGGCCCCGTCGGGGTGGGTGCGGCGGTCGTGTCGCGGCACGCGCGGCTCACGCCCCTCGTGCACGGCGGCGGTCAGCAACGCGGTCTTCGCGCCGGGACCCAGGACGTCGCGGGGGCGGCCGCGTTCGCCGCCGCGGCCCGGGCCGCCGAGACCGAGCGTCTGAGCGAGGGCGCACGGCTCGTCGCCCTCCGCGAGCGGTTGATCGACGGCATCCGCTCGTCGATCCCGCGGGCGCGTCTGCTGGGCGACCCCGACGATCGCCTCCCCGGCAATGCGCACGTGCTGTTTCCGGATGCCGCGGGCGAGACGCTGCTGTTCCTCCTCGACATGGCGGGCATCGCGGTGTCGACCGGGTCGGCGTGCCAAGCGGGCGTCGCCGAGCCGTCGCACGTCGTCCTGGCACTCGGCCTCGACGACAGGGCGGCGCGGTCTGTGCTGCGATTCACCCTCGGATACACCTCCACCCCCTCCGACATCGACGCCGTGCTCGCCCGCCTGCCCGAGGCGTACGCCCGGGCCGTGGCATCCGGCGCCCGTACAGCGGCACCTTCGTAGACTGGGTGCATGCGAGTTCTGGCGGCGATGAGCGGTGGGGTCGACTCCGCGGTGGCGGCCGCCCGTGCCGTCGAGGCGGGGCACGACGTGGTCGGCGTGCATCTCGCCCTCTCGCGTGCCGGAGGCACCCTTCGCGCGGGTAGCCGCGGCTGCTGCACGATCGAGGACGCGATGGACGCGCGCCGCGCCGCCGACAAGCTCGGGATGCCGTTCTACGTGTGGGACTTCTCGGAGCGTTTCCGCGACGACGTGATCGACGACTTCGTCGCCGAGTACCGCGCCGGCCGAACCCCGAACCCCTGCATGCGCTGCAACGAGAAGATCAAGTTCGCCGCCCTCCTGGAGCGTGCGATCGAACTCGGCTTCGACGCCGTGTGCACCGGCCATTACGCGACCCTCGTCGACACGCCCGAGGGCCGCGAACTGCACCGCGCATCCGACAACGCCAAGGACCAGTCGTACGTGCTGGGCGTGCTCACCGCCGAGCAGCTCGCGCACACCTACTTCCCCCTGGGGTCCACCCCGTCGAAGGCGCTCGTGCGCGCGGAGGCGGAGGCGCGCGGACTCTCGGTGGCGCAGAAGCCCGACAGCCACGACATCTGCTTCATCCCCGACGGCGACACGCGCGGGTGGCTCGCCGACAAGGTGGGGGCCGAGCGCGGCGAGATCCTCGACCGCACCGGCGCCGTGATCGGATCGCACGAGGGTGCTCACGCCTTCACCGTCGGACAGCGCCGGGGACTGCAGCTGGGTGTTCCGGCGGCCGATGGGAAGCCCCGCTTCGTGCTGGAGGTGCGGCCGGTGAACAACACCGTCGTCGTGGGCCCGAAGGAGGCGCTCGCCTGCTCCGAGATCGCGGGGGAGCGGTTCACCTGGGCGGGACGCGAGCCGTCGACCGACTCGTTCGCCTGCGACGTGCAGATCCGTGCGCACGCCGACCCGGTCCCCGCGTTCGCGTCGCTGGTCGACGGCCTTCTGACCGTCCGCCCCGACACGCCCTTCGACGGCGTGGCTCCCGGGCAGACGGCGGTGCTGTACGACGGCACGCGCGTGGTCGGTCAGTTCACCATCGACCGGACCGTGTCCGCGGTCCCGGTCGACGCCTGACGCGGGCCCGTCGCGTCGGCGGATCGTTCGCGCGGCGGATGCCACGGGCTCGTGACGGCGGGCCCTCTGCGTCGCGACGACCTCGGTAGCGGGTATGCGAGGGTTCGCTGGGCGGCAGGGCTGCTCGGGGCGAGAGGGCTGCCCGGGACGGGAGGATGTCCCGGGACGGGAGGACTTTCCGGCACGGGAGGACGCCCATGTGGTCGGGTGTCCTCCGCTCCCCGTATCTCCTCCGTGGGGTCAGGGGTCTCGCACGACGGGCGACGGTGACGCAGGCAACGCCCGGTGGCGATGTCGGACCCCCTCCCTAAGCTGGATCACGTGACCGAGCACTACTCGCTTCCCGACCTCCCCCTCGACGACGCGCGCGTCGAGGCGGCCCACCTCACCCAGCGCATCGTCGATGCGCGCGACGCGTACTACGGTCGCGACGCCGAGCTCGTCGACGATGCCACCTACGACGGCTGGATGCATCGGCTCGAAGCCCTCGAACGGCTGCATCCCGAACTGCAGGGGCAGGACAGTCCCACCCTCTCGGTGGGTGCCGCTGAGGCGACCGACCTCGCCACCATCGAGCACGCCGAGCGCATGCTCAGTCTCGACAACGTCTTCTCGCCCGACGAGCTCCGCGACTGGGCGGTGAAGACCGAGGCGGCTGCCGGGCGCACGGTGCACTGGCTCAGCGAACTCAAGATCGACGGCCTGGCGATCAATCTGCGTTACGAGAACGGGGTGCTGACGTCGGCGGCGACCCGCGGAGACGGGCGCGTCGGTGAGATCGTGACCGACAACGCCCTGCGGGTGACGGGGATCCCTCGCAGGTTCTCCGGCGAGGGCCATCCGGCTCTCGTCGAGGTACGCGGTGAGGTCTTCATCCCGGTCGCGAAGTTCGAGAACCTCAACCGGTTGCAGGGGGAGTACCGCGATCGCGCGGTCGCCGATGCGCGCGAGCGCGCGGCGGGCCGTCGGGGTGCGCGCGCCTTCGACGAAGAGAAGGCCGAGATCGCCGCGGCCCGACGCTTCCCCGCCTTCGCCAATCCGCGCAACGCCGCCAGCGGCGGCCTCCGTCAACAGATCGAGAAGAAGTCCGGGCTGGAGCTCGAAGCGGGTCTCGCCCGCATCGATTCGCTCGCGCTGTACGTCCACGGCATCGGCGCGTGGGCCGAGCCGCCGGTGGCGGCGCAGAGCGAGATCTACGACCTTCTGGGGTCATGGGGATTGCCCACGTCCCCCTACAGCCGGGTCGAGTCGACGATCGAGGGGGTCCTGTCGTTCGTCGCCCACCACGGTGAGCATCGGCACGACGTCGAGCACGAGATCGACGGAGTCGTCGTCAAGGTCGACGAGCTCGCGCTGCACGACGAACTCGGGGCGACGAGCCGCGCTCCGCGCTGGGCCATCGCTTACAAGTACCCGCCCGAACAGGTCAACACGAAACTGCTCGACATCGTCGTCTCGGTCGGGCGGACGGGCCGCGCGACGCCGTTCGCGGTGATGGAACCGGCCAAAGTGGCCGGCAGCGTCGTCCGGCAGGCGACCCTGCACAACCAGGACGTCGTGAAGGTCAAGGGCGTCCTCATCGGTGACACGGTCGTGCTGCGAAAAGCCGGCGACGTCATCCCCGAGGTGCTCGGGCCCGTCGTCGAGCTGCGCGACGGGACCGAGCGCGCCTTCGTCATGCCCACGGACTGCCCCGAGTGCGGCACGCCGCTGCGACCCGCGAAAGAGGGCGACATCGACCTGCGCTGTCCGAACGCGAGGTCCTGCCCGGCACAGGTGCGCGGGCGCGTCGAGCACATCGGCTCGCGCGGCGCCCTCGACATCGAGGCCCTCGGCGAGGTGACGGCCGCGGCCCTCACGCAGCCCGACGTACCCGAGCGGCCGCCGCTCGACACCGAGGCCGGTCTTTTCGACCTGACGATAGACGAGCTCGTCCCGATCGAGGTGGTCGTCCGCGACTCCGAAACGGGTGAGCGCAAGATCGACCCCGACACCGGCGACCTCGTGCGACGGGCTCCTTTCCAGAAGCTCGGCCCCGCGTCGTACCCGCCGGGCAGCGAACACCTCGACGCCGCCGAACGGCGGCGCCGCGGCATCCGCAAGGACTTCCGCGAGGTGCTCCCGTCGGAGCAGGCGACCAAGCTGGTGGCCGAACTGCAGAAGGCCAAGACGAAAGACCTCTGGCGACTGCTCGTCTCGCTGAACATCCGTCACGTCGGACCGGTCGCCGCCCGCGCCCTTGCACAGTGGTTCGGCTCTCTCGATGCCATCCGCGCGGCCTCGCGCGAAGAACTCGCCGCCGTCGAAGGGGTGGGCGGCATCATCGCCGACGCGGTGATCGACTGGTTCGAGGTCGAGTGGCACCGCGACATCGTCGAGCGTTGGCAGGCCGCGGGTGTGCGCTTCGCCATTCCCGGCCACCCCGGTCCCGGAGCCGCGGCAGCCGCGGGCGGAGTGCTCGCGGGGGTCACCGTGGTGGCGACGGGCTCGCTCGAGGGCTACACGCGCGAGGGCGCGCAAGAGGCGATACTCGCCGCCGGCGGCAAGGCGGCGTCGAGCGTGTCGAAGAAGACGGACTTCGTCGCCGCGGGCCCGGGTGCCGGATCCAAACTCGCGAAGGCCGAAGAACTAGGACTGCGGATCCTGGATGCCGCGCAGTTCCGCATCCTCGTCGAGCAGGGTCCTATGGCGCTCGACGGCGGTCAGCAGACGGCCGGCGAGAGCACGACCGATGGCAACCCGGCCGATGGGAACCCGGCCGACGAGGACCCGACCGAACAGAACCCGGCCGGCGAGACCGCGACCGACCCGGGTGGGGCCGGTGGGAACCCGGCCGACGAGACCGCGACCGACCGGGGCACGGCCGAGGACGACGCGGCCGACGAGACCGCGATCGACGGGAGCCCGGCCGGCGGCTCGGCGACCGACGGGAGCCCGGCCGGCGGTTCCGCCGGTTGACGCGGCCTCGGCCGGAGACGACGTGAAGGGCAGGAGAGCCGGCTCCCGCCCCCAGGTCTGTTCTTACCCCTGGCAGGCCGTTCCCGCCTGCGTGAAGCTGTCCTGCAGCGCGGTCACTTGAGCGCCGAACTCGCTCGCCCGGGCGGGGTCGGCCGTGAAGCCTTCGAGGAACGCGGCGTACTCGTCGAGCTGGGCACCGGCCGCTTGCGCGACGGGAGCGATCTCCTCGTTCGTGATGCGCGAGAAGTCGCCCTGCACCTTCTCGGTCAATGCGGTGAAGGCCGCGAGGGTCGCCTGCGGGTCGGAGGTGTCCATGGATTGGCTGGTCGACACCACGTCGCTGAAGGACGCGATGACGATCTGGCACGCGTCGGCCTTCGACTGTCCACTGGCGGCCTCCGTGGCCTCCGGCGCGGATGCGGCCGGGGTCGCGATCGGCGATGACTCCGTCTCGTCAGCCGCCGTCGTGGCGCCACCGGCGGAGCAGCCGGCGAGCAGGAGCAGCGCCGACGCGGCGACGAGAGCGAACGATGCACGTGTTCTGGTCATGATTTCCCCCCACAGGTCACAGCAGGGCCGCGATCGGCCCCCGTTGCCACCGTAGCGAAGCACGCGCTCCGTCTTCGGGCTCGGCGGCTCAGTCGGACAGCAACTGGTCGCGCACCTGCCGCCGCAGGACTTTGCCGATGAGCGAGCGGGGGAGCTCCTCCACCACGACGATCCGTTTCGGCACCTTGTAGGGCGTCAGGATGCCGCGCGCGAAAGCGCGGACGGCCTCGGCGTCGAAGGTGTCGGGGTCCGAGGCGACCACCGCCGCGACGACCTGCTCGCCGGAGTGCTCGTCGGGCAGTCCGACGACCGCGACATCGATCACGGACGGGTGCTGACGCAACACGCTCTCGACCTCGGTGGGGGCGACGTTGAAGCCGCCCGTGATGATCAGCTCCTTGATGCGGTCCACGATGCGGACGAAGCCCGCCTCGTCGATCGTGACGATGTCACCTGTGCGGAACCAGTCGTCGACGAACACGCTCGCGGTCTCTTCGGGCTTGCCGTAGTACCCGCGGAACACCTGTGGCCCGCGCACGAGCAGCTCGCCGCGCTCGACGTCGGTGTGCGGATCGTCGGGGTCGACGACGCGGCACTCTGTTCCCGGGAGGGGCAGTCCCACCGTGCCCGCGACGCGGTTGTCGGCGACCGGGTTCGCCATCAGCACGGGGGAGCACTCACTGAGGCCGTATCCCTCGACGAGGAACCCGCCCGTGGCTTCCTCGAACGGAACGACGAGCTCGTGCGGCAGCGCCATGGCGCCGGAGATGGCGACGTCGGTGCCGGCGAGCGAGACACCTTTCTGCTGCGCCGCCGTCAGCAGGCGGTCGGCGATGGGCGGCACGAGGGGGAGGAACGTGGCCGGATGCTTCTTCGTGACGGCGAGCACGAGATCGGGGTCGAACTTCGGGAAGAGCACGAGACGCGCGCCCATCGACATCGCGAACGTGAGGCACAGGGTGAGGCCGTAGGCGTGGAACATGGGCAGGACCGCGTAGACCACGCATCCCTCACCGCGGACGATCTGCGGGACCCAGGCCCGGGCTTGAGCCGCGTTCGCGAGGAGGTTCGCGTGGGTGAGCATCGCCCCCTTCGGCGTGCCCGTCGTGCCGCTGGTGTACTGGATGATCGCGAGGTCGTCGGCCGCGGGGCGGGGATGCGACGCGGGAAGCGGCTCGTGACGGATGAGACCCTCCCAGTCGGTCGCGCCTTTCGTCTTCGCGTGCAGCGCCGATCGCGACTCTCGTGCTTTGGCGACGGGGAGTCTCAGGGCGAGGCGCGTCATCAGCGGCATCGCGCGGGTGACGTCGACCGAGACGAGCGTGTCGACGCGGAGGTCGGCCGGGAACTCCTGCACCGTCGCGACGACCTTGCTCCAGACGATCGCGTGCTTCGCGCCGTGGTCCTCGAACTGCTTGCGCAGTTCGCGCGGGGTGTAGAGCGGATTGTGTTCGACGACCACCGCGCCCAGGCGGAGGACGGCGTAGAACGCGACGATGTGCTGCGGACAGTTCGGCAACACGATGGCGACGGGATCTCCCGCACGCACGCCGTGGGCTGCCAGCGCGGCGGCCGCGCACGCGATCTGTCGGGAGAGCTCGGCGTAGGACGTCTCTCGCCCGAAGAACTGCAGGGCCGGGGCGTCCGGATAGTCGCGCACCGAGGCGTCGACGATGTCGATGAGCGAACCGCTCTGCGGGGCCAGGTCTTCCGGCACCCCCGCGGCGTAACTCGTGGTCCAGGGTCGCGGCGGATCGAAGCTCGTCACCCGGCCAGCCTAGGACGTGGGCTGTTCCGGCCGCCCGACCTGTCCACAGCCGACGCGGGACGATGGAGCACGCCGTCCCCCGGGAGGATGAGCAATCCACGCGCGAGCCATCCACCGGGGCCCGGGTGTCGGCGACGCGCGAACTAGACTCGACGGGTGTCTGAAATCACCCCTGACCTCGTGCGCCATCTCGGTGTGCTCGCTCGGATCCAGTTGAGCGACGAAGAGGTGCAGAGCCTCACCGGCCAACTGGATGCCATCGTCGACAACATCGCGAAGGTATCCGAGGTCGCGACCCCGGATGTCGTCGCGACGAGCCACCCGATCCCGCTCGAGAACGTCTTCCGCCCCGATGTCGTGCAGCAGCAGCTCACGCGCGAGCAGGTTCTGCAGAACGCGCCCGATCAAGCCGACGGCCGTTTCCGCGTCACCGCGATCCTGGGGGAGGAACAGTGACCGGCGACGTGCTGTCCACCACCGACCGTGCGCGTACCGAGGCCGTGACGAAGGAGCAGCGACGATGAGCGATCTCACCCGCTTGACCGCAGCAGAGCTGGCCGCGAAGCTCTCGGCATCCGAGGTGTCCAGCGTCGAAGCCACGCAGGCGCATCTCGACCGCATCGCGGCCGTCGACGGCGACGTCCACGCCTTCCTCCACGTCAGCGACCACGCCCTCGACGTCGCGCGCGACATCGACCGCCGTCGCGCAGCTGGCGAGCCGTTGCACGAGCTGGCCGGTGTCCCGCTCGCCGTGAAAGACGTGCTCGTCACCACCGACATGCCCTCCACGAGCGGATCGAAGATCCTCGAGGGCTACATGTCGCCGTACGACGCCACAGTCGTCGCGCGCGCGCGCGCCGCGGGCCTGGTGCCCCTGGGCAAGACCAACATGGACGAGTTCGCGATGGGCTCCTCCACCGAGTTCTCGGCATACGGTCCCACCCGCAACCCGTGGGATCTCGATCGCATCCCCGGCGGTTCCGGCGGGGGGTCGGCCGCGGCCGTCGCCGCCTTCGAGGCGCCGCTCGCCCTCGGCTCCGACACCGGCGGCTCGATCCGCCAGCCCGCGCACGTCACCGGCACGGTGGGTGTGAAGCCCACCTATGGCGGAGTGAGCCGGTACGGCGCGATCGCGCTGGCCTCCAGCCTCGACCAGGTCGGCCCGGTGACCCGCACCGTGCTCGACGCGGGTCTGCTGCACGACGTCATCG
Organism: Microbacterium sp. lyk4-40-TSB-66; assembly: GCF_030209475.1. GTDB lineage: Bacteria > Actinomycetota > Actinomycetes > Actinomycetales > Microbacteriaceae > Microbacterium. The sequence goes on from NZ_JARVRW010000004.1 coordinate 323,359, forward strand.
GCGGGCACGACGCGAACGACTCGACCTCGCTGTCCGACACGTGGCCGTCGTTCGCCGCCGCCGCCCGCGAGGGTGTGACGGGTGAGGTGCTCAAGGGGCTCCGCGTCGGTGTCGTCCGCGAGCTCGACGGCAGCGGATTCCAGTCCGGTGTCACCGCGTCGTTCCGTGCGGCGCTGTCGGCGATGGAGGCGCAGGGCGCCGAGATCGTCGAGATCAGCGCGCCGCACTTCGAGTACGGCGTGGCGGCCTACTACCTGATCCTGCCCGCCGAGGCGTCGAGCAACCTTGCGAAGTTCGACTCCGTGCGCTTCGGCATGCGCGTGAACCCGCAGGGTGCGGCCACCGTCGAGAACGTCATGGCCGCGACGCGCGACGCCGGCTTCGGCCCCGAGGTCAAGCGACGCATCATCCTCGGCACCTATGCCCTCTCGGCCGGCTATTACGACGCCTACTACGGCAGCGCCCAGAAGGTGCGCACGCTCATCCAGCAGGACTTCGATGCGGCCTTCGGCCAGGTCGACGTCATCGCGACCCCGTCGGCGCCGACCACGGCGTTCCGCCTCGGCGAGAAGATCGACGACCCGCTGCAGATGTACCTGAACGACATCACCACGATCCCGGCGAACCTCGCGGGGGTCCCCGGCATCTCGATCCCCAGCGGCCTCGCCGAAGCAGACGGCCTGCCCGTCGGCATCCAGTTCCTCGCCCCCGCCCGCGAAGACGCCCGCCTCTACCGTGTCGGTGCCGCCCTCGAAGCGCTGCTCGTCGACCAGTGGGGCGCCCCGCTGCTCGACAAGGCCCCCTCTCTCACGAACGGAGCGTCGCTCTGATGGCGAAAGATGCACTGATGGACTTCGACGAGGCGCTCGAGATGTTCGAGCCCGTCCTCGGTTTCGAGGTGCACGTCGAGCTCAACACCGCGACCAAGATGTTCTCGGCCGCGCCCAACCCGGCCAACGAGGCCCACCACGGTGCCGAGCCGAACACGCTCGTGGCTCCCGTCGACATGGGTCTTCCGGGCGCGCTGCCCGTGGTGAACGCCGAGGCGATCCGCTCGTCGATCAGCCTGGGGCTCGCCCTCGGCTGCTCGATCGCGCCGTCGAGCCGATTCGCGCGGAAGAACTACTTCTACCCCGACCTCGGCAAGAACTACCAGATCTCGCAGTACGACGAGCCGATCGCCTTCGAGGGGTCGGTCGAGGTCGAGCTCGAAGACGGCACCATCGTGACCGTGCCGATCGAGCGCGCGCACATGGAGGAAGACGCCGGCAAGCTCACGCACATGGGCGGCTCGACCGGTCGCATCCAGGGTGCGGAGTACTCGCTGGTCGACTACAACCGCGCCGGTGTGCCGCTCGTCGAGATCGTTACGAAGCCGATCTTCGGCGCCGAGCACTCCGCCCCGACGTTGGCGAAAGCCTACGTCGCGACGATCCGCGACATCGTGCGCGGCCTCGGCATCTCGGAGGCGAAGCTCGAGCGCGGAAACCTCCGCTGCGACGCGAACGTCTCGCTGCGCCCCCGCGGGCAGGAGAAGCTGGGCACCCGCACCGAGACGAAGAACGTCAACTCGATGCGCTCGGTCGAAAGGGCGGTGCGCTACGAGATCCAGCGTCAGGCCGCGATCCTCGCCAAGGGCGGGACGATCACGCAGGAGACGCGTCACTGGCACGAAGACACCGGTCGCACCTCGCCGGGGCGCCCGAAGTCGGATGCCGACGACTACCGGTACTTCCCCGAGCCCGACCTGCTGCCGGTCGTGCCCGCGCCCGAGCTGATCGAGGAGCTGCGCGCAGCCCTCCCCGAGCCGCCCGCCGCCCGTCGACGCCGGCTCAAGGGTGAGTGGGGCTTCACCGACCTCGAGTTCCAGGACGTCGCGAACGGCGGCCTGCTCGACGCGGTGGCCGACACCATCGCCGCGGGTGCGGCGCCGGCGTCGGCCCGTAAGTGGTGGACGGGTGAGATCACCCGCGTCGCCAACGCGCAGGACCGCGACGCCGCCGATCTGGTGTCGCCCGCGAACGTCGCCGCGCTGCAGAAGCTCATCGACGCCGGGACCCTGACCGACAAGCTCGCGCGCCAGGTGCTCGAGGGCGTCATCGCCGGGGAGGGCACCCCGCAAGAGGTGGTCGACGCGCGCGGCCTCGCGGTCGTCTCGGACGACGGAGCACTCATCGCCGCGATCGACGAGGCCCTCGTCGCCCAGCCCGACGTGCTCGCGAAGATCCGCGACGGCAAGGTGCAGGCCGCCGGCGCCGTCATCGGCGCCGTCATGAAGGCCATGAAGGGCCAGGCCGACGCCGCGCGCGTGCGCGAGCTCGTGCTCGAGCGCGCTGCCACGCTGTAAGACACCGGATGCCACGACCTCGGCCGTCAGAGACGGCTCGGGTCGTGGCATCCGTCATTCCCCCGATCACCGGCGCTCCGGCGAGGCCGTGCCCCGGCCCGATGTCGGAGGTCCGGGAGACAATGGACGCATGGGACGCGGAGACGGCACGGGGCGCATCGTCTCGCGCCCCGATGCCGATGACACCGGTACCGGCATCCTGCACGTCGACATGGATGCGTTCTTCGCCTCCGTCGCCGTCCTCGACGACCCGTCGCTGGCGGGCAAACCGCTGATCATCGGTGGGTCCGAGGGCCGCGGGGTCGTCTCCAGCGCGTCGTACGAGGCACGGCGGTACGGGGTCAAGTCCGCCATGCCCGTCGCCATCGCCCTCCGTCTGTGTCCGACGGCGATCGTGGTCAATCCGCCGTTCCACCGCTACACCGAGATGTCACGCCAGGTGATGGCGCGCTTCCACGATGTCACCCCGCTGGTCGAACCCCTCTCGATCGATGAAGCGTTCCTCGACGTCCGCGGCGCGCGGCGGCTCTGGGGCAGTCCCGGGACGATCGCCCGGGAGCTGCGCGCCCGGGTCAAGGCCGAGACGGGACTGACGTGCAGCATCGGCGTGGCGGCCACCAAGCACGTGGCCAAGATGGCCTCGACGATCTCGAAGCCCGACGGGCTGCTCGTCGTCGCGGCGGCCGACACCGAGGCCTTCCTCCGACCCCGTTCGGTACGGGCGTTGTGGGGCGTCGGGCCGAAGGCGGCCGAGGCATTGGAGTCCCGCGGCATTCGGCTCGTGTCCGACATCCTCGACACCCCGCGGCACTCCCTGGATCAGGTGCTGGGGAGCGCGATGGGCGACCGGATCTGGCATCTGTCGCGCGGCATCGATGCGCGAGAGGTGCACACGGGCCGCTCCGAGAAGAGCGTCGGGCACGAAGAGACCTTCCACGCCGACATCTCCGACACCGCGACGCTGCACGTCGAACTCCGGCGTCTCGCCGACCGTGTGGGTGCTCGTCTGCGGGCCCAGCAGTACGAGGCGGCGACCATCTCGATCAAGGTGCGCTTCTCCGACTTCACCACGTTGAGCCGTTCGCGGACGCTGCCGGAGCCGACATCGGTCGGCCAGCGCATCGGCGATGCGGCGATCGAGCTGTTCGACTCCGTCGACCGCCGCCAGGCCGTGCGACTCGTCGGCGTCCGCGGCGAGAAGCTCAAACCCGCGGCGATGGCCGCCACCCTGTGGGACGACGACGCGGAGTGGCGCCGCGTCGAGGGCGCGCTCGATGGGGCCACCGCGCGCTTCGGCCGGGGTGCGGTGACGCGGGGCTCTCTGCTGGGCCCGTCCCGCGGCGGGGGAGCGTTGCCGACGAACCCGAGACCGTCGTACGACCACTGAGTCGAGGCGGCGCGCGGTGCGTCCGCGGGTCCGGGAAGTGGGCCGGTCCGGTGCGGGTGAGCGGGGCTTGCGCCGGGTCCTGACGACGTCCGCCTGCTAACGACTCGCGAACCTTCCTCGGCGAGATCGGCGCCGCCCGTCGCACGCGCGCGGGCCCGATGCAACGCCCCTTCGACCGGGCCGATCCACCCGCTACGGTGGTGCACATGCCCAACATCGCACTCGAACTCGGCAAGCAGTCCACACAATTCGGCGTCTCCGCCGCCTACGGCGAGCAGCAGGACGTCGACGGCGTGCGCATCGTCCCGGTCGCCCTCGTGTGGGCCGGTTACGGCGGAGGCTCCGATGAGCAGGGCAACGGCGGAGGCGGCGGTGGCGGGTACACGTTGCCGCTCGGCGCATACATCCGCCGCGGCGACGACCTGCGTTTCGACCCGAACCTCGTCGCGCTGCTCGCTGTCGGCATCCCGTTCGTGTGGGTCGCCGGTCGCGCGCTCAGCCGTGTCATCCGCGCCCTCAAGAAGTAGTACCGATCCGGTCGACGCCGCCCTCGGCGCGGCGGTGGTGGCGCTCGCCGACCGCATAGCCGCTGTCGGCGCGCCCAATCCTGTGGTCGTGCTCGATGGGCGCAGCGGTGCGGGCAAGAGTTCCCTTGCCCGCCGGTTGGTGGCCGGCTGGCCCGCTCGCGGCCGCGTGCAGCTCGTCGCTCTCGATGACGTATATCCGGGGTGGGACGGCCTCGGTGACGGTGTCGCCTACGCGCGCGAGAGCATCCTGCGCCCGCACGCGCGGGGCCTGATCGGCGTGTGGGAACGGTGGGACTGGGAGGCGGGGGCGCGCGCCGAAGCCCACGCGGTCGATCCGTCGCTGCCCCTCGTCGTCGAAGGCTCGGGGCTTCTCACCCCGGAGGTCGCTGCCCTCGCCGACGTGTCTGTCTGGGTCGAGGCGCCGGACCCGTCACGCAAGGCGCGCGCGCTCGACCGGGACGGCGACACCTACCGTCCGCACTGGGACCGGTGGGCGCGTCAGGAAGACCACCACATCGCCACGGACGATCCCGTCTCGCTCGCGTCTCTGGTCGTGCGCGTGCCGTGAATGCGGCGCCCGCGAGCCGTCGTCGCGCGGGTGCCGGTCAGCGTCGATCGAGTGCGGTCATCAGCCCGTCGAGGCGGTAACCGATCCAGTCGTACACCCCGAAGCGGGGGTCGTCGGGCTGGTGGTCGTCCTCGCTCCGGATGCCGAGCCGCGTCGCCAGCACGAGACGGACCGCCGAGAGCGTCCGCATCCACGCCAGGGCTTCACCTTCGCCCAGGGCGACGGCGATCGTGGCATCCGGGTCGCTCGTGGGGTCGAGACCGGCGCCGTCGATGCCCAGCGTCCGGAGCACGGTCGCGGCATCCTGCCCACGACGCTCGAGCAGGTCGCCGCCGGTGAGACGACGGAACTCCTCGCTCGCGGCCTCATCGTCGGGGTACGCGTCGGGGAGCAGCCGCGTCACGGCAGGGTCGGCGGCCGAACGCGTGTCGGCGAGGAGGTCGCGGAACTGGCCGACGATGCCGGCGAGGTGCAGCGCTTCGAGTCCGCTGATCTCGAGCACGACGATGCGCTCACTCACGCCGGGTCCTTTCTGACGGTGGCCCAGAGGCCGAAATCGTGCATGGCCTGCGTGTGCGCCTCCATCACCTCTCGGGGTCCGCGGGCGACGACCGCGTGACCGTCGTGGTGCACGGCGAGCATCAGACGATGCGCGGTCGGGGCGTCGAACCCGAAGTAGTTGCGGAAGACATAGGAGACGTAGCTCATCAGGTTGACGGGATCGTTCCACACGACGGTCTGCCACGTGGAGGGCGGCTGTTCCGAGAGCGCACGATCCGTTTCGGCGTCGAGATCGGGCATGGCCAGGCCACCCATCACGCCCACCCGAGCTCGTGGAGCCGCTCGTCGTCGATGCCGTAGAAGTGGGCGATCTCGTGCACGAGGGTCGTGTGGATCTCATCGCGCAGCTCCTGCTCGTCCGCGCAGGCCGCGAGGTGCGGTTCGCGGTACAGGATGATGCGGTCGGGGAGTTCTCCGACGCCGTATCGGTCACGCTCCGTCAACGCCCACCCGTCGTAGAGGCCCAACACGTCGAGGGAGCCGTCTTCGGGGCGGTCCTCGACGACGAAGGCGACGTTGTCGAGACCTTCGACCATGTCGTCGGGAAGCTGATCGAGCTCGTCGACCACGAGGCGTTCGAAGGCCTCGGCGTCGAGGAGCAGAACGGGAGGATCACGGATGCCGTCGTCATCCGACACCGCGGCCGATCGGTCTTCGATCGATGTCGTCGCGTTCCCCGCGTACGGGTCTTCGCCGTCGTGCACGCGAACCTCCCGGGGGTGTGTGGAGCACATGGTCGGCTCCGGCGTCGGGTCGCTACTCCGTCGTCGATTCTACGGGCGCGAGGTCGTGGCGGGCCGGGAACACGAGAGCCCGGGGGAGTGTGTCCGCCGGGCTCTCGTGTGGGCAAGGGATTCGGGGAAGCCCTGTCTGCCTTTGATTTCACTGGGGTGGCTAACGGGACTTGAACCCGCGGCCCCCGCGACCACAACGCGGTGCTCTACCAACTGAGCTATAGCCACCATGTGTCTGCCGCAGCAGACAACTGAACGATTATGTCATACGTCCAGCGCGAACGACGACACGGCCGCCGTCGAGACGGCCTTCGCCTCGTCGCTCGTGGGACCGGGCTGAGGAACGAAAACCGCGGCGCGATAGTAGGCGAGTTCGCGGATCGATTCGCGGATGTCGGCGAGGGCGCGGTGGCCCCCGTGCTTGGCCGGCGCCTGGTAGTAGGCGCGCGGGTACCACCGGCGCGAGAGCTCCTTGATGCTCGAGACGTCGACGTTGCGGTAGTGCAGCCACCGGTCGACGCGCGGCATGTACTTCGCCAGGAACATGCGATCCGTGCCGATCGTGTTGCCGGCCAGAGGGGCTTTGCCCTCGACGGGGGCGAAGCGCTGGATGTACTCGAGCGCCTGGAACTCGGCATCCGCGAGGCTCACACCGTGCGGGATCTCGTCGAGCAAACCGGAGGACCGGTGCATCTCGGTGACGAAGTCACCCATGTTGGCCAGGGCGGAGTCGTCGGGCTTGATGACGATCTGGAAGCCGGGGTCGAGCACGTTCAACTCGAAGTCGGTGATGACGACGGCGATCTCGACGAGTTCGTCGACCGCGAGGTCGAGGCCCGTCATCTCGCAGTCGATCCAGACGAGCCGGTCGTTCTCGGAGGCGTTTACCATCCCCACATTCTAGTGAGGGGGCTCGGCGAGGGGATCTGGTCCCCCAGACACGATTCGAACGTGTGACCGGCGGATTAGAAGGCCGCTGCTCTATCCACTGAGCTACTGGGGGTCGTCTTCAGGATATCCGTCGTCGCCGACGCGCCGCACCAGCCCCTGGCGCGCCCGCTGATGCGGGCGTAATCTCCCGCGCAACGAGAGCGAAGGAGCACTCATGTCGGAAACGGTGACCAAGCGCCTCTGGGTGGCCTACGGGCCCGTCGGGGTCGTCGGGAAGATCCAGCAGGATGCCGAGGGATACAGCGTGCACATGGCGGGCAAGGACGAGCGACTGGGCGTCTATCCGTCGATGGAGATCGCAAAGAACGCCCTGCACTCCCACCTCAAGCCCGGCAGCGACCGGCCCGAGTTCCGGGAGCACTGAGGAGCGCCGCGCCTCTCGGGTGAGGGTGATCCCGCCCGGGGGGTGCGACTGCGCGTACCCGGTGCCGGATGACGTACCGGGCGACCTCGCCGCTCGGGGAGCACGCGTCGGCGCTGTCGATGCGGCATCCCCTCGAGGCGAGGGGTTCTCCGGCTCGGCCTCACACGCGGGCGAGCCGTCGGGTGCGGGACGTCGGGCGGGTGAAGGAGAGCAGCGGCATCGCCACGTGCACGAGCGGGCCGATGCCCAGCGCGAAGACGAGCGTGCCCACGCCGACGGTTCCCCCGAGAAGCCAACCGAGGATGAGTACCGATCCCTCGACCGTGAGTCGGCACGCCCAGATGGGCCACCCGAACCGTCCGTGCAGACCGGTCATGAGCCCGTCGCGCGGCCCCGGCCCGAAGCGTGCGCCGATGTAGAGCCCCGAGGCGACCGCGACCAGGACGACACCCGCGACCAGCAGCAGCACCTGCGCCCAGAGCTCGTCGGGGTGGGGGAGGACCCACAGGGCGACCTGCATGCTCGTTCCGACGAGCAGGATGTTGGCGATGGTGCCGACCCCGGGCTTCTGGCGCAGCGGGATCCACAGCAGCAGCACGGCGAGTCCGACGATGTTGGTGACCCAACCGATCCCGAGGCCCGTGACCCGCGAGAGACCCTGTGCGAAGACCGTCCACGGGTCGACGCCCAGGCACGCGGCGACGGTGAGGGCGCAGCCGACGCCGTACAGCACGAGTCCGATGAGAAGGCGGGAGATCCGGGAGAGCATGGAGAGATCCAATCATGAAATTGGATGCAGGCCATGAGGCCAATTCAGCTATCGTGGCCCTATGGATTCCCGCATCTCCGCTCGCGCACTCTCTGTCGCCCTCGGCGGATGGCGGGGGAGCGGGCCCGCCTATGAGGCGCTCGCCGACGGCATCCGTCTGCTGTGTCTCGACAACAGGCTCGCCCCCTCGACGGCGCTGCCCGCGGAGCGGGAGCTCGCGTCGGCGTTGCACCTGAGCCGAACGACGGTCGCCGCCGCGTACCGCAGCCTGCGCGACAGCGGCCACATCGAGAGTCTGCGCGGGAGCGGCAGCGTGACGCTCCCGCTCCGCAGGACCGATCCCGGGCGGCTGGACGCCGACGATGCGGCCATCGACCTGCAGCAGGCGAGCCCCGCCGCGTGGCCGGGCCTTCCGGCGATCATCGCCGAGGCGACGCAGGACGCACCGGCGTTGGTCGCGCGCATCGGCTACGACGTCGTCGGCGACGCCGGACTGCGGGCGGCGATCGCGGATCACTACGCGGGCCGCGGACTGCCCACGTCGCCCGACCAGATCCTGGTCACGACGGGCGCCCAGAGCGCCATCCACCTCATCGCGTCGGTGCTGCTCGGCCGTGCGGACCGGGTGATGCTGGAGACGCCGACGTATCCGCACGCGGCCGACGCCTTCCGGCGCGTCGGTGCACGGCTCATCGGTGTGCCGGTCGACTCGTACACCGGCTGGGACCTCGAGCGCGCGGCCCAGAGCTTCGCGCGCGCGTTGCCGACCTTGGCCTATCTCATGCCCGACTTCCACAATCCGACGGGCCGAACCATGACCGCCGAGGAGGTGTCGGCGTTCGTCTCCGCCGCACAGTCGGCGGGCACCCTGCTGGTGCTCGACGAGACCACGGCGCAGCTCGACATCGACCGCGCGGTCGGTGCCGCACCGTTCCCCGACGACGACCGCATCATTCGCGTCGCGTCGCTCGGGAAGACCGTGTGGGGTGGCCTCCGCGTCGGATGGGTCCGCGCGGCCCCCGATATCGTCAGGCGCCTCGCGAGCGGGCGCCCGGTGCACGATCTCGGCACGCCGGAGATCGAGCAGGCCATCGCCCGGCGACTCGTCCCCCGTCTCGACGAGATCGCGCTCCAGCGCGGTGAGCTGCTGCGCGCGGGCCGCGACCACCTCGTCGCGGCGCTTCGCCGAGAGCTTCCCGAGTGGGAGGTGCCCGACGTGTCCGGCGGTGTCTCGGTGTGGGTCGGCCTCGGCGAGCCGCTCAGCACCCCCCTGGTCATGAACGCCAGAGCCCGGGGGCTGGCACTGTCGGCGGGGTCGCGTTTCGCCGTCGAGGGCGGCCACGACCGGCGCCTGCGTGTGCCGTTCACGGCGCCCCCGGCGACTCTCGAGCGTGCCGTCGATGTGCTGCGCGCAGCCTGGGACGATGTGCGCGGCGGTCGAACGAGTCCCGCCCGCGAGGACTTCGCCCGCGTCGTCTGACGCGCCCGGCACGACCTGGATCGGGTGTCGCCCCTGACGCGGGCTGCCGCTCGGTAGACCGCGTGTCAGCGGGCGTAACGCAGGCACTCGACCGCATCGCTCGACGACCAGAACTCGCCGAGCCGGCGGAAGTCGCCGGACGCGATGTGGAACCGCTCGGCCGCGTAACGCCAACCGCCTTCGGACGAGATCGCCCGGATGTGACCCACGACGATGCCGCGCGGATCGGCGATGCGCCACAGCCCCGCGGCGACGTGCGTCGCCGCTCCCCACCCGGCCGAGCGCGGAGCCGGGGCGAGATCGTTCCACAGTGCGGTGGTCATGCCCTGACGGTACGACCGACCTCCGACATCGGCTCCGGCGTGGGGGGAGGGGCCGCTCCTCCCCAGTCGAGTGTCAGCGTGATCTCTCCACGGAACGGCGGGATTCCACCGCCCGTGCCCGCCCATGCCGGTCATTCTGAGCGTGCTCCGGCACCCGTCGGGCACACGGGTGCCGGAGCGCACATCACGTCGAGAGGACACAACATGAGCGACCACATCACCCTCGTGGGCAACATCGTCGGGGACATCGAACAGCGGGCGACGCGCGCGGGCGGCTCCGTCGCCGCCTTCCGACTCGCCGTCGGCGAGCGAAGGCTCGACAAGGAGCGCGGAGAGTGGGTCGACGCGCACACCAACTACTACTCGATCTCCGTGTTCGGAGAGTTGGGCGCCAATGCGCTTCGATCGCTCCGGAAAGGCGAGCGCGTCGTTCTGAGCGGACGATTGCGATTGCGCGAGTGGGAGACGGAGACCAAGCGCGGCGTGAGTGCCGATGTCGTCGCCGACGCCATCGGTCACGATCTGCGGTGGGGGACCACGCGTTTCGACCGCACACCCAAGCCCGGCGGTCAGGCGGAAGCCGCGCCCGCGTCCCCGGCGGACGACAGCGGCAGCGCCGGAGCCGCAAGGCAGGATGCCGCGGAGGAGTCGGCGTGGTCGGTGCCGGGTGCATCGCGAGAGCCGGTCGGGGTCGGCACAGGCGCGGGAGGCGCGGACGCGATGGACCCCGACCGGCCGTTCTGAGGACGGCTGGCCGCGAGCGGCGACTGAGGGAGCGCGGCGTGCGGGTCCGTAGACTCGGAGCCGTGTCTCGCTCCCACGGTCGCCCTCTCGCCGCCCTGACCCTCCTGGCCGCTCTGGCCCTCGCGGGCTGCACCGGCGAATCTCCCACGACGCCGGCCGACTCGGCCGAGACGAGCGCCCCCGTGTCGTCGGCTCCGGCGGAGGGCACTCCCGCGCCGAGCTCGCCGGCCGCTGTGGCCCTCGTCCCGGGCGGGAGCGCGCAGCAGAACCTCCCGTTCTTCACGCAGGTCGTCGGCACGGTCTGGGCCGGATCCGGTCAGGTCGACGGACGCGCCTACGTCGATGCGCTCGCGGGGGCGGGGTTCGACAAGGGCGCGATGCAGGTGACGCCCGACGAGTCGACGATCGGGAATGCGGCCGAGAGCATCGAATTCTCCGTGCGACTCGGCGCGGACTGCCTCGTCGGCCAGGTCGGGCCCTCCATCGGCAATCCCGTGACGACGGTGCTGCCCGGCCTCTCCTCAGGTGGATGCCTGATCGGGCAGACCCGGCCGATCGACTGGTGAGAGGCGTCCGACGCCCGTAGGCCGCCGACGCACGCCGCCCCTAGACTGGACGGGATATGGCCGAATACATCTATTCCATGGTCCGTGCCCGCAAGGCTGTGGGCGACAAGCTCATCCTCGACGACGTCACGATGTCGTTCCTCCCCGGTGCGAAGATCGGGATGGTCGGCCCCAACGGTGCCGGAAAGTCCACGATCCTGAAGATCATGGCCGGGCTCGACAGCCCCTCCAACGGCGAGGCGCGTCTGAGCCCTGGCTTCTCGGTCGGCATCCTGATGCAGGAGCCCGAGCTCGACGACACCAAGACGGTGCTGGAGAACATCCAGGACGGCGTCGCGATCAAGCCCAAGCTCGACCGGTTCAACGAGATCTCGGCACTCATGGCCGACCCCGATGCCGACTTCGACGCGCTGCTCGCCGAGATGGGCACCCTGCAGGAAGAGATCGACGCCGCCGACGGCTGGGACCTCGACTCCCAGCTCGAGCAGGCGATGGACGCGCTGCGCACGCCGCCCGCCGACGCGTCGGTGGTTCCGCTCTCCGGTGGAGAGCGCCGCCGCGTGGCGCTCGCGAAGCTCCTGCTGCAGAAGCCCGACCTGCTGCTCCTCGACGAGCCCACCAACCACCTCGACGCCGAGAGCGTGCTCTGGCTCGAGCAGCACCTCAAGGCGTACAAGGGCGCGGTCATCGCCATCACGCACGACCGGTACTTCCTCGACAACGTCGCGGAGTGGATCGCCGAGGTCGACCGTGGGCACCTGTACCCCTACGAAGGCAACTACTCGACCTACCTCGAGAAGAAGGGGCAGCGTCTCGAGGTTCAGGGCAAGAAGGACGCCAAACTCGCCAAGCGCCTCAAGGACGAACTCGAGTGGGTGCGCTCCAACGCCAAGGGCCGTCAGGTCAAGTCGAAGGCGCGCCTCGCGCGATACGAAGAGATGGCGGCCGAAGCCGAGCGCACGCGCAAGTTGGACTTCGACGAGATCCAGATCCCCGCGGGTCCGCGTCTCGGCGGCATCGTCATCGACGCCAAGAAGCTCGAGAAGAGCTTCGGGGAGCGTTCGCTGATCAACAACCTCAGCTTCAACCTGCCCCCGAACGGCATCGTCGGCGTCATCGGCCCGAACGGCGTCGGAAAGACGACGCTCTTCAAGACGATCGTCGGTCTCGAGCCGCTCGACGGGGGAACGCTGAAGATCGGCGAGACGGTCAAGATCAGCTACGTCGACCAGTCGCGCGCGGCCATCGACCCCGAGAAGACGCTCTGGGAGGTCGTGTCCGACGGACTGGACATCATCACGGTCGGCAAGACCGAGATCCCCTCGCGTGCCTACGTGTCGAAGTTCGGCTTCAAGGGGCCCGACCAGCAGAAGAAGGCCGGCGTGCTCTCCGGTGGCGAGCGCAACCGCCTGAACCTTGCGATGACGCTGAAAGAGGGCGGCAACCTGCTGCTCCTCGACGAGCCGACGAACGACCTCGACGTCGAGACGTTGAGCTCCCTCGAGAACGCGCTCCTCGAGTTCCCCGGCTGCGCCGTGGTCATCACCCACGACCGGTGGTTCCTCGACCGCATCGCCACGCACATCCTCGCCTACGAGGGCACCGAGGAGCACCCCGATCAGTGGCACTGGTTCGAGGGCAACTTCGAGGCGTACGAGGCCAACAAGATCGAACGCTTCGGAGCGGATGCCGCCAACCCGGCGCGGTCGACGTACCGCAAGCTCACGCGTGACTGACACCTCCGCAACACCCGACTCGGGTCCGGCCGGCGCCGGGCCCGAGCGGGTGCACGTGCCGATGCCCCTGCGGTGGGGCGATCTCGACGCGCTCGGTCACGTCAACAACACCTCGATGTTGAAGCTGCTCGAAGAGGCGCGCCTGCGCGCCTTCTGGCGGGGCGATGACGACGCGAGCCCCTTGCCGACAGCAGTCTTCGACATGAGCGTGCTCGAAAGCGGGGGAGAGCGCGCAACGCTCATCGCGCGCCAGGAGATCGAGTACCTTCGCCCCGTGCCCTACAGTCAACGCCCCCTCGATGTGCGCCTGTGGATCGGCGCGATGGGCGGGTCGAGCGCCGACATCTGTTTCGAGGTCTACAGCCCGGCGGGCTCCGGTGAGCCGGTGCTGTACGCCCGGGCCACCGCCGTCGTCGTGCTCGTCGACACCGCCAGCGGTCGTCCGATCCGCTGGAGCTCGGCCGAGCGAGAGGCGTGGGCGCCGTACACCGGCGACCCGATCGAGTACCGTCGGCGCTCCGCCCGCGGCTGACGACGACAGCCTGTGCGCCCCCGACGATCGTTCACGGCGTCGGCGGCGCGGAACGTCCGGTATCTCGGATGCCATCAGCCCAGCGCGCTCATCTAGGGCGCCCAGCTCAGCAGGTGCGAGCCGTTGGCCGCCTCTTACGATCGGCCTCCGCGATCCCCCTGCGGCCTCAGTCGCGGGGCACCCGCACCATGATCTCCTGCGCCACGCTGGCCACCAGCAGACCGTCGCGTGTGTAGATGCGTCCGGTCGACAGGCCGCGGCCACCGCGCGCGTTGGGCGACTCCTGCACGTACAGGAGCCAATCGTCGACGCGGCCGGGGCGGTGCCACCACATCGCGTGGTCGAGGCTGGCGACCTTGAGGCCCGGCGTGCTCCACGCCACACCGTGCGCGCGCAGGATCGTCTCCTGAATGGTGAGGTCGCTCAGGTAGGCGAGCGCCGCACGGTGCACCGCCGGGTCGTCGGGCAGGGGGCGGCGCGTGCGCATCCAGACGGCCTGCCGAGGCACGTGCGGACCTTCGACCGAGGTGTACAGGGGCGAGGGGACGTGCAGCACATCGGCCGGACGCTCGGAGAACATCCGACGGCTGAGCGGATGCAGACCCTGCGGGTCGAACTCCGGCAGGTCTTCGGGGAGGGGGATGCCGTCGGGCATCGGCTCGGCGTGCTCGAGACCAGGGTCGTCGTCCTGGAACGAGGCGATCATCGAGAAGATCGGTACGCCCGCCTGATACGCCTGTGTCCGGCGCGTCGAGAACGAGCGTCCGTCGTGGATGCGGTCGACCGAGAACGTGATGCCGTCGGCGGGGTCTCCGGGCCGCAGGAAGTACCCGTGCATCGAGTGCACCGTTCGCTCCGGGGGGAGCGTGCGCGACGCCGCGACGATCGACTGCGCGAGCACCTGACCGCCGTAGACGCGGCCGAACGGCATGGCCTGCGAGACGCCGGTGAAGATGTCCTCGGTGGTCCGGGCTCCGGCGTCGCGGAGGTCGAGGACCGCGAGCAACGACGCCACGGGATCGACGGCGTCGGTCACGCTGACTCCATTCCGGTACGGCGTGCCCGTACCGCTTGGTAGTTTAGGGCGGGTGTCCGCGCGTCTGTTGTTCCCCGATCCGCAGGCGGCAGCCGACCTGCTCACCTTCGCCTCTCGGGCGATCCGATTGGGCGACGGCACGGTGCGACTTCGGGCCGAGAACGGCGTCCTCGTCGCCACCGCCGCCCCGCTGGCCCCTCGCGGACTGTTCGACACCACGCCTACGGTGCTGGGACTGCGCGTGTCGGCCATCGACCCCGAGCTGGAGTGCGACCTCGTCGTCGACGCCGCTGCCCTGCTGCCGGCCCCCGACGATGCGCAGGCCGTCATCCTGCCGGAGACCGCGACCTCTCCCGCATGGGCGGGGATCTCGCCCCCGCGTAGCGGATGGGACCAGACGGATGCCATCGACGCCGCCGTTCTGGCATCCCGCGCCCAATACGGCGTCGCGGCCGTCGCCGATGCCCTGCCCGCGAACGCGGGGGAGGATGTCGTGCGCGTCGTCCGTGCGCAGGTGTGGGGTCAGCCCGACGACGCGCTGGGGGGCCTGCCTCTCGGGACGGCTTTCGCCGCGTTCGCCCTCGGATTCATCGCCGGTGGCGAGGTCGCCGCCGTGAGGAGGAGCGGCGCCTGGACGCGCGTGACCCTCGCGCGCGGTCACGTGCTCGTGCGGGGGCCGGTGCGCTCGGGATTGACGGCCGTGCGCGCGACGGGTGCGTGACCCAGCAAGCGCATAGGTGGCCGCCATACGATGAGTGCAGCAAGGGGAGTACTCCCGTCGCGATGCATCCGTCATCACGAGGCCACCGTTGGTCTCCGGGTGCATCGGTCCGTTCCGGGCGGAGGAGACCTTGACGTCGCAGCCTCGCGCTGCCCGTCGAAGGGTGCCCTCGTGGTCTCGTTCTCCCGTCTTTTCGATCTCGCATCCAAGGCCGTCGACAAGGCCTCGTCGTCGTCGTCATCGCAGCGTCCCCCGGCGGCGGGCGGCGGCAAGGACTGGCGCGGCATGGTGCGCTCCGCGGCGGATGCCGTGACCGGCGATCGACGCACGGGTTCGGCGGCCACTCCGCCGCCCGCCCCGCCGACGGGTCGCGGTACGCCGAACATCCCGTCGACGAGTTCGTCGAGGCGATACGCCCCGCCCGCGGCATCCCGCGCCTCGTCGAACCTCTCGGCCGACGACCGCGCCGCGATCGCGCGCTACGACTACCTTCTTCGAACCGCCGACCCCGACCGGGTCGAGCAGATGCACCGCGAAGCCTTCGAACGCCTGACACCGGCGCAGCGCGCGCACGTGCGGGAGCGGATGGACGCCGACCTCGCACCCCACGAGCGCCCGCGCTCCGATGCCCCCGATGACCTCGCTCGAACCGCTGCGCGCGCCGAAGCGGCGCGTCCCGGGCGCATGTCGGCCCTGCTCGCCCGCGCGGGTCGGGGCGGCCTGATCGGGGCCGGAGTGGTGGGTGCCGGAGGACTTCTCGCCGCCGTCGCGGGCGGCGCCGTCGTGAGCGCCGTCGCGGGTCCGCTGCTCGCACAGGCCGGTCAGATGGGTGTCGACTTCGCGGGGCTCGCGGAGGGCGTCGACCTCGAGGGTCTGGCATCCGGAGTCGATCTCGCCAGCCTCGCGGAGGGCGTCGACGTCGGGGCCGCGGGCGAGTGGGCCGGCGGCGCTGCGGAGTGGGCGGGCGGCGCGCAGGACGCCGTATCGGGTGCCGGCGATCAGATCAGTGGGTTCGGCGACAGCCTGTCGAATCTCGACATCCCCGGCTTCGGAGACTTCCTCGGTCGGTAGCCGAACAGGTCGTCGTGTGGTGCGGGCGGGCTCGGACCCGCCTCACCGCCGTCGACGGGGATCGGCGGGATGCGCACGGCGCACGGGGAGCATGGTCTCCTCTGCTGCCTTGCGTCGTTCCGTCCGGTGTTCGCCGCGATGCAGACGGCAACGCGTTTCCGCGGACGCGCCTCACTACTCGGCGGCGCGGACGGGAAGCCCGGTGTCGGGGCGACCGTTCTGCTGCGGGCCGATCCCGCGGGGCTCGAACGTGTTGACCATCGCGTACGCGGCGCGCTCGAGGTAGTCCCAGAGCGGCGCCTCGAACGCGGGTGGCAGCGCGATCTCGTCGACGGCCGCGCGCATGTGCCCGAGCCATCGGTCGCGCGCGTCGGGATCGACGTGGAAGGGCATGTGCCGCATGCGCAGGCGCGGGTGCCCGCGCGTCTCCCCGTAGATCGGGGGGCCGCCCCAGTACTGCGCCAGGAACAGCGTCAGGCGCTCCGCCGCGGGTCCCAGATCCTCTTCGGGGTACATCGGCTTGAGCACCTCGTCGGAGGCCACGCCGCGGTAGAACGCATCGACGAGGCGACGGAAGGTGTCCATCCCCCCGACCTGCTCGTAGAAGCTGACGGGTTCGCTCATCTCGTGCCTTCTTCGTCGGCGCGGACGGCCGGGGGCGTGGGCTTGGGGGTGTCGGCGCCCGGGAGGTCGAGCGTCGTCGTGGGCGCGGCGTCGTGCACCGTCTTCTTCTGCGTCACCGGTGCACCGTCGTGGTCATCGTCGGCCGGGGCGAGGGGCTTGCTGCGTCGGCGCGGCTTCCAGACCGGACGTGCGTCGGTCGCGGCGACCGGCGTCTCCTTCGTCTTGGGCGGGTGCGCTCCGCGGACGCTCTGGGCACCCTCGGCGCCGGTGAGCACGATGGAGTTCAGCTGCGGCAGAGAGATGCCCAGCTCGTCGATCGCGCGCTTGAGGCGGGCGCGCAGTTCGCGCGCCACGTCGTCCTTCGCGCTCGACCGCGTCTTCATCACCAGTCGGATGACGATGGCGTCGCCCCCGATGGATTCGAGGCCCCAGATCTCGGGCTGCTCGATGATGCGCGAGCGCCACTTGTTCTCTTTGGCCATCGTCTTCGCGGCGCTCAGCATCGCCTTCTCGACGATGTCGAGGTCGGCATCCACGGGCACGGCCAGGTCGATGATGACGCGCGACCAGCCCTGCGACATGTTGCCGATGCGGGTGATCTCACCGTTGCGGACGTACCAGAGCGTGCCGTTGACGTCGCGCACGTGCGTGATGCGCACGCTGACGAACTCGACGATCCCGGTCGCGAGGCCCAGATCCACCACGTCGCCGATCCCGATCTGGTCTTCGGCGACGATGAAGATGCCGTTGAGCACGTCTTTGACGATGTTCTGCGCACCGAACCCGAGGCCCGCACCGATAGCGGCGGTCAGCAGCGTCAGCGAGGCCAGTGCGTCGGGCGCGACGATGCCGGCGATCCACACGAGCGCCACGATCACGAGGATGACGTTGACGATGTTCTGCAGGATCGTGCCGAGCGTGCGCGTGCGTTGGACGAGGCGCACGGCGCTGAGCGGAGAGCGGTCGAGCGCTTGCGTGTCGTCGACGCGGGCCTTGCTCTTCGCGCCGTTGACGATGCGGTCGACGACGCGGCGGATGATCACGCGCAGGATCCAGGCCGCGACGGCGATCCCGATGATGATGCCGAGGACCCGCAGGAGCATGCCTCCGAAGCCGAGCAGCTGACCCCCGATCCAGGTCCAGGTGTCGAGGTCGGCCAGCTGTGCGGGCGAGGTGATCGAGGGCGACGGGGTGGGTTCGGGGTCTTCGGCGAGGACGAGCATCGGCTTCAGACTAACGACGGATGCCTCGGCGCCGGCTGAGCGTCGAGGCATCCGTCGGTTCGGACGGGTGGGGAGGAGGGGTCAGGCGTCGCGGAGGCGGAGCGTCGCCCAGCCCAGCGTCAGGGGAACGACCGCCCACGCGATCAGGGCGATGGCCGCTCCCGACAGATCGGTGGCGCCGGCCGTGGTCAGGGTGGTGGCGGCGTTCGACGGGAGGTAGGCGACGGACTCGGAGATCCACGCCCAGCGTTCTCCCGCCAGCGTGAACAGGCTCATCACGATGGGCAGGACGAACAGGACACCGACCGTCGCGGCGATCGCTCCGGCACCGTTTCGGATGAGGAAGCCGAAGCCGAGGCCGATCAGCGTGAAGGCGACCATCGACGCCACACCGAACAGCAGCGGCAGCAACGACGAAGCCGGCTCCGACCAGTCCAGACCCCCCGAGACCAAGGGAGCGGTGATCAGGGCGGCGACGACGTAGGTGAGGACCGTGGTCACCGCCATCACCAGGGAGATGACGAGGGCCTTGGCGAGCACGACCGCGCCACGGCGCGGCTCGGCGGTGAGGGTGGAGCGGATCATGCCGGTGGAGTACTCACCGGTGATCACGATGGCGCCGAAGATGCCGGCGACGAGCATCGTGAACTGGATGGGTGCCACCAGGATCATCACGGGGGAGAACATGCCCCCGTTGTCGTTCGAGGCCAGCGCGAGCAGGAACGAGATGCTGAGCGACATCGCCGCGGTGAGGCCGAGCGACCACCAGGTGGAGCGCAGCGTCAGGACCTTGATGGTCTCGCTGCGCAGGATGTGGCCGAAGGTCAGGCGGTGCGGGTGGGCGTGCGTGGCGCGCCGGGGCGCCGGGGCGAGCGCGGTCATGCGATCTCCTTGGTCTTGTACTCGACCGAGTCGTCGGTCAGGGCGAGGTAGGCGTCTTCGAGCGAGCCGCTGCGCGGCGTCAGTTCGTACAGCGGGATGCCGTGACGGGCGGCGACATCCCCGATGGTCTGCGCGGTGACCCCGGTGATCTGCGCCGCGCCGGGCTCGAGGCCGGCGATGGTGGCATCCGGGATCTGGAGGGCGGCGACGAGGTCGGACAGCCGTGGGGAGCGGACGAGGAGCGTCGTCGTCGTCCAGGAGCCGACGAGCTCGGCGAGGGGAGCGTCGGCGAGCACACGGCCGCGGCCCAGCACGATGACGTGGTCGGCGGTCTGCGACATCTCGCTCATCAGGTGGCTCGACAGCAGCACGGTCCGGCCCTCGGCGGCGAGGTGGCGGACGAACTGGCGCACCCACCGCACCCCCTCGGGGTCGAGACCGTTCACCGGCTCGTCGAGGATGAGGGTGTGCGGGTCGCCGAGCAGGGCGGACGCGATCCCGAGACGCTGGCCCATGCCGAGCGAGAACTTCCCGGCGCGCTTCCCGGCGACGGAGCCGATCCCGGTGAGTTCGATCACCTCGTCGACACGCGCCCGGCCGATGCCGTGCGTCGCGGCGAGGGCGCGCAGGTGGTCACGGGCCGAGCGGCCGGTGTGGACGGCCTTCGCATCCAGCAGCACGCCGACCTCGGTGAGAGGGGAACGCAGCCGGCGGTAGTCCTGACCACCGACGGTGACGGAACCGGCCGTGGGCCGGTCGAGCCCGACGATCATGCGCATCGTCGTGGACTTGCCCGCTCCGTTGGGGCCGAGGAAGCCGGTCACCCGGCCCGGGGCGACGGTGAACGAGACGCCGTCGACCGCGGTCTTGGCGCCGAATCTCTTGGTGAGGTTGTCTGCAACGATCATGCTTCCACGCTAGGAAGAAGCGCCCGATCGGTCGTCCTCCCCGGGGATGACGTGCCCGCATCCTGAGGATGATCAGAGACGACGGATGCCCCCTCCCGAAGGGGGAGGGGGCATCCGATGACACGGGATCGCTTACCGGGCGTCGCGCTCCTGCACCGACAGTGCGCGCTCGACGCCGGCGAGGTTCTCGCCGACCAGGCGACGAAGTGCCGGGGCCGCGTCGGCGTTCTGCGACAGCCACTGGCGCGTGGCATCGCGCAGCGCCTTGCTCGCCAGCGCCGCGGGGTAGAGCCCCACGATGAGGTACTGCGCGATCTGGTAGCTGCGCGACTCCCAGATGGGCAGCAGCATCGCGAAGTACGGCTCGACGAAGTCGGCCAGCGCATCGACGGTCGCGGGGTGCGTGAAGCCGGCGGCGGTCGCGCGCACGATCGTGTTCGGCGCGTCGGCCGAATCGATGAGAGAGCTCCACGCCTTCTGCTTCGCCTCACGCGAGGGAAGGGCAGCCAGCGCGGTCGCGGCGAACTCGCCGCCCTTGGCGGTGTTGTCGGCGGCACGTGCAGCCTCGATGTCGGCCTCGGTCGCAGCTCCCGCGGCGGCCAGCGAGACGAGCAGCTGCCACGACAGGTCGGTGTCGATCTCGAGGCCCTCGAGCGTGATCGAGCCGTCGCGGAGGGCCTTCACCGTCTCGGCGTGCGCCGGGGTGGCGGCCGCAGAGGCGAAGGCCGTCACGAACTGCAGCTGGCTGTCGCTGCCCGCCTCGGCCGACTGCGCCAGCTCCCACAGTCCGTCTGCGACGCGCCGACGCGCCTCGTCACGGGTGGCGGGGGCGACGTAGGAGTTGGCGGCGAGTTGCAGCTGAGCCAGCGTCGTGCGCACGGTGGTCGACTCGGTCTCGGAGCCGATGTTGCGCAGCACGAGGTCGAGGTAGTCGGTCGCCGAGGCCTCGGCATCCCGGGTCTGATCCCACGCGGCGCCCCAGACGAGCGAGCGGGCGAGGGGGTCGGAGATGCCCCCGAGGTGCGCGATGGCGGTGGCCAGCGAGCGCTCGTCGAGGCGGATCTTCGCGTAGGCGAGGTCGTCGTCGTTGAGCAGCACGAGGTCGGGACGACGGATGCCGCGCAGCTCCGCGACCTCGGTGCGGTCGCCGTCGACGTCGAGCTCGACGCGATGCACCCGCTCGAGGGCGCCGTCGCCGGTCAGTGAGTAGAAGCCGATGCCCAGGCGGTGCGGGCGGATCGTGGGGTAGTCGCTCGGGGCCGTCTGCACGACGGCGAAGCGCGAGATGGTGCCGTCGGATCCCTCTTCGATCAGCGGGGTCAAGGTGTTCACGCCCGCGGTCTCGAGCCACTTCCTCGCCCAGTCGCCCAGGTCGCGGCCGCTGGTGACCTCGAGCTCGGTGAGCAGATCGCCCACCTCGGTGTTCGACCACTGGTGCTTCTGGAAATAGGCGGCGACGCCGGCGAAGAACTGCTCGATACCGACCCACGCGGCCAGCTGCTTCAGCACCGACCCGCCCTTGGCGTACGTGATGCCGTCGAAGTTGACCTGCACGTCTTCGAGATCGTTGATCTCGGCGACGACGGGGTGGGTGGAGGGGAGCTGATCCTGGCGGTAGGCCCAGGTCTTCTCCATCGCGTTGAACGTCGTCCACGCCGCGTGCCACTCGGTGGCCTCGGCGGTGGCGATGGTGGAAGCCCACTCGGCGAACGACTCGTTCAGCCAGAGGTCGTTCCACCACTTCATCGTGACGAGATCGCCGAACCACATGTGCGCCAGCTCGTGCAGGATCGTCACGACGCGGCGTTCCTTGACGGCATCCGTCACCTTGCTGCGGAAGACGTAGGTCTCGGTGAAGGTCACCGCTCCGGCGTTCTCCATGGCGCCCGCGTTGAACTCCGGCACGAAGAGCTGGTCGTACTTGGCGAAGGGGTAGGGGAAGCCGAACCTCTCCTCGAAGTAGGCGAAGCCCTGGCGGGTCTTGTCGAACACGTAGTCGGCGTCGAGGTACTGCCACAGGCTCTTGCGGGCGAAGACGCCGAGGGGGATGACGCGGCCGTCGGCGCTCGTGAGCTCGCTGTACGTCGCCTCGTACGGGCCCGCGACCAACGCGGTGATGTACGACGAGATGCGCGGAGTCGGCGGGAAGTCCCAGCGGGCGACATCGTCGGAGACGGCGACGGGCTCGGGTGTGGGGGAGTTCGACACGACCCTCCACCGCGCGGGGGCGATGACCGAGAAGGTGAACGCGGCCTTGAGGTCGGGCTGCTCGAACACCGTGTACACGCGGCGCGAGTCGGGCACCTCGAACTGCGAGTAGAGGTAGACCTCGCCGTCGACCGGGTCGACGAAGCGGTGCAGCCCCTCACCGGTGTTGGTGTACTCGCAGTCGGCCTCGACGACGAGCTCGTTCGCGGCTTCGAGATCGTCGAGTGCGATGCGCGAGTCGGCGAAGACCTCGGCCGGGTCGAGGGAACGACCGTTGAGCGTGACGGTGCGCACCGTGCGGGCGATCAGGTCGATGAAGGTCGACGCGCCTTCGGTGGCGTCGAAGGTGACCACCGTGCGCGAGGAGAAGACCTCGTCACCGCGGGTGAGGTCGAGCTCCACGCGGTACTCGCGGGTGTCGACGATCGCGCGGCGTTCCTGCGCTTCGATGCGGGTGAGGTTCTCTCCTGGCACTGGCGTTCTCCCGGGGATGTGGGTGGGGATCGTCGCGATGACGTGCTGGCGTGGTGACGACGAACGCCGTCGGCGACGATGACAACCAGATAAGCCTAGTCACGAGACAACCCGCGTCCGGCCGTACCGGGCAGGTGGGAGGATGTGTGCGTGAGCACGACCGACACGGACAGCACCCCCGAGACCGTCCTCTACGCCTCTCCCGCCGCGTCCTCCGGACCCAAGTGGGTCGAGACGCCCGTCGCCTACGACGGCATCCTCCTCGCCGGTTTCGGCGGACCCGAGGGCCAGGACGACGTCATCCCGTTCCTGCGCAACGTCACGCGCGGCCGCGGCATCCCCGACGAACGTCTCGAGGAGGTGGCGCACCACTACCGGCACTTCGGTGGGGTGAGCCCCATCAACCAGCACAACCGCGAGTTGAAGGCGGCGCTCGAGGCGGAGATCGCCGCGCGCGGCCTGGGCCTGCCGGTCTACTGGGGCAATCGCAACTGGGAGCCCTACCTCGAAGAGGCCGTGACCGAGGCGGCGGAGGCCGGCGACACCACGTTGCTGGCGATCGCGACGAGCGCCTACAGCTCGTTCTCGAGCTGCCGTCAGTACCGCGAAGACTATGCGCGCGTGCTCGAGGCGACGGGACTCGGCGAGACGGTGACCATCGACAAGGTGCGCCAGTTCTTCGACCACCCCGGTTTCGTGTCGACCTTCGTTCGCGGAGTGACGGATGCCGTCTCGGCGTACGTCGCGGAGGGCATCTCGCCTGAGAAGATCCGCGTGCTCTTCTCCACCCACTCCATCCCCTCGGCGGACGCAGAGCGCTCCGGCCCCCGCGACGTCGACTTCGGCGAGGGCGGTGCGTACGCCGCCCAGCACAAGGCCGTCGCCGCTTTCGTCATGGCCGAGGTCGCCGGCGCCGTCGCCGACGTCGAGTGGGAGCTGGTCTACCAGTCGCGCTCCGGCCCGCCCACGCAGCCCTGGCTCGAGCCCGACGTCAACGACGTCATCGCCGAACTGCCCGGCCGCGGCGCCGAGGCCGTGGTGATCGTGCCCCTCGGCTTCGTCAGCGACCACATGGAGGTGCTCTGGGACCTCGACACCGAGGCGATGGAGGCGGCCGAGGAGGCGGGCATCAAGGCGGTGCGCACCCCGACCCCCGGCATCGACCCGGCCTACGTGTCGGGGCTCGTCGACCTGGTGGAGGAGCGGCTCACGGGCGCTCCCAAGGCCGAGCGTCCGCATCTGACCGACCTCGGACCTTGGTATGACGTATGCCGCCCCGGATGCTGCGAGAACATCCGCGCGGGCTTCAAGCCGGTCGCCGCGGGGCTTCGTCCCTGACTGCGTCGACGCCGCCCGTTCCCGTGGAGGGGGCGGGCGGCGTCGGCGTATCCGCCCCGCGATGTCGGTGATCCTCAATAGGATTCCCTCATGCGCATCCACATCGGCACCGATCACGCCGGTCTCGAGTTCTCCACCCAGATCCAGCACCACCTCGCCTCGCAGGGGCACGAGGTGATCGACCACGGGCCCATCGAGTACGACCCGCTCGACGACTACCCCGCCTTCTGCATCCGGGCGGCCCAGGCGGTCGTGCGCGACCAGGCGCAGGGCGTCGACGCCCTCGGTGTGGTGTTCGGCGGGTCGGGCAACGGCGAGCAGATCGCCGCGAACAAGGTGCTCGGCGTGCGTGCGGCGCTGGTGTGGAACATCTCCACGGCCGAGCTCGCGCGCGAGCACAACGACGCCAACGTCATCTCGATCGGCGCGCGCCAGCACTCGTTCGAAGAGGCGAGCTCGTTCATCGATCGCTTCATCGCGACCCCATTCTCCGGCGAAGAGCGCCACGCCCGCCGGATCGGGCAGCTCGCCGCGTTTGAACAAGACGGGGTACTCCTGCCCGATCCCCGCGCGGGGGCGTCGGAGAACACCATGACCGACGCCAGCGACTCGTTCGACCCCGAGGCAGGCTGATGCCCGAAGGGCATTCCGTCCACCGCATCGCCCGGCAGTTCGAGCGCAACATCGTGGGCCGCACGGTCGCGGCATCCAGTCCCCAGGGCCGTTTCGTCGAGGGCGCCGAGGTCATCGACGGGCGCGAGGCCCTCGAGGTGCGAGCCGTGGCGAAGCAGATGTTCCTGCGGTTCGACGGCGATGTGTGGCTCCGCGTACACCTGGGGATGTACGGCGCCTGGGACTTCTCGGGCGACGTGTCGGTCGATGCGACCATCGCGTCGTCGAACGGACGCATGGGGCAGACGAACCAGCGCGGCACGGTGATCGACGACGCGATCATGGATGCCGCGGGAGAGAACTCCCTCAGCTCGATCGGCGCCCCGCGGCGTGCTCGCGTGCGCATGTCGGAGCAGACCACCGGGCTCGACGAGCAGACGGAATGGCCGCCGCCGGTGGTCGGCCAAGTGCGCCTGCGTCTGCTCACCGAGGCCACGTGCGCCGATCTGCGCGGGCCCACCGCGTGCGTTCTGCAGACACCCGATGAGGTGCAGGCCACCATCGCGAAGCTCGGGCCCGACCCCCTCGTCGACGACCTCACCGAGGGAGAGGAGCGTTTCACCTCGACGGTGCGCAAGAAGCCCACGCCGATCGGTCTGCTGCTCATGGACCAGGCCGTGGTGAGCGGCATCGGCAACGTCTACCGTGCCGAGCTGCTGTTCCGTGCG
Source organism: Microbacterium sp. lyk4-40-TSB-66 (assembly GCF_030209475.1). GTDB lineage: Bacteria > Actinomycetota > Actinomycetes > Actinomycetales > Microbacteriaceae > Microbacterium. The sequence goes on from NZ_JARVRW010000004.1 coordinate 348,773, forward strand.
CGGCAGAATCCCCACACACCCGGCCGCGACGTGCCCGAAGAGGTCGTGCGCGGCATCTGGCGAGACTGGGCGACGCTCCTGCCGATCGGCGTCGAAACCGGTCAGATGATGACGATGGACGGGCTCGACCCCGCCGCCTATCGCCGCGCGATGGCGCGTCGTGCCGACCGGCATTGGGTCTATCACCGCGAGGGCCTGCCGTGCCGCGTGTGCGGGACCGCGATCGTGATGGAGGAGGCCGCCGGGCGCAAGCTCTACTGGTGCCCGAGCTGCCAGGCGTGATGTTGCGGCGTGCTCCGGGCACAGAAGACTGAGCCGGTAGAAGCCTCCGGGCGTACGCGTGTTCCGGTCCCTTCGGCAGGCTCAGGGACCTCGGCGAGACTCGAGGACCTCGGCGCGGCTCAGGGACCTCGGCGCGGCTCAGGGACCTCGGCGTGGCTCGGGGACCTCGGCGTGGCTCGGGGACCTCGGCGTGGCTCGGTGACCGGGGAGTGGAGGTGGCTGAGCCTGTCGATGCCGGCGGGTGCGGCGTTCTAGGCTGAACCGGTGCGTCAGAACCCCAGCTTCGCGATGACCGACGTCGATGAGATCCGTCGCCTGATCGACCGCCACCCGTGGGTCACCCTGGTCAGTCAGACCGACGATGGCCTCGTCGCCTCGCACTACGCCGTCATGCTCGACGACGAACGTGACGACCTCACGATCGTCGGTCATGTCGGCAAGCCCGACGACCTCATCCTCGGTCTCGGCGATCGCGAATTGCTCGTGGTCGTGCAGGGTCCCCACGGGTACGTCACCCCGCGCTGGTACGGCGACGTCCCCGCCGTCCCGACGTGGAACTTCGTGTCGGCGCACCTCTCCGGCATCCCGGAACTGCTCACGGCGGAAGAGAATCTCCGCGTGCTCGAGCGTCTGGTGGATCGCTTCGAAGGCGACGACGCCGACGCACGCGGCCTGTACGCGCTGCCCAACGACGCGGCGTTCGTGGAGCGGCTCGAGCGCGGAACCGTCGGCTTCCGGCTCACCCCCACGCGGGTCACCGCGAAGCGCAAGCTCAGTCAGAACAAGAGCGCCGAGGTCGTCGAGACCGTCATCGCCGGGGTCGGCGCCCAGAACCCCGAGCTCGCCGCCGAGATGCGCCGGGCCGCCGACGCGCGGATGCGCCCGTGATCGGCGCGAACGCGGGCTTCCTCCGTGCTGTCCGGGTCGCCGGTCCGGGTCGGGAGTTCCTGCCCACCGACGAGCCGGTCGACATCGTCATCGACGGCGGTCGGATCGCCGACATCGCGCCCACCGGCAACCTCCGCCCGGCCGGTCTCGTCATCGACGGCGAGGGGGGCTGGCTGCTCCCCGGCCTCTGGGATCACCACGTCCACGCGCTCCAGTGGGCGCTGGTCGCTGATCGCGTCCCCCTCGGCGATGTGGGGTCCGCGCGGGAGGCGGCTGGCGTCATGGGCGCCGCGGCGGTGAACGACGGATGCCGTGTCGGCGCCGGGTTCCGCGACGGCCTCTGGTCCGACGCGCCCAGCCTGGAGATGCTGGATGCCACGACCGGCGTCGTCCCGACCTATCTCATCAACGCCGACGTGCACAGTGTCTGGCTGAACTCCGCCGCCTTCCGACGCGAGGGCTTCGAGCCCGTGGCATCCGGGATGCTGCGAGAGGAGGACGCCTTCGAGATCTCGCGGCGCCTCAACGACGTCGACCCCGAGGTCGCCGACCGGGCCGTGGACCGCATGGCGCGAGCGGCGGCCGCCCGTGGCATCGTGGGCCTGGTCGATCTCGACATGACGTGGAACGACGGTCCGTGGCAGCGACGCGCGGCGCGCGGCTTCGACACGGTGCGCGTGTCGTACGGCACGTATCCGCAGCACCTCGACCGGGCGATCGCCGAGGGGCTCCGCACCGGAGATCTGGTGCGCGGTGCGGTGAACGACCTGATCCGCGTCGGTCCGTTGAAGGCCATCACCGACGGATCGCTCGGCACGCGCACCGCCGCGTGCGCGCACCACTACCCGGGCGACGTCGACAATCACGGACTGCTCACCGTGGCGCCCGACGAGCTCGTCGACATGATGACGCGGGCGACGGCCGCCGGACTGGAGTGCGCCATCCACGCGATCGGCGACGTCGCCAACAGTCATGCCCTCGACGCATTCGCGCTGAGCGGCGCCGTCGGCACCATCGAGCACGCGCAGCTCGTCGCCCACGCCGACATCCCGCGCTTCGCGCGATTGGGGGTGGCTGCGAGCGTCCAACCCGAACACGCGTTGGACGACCGCGACATGACGGATGCCATCTGGGCGGAGCAGTCCGCACAGCCGTACCCCCTGCGGGCCCTGGTCGACAGCGGGGCGAACGTGCGGTTCGGCTCCGACGCCCCGGTGGCGCTGCTCGATCCCTGGGCGGCGATGGCGTCGGCGGTGTTCCGCACGCGCGACGGGCGCGACGCCTGGCAACCGCACCAGCGGGTCGACATCGGCACGGCGATCGCGGCATCCACCGTCGGCGGATCGACGGCGCCGGCGGAGATCTCGCCCGGTGCCCTAGCGGATCTGGTGATCGTCGATGCGGATCCGTTGACCGCCGACGAGCAGCGCCTGCGCACGATGCCCGTGCGCACAACCCTTCTGGCCGGTCGGGTGACGCACTACGCCTGAGCCCACGCGTTCGCGCGTGAGTCGCCAAGACGTTCGCGCGTGAGTCGCCGAGATGTGTCGCTTCGACCTCGCTGGCAGCGACAAATCGTGGCGACTCACGCGGGGACGACGGAGGGGGCGGCGCCGAAGCACCTCCCCCTCCGAATGAACGTCTTACGCGGCGAGGTGCGCGAAGAGGAACCAGCGGTCCTTGTCGAGGCCGCGCTTGATCTCGATCGCGACGTCCTGGCTCGACATGTCGACCTCGTTGAGGCCCTCGATAGCGGCCTCGAGGTCGACGAGCACGGCGTCGATGTCGGCGATGACGGCGCGGATGACGACGTCGGACTGCGCGAAGCCGGCCGGCACCTCGGTGGCCTTCGCCTTGGCGGCGACGGTCGACAGGCGGGAGTCGATGGGCAGGCCCAGGGCGACGATGCGCTCAGCGGCCAGGTCGGCCCAGTCCTGCGCGTGGGCGACGACCGTGTCGAGCAGCTCGTGCACACCGATGAAGTTGGCGCCGCGCACGTGCCAGTGCGCCTGCTTGCCGTTGACGACGAGCGCCTCGAGGCCGATCACGACGGGGGAGAGGAACTGGGCGGTGCCGGCAGCCATGGTCGGGTCGACGGTGGTGGCGGCGGGGGTCTGAACGGTGCTCATTTTTGCTCCTTAGGCGACGTTCGAAGTCTCGATGTACAGAACGCTACTCACTCTGTTCCATTCCGCAAGCAAGATGAGGCTCGGCTAAATGCCTGGTGAATAGGCAATCCTCACCTACTCTCCGGAGCCGTCACGGCGGTGTCCGTGGCGATGGATAGGGTCGGGCGCATGACGATCGCCCCGGATGCCACTGTGCTCGCCCTCCCCGACTCCACACCGTCGATCGATGCCACCGCGTTCGTGGCATCCGGGGCGCGGATCGTGGGGCGGGTGCACCTCGCCGCGGGAGCGAGCGTCTGGTACAACGCCGTGCTCCGCGGGGACAGCGCGTCGATCACGGTCGGGGCACGCAGCAACCTGCAGGACAACGTGTCGGTGCACGTCGACGCCGGGCGCCCCGTACACATCGGGGCCGACGTGTCGGTCGGACACAACGCCGTCGTGCACGGCTGCACCATCGGCGACGGATCGCTCATCGGCATGGGCAGCGTCGTGCTCTCGGGTGCCGAGATCGGACCCGGATGCCTCGTGGCCGGGGGAGCGGTCGTGCTCGAGGGCACGGTGGTGCCGGCGGGTTCCCTCGTCGCCGGGGTGCCCGCGAAGGTGCGTCGCGCGCTGACGGACGAGGAGCGGCAGAAGATCCTGCGGAACGCGGAGACGTATCTCACGCACAGCGCACGGCACCGCGCGGCGCTGCCCGCCGGCGAGCCGCCCGTGCCCGGCGAGTGAAGCCCCTTGCGGGATGCGGATCCGTCCGTAGGCTCACGCCATGCACATCACGTCGCTGCAGCCGGGAGAGGTCTTCGTCTTCGGATCCAACGCATCCGGCGCACACGGCGGGGGAGCGGCGCGCTTCGCCCTCGACCGCTTCGGCGCGGTATGGGGCCAGAGCGAAGGGCTGCAGGGGCAGTCGTACGGTATCGACACGATGTCGGGGCTGACGGTGTTCGAGGAGCAGGCGCGGCGGTTCGTCGCTTTCGCGGCCGAGCACCCGGAGCTGCGGTTCCTCGTCACCGAGGTCGGCTGCGGGATCGCCGGTTACCGCCCGCAGCAGGTCGCGGGCTTCTTCGCGGATGCCGGAGAGAACGTCGTCCTGCCGGAGTCTTTCCGCGCGGTGACGGACGCCCCATGACCCAGAGAATGTGGAGGGGCTGACGAGAATCGAACTCGCATCATCTGTTTGGAAGACAGAGGCTTTACCACTAAGCTACAGCCCCGAAATTCAGCCGCTCCGGAAAGGGCGACGAACTCGAACTCGACCACTCTACGACACCTGCGAGGGTGGTGCGAACGCCACCCGCGGACGCCCGCGCCGGTTCCTGTGCGGCGAGACCTGCGCGCTCAGGCCGATCGACTAGACTTTCAGCGGTCGTTTCGTCGGCGCGTGCCGCGCGCCGCCCCGGGGCGTAGCTCAGCTTGGTAGAGCGCCCGCTTTGGGAGCGGGAGGCCGCAGGTTCAAATCCTGTCGCCCCGACGTCACGGCCCCACAGACCACAGGCCTAGCCGGCCCCCGCGTGCGCGCGGGCCACACGAGGAGAACGAACCGCATGGTCAACAGCACCGTCGAGAAGCTCAGCCCCACCCGGGTCAAGCTCCACATCACGGTCTCGCCCGACGAGCTCAAGCCGAGCATCGCGCACGCCTACGAGCACATCGCCAAAGACGTGCAGATCCCCGGCTTCCGCAAGGGCAAGGTCCCCGCGCCCATCATCGACCAGCGCATGGGCCGCGGCGCCGTCATCGAGCACGCCGTCAACGAAGGGCTCGACGGCTTCTACCGCGCAGCCGTCGAGGCGAACGACCTCCGCGTCATCGGTCGCCCCAACGCCGAGATCATCGAACTGCCCGAGCTCAAGGACTTCTCGGGCGACCTGATCGTCGACGTCGAGGTCGACGTGCGCCCCGAGTTCGACCTTCCCGCGTACGACACCATCACCGTGACCGTCGACGCGGCCGAGGTCGACGAGGCCGGCATCGACGCTGAGCTCGACCGCCTGCGCGCCCGTTTCGGCACGCTCGTCACCGTCGACCGCCCCGCGACGACCGGTGATTTCGTCGAGCTCGACCTCGTCGCCACCATCGACGGCGCCGAGATCGACCGCGCCGAGGGCGTGTCGTACGAGATCGGTTCCGGCGAGCTGCTCGAGGGCATCGACGAGGCCATCGAGTCGCTCACCGCCGACGAAGAGACCACGTTCCGCTCGAAGCTCGTCGGCGGCGACCACGCCGGTGAAGAGGCCGAGGTGGCCGTCACCATCAAGGCCGTCAAGGAGCGCGAGCTTCCCGAGGCCGACGACGACTTCGCCCAGATGGCATCCGAGTTCGACACGATCGCCGAGCTCCGCGAGTCGCTCAGCGAGCGCGTCTCGCAGCAGTCGGTGTTCACGCAGGGTGCCGCCGCACGCGACAAGTTCATCGAGGCGCTCCTCGAGGCCGTCGAGATCCCCGTGCCCCCGGCGCTCATCGAAGACGAGGTGCACAACCACCTCGAGGGTGAGAACCGCCTCGAGGACGACGAGCACCGCGCCGAGGTGACCGAGGCCAGCGAGAAGCAGTTCCGCACGCAGATGGTCCTCGACAAGATCGCCGAAGACGCCAACGTCCAGGTGTCGCAGGACGAGCTGACCCAGTACCTCATCCAGTCGGCCGCGCAGTACAACATGGCGCCGCAGGACTTCGTCAACGCACTGCAGCAGGGCAACCAGCTGCCCGCGCTCGTCGGCGAGGTCGCCCGCAACAAGGCCCTGGCCATCGCGCTCGGCAAGGTCACCGTCGTCGACACCGACGGCAAGCCCGTCGACCTGACCGGTTTCGTCGCCGTCGAGGGCGAAGAGCCCACCGACGCCGACGACGAGGTCGTCGAAGAGGCGCAGGAGATCGCGGACGCCGCGGCCGACGCCGACGCCGTCGTCGAGGCCGAAGAGGCGCCCGTCGAAGAGGCCCCCAAGAAGGCCCCCGCCAAGAAGCGCGCCCCTGCCAAGAAGAAGGTTGCCGAGAAGGCCGACGACAAGGCCGCCGACAGCGAGTAAGTCATGACGAAGGGGGCGGATGCATTGCATCCGCCCCCTTTTTCGTTCCCGGATGCCGTTCGCGAGCCGTCACGAACCGCGTGACTGTCCACGACATCCGGACGACATCGGAGAGCGTCCGTGTGTTGTGGACGCTCACGTGGGTCACGACAGTGCGGGCTCGGCCGTGCGGCCGGCCCGGGCGCCGACCGGTGCCGGAACAAGGGCGGCCCGTGCGCGAAGGCCGATCCGGAAAGAGATGAGTGATGGACGACTGGCAGAACCGAGTGGACGCTGTATGGGCCGACGAGACGATCTCGCCCGACGAGGTGGTCCTGCGCATCGACGCGCTGGCGGGGGAGCGGCACGCGGACGACGCGGTCGCGCTGTTCGAGCGAGCCGGGGCGCGCGATTCGGCCGGACGCGAGCGGGAGGCGGAGGAGTTGTACCGCCGGGCGCTCGAGATCGGGCTCGACGACGAGCGTCGTACCCGGGCGACCATCCAGCTCGCCAGCACGATCCGCAACCTCGGCAAGACCGCCGAGGCGCTGGCGCTGCTGCGCGCGGAGTACGTGCGCGAGCCGCGCGGCGACCTGCACGACGCAGCCGCCGCCTTCTACGCGCTGGCGCTGGTGTCGAACGGAGAGTCGGAGCGGGCGGCATCCATCGCCCTGCAGGCCCTCGCCCCGCACCTACCGCGCTATACCCGGTCCGTGACGGATTATGCGCTCGACATCATCGAAGAACCGCGCTGATCCGCCCGCGGCGAACACGGCATCCCGCCCCGGAACGCGCCGGTAGATTCGTGGAAGATCACCGGAAGAGGAGCACACATGCCCGAACCCCTTATGGCAACGAGCGTCTTCGACAGGCTGCTGAAGGACCGCATCATCTGGCTCGGTTCCGAGGTGCGCGACGATAACGCCAACGAGATCTGCGCAAAGATCCTGCTGCTCGCGGCAGAGGACCCGCAGAAGGACATCTACCTCTACATCAACTCGCCTGGCGGCTCGATCACGGCCGGCATGGCGATCTACGACACCATGCAGTTCGTGCCGAACGACATCGTCACCGTCGGCATCGGCATGGCGGCCTCGATGGGTCAGCTGCTGCTGACCAGCGGCACCAAGGGCAAGCGCTACATCACGCCCAACGCCCGCGTGCTGCTGCACCAGCCGCACGGCGGCTTCGGCGGAACGTCGAGCGACATCCAGACGCAGGCGCAGCTCATCCTCGACATGAAGCGTCGTCTCGCCGAGATCACTGCGGCGCAGACGGGCAAGAGCGTCGAGCAGATCAACGAAGATGGCGACCGTGACCGCTGGTTCACGGCGCAGCAGGCCCTCGAGTACGGCTTCGTCGACCACATGCGCGAGCACGCCACCGACGTCACCGGCGGCGGCGGGACCGCGGCCTGAGGCCGAGAGGAAAGGACACCGATATGACAATCCCCACCTTCGGCGGCACCGCAGCCCACATGCCGAGCAGCCGCTACGTTCTTCCTCAGTTCGAGGAGCGCACGGCCTACGGCTACAAGCGTCAGGACCCGTACAACAAGCTGTTCGAAGATCGCGTGATCTTCCTCGGCGTGCAGGTCGACGACGCTTCGGCCGACGACGTCATGGCCCAGCTGCTCGTGCTCGAGTCGCAGGACCCCGACCGCGACATCATCATGTACATCAATTCGCCCGGCGGCTCGTTCACGGCCATGACGGCGATCTACGACACGATGCAGTACGTCTCGCCGCAGATCCAGACCGTGGTGCTCGGACAGGCCGCATCCGCGGCATCCGTTCTGCTCGCGGCCGGTGCCCCCGGCAAGCGTCTCGCCCTGCCGAACGCCCGCATCCTGATCCACCAGCCCGCCATGGGCGAGGCGGGTCACGGTCAGGCGTCCGACATCGAGATCCAGGCGCAGGAGATCCTTCGCATGCGCACCTGGCTCGAAGAGACGATGGCCCACCACACCGGTCAGGACGTCGCGAAGATCAACAAGGACATCGACCGCGACAAGATCCTCTCCGCTCAGGAGGCGATGGACTACGGCATCGTCGACCAGGTGCTGACCACGCGCAAGCGCGTGCCGGCCGCGCTCACGGCCTGACGCAACACGTACGACCAGCCCCGCAGACCCGTTTCGGTCTGCGGGGCTTCGTCGTGCACGGGCGCCTCGCGCGCGAGTCGCGGAAGACCGTCGCTTCCGAGCCGCAGTTTCCTTCGAAGCCACGCGAGAACGAGGCGGAGGGTGGGCGATCATGACGTCACTGCGCGCAAATGCCCGCTGTTGCTCCGGGCTCGGGTTAGGCTCGACTACACACCGGCGGGGGCCGGGTGACGGGAGGAACCGGCATGGCACGCATCGGTGAGAGCGCCGACCTGTTCAAGTGTTCCTTCTGCGGCAAGAGTCAGAAGCAGGTGCAGCAGCTGATCGCCGGTCCCGGCGTGTACATCTGCGACGAGTGCGTCGAGCTGTGCAACGAGATCATCGAAGAGCGCATGGCCGAATCGTCGGCCGGCGAGGTCGCCGAGTTCGATCTGCCCAAGCCCCGCGAGATCTTCTCCTTCCTCGAGGAGTACGTCGTCGGTCAGGATGCCGCGAAGCGCGCTCTCGCCGTCGCCGTCTACAACCACTACAAGCGCATCCGCGCCCACGGCACCCTGCAGCCCGCCGAGGCCCGTGCCGAAGAGATCGACATCGCCAAGAGCAACATCCTGCTGCTCGGACCCACCGGGTGTGGCAAGACGTACCTCGCGCAGACGCTCGCGAAGCGTCTCAACGTGCCGTTCGCCGTCGCCGATGCGACGGCCCTGACCGAGGCCGGCTACGTCGGCGAAGACGTCGAGAACATCCTGCTGAAGCTCCTGCAGGCCGCCGACTTCGACGTCAAGCGCGCCGAGACGGGCATCATCTACATCGACGAAGTCGACAAGATCGCCCGCAAGGCGGAGAACCCCTCGATCACGCGCGACGTGTCCGGTGAGGGTGTCCAGCAGGCGCTGCTGAAGATCCTCGAGGGCACCGTCGCGTCGGTGCCGCCGCAGGGCGGCCGCAAGCACCCGCACCAGGAGTTCATCCAGATCGACACGACCAACGTGTTGTTCATCGTCGCCGGTGCCTTCGCGGGGCTCGAAGAGATCATCTCCGCCCGCGTCGGCAAGCACGGCGTCGGTTTCGGTGCCCCGCTGCACCGCAAGGAAGACGCCCCCGACCTCTTCAGCGAGGCGCTGCCGGAAGACCTCCACAAGTTCGGTCTGATCCCCGAGTTCATCGGTCGACTGCCGGTGGTGGCATCCGTGTCGCCGCTCGATCAGGACGCTCTGATGGAGATCCTCACCGCTCCCCGCAACGCCTTGGTCAAGCAGTACCAGCGCATGTTCGAGCTCGACGGGGTGCAGCTCGAGTTCGACGACGACGCCCTGCGCGCCATCGCCGACCTGGCCGTGCTGCGCAAGACCGGCGCCCGTGGGCTCCGTGCCATCCTCGAAGACGTGCTCGGGCCGATCATGTTCGACGTGCCCTCCGCCGACGACATCGCCAAGATCGTCATCACCCGCGCGGCCGTCGACGATGGTGCGCAGCCGACGATCGTGCTGGCGCAGAAGCGCCGCAGCGCCTGATACGAAGCCGCGTTCCGCGCGGGCGCCCGACAGGGCGCAGTTGCGCAGGTCCGCTCACCCTCGCGCGAGGACATCGTCGGTGCGACCATGCCCGCAGGCACCGACGAGCGGTGCTGCCGAGCAGGGGGACGCAGCAGATGACGGACACCGACGACACCCGCCTCGTGGTCTCGTTCTACGAGCAGGCCTTCAACGACGGCCAGCCGGAGGAAGCCGCGGCACGCGCCCTCGCCGAGACGTACACGCAGCACAATCCCGGGGCGCAGGACGGAGTCGCGGCGTTCGTCGGTTACACGCACTGGCTGCGTGGGCAGTTCCCCGAACTGCACCTCGATATCAAGCGCGTGATCGCCGACGGCGACATGGTCGTCACGCACAGCAACCTGCACCTCGCGCCGGTGACCGCGGCATGGCCGTAGCGGACTTCTGGCGGCTCGAAGACGGCAAGATCGTCGAGCACTGGGACGTGGTGCAGGAGGTGCCCGAGGAGTCGGCGAACGCCAACACGATGTTCTGAGACGGCGGGCGCGCCGACTCCTCGGGTGGGTCAGCCGGCGAGGCCGCGTCGCTCCAGCAGCGGCTGGATGTCGGCATCCCGTCCACGGAAGTCGCGATACGCCGCGAGCGGGTCGCCGGCGCCCCCGACGCCCAACAGCTTGTGGCGGAAGCGCTCACCGTTCGCGCGGGTCAGACCGCCGTTCTCGCGGAACCACTCGACGGTGTCCGCGTCGAGCACCTCGCTCCAGATGTACGAGTAGTACCCGGCGCTGTACCCACCGGAGAACACGTGCGCGAAGTACGTCGAGGCATAGCGCGTCGGCACGACGGGGTTGTCGAGGCCGATGTCGGCCAGCGCAGCGGCCTCGAACGAGGCGACGTCGATGTCGGCCGAGGCCTCATCGACCGACAGGCCGTGCCATGCCTGGTCGATCCAGGATGCCGCCAGGTACTCGCTCGTGGCGAAACCCTGGTTGAACGCCTCCGAGGCGTGCAGGCGCTCGACCACGTCGGCCGGGAGCGGCTCACCGGTCTCGTTGTGACGGGCGTAGTTCGTGAGGATCTCGGGCCACAGGATCCACATCTCGTTCACCTGGCTGGGGAACTCGACGAAGTCGCGGTAGACCGCGGTACCGGCGAAGTGCGGGTAGGTCACCGTGGCGAACAGGCCGTGCAGGGCGTGACCGAACTCGTGGAAGAGCGTGGTGACCTCATCCAACGTCAGGAGGGTCGGTGTTCCCGGGGCCGGCTTGTTGACGTTGAGGTTGTTGACGACCACGGGGGCGGTGCCGCGCAGCGTCGACTGCGCCACGATCGAGTTCATCCATGCGCCACCGCGCTTCGTGTCGCGCGTGTAGAGGTCGAGCAGGAAGAGTCCGAGCTCGCCCCCGTCGGCGTTACGCACCTCGAACACGCGCACCTCGGGGTGATACCCCTGCAGATCGTGACGCTCGGCGATGCTCACGCCGTACAGCTGCGAGGCGGCGAAGAAGACGCCGTCGCGCAGAACGCGCTCCGCCTCGAACCAGGGACGCAGTGTCGCGCGGTCGAGGTCGTACCGCTCGGCGCGTACCCTCTCGGTGAAGAACGCCCAGTCGTGGGCCTCGATCCGGATGCCGTCGGCGTCGGCGATCTTCTGGAGGGCGTCCTGCTCGGTACGCGCGTTGGCGGCAGCGGGGGCTGCGAGCCGGCGCAGCAGATCGCGGGCGGCATCCGGAGACCCCGCCGTCTGGTCCGCGAGGACGGCGGCGGCGTGCGAGGGGTAGCCGAGAAGCGCGGCGCGCTCCGCGCGCACGCGGACGATCTCGCGGAGGACGTCGCGATTGTCGTGGGCGTTGCCGCGCGCGGCACGTGAGCGGGACGCCTCGAGCAGACGGCGCCGGCTCTCTCGGTTGGTCAGCGAGGCGAGGTAGGGGTGACCGGTGTAGAGGGTCAGGGTGACGACGTACCGTCCGTCGAGGCCGCGGCTGGTCGCCGCCTGGGCCGCGGCCGACAGCTCGCCCGCGCTCAGGCCGTCGAGGTCGCCCGCGTGATCGAAGACGACGGCCAGGTCGTTGGTGTCGGCGAGCAGGTTCTTCTCGAACGTCGTGGTGAGGACGGAGAGGCGCTGGTTGAGGTCGGTCAGTCGCGCTTTCTGCGTGTCGTCGAGGCCCGCACCGGCCAGGGACATCTCGCGGTGGTGGCGCTCCACGAGGTAGCGGCTCTCGGCGTCGAGATCGAGGTGGTCGAGGCGAGCGTGCACCTCCGAGATGCGCGCGAAGAGGCTTGCGTCGAGCTGGATCGCGTCGCCGTGCGCGGCCATCAGGGGCGCCAGCTCCTCCTCGATCGCCTGGACCTCGGCGGTGCCGTCGGCGGAGGTGACGGTGTAGAACGTCCGCGCCACGCGATCGAGGAGCTCGCCGCTGCGCTCCAGCGCCACGAGGGTGTTCTCGAACGTGGGCTCGTCGGTCAGGGCGGTGATGGCGTCGATCTCGGCGCGCTGGGCGGCGAACGCCTCGTGGAACGCGGGCAGGTAGTGCTCGGGCCGGATGCGTCCGTACGGGGGGAGGTCGTAGGGGAGAGCGGGCGGTGAGAGGAGGGGATTGGTCACGGCATCCGTCATCGTTCCAGCGTAGTCACGCCGTCAAGGCAGTAATGCAAAGAAGTGTTTGCATTGCGATGATTGCAAAGGTATCTTTGTACTCATGACCGATCAACGCCCCGAAGGACGCATCCTCGACGCGGGGGCGCTGCGCGCTCTGGCGCACCCGTTGCGCGTGCGTCTCTACGACCTGCTCAGCCAGTACGGCGCTCAGACCGCGAGCGGTCTGGCCGCGCTGACCGGCGAATCGACGGGTGCGACCAGCTACCACCTGCGCGCCCTCGCGCGCCAGGACCTCATCCGCGAGGTGCCGGGACGCGGCACCGCTCGCGAGCGGTGGTGGGAACGCCCCGCCGGGTCGGTGACCCTGGTGAATCCGCAGATGGCCGCGACCCCGGCCGGCCGGGCCGTCATGGAGGCGGTGCACTCCGAGACGTTGACCCTGCGTCAGCAACAGCTCATGACGTTCGTCACCCACGGGTGGGACGAAGACGAGCAGTGGCTGGACAAGAGTCTGATCTCGACCGCCAGTGCGCGGTTGACGGTCGCCCAGATGGCCGACCTCGCAGACCGTCTCCAGGCGGTCATCTCGGAGACGGTCGAGCGATACCGCGATCAGACCGGCGACGACCTCCGCGTGGTCACGATGCGCGCCGACGTTTTTCCCCTGCCCGCAGAAGGAGCCTGACCATGAGCACCCTCACCACGTCGCTGCCCACCTCGCCGCGCGCGCTCGCGCCGACCGCGGGCGACCGGGCGCTCCTCGCCCTCTCGCGTGCCCTGGCGCGCGCCGTCGAAACCCGCATGCAGGCTCGCGCCATGCGCGTTTCGCAGGATCACGCACGTCTCGCCGCGCGCGACCACGGGCGTTCCCCGATTGCCGAAGCCGAATTCACGCTGCGGGTGCGCTGAGCACCTCGCTTCGCGGACGGCCGGCTCAGGCGAACTCGTCGCCCTCGTCGTAGCGGACCACCACGTCGCCCGCGGCATCCTGGGTCACGATGACCCCGGTGTCGAGCTCGGCGACGGGGCGCCCCTCGAGGAACGTGAGCGTCCACCGCGGGGCGGGCGCGCTGAGTCCGTCGGGGTTCAGCGCCTCTTCGACAGCGGCGATCTGCGCGTGCAACGCCTCGGGAACGGCCTTCGGCGGCTGCTCACGGGCGGTCCAACGGGTTCCGAGCTGCATCAGTCCTCCTGGGGTGCGAACACGATGTCGGTGACGGTGGTGGTCTCGCCCGGCGCGAACGAGATGGTCTCGATGCGACCGACGGCGCACAAATCTCCCTCAGCGAGGCGGAGCGCCTCGACGTGAGGGCTGGCGACCGTGAGCGAGGTGACGGCCGTCTTCTGCGAGGCCTTCGCCTCGGTCTTGGCGCGACGGATGCCGATGAGCGCGGCGCTCACCGCGGTGAGCACGGCCGGGTCGCCCTCGATGCCGAGGGGTTCGGGCCATGAGGCGGTGTGCACGGAGCCGTCCTCGAACCACGACCAGGTCTCTTCGGCGGCGAACGACAGTACGGGAGCGAACAGACGCACCAGGGTCGACAGGGCCGTGCGCAGCGCCAGGGCGGCGGAGGCCTGGCCGACGTCGGTCTGGTCGTATGCGCGCTCCTTGACCAGTTCGAGGTAGTCGTCGCAGAACGTCCAGAAGAACGACTCCGTGATCTCCAGTGCCCGCGCGTGGTCGTACGCCTCGAAGGCCGCGGTGGCGTCGCGCACCACGGCATCCAGCGTGGCGAGCATCGACGAGTCGAGCGCGTGCGTCACCTCGGCGCCCTCGGGCACGGGGAACGACAGCACGAACTTTGCCGCGTTCAACAGCTTGATCGCGAGGCGGCGACCGATCTTCACCTGGGTGGGGTTCTGCGGGTCGAACGCCGCGTCGGTGCCGAGGCGGCTCGAGGCCGACCAATAGCGCACCGCGTCGGAGCCGTGCTGCTTCAGGATGTCGGCGGGGGTGACCACGTTGCCCTTGGACTTCGACATCTTCTTGCGGTCGGGGTCGACGATGAAGCCCGAGATCGCGGCATCCGTCCACGGCGAGCGGTCGTCTTCGAGGGTGCTGCGCAGCATCGTCGAGAACAGCCACGTGCGGATGATGTCCTGGCCCTGCGGGCGCAGGTCGAACGGCGACACGAGGTTCCACAGCTCCTCGTCGCGCTGCCAGCCGCCGGCGAGCTGCGGGGTGAGCGAGGAGGTCGCCCACGTGTCGAGGATGTCGCGCTCGGCGTCGAAGCCGCCCGCCGCACCCCGCTGGTCTTCCGTGTAGCCCGGGGGCACGTCCACCGTCGGGTCGACGGGAAGGCTGGCGAGGTCGGGGGTCAGCACGCGGCCGTAGTCACGCTCCCCGTCATCGTCGAGGCCGTACCAGACGGGGATCGGCACGCCGAAGAAGCGCTGGCGCGAGACGAGCCAGTCGCCGGTGAGGCCGTTGGTCCAGTTCTCGAAGCGCACGCGCATGAAGTCGGGATGCCACGACATCTCGCGACCGAGCGACACGAGGCGCTCGCGCAGCTCGGCGTCGCGCGCGCCGTTGCGGATGTACCACTGGCGGGTCGACACGATCTCGAGGGGCCGGTCGCCCTTCTCGAAGAACTTCACGGGGTGGGTGAACGGCTTCGGGGCGCCTTCCATGGCGCCGGACTCCTGCAGGAGCTCGACGATGCGCTTCTTGGCGCTGAACACGGTCTTGCCCGCGAGCTCGCCGTACGCCGCCGTCGCGGCATCCGTCACGATCACATCGGGGGCATCGGCCACGATTCGGCCGTCCTTGCCGATGATCGTGCGGTTGGGGAGGTCGAGCTCGCGCCACCAGATGATGTCGGTCACGTCGCCGAAGGTGCAGATCATGGCGATGCCCGATCCCTTGTCCTTCTGCGCGAGGGGGTGCGCGAGCACCGGCACCTCGACGTCGAAGAGGGGGGTGCGCACCGTCGTGCCGAACAACGGCTGGTAGCGCTCGTCGTCGGGGTTGGCCACGAGCGCCACGCACGCGGGCAGCAGCTCGGGGCGGGTCGTCTCGATGAACACGTCGCCCGAGCCGTCGGTCTTGGCGAAGCCCACGCGGTGGTACGCGGCGGGCTGATCGCGATCTTCGAGCTCGGCCTGGGCGATCGCGGAGCGGAAGTCGACGTCCCACAGCGTCGGTGCCATCGACTGGTACGCCTCGCCGCGCTCGATGTTGCGCAGGAACGCCAGCTGGCTCGTGCGGATGGAGTCGTCGGAGATCGTGCGGTAGGTCTGGGTCCAGTCGACGCTGAGACCGAGCTCGCGGAAGAGCTCCTCGAACTGCTTCTCGTCTTCGATCGTGAGCTGCTCGCACAGCTCGATGAAGTTGCGGCGGCTGATGGGCACCTGGTCGGCGGCCTTGCTGCTCTTGTTGTCGCCGCCCGCGAACGGCGGGGTGAAGTCGGCGTCGTAGGGGAGCGAGGGGTCGCACCGCACGCCGTAGTAGTTCTGCACGCGGCGCTCGGTCGGCAGGCCGTTGTCGTCCCAGCCCATCGGGTAGAACACCGTCTTGCCGCGCATCCGCTCGAAGCGCACCTTCACGTCGGTGTGCGTGAACGAGAACACGTGGCCGATGTGGAGGCTTCCGGATGCCGTCGGCGGCGGCGTGTCCACCGAGTACACGCCCTGACGGCCGAGCTCAGCGGCGCGCAGGCGGTCGAAGACGTACGTGCCGCGCTCGCGCCACGCGGCATCCCATTTCTGCTCGAGGCCTTCCAGCGCGGGTTTTTCCGGGATCGTGGCCATGGCGGTACTCCTCGAGCGATATGGGCGGCACTGTGTGAGCGTGCCTGATGGGGTGTGGCATCCACGATACCGGGGCCGGGGCGCGCGCGAGCGCGCGTCGCGCCGCACAGACTCAGTGATTCGCGCAGGTTCAGCGCGACGGGGCGGATGCTGACTGAGGTTGGGCGGACTGCTGACTTCGCGAACGACGGGAGTCACGTGCCGCGCAGTGTCAGGGATTCGCGCAATTTCAGTTGCCTGGGGCGGATGCTGGCTGAGATTGGGCGGACCGCTGAGGTTGCGGAGGCGTGAGGTTGCGCCGCAGCGGACGGGCCGGCGGCGCCTCTCCTCCCCAGCGCGGTTCCTGTCCACAGGCTCATCTGCGCTGAGCTCTCGCGTCCTGGAGAGGGCGACGATGACGCACATGGATGACGCCCTCGCCCGTGCTGTCGCGACGCGAACCGCTGAACTCGGAGGCGTCGTTCGCCCGACCCGTCTCATCCGCGAGGGGCACGGTCGGCTCGCATCTCCCAAGCGCTCGAACGAGGACTCCTGCTGAGGGTCAGGCGGGACTGGATCGCACTCCCGACAGCCGACGCGCATGTGGTCTCCGCCGCTCGAACGGGCGTCGTGCTGTCGTGCATCACCGCCGCCGAAAGGCGCGGGCTGTGGGTCGCCGCGAGGCCGGACAGGCCACATGTCGCGTATCCCGGCCGAGGAAGGGTTGACGGTCCTGCCGCCGTCGTGCGCTGGCAGCGGCCCATTGTCCCTCGGCATCCGGACCTGCTCGAAGATGAGATCGAGAACATTCTGCTCACTGTCGCCTCGTGCCAGCCCTACGAGGCGGCTCGTGCGATCTGGGACTCCGCGCTGAACAAGAAGCTGGTCGATTTGGCGCACTTGCGCCGTCTGCCCTGGACCGGTGCTGCACGGCTGCTCGTTCGAGAGGCGTCGCCATGGGCCGACTCCGGTCTCGAAACATTCGTGATCATCCGGCTGCGGTGGATAGGCCTGCCCATCCGATCCCAGATCTGGATCTGCGGTCATCGCGTCGACTTCCTCATCGGAGAGCGACTCGTCTTCCAGGTCGACGGCGGACACCACGTTGGGGTGCAGCGCACGGAGGACATCCGCCACGACGCCGAATTGATGCTCTTGGGTTATCACGTCATCCGCGTGGGATACGAGCAGGTCATGAACCGCTGGCCCGAGGTGCAGGAGCAGATCATGCACGCCGTGGCGCAGGGGTTGCACAAGGCGTGAGTGGTCCGCCCGACGTGGCGCACACTCAGTGATTCGCACATTCTCACCAAGGTGGGGTGGATGCCGACGGAGGTTCCGCAAATCCGAGAGGTTATGCGGGCCGCGAGCGAGACGCCGGCCACGCTGGCTCGGCAATCCGCACAAACTCACCGATTCGCGCGACCTCAGCGCTAAGGGGCGGATGCCGACGGAGGTTGCGCGGATCACTGCACTTGTGAGTGCCCGTGTGGACGTTGCCCCGCCAGCAAAATCCGTGATGGCACACTTTCGATCCGTGGGGGGCGGATGCCGACTCAGCGCACGCGAATCGCTGACTGGCTGCGACGCGACGCCGGGCACCGGCGCGGGCGCGCGTTCGCCGAGGGCGAGCGGGCGGCGCCGGGGTTTCCGCACCGGGTCCAGGAACGCGGGTAGGCTGGAGCTTCCCCATCGAGATTTCCGAGGTCTCTCCATGCCTTCTGTGCATACCCGCCGCGTGCTGACGGCCGTCGCCGTGGCCGCCGTCGCCGCCCTCTCCCTCTCCGCGTGCGCGGGGTCCGACCCCGAGGCCTCCGGCGACGGCGAGATCGTCTGGGCGATCGAAGGCGCCAATCTCTCCGCCGGGCACATGGACCCGCAGACCAGCCAACTCGACGTATCGGCCATGGTGCAGCGCGCGGTGCTCGATTCGCTCGTCTACCAGGAAGCCGACGGCACGTTCTCGCCGTGGCTCGCGGAGTCGTGGGACGTCGAGGACGACGGCGCGAGCTACCTGTTCCGCCTGCGCACCGACGTCACCTTCCACGACGGAACCCCCTTCGACGCCGCCGCGGTGAAGGCGAACTTCGACCGGATCGCCGATCCCGACACCGCGTCGGCGCAGGCGGCATCCATGCTCGGAGGCGACCTGTACGCCGGCACCGACGTCGTCGACGACCACACCGTGCGCGTGCGCTTCACGCAGCCCTATGCGCCGTTCCTCCAGGCCGCCAGCACGTCGCTGCTCGGGTTCTACTCGCCGGCCGTGCTCGAGACCAAGGCCGATCAGCTCAAGGCCGGCGGCCCGGGCATCACGGTCGGCACCGGCCCGTTCGAGCTGACCGAATACACGCCCGACCAGGACATCGTCTACACCCGCAACGCCGACTACACATGGGGCCCCGACGGCTCCGGCGCGCCGACCTTCGAGACGCTGCGCGTCGACATCCTGCCCGAGGCGTCGGTGCGTGTCGGCGCACTGTCGAGCGGCCAGGCCGATGTCGTGACGAACCTGCCGCCGAACCTCGTGAGCCAGGTGCCCGCCGACGACACCGTCGAGTCGCTCGAATACCCCGGTCTTCCCTACTCGCTGTTCCTCAACGAGAAGAACGGCGTCTTCGCCGATCAGAAGGTGCGCCAGGCCTTCACCCGTGCCATCGACGTCGACACCGCGGTGCAGGAGATCTTCTTCGGCCAGTACCCGCGTGCGTGGAGCATCCTCGGCTCCACCACCCCCGGTTACGACGCGAGCCTCGAGAACTCGTGGCCCTTCGACCCGTCGGCGGCAGGTGCCCTGCTCGATGAGGCGGGCTGGACCGGACGGGATGCCGACGGCATCCGTACCAAGGACGGTCAGCGCCTCACGGCCCGTTGGATCGCCTGGACCCCGGTGCCCGACGATCGCGCCGCGCTCGCGAACGCCGTGCAGAGCGACCTCAAGGCGGTCGGCTTCGACCTGCAGCGCGAGGTGCTCGAACCCGGCGCGTACAACGAGCAGTACGGCCCGAAGACCTTCGACGTCACCGACTGGGGCTTTTCGGGCGTCGACGCCGACCTGCTGCAGAGCCACCTCGCGACCGACGGATTCCAGAACGCCTCCCAGGTGAGCGATCCCGCGCTCGACGCGCTGCTGGAACAGGGCGCCTCGACCACCGACACCGACGCCCGGGCCGCCGTCTACGCCCAGGTGCAGCAGTGGAACGCCGAGCACGCCGCCATCGTGCCGCTGTACAGCCCCGCTCTGATCAGCGCCGTGCGTCCCGACGTCAGCGGCCTGACGTTCGACCTATACGGTCGTCCGCTCTTCGCCACCGCGTCGGTCGGCTGAGTCCCCGCTCGACGTCAGACCCCGGATGCCACGCTCTCGCTCCCGCGCGATCCTCTCGCGCCTCGGCGGGATCGTGGCATCCGTCGTCCTGGTCCTCTGGGGTGCGGCGACGCTGGCGTTCGTGGCGTTCCGCATCATCCCGGGCGACCCCGTCGACGTGATGCTCGGGCCGCAGGCGCAGGTGAGCGACACGGTCAAGGACGCGATCCGCGCCGACCTCGGGCTGGATCGACCCGTCTTCGAGCAGTACGGCGCATTCCTGGGACGACTGGTGCGCGGTGACCTCGGGGAGTCCTACCAGCTGCGCCTCCCGGTGGCCGAGGTGATCGGTCGACAGCTCGGTCCGACGCTGCAGCTCTCGGCCCTGG
This sequence comes from Microbacterium sp. lyk4-40-TSB-66, assembly GCF_030209475.1. Taxonomy (GTDB): domain Bacteria; phylum Actinomycetota; class Actinomycetes; order Actinomycetales; family Microbacteriaceae; genus Microbacterium. The sequence continues at coordinate 368,704 of NZ_JARVRW010000004.1, forward strand.
CACTGGTCATCGCGGTGGTGCTCGCTCTGGCATCCGCGCTGCTGGTCCGGGGGCGGACGGGGCGCGCCGTGGCATCCGGGATCGAGCTCGTCATCCTTTCGTCGCCGGTGTTCTGGACCGGGTTGGTGCTGCTGAGCGTGTTCTCGTTCCAGCTCGGATGGTTCCCGGTGTCGGGGGCGAGGGACAACGCTGCGATCGTCCTACCGGCGGTCACCCTCGCGCTGCCGGTCGCGGCTCTGCTCTCGCAGGTGTTGCGCGACGGGGTCGAGGCGGCCGAGCGGGAGCCGTTCCTGCTGACCGTGCGGGCGCGCGGAGCGACGCCCCTTCGCGAGAGCGTGCACCATTCGCTGCGTCACGCGAGCGTGGGCGGTCTGACGCTCGCGGCGTACCTGGTCGGTTCACTGCTCGGCGGGGCCGTGCTCGTCGAGACGGTCTTCGCGCGGCCCGGCATCGGGCGCGTGACCCTGACCGCCATCACCGACCGCGACCTGCCCGTGATCACCGGCGTGATCCTGTTGAGCGCGCTGGTGTTCGTCGTCGTGAACACTGTGGTCGACCTCGTCGTGCCCCTGATCGACCCGCGGCTGCGAACCGCGGCCCCGGCGCTTTCCGTGCGAACGGCGCTGCCCTCGTGAAACGCCGCGGTCGAGCCGCCGCGCTGTGGGTGGCCGGCGCCGTGCTCGCGCTCGTCGCCCTGGCCGCCGTCGCACCGGGGCTGCTCGCCACCCACGACCCGCTGCTGACCGACGTGCGCGCGACGCTGCAGCCGCCGAGCGCGGCGCACTGGTTCGGCACCGACCAGAGTGGACGCGACGTGTACTCGCGCGTGGTCTCCGGCGCCGGGCGCTCCGTCGGCATCGGCCTGCTGGCCACCGGCCTCGCCCTGGTCGTCGGGGTGATCGCCGGTTCGCTCTCCGCCGTCGCACCGCGATGGGCGGATGCCGCCGCGATGCGCGTCGTCGACGTGCTGCTCGCGTTCCCGGAGTTCCTGGTCGCCCTGCTCGTCGTCGCGGTGCTCGGTCCCGGCCCGGTCAACCTCGCGGTCGCGGTCACCATCGCCGCGGTACCCGTGTACGTCCGTATCGCGCGCGCGCAGACGCGCACCCTCTCCGCCGCGGAGCACGTGGAGGCCGCACGGATCATCGGGGTTCCGGCCGCCGTCGTCCACGTGCGACACGTGCTCCCCGGCGTGCTGGGCGCGGTGAGCGTGCTGGCCACGATCGGGATCGGCACGTCGATCCTCGCGGCGGCCGGACTCAGCTTCCTCGGGCTCGGCCCCACCGAGCCCACCGCCGAATGGGGCCTCATGCTCTCCGCGGGCCGGAATCTTCTGCTGCAGGCGCCGTGGGTGGCGGTGTTCCCCGGCCTCGCGATCACCGCGACCGTCGTGAGCGTCAGCGTGATCGGGCGCATCCTGCGCGCGCGAGCCGAGGAGCGCGACGCATGAGCGGGTTGCGGGTGCGGGGACTCCGCATCGACGGCCCCGTCGGCGCGATCGTGAGCTCACTCGACCTCGACGTCGCCCCGGGCGAATGCGTGGCGATCGTGGGGGAGTCGGGCACCGGCAAGTCGGTCAGCGCGCGCGCCTTGCTCGGTCTCGTGCCCGCGGGCCTCACGGCTCGCACCGACGAGCTCGAGATCGACGGGGTCGACGCCCGATCGTTCGGCGAGCGGCAGTGGCGCGGGCTGCGTGGCGACCGCATCGCCCTCGTCTCGCAAGACGCCCTCGTCTCGCTCGACCCGCTGCGCCGCATCGGGGCCGAGGTGGCCGAGCCCATCCGCATCCACGAGCCCGGCATCCGGGGAACGGCGCTGGCCGCGCGGGTGCGCGAGAGCCTCGAGCGTGTCTCGTTGCCCGAGCCCGACGCGCGAGCGCGGCAATACCCCCACGAGCTGTCGGGCGGTCTGCGTCAACGCGCGCTGATCGCCTCGGCGCTCGCCGCGAACCCCGCCGTGCTCATCGCCGACGAGCCCACGACGGCGCTGGATGCCACCGTGCAAGCCCGCGTGCTCGCTCTGCTGCGCCGCATCGCCGACGACGGCGTGGCCGTGGTCTTCATCAGCCACGACCTCGGGGCGGTCGCCCGCGTGGCGGATCGCGTGGTGGTCATGCACGAGGGGCGCGTCGTCGAGACCGGGCCGACCGCCGAGGTGCTGGCGTCTCCTCGCGACCCCCACACGCGCGCGCTGGTGGCTTCGGTGTCGCACGAGCCGCTCCGACGCGCCCCACGGACCGACGCCCCGATCTTCACCGCCGACTCCCTGATCAAGCGCTTCGGTGACCGGGCGGCGGTCGACGACGTGTCGATCGAGGTGCGCCGCGGTCGCACCCTCGCGGTCGTGGGGGAATCGGGCTCGGGCAAGACGACCCTCGCGCGCCTGATCGTCGGGGTGGGGGATCCGGATGCCGGGTCCATGACGTTCGCGGGAAGCCCGTGGTCGTCGCGGGTCGCCCGCGGTGCCGCGCGCACCCGCGTGCAACTCGTACAGCAGAACCCGTGGGGCGCTCTCGACCCCCGCTGGACGGTGGGGCGAACGCTCACCGAGGCCGTGACCGCCGGGGGAGTCGCGCGCTCCGGGCGTCGCGCGGCCGTCGCCGCACTGCTCGAGGAGGTGGGCCTCGCGCCCGCGTTCATCGGGCGCCGGCCCGCACAGCTGTCCGGCGGGCAGCGCCAGCGCGTCGCGATCGCCCGCGCCCTCGCTGTCACGCCCGACCTCCTCGTGCTCGATGAGCCGGTGTCGGCACTGGACGCGTCGGTGCGCGCGCGGATCCTCGATCGCCTGCGCGCGCTGCAGGCCGAACGCGACCTCGCGATGGTGTTCGTCACGCACGACCTCGACGTGGTCGCCGGCATCGCGGATGACGTGATCGTGATGAAGGACGGGCGCGTCGTGGACTCGGGCACCGTGTCACGCGTCTTCGCCGCGCCGCGGCATCCGTTCACTCGCGAACTGCTGGCCGCGGCGGGTCTGGGCGCGCCCGGCGCGTGAGCCCCGGGTCGCGTGCGCGCCCCGCCGCCTCGTCTGAGTGTCCACAACACCCGGACCGGCCCGGCCGCGCGTCCGGGTTTTTTGGGCACTCAGCAGGGGTAGGGCCGGCGGGAGGTCGAGTGTCCAAGACACGCCGCGCCCGCGCCCGGCGAGCGGCGTGTCGTGGACGCTCAGCGAGGTTCGGGCTCGCAGGGCACCTGAGTGTCCACAACACCCTGGCGAGCCCGGCCGCGCTTCCGGGTGTTGTGGACACTCCGCAGAATTCGGCCCCGCGGAAGGTTGAGTGTCCGAAACACGCCGCGCCCGCGCCCGGCGGGCGGCGTGTCTTGGACACTCAACGAGGCTGGGCACCCGACTGCACCTCGAGTGTCCGCAACACGCCGCGCCCGCGGCCCGGCGGGCGGCGTGTCTTGGACACTCGACGGACACCGACCCACCGCAGCGCACCGAGCCCGGCTCGCGTAGACTCGGAGCATCAGCACCGATCCGGCCATCACCGGGGAGCTCGCGGAAGAAACGGGTCCAGGCCCGGACTAGAACCGCGCGGGGCAGGCCCGTCACAGCCGCAGTGAGAGTGGCACCGGTCCCGAACGGGGGCGGCGCAACGCGGGGTGGTACCGCGGTCCGCACGGATCGTCCCCGCAGGTGGATCCCAACCTGCGGAGAGACATGACCTACCCACGCCCCTCATCCTTCGGCCCCGCCGCCGACTCGGCCGCGACCGCGCACGCGTCGACCCCGGATGCCACGGCCCCGGCCGCGGACGCGCAGAGCGTCGCCGCCACGGCATCCGTCGTCCCGAGCCCTCGCTTCCCATCGATCGAGGACGACACGCTCGACTTCTGGGCCCGAGACGACACCTTCCGTGCCTCGATCGCGAACCGCGAGGGCGCCGAAGAATGGGTCTTCTACGACGGCCCGCCGTTCGCCAACGGCCTGCCGCACTACGGCCACCTGCTCACCGGCTACGCCAAGGACGTCTTCCCGCGCTTCCAGACCATGCGCGGCAAGAAGGTCGACCGCGTCTTCGGGTGGGACACCCACGGTCTCCCGGCCGAGCTCGAGGCGATGAAACAGCTCGGGATCACCGAGAAGGACGAGATCGAGGCGATGGGCGTCGCGACCTTCAACGCCAAGGCCCGCGAGTCGGTGCTCGAATACACGCGCGACTGGCAGGACTACGTCACCCGACAGGCGCGCTGGGTCGACTTCGAGCGCGGCTACAAGACGCTCGACACGACCTACATGGAGAGCGTGCTGTGGGCGTTCAAGACGCTCCACGACAAGGGCCTCGCCTACGAGGGCTACCGCGTGCTGCCGTACTGCTGGCGAGACGAAACGCCACTGTCGACGCATGAGCTGCGCATGGACGACGACGTCTACAAGATGCGCCAGGATCCCTCGGTCACCGTCACCTTCCCGCTGGTCGGCGCCAAGGCGGAGGCGCTCGGCCTCACCGGCGTGCGTGCGCTCGCGTGGACGACGACGCCGTGGACCCTGCCGACGAACCTCGCGCTCGCGGTGGGTCCCGGCATCCGGTACGCCGTGATCGAGGGCGGCCCGAACGGTGCCGCCGACGTGCACCGCGCTCCCGACGGCACGGCCGACGAGGCGTTCGAAGCCGTCGCGCACCGCTACCTGCTGGCCGAGGACCTGCTGCCGAACTACGCGAAGGACCTCGGGTACGAGACTCCGGATGCCGCCCGCGCGGCCGTCGAGACGACGATCTCGGGCGCCGAGCTCGAGGGCGTGTCGTACGACCGCCTCTTCGATTATTACGCCGACGCCGAAACGTGGGGGACGGGTACCGCCTGGAAGATCCTCGCCGACGACTATGTCACCGTGTCGGACGGCACCGGCATCGTCCACCAGGCCCCCGCCTACGGTGAGGACGACAAGCGGCTCGCGGACGCCGCGGGCCTTCCCACGATCATCTCGCTCGACGACGGCGGCCGGTTCCTCTCGGCCGTGACCGACGTGGCGGGGGAGCTGTGGTTCGAGGCGAACCGCCCGCTCATCCGCCTGCTGACGCAGGCCGGGCGTCTGCTGCGCGAGGCGTCGTACGAGCACTCGTACCCGCACTGCTGGCGCTGCCGGAACCCCCTCATCTACAAGGCCGTGTCGAGCTGGTTCGTGCGCGTGACCGACATTAAGGATGACCTGCTGGCGAACAACCAGCAGATCACCTGGGTGCCTGAGAACGTCAAGGAGGGCCAGTTCGGCAAGTGGCTCGAGGGCGCGCGCGACTGGTCGATCAGCCGCAACCGTTACTGGGGCTCGCCCATCCCGGTATGGAAGAGCGACGATGCGAACTACCCGCGCGTCGACGTGTACGGATCGCTCGCCGAGATGGAGGCCGACTTCGGCCGCCTGCCCGTGAACGCCGACGGCGAGGTCGACCTGCATCGCCCCTACATCGACGACCTCACGCGTCCGAACCCCGACGACCCGACGGGGAAGTCGACGATGCGCCGCATCGAGGACGTGCTCGACGTGTGGTTCGATTCGGGCTCCATGCCGTTCGCGCAGGTGCACTACCCGTTCGAGAACCACGACTGGTTCGACGAGCACGCCCCGGCCGACTTCATCGTCGAGTACATCGGGCAGACCCGCGGCTGGTTCTACGTCATGCACGTGCTCTCGACGGCCCTGTTCGACCGCCCCGCCTTCACGGGGGTGTCGTGTCACGGCATCGTGCTGGGCAACGACGGACAGAAGATGTCGAAGTCGTTGCGTAACTACCCCGACGTACGCGAGGTGTTCGACCGCGACGGTTCGGATGCCATGCGGTGGTTCCTCATGTCGTCGAGCGTCCTGCGCGGCGGCAACCTCGTCGTGACGGAGGAGGGGATCCGCTCCGGCGTCCGGGAGTTCCTGCTGCCGCTGTGGAACGCGTGGTACTTCTTCGCGACCTACTCCAACGCTTCGGGCCCCGACGGCTACACCGCCGAGTGGCGCACCGACTCCACCGACGTGCTCGACCGCTACATCCTCGCCCTCACCCGCGACCTCGTCCAGGGTGTCGCCGCCGACCTCGAGGGGCTCGACTCCACGACCGCGGCCGAGCGGTTGCGCGACTTCGCCGAGGTGCTCACCAACTGGTACATCCGCCGGTCGCGCGACCGCTTCTGGGTGGGAGTGACCGACGACCGTCGCAGCCGCGAGGCGTTCGACACGCTCTACACGGTGCTCGAAACGCTGACCCGGGTGGCCGCCCCGCTGCTGCCGCTCGTGACCGAGCGCGTCTGGCAAGGCCTGACGGGCGGGCGGAGCGTCCACCTGACCGACTGGCCCGACGCCTCGGCGTTCCCCGCGGCCGAGGACATCCGCACGGCGATGGACACCGTCCGCGAGGTCTCCAGCGTCGCCAACGCCCTGCGCAAGCGCGAGGGCAAGCGCGTGCGCCTGCCGTTGCCGCGCCTGACGGTGGTGACTCCGGATGCCGCGGGCCTGGCGCAGTTCGACGACATCCTCCGTGAGGAGCTCAACGTGAAGAGCGTCGAGCAGGTCGCGCTCGAGGACGGCACCGCGGGGGCGTACGGCATCACGCACCGCCTGTCGGTCAACGCGCGCGCGGCAGGGCCTCGCCTCGGCAAGCAGGTGCAGCAGGCCATCAAGGCCGCCCGCGAGGGCGACTGGAGCGAGATCGACGGACAGGTCGTGGCGGGCGGCATCGCCCTCGAGCCGACCGAGTACGACCTCGTTGTCGAGACCGCGGGGCGCCCCGAGGGCGAGGCTCTGGCCGTGCTGTCGTCGGGCGGCTTCGTGCTGCTCGACACCGTCACCACCCCCGAGCTCGAGGCCGAAGGCCTGGCACGCGACATGATCCGCGGCATCCAGGACACTCGGAAGGCGGCCAGCTTCGACGTGAGCGACCGCATCGCCCTCTCGCTGACCTTCGTCGAGGACGCCGATGCACAGGCCGTGGCCCAGGCGTTCGACGTCGCAGGGGTGGCATCCGAGACCCTCGCCGAAGCCGTCGTGCTCGCGGGTCCCCAGGGCCGGCTCATCGAGTACGGTGCCGCCCTGCCCGCCGAGTACGAGACCGTCATCGCCGCGAAGACCTACGCGAACGTCGGCGCCGTGACGGTGGCCGTCGCCCGGATCGGAGCCCCCGCATGAGCGACCGCACCAGGGCGGATGCCGTCTACAGCGCACTGCTGGAGCGACAGGGCGAGCAGTGGGTGCAGCCGCGGGTCGAGCGCACGCGGCGCGTGCTCGAGCTGCTCGCCGACCCGCAGCGCACGTATCGCGTGATCCACGTCACCGGCACGAACGGCAAGACCTCGACCAGCCGCATGATCGAGAGCCTGCTGCGCGCCATGGGGCTTCGGACGGGGCTGTTCACCAGCCCCCACCTCGAACGCTTCACCGAGCGCATCCTCATCGACGGAGAACCGGTGGCGGATGCCGCGATCGCCGACGCGTGGGACGAGATCCAGCCGTTCGTCGGCCTGGTGGACGCCGAGCTCGCCGCGGGCGGAGACGCCCCGTTGACGTTCTTCGAGCTGCTCACCGTGCTCGCGTTCGTCGTCGCGGCCGACGCGCCGATCGACGTGCTCGTGCTCGAGGTCGGCATGGGCGGGGAGTGGGATTCCACGAACACGGCCGACGGCGACGTCGCCGTGTTCGCGCCCATCGACATCGACCACGTCGATCGGCTGGGCTCGACGATTGCCGAGATCGCCACCGTCAAGGCCGGGATCATCAAGCCCGCCGCCGCCGTCGTCTCGGCCGCACAGCCCGAGGAGGCACTCCGCGTCATCCGCGCTCGCGTCGAGAAGGAGGGCGCGGCGCTGTCGGTCGACGGCGACGGCTTCGCACTCGAGGCGCAGACCCTCGCAGTGGGCGGGCAGCAGCTCTCCATCCGCGGAGTCGCCGGCACGTACTCCGAGGTCTACCTGCCGCAGTACGGCGCGCACCAGGGCAGGAACGCCGCGCTGGCGGTGGCCGCCGTCGAGTCGCTCATCGGCGGGGGAACGCAGCCGCTGGCCGCAGAGGTGGTCGCCGACGGCCTCGGCAACGCCACCTCGCCCGGCAGACTGCAGCTCGTCGGCACCGCGCCGACCGTGCTCGTCGACGCCGCCCACAACCCCCACGGGGCACGGGCGCTGGTGACGGCCCTCGACGAGGCGTTCGACATCGACGAGTGGGGCGCCGTGGTCGGCATCCTCGACGGGAAGGATGCCGTGGGCATCATGTCGGCGCTCGTGCCGGCCGTGGCGCGCGTGTTCGCGACCGCCCCCGACAGCGACCGTGCGACTGACCCCGACGTGATCGCCGATGTCGCCGAGGCGGCCGACCTCCCCGTGACGGTGCACCCCACCCTCGAGGACGCCGCCGATGCCGCACGCGCCTGGGCCGCGGAGTCCGACCGCCGTGCCGTCGTCATCGCCGGATCGGTCGTGCTCGCCGGCGAGGCCCTGCGTCTATCGGCGCTGGAGGACTGGAAGTCGGGGTGGCAGGCGTGAGCCCCCGCGAGCCCCGCGCTCCGCGGCCCCGCCGCCAACGCGGCGCGCAGGAGTCGCTCGGCGCCGTCGTGCTCGGCTTCGAATCGGTCATCGTCTTCCTCGGCGGCCTGGTCGTCTACGGACTCAAGGTGCTCCCGTTCGGGATCGCGCCGTGGTGGGGCATCGTCGGCGGGGTCGTGATGGCCGTCGCGATGGTCGCGGTCTCGGGGCTGCTCCGCCACCGGTGGGCTCTGTTCGCCGGATGGGGGCTGCAGGTACTCCTGTTGCTCGGCGGTCTGCTCGTTCCCGCCCTCGCGGTGGTCGCGCTCATTTTCGGCGGCATGTGGGCGTATGCGACGATCAAGGGAGCGGCCCTCGATCGTGCGAACGCGCGGCGGGCCGCTGACCCCGACCTCTCGAACGGAGAATGACCCATGGCCACCGAAGAGACCCTCGTCCTGGTCAAGCCCGATGGCGTCGCTCGCGGCCTCACCGGCTCGATCCTCGCCCGCATCGAGGCGAAGGGCTACGCGCTCGTCGACATCCGCCTCGTCGAACCCGACCGCGAGACCCTCGCCCAGCACTACGCCGAGCACGAGGGCAAGCCCTTCTACGAGCCCCTGCTGGAGTTCATGCTCTCCGGCCCCTCGGTGGCCATCCGCCTCGCGGGCAACCGCGTCATCGAGGGCTTCCGCTCCCTCGCCGGCACCACCGACCCCACCACCGCCGCCCCCGGCACGATCCGCGGCGATTTCGGCCGCGACTGGGGCCTCAAGGTGCAGCAGAACCTCGTCCACGGGTCGGACAGCGTCGAATCCGCCGAGCGCGAGCTCGCGATCTGGTTCGCCTGATCCCGGATGCCACGATGGCCGCCACTCCCGAGGGGGGTGGCGGCCATCTTTCGTCAAGGCGAGTGTCCACGAAACCCGGATGCGAACGCTCAGCGGTCCGGGTGTTGTGGACACTGGGGCGCCGTGCGCGCGACCCGCTCGACCGTGAGTGTCCACGAAACCCGGATGCGAACGCTCAGCGGTCCGGGTGTTGTGGACACTGGGGCGCCGAGCGCGCGACCCGCTCGACCGTGAGTGTCCACGAAACCCGGATGCCGAGGCGGAGCGCTCCGGGTGTCGTGGACGGCCACGGGTCTCGTCGCCGCCACGCCGGCCGCGCGGATCGCCGAGGGAGCGGCATCCGGGACCGCCCCTCGCACCGAGCGATCAGAACTGCGCGAGCACGTTCAGGCGCACCTGTGCGAGCACCGCGACGACGACGAAGGCGGCGATCGTCATCAGCGGCACCCACACCATCAACCGATCCGCGACCTCGCGAACGCGCGCGCCCGGGATGACCCCTTCGCGCAGCACGTGCAGCGTGACCACGAAGAACGACGGGATCACGACCGACCACGTCACCATGCACCACGGGCACAGCGTCGCGAGCACGAACAGGCTCTGCGCGATGAGCCAGATGACGAAGGTCAGCGCGAGGGCGAAGCCGAGCCAGAACAGCGCCCAGAACCACCGCGCGAACCGGGCGCCGGCCAGCAGGGCGACGCCGACCACGATGGGGGCGATCCAGGCGGCGAGACCGATGATCGGGTTCGGGAAACCGAAGACCGCGCCCTGCGACGACTGCAGGTTGGCCGAGCACTGCACGAGCACACTGATGTCGCAGGATGCCGCCGCCCCCGGGTTCTCCAGCTGGTGGAAGCGCTCCATCGTCAGCGAGAAGGCCGCCCACCAGCCGACGGCGCCGGCGAAGATCAGCCAGATCGCGACGACGACCGGGCGTCGGGGGGTGACGGTTTCGCTCATACGGCAATCCTGCCACCGTGACTTTTCCGAGCGCTGAGGACGTGGCATCCATCCCTCCGTGCTGCCGCCCGGGGGCACGGGTGGTGTTCCGCGGACGGCGTACCGACGTGTCCGCTGGCTCTGGCCCCGGTCCGTGCGATAATGAAGGCCGATGTGACCGCGGCCGCGCCGCAGGAACATCACCCAGAAGACTTCGGGCGACGACCGCCCTTCGCAGCACGAGCCGCAGGCCTGCTGCAGACCGAATGAGTTCGTGGCCCCGCCGGGTGCGGCGCTGCATGAGATTTCGTCGGGCGACGCGCGGTGTCGCCCGCCAGGGAGAACCCCGACATGGCCGATGTGACAGACGATCAGACCCCCACCGACGAGAGCGCGACCGACACGCCGCAGACCGACGCTGCGGTCACCGAGGGTGAGGGTTCGGCCGAGGCCGACTCCACCGAGGCCGGCATTTCGACCGCCGACGAAGACGAGGCGGCGGTCCAGGATGCCGAGAACGCCGTCGCCGACGACACCGGCGCCCCCGCGGTGCTCGAGGCCGACGACGCGCCGGCCGCCGGCTCGGTGGAGGGCGACTCCGCTCAGAACGACGTCGCTCAGGCCGAGGACGCGGCCACCGTGTCGGTGACCGAGACCCCGGCGGACGACGCTGCGGCGAACGAGACCGCCGAGGAGGCGTCCGAGGAGGGCGCGTCCGCGGCATCCCCCGCCGAGGAGCCCGCCGCGGCGGCGATCGAGACCCCGGTCGACACCGCGGCCACGGCCGAGACGGCGACGCCCACGACGGGCGAGAGCGAAGCGAACGAGCCCGAAGCCGCCCCCGAGGCTCCCGCCGCGACGGAGCCCCCGGCAGCACCCGAGCCCGAAGCCCCCGCTGAGCCCGAACGCCCCACCGCGGTCTCGCTCGGCCTGCTGCCCGAGAACTTCGTGTCGGCCGTATCGACGGCGCTGCACTTCTACGCCCCCGCGCTGCCGCCGCTCGCGCTGCGCGACGACTTCGACGATCGTGACGACCGCGACGACGAGGGCCCCACCGAGCGGGTGTCCGCCAACGCCCGTCGCCGCAACCGGCGCCGTGGCGGAACCGAGCCCGCCCCCGTCGAGCAGAACGATCCGCCGGCAGCCCCCGTGCGCCAGCGCGCCGTCGAGGTCATCACCGAACCGCAGCGCATCAAGGGCTCGACGCGCCTCGAGGCGAAGAAGCAGCGTCGTCGCGACGGTCGCGAGGCCGGGCGGCGTCGCCCCGTCGTGACCGAGGCCGAGTTCCTCGCCCGCCGTGAGGCCGTCGACCGCGTCATGGTCGTCCGCTCGAAGGCCGGTCGCATCCAGATCGCCGTGTTGGAAGACAACGTGCTCGTGGAGCACTACGTCGCCCGCAACCAGGACGCCTCCCTGATCGGCAACGTCTACCTCGGCCGCGTCCAGAACGTGCTGCCCAGCATGGAGGCCGCGTTCGTCGACATCGGTCGTGGACGCAATGCCGTGCTGTACTCCGGCGAGGTCGACTGGGAGGGCGTCGAGACCAACAACCAGCCCCGCCGCATCGAGCTCGCCCTCAAGTCGGGCGACCGTGTTCTCGTGCAGGTGACGAAAGACCCCGTGGGTCACAAGGGCGCTCGCCTGACCAGCCAGATCTCGCTGCCGGGTCGCTACCTCGTGTACGTGCCGAACGGCACGATGAACGGCATCTCGCGCAAGCTCCCCGACACCGAGCGCGCGCGCCTGAAGAAGATCCTCAAAGAGGTGCTCCCCGAGTCATCGGGCGTGATCGTGCGTACGGCCGCCGAGGGCGCCACGGAAGAGCAGCTGACCCTCGACGTGCAGCGCCTCACCTCGCAGTGGGAGCACGTGTCGAGCCAGCTCAAGACCATCCAGGCTCCCGCCCTGCTGCACTCCGAGCCCGACCTGCTCGTCAAGATCGTGCGCGACGTCTTCAACGAGGACTTCACCCGCATGCTCATCCAGGGCGAGGAGGCGCTGCAGACCATTTCGAGCTACCTCCAGGGCGTCGCCCCCGATCTGCTGGAGCGCGTCGAGAAGTACGAGGGCGAACAGGACCCGTTCGACGCGTTCCGCGTGACCGAGCAGATCGAGAAGGCCCTCGACCGCAAGGTCTGGCTGCCCTCCGGCGGCTCGCTCGTCATCGACCGCACCGAGGCGATGACCGTCGTCGACGTCAACACCGGCAAGTTCGTGGGCTCGGGCGGCAACCTCGAAGAGACCGTCACGAAGAACAACCTCGAGGCGGCCGAAGAGATCGTCCGCCAGTTGCGCCTGCGCGACATCGGCGGCATCATCGTGGTCGACTTCATCGACATGGTGCTCGAGTCCAACCGCGACCTCGTGCTGCGCCGACTCATCGAGTGCCTCAGCCGGGACCGCACGAAGCACCAGGTCGCCGAGGTCACCTCGCTCGGCCTCGTGCAGATGACGCGCAAGAAGCTCGGCCTCGGCCTGCTCGAGACTTTCAGCGAGGCGTGCGAGGTCTGCGCCGGCCGCGGCGTCGTCGTGCACCACGACCCCGTCGTGAAGCACCGTCCGTCGGGCACCCCGAACGGCAACGGCAACACGAACGGCGGTTCCTCCAACCGTCGCGGACGCGGGGGCAACGGCGGTTCGTCGAACACCGCGGCCTCCTCCGCGACGAACACCGGCCACAGCACCGGCAACGGTGCCGCGGCGGCGGCGAACGGCGGCACGCACGTCATCACCGAGGGCGTGAAGTCGGCGCTCGCGCAGATCGCGGCATCCACCGTCAAGCCCACCGTCGACGACCCGGCCGTCGTCGAGGCGGCGGTCGTGGCATCCGTCGAGGCCGTCCTCGAGGCGAAGGCGGAAGCCGAGGCGCCGGCACCCGCGCGCGAGAAGCGCCCGCGCAAGAAGCGCGAGCCCAAGGCGCCGCGCACCGAGAAGGACGCCCTGCTGGAGTCGGTGCTCGAAGCTCTTCCCGAGCCCAAGGCACCGGGTCAGGGCCGCTCGCGCCGTCGGGTGACCACGGCCGCCCTCACCGGCACCCCGGTCAACGCGCAGCCCGCGACGGAGTCCTGAACACGAGATCCTCCGTGAGGGGGCTCCCCGTCGCTGAGCAACGCTCGCGCGACGGGGAGCCTCACTCCACACGCCTTTCCGGGGTGGAGCGGTCGCTCAAGTGCTGTCGGGACCGCCCGGGATGCCGTGGCACGGGCTCTCGCATAAACGCCATCGGTGCGCGGAAACACGCTGTCGGGGTGTTTATGCGCACGAATCGTGTTTATGCGTTCTCGGCCGCCACCTCGACGGCACCGCACTCAGGAGCCGGCGTGTCGCTCGCGAGCGGTGATGCGCAGGCCCGAGGCCCGCAGGCGCCGCACGAGTTCCTTGCCGCCGATGTGTTCGGCACCGGCCGCGACCAGGTCGGCGTGGCGCTCCTCGGGCACGTCGTAGTGGTCGAGGTCGAAGGCGCGGCGGGGGATGCCGGCGGCCGCGGCGAAGGCGTGCAGCTCCTCGAGGTCGCTGTCGCTCACGAGGTGCGCCCACAGGCGTCCGTGCGCGGGCCACTGCGGGTCGTCGATGAGGATCGCCATTCCGCGATCCTACGGTCGACACGCGGGTCGAATGCTTTTGCCGGATGCCGCCCGGTGAGCTAAACTCGACCCTTGGTGCGTCGCGTCCGCTCTACGTGAGCGTGACCCCGCTGACTTTCGTCGGCCGGATCGCACTGAGACTTGGGTCATCAGACCCTCCCAACGTCATCAGACAACCGGAGCCCCGCGCTCCCGAACGAAACAGGTGTGAAGTGGTTTACGCAGTTGTGCGCGCCGGCGGCCGCCAGGAGAAGGTCCAGGTCGGCACGGTCGTCGTGCTCGACCGCCAGAAGGCGAAGATCGGCGAGAGCATCCAGCTGCCCGCCGTCCTGTTCGTCGACGGCGACGCGGTCACGACCGACGCCGACAAGCTCGCGAAGGTCTCGGTCACGGCCGAGGTGCTCGGCGAGGAGCGCGGTCCGAAGATCGTGATCCAGAAGTTCAAGAACAAGACCGGCTACAAGAAGCGCCAGGGCCACCGCCAGGACCTCACGCGCGTCAAGATCACCGGCATCAAGTAAGAGCCAGGAGACGCAGAGATGGCACACAAAAAGGGCGCAAGCTCCACCCGTAACGGTCGTGACTCCAACGCACAGCGCCTCGGCGTGAAGCGCTTCGGCGGTCAGGTCGTCCTCGCCGGCGAGATCATCGTCCGCCAGCGCGGCACGCACTTCCACCCCGGCGCCAACGTCGGCCGTGGTGGCGACGACACGCTGTTCGCTCTGGCTCCCGGTGCGGTCCAGTTCGGCGCCAAGGGCGGCCGCAAGGTCGTCAACATCGTCACCGCCGCAGCGGAGTAATTCCCGCGCTTCGGCGCTCGAGGGGGTGGGCGAAGCCCACCCCCTCGTTTCATTTTCCCGAACCGGCTGCCGCGCGTCTGGTTTGCTCGATCACCCGGAAGGACCCGCCATGGTCACCTTCGTCGACCGCGTCACCCTGCACCTGCGTGCGGGCAAGGGCGGCAATGGCTGCGTCTCCGTGCGCCGCGAGAAGTTCAAGCCGCTCGCCGGTCCCGACGGCGGCAACGGTGGCGGTGGCGGCGACGTCGTGCTCATCGCCGACCCGCAGGTCACGACCCTGCTGTCGTACCACCACTCGCCGCACCGTTCGGCGGGCAACGGCGGTTTCGGGATGGGTGACCACCGCTCCGGCGCGGAGGGTGAAGACCAGGAGCTCCCTGTTCCGCTCGGCACGGTCGTGAAAGACCCCGACGGTACGGTGCTCGTCGACATGCTCACCCCCGGCATGCGCTTCGTCGTCGCGCCGGGCGGCCTCGGTGGTCTCGGCAACGCCTCGCTGTCGTCTCCGAAGCGCAAGGCGCCCGGTTTCGCCCTGCTGGGTACCCCCGGCTGGGAGGGCGACGTCGTCCTCGAGCTGAAGACCGTCGCCGACATCGCGCTCGTCGGCTTCCCCTCCGCCGGCAAGTCGAGCCTCATCGCCGCCGTGTCCGCAGCGCGTCCCAAGATCGCCGACTACCCGTTCACGACCCTTCACCCCAATCTCGGTGTCGTGCAGTCCGGCGATGTGCGCTTCACGATCGCCGACGTGCCCGGACTCATCGAGGGCGCGAGCGAGGGCAAGGGCCTGGGCCTGGAGTTCCTGCGCCACGTCGAACGCTGCACCGCGCTGGTGCACGTGCTCGACTGCGCCACGCTCGACCCGGGCCGCGACCCGCTGAGCGATCTCGACATCATCCTCGCCGAGCTCGGTGCCTACCCCGTGCCCGAGGGTCAGACGCCGCTGCTCGAGCGTCCGCAGATCGTCGCCCTGAACAAGATCGATGTGCCCGAGGCGCGGGAGCTCGCCGATTTCGTGCGCCCCGACCTCGAAGCCCGCGGTTTCCGCGTGTTCGAGATCTCGACGGTGAGCCGCGCGGGGCTGCGCGAACTCACGTTCGCGCTGGCCGACGTGGTCGAGCAGCACCGCCTGGCCACGATCGACGACGCGCCCGTCGAGCGCATCGTCATCCGCCCGCAGGGGTCGCGCAAGGACTTCGAGGTCAAGGTCGAGGGCGGCACCTACGGTCCCGTCTACCGCATCCTCGGCGACAAACCGGTCAAGTGGGTGCAGCAGACCGACTTCCAGAACGAGGAGGCCGTCGGCTACCTCGCCGACCGTCTTGCCCGCCTCGGTGTCGAAGAGGGTCTCTTCCGCGCCGGAGCGGTCGCCGGCGCCACCGTCGTCATCGGTCCCGGCGACGGCATCGTCTTCGACTGGGAGCCCACTCTCACCTCCGCCGCCGAGTTGATGACCGCCCCGCGCGGTACCGACCCGCGCCTCGTGCAGAACCCCCGTCGAACGTCGTCGGAACGCCGCGAGCGGTACCACGAGCGCATGGATGCCAAGGCCGAGGCCCGCGCCGAGCTCGAGACCGAACGCCGCGCGGCGCGTGCCGCCGGCATCAGCCCCGACGGCGACTCGACGGTGATCGACGACGAGGACGACGACCGGTGACGGCCGAGTCCCGCGCCGACATCCCCGGAGCCGCCCGGGTCGTGGTGAAGGTGGGGTCGTCGTCGATTAGCGGCGACGGCGCGCACCGTATCGACACGATCGTGGAGGCCCTCGCCGGCGCCCATCGCTCCGGCACCGAGGTGGTGCTGGTGTCGTCGGGCGCCATCGCCACCGCGCTTCCGCTGCTCGACCTCGGCGGGCGTCCCAACGACCTGGCAACCCAGCAGGCCGCGGCCGCCGTCGGGCAGAACGTGCTCATGTGGCGCTACCAGACCTCGCTCGATCGCTTCGGGTTGCTCGCGGGTCAGGTGCTGCTCACCGCCGGTGACCTCGAGAACGCCACGCACCGCTCCAACGCCCGTCGGGCCATGGAGCGACTGCTCGGACTCGGCATCCTCCCGATCGTCAACGAGAACGACACCGTGGCCACCCACGAGATCCGTTTCGGTGACAACGACCGTCTCGCAGCCCTCGTCGCCCAGCTCATCGGCGCCGACGCCCTCGTGCTGCTGAGCGACATCGAGACGCTCTTCACCCGGCCGCCGAGCGAGCCGGGCGCACGCCCCATCACCGACGTGGAATGGGGACACGACCTGTCGGAGTTCGAGTTCGGCGCCGGCGTCGTCAACGGCGTGGGGACCGGGGGAGCGGCCACGAAGGCCTCGGCTGCCAAGCTCGCCTCGACCGCCGGAGTCGGCGTCCTCGTCACGAGCGCGGACCTGGTGGCATCCGCCCTCGCCGGTGAGTCGGTCGGCACGTGGTTCGCGCCCAATCCCGATCCCGTCACCCTGGCGACGGGGCCCGTGGGCGCCGTGAGCGCGCCGGTACACTGAGCGCATGACCGTCATCGCCGCCTCCGTCGACGAGCGCCTGCGTCTCGCCAAAGACGCGGCGCGCGAGATCGCCCTCCTCGACTCCGCTCGCAAGAGCGCGCTGCTCGACGCCGTGGCGGACGCCCTCGTGACCGCGACCGACGAGATCGTCGCCGCCAACGCCGACGACCTCGAGCGGGGGCGGACGGATGCCATCGGCGAGGCGCTCCTCGACCGTCTGCGCCTCGACACCGCGCGGGTGGCGGCCCTGGCCGCCGCTGTGCGCGACGTCGCCGACCTGCCCGACCCGGTCGGACGCGTGCTCGACGAGCGCACCCTGCCCAACGGCATCCGGCTGCAGAAGGTCGCGGTGCCGTTCGGCGTCGTCGGCTCCATCTACGAGGCCCGCCCCAACGTGACGGTCGACATCGCCTCGCTGGCCCTTCGCTCCGGCAACGCCGTCGTCCTGCGCGGCGGGTCCGCCGCGCAGAGCACGAACGCCGTCCTCGTGTCGATCATGCGCGATGCCCTGCAGTCCCAGGGCGTGTCGCCCGAAGCCGTGCAGAGCGTCGACGACTTCGGTCGCGAGGGGGCGCGCGCCCTCATGAACGCCCGCGGTCTCGTCGACGTGCTGGTTCCGCGGGGGAGCGCCGGGCTGATCGAGACCGTCGTCACCGAGTCCACGGTGCCGGTGATCGAGACGGGGGCCGGAGTGGTCCACGTCTACCTCGACGCCACCGCCCGCGACGATTGGGCGCGCGACATCGTGCTCAACGCCAAGACGCAGCGCCCGAGCGTCTGCAACGCCGTCGAGACCGTGCTCGTGCACCGCGGCGCGGCCGACCGCCTGCTGCCGGAGCTGCTGGCATCCCTGTCCGACGCCGGTGTCACCGTGCACGGAGACGACGAGACCCGGGCGCACGACGGGCGTGTCGTCGCGGCGACCGACGACGACTGGGCGCGCGAGTACGGCACCCTCGATCTGGCCGTCCGTGTCGTCGACGACCTCGACGACGCCCTCGCCCACATCCGTCGCTACTCGACGCACCACACCGAGTCGATCATCACCGACGACCAGGCCGCCGCCGACCGTTTCCTCGCCGAGGTCGACTCGGCCGTGGTCCTGGTCAACGCCTCGACGCGCTTCACCGACGGGGGCGAGTTCGGCTTCGGCGCCGAGGTCGGCATATCGACCCAGAAACTGCACGCCCGCGGACCCATGGGCCTCGCCGAGCTGACGAGCACCAAGTGGCTCGGGCGCGGCGGCGGCCAGGTCCGCGCCTGACCGCCTAAAATGGCTTTGCGCGCCGCGCAGACCACTCGAACGGAGTACTGATGACTTTCGCCACGCTTCTCGCCCACGCCGCCGAAGAAGGCGGACACCACGGCGGCAACGTGCAGGCCGAGACCTTCTGGGTCGGCGCCGTGGCATTCGTGGTCTTCGTGCTGCTGAGCCTGGTCACGCTGTCGTACCGCAACGT
Source organism: Microbacterium sp. lyk4-40-TSB-66 (assembly GCF_030209475.1). Classification (GTDB taxonomy): domain Bacteria; phylum Actinomycetota; class Actinomycetes; order Actinomycetales; family Microbacteriaceae; genus Microbacterium. The sequence continues at coordinate 387,269 of NZ_JARVRW010000004.1, forward strand.
GTCGAACCGTCACGCGCACAAGGCCGAGGCCTACGCGCAGAAGCACGGCGCGCCTGTCCCCGAGGCGCACGGCCACTGAGGCCCACCGTATGTCGGTGACGCGCGCCCCTCGCATCGGGGTCATGGGTGGGACGTTCGATCCCATCCATCACGGTCACCTGGTCGCGGCGTCCGAGGTCGCGCAGTCGTTCGATCTCGATGAGGTCGTCTTCGTGCCCACGGGTCGCCCGTGGCAGAAGGACGACGTCACCGAGAGCGAGCACCGCTACCTCATGACGGTGATCGCGACGGCATCCAATCCGCAGTTCACCGTCAGCCGCGTAGACGTCGATCGGGCCGGCCCGACCTACACGATCGACACGCTGCGCGATCTGCACGAACAGCGTCCGGGCGCCGAGCTGTTCTTCATCACCGGTGCCGACGCGGTCGAGCAGATCCTCAGCTGGCGCAATCACCAACAGCTGTGGGACCTGGCGCACTTCGTCGCCGTCTCGCGTCCCGGCCACGTGTTGAGCACCGAGGGACTCCCTTCCGAGAACGTGAGCCAATTGGAGATCCCCGCCCTGTCGATCTCGTCCACAGACTGCCGCGCCCGTGTGCGCCGAGGACACCCTGTGTGGTACCTCGTGCCCGACGGCGTCGTGCAGTACATCGCGAAGCACCATCTCTACCGGAGTAAGGCATGAGCACTCCCGACACCCCCGAGACGCCCGCCCTGACCCGCCGTCAGTTGCGAGAGCTGCGTCAGACCGGCGCGACGCCGATCATCACGTCGAACGGCGACGCTGCGACCCCGGATGCCGCGACCCCGGCCGCCGAGTCCCCGGCCGCCGAGTCCCCGGCATCCGAGTCCCCGTCTTCGAACACCGCGGCTCCGGCCCCCGAGCCCGAGACCTCGGATGCCGTGGCTCCGGCCGCCGAGGCCGAGGCGCACGCCGTCATCGAGGCCGTGCCGACCGCTGACGAACGCTCGTCGGCCGACGCCGCACGCCCGGTCGAGCCGGCGCCCGCCGCGGTCTTGGACTCGTACACCGAGGCCGGCGCCGACCACGGCGTGTCCGGCCTCACCCGCCGACAAGCGCGCGAGCAGGAGAAGATCCGCACGGCATCCGTGCCCGTGATCAGCCCCGACCTCGAGACGTCGGCGCCCGTCGTCGCGCCGACGCCCGAAGACACCCCGCAGCCGGCCATCTTCCGCCCCGCGGCGGCCGAGGCCCCCGCCCCCGCGGCTGCTCCCGCGCCGTCGGTGGTCAACCCCGCCCTCGGTTCGGAACTGCTCGACGGCGCGTCGCCCGACGTGTCGCTGCCGTCGTCTTTCGATCAGCTCCTCTCGCGCACCACCGGCGCGACCGGAACCGTCTCGACCCCGAACTCGCTGATCCTCTCGCAGACGCCGACGGGCGCGCCGCTCGTCGGCCCGGTGAGCGCGACCGGCGAGATCATGATCACGGGCACGTTCGACCTGCCCGAGGGCCTCGGCTCGGTCGGGCACGCCCCCGGCACCACCGATGGCCGCGATGCCGACGCCGTCCTCCTCGACGGCGAGCTCCCGGCCGCCTCGTCACCCACCCCGATCGCGGCCAGCGCCGCGATCAGCACCGTCAAGCAGCCCGGGGAGATCATCCGTCCCCCGGCACCCGAGAAGGGGAGCAAGCTCCTCGTGGGTCTCATCATCACGACGGGTGCTCTCTTCCTGGCGGTGGTCGGAACCCTCGGCCTCGCCTTCACGACAGGAGTCTTCCGATGACCGCCACCACCAACGGCAAAGAGATGGCGCAGATCGCCGCTCTCGCCGCCGACGCGAAGGGCGGCGACGACCTCGTCGCCCTCGACGTGTCGGAGCCCCTTCCCCTCGTCGACGTCTTCCTCCTCGTCACCGGTCGCAACGAGCGCAACGTCGCCGCGATCGCCGACGAGATCGAGGAGAAGCTGCTCGAGGCGGGCCACAAGCGCCTCCGCCGCGAGGGCCGTCAGGAGTCCCGCTGGGTGCTCCTCGACTTCGGCGACCTCGTCGTGCACGTCTTCCACGAGGAGGAGCGCGTGTACTACGGCCTGGAGCGCCTGTGGAAGGACTGCCCCGTGGTCCCGCTCGAGATCCCCACGCCGGCGCACGCCGCGGAGTGACCACCATCCGACGACGCCCTCTGCCCCACGGCAGGGGGCGTTCCTCGTGTCCGGAGCCTCGTGGCCGTGCCGGTCAGCCGTACCGTTCGCGGTACCGCCGCTCGGCGGCGGGGTGCAACGGCACGGGAAGTGTGTCGATGAGGCTCGCCGGCGTCAGGTACTGGATGCCGAGGGAACCGGGCGGTACGAGACGCGCGGCGTCGTCGATGAGCACGTCGACCAGTCGGCGCGCCAGGTCGTCGTCGAGATCGGGGTGGGCGAGGAGCAGGTTGGCCACGCCGATCGTCGGAATCGGCGTATCGGCGCCGTAGACACCCGCGGGGATCGTCGTGGCCACGTATGCGTCGGGGTAGCGTCGCAGCAGCTCGGGCAGGACGGGTGTCGTGTCGAGCACGCGGATCGGCGTCCGACCGGCCAGGGCGGCGATCTGAGGCGTCGGAACGCCGCCCGACCAGAAGAGCGCGTCGATCAGACCCTGCTCGAGGTCGTCCACCGCGTCGCGGAACGGCCGCTCGACCGTGACGGGGGGCGTCGACGCCGACGTCAGGCCGCCGGCGTCCAGGAGCCGGCGGGCGGTGGCGGCCGCCCCCGATCCCGCCGCTCCCAGAGAGACGACGCGCCCCGACAGGTCGGCGAGAGAGGTCAGGCCGTCGCCGGCGCGCACGATGCACTGCAGGTAGTTCTGGTACACCCTCCCGATGGCGACGAGATCGTCGCTCGGGGTGGCCGCTGCCGCGGAGTCCGCGAGAGAGAGCGCGAGGTCGACGCTCCCCGCGTCGAGCAGTGCGAGGTTGTCGACACTGCCCTCGGTCGCGAGCGCCGTGATCTCGACGCCGCCGGTCTCCCGCGCGACGGCGCTCAACAGTTCGCCGAACTGCAGGTAGCTCCCTCCCGGCTCGCCGCACCCGAGGGTCAGGGCGCGGGGCGGGGCGGGGGAGCACCCGGCCAGACCGACCGCTCCGGCGGCGATGCCCGCCCACAGGAACCCGCGTCGGGTGAGCTGCGTCACGATCGCCCCCAGACCAAGCGAGCCGCGAGTCCCCCGGCCGCGGAGCGATCGAGGACGAGCCGCCCGCCGGCGGCCCGCATCAGCTGGGCGACGATCGCGAGTCCGAGGCCCGTCCCGGTCTGCGTGGCGTCGCGACCGGCGCGCCAGAACCGCGTGCCCATCCGTACGAGGTCGTCGTCGGCGAGCCGTTTCCCGGAGTCCTCGACCACGAGCCGGATGCCATCGGCATCCTGTGCAAGGCTCACGCGCACCTCGGCCGAGGGACCGGCGTACTTGGCCGCGTTGTCGAGCAGCACGTCGACCATCTCGTCGAGGTCGGCCCGCCCGCAGGGGACCGTGACCGGCGGGCCGGGGGCGGTGGTCAGCCTGAGCCCGGCCGCCTCCAGGCGGTCGCGGTGACGCTCGGCGACCTCGGCCGCCGTGACCGTGCACTCCCGCGCGGCGCCGTCGTCGCGGGCAGGATCGCGCCCCTGCGACTGGGCCGAGGCGCGGTGCTCCGCGTTGGCGAGGGTGAGCATGCGCTCCACCGTGTACTCGAGCCGATCGAGGTCGTCGTCGACGGCCGCGAGGTCGGTGGCCGCCTCGCCCTCCCGCGGCAGACCGTCCACCCGTAGCCGGATCGCGGCGAGGGGCGTCCGCAACTGATGCGACGCGTCGGCGACGAAGCCGCGCTGCTGCTCGAGACTGCTCTCGACCTCGGCGGTCATCTCCCCGAATGCGCGGCTGAGGCGCCGCAGCTCGGGTGGGCCGGAGGGTCGCAACGGCGAGGGGTCGCGATGGGCGGTGACATCGGCCACGGCGGCGTCGAGGGCGCGAACGGGACGCAGGATCCACCGGGTCCACAGCAGCGACGCACCCATCAAGGCGCTGAGCAGCAGCACGCCGACCACGACGATCACGGCCCAGGCGCGCGCCACGTCCGTCTGCGCGTCGCGCAGGTCGACGGCCAGCACGACGACGCCGGTCGACAGGTCGCCGGCGGCGATCACCGGCACGGCCACGACGGCGGTGTCCGGACCCCAGGGCGTGACGCGGGGGAGCACGAGCTGGGGGAGGGCCCGGGATGCCGCGGTCACGAGCTCGTCGACACGCTCGTCGCGCGACAGGTCGCCGGCGGAGGCGACGGCATCCCCGCTCTCGTCGAGGACGAGCACCGATTCTCCATAGACGGCGTGGAAGCGCTGGAGGTAGGTCTGGAGGCCTTCGGCATCGCCCTGCACGAGCGCGGTGCGGGCGCGCTGGACCACCTGGTCGAGGGCGGCCGTGCGCTGCAGGGCGAGCTGCTGCGTGCGCGAATCGGCGAGGGACTGGGCCACGGGGATGAGCACGGCGACGACCGCGATCAACCCGAATACGAGCAGCGGCAGCAGGACGCGCAGCTTCATCCGGCATCCTCGAGGCGATAACCGACACCGCGCACCGTCGTGATCGTCAGTTCGGGGAGCTTCTGACGCACCTGCCCCAGGTGCACGTCGAACGAGCGCGACGATGTCGCGTACGCGTCGCCCCACACCTCGTCGAGCACCTGCTGGCGGCTGACGATCTGTCCCGCGCGTCGGGCGAGGGCGAACAGGATGCCGAACTCGTTCGGCGTGAGCGCCACCTCGCGCCCGTCGGCGGTGACGCGCCGCGCGTCGACGTCGATGCCGATGGATCCGACCTGCACGCGCGTGGGCTCCTCGGGAGGGCTGTAGCGGCGGGTGACGGCGATCAGGCGCGCGAGCAGCTCGTGCAGGCGCACCGGCTTGACCAGGTAGTCGTCGGCGCCGAGCGACAGTGCCCGCACCGTCGACCGCTCGTCGCCACGGGCGGTGACCACGATGACCGGAATCTGACTCACCGCGCGCAGCTGGCGGAGGGCATCGAGGCCGTCCATGTCCTCCAGGCCGAGGTCGAGCAGCACGACCTGCGCGTCGCGGTGGCGCAGCAGCACGTCGCTCCCACGGCTGACGCGCGTGCTCGCGTGGCCGGCGCGCTGCAACGCCGAGACGAGCGCTGCGGCGACGGAGCCGTCGTCCTCGGCCACGAGTACGTGCATGCCTTCATCGTAGGCATGCCCCTCCACGGCGAACGGCGGCGGGCCGTGGGCGAATGTAAGGCGGATGTAAGGATCCGCGCGGAGGGCCGCTCCTTCTCGACAGGATGTCGGAATACGCCTCGTCGTCGTCGCCGGGAGAGTCCGAGGGCACACGAGACGAGAACCGTCCATCGACCGATCGGATCTCTCATGTCAACGACGACACCACCGGCCACCACGACCACGATCCCCACGAGCCTCCGGCGCTCGATCTCGAACACCCTGAAGGGCTCGGCGGGCAACCTCGTCGAGTGGTACGACGTCTACGTCTACTCGGTGTTCGCGGTGTACTTCGAGTCGCAGTTCTTCAGCTCCGACGACAAGAACTCGACGATCTACGTGTGGGCGATCTTCGCCGTCACCTTCCTCATGCGTCCCATCGGTTCGTGGTTCTTCGGCCGTTTCGCCGATCGTCACGGTCGACGGCTGTCGTTGACCGTGTCGGTCTCGCTGATGGCGTTCTGCTCCCTGATCATCGCCTTCGCCCCCACCGCGGAGATGATCGGCGTCGGCGCCGTCGTCATCCTGGTCTTCGCCCGTCTCGTGCAGGGTTTCGCCACCGGTGGCGAGTACGGCACGAGCGCGACGTACATGTCGGAGGCGGCCATGCCCGGCCGGCGCGGCTTCCTCTCGTCGTTCCACTACGTCACCCTCGTCGGTGGTCACGTGCTGGCGCAGACGACCCTGCTCGTCATGGTCCTCACCCTCGACGAGGAAGCGATCACGTCGTGGGGCTGGCGTGTCGCCTTCGCCATCGGCGGCGTCGCCGCGGTCGCGGTCTTCTGGATGCGGCGCACGATGGACGAGTCGCTGGAGAAGAGCGTCATCGACGACACCAAGTCGGGCCGATCGAAGGACTCGGGCTCGATGCGCGACCTGCTCGTGAACAACTGGCGTCCGCTGCTGCTCTGCTTCGCCGTCACCGCGGGCGGTACGGTCGCGTTCTACACGTATTCGGTCACCGGCCCCAACATCGTCAAGACCGCCTTCTCGGGCGGCGACGTGGTGACCGGCACCGTGATCAACCTCATCGCCCTCACCGCTCTGATGCTCATGCAGCCCCTCGGCGGGTGGCTGAGCGACAAGGTCGGTCGGAAGTCCCTCCTGGTCTTCTTCGGCGTCGGCGGCGTGCTGTACACGTGGTTCCTCATCACGATGCTCCCGCAGCAGACGAACGAGTTCGCGGCCTTCGCGATCCTGTTCGGCGGCTTCGTCATCCTCACCGGATACACCTCGATCAACGCGCTGGTGAAGGCCCAGCTCTTCCCCACCCACGTGCGTGCACTGGGCGTCGGCCTCGGATACGCCCTCGCCAACTCGCTGTTCGGCGGGACGGCTCCCCTGCTGTATGCGGGAGCGCAGAGCACGGAGCAGGTGCCGCTGTTCATCGTCTACGTGACGGTCATCATCGCGGCCTCGCTCGCCGTGTACATCTTCGCCCTGCGCAACAAGGCGCCGAACTGGCTCGACGACGAGGTCCTCATGCGCGAGGCGCAGACGGCCCGGACCCGCGTGCCGGTGTCGACGCGCTGATCCCTCTCTCCGGACGCCCCCGCCGCACGGTGGGGGCGTCCGTTGCGGGCGGGGGGATGCCGTTTCGTTCTGGTGAGGATGCGAGGGTCGCTGAGGTTACGCAGTGGGCTCGGGTTGCCGTGGTTGTCGGCGCGTCGCGCAATCTCGGCGATCCGCGCAGAGTCGGCGGCATCCAGAGTCGTTCGGCTCAGGATGTGAGGATCGCTGAGATTACGCAGTGGGCTCGGGATGCCGTGGTGGTCGCCGCGGCGCGCAATCTCGGCGATCCGCGCACAGTCGGCGGCATCCGGGGTCGTTCGGGTGAGGATGTGCGGATTGCTGAGGTTACGCGGTGGTCTCGGGATGCCGGTGAGCCCCGCCGACGCGACCCGGGCGTGCGCCATCGGACCAAACGACGAAAGCCCCCGCCGAAGCGGAGGCTTTCTCTGTGTGTGGACCTGAGGGGACTCGAACCCCTGACCCCCTGCATGCCATGCAGGTGCGCTACCAGCTGCGCCACAGGCCCTTGTTTTGTTTTCCGCCCCGTTCGAGGCAACTCCATGAGCTTACAACACAGTTCGTGACGGCAGGAAATCGGCGCGACCGGGCGTGTCGTCTCCGCCCGTGACGGCGGCGATCACGGCACGTCGGAGTCGCTGTCCGCGCTCGCTCAGCGCCCGTTGGCGGGTGACGTATTCGGCCTTGCCCTCGGCCGTTTCGATCGGCACCGCCGGGTAGCCCCAGTCGCGGAGATCGTAGGGGGAGGCCTCCATATCGAGGGTGCGGATGTCGCGTGCGAGCTCGAACGCGTCGAGCAGCACCGGCCCCGGAACGAGCGGGCCGAGCTTCACCGCCCACTTGTAGACGTCCATGCCGGCGTGGAGGCATCCCGGCTGTTCGCGTTCGACCTGGTCGTCGCGCGTCAGGGGCGTGCGGTTGCGCGGCACGGCGTCCGGGGTGAAGAACCGGAACGCGTCGAAGTGCGTGCACTTGAGGTCGTGCGCGTCGACGACGGCGTCGGTGCCGTCGCGGCCGAGGCGCAGGGGAACCTCGTGCCGCACGTCGTCGGCGCGGTACGCCATCGCCCACTCGTGCAGTCCGAAGCAGCCGAACTGCGCGGGTCGCTCCGCCGTGGCGCGCAGCAGGGTCACGACGCCGCGGAACAGCGACCCGCGCTCGTCGCGGAAGCGCTCGGCGTCCACGCGGACCCCGGCGCCCTCGGGGCGGTACCAGCGCCAGCCGGCGCGTTCCGGCGCATCGTCGAGCACGACGTCGGGGCCGGGATGCCAACGGCGCAGGATCGCGGGCTTGTACGAGTAGTAGGTGAAGAGGAAGTCCTCCACCGGGTGCTTCTCCGCACGACTCGCGCGGGCGCGGTGCGCGGCGGTGAGGGAGTCGGCGCGTTCGGCATGAGCGTCCGCCAGGGCGGTCCATTCGGTGCGCGTCAACGCCCGCGTCTGGAGGATCGTGGTCACTCGACGGCGTCGATCAGGTCGGGGGAGTCGTTGCGGACGTTGCCCACGGCAGCCGAAACGACGTGGTCGTCGAGCGTCTCGGCCACGTCGGGCGCGGCGTCTATCGCGGCATCCAGTACGTCGCCGACGTTCTCGGTGGTCGGATCGAGCCAGGCGTCGGCGAAGTCGGGGTCCATGAACAGCGGCATGCGGTCGTGGATCGAGCCCAGGCGCCCGATCGCGTCACGCGTGAGGATCGTGCAGCTCAGCACCCACCGTGCGGGGTCGTCGTCGGCTCGTGCGGGGTCTTTCCACCACTCGTACAGACCGGCGAAGAACAGCGGCGAGCCATCGGCGGGGTGGATGTAGTGCGGGGTCTTGCCCGTGTCGGTGGTCTTCCACTCGTAGTACCCGGATGCCGGGATGACGGCGCGACGCTTGATCAGGGCGTTGCGGAACATGGGCTTGTCTTCGACCTCTTCGCTGCGCGCGTTGAACGCCCGCGCGCCGATCTTGACGTCTTTCGACCACCCCGGGATCAGCCCCCAGCGCGCGACCTCGAGACGCCGCACGGGCGGCTCGCTCTTCGACGAGTCGAGCACGATGCCGACCTTCGAGGTCGGCGCGATGTTGTACGACGGCGGCGGGAGCTCGTCGGCCTCGATGTCGACGCGGAGCACTCCGACGAGCTCGGATGCCACATTTGCCACGACGAATCGACCGCACATGTCTCCACCGTACGCGCACCCTCCGACATCGACTCACGCCTTGGCGCGCGCCGCCGTCGCGGCCTCCGGAACCGTCGACGCAACCTCAGCGATCCGCGCAAGCTCAGCCCGAGACGCTCGGATGCCGCTGACTTCGCGCCGATCACCGGCCTCGCGCCCGCCGCCGGAATCCACTCAGCCGTCGTGCGAGATGACCCCGACGTCTTCGAGCCGGGACAGCAGGGCCGCGCCGTCCGACCCGGTGACCCAGGGGACCTCGGCCGCGGAGTGATCGTCGACGACCGTCCGGCCACCCGCGAGCACGGCCTCGGCCGGCAGCAGACGGCGGATCGCGACCGCCGCGACGCTCTCGGGGTGCTCGATCGCGAAACCGGTGTAGATCGCATCGTCGTGCTGCCCGTCGTCGCCGACGAGCAGCCACTTCACGTGCGGGAACTCGCTCGCGACGCGGCGGAGGTTGAGCTCCTTGTGGTCGCGGCCGCTGCGGAACCACCGATCGTGCGTCGGGCCCCAGTCGGTGAGGAGGAACGAACCCGCGGGGAACAGGTGCCGGCGCATGAAACGGGTCAGCGTCGGAGCGACGTTCCACGCGCCGGTGGAGAGGTAGATGACGGGGGTGCCGGGGTGCTCTCGCGTCAGCCGCTCGAGCATCACCGCCATACCCGGCACGGGTTGGCGCGCGTGCTCGTCGACGACGAAGGAGTTCCAGGCGGCCAGGAGGGGCCGGGGGAGGAGCGTCACCATGACGGTGTCGTCGATGTCGCTCACCACACCGAAGCGCACGTCGGAGCCCACGATGAACACGCGGGTCTCGGCCGGCTCGCTGCCCTCGACCGACATGGTGATCGACTGCCAGCCGGGTGCCAGCCGCGCGGGCAGCTTCGCGTCGATGACCCCGCCGCGATCGGCCGACACACGGTGGGTCACGCCGTCGATGACCACGTCGACCTTCGCCATGCCGACCGGCACGGCGGCGAAGCTGCGCCAGCCGCGGAGGCTCGCGAACTCCCCGGTGGAGGTGCGCTTGAGCGGCGGGGCGATCAGCACGCGACCGAGGACGCGTACCCACTCCTCGGTCCCGTAGCCCGGGAACCCCGTGACGGCGGGCCGGAGGTCGCGGGAGCGGGCCCGGCGCTCACGCCACCGGTGGAAGCGGCGCTCGAGTCGGGCGAACCAGAGCACCTTGGCGCGGGTGGAGCGAGGAGAACGAGGCATCGACCTCAGTCTTTCACGTCACCGTCCGCGCGACCGAGGGTGGGGACGTCATCGGCCAGATGACGTCGTTCGGCGCGCTCGATGAGCTTCTTGCCGACGAAGACCAGCACGAGGAAGACGACGAGGATGCCGACGAAGATGTATCCGGCGTAGTGCAGCTGATCCGCGAGCTCGCGGTAGGTTCCGGCCGCGGTCGCCGCGACGGAGATGTAGAGCCCGGCCCAGATGATGCAGGCGGGGGTCGTCCATGCGAGGAACCGCCGATAGCTGTAGCCGCTCATGCCGACGGTCAGCGGAACGAGCGAGTGCAGCACGGGGAGGAACCGCGACAGGAAGATCGCCAGCCCCCCGCGGCGGCTGAGGTAGCGGTCGGCGCGCTGCCAGTTGCGTTCACCCAGCTTCTGACCGAGGCGCGACGCGCGGATGCGCGGGCCGAAGTACCGGCCGAGCCAGAATCCGAGGCTCTCACCCAGCAGGGCGCCCACCACGACCGCCGCGGCCAGCAGGACACCCTCGAGCGGCGAGCCGACGGCCGTACCCGCGACGATCACCATCGTGTCGCCGGGGACGATCAGGCCGACCAGCACACTCGTCTCGAGCATGACCGCGAGACCGGCGATGACCGTGCGCAGCACGGGGTCGACGTTCTGGACGACGTCGAGCAGCCACGTGAGGATCTCGTTCACCTCCGTCAGCTTACGGCCGCCGCTCCCGCCTAGCCTGGGAGCGTGCCGCACTCCGCCCCCTCGTTCACCCCCGTCGAGTGGGTCGATCCCGAGGCGGCGTTCCTGCACCTTTTCGCCGACGCTCGCGACGCGTTCTGGCTCGACGCCGGGACGGGCGCGGCGACCGGGTGGAGCTGGATGGGGGCGGGCCGCCTCGACCCGTGCTCCCGACCGGCGAACCGGGATGCCGCGGCGTCCGGCCCCGCACCGGGCGAGCCGGGGCCGTTCCGCGGCGGCTGGGTGGGGTGGCGGACGTACGAGGGGGAGTCCGCGTGGCTGCGCGTCGATGCCCTGCTCGCGTTCGACCACGCGACCCGCCGGGTCTACGCCGTCGGCGATCCCCTCCTCGCCGCCCGTGTCGCGGAGGCGCCGACGCCCGAGGAGGTCGACCCCGCGCGGCGCCGGGGCACGGCATCCGCCCGTGTCGGCCCCGACCGCTACGCCGAACTCATCGAGGCGTGCCGCGACCGCATCCGCGACGGCGACGCGTATCAGCTGTGCCTCACGACGCGTTTCTCGGTGCCCGGCGCCGTCGACGCCCTCCCGGTCTTCCGACGGCTGCGTCGTGCCTCGCCCGCTCATCACGCCGGCTTCGTGCGCATCGGCGAGGTCACCCTGGTCAGTGCGTCGCCCGAGCGCTTCCTCGAGGTGCGCGGCGGCACCGTCCACACGCATCCCATCAAGGGCACCCGGCCGCGGTCCGACGACCCGGCCCGTGACGAGGCTCTCGCGGAAGACCTGCGGACGGATGCCAAGGAGCGCGCCGAGAACGTCATGATCGTCGATCTCATGCGCAACGACCTCTCGCGGGTCTGCGAGCCGTCGACGGTCGGCGTGGAACGTCTGCTCGAGGTCGAGACCTACCCCCACGTGCACCAGCTCGTGAGCGAGGTGTCGGGCAGGCTCCTTCCCGGGACCACCGTCGGCGATCTGCTCGACGCGACGTTCCCCGCGGGCAGCATGACCGGGGCGCCGAAGGAGTCGGCTATGCAGATCCTCGCCGGTCTCGAGCGGGCCCCGCGCGGTCTGTACGCGGGCGCGTTCGGATGGATCGGAGACGACGGCGCGGCGGACCTCGCCATGGTCATCCGCAGCGTCGTCGTGCTCCCGGATGCCGCTCACGTCGGCGCGGGCGGAGGGATCACCTGGCGCTCGGTCGCGGCATCCGAGGTCGCCGAAGTGGGCATCAAGGCGCGCGCCCCTCTCGCCGCTCTCGGGGCCGAGGTGCCGCCGGGGTGGTGACCCCGGGTCCGATAACCTGGACGCTGGCCTTCGGGCCTCCCCGACTCACACGATTGGCTCTCCCGTGTCTCAGAACTCCGCACCCGACGCCCGCGACGGTGGCTTCGACACCCACGCCATCCAGGCGAAGTGGCAGCAGGCGTGGGCCGACAAAGACCCGTTCCGCGCCGGCGGCGACGACGACACGCGCCCCCGCAAGTACGTGCTCGCGATGTTCCCCTACCCCTCGGGGGACCTGCACATGGGGCACGCCGAGAACTACCTCTACTCCGACATCGTCGCGCGCTTCTGGCGCCACCGCGGGTACAACGTGCTCAACCCCATCGGCTGGGACTCGTTCGGCCTACCCGCCGAGAACGCCGCCATCAAGCGCGGCGCCGACCCCGTCGAGTGGACCTACGCCAACATCGCCCAGCAGAAGGCGAGCCTGAAGGACTACGGCGTCTCGTTCGACTGGAGCCGGGTGCTGCACACCAGCGACCCCGAGTACTACCGCTGGAACCAGTGGCTGTTCCAGAAGCTCTACGACAAGGGGTTGGCGTACCGCAAGGACGCACTGGTCAACTGGGACCCGGTGGATCAGACCGTGCTCGCCAACGAGCAGGTGCTGCCCGACGGCACGTCGGAGCGCAGCGGCGCCGTGGTGGTCAAGAAGAAGCTGACGCAGTGGTTCCTGCGCATCACCGACTACGCCGACCGCCTGCTCGACGACCTCAACCAGCTCGAGGGCTTCTGGCCGTCGAAGGTCATCCAGATGCAGCGCAACTGGATCGGCCGCTCGGTGGGCGCCGACATCACGTTCGAGATCGAGGGTCGCGCCGAGAAGATCACGGTCTTCTCCACCCGTCCCGACACCCTGCACGGAGCGACGTTCTTCGTCGTCGCGCCCGAGTCCGACCTGGCGGCCGAGCTGGCGGCATCCGCGGATCAGGGTGTGAGAGAGACGTTCGAGGCGTACCTCGCCCAGGTGCAGCGCGCCACCGACATCGAGCGCCAGGCGACCGACCGCCCCAAGACCGGTGTGTTCCTCGGCCACTACGCGATCAACCCGATCAACGGCGAGAAGCTGCCCATCTGGGCCGCCGACTACGTGCTCGCTGATTACGGCCACGGCGCGGTCATGGCCGTGCCCGCCCACGACCAGCGCGACCTCGACTTCGCGCGCGCGTTCGACCTGCCCGTCAAGGTGGTCGTCGACACCAACGCGCCGATCACGGGCGCGATCCCGGTGATCGAGCTCGACGACGACGGCGTGCCGATCGACCCCCTGGGCGACATCGACGACCTCGATCCCGCCAAGACCGGCATCGCGCTGACCGGTGACGGTCGCATGATGAACTCCGGCTCGCTGAACGGCATGTCCAAGCGCAACGCGATCGCCCGCATGATCGAGGAGCTCGAGACGAAGGGCGTCGGTCGCGCCGCGAAGACCTATCGCCTGCGCGACTGGCTCATCTCGCGCCAGCGCTACTGGGGCACGCCCATCCCGATGCTGCACGGTGAGGACGGCTCGATCACCCCCGTCCCCGCCGATCAGCTGCCGGTGGTGCTGCCCTCGGTGGAGGGCCTCGACCTGAAGCCGAAGGGCACCTCGCCCCTGGGGGCGGCGACGGAGTGGGTGCAGGTCACCGACCCCGAGACGGGTCGGACGCTGCTGCGCGACCCCGACACGATGGACACGTTCGTCGACAGCTCCTGGTACTACCTGCGCTTCCTCTCGCCGAACAGCGACACCGAGGCGTTCTCGGGCCGCGAGGCGTCGAAGTGGGGTCCGGTCGACTTCTACATCGGCGGTGTCGAGCACGCGATCCTGCACCTGCTGTACGCGCGCTTCATCACCAAGGCACTGTTCGACATGGGCCTGGTGGAGTTCACCGAGCCGTTCTCGAGCCTCATCAACCAGGGCATGGTCATCCTCGACGGCGCCAAGATGTCGAAGAGCAAGGGCAACCTGGTGCTGTTCCAGGAGGAGCTCGACGCCCACGGCGCCGATGCCCTGCGCGTGGCACTCGCCTTCGCCGGCCCGGTGGAAGACGACAAGGACTGGAACGACGTCTCGACGACGGGGGCGGCGAAGTTCCTCGCCCGCGCCCTGCGCATCGCGCACGACGTCGACAGCGAAACCGACGTGGTCTGGGCCGAGGGCGACAAGTCGCTTCGTCGCGTGACGCACCGCCTGTTGGCCGAGGCCCCGAACCTCATCGAGCAGACGAAGTTCAACGTCGTCGTCGCCCGACTGATGGAGCTCGTCAACGTCACCCGCAAGGCCATCGACGGTACCGCCGGCGCGAGCGATCCCGCCGTGCGCGAGGCTGCCGAGGTCATCGCGATGACCCTCGATCTGTTCGCCCCGCACACCGCCGAGGAGATGTGGCAGACGCTCGGCTACACCGGCTTCGTGGGTCTCGCGACCTGGCGCCAGGCCGACCCGACGCTCCTCGTGGAAGACAACGTCGTCGCCGTCGTGCAGATCGACGGCAAGGTGCGCGCGACCCTCGAGGTCTCGGCCAAGATCGGCGGCGACCAGCTCGAGGCGCTCGCCCGCGGCGACGAGCGCGTACGCCGCGCCCTCGGCGACCGCGAAATCGTGCGGGCGGTCGTGCGTCCGCCCAAGGTGGTCAGCTTCTCGACGAAGTAGGTTGTCGATTCCGGATGCCACGTCCCGGCGAGCCACAGGCCGCGGGGGCGTGGCATCCGGTGTCTCACCGCTCAGGATGCCGAGCAGTACGCGCTCCCGTCGCGGGTGCGGACGAGGAATCCCGCGTCGACCAGGTAGCGCCGCATCGACACGGGGTCGCCGGTGATCTCGGCGAGCCAATCGGTGACCTCGGCCTCGGTGAGGGTCTCGTCCGGCCCCAGGATGCGGGTCGCGATGTGGGCCAGCACCTCGCGACGATCGGCAGCACGTGACGGGTAGGTCGGCAGGCGACCGTCGGTGAAGAAGCGCGCGACGCCGTCGGGCCGGACGGGCGTGGACGCCGCAGCGAGGGCGAGCCGGAAGACCTCCGACTCCGCACGCCAGCCGCCGTCGACGGGCGAGATGAGTCCCGCCACCTGCAGGCTGTCGAGGACCCGGCGGCGTTTCCCGGGCGAGAGCGTCGACAGGTGCTCGTCGACGGATCGCCCGAGCACGACGAGCGCGTAGATCTCGCGCGCACGGTCATCGGCGAGGGCGGCGACGAGGGGGCGCCAGGAATTCGCGGACATCCCCCCAGGCTATGACGGCTCCTCCCCGGCGGACGAGGTGCCGTGCCTGTACACGGATCGGCTTCGCGTCGCCACGGCGAGGGGGCGACGCTTCGTAGCGTCCTCGTGTGACCTCGACCTCCGATCCCGCACCGAGTGGGAAGCTGGCGCCGCGCACGCGCCTCGGCGTCGGCGCCGTCGTCGTGCTCGTGCTCCTGGCGTTCGCGGTCACGATCGGGATCGGCATGCTGCGCGGAGCGACCGGCACCGAGGTCGTGGAGCCGGTGTCGACCGCCTCCGCCTCCGCGGGGCTGCCCGCCGGGGCGGGTCTCTACGTCCACGTCGCCGGAGCCGTGCGCGAGGCGGGCCTGTACCGACTAGACGCCGGCGACCGGGTGGCCGACGCCATCGCCCGCGCGGGCGGCTTCGCCGATGATGCGGCGCGCGACGGGGTGAACCTCGCGCGTCCGGTCGCCGATGGCGAGCAGATCGTCGTACCGGTGGTGGGGGCCGAAGCCACGGCATCCGCCTCGGGCGGAGCGGCGGCGGACGGACTGGTCGATCTCAACACGGCCACACCCGAGCAGCTCGACACCCTCCCGCGCGTGGGCCCCGCGATGGCCGATCGCATCATCGAGTGGCGCGAGACGAACGGCCGGTTCACCAGCGTCGACGATCTGCAGTCGGTGCCGGGCATCGGCGAGAAGATGCTGGCCGCCCTCCGCGATCTGGTACGGGTGTGAGCGCGCGTCGCGCGCTCAGGCGCCGAGCACTACGCCCGGTGTCGGTCGCGGCGGTGACCTGGGCGTCCGCGGGGCTGTCCACCGCGATCCCGGATGCCGTCCTCCTCGCGGTCGGGCTCGGCCTCCTGTCGTGCATCGCCACCGCCGTCCTGGTGTGGCGTCGCCATCCCGTGGTGACCGTCGCCGCCGTCGCGCTCGCGTGCGCCGCCGCGACCGCGGGGACCGTGGCATCCCTCGCTCCCGTGCGATCGCAGGTCGCCGCGCTGGAAGCGGAGGGCGGTCGACACCTCGAGCTCGACGTGACGGTCACCGGGCGCATCGACGGATCGGCCGACGGGGGTGCCTGGTTCGACGCGGCCGCCTCGAGGGTGCGCGCGGGGAACGCGACCGTGGTCGGATCGATTCCGGCCCGCGTGCTCGTCGATCCAGGCGGGCGAGCGGCGCTGGCGCGGGCGAGCATGGGCAGCACGGTGTCGCTATCGGGGCGTGCGATCCCGGCCGGGACGGGGGAGCGTGCAGTGCTCGTCATCCGGGCCGGCGAGGTGATCTCGGCGACGGAGCCGACCGGTGTCTGGGCGGGGTTCGAGGGTCTCCGCGATGGACTCGTCGCGTCCACGCGGGGTCTGCCGCAGCCGGGTGCCGGTCTCGTCCCGGGCCTCGCGGTCGGCGACACCTCCAGCCTCGACCCGGCGACCGAGGCCGCCATGAACGCGTCCTCGCTCTCGCACCTGACCGCGGTCTCGGGCGCGAACTGCGCGATCGTGGTGGGCGCGGCCTTCGCGCTGTTCGCCCTGTGCGGCGCGCCCCGCGGCCTTCGCGTCGGTGGGGCGTTCGTCGTTCTCACCGCGTTCGTCGCTCTCGTCACTCCGGAGCCGAGTGTCGTCCGGGCGGCCGCCATGGCCTCGGTGGCGATGATCGCGGTGGCCCTGGGTCGCCCGGCCATCGGCGTTGCGGTGCTCTCCCTCGCCGTAACCGTGCTGCTCGTCGTCGACCCGTGGCTGGCGCGCTCCCTGGGCTTCGCGCTGTCCGCCGCGGCGACGGGCGCGCTGCTCATGCTCGCCCGTCCGCTCGCCGGGGGCCTCGAGCGATGGATGCCGAGAGCCCTCGCCCTCGTCGTCGCCGTGCCGACGTCGGCCCAGATCGTCTGCGGCCCGCTCATCGTGCTCATCGACCCGCATGTACCCCTGCTCGGTGTGGCAGCGAACCTCGTCGCCGATCCGGCCGCCGCCCCCGCCACCATCGCCGGAGCACTCGCCTGCATCGCGCCGTTCCCGTGGTTACGCGACGGGCTGACGGCCCTGGCCTGGGTCCCCGCGGCGTGGATCGCCGCCGTGGCGCACACGACGTCGTCGGTCGCCGCACAGAACCTGCCGTGGCCCGACGGGCCGGCAGGAGCGGTTCTCCTCGCTCTCGTGGGCGCGGCCGTCCATCTGGCGATCGTGCGCCCTCGACGTCTGCCCCGCCTCACGGGCGTCGCATCGGCGGCGATGGCCGTCGTCGTCGGTCTGGTTCTGGGGAGTACCGCCGTGCGCACGGTCGCCGGTCCCCTCACCGTGCCCTCGGCGTGGCAGGTCGCGATGTGCGACGTCGGGCAGGGCGACGCGACGATGTGGCGTTCCGGGGATGCGACCGCGCTGGTCGACACCGGTCCAGACCCGGCGGCGCTCACCCGCTGTCTGACGCAGTTCGGGATCGACCGGATCGACCTGCTCGTCCTCACCCACTTCGACCTCGACCACGTCGGAGGGTCACCGGCCGTGATCGGTCGGGCCGCCCTCGTCGTGCACGGCCCGGTCGACGGATATGCCGACCGACGACTGCTCGACCGCTTCGCGGCGGCGGGCGCGCAGCTCCAGCAGGCGACGACGGGCACCGCGGGGGCACTGGGCGGCACGCGGTGGCAGGCGCTCGGCCCGCCCCCGCGTGCCGAACCCGGCAACGACGCGAGCGTCGCGGTCGACGTCGCGGGCGCCGGCTTCCCGCGAACGGTGCTCCTCGGCGATCTCGGGGAGGAGTCGCAGGCGGCCCTGCGTCGGCGGGTGGACGTGCCCCGCGTGCAGATCGTCAAGGTCTCGCACCACGGAAGCGCGGATCAGGATGCCGACCTCTACCGGGACCTGCACCCGGCCGTAGGGCTGATCGGCGTGGGCGCCGACAACGGCTACGGCCACCCGACCGCCTCGCTCCTGTCGATGCTGGAGACGCTCGGAACCGCGATCGGGCGCACCGATCACGATGGAGCGCTGGCCGCCTGGCTCGATGCCGACGGTCGGCTGACCCTCTGGAGGGAGCATGCGGGGGAGCCCAGGGCGCCGGAGAGCCCGAGCCCGGCGCCGCGCGAGACGGCGAGGGCGGGCGCGGGTGCGGGTGGAAGCGTGCGGTGGATCCGAGGGGGATGGGCGCACGCCGACGGGTGAGCGGACCGGGACGGCTCGCCCCCGCCCCGGGCGACGTCCGGGATGGATGCGGTGATCCGGTTCGCCCCGGACCCGCACGTCGTCCGGGATCGACGGGATGGGGGCTCGAGCCGCCCACCGGGACGCAGTGTCGGAGCCGATCGGTAGTCTGGGTGAGTGACTCCGGCACCTCGACGCTCCGCCCCCGCGAAGGCGAAGTCGGCCATCCCTCAGGTGTCGTGGCGAGCCCCGCAACCGGCACCGATCGTGCTCATCTCGGGGCCGGAAGAAGTCTGCGCCGAGCGTGCGACCGCGGGCATCCGCTCGATGCTCAAGAGCGAAGACCCGAGCCTCGAGGTCACCGACATCCGCGCGGACGACTACGCAGCCGGCACCCTGCTCAGCGTCACCTCGCCCTCCCTGTTCGGTGAACCCCGGCTCGTGCGTGTGAGCGGGGTCGAGAAATGCAGTGACACCTTCCTCACCGAGGCGGTGTCGTACCTGGCCTTTCCCCAAGACGGCGCCACGGTCGTGCTGCGGCACACCGGCGCGAGCGTGCGCGGAAAGAAACTGCTCGACGGCATCCGGTCGGGTCAGGGTGGCGGTATCGAGATCGCCTGTCCTGCCGTCAAGCGCGACTCCGATCGCTTCGACTTCGCCGTCGGCGAGTTCAAGGCGGCGCAGAAGCGCATCGCGCCGGTCGCCCTGCGCTCCCTCGTGTCCGCGTTCGCCGACGACCTCACCGAGTTGGCGGCCGCCTGCCAGCAGTTGATCGCCGACGTCCCCGGCGACATCGACGAACGGACCGTCGAGCGCTACTACGGCGGACGCGTCGAGACCTCGGCGTTCACCGTCGCCGACACCGCCATCGCCGGCCAGTACGGCCCCGCGCTTCTCGCGCTCCGCCACGCGCTGACATCCGGGGCCGATCCCGTGCCCCTCGTCGCCGCGGTCGCCATGAAGCTGCGGACGATGGCACGGGTCGCCGGCACCCGCGAGTCGTCGTCGATGCTCGCGCAACGGCTCGGCATGAAGGACTGGCAGGTCGACCGCGCCCGTCGCGACCTGGTCGGCTGGACGGGCGGCACGCTCGGCATGGCCATCCACGCCACCGCCCGCGCCGACGCCGAGGTGAAGGGCGCCTCGCGCGACTCGGTCTTCGCCCTCGAGCGGATGATCACGATCATCGCCACGCGCGCGCCCTACGGCGACTGAGCCCTCCGCCACGCACCGCGGGGTTCGCTCAGCGGCATCCGCTCAGCGGCGGATGAGATGCCGCGCAAGGAACGTCGCCGCCATCAGGGTGAGTCGGGGCTCCGCCCGGCGAAGGTCGCGGACGACGACGACCTCTCCATGATCGGGTGAGGCGACGACGGCCGCCCATCGCAGTGCCGCTTCCGGGGGCTGCCCTCCCGCGGGCACCTCACCGCCGAACAACTCCGCGAGCCGCTGTCGCGGGTCCTCTCGGTCGCCGAAGAACTTCGCCGCACGTTCGCTCTGCATGTCGTACCTCCTGGCATCCACGCGAGAAAGGGGGGCCCGAGCCCGCATCCTCCGCAGGGACGAGTTCGCGCGACGCGCGATGCAGCGCCGGACCCCTCGTCGGCGCGGCTCGTCGCGATCAGCACGAGCCGAAACCACCGACGGGCGCCGTCCCACCGGGTGACGGCTGGAGGAGATTCGGGGAGGGGAGGACCGAATCGCGCTCATCCGTCCTCCGCTCGCCGCATCCCCTCCGCTCCGCACGCGGGCGACGGCCGTGCGACGGGTGGCCGGGGTCGGCGCGTCGGGCACCGGCGGGCTTACGGGAGCCGGGCTCGGCGCCTCGGGACCCGAAACCGGAGACAAAGACGTGGGGAGCGGAGGAGATTCGGGGAGGGGAGGACCGAATCGCGCTTATCCGTCCTCCGCTCGCCGCATCCCCTCCGCTCCGCACCATCCGGACCTGCGCTCACGGCGCGGCCCGCACAGACTCGGCCGCCATCGCTGCCGGCCGCACACGCACCGCGCGCCTCGCGGCACGCGCCCCGCCCCGCCCCCGCGACACGCTCCACTACGCCCCGCCCCGTGAAGCGCGCCCTGCCGCCGCATCGCTCACCGCACCCCGGAAACGACGAAGCCCGCCCCGCAGAAGCGGGACGGGCTGTCGAAGAAGTGCGCTCAGAGAGCGGCGACCGACTTCGCGATGGCCGACTTGCGGTTCGCGGCCTGGTTCGAGTGGATGACACCCTTGCTCACGGCCTTGTCGAGCTTCTTGGTCGCGACGACGAGGGCCTTCTGGGCGGCTTCCTTGTCGCCGGCCAGCACGGCCTCCTTGGTGCGACGCACGTGCGTCTTCAGCTCGCTCTTGACGGCCTTGTTGCGCTCGCGCGCCTTCTCGTTGGTCTTGTTGCGCTTGATCTGCGACTTGATATTCGCCACGTCGACGGTCTTTCGTGTAGGTGAGTGTTGGATGTGCCGGGCGAGCGGTAGAGGGACGCCGCACCGGCGGTCGTGGAGGTCGGGAAAAACCCCACACGCAAGCCAAGGACCGAGTCTATCAGCTGGACGCCTCCACCGTGGTGAGCGCCACGTCCAGCACGGCGTTGAAGACGCGGGGGCGCATCGCCGTGACGATGTGCGTCGTCCGCGGTACGACGATGAGCTCGGCGTGCGGGGCCAGCGTCGTGAACAGCTTCTCGTTGAGTCGTAACTGATCCCACTGCCCGTTGACGAACCACAGCGGAACGTCGATGCGGCGCAGGGATGCCATGAGGTCGAGGTTCGTGAGCGATGCGAGGGCGGAGTCCTGCGCCTCGAAGGCGTATCCGCCCGCGCCGAAGTCGGGTCGCGTCTCGGGCGGCAGAGTGAGGTCGAGCACGCGATTCGTGAAGCCCAATCCGCGGTCGGGGAGGCCGTCGGCCCGTCGGATGAGGAAGCGGTACGTCGCAAGCCCCGGTCCGCGGGGGAGCGAGGTGCACGACGCCGCCACGAGGGCGGCGACCGGCGGCGGATCTTCGCGACCGACGTACTCCATCGACAGCAACCCGCCCATGGAGTGCCCCACGAGGACCACGGGGCCGCGGGCCGCGGCATCCTGGACCGCCCGATCGATCGTGGCGAACGCCTCCTCGAGCGTGAACGGTTCGCCACGCCGGGTGCCGTGCCCGGGGAGGTCGACGGCGATCATCCCGTTGCCCCGCTGCCGCAGGTGAGCTGCCTGCGCCCGCCACATGGTGGACGACGTACGGATGCCGTGCACGAACACGACCTGGACCGTCATGGCATCCACTGTAGGAGGGCGCGCCGCGGCGGACCTGTGAGCGCGGGCGTCGGGGTCGCACGAACGCGACGACCTCACGCGAAGCGACTCCGGAGGTGCGCGCGTGGGGCGGCGAGCTCGGGCTGCCTGCGCCGACGACGAGGGTCGGATGCCGGGGCCCCGAGGGTTCGCGGACGGCGATGTCGGCGCGCCACCGTAGAATCGACGGAACATGTCACCGCGCGCCCTGAAGCCCCTCGAGCCGTCTGCCACCCCGCCGGAGCAGATCCGCAACTTCTGCATCATCGCCCACATCGACCACGGCAAGTCGACGCTGGCCGACCGCATGCTGCAGATCACCGGCGTCGTCAGCGACCGCGACATGCGCGCGCAGTACCTCGACCGCATGGACATCGAGCGCGAACGCGGCATCACGATCAAGTCGCAGGCGGTGCGGATGCCGTGGTCCACCACCGACGGCACGTTCGCGCTGAACATGATCGACACGCCCGGCCACGTCGACTTCACCTACGAGGTCAGTCGCTCGCTGGCCGCGTGCGAGGGTGCGATCCTGCTGGTCGACGCAGCTCAAGGCATCGAAGCCCAGACGCTCGCCAACCTCTACCTGGCGCTCGAGAACGACCTGCAGATCATCCCGGTGCTGAACAAGATCGACCTGCCGGCGGCCGACCCCGAGAAATACGCGGCCGAGCTCGCGGGCCTCATCGGGGGAAACCCCGAAGACGTGCTGCGCGTGAGCGGTAAGACCGGCATGGGCGTCGAAGAGCTGCTCGACCTGATCGTCGAGAAGATCCCCGCCCCGGTCGGCAAGCCCGACGCGCCGGCGCGCGCGATGATCTTCGACTCGGTCTACGACGCGTACCGCGGTGTGGTCACCTACGTCCGCATGATCGACGGGTCGCTGCAGCCGCGCGAACGCATCCAGATGATGTCGACCACCGCGACCCACGAACTGCTCGAGATCGGTGTCTCCAGCCCCGAGCCGGTGCCCACGCGGGGTCTCGGCGTCGGCGAGGTGGGCTACCTCATCACCGGTGTGAAAGACGTGCGCCAGTCGAAGGTCGGCGACACCATCACGACCCACCGCAAGCCCGCCACCGAGGCTTTGCCCGGATACACCGACCCGAAGCCCATGGTCTTCTCGGGCATCTATCCGATCGACGGCAGCGACTACGCCGAGCTGCGCGAGGCGCTCGACAAGCTCAAGCTGTCCGACGCGTCGCTGCAGTACGAGCCCGAGACCTCCGTCGCTCTCGGCTTCGGCTTCCGCGCGGGCTTCCTCGGTCTGCTGCACCTCGAGATCATCACCGAGCGCCTCTCGCGCGAGTTCGGGCTCGACCTCATCACGACGGCGCCGTCGGTGACCTACGAGGTCACGACCGACACCGGCGACACCGTCTCGGTCACCAACCCCAGCGAGTACCCCGACGGGCGCGTCGCCTCGGTGTCGGAGCCGATCGTGAAGGTCGGCATCCTGTTGCCCAAGGACTACGTCGGCACGGTCATGGAACTCTGCCAGACGCGCCGAGGCACCCTGCTCGGCATGGAGTACCTCAGCGAAGACCGGGTCGAGCTGCGATACCACATGCCCCTCGGCGAGATCGTGTTCGACTTCTTCGACCACCTCAAGTCGCGCACGCAGGGATACGCGAGCCTCGACTACGAACCGGCCGGCCAGCAGACCGCCGACCTCGTCAAGGTCGACATCCTGCTGCAGGGCGAGAAGGTCGACGCCTTCAGCTCGATCGTGCACCGCGAGAAGGCGTACGCGTACGGCACGCTCATGGCCGAGCGCCTGCGCAAGCTCATCCCGCGCCAGCAGTTCGAGGTGCCGATCCAGGCCGCCATCGGCGCCCGCATCATCGCGCGCGAAACCATCCGCGCCATCCGCAAGGACGTTCTCGCCAAGTGCTACGGCGGTGACATCACCCGCAAGCGCAAGCTCCTCGAGAAGCAGAAAGAGGGCAAGAAGCGCATGAAGATGGTGGGTCGCGTCGAGGTGCCGCAGGAGGCGTTCATCGCCGCGCTGTCGGGCGACGTCGAGGCCAAGAAGTAACGCACCCAACCGAGAGGGGTGGATCATGCGACGGCAGAATTTCACCGACGACACGGTCGACTACGCGGCGGTCGGCGCCACCCAGGCGCCCGACCTGATGCAGTACCCGCCGGAGCACTCCGTGCCCGCAGAAGATGCCTGGCGCATCGGCAGCGGTGAGGAGCGTTTCGTCGCGGCAGGCGAGCTGCTGCTGTCGTGGGCCCCGCTGCGCGGCGAAGAGCTCAGCATCACCGACGTACGCCCGGCATCCGGAGAAGGCTACGCCGGAGTCGGGTTCGACGCCGAGGGTGCCCCGGTCGCCCCCAGCCGCCTCGAAGCCGAGCAGCGCTTCGCCGCCGACGGCACGCCGTTCGTCAGCCCCGGCACGGGTGTGCACCTGCACGGCAAGGTCGACGGTCACCGCGCCGATGCCGAGCTGCGCGTCATCTCGGTGTTCGAGGAGCCCCGCCGTGTCGGGTTCATCCTCGGCACCGTGGGTCACTCGATCGTCAGCGGCGAGGAACTCTTCTCGCTCGAATGGCGCGACAACGACGAGGTCTGGTTCGTCGTGCGCGCGTTCGATCGTCCGACAGCGCCCACCTACCGTCTCTTCACCAGCCGCGTGCGCCGCCGCCGCAAGGCGCTGTTCGCCCGGTACCTGCGCGCGATCTCGCCGCTGTACACGTCCTGATGGGCGGGCCCTTACCCCTCGGAGACCCTGCTCCCACCGACGGCCGCCTCCCCGACGACCTGGCCGTCGACCCCACTGCCGACTTCGGCGTGTACCTCCACGTGCCCTTCTGCCGGGTGCGTTGCGGCTATTGCGACTTCAACACCTACACCGCGAGCGAACTGCGCGGCGCGCGGCAAGACGACTTCGCCGACACCCTCGCCGCAGAGGTACGTCTGGCGGGTCGGGTGATGGATGCCGCGGGCGGTCGCCGCGCGGCATCCACCGTGTTCTTCGGGGGCGGCACGCCCACTCTCCTCCCGCCCGGCGAGCTGGCGAGGATGTTGGATGCCGTGCGCACCGAGTTCGGCATCGCCGACGGCGCCGAGGTGACCGTCGAGGCCAATCCCGACACCGTCGACGACGCCGTGATGCACTCGCTCGCGTCGGCGGGGATCACCCGCGTGTCGATCGGCATGCAGTCCGCCCGGCCGCACGTCCTGGCCGCGCTCGACCGCACCCACGACCCGGCAAACGTGGCCACGGCGGTCGCGGCGGCGCGACGGGCCGGACTCGACGTCTCGGTCGACCTCATCTACGGCGCGCCGGGGGAGTCGCTCGACGACTGGCGTGCGTCGCTCGACGCCGCCACCGCGCTCGAGCCCGACCACATCTCGGCGTACGCGCTGATCGTCGAGGACGGCACCAAGCTCGCCCGGCAGATCCGCTCGGGCGTCGTGGAGGAGCCCTCCGACGACCTGCAGGCCGACATGTACGAGCTGGCCGACGAGCTGCTCGCGGCCGCCGGGTACGACTGGTACGAGGTGTCGAACTGGTCGCGGGGCGTGGCGCACCGGTCGCGTCACAACCTCGCCTATTGGCAGGGCACCGACTGGTGGGGTTTCGGACCCGGAGCCCACAGCCATGTCGCCGGCCTCCGCTGGTGGAACGTGAAGCACCCCGCCGCCTACGCGCAGCGTCTGGCTGCTGAGGAGTCGCCGGCCGCGGCGCGCGAACGCCCCGACGAGACCGCCCGCCGGCTCGAGTCCGTGCTGTTGCGCAGCCGCATCCGCGAGGGCCTGGCGGTGTCGGAGCTGCTCGGCGAAGGGCGCAAGGCCGTGGCATCCCTCATCGCCGACGGTCTCGTGGAGGGCGCGGATGCCGTGCGCGGACGCATCGTACTCACCCGCCGCGGACGTCTGCTCGCGGATGCCGTGGTGCGGGCGCTCACCGCCTGACATCCCCTTGCGCGATCCGGAGTCCCTGCCGCGCGTCGGGGAAAGGGCGCGAAACGCGATCCGGCGGCGGAAACGCCTCGTCGTGGCGTTCCCCGCACACCGACGCGTTCCGCGCGGGGGAGGACACGAGCATCACCGCCGGCAGCGACGCCGATGCCGGCCCGACCGGAAGACGGCATCCGCGAGGCCCCGACACGGGGTCGTGCCGATCCCGTAGAATTGGCACTCAATCGAGTCGAGTGCCAAACGGGAGGAGCTGCGCATGGTGTCGGAACGCGGCCTTCAGGTGCTCCGCGCGATCGTGCAGGACTACGTCGACACCCGCGAGCCCGTCGGGAGCAAGGCGATCGTCGACCGCCACGCGTTCGGGGTGTCGGCGGCGACGATCCGCAACGACATGGCCCTGCTCGAAGACGAGGAACTCATCGTCGCGCCGCACACCTCGTCGGGGCGCGTGCCCACTGACAAGGGCTACCGCGTGTTCGTCGACCACCTCGCCGAGCTGCGTCCGCTCTCGAGCGCGCAGCGCAGCGCCATCACGTCCTTCCTCGATCAGGCGGGCGATCTCGACGACCTGCTCGCCCGCACCGTGCGCGCCCTCACGCAACTGACGGGCCAGGTCGCCATCGTGCAGTACCCGTCGTTCGCGCGCGCGAACGTGTCGCACGTCGAGCTCGTCGCTCTCGGCGGCCCCCGGGTGCTCGTCATCCTCGTCACCGACACCGGCCGGGTCTCCCAACGCATCGCGCTCGTGCCGGCCGAGCCGACCGAGGCCGACATCGTCCAGCTCCGTGCCCGGGTGGGCGCCGTGCTCGTGGGCCGCAGCGTCGCCGAGTGCGTGCAACGCGTCGGTGACGCGACGGCCGACGCACCGCGGCCGGGTGTGGTGATCGAGGCCATCGCCGACGCCGTGCTGCGAGTCGTCGGAGAAGAGCTCGAGGAGTTCCGCCAGGATCGCCTCGTCATGGCCGGTGCCGCCACCCTCGCCAAGCGCGAGCAGGACTTCCGCGGCAGCATCTACCCCCTGCTCGAGGCCATCGAAGAGCAGGTCACCCTGCTGCGACTCATGACCGAGATGGTGGCCGACGAGAAGGGGCTGTCTGCGAGCATCGGTCGCGAGAACGAACCGTTCGGCCTCGTCGAGGCCTCGGTGCTCGCGAGCCGCTACGACGGCTCCACCGGCGGCGCCCGCGTCGGCCTCCTCGGCCCGATGCGCATGGACTACTCGTCGAACCTGGCTGCGGTCCGCGCCGTCGCCCACTATCTGACCCGCATGCTCGAAGACGACGACAGCGCACGCTGACGAGCATCACACCCGAACGACCCCGCGAGAGCGGGCAGGAAGGCGACTGTGGCTGACCACTACGAGGTCCTGGGCGTCGAACGCGACGCCAGCCCGGAAGACATCAAGAAGGCGTACCGACGTCTCGCGCGCCAGCTTCACCCCGATGTGAACCCCGGCGACGACGCGTCGGAGCGCTTCAAGCTCGTGACCCACGCCTACGACGTGCTCAGCGACCCCGAGCAACGGCGCCGGTACGACATGGGCGGCGACCAGAGCCCGTTCGGTGGCGGGGGAGCAGCCGGCTTCGGCGGGTTCAGCGACATCTTCGAGACCTTCTTCGGCGGCGGTCAGGGCGGTGGGGGCCGAGGTCCCCGCCCGCGCTCGCGCCGTGAGCGCGGTCAGGACGCCCTCGTGCGCGTGAGCCTCGAGCTCGGCGATGTCGTGTTCGGCGCCCACCGCGACCTCGAGGTCGACACGGCCGTGCTGTGCGAGACCTGTCAGGGCTCGTGCACCCAGCCGGGCACGAGCGAGGTCACCTGCGACATCTGCCACGGCTCCGGCCACGTGCAGCGCACCGTCCGCAGCCTCCTCGGAAACGTCGTCACCAGCGCTCCCTGCACCGTGTGCCAGGGGCACGGCACGACCATCCCGTACCCCTGCGGCACCTGTCAGGGTCAGGGGCGCGTGCGCGCGCGCCGCACCGTGTCGGTCGACATCCCCGCCGGCGTGGAGTCGGGTCTGCGCCTGCAGCTTCCCGGTTCCGGCGAGGTGGGTCCCGCGGGCGGTCCCAACGGCGACCTGTACCTCGAGATCACGGTCGAGGCGCACGAGGCCTTCAGCCGTGACGGCGACGACCTCGTCGCCACCCTCGAGGTCTCGATGCCGGATGCCATCCTCGGCGCCACCACGACGATCCAGTCGCTCGACGGCGACGTCGACCTCGAGGTGCGCGCGGGCGTGCAGTCCGGCGACGTCCTCACGATCAAGGGCCGCGGCATCACGCCGCTGCGTGGGAGCCAGCGCGGTGACCTCAAGGTCGGCGTACACGTCGTGACCCCCACGCGCCTCGACCACCGCGAACGTGCCCTCATCGAGGAGTTCGCCAAGCGCACCAAGGCACCCAAGCCCCGGCTCGCCGAGCACCAGCAGGGCATGTTCAGCAAGTTCCGCGACCGCTTCCGGCACTGACCGTGGCGCTGCACTTCGTCACCGACGAGGCGGCATCCGCTCAGCCGGGCGATGCCGTCACGCTCACCGGAGCAGAAGCGCACCACGCCGCGGCCGTCCGCCGCGTGCGGGTCGATGAGGCGGTGACGCTGGGCGACGGGCGCGGGGCGTGGCTCGAGGGCCTCGTCACCGCGGCGACGCCGAAGCAGGTCGAGGTGCGGGTGACCGGGCGGGAAGACCGTCCGGCGGCGACCCCGCGCTTCGTCCTCGTCCAGGCGCTCGCCAAGGGCGACCGCGACGAGCTCGCCGTGCAGGCCGCGACCGAACTCGGTGTCGATGCGATCGTGCCGTGGCAGGCCGCGCGCAGCGTCTCGCGGTGGGATGCCAAGGCCGAGAAGGGCATCGCACGCTGGCAGACCATCGCGCGCGAGGCGGCGAAGCAAGCCCACCGCGCCTGGATTCCCGAGGTGCAGCGGGTCGCCCGCACGGCCGATCTCGTCGCCCTCGCGGGCGCCGCGCTCGTCCTGGTGCTCGAGCCATCGGCATCCGATCGCCTCACCGCCGTCGCGGGTGAGGCGACGGACGGGCGCGACGTGGTGCTCGTGGTCGGTCCCGAAGGGGGCATCGCGCCGGAGGAGCTGTCCGCACTGGCCGACGCCGGTGCGAGGATCGTGCGCCTCGGCGACACGGTGCTGCGCACCTCGACCGCGGGTGCGGCGGCGATCTCGGTGCTCTCGGCGGCGCACGGGCGCTGGTGACATCCGTCACGGGCGATCGCATCCCCGTGCGTCCCACCAGGCCGGGGTGTCGGAGGCCGTCACTAGACTGGATGCCATGAGCGAACCGTCGATCTTCACGCGCATCCTGCGGGGCGAGATCCCCGCCGAGATCGTGGCGGAGACCGAGAACGCCTTCGCGATCCGCGACATCGCGCCGCAGGCGCCCGTGCACCTGCTGGTGATCCCCAAGACGCAGCAGTACCGCAACGTCGTCGAACTCGCCGCGGGCGACCCCGATCTGCTGACCGAGGTCGTCGGTCTCGCGAATTCCGTCGCCGCGGAGCACTCCGACGGCGACTTCCGACTCATCTTCAACACCGGCGAGGGTGCCGGTCAGACTGTCTTCCACGTGCACGCCCACGTCCTCGCGGGCGGCCTGAACGAAAAGAGCCTGGGTGGCTGATTCCCCCGAACAGAACGTCTCCGACCGCATCGAGGTCGACGGCGTGGCGATGGTGCAATTGCTCGGCCCGCAGGATCGCCTCCTGCGCGTCGTCGAAAAGGAGCACCCCGACGTCGACGTGCACGTACGGGGCAACGAGATCACGCTCTCGGGCGCACCCGACGCGGTGCGCGCAGCGCGTGGGCTGGTCGACGAGTTGCTCTCGATGACCCGCTCGGGCCAGGGTCTCGATCCGTCCGACGTGTCGAGCTCGAACCGCATGCTGCGCTCCGACGGGGGCCCGCGGCCCTCCGAGGTCATGGGCGAGGCGATCCTGTCGTCGCGCGGCAAGGTCATCCGTCCCAAGACCGCGGGCCAGAAAGAGTACGTCGACGCGATCGACGAGAACACCATCGTCTTCGGCATCGGGCCCGCCGGTACCGGCAAGACGTACCTCGCGATGGCCAAGGCCGTGCAGGCGCTGCAGCGCAAAGAGGTCAACCGCATCATCCTGACGCGCCCCGCCGTCGAGGCGGGGGAGCGCCTCGGGTTCCTGCCGGGCACCCTGACCGACAAGATCGATCCGTACCTGCGCCCGCTCTACGACGCGCTCAACGAGATGATGGACCCCGACATCGTCCCGAAGCTCATGGCCACCGGCACCATCGAGGTCGCCCCGCTGGCCTACATGCGCGGGCGCACGCTGAACGACTCGTTCGTCGTGCTCGACGAGGCGCAGAACACCACCCCCGAGCAGATGAAGATGTTCCTCACGCGTCTCGGTTTCGGTACGCGCATGGTCGTCACCGGCGACATCACCCAGGTCGACCTGCCCCAGGGCGCCTCGGGACTCCGGCTCGTCACCCGCGTGCTCGACGACATCGACGACATCCACTTCTCGCGCCTCACCAGCGCCGACGTCGTGCGCCACAACCTGGTCGGCCGCATCGTCGACGCCTACAGCGAGTACGACGAGAAGCGCCTCGCGGCCCGTCGTGAGCGCGACGAGGCCAGTGAGTTCGCCACCCGTGCGGAGCGACGCGGCCAGAGCGCCGCCGGTCCCCGCGATCACCTCCCGAGACGAAACCGCTCATGACGATCGAGATCAACAACGAGTCAGACCACCAGGTCGACGAGCAGGTGCTGCTGCGCCTGATGGAGTACAACCTGGCCGAGCTGCACGTCAGTGCCGACGCCGACGTGGCGATCGTGCTCGTCGACGAGGGCGCCATGGAATCCCTGCACGTGCAGTGGATGGACGAGCCGGGTCCCACCGACGTGTTGAGCTTCCCGATGGACGAGCTGCGCCCCGGATCCGAAGACGCGCCGACCCCCGCGGGTCTCCTCGGCGATATCGTCCTGTGCCCGGCGGTCGCCGAGACCCAGGCGGTCGCGGCCAAGCACTCCACGCAAGACGAGCTCATCCTCCTCACCACGCACGGCCTGCTGCACCTCCTCGGGTTCGACCACGCCGAACCCGACGAGGAGCGCGAGATGTTCGGACTGCAGCGCGAGCTCATCACCGGTTTCCAGGCCGTCGAGCGCCACCGCCGCGCATGACCGAGGCGCTCCTCCTCGTCGCCGCCTTCCTGCTCGTCGCCTTCGGCGGCTTGATGGCGGCGTTCGAGGCGGCCCTGGGGGTGACCTCCCGCACCGACCTGCTCGAGCTCGGCGTCTCCGGGCGCAACGCGCGGGCGCTGCGGCGCATCGCCGATGACACCAGCGCCCACGTCACGGCGGTGTCGTTCATCCGTGTGCTCGCCGAGACGACCGCGGCGGTGCTCGTGGCCGCCGCCTTCATGCTGATGTTCGACGACATCTGGCTCGCCGTCCTCGCCGCCGCCGTGCTGATGACCGGCATCTCGTTCGTGGCCGTCGGTGCGAGCCCCCGGTCGGTCGGCCGTCAGCACGCGCGCGGGCTGCTGACCGGCGGCGCTCCCGTCGTCCGGGGCATGCGCATCCTGCTCGGACCGCTCGCGCACGGCCTGGTGGCTGTCGGAAACCGCGTCACGCCCGGCATCTCGCACTCGACGTCGTTCGCGTCGGAGGAGCAGCTGCTCAGCATCATCGACGAGGCGGCCGAGAACGAGCTCATCGAGGAGGACGACCGGGAGCTCATCCACTCCGTCTTCGACTTCACCGACCGCTACGTGCGCGAGGTGATGGTCCCGCGCACCGACATGGTCAGCGTGGATGCCGCGGCCACCTCGCGCGAGGCGCTGTCGCTCTTCCTCGAGAAGGGCGTCTCGCGCGTGCCGCTGGCCGACGACGAGGCCGACGACATCGTCGGCATGCTCTACCTGAAAGACCTGGTGCAGTACGGGTTCCGCGACGAGGCCGGTTGGCGCGATGCGCCCATCCGCCGCATCGCCCGGCCCGCGGTGTTCGTCCCCGAATCGATGAAGGCCGAGACCCTGCTGCAGCAGATGAAGAAAGATGCCGTACACGTGTGCCTCGTCGTAGACGAGTACGGCGGCGTCGCGGGCCTGGTCACGATGGAGGACCTCATCGAGGAGCTCGTCGGCGAGATCGCCGACGAGTACGACGCCCCCTCCACCGAGGTGGTCGAGCTCGGCGACGGTCGCTACCGCGTCAACGCCCGGCTCGGGCTCGACGAAGTGGGCGACCTCTTCGGCCTCGAACTCGACGACGACGACGTCGACTCGGTCGGCGGGTTGCTGGGCAAGGCCCTCGGTCGCATCCCGCAGCCGGGCGCGACCGCCGAGCACTCCGGTCTCGTCCTCACCGGCGGCGCGTCACGCGGCCGCAATCGGGGAATCGCCACGGTCATCGTGGAGCGCGCCGAGACCCCCACAGACGAAGACGCCGAGGCCGACGCCTCCGCGCGCGAGAGGAACGACAGATGAGCGACACCCGATCCGGTTTCGTGACCTTCGTGGGCCGGCCCAATGTCGGCAAGTCCACGCTGACCAACGCCCTCGTCGGCGAGAAGGTCGCCATCACGAGCGAGAAGCCGCAGACCACGCGTCGCGCCATCCGCGGCATCGTGAACCGCCCCGGCGGCCAGCTGGTGGTCGTCGACACCCCCGGCATCCATCGCCCTCGCACCCTGCTCGGGCAGCGCCTCAACGATCTCGTGGAGCAGGTGCTGGGAGACGTCGACGTGATCGCGTTCTGCGCCCCCGCGACCGAGAAGGTCGGTCCCGGTGACCGCCGCATCGCGGAGTCGCTTTCGGGCTACCCCCGGGCGAAGAAGGTCGCGCTGGTGACCAAGACCGACGCCGCCTCGCGCGATCAGATCACCGAGCGGCTCCTCGAGGTCGATGCGCTGCGCGAGGACTGGGATGCCGTCATCCCGCTGTCGGCCGTCACGAACGACCAGCTCGACGTGCTGTGCGACGAGCTGCTGGCGCTCATGCCCGCCGGTCCCGCGCTGTACGCCGACGGCGTGGTCACCGATGAGACGCTCGAGGATCGCATCGCCGAGATCATCCGCGAGGCGGCCCTCCACGGTGTGCGCGACGAACTCCCGCACTCGATCGCGGTGACCATCGACGACGTCGCCCCGCGCGAAGACAGCGACCTGACCGACGTGTGGGCGAACATCGTCGTCGAGCGCGACAGCCAGAAGGCGATCATCATCGGCCGCAAGGGCTCGCGCCTCGCCGACGTCGGCGCCCGTGCGCGTGCCGGCATCGAACCCCTCGTGGGGGGGCGGGTCTACCTCTCGCTGCACGTCCGCGTGGCCAAGGAATGGCAGCGCGACCCGAAGCAGCTCGGACGCCTCGGCTTCTGACCCCCGACGCGAGCCCGACGGGCGAGCACGACGAAAGGCGCGACCATGGCGATGAGGTGGACGGCCCCCGCTCCGGGCCCGATCGAGACGTGGAAATTCGACGAGGTCGACATCCCCGCCCCCGGTCCCGGTGAGGTGACGGTGCGCATCCTCGCGGCGGGCATCAATCCCGCGGATGCCAAGCACGTCGCCGCCACCCGGCCCGGCGCCGAGTTCCCGGTACCCATCGGCTACGAGCTGTCGGGCGAGGTGACCGCCGTCGGCCCCGACGCCGTCGGCGGATCCGGCCCCCTCGCGGTGGGCGACGAGGTCGTGGCGTTCCGCGTGCAGGGCGCGTACGCCACCGCACTCACGGTGCCCGCGCGCGACGTGTTCGCCAAGCCCGCGCCGCTCTCGCACCCCGAGGCCGCGAACCTGCTGCTGGCCGGAACGACGGCCGCCGAGATGATCCAGGTCACCCGGGTCGTCGAGGGCGAGACCGTGCTGCTGCACGCGGCATCCGGGGCCGTCGGCGTGAGCCTTCTGCAGCAGGCCCGTGAGCTCGGGGTGCGGGTCATCGGGACGGTGGGTCCGGATGCCGAGGAGTCCGCCGAGCGCGTACGCCGCTACGGCGGCATCCCCGTGGCGTACGGCGAAGGACTCCGTGAGCGGGTCGAGCAGGCGGCAGCCGGGGCGCCGATCGCCGCCGCCTGGGACGCCGTGGGCACCGATGAGGCGATCGAGGTGTCACTCGGCCTCGTCGCCGAGCGCGACCGCATCGTGACCATCGTGAGCCCCGACCGTGCGAAGGCCGACGGGTTCCTGTGGATCGCGGGTTCGCGACCCGAGAGCGCGCGCTTCCGCGACATCGCGCGGGCCCGCGTGCTGGAGCTGGCGGCATCCGGTGCCCTCGAGGTGCCGGTCGCCCGCACGTATCCGCTCGCCGAAGCCATCGAGGCCGTGGGCTTCGTCATGAACGGACACCCGGGCGGCAAGGTGGCGCTGCTGCCGTGAGCGCGTCGCCGTTCGCGCTGCCGCCGGCGCCCCACACGCTCGAGGTGCCGACCGACCGTCTGCGCATACGGCCGTTCGTCGAGGCCGACCTCGAGGCCATGGCGGTCTACCGCGGCGATGCCGAGGTGTGCCGCTTCCTG
Organism: Microbacterium sp. lyk4-40-TSB-66; assembly: GCF_030209475.1. Classification (GTDB taxonomy): domain Bacteria; phylum Actinomycetota; class Actinomycetes; order Actinomycetales; family Microbacteriaceae; genus Microbacterium. The sequence continues at coordinate 421,388 of NZ_JARVRW010000004.1, forward strand.
CCGTTCGATCCGCAGACCCCCGACGACATCCGCGACCGCATCGGTCACCTGTTCGGGGGCACGACCCTCGAGGGCGAGCGCGGCGGCGTCGTCCTCGTGATCGAGCGGAGCGACGATGAACAGGTCATCGGCGACCTCGTGCTCTTCCACCTCGACCCGGAGGCGGGGTCGGCCGAGATCGGGTGGGTCGTCAGCCCCGCGGCATCCGGTCGAGGACTCGCGACCGAGGCGGTCCGTGCCCTCGTCGACACCGCGTTCCGGGTCTACGGACTGCGGCGCCTGACAGCCCGGATCGATCCCGAGAACGTCCGCTCGGTCGCCCTGGCCGAACGGGTCGGCATGCGCCGGGAGGCGCATTTCGTCGAGAACGAATGGTTCAAGGGACGGTGGAGCGACGAGCTGCGGTTCGCCCTCCTCGCCCGGGAGTGGGCGCCGACGACGTGAACCCCGCGCGGCGACACTGCTACGATCGCAGGATGCGCTTCGGTGGCCTGCTTCTTCTTAGTCGCCGCGACGAGTCCTCGATCTAAGGGCCTTCCTCGTCGCGGTGATCGTCGTCGGCCCCACCGAACGAATCTAAAGAAGCGACACATCATGAAGAACAACCAGAAGCCCACGTCCGCTCCGGTGCACAAGTACCGTCCGTTCCACGAGCAGATCCGCGTCGACCTGCCCGACCGCACGTGGCCGTCGAAGCGCATCGAGTCCGCACCCCGCTGGTGCGCCGTCGATCTGCGCGACGGCAACCAGGCCCTCATCGATCCGATGAGCCCCGAGCGCAAGCGCGTCATGTTCGAGCTGCTCGTGAAGATGGGCTACAAAGAGATCGAGGTCGGGTTCCCGAGCGCGAGCCAGACCGATTTCGACTTCGTCCGCCAGCTCATCGACGACGGTCTGATCCCCGACGACGTGACGATCCAGGTGCTGACGCAGGCGCGCGAGCACCTCATCGCCCGCACGTACGAGGCGATCGCCGGTGCGAAGCAGGCCATCGTGCACCTCTACAACTCCACGTCGGTGCTGCAGCGCGAGGTCGTGTTCCGCACCGACGAGCAGGGCATCGTCGACATCGCCCTCGAGGGCGCCCGCCTGTGCAAGCAGTACGAGGCGACGATCCCCGAGACCGAGGTGTACTACGAGTACTCGCCCGAGAGCTACACCGGCACCGAGCTGGAGTTCGCGCTGCGCATCTGCAACGAGGTGCTCGAGGTCTTCCAGCCGACGCCCGAGCGCAAGGTCATCCTGAACCTCCCCGCCACCGTCGAGATGGCGACTCCCAACGTCTACGCCGACTCGATCGAGTGGATGTCGCGTCACCTGAGCCACCGCGAGAACGTCATCCTGTCGCTGCACCCGCACAACGACCGCGGTACCGCCGTCGCGGCCGCGGAGCTGGGGTACATGGCCGGCGCCGATCGCATCGAGGGATGCCTGTTCGGCAACGGTGAGCGCACCGGAAACGTCGACCTGGTCGCCCTGGGCATCAACCTGCTGACGCAGGGCATCGACCCCCAGATCGACTTCAGCGACATCGACCAGGTCAAGCGCACCGTCGAGTACTGCAACCAGCTGCCCGTGCCCGAGCGCAGCCCCTGGGCCGGTGACCTCGTGTTCACCGCGTTCAGCGGTTCGCATCAGGATGCCATCAAGAAGGGCTTCGAAGCGATGGAAGCCCGCGCGGAGGCCTCGGGCAAGACCATCGACGAGATCGAATGGGCCGTGCCCTACCTGCCCATCGATCCGAAAGACCTGGGTCGGTCCTACGAGGCCGTCATCCGCGTCAACTCGCAGTCGGGCAAGGGCGGCGTCGCCTACCTGCTGAAGGCCGACCACGCAATCGATCTGCCCCGCAAGCTCCAGATCGAGTTCTCGGGTGTCGTGCAGGCTCGCACGGATGCAGAGGGCGGCGAGGTGTCGAGCGCCCAGATCTGGGACATCTTCACCGACGAGTACCTGCCGTCGAAGAACGACGACCAGCGCTGGGGCCGGTTCGAACTGCTGTCGACCCGCTCGTCGAGCGACATGTCGGGCGACGTGCACCTCGACGTCTCGCTCCGCGACGGCGAGACCGTGCATCCCGCGTCGGCCGTCGGCAACGGTCCGGTGGCGGCGTTCCTCGAGATCGTGCGCGCACAGGGGTTCGATGTGACCCTGTACGACTACGTCGAGCACGCCCTCAGTTCCGGGGGCGACGCGCAGGCGGCGGCGTACGTCGAGCTGCAGGTCGACGACCAGCGCCTGTGGGGCGTCGGCGTCGACGGCGACATCTCGACCGCTTCGCTCAAGGCGATCGTCTCGGGCGTCAACCGCGCGATCCGCACCCGTCAGGACTCGGGCGCCCTGGCCGGCGTCTGACCCGCGCCGAAGAGAAGACGACCGTGGCCTACGCCCACGGACACCACGAGAGCGTGCTGCGTTCCCACGCGGTACGAACCGTCGCCGACTCGGCGGCCTACCTGGTGTCTTCGTTGTCCGCCGGCACCCGCATCCTCGATGTGGGTGCCGGCCCCGGCTCCATCACCGTCGACCTCGCCGACCGGGTCTTCCCGGGAGAGGTCGTCGGGGTGGATGCCGCGTCCGACGTCATCGAGGTGGCCCGCGCGGCAGTGGGGGAGCGCACCAATGTGACCTTCCGCACCGGCGACGCCTACGCCCTCGATGCACCCGACGGCTCCTTCGACATCGTCCACGCGCACCAGGTGCTGCAGCACCTCGAGCGCCCGATCGACGCGCTGCGGGAGTTCCGCCGCGTCGCCGGGCCCGACGGCCTCGTCGCGGTGCGCGACGTCGACTACGGCGGCGTGATCTGGCATCCGCACATCCCTGCCCTCGACGACTGGCTCGAGATCTACCACGGGGTGCACCGTGGATCGTCGGGCGAGCCCGACGCGGGCCGGCGACTCAAGGCGTGGGCGCGCGAAGCGGGGTTCACACGCATCGAGGCGAGCGCGAGCGTGTGGGTCTTCGACACGCCCGACAAGCGCGCGTGGTGGGGCGGTATGTGGGCCGATCGCGCCCTCGCGTCGGCGTTCGCCGGGCACGCCAAGAGACTCGGTCTGGCCGACGAGGCGCAGCTCCAGCGCATCTCCGATGCGTGGCGGGAGTGGTCCGTGCACCCCGACGGGTGGATCCTGCTGCCCCACGGCGAGGTGCTGGCACGCTGGTGACAGCCGGGGAGGGCGTCGATGCGAGGATGAATCCGTGATCCGCGTCGACGCCCTCTACCGTTATCCCGTGAAGGGCTTCACGCCCGAGAAGCGCGACAGCCTCATCATCCAGGACGACGGCCGCGTGAAGGGCGACCGCACGCTCGTCTTCCGCTTCGCCGATGCCCTCGAGCCGGCGGATGCCACGTTCCCCAAGAGCCGTGGACTCGCGCTCATGACCTTCCCGACATTGGCGCGCGTCGACCTCACCCTCGACGACGAGGCGTTGACGCTGCGACTCCGTGTCGACGACCTCGACGTCACCGCCGATCTCAGCGACGAGGGCCGTGCCCGGCTCAGCGAGGCGATCACCGCCTACCTGCGCACGACGAGCGATGCGAAGCTGCTCGAGGCCGACGGCATCCTGCCCCTGGGTCTTCTCGGCGACGGCCGCACCGCCCGCTTCCAGGACCGACCACGCGGATACATCTCGCTGCACGGCGCCGCCTCGGTCGGAGACCTGGATGCCGCGGTGCCCGCGCCCGTCGACGATCGCCGCTTCCGCTCGAACATCGTGGTGAGCGGCTCCGCGCCCTGGGCGGAGCTCGAGTGGCGAGACCGCGTGCGCATCGGCGAGGTGCTGTTCGAGGTGCAGAAGCCCATCGAGCGCTGTGCGGCGATCACGGCCAACCCCGACACGGGCGTCCGCGACGCCCGCCTGCTGCGGGTGCTCACGACGGAGTTCGGTCAGGACGAACCGACACTCGGCATCCTGCTGCTCCCGGTCGGCGCGGGAGGCACGATCCGCACCGGCGACGAGGTCACGCCCCTCGCCTGACGCGCCCGCGGCCGGGACGGCGTCCGCTCACGCGCACTCCACGCGAGAACTCGCGCGAGTCGCCGAGAACCGTCGCTTCGGCAGGCGGGGGAGCGACGAAATCCGGCGACTCACGCGGGAGAAGACCGGGTCACTCCGGGTCGTCGGTACGGATGATCGGGATGCCGGTGGTCTCGACCGCGACCTTGCGGCGGTAGAGCTTGCGCTGCTCGGGGAGAGACAGGTCGAACAGCACGGCCAGCACACGGATGACGGTGGTGACCGCGACGCCGATGACGGCCGCGATGGGCAGCGGCACACCGAAGGCGGCGGTCGTCGCCAGCACCGCACAGCCGCCGCCGGCCGCGACGGCGTAGAGCGAGCCGACGTGCATGATCGCGACGGGCAGACCCATCAGCACGTCCCGCAGCACGCTGCCCCCGGCCGCCGCGAGCACCCCGACGAAGACGGCCGGCACCTCCGGCATCCCGAGCGCGAGAGCCTTCGAGGTGCCGAAAGCGCCGAACAGGCCGATGACGACGGCGTCGAGCAGCACGATCGCGCGGTTCAGCCGCTGGAAGATCCCCGACAGCAGCATCCCCACGATCGAGGCGAGGGTCGCGGTGATGAGGTACCAGTTGCTCTGCAGGGTCGCGGGGGTGAGCCCCAGCAGCAGGTCGCGGATGAGACCGCCGCCCATGCCGAGCAGGATGCCGATGATCGCCACGCCCAGCAGGTCGAGGCGCCGTTGGCCCTGGAAACCAGAGGCGAACAGCGCGCCCTGCACACCGCCCAGGGCGACGGCGGTGAGATCCGCCCACAGGGGGATGACGAAGGTCGGGGTGTCCACGGCATCCATTCTCCCGCCCGGTCGACGCGTTCGCGGGGCGCGCCGCGCAGGCCGCACCGAGCGGTCGAGGACGATAATGGACTGTGCCCACCTACCGCGACGAGGTCGTGGTCCTGCGTACCCACAAGCTCGGGGAGGCGGACCGCATCCTCACCCTGCTCAGCCGCCGCAACGGCAAGATCCGCGCGGTGGCCAAGGGGGTGCGCCGCACCTCGTCGAAGTTCGGCTCGCGGCTCGAACCGTTCATGGTCGCCGACGTGCAGCTGTTCAAGGGACGCAACCTCGACATCATGCAGCAGGCGGAGTCGCTCGGTTCGTACGGCGCCGACATCGTGGCGAATTACGACGTCTACACCACCGCCAGCGCCATGGTCGAGACCGCCGATCGTCTCAACGAGGCCGAGGCGACACCCCAGCAGTACCTGCTGCTGGTCGGCGGGCTCCGTTCCCTCGCCCGCGGCGAGCACCCCGAGCGCAGCGTGCTCGACTCGTACCTGTTGCGCGCGATGGCGCTCTCGGGCTGGGCGCCCGGTCTGACCGAATGCGCCCGTTGCGGCACGGTCGGCGACCACGACTACTTCCTGCCGCAGCTCGGCGGCGTGATCTGCTCCACCTGCGCCCCGGCGGGCTCCCCGCGCGTCGCGCGCGACACGCTCGACATGCTGCGTGCGCTCATGGCGGGGGAGTGGGAGACCATCGACGCCGCCCCCGGTCGCACGACGGCCGCCGCCTCCGGTCTCGTCGCCGCCTACGCGCAGTTCCACTTGGAACGCGGCATCCGTTCCCTCCCGCACCTGGAGTCGTATCGATGACACCCAAGCCGTTCACGCACCGCGATGCCGTGCCGTACCGCCCGCTCGACTGGACCGGGGAGTACCCGCCGTCCTACCCGCGGGGCGCGGTGCCCGAGCACGTCGCGATCGTGATGGACGGCAACGGCCGTTGGGCGAACCGCCAGGGGCTGACCCGCGTCGAGGGCCACCGGGCGGGCGAGGCGGCGCTGCTCGACGTCGTCGCCGGAGCGATCCAGGCCGGGGTCAAGCACCTGTCGGTCTACGCGTTTTCGACCGAGAACTGGTCGCGCTCACCCGACGAGGTGCGCTTCCTCATGGGCTTCAACCGCGAGGTGCTCCACCGACGCCGTGACCAGCTGAACGAGTGGGGCGTGCGCATCCGCTGGTCGGGGCGTAAGCCGCGTCTCTGGGGCTCGGTGATCAAGGAACTGCAGCACGCCGAGCGACTCACCGAGGGCAACTCCACCCTGACCCTCACGATGTGCGTCAACTACGGCGGACGCATCGAGATCGTGGATGCCATGCGCCGCATCGGCGACGACATCGCCGCCGGACGACTCAAGCCCTCGGCGGTGACGGAGAAGCTGATCCGCAAGAACCTGTACCAACCCGACATGCCCGACGTCGACCTGTTCGTGCGTTCCAGTGGCGAGCAGCGCACCTCGAACTTCCTGCTGTGGGAGTCGGCGTACGCCGAGATGGTGTTCCTCGACACGCTCTGGCCCGACTTCCGTCGCACGCACCTGTGGGATGCGATCGGGCACTACCAGTCGCGCGACCGCCGCTTCGGTGGAGCGGTCGACAAGCCCACGGCGTGACGGATGCCGTTCACGGAATAGATCGACGATTCGGAGGGTTGCACGCGATATGACGGATGCCATCAAGATCGACGTGTGGAGTGACATCGCCTGCCCCTGGTGCTACATCGGCAAGCGGAACCTCGAGAACGGCCTGGCCGCCACGGCCGCCGACGACGACGCCCCGGTCGTCGAGATCGAGTACCACTCGTTCGAGCTCTCACCCGACACCCCCGAGGACTTCGACGGGGGAGAGGTCGACTACCTCTCGCAGCACAAGGGCATCTCGCCCGAGTCGGCGCGCGAGATGCTCGATCGCGTCACCGGCGTCGCCGCCGACGCGGGGCTGACCTACCGCTTCGATCTGCTCAAGCACACGAACACCGTCAAGGCCCACGAGCTGCTGCACTTCGCGAAGGAGAACGGGCGTCAGCTCGAACTCGCCGAGATCCTCATGTCGGCGTACTTCCTCGAGGGCAGGCACGTCGGGCGCGATGACGATCTCGTCCGGCTCGCCGTCGAGGCGGGGCTCGACGAAGACGCCGCGCGCGACGCCCTCGCGTCGCAGCGCTACCGGGCCGCGGTGCGCGCCGATCAGGCTCAGGCGCAGCAGTTCGGCATCACGGGCGTTCCGTTCTTCGTCATCGACGGCAAGTACGGCGTGAGCGGTGCGCAGCCGGTTGAGGCGTTCACGCAGATCGCCCGCCAGGTGTGGGGCGAGCGTCGCGAGGCATCCGCGACCGCCGACGCCTGATCCATCCTTCACAGCGGTGTCCGCAGCCGGTCCGTCCGGCGCGGGCACCGCTGTCGCACGACGTCTGGGAGAATGAAACGATGACCACGGCAACGGCCCCGGCGCGCACACTCCGCATCGGAAACATCGAGCTCGACGCTCCGGTCGTCCTCGCGCCCATGGCCGGCATCACGAACACCGCGTTCCGCCGGCTCTGCCGCGAATACGGCGCCGGGCTGTACGTGAGCGAGATGATCACGACCCGTGCGCTCGTGGAACGCAACGACACCACGATGCGGCTCATCCGCCACCACGAGTCCGAGACGCCGCGCTCCATCCAGCTCTACGGGGTCGACCCGGCCACCGTCGAGGCGGCCGTGCGCCTGATCGTCGACGAAGACCACGCCGACCACATCGACCTGAACTTCGGATGCCCCGTTCCCAAGGTCACCCGGCGCGGCGGCGGTGCCGCACTGCCGTGGAAGACCTCGCTCTTCCGCGAGATCGTCGAGCGGGCCGTTCGCGCCGCGGGTACCACGCCGCTGACGATCAAGATGCGCAAGGGCATCGACGCCGATCACCTCACCTACCTCGAGGCCGGGCGCATCGCCGAGGGTGCCGGGGTGGCATCCATCGCCCTGCACGCCCGCACGGCGAGCGAGTTCTACTCCGGCCACGCCGACTGGTCGGCCATCACGAAGCTCAAAGAGACCGTGACGAGCGTCCCGGTGCTGGGCAACGGCGACATCTGGTCGGCCGACGACGCCGTGCGCATGATGGCCGAGACCGGCTGCGACGGCGTCGTCGTCGGGCGCGGATGCCTCGGCCGCCCGTGGCTCTTCGGCGATCTGGCCCGCGCGCTGGGCGGCCCCGACGCCGCACACGGCGAGCCCGTCGACGCCACCCTCGGGTTCGTGGCCCAGGCGTTCCGCCGCCACGCGGAGTTGCTGGTCGAGTTCTTCGACGACGAGGGCCGCGGATGCCGAGACATCCGCAAGCACGTCGCCTGGTACTTCAAGGGGTATCCGGTCGGCGGCGAGCTGCGCGCGAGCCTCGCGACCGCATCGAGCCTCGACGAGTTCGACGACCTGCTGGCCACGATGGAACTCGACGCGCCCTACCCGGGCGCCGCCGCCGAGGGGCAGCGCGGCCGCGCCGGCACGCCCAAGCGCCCGGCGCTTCCCGACGGGTGGCTCGCCTCGCGGGAGATCGGCGACGATGCCGGGCGCGCCCTGGCCGACGCGGAGCTGGACCACAGCGGTGGCTGAGGTCGCGGTGACCGCCGCCCGCCCCCTCGGGTACGACGACGCGGACGCTGCCCGCTTCCACGTCGAGAAGCACCGCTCCCAGCGAGACGACTTCGCTCGCGACCGAGCCCGCGTGCTGCACTCCGCGGCGCTTCGCCGGCTCGCCGCCAAGACCCAGGTGCTGAGCCCCGCCAGCCCCGCCGACTTCGCCCGCAACCGTCTCACGCACTCGCTCGAGGTGGCCCAGGTCGGCCGCGAGCTCGCCACCGCCCTGCAGCTGTCGCCCGACGTCGTCGACACGGCATGCCTCAGCCACGACCTCGGCCACCCGCCGTTCGGGCACAACGGCGAACGCGCACTCAACGAGTGGGCGGAAGACATCGGCGGGTTCGAGGGCAACGCGCAGACGCTGCGCATCCTCACGCGACTCGAGCCCAAGGTCTTCGGCGCCGACGGTGAACCGTTCGGACTCAACCTGACCCGGTCGAGCCTCGACGCCACCTGCAAATACCCGTGGACGGCCGACGAGCCCGTCCCCGACCCCGGCGGACGGCTGAAGTTCGGCGTATACCCCGACGACGAGCCGGTGTTCCACTGGATGCGCGGCGAGGCGCCCGCCCGCCAGCGGTGCATCGAGGCCGAGGTCATGGACCTCTCGGACGACATCGCCTATTCGGTGCACGACTTCGAAGACGCGGTCGTCAACCGGTACGTCGACCCCGCGCGTCTGGCATCCCGCGTCGGACGCGAGGGTCTGCTCGACGCGATCCAGCGCTGGGTGGGGTACGACTTCGTGCGCGACGACCTCGACGCGGGTCTCGAACGCCTGATGGCCATGCCGGAATGGATCCCGTCGTTCGACGGCTCGCGTCCTGCTCTCGCGCGGCTCAAGAACCTCACCTCCGACCTCATCGGCCGCTTCGCGCGCGCCGCCACCGCGGCCACCCGCGAGGCCTTCCCCGCCGACGAGCTCACCCGCTACCGCGCGCACGTGGTCGTCCCGGCCGCCGTCGAGGTCGAGATGGCGGTGCTGAAGGGCATCATCGGCGCCACCGTCGTCTCGATCGACGGCCGCAAGGTGCTCTACCGCGAGCAGCGCAACGTGCTCAAGCGCCTGGCATCCGCGATGTGGGAGAACCCCGGTGCGCTCGACGCGCTGCACGCCCCCGACTTCGCCGCCGCCGCAGACGACACCGCGCGCCGCCGCGTGGTGGTCGATCAGGTGGCGAGCCTGACCGACCAGCTCGCGATCGCGTGGCACGGCCGACTCGTCGGCGACGTGGATGCCGCCGAGCTCGGCGTCTGGGCGCCCGGCGCCCGCGCCGCCCGGGGAGCGGATGTCTGATGGCCCGCATCCGCCAGGCCGACGTCGACGAGGTGAAGGCGCGGGTCAACATCGCCGACGTGATCGGCGAGCGCGTGGCACTGAAGCCGGCCGGCGTCGGGTCGATGAAGGGCCTCTGCCCCTTCCACGATGAGCGGTCGCCGAGCTTCAACGTGCGCCCGCAGGTCGGGTACTACCACTGCTTCGGCTGCGGCGAGTCGGGTGACGTCTACTCCTTCCTGCGCGCGTTGGATCACGTGTCGTTCACCGAGGCGGTCGAGCGCATGGCCGCGCGCGTCGGCTACACGCTGCACTACGAAGACGGGGGAGCGGCCCCCGAGACGACCGGACGCTCGCGGCTGTACGCGGCGAACGCAGCCGCCGCCGAGTACTTCCGCGCGCAGCTGATGACACCCGAGGCCGAGATCGGTCGACGTTTCCTCGGCGACCGCGGTTTCGATGCGGGAGCGGCGGCCCACTTCGGCGTCGGCTACGCCCCGAAGGGGTGGTCGAACCTGTACGACCACCTGACGGCGCAGAAGTTCTCCCGCGACGAGCTCGAGAAGGCCGGGTTGGTGTCGGCCAGCCAGCGCGGCGGCGTGTACGACCGCTTCCGCGGGCGCCTGATCTGGCCGATCCGCGACGTGACGGGCCAGGTGATCGGCTTCGGCGCCCGCAAGCTGTACGACGACGATCAGGGCCCCAAGTACCTCAACACCCCCGAGACGATCATCTACAAGAAGTCGCAGGTGCTGTATGGCCTCGACCTCGCCAAGCGCGACATCTCCCGGTCGCACCGGGTGGTCGTGGTCGAGGGTTACACCGACGTCATGGCCTGCCACCTCGCGGGCGTCACGACGGCGATCGCCTCGTGCGGCACGGCTTTCGGCAGCGACCACATCACCGTGCTCCGACGAGTGATGGGTGACGACAGCTCGTCGGGCGAGGTCGTCTTCACGTTCGACCCCGACGCCGCGGGACAGAAGGCGGCACTGCGCGCCTTCGCCGACGAGAAGCGTTTCGCCGCGCAGACCTACGTCGCGGTGGCGCCCGAAGGACTCGACCCGTGCGATCTGCGCCTGCAGCGGGGCGACGGTGCCGTTCGCGCGCTGATGGAGAACAAGAATCCGATGTTCGAGTTCGTCATCGATCAGCGCCTCAAGGACTTCGATCTCGCGAGTGTCGAAGGGCGTGCGGGTGCGCTCCGCGCCGCGGCCCCCATCGTCGCCGACATCCGTGACCCGTCCCTTCGTCCCGGGTACGTCCGGGTGCTCGCCCGTCGCCTCGGCCTCGACATGCCCGAGGTGCAGGCCGCCGTGGAGCGCGCCGCTCGCGGGGCCGACCGCGCCGAGCAACGCGAGAACGCCCGCGTCGCCGAGCCCGCGCCCATCGCCGTATCCGTCACCATGGCGTCGCTGCCCAACACGCGCGACGTCGCGCTCGAGCGGGGGGCGATGATGGCGTTCCTCCAATACGGGCACCGCATCGAGGCCGATGTGTTCCTCCGCGCGCTGCAGCTGCCGTTCGGACACCCCGCCCTCGAAGCCGTGCGCAGTTCGCTGGCATCCACCGATCTTTCGCAGCCCGGCTGGGCGGTGGCGGCCGTCGAAGCGGTGCGCGAGCCGTTCCGTTCGCTCGCCGCCGAACTGCTGACCGCGGAGTTCCCCGCACGCACCGAAGAGGGTGCGGTGGCCTCGGCGAACGATCTCGCCCGCGGGCTGCTCGTGCGCCAGCTGCAGCGCGAGAAGGATGACCTGCTCCGCGGCATCCAGCGCGTGCCGGCCGATTCCGAAGAGGGGCGTCGTCTTCGTCTGCGGTTGCGTGAACTCGATGCCGACAGGCAGCGGCTGATCGTGTCCTAGCGGCGACTCCGGACGCTGCTGCGCACACACCCGAGGGACGGCCGCCGCGGAGACGGCGCGTCTTGGCCGACCCCGCATGCCCTGCCGAGACCGCGGGTCTTCGCCGAGACCGCGCGTCCGTGCCGAGACCGCGCGTCCGTGCCGAGACCGCACTCTCTCGGCGCCCATCTCGTGCGGTCTCGGCGAACGCGTGCGGTCTCGGGGGCGAACCGGGGCTCGGCGGCAGCGGGTGAGCCGGCACGTCCGCGAGGTCGCCTGGTCGATGCGTCCGGGCGCGCCGTTGGCATCCCTCCCCCCGGTGGGCGAGGATGAGGGGATGCCCCGGATCCTCGACACCGACGTCGTCCTCCGCACGGATGACCTCTCCCTGGCCCGCAGCGGCGTGCGCGTCATCGACGGTGTCACGTTCACACTGCTGCCGGGACGAACACTGGTCGTGCGCGGAGCCACGGGAGCGGGCAAGAGCTCGCTGGTCTCGCTTCTCGCCGGCCATCCCGACGATGGGCTCGGCGTCGTCGGCGGCGATGCGCGCGTGCATGGGATCTCGGCACGGCACCCCGGGCGGGCGCGCCGCGAGTGGGTGTTCCACACCGGCTTCCTGCCGCAGGGGGCGGGAGCCTCGCTGCCGTCGCGCCTGACCGTGCACGATGTCATCTCGGAACCGATCACGAGCCGTGACCGCCGCGTGAACACCCGCGCCCTCGCCGTGCGCGTGGCGACGCTGCTCGACGAGATGGAGCTTCCGCTCGGCACGGCCCCGAAGTACCCGTACGAGCTCAGCGCGGGCATGCGGCAGCGCGTCGCACTGGCCCGCGCGCTCGTGCTCGAGCCCCGCCTGTTCGTCGCCGACGACCTGTACGCGAATCTGGACCTCGAGGTGCGCGCGGCCGCCCGCACGGCGATCACGCGCCGCCGCGACGAACGCGACATGGCATCCCTCATCGTGACGAACGACGCCGACGCGCCGCGGGAATTGGATGCCGACGTGCTCGTCCTCCACGCCGGTCACGCCGTCGGCTTGGGACACGGCGGGGATGCTGTGCAGTGGACTCCCGACGGCACGCCCGAGAGACGACTTTCGTCCCCCTGATTTTCTCGCCGCCCCCGCGTGCTGTTAGTATCGTGGGGTTGCCCACCGCAAGGCGGGCATGATCCTCGGTAGCTCAATTGGCAGAGCAATCGGCTGTTAACCGATAGGTTCTTGGTTCGAGTCCAAGCCGGGGAGCCAACGGAAGGCCCGCCTCATCAGAGGCGGGCCTTCGTCGTCCTCCGCTCACCCGAGGGGTACGGGGAGCTCCTCATCCGACCGCGGCGGACGCGCCACGAGGTCTCGCGCCTGCGACGAATCGAGGTGGGACGGGTAGAGCATCCTCGAGAACTTCCCCTTCGGGTCCTCGGGTGCTCGCGGCAGGACGATTCGCGCCCCTTCGATGAGCGCCAAGGCGGCGCTGCGCTGCGGCAGCGTCATCGCCACGTGGCCACGCCGTCGGAGGATGAGCGGAATGCGGAGCTTGTCGGCACCCTCGAGGGTCAGGACGAGCGAGCGCGTCCCGCCCGCGAAGATCGAGGCGGCGCTCAGTCGAGCCGCGGTGACCTCGCTCCACGAGGCGAATCTTGAGCCGCACCGGACGCGTTCTTCATCGACATTGATCCACACGTTCGGCGCCCGACGGGCGAAGACGATCACGGCGACGCCCGCGAGCCCGATGACGACGACGACAGTGGCGGCGATGGCACTGCCGCTCATGAACCGCGTCGTGGAGAAGAGGAGCGAAGTGCCCTGCCAGACCAAGAGGAGGAGGAGACCCGCTCCGGGCGCTGCCATCGTGACGACCGTGAGGAGGTCGCGGCGGGTGACGAGCTGCCATCCCGCGGCCTCGGAATCGTCGCCCCCGGCGACGGCGCTGGTCCCGGCGGGCGCGGCATCGTTCTCCGAGGGAAGACGCCCCGCTCGCGATGCGACGGTCAGTCCGCCTGCGCCCAGGACGACGAGTGCCCCGCCCAACAAGGCGAACCGCATCCCACCTTCTCCTGGGTCGCCGCCGGTCCACAAAGACATCGCCCCGACGAGGGAACCGAACACGACGAAGACGACGCTCTGCACTCGGAGGGACCGCGTCGCCCGACGCCGTGCCGCCGCCGTATCGAGGGTGCCGATCGACACCGCTGGTTCCGCGGCCCCGCCCGACCGCGCTATCCGCACGATGCCGTAACCGGCTCCCGCGAATCCGGACGCGATCAAGAGAGCGCTGAGGAGACTGGTCACGCCGCCAGCGGGCAACAGAATGACTCCGGCGACGAGAATACCCAGCGAGGCCGCCGTCATGACGGCCCCGGTCACGCTCAACGACAGTCTGCCCATGCGTCCGCAGTCAACCGCTCGCCGTCTCGAGGCAACAGGGCTTGCGTCCGAAGCGCGACGCCGTCGGGGATCGTTCGCAGAGGCGACCGTCGCTCACTCCGCCCGAGACGAATCGTCGCTCGGCTTGCAGAAGCGCAGTTGGTTGCCGAACGGGTCGACGATCGTCAGGGTCGGACCACCCGGGAGTCTGGGCGGCGTCTTCTTTCAGGTCAGGGGCTGCCGCACCCGGACGTCGTTCCGACGTCGGGCAGGAGATGGCGGTCAGGGCTGCTTCGGGCCCGGGGCCGCACCGCCTCGACCCCTGCTGTCATCCGATTTGCCGGGGGAGTCCGGCCGCCCCGTGCCCTCCGGGCCGCCGCGACCCGCCCCGGGTACCGAACCGTCCGCCGCCCCGCCGGGGCTGGAAGCGGCATCCCCGACCGCGCCCGACACCTGATCCGCCGGGACCGCCGAGCCGGTCTGCGCGCCCGCTCCCGCAGTGTCCGACACCACGGTCGTCTGCTCGGCGTCGACGGGCACCTCGGCCGGCGTCGTCGCCTCGGGGCTCGGCTCCGGGACCACCTGGTCGACGGGGGTCGTCTCCGAGACCGGTGCCGTGGTCTCCCGCGGCGTGTCCGCTGAGTTCTGCGTGGCCGACGTGGCCGAGGGTGCGGGAGTCAGCAGCGGCACCGGGGCGCGATCCGACGTGGCGCCCCCGGCGGCTCCGAGTGAGAAGGTCGCCAGGTGTCCGCCCATGATCAAGGCGGCACCGACGCCCGCAATGCCCCACGTCCATCCCCGTCGTCGCGCCCGACGTTCGCTCGCACGGCGCGAGGTCGTGGCATCCGTCCGGTCCGGCGGGCGCTCGGCGTCGGACCGCGCGGGGATGGGCACGGCGTCGAAAGCGTGCGGCTCGCTCGATGCCGCGACGCCCTCGGCCTTGCGAGAGACCGACGGGGCGGACGCCACGGTCGGCGCGGTGATGAGGGCGGTCGGCAGCATCCAGCCGGCCGGTTGCTCCGCGGCATCCGGAACCACGGCGAGCTCGTCGATGAGCTCCGTCGCGCGAGCGGCCACCACCGCGGCGGTGGGGCGCATCCCCGCATCGGCCGCGGTCATGGCTTCGAGAAGAGAACGCCACCGAGGGCTCACCGAGCCCGGCACCTCGGGCTGACGGGCCAGGCGCGCGAGCAGGGTCTCCTGCAGCGAACCGGCCCCGAACGGATGCAGCCGCGTCAGCGCCTCGATGGCCAGCAGGCCCAGCGCGTAGATGTCGGACGCGGCCTGCGGCGCCTCGCCGCGCACCTGCTCCGGCGCGAGGTAGGCGGCGGTGCCGATGACGGTCCCGGGCGTGGTCAGCCGCGTGGTGTCGATGAGGTGGGCGACGCCGAAGTCCGCGAGGACGGCCTCGCACTCGCGCGCCGACCCGTGCAGCGGCCGCAGGAGCACGTTCGACGGCTTGACATCGCGGTGCACGATGCCCGCATCGTGGACGACGGCGAGAGCACCGGCGAGGTCGGTCAGGATGCCGGCGAGTTCTGCCGTGGGGATGGCTCCCTGCTCGATCCGGCGCTGCAGTGACGGTCCGGTCACCAGCTCCATGACGAGATATACGTGATCCTCGCCGACGAGGCGGGCGTCGTAGAGGGTGACGAGCGAGGGGTGGTCCAGGGCGGCGAGTGCTCGAGCCTCCGACATGCGGCGCAAGGGCTCGGGTTCACCGGTGCCGTCGGCGTGGAAGATCTTGATCGCGACGTCCCGGGCGAGCACTTCGTCGCGCGCCCGGAAGACGCGTCCCATCCCGCCGGCGCCGATGCGCTCGCGCAGGATGTAGCGCGCACCGAGGATGTCGCCCGTGTGAGGCATCGAGAGGTCGGGGGCGTGACTCATCGGATCCTTCGCGGAGCGGTGCTGCAGGAGCGGCGCGGGGTCGCCGTCTGTTCGCACACTAGGCGCGCGCGGGCGGTTCCGTCGGGGGCTGGCGGCCACCGGAGTCGGCGCGCATAATGGTGCGCTCCGACCCCGCCCGCGCGCTCGACGTGTCCGCAACCCGCTCGGGCAGGCGGTCGATCGCTGCAAGGGTGGAGAAGTGACCCCCGACCCACACCGGTACGACCTCGACGCCCTCCGCATCCGCCTGATCGATGAACGCGAGGGCGAGGTGGACGACAGCATCCCGCAGCTCGCCGATGCCGACCCCGAACTCTTCGCGATCGCGCTCGTCACCCCCGACGGCACCGTCCGCTCGAGCGCGGACGCCGATGTGGAGATCAGCATCCAGTCGGCGGTGAAGCCGTTCCTCTTCGCCCTGGCGCTGCTCGACACCGAGGGGGAGGCGCTCGATCGCGTCGGGATCGAGCCGACGGGGGAGTCGTTCGACGCCGTCAAGCTCGAAAGCGGCACGGGCCGGCCTCCCAACCCCATGGTCAACGCGGGCGCCCTGCTCACGGCATCCCTCGTGCGCGGCGCCGACCCCGCCGCGCGCGACGCCCGCATCGCGGCGGGGCTGGCCGCCTTCGCCGGACGCGATCTCGCGGTCGACGAAGGAGTCGCGCACGACGAGCACCTGCTCGGCGACCGCAACCACGCCCTCGCCCACCTCATGCGGGCCGAGGGGACCATGCGTGTGAGCGCCGATGATGCGGTGGCCGTCTACGCGCGGGCGTGCGCGACCGTGGTGGATGCCGAGACTCTGGCCGTCATGGGGGCGACGCTCGCGTGCGGTGGTGTGAACCCCCGCACCGGTGAGCGCGTCGTCCCCGCACAGGTGGCGCGCGACGTGGTGTCGGTCATGGCGACCTGCGGTGTCTACGACGGATCGGGGCGGTGGATGCGAGCCGTGGGCGTCCCGGCGAAGTCCAGCGTGTCGGGTGCCATCGTGCTCGCCGCCCCCGGCCGCCTCGGTGCGGCGGTGGTCAGCCCGCCGTTGGATGCGCAGGGTACGAGCGTCCGCGGTCGGCTCGCGAGCGAGGCGCTCAGCGACGATCTGCACCTGCACAGCTTCGCCGCGCGGTGAGGAACGTCGATCGGCGGACGTGCTTCCGCGTCGAGACCGTCATCGAGCACCGTAACCGTGATGCTTCCGGCGGTCCGACGCGACGAACACGAAGGGCGCACGCGGTGCACGGCCGCCACCCATCGCCTCGCTCGCGCGGCGACCGGGATCAGTCGGAACCGGCGTCGCTCGACCACACCGCGCGGGCGCCGCTGTCGCCGACCTGCACGACCGAGAACGCGGTCGCGCCGGCGACGACGATCGCGACCACGGCGATCGCCAGTGTCGCGACGCGGGGCGCCGGCGTCGAGGTGCCATCGACGGATCGCCGCTCACGCAGACGGAACCAGAGCCACTGTCCGGCGGCGACGACGAAAAGCCTGATCGCCCACGGCAACAGCTGATCGCCGAGTTCGGTGTGCGTTTCGAGCGCCGCCGACGACGGCACCTGACGCTCCAGCGCCTCACCGGCCTCTTTCGCGAGAGGCACGAAGACGAGCGCGACCAACGCGACCAGAGGGGTCAGGATGCCGAGCTTGCGCCGCGCTCGCGGCCAGACGCTGCCGACGATGAGCATGATCGCCGCGAGCGGGATGAGCACGACGACCGCGTGAACGAGGAGCGGGTGGGCCGGAAGACCTGCGATCTGCCACATGCGGTCATCGAAGCACTGCGCGATACCGACAGGGGGGGTTGCGCAATCGTCATCGGGCGAGTCGGGGTGTTCGGCGGGGCCGGAGGTTCGTCGAGACGAGCATCACGTGCGAACGAGCACATCGCGCCGGTGTGAGAGCATCGGCGCATGGATTCCGCCGTGCGCCGCCGCGCCTCGCGCACCGTGACCGTCGGCGTCGTCGCCGCCCTGGCCGCCACCCTCACCGGCTGCGGACAGGGGACGAACGTGTCGGAGGACTACGCGCAGATCTGCCGCGACAACGCGACCGAGAAGCGCCTCCCCGACGACGACTGCAACAACCACGGCGGGGGAGCGGGCTGGTACTTCCTGCCCCTCGGAACCAGCAGCCGCACCGTTCCCGCGGTCGGTCAACCCGTCGCGGGCGGCACCGACGTGCTCCCCTCGGGGAAGACCGCCGCGACCGGCATCTCCCGCGACGGCGACAGCGTCGCGCGCGGCGGGTTCGGCGGGTCCGGTTCCGGTGGGGCCGGTAGCTGATGCGCCGAATCGAGCTCGACCCGCGCCCCGACTGGGAACGCACGATCAAACAGTCCGGCCTCATCTACTCGCACTCCGTGCGCGACGACGGTTCGGCGGTCGACTACTGGAGCGACGGTGCCGCCTACGTCTTCACGCTCCCCGAGGTCGAGGACCTCGAGAAGCAGACCGAGGAACTGCACCGCATGAGCCGGGAGGCCGCGCGGTACCTGGCATCCGGAGAACTCGGTCATCTGGGGCTCAGCCCGCAGGCGTTCGAGCTGGCGCAATGGTCGCTGGAGCAGGACGAGCCCGACGTCTACGCCCGCTTCGACCTGGCCTACGCGGGCGACGGTACGCCCGCGAAGATGCTCGAGTACAACGCCGATACGCCCACGGGACTCATCGAAGCGTCGGTCACGCAGTGGTTCTGGTTGCAGGACCGCCTGAAGACGGGCGCCGTCCCCGTCGACACCGATCAGTGGAACGGTCTGCACGAGGCCCTCGTCGAACGCTGGCGGGCTCTGCTGCACCGTTCGCTCACCGAGGGGGAGGGCGGGCGCCTCTTCGTCGCCCACTCGGATGCCGACATCTACGGCGAGGATTGGGACACCGTCGCCTACATGCGCGATCTCGCGGGCGAAGCCGGCTGGGAGCACACGGGCATCGAGATGAAGGACATCGGCTGGCACCACGGCGCCCGCCAGTTCGTCGGCGTCCCGGAGCCCTGGGGCTCGTCACGCAGCGTCGCCGCCCTGCCCGGCGACGAACCGGGCACCCAGTACCCCGTCATCCGCAACATCTTCAAGCTCTACCCGTGGGAAGACCTCGTCTCAGGGGAGGACCGCGTGATCGGTGACCAGGAGTTCGGAGCCCTCCTCATCGCCGGCCGCGGTCTGTTCGGACGCTGGTACGAACCGGCGTGGAAGATGTTCCTCTCCAACAAGCTGCTGCTCGTGGCCCTCTGGCGCCTGTTCCCCGGCCACCCCAATCTGCTGGCCGCGTACGCCGACGGCCCCAACGGCCTCACCGACTACGTCGTCAAACCCGTCTTCGGCCGCGAGGGCGACGGCATCCACGTCCACCGCGCCGACGGCACGGTCACCTCGAACGGCAAGGAGTACCGCCGTGAGGGAGTGGGCAGGGAGCGCGTCTGGCAGCAGTACCACGAGCTTCCGGACTTCCGCGGATCGAACGGGAGCAATCACCCCGTGCTCGGGTCGTGGGTCGTGAACGACGAGGCGTACGGCGTCGGCATCCGCGAATCCGACGGACCGATCACCGATTACTTCTGCCGCTTCGTGCCCAACATCATCGAGGGCTGACCCTCGGATGCCACGCGCCCCGCGCCGCGGCACCGACCGCGTTCACGCGTCGATGTCGTCCACGCCCGGCATCCACGACACCCCGGGCTTGCCCCACTTGCGCTTCTTGGCGATCTTCGCCACGACGCGAGCGTCTTCGTCGTCGAGACGATCGACGTACAGGATGCCGTCGAGGTGGTCGAACTCGTGCTGCAGGATGCGCGCGCGCCACCCCGTGACCTCCACCCGCACCGCGTGCCCGTCGAGGTCGGTGCCGGTCAGCAGTGCCGCCTCCGACCGGCGCAGCGGGAAGCGCTCGCCGGGGAACGACAGGCAGCCCTCGCTCTCGTCGTCGGGATCGGGGTAGCCGGGCTCGAGCGGACGGATCCACAGCTCGGGGTTGATCACCACCCCGCGCCAGGGCTGCCCTTCGTCGTCTTCGTACGTGTAAGTGAAGATCCGCAGGCCCACGCCCACCTGAGGAGCGGCGAGGCCGACACCGGGTGCGGTGTCCATCGTCTCGAACATGTCGGCGACGAGCTGACGCACCTCATCGGTGATCTCGTCGACGCGGGCGGCGGGTGCGTGCAGCACGGGATCGCCCATGATGCGAATCGGGAGTACGGCCACGCCTCCAGCCTAACCAGCGGAGGGGCGGCTACTGTCGAGGGGTGATCCCGCTCGATGCCACCCTCAGCGACGGAATCGACCAACTCGTCGGCGTCTTCCGCGACCCGCGCATCCTCCTCGGCATCCCGCTGGCCCTGCTCGGCGCGGTGTTCATGTCGTTCGGTGCGCAGTACCAGCACCGCGGCGTGCAGAAGGTCGAGCGCCTCTCGGGAGGCAAGACGACCGGCGGTCTCTCGCGGTCGCAGCTGACATCGCTGCTGACGCGGCCGTCGTGGGTTGCGGGAACGGTCATGCTGGGCCTGGCGATCGTGTGTCAGCTGGCCGCACTGTCGGTGGCGCCGCTGATCCTCGTCCAGCCGCTCGGTGCGATCGCACTCGTCATCACCACGGTGCTCAACGCGCGCGTGTCGCGCCACAAGCCGACCCGGCAGTCGCTGATCGCCATCGCCCTGTGCGTGGGCGGCATCCTCGTCTTCGTCACGATCGCGGCGTTCTTCGCCACCGAGCAGGTCATCACAGAACGCGAGCTGCTCATCATCCTCGGCATCCTCGCCGTGGTCGTCATCGTGTTCGGCGTCTTCTGGATCCTGGTGCGCCGCCGTGCGCAGGCGCTGTTCTACATCATGGCCGCGGGCGTCATCTACGGCTTCGTCGCCACCCTCGCCAAGGTCGTGATCAGCCGCGCTCAGGCCGGGAACTTCGAGTGGTTGACCCTGCTGTGCCTGGTGGCTCTCCTCGCCGCCGTCGCCGTCGGAGCGTACTTCGTGCAGACCGCGTACTCGGTCGGTCCGCCCGACCTGGTCATCGCCGGCCTCACCGTCATCGACCCCATCGTCGCCGTCCTGATCGGTCTGCTCGTGCTGGGTGAGGCGTCGACCGCTCCCGCGTGGGCGCTCATCGGCTTCGTCCTCGCCGGCGCGATCGCGACGTGGGGCGTCATCCAACTCACCAAGCACCACCCGCAGATCACCGCCGACGGCAAGCCGAAGAAGCCCCGGGTGCACTGACCGGTGCGCGGATGACCGCCGACGGCCGCACGACGTCACCGCCACGGCTCTCCGCCGCGACGTTCGCCCGCGCGTACTTCGCTCTGCAGGCGGTGGCCGGCGCCGCATGGTGGGTCGCGGTGTTCACCGTTCCCCTCGTCCGGGAGGCGACGCTGGGGGACCTGGACCCGATCGTCATGGCCGCGCTCGACGTCCCCCTGTTCGTCGTCGCGTCGGCTCTCGCCGCCGTCCTTCCGCGCCGCGCCGCGGGCTGGGCAGGGGCCGCGGCGACCGCGTGGACGCTGGCCGTCACCTCGGTGCTCGGGGTGTACGCCACCGTGACGACCCTCGCGGGGGCAGGGGTGATCCTCATGATCGCGGCGAGCGTCGCCTCGGTGGGCGCCTGGCTCCTGCTCGTCCTCGGGCGCGTGCCGACCGAGTGGCTCCTCATCGAACCGTTCGCCTTCCGCCCTGCTCGCCCCCGTCGGACACCCGTCGCCCACGTCATCGCCACGACGGGTCAGATCGTCGTGTTCTGGGGGCTCTTTCTCGCCGTCTTCCCCGTGATCATCCGCGCGCTCGAGGATCGCTGGCGCCTGGCGCTGCCGATGCCCGCGGGTGTCGCCGTCGCGGGCGCGGTCATCATCGTCGCCGCCAGCGCGCTCGGGTTATGGTCCGCGGCATCCATCACGGTGAAGGGCGACGGCACTCCGCTGCCGTCGGCCATGCCCAATCGGCTGGTCGTGGCGGGTCCGTACCGCCTCATCCGCAACCCCATGGCCGTGGCCGGGATCGCGCAGGGGGTGGGGGTGGGGCTCGTGCTGTCGTCGTGGATTGTGGTGGCCTACGCCCTCGCCGGATCCCTCGTCTGGAACTACGCCATCCGCCCCCAC
Organism: Microbacterium sp. lyk4-40-TSB-66; assembly: GCF_030209475.1. Classification (GTDB taxonomy): domain Bacteria; phylum Actinomycetota; class Actinomycetes; order Actinomycetales; family Microbacteriaceae; genus Microbacterium. The sequence goes on from NZ_JARVRW010000004.1 coordinate 443,260, forward strand.
GAGGAAGCCGACCTCGCCACCGCCTTCGGCGACGAGTACCGGGCCTACGCACGCGACGTGAGGTGCTGGGTGCCGCGCCTGCGACCGGTGCGCTGAGCGGCGGGCGGCTCTCCTGCTCGACTTCCGGATGCCGGTAGGCTCGTCGACACAGGGGGCGGTGGCCAAGCTGGTCAAGGCAGCGGGCTCATAACCCGACGATCGTGGGTTCAAGTCCCACCCGCCCTACCGAAGCCCTCCGTTGGAGGATGCGTCGAACGGTGGGTCAGCGCGCCGGCCCGACGGCGCTGATCGCAGACTCGTAGACCTGGACCACCGGGTCGATCCGTTGTGCGACCCGAGGGCGTCCCCGGATCATGGCCGCGCTCGCGGCGGTGATCGCTCCGGGCTCCCGCTGGAGCCTTGCCACGAGTGCGGTGATGCCCGCGGCGTCCGGCGTGTCGGTGAGGAAGCCGCCGCCCGGCGGGAGGACCTCGCCGAGGTCCGAGTCGCAGAAGAGCACGGGAAGACCGGATGCCGCAGCTTCCAGCATCACCATCGGTTGGTTGTCGAATTCGTACGAGCTCGACACCAGCAGGTGGCTCGCCCGCATGGCGTCGAGCACCTCCTCCTGCGATACCGACCCGTGCAGGACAACGGGGGTGTCCATCCGCTCGATCGAGCGTCGCGAGAGGCCGTCGCCGTAGACGTCCACCGAGACGTCGCGGCCGAACGACCGCGCCGCTTCCGCGATCACCGCGGGGCGCTTCTCCGGCGACAGTCGTCCGACCCACAGCAGGCGCAGGGTCTCACCGGGAGCGAGTCGGCGCTCGGTGGGTGCGCCGATGCGGTCGATCACGCTCTGCTCGAGTCCGTTCGACACGACCGAGACGGGTGTCCGCACCCCCTGCTCCGTGAGTTTTCGCGCGAAGTGCGTCGACGGGACGATCACCTGGTCGCTCGCGCGGGACTGCGCGAGCATGAGTCGCCACATGCGTCTCGCCGGCATGGTGGCCGTGTAGGGCGAGTCGGCGCGTACGCGGAGACCGCGATGGCTGAGCTGCCGGGAGTGGAGGGCTGCCAGCAGGGGAACGGTGACGCGGGGGAGGGGAACGACACTCGTCGTGTACACGTCCACGCGGCCGTGCATGGTGTGGACGACCGGGAGGCCCAGATCGCGCGCCGCGCGCACACCCGCGAGGGCGGCGAACATCTCGGAATGCGTGTGCACCACGTCGATGCGCCGCTCGGCGAACTCCCGCCGGAGCAGCGCCGCCGCCTCACGCGGCGGCCACGTGAACGGATAGCCGTCGGGCCGGAACACCCGGGACGTGGGCAGTGCGACGATCGAGCGGTCGTCACTGCCCTGAGCCAGCGGGCAGAACACCGTCACCTCGAGGCCTGCTCCGGTGAGCGCTTCCCGGAGCGACTTCACCGCGGTCTGCACCCCACCGAGCGTGGGCAGGTAGTAGTCGGTCACCAGGGCGATCCGCATATCCCGAATCCTAGGGGCCGACCGCCGTAGGATCGGCCGAATGGGGGCAGCAGCAGCGGAGGGCGATGTGCCGGGCGCGGCGCCCCGCGGGGAAACGGCACTCGTCACCGGCGCGAGCGGGTTCCTCGGCGGGTACGTCGTGCGGGAGTTGCGCGCCCACGGCTACGACGTGATCGCGTCGGGTCGGAACGCCGCCGCCCTGCCCGCCGGAGAGACCTTCGTCGGCGACCTCGACGACCTCGCACGGGTCGACCTCGGCCGCCCGGTGGACGTGGTCGTGCACTGCGCGGCCCTCTCCTCGCCCTGGGGTCGCTGGGCCGAGTTCGAGCACGCCAACGTCACCGGTACCGCGCGGGTGCTCGAGTTCGCCCGACGCGTCGGATCGCGCCGGCTCGTGCACATCTCCTCCCCGGGCATCTACGCCGCCCCTCGCGACCGGGTCGGCATCCGGGAGGACGCGGTCGATCCGCGGCATCCGATGAACCACTACATCCGATCGAAACTGGAGGCGGAGGCCCTGCTCCAGGATGCTGTGGCGGCAGGCCCGCGGCCGGAGATCGTCATCCTCCGACCCCGGGGAATCATCGGTCGCGGCGACCCCAGCCTCGTGCCCCGGATCCTCCGCGTGCGCGAGCGCTTCGGCATCCCCCTGATGCGTGGGGGACAGGGACTCATCGACCTCACCGCCGTCGAGAACGTCGCGCTGGCGGTACGGCTCGCGGCCGAGGTGCCAGGCGTCCACGGCCAGGCCCTCAACATCACGAACGGGGATCCTCGTCCGTTCCGCGCGGTGCTCGAGCAGTTGCTCGCGGGACTCGGTCTCGAGCCGCGGTACCGGTCCGTGCCGACACCGGTGGCCTACGGCGTCGCCGCACTCCTCGAGGCCGTGTGCGGGATCCTTCCCGGGCATCCCGAGCCGCCCGTCACGCGGTACACCGTCACGACGATCGCCCACTCGCAGACCCTCGACATCTCCCGCGCACGCGATCTGCTCGGCTATCGGCCCGAGGTCTCGCTCGACCAGAGCCTCGCTGGATACGCACGTGTCTGAGCTCACCTTCTTCGCCTGTGGCGACACCTCCCACGACATGAGCCGGTTGCTGCGCGGCGCCCGTCGCGAGCGGCGCGTCTTCCCGGCCGGCGCGTTCCTGTACCGCTCCGGCGAACGGCGGGTGCTCTTCGACACCGGCTATGCGCCCGAACCTTGGCGCGCCGGACCCGGCGGGTGGGCGTACCGCCGGATGCTGCCGCCTCGCGTGCGGCCGGGCGACACGATCGCCGAGCAGCTCGACCCCGCCTCGATCACGCACGTCGTCCTGTCGCACCTGCACCCCGACCACATCGGCGGCGTCCGCTTCTTCCCGAACGCCGCATTCGTCCTCAGCGAAGGGGTGCGCCGCACCCTCGAACGACCACGGCTGCGCGACGGATTGCTCCGCCGCCTGCTGCCGACGTGGTTCGGGGCGGCGACGGTGCTGCCCTCGCCCGTGTTCGCGCCCGGGCCGCACGGCCTCCGTACGGCCGACCTCTTCGGCGACGGGTCCTACCTGCTCGTCGACCTGCCCGGCCACGCCCGGGGTCACCTCGGCGCCCTCGTCGAGCACGAGGTGCTGCTCGCCGGGGACGCCGCCTGGGGGCGTGACCTGCTCGGCGCGGAGCGCCGCATCCGCGCCCTCCCGCGACTGGTCAGTCACGACACGCCGGCGCAGCGCGCGACCGCGCGCGTGCTCCTGGCCGCCGAGCAGGACGGGCTGCGACTGCTCTTCAGCCACGATCGGCATCCGACGGGGAGGAACCTGCTGTGACCAGGAAAGGGACGGGGATGCTGCAGCACCGACCGATCGGGCAGGGTCGGCCGGTACGGCCGTGCCGGCTGGCGGGGTGGGGAACGTACCTCCCCGACGAGGTGGTCACCTTCGGGGCGCAGACGCGTTACCGCATCCCCGACGGCATGTCGCAGCTCGACATGCTCGCCGCGGCGGCGGAGGACGCCCTCCGACGAGCGGACCTCCGCCCCGACGACATCGACTGCATCATCGCCGCCTGCGCGGCCGGCCTGCAGCCGATCCCCTGCACGGCTGCGCTCGTCATGGAGCGCGTCGCCCCTCGTGCCGGCGCCGCGGCCTTCGACGTCAATTCGACCTGCACGAGCTTCATCACGGCGGTGGACATCGCGTCCCGGTACCTCGCCGCCGGTGACTACGAGCGTGTGCTCATCGTCTCCGGCGACGTCGGCTCCCGATTCCTCGACGCCGGTCACCGCGAGAGCTTCGAGCTGTTCTCCGACGCCGCCGCCGCCGTCGTGCTCACGCGAGAACCGGGCGGGGACAGCGACGTCGCCGCGCCCGGAGTGCTCGGCAGCCTGCAGCAGACGTGGCCCGCGCACGCACACGACACGGAGCTTCGTGGCGGACTGTCGCTGCATCCGGCCCAGTCTTACGCCGACGGCGACCCGTCCGACTTCCTCTTCGCGATGGACGGGCGGCGGGCGCTCCTGGGCATGCTGGCGGTGCTGCCCGATTTCTTCACCCGGTTCTTCGACCGCGTCGGCCTCGATCTCGCGGATGTCGACCTCGTCGTGCCGCATCAGGCGAGCAGGGCGCTCGGCATCGCGATGCGTCGGATCGGCATCCCGAAGGACGCCTATGTCGACCGCGTCGCGGAGTTCGGCAACATGGTGTCGTCGTCCGTGCCGTTCATGCTCGCGACCAGTCTCGACGAGCGACGGATCGGCCCCGGTGACACCATCGTGCTGTGCGGGACCGCCGCGGGTCTGACCGCGAACGCCCTCGCGCTGAGGCTCTAGCGAGCGGTACCCCTCGACGGGATGTCGCACCCCCGTCCGGGGGCGTGATCCCGCACCGGCGCCTGACGATGTCGGAGGTCGTCGATAGCTTCCCTCCCGTGGCGGAGAGAGTGCAGGCGTGGTGGGCGCGACGGCAGTGGTCGAAGGGGCTCGACGTTCCCTACGCGGTGGGCTCCTACCGCGACGCGTGGGCCGCGTACCCCGCACTGCTGCGCCAATACCACCCCGATCTCAACGCCGGGATCGCGCTGAGCCAGGTACCGCCCGCTGCGGAGGTGCTGCTGCTCTGGCAGTGCGATGCCGGGCACCGGTTCGCGGCCACTCCCCACGAGCAGCGTCAGCGACCGGGACGCCAGCGCCGCCGGAGCGCGTGGTGCCCCGAGTGCAGCGAGCAGGCGGACCCGACACGCACGGTCGCGATGCCGATGCGCGAGTCGCTCGACGCGCCCGTCCCGGCCGAGAAACACCTGCTCCGGCCACGACGCCCGCGGCCCTCGACGAAGCTCTGCGACAAGACCCCCGGGATCCCGGTCGGCGAGGCGTTCGTCTCGGTCTGCGCGCCCAAGCCCGCCTCCGCCGTCGAAGATCGCGTGCGGGCCGACCTGAACGACCGGCTCACGTTCGCACACGGGTTCAACGCGGTACGCGTCGCGCGCCCGTTCTTCGACCACCTCGAGGTGTGGCCCGACTTCGTGTTGCCCGACCTGCGGATCGCCGTGGAGTACGACACGATCGGCCGCCACGGCCTCGAGCACGTCGGACGTCGGGAAGAGGCCGACCGTCGAAAGGACCGCGCGTTGCGCTCCGCCGGGTGGGAGGTCGTGCGGCTGCGCGTCGGACCGCTCGAACCGATCGGGCCGCACGACCTCCGGTTGTCCTCGTGGACCCGCTCGACCGTGCTGCGGCTGATCGACGTGTTCCGTGGCATCCGCGGTCCGCTCCTCGTCGACTCCCACCTGCGCTGAGCCGTGCGACGCACGCATGCGCGCCGACCGCCTCACACAGTTCGGGGCGGGTCCCGCCGTTCGGGGCGGGAGAAACCCGCCCCGAGGCGCAGAACCCGCCCCGGAACCGAAAACGCGCCTATCGCGCCGCGACCTCCACCAATTCGCCCGGTCCGGGCAGAATCTCGCGGAGCAGGTCGTCGAGCGTCACGACACCCACGAGACGCTCGCCCTCGACCACCGTCGCGAGCTGCACCCGCCCGCGGCGCATGCGCGCGAGCGCGTCGTACGCCGAGGCGTCCGGCTCCAGACGCAGGGGCTCCCGGGCGATGTCGAGCGCCGGCGTGGCCGGGTCGACGGCGAGGGTGTCGCGCACGTGCGCCACCCGCGACGCCGCTCCCGAGCCGACGAGGATGCGGAGGTGCGTCGACGAGGCGGCGACCGCCTGGATGTCGGCGACCGTGGCATCCAGGGGCACGGCGGTGGGGGAGCGATCGGTGCGCACGATGTCGCCCACGGTCAGCGTCCCGAGGGCGATGGCCTGCGCGATCGGCTCCGAGTACTTCTGGTCGAGCGTGCCCGCCTGACGCGAGTGCGCGACCAGCTCGCGGATGGTGTCGGCGTCCTGCCCACCGGCCGCGGCCTTGTCGACCGGCTCCACGCCCGACGCCTTCACGAGGCGGTTCGCGATGTGGTTGATCCACAGCAGGAACGGACGCAGCGGCCACGTGAGGGCACGGGCCAGGATGCCGGTGGCTTTCGCCGCCGTCTCGGGGTGGGCGATCGCCCACGACTTCGGCGCCATCTCACCGATGACGAGGTGCAGGAAGGTGACCACGATCAGCGCGAGCATGAACGCGATGATGTCGGCCAGCACGTACGGCAGACCCCACATCTCGAACACGGGCGCGAGCGCGTAGTCGATCGCGGGCTTGGTGATGGCACCGAGGAGGAACGTGCAGGCGGTGATGCCCAGCTGCGCGAACGCGAGCATCACGGTCAGCTCGTTGATGCCGCGGAGCGCTGCACGGGCGGAGGCGCTGGTGGCGGCCTCCTCCTCCAGCCGGTGGCGGCGGGCGGCGAGCAGGGCGAACTCCACGATGACGAAGAACGCGCTCGCGACGATCAGCGCCGTGGTGATGAGCGCAACGGTCCAGCCGTTCATCGGGCCACCTCCTCATCGACCGCGGGGACGTCGTCGGCGGACTCGGCATCCCGGTCCACCTCGTGCAGCTGCACGCGCACCTGTGCGGGCACGTGACGGTCGACCTCGGTCACCTCGACGGCCAGCCAGCGCTCCAGGTGGAGTCCCTGCACCGCCTCTCCGGGTCGCTCGGGCAGGTCGATGCGCACGACGGCGCCCACCGCCGGCAGGTCGCCGTGCGTCTCGATCACGAGACCCGCGACGGTCTCGACGTCGCTCTCGGCGAGGTCGTGGCCGATGAGGCGCTCGAGTTCGTCGAGGTGCAGGTCGCCCGGCACGCTCCACGCGTCGTCGCCGACCGATGCGGCCTCGGCGGTCTCGACGTCGTGCTCGTCGGACAGCTCGCCGATCACCTCTTCGGTGAGGTCTTCGATGGTCAGGATGCCGTCGAAGTTGCCGTATTCGTCGACCACGCACGCGAGCTCGTTACGCGACTGGCGCATGCGGTCGAGCGCCACCGGCAGCATCATCGAGGTGGGGATGACGACGGCGGCACGCATGACGGATGCCACGGGCGCGTCATCGGCAGGCTGCTCGCGCAAGAGGTCGATGAGCTCGACCACGCCGACGGGGGAGTCCTCGTCACCGATCACCGGGTAGCGCGTGTGGCCCGTCGCCATGAGGGCGCGCACTTCGCCGACGGTCGTCTCGGGGGTGACCGAGTCGATCTGCGAGCGGGGGATCATCGCGTGCTCGACGTCGCGCTGCGGGAAATCGAGGATGCGGTCGATGATCATCGACAGGTCGTCGGGCAGATCACCGCTCTGCCGCGACTCCTCGATGATGGCCTCGAGGTCGCGCGCGGTGGCGCTCTCGTCGACGTCTTCCAGCGGCTCGATGCGCAGCAGACGAAGCAGTGCGTTGGCGGCGACGTCGAAGACGGTGATGAGCCAGCCGAACAGCATCAGGTAGATGCGCGTGGGCATGGCGAGCGCCCGAGCCAACGGTTCGGGGCTCGCGATGGCGAGGTTCTTGGGGTACAGCTCGCCGAAGATCATCGTCACGATGGTCGCCAGCAGCAAGGCGCCGACGGTACCGATGAGCACGGAGACGCCCGGATCGATGCCCACCCCGCCGAGCAGAGTGCCCAGCGATTCACCGATCAACGGCTCGGCGACGTAGCCGATGAGCAGTCCGGTCACGGTGATGCCCAGCTGAGCGCCCGAGAGCATGAACGACGTGCGCTTGGTGATCGCGAGCACGCGCTTCGCCTGCGCGTCGCCCTTCTCGGCCTGCGCCGCCATGCGCGAGCGGTCGACCGACATGTATGCGAACTCCTGCGCGACGAAGAAGCCGCAGGCGACGATGATCGCCAGAGTCACGATGACACCCACCAGGAGTGTCAGGGCCGCAGCCAGCATCAGATTTCACCCCCTCTCGGAAAGAGGGGGCTCGAAGATCGGCCCTCCTGGTCGGGGGAGGTGCGGTGTTGGCTCACGGGTTTTCTCTCTCGTGGGTCGGATGATCGCAGATCCCTTCGACGATACCGACACCGGTGCGATCCAGGCTGGGGATTCGCCTCGACACCGGGCCGGCGCAGCGACGCCACGAGGAGACCGCGCCCTGCAACGGAGAACGGGCCGGACCGCACATCGCGATCGGGCCCGTCCACTCCCGATCAGGGGGTCGCGCGGCGCAGCGTCGTGAACGACGACGCGGCCAGAGCGAGCGTGATCAGGATGCCGCAGACGGCCAGCCCGAACGCCCCCAGCGTCACCACGGCGTCACCGACGAGCGCCCAGGACCGGGTGGCCGTGACGAGCCACACCGCGGCGACGAGGACGAGGCCCACACCCACCAGCGTGGCGGCGGTCGTCAGGCCGCCGAAGCGCTTGAAGATCGTGGCCGCCCAGAAACCGACGACGAAGGCGAACATGGCCAGGGCGAAGTACGCCACGCCGGCGGCCACCGGGCCTGCTGCCCACACCCACGGGATGGAGAAGAACCACCCGTTCATGCCGTAGCCGTCGGTGGCCTGCTCGAGCAGTCCGCCGACGACGAAGACGACCGACAGCAGACCAGCGGTGAGCACTGCCGTCAGAAGGGTCCCGACGAAGAAGTCACGACGGGTCACGCTCATCGCCTGGGAGAAGGGGAAGGTGCGGGTCAGCGCCTGCGCCCCGATGACGCCGAAGTACCACAGCGGCGCCTGCACCCCGCCGCTGATCATGACTCCCCGGGCGCCCGACGACTGGATGATGCCGTACAGCAGCAGACTGATCGCCAGCGAGCCGAACAGGATGATGAGCGGGATCCAGACGAAGGTCTGGCGGTTGATGAGTTGCAGACGGACGACGTTCAGCGCGCGGTTCATCGCAGCGCTCCTTCCTGGGCGGGAGTGGCCGGCGCGTTCGCGGTGCGCTGGGTGGATCGCACGATGAACTCCTGCAGCGACACCGGTGAGACCTCCAGCCGCGCGTCCGCCAGGACGCGGCGGTCTTCGGATGCCAGCTCGCCGAGGATCGTGACGGAGGCGACGCGGCCCAGGGTCTCGCGGTGCAGAACCTCGCGACCGGCGCAGAAGGCGTCAACCGCCGCGGCGTCGCCCACGATCGTCGCTGCGCGTTGGCGCACGGCATCCGTCTCCTCGTCCAGGACGATCCGACCGCCGTCGAGCACGATGACACGCTCGAGGAGGTTGGCGACCTCGTCGATCAGATGACTCGACAGGATGATCGTGCGCGGGTGCAGGGCGTAGTCCTGCAGCAGACGATCGTAGAAGATCTGCCGCGCGACAGCGTCGAGACCCAGGTATGGCTCGTCGAAGAAGGTGATCTCGGCCCGGGAGGCGAGGCCGATCACGACTCCCACGGCCGAGAGCTGGCCACGCGACAGCTTCTTGATCGTGCGCCCGACCGGGATCTGGAACGCCGCGATCAAGTCGGCGGCGAGGTCGGCGTCCCAGTTCGGGAAGAACAGGCGCGCCGCCGCGAACGCATGGCCCGGCTTGGCGTCGTCGGGGTACTTCTGGCTCTCGCGCACGAAGCACATGCGCGACAGCACCCGGGGGTTCTCGTACGGGTCTTCGCCGAACACCCGGACGCGTCCGGCGGTCGCGAAGTTCTGTGCGGTCAGGATGGACATGAGGGTCGTCTTGCCGGCGCCGTTGCGTCCGAGCAGACCATAGATCGCGTCCGCCTCGACGGCGAACGACACATCGGTCAGCGCGTCGGTGTCGCGGTAGCGCTTGTGGAGGCCGGCGACCTCGATCACGGCGGTCATCGTGCGGTCCCTTCGATCAGGTGGGCGGGGGAGGAGGCGAGCGCGGCGCGCTCGCGGATGAGTTCGGCGAGGTCGTCGGCGCCGAGGCCGAGCGTGCGCGCCTCGCTCAGGAGCGGGTCCAGGAAGCGATCCGCGAAAGCCGATCGCCGCTCGCCGAGCAGCTGCGCGCGGGCCCCGTCGGAGACGAACATGCCGATTCCACGGCGTTTGTAGAGGACTCCCTTGTCGACGAGCACGGCGATTCCCTTCGCGGCGGTGGCGGGATTGATGCGGTGGAAGGCGGCGAGTTCGTTGGTCGAGGGCGCGCGGCCCTCTTCCGGCAGCGATCCGTCGACGATCTGGTCCTCCACGCCCTCGGCAATCTGGAGGAACAGCGCTCTGCCGTCGTCGATCATGCGACCTCCGTTTGTTGGTTACTTACTTGACTAGGTAACCATGCAACACGTCGGGCCGTCGTGTCAACGGGAGCGGTCGGGAAATGCGCTTGATCCACGGGTGAACTATCTCCGGGCGATATATCGGTCGATCTCGGCCGATAGGTCTCCGGGGGTGAAATACTGAAGCTCCCGCATTGCCTCGCTTCCCGGCGTGGTCCCGCCCTTGCTCAACCGGTACGCTTCGGCGCGCCAGAAAAGGACCAGCCGTGGGACGCCTCATCTACCGAGATCGCGCATCGTTCGACATCGACGACCGCATCCTCGCTCACCTCCGCATCGTCGTGATGAACAAGCTCCGCCGCAATGAGGGCTTCATGCTCCAGCTGCCCGTGAATGAGGGCGTGCGCCAGGCCAGCCTCTGGATCCACGCGTCGAACGCCCTCGTCATGCAGTTCTATGGCGGCCGGGAGCCCGCCATCGACCGCAACCTGGTCGACCAGATGATGCACGACGCCAGCGGCGCCGACGGCCTGACACTGACGGCCGCCGGAATCGCTCCGCCCTCCGCGATGCCCCGCCAGCCCGTCGGGGGCAACGCCCGCCCCTGATCGGCGTCGGGGGACCGATCTGCGTGTCCGGATGCCGCGGGGCCGGTGGCCTCAGCCTCGCGGCACCGTCACGACGAACCGCGCACCGGCGTCCCCCGGCACACATTGGACGTCACCGCCGTGCGCCCGCGCGATGCCGCGTGCGATCGGGAGTCCGAGGCCCACGCCGCCGGAGGAGACTCGTCCCTCGTCGAGCCGCACGAGTCTGTCGAAGATCCGCTCCCGGTCCTCGCCCGCAATCCCCGGACCGTCGTCGTCCACGGTGACGCGTGCGCCCGGGCCCGAACCGTCGACGGTCAGGAGGACGGACCCGCGCCCTCCCGTCGCCCGAGCGGCGTTCTCGACGAGGTTCGACAGCACCTGGGCGATACGGTCGACGTCGATGCGGACGGGCACGGCGGCATCCGGGATCTCCGCCCGTATCCGCAGCGAGGGGTGCACGAGCGGAACCCGGCGCACCTCGGCCTCGACCACGGTCCGCAGGTCGGCATCGACGACGTGCAACTCGAGGCCGCGGTCGACGCGTGCCATGGTCAGGAGATCGTCGATCAGCCGCGATGCACGCGCGGCCTCCCGGGCCACGTGCGCCGCGAGCTGGTCGCGCTCCGGCCCGTCGAGGTCGGCGCGCACGAGGGTGTCGGCTGCCGCGCGGATGCCGGCGACGGGTGTACGCAACTCATGCGCGGCGTCGGAGAGGAACGCCCGCAGGCGCACCTCGGCGTCGCGCGCCGCCTGCTCCGCCCCCACGACGTCGTCGAGCATGTCGTCCAGCGCCGTGGCGACCCGGCCGATCTCGGTGTCGGACCGCGTCGGCCGCAACCGGCGCTCCCGTTCACCCGCGCCGATGGCCCGCGCGACCTGCGACACCTGCTCGAGCGGCCCGAGGCTCCGGCGCACCACGAGCGTCACGGCCCCCGCGGCCAGCAGGAGCACGCCGGCGGAGGCCAGCGCCATGATCCAGCGCACCTGCACGAGCGTCTCGCCGACGCCGACCGCCGATGCCGTCAGAGTCAGGGTGGAACCGTCGCTGAGGGTCGAACGCAGCGTCACGAGCTGGTCGTCGCCGGACACGTCGGATGCCACGACCGCGACATCGCCCGAGGCCGTGGGCTGCGGCACCGAACGATCACCCGCGCCCGGCCCGCCCCCGGGCCCCGGGGGACCGTCGCGCAGTTGATCGGGGCTCGGACCCGCGACGACCGAGTCGCCACCCGCCCCGTCGATGCGCACCGCCAGCCCCTGGGACGACAGACGTTCCGCAAGGTCGGCGTCATCGACCGTGCCGACGAGCGAGGCGGCCGCCGCGGCGCGGTCGCGCAGGCGCTCCTCGATCTGTCCGCGCAGGCGCGCACCGAGCGCGATGTCCACGACGACGGCGAGGACGACCAGCAGCAAGGCGACGACCGCGAGCACGGCGACGATGGTCCGGCGGCGCAGCGACCCCGAGCGCAGGGGAGGCAGGGCGCTCACGGCGCCGCGCTCAAGCGGTAGCCGAGACCGCGCACCGTGTGGATGAGACGCGGACCGTGCTGCTCCATCTTGCGCCGCAGGGCGCTGAGGTGCACCTCGACCAGGTTGGGGTCGTAGTCCTCGTAACCCCACACCTGCGTGAGGATCTGCGCCTTCGACAACGTCCGGCCGCGTCCGTCCGCCAGGAGGTGCAGCAGACGGAACTCCGTCGCGGTCAGATCCAGCACCGCTCCCGCGCGGTGGGCCGTCGTGGCATCCGGATCGACGACGAGGTCGCCGACCGCGATCGTCTGCGGCAGCCGCCCGCGCCGTCGGAGCACCGCTCCCGCGCGCGCCACGAGCTCCGCCATCGTGAACGGCTTCAGCACGTAGTCGTCGGCCCCCTCGGCGAAGCCGCGCAACCGGTCGTCGACCTCGTCGCGGGCGGTGAGCATGATCACGGCGGTGTCGCCCGCGGCGCGCACGACGGGCAGCAACCGGATGCCACTGGGCCCGGGCATCATCCAGTCCAGCACCACGAGGTCGGGGCGGAACGCGCTCAGGCGTTCGGCCAGGTCCACACCGTCGGCGGCCATGTCGGTGACGAAACCCTCGGCGCGCAACGCCGTCGCGACGGCGAGGCGGATGGTCTCGTCATCGTCGACGACGAGCACGCGGGCGGCAGCGGACATTCGCCCGACGATAGAGGCGTCCGCTGTACGCCGGTTATGGCTTGCGTATGCGGTGACCGGTCGCCCCCGAGCTTCAGGTTCGCTTCAGTCCCGGCTCGAAGTCTGGTCTCAGAGCCGGTGAACGCCACCGGCGAGAGGAAGATCATGAACGACGACAACCCCACCACCCCGCTGCCGCGACTGGACGACACCGCCGAACCGCGCCGCCGCTCGTGGCGTCGACCCGCACTCATCGCGGGAGCCGTCATCGTGGCCGTCGGCCTCACCGGAGGAAGCGCCGCGCTGGCCGCCCAGACCAACGGCGGCTCGCCGACCTCCGCGTCGACCTCGGCGCCCAGCGCCGACGGCGGCTCGGCCGGCCCCGGCACCGGCGCCGCCCCCAGCGCGACGCCCACCGGCGCTCCGACGGACGGCACCACGCCCACACCCCCCGCCGACGGCACCGCGCCCACTCCGCCGACGCCGGGCGAGGGCTCCGGCCCGGGCGAGTGCGGACCCGGCGGCGGCCCGGCCGGCCCCGGACACGGACCGAAAGCCGACGGCGACAAGCCCACCCCGCCCGCCGACGGCACCACGCCCACGCCCCCCGCCGAGGGTGACAAGCCCACCCCGCCCGCCGACGGCACGGCGCCGACCCCGCCCGCCGACGGCACGGCGCCCACCCCGTCGGCCCAGCCCGGCAGCTGACCGCCGCGCGCACGAGCCGTTCCGTGAGGTCCGCGACCGCGCTGGCCGACGCGCCACATCGTGAGATGTGCAGCGCGCGGTCAGCGCGGTACGGCACGATCGGAGGGTGGCGAGAACAGGCACGCGGCGTCGCCGCACGACCCGCTCGCAGGTGCTCCGTCGTCGCCGCATCGTCTTCGGCATCGTCGCTGCCGGTCTGATCGCCCTCGTGGTGCTCGCCGTCGTCCCCCTGGTATCGCTGACCTCCGCGTGGAACGCGGCGTGGAACACCGAGGCGCGGCGTGACGCCGTCGACCTCACCGGCTTCGATCCCGGGACGCTCATCGGCGACGACGATTTCTACGACGGCGACGCGATGTCCGCCGACGACATCCAGCGGTTCCTCGACGAGCAGGTCGGCCGGTGCGCGACCGACTCCTGCCTCGCGCGTCTGCGGATGCCGGTCGAGGGTCGCGATCCGGTCGTGTCGAGCTCCACGGGCGAAACCGTCTGCGAGGGCTTCGAAGGCGGCGACCTGAGCGCAGCGGAGGTCATCGACCGCGTCCAGCGGGCGTGCGGGATCTCGGCGAAGGTGTTGTTGGTCACCCTGCAGAAAGAGCAGAGTCTCATCTCGGGTCGCACCGCGCGCGCCCCCACCGAGCGACAGCTCGGCGCGGCCATGGGCGCGCGCTGCCCCGACGACGCGGCGTGCGACCCCGGCGCGGCGGGCTTCGCCGACCAGGTCGCCCAGGGGGCGACCGACCTGAAGTCCTACAGCGCCTCCGACTTCATGCGCCAACCGGGGACCCACTACATCGCGTACTCGCCCGACCCGGCGTGCGGCGGCACCGACGTGACGATCACCAACGAGGCGACGGCCGCCCTGTACAACTACACGCCTTATCAACCGAACCCCGCCGCCCTCGCCGCGCGCTGGGGGACCGGCGACGACTGCTCCGCGTACGGCAATCGCAACTTCGCCCTGTACTGGGCACTCTGGTTCGCCTGACCCCGAATCACAGTGTTGTGATTTCGTTATGCGCGGGCGATAATGGCCGGACAACCGAACACTCGCCACACTCCGTCCCAGGTCGTAGGGGAAGACGTACCTGACGAAGGAGAGACCATGGCGATCACGTCTTCGCGCGGAGTGATCCTGATCCACTCCGCGCCCCGCGCGTTGTGCCCCCACCTCGAGTGGGCGGTAGGACGCGCTCTCGGCCGCGCCGTCAACTTCGACTGGGCCGACCAGCCCGTGCTCGTGGGCAGTCGCCGCGCGGAGTTCTACTGGGAGGGTCCGGTGGGCTCCGGCGCCGCGCTCGCGAGCGCGATCCGCGGGTGGGAGCACCTGCGCTTCGAGGTGAGCGAGGATCCCACCCCCCGCAGCGACGGCGGACGCTGGATGCACACGCCGGGTCTCGGCATCCACTACGCCCAGACCGACGCGGCGGGCAATGTCGTCATCGGCGAGGATCGCGTGCGCTACGCGATGGAGGTCGCCGCGGGCGACCTGTTCGAGCTGCAGCGCGAGCTCGACATCGCCCTCGGCTCCGCGTGGGACGAAGAGCTGGAGCCCTTCCGTCACGCGGGAGACGATCAGCAGATCGTCTGGCTCCACAAGGTGGGCTGAGCTCCGCCCCAGGACGTCGGCGGGGAGGCGCCACTACCGGAGGTCGGTGAACACACCTGGCACCGAGACCGCGTATCCCCGGCCCGGCACGACGAACGCCCCCTGGCATCCCCGATCTTCGTCGGGGGGTGCCCGGGGGCGTTCTCATGCCTGCCGTGTGGGGCGCTCCGTCGTGTCGACGTTCCGAGTTTCCATGACACCCGGGCGACGCGGAGGCGCATCCGGGTGTCGTGGACACTCACCGCGCGCGAGCGCGCCGGCGGGCGTCAGACCGAGGCGATCGCGACGACGGCGTTGTGTCCGCCGAAGCCGAAGGAGTTGCTGATGGCGAGCTGGTCGCCGGCACCGAGCTCGACGGGCGTACCCGACAGCGCGAACGGGACCTCGGGGTCCTGCTCGGTGAGGTTGATCGTCGGCGGGGCCACGCGGTCCTGCAGCGCCAGCACCGTGAAGATCGCCTCCAGCGCACCGGTGCCGCCGAGAAGGTGACCGGTCGAGGCCTTGGTGGCTGAGACGGGGATCTCGTCGATCCGATCGCCGAAGACCGTGTGCAGCGCCCGGTACTCGTTCGGGTCGCCCACGGGGGTCGAGGTGGCGTGCGCGTTGATGTGCGTGACGTCGTCGGCCGATGCCCCGGCCATCTCGAGCGCCAGGCGCACGGCGCGGGCCGCACCCGTGCCCTCGGGGTCGTTGGCGGTGATGTGGTACGAGTCGGCCGTGACGCCGCCTCCCACGATCGACGCGTAGATCTTGGCACCGCGCGCCTTCGCGTGCTCCTCGGTCTCGAGGATCAGCACGCCGGCGCCCTCGCCCATGACGAAACCGTCGCGGTCGATGCTGGCCGGACGCGAAGCCGTCTCGGGCGAGTCGTTGCGCTTGGACAACGCCTGCATCGACGAGAACGACGCGATGGTGATCGGGTGGATGGCCGATTCGGTGCCGCCGGCGATCACGACGTCGGCGAGACCGTCACGGATGTGCTGCACGGCGTTGACGATCGACTCGGTGCTCGACGCGCACGCCGAGGCGACCGTGCGGGCGAACGCACGGGCGTTGAAGTGCAGCGACAGGTTGCCCGCCGCGGCATTGGGCATGAGCATGGGCACCGTCATCGGCATGACGCGACGCGGGCCCTTCTCGCGCAGGGTGTCCCAGGCGTCGAGCAGCGTCCAGACGCCTCCGATGCCCGTGGCGAAGTCGACGCCCAGGCGGTCGGGGTCGATGTCGGGGGCGCCGGCGTCTTCCCACGCCTCCTTGGCCGCGACGATCGCGAGCTGGGACGAGGGGTCGAGGCGCTTGGCGACCGGACGATCGAGGACCGTCTCCGGACGCACGAGGGCCTCGGCGGCGAAGGTGACGGGCAGGTTGTACTTCTCGACCCACTCGTGCTCGAGGGTGCGCGCGCCGGAGGTGCCGGCGAGCAGCGCCGACCAGCTCTCGGGGGCGGTGCCGCCGATGGGCGAGGTGGCACCGATACCGGTGACGACGATGCGGGGTGTGCTCATGAGCGAAGAATCCTTGGTGCGGCCGACGGGTCGTGACCGGTGGGGGCCGGAGCCCCCACCGGGAGGTGTCAGGACTGGTTCGACGTGATGAAGGTCACGGCGTCGCCGACGGTCTTGAGGTTCTTGACCTCGTCGTCGGGAATGGTGACGCCGAACTTCTCCTCGGCGTTGACGACGATCGTCATCATCGAGATCGAGTCGATGTCGAGGTCGTCGGTGAACGACTTCTCGAGGGCCACCTCGTCGGCCGAGATGCCGGTCTCGTCGGTGATGAGCTCGGCAAGGCCGGCGAGAACCTCGTCGTTGGTGAATGCCATGATGTCTCCTGTTTTTCTCGGGGTGGGCCCGAACGAGCCCGGATCAGTTTAGGGTTCGACGACCGTGCGTCAGGGGAGGACGACGACCTGCGCGCCGAACACGAGTCCGGCGCCGAAGCCGATCTGCAGCGCGAGTCCGCCGCTGAGCTCGGGGTGCTCCTCGAGCAGACGGTGGGTGGCGAGCGGGATGGATGCCGCCGAGGTGTTGCCCGTGGTCTCGATGTCGCGGCCGATGACGACCGTCTCGGGCAGGCCGAGCTGCTTGGCGAACTCGTCGATGATGCGCATGTTCGCCTGGTGCGGCACGAACGCGGCGAGGTCGGCGGGCTCGATGCCCGCGGCCTCGATCGCCTGACGGGCGACCTTCACCATCTCCCAGACGGCCCAGCGGAAGACGGTGGGCCCCTCCTGGCGCAGGGTGGGCCATGCGGCGTTGCCGTCGCGGAAGTCGGTGAGCGTGGCGTTCATGCCCACGGCATCCGCCTTCGACCCGTCGGATCCCCAGACCGTGGGGCCGATGCCGGGGGTGTCGCTCGGGCCGACGACGACGGCGCCCGCGCCGTCGCCGAGCAGGAACGAGATGCTCCGATCGGTGGGGTCGACGATGTCGCTGAGCTTTTCGGCGCCGACCACGACGACGTGCTTCGCCAGGCCCGCGCGCACCAACGCATCGGCCTGACCGACGCCGTAGGCGAAGCCCGCGCAGGCGGCGTTGACGTCATAGGCGGCAGCGGGGTTCGCCCCGATGCGGTCGGCGACGATGGCAGACGCCGACGGGGTCTGCTTGGGGTTGCTGATGGTCGCCACGATCACGGCGTCGATGTCGGCGGGCGCGACGCCCGACTTCTCGACGGCCTCGCGAGCGGCTTCGGTGGCCAGGTCGACGGCATCCGTCTCTTTGTTCGCCCGCACGCGGGTCACGATGCCGGTGCGCTGGCGGATCCACTCGTCGCTGGAGTCGATCGGGCCGACGAGATCGTCGTTGGGCACGAAGTTCTCGCCCCGGGCGGCGCCGTACGAGTAGATGCGCGTGTGCGCGGGACCCTGCAGCTGACGGAGGGTGGGGGTGCTCATGCCTGGTCTTCCTTCAAGAGTGAGACGGCCGCGTCGAGGTCGTCGGGGGTCTTGACCGCCACGGTGGGCGTGCCGCGCAGCGCGCGCTTGGCGAGCCCGGTCAGCGCTCCCGCGGGGGAGAGTTCGATGATGCCGGTCACACCGTGCTCGGCGAACGAGGCCATGCAGCGGTCCCAGCGCACGGGGGAGGCGACCTGCGCGACCACCAGGTCGAGCGCGCGGCGGCCGTCGGCGACGACGGAGCCGTCGGAGTTCGTCCACAGCGTCGTCGCCGGGTCGGACACCGAGACGTCGGCGGCCGCGGTGCGAAGGGCCTCGACCGCGGGCTCCATGAAGCGGGTGTGGAAGGCGCCGGCCACCTGGAGCGCGATGACGCGCGCACCGCGCGGCGCCTCGGCCGCGAGCTCGGCGAGGGCGGGCTTCTCACCCGCGGCGACGATCTGGCCGCCGCCGTTGTAGTTGGCGGGAGTGAGGCCGAGGGTCTCGAGCCGCTCGAGCACGGCGGTCTCGTCTCCGCCGACGACGGCGCTCATGCCCGTCTCGACAGACGCTGCGGCATCGGCCATCGCGCGACCGCGCAGGCCCACGAGGCGCAGCGCGTCGGCGTCGCTGAGGACACCGGATGCCGCCAGCGCGGCGATCTCGCCGACGGAGTGACCCGCGACGCCCGCGACGGGCGTGCCGCCGCGCTCGGTGAGGGCGGCCCACGACACCAGGCTCGCCGCCACGATGAGCGGCTGAGCGACGGCCGTGTCACGGATCTGGTCGGCGTCCCACTCGGTGCCGGCGGCGATCAGGTCGACACCCGACTGCTCGGAGAAGGCCTCGAGGCGCTCACGTACTCCGTCGAGTTCGAGCCACGGGGTGAGGAATCCGGGGGTCTGCGAACCCTGTCCCGGGAAGACGGCGATGATCACGATCCCATCCTGACAGGGATCGCGCGACCGCTTCTGGAGATATCGACACAGATATGCGGCGTGTCTTTGTGCGTGCCGTGCATCACCGCGGCTGCGACGGCCGCCGTTTGCCGGTACCGCGGCGCCGCGTAGCGTCGGTGCCGATCGATCCGAGGATCAGCGCCGTCTGCAGGATCAGCGCCTCGCGCGGGCCCGTGGCATCCCATCCGATGACCTCCGAGACGCGCTTGAGGCGGTACCGCACGGTGTTGGGGTGAACGTAGAGCTCGCGGGCCGTGGCCTCGAGCGACCGGCCGTTGTCGAGATAGCTCCATAGCGTCGCGACGAGATCGGCACTGTGCGCGTGCAGTGGACGGTACACGCGGTCGACGAGCGTCTGCTTCGCCACCGCGTCACCCGCCAGGGCACGCTCGGGCAGCAGGTCGTCGGCCTCCACGGGCCGCGGCGCGTGCCTCCACGCGCGGGCGACCGCGAAGCCCGCGAGCGCCGCGCGGGCGCTCTGGCCGGCGTCGACGAGAGCGGGGACGGCGGGGCCCAGCACGAGGTGACCCGTCCCGAAGCTGGGCTCGAGCCGCTTCGCGATATCGGTGAACGGCAGCTCGGTGACCTCGGCGCCGCTGCGGGCGGGGAGGTCGGCGCGACCGAGCACGAGTACGAGACGCAGCCCCTGCACCCCGATGAGCACGTCGACGCCGAGCTTGCGCGCGGTACGGCGCACCTGATCGACGTCGAGCTGCGGGGGAGTCGTCCCCACGAGCACCGAGACTTCGCCGTGACCGTGCCACCCGAGGGCCGCGATACGGCTGGGGAGTTCGTCGTCGGCCTCACCCGTGAGGATGGAGTCGACGACGAGAGCCTCGAGGCGTGCGTCCCAGAGACCCCGCGCCTCGGCGGCGCGTGCGTAGACGTCGGCGGCGGCGAACGCCACTTCGCGCGAGTACGACAGCATCGCCTCGCGTACCTTCTCGCTCCGGCCCGCAACCCGCTCCTCCATCACCTCGACGGTGACGCGCACGAGCTGCAGCGTCTGGGTCAGGCTGACACTGCGCAGCAGCTCACGAGGGGCGGCGGCGAAGATGTCGGCCGCGATGGCGGGAGTGGATGCCGGTTCCTCGAACCACTGCAGGAACGAGGTGATGCCGGCCTGTGCCACGAGCCCGACGGCGGAGCGCCGCGCCGGTGGCATCTCGGCGTACCAGGGGAGCGTCTCTTCGAGGCGCTGGATCGTGGCGGTGGCGAGATCGCCCGAGATCCGTCGCAGCCACGCGAGGGTCTCGGCCTTCTCGACGGCCGCCTCAGCGCGTACGTCCGGGCCCGAAGACCGGTCGGACCCGGCCCCGCCCGAAGAGGGGGAACCGGGTCCGACGGTGGAGTCCGTCACGTGGATCAGGCCTCGCCACCCGCGTTGCCGCTGGTGCCGGCGTTGACGTCGTGCAGGCGGTACTTCTCGATCGCCTGTCCGACCACGGCACGGTCGACCTTGCCCTCTTCGGCCAGCGCCTGCAGGGCGCGGACCGCGAGCGAGGGACCGTCGATCTTGAAGAAGCGACGAGCGGCGGCACGGGTGTCGGAGAAGCCGAAGCCGTCGGCGCCGAGCGTCCAGTAGTTCTGCGGAACCCACTGGCGGATCTGGTCCTGGACCGCGTGCATCCAGTCGCTGACGGCTACGACGGGGCCGTCGGCTTCCTTCAGCTTGTCGGTGAGGTAGGCCACGCGCGGCTCTTCCTCGGGGTGGAGGAAGTTGTGCTCGTCGGCGGCGAGACCGTCGCGACGCAGCTCGGTCCACGAGGTGACCGACCACACGTCGGCGACGACGCCCCAGTCGTCCTTCAGCAAACGCTGCGCCTCGAACGCCCACGGCACACCGACGCCCGAAGCGAGCAGCTGCGTGCGCGGGCCGTCGCCCTGACCGGAGGAGATGTGGTGGATGCCGCGGACGATGCCGTCGACGTCGACCCCCTCGGGCTCGGCCGGCTGCACGTACGGCTCGTTGTAGACCGTCATGTAGTACATGACGTTGGGGTCGGGGTGGTTGCCGCCGTACATGCGCTCGATGCCCGAACGCACGATGTGCGAGATCTCGTACCCGTAGGCCGGGTCGTACGACACGGTCGCCGGGTTCGTGGACGCCAGCAGCTGCGAATGGCCGTCGGCGTGCTGCAGACCCTCACCCGTCAGGGTGGTGCGACCGGCGGTGGCGCCGATGATGAAGCCGCGTGCCATCTGGTCGCCGGCCGCCCACTGCGCGTCGCCCGTGCGCTGGAAGCCGAACATCGAGTAGAAGACGTAGACCGGGATCAGCGGCTCGCCGTGCGTCGAATACGCCGTACCGGCCGCGGTGAACGCCGCGAGGGCACCGGCCTCGTTGATGCCGACGTGGATGATCTGCCCCTGCGGGCTCTCCTTGTAGGCCAGCAGCAACTCGCGGTCGACCGAGGTGTAGTGCTGCCCCTTGGGGTTGTAGATCTTCGCCGTGGGGAAGTACGCGTCCATACCGAAGGTGCGCGCCTCGTCGGGGATGATCGGCACGATGCGGTGACCGAAGTCCTTGACCCGCAGCAGATCCTTCAGCAGACGCACGAACGCCATGGTCGTGGCGATCTCCTGCGTGCCCGACCCCTTCTTGGGCAGCGCGTACGCGGCATCCCCGGGGAGTTCGAGACCGACGTGGGTGGTGCGACGCTCGGGCAGGAACCCGCCGAGCGAGCGACGACGCTCCAGCATGTACTGGATCGTCTCGTCCTTTTCGCCGGGGGTGTAGTACGGCGGCTGGTACGGGTTCTCTTCGAGCTGCGCATCGGTGACGGGGATGTCCATCGCGTCGCGGAACGACTTGAGGTCGTCGAGCGTCAGCTTCTTCATCTGGTGCGTGGCATTGCGACCCTCGAAGTGGGGACCGAGGCCGTAGCCCTTGATCGTCTTGGCGAGGATGACCGTGGGCTGGCCCTTGTGCTCGGCCGCCGCCTTGAACGCCGCGTAGACCTTACGGTAGTCGTGGCCGCCGCGCTTGAGGCCCCAGACCTGCTCGTCGGTGTAGTCCTTGACGAGTTCGAGGGCACGGGGGTCGCGACCGAAGAAGTTCTCGCGGACGTAGGCGCCGTTCTCGGCCTTGTACGTCTGGTAGTCGCCGTCGGGCGTGGTGTTCATCAGGTTGAGCAGCGCACCCTCGGTGTCGCGGGCGAGCAGGTCGTCCCACTCGCGGCCCCAGACGACCTTGATGACGTTCCAGCCGGCGCCGCGGAAGAAGCTCTCGAGCTCCTGGATGATCTTGCCGTTACCGCGGACGGGACCGTCGAGTCGCTGGAGGTTGCAGTTGATGATGAAGTTGAGGTTGTCGAGACCCTCGTTGGCCGCGACCTGCAGCTGCCCGCGGCTCTCGACCTCGTCCATCTCGCCATCGCCGAGGTAGGCCCACACCTGCGAGTCGCCGACGTCTTTGATGCCGCGGTTGGCCAGGTACTTGTTCGACATCGCCTGGTAGATCGCGTTGATCGGACCGAGACCCATCGACACCGTCGGGAACTGCCAGAACTCCGGCATGAGACGGGGGTGCGGGTACGAAGGGATGCCGTTGGGGGCGGCGGACTTCTCCTGGCGGAAGCCGTCGAGCTGCGCCTCGGTGAGACGACCCTCGAGGTACGCACGGGCGTAGGCGCCGGGGGAGGCGTGGCCCTGGATGAAGATCTGGTCGCCACCCGAGGGGTCGTCGAGGCCGCGGAAGAAGTGGTTGAAACCGACTTCGTAGAGGGCGGCCGACGAGGCGTAGGTCGAGATGTGGCCGCCGACGCCGATGCCGGGGCGCTGCGCGCGGTGCACGGTGACCGCGGCGTTCCAGCGGATCCACTTGCGGTAGCGCCGCTCGAGTTCCTCGTCACCCGGGAACTCGGGCTCGTTCTTCTGCGAGATGGTGTTGATGTAGTCGGTGGTGGGAACCATCGGCACGTTGAGGTGCAGTTCCTTCGAGCCCTTGAGCAGGCTCAGCATGATCTCGCGCGCACGGGCCGGGCCCTTGGCCTGGACCAGCTGGCGCAGGGATTCCTGCCACTCCCCGGTCTCTTCCGGGTCGCTGTCCTGCGGCCCCTGCGAATACGGATCCTGGTCGTGAACAGTCACGGAAGACCTTTCGTCGTCTGGCAGGTCATGCCAGAGAATCGCCATACGAGTGCGGCAACCCTTGTCTGCTCCGCACAATCAACCAGAGTCCACCCTAGCGAGTCGGGACCGCCTCGGATGCGCGCCGCCGACACGCCCCGCCCGGTGGTCGCAGCGACTGTTCGACGTCGAGACGTCTGCGGCATCCGTGTGCCGCCTATGAAGGATGCCGGGTCCTGCCGCACGGGCGCGGGAGCCGCGCGTCGCGGGTCTAGCCTGAGCGCGTGAGCCCGCAGGATCCCGCCGCGTTCCGCACCCGCCCCGAGCATCGGTGGCCGGTGCTCATCGCCCTGGCCGTCGGCACGGGGCTGTACGCCGTGCTGCCGAGCGACGCGTCGGGAGCGCTCCGCTACGTCGTGGTGGGGGCGGGTGTGCTGTGCGCCATCCCGATGATCGCCACCAACCCCGCTCGGCTGACGCGCGATTCGCCCCTGGGCCGCGGCTTCGCGCTGGCGTTCACGGCTCTGCTGCTGCTGGCGAACCAGGTCGCCCTCGTGCTGCTCATCCGCCAACTGCTGCAAGGGGAGGGCGAGGGCGCGGCCACCCTGCTCGGGGCGGCCCAGGTGTGGGCGATCAACGTCATCGGGTACGCCGTCGTCTATTGGGAGATGGACCGGGGCGGGCCCATCGCCCGTCGCCGCGACCTGCGCGACGCGCTGCCCGCGGCCGACTTCCAGTTCCCGCAGGACTCCGACGGCGACGCGGTGAGCGAGGTGCGGCGTCGCTCGTCCGACGTCGACGACTGGGCGCCCGGCTACGTCGACTACCTGTACTTCTCGGCATCCAACGCGATGGCGTTCAGCCCGACCGACGTCATGCCGCTCACCGCACGCGCGAAGCTCTTCATGATGGTGCAGGCGGTCTCGGGCTTCATCCTGCTCGCGCTGGTGATCGCGCGGAGTGTGAACATCCTGAACTGAGAGTGGGCCCTGCCGGGATCGAACCGACGACATCCACGGTGTAAACGTGGCGCTCTACCAGCTGAGCTAAAGGCCCTGGTCGCTCCGAGTCTAGCCCGGCGGCCCGCGCGGTACGGGGACCGCGGCGACTCAGCCCGATGGCGAGATCACACGATCCTCTCGAGCGCACACGTTGCGGGCGGCGACGTTCGAGAGATCTCGCGCGGATCGCGTGATCTCGGGATGCCGTGACCTCACGACCCGCCGGAGAGCCACGTGACGCCCCGCCGCTCGACGGCGCACCGCCGATGTCCCACCCCCGGGGTAGCGTTGAGCCCGTGAATGCCGATCCCGCCGACCAGCGCAAACTGCTCGACCTCGCCGACCTCGACGCGCGAATCCACCGCGATGAGAAGGTCATCGGCAACCCGCCGCAGGCCGAGCGCGTCCGCGCGTTGATCGCGCAGCGGGGCACGCTCTCGCAAGAGCTCGGGTCCCGCGCGAATGCGCGCGACGACATCACCGCCGAGCTGAAGCGTCTCGAGTCCGACGTCGCCGTGGTCGACGCCCGCATCGCGCGCGACACCGAGCGACTCGCCGCGTCGTCGAACGCGAAGCAGGCGCAGGGCTTCGAGAACGAGCTGGTGTCGCTCCGGCGGCGCAAAGACGACCTCGAAGACACCGAGATCGCGCTCATGGAGCGCCTCGAGGCGGCCGATGCCGCCGTCGCCGAGCAAGAGGCGCTGATCGCCGACACCAATGCGCAGGGTGCGCAGCTGAGTGCCGAGGCCAAGACGACCGTCGCCGACGCCACCACCCATCTCGAGGGCGCGCGTCGCGATCGTGACGCCGTCGCCGCCTCCATCCCGGCCGACCTTCTCGCCCTGTACGAGCGTCTCGCCTCGCGCGGCAACGGGGCCGGGCTCCTCCAGGCCGGCGCGTGCGAAGCGTGCCGCATGGTGCTGCCGCCCAGCGACCTCAACGTGGTGCGCCGCTCGCAGACCGACGAGGTGGTCTTCTGCCCCGAGTGCGGCGCGATCCTCGTCCGCACCGAAGAATCCCGATGACCCCGAACGGCGTCCGTGGCCTCTGACACGGTCGTCGTCGGACGTACCGCGACCGGTCGTGTCGCCCTCGTCTCCCTGAGGCCGGATGCCGAGCCTCTCGGCACCACCGAGATCGACGCCGACGCGCTTGCCGATGCCGTCTCCGCCCGCGAGGGCGCCGGCGAGGTCCGCTGGATCTGGGCCGACACGGCCGCGACCTATCCGCCCCTCCTCGCCGTCGGGGTGCGCGTCGCCCGCGCCTGGGACCTCCGGCTGGTTCACGTCATCCTCCGTCAGGCGCAGGCGGTGGCCGACGACCACGGACTCCGCGGAGCCACCGAGTGGGATGCCGACACCGCGGCGCCCGCGGGCGGTGACACGCTCTTCGACCTGGGGGACTCGGCATCCGGGGTCCCCGACACCGCCGACGCCGCGGTGGTCGAGTACCGCCGCCAGATCGCCGCGATCACGTCGTCGGAGACACCCGGCGCGCTCAGGTTGCTGTGTGCGGCCGAGTCCGCGGGGGCGCTCGTCTCGGTGGAGCTCCACGCCGCCGGGGTCCCGTGGAGCCGCGCCGCCCACGAGGAGCTCCTCGAGAGCGAACTCGGCGCCCGACGCGGGGGAGGACTCCCCGCCCGTATCGAACAGGCGGCCGCCACCGTGCGGACGGCGCTCGGCGATCCCTCGGCCTCGCTCGACTCCCAGCCCCGCCTGTTGCGCTCGCTCCACCGCGCGGGACTGCTGGTGCAGTCCACGAGCCGGTGGGAGCTCGCCGAACACGATCATCCCGCCGTCGCACCACTGATCGCCTACAAGAAGCTCATGCGCCTCTACACGGCGAACGGGTGGGCGTGGCTCGACGAATGGGTACGGGACGACCGGTTCCGCCCCGTGTACGTTCCGGCGGGTGTCGTCACCGGCCGGTGGGCGTCGTCGGGCGGTGGAGCACTGCAGATCCCGCGCTCTCTCCGCACGGCCGTCCGCGCCGACGCCGGCTGGACGCTCGTCACCGCCGATGTCGCCCAACTCGAACCGCGCGTGCTCGCGGCGGTGTCCCGCGATACGGCGCTGGCCGAAGCGGCATCCGGTCGCGACCTCTACGCCGGCATCGTCGAGCGCGGAGCCGTCGCCAGTCGCGCGGAGGCGAAGCTCGCGATGCTGGGCGCGATGTACGGCGCCACGACGGGCGAGAGCGGGCGCCTGCTGCCGCGCCTTCGGCGCACCTTCCCCCGCGCGATGCAGCTCGTCGACGACGCGGCCCGCACGGGTGAGGACGGCGGCGTCGTGCACACCTGGCTCGGGCGCACGTCTCCCACCGCGGGGGAGTCCTGGCGGGAACTGCAGTCGCGGGCGAGCGACGCCGCGGCATCCGGAGTCGACGAGACGCGCGCCCGCCGTTCCGCCCGCGACCGGGGCCGTTTCACCCGCAACTTCGTCGTGCAGGGAACGGCCGCCGAGTGGGCACTCGCGTGGCTGGCCGACCTGCGCGCACGCCTCGCCGCCCTCCCCGAGGTGGATGCCACCCGCGCGGCGCCCGCATCGGGCCCGGTGTTCCAGCGGAGGCCGCACCTGGCGTTCTTCCTCCACGACGAGATCGTCGTGCACACACCGCTCGAGCACGCGGATGCCGTCGCCGAGGCGGTGCGGGAGTCGGCGGCATCCGCGGGTCGGCTGCTCTTCGGCACGTTCCCGATCGACTTCCCCCTCGACCTGCGCATCGGCGCGACGGCGGAGAAGGGCTGAGCGCGCCCGCCGATAGACTGGGTACGCGAATGGGTCGGCTGGACGGTCGCGTCACGGGTTCGCCCGTGCCGAGGAACGTCCGGGCTCCACAGGGCAGGACGGTGGGTAACGCCCACCCGGAGCAATCCGCGAGACAGTGCCACAGAGAGCAGACCGCCTCGGCCCTCAGGGGTTCGAGGTAAGGGTGAAAGGGTGGTGTAAGAGACCACCGGGGTCGTGGTGACACGACCCGCGAGGTAAACCTCGTCCGGAGCAAGGCCAGACAGGGGATGACGACGCGGCTCGCCGAGTCCCCGGGTAGGCCGCTGGAGCGGCACGGCAACGTGTCGCCGAGAGAGATGACCGTCCACGGGGCCCCCGAGCTTGTCGAAGGGTCCCCCGGACAGAACCCGGCGTACAGGCCGGCCCATTCGCGCCCTCGCGATGAGCACCGCTCCAAACCGACCGGCGCTTCGCGCCGAATATCCATCGACCCTCCTGCTGGCCCCCTGCCTCAGGAGGGTCGCCCTATGCATGCGGGTGAACGGATGCGCGTTGCGTCCCGCACCCGGGTGAATGTCGGAGTTATGTTCTAACATCGAGCACGGCCGGGGAAGGGGTCCGGTGCATGGGTTCGACGAGGGTCAGCGACGAGATGGTCGCGCGGGTGCTGGCATCCATCGCTCCCTGCACCCTGCAACCCGAGACGTGGGGGGCGCGACCGATCGAGTGGTACGCGCAGAAGCGCCCGGTCTGGGCGTGGGTCACGTGGCCGAACCGTGCGGCCACACGCGAACCGGCCTGGGCGACCGGCGGCAACGACCGCGTGGTCATGCTCGAGGTGCCGTGCGAGGGCGGGCACTGGGCGCCTGTCGTGTGGCGCAACGCCGTCAGCGTCCGTGACGCGGCGGCCTGAGCGACGCCTTGCTCAGCGACGCCCGGGCCCGGCGACGCGGCGGCCCGAGCGATGCCACCGCCCGGGGGTGCGGCGCGCCGAGCGATGCAACGGGCTCACCGACGTCGCAGCGTGAGCGACGCCCCCGGCTGAGCGATGCCGCCGTCCCGGTCGAACGTCGCCGTCAGGGGCAGAGATACAGGCGCGCCGCTCGCACCAGGGCGTCGACGTCGCCGCGCTCGGATACGACGACGTCGCCGATGCTCACGCCCGCGCCGGCGTCACCCTCGATGGGGTGGCACAGGCGGACGCCGGCGCTGACGAGCTCGTCGTCGGTCGCCCGCGCCACGGCCCCGTCGACTTCCGCCGCGCCCCGCACGGAGTCCAGGAAATCGGGCGCGTTGATCCGTTCGCCCCCGCTGATCATTGTCTCCGGCTCCGGCGCCGCGCATCCGCCGAGCGCCACGAGGGCCGCCAGCACCGCGACCGCGCAGCGGCGCCGCGCTCCCGTCACTTGACCGCCGGCAGCGCCTCGGGAACGGGGACGGCGAGCGAGGCCGCACCGATGATGCCCGCGTTGTTGCGGTGCTTCGCGGGAACGATGGGCGCGCGCAGCTTCAGCAGGGGGAGGAAGTGCTCGGAGTGCTTCGACACGCCGCCGCCGACGACGAGGAGGTCGGGGCTGAAGAGGAACTCGACGTAGTCGTAGTACCACTGCAGACGCTTGGCCCACTTGTCCCACGACAGCTCTTCGCGCTCCATCGCCGAGTACGCCGCGAAGTGCTCGGCATCCTTCTTGTGTCCGGCGCGCTGCAGGTGGCCGAGCTCGCTGTTGGGTACGAGCACGCCGTCGTAGATCATCGCCGAGCCGATGCCGGTGCCGAGCGTGGTGAGGATCACGAGGCCCTCGACGCCCTTCGCCGCGCCGTACCGCACCTCGGCGATGCCGGCCACGTCGGCGTCGTTGGCGAAATGGATGCCGCGCGACAGGCCGTCCTCGAAGAACTTCTCGGCCTCGAAGCCGATCCAGGTCTTCGAGACGTTCGCCGCCGACAGGGTCTTGCCGCTCTTCACGATGGCGGGGAAGGCCACGCCCAACGGCAGATCGGCGGGGGCCTCGAGCGTCTCGAGCACCTGGCGTACCGCGGTCAGCACGTCGGCGGGCTCCGCCCCGGCGGGGGTCGCGACCTTGACGCGGTCGCTGACGAGCTCTCCGGCATCCAGGTCGACGATCCCGGCCTTGATGCCGGTTCCGCCGATGTCCACTCCGACCGCACGAGACGCATTCGTTGCCATACCCCTCAGCCTATCCAGCCGCACGGTCGGCATCAGTAGGATCGGGGGAGCACCGGCGGTTCACGCCGAGACGCGAGACCCACGTGAGGAGCATCGTGAGCGACGACAACACGAAGTACTGGTACAACCTCGAGACCGGTCAGGTCGAACAGGGGTACGAGTCGCCGGCCGTCGATCGCGCCGGCCCCTTCGACACCGCTGAGGAGGCGGCCAACGCGCCGCAGCTCTTCAAGGAGCGTTCGAAGAAGTGGGCCGAAGAAGAGGCTCGTGACGACTGGGGCTCCGGCTCCGCCCGCTGACCGCACCGATACGAGGGATGACGATGGACAAGCAGCGTGATTTCGTCCTGCGCACGATCGAGGAGCGCGGCGTCAAGTTCGTGCGCCTGTGGTTCACCGACGTTGTGGGGACGCTGAAGTCGGTGGCGATCGCCCCGGCCGAGGTCGAGGGGGCGTTCACCGAGGGACTGGGCTTCGACGGATCGGCGATCGAGGGCCTCACCCGCTCGTACGAGTCCGATCTGCTCGCGCACCCCGACCCCACGACGTTCCAGATCCTGCCGTGGCGCGGTGAGATCGACCCGACGGCGCGCATGTTCTGCGACATCACCACGCCCGACGGCCAGCCCGCCGTGGCAGACCCCCGTCACGTGCTCAAGCGCACGCTCGCGAAGGCCGCCGACGCCGGCTTCACCTTCTACACGCACCCCGAGATCGAGTTCTACCTGCTGAAGTCGTCGCAGCTCGGCCCCGACGGGCGGCCGCAGCCGGTCGACTCGGCAGGCTACTTCGACAACGTCCCCGGCGGCACGGCGCACGACTTCCGCCGCCGCTCGGTGCGCATGCTCGAAGACCTCGGCATCTCGGTCGAATTCAGCCACCACGAGGGCGGTCCCGGGCAGAACGAGATCGACCTCCGCTACGCCGACGCGCTCACCACGGCCGACAACATCATGACCTTCCGCACGGTCGTGAAAGAGGTCGCGATCGAGCAGGGCGTGTACGCCACCTTCATGCCCAAGCCGATCAGCGGCCAGCCCGGCAGCGGCATGCACACCCACCTGTCGCTCTTCGAGGGCGACATGAACGCCTTCTACGAAGAGGGCGGTCAGTACCAGCTGTCTAAGGTCGGTCGCCACTTCATCGCGGGCCTGCTGCGCCACGCCAACGAGATCTCGGCGGTGACGAACCAGTTCGTCAACTCTTACAAGCGCCTCTGGGGCGGCGACGAAGCACCCAGCTTCATCTGCTGGGGCCACAACAACCGCTCCGCGCTGGTGCGCGTGCCGCTGTACAAGCCGAACAAGGGCCAGTCGACCCGGGTGGAGTACCGCGCGCTGGACTCCGCGGCCAACCCGTACCTGTCGTACGCGCTCATGCTCGCGGCGGGCCTCAAGGGCATCGAGGAAGAGTACGAGCTCCCCGCCGAGGCGGAGGACAACGTGTGGTCGCTCACCGACTCGGAGCGCCGTGCCCTCGGGTACGCGCCCCTGCCGGCGAGCCTCGACCACGCCCTCGAGTACCTCGAGGAGTCCGAGCTCGTCGCCGAGACGCTGGGCGAGCAGGTGTTCAAGTACGTCCTGCTCAACAAGCGCCGTGAGTGGCAGCAGTACCGCGCCCAGGTGACGCCGTTCGAGCTCGCGAGCAACCTCGAAGCTCTCTGACGGTCGTCCCATGACCTCGGGCGATCGCTCCACCGCGCTCACCGCGCTCGCTCGCACCGGCTTCTCGCGGCTCACCGAGGCAGACACCCTGCTCGGTGAGCTCGACGAGACGGTCGGTGTCGACCGGGCGGATGCCATGCGGCTGGCGCAGCGTGTGGCCGACCCCGACGGCGCCTTGCGGGCGATCCTGCAGGTGGCCCGACGCGATGCGGCGGCCGTGCGAGCGGCGGCGGCCGACGCGGGCGCGTGGCGCGCGCTGTGGGATCTGGTGGGCGCGTCCGACGGCTTCGCGGAGTTCTACCTGCGGCACCCCGACGAACTCGTGCACCTCTCGGGCGCGGGCCTCACCGTCCCCGACGAGCAGTCCATGCGCGCCGAACTGCTGGAGTCCGTCGGAGACGTCGACGGATTCGCGTCAGATGCCTCGGATGCCGCGTGGGTCGCCCTGCGGGTGCGCTACCGGCGTCTGCTGGCCCGGATCGCGGCGTACGACCTCGGCCAGGACGACCCGGCGGGTGCGATCGACGTCGTCTCGGCGGCGTTGGCCGACATCGCCGGCGCGGCTCTGGAGGCGTCGCTGAGCGTCGCCCGCGCGCGGGTGTCGGCACCCGGACCCGGTGCCTTCCCCCGCGAGCAGGTCGAGGCCACCCGCTTCGCCATCATCGCGATGGGCAAGACGGGAGCACGCGAGCTCAACTACGTCAGCGACGTCGACGTGATCTTCGTCGGCGGCACGTCCGACGACGAGGTCGTGTCGGAAGCCCGCGCGATCGACATCGGCACCCGCCTCGCCGTGCAGACGATGCGCGGCATCTCGGGCCCCGAGATCGAACCGCCCCTCTGGGAGGTCGACCCCAACCTGCGCCCCGAGGGCAAGCAGGGGGCGCTCGTGCGCAGTCTCGCGTCGCACCAGCAGTACTACGACCGGTGGGCGAAGAGCTGGGAGTTCCAGGCGCTGCTCAAAGCCCGGGCGATCGCCGGCGACCCCGCGCTGGGCGCGGAGTACGTCGCCGCCGTGCAGCCGCTGGTGTGGCACAGCGCCGCGCGCGAGAACTTCGTCGAGGGCGTCCAGCGCATGCGGGAGCGCGTGACCGAGCACATCCCCGCGGCCGAGGTGAACCGACAGCTCAAGCTCGGACCCGGTGGCATCCGCGACGTCGAGTTCACCGTGCAGCTGCTCCAGCTCGTGCACGGCCTGACCGACGAGCGCATCCGCCAGCGCGGCAGCCTCGAAGCCCTCGACGCCCTCGTCGCGGAGGGGTACATCGGGCGTTCCGAGGCGGAGGCCTTCGCCCGCGACTACCGCACGCTGCGCCTGCTCGAGCACCGGCTGCAGCTGCGGGGGCTGCGCCGAACGGCGCTCCTGCCCGAGAAGGACGACGATCTGCGGGTGCTCGCGCGTGCGACCCGGCTGGCGGATTCGGCATCCGGGGTCCAGGCCGCGTGGGAGGCCATCAAACGCGAGGTCCGCGACATCCACGTTCGCCTGTTCTACCGTCCGCTGCTGTCGGCGGTGGCGTCGCTGCCCGAGGGGGAGCGGACCCTCTCGACG
Source organism: Microbacterium sp. lyk4-40-TSB-66 (assembly GCF_030209475.1). GTDB lineage: Bacteria > Actinomycetota > Actinomycetes > Actinomycetales > Microbacteriaceae > Microbacterium. Next base: position 475,367 of record NZ_JARVRW010000004.1, read on the forward strand.
GAGCAGGCGCGCGACCGCCTCGCGGCCATCGGCTTCCGCGACCCCGCGGGTGCCCTTCGCCACATCGCGGCGCTGACCAGCGGCCTCAGTCGCAAGGCGACGATCCAGCGGCACCTCATGCCGGTCATGATCCGGTGGTTCGCCGACGGGGTCGATCCCGACTACGGCCTCCTCGTCTTCCGCCGCATCAGTGAGCGGCTCGGGAACACCCCGTGGTTCCTGCGGATGCTGCGCGATTCCGCGGGTGCCGCGGAGAGTCTCACCCGCGTGCTGTCGGGCTCGCGCTACATCGGCGAGCTGATGGAGTGGATCCCCGAGTCCGTCGCCTGGCTCGACGACGACGCGTTGCTTCGGCCCCGCTCGGGCAAGGCGCTCGAAGAGGAGGCGCGGGCGATCCAGACCCGCTGGCAGAACATCGACGACGCCATGCGGTCGGTGCGGGCGCTGCGTCGCCGCGAGATGCTGCGGGTGGCCATGGCCGCGGTCCTCGGTACGGTGTCGCTCGAAGAACTCGCCGATGCCCTCTCGACGATCACCGAGGTGACGATCCAGGCGACGCTCCGCGCGGTGCGACGCGTGGTGGTGCCGCCCGAAGACGACGACCTCGACTTCGCGGTCATCGCGATGGGGCGCTTCGGCGGACGCGAGATGGGGTTCGGCTCGGATGCCGACGTCATGTACGTCTACCGGGCCAACGGCGTCGACCCGCAGCGCGCGGGGCAACTGGCGCTCAAGCTCGTCGCCGGCCTCCGCGAGCACTCGGAAGACCACCGCCTGCCGCTCGACCTCGACGCCGAGCTGCGGCCGGAGGGCCGCAGCGGCCCGCTCGCCCGATCGATCGAGGCGTACGCGGAGTATTACCGGCGGTGGTCGTTGTCGTGGGAGGCGCAGGCGTTGCTGCGCGCGCGGGGCGTCGCCGGCAGTGTCAAGCTCATCGCGGAGTTCATGGCGCTCGCCGACGAGGTGCGCTACCCGGCCTCGGCCGACCAGAACGGCCTCCGTGAGATCCGCCGCATCAAAGCGCGCGTCGAGAACGAGCGGCTGCCGCAGGGCGCCGATCCCGCACGTCACCTGAAGCTCGGCCCGGGATCGCTCAGCGACGTCGAGTGGCTCGTGCAGCTCCTGCAGCTGCAGCACGCCCGCGCCGTTCCCGCCATGCGCACCACCTCGACGCTGACGGCATTGGATGCCGCGGTCGAGGCCGGGATCGTCGAGGTCGATGCGGCTCAGAAGCTCGCCGCCGCCTGGCATCTCGCGAGTCGCCTCCGTTCGGCGAACACGCTGCTGTCGGGGCAGACGAGCGACGTCCTGCCGGCCGACCGCGTGCGACTCGACGGGATCGGGCGGATCCTCGAGTACCCGCCGCGTTCGGCGACGCGCGTCGAAGAGGACTACCTCGGTGCGACGCGTCGGGCTCGACGCGTGTTTGACAAGCTCTTCTACGGCTGAGGCGGGATGGATGCCGCAGGGTCCGGCATCCGCCCCGCTCGCGGGTTCCGCGCGGGTCCTCGGCACCCGCCCCGCCCCTCAGGCGACCCGTGACGCGATCAGTCGCTCGCGCACCTCACCGCGCAGGACCTTGCGACTCACGATGACATGAGTCGCTCGCGCACCTCACCGCGCAGGACCTTGCGACTCACGATGACATGAGTCG
>NZ_JARVRW010000010.1 GCF_030209475.1 Microbacterium sp. lyk4-40-TSB-66
GACGCAGACGCCGCGACGCAGACGCCGCGACGCAGACGCCGCGACGCAGACGCCGCGACGCAGACGCCGAACACGAACGCCCCGCCGACCGAGGCGGCAGGGCGTCCGGGGCGGCGGGGCGCGCAGGCCCGGCAGCGCGCCGGCGGTCAGTCGGCCAGGCCCAGCACGTCGAGCAGCCAGGCGAGTTCGAACGCGCGCTCGCGCCAGGCGTTGTAACGGCCGCTGACGCCGCCGTGACCGGCGACCATCTCGCACTTCAGCAGCGCGTCGGCGCCGACCTCGCGGAGGCGCGCGACCCACTTCGCCGGCTCGACGTACAGCACGCGGGTGTCGTTGAGGGAGGTCACGGCCAGCATGCGCGGATACTCGACGCCCTCGCGCACATTCTCGTAGGGCGAGTACGACTTCATGTAGGCGTACACGTCGGCGTCGTGCAGCGGGTCGCCCCATTCGTCCCACTCGATCACGGTGAGGGGCAGGGAGGGGTCGAGGATCGTGGTCAGCGCGTCGACGAAGGGCACATCGGCGAGGACACCGGCGAAGAGCTCGGGGGCGAGGTTGGCGACGGCGCCCATCAGCAGCCCGCCGGCGCTACCGCCCTCGGCGACGATGCGGTCGGGGGTCGTGTAGCCCTCGGACACGAGGTGACGCGCCGCCGCGACGAAGTCGGTGAAGGTGTTGCGCTTGGCCAGGAGTTTTCCGTCTTCGTACCACTGTCGTCCCATCTCGCCGCCGCCGCGGACGTGCGCGACGGCGAAGACGACACCGCGGTCGAGCATCGACAGTCGGGCCACCGAGAAGCCGGGTTCGATGGAGTGCTCGTACGAGCCGTACCCGTAGAGGTGCACGGGCCGGGGGATCGCGCCGGGCTCGCCGAAGGAGCGCTTCCACACCAGCGACACCGGCACCCGGGTGCCGTCGTCGGCGGGCGCCCAGACGCGCGCCTGGCCGTAGTCGGCGGGATCGAAGCCGCCGAGCACGGGCTGGCGCTTTCGCAGCACCAATTCGCCGCCGTCGATGACGTAGTCGTAGACGGTGCCGGGCGTGACGAACGATCCGTAGCCCAGTCGCAGCACGGGGGGTGCCCACTCGGGGTTCCCGCCGGTGCCCACGCTGTAGAGCGGCTCGTCGAACGAGATCTCGTCGACCGTGCCGTCGGCGTACGACAGCATGCCCAGGCGGGCGAGGCCGTCGCGACGGTAGCCGACCACACCCCAGTCGCGGAACGTGTCGACGCCGAGCAGTCGGTGACCGGTCCGGTGGGGGATGACGGTCTGACGCTCACCCCGAGGATCGGATGCCGCGACGCGCACGAGCTCGAAGTCGAGCGCACCGTCGTTGTGCAGGATGTAGAGCACGTCCTCGCCGTCGACGACGGCGTGCGACGACGAGTACTCGACGCCCTCGCGTCGCGGCCACACCACGCGCGGCTCTGCGCGGAGGTCGTCGGCATCGAGGAGCCACTCCTCCGACGTGATCGAGGACCCCATCTCGATGACGAGGAAGCGGTCGCTGCGCGTGAAGTCGGCGCCCACCCAGTAGCGGTCGTCGCTCTCGTGGAACAGCTTCACATCGGCGTCGACGGGGGTGCCGATCTCGTGCAGCCAGACGGTGTCGGGGCGCCAGGCGTCGTCGACGGTGGTGTAGACGATGAAGCGGCCGTCGGGCGAGAAGGAGGCGCCCGAGAACGTGCCGGGGATCTCGTCGGCGAGCGTCTCGCCCGAGACGAGGTCGCGGACGCGGACGGTGTAGCGCTCGTCGCCGGCGGTGTCGATGCCGTACAGCATGCGGGTGCCGTCGTTCGAGATCTCGAAGCTGCCGAGGGAGAAGAACTCGTGGCCCTCGGCCTCGACGTTGCCGTCGAACAGCACCTGCTCACCGGGAACGGGCCGATCGGGTGACAGCGTGGGCGGGGTCCAGTCGTCGGGGGAGTCCAGCGGAGCGCGGCACTGGATGCCGTACTGCGCACCCGCCACCGTGCGGCCGTAGTACCACCAGTCGCCCCGGCGGGCGGGAACGGAGAGGTCGGTCTCGAGCGTGCGGCCCTTGATCTCGCCGAAGATGGTGTCGCGCAGCGGCGCGAGGTGGGCGGTGCGCGCCGTTGTGTAGGCGTTCTCGGCCTCCAGGTGGGCGACGACCTCGGCGTCGTCCTTCGCGCGGAGCCACTCGTACGGGTCGTCGAAGGTGTCGCCGTGGTGGGTGCGCGCCGCGGAGCGGCGTTCGGTGACGGGTGGGGTCGGCTGGTGCTGGAGGTCGGTCACCGTTCCACGCTACTGCGCCGTCCCGACATCGAGCCGGGCGGCGCACTCCGTGCGCGTTTGACCATCGCCCCCGCCGGTGAAAGGATGACGACGCGACCTCGGTGAACGAGTGTCGAACTCCAGGTGAACTCTTCGTTCGTCACGCCGATCCCGTCGGCATCCCTTCCTCCTTCTCACGGAAAGCGAACGGTGGAGAGCGCAGCCCTCATCATCGTGCTGGTCATCGCGCTGGCACTCTTCTTCGACTTCACCAACGGTTTCCACGACACCGCGAACGCGATGGCCACGCCCATCGCGACCGGCGCGTTGAAGCCGAAGGTGGCGGTCCTCCTCGCCGCGTGCCTCAACCTGGTCGGCGCCTTCCTGTCGACCGAGGTCGCCAAGACGATCTCGGGCGGCATGATCCGCGAAGACCAGCTGAGTCCCGACATCTTCCCGCCGATCATCTTCGCCGGCCTCATCGGCGCGATCACGTGGAACATGCTCACGTGGCTGCTCGGACTCCCGTCGAGTTCGTCGCACGCCCTGTTCGGCGGCCTGATCGGGGCGACGCTGGTGGGCGTCGGCGCGAGCGCAATCGACACGGGCGTCGTGCTGAGCAAGGTCATCCTGCCGGCGCTCATCGCCCCGCTGACGGCGGGCATCATCGCCTTCACCGTGACCAAGATCGCCTACGGCGTCACCCGTCGCTACGACGCGAAGGCCGACGGACGCGACGGCTTCCGCTGGGGGCAGATCTTCACCTCGTCGCTCGTGGCTCTGGCGCACGGGACCAACGACGCGCAGAAGACGATGGGCGTCATCACCCTCGCCCTCATCACCGTCGGATGGCAGTCCAGCGCGAACCCCGACCCGCAGCTCTGGGTCATCTTCGCGTGCGCCATCACCATCGCGCTCGGCACCTACATGGGCGGCTGGCGCATCATCCGCACCCTCGGCAAGGGACTGACCGACGTCAAGCCCGCACAGGGGTTCTCGGCCGAGACCTCGACGGCGGCGACGATCCTGGCATCCAGCGCCCTCGGTTTCGCCCTGTCGACGACGCAGGTGGCTTCGGGATCGGTCATCGGCTCGGGCCTGGGTCGACGCGGATCGACCGTGCGCTGGAACACCGTCGGACGCATCATGATCGGCTGGGTGCTGACGCTGCCCGCCGCGGGTGCGGTCGGTGCGGCGGCGGCCCTCATCGTGGTGTGGCTGGGCGGCTGGGGCGTCGCGGTCGACGCGGTGATCGCGGTCATCATCATCCTGGGACTGTTCCTGCGCTCGCGCCGCGACTCGGTCACCTCGGCCAACGCGATGAGCGAGGTCGCCGACTCGGGAGCCGCGGTGAAGGTGCCGCGCAAGCCCGGACCGACGCGCCACCAGCGTCGCCTCGACCGCGACAAGGCCGGAAAGGACGCCTGATGGTCATCGACTGGGGAGCGTTCCTGCAGGTCTTCGTCGCAGCGATCGTGGGTGCGTCGATCGTCGTCACCTCGTACGCGCTGGGACTGCGCCTGCTCGTGCGCGGGGGGCGCCCGCCGCTGGTCACCCCGGCGGAGTTCACGGATGCCATCACCGTGCTCACCGAGAAGCAGCGCCGCCGCGGCGAGAAGGCGGTGGCCAAGGCGGCCCGGAAGAATCCGCTGAGCGACGGACAGAAGCGCCTCTCGCTGCTCGGCGCCTACGCCTGTTTCGCGGTGTGCGCGTCGGCGGTGCTCGGCGCGCTGCTGCTGATCCTGTTCAATCACTGACCCGGACGGCATGTCGGAGCCCCCTCCTAGGCTGAGGACATGGCATCCGTGCACTTCGGTCAGCACGCGCCCGCTGCGCGCGTGATCCTCCACCTCAGCGACACCCACCTGCTGGGCGGTGATCGTCTGCTCGGGGAGCGCTACGACACCGCGCGGCACCTGCGGCGCACGCTCGCGGCCGCCGAGGCGACCGGTGTGCGTCCGGATGCCGTGGTGTTCACCGGCGACCTGACCGACCTGGGCGAGCCCGAGGCGTACCGCGCCCTCCGCGCCGAGGTCGAGCCGTGGGCGGCGCGCCTGGGGGCGCCCGTCATCTGGGTGGCCGGCAACCACGACGAACGGCCCGCCCTGCGCGCCGAACTCCTCGACGCGGAGGCGAGCGAGGAGCCCGTGACCGGGGTGTGGGACCTCGGTGGGTTGCGGGTCGTCGCCCTCGATTCGACGGTGCCGGGCTGGCACCACGGCGACCTCGACGCCGCACAGCTCGACTGGCTCCGCGGCGTGCTCGCCGAGCCGGCCCCGCTCGGCACGATCCTCGCGCTCCACCATCCGCCCCTGCCCACGCACATCCCGTTCTTCGACATCCTCGAGCTCCGCGACCAGCGCGGCCTCGCCGAGGTGGTCCGGGGAAGCGATGTGCGGGCCATCCTCGCCGGCCATCTGCACTACTCCACCTCGGGCACGTTCGCCGGGGTCCCCGTCAGCGTCGCCGCGGCCTCCTGCTACACGATGGATCTCGCGCGCCCCGCCGATGAGGTCAACGGCATGGATGCCGGGCGCTCGTTCCACCTCGTGCACGTCTGGGACGACACCGTCACGCACGCCGTCGTCCCCGTCGTCGACGAGGAGGCGGCCGGTTTCTTCACTTCCGAGTGGACGGCGCGCATGGCGTCGCTGAGCGCCGAGGAACGGCTCGAGGCGTTCTCGCGCAAGCGATGAGGAGCGACCACCGGCGACCTCGTGACGTTCCGCGACGGCACACGGCGCGTTCGCGCCGGACGGGCAATAGACGCGCCGGACGGTGTGGATACGGCGGCAGGCCGTTGCGTCCACCGACGCCGCCCGAGGTGGTCGTTAGGCTCGTGGCATCCCTGCTCGCCGTGACACCCACAAGGACGTACCCATGGCTTTGGACGCGATGACGCGCACCCGTACCGAGACCGACTCCCTGGGATCCCTCGAGATACCCGCCGACGCGTACTGGGGCATCCACACCGCCCGCGCGCTGGAGAACTTCCCGATCGCCAAGCGCCCCATCTCGGTGTACCCCGACCTCGTGCGCGGTCTCGCCATGGTCAAGCAGGCGTCGGCCCGGGCCAATCGCGAGATCGGCGTGCTCGACGAGGCGAAGGCCGACCTCATCGACCGCGCCGCCCAGCGCGTGATCGACGGGGAGTTCCACGACGAGTTCACCGTCGGCGTCATCCAGGGGGGTGCCGGCACCTCGACGAACATGAACGCCAACGAGGTCATCACCAACATCGCCCTCGAGATGGCGGGCCGGGAGAAGGGCGACTACGCCTTCCTCTCGCCGATCGACGACACCAACCGCAGCCAGTCGACGAACGACGTCTACCCGACGGCGATCAAGATCGGCCTCTCGCTGACGCTCCAGAGCCTGTTGGAGGAACTCGCGCTGCTGCGGAAATCGTTCCTGGCCAAGGCCGAGGAGTTCCACGACGTGCTCAAGGTCGGGCGCACCCAGCTCCAGGATGCCGTGCCGATGACGCTCGGGCAGGAGTTCCACGGGTTCGCCACGACCCTCGGCGAGGACTACAGCCGCCTCACCGAGAACGCCTACCTGATGTACGAGATCAACATGGGCGCCACGGCCATCGGCACGGGGATCACCGCCCACGCCGGGTACGGGGGAGCGGTGCTGCGGCACCTGCGGGCGATCACCGGCCTCGACCTCGAGACCGCGACCGACCTGGTGGAGTCGACCAGCGACACCGGCGCCTTCATGTCGTTCTCGTCGTCGCTGAAGCGCAACGCCGTGAAACTGTCCAAGATCTGCAACGACCTGCGGCTGCTGTCGTCCGGCCCGCAGGCGGGACTCGGTGAGATCAACCTGCCGCCGCGCCAGGCAGGTTCCAGCATCATGCCCGGCAAGGTGAACCCGGTGATCCCCGAGGTGGTGAACCAGGTGGCCTTCTCGGTCGTCGGGGCGGACATGACGGTGACCATGGCGGTCGAGGGCGGCCAGCTGCAGCTCAACGCCTTCGAGCCGGTGATCGCCCACTCGATCTACCAGTCGATCACGTGGATGCGGCAGGCGATGTGGACGCTGCGCGTGAACTGCGTCGACGGCATCACGGCTAACCGCGAGCGCCTGGGCGCGATGGTCGGCTCCTCGGTCGGCGTCGTGACCGCGCTCACGCCGTTCATCGGCTACGCCGCATCCGCCGCCCTCGCCAAGACCGCGCTGCTGACGCACCGCAACGTCGCCGACCTCGTCGTGGAGGCGGGATTGATGACCCGCGACGAGGTCACGAAGCAGCTGTCCCCGGCCCGTCTGTCGGGTCTGCAGGCGGTCACGGCGGCGATCCCCATCGTCCGCTCCGCCGACAGCGTCGTGGAGGAGTGACCCGCTGAACGACCGAGGGCCGGGACGACGTGTCCCGGCCCTTCGTCGTGAATGCGGGGTCTCGGGGCGGCGAGGCCGACTCCCGGGGCGTTCCTGTCCCTCGTCTCCCGCGGAACGCCGTCTCGCGGGAGCGGGGCCGTCTCAGTCGAGGATCCGGCAGTGAGTCGTCAGCTCGCCGATGCCGTCGATGCCGACAGTCACGGTCGAGCGGTCGCGGAGGAAGATCTGCGGGTCGCGCGAATATCCGGCCCCGCCGGGGCTGCCCGTGGAGATGAGGGTTCCCGGCAGGAGGGTCACGGACTCGGACAGCTTGTGGATGAGTGTCGCCACCGACCGCACCATCTGGCCGGTGCTGGCATCCTGCACGGTGTGTCCGTCGACGACGGTCCAGATGTGCAGGTCCTGCGGGTCGGGGATCTCGTCGGCCGTGACCACGAACGGACCCGTCGGGGTGAACCCGTCGAAGGACTTGCAGCGCGACCACTGCGCCTCGGAGAACTGGATGTTGCGGGCGGTGATGTCGTTGACCACCGTGTACCCCCACACGTGCTGCAGCGCGTCGGCCTCGGCGATGTCGCGCCCGGGCCGGCCGATGATCACGCCGAGCTCGGCCTCGTAGTCGACCGCCTCGCTGAGTGCGCGCGGCCACGATGTGGTCGCCTCGTGCGCGGTCAGCGAGTTGGGCCACAGCACGAACACCGTCGGACCCGCGTCGGTCTTGAGTCCGAGCTCGCCCGAGTGGGCCGCGTAGTTCAGCCCCACGGCGAGGATCGAGGGGGGAGCGAGGACGGCCGAGGCGAACCGGATGCCGGAGAGGGGATGCCGCGGTGCCGCGGCCGCGGCCTCGCGCACGCGGTCGAGAAGTGCATCACCGCCGGCGATCAGCTGCTCGAGCGTCGCGGGGGCCCCGGCGAAGAGCGCGTCGACGAAGACGATCTCCTCGTCGTGGACCGAGACGAGACGGGGGGCTTCGGCCCCTTCCTGGGACTGGGCGTGGGCGAAGCGCATGTGTCCACGCTACCCGGACGGGCGCGCGGCCGGGGAGCTCGCAAGCCCGGATGCCGTGTCGGTGCTCGCCCCTAGGCTGTGCGCATGAGCTCCCCCTCGCCGTTCTCCCGACCGGGATCGGGTGAACCCACCCGCATCCAGGCCGCGCCCCAGGCCCCCGCCTCCGCGGCGCCCCCGCGGTCACGTCGGGGCGGCGTGGCGCTGTGGGTGATCGCCGTGCTGCTCGTGCCCCTGCTGGCGCTGCTCGTGCGGTATTTCACGGGCTTCCTCGGCACCGCGGCGTCGTTCATCGGTCTGATCCTGGCGGCGATCCCCTTCGTCATCGTGTGGTTCGCGGTGCGCTACATCGACCGGTGGGAGCCCGAGCCGCGGCGGCTGCTCGTCTTCGCCGTCGCGTGGGGAGCGGTCGCATCGGTGGTGATCGCGCTGGGCGTCGACCTGCTGATCGGTTTCGTGACCGGGGGACTCCCGCCGGCGATCGGCGCTGTCGTACAGGCCCCCGTGGTCGAGGAGGTCGCGAAGGGGCTCGGCGTGCTGCTGATCTTCGCGTTCGCGCGTCGCGCGTTCGACGGGCCCGTCGACGGCATCGTCTACGGGGCGCTCATCGGGGCAGGGTTCGCCCTGACCGAGAACGTGCAGTACTTCGCCATCAGCTACCTCGAGGGCGGGCCCGGGCAGGTGGCGAGCACGTTCTTCCTCCGGGCGGTGCTCTCGCCCTTCGCGCACGTCATGTTCACCAGCCTCGCGGGCTTCGCCTTCGGCCTCGCCGCCCGCCGCGGCCTGAGTACGCGTGCGGCGCTGGGCTACGGCATCCCCGGAGTGCTCGGCGCGATCGTGCTGCACGCGCTGTGGAACGGCTCGGCCACGTTCTTCGACTTCTTCGAGCTCTACGCGGCTCTGCAGGTGCCGCTGTTCGTGCTGTTCATCCTCGGCATCCTGGCGCTGCGGCGCGAAGAGACCCGCCTGACCAGGGCCCGCCTCGGCGAGTATTCGGCGGCCGGGTGGTTCACCCCGCAAGAGGTCGAGATGCTCGCCACCGGTCCCGGGCGTCGGTCCGCGGTCGCGTGGGCGCGCACCCTCCCCGGTGACCGGTCGCCCGTGATGAAGGCGTTCATCCTCGACGCCACGGCACTCGCGGCTGCGCGACAACGATCGCTGTCGGGTCGTGACCCGCACGCCCCCGCGACCGAGCGCTACCTGCTCGAGCGCACGATGGCGGCCCGGACGACACTGCTGTCGTCGTGAGGTCGCGCGGGCGGTGACCCGACTCTGCGGTCGGCCGACGGTCGGTCGTGCCGTCGGGTCGAACGCTCGGGGTCTTGACAGTCGGCCGGAGCGGGCGCACCATCGGAGTAGGCCAACTCAGCGCCCGGTAGACACGCAGGCATCGCCGCGGCACCGGGCGCTGAGTCTTTCCCCCGCCGTGTCCAGGGGCTTCGCGGGCGGCCCGGGCGTGCTTGGATGGAGACATGACTGATCGCACCAAGCCGGAGTTCGACGCTCCCAGCGGCCCCGCCCCCTCCGACCTCGTCATCCGCGACATCATCGTCGGCGACGGCGACGAGGCGAAGCCCGGCGACACCGTCACCGTGCACTACGCCGGTGTCGAGTACGAGTCCGGCGAGGAGTTCGACTCGTCGTGGGGCCGAGGCGAGAGCATCCAGTTCCCCCTCCGCGGCCTGATCCAGGGATGGCAGGACGGCATCCCGGGTATGAAGGTCGGCGGACGCCGCGAGCTCGTCATCCCGCCGCACCTGGCCTATGGTCCCGCCGGTGGACACTTCCTCGGCGGCAAGACCCTCATCTTCATCATCGACCTGCTGAAGGTCGGCTGACCGGGAGTTCTTCACCCGACGTTCATGAACCCGAGGGGGCTCCGGCTCCCTCGGGTTCGTCGTTTTCCTCGATTGTGGAATACATTCGTGTGAATGGGAGTTGGCATCGTCAGGACGCCGACACGGCTCCCACAGACCTCAAGGAGTGACATGACCGACACCACTGCCCTCGACATCCCCGGCTACAAGACCGGCACCTGGGTCCTGGACCCCGCCCACAGCGAGGTCACCTTCTCGGTGCGTCACATGATGATCTCGAAGGTGCGCGGCACGTTCGGCGTCAAGAGCGCCACGATCGTCGCCCCCGAGAACCCCTACGACGCCACCGTCGAGGCCTCCGTCGACGTCACCTCGGTCGACACCAAGGACGAGGGCCGCGACCAGCACCTCCGCAGCGCCGAGTTCTTCGACGTCGAGACGTACCCGACCATGGACTTCCGCTCGACCGGTATCCGCCTCGAGGACGGCGACTTCCTCGTCGACGGCGACCTCACGATCCGCGGCATCACCAAGCCCGCGACCTTCTCGCTCGACTTCGGTGGTTTCGGCACCGACCCGTGGGGCAACTACAAGGCCGGCGCGACCGCCAAGACGGTCGTCAACCGCGAGGACTTCGGTCTCACCTGGAACGCCGCCCTCGAAACCGGTGGCGTGCTCGTCGGCAAGGACGTCACCATCGAGCTCGACCTGCAGCTCGCGCTCCAGGCGTGATCGTTCCGCAGCGGTCGCTGCGGGCGTGATCCTTCACGAGGGCCCCGGATGCCACGGCATCCGGGGCCCTCGTCGTGTCCGGGCGCGCGGGGACCGCGCGCTCGCGCCTCGGCACGGTGTCTGTCGTGAGGGCGGATCGCGGCGTTCGTGCGCGGCCTGTCACGAGATCGGCGACCGGCGGTGACCCGGGCGCGCCGCGCTCCGGGACTCCTTGATCACACGCTCGCGTGTCGGGGCATCCGCAGTCGTTGCTGCACCAGCAGGATGCCGACGAACACCACGGCGGCGCCGACCGGCTCGTTCCACGAGATGCGCTCGCCGAGGACGATGACGCCGAGGGCCACGCCGACCACCGGCGTGATGTAGGTGACGGTGGACGCCCGGGTAGGACCCCACGCGCGCAACACGTTCTGATTCCAGATGTAGGCCAGGCCCGTACCGAGCATGCCGAGCGTCACGATGCTGCCGACCACCGCGGGCGTGAGGTGCATCGGCTCCGCGAGGATCAGCGGCGACAACAGCACCATCAACGCCGCCGCGGGACCGATGTACCCGAAGGCCAGGGCGATCCCCGAAAGCCCCGTGTCGCTGAGGAACCTCCGCACGTACGCGAGGCTGAACCCGTAGCAGGCGGTGGCGCCGAGGAGCGCGAGCTGGGCCACGGTGCTGTCGCCGACGTCGGCCACGGCGCCGGGGGCGATGATCACGACGACGCCCACGATGCCGATGGCGATGCCGACCAGCTGGCCGGGCTTGAGGCTCTCGACGCGGAACGCCGCCCAGGCCATGATCGCCGTCATGATCGGGGTCGTCGCATTGAAGATGCTTGCCAAACCCGACGACACGTGCTGCTCCGCCCAAGCGAACAGCAGGAACGGTACTGCGCAGAATGTCACCGCCAGCACGCACAAGTGTCCCCAGATGCGCCGGTCGCGAGGAAGACGCTCGCGACGGATGGCCACGATCGCGCCGAGGGCCAGGGCCCCGAAGAGCAGGCGACCGCCGGCGACCTGCGCCGGCGTCATGCCGGTGAGCGCGACCGCGATGAAGAGGAAACTCGAGCCCCAGACGACGCCGGCGAGGACGAACTGGACGGCGATCGAGACGGGGGAGGGAGAGGGACCGGATGCCACGTTTCCGACCCTAGGCCCGACGCCCGACATCGTTACGGCCGGGGCGATGCGACGTCCGGAATCCGCCGAGGGTCGGCAGTCGCACCCGGTCGAGACCGCGGTGGACGCCGGGCGCAGTTTCCCGGCGGGGTGCGGAGGCGGGTCGCGGTGCGGCTCGCGCGTGCGACGGCAGGAGGCGCGGTGGCGTGCGCGGAGCGGGCGGAGCCGGCCGATGCGGCGGGAGGACGAGCGAGGGCGGGGTGCGCCGGTCAGGGCTCGGGGTTCAGCGCGTCGTACTGGCGGAAGCGGGGCGAGAAGCGCACGAGGGTGCCCACCAGCGCGAGGATCAGGATGCCGCCGAACAGGGGCGGCACCCACAGGGCCGCGACGGTGGCAAGGGTCCCCGCGTAGAGGGCGCCGACGCGCGGCCCTCCGGCCACCACGACGATGAAGATGCCCTGGAGGCGTCCGCGCATGGCATCCGGAACCGCCGCCTGCATCATCGTCGAACGATAGATGGCGCTGACGTTGTCGGCGGCGCCGGAGACGGCCAGAACGATCGCGGCCAGGACGATGAGCCCGACGGCGGCGTGCGACTCGTCGACGAGGTCGGGGCGCATCCAGCCCAGCGAGGCCGCGAGCAGCACGCACCCGAACGCGCCGATCGACAGGCCGTAGACCTGAATGGCCCGTTCGATGCCGAGACCCTGGCGGCGGACGCGCCCGACGGGGCCGGAGAACAGGCTGGACAGGAAGGCTCCCGCCGCCACGGCCGCGGTGAGCACGCCGGTCGTGATCGCCCCGCCGCCGAGCAGCACGGCGCCGATGGCGGGGAAGAGGGCGATGGGCTGGCCGAACGTCATCGCGATGATGTCGAGCAGGTACTGCAGGCGGATGTTGGGAGCGCGGCGCAGGAAACGCACGCCGTCGCGCAAGGACTCCAGACCGGGGCGCACCACCTCGCCCTCGGGTCGCAGTTTCGGCAGCGACCAGAGTCCCAGGAACAGCGAGGTCATGAGCAGGACGTCGAGGGAGTAGGTCCACGCATACCCGGCGAAGGCCACGAGGACGCCGGCGAGGGCGGGCCCTGCCATCACCATGATGCCGACCGTGACGCCCTGCAGGGCCGCGGCGGCCGGCAGCAGATCGCGCGGGATCAGGCGCGGAGTGATCGCCGACTTCGTGGCCATGACGATCGAGTTCGCCGCGGAGTTGACGACGCTGAGGACGAAGAGCCACCCCACCGTCTCGAGGCCCGTCCACGCCAGGACGGCCAGGAGCGCGGTCGACGCGAACGTCACGACGGCTGCCAGCAGTGCCACGGTGCGACGGTCGAACGCGTCGGCCAGCATGCCGCCGTACAGTCCGGCCGCGATCATGGGCAGCAGCCCCGCCACCGCGATCATCGACACCGCGAGGGTGCTCTGGGTCAGCTCGAACACGTGCAGCATGACCGCGACCACGGTGAGCTGACCGCCGAGTCCCGCCAACGTCGAGCCCACCCACAGGCGCGCGAACGCGGGGGAGGTGGTCAGGGGGCGCAGGTCGATGAACGCGCTCTGCCGCACGCTCATGCGTCGACGTCCACGCGTTTCACGCGGGTGGCGTGCCCGCGCACGATCTCGACGTCGCGCGGCGGGACACCGAAGTGCCCGGCGAGAGCCTCGACGACTCCGACGTTCGCCGCACCGTCGACGGCGCGCTCGCGCACGTGCACGACGAGGCCGTCGGCGGTGTCTTCGACGAGGGGACCGCGCCGACTGCCGGGCCTGACGCGGACGGTGAGCTGCACGGGTCGAGGCTACGCCAGCCCTCCGACACCGGGTGCTGCGCGGCGGCATCCTGTGCACGCGTGGCGGGCACGTGGCTCGTCGCGGGCGCGGGGGAGTGCGCAGCGGTTCGGTGGTCGTGACCGGATGGGGTAGACTCATGCGGTTGCCGTTTGATCGGCCGCGGATAAAGAGAGCCCACGCATCAGGCGTCGGGCGCCGCGCAATGAGAGAAAGGGGATCCCATCTATGCCGCTCGAGTCTGACGCCAAGAAGGCGATCATCGAAGAGTACGCGACGCACCCCGGTGACACCGGATCCCCCGAGGTGCAGGTCGCGATGCTGACGCAGCGCATCAAGGACCTCACCGAGCACCTCAAGGAGCACAAGCACGACCACCACTCGCGTCGTGGTCTGTTCTTGATGGTGGGTCAGCGCCGCCGTCTGCTCGGCTACCTCCAGGACATCGACATCGCGCGTTACCGCTCGCTGATCGAGCGCCTGGGTCTCCGTCGCTAAGCGCGACCCCGCGTATATCGCTTTCTCGAAGGCCGTCCCACGGTGTGGGGCGGCCTTCGTCGTTCCCGGATGCCGTGGCGGAGCCCGTTCGCGAGCTATCGGTGCGCGTTCGCCGCGCCGCTCGCCCATATGGGGTGTGCTCGCCCCTCGGCGCGCCCGCGCGTCTTCGCGCTGCCGCCTCGGGGTGTCCACGCATAAACACGATCCGTGCGCAGAAACACGCTGACGAGGTGTTTATGCGCACGAAAGGCGTTTATGGCCGCGGGGAGCGCGTGTGAGGGGGCGAACCGCCGACAGCCGTGCCCGTTGCCCAGCCGCCCCGCCGCCCCGCCGCCCCGCCGAACGGCAGACCTGGCAGACGCGGCGGACCTGGCAGACGCGGCGGACCTGGTGGACGCGGCGGACGCGGCGGACGCGGACGTCAGGATGCCGAACGGGCGGCCAGCAGATCGGGATGCCAGCGCTCGGCGACGTCGGGATGGGCGCGCAGGCGCGACTTCAGCGCGTTCTCGCCGTAGGTCGCGTGGATCGGATTGGTCGGGTCGTCCTCGACGCCGCGGGCTGCGGCGGCCAACTCCGCGGGGAGCTCGATGATGGGCAGCCGCGCGTCGAGGGCGGGGTTGAAGAAGAACGGCACCGAGATGCGCTCGTCAGGGAAGCGCGGCGAGATCACGCGGTGGTTCGTGGCCCGGAGGTATCCCTGGGTGGCGTATTCGAGCAACTCGCCGATGTTGACCACGAAGGCCCCGGGCACCGGGGGAGCGTCGACCCACTCGCCGTCGCGCTCCACCTGCAGGCCGCCCTTGCCCGGCTCGACCCAGAGCAGCGTGAGGACACCGGAGTCCTTGTGCGCGCCGACTCCTTGCTGGGGGCTCGGGTCGTCCTTGCCGGGGTAGCGGACGATCTTGATCAGTGTCTGCGGGTCGCCGAAGTGGCGGTCGAAGTACTGCTCCTCCGCTCCGAGCGCGAGCGCCCAGGCGCGCAGCAGTTTGCGCGCGACACCGGTGAGGTGATCGTGCCACTCGGCCACGATGTCCTTCAGCTCGGGCTGGGCGGCCGGCCACAGGTTGGGTCCGATCAGGCGGGTGTATCCGGGTGAGTCGGGGGCGTCCGAACCCCCACCCGTCTCGTCGCCCACGTGCCGCGGGGAGCCCCCGGTCGTCGGGGCCCACACGGCCTCGCGCTCGGGACCGATGTCGATCTGCTCGCGCCAGTCGACGCGCCCCTGCGTGCGCTCGCCGCCGACGCGGGTGTATCCGCGGAAGTGCGGGCTCGTCAGGTTCTCGATCGAGAGCTTGTCGGCGTCGGGGAGGGCGAAGAAGTCCTTGGCCGCGCGCAGCAGGCTCGCCTCGAGCGCGGGGCTGACGCCCGTGCCGGTCAGGTAGAAGAACCCGACGTCGTGGGTCGCGGCGCGCAGCTCGTCGCGGAAGCGGGCGGCGGCATCCGGCCCCTGATCGAGGAGCGAGAGGTCGAGCACGGGGAGATTGAGGTCGGACATGCGACGAGGCTAGGTCGGTCTCCCGTCGGGTGGGGCGAATATTGCCGACGATTACCACGCGACGCGCCGCCACGGGAGGGTGGAGATGCGCGCAACGGTGAATATGCGTAATCTGTCATGATCAGGTGAGGCTGTCCTTACCTGATCCGCAGCGCCGCGGCTCCTCTGAACCCGAAAGTCGGACCACCGCCCGTGCTCGCAAGCTTCTTCGCCACCTTCCTGATCGGCCTCCGCGAAGGCCTCGAGGCCGCGCTCGTGGTCGGCATCCTCGTCGCCTACCTGACCCGCGTCGGACGCCGCGACGCGCTGCCCAAACTGTGGATCGGTGTCGGCCTCGCGGTCGCCCTCGCCCTCGGCGTCGGTGCGATCTTCACCTTCGGGGCGTACATGCTCACCTTCGAGGCGCAGGAACTGCTCGGTGGCGGCCTCTCGCTGCTGGCCGTGGCGATGGTGACCTGGATGATCTTCTGGATGCAGAAGGCCGGCCGCTCGCTGAAGGCGGGGCTCGAGGGCGGTGTCGACAGGGCGCTGCGCGGCGGTGTGTGGGCTCTCGTCGCCATCGGCTTCGTCTCGGTTGCGCGGGAGGGCGTCGAGACGACGCTCCTGCTGTGGTCGATGGTGCAGTCGTTCGGCGACTCTCCGAGTGCACTGCTGGGCGCGCTGGTGGGCTTGATCACCGCGGTCGTGCTCGGCTGGTTCATCGCGCGCGGCATGCTGCGCCTCAACCTCGGCCGCTTCTTCACCTGGACCGGGGGCTTCCTCGTCATCGTCGCAGCGGGGGTGCTCGCGTACGCCCTGCACGACCTCCAGGAAGCCGGTGCCCTTCCCGGACCGTTCGGCGCCGGAGCGCCCATCGATCCGACCACGGGTTCGGTCGCGATCGGGTGGGCGGGTTTCCCGTTCGGCTGGGCCTTCGACGTCTCGTCGGCGATCGCCCCCGACAGCGCGCTCGCCGTGCTGCTGCAGGCCACCATCGGGTTCATGCCCGCCATGACGTGGCTGCAGGTCATCGCATGGGTCGTCTACATCGGCGTCGTGGTGCCGCTGTTCATCCGCGGGGTGCGCTCGAATCGCCGACCGCGCGCGGCATCGACGGTGGATGCCACGGCATCCGGGTCCGACGTGTCGACGCCCACGGTCGCCACGTCCGGCGCATCGTCGCCCACAGCCGGCGCGTCGCCGCTCGGGGCCGCCCCGTCGCCGCCCACCGCGGCCGCGGCGACCCCTCACCCCTCCGGCGCGCCCGCCGCCTCCTAGACCCCCGGCTCCCGCGCGCCCGACGCCGCGGCATCCGCCCTCCATCCGAACGGAGCATCATGACCCCGACCCGCCTCCTCGCGGCCACCATCATGGCCGGCGTCGCCGCCCTCGTCTTCTCGGGCTGCGTCGCGAAGACCGACGCTGCAGCCTCGGGAGCCCTCTCCGTGACCTCGACCGCCGACGGATGCGCCGTCTCGGCGGCGTCGGCGCCGAGCGGCACGCTCGCCTTCGACGTGATCAACAAGAGCGCGCAGACGACGGAGTTCTACCTCCTGGCATCCGACGGTCTGCGCATCGTCGGCGAGGTCGAGAACATCGCCCCCGGCGCGTCGCGCAGCCTCACCGTGGTCGCACAGCCGGGGGAGTACTACACGCTCTGCAAGCCCGGCATGGTGGGCGACGGTGTGGGCCGGGCGAGCTTCTCGGTCACGGGCGAGGCGGTCGCGGTCGAGGGTCCGGATGCCGAGCAGAAGCAGCAGGCCGTCGACCTCTACGCGGCCTTCGTGAAAGACCAGGTCGGCCAGCTCATCCCCGCGGTGCAGACCTTCGCCGACGCCTACGAGGGCGGGGACGATGCGGCCGCGCGCGAGCAGTTCCCGCGCGTGCGCGCCTACTACGAGCGCATCGAGCCGATCGCCGAGGCTCTGGGCGACCTCGATCCCCGCATCGACTACCGCGAAGTCGACGCCGTCGCCGAGCAGCTGGACTGGACCGGGTTCCACCGCATCGAGAAAGACCTGTGGGTCCCCGCGCAGGACGCCCTGAACGCCGACGGTGAAACACCGGCGTGGACCGACTGGGCACCCTCGACCCCCGCCGAGCGGGCGACCTACGGCGACAAGCTCATCGCCGACACGCAGGAGCTGTACGAGTACGTGCACTCCGATGCCTTCACCCAGGCGCTCGACGCACAGGGGGTCGCGGGCATCTCGAACGGGGCGATCGCGCTCCTCGACGAGGTGGCCACCGGCAAGATCAGCGGCGAGGAGGACTGGTGGTCGGGCACCGACCTCTACGACTTCGCCGCCAACGTCGAGGGATCCAAGATGGCCTTCTCTCTCGTGCGCGACTTCGCCGAGTCGAAGGGCGACAAGGGCGCCGAGCTCGTCTCCCGCATCGACGCCGGGTACGCCGATCTCGAGGCGAGTCTCGCCGCGCACGGCTCGGCCGAGGCCGGGTTCGTGCCGTACGCCCAGCTCACCGAGGCCGACAAGCGTCAGTTCACCGACCTCATCAACGCCCTCGCCGAGCCGCTGTCGCAGCTGACGGTCACGATCCTGGAGTGAGCGTGGAAGAGCAGCAGAACCCGGATGCCACGGGCCCCGCGGCTCCCGATCCGGCGCCCGAGCGCGGGCTCTCGCGCCGGGGCCTCATGGGCCTGGCGCTCGGCGCGGGAGCGGCCGGCGCCGTAATCGGCGCCGGCGGGGGCGTCGTCGGCGGCATGGCGCTCGGCCGTGATCAGGCGCACGCGGCGACGGACGCCGTGGCTCCCGCCAGTGGCATCCATCAACCGGGGATCACCACCCCGGTGCAGGACCACCTGCACTTCGCCGCGTACGACATGATGGCGCGGACCACGCGCGACGACCTCGCCGAGCTGCTGGCGGACTGGACGTACGCCGCCACGCGGATGATGCAGGGTCTCGACGTCAGTGCGACCGGCGCGGTGGGCGGCTCGCCCGAGGCGCCGCCCGACGACACCGGCGAAGCGCTGGGTCTGCCCGCCAGCAACCTCACCATCACGTTCGGGTTCGGTCCGTCGCTGTTCGACGCTCGTTTCGGGCTCGAGGGGCAGCGCCCGGAGGGGCTCGAGCGTCTGCCGGCGTTCCTCGGCGACGACCTCGATCCGTCACGGTCCGACGGAGACCTGTGCATCCAGGCGTGCGCCGACGACCCGCAGGTGGCGGTGCACGCGATCCGAAACCTCAGTCGCATCGCGTTCGGGCGGGCGACGATCCGCTGGTCGCAGCTCGGTTTCGGCCGCACGTCGAAGACCACGGCCGCTCAGGCGACGCCGCGGAACCTCTTCGGATTCAAAGACGGAACGGCCAACATCCTCGCCGACGACACGGCGGCGCTCGATGTGAACGTCTGGGTCTCGGCATCCGAGGGTCCGGCGTGGCTGGCGGGCGGGTCGTATCTCGTCGCGCGGCGCATCGCGATGCTCATCGAGACGTGGGACCGCACGCGCCTGGCCGAGCAGGACCGGGTGGTCGGACGCGACAAGGCGAACGGGGCCCCGCTGTCGGGTGGTGACGAGTTCACGGCGCCGGACTTCTCGGCGTCCGGTGCCGCCGGAACCCCGGCGATCGACGCGCGCAGTCACGTGCGCCTCGCGCACCCCGACAGCAACGGCGGGGTGCGTCTGCTGAGACGCGGGTACAACTTCGTCGACGGCACGACCGACCTCGGACGGCTGAACGCGGGGCTGTTCTTCCTGTCGTTCCAGAGGAGTCCCGACCGCTTCATCACGGTGCAGCGATCGCTGTCGACGGATGCCATGGGCGAGTACCTCCGCCACGTGGGATCGGGGCTGTGGGCCGTGCCACCCGCGCCCGCGGCGGGCGCGTCGGTGGGCGCGGGGCTGCTCGGCGCGTAGCGCAGCCCGGCCGGCGGCCCGCGACCGGGCGGCGGGGCGCGAGATCACACGGTCGGTCCGAGCCCACCCGATCCGTCGACCGCGGAAGGTGCGATCTCGGACGGATCGTGTGGTCTGGAGAGCGTGGTCGCGGATGCCGCGCGGCGCGCGCGGAATAAACCTCGGCGTGGGGCGTTCCACCATGTATATTCAGATGCATACAAAACGGAGGCGCATCACGATGAGCGAGACGAACAACTGGCCGGGCATGCAGTTCGGTGTCATGACGGTGAGCGACATCACCCAGGACCCCACTACGGGCAAGACGCCGAGCGAAGCCCAGCGCATCAAGGACACGCTCACGATCGCCAAGCACACCGAAGAGGTGGGACTCGACGTCTTCGCCCTCGGCGAGCACCACAACCCGCCCTTCTGGTCGTCGTCGCCCACCACGACGCTGGCGTACATCGCCGCCCAGACCGAGCGCCTCATCCTCACGACCTCGACGACCCTCATCACCACGAACGACCCGGTGAAGATCGCCGAAGACTTCGCGATGCTGCAGCACGTGTCGAACGGGCGCGCCGACCTCATGCTCGGCCGCGGCAACACCGGTCCCGTCTACCCCTGGTTCGGCAAGGACATCCGCCAGGGGCTGCCCTTGACCATCGAGAACTACGACCTGCTGCACAAGCTGTGGCGTGAAGACGTCGTCGACTGGGAGGGGAAGTTCCGCACCCCGCTGCAGGGATTCACCTCGACCCCGCGCCCGCTCGACGGCGTTCCCCCGTTCGTCTGGCACGGCTCGATCCGCACCCCCGAGATCGCCGAGCAGGCCGCGTACTACGGCAACGGCTTCTTCGCGAACAACATCTTCTGGCCGAAGGAGCACTACCAGCGCCTGATCACGCTGTACCGCGAGCGTTTCGCGCACTACGGTCACGGCACACCGCAGCAGGCGATCGTCGGCCTCGGCGGCCAGGTGTTCATGCGCGCCAACTCGCAGGACGCCGTGCGCGAGTTCCGCCCCTACTTCGACAACGCCCCGGTCTACGGCCACGGCCCGAGCCTCGAGGACTTCAGCGAGATGACCCCGCTGACCGTCGGATCGCCGCAGCAGGTCATCGACCGCTACGCCGCGATGCGCGAGACCTTCGGCGACTACCAGCGTCAGCTCTTCCTCATCGACCACGCCGGCCTTCCCACCAAGACGGTGCTCGAGCAGCTCGACATCCTGGGCTCCGAGGTCGTGCCGGTGCTGCGCAAGGAGCTGCAGAAGAACCGCCCGGCCGAGGTGCCCGACGCGCCCACGCACGCCAACCAGATCGAGAAGATCTACGCCGGAGCCGCTCCCCGTCAGGCCGTCCCCGGCGCCAACCGCGGCGACAACCTCACCGCGGGCAGCCCGTACCAGGACGCCGCGCGCGCGGGCAGCGCCTTCGGCTCGGCCGCGACCAAGGTGGGTGCCTGACATGGCCGCCCGCCGCATCGCGGTCATCACCGCGGGGCTGTCGACCCCGTCGTCGACACGCATGCTCGGCGACCGTCTCGCGCACGCCGCCCTCGCCGAGCTGCACGCACGCGGGATCGACGCGACCAGTGACGTGTTCGAGCTGCGCGACTACGCGCACGAACTGACCGACAACCTGCTCACCGGCTTCGCGCCGCCCGCCCTCGAGCAGATGATCAACACGGTCGTCTCGGCCGACGGCATCATCGCGGTCACGCCGATCTTCTCCACGAGCTACTCGGGCCTGTTCAAGTCGTTCATCGACGTGCTCGACCCTCAGGCGCTGACGGGAACGCCCGTGCTGATCGGTGCGAACGCCGGCACCGCGCGGCACTCGCTCGCGATCGACTACGCCATCCGGCCGCTGTTCACCTACCTGCACGCCAATCCCGTGCCGACCGGTGTGTTCGCGGCATCCAGCGACTGGGGATCCAACGCCGACGAGGTCGCCCCGCTCGGCTCGCGCGTCGACCGTGGCGCCCGCGAGCTGGCCGACGCCATCGCCGCGCGTGAGCCCGTGCGCGACGCCGACCCGTTCGACCCGTCGTCGTACCTCGGCGAGGGACGCTCGTTCGGCCACCTGCTGGGCGGTCTGTCGGGGGAGTGATCCCGCCTCGGAGCCCCGCTGCCCTCGCCGGGTGGCGGGGCTTCGTCGTGCCGGCGAGGTGCTCGGGACGCGGCGCGCCGCGGAATCGGAGCGCCGCACCAGAATCGGGGCCGCACGGCCGTGGCATCCGATTCCGTCGCCTCGACCCGATCCTGTTGCGGTGCCGGTCGGTCGGCGCCTCGAGCGTCGGTGCGACGCGACGGCCCTAGGGTGGGGGCGACGAGAAGGAGCCCGGATGGATGCCGCGCAGTGGGACGAGCGCTACCGCGCCTCGGCCGGGGGAGTGTGGGCCGATGAGCCGCCCGCCGTCGTGCGCGAGATCACCGCGGCACTCCGGCCGGGGACCGCAATCGACGTCGCGACCGGCGACGGGCGCGCGGCGCTCTGGCTCGCGACCCGCGGCTGGACGACGACGGGCGTCGACTTCTCGTCGGAGGCGCTCGCGTTGGCCGCGGCGCGCCCCGGAGGGGATGCCGTGACCTGGGTGCACGGTGATGTCACGACGTGGGAGCCGGTGGCATCCGTCGATCTCGTCGTCGCGTGCTACCTGCACCTGTCCGACAACGCGGCCGCCGTGGCGCGGATGGCGGAGTGGGTCGCTCCGGGCGGTGCGCTCGTGATCGTCGGACACGACGTCGACAACATCGCGGCCGGAGGCCACGGGCCCGCAGACCCGGCGATCCTCTACACGCCCGCGCTTCTGCGTGGGGCGCTCGACGAACGCTTCCACGTCGCCCGGTGCGGGCAGGTGACGCGCTCCGCCGCGGATGCCGAGCTGCGCGGCGGGCATGCCGCGGCGGCGGTGGACACGGTGCTGCACGCGGTGCGGGTGCGCTGACCGAGGATGCGGCGGGCATGCCACGCGGGCGGTCGACCGCCGCCTTACGCGGTGCGGGTGCGCTGACCCAGGGGGCGTCGGGAGGGCCCGGCCCGCGGTGGAAGCTGTCGGGACCGGCGATCGGCGACGGGAGGCCGCGCGCTCCGGTTCCCGGACCCCTCTCACCCGGCGCGCCCGACGGTTCTGCACGCCCCGGGGGAAGGACTCGTCAGCCGCGCCCGCCGCGACGGAACGGTTTGCGCCGATCGGCGAACACGTAGCCGATTCCGACGACGAGCAGCAGGACGAAGACGATCGCGATCGACCCGAGGATCTCCGCGGGGGGCGCCTGTGCCGGATCGAGGAACGGGTAGGGGTAGTTGCTGGGCTTCGGCGCGAACCCGGTGAAACGCGGGTCGAAGAACGCCCCGCGCACCATCGTGTAAACCAGCCACAGCACCGGCCAGCCGAGGAAGGCGAGGTCGCGGGGACGGAAGCCCTGCCGTGGCTCGACGACGAAGAACCCCACCAGCGTGAGCAGCGGGGCGAGGTGGTGGAACACCTGGTTGTACACCGCGGCGAGGCCGGTCAGGTGCACGGACCGCGCGAGGAAGAGCACGTAGACGATGCCGGTCACGGTGATCCCGACGAGCGCCGCCAGGCGGAGGATCCTCCACCAGGCGGCACCCGACGGCCGGGGCCGCAGGCAGAGGATCGCGGAGGTGACGAGCACCAGCACGTTCGACTGGATCGTGAAGTAGCTGAAAGTGTTGGCCAGACTGCGTCCCTCGGATGCCGTGAGGATGCACTGCGCGATGAGGGTCACGGTGAGCCCCAGCGCCAGGATGCCGTAGGAGACGCGTACCGTCCGCCTCCGGCGCACGCTCATCGGCGGCAGGGTCACGTCGGGACGGGAGAAGCGGCTCACGCGCTCATGCTAGGGCGCGGCTCCCGTGTCGTCACGCTCACCCGCGAGGGCGATACCCCACAAGCGGCCGGACCGCAGGGACGCGGATGCGCGCGCACGGCGTGGTGTCGGGGCGCGCCCCCTGACGACGCAGCCGCGCCCCGCTCACAGCACGATGTCGGCGACCCCCTCGAGCTCGCGGGCGACCACCGGACGCAGTCCCCGCCGCACGAAGACATCGGCGTCGGCAAGCGGCCCGACGTCGAGTCCCGCTTCGGCCGCGATGTCGGTGATCGGCACCTGGAACGTGCGGAAGGTCCCGAGCGGCGTCACCGTCAGCCCCTGACGCGTGTCGACGAGCTCGGTCTGGTCGAGCACGAACCCGGCCGCCGAGAGCTCCTCACCGCTGCGCCACGCGGCGATCTTCCAGAAGCGCAACGGAACGCGGATGCCGCGATAGGGCGGGTCGGCCTCGTCGAGCACGGGGGCCGTGAACACCGCGATGCGCTGGTCGGTCGTCTCGGCGTAGGCGAGGACGTGGTCTTCGAGCCCGAGCCACAGCTCTTTGGACTGGTTGAACCCGGCGGCCTGCGGAGCGGCGTTCGTGTAGAAGAACGTCGCCTCGGTGGCATCCCGAGCCTCGGACGCCGAGCCCCAGCCGGGATCGCGGCGGCGCACGAGGTGACCCCGGTCGAGGTCGTTGCGGCTGTAGACCTCGGGACCGGCCTGCGCGTCGTCGTCGACCCGCGGGTCGAGACGCCACTCGCCCGTGCGGGGCTGATCGCGCAGCGTCGCGCCGTCGATGACGACGCCGGTGACGGCGGCGAATCGGCGCTCCTCATCGAGCAGCACCGAGAAGCGCGGATAGTCGAGCCGCGTGGCGGGTCGGGTGGGCGCGGGGAGGGGGAGGGGGATGCCGAGGAAGTCGGAGTCGTAGCCGTCGCTCATGCCTCCATCGTGCCGTGGACCTCCGACATCGCGACAGACTGGCGAGATGGAACAGCACGTGAAGACGAGGTCGGACGCGCCCGCCGGATTCTTCGCCGTCGAGGCCGCGGGCCTCGAATGGCTGGCGGCGGCGGAGGGAGCGCGTGTCGCGCGGGTCGCCGCCGTCGCGCGCGACCGCATCGTCCTCGAGCGCGTCGCCGAGGCGCGCCCGACCGCGGACGCCGCCGCCGCGTTCGGTGCCGCGCTCGCCGCGACCCACGCCGCCGGGGCCGACGCCTTCGGCTCACCGCCGCCCGGACACGACGGCGACATCTTCATCGGGCGCCGCTCGCAGCCCGCTCGTCCCACCGCGACGTGGGGCGCGTTCTACGCGGCCCAGCGCGTCGAGCCGTTCGTGCCGATCGCGGTGGCGGCGGGGAACCTGCCGGCAGCCGGAGCCGAGGTGGTCCGCCGCGCCTGTGCGGTGATCGCGGCCGGCGCGTTCGACGACGACGAACCGCCCGCGCGCCTGCACGGCGACCTGTGGGCCGGGAACGTGCTGTGGTCGCCCGAGGAGGTGGTGCTCATCGACCCCGCGGCCCACGGCGGTCACCGCGAGACCGACCTGGCGATGCTGTCGCTGTTCGGCTGCCCGTTCCTGGAGCACGTCATCGCCGCCTACGACCGCGTCCGGCCGCTTCGCGCCGGGTGGCGCGAGCGTACGCCGCTGCACCAGTTGCACCCGCTCGCCGTGCACGCCGCCGGGCACGGTGCCTCCTACGGCCGGGCGCTCGTCGACGCCGCGGAGCGGACGCTCGCGCTCGTGTGAGACGCCGGGCCCCGGCATCCGGGGTCACCTGTTCCCGGTGCGAACCGCACCGGGTGTGGCACGCCGGGCCGCGGCATCCGGGGTCACCTGTTCCCGGCGCGAACCGCATCGGCCGCGGTCCGCCGGGGCCGCGGCATCCAGAACCTCGCCGTCCCGCGCGATCCTCGCACCCGGTCGGGCAATTCCTGCGAGCATCGAGCGCATCTGCGAGGAACGCGCGAGCGTCGGCCCCGCCCCGCACCCCGCCCGACCCCGCGTCAGCCCGCCGGGGCCGCCGCCCGCCGCCTCGCCCGCCGCGCCAGCACGAGGTCGATCCCCACGCCGATCCCCACCGCCACCACGATCGAGACGACGACCGCCACGACGGGTCCTCCCGGCACCACGGCCGCGACGATCGCGCCGATCACGGCCTGATACGCCGCCCACGCCAGTGCGGCCAGCGCCGCCACCCCGAGGTAGCGCGCCGGATTCACTCTCGCAGCCCCCGCGGCGAGGTTGACGGCGAGCCGGGCGAAGGGCACGAAGCGCGCCGTGAAGAGGACGACCGCGGCGTTGCGCTCCAGGCGCGCCCGCGCCCACTCCAGCGCACCGCGCACGCGGGGTCCGCGCATCCACGCCCAGCGCTCCACACCGACGGTGCGACCGACCAGGTAGCAGCAGGCGTCGCCCGCGAAGGCCGCCGCCGCCGCCACGAGGATCACGGATGCCAGGGGGAAGGTCTCGTGCGAAACCGCCAGCGCCCCGAACGCCGTCACCGCCGCCTCGCCCGGGATGACGACCAGGAAGGCGTCGGCGAAGACCAGTGCGGCCATGCCGACGAGGGCCCAGGGGCTCGCGGCGATCGCCTGCAGCCACGCGTCGACACCGTCCATCCGGTCACTCTCCGCCGCCGATCGAGACGCGCGACGGACCGGGCGGTGACGCCCCGCGGAGCATCCGGTGAACATCGCGAACGTCGCCCCGATCCGTGTTCCCCGCCGGGCTCCGACGTCCCACCCTGGTGTCGTGAGAATCGCGCTGCTGGCCGAATCCTTCCTCCCGCACATGAACGGGGTCACCGGTTCCGTTCTCCATGTCCTGCGCCACCTCGCCGAGGCGGGGCACGAGACCCTGGTGATCGCTCCGAAGTCCGGCGACGTCACCGCCGACCTCCACGGCGCCCGCACGGAACTGCTGCGCTCCGTGCCGCTGCCGTCGTACCCCGAGGTGCGCGTCGTCTTCGCCCGGGCGGCGCGCCTGGGCGCCCTGCTGCGCGACTTCGACCCCGACGTCGTGCACCTGGCATCCCCGTTCGTGCTCGGGTGGCAGGGGCTCGCCGCGGCCGACGCGTTGAAGATCCCCTCGGTGGCGATCTACCAGACCGACGTCGTCGCCTACGCCCAGAAGTACGGGGTGACCCACGCCACCGCCCTCGTCGCCGGTCACGTCGCCCGCCTGCACCGTCGCGCGACCCTCACCCTCGCGCCCTCGTCGGCCTCGACCCGCCAGCTCGAGGGCCTCGGCGTCGACCGCATCCGCCGCTGGGGCAGGGGAGTGGATGCCGTGCGCTTCGCCCCCGAGCACCGCGATGCCGCGTGGCGGGCCGGTATCGCCCCGCGCGGCGAGCGCATCATCGGGTACGTCGGACGCCTCGCCCCCGAGAAGCAGGTCGACGACCTGCGGGCCCTCGCCGATCTCCCCGGCACCCGGCTGGTCATCGTGGGCGACGGGCCCTCACGTTCCGCGCTCGAGAAGGCGATTCCGGATGCCGTCTTCACGGGCCACCTGTCGGGCGAGGCCCTGGCGCGGGCCATGGCGGGCTTCGACGTCTTCGTGCATCCGGGCGAGAGCGAGACCTTCGGACAGACCATCCAGGAAGCCCTCGCCAGCGGCGTCCCGGTCGTCGCGACGGGGGTCGGCGGGCCCCTGGACCTCGTGCGCTCGAGCGTCGACGGGTGGCTGTACAAGCCGGGCGACCTCCTCGATCTGCGCGACCGCGTCGCCGACCTCGTGGGCGACGAGTCCAAGCGTCGCGCGTTCGCCCGCGCCGCCCGCGAGGCCGTGCAGGGGCGCACCTGGGAGGCCCTGACCCGCGACCTCGTCGGGCACTATCAGGATGCCGTGGCCCTCCGCCGCATCGACGACAGTCTTCTGCTGCGCGGGGGTCCGCGACCCGCCGCCCCCGCGGCATCCCGCACCCGGGGTCGCTGGACGCGGTACGTCGCCCTCGGCGACTCGCTCACCGAGGGGCTGTGCGACGGCTCGCGCATGCCGGCGGGGCAGTACCGCGGGTGGGCGGATCGCCTGGCCGAGCTGCTGGCGCACACGAGTGAGGCCGGACCGTTCCGATACGCGAACCTCGCCGTGCGGAGCCGACGGGTGCGCCACGTCATCGACGAGCAGGTTCCCGCCGCCCTCTCGCTCGAGCCCGACCTGGTGTCGATCCTCATCGGGGCGAACGACCTGCTGTCCCCGGGCCTGGTGATGCCCGCCCTCGTGGCCGAGGTCGACTCCGCGGTCCGGGCGATCCGGCGCACCGGGGCCGACGTGCTGCTGGTCACGACGTTCCTGCCGCGCCGGCCCGCCGCGCGCCTCTTCGCGCGGCGGTTCGCGGCGTACAACGTGGAGCTGCGGCGGATCGCCCAGGAGCAGGGGGCGATCCTGCTCGATCTGGAGGCCGTCGCCGAGCTCGGCGAGCTGCCGCTGTGGGCGGACGACCTCGTGCATCTGCGATCGTCGGGGCACCGCCTCGTCGCGTACCGCGCCGCCGAGGCGCTCGGGGTCCCCGACGCCCGCGCACTGCTCGACCTCGACGAGGCGTTGCACGCCGACACCGACGACGCTCCGCACGGCACGTGGCTCACCCGTGACGCCCTGCCGTGGGTGTGGCGCCGCGTGCGCGGGCGCACCGCCGGTGACGGCATCCTGGCGAAGCACGTCGGCTACGTCGAGCTGCCCACGCGCGGCGATCGGGAGCGAGCCCGCACGTCCTGACGCGAGCGTGCCGCGGTGCGGCGGCTTCGACGAGCTCACCCCCCGGTCGGGAGAACCCTGAGCCTGTCCACGGGGCCGGGAGAGCGCGGACCCGGTGACTTCGACAGGATCCGCCACCTCATGTGCGGCGTCGAGAGGCTCGGCCACCTCTGCGGGTCAGTACCAGCCGTTCCGCTCCGAGTGATCCCAGGCGCCGCACGGGCTGCCGTAGCGCGCGTCGATGTACGACAGGCCCCACGAGATCTGCGTCGCTCCGTTGGTGCGCCAGTCGAGCCCCGCGGACGCCATCTTCTCGCCCGGCAACGCCTGCGGGATGCCGTAGGCACCGCTCCATGGATTCTCGGCCTGCACGCGCCACCCCGACTCGCGGTTCCACAGGAGGTTCAGGCACGAGAACTGGTCGTCGCCCCAGCCGTAGCCGCCGATCTGGCCGCGGGCGTTCGCGCGGGCTTCGTCGGGGGTCATGATCGATGTCGAGGGTGGGGGTGCCGACCCGCCGCCCGAGCTGCCGCCGCCCGAGCCTCCGCCCGAGCTCGAGCCGCCGCCGGAGCCGGACCCGCCGGAGCCGGACCCGCCGGAGCCCGACCCGCCCGAGCCTGAGGACCCGCCGGATGCCGAGGACCCGCCGGATCCGGAAGACCCGCCCGCGCTGGAAGACCCGCCGGATGCCGGAGTACCGGTGCCCGCAGAGGCCGCCCCGCCGCCGGTCGCGCCGCCCGGTGCCGCGGCGTCCTGCTGCGCCTTCTCGCGAGCGCGCGCGGCCTTCTCGGCGGCGGCGGTCGACGCCCGCAGCGCCGCGAGCTGCGCGTAGAGGTCGTCGAGGCGCGCCTGCGCCGCCGCGACGCTGGCGGACTCGGCGTCCGCCTCGACCTGCGCCGTCTCGGCGGTGGCGCCGGCCTCATCGGCGAGTCGCGCCGCTTCCGCACGCGCCTGGTCGGCTTGATC
The DNA here is from genome assembly GCF_030209475.1 of Microbacterium sp. lyk4-40-TSB-66. Taxonomy (GTDB): domain Bacteria; phylum Actinomycetota; class Actinomycetes; order Actinomycetales; family Microbacteriaceae; genus Microbacterium. Next base: position 28,390 of record NZ_JARVRW010000010.1, read on the forward strand.
ACTCAGGGACGATGCGACGTCGGCCGCACTGCGCGCCTGACCGGCGGTGCGTGCGGTCGCCGTCGCCACCCGGTCCAGGATGCCGAGACGCGCGAGCAGGGAGTCGGGATCGGCGTCGGTCAAGAGCTGGGCGACGAGCGGCCCGCCGCCGACCGTGCGGTACAGGCGAGCGGCGGTCGCCCCGGCCCTCTCGCTCTTCTCCGACAGGTCGGTCGCCGCTTGGGTGCTGCGGGCGGCGAGAGAGTCGGCTCGCGCGGCCGTGGCCTCGGCGAGAGCCCGCGTGCGCTCCGCGGCGGTCGATGCGTCGAGGGCGCGGCGCGAGGCCTGCGCGGCCGTGGCTTCCGCGGCATCCAGTTGCTGCTTCACCTGGGCGACCGCGGCGTCGTCGACGGCCGCGAGCGGGGGTGTCGTCCGCGTCGAGAGGGCCGTGGCGCTCGCCGGAGCGGTGAGGAGGGCGCCCGCCAGCACGGCGCACGCGAGGAGCGTGTGACCTCTGCGACGGATGGGACCCATGAGGTCACGGTAGAGCACGCGGGCCGTCTGCGCCCAGCTCCGGAGCGCGGTCGCTGGTAGGGTGGACGCGAATGCCGTCTTGGCATCCGCTCAATTACATATGAGCTCACGGAGCAGGCCGGCAGACGCTGGTCCCCTGTGGTGGACTCCCCGTCGCTTGCCGGGTGGTCGTCTACTGGTGGCCAGTCGCCGGGATTTCCGGGCCGATACGTCGGCGCGCCCTTTCTGCCTGTTCCTGCTCCTTCGCATGTCAGCTCGTCGCCCACACGGGGCGGCGAGCCTAAACAAAGAAGGAGGGACCTCTTGGAAGGTCCAGAGATCACCGCCGCTGAAGCCGTTCTCGACAACGGCCGTTTCGGCACCCGCACCATCCGTTTCGAGACCGGCCGCCTCGCCCAGCAGGCGCAGGGCGCCGTCGCCGCCTACCTCGACGAAGAGACGATGCTCCTGTCGGCCACCAGCGCCGGCAAGCACCCGCGTGAAGGCTTCGACTTCTTCCCGCTGACCGTCGACGTCGAAGAGCGTTCGTACGCCGCCGGCAAGATCCCCGGCTCGTTCTTCCGCCGCGAGGGTCGCCCCTCCACCGAGGCCATCCTCGTGTGCCGCCTCATCGACCGCCCGCTGCGCCCGTCGTTCGTCGACGGCCTGCGCAACGAGGTGCAGATCGTCGTCACCGTGCTGTCGATCGCTCCCGGCGAGTTCTACGACGCCCTCGCGATCAACGCCGCGTCGCTGTCGACCCAGATCTCGGGTCTTCCGTTCTCCGGCCCCATCGCGGGTGTGCGCCTCGCGCTCATCCCGGGTCACGGCGAGAACGCCGACCAGTGGGTCGCCTTCCCGACCGTCACGCAGCTCGAAGACGCCGTCTTCGACCTGATCGTCGCGGGCCGCGTGCTCGACGACGGCGACGTCGCCATCATGATGGTGGAGGCCGAGGCCACCGAGGGCAGCTGGAACATGATCAAGGGCGGTGCGACCAAGCCCAACGAGCAGGTCGTCGCCGAGGGTCTCGAGGCCGCCAAGCCGTTCCTGCGTCAGCTCGTCGACGCGCAGAACGAGGTCGCCCGCACGGCGGCCAAGGAGATCCAGTCGTTCCCCGTCTTCCCGGCCTACAGCCAGCAGACGTACGACTTCATCGCCGGTCGCGCCTACGACCGTCTGGTGCCCGTGTACCAGATCGCCGACAAGCAGGAGCGTCAGAACGCCGACGACGAGGTCAAGACCTCGGTCAAGGAGCAGCTGCTCTCCGCCGTCGAGTCGGGCGAGCTGCCCGCCGTCGCGACGCTGGAGTTCAACGCCGCCTACAAGTCGGTCACCAAGACGATCGTCCGCGGTCGCATCCTCGCCGAGGGCGTCCGCATGGACGGCCGCGGTCTGGCCGACATCCGTCCGCTCGACGCCGAGGTGCAGGTCATCCCGCGCGTCCACGGCTCGGCGATCTTCCAGCGCGGCGAGACCCAGATCCTGGGTGTCACCACGCTGAACATGCTCAAGATGGAGCAGCAGATCGACTCGCTCTCGCCCATCACGAGCAAGCGCTACCTGCACCACTACAACTTCCCGCCGTACTCGACCGGTGAGACCGGCCGCGTCGGAAGCCCGAAGCGTCGCGAGATCGGCCACGGCTTCCTCGCCGAGCGCGCGCTCGTGCCGGTGCTGCCCAGCCGCGAGGAGTTCCCCTACGCGATCCGTCAGGTGTCCGAGGCCCTCGGCTCCAACGGGTCGACGTCGATGGGCTCGGTCTGCGCCTCGACCCTGTCGCTGCTGAACGCGGGTGTGCCGCTGCGCGCTCCCGTCGCCGGTATCGCCATGGGCCTGGTCACCGACGAGGTCGACGGCCAGACGCGCTACGCCGCGCTGACCGACATCCTCGGCGCCGAAGACGCCCTCGGTGACATGGACTTCAAGGTCGCGGGAACGAGCGAGTTCATCACGGCGATCCAGCTCGACACCAAGCTCGACGGCATCCCGTCGTCGGTCCTGGCCGCCGCCCTCACCCAGGCGAAAGAGGCGCGTCTGACGATCCTCAACGTCCTGAACGCCGCGATCGACGCGCCCGACGAGATGGCGCCCACCGCGCCCCGCGTCATCAGCGTGCAGATCCCGGTCGACAAGATCGGTGAGCTCATCGGACCCAAGGGCAAGACGATCAACTCCATCCAGGACGAGACCGGCGCCCAGATCTCGATCGAGGACGACGGCACCGTCTACATCGGCGCGACCGACGGCCCCTCGGCCGAGGCCGCCCGTGCCCAGGTGAACGCGATCGCCAACCCGACCAACCCCGAGGTGGGCGAGCAGTTCCTCGGAACGGTCGTCAAGATCGCGACCTTCGGCGCGTTCGTCTCGCTGCTGCCCGGCAAGGACGGCCTGCTGCACGTCAGCGAGGTCCGCAAGCTCGCCGGTGGCAAGCGCGTCGAGAACGTCGAAGACGTGCTCTCGGTCGGCCGCAAGATCCTCGTGCGCATCACGAAGATCGACGACCGCGGCAAGCTGTCGCTCGAGCCCGTCGTCGACGAGGAGGCCACCACTCCCGAGCCCGCCGACACGCAGGGTTCGGCGGCCGCGAGCGAGGGTCCCGAGGCTCCCGCCGAAGGCTGATCCTCACCTCTTCGGATGCCCGTCCCGCCTCGTGCGGGGCGGGCATCCGTCGTGTGACGGGTGAGACGGATGGGATCAGTGTGACGACGCCGCGCGCAAGCGTTACGCAATGTTTATCGGCAGACCGGGCGAAAGGCGGGTGCCTTTCGGGTGAACGCCTAATCTCGAAGTACGTCGGGGGGCGTGCTGATACGGCGTCGGCCGTACCGTCGCCCGACGCGGGGAGGACCCCATGAGCGGCTCGGGCGTCGGTGAGACGGCGACGCCGCGCCTGCGCCGCGATCGCGCCCCTCACCCCTCTGCGCCCGTCACGCTCCAGGGACCGGGTCTCGGCTCCCACGTGCGCGTGCCGCTGGGTGAGACCGGGTTCTCGGTCTTCCCGCTCTTCCTCGGCGGCGGCGAGTTCGGCTGGAACGTCGACGCCCGCGAGAGCTACGAGATCCTCGACGCCTACGCCGAGCTCGGCGGCAACGCCCTGCACACGGCCGACAGCTATGCGGCCGGCCGCAGCGAGTTCATCATCGGCGAGTGGCTGCGCACGCGCCGGATGCGCGACGACGCGGTGCTGACCGTCCGCGTCGGCGGTCACCCCGATCATCCGGGCCTCGACTCGGTCAACCTCGTACGCGCGGTCGAAGCCTCGCTCACCCGTCTCGGCACCGACCGCATCGACGTGCTCTCGCTCGATGCGGCCCGGGGTGGTAGGGGATTGCTCGAGGACACCCTCGCCACGAGCGAATGGCTGGTCGAGTCGGGCAAGGTCCGCGCGATCGGCGCCCACGGGTACACCGCGGCGCAGCTCGTGGAGGCGCGCATCCTGTCGTCCGCGGGGTACCCGCGCATCACGGTGCTCGACGTGCCCTACAACGTGCTGCACCGCGCGGAGTTCGACGGCGACGTGCGGCTGATCGCCTCCGCGCAGAACATGGCCGTCACCCCGTCGCACCCTCTCGCGCACGGCTTCCTTGCGGGCGAGACCCGCACGCGCGGGCAGTCGCCCAAGTCGGTGCGCGGCACGCAGGTCGCGGCGAACCTGAACCGCCGGGGGTCGCGGGTGCTCCGCGCGCTCGACGCCGTCGGCATGGAACTGGGACTCCCGGATGCCGCCGTGGCCGTCGCCTGGCTGCTCGCGCAGAAGATCGTCACGGCGCCGATCGTCAACGCGTACGCGCCGCGCCACGTCGTCGAATGCATGCGTGCCGTCGGCGTGCGCCTCAGTCGGGCCCAACTGTCGGATATCGCGCGCGCCGCCGAGTGACGGTCTCCTCTCCGGGGGCGTGACGTAGGCTGGTGGAACCGGCCGGGGGACGGCAGATCGACGACGGAGTGAGCTGACGTGACGCACTACATCTACCTGGTGCGCCATGGCGAGCACCAGGATGCCGAGCACGGACTCACCGACGGCCCCCTTTCTCCGCGGGGTCACCGCCAGGCCGCTCTGCTCGCTGATCGTCTCTCGGGGCTTCCCCTCGACGCGGTGTGGCACTCACCCCTCGAGCGGGCGGCCCAGACGGCGCGAGCCGTGGCCGACCGGTTGCCGGCGGTTTCGCCGGAGTCGTCGGCGCTGCTGTTCGACTGCGTGCCCACGGGGATGACCCCCGAGACGCCCGCCGCCTACGAGCCGTTCTTCGGGTCGGTCACCGAGGCCGAGGTCGACGCCGGTCGCGCTCAGATGGCCGACGCCACCGCCGAATTCCTCGCTCGCAAGGCCGGCGAGGTGCACGAGCTCGTCATCACCCACAACTTCGTCATCTCGTGGTTCGTGCGCGAGGTGCTGCAGGCACCCGACTGGCGGTGGATGACGATCAACCAGGCCTACTGCGGTCTCACCGTCATCGCGCAGAAGAAGGGCCGCCCCTGGACGCTGCTCTCGCACAACGACCTCGCTCACCTGCCGGTCGAACTGCGCACGGGGTTGGTCGACCCGCTCCCCGTCTGAGCCGCGACGGCCCGCCGGCGCCGGCCCTCGGGCGTCGGCAGACGCCGCGTCCGCGGCGCGTCTGTGGACAGAGCCCGGCCACCGCGCACGGCGCCGCCTAGGCTGGAACTCATGACGACACGCGTGGCCATCGTGGGCGGAACCGGCAAACTGGGCGGGGTGATCCGCGAGGTCATCGAGGCCGAAGAGGGGTACGAGGTCGTCGCGGTGCTGGGCTCCCGATCCGACCTCGCCGAGCTCGACGGGGCCGATCTCGTCGTCGACGCGTCGACGCCCGCCGTCTCGATCGACGTCGTCCGTGCCGCGATCGAACGCGGGATCAACGTCCTCGTCGGCACCTCCGGGTGGTCGAACGAACGGATCGCGCTCGTACGGCCCTTGGTCGAAGCGAGTGGCACCGGTGCGGTGTTCATCCCCAACTTCTCGCTCGGTTCCGTCATCGGCAGCGCTCTCGCGGCGGCCGCGGCGCCGTTCTTCCCCTCGATCGAGATCATCGAAGCGCACCGAGAGACCAAGGTGGATTCACCGAGCGGTACGGCCGTCCGCACGGCCGAGCTGATCGCCGCCGCCCGCGCCGACGTGGGGCCCGTCGAATCCCCTCACGTCGATCAGCGTGCGCGGGGCCAGCGCGTGGCGTCCGTGCCCATCCATTCCCTGCGACGCCCGGGTGTGATCGCACGACAGGAGACGGTCCTCTCCGGCGCGGGGGAGTCGCTGACCCTCGTCCACGACACCATCGACCCCGCCACGGCGTACGCCCCCGGCATCCGCATCGCCCTGGCGGCCGCCCGAGAGACGCGCGGCGTCGTGATCGGGCTCGACAGTTTCATCGACATCGGGGTGCGCACGCGTCCCGAAACGCCGGAGGCACCCGTCGCCGACGGCGACGTCTCCGGTCAGGTCGCCGGCGCCACCAGCGCATGAGGGTTCGCGTCGCCGTCACCCTGATGACGGTGCTCCTCCTGCTGTACGTCGTGCTGGCCGGGCAACGCGCCCTCATCCTGGTGACGAGCGGCGAACCCGTCGCCATCGCGATGGGCGTCGCGCTCATCGTGCTGCCGCTGCTGGCGCTGTGGGCGATCGGACGTGAGCTGTGGTTCGGCGTCCGTGCGCAACAGCTCGGCGAACGACTGGATGCCGAAGGGGGCCTTCCCGATGAAGACCTCCCGGTGCGGCCGAGCGGGCGCATCGAGCGTGAAGACGGAGACGCCCTGTTCCCGCGGTACCGCGCCGACGTCGAGGCGAACCCCGACGACTGGCGCGCACGGTACCGCCTCGCGCTGGCCTACGACGCGGCGGGCGACCGCCGACGGGCACGTTCCGCGGTGCGCACGGCGATCCGGCTCGAGAGCACGGAGCGCCGCGCGGGCTGAGGCGCCGTCGACGCCGTCACCCGCGACGAACCGGACGCGGATCGGGAGCGATGGCGCCGCGCCGCGGACCCCCGCTCGAACAGAGGACGCGCGCCGCGGCTCCGCGAGCGATGGCGCCGCATAGCAGCGTTCACCCTCGCGTGATGCGGCGGTTCAGTCCTCGCCGGGCGCGGGGACGGCGGATGCGACCGCCTCCTCGACCGTGCGGTGCGTGAACGTGAAGCCGCTGCTCTCCAGCGCCGCCGGACGCACGTCGGCATCCGACGTGAGAAGGGCCTCGGTCGCGTCCTTCCCGAGGGCGATCTTCACGCCCCACACGGGCGCCCGCAGCACGTAGGGGCGGTTCATGCGCTGCGCGAGGGCGAAGCCGAGGTCGTTCGCCGTCGCGCGGGTGGGACCGGTCAGGTTCACGGGTCCGGACAGGTCGGAGTCGATGACGTGACGGATGGCCCGCACCTCGTCTTCGAGGGTGATCCAGGGCCACACCTGGGTGCCGCGCCCGATCGGACCCGAGACGCCGAGCTTCGTCAGGAGGAGGAGGGGCTTCAGCACCCCGCGCTCGTGCACGACGGGAGCGGTGCGCAACAGGGCGACCCGGGCCCGGTCGCCCGCGGAGCGCGCGGCGTCCTCCCAATCGATGCAGATGTCGACGAGGAAACCTTCGCCGCGCGGGGAGTCCTCGGTGAGGACGGTCCCGGGCTGCGAGCCGTAGAAGCCGGTCGCGCTCGCGTTGACGAGCGCGGGAGCGTCGTCGCCCAGCGCGCGGACGGCGGCTGCCAGGGTGCGCGTGGGAGTGACGCGCGACCACAGCAGGGTGCTCTTGTACGACGGGGTCCACGGGAAGCGGCCGATCGACGCGCCGTTCAGGCAGACCACCGCATCGGCGCCCGCGATCACGTCGGGGTCGAGGGGAGTGGCGTCCTGCAGCCACTGCACCTCGTGCGGGCCCTGCGGGGCGTGGCGCACCAACGAGGTAACCTCGACGCCGTCGCCGCGCAGCGAGTCGATGAGGGCGGAGCCGATGAGGCCCGACGCGCCGGCGATGACGACGCGTCGGGCGGGGGTCTCAGGCAAGCGTCGCCTCAAGGGTGATGTCGATGCCCGAGAGCGCCTGCGAGACGGGGCAGTTGGCCTTGGCGTCGGCGGCGATCTTCTGGAAGGTCTCGTCGTCGAGGCCGGGGACGACCGCGTTGACGTTGAGGTGGCTGCCGGTGATGCCGGTGCCGGGCTTGAAGGTGACGGACGCGGTGGTGTCGACCGACTCCGGCGGCGTGCCGTTGTCGGCGAGGGCGTTGGAGAGGGCCATGCTGAAGCACGCCGAGTGGGCGCCGGCGAGAAGTTCTTCGGGTGTCGTGACCGAGCTCGACCCCTCGCTGCGGGCCTTCCAGTTCACGTCGAACGTGCCGATGCCCGACGAGGTGAAGGTGACTTCACCCGATCCCTCGAACAGGCTGCCCTTCCAGGCGGTGGCTGCTTCGCTCGTGACGGCCATGGGAACCTCCGTGATGTCTGCGCGGCCGGGGTGACCGCGGCGCGGTGCGCACGGTCTGGGCGACCGTGACGCGGCCCAGCCTAGTGAGCGCACATGGCGCCACCCGGGTCTTGACAGCCCCTCGCGCTCTCGCGTTAAGCGATGGCCGAACCGCGCCGACCCACGAGTCCGGTGCGCTGCAGGAGCAGGTAGAGCTGGCATCCCAGGCACAGTCCGAAAACGGCGTTGAGGAAAGCGGCGACGAAGGCCATCGCGGCGGCGATCGGCAGCGCCCACGGGACCCCGGCGACGTGCAGCAGCAGACCGACCGCGGTCACGAACAGGCCCACGCCCTGGGCGAAGCGCGGGGGGCGCGGGTCTTCGAACGTGGTCGGCGGCGACAGGCGCGGCTGGATCACCCGGCGGTACAGAACGCCCCACGGCGCGGTGCGGGGCGCGGCGACGCCCCAGACGAAGAGCACGGCGACGACGAGCACCAGGAGGAAGCCGGGGTCGGTGACGCGCGCGGGCAGCGATGCCTGCTGCACGGCCCAGACCGACGGAGCGAAGGTCTGCCCCGACAGGGGTTGGTAGGCGAAGAAGCCCTCGGTGGCGCGTGTCGAGATGCCGACGAGGCTGAGCACCGTCGCGACCAGCAGAAGGACGGCGGTGATGGATGCCGCGAAGCGCGGGCCGCGGGCGTCGATGCGCGACGTCTCAGGCATGGGTGTCCTCCGTGAGCAGTCGGTCGAGCTCGAGTTCGACGACGGCGCGGCCGGGCGTTCCGCCGAACCGCGTGCGGATCGCCCCCCGTCGGTCGAGGACGAGGGTGGTGGGGGTCTGCAGGACGCGGAACCGCTGGGCGAGGTCGGGACGGTGCGTGAGATCCACGTCGAGGTGGCGGACGCCGCCGCGCGAGTCCGCGACTTCGGCGAGCATGCGGTGCACACCGGGGCAGCGCGAGCACATCTCGGTGCTGAACTGCAGCAGGGTGGCCTCCGCACCGAGCCCGTCCGCACCGAGGCGTCGGGGGTCCACGACCTCGGCCGAATCGACCGCGCGGGCGCGGCCCTGCCGCCGGCGCAGGGCGAGGCCGACGACGGCCGTCAGGGCGACGAGCACGCCGACCGAGAGGAGCGCGAGAGTCAGATCCACGACACGCAACGCTAATGCGCGGGAACGGTCCGGGGGCCGATGAGTCGCCGCATGACGCCGAGCGCGGGGGCTCCCCGGAGTGCCGGCGCACCGGTAGCCCTCCTCCCCAGCCGGAGTCCGTCCCCTGTGCCGCCGGCGTCCCCTCCTCCCGGCTCCCACGCGGGTATCGTGAACCGCGTGACAGCCGACATCCCCACCCCTTACGAAGACCTGCTCCGCGACGTCCTCGCGACGGGGGTGCACAAGTCCGATCGGACGGGCACCGGCACCACGAGCGTCTTCGGTCGACAGATCCGTTTCGATCTGGCCGAGGGCTTCCCCCTCGTCACCACGAAGCGCGTGCACCTCAAATCGATCGTGTACGAACTGCTGTGGTTCCTGCGCGGGGAGTCGAATGTCGCCTGGCTGCAGGAGAACGGCGTCTCGATCTGGGACGAGTGGGCGGATGCCGACGGCGAACTCGGCCCCGTCTACGGCGTGCAGTGGCGCTCGTGGCCGACCGCGGACGGCGGCACCATCGACCAGATCACCCAGGTCATCGAGCAGATCCGCCGCGACCCCGACTCGCGTCGGCTCATCGTGTCGGCGTGGAACCCCGCCGACATCCCCGACATGGCGCTCGCGCCCTGCCACGCGTTGTTCCAGTTCTACGTCGCCGACGGCAAGCTGTCGTGTCAGCTCTACCAGCGCAGCGCCGACATGTTCCTGGGCGTCCCGTTCAACATCGCGTCCTACGCGATGCTCACCCTCATGGTCGCGCAGCAGACGGGCTTGGAGCCGGGCGAGTTCGTCTGGACGGGCGGCGACTGCCACGTCTACGACAACCATCAGGAGCAGGTGCGCGAGCAGCTGAGCCGCGAGGCCTACCCGTACCCGACCCTGCGATTCGTGCGCACGCCGGAGTCGATCCTCGACTACCGGTACGACGACATCGTCATCGACGACTACCAGCACCACCCCGCCATCCGCGGAGCCGTCGCGGTATGACCGTCGGGCTCGTCTGGGCGCAGGCGCACGACGGCGTCATCGGCGCCGACGGGGGGATGCCGTGGCACGTGCCCGAAGACCTGGCGCACTTCCGGGCGGTCACGGGGTCGTCCGACGTGATCATGGGGCGGCGCACGTGGGAGTCGCTTCCTCCGCGATTTCGGCCGCTCCCGGGTCGCCGCAACATCGTGGTCACCCGTTCCGCGGACTGGGCGGCCGACGGAGCTGAACGCGCCGCGTCTCTCGACGATGCGCTCTCCCTGGCCGCGGGTGACGAGGTCTGGGTCATCGGGGGTGGTCACCTCTACGCCGAGGCCATCCACCGCGCCGACGTCATCGAACTGACCCGTCTCGACGTCGACGTCGAGGGCGACACCTTCGCCCCGTCGCTCGACGGGTGGCGCGCGGTGTCCGGCGACCCCGCCGAGGGCTGGCACACGTCGACGAGCGGCGTCCGGTACCGCTTCGAGACCCTCCGCCCGTCGGAGCGCTGACGTGGCGACCGCGCTGATCACCGGCGCCAGCTCGGGACTCGGTGCCGAGTTCGCCCGCCAGCTCGCCGCCCGCGGGGCAGACCTCGTGGTCGTCGCGCGTGATCGCGTCGCGCTCGAGGCCCTCGCCACCGACCTGCGCGATCGCCACCGGGCGCGGGTCGAGGTGCTCGCCGCCGATCTGCTCGACGACGACGCGCTCGCCGCGGTCGAAGCGCGTCTCGCCGACGGCGTCGACGTGCTCGTCAACAACGCCGGTTTCGGACTCGATCTCGCTTTCGCCCGCAATCCGATCGACGACGAAGTGCGGCACCTGCGACTGCACGTGGAAGCGGCCATGCGTCTCACCCATGCCGCGCTCGGGCCCATGCTCGCGCGGGGGAGGGGTCGCATCGTCAACGTCGCCTCCGTGGCCGGCTTCGTGCCGCGCGGCACCTATGGCGCGGCGAAGGGCTGGCTCATCTCGTTCAGCCGATGGGCGAACGTGGTCTACCGGCCCCGGGGCGTCACCGTGACCGCGGTGTGCCCCGGCTTCGTGCACACGAAGTTCCACGAGCGCCTCGGTCTCGCCCCCGGGCAGGAGGGGGTCGCACCCGGTCTGTGGCTCGACGCCGAGACGGTCGTGCGGCAGGGGCTCCGTGCGTCCGCCCGCGGGCGCGCGGTGAGCGTGCCGTCGTGGCGTTACAAGATGCTGGTGGCGGGTTCGCGCCTGCTCCCCGACGGCGCTGTCGTCAAGGCGGCCTCACGAGGGCGCTGAGGCGCACCACGGCGCGCCGACCCTCACGCGGTCGCGGTCAGCGGAACCGCCCCAGCCGGATGCCCGCGAAAGCCAGCGCCGCGATCGTCTCGCCGTCGGTGATCTCGCCGTCGGCCATGAGGCGCAGGGCATCGGCGAACGGCACCCACCTCACGGCGTCTATCCCCTCCTCGCGCTGCGAGGCCGCGGCATCCGCCACCGTCAGACCCCGCGCGAGGAAGACGTGCTCGGGGGCGTCCGCGATGCCGTTGAGGGCGTTCATGCGCCCGAGGGACTGCCACTCGGATGCCGTGATCCCCGTCTCCTCGAGGAGCTCGCGCTGGGCGGCCGCCAACGGATCCTCCCCGTCGGAGCCGCCCGCGGGAACCTCGATCGAGCGCCCCGTCGTGTAGCGGTCCAGCTCGATCAGGCAGACGCGGTCCGCCTCGTCGAGCGCGATCACGAACACCGCGGGATGCTGCATCCGCACGACACCGTAGATGCCGTCGCCGTGCGGTCCGGTCACCTCGTCCTCGCGAACGTGGATCCAGCGATTCTCGTACACGGTGCGCGTCGCGCGAGTGCTCCAGGCCATGCCGCCACCCTAGGCCGCACCCCCGTCGGGGATTGTTCACCCGCGACGGGCGCCCCGGGCCGGGGGAGGCGCCCGCCGAACAGATAACCTGGACGTATGACGCACTCCGGCAATCCCTTCGGTCAGGTGCTCGTCGCGCTCATCACCCCGATGACCGCCGACGGCGAAGTCGATTGGCCCGCCACCGAGAAGCACATCGACGACGTCATCACCGCCGGGGCCGACGGCATCGTCGTCACGGGGACCACGGGTGAGACCTCCACCCTCACCGACCCCGAGAAGCTGCGGTTGGTCGAGGTCGGAAAAGACGTCTCGGCCGGACGCGCCAAGATCATCACCGGTGGCGGATCCAACGAGACCGCGCACGCCATCGAGCTCTACCGGGCCAGCGAGAAGGCCGGCGCCGACGGCATCATGATCGTCACGCCGTACTACAACAAGCCCACGCAGGCCGGCATCCTGACGCACTTCCGCCTCGTCGCCGACGCGACAGACCTGCCGGTCATCCTTTACGACATCCCCGGCCGCACGGGCGTGCCCATCAAATACGAGACGATCCTGCGCCTCGCCAAGCACCCCAACATCCTCGCGATCAAAGACGCCAAGGGCGACTTCAGCGAGGTCAGCCGCGTGCTGAACCAGACCGACCTGATGTACTTCTCGGGCGACGACGCCAACGTGCTCCCGCATCTGTCGATCGGAGCGTCGGGCCTCATCGGCGTGACGGCCAACATCGCCGCGGCCCCGTACCGCACGATCGTCGATGCCGTCAACGCCGGCGACCTGGCATCCGCCACCGCCGCCCACAAGGGCCTCGAGCCCCTCGTGCGCGCGGTCATGACGCACGTCCCGGGCACGGTCGCGGCGAAGTACATCCTGCACGGCCTCGGCCGCATCGGCAGCCCGCGCGTGCGTCTGCCCCTCGTGGGCCCCGAAGAGTGGGAGGCCGCCGTGATCGAAGACGAGCTGGCCCTCGTGAAAGACGTCGCCGGCGCCGACTTCTCCAACTTCCGCCCCGACCGCAACGCGGCCGCCGGCGGTGCCCTGCCGAAGGTGCACGGCACCACGCGATAAGAACATGGGCGTCCGCCGATCCGCGGCCAGGGACGCCACACGAAGAGATGCCACGCGGTGGCATCCGAGGAGGCAATATGCCCACGACCGTCTACGATCCCCCCGCCCTCGCTCCCGGTACGCTGCGCGTCATCCCGCTCGGCGGCCTCGGTGAGGTCGGTCGCAACATGACCGTGTTCGAGTACGAGGGCAAGCTCCTCGTCGTCGACTGCGGCGTGCTGTTCCCCGAGGAGCACCAGCCCGGGGTCGACCTGATCCTGCCCGACTTCGAACCCATCAAGCACCGTCTCGACGACGTCGTCGGCGTCGTCCTCACGCACGGCCACGAAGACCACATCGGTGCGGTCCCTTACCTGCTGAAGCTCAAGGGCGACATCCCCCTCATCGGCTCCGGTCTCACGCTCGCGCTCATCGAGGCGAAGCTGAAGGAGCACCGGATCCGCCCTTACACGTTGACCGTGAAAGAGGGCCAGCGTGAACAGGTCGGTCCGTTCGACCTCGAGTTCGTCGCCGTCAACCACTCCATCCCCGACGCCCTCGCCGTCGCCATCCGCACACCCGCGGGCCTCGTGCTGGCCACGGGCGACTTCAAGATGGACCAGCTCCCGCTCGACGGCCGCATCACCGACCTCCGCGCCTTCGCGCGCCTCGGCGAGGAGGGCGTCGACCTGTTCCTGGTGGACTCCACCAATGCCGACGTGCCGGGCTTCACCCCCGCCGAGAAGGCGATCGGCCCCGTGCTCGACCAGGTCATCGCGCGCGCGCCGCGCCGTGTCGTCGTGGCGAGCTTCTCGAGCCACGTGCACCGTGTGCAGCAGGTGCTCGACGCCGCGCACGCGAACGGACGCCGCGTGGCGCTGCTCGGCCGCAGCATGGTGCGCAACATGGGCATCGCCGCCGATCTCGGCTACCTCAACGTCCCCGACGGGGTGCTGATCGACTACAAGAAGGCCCGCGACCTTCCCGACGACAAGATCGTCTACATGTCGACCGGTTCGCAGGGCGAGCCGATGGCGGTGCTCAGCCGCATGGCCAACCTCGACCACGCGATCGAACCGGGCGAGGGCGACACGATCATCCTGGCATCCAGCCAGATCCCCGGGAACGAGAACGCGATCTACCGCGTGATCGACGGGCTGACCAAGCTCGGCGCGACCGTGGTGCACAAGGGCAACGCCAAGGTGCACGTGTCGGGTCACGCCGCCGCAGGCGAACTGCTCTACTGCTACAACATCCTCAAGCCCAAGAACGTCCTGCCCGTGCACGGCGAGTACCGCCACCTGATGGCGAACGCGAAGCTCGCGCGCGAGACGGGGATCCCGGAAGAGAACACGATCCTCGGCGAGAACGGCACCGTGGTGGACCTCCGCGACGGCGTCGCCCGCGTCGTGGGCCAGGTCGACATCGGATTCGTCTACGTCGACGGTTCGTCGGTGGGCGAGATCACGGATGCCGACCTGAAGGACCGCCGCATCCTGGGCGAGGAGGGCTTCATCTCGGTGATCGTCGTCGTCGATTCGGCGACGGGGAAGATCATCTCGGGTCCCGAGATCCACGCCCGTGGTTTCGCCGAGGACGACAAGGTCTTCGACAGCGTCAAGCCCAAGATCGCCGCGGCACTGGCCGAGGCGGCGAAGTCGGGTGTCCGCGACAACCACGCGCTCCAGCAGGTCGTGCGCCGCACCATCGGACGCTGGGTCAACCAGTCGCTGCGCCGTCGGCCGATGATCGTGCCGATGGTCATCGAGGCCTGATCGTCACGAAGCGCCGCGGGTTCGCCCGCGGCGCTTCGTCGTCTGCCACGGTGGGCTGTCTTCGTCGGTGATCGTCGTGTGCGGGCCCGGGAGTGGCGAGCCCTGCTGCCCCGCTGACCCCGGCGTTCCGTCACGGGTGCCGCTTGTCGCTATCATGCGGGCATGCCCGCTCTCCCGATCCGCGCGGCGCTCCGGTCCGACGGCGTGTTCCTGGCCGACATGGCCGTCGAGGCCGCCAACTGGCGTGCCGGCGCCGCGCGTCCGCGCCACGAGATCATCAGCAGCCCGGAGTACAGCAGGTACATCGCCGGCTGGCTCCGTCCCGGCGACGCAGGTTTCGTCGCGGAGTCGCCCGGCGGCGAGCCGGTGGGAGCCGCGTGGTACCGCATGCTGCCGCGCGACGAGCCCGGATTCGGGTGGGTGGGCACCGGCGTCCCCGAACTGATCATCGGCGTGAGGCCGGTGTGGCGAGCCCACGGGACCGGTCGTGCCCTGCTGCGGCGGCTCACCGACCACGCCCGCGGCGAGGGCTACGCGCGCATCAGCCTCAGCGTCGAGCGGGACAACTACGCGGTCACGCTGTACCGATCGGAGGGCTTCGCGGTCGTCCGCCGGGGGATCGGACGCGACGCCATGGTCAAGCGGCTGGGCTGAACCCCGCGTCGGTGCGAGCGAATGTCGGAGGTGCCGCCTACCGTGGAAGAATGGCTCGTACCTCGTCCCCGTCCGGCGGCCGCGCCCCCGCTAAGGGGTCGGCGCGGTCCAAGGCCCCCGCTCCCGCGCCCAAGCGCTATGTCGACGAGCCCGAGAAGCCCGCGGTAGCCGTCCGCGCGTGGATGGCCGTCGCCCACGGCGTGGGCGGCATGTTCCGCGCGTTCGGCCCCGAGACCCTCGAGCGCGATCAGCGTCGCGACGGATTCCCGTTCTTCCTCGTCGTGCTCGCCGTGATCGGTGCGGTCGTGGAGTGGTTCTTCATCGGAACGGATGCCGCTGCGCTCATCAGCGCCTACAGCTTCGGCGCCCTCGTCGGTCGCGTCGCCTTCGTGCTGCCGGTGCTGCTGCTCCTGCTCGCGGGCTGGCTGTTCCGCCACCCGGCGTCCGTCCACGACAACGGGCGGGTGGGGATCGGCTTCGGCCTGTTCGTCGTGACCCTGGCCGGCTTCCTGCACGTCGCGGGCGCTCGTCCCGTTCCCAACGAGGGCGGCCTGCCCGCGCTGAGCCCAGCCGGTGGGATCGCCGGGTGGATCGTCGGCGAGCCCCTCGCGCTCGTCCTCACCGACGTCGGCGCCTACATCGCGCTGTCCGTACTCGTCGTGTTGAGCGTTCTGATCCTCACCAAGACGCCGCCCAATCGCATCGGTCGCCGTCTGGGCGACCTCTACGCGTGGATGTTCGGCGTCGAACGCACCGAACGGCCCGACCCCGCCACCAAGGCCCTCCCCGTCGACGACGACGATGACACGGCCGCAGAGAAATCGCTGCCCTGGTGGCGTCGCAATCGTTCCGGGCGCGAAGAAGACACCGACGGCGCGCTCGGGTCCGACGACCTCACGACGTTGCTGTCCCCGGGGACGCCGCAGGGTGGCTTCGAGTCGGCCGTCGTGGCCCCCGAGCCGGTCGCACCGCGCGCGGCGACGCCGTCGGTGACGCCGCCGCCGCGACCCCCGGCCCCCGATGCGGTGACAGAGGTCTTCGATCCGCGCGTCCTCCAGGCGGCGGCGTCCGGCCGCGGGCTCCACGACGACTCGCCCGTCGACGACAGCATCGACGACGACGATCTGCCCGGCATCGCGGGCCTCGGCGGCGACAACGCCGGTGCGCCGCCGGCGGCGAACTACCGCCTCCCTGCCGTCACCGCGCTGGCCAGCGGCACGCCGCCGAAGGCGCGCTCCGCCGCCAACGACGCGGTCGTCGCGGCCATCGAGAGCGTCATGCAGCAGTTCAAGGTCGACGCGCGCGTCACCGGGTTCTCGCGTGGCCCGACGGTCACGCAGTACGAGATCGAGGTGGGGCACGGCGTCAAGGTCGAGCGCATCACCGCTCTGACCAACAACATCGCCTACGCCGTCGCCTCGAACGAGGTGCGCATCCTCGCCCCCATTCCGGGCAAGAGCGCGATCGGCGTCGAGATCCCCAACGCCGACCGTGAGATCGTGACGCTCGGCGACATCCTCCGGTCGGATGCCGCCACCACCTCGACCCACCCCATGACCATCGGCGTCGGCAAAGACGTCGGCGGCGGGTTCGTCGTGGCCAACCTCGCGAAGATGCCCCACCTGCTGGTCGCCGGTTCCACCGGTTCCGGCAAGTCGAGCTTCGTGAACTCGATGATCACGAGCCTGCTCATGCGGGCGAAGCCGTCCGACGTGCGCATGGTGCTCATCGACCCGAAGCGCGTCGAACTGACCTCCTACGCGGGTGTCCCGCACCTCATCACCCCCATCATCACGAACCCGAAGAAGGCCGCCGAGGCGCTGCAGTGGGTCGTGAAAGAGATGGACATGCGCTACGACGACCTCGCGTCGTTCGGGTTCCGTCACATCGACGACTTCAACCGGGCCGTCGTCGCGGGCGAACTGAAACTGCCGGTGGGCAGTGAGCGCGTCCTCAAGCCCTACCCGTACCTCCTCGTGGTCGTCGACGAGCTCGCCGACCTCATGATGGTCGCTCCCCGCGACGTCGAAGACTCGATCGTGCGTATCACGCAGCTCGCCCGCGCCAGCGGCATCCACCTCGTCCTGGCTACCCAGCGACCGTCGGTCGACGTCGTGACGGGACTGATCAAGGCCAACGTGCCGTCCCGTCTCGCGTTCGCGGTGACGAGCGTCACCGACTCCCGCGTCATCCTCGACCAGCCGGGCGCCGACCGTCTGATCGGTCAGGGCGACGGACTGTTCCTCCCGATGGGCGCCTCCAAGGCGCTGCGGGTGCAGGGCGCGTGGGTGAGCGAACAGGAGATCGAGAAGGTCGTCGCGCACGTCACGCAGCAGGCTCGCCCCGAGTATCGCTCCGACGTGCAGGCCGCGGCCGAGAAGAAAGAGATCGACGCCGACATCGGAGACGACCTCGAGCTGCTCCTCGCCGCCGCCGAGCTCGTCGTGTCGACCCAATTCGGTTCGACCTCGATGCTGCAGCGCAAGCTCCGCGTCGGCTTCGCGAAGGCCGGGCGTCTGATGGACCTCCTCGAGTCGCGCGAGATCGTCGGCCCCTCCGAGGGGTCGAAGGCACGCGATGTGCTCGTCACCAACGAGCAGCTGCCGGCGGTGATGGCCCGCCTGCGCGGCGACGACACCCCGTCCGCGCCCGCGGCCGCGGCTTCCGACGACCGGTACGGCGACGATCCGATCGAGGCGCAGTTCGAGGGTCTCCCGGTGGTCGACGACGATGACGACGAAGGTTCGGAAGACGCCTGGCAGTTGACGGGACGCGACTGATGGCCGTGCATCCTCAGCTGCCCAACGCGATCACAATCGCGCGCATCCTCTGTGCGCCGATCTTCCTGTGGATGCTCCTGGCCGACGCCGGGGAGGACGGCGGGTTGCGATGGGCGGCGGCGGTGCTGTTCATCGTGGCGATCGCCACCGACGGCGTCGACGGCTACATCGCGCGCCGGTACAACATCGTCAGCGATCTCGGCAAGCTCCTCGACCCCATCGCCGACAAGGTGCTGACGGGGGTCGCCTTCGTCGGCCTCTCGATCCTGGGCGAGCTCGACTGGTGGGTCACGATCGTCGTGCTCGTGCGCGAGATCGGCATCACCGTCTACCGCTTCATCGTCGTCAGCGATCACGTGCTCGCCGCTGCCTGGATGGGCAAGCTCAAGACCGTCTTCCAATCGATCGCGCTATCGATCGCCCTCCTGCCGCTCGCCAGCCTGTCGGACGCGGCGGCGTGGCAGAGCGCCGTGTGGTGGGCGAGCGTGGTGACGATGACGATCGCGGTGATCCTCACGATCGCGTCGGGCATCGACTACATCGTGACCGAGGTGCGCGCGTCGCGGAAGCGCAGGAGCCGGTGATCGACGCCGTCCCCGAGGACTTCGACGAGACCGTCGTAAGGACGCCCCGAGAAAGCGCCGCGCTGCTGCTCGAGCGTCTCGGGGAGCTCGGGTGGACGATCGCCGTCGCCGAGTCCCTCACCGGCGGCCTCGTCGTCTCTTCCCTCGTCGACGTCCCGGGTGCTTCGCGCGCGGTGCGCGGGGGAGTGGTCGCCTACGCGACCGACCTGAAGCACGGTCTGCTGAGCGTCGATCAAGCGCTCCTCGACGCCCACGGGGCCGTCCACCCCCGTGTCGCGCGGCAGATGGCGAGGGGTGTGCGTGACGTGCTCGGCCGTGACGGTGTCGCCGCCGATGTCGGAATCGCGACGACCGGGGTCGCCGGGCCCGACGAGCAAGACGGCCAGCCCGTGGGAACCGTGCACATCGCCGTGTCGACCCCCCTCGGTACCCGCGTCGACTCGCTCGTCATCGCGGGCGACAGAGAACGCATCCGCCGAGAGACCGCCCATCTGGCCATCCGACGCGCGTTGGCTGCGCTGTGACGGGCCTCCGGGACGGTGCCCCGTCGTCGATCGCGCACCGTCGAGGATTGCGGGAACAAATGATCGCACATCCTGGTTTCGTCCAGCGATTCCCATCCGGTGCACAGCGCGCGGCATTAGGGTGACCACAGACGGTGTTTCACAGTCGTCCATTCGGGCGACGACGGAATCAGCAGTGAGGAGGGCCCCAAAATGATCCTGGTTCGTCAAGAGATCGGCGAAGTCCTGCGTGACCTCCGCCAGCAGAAGGGGCGCACCCTCCGCCAGGTCGCCAGCCGCGCGAGCGTGGCCCTCGGTTATCTCAGCGAGGTCGAGCGCGGTCAGAAAGAAGCGTCCAGCGAGATCCTCGCCTCCGTGGCCGAGGCCCTCGACGTTCCCATCTCGACGATCATGCGTCAGGTGGGCGACCGCCTGTCGGTGCTCGAAGGCCTGCAGACCTTCCCCGACGTCGTCCCCGACGAGCTGGTGGCGTCGGTCGAGCCTGAGCTCTCGCTCCGCTGATCCTTCCCGCACATGCGTCGTAGCGAGTTCGATCGCGCCGTCACCGATGAGTTCGGCGCGCGCGGTGGGTCGCTTCTCACCGATCTGGTCCTTTCGGCCGTCGGTGGCCGAACCAGCGCCGACGCCTTGGCCGCGGGCGTCGAACCGCGCGAGGTCTGGCTGGCTCTCTGCGAAGAGACCGATGTGCCCGACAATCGGCGTTACGGCGTCGGCCGGCTGGAACCGCGTCGGTCCTGAACGACGCGTCCCCGGTACGGTCCCGGGTCGCGTCGCCGTCGTGACGGGCGCGTCGTCGTTCGCCCCGCGGGACTCCGGGGCACGAGGTCGCGCTGCTGTCGTGACGTGCGCGTCGTTCCCGTCCTCTGGGACTCCGGGGTGCGAGGTCGTGCTGCCGTCATGACGTGCGCGTCGCCCCGTGGCAGCGCTGCGCCCGCCTGGAGGTCGATACCGCCGACGCCGTCGCGTACGACATTCGTACATAACTTCTCGGCGTGTCCTCGAAACTACGTTCGATCGGGGCGTAGGCTCCTTCACAGCAGGGAAAGTGACGTGTTCGTCCCCATATGGGCGGTGATCCGACACCAATGTCGGAGGCCCTCCCTAACGTGGAGAACGTCGAACGACACCTGAACGCCTTGTCGGGTTGATCCACCGTCGGTGGAAGACGCGACAGCCTATAGGCGACCGGAACGCGAGCAGAAAGAAGATGTCATGCCCTCACCCGCAGAGCGCGAGAAGGCCCTCGAGTCGGCCCTCGCACAGATCGACCGTCAGTTCGGAAAGGGCTCGGTCATGCGACTGGGCAGCGATGAGCGTGCGCCCATCGAGACCATCCCCACGGGGTCCGTCGCGCTCGACGTGGCCCTCGGCATCGGCGGTCTGCCGCGCGGCCGTATCATCGAGATCTACGGGCCGGAGTCGTCGGGTAAGACGACCCTGACGCTGCACGCCATCGCCAACGCGCAGCGCGCCGGCGGCATCGCGGCGTTCATCGACGCCGAGCACGCCCTCGACCCCGAGTACGCCAAGAAGCTCGGTGTCGACATCGACGCCCTCCTCGTGTCGCAGCCCGACACCGGCGAGCAGGCCCTCGAGATCGCCGACATGCTGATCCGTTCGGGAGCGATCGACCTCGTCGTCATCGACTCCGTGGCGGCGCTGGTTCCCGAGGCCGAGATCAAGGGTGAGATGGGCGACTCGCACGTCGGTCTGCAGGCCCGCCTCATGTCGCAGGCCCTCCGCAAGCTCACCGGTGGCCTGAGCAACACCAAGACGACGGCGATCTTCATCAACCAGCTGCGCGAAAAGATCGGTGTGTTCTTCGGTTCGCCCGAGACCACCGCCGGAGGAAAGGCGCTGAAGTTCTACGCGTCGGTTCGCCTCGACATCCGTCGTATCGAGACGCTGAAGGACGGCACCGAGGCAGTCGGTAACCGCACGCGTGTGAAGGTCGTCAAGAACAAGATGGCCCCGCCGTTCAAGCAGGCCGAGTTCGACATCCTCTACGGCATCGGCATCTCGCGAGAGGGCAGCCTGATCGACTTCGGTGTCGAGCACGCGATCGTGAAGAAGTCCGGTGCGTGGTACACCTACGAGGGCGAGCAGCTCGGGCAGGGCAAAGAGAACGCGCGCAACTTCCTCATCAAGAACCCCGACATCGCGACGGAGATCGAGACGAAGATCAAGAACAAGCTCGGCATCGGTGGGACTCCGGCCGACGCTATCGGGGCCGCTCCCGCGGACGACGAGCTGGCCGCACGTCGCCCGGCGTGATGACAGACGACGGTAACGGTTCGGGGCGTCGCCCGTCGGGCGTGGCGGGCGATGCCCGCGGGGCCGCCGGGGCGGGCGACGCCCGTAGGGCCCGCGCAGCGGGCGACGACCGAGCAGCCGACGCGGCATCGGATGCGCCCGGTCAGGGTCAGCGGATCCTCCACGGTGTGCCGCGCGCATCCGAAGGCGACGCCCTGGCACCGGTCATCCCGCTGTTCGGTTCGCGGAGTCGGGCATCGTCCGCGCACCCGTCGCTCGGACGCGACATCGCGGACGTGCCCGCGGATGCCGCTGCCGATGCCCCTGGCGGGCAGGTCGCGAGGCGCCCCCGCCTGCGGCCACTGCGAGACCTCGGCGGTGCCGACGACGCGTCCGGACCGAACGAGGCTGTCGCGGGCCCGACGACGTCGCGCGGCGGCGACGACGACGATGTCGCGGCGACGGAAGAGACACGTCAGCGCGCCGAAGCGGTGCTCCTGCGCAAGCTGCGGTCGCGGTCGCTGTCTCTCTCCGAAGCGCGAGGCGTGGTGCGTGGCACAGAGGGTGCTGATGATTTCCTCGCCGATGAGATCGTCGATCACTTCGTCGACCTCGGGTATCTCGATGACGCCACGTTCGCCGAACAACTGGCAATGTCGGCCGTCGAGAAGCGCGGAGAGGGCCGTCGCGCCGTGGCCGAGACGCTGCGCAAGCGCGGCATCCCGCGAGACGTCGCCGAGGCGGCTCTCGCGGCCCTACCCGATGACGACGCCGAACGTGCGCTCGATTTCGCCCGGTCCAAGGTGCGTGCGGTCGAGGGCGTGGAGTACGAGGCGGCGCTCCGCCGCCTGGCCGGGCAACTGGGTCGCCGGGGCTACCCCTCGTCAGTCGCTCTGACGGCGGCACGCTCGGCCCTGGCCGAAGCGGGCATCGGTCGGTCGCGGCCGTCGACCCGTCCTGCCTCGGGTGTGCGCTTCACCCCCGACGAGTGAACCGCGGTGCCGTCCCCGGTAGATGAGGGGGGCGCGGCCGTCTGCGCGTCTTGCTCTGTGCACTTCACTCCCGACGAGTGAACCGCGGTGCCGTCCCCGGTAGATGAGGGGGCGCGGCCGTCTGCGCGTCTTGCTCCGTGCGCTTCACTCCCGACGAGTGAACCGCGGTGCCGTCCCCGGTAGATCAGGGAGCGCAGCCGTCTGCTCGTCCGCAGGGGGCGCCGCAGGGTTTACGCCGTTGTCCTCCACCGGGGCCGAGGGGCGCGCCGCCGCCCGCTCGCGCTCGACCTCGGCGGCGACCATCCGCCCCAACTCCTTGCGGGACGCCGCGCCCACCTTCGCGCGTGCCTGGTAGATGTGCGACTCCACCGTTCGCACCGACAGGAACAGCCGGGTCGCGATCTCGCGGTTCGTGAGGCCCTCGTCGGCCATCAACGCGATCTCGTGCTCTCGCGCGGTGAGCTCACCCGTCGCGACGCTCAGCTCCGGCGGGCGAGGGAAATCGACCATGGCGTCGGAATGTTCCCGGCTCACGTCACGCGTCGACCACAGCGCATGCAGGCGCAGCTCGTCGACGGGGAGGTCTTCCTCCGCGCTCGATCGCGCCGAGGCCCGACGGACCGCCTCGGCCGCCAGGGGCAGGTCGGTGGTCGCGGCGAGCTGCACCAACTCGTCGACCTCGTCTTCGCTCGCGGCACCCAACGCGGTCAGACGGAACAGGTCGCGGATACGCAGGGCCGCCGCCGAGCGACCTCGCGTCAGGTCGGCCGCGCCGCGAGCCGCGACGCGCGCGGCGTCATGGCGTCCCTCCGCCGCGAGGATGGTCGTCTGCACGTACAGGCTGCTCCGTCGCAGAAGGGGGATGCCGCGGTCGTCCAGACGAACGAGGATCGCGCGGGCGTCGTCGAACCTGCCGGCCAGGGCGAGTTCCTCGGCGACGCTCAACTCGATCATCGTCGTGTCGAGGTCGGCGACGGCCGACGGGGTGCGGGACATCGCCGACGCCAACTCGCGGCGTGACTCCAGGGCCCGCCCGGCGCCGGCGAAGGCGATCGCGGCCGCGGCGCCCGCCAGGGTCAGCTCCGCCCCGTCGCCTTCACGTGCGGTCCGGGCCAGTTCGCGCTCGAGGCGCGCGTGCACGGCGGCCCCATCGGCTCCGGCGATCTGATGACCTGCCAGCATCGAGATGAGAGCCGTGAGCCGGTCGCGGGCGAGGAGCCCATCAGAGACGTACCGCGCGTCGAGCATGCGCTCTGCGGCGCGGTAGCAGACGCGCGCCCGCCGCCAGCCGCCGGCGATGGCCTCGGCCGTGCCCGCCGCCACGAGGGCGCGCAGGCGTGCCGCCGGTGCCGCCGAGACCTCCGCGGTGGCGCGCCCCGCGAACTCGGCCGCTGCGGTCCATTCCAGCCGCGCGCCTGCGTGTGCCGCCTGGGCGAGCAGCTCGTCGACGCGGGCGTCTGCGAGAGCCCGATCGGGGGAGGTTTCGCCTCGCCGCTCGTGCCCCTGGTCCTCGACGACGCCGCGGGCCAGTCGACGCCGCATCTCGACGTCGCCGCCGTCGTCGGTCCCATCCGCGCCGACCGCGACCCGGGCGGCGAGCTCGGCTTCGAGTCGGAGGGCGGGGACGTCCGCCGACTTCAGCCCCCGCGCCGCGTAGGCGGCCGCGTGTGAGGCGTCCCCGCGATCATTCGCCTCTCGCGCGGCATCCAGGGCGATACGCGCGCGGACCGCCGGGGCGTGGGCGGCTTCGCCGGAGAGCTGCGGGCCGAGACGATGCCAGCGCTGAGCGATCGTCACGGCGACGGCGGGACTCCACCACTCGTCCGACTCCGCGAGCATCCGTCGTCCCACGGCGTCGACGAGGGCGTCGATCCGCGCGACGCCCAGTCGGCGTTGCGCCTCCTGCGCGATGAGGTCGTTCGCCGTGAGGCGGCGTTCGGGCGAGGGGTCCGCGTGGAGGAGTCCGCGCGCGGTCAGCGCCTGGAGGCTGTCGACCTCGAAGAACCGGGTCGCCACAGCCATCTCGAGATGGGCGAGACGACGGATACCGGCGAGGCTCTCGAGGTCGTCGGTGGGCATGTCGGACATGTGCCGTTCGAGCGCGACGGCGAGTCGGCTGTGTGGAGCGATCGAGCGGAACGCCTCCAGCGGATCGCGACCGGCCCGCGCGTCCGC
Source organism: Microbacterium sp. lyk4-40-TSB-66 (assembly GCF_030209475.1). Taxonomy (GTDB): domain Bacteria; phylum Actinomycetota; class Actinomycetes; order Actinomycetales; family Microbacteriaceae; genus Microbacterium. The sequence continues at coordinate 53,041 of NZ_JARVRW010000010.1, forward strand.
GATGGCGTGCAGCACGAGACGGCGGAGAAGGGCCCTCGAACGGTCGGCGCGCCACACGAGCGCCGCGCGCGTGGGGCTGTCGAGGAGCCCCGCATCGGGGAAGACGTCGATGAGGCGGAACGCATCCTCATCGGACAGTTCGGTGAGATCGACGCGTCGCGCCAGCCCCTCGACCCAGAGGTCCCGCAGCCCGCGACGGGCGCCGTCCGCGTCGTCGTGCGGCTCGATGTCCCGAGGTCGGGCGGTGCGGTGCGCAAGAACCGCGACGAGGCTCCGGGATGCCACGGCGCGGGCGATCGCCTGCGCCGACGCCGCATCGAGGAGCTCGATGTCGTCGACGACGAGCACGCCGTCCATGACCGTGTGATCGTCCGAGGGTGTCCGCAGCATCGCGAGCGCGGGGTCGGCGGCGGCATCGACCGCGCCGAAGGGCTCCCGCGACAGAGCCGAGGCGGTGTGCAGAACGACGGCGTGACCGCCGAGACGCTCGATCTCAGCGGTGATCCCGCGCAGCAGATGACTGCGACCGCTCCCGCGCGGACCCGCCACGACGAGCGAGGCTCCGTCCAGGACGCGCGCCGCCCACGCCCCTGCATCCCGATCCGCGCCGATCGCTTCCACCGAGCGCAGCTTCCTTCGGTCGCTGTGCATGCTTCCCCCTGGCACCCGTTGGTACACGCTATCGCCGCGGACGCGTGGTGCACGTCCGGCGGACGCAGGCTTCTGCCCGGTTCGCGCCACAGCACGCCCCGTGCGCCGCCCTGCGGCGCCCCGGGGGCGCCACGCGGCAGCAGAGCAGGGGGTGGACGACCCGCGCGGCTCCGGGGTGGGCCGCTTAGACTTGCACGCATCATGACCACCCCCGTTTCCTCCCCGACGCTGATCGCGCCGTCCTCCGCCGCGCTGGGCGCCGAGGGTCCGCGCACCTACGAGGTCCGCACCTTCGGATGCCAGATGAACGTGCACGATTCAGAGCGTCTCTCCGGTTCCCTGGAGAGTGCGGGATACGTGCGCGCCGACGCCGGCGTCGAGGCCGACGTCGTCGTCATCAACACGTGCGCCGTCCGCGACAACGCGGCCGGCAAGCTGTACGGCACGCTCGGTCACCTCAAGTCGCGCAAGGACGCGCACGCGGGCATGCAGATCGCCGTCGGCGGGTGTCTCGCCCAGATGGACAAGGACGCCGTGCAGCAGAAGGCCCCCTGGGTCGACGTCGTCTTCGGCACGCACAACATGGGATCGCTGCCCGGCATGCTCGAGCGTGCGCGGCACAACGGCGAGGCCGAGCTCGAGATCCTCGAGTCGCTGGAGATCTTCCCCTCCACCCTCCCCACCAAGCGCGACTCGATCCACAGCGGGTGGGTCTCGATCTCCGTGGGGTGCAACAACACCTGCACGTTCTGCATCGTCCCGAGCCTGCGCGGCAAAGAGAAGGACCGTCGCCCGGGCGACATCCTCAACGAGATCCGTCTGCTCGTCGACGACGGTGCGATCGAGGTCACGCTGCTCGGACAGAACGTGAACTCTTACGGCGTCGAGTTCGGCGATCGTCTCGCCTTCGGAAAGCTGCTGCGCGCCGCGGGTGAGATCGAGGGCCTCGAGCGCATCCGCTTCACGAGCCCCCACCCGGCGGCCTTCACCGACGACGTCATCGCCGCGATGGCCGAGACCCCGGCCGTCATGCCGCAGCTGCACATGCCGCTGCAGTCCGGCTCCGACCGCATCCTCAAGGCGATGCGCCGGTCGTACCGGAGCGAGAAGTTCCTCGGCATCCTGGACCGTGTGCGCGAGCGCATCCCGTACGCGGCGATCACGACCGACATCATCGTCGGCTTCCCCGGCGAGACCGAAGAGGACTTCCAGGAGACCCTGCGCGTGGTGGAGGCCTCCCGCTTCTCCAGCGCCTTCACCTTCCAGTACTCCATTCGCGAGGGCACCCCGGCGGCCACGATGGCCGATCAGGTGCCGAAGGCCGTCGTGCAGGAGCGCTACGAACGCCTCACCGCCCTGCAGGACAGGATCGCGGCCGAAGAGAACCGGAAGCAGCTCGGCCGCACCCTCGACGTGCTCATCTCGGCCGGCGAGGGCAAGAAGGATGCCGAGACGCACCGCCTCACGGGTCGCGCCGAGGACAACCGGCTCGTGCACGTCGAGGTGCCCGCGGGGTCGCCCGTACCGCGACCCGGTGACGTCGTCTCCGCGACCGTGACGCACGCGGCACCCTTCCACCTGCTCGCCGACTCGCCCGACGGCGCACCCCTGCGGATCCGCCGCACGCGCGCGGGTGACGCGTGGGACCGCTCGCAGGCCGAGTCGTGCGGTGTGCCCGCCCCCGCCGGCGAGAGTGACGCGCCGCGCGCGGTGTCGCTGGGTCTTCCCACCCTCCGCGTCGGCGTGTGACCGCGCCCGTCCTCTGGGCGGTCGTCGGCGCGACGGGGACCGGCAAGACCGGCCTCTCGCTCGACCTGGCGGACGCCCTCGCAGCCCGCGGGCGCCGCGCCGAGATCGTCAACGCCGATGCGATGCAGCTCTACCGCGGCATGGACATCGGCACCGCCAAGGTCCCCGAGGCCGAGCGTCGCGGCATCCCGCACCATCTGTTCGACGCCCTCGCCGTGACCGACGAGGCCGCGGTCGCCTGGTATCAGGATGCCGCCCGCACGGTGATCAGCGACATCCACCGCCGCGGTGCGGATGCGATCCTCGTCGGGGGATCGGGTCTGTACGTGTCGAGCGTGCTGTGGGACTTCCGTTTCCCTCCGCGCGACGAGGCGCTGCGCGCACGCTTGGAGGCCGAGCTGGAGGCCGCGGGGACGGGTGCGCTGTACGCACGACTGCGCGAGACCGACCCGGTCGCCGCCGGTCGCATCGACCCGCGCAACGGGCGCCGCGTGGTGCGCGCGCTCGAGGTTCTGGCGCAGGGCGGAGAGACGCACGGCGGTGCGCTTCCGGACGCACCGGAGTTCTGGCATCCGCACACGCGGATCGTCGCCACGGCGATCGATCGGGACGAGCTCGTGCCGCTGCTCGACGCGCGTGTCGACCGCATGTGGGAGCAGGGTCTCGTCGACGAGGTGCGCGCGTTGCGCGCGGACGGCCTCGAGCGGGGGGTGACCGCCGCGCGGGCCATCGGGTACGCGCAGGCCCTCGGTCAGCTGCGGGGCGACCTCACCCGCGCGGAGGCGATCGCCGAGACGCAAGCGCTCACCCGGCGCTACGCGCGCCGACAGGTGTCGTGGTTCCGGCGCTACGCCGACGCCGCGTGGGTCGACGCCCGCCGTGTGGATGCGACACGTCTCGCCGCCGGGGGAGGGGGAGGCGCGTGAACGTCCGGATCCGTCCCTTCGCGCTCCCCGACGAGGAGGCGGTCGTCGCGCTGTGGGACGCGGCCGGACTCACCCGCCCCTGGAACGACCCGCGCGCCGACATCCGACGCAAGCTCTCCGTGCAGCCGGAGCTGTTCCTCGTGGCCGTCGATGTCGACAGCGTGGTCGGCAGTGTCATGGCCGGTTACGACGGTCACCGTGGATGGCTGTACTACCTCGCCGTCGCGGCGTCGCATCGCGGACGGGGTGTCGGTCGCGTCCTGGTCGAGGAGGCGGAGCGATTGCTCGAGGCCATGGGGTGTCCGAAGGTGCAGCTCATGGTGCGCCCCGACAACGCCGGCGCCCGTGGCTTCTACGATGCGCTCGGCTACGAGCCGTTCGACACCTGGTCGACCGGCAGACGTCTCATCGTCGACAGTCCTCCCTCCGCCGTCGACTGAACGATCACGGCGGGCCGCTCCCTAGACTGGAGACATGGCGACTCTTCCGTTCACCAAGGGCCACGGCACCGGCAACGACTTCGTGGTGGTGGCCGACCCCGACGGCGAGCTCGACCTCTCCGACGCGCAGGTCGCGGCCCTGTGCGACCGACACTTCGGCATCGGCGCCGACGGACTGCTGCGCGTCGTGCGCACGACGGCGATCGTCGAGGGGGCGGATGCCGCGGCATCCGGTGCCGAGTGGTTCATGGACTACCGCAATGCCGACGGCTCGAAGGCGGAGATGTGCGGCAACGGCACCCGCGTCTTCGCGCGGTACCTGACCGACACCGGTCTCGCATCGATCGACGAGGGGCTGCCCATCGGCACCCGCGCGGGAGTCAAGACGCTCACGCGCAGCGACCGCGGTTTCGAGGTCGACCTCGGGGTCTTCGAGGTGGATGCCGACGAGACCCTCGTCCGCGCGAAAGGTCTGTCGGTGGCGCGCCCGGGCGTCGGCATCGACGTAGGGAACCCGCACGTGGTCGTCGCCCTGTCGTCCGACGCCGAGCTCGACGGTCTCGATCTCGTGTACCAGCCCGTGCTCGACCCCGCTCCTCGGCACGGCGCGAACGTGGAGTTCGTCGTCCCGGCCGATCCGCTCGTACGCGACGGCGTCGGCGCGATCCGGTTGCGCGTGTTCGAGCGCGGTGTCGGCGAGACGCTGAGTTGCGGTACCGGCGTCGCCGCGGCCGCGCTCGCCGTGCGGCACTGGGCGGGTCCGGCGGCGCCCGATCACTGGGTGGTCGACACCCCGGGCGGCACATTGGGCGTGCGCGTGTTCGGCGGGCGGGTGTTCCTGTCGGGCCCCGCCTCCCTGGTGTTCACCGGCGAGGTCGCACTCGCCTGACCGGCGGGCGATGCGGCGCGAGATCACACGATCGGCTCGAGCGCGCACGGAACGGGTCACCGAGGCCGTGTGACCTCGCGCGGGACGTGTGCTCTCGGCATCCGTCGGCGCTCGCCCCGCCCCGGGTCGGCCACCGACGCCGCCGTTCCCGTCAGGAGACGATGTCGATGGGCTCGCTCGGCGGCGAGCCGTGGCGGCGTACGCGGATCACGCGGAACCCGCGGCCCGTCGCAGCCCGCTGCACGCTGTACCCGTCGACGAACGTGGCGGCGAGCCAGCGCTGCAGGGAGTCCGATCCCAGGTTGCGCTGCACGACGAACCATCCGTCCGAGCGCTCCGACAGGCGGGGGATCCACTGCTGCAGCATTCCGTGCAACTCGCTCTTGCCGACGCGGATGGGCGGGTTCGAGCGGATGGTGCGGAACGCGACCCCGTCGGGAACATCCTCGGGGCGCACGGCGTTGATGTTCGTGAGGCCGAGCGACTGCGCGTTGCGCCTCACGAGATCGAGAGCACGCTCGTTGACGTCGACCGCCCAGATGGTCGCGTGCGGTGAGGCGAGCGCCAGCGACAGCGAGATCGGACCCCACCCGCACCCCAGGTCGAGGAAGTGCCCGCCGGCGGGAGGGGGCGGGGTGTTGGCGAGCAGCACCGAGGTGCCGGCATCCACATGATCGGGACTGAAGACGCCGCCCGCCGTGACCACCTCGAGTTCACGACCGGCGAGCGTCACGCGGATGCGACGGAGCTGCTCGGGACTCGACGGCGACGCGCTGAAGTAGTGCTCGCTCCCCATCACGCCAGGATATCCGACCGTCCCCTCGGGCGTCGGGGCGGATAAAGTGCCAGAACACCGAGATCACCGCCGCGGCAGCGTCCGCGGCCGAAAGGAACACATGACCGAACAGACCACACCCCCGAGCATCGACGCGTCTCCGGTCGACCCGGTGGACCGCGTGCTCTCGCGCGCCGAAGCGCATCGCGGGGTCCGGGTCTTCGGTGCCGCGCAGGCGATCCAGGATGCCACCACCGCCTACGGCGGCGATGCCGACGGTGACCAGTGGGACCGCGAGGAGCGCGCCGCCCTCCGGCGCGTCGCCGGGCTCTCCACCGAGCTCGAGGACGTCACCGAGGTCGAGTACCGCCAGCTGCGCCTCGAGAACGTCGTCCTCGTCGGCGTGCACCCGCAGGGTGAGCAGGCGGATGCCGAGAACTCGCTGCGCGAGCTGTCGGCACTGGCCGAGACGGCCGGTGCCGTCGTGCTCGACGGCGTGCTGCAGCGCCGCCCGCACCCGGATCCCGCGACCTACGTCGGACGCGGGAAGGCGGCGGAACTGCGCGACATCGTCGCCGCGGTGGGTGCCGACACCGTCATCGCCGACACCGAGCTGGCACCCAGCCAGCGCCGTGCGCTCGAGGACGTCGTGAAGGTGAAGGTGATCGACCGCACGACGGTCATCCTCGACATCTTCAGCCAGCACGCCAAGAGCCGCGAGGGTAAGGCGCAGGTCGAGCTCGCCCAACTCGAGTACCTCCTCCCGCGCCTGCGCGGCTGGGGTGACTCGATGTCGCGCCAGGCCGGTGGACAGGTCGGCGCGGGCGGTGCGGGTATGGGCTCGCGCGGACCCGGTGAGACGAAGATCGAGCTAGACCGCCGACGCATCCGCACGAAGATGGCCCTGCTGCGCAAGCAGCTGCGCGACTTCGCACCCGCCCGCGAGGCGAAGCGGGCCGAGCGCAAGCGCCACACGATCCCGTCAGTGGCGATCGCCGGCTACACCAACGCCGGGAAGTCGAGTCTGCTGAACCGGCTCACCAGCGCCGGTGTGCTGGTCGAGAACGCTCTGTTCGCGACCCTGGATGCCACGGTCCGCCGTTCCGAGACGAGCGACGGTCGCGTCTACACGCTGACCGACACGGTCGGCTTCGTGCGCAACCTGCCGCATCAGTTGGTCGAGGCCTTCCGCTCGACCCTCGAGGAGGTCGGCGACGCCGACGTCATCCTGCACGTCGTCGACGCCTCGCACCCCGACCCGGCCGCGCAGCTGATGACGGTGCGCGACGTGATGGGCGACGTCGACGCGAACTTCGGTCAGGAGATCGTCGTCTTCAACAAGGCGGACCTGGTCACGGACGACGACCGACTCGTCCTGCGCGGACTCGCGCCGAAGGCCATGTTCGTGTCGTCGCGCACGGGCGAGGGCATCGACGAACTGCGCGCGGCCATCGAAGAGGCCCTGCCTCTGCCGGCGGTCGAGGTGCAGGCGGTCGTTCCGTACGACCGCGGCGACCTGGTGTCGGCCGTGCACGAGAGCGGGCTCATCCTGGCGCAGGAGCACCGTGAGACCGGAACGTTCCTGCACGCCCACGTGGGTGCCCGCCTCGCGGCGGAGCTGGAGCCGTTCGCGGCCTGACGAGAGACGAAGAACCCCGCCGACCACTGATCGGCGGGGTTCTTCGCGTTCGCTTTCCGGGCGACTGGAGCTTCTCTCCGTGCGCCATCGGCGAGCCGGACGGGCCGTCGCCGCATTCGGCGGCCGCGCGGTCGCCGGTGATCAGTCGAGCTCGAGTGCCGCGACGCCGGGGGTCTCGAAGCCGAAGACCGCGCCAAGGAAACCGAGTTCGCGTTGCAGCGAATCGACGACCGTCTCGGCACGCCGGAAACCGTGCCCCTCTCCCTCGTACAGCACGTAGGCGTGGGGGACACCGTGCGCGGCGAGGGCGTCGCGGATCGCCTCGGCCTGCGACGGAGGGACGACCCGGTCCTCGGTGCCCTGCAGGATCAGCAGCGGCACGCGGAACCGCTCGGGACGACTGAGCGGCGACCGCTCGATGTAGACCTGTTCCGCGTCGGGCAGCGGTCCGATGAGACCGTCGAGGTAGCGCGCCTCGAAGTCGTGGGTGTCTTCGGCCAGGGCGCGGGCGTCGCCGACGCCGTAGCGGGAGATGCCCGCGGAGAAGACGTCGGTGCGGGTGACCGCGGCGAGAACGGTCCATCCGCCGGCGGAGCCGCCCGCGATGGCGAGGCGCTCGGCATCGGCGAGCCCCGCCGCGGCGAGGGCGGATGCCGCCGCGGCGACGTCATCGACGTCGACGACCCCCCACTGGCCCTTGAGCCGGTCGCGATACGCGCGACCGTAGCCGGTGGAGCCGCCGTAATTGACGTCGAGCACGCCGATGCCGCGACTGGTGAGGAACGCCGTCTTCGCGGAGGGCGCGGGGCCGACGTGGGACGTCGGTCCGCCGTGCACGAGCACGACATACGGCGGGCGTTCGTCCGCGGGGGCGGTGATGTCGGGATGCGTGGGCGCGTAGGCGAAGGCGTGCACCGGGCCGTGGGGCCCCTCCGTCTCGAGGGCGCGAGCCGACGGCATCCATTCGTCGCCCCAGGAGCCGGATCCGCCCGTCACGAGGTCGACGGAGCCGGTGTCGAGGTCGACCAGCCACAGGCCGGAGCGCCCCGCCGCGTCCCCGCCCGAGATCAACACCCGGCTACCGCGCGCGTCATCGACCGCGGCGCCGGCGACCACGGGAACGTCGAGCGGGCGCACACCAGACGGGGCGATCTCGACGATCTCGTCGGCGCCGTCGGTTCGCACCGCGACGATGCGCCCGTCGCCCGCCGCACCGAACCACCGCGTGCCGAGCACCCACAGCCCACCGCCGGTGTCGGCGTCCGCCGGCGCGACGGGCTGAGCATCACCGTCGAGGGGACGGCGGAAGAGGTTCCAGCGGCCACCCGGATCGTCGGCGTAGAGCAGTTCGTCGTCGGCGAGCCAGACGGGCTGCAGGGGTGCGCGGTTCGCGCCGTGCGCGAGGTCGTGCACCTCTCCGGAGGAGAGGTCGGCCACGCGCAGGATCGTGGCGTCCCACGGCATGTCGGGGTGGTTCCAAGCGATCCACGCGAGCCGCGTGCCGTCGGGGCTGAGGGCGGGCTGGGCGAGGAAGTCGCTGCCGTCGGCGAGCACGTCGACGGCTCCGGATTCGTCGGTGGCGATGCGCACGATGGCCCGCGCCGGCACGCGCTCTGCACCGTGCGTCTCGCGGACCGCCAGCAGCGTGCCGTGCTCGAACCGCAGACCCCCATGGCGCGCGGCGTCGTCGGACGGGGTGAGGGCTCGCGCCTGACCGCCCGGGCGCAGGGCGTACACCCGCTGGTCGGTCTTCTCGACGTAGTAGAGCTCGCCCTCGTCGGACGCGGTCCAGGCGCCGCCCCCGTACTCGTGGACCGCGGAGCGAGCATTGGCGGGAGCGGGGAGCACCGTCTCGACCGAACCGTCGGCGCGGCGGCGCCTCACGGCGACCCGGCCGGCCTCGACGGGGACGGACTCGCCCCACCACACCTCGTCGCCGACCATCCGCGCACCGTCGATACGCGGGCTCGACTGCGCCACCGACTCGGGGGTGATCGGGGAGGGCCAGGAACCGTAGGGGAGGGTGTCAGGCATGGCTCCCACCCTACGGACCCCCTCCGACACGCGGCGAGGCGGTGTCCTCAAGCCCCGACGGGTCGCTTCTGCACGCCGAGGCCGCCCACCCACTCGCGGATGATCTGTCGCTGCGCGTCGTCGCAGGTGTAGCCGTAGCCGACGCTCACCTCCCAGTACGAGAGGTCGTCGATGGGCACCTCGTGGTCTAGAGACCACCCATCCAGGAACGTCAGGGCGTAACAGTCCGCCATGGTCTCCATGTCGCCGGAGAACGCGGTGAGAGCGGATGCCGTGGCTTCGGGGTTCGTGAACTGCAGCACGTGGGCGTACTCGTGGTACGCGACGCCCGTGCGGATCCAGTCCGTCAACTGCGGGTCGGAGCGCGTGTCTCCGCTGACGTGGACGACGAAGGGACCGCCCTCCGCCACGCACGCCATGGCTTCGAGACCGCACGGGCGGTTGGTCTCGTCGAAGGCCATGCTCACCCACCCTCCACCGAGGCTGTCGAAGGTGGCCTCCCACGGGGTTCCCGTGGCGTTGGTCGAGGCTTGACCGCGCGCCGCCGCCGCTCGGTTGGACAGCACGGCGGTGAACGCCTCGACGTCGACGACGTCCCGGCTCAGTGCTCCGGCGGTCCACCGGTGCTGCCACGCGCTGTCGGCGAAAGCCTCGATCTCGGTCCACGGGACGAGCGTCGCGTACGGGAGGCCGACCAGCGGATCGATCGTCGAGTAGAGCTCGGTCATCGCAGCGCCGAACTGCTCCTTGCGGTCGATGAGGCCGCGCTGCTCCTCGATCTCGCGCTGCTGCTGCTGGATCTGATTCCGCTGGTCGTCGATCTGGGAGCGCGACTCCGACAACTGCGACGACAACCAGAGAAAGCCCGCTCCCGCGGCCACGATCGATACCGCGAGCGCCGCGCCCAGGAAGACGGTGCTCCGACGTGGACGGCGCCGCGAGGGGGGCGACGAGATGAGCGGGGAGGGGGCGGCGGCGAGGTGCTCGCCGGGATACCCGGCGTCGACGAGTCGGCCGTCGTTGTCACCCTGGGCGGCGGCGGCCGCGTCGGGATCGTTCGGAGCGGGGGTGGTCGACGGGGAGTCGCCCGGGGTGGTTGTCGATGACACGGATCTCGCCTTCTCTGCGCGTCCGGTCATGGTAGCTGCGGCGCGTGTCCACCCCGTTTCGTCCTGTGGAGAACGACCGCGGTCTGTAGGGCGACGCGCGCACCCCGTGTCGTCGCACCGGGCGGCTGCGTCAGACCGCGCGCAGCACCGCCACGACGCGACCCAGCACGACGGCCTCATCGCCGAGGATGGGCTCGAACGCGCTGTTGCGGGGGAGGAGCCAGGTGTGACCGTCGCGGCGACGGAATGTCTTGACCGTGGCTTCACCCTCGAGCATGGCGGCGACGATCTCACCGTTCTCGGCGTTCGCCTGGGAGCGCACGACCACCCAGTCGCCGTCGCAGATGGCGGCGTCGATCATCGAGTCGCCCGAGACCTTGAGCATGAACAACTCGCCCTTTCCGACGAGCTGGCGGGGGAGGGGGAAGATCTCCTCCACCTGCTGGTCTGCGGTGATGGGCACACCCGCCGCGATCCGGCCGACCAGGGGCACGAGGGCGGCGTCGCCCACCGAGGGTGCGGTGTCGGCCGGGTTCTCGGCGGCGGTGCCGGGAAGGTCTATCAGCACCTCCATCGCGCGGGTCTTGCCCGGGTCGCGGCGCAGGTAGCCGCTGAGCTCGAGCTGATTCAGCTGATGGGTGACGCTCGACAGCGACTTCAGGCCGACGGCGTCGCCGATCTCGCGCATGCTCGGCGGGTAACCGTGCCGCGCGATCGATCGCTGGATGACCTCGAGGATCGCGAGCTGCTTCTCGCTGAGGCTCTTGCGCCGACGCGTCTGCGGTCGTTCGCGGCCGGCGGTCGTCGCGTCGGTCATCTGATGCTCCCCTCGCGCCGCGGGAAGGGCGGCGGAAATTCGAATGTCGGAGGTTGGTGATGAGGTCTCCGTGTCGAAACCGTATCCGGTCGACGAGGCGAATCGCGTGGAAGCCCACGCGTGTCGCGTTCGATTCGTATCCGACATACGTCGTCTTGACACCCGCACAGTATCGAAGATAGATTCGGAATACAGATTCGCACTCCCGCCCTCCCGGCCGAGGGTGGGGTGCGAATCTCTCCCCACTGAGGAGCACACCATGACCAGCATCGCCATCTCCGCCCCCGCCACCCGCCTGCGCATCACGCCGCGCGGTCGCCGCGTCGTCACCTTCCTGGTGTCGCTGCCGCTCGTCGTGGCTCTCGGTGTCGCGATCGTCGGCGGCGGTGCCGCGCTGGCCTCGAACGAAGCCGGCGCATCCGCCGGCTCGTTCTCCGAGGTCACCGTCATGAGCGGCGACACCCTGTGGTCGATCGCTGAAGAGCTGGCACCCGCGGCCGACCCCCGCGACGTCGTCGCCAAGATCTCCCGTCTCAACGCCCTCTCCGGCGGTTCTGTGGCGGCCGGTCAGCGCATCGCGATCCCCACCGAGTACGCCCCCGCGAACTGACCTCGCCCTCGCGCCGGTCATGCCGCGTGAGTCGCCACGACGCCCGCCGCCTACGATGGGTGGGGTGACCGTACGCCTCGACGACCTGCCCCTACGCGACGATCTGCGGGGAATGACCCCGTACGGAGCACCGCAGGCGCCGCTTCCCGTCGCGCTGAACGTGAACGAGAACACGCATCCCGTTCCCTCCGAAGTCGCAGACGACATTCTCGATGCCGTCGCCCGGGCCCTCCGTGACGTCAACCGCTATCCCGACCGTGAGTTCACAGGACTCCGAGAGGCGTTCGCGCATTACCTGGGCCACGGCCTGGGGGCCGAACAGATCTGGGCGGCCAACGGCTCGAACGAGGTGCTGCAGCACATCCTCCAGGCGTTCGGCGGTCCCGGTCGGACCGCGATGGGCTTCGCTCCCACGTACTCGATGTATCCGATCCTCACGCGCGCGACGGGTGCGCGGTGGATCGCCGGTCACCGCGAGCACGATTTCTCGCTTACTGCGGAGTCCGCAGCGGCGCAGGTGCGCGAACAGCGTCCCGACGTGGTGTTCCTGTGCGCGCCCAACAACCCCACGGGCACCCCTCTCCGACGCGATGTCATCGAGGCGGTCTACGACGCGACCGACGGTGTCGTCATCGTCGACGAGGCCTACGAGGAGTTCGCCCCGCGCGACGAGCCGTCCGCCGTCGCGCTCCTTCCGGGTCGTCCGCGGTTGGTCGTCTCCCGCACGATGAGCAAGGCCTTCGCCTTCGCCGGTGCGCGGGTGGGCTACCTCGCGGCCGACCCAGCCTTCGTCGACGCCCTGCGCCTCGTGCGCCTGCCGTACCACCTGAGCGCACTGACCCAGGCGGCGGCGACCGCCGCTCTGGGCCACGCCGAGACCATGCTTGCGATGGTCGACGAGATCGTCGCTCAGCGCGATCGCATCTCCGCGACGGTGTCCGCGCTCGGGTACACGGCACACGAGTCGTGGACGAACTTCGTCCTGTTCGGAGGGGTCGATGACCCGGCCGCGACGTGGAAAGCGCTGTACGACCGCGGCGTGCTCATCCGCGACGTCGGCATTCCCCACCACCTGCGCGTCTCGGCCGGAACGGCCGACGAGACCACCGCGTTCCTCGACGCCCTCGCCTCGATAGGATCCCGATCATGACCGGCCCCGCAACGCCCCGCACCGCCTCGATCACGCGCGAGACGAGCGAGTCGCACATCGAGCTCGAGCTGGATCTCGACGGGCGCGGTGCGAGCGACATCCAGACGACGGTGCCGTTCTTCGACCACATGCTCACGGCGTTCGCGAAGCACTCGCTCACCGACCTGCGCGTGCGCGCCACCGGAGACACCCACATCGACGCCCACCACACGGTCGAGGACACCTCGATCGTGCTCGGCCAGGCGATCCGTCAGGCACTCGGCGACAAGTCCGGCATCGCGCGCTACGGTGACGCCCTCGTCCCGCTCGACGAGGCACTCGCGCAGGCGGTGGTCGACATCAGCGGTCGTCCGTACCTCGTGCACACCGGCGAGCCCGCCGGATTCGAGCACCACCTCATCGGGGGTCACTTCACCGGCTCGCTCGTGCGCCACTCGTTCGAGGCCATCTCCATCCACGCCGGGCTCACCGTGCACGTGCGCGTCCTGGGCGGACGCGACCCGCACCACATCGCCGAGGCGGAGTACAAGGCGCTCGCGCGCGCCTTCCGTCAGGCCAAGGCACTCGATCCCCTCGTCGACGGCATCCCGAGCACGAAGGGCGCGCTGTGACGGCCAAGCCCGTCGTCGCGGTCCTCGATTACGGGTCAGGCAACGTCCACTCCGCCGTGAAGGCGCTCGTCGAGGCGGGCGCCGACGCGCGGCTGACGTCCGATCGGTCACTGCTGCTCGACGCCGACGGACTGCTCGTGCCCGGCGTCGGCGCGTTCCGCGCTGTCATGGATTCATTGAACGCCAGTCGCGGGGGCGAGATCATCGACCGCCGTCTCGCCGGTGGGCGGCCGGTCCTCGGCATCTGCGTCGGCATGCAGGTCATGTTCGAGCGCGGCATCGAGCGCGGCACCGACACCCCGGGGCTGGGGGAGTGGCCGGGCACGGTCGCCGAACTCACGGCCCCCGTGCTGCCGCACATGGGCTGGAACACCGTCACCGCGGGCGAGGGTTCCCGACTGTTCGAGGGCATCGAGCGCGAGCGGTTCTACTTCGTGCACTCCTACGCCGCACAGGAGTGGTCGCTCGCCGTCACCCCGCCGTTCCCACAGCCGTCCGTGACGTGGTGCACGTACGGTGCGCCCTTCATCGCGGCGGTCGAGAACGGTCCGCTGGCGGCGACGCAGTTCCACCCCGAGAAGTCGGGCGAAGCCGGCATCCGCCTCCTCGCCAATTGGATCGACGGGCTGCGCGCGACTACTGTGTGACCTCGTGCCCCGGCTCGGCGAGATGCGCCGAAGGGTGCGAGGAGCCATGAACGATTTCGCGTCCACGCCCGAACTTGTGCTGCTTCCGGCGGTCGATGTGGCCGACGGTAAAGCCGTCCGCCTGACCCAGGGCGAGGCCGGTACCGAGACCAGCTACGGCGACCCCGTCGACGCGGCCGCCGACTTCGCCCGCCAGGGCGCGCAGTGGATCCACCTCGTCGACCTCGACGCCGCCTTCGGCCGTGGCAGCAACGCCGGCGTCATGCGCAAGGTCATCAAGCAGGTCAAGGGCGTGCAGGTGGAGCTCTCGGGCGGCATCCGCGACGACCGCACGCTGGAGGCTGCGCTCGAGAGCGGCGCGAGCCGTATCAACCTCGGCACGGCGGCGCTCGAGAACCCCGAGTGGGCGGCAGATGTCATCAACCGCTACGGCGAGGCCATCGCCGTCGGTCTCGATGTGCGCGGCACGACGCTCGCGGCCCGCGGGTGGACGCGTGACGGCGGCGATCTGTGGACGGTGCTCGATCGTCTCGAGGACGCCGGCTGCAGCCGTTACGTCGTCACCGACGTCACCAAGGACGGTACGCTCCGCGGCCCCAACATCGAACTGCTGCGCGAGATGACCCAGCGCACCCCGAAGCCGATCGTCGCCTCCGGCGGCGTGTCCAGCCTCGACGACATCGCGGCGCTGCGCGACCTCGTGCCCCTCGGAGTCGAGGGCGCCATCGTCGGCAAGGCGCTCTATGCGGGGCAGTTCACGCTCGCTGAGGCACTGGATGTCGCCGGACACTGACGGTCCGAACGGGCACGACCCGCACGATCACGGTCACGGCCCGCACGGCGCCGCAGCCGACTCGGCCGGCCTCCCCTGGGAGGGGCGCAGCTTCTCGGCCAATCCGCACTCGGGCGATGACGGGTCGGCCGATCCGGCACTGCTGTCCGCTCTCCTCGCGTTCCGAGCGGCGGAGGGCGACGCCCGCGCGGTGGTCGATGCCTACCGCGAGGCGCGCCTGCTGATCCCCCTGGTCGCCGAGAAGGGTGACCACGGTATCGGCGCGCACGGGCTCGAGGTCGACAAGACGCAGGAACTGTCGATCGTCACGGTCGCCGCGCCGGACGGACGCAAAGTCCTCCCCGTCTTCACCTCGGTCACCGCGCTCCAGACCTGGGATGCCCTGGCGCGACCCGTTCCCGCCGACGGTCGACGCACGGCGCTGGCCGCGGCATCCGAAGACACCGAGCTCATCGTCATCGACCCGGGATCGGAGACGGAGTTCGTCGTCCGCCGTCCCGCGGTCTGGGCGATCGCCCAGGGCGAGTCGTGGGAGCCCGCCCATACCTCGCCGACGGTCTTCACGGGCTTGCAGCAGAGCATCTCGGGTGAACTCGCGGTGCTCGACCTCGCGGTCGAATCGGGCGATCCCACGGGGCGTCTGCGCGGGCCGGAGCTCGTCGTCCACCTGCAGCTGATGTCGGGCCTGGAGCAGGAGGAATTGGATGCCGTCCTCGCTCGCGTCGCCCGCCGGTGGGCGTCCGATGACCGTATCGCCGTCCTCGTCGACTCGCTGACGGTGAAACTGCACCGCAGCACCGAGTCCTGACCGCGCCGCCTGCCCCGCCGGCAGGCCGACTCATGCGCTTCCGTCCGCCTCCCTCGAGTGTTCCGGGGGAGCCGGCCCGCGGCTCAGGGCGCTGAGATGCCCCCTTCCCTGCGAGTCAGGGGAGGGACCCGCAGCTCATACCCATGCGGGTGTCACGAAGGAGTCGCCCTGCGGCAGAGGACTGCGGGGGTGCCCCTTCCCAAGTCGACCCGCAGCAGCTCATACCCATGCGGGTGTCACGAAGGAGCCGCCCTGCGGCAGAGGCGAAGGGGTGCCACTTGTCTTAGGTCGATCGCTGCAGGGGCCCCGTTCTCGACCTCAGACAAGGGGCACCCCGTAGCCGATACCCCCAGAGCGAACGACCTACGTGACGGGACCCGTCCACTTCTCGCCCGGCCCCTTACCGATCGGGTCCTGGATCGTCGACGCCTCACGGAAGGCCAGTTGGAGCGAGCGCAGCCCGTCGCGCAGCGATCGCGCGTGCATGTCGCTGATCTCGGGGGCGCCGGCCGTGATGAGACCGGCCAGGGCGTTGATGAGCTTGCGCGCCTCGTCGAGGTCGAGCTGGTGGGCGGGATCGTCGGCGAGTCCCGTCTTGACCGCGGCGGCGCTCATGAGGTGGACGGCGGCTGTCGTGATGACTTCGACGGCCGGCACGTCCGCGATGTCGCGGGTCGCCGAGGAGGCTGCACGCTCCTGCTCCTCCCATCGCGCGAGACGTTCGTCTTCGCCGCCGTGGCGGTGTGCGGAGTGGTCTTCGGCGGGCTGGTCGGAGGGGTTCGTGTCCACGTGAATCTCTCTGCTAGACTGTGGCGGGCTTCGGAGCTTTCCGCTCCGTACGAAAGAGGATCACATCCCACCCGCGCTTGCCGTTCCAGGCTACCGGGTTCCCGCACTCCGCTCCGTTTCGCACGGGGTCGCCTGGGTGCAGAAGCCGGTGCTGACAGCACCGTGCCGGGTGGCGTGTTTCTCCTCTTCGCCCGCGATTCGATCGGATCGCGGCGGCCGTCATCCGCAGACAAGAGGAGTTCCGCATCAGCGATCCCCGCACCAACGAGCGCATCCGAGTCCCGGAGGTCCGTCTCGTCGGACCCAACGGCGAGCAGGTCGGCATCGTCCGCATCGAAGCTGCGCTGCGCCTGGCCCAGGAAGCGGACCTCGACCTGGTCGAGGTTGCGCCGAGCTCGAAGCCGCCCGTGGTCAAGATCATGGATTACGGCAAGTTCAAGTACGAGGCCGCTCAGAAGGCCAAGGAGACGCGTCGTAACCAGGCGAACACCGTCCTCAAAGAGGTCCGGTTCCGCCTGAAGATCGAGGCCCACGACTACATCACCAAGCTCAAGCGCGCCGAGGGCTTCCTCCAGGCGGGTGACAAGGTGAAGGCGATGATCCTGTTCCGCGGTCGCGAGCAGTCGCGTCCCGAGCAGGGTGTGCGTCTGCTCCGCAAGTTCGCCGAAGACGTCGCCGAGTTCGGCACCGTCGAGTCGAACCCCACGATCGACGGTCGCAACATGGTGATGGTCGTCGCTCCTCACAAGAACAAGTCCGAGGTCAAGACCGAGCAGAACGCTCTGCGCACCGCGAACCGCGAGGCGGCGCGCAGCGCCGCGCGCGGCGACTCGGAATCGGACTCGGAAGAAACCCCCTCCTCGGCCCCCGCCGAGTAGAGCTCCCCAGACTCCCGCTCCGCCGGGAAGACCAACGAAGGAAGACAGATGCCGAAGCAGAAGACCCACTCGGGCGCCAAGAAGCGCTTCAAGCTCACCGGTAGCGGCAAGCTCATGAAGCAGCAGGCCGGCATGCGCCACAACCTCGAAGGCAAGGCCTCGAAGCGCACCCGCCGCCTGAACCAGGAGCAGGTCCTGGCCAAGGGCGACTCGAAGGTCGCCAAGAAGCTCCTCGGTCTCTGAGCGCCGACGCACGTTAGGAAGAAACAGAAATGGCTAGAGTCAAGCGGGCAGTAAACGCCCACAAGAAGCGTCGCGTCATCCTGGAGCGCGCCTCCGGTTACCGCGGTCAGCGTTCGCGCCTGTACCGCAAGGCCAAGGAGCAGGTCACCCACTCCCTGGTCTACGCGTACCGCGACCGTCGCAAGCGCAAGGGCGATTTCCGTCGTCTGTGGATCCAGCGCATCAACGCCGCGTCCCGCCAGAACGGGCTCACGTACAACCGCTTCATCCAGGGCCTCGGCCTCGCGGGTGTGCAGGTCGACCGCCGCATGCTCGCCGAGCTCGCGGTGAACGAGCCCACCGTGTTCGCCTCGCTCGTGCAGACCGCCAAGGCGGCCCTGCCCAGCGACGTCAACGCGCCGAAGTCCGCGTAACCCGCGTCTTCCTTCCGGAACGGGCGTCCTCCTCGCGAGGGCGCCCGTTCCGCTTTTCCTCCGCTCCGGGGGGCGCGTATCGGCTCCGCGTTCGCCGAGCGCCGCATCCCGTCGGCGTCCGCGCGGCATCCGGGGTGCATGCCGGGGGAGCCATACACTGAGGGCGTGCTGGAGAACCCCCGTTCGCCGCGGGTGCGCGCCGTGGCCAAGTTGAGCAAGCGAGCCGCCCGTCAGGAGACCGGACTCTTCCTGCTCGAAGGCCCCCAGGCGGCGCGCGAGGCCCTCGCGTGGGCCCCCGAGACGGTGCTCGAGCTCTACGCCACCCCGAGCGCCCTCGAGAAGCACGTGGATGTGCGCGACGCCGCCGAGCAGGCGGGCGTCGACCTGCAGTACACGACCGAAGCGGTCCTGGATGCCATGGCCGACACCGTGACGCCGCAGGGCATCGTCGCGGTGGCACGGCAGGCGCCGACGGCGTTGAAAGACGTACTCGCGGCGGGCCCGCGGCTCATCGCGATCTGCGAGGAGGTCCGCGACCCGGGCAACCTCGGCACCATCATCCGCGCCGCCGACGCGGCGGGAGCGGATGCCGTCATCCTCACCGGACGCACCGTCGATCCCTACAACCCGAAGGTCGTGCGCTCCACGACCGGGTCGCTGTTCCACCTGCCGGTGGCCGTCGATCTCGAGCTCGCCGACGTGGTCGAGCGCGTGCACGAGGCGGGTCTTCGCGTCGTCGCCGCCGACGTCGGAGGCGACGATTTCCTGGCATCCCGCGGCGTCCTCGCGGAGCCGACCGCGTGGTTGTTCGGTAACGAGGCGCGGGGTCTCGACGACGAAGCGCTCGCGCGCGCCGACGTGGCGCTACGGCTTCCCATCTACGGTCGCGCCGAGTCGCTCAACCTCGCCACGGCGGCGAGCGTGTGCCTCTACGAGACGGCTTTCGCCCAGCGGGCGCGCTGACAGCGGCTGTTACAGAACGGTTAAGGCGCGCGCCGGAAGGTGGTCGGCGGCGTGTCTCCCTCATAGTGTGGGGGGCATGGCATCCGTTCCCCCGACGACCTCCGAGCCTCTGGTCGTCGTCTCCGACGTCCAGAAGCACTACGGGCAGTTCCAGGCGCTCAAAGACATCGACCTCACCGTCGACCGCGGCGAGGTCGTCGTGGTCATCGGACCCTCGGGTTCGGGCAAGTCCACGCTCTGCCGCACGATCAACCGCCTCGAGACCATCACGAGCGGCACGATCACCATCGACGGCAAGGAGCTTCCCAAAGAGGGGAAGGGCCTCGCCGAGCTGCGTGCCGACGTGGGCATGGTGTTCCAGTCGTTCAACCTCTTCGCCCACCTGACGATCCTCGAGAACGTCACTCTCGGACCCCTCAAGGTCCGCAAGATGAAGAAGGCGGATGCCGAGAAGGAGGCGCGTGCGCTCCTCGATCGCGTGGGTGTCGGGCATCAGGCCGACAAGCTTCCCGCGCAGCTCTCGGGTGGTCAGCAGCAGCGCGTCGCGATCGCCCGCGCGCTGGCGATGAAGCCCAAGGTCATGCTGTTCGACGAGCCCACCTCGGCCCTCGACCCCGAGATGATCAACGAGGTGCTGGACGTCATGGTCGGTCTCGCCAAGGACGGCATGACCATGATCGTCGTGACGCATGAGATGGGCTTCGCCCGCAAAGCCGCCAACCGCGTCGTGTTCATGGCCGACGGGCAGATCGTCGAGCAAGCGGTGCCCGAGCAGTTCTTCACCAACCCTCAGTCCGACCGGGCCAAAGACTTCCTGTCGAAGCTCATCACCCACTGACGGCATCCATCATGACGGCGACGAACGAGGAAGTTCTTCGCCGAGGCGCGAGCGTCCCCACCCCCGGGGGATCCGCCGCGCCCTTCCCCGAGACCCATCTATCCGCACAGCACACGTAACCAAGGAGACATCACATGCGTAAGACACGTTTTCTCGCCGGCGCGAGCATCGTCGCCGCCGGCCTGCTGGCCCTGACGGCCTGCAACAGCGGCACCCCCGGCGCGGCCCCCGGCGCCGAAGGCGATGGCGCCGACACCACCCAGCTGTGGGAGGTCGCCTCCGACGTCTCGCTCGACGGCAGCCCCACCTACGAGCGCATGGTCTCGGCCGACAAGGTCGTCGTCGGCGTCAAGGAAGACCAGCCCGGTCTCGGTTTCAAGGATCCGGTCAGCAACGAGCGCGGCGGCTTCGACGTCGAGATCGCGCAGTGGATCGCGGCGTCCCTCGGCTTCGACGCCGACAAGATCGAGTACAAGACGATCCCCTCGGCCAACCGCGAACAGGAGCTGGTGAACGGCAACATCGACTACTACGTCGGCACCTACTCCATCACCGACAAGCGCAAGGAGTCGATCGACTTCGCGGGTCCGTACCTGATCACCGGCCAGGGTCTGCTGGTCGCGGCCGACAACGACGACATCAACGGCCCCGACGATCTCGCGGGCAAGATCGTCTGCTCGGTGACGGGCTCGACGCCGCTGCAGCGTATCCGCGACGAGTACAGCCCCGGCGACACGGTCGAGTACGACACCTACACGCAGTGCCTCGAGCAGCTGCGAGCCGGTTCGGTCGACGCCGTGACCACCGACCAGGCCATCCTGGCCGGTTACGTGGCACAGGAGCCCGACGCGTTCAAGATCGCCGGTGACACCTTCAGTGAGGAGCGCTACGGCGTCGGCCTCCCGAAGGGCGACACGGTGCTGAAGGACCACATCAACACCCTCTTCAACGACGGTGGCGATGTCTGGACCGCGCTGTTCGACAAGAACCTCGCGCCCTCCGGCATCGAGGGCGAGCAGCCCACCGCCGACGAGTGACCCGTTCGGGGGCGGCGCTCTCGCGCCGCCCCCGAAACCCGTCTTCCGAGATAAGGACCACGCATGGGTGTCATCACCGACAACCTCGACATCTGGAGCGAAGCGCTCGTTGGCACGCTCGTGCTGTTCTTCGCCGGCGGCGCCCTCGCGCTCATCCTCGGCATCATCGTCGGCGCGATGCGCGTGTCGCCGATCCCGATCGCACGCGGCGTCGGCACGTTCTACGTCAGCGCCATCCGCAACACCCCTCTGACCCTGGTGTTCTTCGCCTTCGTGTTCGCACTGCCCCCTCTGCTGGGGCTGCGCCTCACGGGTGATGTCTCGCTCACGCTCGGCATCTGCGCACTGGGCATCTACACGGCCACCTACGTCGCCGAGGCGATCCGCTCGGGCGTCAACACCGTTCCCGTCGGCCAGGCGGAGGCGGCTCGCGCCCTGGGCTTGGGCTTCGGCCAGGTCATGACGCTCATCGTGCTGCCGCAGGCTTTCCGTTCCGTCATCCCGCCGATGATGAGCGTGTTCATCGCCCTGCTGAAGAACACCACCGTTGCCGCCGGGTTCTCGATCGTGAACCTCGGCTCCGTCCGCAACTACCTCAGTGAGCGCGGCGAGAACGCGTTCATCGTCATCCTGTGGATCATGGTCGCATTCGTCGCGCTCGTCCTGCTGCTGTCCTGGCTGCAGCGAACGCTCGAGAACCGATGGAGGGTCGCACGATGAGCAGCGTCCTGTACGACGTCCCCGGCCCCCGGGCGATCGCCCGCAACCGCATCCTCGGCGCGCTCACGATCGTCGTCGTACTCGGCATCGTGGGCTTCTTCGTCTGGCGTCTCGCGGTGACCGGGCAGTTCACCGCCCAGAAATGGTCGGCGTTCACCTACACGAACGTCTGGGTCCAGATCGGCGAGGCCACGATGCGGACGATCGCGGCGTTCCTCGTCGCGGCGGTCGGTGCGCTGGCGCTCGGCTTCGTCCTCGCGATCGGTCGCCTGTCCGACCACGCGTGGGTGCGCTGGCCCTTCACCGCGGTGATCGAGGTCTTCCGCGCCATCCCCGTCCTGGTCTTCATGTTCCTGCTGTACTACGGCTTCCCCGTCATCGGCATCCGCATGGAGCCGTACTGGGCTGTGGTCATCGCCCTCGTCTGCTACAACGGCTCGGTGCTCGCCGAGGTCATCCGCGCCGGTGTCGAGTCGCTGCCGCGAGGCCAGAGCGAGGCGGGCTACGCGGTCGGTCTCCGCAAGGCCGGTGTCATGCGCCTCGTGCTGCTGCCCCAGGCCATCCGCGCGATGATGCCGGTCGTCATCGCGCAGCTCGTGGTCACCTTGAAGGACACCGCACTCGGGTTCGTCATCACCTACCCAGAGCTGCTGTTCTACGCGAAGTACATCGGCGCCCAGCCGAGCGTCGGCTCGCCGATCATCCCGGCGACCATCGTGATCGGTGCGATCTACATCACGCTCTGTCTTCTGCTGTCATTCGTCGCGAACCTCGTCGAGAAGCGTCTGCGCCGATCGCCGCGCGGCGAAGTAGCCTCCGCCGTGCAGCCGCTGCAGCAGGGCGCGACCGACACCTCGCTGATCGTCGCGCAGCGCGGATCGGCCACCTGAGTCGTCCCGACGGGCGGGGGGTGTCCCCGCCCGTCGGTAGACTCTCATCTCGTGTCCGACGCACCCGAGATCACCCCCGAGGCCGTCGCCTCCGCCGTCGATGCCGCCCTCGCGGCCATCGCCGCGGCCGCGACCACGGCCGAGTTGAAAGCCGCCCGCTCCGCGCACACCGGTGAGCAGTCCGCCCTCGCGCGGCTGAACGCCCAGATGCGCCAGGTCGCCCCCGACCAGAAGGCCGCCGTCGGCAAGCTCGTCGGCCAGGCCCGCGGCCAGGTGAACCAGGCCCTCACGGCCCGCGAGGCGGAACTGGCCGAGGCCGAGACCGCCGCGCAGCTCGAGGCCGAGCGCGTCGACGTGACGGCGCTGCCACAGCGCGCCCGCGTGGGGGCGCGGCATCCCATGTCCGTTCTGCAGGAGCAGGTGTCCGACATCTTCGTCGGCATGGGGTGGGAGATCGCCGAAGGCCCCGAGCTCGAGCACGAGTGGTTCAACTTCGACGCGCTGAACTTCGACGTCGATCACCCCGCTCGGCAGATGCAGGACACGTTCTTCGTCGACCCGGTCGCCCGTCACCTGGTGCTGCGCACGCACACCAGCCCCGTGCAGGTGCGCTCGATGCTCGAGCGCGATCTGCCCATCTACGTGCTGTGCCCGGGCCGGGTGTACCGTACCGACGAGTTCGACGCCACGCACCTGCCGGTGTTCACGCAGTTCGAGGGCCTCGTCATCGACAAGGGCATCACGATGGCGCACCTCAAGGGCACGCTCGACCACGCCGCGCGCGTGCTGTTCGGTCCCGAGGCCAAGACGCGCTTCCGCGCGAACTTCTTCCCCTTCACCGAGCCGAGTGCCGAGCTCGACCTCTGGCACCCGACCTTCAAGGGCGGCGCGCGCTGGATCGAGTGGGGCGGCTGCGGCATGGTGAACCCCAACGTCCTGCGGGCGGCCGGCATCGACCCCGAGGAGTACTCGGGCTTCGCCTTCGGCATGGGCATCGAGCGCACGCTCATGTTCCGCAGCGACGTGCAAGACATGCGCGACATGGCCGAGGGCGATGTGCGCTTCAGCGAGCAGTTCGGAATGGTGGTCTGATGCGCGTCCCGCTCTCCTGGTTGCGCGAGTACGTCGACGTACCCGCCGAGGCGACTCCCGACGACGTGCTCGAAGCGCTCGTGTCCGTCGGATTCGAAGAAGAAGACGTGCACCGCTTCGAACTCTCCGGCCCCATCGTCGTCGGTGAGGTGAAGGAGTTCACCCCCGAGCCGCAGTCCAACGGCAAGACCATCCGCTGGTGCCAGGTCGATGTGGGCGCCGAGCACGGGGGAGTGCGCGGTGTCGTGTGCGGCGCGGGCAACTTCTTCGCCGGTGACAAGGTCGTGGTGACCCTGCCCGGTTCCGTGCTGCCGGGGCCGTTCCCGATCGCCGCCCGCAAGACGTACGGCCACGTGTCCGACGGCATGATCGCGTCGGCGAAGGAGCTGGGGCTCGGCAGCGAGCACTCCGGCATCCTGCGTCTGATCGACCTCGGGATCGACGCGCCGGTCGGAACGGATGCCATCGCGCTGCTCGGGCTCGACGACCTCGCCGTCGAGATCAACGTCACACCCGACCGCGGCTACGCCCTCTCGCTGCGCGGCGTCGCCCGCGAATACTCGCACGCGACGGGCGCGGCCTTCCGCGACCCCGGGACCGGCCACGACGACGCCGTCGCCCGCACGCCGCAGGGCTTCCCGATCACGGTCGACGACACGGCACCCATCCGCGGCCGCGCGGGCGCGACGGAGTTCGTCGCCCGCATCGTGCGCGACGTCGACCCCTCGCGTCCGACTCCGCCGTGGATGATCACGCGCCTGTCGCTCGCCGGCATCCGTTCGCTCGGTGTGCTGATCGACATCACCAACTACGTCATGCTCGAGCTCGGTCAGCCCATCCACGGCTACGACCTCGACCGGCTGCAGGGCGGCATCACCGTGCGCCGCGCGGAGCAGGGCGAGAAGCTCGAGACCCTCGACGGCCAGGTGCGCACGCTCAACGCCGAAGACCTGCTCATCACCGACGAGTCCGGTCCGATCGGTCTCGCCGGCGTCATGGGTGGTGGTCCCACCGAGATGAGCGATGCGACGCGCAACGTCCTCATCGAGGCGGCGACCTTCGACCAGGTGTCGATCGCCCGTACCGCCCGTCGGCACAAGCTGCCGTCGGAGGCCTCGCGTCGCTTCGAGCGCGGTGTCGACCCGCTCGTGCCGTACGTCGCCGCCGAACGCGTCGCATCGCTGATGGTCGAGCTCGCCGGCGGCACGCTCGACACCGAACTCGGCGGATCCCTGTCGTCGACCTACCGGCGCGAGCCCATCACGCTGCCCGCGGGCTTCGTGTCGGGACTGATCGGCGTCGACTACACCGACGACGAGACCGTCTCGGCGCTGCGCCTCATCGGCTGCTCCGTCGAACCGCACGACGCCGGCTGGGCCGTGACCGCGCCGTCGTGGCGCCACGACCTGACCGACAAGTGGACGCTCGCCGAAGAGGTGGCCCGCATCGAGGGCTACGACCGCATCCCCTCGGTGCTCCCCACCCCGCCGTCGGGCCGCGGCCTGACCGCCGCGCAGCAGGGCCGCCGACGCGTCTCGAACGCCCTCGCCTCGGCCGGGTACGTCGAGACCCCGTCGTTCCCCTTCACCACCGAGGAGCAGAACGCGCTGCACGGCTCTCCGTCGGGCGACAGGCTGCCGAGCGTGAAACTCGCCAACCCGCTCGACGGGCTGTCGCCGTTCCTCCGCCGCTCGCTCGTGCCGGCCCTTCTGCAGGTCGCGCACCGCAACGTCTCGCGCGGCATCGTCGACCTGGCCCTGTTCGAGGTCGGCACGGTGTTCCTGCCCAAGCCCGGCGTGCAGTACGGCACCGCGTCGGTGCCGCCCCTGGCGGTGCGTCCGGATGC
This sequence comes from Microbacterium sp. lyk4-40-TSB-66, assembly GCF_030209475.1. GTDB lineage: Bacteria > Actinomycetota > Actinomycetes > Actinomycetales > Microbacteriaceae > Microbacterium. The sequence continues at coordinate 78,398 of NZ_JARVRW010000010.1, forward strand.
CGCAACCCTCACCGCGCTCGACGCCTCGATCCCGCCGCAGCGCCGCCACATCGCCGTGCTGCTGGCCGGTCACACGGTGCCGAAGCAGCCCGGGCAGCCGGCCGTGGCCGCCGACCTCGCCGACGCCGTCGACGCCGTGCGCGTACTGACGGCCGCCGCAGGCCTCGACATCGAACTCGTGCAGGCGCAGCGCGCCGCCCTGCACCCCGGGCGGACCGCCCGCGTGCTCGCGGCGGGACACGACATCGGCTATGTCGGAGAGCTGCTGCCCGCGGTCGCCGCCGGGGCCGACCTGCCGGGCCGCGTGCTCGTCGCCGAGCTCGACCTCGATGCGATGCTCGACCTCGCGCAGGCTCGCGTGGTCGCCGCCTCGCTCTCGGGCTTCCCGGCGGCGACGCAGGACGTCTCGCTCACCGTGCCGCTCGACGTGGCCGCCGGTGCCGTGCGCGCGGCGCTCCTCGAGGGCGGCGCACCGCTCCTCGAGGGCGCGCGCCTGGTCGACGACTATCGCGGCCCCGGGCTCGCCGAGGGCTCGAAGAGCCTGACGTTCGCACTGCGCTTCCGCGCGGCCGACCGCACGCTCACCGCGGCCGAGGCGACGGACGCCAAGCTCGCCGGCGTCGCCGTGGCCGCAGAGCGTTTCGGCGCCGCGATCCGCGACTGAACGCTCCCTCCGAAGCGCCGCCGGCTCCCGCCGCGCGGCGCTTCGGTGTTCGCGGGCGGGGAGACCCGACCCTCCGTGCGGCGCTTCGGCTTTCGCGGGCGGGGAGACCCGACCCGTCGTGCGGCGCGTCCGAGGTCTGGGCGCTCGGCGCCTGGGCGGCGCCTCAACCTCGATCCGCGCGGGCGTCGTGCCCGGGTTCAGTGGGCCGGCGCCCGAATCCCCGCCCGCACGACGCAACGGTGACGGCGCCCCGCCCCGTCCGCCGCCCGCGCCTCGCGGATCACCGCGCCCGCGCCGATTTGCCCGTCCGCCCGCGGGGCGGCTACCCTCGCCACATGTCGTCGATCACCGTGCGCCCCGAGGAGCTCTTCGTGAGCGCCGGTGGCGAGCGTCGACGTCGGGTCACGCGCCGACTCTCGGCGACCTCGTAAACCCGCCGACGGTCGGGCATGCGGGCGTCGCCGCTCCGGTTCACGCTGATTCAGCACACGCCCCGACTCCTAAGGTAGAAACATGACCCTCTCGGTCGCCGTCTCCGGCGCTTCCGGCTATGCGGGCGGCGAGATCCTGCGCTTGCTCGCGGCCCATCCCGATGTCGAGATCCGCACGGTCACCGCGCACTCCAGCGCCGGCCAGCCGCTCGTCGCGCACCAGCCGCACCTCCGCTCGCTCGCCCACCTCGAGCTGCAGGCCACGACACCCGAGGTGCTCGCGGGGCACGACGTGGTGGTCCTCGCCCTCCCGCACGGGCAGTCGGCGCAATACACCGACGCTCTCGCCGACACGCCCCTGGTGATCGACGCGGGCGCCGACCACCGGCTCACCTCCGCTGAGGATTGGGCAAGGTTCTACGGGGGAGACCACCCCGAGCCCTGGGCGTACGGGGTGCCCGAACTCACCGTCAACGGCGTCAAGCAGCGCGAACACCTGCGGGGGGCGACTCGCATCGCCGCCCCCGGATGCAACGCCTCGACCGTCGCACTCTCGCTCGCTCCCGGGGTGGCCGCGGGGGTGATCGACCCGGGCGACATCGTCTCGGTGCTCGCCGTGGGTCCGAGCGGCGCGGGCAAGGCCGCCAAGACCAACCTCCTGGCCAGTGAGATCCTTGGCTCGGCGAACCCGTATGCCGTCGGCGGTACGCATCGTCACATCCCCGAGATCCGCCAGGCGCTCGCCGCCGCGGGGGCGTCGGCCGACGGCATCCGGATCTCCTTCACCCCGGTGCTGGTGCCGATGTCGCGGGGCATCCTCGCCACCTCGACGGCTCCGATCCGCGGTGACGTGACGGATGCCGAAATCCGCGCCGCGTGGGAGGCCGCGTACGCCGACGAGCCCTTCGTCGAACTGCTGCCGGCGGGGGTCTTCCCGCGGACGGCCGACGTGCTGGGCGCGAACGTCGCCTCGCTCGGGCTCGCGATCGACCGGGGTGCGAACCGCGTCATCGTCGTCGCCGCCGTCGACAACCTCGTCAAGGGCACGGCTGGCGCCGCCGTGCAATCCATGAACATCGCGGTGGGCCTCGACGAGGCCACCGCCCTTCCCCTGAATGGAGTCGCCCCGTGAGCGTGACCGTCGCCGCCGGATTCGAAGCGGCAGGGGTCGCCGCAGGGCTCAAGTCGACCGGGGCGCGCGACGTCGCCCTCGTCGTCAACCGAGGACCGCTCAAGGTCGGAGCCGCGGTGTTCACATCGAACCGTGCCAAGGCCAACCCGATCCTGTGGTCGGAGCAGGTCGTGAAGGACGGCGTCGTCGAGGTGGTCGTGCTCAACTCCGGTGGCGCCAACTGCTTCACGGGCTCGTTCGGGTTCCAGACGACCCACCAGACCGCCGAACGCGCCGCCGAGCTCCTCGGTGTCGGGGCGGGCGACGTGGTCGTCTGCTCGACCGGGCTCATCGGCACCGGCGACGAGGTGTTCCGCGCCAAGGTGCTCGACGGCGTCGAGCAGGGTGTCGCCGCGCTCTCCGCCGACGGCGGTGAAGACGCCTCCCTCGCGATCATGACGACCGACTCGAAGCCCAAGCGGGCCGTCCGCACCGGCGACGGGTGGGCGATCGGCGGGATGGCCAAGGGCGCCGGCATGCTCGCACCGGGACTTGCGACGATGCTGGTCGTCATCACCACCGACGTCGTGCTGGAGCCTTCGGAGGCGGATGCCGCGCTCCGCGCCGCCACCCGGGTGAGCTTCGACCGGCTGGACTCCGACGGGTGCATGTCGACCAACGACCAGGTGACGTTGATGGCGAGCGGGGCGAGCGGCATCCGTCTCTCCGCCGACGAGTTCACCGCCGCGCTGACCGCGGTGTGCGACGACCTCGCCACCCAGCTGCAGGGCGACGCCGAGGGGGCGAGCCACGACATCACCATCCGGGTGACCGGTGCCGCCGGCGAGGACGACGCGGTCGAGGTCGGCCGTTCCATCGCCCGGAACAACCTCTTCAAGGCCGCGATCTTCGGCAACGACCCCAACTGGGGACGCGTGCTCGCCGCCATCGGCACGACCGGGGCGGACTTCGACCCCTATGACGTCGACGTGTGGATGAACGGCGTGCGCGTGTGCACCGCCGGCGGTCCCGACCGCCCCCGCGAAGACGTCGACCTCACGCCCCGCGCGACCGACCTCGTCGTCGACCTGCGCGTCGGCTCGGCCACGGCCACCATTCGCACCAACGACCTCACGCACGATTACGTCCACGAGAACAGCGCCTACTCCTCATGACCCACGTCGATCTGCAAGACACCGATCCCGCCGAAGCCAGCGACCGGGCGGTCACGCTCGTCGAGTCGCTGCCGTGGGTGCGCAAGTACCGCGACCAGGTCGTGGTGGTGAAGTACGGCGGAAACGCCATGGTGAGCGAGGAGCTGCAGGACGCGTTCGCGGCCGACATCGCCTACCTCCGCTACGTGGGCGTCAAGCCCGTCGTCGTGCACGGCGGGGGACCGCAGATCTCGTCGATGCTGAACCGGCTCGACATCCCCAGCGAGTTCCGTGGCGGCTACCGCGTGACCTCGACCGAGGCGATCGGCGTCGTGCGTATGGTGCTCACGGGCCAGATCAACCCGCAGCTGGTCGCCAAGGTCAACGCGCACGGCCCGTTGGCGACGGGCCTCAGCGGCGAGGACGCCGGCCTGTTCGGCGGTCGTCGTCGCGGCGTGGTCGTCGACGGCGTCGAGCACGACCTCGGTCGGGTCGGCGACGTCGTCACCGTCGACCCCCAGACCGTGCTCGACCACCTCGCCGCCGGTCGCGTACCGATCGTGTCGAGCATCGCGCCCGACCTCGACAACCCGGGCACCTCGTTGAACGTCAACGCGGATGCCGCGGCGGCCGCCCTCGCGACGGCGCTCAACGCCAAGAAGCTCGTGGTGCTGACCGACGTGCCCGGCCTCTACGCCGACTGGCCGAACCGGGACTCTCTCGTGTCGCACCTGACCTCGACCGAGCTGCGCGCGATGCTGCCGAAGCTCGAGTCGGGGATGATCCCGAAGATGCAGGCCTGTCTCGACGCGGTCGAGGGCGGAGTCCCGACGGCCGCCATCATCGACGGACGCGTGCCGCACTCGGTGCTCGTCGAACTGTTCACCAACAAGGGAATCGGAACGGAGGTGGTCGCATGACCACCGCAACCTGGCAGGAAGACGCCGGACGCGATCTCGTCCGCAGCTTCGGCGACCGGATGGCCCTGTTCGTGCGCGGGCAGGGTGCCTACGTCTGGGACAGCGACGACAAGAAGTACCTCGACTTCCTCGCGGGCATCGCCGTGAACGCCCTGGGCCACGCCCACCCGGTGTTCGTCGAGGCGCTGACCGCGCAGGCGTCGACGCTCTCGCACGTCTCGAACTACTTCGCCACGCCGCCGCAACTGGCGATGGCCGCACGCCTGAAGCGCCTCGCGGGCACGGGGGAGTCGGGCCGGGTCTACTTCGGCAATTCGGGCGCCGAGGCCAATGAGGCGGCGCTGAAACTCGCGCGCCTGCACGGCCGCGGCACCGACCGCACCCGCATCCTGACGCTCAAGGGCGGCTTCCACGGCCGCACCATGGGCGCGCTCGCTCTGACGGGCAAGCCCGCGCTCCAGGCCGACTTCCTTCCGATGGTGCCCGGCGTCGAGCACATCGACGCGACCATCGAGGCTCTCGACGCCGCGATGGACGAGCGCGTCGCCGCCCTGCTCGTCGAGCCCATCCAGGGCGAGGCCGGGGTGGTCGAGCTGCCCGAGGGGTACCTGCAGGCCGCGCGCGAGATCACCGAGCGGCACGGCGCTCTGCTGATCGTGGACGAGATCCAGACCGGCGCCGGGCGGACCGGCTCCTGGTTCGCCTTCCAGCACGCCGGCATCGTGCCCGACGCCATCACCGTGGCGAAGGGGATCGGCGGCGGCTTCCCCATCGGTGCGCTCATCACGTTCGGCGCGGCCAGCGACCTGTTCTTCCCCGGTACCCACGGCTCGACCTTCGGCGGCAACGCCCTCGGCACCGCGGTCGGCGGCGCCGTGCTGGAAGAGATCGAGTCCGCGGGACTCGTCGACAACGCCGCGCACCGCGAGACGCAGCTGCGCGAGGGCATCGCTGCTCTCGGTTCTCCGCTGATCTCGGGTGTCCGCGGCCGGGGTCTGCTGCTGGGCATCGGGCTCACGAGCCCGGTCGCCAAGGCCGTCGTCGCCGCTGCGCAGCAGCACGGCCTGATCGTCAACGCCGCGAACGACGACACCATCCGCATCGCCCCGCCGTTGACGATCAGCGATGCCGAGGTCACCGAGTTCCTCGAGCTGTTCGGCGCCGCCCTCACCACCGTCTCCGATGCCCTGATCCTCGAAGGAGCCCCCGCGTGACCCGCCACCTGCTGCGTGACGACGACCTGACCCCGGCCGAACAGGCCGAGATCCTCGACCTCGCCATCGAGCTGAAGAAAGACCGCTGGGCGCAGAAGCCGCTCGAGGGCCCGCAGACCGTCGCGGTGATCTTCGACAAGTCGTCGACCCGCACGCGCGTCTCGTTCGCCGTGGGCATCGCCGACCTCGGCGGCTCCCCGCTCATCATCTCCACCGCCAACAGTCAGCTCGGCGGGAAGGAGACCCCTTCCGACACCGCCCGCGTGCTCGAGCGCCAGGTGGCCGCGATCGTCTGGCGCACCTACGCGCAGGCGGGGCTCGAGGAGATGGCGCGGGGCACCCGGGTGCCGGTCGTCAACGCCCTGAGCGACGACTTCCACCCGTGCCAGCTGCTCGCCGACCTGCTCACGATCCGCGAGCACAAGGGCGATCTGAAGGGGCTGACGCTGTCGTTCTTCGGCGACGGGCGCAGCAACATGGCTCACTCGTACGTGCTCGCCTGCGTCACCGCCGGCATGCACGTGCGAGTCGCAGCCCCGACCGACTACGCACCCCGTGCCGACGTGATCGCGGATGCCGAGCGCATCGCCGCCGAGACCGGGGGATCGATCACCCTGTCGAGCGACCCCGAGGCCGCGGCATCCGGAGCCGACGTCGTCGTCACGGATACATGGGTGTCGATGGGCAAAGAAGAGGAGAAGATCGCCCGCATCCGCGACCTCGGCGGCTTCAAGGTCACGACCGAGCTCATGACGCGGGCCGCGGGCGACGCGATCTTCATCCACTGCCTCCCCGCCGACCGCGGCTACGAGGTCGACGCCGAGGTCATCGACGGACCGCAGAGCGTGGTGTGGGACGAGGCCGAGAACCGTCTCCACGCCCAGAAGGCGTTGCTGGTGTGGCTTCTGCGTCAGCAGTGACGATCTCGCCGATCGGTCGCGCCTGGGCCCGCTTCGACGGGCCGGGCCGACTGGTCGGCGTGGATCTCGCGCGCGGCCTGGCGGTGCTCGGCATGCTCGCCGCGCACCTGCTCGACACCGAGCGCCGGCTCACCCTCGACCCCGAGACCTGGGTGACCCTGGTGAACGGGCGTTCGTCGATCCTGTTCGCGACCCTCGCGGGCGTCTCGATCGCGATCGTGACCGGCGGGTCGCGGCCGATCGGGCCCGAGCGTCGCCCCCGTGCCGCCGCGCGATTGGCGTTGCGCGGGGCGATGCTCTGGATCATCGGCATGCTGCTGGTGGCCACCGGTGTGCCGGTGTACGTCATCCTCCCCGCGTACGCCCTGCTGTTCGTGCTCGCCCTACCGTTCCTCGGAATGCGTGCACGGGGACTGTTCGTCGCGGCGGGGGTGCTCGCGCTCGTGATGCCGTGGATCCAGCCGGTACTCGACGCCGCACCCATCTGGGCGGGGCGCGCGGGCGCGGAGATCTCTGCGGCAGTCGGGTGGAACTATCCGTTCACGGTGTGGATCGCTTTCCTGCTCGCCGGGATGGGGGTGGGGCGGCTCGACCTGCGTCGACTCGACGTGCAGGCTGCGCTCGTGACGGCGGGCGGGGCCCTTCTGCTCGCGGGCTACGGCGCCGCCCTCGCCACCGCCCCGGCCGTCGCCGGGCGCCCCTATCTGTCGACCGTGCTGACCGCCGAAGACCACTCCTCGGGACTGTGGGAGGTCATCGGCTCGGGGGGCTTCGCGCTCGCCACGATCGGCGTGTGTCTGCTGCTGTGCCGGACGCCGCTGCGGTGGGTGGCCGTGCCGCTGCGGGCGGTCGGATCCATGCCCCTGACGGCCTACGTGCTGCAGCTGGTGGTGTGGGCCCTCGTCGCCCTCGCCCTGCTCGGCGACACGGGTGATCTGTACGGCATCCGCGAGGCGGGGCTCTTCCTGCCGCTCACCCTGGGTCTCATCGCCGGGTGCACGGTGTGGGCGCTGACCCTCGGTCGCGGTCCCCTGGAGTGGCTCATCGACCTCGTCGTGCGGCTGGTCGTCGGACGGGATGCCGTGGACGCCGGCGGTCCGCGCATCGCCGTCGGGGGAGTCGCCGGCCCGCGTTCCGGCGACGGCTCCGGGGGCCCCGGCGCGGGTTCCGGCTCCGGCTCCGGCTCCGGCGGTGTCGGCGGCCCTCGGTAGGCTGAGAGCATGAGTCACGAGAGCGGTCAGACGACGAACGAGGGCGCCCTGTGGGGGGCCCGTTTCTCGGGCGGACCGTCTCCCGAACTGGCGGCGCTGAGCCGCTCGACCCACTTCGACTGGGATCTCGCGCTCTACGACATCGCGGGCTCGCACGCCCACGCGGCCGCTCTGGAGGCGGCGGGGTACCTCACGGCCGACGAAGCGCAGACCATGCACGACGGTCTCGACGATCTCGCCGCCCGCGTGCGCGACGGCTCGCTCGTCGCGGCTCCCGGCGACGAAGACGTGCACGGCGCCCTCGAGCGCGTGCTCATCGAGACGGTCGGTCCGGCCGTCGGTGGCAAGCTGCGCGCCGGCCGCAGCCGCAACGACCAGATCGCCACCCTGGTGCGGCTCTACCTGCTCGATCACGCCCGCACCATCACCCGCGAGGTGCTCCGCCTCGTCGACGCCCTCGTCGCCCAGGCCGAGGCGCACGAGAACGCCATCATGCCCGGGCGTACGCACCTGCAGCACGCCCAGCCGGTGCTGCTGGCGCATCACCTGCAGGCCTACGGCTGGGCGTTCACGCGTGGCATCGAGCGCCTGCGCGACTGGTCGGTGCGCGCCTCGGTGTCTCCGTACGGCGGCGGTGCGCTCGCCGGTGCCACCCTGGGTCTCGACCCGCAGCTCGTGGCCGACCGTCTCGGGCTCGCGCGCCCCGCCGAGAACTCGCTCGACGGCACCGCGTCGCGCGACGTCGTGGCCGAGTTCGCTTTCATCACCGCGATGATCGGCGTCGACCTGTCGCGGTTGTCCGAAGACGTCATCTTGTGGAACACGCGCGAGTTCGGCTTCGTCACCCTCGACGACGCGTACTCGACGGGTTCGAGCATCATGCCGCAGAAGAAGAACCCCGACATCGCCGAGCTCGCTCGCGGCAAGGCCGGGCGCCTCATCGGCAACCTGTCGGGTCTGCTCGCCACGCTCAAGGGTCTGCCGCTGGCCTACAACCGCGATCTGCAGGAAGACAAAGAGCCGGTCTTCGACTCCGTGCGCACCCTCGAGCTCGTCCTGCCGGCCTTCTCCGGCATGATCGCGACACTGCGCTTCCACACCGACCGCATGGCCGAGCTCGCCCCGCAGGGGTTCTCACTCGCCACCGACGTCGCCGAATGGCTCGTGCGCCAGGGCGTCGCGTTCCGTGACGCGCACGAGATCTCCGGCTCCCTCGTGCGCGCGTGCGAGGAGCGCGAGATCGGGCTCGAAGACGCCGACGACGCCCTGTTGGCATCCGTGTCCGCGTCTCTCACCCCCGCGGTGCGCGAGGTGCTGACCATCGAGGGCTCGGTGGCGAGTCGCACGGGTGCGGGCGGCACCGCTCCGGAGCGGGTGCGCGAACAGCGCGAAGACCTCGTCGCCCGCGCGCAGTCCGCCGCCCGAACGCTGATCGATTGATATCAGCTATTCGCTTATCAAAACGGAATGATAAGCGATAGGCTTATGTCATGACCGTCGTCGTGATCGCCGATATCGTCGCCTCCCGGCGGCTCGACGATCGCGCCTCCGCTCAGCGCCGCATCGCCGGGGTGGTCGAACAGGTCGACGCCGATCTGCCGGTCGCCCGGCACGCGCTGACCGCGACGGTCGGCGACGAACTGCAGGGCGAGTACGCCCGCCTCGATGACGCCCTCGCCTCGCTGCTGCTGGTGCGCCTGAGTCTGCCCGACGACATCGACTGCCGCTTCGGCGTGGGGGTGGGCGAGGTGCGCCCCATCGTGCTCGATGACCGCACCGTGCCCGAGGGGCCCGCGTGGTGGGCCGCGCGGACGGCCGTCGAGACCGTCGAGCGGATGCAGCAACGCGCCGCGCCGTTCGCGCGTACCTGGATCGCCGCCTCCGAGGGAGAAGATGCCGCCATGGTCGATACCGTCGCCGTCGCAAACGCCTACGCCCTCGCGCGCGACCAGCTCGTCTCGGCGATGAGCGAGCGCACGCGCCGCCTCACCGCCGGGCGCTGCCTCGGACGATCGCAGCGCGAGCTCGCCGAACGCGAGGGCATCAGCCAGTCGGCGGTCTCGCAGGCGCTCGCCGCGGCGGGCTCGGCCGCGCTCGTCGAGGGCTTCGCCGTGCTCACGCGGAAGGGCCGCGCGTGATCGCCGCGGGTCTGCTCCTGCTCGCCGTCGGCGCGGTCGATCTGCTGCGCCAGATGATCCGCACCCGTCGGTGGGTCGCCTACGCGATCGCCGCGGCGCTGCTCATCATCGCCGCGGCGGGTGTCGACGCCGTGATCGCGGGGTTACTCGCCGTCGCCGTCGCCGCCATCTGGACCTGGGTCGTCCCCGAGCACGGTCCCGCCCGCGCGGGGCTCTGGCCCGTCGCGCTGCTCGCGCTCGCCGCCGCCGCGTGCGTGGTGGTCGCTCCCGGCCGCGCGCGTCCCGGCATCCTGGGCGGAATGTGGGCCTCGTACCGCCCGACGGATGCCGTCTCGATCGACGTGGTCGTGCTGGTGGTGGGATGCCTGGTGTTCCTGCTCGAGTCCGGTAATGCCGTGGTGCGCATCGCTCTGCGCTCGGAGATGGGCTCCGGTGAAACTCCCGACGAGACAGCTGCGCCGACGCTGAAGGGCGGCCGGCTGATCGGGCCGCTGGAGCGCATCCTCGTCTTCGCGCTGACGCTGGCGGGGGCCTACACGCTCATCGCCGCGGTACTCGCCGCCAAGGGGATCGTGCGCTTCCCCGAGATCTCCCGCGACGGCGACGGCGGAGACCGCGCGGAGTACTTCCTCATCGGGAGCCTCGTCAGCTGGGTGACCGCGTTGGCGGCGGCGTTCCTCGTGGCGTGGGGCATCGCGCCCGGCTGAACCGCAGACCCATCTCCCTGGTCGCGATCGCGTCGACGGTGCAGCGCGCGAACGGGGCCACCGCGCGAAGTCGGCCGAGTCCGGCTACGTGAAGGACCGGCGGCATCCGGAGTCCGACACCCCCGCTGATACCCTGAACCGGTGTCTGCCTCCATCGACGCGGCGCCCGTGAGCGCCCTCGCACCCGCCAACGACCCGACCTTCGACAACGTCTGGGACGAGCTGGTGTATCGCGGACTCGTGCAGGTGTCGACCGACGAGGGCGAGCTGCGAGAGCTCCTCTCGGGCGACCCGATCGTGTTCTACTGCGGCTTCGACCCGACCGCGCCGAGCCTGCACCTGGGAAACCTCGTGCAGCTGCTGACCATGCGTCGTCTGCAGCTCGCCGGTCACCGACCGCTCGGTCTCGTCGGCGGCTCGACCGGTCTCGTCGGCGACCCGCGGCCGACGGCCGAGCGCACGCTCAACACCCGCGAGACCGTCGAGGAGTGGGTCGGGAGGCTCCGTGCCCAGGTCGAGCGCTTCCTCACCTTCGAGGGTGAGAACGCCGCCCGCATCGTCAACAACCTCGACTGGACGGCGCCGCTCAGCGCCATCGACTTCCTCCGCGAGATCGGCAAGCACTTCCGCGTCGGAACGATGCTGAAGAAAGACGCCGTCAGCGCGCGCCTGAACTCCGAGGCCGGGATCAGCTACACCGAGTTCAGCTACCAGATCCTGCAGGGCCTGGACTACCTCGAGCTGCACCGCCAGTACGGCTGCGTGCTGCAGACCGGCGGCAGCGACCAGTGGGGCAACCTCACCAGCGGCACCGACCTGGTCCGCAAGGTCGAGGGCGTCTCGGTGCACGCGATCGGCACGCCGCTGATCACCAACAGCGACGGCACGAAGTTCGGCAAGAGCGAGGGCAACGCCATCTGGCTGGATGCCGAGATGTGCAGCCCGTGGGTGATGTACCAGTTCTGGCTCAACACCGACGACCGCGACGTGATCGAGCGCCTCAAGGTCTTCACGTTCCTCACGCGCGCCGAGATCGACGAGTACGCCCGGCTCGTCGCCGAGGAGCCCTTCCGCCGGGCCGCGCAGAAGCGTCTCGCCCGCGAGGTGCTCACGACGGTGCACGGCGCCGAGGCCACCGAGGCCGTGATCGCCGCGACCGAAGCGCTGTTCGGCCAGGGCGATGTGAAGACCCTGGATCCCGCGACCCTGCGCACCGCTCTCGAGGAGCTGCCCCATGCGACCGTCTCCGCGGGCGCCACCGTCGTCGAGGCGCTCACCGCCACGGGCCTGTCGTCGAGCCTCAGCGACGCGCGGCGCGCGATCGCTCAGGGTGGCGTCTCGCTGGACGGTGAGAAGGTGACCGCCGACGACGCGATCGTCGCGGGTTCGCTCCCCGGCGGGGTGTCGGTGCTGCGGCGGGGCAAGAAGACGCTCGCGGGACTCTTCCTCAGCTGACATGCCGTTCACCGTCAGCCACGCGGTCGTCGCGCTGCCGTTCCTGCGTACACCGCTCGTGCCGGCGGCCATCGCCATCGGCGCGATGACGCCCGATCTGCCGTTGTTCCTCCGCGGCATCGTGCCGTCGTACGCGGTGACGCACGACCTCGTGTGGCTCCCCGTGACGGTGGTCATGGCGTTCGTACTGCTTCTGGTGTGGCGGTGCGTCCTGCGTCCGGCGACCCGTGAGCTGACGCCCCGGATCGTCGCGGATCGCCTTCCCGTGGGGTGGGATGCCGGGGCTCCGGCTGCCGTGCGCGAGACGCTCGGCGGGGGAGTGGTCGGCATCCTGTGGCTCGTCGCGTCGCTCGCGCTCGGGGTGGTCACGCATGTCGCGTGGGACTTCTTCACGCACGAGGGCCGGGCGGGCGACGCGTTGTTCCCCGCGCTCGAGCAGCAGTGGGGGCCGCTGCTGGGCGTGAAGTGGTTGCAGTACGGCTCGGGGGTGTTCGGACTCGCGGGGCTCGCGGTCTTCGGGCTCTGTTGGCTCTCGCGGCAGGAGCCGCGCCCGGTGGTCCGGGTGCTTCCGGATGCCGTCCGGCTGGCGTGGTGGGCATCGCTGCCGCTGGCGCTGCTCGCCGCGACCCTCGTGGCGCTCGCGGGCGAGGGCGGCTTCGACGCGGACTACACGCCCACCCATCTGATCTACGGCGTGCTGGTGAAGGTCGCCGCCGCCTGGGGCGTGGCGACGCTCGTGCTGGCGTCGGGCGTGCAGGTGCGACGACGGGTGTCCGCGCGCGTCTGACGTCCGAACGCGCCTCCGCCCGCGGGTCACGCAGGTCGCGGAGCGGGCGGCGGCTAGACTCGACGACGTTATGACGAAGGCGGGAGACTCGGTGTCGGCGAGCACGAAGGGCACGAAAACGGGCGCGGACGAGGTCATCCTCGGACCCACCGGACGCCCCTACCAGGGGTTCCCCACCCCGAAGCCGCTCGACGGACACGGTCCCGCCCGCATCATCGCGCTGTGCAACCAGAAGGGTGGCGTCGGCAAGACGACGACGACCATCAACCTGGCCGCCTCCCTCGCCGGTTACGGCCGTCGCGTGCTCGCGATCGACTTCGACCCGCAGGGCGCCCTGTCGGCGGGACTCGGCATCCAGACGCACGACGTGCCCACCATCTACGACCTGCTGCTCGACACCAAGCGCGACCCGCGCGAGGTCATCGTGGCCACGCGCGTCGAGGGCCTCGACCTCCTGCCGGCCAACATCGACCTGTCGGCGGCCGAGGTGCACCTCGTCAACGAGGTCGCCCGCGAGACGATCCTCGCCCGGGTGCTGCGCAAGGTGGCGGCGGACTACGACGTCATCCTGATCGACTGCCAGCCCTCGCTCGGCCTGCTCACCGTGAACGCGCTCACCGCCGCGCACGGCGTGCTGATCCCGCTCGAGTGCGAGTTCTTCGCCCTGCGTGGAGTGGCGCTGCTGGTCGAGACGATCGACAAGGTGCGCGACCGGCTCAACCCAGCGATCGAGCTCGACGGCGTGCTGGCCACGATGTACGACCCGCGCACGCTCCACTCGCGCGAGGTGCTCGAGCGCGTGGTCGAGGCGTTCGGCGACGACGTGCTCGAGACGGTGATCGGTCGTACGGTGAAGTTCCCGGATGCCTCGGTCTCGGGCATGCCGATCACGGAATTCGCGCCCGAGCACGCCGCAGCCCAGGCCTACCTGCGGCTGGCGCGGGAGCTGGTCGCCCGTGGCGCCGTCGCCTGACGACACCCTCGCCGACGTCGCGCCGGCCGCGCCTGCGCCGGTCCCTGAGCCTGTCGAAGGGTCCGGCGCCGACGCCCCCGGTTTCCGCGTCACCCTTCCCGTGTTCGACGGACCGTTCGACCTGCTGCTCACGCTCATCTCGCGGGCGGAGCTCGACATCACAGAGGTCGCCCTCAGTCGCGTGACCGACGAGTTCATCGCCTACCTGCGCGCGATGGGTCCGGACGGCGACCTCGACGAGGCGTCCGAGTTCCTCGTCGTCGCCGCGACCCTGCTCGACATGAAGATCGCCGGACTCCTCCCGCAGGGAGAGCTGGTGGATGCCGAGTCGGTGGCGCTCCTGGAGGCGCGCGACCTGCTGTTCGCGCGCCTGCTGCAGTACCGCGCGTTCAAAGAGGTGTCGGCGTGGTTCGCCCGCTGCCTGCAGCGCGAGGACCGACGGCACACCCGCAGCGTCCGCCTCGACGAGAAGTACCGCAGCGCCGTGCCGGAGCTCAAGTGGACCCTCAGCGCCGACGACTTCGCCGCCCTCGCGGTGGTGGCGTTCGCACCGAAGCAGATCCCGACGGTGGGCCTCGACCACCTGCACGCGCCCCTGATCAGCATCCGCGAGCAGGCCGCCATCGTCGTGACCCTCCTCCGCTCGGCGGGGACGCTGAACTTCCGCGACCTCGTCGCGGGCGTCACCGAGACGGGGGTCGTCGTCGCGCGGTTCCTGTCGATCCTCGAGCTGTACCGGCACGCCGCGCTGTCCTTCGAACAGCTCGAACCGCTGGGGGAGCTGACCCTGCGCTGGACCGCCGAACGGTGGTCGGAAGACAACCTCGCCGCCCTCGGAGCCGACTATGACCGCTGACCCCACGATCGATGAGACCGCGCCGGTCGCGGACACCGCACCCGCGACGGCGACGGGCCCCGCGCAGCGCCCGAGTGACGCGGCATCCGTCGCCCGTCGACTCGAGGCGATCCTGCTCGTCCTCGACGAACCCCAGGGTCTGGTGAGTCTCGCGGCGGCGGTCGCAGCGCCCGTGCCCGCCGTCCGCCAGGCCGTCGAGGCGCTCGTCGCCGACTACGACGGTGAGACGGGCGGCCCGCGTCGGGGATTCGAACTGCGCGAGGTCGGGGGTGGGTGGCGCCTCTACGTGCGCGAAGAGCACGACGACGTCGTGGCCGAGTTCGTGAACACCCAGGCCCCTTCGCGCCTGTCGCAGGCGGCGCTGGAGACCCTGGCCGTCATCGCGTACAAGCAGCCCGTCACGCGGGGGCAGGTGGCATCCATCCGTGCCGTCAACGTGGACTCGGTCGTTCGGACGCTGCTCTCGCGCGGGCTGATCACCGAGGTGTTCACCGACCCCGACACGGGGGCCATCCACTACGGCACCACCGACCAGCTGCTGGTCAACCTCGGCATCAACTCGCTCGACGAGCTGCCGCACATCTCGCCGTTGCTCGACGACGGCTCTGACGGATTCGACGGAGAGGTACTGAAATGAGCGACGATTCGACAGGCTCGGCGACCGAGGGCGCGGGCGAAGGCTCGGCGAGCGATGACGGCATCCGCTTGCAGAAGGTGCTCGCGAACCGCGGAGTGGCCTCGCGCCGCGTCGCCGAGCAGATGATCGTCGAGGGACGCGTGCGCGTCAACGGCGTCGAGGTGACCGAGCTCGGTCGCCGCATCCACCCCGAGACCGACCTCGTCGACGTCGACGGGGTGGCGATCCAGCTCGACGAGTCGAAGCGCTACGTCATCCTGAACAAGCCCACCGGGGTCGTGAGCTCGATGAGCGACGACCGAGGTCGCCCCGACCTGCGCCAGTTCACGACGGACTGGGAGGAGCGCCTGTACAACGTGGGCCGACTGGATGCCGACACCTCGGGCCTGCTCGTACTCACGAACGACGGAGACCTCGCGCACGTGCTCGCCCACCCGAAGTTCGGGGTGACGAAGGTGTACATCGCCAAGGTCGAGGGCCAGGTGCTGCCGCAAACCATCCAGCGCCTGATCAAGGGCGTCGACCTGGAGGACGGACGCATCGCCGCCGACAAGGCGCGGCTGCTCGACTCCTCGCGCGGTGAGAGCCTGGTCGAGCTGACGCTGCACTCGGGCAAGAACCGCATCGTCCGACGGCTGATGGCGGAGGTCGGCCACCCGGTCGTCGAGCTCGTGCGGCGGCAGTTCGGACCCCTGCACCTGGGAACTCTCCCGGTGGGAGCCGCGCGCGAGTTGACTACAGTAGAACGCGGTGCCCTGCTGACGCTGTCTCGTCGAGACGGCGACACTCCGACGGAGTGAGCCTCCGGGGCGTCTTGCGGCGCCTGGCGCACCGCACAGGGCAGCAGGAGACCCGATGAGCGAACCGAACGGAACGTCCGCGCGCGCGGCCGGTCCCTTGGCGACCCGCACGAGCGGCACCGTCCGCGTCGTCGGCTCCGGCCTGCTGGGCGCGAGCATCGGCCACGCCCTCACGGCCCGCGGGGTCGACGTGGTGCTCGTCGACGCGTCTCCTTCGCAGCTTCGCCTCGCGATCGACTACGGCGCCGGGCGCGCCGAGCACCCCGACGACGCGCCCTCGCTGATCGTGGTGGCCGTGCCGCCCGACGTCACGGCCGACGTCGTCCAGCGCGAGTTGGCCGCGTACCCGGATGCCGTGGTCACCGACGTCGCGAGCGTGAAACTCGAGCCGCTGCGCACTCTTCGCCGGCGCGGTGTCGACCTGACGCATTACATCGGTTCGCACCCCATGGCCGGACGCGAACGCGGGGGAGCGATCTCCGCCCGCGCCGACATCTTCATCGGACGCCCGTGGGTGGTGTGCCGCGACGGTGAGACCTCCGCGCACGACCTCTCGCTCGTCGAGGGACTGGCGCTCGACCTCGGTGCGAGCCTCATCGAGATGACACCCGAGGAGCACGACGAGTCGGTCGCCCTCATGTCGCACGTGCCGCAGTTGGTGGCGAGCCTGCTCGCCGGCCGCTTCGTCGAGGCGCCCGACGGCTCGCTGCGTCTCGCCGGCCAAGGGGTGCGCGACACGACGCGCATCGCGGCATCCGCCCCGGAACTGTGGGTTCAGATCCTCGGGGCGAACGCCGCCCCCGTGGTCGAGGTGCTCGACCAGCTCGCCGCCGATCTCGGCGACGTCGCCGACGCCCTGCGCGACCCCGAGGTGGCGGGCGCCAGACGCACGGTCGCCGACACCATCCGCCGCGGCAACGAGGGCGTGGAGCGCCTGCCAGGCAAACACGGACAGAACCGCCGTTTCGACACCTTCGTCGTCATGATCGACGACACCTCTGGCCAGCTGGGTCGCCTGTTCGGCGAACTCGGCGACCTCGACGTCAACGTCGAAGACCTGCGCCTCGAGCACTCGCCCGGAGCCCCGTTCGGTCTCGCCGAGATCAGCGTCGTCCCAGGCGCCGTCCGCCGTGCCGTGGACGGGCTCCAGCAGCGCGGATGGCGGATTGCGAGCACCACCCATGACTGACTCCACCCCCACCATCTTCCGCTCGGGTGTCTCGACGCCGCTGACGATGCCGGTCGACGGGTCGGCGCCCGAGGGCGCGGCATCCGCTCCGGTGGTCATCGCGATCGACGGCCCCGCCGGCAGCGGCAAGTCGAGCGTGTCGAAGGCGACGGCGGTGCGACTCGGCTACGGCTTCCTCGACACCGGCGCCGCCTACCGCGCCCTCGCGTGGCACGCGCTCCAGCACGGGGCCGACACCTCCGACGCCAGCGCCGTGCTCGATGTGTTCGGTGACTTCGACTACGCCATCTCACTCGACACGACCCACCGCTGGGTGCGCGTCGGCGACGTCGACGTGACCACGGCGATCCGGGAGCCCCGCGTCACCGACGCCGTCAGCGGCGTGGCGCGTGTCGCGCCGGTGCGCAAGGCGGTGAACGAGCTGTTCCGCCGGCTCGTGGCATCCGCCGCCGTGTCGGGTGTCGTCGTCGAGGGTCGCGACATCACCACGGTCGTGTTCCCCGACGCGCCCGTTCGCATCCTGCTGACCGCGGCCCCCGAGGTGCGGGCGGCGCGGCGCAGCGCCGAGCTGACCGATCAGGATGCCGCCAAGGTCGCCGCAGCGCTCCACCGCCGCGACGCCGCCGATTCCACGGTCGTCGACTTCCTCACCGCCGCCCCCGGCGTCGAGGTCGTCGATTCGACCCTCTTGAATTTCGAACAGACCGTCGACGCCGTGCTGAGCGTCGTCGACTCCACGATGGGAGCCCGCGATGGGCGTTGAAGACGAGTACGAAGGCGGGCCCGACCAGCTCGCCGAGAAGATGGAGCAGCTCGACGAGGTGCTCGCCGAACAGCGGGCCGAAGCGCTGCGCGCGGGGCTGGAGGACTTCGACCTCGATGAGGACGACGCCCAGCTGCTGGCGGGCCTCGCCTCGGGCGAGGGGGCGATCGAGTTCCTGCCGGCGCTGCCGGTGGTCGCGATCGTCGGCCGCCCGAACGTCGGCAAGTCGGCCCTGGTGAACCGCATCCTCGGTCGCCGCGAGGCCGTGGTGGAAGACACCCCGGGTGTCACCCGCGACCGCGTCACGTACAAGGCCGAGTGGCTCGACCGGCGTTTCTCACTGGTCGACACCGGCGGCTGGGAGCCCGATGCCCGCGGCATCGACCGCTCGGTGGCAGCGCAGGCCGAGGTCGCGATCGACCTCGCCGACATCGTGCTGTTCGTGGTGGATGCCACGGTGGGCGCGACCTCGACCGACGAGCACGTCGTCAAGCTGCTGCGCAAGAGCGGCAAGCCGGTGTTCCTCATCGCGAACAAGGTCGACGACGCCCGCCACGAGCCCGAGGCCGCAGCCCTGTGGAACCTCGGACTCGGTGAGCCGCACCCCGTCTCGGCGATCCACGGGCGCGGCGTCGCCGACCTGCTCGACGAGATCATGAAGGTGTTGCCCGAGGTCTCTGCGGTGGCGAAGTACGAGATCGGCGGCCCGCGCCGCGTGGCGATCCTCGGTCGTCCCAACGTCGGCAAGTCGTCGCTGCTGAACAAGGCGGCCGGCGAAGAGCGCGTCGTCGTGAACGAGCTCGCCGGTACCACCCGCGATCCCGTCGACGAGGTCGTCGAGCTAGGTGGCAAGCTCTGGACCCTGGTCGACACCGCCGGCATCCGTCGCCGCGTGCACCTGTCGCAGGGCGCCGACTTCTACGCGTCGCTGCGCACCTCGACGGCGCTGGAGAAGAGCGAGGTCGCGGTCGTCGTCATCGACGTGTCGCAGCCGATCAGCGTGCAGGACCTCAACATCATCGACCTCGTGCTCGAGTCGGGCCGTGCGCTCGTGCTGGCGTTCAACAAGTGGGACCGCCTGAACGACGACGACATGGAGAACCAGGACCGTCGCCGCTACCTCGAGCGCGAGATCGAGCAGGACCTGGCGCACGTCGCGTGGGCCCCGCGCGTGAACATCTCGGCGCGCACCGGTCGTCACCTCGACAAGCTCGTGCCCGCTCTGGAGACGGCGCTGGAATCGTGGGACACCCGCATCCCCACCGGCAAGTTCAACGCCTTCCTCTCGGAGCTCGTCGCCGAGCACCCGCACCCGCTCCGCGGCGGCAAGCAGCCCCGCATCCTGTTCGGCACGCAGGCGGCGACGCGTCCGCCGACGTTCGTGCTGTTCACGACCGGGTTCCTCGACCCGGGCTACCGCCGGTTCATCCAGCGGCGCCTGCGCGAGATCTACGGCTTCGACGGCAGCCCGATCGTGCTGAACATGCGCATCCGCGAGAAGCGCCAGCGCTGACCCGCGTCGCGAACGCCCCGGTTCCCCTTGCGGGGGTCGGGGCGTTCGTGCGTGAGTGCAAGGGTACGGGGCTGACGCCGCTACCCCGATACAGTCGGGCGACGGAGCCGACGCGGCATCCGGTACCTGCACGGGAGACACGTCATGACCCACGTCGCACCACCCCTCGACCAGCCGTATTACGGCGCGCCTCTCGGAGCGGCCGTCCGCCGCTTCTTCGCGAAGTACGCCACGTTCCGCGGTCGTGCCAGTCGCAGCGAGTACTGGTGGTGGGTGCTGGTGGGTTCCGTCGTCGGCGCGGTGCTGAACGCGCTGCCGACGCTGACCGACGGGGTGCGCCTCGAGGCCGACGGATCGATGACGATCACCGGCCCCCTCGGCGTCATCCTCACCTTCGTGTGGGTCATCTGGGCCGTGGCGACCTTCATCCCGACATTGGCGGTGCTCGTGCGTCGCCTGCACGACACCGGCCGCAGCGGCTTCTGGGTGTTCCTTGCGCTCGTGCCCGTGATCGGCGTGCTTGTGCTCGTGGTCTTCACCGTGCTCGGCCCGCGACCCGAGGGCGCGCGTTTCGATTGACGGGTGGTGCCGGCGCGCCGTGGGGGAGCGCGAGCGGCGTCGGACGCGTTCGATGATCACGCCGGTCGCGTGACGCGGGGACGCTCCTCTTGCACAGGCGTGATCGAGCCGCCGCCGCGGTGCGAAGTGCCGGCCGGCGGTGCCGGGTGCGCGCGGGTGTGCGAGGCTGAGAGCGATGACCATCGAGCCTCCCGCCGCGCACGAACCGCGGCGTCCGCACGGGCCCCGCGATCCCGGCGACGCCTGGGTCGTCGCGCCCACCGGTGAGAAGTACTGGGGTCGTTTCGGTGCCGCGGGGCTGCTGGCCCTCGACGCCGAGCGGGGCGTGCTGCTGCAGCACCGCGTGTCGTGGAGTCACTTCGGCGACACCTGGGCCCTGCCCGGCGGTGCCCGACACGAGGGCGAGTCGGCGCGCGACGGCGCGCTGCGCGAATCGGGCGAAGAGGCCGGTGTACCCGAGGATGCCGTGCAGGCACGCTTCGAGAGCGTGCTCGATCTCGGCATCTGGTCGTACACGACCCTCGTCGCCGACGTCACCGCGCCGTTCGAGCCCGTGATCAGCGACCCCGAGAGCGTGGCGCTGGCCTGGGTGCCCGTCGACGAGGTCGATGCGCTGCCCCTTCACCCGGGTTTCGCCTCCGCCTGGCCGGCCCTGCGTGCCGCCCTCGACGTGCGTCCCGCCATCGTCGTCGACGTGGCGAACGTCGTGGGTTCGGTTCCCGACGGCTGGTGGAAGGATCGCGCGGGTGCCGCCGGGCGTCTGCTCACCCGCCTCTCGGCTCTGGCCGAGGGGGGAGTGGATGCCACTGAGCTGGGGCTTCCCGCGACGCGATGGTTCCCGTTCGTCGGTGCCGTCCTCGAGGGTGAGGCGCGCGCCGCCGACGTCGACCACGATTTCGTGGCGGTGTGGCGGGCGTCGGGTTCCGGCGACGATCAGATCGTCGCGGTGACCGAGAAGCTGGCAGCAGCGTGGGACCCGCTCATCGTCGTGACCAGCGACCGCGGTCTCGCGGCGAGGGTCGAGGCTCTCGGCGCATCGGTGCGCGGCTCGGGATGGTTGCGCGACCTCCTCGGCTGAGGGAACCTGTGCCCGCGAGGTCTCGCCGACAGTGCGTTATGGCGCGTGAGCGAACAGTCCGGTGAGCAGGTCGCGGAAATGCTCCGGCGTGACGGCGATCGGTCCGGAATACACGTGGTCGAAGCCCGCGATGGAGTAGACCAGGATCGCGAGGAACGTCGAGATCAGTCCGCTCATCAGCAGGTGGATCCGTAGGTCTTTCACCTCGATCAGGGCGAGCAGCACGGCGTTGAGGACCGCGCCGACACCGATGACGATCCACAGCATCCACGGCAGCGACAGGTGCGTCAGCGAGATGCGCTCGCGCCGATCGGTGACGAACGTGTTGAAGGCGCCGATGGCTTGGGACTTCGCGACCACATCCGAGTCGTTCGCGGGCTGGAACTCAGCGATGGCCCGCTGAACCTCGGTGACGTACTCGTCGGTCGCCTCGGGGGCGATCCGCTGTTCCTGCAGGGGCCAGTCCTCAGTGATGACGGCGTTCGTGTACGCGACGAGCGCGCTCTTGAGATCGGATGCCGCGGGCTCGCTCATGAAGCCCGCGTCGCGGTAGAGGACGGCGACGGAGGAAGACTCCTGGACCACGACGCTGTTGACGAGGGCGAAATTCCCATACGCCCCGGCCGCGATGAGGCCGAGCGTGACCCCGTAGATGATGCCGTAGGCCCCGACCGCGTAGCTCAGGATCCGGTCCCATTCGCCCCGCCCCGCCGATGCCTTCTGCACCCATCCACGCAGGAGCAGGACAAGCAGGCTCGACACCCCGACGACGGCGAGGACGAAGAGGGGGAGTCCCACCCAGACCGGAAGATCGAAGAACGACGGCATCGGCTTCCTTCCGGAGGGTGTACGAAATCATCGCAGATCCGCCGCTCGCGGGGGATGCTGTTCGCGCCCTCCGGCGCCGTCTAATCGCCGTCGCGCCCGCGGAGCTTCTCGATCTCGCGACGGTCGCGTTTCGTGGGGCGACCGGCACCCCGGTCGCGGACCGGTACGAATGGCATGCTCTCCTTCGACGGGGGCGGGGGAGTGCGGTCGTCGACGGACTCGGCCACGAGGGCGGCGCCGACCCGCTTCGCGATCGTCTTCTTCACGACGAGGATCCGGTCGAACCCCTGGACGCGCACGCGCAACTCGTCGCCCGGCCGCACGGGTTGAGCGGCCTTCGCGCGTTCGCCGTTGACGCGCACGTGTCCGGCGCGGCACGCGGTGGTCGCGGCCGAGCGGGTCTTGTAGACGCGGATCGCCCACAGCCACGCGTCGACGCGTGCGGTGGTGCTGGCATCCGTCATGTGTGGGGTCCCCGTTCGGCGAACCTCCATCGTAAGACGGCGGGTCAGTCGCCGAGCGTCAGCGCCACGAGAGCGCGGTCGGGCTTGGGTCGGTCGACGACGGTGAACCCCGCCGCCTCGAAGACGGGCAGGACGCCGCGGAACAGTTGGTTCGACGATTTCTTCGCCGCGGCGGGGTCGAGCGGATACCCCTCGATCACACGGGCGCCCCCCTCGCGGGCGACGGCGACGGCGGCCTCGAGGAGTCGGGCGGTCAGGCCCTTCCTGCGGTGCTCGGTGCGGACGACGAAGCACGACACGGCCCACACGTCGTCGGCGTCCAGCGGTTCTTCGGTGGATGCCGTGACGTCGCGGGTGCGCACGAGTCGGGGCTGCGTCGTGCGCGGTCCGACGCGCACCCAGCCGGCCGGCTCGCCGTCGACGTAGGCGATCAGGCCGGGTGGGCGATCCCCGGCGAGCTCGGTGCGGAACATCTCGGTGCGATCGTCGACGGACGCCTCCTTCCGCGGGGCGTTCGGCAGGATCCACCACTGACACTGGCACTCGGGGCCGTCACCGCTGTCGAGGGCGACCTCCGCGTCGTCGAATCGGTCACCGGTGGCGGGCAGGATCTCGATCGTCATGTCCGCGACCGTACCGAGGGGCTCCGACATCGGCAATGCTCTGCCCCGCCTGCCCTCGTCGAACCCGCACACGCCCGGGGCGCCGCTGGTTCGCGAGACGCGCGCGGAGCGGCTAAGATAGACGAGTTGCCCGCTCGCGGGTAACGGGATGTGGCGCAGCTTGGTAGCGCACTTGACTGGGGGTCAAGGGGTCGCAGGTTCAAATCCTGTCATCCCGACAGATAGGGCTGTTGGCAATACGGATTGCAAAACAGGCTGACGAAGTCGGAGAACACTAACGGCCCCTGCGGGTTCGCAGGGGCCATTAGTGTTCTCGCCGTCGGTCGCTGGATTCTCGAGGTCCGCTGCGGTGGGAAACGGTGCTCGCGGGGTCTCTTTGGGTAGAGGGACGGTTTTGGGGCGCGACGAGCGGCGACCGGAGCAAACAGCTTCACGGGAGGCGGATGCGCGTCCCTCCCAACCAGGCCGATAGATCAACGTCGCGCATTCTGCGGACGATGGTGTTGTGAGTGGGATGTCGCCACCTGTCGATAAGGGACCCCGACCACACATCTCTCCCGCGAAATGGGCACGTGGGTTGTCAACGAGCTGAGACGATGCCCACCGCGGCGTCACTTCAATGCCCTCTGGGGGTCAGATGACGTCGAACGAAGTATCGACGTCGTACATACCGGGGGAAGCCGTAGAGCAGTCGGTGGCTTCTTCGCCATTCTCGGTGCCGACGCCCACCTCCACGATGTCGACTGTGATGAAGATGACGGATGCGATGGTGGCGAAGATGCTGACGCGCCGGCCCGCATCCAGGGGGATCTCGACAAAGTCGCCCCCGGATCGTGCGGCGTCTCTGATGGCGGCTTTCAGCACGTCGACGTGCTCCATGGAAGCGAGAGGATAGGTCACGTCAGCGACCGTAAGGAACGCCCGCTGGATGGTGTGTGACATGGCGGGGACGGTAGCCCCGACTCTGCCTCGCGCGTACCCCGCTTGCGCTTAGGTCGCACGTGTGTTCGCCGAAGACGACAGGGCAAGCTGTCTCGCACAGAGCACCGACAGAGTGGCGTCGTGCCGCTATCCCGAGTGTGAGTCAACTGTCAGACGTTGGGGACTTCCTTGAACACCATTTCCTCGCGCTGACCGTGGGCGATGGGTGACTGCGGCTCCGGCACCAGGTAGAGCCCGCGACCCGAGTTGGCGGTGTCGGTGAGGGCATGCAGCCACGACGGGTTCAGCTGCGGGGTGCGTCCTCCGCTGAATTTGAAGACGATGCTGGAATGAGCGTGCAGGTAGACGCTGGTACGCCCGCCGCCGGTGCTCAGGTCGTCTTTCCATGAGAATGAGAACGACTCGCCGCGGCGCAGCTTCGCCATGATCACCGCCTGCAAATGCGCAAGGGCACGATCTTCGAAGTCGGCCTTGGTGTCCTTCTCGTAGATGAACTTCCCCACAATGCCACTCTCCTCTGTGCCCCTCGGTAGTGAGTCTCGATGAGAACTTAGCGCCTCCCCCCTGTCGGCTGAGCAGGATTGCGGGGGTGGGTGAACCGGGTCCGCACTTCCAGTGAGCGAGTTCTTTCACTCGTTTCACCGCAGATGACCACTAGGCGGTGCCAGGAGAAACGATGCTCGATCGACGGCCAAGGCCGGGGGAGATGGGCCGGCGCCGGCGGGAGAGTATCCGGCATGGCCGAAGATCGCGAGGGGGCCGCGCAAAGGAGGGTTTGCGCCACACACTTCGGAGACCATCCCCCTTTGGAGGCGACATGTATTTTCACCTGCAGGAGTTCATCAACGAAATCGCTCAAGACGAGCCCGACCCCGCCGCGGCCAACGCGTTACAGGAGGGATTGGGCGGACAGTTCGGCGAGATGCGCACGATGATGCAGTACTTGTTCCAAAGCATCAACTTCCGTGGCCCATCCGGCAAGGCGTACAAGGACCTCATCCAGGGCATCGGCACCGAGGAGATCAGCCATGTTGAGCTCATCGGCACCACGATCTCCCGGCTCCTCGACGGTTCACCCGCCTACCAGGGCAAGCCCACCGATCCAGTGGATCAGCCCGGCGCCGGTGGCGCGACGCCGCTGAGCATCGCCGTGGACCACAGCAACATCCACCACTACCTGGTCGGCGCACAGGGCGCGCTGCCCGTCGACGCAGCGGGCAACCCCTGGTCGGGAAGCTACGTCTACAACTCCGGCAACCTGGTCCTCGACCTGCTGTACAACCTCATGCTCGAATCCACCGGGCGCCTGCAGAAGTGCCGCCTATACGAGATGACCGACAACAAGATGGCCCGCAGCACCATCTCCTACCTCATCGTTCGAGACCAGGCCCATGAGAACGCGTACGCGAAAGCACTCGAGACGCTAGGCGTCAACTGGCGCACCTCGCTGCCGATCCCGAAGACGAACGCCGAACAGTTCCCCGAGGTGAAGCGTCTCGTCGATCTGGGTCTGCAGAGCAAGCAGTACTCGTTCGACCTCGGCAACCAGTCAGAGGCGGGCAAGATCTTCCAAGGCGCCTCGCCCTCGAACGACGGCACGCAGCTGGACGCCAGCGAGCAGGCCCCCGTCGGAACGCCGATCACAGTGGCGCCCGAACGCCCGGAGGAGTTCTCGCCCGGCGCCGACGCCCAGCTGCGGGAGCTGATCGAAGCGACTGCCGCGATGGAGATGGCTGACATCGACGCCACCTTCGGCCGCATGAAGTAGAGCTCGCCACCCGTAGCGCCGTACCTCTGTGAGCTGGGGTGCGGCGCTGCGTGGAAGCGGGTGGTCGGATACGCAGCGCGAGCACGCAACCGTCACACCCGTCTCGTTCACTGGCCGCCTGCGGAGGGAACGGGATACGTGTCGGCGCCCGCTGAGGGCGAGCGCTCTCATAGGAACGCCCAAGGTTCAGTGAGGGGCCCGTTTGGGTGGCACCTCCACCATCGTGGACATGCACGCAGGCTTCCTCTCCCGCTTCCACCGCTCCGACGTCGACACCCCCGTCCACCGGGCCCGCCCTCTCACCGCACTCGCCGCCGGCGCCGTTTTGCTGTCGGTGACCCTCACCGGCTGCGCGGGGGCCACGGCATCCGTCGAACCGACCGCCACCGCGACGACCTCGGTCACGCAGGAGGTGACGGCGACGACCACCGCCGCCACGACGACCGACACCGACGGCACCTCGGCCACGACGACCGCCGAGACCATCACCGACACCGCCGCCGCCGCCGAGGCGTTCCTCGCGACGCTGAGCGACGAGCAGCGCGACGCCGTGCTCTACGCCTTCGACGACGAGACCAAGACCACGTCCTGGTCAAACTTCCCCGTCACCTTCGTCCAGCGCGCAGGGCTGAACCTCGCCGACCTGGCCGACGAGCAAAAGACCGCGGCCCTCGCGGTGCTCGAGTCGCTGCTCAGCGACGAGGCCCACGCGACGGTCGTGGGCATCATGAACGGCGACCAGTACCTCGCCGATTACTCCAGCTCGGGCGATGCCGGCGTGCTCGGGCAGTACTACATCGCGTTCTTCGGTGACCCCTCCGACACCTCGTCCTGGGAAGTGCAGTTCGGCGGTCACCACCTCGGCATCAACGCCACCCTCGACGGATCGACGGATGCCATCACCTTCGCCCCCACACACCTCGGGGTGCAGCCGGCGGTCTACACCGACGACAGCGGCACCGAGATTCAGCCCTTCGACGGTATCTACACCGCCGCCTTCGCGTTCTACAACAGCCTCACCGCCGAGCAACAGGCCACCCTCACCTCGGGAGACGTGTCGATGTGCGCCCCCGGCGACACGTGCGACTTCTCCGCCGGCGCAGGCCTCACGGGCGCTGACCTGACCGACTCGCAGAAGCAGCTACTGCTGGAGCTGATGGCCAATTGGGTCGGCATGGCCGACGAGCAGACCACCGCTGATGCTCTCGCGAAGATCGAGGCGACGTTGGACACCACCGTCATCGCGTGGTCGGGGGAGACCACCTACGACATGACCACCGGCGACGGCATCAACTTCTCGATCTCGGGGCCGAACGTCTATATCGCCTTCCAGGCACAGCAAGGCTCGGCCGGCGCTGACGTCGCCGGCGTCACCACCTCGGGCTGGGGCCACGTGCACACCATCTACCGCGACCCTTCCAACGACTACGCCAGCAGCGTCGAGCAGCAGGCGTCGACCGGCATGGGCGGAGGCCCCGGCGGCGGTGGCGCCTGAGCATGAAGCTCACCACATGCGGACGGCCGGCTCACCAGAAGAGCCCGCCGTTCTCATAGGCGCGCGTCGCTCGCGATGTCGTTCAGATCACCAACGGCACGCCTTGACAGCGGGTCGGACCGCAGGTGGATCGAGCAGGACTGGGCGGACGTCGTCCCGAGCCCGTTCGTCCGCACCGCCGGAGTTCCTGTTCGTTTGCTCCCACGGCCCCGTCTAGAGACACTACCTCGGGCTCTGGCGCAGGTCCTGGCGCCGCTTGCGTCTCCTCCGCGACAGGAATGCTCCCCGCCGGTGCGGACTCCTCCTCGGCGGGAGCGGCGCGGCTAGCGAGCATCAGCCCACCAATCAAAGCCAGGCTTGCGGCGGTACCGCGACCACACGAAGGCCTCAGCGGGGCTCGCCGACGCGACCACGACAGGGACCCGCTTCCTCGCCCGGTGAGACGGGGATTGTGCGGGCTCGTGCCCGTCTCTGTCCGCTGGTGTCTGAACCGGTGAGGTCATCAAGGAGTCGCAGGTTCAAATCCTGTCATCCCGACCAATTGATTGTTACTCAAACCATTGGACAAGCAGTCCCTCTGGTTGGTCGACGAAGAGGAGCCTTTCGCGGAAACGCGGGAGGCTCTTTCGTTTGTGAAACTGGCGCTCGCTTGCCACTCGTGGAGCGCTTCGTTGACGTCGGTGCGGACAGGACGGATGTGTATGCCGTCGTCTTCGACGAACACGGTGAGGCGCTTGAAAAACGCGGCCAGAATGTCGTGGCGAGTACTCCGCGCCAGGCTGGTGTAGAGGTCACCGGGGTTATCGAGGAGGTCTACGTATGCGAGGACGCGTTCGGCGCCCGATCGGAGGTGCGTCTCCGTCTTAGCCAGCCGCTCTTTGATGGAGGCCTTCTGAAGGGTGATCTCATTCAACCTGCCGCGCAGTTTGTCACTAGGCATCGTGCCGTCGGCGGCGAGGTCGATAAGTCGATCCTCCTGCGCTTCCAGCGTGGTCAGCTGCTTCCGCAGACCGTCCTTTAATTCCCTGTCGGCGGCTTGCAGCGTCTCCATCGCTGCGGTGACCTCACGTCTGATGGTGTCCACGGATTCCGTGTGGAAACGTTCGGCGGCGACGGCGCGGGTGACGGCTGCTTCGATGTCGTCGAGCCGCATGGTGCCGATGGTGCAGTTGCCGCGTTGTTTGGCGGCGCATAGGTAGTACTCGTAAGTGCCGCCGTTGCCGACATTCTGACTGTAAACGAGACGGCTGGTCCGGCCTTCTGACTCGCATTGTCCGCAGGCGAGCATGCCCTTCAGGTAGTGAAAGTGGGTGATATCCCGGTCGCCCTTGCGGTTGCGGCGATCGAGGATCTTCTGGACGGCCAGGAAAGTGGTTTTGTCGATGATGGCTTGGTGGCGTCCTGCGTAGAGGGCACCTTTGAAGCGGATGGTGCCGGCGTAAAACGGGTCGCGGAGGATCTTCGCGAGCAGCCGCTGCTGCATCTCGGCGAGGGTGGGGTGACCGTCGGCGCTGATCCGCCGCCGGGCGGGGACCCGCGGATCGCGCTCCTCCCACAGCCGACGGTGAAAAAAAGCGTCCTCCGGGGTCCAGCGCCGAAGACGCAGACGTTCCGACTGCATGCCGTGCATGGCGGTGATGTGCGTCAGCGCGCACTCACGGCGTGGGCGCGTACTCCGGACACAGATGGATGCCGGAGATCACGACGACCGCGCTGGCTTCGGGCTCCGAGATCGCGCCGCCCTTCATCGAGTCGAAGACCTCTTTCGGGGTGAGGCCGTTGTCGAACGCCTTGCAGACCGCCCGGCCGAGGTCGATCCACAGGCCCGCGTTGGAGAGGTCGGTCTGCGGCAGCTGTTTGCGCAAGGCCGTGTAATACGCGGTCTCCTGCGCGAAGGCCTCCTCGGCCGCGGAGCTCGTCGCCGTCGGGGTGGCGGAGCGCGACGGCGCGACGGGGAGCGCGCCGCACCCCGACAACATCCCTGCCGCCAGGATGGCGGCCGCCAAGGCGCCGATCTTCCTCATGCCGCGAGCGTAGGCGAACCCCTGCGCGCAGGCGAGGGGTGTCATCCCCCTGCGTCGCGGCGGGGCCCGAGAGTAGCGTCGGTCGGGAACAGGGGAGGGGTACGAGATGAGCAGCACCATCACCATCGATCTGGAGGGGAGAACCGCGGTCGTCACCGGGTCCACGCAGGGGATCGGTCTGGCGATCGCGCGACGCCTCCGCGAAGCCGGGGCTGACGTCGTCGTGAACGGTCGCACGGCCGCACGCGTCGACCACGCCGTGTCGATCCTCGGCGAGGGAGTGCGCGGGGTCGCCGCCGACGTCACCACCGCCGAGGGCGCCGAACAGCTCGTACGCGAGGTCGGACGCGTCGACGTGCTCGTCAACAACCTCGGGATCTTCGGTTCCACCCCGGCGCTCGACATCGACGACGACGAGTGGCATCGCTTCCTCGACACGAACGTCGTGTCGGCTGCACGCCTCATCAGACTCACCCTGCCGGGCATGATGGAGCGCCGATGGGGGCGGGTGCTCAACATCGCAAGCGACTCGGCCGTCGTCATCCCGGAGGAGATGATCCACTACGGCGCGTCCAAGAGCGCGCTGCTGGCGGTGTCGCGCGGGTTCGCGAAGGCGGCGGCCGGCACCGGCGTCACGGTCAATTCGGTGATCGCCGGTCCCACGCACACGGAGGGCGTCGAGGATTTCGTCTACGAACTCGTCGATCGAGACCTGCCGTGGGACGAGGCGCAGCGGGAGTTCATGAGGACGGCCCGGCCGCAGTCGCTCCTCCACCGACTCATCGAGCCGGAGGAGATCGCGAACATGGTGACCTACCTGGCGTCACCGCTCGCCTCGGCCACCACCGGTGGCGCCCTGCGCGTCGACGGAGGTTACGTCGACAGCATCCTGCCCTGAGACCTCCCCACGCCCCGGATGCCGCGGGTCGCGGCTCCGACCGGCCGGGCGGGCGCGGGTCCCGGCCGAGGCGGCACGCCCCCGCGCCGCATCAGGGCAAGAACGCCTCCACGGCCGCCACCCGCTCCGCCGGCGTCCCCGTGATCTCGCGCACGAGCACGTGACCGGCGACCAGGTCGGGGTCGTCGATCAGCTCGAGCAGCACGTCATTCGTCGTCTCGCGCAGAGCGATGTGTTCGTCGTCGGAGACGGGGATCGCATCACGCGTGGTGAGGGGCAGCACGACCAGCACGTCGACGGTCCGCATCGCCGCCACGATCAGAGCGGTCGCGTGATCTCTCACCTGCTCGTCCAGCTCGCCCCCCGACAGCTCGGCCCACGCGAGGAGGTAGGCCAAGAAGTCGAGGGGACCGCGCTCGGCGATCAGGTCACTCGCGGTCTCGACGATCAACCGGTCGGCCGACAGGCGCAGTTGCGCCGCGAACATCGCGGCCGAGGGCGAGTCGGATGCCTCGTCGAGGAGCTCGAACGGATCGGGGAGCACCTCGAACTCCGGATGCCGCAGCCTGAGGTCCGCGATTAACGTGCTCTTGCCGCTGGCATGGGTTCCGGAGACGACGATGCGCACGCCGCGACACTACCCGCGGCTCGCACCGAGAGCAGGGTCAGCACACCGAGCCTCGGCGCGCCCCGGTGCTCCAGCCGCGGCGACGCGGCGAAGTCGAACGTGAGGCTCAGCCCGCCCGTCAGCACTCCGGTCGAAGCGACGCGATGAAGTCGAGCTTGTCGAGAACCGGGTCCGGGATGACGAACGGGTACAGATCCGCCTTGCCCATCGACCGGTTGACCATGTTGAGCGCGGTCGACAACGGCATCCACGTGTCCGTCACGAACGCGCGGAACGTGGGGGAGTCCTCGGGGCCGGACGTGCGCGCCAGGCCGTAGATGTGGGCGGTTTCAATCGTGTCGGTCATGTGGAGGAAGTGCGCCCAGGTCTCGGCGAAGTCCTCGTAGGGGTGCATGGTCGCGTAGGTCGAGATGTAGCGCTCCCACCAGTTCGCGGGCGGCCCCTCCGAGTAGTGGCGGTCGATCTCGGCCTGATAGTCGGCGGTCTCGTCACCGAACAGACGTCGGGACTCGGCGATGCGGTCGGTGTCCTCGACGAGACGCCACTGCATGTAATGGCCCACCTCGTGGCGGAAGTGTCCGAGCATGGTGCGGTACGGCTCGCCGAGCTGCTCCTGCACGCGCACGCGATACGCGTCGTCGCTCTCGGCGAGGTCCATCGTGATGACCCCGTCGGCGTGGCCGATCGTGACGTTCTCGGCCACGCTCGACAGCAGGTCGAAACAGAGGCCGTGCTGCGGGTCTTCATGCTTGCCGACGACGGGGAACCCGAGGCGGTCGAGGTCGACGAGCAACCAGCGCTTTGCGCGCTCGGCCACCGGGTACTGCGAGAGCCCCTCGGCATCCGCGTCGTTCGGCCGCACCCGTGTCAGATCGCACGCCGCGCACTGACCGCCTTCGAACCGCGCGAGCCACGTGCACCCCGACAGGTTCAGGTTGCGGCAGACGTGCCAGACGAGCCCCGCGGCATCCACGTAGCGTCCCGAGCCGTCGACCGGGACGATGTCGGCCTCTTCCCGGGAGTAGCCCAGCCCCGTGCCGCAGGAGAGGCAGACGGAGTTCTCGAAATACAGGGCATTGCCGCACACGCGGCATCGGAAGGCTTTCACGTGTCGAGACTGTCACGCTCTCGGCGGAGCGACCGGGTGGTTGCGTGTCGGGCCCTCATCGCGGCGAGGACTCGTTCAGCAGCGAGACCTCGCGAACGTCGAAGAGTCCGCGACGGGCGCGCACCATCGACACGCCTCGGCCGCGGAGGTCTTCGGCCAGTTCCACGGTCAACGGGCCTTCGAGCGACTTCCGCCACCCGTCCTGCAGCGTGTAGACGTGCGTCACGGTTCGGGGTCGGGACATGAGCACCTCCGATCGGAATCTAGCCAAAACAATGTCGTGCCTCGCGGAATGTTCCTGGAGCGTCACGTGCCGGGTGCTCGGCCGTAACGAAGGCGTTCGTAGCTCCCGTCGCGCGTCACGGGACCGTTCACCGCGTGCGACGATCGCCGATCCCTCGCCGGATAATGGCGGGATGACCACGGCCCGCATCATCCTGTTGTTCGCGCTCGCCGCCGTCGCCGAGATCGGCGGCGCGTGGTTGATCTGGCAGGCGGTGCGCGAGAATCGCGGGTGGTGGCTGGCACTGCTCGGCATCCTGGCCCTCGGTGCATACGGGTTCATCGCCGCCTTGCAGCCCGACGCGCACTTCGGGCGCGTGCTCGCCGCCTACGGAGGGGTGTTCGTCGCGGGGTCGCTGGCGTGGGGGATCGTCGTCGACGGCTTCCGTCCGACCATGTGGGACTACATCGGGTCGGCGGTCGCGCTCGTGGGAGCGGGGATCATCATGCTCGCCCCGTCAACGCCTGCGGTCGACTGAGCCGCGGGCGTACGCTGGCGAGCATGACCAACGTGCCCGGAGACGTGAACCGGCTGCGTGCCGTGATCGCGAAGATCGACTCCGACAACCCGCTCAAGGTGCCCTTCAGCTACAACCAAGGGCACGTCAGTCCTCGCCTCGACCGGCTCGAGGCGAAGCTGTCGTACATGGCGGACTACATCGCGTATCTCGAGCAGCGGATCGAAAGCCTAGAGGCTCAAGTAGTTAGCTAGGCGAGATATTAGGCAGTGTCAAGTGCACTGCCCTCCGCCGTTTCCTGCGCCACACTCATCGAATGAAGAATGAGAATGCGCCCCACGAGGGCATCGCCGACGATTTCGCCGCCATCGAGACCGAGCGTCCGTTCGGGTCGTACTTGTCGGTGATCAACGGGGGAGCGTAAATCGCCCCGGACCTCTGTGCGAGGTCCACCACGACAGGGCCGGACGCCGAAAGGCTCCGGCCCTTCGTCGTGCCGGGTCGGACTCCCGCGCGTCCGTGCTCCTCGCAAGGCGCCGCCCGACGCGACGGCTCCGTCTGCAGCATCGTGTTCGCCCGCGTGCCCGCCCTAGCATGGGAGATCCGCCCACGCGACGAGATGAGACCCATGCCCGAGCTCAGCAAAGACACCACCCTCTGCATCTCCCTGTCGGGTCGCCCGTCGAACATCGGCACGCGTTTCCACAACTTCCTCTACGCCGAACTCGGCATCGACTTCGTCTACAAGGCGTTCACCACCACCGACATCGCGGCGGCGATCGGGGGCGTGCGGGCCCTCGGCATCCGTGGCTGTTCGGTGTCGATGCCCTTCAAAGAGGCGGTGATCCCCCTCGTCGACCGCATCGAGCCGTCCGCCGCGGCGATCGGCTCCATCAACACGATCGTCAACGACGACGGAGTGCTGACCGCGTCGAACACCGACTACGAAGCCATCGCGAGCCTCATCGAGAGCCACCGCCTCGACCCCGCGGCATCCGTCCTCGTGCGCGGCTCGGGGGGAATGGCCAAGGCCGTCGTCGCCGCCTTCCACGGCGCGGGCTTCACCGACCTCACGGTCGTGGCGCGGAACTCCGCGGCGGGCACGGCGCTCGCCGAGACGTACGG
The DNA here is from genome assembly GCF_030209475.1 of Microbacterium sp. lyk4-40-TSB-66. Classification (GTDB taxonomy): domain Bacteria; phylum Actinomycetota; class Actinomycetes; order Actinomycetales; family Microbacteriaceae; genus Microbacterium. The sequence goes on from NZ_JARVRW010000010.1 coordinate 112,141, forward strand.
CGCGAGCTGGGTCGCCGACGACCCGCAGCCCGGCGCCCGCATCATCGTCAACGTCACCCCGCTCGGGATGGACGGGGCGGATGCCGATGCCCTCTCCTTCTCGTCGGAGCACATCGCCGCGGCCGAGACGGTGTTCGACGTCGTGGCGTTCCCGGCGGAGACGCCGCTCATCCGTGCCGCGCGCGACGCGGGCAAAGCGGTGATCACGGGTGCCGAGGTGATCGCCCTTCAGGCCGCCGGCCAGTTCGCGCGGTACACCGGCGTCACCCCCACCCTCGACCAGGTTCGGCGGGCGTCAGCGCACTCGCGCGCCTGAGCGCGGCGGCCCGCTGCGATGGACGTCGGGGCTCACTCGCGTGGGGGCCCGCTGCGACGGGGTCGGGGAGTGCACGGGCGGCGACACTGCGCATCCGGGCGGCCGGAGTGCTGTGGCGCGGTTATCTCCCCGCGTGTCACTCCACCGTCTTGTCGGCGCCGCGCGGGCGTCACTCCACCGTCTTGTCGGCGCCGCGCGCGCGGATCTCCTCCAGGTCGAGGCCCGCGAGGATCTTGCGCGCGACCAGGTCATCGATGGTGCCCTCTCGGCGCAGGCGCAGCAGCACCTCGCGCTTGCGATCCAGGATCGCCAGACGCAGCCGCTGCGCCTCTTTGTGGCGGAGGAGCGGGGAGCGCTGGGTGACGTCGATGTCGTCGCTGACGGCGAGCATCTCGAACGGCCCCGTCATGGGCCTCGCCGCACCCGCGCCCGCGTCGGCGGTGGAGTCGATGACCCGGCCGTCGGTGGGCGGTCGCGAGACCGCGCCCGAAGAGGGTTCGCGATCGTCGTCGTTGGAGGCGCCCGGCGGGATCGGTCCCATGGCCGATGGTGACTCGTCGTCGAGCGACGCGTCGAGTTCGGCGAGGTCGCGTTCCTCCGCCGCGCGCTGGCGGGCGACGGCCCGGGCGTTCGCGAGTTCCAGTCGCTCATAGCCCTCGCGGCGCGCACGGTCGCGCACCCGGTCGCTGACCCCGTGCTCGACGGCCAGCTCGTCGAGGGCGGCCAGCGCCGCGCCCGAGATCGCGCGCTCGGCCAGCTCGTACTCCTCGATCGCCGCGTCGTCGCTCGGCAGCTTCGCCCACCGGATCACGACGGGCAGCAGGGGCCCCTGCACCAGCAGGGTCAGGACGATGACGCCCGCGGTGACGAAGACGATGGCATCCCTCCCCGGAACGGGATCGCCGGCGGCCGTCACGGTCGGCACCGACAGTGCGATCGCGAGCGACACGGCCCCGCGGAAGCCCGAGACCGTGCTCACCACCCGCGAGCGGTGCCGGAGCGAGCGCGACGCCGCCGCCGGGGGACGCGAGAACGGCGAGAACAGCCACTGGAAGAGGTAGCGCACGATGAACAGCGCGATCCACGCCGCCAGAGTGATGAGGAGCAGGATGCCGATCTCGGACGGCGAGATCTCGTGCAGCACGAGCTGCACCTCGAGCCCGATCAGCACGAAGAGCGCACCGTTGAGCAGGTAGACGCCGAAGGGCCAGGTGGCATCCGCCGCTCGGCGACTGATCGCGGTGGTGATGCGCGGCGACACCCACGCGACGATGAGACCGGCGAAGACGACGGCGAGCACCCCCGACGCCTCGATGATCTCGGCGATGAGGAACGCCACGAACGGCACGAGCACCAGGGTGAGGTTGATGGTGAGGGTGGATTGCATGCGCCGCAGTGCGAAGAAGGCGAGGGCGGCGACGGCGATGCCGGCGGCGGCTCCTCCGAGGTACGACAGCAGCACCATTCCGGTGATCTGCAGCGGCGTGATCTGATCGCCCAGCAGCAGCGCCACGGCGATGGCGTAGAGCACGAGAGCCGTGCCGTCGTTGGTGAGGCTCTCGGCCTTCAGCTTCATGAAGGTCTTCGCCGGGAGCAGTCGGCCGAGGGCGGCGACCGCGGTCGCGTCGGGCGGGGCGACGGCGGCGCCCAGCACGAGAGCGGCCTCCCACGGCACACCCATCCAGGTGGCGACGCCGGCGACGGCGAAGGCGGACGCCACGACCAGCAGTGTGCTCATCGGGATGATGTAGCGGAGCGACCTGCGCACCGAGCGCAGCGACGTCGTCCACGCCTCGCGGAACAGCATCACCGGGAGGAACAGCAGCAGCACCGTCTCGGGCGGGAGCTCGATCTGTCGCAGCTCGGGGATGAACCCGAGGGCGAGGCCGATGACGAGCAGCACGAGGGGCGTCGCCACTCTGAGTCGCGGCGCCAGCACCGTGCCCACGAGCATGGAGAGGCCCAATAGAACCGTGATCTCGAGTCCCTGCATGCGTCCCGCCTTTCGCCGTGCCCCTGACCTCAGCGTAGAGAGGGCGGCGGACATTCCCGAGGCTCAGCGCGACTCTCGACGCACGATCGTCAGCGCGACGAGACCCGCCGCCACGTAGAGCGCGCCCTGCACCTGCAGGGAGGCGTCGAACGCCGTCCCCGACCCCACGAATCCTCCGATCAGCGTGCCCACCGCCTGCAATGCCGTCAGCGCCGCGAACAGCAGGCTCGTCACCCGTCCGCGGTGGGTCGCGGGCGTCTCCCGGTCGACGATCGTGAGCATCGCCGTCATCGCGACGAGCCCGGGTGCGCCGACGAGTGCGAACAGCACCACGTACACGGGAAAGGATGTCGTCAGGGCGGGAAGGTTCCAGATCGTCAATGTCAGCGCCCCGAACCCGAGGATGGAGCCCGCGGCCAGCCGCCACGGCGCGACACGCCCGACCACGCCCATCAGGCCCAGCCCCGCGACCAACGCGCCCACCGCCTGAATGCCGCGGAGGATCCCCACCTCGGTGTCGCCGCCGCCGAGCGAGCGCTGCACGAAGAGCACGAACAGGATCGTGAAGAGCCCCTGCGCGAGCGACATCAGCATCGCCACGACCATCAACCGGCGAAGCACGCGGTCGGCGGCGACGATGGCCAGACCCGATCCGAGTTCGGCGAAGAAGGTGGCGCGGGGCGGGGCGCCGGCGGCATCCCTCTCCCGCGTGTGCGGGGTCGCGAGGTCGGCGAGCGGGGGAGTCTCGGCATCCGTTCGCCTTCTCGCTCGCACGAAGAGAACCGCGCATGCCACGGCGTATGCTGCGGCGGTCGCGACGACCACCGCGTCCACGCCGCCGAGACCGAGCACCAGACCACCGAGGGGTGCGCCGACGAGACGGGCGAGGCCCGATCCGACCCCGAGCAGTTGATTGACCGGGGCGACGTGCGCGGGGGGAACGAGGCCCGCCGCCACGCTCGGACGGGCCGGTTCGATGATCGCGCCGAGGACGGACTGCACGATGGCGACGAGATAGACGATCCACAGGTCGTCGACGCCGTCGACGAAGAGCAGGGGGAGCACCGCGACGACCTGCACCGCGGCCGTGCCGCCCATGAGATGCCAGGGGTCGGCGCGGTCGATGAGGAGTCCCGCCAGGGGAGCGGCGGCGACGGAGAGCACCGCCTGCAGCACGAACACGATCGAGGTGATGAGGGGGGATCCCGTGACGCCCAACACGAACAGCGGGAGCGCGACCAGCAGCATCCAGTCGGCCGTCTCGGCGATGGCTCCGCCCGAAACGAGACGGATCACCCCGGGGTAGCGCCAGGTTCCGGCCGTCATGTCGAGCCGCCGAGGAACCGGGGGTCCACGACGCCGCGGATCGAGACCGAGGCGACCGCGCCGTCCGCCGGAGCCGGAGATCTGGTCGCGCGGATGTAGGGGCGGATGACCTCGTCGATGCGGGCGCCGATCGTGGCGAGTTCATCGGCGGTGACCAAGACGGCGTAGTCGCTGATGACGGCCGCCTCGCGCCAGGCGGCGGGGAGGGTGCTCTCGTGTCGGAGGAAGTCGGCGAAGCGCGCGTCGGTGTCGGCGAACCACGCCGAGCGCACGGCGGCGCGCGCGAGGTCATCGCCGGGACCACCACCCGCGTCGAGGTCGATCCCGGTGATCGTCGCCTGCCACGGGCGCTTGCGGGCATCGCCGGCGTCGGCGTCGGCGCGTTCGACGAGCCCGAACTTCGCCAACTCCCGCAGGTGCCAGGAGCAATTGGATGCCGTGAGCCCGACGGCCGCGGCGCACTGCGTGGCGGTCTGCGCACCGACCGTGAGCAGGTGGGAGAGGATCGCGAGGCGAGACGGTACGGCCAGCGCCGCGAGCATGTCGGACGTGGGGACGATGCGGCGCTCCGGCAGATCTGAAGTCACGACTTCATAATAGTGGGCGTCCTCTCTGTCCGATATAGCCCGCCCAGGCCCGGCCCAGTCGTTCCAGCCCGCCCTCGAGCACCGTCGGAGCCGGGGTGACGGGGATGCGGATGTGGTCGTCGGCATCGAAGTCCGCGGCGAACTGCGCGGAGCCCGCGACCGAGACGCCGAAGCCCGCCGCGTGTCGCGCGAACGCCCCCGCCGAGCCCGACGGGATGCGCGCCCACAGGCACAGGCCGCCGCGCGGCGGACGGAACCGCCAGTCGGGCAGGTGCGTCGACAGGAGTCTTCCGGCGACGACGGCGGCCCCGCGGTGCACCGTGGCGAGATCCCTGCGGAGCGCGGGTGCCTCGGCGAGGAGGTCGAGTGCGAGCAGCTGCGCGGGCACGCTGGTCGACAGGTCGCTGCTCTGGCGGAGTCCCCGGAGGCGCCGGACGAGCACCGGATCCGCGCGCAACCAGCCCACCCGCAGACCCTCCCACGCCCACTTCGACAGCGATTCGACCACGACGATCGGCGCGTCGGGGCGGAGCGCCGCGAGCGAGGGCGGGGTGACCCCGTCGAACGATGCGTGGGCGAGCACGCGATCCTCCACCACCGTGACACCGTGCTCGGCGGACAGCTCGGCGATGCGCCGACGTATCGGAGGGGTGGTCTGCACGCCGGTCGGGTTGTGGTTGTGCGGGTTCAGGGCGATGAGCACGGGACGGCGCACCACGATCGCCGCCTCGAGCGCCTCGACGTCGATGCCGGAGGGGGTGAGGCGGATGCCGTGCACGAGCCCGCCGCGCCGCCGCACGGCATCCGTGAGTCCGGGCCAGGCCACTTCTTCGGTGAGCACCGTGTCGCCGGGGGAGACGAGCTCGTCGACGAGCAGGCTGAGCGCCTGCTGCGCGCCGTGCGTGACGAGGATCTGCGCCGAGGTCGTCGGCGTGCCGTCGGTGGTCATCGCGGCGGCGATCGCCGCGCGCAGGTCCGCGAGGCCGGCGGGGTCGGCCTCGACCGTGGTGGCGTTCAGCACGGGCCGGTGGCGCTGCACGATGTCGACGGCCCGCGGCGAGATCGCCGGCACGGCCCGCAGCAGGTCGATGCTGGAGGGGAGGGTGGCGTACAACGCCTCCCCGCGCCCGGCGGCGTGGCGTGCGGCGGTCGGGGCGGCACCGGCGATGCGTGTTCCGCTTCCCTGGCGCCGGTCCAGGATGCCGTCGTCGTAGAGGCGTGCGTACGCGCTGACGACTGTTCCCCGCGAGACGGCGACGGTGGCGGCGAGCGTGCGCTCCGAGGGCAGGCGGTCGCCGCCGCGCAGTTCGCCCTCGCGGACGAGGCGCGCGATGCCGTCGGCGAGGCCGGCCGCGAGCGTGGTGTCGGCGCTGGCCCATCTGCCCAGGCGCTCGGCCAGGCGTTCGGCCGACACGGTGGCCGTGCGATGGTCCACCAGGGCGGAAGTGGCTCTGTCGACGAGGGTCATAGCCCCCGATTCTGGGCCAATGAACGATCTCATCGCGGACGAAGCCCTCATTCTCGGTCCAGTGAGTCCTGATTGGACCATTGCCGAGATGCTCTCGTGGATCGGTGCGGACGACGCGCGATGCCACGACGAGCGACTGGTGGGGGCCCTGGACGCCGTCTGCCGTGCGCTCGACCCCGGTGCCGTGCCCCTGACCGGGCGCGTGGTGGCACTCGTGCGTCAGCTCGCGATGCAGGTTTCGGTGCGGCCCGGGTCGGGGGAGCGGACCGTGGGCGAGGTGGTCGGTGTGCGTTGGCGATCGGCGCGGGATGCCGACGTGCTGGTGGGCGTGTGATGAGCGGCGGGGTCGCCGCGGGGTACGGAATCGACGACAGGCCCGCGCCCAGCCTCACCCCTCCGCGGCCACCCCCACCTTCGCCTTCGCCCACGAGCGTCCGCGCGTGTCCTTCAAGATGTCGTACTCGACGTCGACGTGCGGCTCGATCGCGCTGTACTTGTCGTTCGGCGCGCCGATGACGAGCTGGAAACCGAGCCCGCGCCACGCGCCGATCGCGCGCTTGGTGAAGTGCGCGTCGGCTTTGATGAGCGCCTCGTCGAGGAACACCGGCGCGTACCGCGGGCGCTCGGCCCCGGCATCCCCGAGCTGGTATCGGAGCGCGGCACCAACGATGAACGCGATGAGCTCCTGCGACTCGCCACCGGATTTCTCGCCGATGTGGTCGTAGAGGGCGACGTGCTCCCCGGTCTCGGCGCGGAAGCGCTCGGCGCTCACCCGCACGTGGTTGCGGACGTCGACGAGGTCGGCGAAGTCCGGCGCGGTCGGGCGGATGCGGCCGATGAGCCGGGCCATGCGCCCGTAGACGGCTTCGCGCTCCTCGTCCGATTCGGCCGCGTCGATCGCGGCGCGCACATCCCGCAACTCCCGACGGAACCGGCGACGCACCTCCGACTGGCTCTCGCGCGGCACGATCTGCAGACGGTGCGCGTCGTCGTAGAACGGCAGGTCCTGCATGATGTCGTTGATCGGCGCGATGCGCTCGCGGATCTCGCGCAACGCCCGCGTCAAGGCCGAGTCGAGGCTCGTCAGATCGTTGCCCGACAGGCGCAGCAGCGAATCCCTCCACTCGGCCTCCAGCTCGTGCAGGCCGCTGGCCTCGAGGTCGGCGAGGATGCGCTCGAAGTCGCCGAGCGATTCGTCGGGATCGGCGAGCAGGTTCGGGCTCGGCCACCGGTCGATGAAGGCCGTCAACGTCCGTCGGAGGCCGTCGCGCTGGTCGGCCCACGTCTCCTGCGCGGCCCGCTGCTCCTCGAGCAGACGCTTCGAGGCGGATTCGAGGGCCGCGTCGAACCGCGCGAGCGCCTGAGACGGCGTGGCGTCCGACGCGCCCGGCGCCACGAAGAGACTGTCGAGGTACGCGAGCTCGTCGGCCGTGAGGGCGATTCCCGCATCGTCCGCGCGCTCGAGCAGGATCTGCGCGGCATCCACGTCGTCCGTGATCTCGGCCCACCGTGCGGCGAGCGCCTGCTGCTCGGTCTTCGCCCCGCCGATCTCCTCGCGCAGCCGGGCGGCGCGGGCCCGCGTTCCCGAGATCTGCTCCTGCAACTCCGCGATCCGCGGGTTCCCCGCGGTGATCTCGGCGATCGTCTCGGTCCAGCGCTCGTGGTCGCGTTCGACGGATGCCACATCGATCTGATCCCACGACAGGTCGGCGATCTTCTCGAGGGCGCTGCGCCGTTCGTCGAACGCGTCCAGGGCCGCCGCCGCCTCATCGACCGCGGCTTTGGCCGTCGTGAGGTCGCGGCGTGCCGTCACGATCTGCTCACCGAGCTCGGTCAGCCGCACGCGCGAGGAGAAGCCGAGCACGCTCTGGCGCGTCGAGCCGCCGTGGGCGCCGCGCGAGCCCTGACTCGTCTGACCGGACACGGTCACGGCAAGACGGTGGGTGGCGAGCTCCGCGGAGGAATCCACGCACACGAACGCGAACTGCTGCTCGAGCCGGTCCTGCAGCCAGCCGGTGAACAGGGAGCGGCGGTACTCCAGGCGTCCGGGCAGCGTCGCGGGGTCGAGGCCGGCGCGCTCGGGGAGCCCCGTCGGCACCCCCTCGAACCGCAGACGTTCCGACACGCGCACGCCGTCGATCGCGGACCGGAAGGATGCCAGGTGCGCGGCATCCACCAACAGCGTCGTCGCGAACCCGCCGAGGGCCAGAGTGAACGCCCCGCGCCACGGCTCGTACTCGGTGCGGACGTCGACGAGCTCGGCCACGAAGGGCAGCTCGGCGGCGGTGAGTCCGGCAGCCGCGGCCAGCGCCTCGCGCGCCTCGTGCAGGCGTTGCGGGATGTTGTCGTCGCGTGTCTGCGTGCGGCGGTACTCGGCCTCGAGGGCGGCGAGCGTCTGGCGCAGGTCGGTGTGGGTGCTGCTGGCCGAGACGAACGCGTCGCGGACGGCCGTCTTGGCATCCGCGTCCGCGAGGGTGCGTCGTGCCTCGTCGACGAGGGCGGCGAACCGATCGGCCGACGCCACGTCGACCCCCAGCACCGCCTGCGCCGCCTCGAACCGTTCGCGGTCGCGCTGCATGCCCGCCAGGCGACGCTCGAGCCCCCGCAGCTCACGCTGGGCGGCGTCGAGTCGGTCGCCGCCGGCCGCGCGCAGCACATCGCCGAGCCCCTCGCGTTCGGCCTCGGCCGCATCGGCAAGCCCCTGCCGTTCGCGCACGAGCGCATCGGTGGCGTGCGTACGGTCGCGCAGCTCCGCCTCGACGGCTCCGAGCAGGTCGACCCGTCGCTGCGCACGCCACAGCGACGCGCGCGACGCGGGATCGCCGAAGCGCCCGAGAGCGTCGATGAGGCGGAGGCGCTCCGCGGCTTCGTCGATGCGCGTCTTCATCGCCCGGATGGGCTGCAGCGCCCGCACCTGCTGCCGCGCCTCGAGCATGCGCGTACGCGTGGATTCGAGTCCGTCGAAGTGCGACACGACGGCGTCGGCGACGGCGAGGGTCTCGGGTTCTTCCAGCACCATGCGCTTGTAGAGGTCGTCGACCGTCGTGATCTGCTGCCCGGCTTGGATGCGGGCGAGCAGGCTCATCGCCTTGGTGCCCGCCCCGGCCGCGCCGATGCCCAGCACCGCGTGCAGTCTCGCCGAGAACTCGCGGTCGGTCGCGAGGGTGTCGAGTCCCGTCGCCCGCACCGCGGCATCGGAGAGGTGGGTGCGCGCCGCCGGCTCCAGCGCGCGCAGATCGAACCCGCCGTGCACGGTCGCCCGCACCTTGACGGCGTCGTCGAGGGTGCGCGCGGCCGCCGGGATGTACCACGCCCGCACCGCCGTGAACCGGGCGCCGTCGTGGTCGGCCCACGTCATCGCGATCGCGGTCCACGTGTCGACGCCGTCGCCGCGCAGCACCCGCACCTTCGTGCCCTCGTCGGTGCGCGACTCGTCGAGCTTGCCGCGACCGTACGACAGGATGTTGCGCTGTTCCTGCCCGCGCGGTCGCCCCACCACCGCGCCGTTGGACGCGCCGTTGAACGGGGTCGTGTGGGGCATCATCAGCGCTACATAGGCGTCCATGAGCGTCGACTTGCCCGATCCCGACCCGCCGCACAACAGCGTGGCGGTGGGTGCGAAACGCACGCGGTGCGTGCCGTCGTAGCCGCCCCAGTTGACGAGCTGCAGGTCTTCGGCCACCCACTGCTGCCCGCGGGAGGCGGCGGGGATGAGCCCGAAGAGCGTGTCGAGCATGGTCATGGGAGATCTCCCTCGGTGATGTCGGGGGAACCGGATGCCGTGACCTCGCCGCCGACGGAGCGTGCGGCATCCGTCGTCTGCTCCTCCAGCCACGTCTGCAGTTCCCGCAGCGTCTCGGCGCTCAGGACGACCTCGATGAGGGGGCCGATCCGGTAGCGGCCCTCGGACTCCTCCTCGATGATGCCCTCACGGTCCAGGCGCGCGATGGCGGTGCGGACGGCGCGCTGCTGGCTGGCGCGCGTGCCGTCGCTCTCGGCGAAGTAGGTCAGCACGGTCTGCTCGACCTCTTCGACGTCGACGCGGGCCGAGGCGGTGCCGGCCGTCGACTCTCGCTGGAACACCGTGCGCAGGTACACCAGCACGAGGGTCTCGGCGCGCGAGTACGCCTCGTCCTTCAGGAGGATCGGTACGTCGAGCTCGTCGCTGCGCACCTGCTCCTTGTACGCCACGCCCCGGGAGTGGTCGACCACCAGCCGCACGAACAGGTCGTTCAGACGCGACTCGATCATCTGCTGGTGTTCGATCAGCAGTTTCCATTCGGTGGGGGAGTTCTCCGCGCTCAGGAAACGGCGCTGCAGGATGCGCACGAGCACGCGCCGAACCTCGGCGTCCAGGATGCCGCGGTCACCGGCGAACAGCGCGTCGGGGTCGTTCTCCATCGCGACGGGGGCGATGAACGCGGGGGTGTCGGTGTCGTCTCGACGGGCGAGGGCGTCGACGTCAGTCATCGGTGTCGCTTTCTCTCGTGCCGCCGGCTGTGACCGCCCCGAAGGCGAACCGGCGGATGGTGCCGTCGGGGCGCACGGCCTCGACGATCGAGACGTCGTCGGTCTCGGTGAGGCCGCCGCGGTGCGCGATCTCGAGCAGGCCGACGAGGTCGACCGGGCGGCGGGTGCCGGCGTCGGCGCCGGCGAAGGCGGTCGCGAGGTCGAAGCCCGGGCCGAGGGTGGCGACGTAGGCCTCGAGTTCGGCGTAGTGCGGTCCGCCCCAGGCGCGCGTGTCGACGCCGGCGAACTCGACATCGGGATCCTCGGATGCCAGCGGCTCGGGCGCACCGCTCGGACGCACGTCGTTGAGCGACTGCCGCAGATGACCGATGTCGGCCAGGGGCAGCGTGCGCACGGGCTCCACCCGGCCGGGGGCGCGGGTCTGGCTCCAGCGGTGGAGACCCGCCATGACTCCGCGGAGCAGATCGTCGACCTGACGATCGCGGATGGGGTCGTGCGTGCGCACCTGTGCGGTGATGACGTGCGACGCGCGCCGCTGGGCGGTCAGCACCTCCTGCACACCGGCCTCGACGCGGCGGGCGATGGCATCCAGTTCGCCCCGTTGCTCGGCCGTCATGAGCCGCGAGAACGGCTGGGTGAGCACCGCGTGGAGCTGGTCGGTCAGGTCGTCGATGTTCTCGGGATCGCCGATCAGGCGGAGAGCGCCCTGGAAGGCCCGGCCTTCGGGGGTCGCCTGCATCACCTGGCGGCCCCGTTCGAGGTACTCGCGCAGTACCTCGCCGGTGGGACGGACATCGCGGCGGAGCTCCGCGACGACATCGCGCTGCATGGCGGTGATCGATTCGGCCACGCGCGAGAAGTCGGCGGGCAGCTCGCGGGCGAGATGGATGACGTTCTCGGCCTCCTCGAGCAGATGCTCGTCGTCGAGGGGCTCGATGACGCCCTCGTCCAGCGAGGCGAGTTCGGCGTCGATGGCTTCGCGCTCGGCGAGCAGCACCTCGCGGCGGCGCACGGGATCGCTCTCGGCGTCGCGGGCGAGCCGCTCGACCGCATCGAGCAGCGTGCGCACGCGCGAGCGCGAGACGCGGGCACGGCCCCCGCCCGCGCGACCGGCGATCTCGAGCGCGCCCACGGCGTGCGCCGACAGGCGGTACACCTCGACGTCGTCCTCGATCTGCAGGCCCAGCCATCCCACACGCACCCATCCGCGACAGATCTCGCGGGCGGAACCGGCGGGGATACGGCGATCGTCCTCACCGTCGAGCCCGGCGGCGCGCAGCTCATCGATCGCCTCGGCCACCTCCACGTGCGCGTCGGCGACGGCGACGGCGGGGCGGTCGGGCGAGAACAGCACCGACAGCACGGCCACGACGAAGGGGGCGAACCGTCCGTGCAGCAGATCGAGCGTGGGGTTCTTGAACGCCGTGACCGAGCGCAGGTAGGCGGCTTCGGCGCGGGTTCGGGTCACTGTCTGCAGTCTACCGGCGGGCTGACGCGGGTCGTGATCCCGCGTGCGCGGGTGAGCCGGCGGGCGAGTTCTCGGCGTCCCCGCCGTCGCTCGCGTGCGTCTGCGCCACGTGCGCACGCGGGCTCGAGGCCTTCACCCCGACGCCGGGCTGTCGAAGCCGAACCCGCGCGACCGTGGGGTGCGGCAGTGTCGCGCACACGTCGTGTGCCACCGCCGCACCCCGGCGTGCGTGCCGCCGCACCCGCCGCCGTATCCGCCGGTGCCGACCCAGGAAGGACGACCGTGCGTCACACCCTCGAAGGCCGCTCCGCCGCGGCGGAGCCCCCCACCCGTCGCGGGGTGCTGCGGACAGCGGCGTGGGCGGTCCCCGCGGTCGCGCTGACCGCGACCTCGCCGGCGTACGCGGTGAGCGGCCGCACGCTGTCGTTCTCGGCGGCCTCCTATGCCGGTGTCACGTGCGGCACCATCACGGACGCCGCCGTCCGCGCGCTCGACGGCACCGACGCGTTGACGGGGGCGAGTGTGGTGCTGCAGCTGTCCGACGGGTACACGTTCGACGGCGGCGCGACCACCGCGACGGTCGTCACCGATGCGGGCGGCTCCGCGTCGTGCGGAACCCTCCACGTGCCCGCGGGAGGTGCGACCGGCACGATCGCGGCATCGGCGGCGGGGACGACGGGCGCCACTGCGACCCTCACCTCGTTCGACGCGCGTCTGCTCACCTCGCCGCGCGGACTCACCGACGCCTCGCTCGTTCCGACGGGCGCCGCCCCCGTCGCGCTCGACCTGTACCTGGCGGCGGGCGCCCTCTACCGTTCCGGCGTCGGCGCGGTCGCGACGGGGATCGCGTCGACCGGGGCACTGGTGGAAGCGCCGGAGGCGAACGGCGCGTTCCTGCTTCCCGTGCGCCTGACCGACGGCTCCGCTGCGGTCTTCGACACACGGGCCGCCACCGTCGCCCCGGCCGTGGGGACGCCGACCGGCGCCACCCCGGTCGCCGGCGATCTCTTCCTGTCGGGTACGTCGATCTACCGCTCGGGCGTCGTCCTCGCCGCCGACGTCGACATCACCGGGCAGTTCATCGAGCACGACGAGGGTGCCGGCGGCACCGGCCGCTTCTTGCTGCCCTACCGCGCGACCGATGGGACACCGCGACTGCTGCGCGTGCCCGATGGCGACACCCGTGCCGCTCACGAGTACGGCGAGGCCGACGGCCCACCGGCGGGGGCGATTCCCGTCGCCGACGACCTGTTCATCGCCGGCGGCGACCTCTACCGGGTGAGCTGGGACGGGGCGAGCCCCTACGGCACCGGGGTCGTGGCATCCGGGATCGCGTCGTGGGGAACGCTGACCCCCAACCCGTTCTACGCCGGCGAGCGACTCCTCCCCGTCGTCACGACAGCGGGGACTGCGGCACTGTTCATGGTTTCGGGTAACGCCGTGCGCACGACGACCGCCGTGCCCGCGGGCTCCACCCCACTCGGTGCCGATCTCTTCCGAGTCGGTTCCACCGTCTACCAGGACGCGGTGGGTGCGGTCGCCTCCGACGTCACCGGCGTCGGGCAGCCCGCCCCGGAATCCTTCGGGTCGTCGCGCGTCGTCGTCCCCCTCACCTCGGCGTCGTCGTCATGCTGAGCAGCAAGCGAGAAGGAGACCTCGTGTCGCAGCGTCCCCGTCCCCTCGGTCGGTTTCGGTGGTGGGCGCTGGGCGTGACCGGCGCTCTGCTCGTCGCGTGCGGTCTGTTCGCGGCGGGGGTCGCTCCGCTGCCCGAGACGCATGGCGTCGCGGCGGCATCGCTGCCCACGCCCGGCCCGAGCACCTCACCACCGGTCGCGGGCACGTGGAGCGACGCGCTCGGCATCCCCACCGACGCCACCGACGAGGAGCGCCTGCGGATCAAGCTGACGTACGACATGGTGACGGTGCCCGTCGATCGCGAGGCCGACCTGCGGGCGGTCGAGGGTGTCGAGGTCGTCCACTCGAAGACCTTCGGCGACACCGTCTACGCGGTGGTCGCGTCGCGCGACGCCGCGATGGTGGCGGCGTCGGTCCCCGGGGCGGTCGTCACCCCGAACGAGAAGATCACGGCCAGCGCCGACCAGTCGCCCGTGCCCTCGTGGAGTCTGGACGCCGTCGACAACACCGCCGCGGCCGGCGACGACCACTACCTCTACGACTCCGACGGCACGGGGGTGACCGCCTACGTCGTCGACAGCGGGGTTCAGTCGGACCACCCCGACTTCGGCGGCCGTGTCGACGCGGCCGCCGGTCACGACGAGGTCGGCGACGGACGAGGCACCGAGGACTGCAACGGGCACGGGACGCACGTCGCCGGCACCATCGGGAGCACGACTTACGGGGTCGCCAAGAAGGTGCGCATCGTGCCCGTGCGGGTGCTGGGGTGCGGACGGGAGGGGTCTTACTTCGACCTGCTGTTCGGCATGATCTGGATCGCCGAGGACAACGACTCCGCACAGTCGGTCGTGAACATGAGCATCGGCAGCCCGAAGGCCGATCTGGTGAACGCCTTCGCTGAGGACCTCGTCGATGCCGGGTTCGTCGTCGCGGTCGCGGCCGGCAACGAGACCCAGAACGCGTGCAACACCTCGCCCGCGAGCGCTCCGAAGCTCATCACCGTGGGAGCGTTCGACTCGTCCCGTTCCCTGGCCTGGTACAGCAATTTCGGCCCGTGCGTCGACATCCTGGCCCCGGGCTCCGACATCACCTCGACCTGGCCCGGATCGAGCACCGCCGTCGCCAGCGGCACCTCGATGGCTTCCCCGCACGTCGCAGGGCTCGCCGCGCGTCTGCTGCAGCTGAACCCCACCTGGGGCACACCGCAGGTGCAGGCGGCGCTGACCGGCGCGGCGGCCTCAGGGCACATCTCGGGTCTTCCGGGCGCGACGGTGAACCTCGTCGCCGCCGTGCCCGGCGTGCCGAAGATCGTCACGGTCGCCGCCACCCCCGCCGCCGACGGTGTCGGTATCGCGTGGACGACCAACGCCATCGGAACCTTCACCGCGTTCACGGTGACGGTCACCGACACGACGACCGGTCGCGCGTTCCCCGTCACGGTGTCAGCGCTGCGGTCCTCGACCGTCTTCACCGACGTGCAGGCGGGTCACACCTACGCCGTGGCCGTCGCGGGCACCGCGCGCATGCCCGACGGCACGGTCGTCACGACCGACACCATGACGGCCAACGGCCCCTAGCCGAGACATCGGGTCGCGCGGGGATCTCTCGTCCCGCGCACACGACAAGGGTCGCGCGGGGATCTCTCGTCCCGTGAACAGACCAGGGCCACGCGGGAATCTCTCGTCCCGCGCACACGACGGGACCGCGGCATCCCTCCCGAAGGAGACAGGATGCCGCGGCCCCGGCCACTGTGCTCAGACCTCGGAGTGCGGGCCCGACACCGTCTTGTTGACGCCCGTCACCGGCTGGTTCTCGTCGAACGAGGCGATCGGGCGGCGGAAACCCCGCGTGAGGATGACGAGATACACCACGCCGAGACTGGTCCAGATGAGACCGCCGATGAGTGCGTGCGCGTCGAGGTTGACCCACAGCAGGCCCGTGAGGAGCACGCCGATCCCCGGCATCACGACGTAGCGGAAGATGTCGCCGGGCGTCTTGCGCAGGCCCTTGCGGATGGCGAACCACGCGATGACCGACACGTTCACGAAGGTGAAGGCCACGAGCGCGCCGTAGTTGATGTACGCCGCGATCTGCTCGAGGGTGAACGAGATGGCCAGCAGGCTCACGAGGCCCACGATGACGATGGAGATCGTCGGAGTGTGCGTCTTGGGGTTGACGAAGCCGAAGATGCGGCGCGGCAGCACGTTGTTGCGCCCCATCACCATCAGCATCCGCGAGACCGACGCGTGCGAGGCGAGCCACGACGCCAGGGTCGCCGCGAACCCGGCGGCCGTGAGCACGGCCTGCAGCACCGGGCCGCCGACCTGGACGCCGATCTCGGGCAGGGTGCTGTTCTCGATCGCCTCGGTCGGGAACGCCGACGCGTCGGGGAAGCGCAGCTGCGTGACATACGCCGCGATGAGGAAGATGACGCCACCCGCGACGAGGGTGAGGAGGATCGCGCGGGGCATGATCTTGGGCGTCTTGGCCTCTTCGGAGTACATCGAGACCGCATCGAACCCGATGAAGGAGAAGCACACGATCGTGGCGCCCGCCAGGACGGCGCCGAACTGCACCTCGTCGTGGACGAAGGGTGCGATCGAGACCGGCGTCCCCGCTCCCGCTCCGCCGACGAGCTGCACCACCACCATGACGACGAAGACCGTCATGACGAGGATCGAGAACACCAGCAGGATCATGTTGATGTTCGAGGTCCCGCGCATGGTCAGGTAGATGACGCCCGTGACGCCCGCGGTGAAGACGACGACCCAGAGCCAGCCGGGCACGTCGGGGAAGAGCGCCTCCATGTAGCTGCGCAGGATCAGCGCGTTGACCATGGGGAGCAGCAGGTAGTCGGTGAGGGCGGTCCACCCGACCACGAAGCCGACGCCGGGGTGGATCGACTCGCGGGCGTACGTGTAGGCGGAGCCCGCGCTCGGGATGACCCGCACCATCTTGCCGTAGCTCACCGCGGTGAAGGCGAGCACGATGAGGGCCACCGCGTAGGCCGCGGGGACGACGTTGTTCGTCTCGTCGGCGACGAGGCCGAAGGTGTCGAAGACGACGGTCGGGGTCATGTAACCGAGGCCGAGGCCCACGATCGACCAGAGGCCGAGGGCGCGGGCGAGCTTTGCTGCCGAGCCGGACGTGGCCGTCGGGGCGGCGATGTTGTCGTTCGTGGCTCCTCCTGGAGGGTGCGGTGCGCGATCGGTGTCGCGCGAGCGGGTGCGGTGCGCGATCGGGTGTCGCGTCCGTGGAGCTGATGTCGGGTACAGCACGCGGAGCACCGCTCTGAGTGGGAGCGGACGTGTCGGCCGGGGTCTGGCCGTGGAGCGGAGCGGGTGAGGATGCCGAGCGGGGTGGGCCCGGCATCCTCGATCCCTCAGAGGCGGTTCGCCGCCTCGGTGAGGGTCGCGCGGAGGATCTGTTCGATCTCGATGAACTCGGACGGACCGATGGTCAGGGGCGGGGCGAGCTGGATGACGGGATCGCCGCGGTCGTCGGCGCGGCAGTAGAGCCCGGCGTCGAAGAGGGCCTTGGACAGGAAACCGCGGAGCAACCGCTCGGACTCGTCGTCGTCGAAGGTCTCTTTCGTCGCCTTGTCCTTCACCAGCTCGATGCCGAAGAAGTAGCCGTCGCCGCGCACGTCTCCCACGATCGGGAGATCGAGGAGCTGCTCCAGCGTCGAGCGGAATACGGGGGAGTTGGTGCGGACGTTCTCGAGCAGCCCCTCCTCCTCGAAGACGTCCAGGTTCTCCAGTGCCACTGCGGCCGACACCGGGTGTCCGCCGAAGGTGTAGCCGTGCGGGAACGACGCGTCGCCGTGCGCGAAGGGCTCGTAGACGCGGTCGCTGATGATCGTTCCCCCCAGAGGCGAGTAGCCGCTCGTGACGGCCTTGGCGAAGGTGATCATGTCGGGCTGGTAGTCGTAGGCGCTGGCGCCGAAGTAGTGCCCGAGGCGCCCGAACGCGCAGATGACCTCGTCGGAGACGAGCAGCACGTCGTACTTGTCGCAGATCTCGCGCACGCGCTGGAAGTACCCCGCCGGGGCGGGGAAGCATCCACCGGCGTTCTGCACCGGTTCGAGGAAGACCGCCGCGACCGTCTCGGGCCCCTCGAACTGGATCATCTGCTCGATGCGGTCGGCGGCCCAGAGGCCGAACTCCTCGGGGGTGCCGCCTCCGAAGCCCGACTCTTCGGCGCGGTAGTAGTTCGTGTTCGGCACGCGGAAGCCGCCGGGGGTGACGGGCTCGAACATGTGCTTCATGACGGGCAGACCGGTGATGGCCAGGGCACCCTGCGTCGTGCCGTGGTAGGCGATCGCGCGGGAGATCACCTTGTGCTTGGAGGGTTTGCCCTGGGTCTTCCAGTACTGCTTCGCCAGTTTGAAGGCGGTCTCGACGGCCTCGCCGCCTCCGGTGGAGAAGAAGACGTGGTTGAGGTCGCCGGGGGCGAGGTGCGCGAGCCGCTCGGCGAGCTCGATGGCGGCGGGGTGGGCGTACGACCAGAGCGGGAAGAACGCCAGCTCCTCGGCCTGCTTCGCCGCCGCCTGCGCGATGCGTCGGCGTCCGTGGCCGGCGTTGACCACGAACAACCCGGCCAGGCCGTCGATGTAGCGCTTGCCGGTGGAATCGAAGATGTGGTGGCCCTCGCCCTTGACGATGATCGGGACGCCGGGTCCGTCGGTCATCACCGACTGACGGGAGAAGTGCATCCAGAGGTGGTCGCGGGCTTTCGCCTGGAGGGTGGAGTCGTGGTCGGTGTCGAGAAGGGTCATCGTGTTCCCCAGTTGTAGAGCTGACGGTGGAGCTTGAGATAGACGAACGTCTCGGTCGAGACGATGTCGGGCAGCGACCGGATGCGGTCGTTGAGCAGGTCGATGAGGTCGTCGTCGCTCTCGCACACGACCTCGACGAGCAGATCGAACGACCCCGCGGTCGAGACGACGTACGTCACACCGGGGAGCTCGGTCATGTGCGCCGCCGCGACCCGGGTGTCACCGGAGACGCGCACGCCGATCATGGCCTGGCGTGCGAATCCCAGCTGCAGCGGATCGGTGACCGCGACGATCTGGAGGATGCCGGCATCCTGCATCTTCTGCACGCGCTGGCGCGTCGCGGTCTCGCTGAGGCCGACGGCCTTGCCGATCTCGGCGTACGAGCGGCGCCCGTCCTCCTGCAGCTGCTCGACGATCGCCTTCGAGACGGTGTCGAGGGCGGCGCTGCGTTCGGTCGTAGGAGCCATGATGGGCGACGGTATCAGCGCTCGCGGCGTCTTATCAATGAGGATTCCGACATTCACGAGGGTGTAACAGTGCGGAAACCGTCGCAGGGCGGCGGTCCTTCACCGTCTGGGCGCGCGCGGCCGCGGCCTCCTAGCCGTCGGCGCGCCCGTCATCCATCGCTCCCGCATAAGTTCCGTGAGGGTGCGCCTAGGGGTCCGGTGCCTACGATGCGCCGGTGAGCGCCGTCCTGTCCTCCCCGTCGATCCCCCTGACCCCCGCGACGACCGTAGCCCGCCGCCCGCGCGGCTGGACTCTCGGGCTGGTCGCGATCGGCTCCGTGGCGCTCGTCCTCACCGGATGGGAGGTCTGGGCGGGGACACCGTCGGAGTACTACGCGTCCATCGCGCTGTCGATGAGCCGATCCTGGTCGGACTTCCTCTTCGGCGCCGTCGACCCGGCCGGCACGGTCACGCTGGACAAGATCCCCGGCTCGTTCTGGATCCCCGCGCTGTTCGTCCGGGTCTTCGGATACTCCGCCTGGTCCGTCATCCTCCCCAACGCCTTCGCGGCGGTGGGTGCGGCCCTCGTCACCGCGGTCGCGGCGCGTCGGCTGGCAGGGGTGCGCGCCGGTCTCATCGCCGGAGCGGTCGTGGCGGTCACGCCGATCCTCGTGGCCGTCGCCCGGTCGAACCAGCCTGAGGCGTTCTTCGTGCTGGGAATCTCGCTCACCGCCTACGCGGCCGTCCGAGCCGTGCAGGAACGACGTGCGGGGTGGGTGGTCGCCGCCGGCGCCTTCATCGGGTTGTCGTTCCAGTTCTACATGCTCGAGGCCTGGGCGGTGTGGCCCGCGCTGGCGGCGGCCTACCTGTGCACCCGGCAGTCGTGGGCGCGTCGCCTCGGCCACCTCGCCGTTGCCGGGGCGGTGAGTCTCGCGGCATCCCTCTGGTGGGTCGCGGTCGTCTCCCTCGTCCCCGCGGGGAGTCGTCCCTACATCGGCAGCACGCTCACGAACGACCCGTGGGAGATGGTGTTCGGCTACAACGGCCTCGGCCGGTTCTCGGCCACCGCCGACAGCGCCGCGTACGAGTCGTTCACCCCGCCGTTCTCGGGGGATCCCGGAGTCCTGCGTCTGTTCAACATCCAGCTCGCCGGCCAGGTCGCGTGGCTGCTGCCCGCTGCGGTGCTCGCTCTGGTGGTGCTCTGGGTGCTGCGCTTCCCCCGCCCGCTGGCGGTGCTGCTGACCGTATGGTTCGCGACGTTCGCGGCGATGTTCTCGGCGGTGTCGGGAATGCACCAGTTCTACACGGCCGCCCTCGCCGTCCCCCTCGGGCTCGTCGTGGCCACCGCCCTCGCGGTCGCCCGGCGGGCGGGTAAGACGTGGCCGCAGGTGGCCATCGTCGGTGTCGCCGGCGCGACCGCACTCGGGATCGGTCTCGCGTACGGCGGGTACAGCGTCCCCGTCGCGGTCGCCCAGGCCGCCGTGGCGGGGGTCGCGATCGCCCTCCTCCTCAGCCGCCACCGGGCCCGACCGGTGACGACCGTGGCGCTGCTGGTCGGGCTGCTGCTCACGCCCGCCGTGTGGTCGGCGGTGACGGTCGCGCACCCGAACTCCATCAATCCCGTCGCCGGCGGTGTCTCGACGATGTCGGGGGGCTTCGGTGCGGGGATGCCGGGCGGCGGTGGCCGTGGCGCGGCCGGACCGGGCGCGATGCCCGGGGGCGGCGGAGCACCCGGCGGCTCGTCGGCGCAGGGCGGGTTCGGACAGGCTCCCGGCTCGAGCGGTGGGCGCGGCGGGACCGACGGCGGTGGGGGACGCCCGTCCGGCGCATTCGGCGGCGGGTCGCCGCAGGGGACAGATCAGGGCGGCGTCGACACCACCCTTCTCACCTGGCTCACGCAGAACGCCGGTGGGTCGACCTACCTCGCCGCGACCTTCGGCGCCCAGTCGGCGGCGCAGCTCATCGTCGCCTCGGACGGCGGATCGTTCCTCCCGATCGGCGGCTTCAACGGCACGGATGCCGTGCCCACCCTCGACGGGTTCGTCTCCCTCGTGCAGTCGGGACAGGTGCGCTACGTCATCGACGAACAGCGGCGCGGGAGCGGCGGGACCGGTGGCGGCGACTCCTCGGACACGACGACGTCGGCGCAGATTCGGGAGTGGGTCGTGCAGAACTGCGCGGTCGACGACAGCGCCCCCTCGACGGTCTACGCCTGCGGGTGAGCGGGGCGTGACCGGCAGCCGGGTCGCGGTCGTGCGGGTGCGGTCGCGGTCCCGTGTGGGTGAACGGTGCGGTAGCGGTCCCGTGTGGGCGAACGGTGCGGTCGCGGTCCGACGTCGGTGGGGTGTGCGGTCTCGGCCTCAGTGCCCTCGGGCGAGGAACTCCAGACCGGCCTCGCGGAACGACCGCGAACCGGGGGCGTTGACGTGGTGCCGCCCCGGGATGTCGGCGAATTCGCCCTGCGGGAGAAGCGAGGCCAGGCGGGCCGACTGATCGTGGATCGGATCCTGCGTGCCGGTGGCGATCAGCACCGGCTGCTGCGGAGGCGACGCCGGATCGGGGTCGGTCTCGCCCAGGCGCATCCCCTCGGCGATCGCGACCAGAGCGCGCAGGTCGTTTCCGGGGACCCGTTCGGCGAGGGAGACATACCGAAGAGTCGTCGCGTCTTCGACCGGCGTGCCGTGGTCGAGGAAGGCGCGGGCCTGGTCGACCTTCAGCCGGGCCAGGGGGCGGCCGTCGGGGATGCCGCCGAGGACCGCCCGCTCGACGTGTTCGGGCGCGTCGACCGCGAGCTGCCAGCCGACGCGACCGCCCAGTGAGTACCCGAGGTATCGGACCGAATCGAGCAGATAGGTGTCGAGCACCGCGACGAGGTCGGACACCAGGGTGGGCATCGTGTACGACGCGGCGTCGAAGGGCTTCTCGCTCGACCCGTGCCCGCGCTGGTCGACCGCCACGACGCGGAAGCCCGCGCGCAGCAGGTCGCGCACCCACCCGGTATTGACCCAGTTGTCGCGCGTGCTCGAGCCGAAGCCGTGGACGCACAGGACCGGGTCGGCGTCTGCGTCACCCCACGTGTACGTGGCGAGGCGCACATTGTCGCCGACGATGACGTACTGCGGCGCGGGCATCTCGGTCAGGGCGGGGACGGCATCCATTCCTCCGATCCTGGCAGATGCGCCGTCCTCGCCCGGGGTAGTGGTCATAGTGGTCTCACGGGTTTTCCGCGCGACCGTCGGGGTGTCCTGAGGGCCCGTGCTCCGGCCCCTCAGCCCGCTCCGGGCTCGATAACGGGGTCCCGCGGCGCCGGGTGGAACGTCCCGAACGCGGCGTCGTGGTGGAGCAGCGGCGGGTACTCGGGAGCGAGGCTCGATCCGACGATCTCGAGCACGACGAGCAGATGGTCGCCCGCCGGATGCTCGGCCGCGACCGCGCACTCCAACCACACCGGTGAGCCGTACAGGGTCACCGCACCCGAGGGGAGCTCGGTGTAATCGACTCCGTCGAAGCGCGCCGCGCTGTTGCGGGACGCCAGCTGATGCACCGACTCGCGGTGAGCGGCGCCCAGGATGCTGACTCCGAGTCGGGCCGCCCCGCGCAGGCGCGGCCAGGTGGACGAGTGCCTCTGGATCGAGAGCGACGCCATGGGCGGGTCGAAGCTCACGCCGGGGGCGAAGGAGGTCGCGACCATCACGGTGGGCGCTCCCTCCACCATCGCGGCGATGGCGACGACCCCCGTCGGAACCCCGGTGAACGTCGCCCGCACCCTGTCGGAGTCGAGGTTCCCGTAGGCCTCGTTCCACCCGTCGAATCGCAGGGGTCGATCACTCATGCGCTCGCCGCCCGCTCGATGCGCTCGTGCCGGTACGCGCTCCCCGGATGCGTGGCGGGAAGCCGATCGTCGTCATGCCCGAGCAGGCGTCGACGCATCGTGCCGCCCAGCGGCACCTCGGGCAGCATCCCGCGTTCCCGCAGGATCGGCACGACGAGGTCGATGAAGTCGCGGTAGGACGCCATCCCGCCGTAGGTGTACTCGATGAGGAACCCGTCGATGTCGGTGTGGTCCACGATCCGCTGCAGCTGATCGGCGACGGAGGTCGGCGTCCCGGTCACCCGGATGCCGCCGATCGAGGTCGTGATGCGATCGAGGATCTCCGCCACCGTCGGTGACTCGTCGCCCTGCTGGAACACGCCGAGCGTCGACTTGCCGACCTCGGTCGAGACGTCAGCCAGCGTGGCGTCGAGGGGGAAGGCCATTAGATCGACGCCGCTCCAGCCCATGAACAGTGCCGCCGCGGCCTCGCGGGACGGCGTGGCATCCAATTCCGCGCGCAGACGCTGCGCCTCCTCCTCCGTCTCGCCCACGATGATCGCCACCGCGTCGATGACCTTGATGTCGCCGGGGTCGCGTCCGTTCTCGACGGCACGGCTGCGCAGGTCCGCGACATTGGCCTTCACCACGTCGAGGTCGCGGTCCTGGATGAAGATGCACTCTCCGAAGCGTCCGGCAAAGGCCCGGCCCGCAGCAGACGTCCCCGCCTGCAGCAGCAGCGGGGTGCGCTGGGGCGACGGGATCGCCGTGAAGTACCCATCGAGCGCGAAGTACTCACCCTCGTGCGTGATCCGGTGCACCTTCGACGGGTCGGCGTACGTGCGTGACGCCTTGTCGAACACGACCGCGTCGTCATCCCAGCCGCCCTCCCAGAGCTTCAGTGAGAGTTCGAGGAATTCCGTGGCGCGGCGGTAGCGCTCGGCGTGAGGGGTGACGGCTGTCTGCCCGAGCAGCTTGGACAGGGCCACCTGGTTGTCACTGGTGACGATGTTCCAGGCGATGCGCCCCTGCGTGAGGTGATCCAGGGTCGTGAACGCACGGGCGTTCAGGTTGGGTTGCTGCGCCGTCGTCGACGCCGTGACGACGAAGCCGAGCCGGTCGACGGTCGCCGCGAGCCCTGACACGAGAAGCATCGGATCGTGCACGGGGATCTGCACCGCCTCGCGCACCACCACCTCGGGAACCGTGCCGTCGGGCTGCATCGGGTAGCCGAGCGCCTCGGCGAGGAAGAGGAAATCGAAGCCGCCGGCCTCGAGTTCTCGCGCCATGTTCTGCCAGTACGGCAGCGTCGCGAAGCCCTCGGTATCGCTGCGGGGATGGCTCCAAGCGTTGCTGATGAAGTTCGGCGTGAACTCCTCGAACGCGCCGAGGATGATCGTCTTGGTCATGCGGGTGCCCCTTGCGAGGACTCGGGTGCGGGGGAGTCGGTGGATGCGGATCCGGCGGATGATGGGACCGAGAACAGGCGGCGAAGCGGCGCGTAGATCGCGACGGCGACGACGAAGCCGACGATGAAGGTGATGTCGCCGAGGTCGGGGAGGGCGGCGGCGGCCGCGCCGACGTACAACGTCTGGTTCGAGAACAGACCGATCGACACCGCGAGCGCGACGACCATCGCGATAACTCCGGCGGGGTTGCGATACGCCCGAGCGGTATAGGTCTCGGGCTCGACGTCGCGCACCGTCATCCGGTCGGCTATCACCACGCCCAGCCACGGAGCGATCCAGTAACCCATCACGAAGAGGAAGTTCTGGTAGCTCCCCACGTCGCCGAGTGCAAACACGGCCAGGACGATCCCGACGATCCCCACGCACACGACGATGGCCGCGCGGGAGAAGGCGGTCGGGAGACGGATGCCGACGGCGCCGAACGACAGCCCGCTCGAATACAGGTTGAGGGCGTTGGCGCACAGTGCCCCGCACCAGATCGCCAGGAGTGTGAAGGCTCCGAGCCAGTCCGGCAGCAGCGATGTGTACGAGGCGGTGGGGTTGTCGGCGCTCCACGCGGCGACCCCGACGGCGGTGACCGCCGCGGCACCGGCGACCTGCAGCACGGAGCTCGAGCCCCACACGCCGATCGATGCGAAGACGCCCGCGCGGGTGGCATCCGAGGGGCGGAGATAACGGGAGTAGTCGGCGGCGAACGGCGCCCACGCCACGGTGTATCCGAACGAGGTGCTGACGGCGAGCCAGAAGGCCCCGGGGATCGGCGCGGCGGGCGTCGATGGATCGGCCTGCGCAGCGATGAGGACGATCCCGACGGCGAAGATGACCGCCAGCGCGGGGAAGGCATAGCGCTCGAAGGCGTGGATGAGGTTGTAGCCGCAGAACGCGAGCGCGAGCGAGACCGCGGCGCTGATGAGCATGCACGGCAGTGTCGGAAGCCCGGTCAGCGCGGCGAGGGCGAAGCCACCGCTGACCGAGTTCACCGCGAACCACCCCACACCGACCAGGACGGCATTGAGGAGGCCCGGGAGGCGGTTGCCGACGAATCCGAAAGCGCGTCGACTGATGACGAGCTGCGGCAGACCCGTGAGCGGCCCCCACCGCGTGAGCACGAAGTGGAACGCCGTGGCCGCGGTGTTGCCGAGCAGGATCGCAGCGATCGCCCCGGGCAGGTCCAGTCCGAAGTAGAGCACGGCGAGCGCGCCGACGAAGATGGTCGCGAACTCGAGGTTCGGGGAGGCCCATGTCCACAGCAGGTCGCGCGGACGGCCGTGGCGGTGGTCGAGGGGGATGGCCTCGACGCCGCCGGGCTCGATCGACGCGATCTTCGTGCCGTACTCTCGGGAAGTGATTTCGGGTGCGCGCATGGCGCTGTCCTCTCCGTCGGTGGTGCGCGTTGTGTGTGGGGAACCGGGTGTGCACGTGCGGGTGGAGCACAAGGTGATAATCTGCAGTTATCACTGCTGACGATAACCGGGGGTTATAACGGGCGTGTTTCATGATGTTGAAGACTCGGGTTCGACGACGGGACCGGCGGACGGTATCGGCGCGCGAGTCCGGGACCAGCGGCGGGCACGCGGGTGGTCGATGCGCGAGTTGGCTCGCCGAGCCGGGGTGTCGCAGCCGTTCGTGTCGAAGTTGGAGAGCGCGCAGCTCGTTCCGAGCCTCGCCACCCTCTACGCGCTCGCCGATGCCCTCGACGTCGGCCCGTCGACCCTGCTCCCGCCGACCGGGGGAAGCAGCACGGCCGGCCGCGAGAGCCTGCATCTGACACTGGCCGACGGCACCGGCGTCGAGCACGTCGAACTGCTGGCGGGTGGCGCCGGAAAAGTCCTCCAGGCATACGAGTTCCGACTCGACGACGGCGAGGGCGACGAGTCGTGGTTCCAGCACTCCGGCGAGGAGTTCGTCTACGTCGTGGCGGGGGGACTCCTCTCCCAGCGCGACGGCCTCGACGAAATCGAACTCGCGGCAGGGGCGTCGTTCTCGATCGATCCGACGGTGCCGCACCGGTGGCGGGCCCTCTCCGGTGGTGCGACGTTCCTCCTCGTCTGCAGCGAGCACGTTCGTTGATCGGAACGGAAGGGGCCGGATGATGGGGAGCGTGACGCGGTCGAGGCGGATGTGCTGTTGCCGCGTGTGCGCTTCGGCATCGCGCACCGGGGCGGCCACCGTCGCGGGCCCGACTGTGTGTCCGCGAAGATGCGCGCCCACCCGCGCCGCCGGAGTGCCGGCGTGACGCCCGCGCACCGTCGTCTCGTCGCCCTGGCGGCGCTGGTGGTGGTGGTCGCGGCGGGGCTGGTCGTCGCCGAGGTCCTGCCGTCGTCGGTGACCACCGACATCGCGGGCGATGCCCTCTACGCCGTCGCCGTGTACACCGGACTCGTCCTGCTCCTGCCTCGGGCCCGCCGGCTGATCCTCGGGATCGCGGCGACCGGGTGGTGCGTCCTCGTCGAGGTGCTGCAGCTCAGCGGACTCCCGGCCGCGCTCGCCGAGCGCGTACCGCCGGTCGCGCTGGTGCTCGGGACGGGTTTCGACGCGCGCGACCTGGTCGTGTACGCGAGCGCGGTGCTCGTCGCCACCGCGGTCGATGCGGCGGTCAGCCGACGGGTGCCCCGCCGCGAGTCGTCCCTGGCCGATTCCTGACGCGTCGGGCGGGTGACCCCTCCTCCCCGGGGACGCTGCCGCGGCGGCGTCCGAGGCCCGGAGTAGGGTGACGGCGGACGAGAGGAGGCCCGCGTGATCGTGCGATTCGACGGCGACGTGTTCCGCTGGGAGGCCCGCAGCGACAGCGACTGGTACTTCGTCGCGCTCCCGCCCGAGTTGAGCGCCGACATCCGTGAAACGCAGACGTTCCGCCGGGGCTTCGGGGGCGTGCGGGTCGAGGCGACGATCGGCGGGTCGATCTGGCGCACGTCGATCTTCCCGCAGGCGGGCGAGGTCTACGTGCTCCCGCTCAAGCGTGCGGTGCGCGACGCCGAGGGGATCGAACCCGGATCCACCGTCGTGGTCGACCTCTTCGTCCTCGACGCCTGAGATCCCGGATGCCATGGGCACTCGCCCCCGCGCTCACGGCGTTCGCGGTGCTCGGCGGCGTCCTCGCGGTGGTCGACGCCCGCACCCACCGCCTGCCCGACGCCATCCTCCTGCCGGGCGGCGCGACCGTGCTGGTGCTCCTGGGCGGAGCCGCCGTGACGATGGGGGAGCCGCTGCGTGCGGTGGGGGTCGCCGGGGGAGCGGCGGGGGCGTTCGTCGCCTGCCTCACCGTGCACCTCGCCCGCCCCTCCGCGTTCGGCGGCGGTGACGTCAAGCTCGCGGGACTCTGCGGCGCGGTGCTCGGGTGGATCGGCCCCGAGGCGGTGGCATCCGGGATCGCGCTGGGCTTCATCGCCGGCGGGATCGCTTCGACCGGCGCCGTTCTCGCCGGGGCGCGCGATGCGTCGATCGCCTTCGGACCGTACCTGCTCGCGGGGGCTTGGGCACGTTTGCTGGTGGGTCCGTGAGCGGGTGCGCCCGTACCTGCTCGTGGAGGCGCAGGCATGCGTGCTCGCTGGTCCGTGAGCGGGTGCGCCGCGGGGGAGCGGTGGGCTCGAGCGCGCCGCCCGACCGGGCGACGCTGTCCCGCCCGCGCGCCGCGGTCAACCCTGCTCGGGCGTCGGCGCCGCGTCGATACGCTGAGCCCATGCTCGACCTGATCCGTCGCGTCACCGCGTGGGCGCTGTCGCTCCGCCTCGTGCGCGCCTTCCTCGTCTACTCGGGAGCGCGCGGCCCGAGCCTGGCCGACAGCGTCACCTATCGCACGCTCTTCAGCCTCTTCGCCGCCGTGCTCATCGGTTTCTCGTTCGCCTCCCTCTGGCTGGCGGGGAACCCGGAGGGGCTGAGCGCCCTCGTGCGGTCGGTGAACAGCGTGGTTCCGGGGCTGGTCGGCGAGAACGGACTGATCAAGATCGAGGACATCGATGCGCCCGCCGGACTCACCATCGCCGGCATCGTCGGCTCGCTGGGTCTGATCGGTGCCGCCATCGGAGCGATCGGGTCGTTGCGCGCCGCCCTGCGCCAGATCGCCGGCGTCACCACCGACGACACCCTCGTCGTGTGGGTGCTGCTGCGCAACCTCGCCCTCGCGATCGGCATCGGCGTCGCCCTCGTGGCGGGTGCGGCGGTCACCTTCCTCGCCACCGCCGGCCTGACGTTCGTACGGGAGCTCCTCGGCGTCTCCGCCGACTCCTGGGTCACCGCCGTGCTCACGTGGCTGCTGTCGACGGTGGTGGTGCTCGCGCTGGACTCGGCCGCGATCGCCGCCGCCTTCGCGCTGCTGTCGGGCGTGCGCGCCCGGCGCGGCACCCTCATCCGCGGCGCACTGATCGGCGGCGTCGGCCTCGTGGTGCTGCAGCAGCTCTCGGGACTCTTCGTCGGAGGCGCGAGCAGCAACCCGCTGCTGGCGACCTTCGCCTCGCTCATCGCCCTTCTGCTGTGGCTGAACCTTTCGAGCCAGGTCATCCTCATCGCCGGCGCCTACATCACGGTCGCCACCGAGGAGGACCACGACCGCGTGCGGGCGAAGTACGGTGCCGCGACGATGATCCAGTTCCGCGTCCGGCGTGCCGAGAAGGCGATGAGCGCCGCCCTCGGTGAGCTGAACGCCGCGCGGGAGGCCGAGGCGAAGGAGCGCGAGACCCTCGCCAAGACCGATCCCGCGGCTGCGGCACGGGAGAGCGACGCCGAGCACGACGCACGGGCGAAGAGCGATGTCTGACGACCCGACCGGCTTCGACGACGGCGCTCGCGGAGCGACGAGCCATGTCTGAGACCGCGGGTGACAGCGGGAGCCGCGTTGCTGCGCCCGCGGCGCACCGCACCGCGGCCTACACGGCGGATGCCGTGCGGGCCGCCGAGGCTCCCCTGATCGCCGAGGGTCGGCCCCTCATGAGGTGGGCCGCCGAGGCTCTGGCCGAGATCGTCGCGGTCGAGCTGAACGCAGCCCCCGGTGCCGTGCTCGTGCTGGCCGGCGCGGGTGACAACGGCGGCGACGCGCTGTACGCGGCCGCTGACCTCGCGGGCCGCGCGGGCGGCGTCGACGTCGTCCTTGTACGCGACCGCGTGCACCGCGCGGCACTGGATGCCGCGACCGCGGCCGGCGCACGCGTCGTCTCGGCGAGTGACGTCTGCACCCGCCTGAGCGAATACGCGCTCGTGCTCGACGGCATCCTGGGGATCGGCCGGTTGAGCGATCGACGGCTCCGCGGGTCCGCCCGCGCGCTCGTCGAAGCCCTTCTCGCGCTCCCCGAGCGCCCGCGTGTCGTCGCCGTCGATGTGCCGAGCGGCCTCGATCCCGATGACGGGTCGGCGGAGGGTTCCGTGCTCCCCGCCGACGTCACCGTCACGTTCGGGGCCGTGAAGGCCGGGCTCGTGCGCGGGCGCGGTCCCGAGCTGTCGGGGCGGGTGCACCTGGTCGACCTCGGGCTCGAGCCCGCACTGCGTCGCGCGCACCCGGCGGTGACCGCGCCGATCGCCGTCGTGCGGGTCCCCGCACGTCATCGGCTATGACGGAGCGCTCGAGCGCTCGCCCGCGCTTCGTCACCGCGACCGCCGGGCGGGAACCTCGCCGGGGGAGCGGCTAGCGCGCGTATCTCTCCACGAACGTGCGCAGCATGCGCGACGGCACTGTCACGGGCGCACGGCGCACGGCCGCGAGGGTGGTCTGCAACTCCTCGGCGGCGAAGTAGCCGTAATCCGCGTAGGCGTGGATGCGCGTGACGATGCCGTCGACGTCGAGTTCGGGATGGAACTGCGTCGCGTAGACGTTGCGGCCCACCCGGAACATCTGCACCGGGCACGTGGGGGACGACGCCAACAGCACCGCCGCCCCGGGCAGCGTCGTGATGGCCTCCTTGTGTCCGACGAAGGCGGAGAACGTCTCGGGCAGGCCCTCCGCCAACGGATCGGTGCGGCCGTCGTCGGTGAGGGTCACCTCGACCACGCTGATCGGTTCGGCGAAGCTGCCGTCGATGGTGGCGTCGAGGTGCGTGCCGAGGGTGCCGACGCCGTAGCAGGCGCCGAGGAACGGCACGTCGCGGGCGACGACCTCGTCGAGCAGTGCCGCCATCTCCGCCTCGACCCGTCGCTGCACCGACGACTTCTTCTCGAGAGGGTCGGAGGCGTTGAAGGGGCTCCCACCGACCATGATGCCCGCGACGTCGTCGAGGTCGAGAGCGGGCATGGGCTCGCGCTCCAGGCGGATGCGGCGCAACCTCTCGGGCGGCAGACCGGTGTAGCGGAGGAAGAGCGCGTACTCCTCGTCGGCCGGCAGATCCTCCGCTCGGGTGGCGAGCAGGACGAACGGGCGATCGCCGGGCAGGTCCGTCCATGTCACCCGAGCGATTCTAGGCGAGCACTGTCAAGGCGCCGGGCGGTGTCGGGGCCGCGGTCTACGCTTTCCCCATGGCTATCGCACGACTGACCGGAGGCCCGCTCGACGGGCAGGTCCTCCCGCTCGAGAACGACTCCGACGACACGCTGATCATGCCCTACAGCGAGGGGCAGCTGGTCTACCGCCGCCAGGGCGAGCCGACGAACACCGGCGAGTCCGACGGCCCCACCGAGGCGGTCTTCGCGTTCTCGGAAGAGACCGAAGACATCAACCCCGACGCCGACGGCCGCGACGATTGAGCGGAGCCGCCCACGGCGCGTCGAGCGTCGAGGTCGAGGCCAAGTACGACGTCGACGACGCCACGCCGCTTCCGGACTGGTCGGCGCTGCCGGGTGTCTCGAGCGTCGGTGACCCCGAGCCCCGTGACCTCGACGCGCGCTACGTCGATACGGCAGACGCCGCGCTCGCCCGCGCGGGCGTCGCGGTCCGTCGGCGGCGCGGCGGTCCCGACGAGGGGTGGCACGTGAAGGGTCCGTCGCAGGGCGGGGGGCGCAGCGAGCGTCAGTGGCCGCTCGGCGACATCGCCGATGACGAGGCCGACCCGATCGTGCCCCCGGCGGTTCAGGATGCCGTCGCCTCGATCGCCGCACCCCCCTTGACGCCGCTCGCGCGCGTGCGCAACGACCGCACGGCGTACGCCCTTCTCGACGCCGAGGGAGAGGCGGTCGCCGAGTTCGTCGACGACCGTGTCCGGGCGCGCGACGAGCGACGAGGGGTGGATTCCGCGTGGCGTGAGTGGGAGGTCGAGCTCGGCCCGGCGGCGCCCGAAGACGATCAGGGGCGTGCGACGTTCTTCGCCTCCGTCGATGCAGCGGTGTTCGCCGCGGGCGGTCGACACGCGGCATCCGGATCCAAGCTCGCCCGCGCCCTCGGCCACTGACCACCCACCCGTTCCCGCAGCACCGCCACCCGGCAGACCGGAGGCGAATGCGGAAGGCCCGCCCGGCGAACCGGGCGGGCCTTCGACGTCGTGCGGCGGGTCAGAGGTTGATCATGTGACCCGTGAGGCCGTGGAACGCCTCCTGCAGGCCTTCCGACAGCGTGGGGTGCGTGTGCACGTTGCGCGCAGCCTCGAGGGCGGTGAGGTCCCACTTCTGCGCCAGGGTGAGCTCGGGCAGGAGCTCCGACACGTCGGGGCCGATGAGGTGGCCACCGATGAGCTCGAGCGTCTCGGCGTCGGCGACGAGCTTGACGAAGCCGACCGGCTCGCCGAGGCCGTTCGCCTTGCCGTTGGCCGAGAAGGGGAACTTCGAGACCTTGATGTCGTGGCCGGCGTCGCGCGCCTGCTGCTCGGTGAGACCGAACGAGGCGACCTGCGGGTTGCAGAACGTTGCGCGCGGCATGTTGCGGTAGTCGCCCAGCGTCTGCGTCTCGGCCTTGCCGATCGTCTCGGCGGCGACCACACCCTGCGCCTCGGCGACGTGCGCGAGCTGCAGCTTGGCGGTGACGTCGCCGATCGAGTAGATGTGCGGCACGTTGGTGCGCATGTGGTCGTCGATGTTGATGGCACCGCGCTCGGTGAGCTTCACGCCGGTGTTCTCGAGACCGAAGCCGTCGACCTTGGGCGCGAAACCGATCGACATGAGCACGCGGTCGGCGTCGATCGAGCCCTGCGCGCCGTCCTTGCCGGTGTAGGCGACGGTGACCTTGTCGCCGTGGTCGGTGACCGACTCGACCTTGGTGGAGGTGAGGATGTCGACGCCGTAGCCCTTGTACTGCTTCTGGATCTCTTTCGAGACCTCGGCGTCCTCGTTGGGGAGGGCGCGGTCGAGGAACTCGATGATGGTGACCTTCACGCCGTAGTTCGTCATCACGTAGGCGAACTCCATGCCGATGGCACCGGCGCCGACGATGACGATCGACTCGGGGAGCTCGCGGGTGAGGATCTGCTCCTCGTAGGTGACGACGTTCTCGCTCAGGGTGACGCCGGGGAGGAGACGCACGGTCGAGCCCGTGGCGATGATGACGTTGTCGAAGGTGACCTGCTCCTTCGAGCCGTCGGTCTTGGTCACGTCGATCGTGTGGTCGTCGGCGAAGTAGCCGCGGCCCTCGTACTCGGTGACCTTGTTCTTCTTCATCAGGTAGTGGATGCCCTTGACGTGGCCGGCGGCGACACTGCGCGAGCGGTCGAACGCCTTGCCGAAGTCGAAGTGCACGTCGCCCGAGATGCCGAACAGGTCGGCCTTCGCGTGGAACGTGTGCGCGAGGTCGGCGTTGCGCAGGAGCGCCTTGGAGGGGATGCAACCCACGTTGAGGCACACACCGCCCCAGTACTTCTCTTCGACGATCGCGACCGACAGTCCGAGCTGTGCGCCGCGGACGGCGGCGACGTACCCGCCGGGACCCGCACCAAGAATGACCAGATCGTAATGAGGCATGGGTCAAGCCTATCGTCCGGCGCCGCCGCCTTCGGCGGTGTTCCGCGGCCCGCGGGAGGCGAAGACGTACACCAGCACACCGGCCACGATGACCAGCGCCACCACGAGCAGGATCCACGGCAGCGGGGACGCCGGAGCCGCCGCCTCGACGGGGGCGGCGGTGGGTTCGGCGGACGCGGCGGGCGTCGCCGGCTCGGTCGCCGAGGCGGTGGGGGAGGCGGTCGCGGTCGCGGACGGTGTCGGGGTGGGGGAGGCGGCCGGGACCGAGAACGCGAAC
Source organism: Microbacterium sp. lyk4-40-TSB-66 (assembly GCF_030209475.1). Lineage (GTDB taxonomy): Bacteria > Actinomycetota > Actinomycetes > Actinomycetales > Microbacteriaceae > Microbacterium. Next base: position 144,989 of record NZ_JARVRW010000010.1, read on the forward strand.
TCGCCGTCGATGGGGTGACCGTCGCTCGACACCACTCGCCAGCGCACGGTGACGGCACCGGATGCCGGGCCCGCCAACGCCTGCGTCACCTCGGCGCCCGCGGCCTCGGGCGTGCCGTCGGTCAGCGAGGCGCCGGAGGCGTCGGTCACCTCGACCACCGTCGCGCCCGCGTCGGGGAGCACGTCGGCGCTGAAGGACAGTGTGATCTGCTCCGGCAGCGCCTCGAGCACGCTGTCGGCGGCCGGGTCGGTCGCGACGAGTTCGTCGTGCGCGGAGGCCGGAAGGGCCGGGACGAGGAGGGCAGCGGCGGCCAGGAACGCGGTGGCCAGGACGGCGGGAAGGGTGCGCCGGCGCGGCGCCTGGGGGGACCTCATGCTCCGACCCTAGTTACGGCATCCGAGGAAGGGCCTGGGAGCGACGGCGCTCCCCGGGGGGTCGGAGCCCGACGCGCACCGTCACCCGGACTCGACAGGGGCGTGCTCGGGTCGATAGGTTCGAGTGTCTCGTCGACCGTTTCGCGCCCCGAACCGCGGTGCCGGTATCGGCGGGCCGAGACACATCACGCATCACCATGGCCCGCTCGAGGCCGGTCGCCCTTCCGGCGCGAACCGGTCGGTTATGGTGAATGAGAAGGAGAAGCCGTGGACGAGACAAGCCGATTCGAGCGAGACGACATCCGACGCGCAGGCGAGGCCGCCGCCGCCGGTTCGAACGACACGACCCAGACCCACGACGCCGACCTGTCGTTCGTCCCCTTCGGTGCGGACCTCACCGAGGCCGAGGTCGAGGCGATCGGCGCGCTCCCCTCCGGTGCCGCCCTGCTCATCGTGCGCTCGGGTCCCACCACCGGTGCCCGCTACCTGCTCGACACCGACATCACCACCGTCGGCCGCCACCCCGAGGCGGACCTGTTCTTCGACGACGTCACCGTCTCGCGCCGGCACGCCGAGATCACGCGCACGGGAACGGCCTTCGAGATCGTCGACCAGCGCTCGCTCAACGGCAGCTACGTCAACGGCGAGCGCGTCGACCGCGCCGCGCTCGTCAACGGCAGCGAGGTGCGCATCGGAAAGTTCCGCCTGAACTTCTTCGGTTCGCCGGTCGATCTGCCCGCGGCAGAGCACTGATGGCGGCAGCCCCGTCCCGTAGTCGTCAGACGGCTGCGGGGCTGCTGAGCATCGGGCAGGTGCTCGCGCGCCTGACACCCGATTTCCCCGCGCTGACCTCCAGCAAGCTGCGTTTCCTCGAGGTGCAGGGCATCGTCTCGCCCACGCGGACCGAGTCCGGATACCGCAAGTTCTCTCCCGCCGACCTCGAACGACTGCGCCTGGCCCTCACGCTGCAGCGCGATCACTACCTGCCGCTCGTCGTCATCCGCGACTACCTCGCCGATCTCGACGCCGGCCGCAATCCTGCGCCGCCCACCTCGATCCCGTCGATGACCAGCGCCCCGCGCCGGTACCGTCGCGACGAGCTGCTCGCCGCGGCCGGCGCCGGGCCCCAGCTCCTCAACGACGCCGTGAGCACCGGCGTCATCGTCGGCGCCGAGAGCTACCCCGAGCAGACGGTCGCTCTGCTGCGGGCACTCGTCGCCCTCGATCGTCACGGCATCGAACCGCGCCACGTGCGGGCGCTGCGCCAGAGCGCCGAGCGCGAGGTGTCCCTGGTCGAGTCGGCCTTGTCGGCGCTGCTGCGCCGCCCCGACGCGCCGTCGCGGGCGCGCGCGAGCGAGCTCGCCCCCGAGTTGGCGACGCGGCTCGACGAGGTGCGCACCATGTTCGTCCGTGACGCCCTCGACCGGATGCTCTCCTGAACGCGACACGCCGCGCCCCTCGGAGCGGATGTCATTGCCGGGGCACCTCCGCTGATCTAGCGTGGAAGCAACGAACCGAAGAGGAGGGACGCGAGCATGAACGCTGGCGACGCACTCGGTGAACCTCGGTTCGCCGCCGACCTCCTCTTCACCGACGGTCTGCCCGAGATGGACGACGACACCGGGTACCGCGGAGCGGTCGCCGCACGAGCGGCGGGCATCACCTACCGCCAGCTCGACTACTGGGCGCGCACCGAACTGGTCGTCCCGACCGTCCGCGGCGCCAGCGGATCGGGATCTCAGCGCCTCTACGGTTTCCGCGACATCCTCGTGCTGAAGCTCGTGAAGCGCCTGCTCGACACCGGCATCTCGCTCCAGCAGATCCGCACCGCCGTCGAGCAGCTGCGCGCCGCCGGCATCCGGGATCTGGCGGGCACGACGCTCATGAGCGACGGTGCCTCGGTGTACCTGTGCACCTCGAACGACGAGGTCATCGACCTCGTCAGCCGTGGTCAGGGCGTCTTCGGCATCGCCGTCGGCAAGGTCCTCCGCGAGGTCGAATCCACTCTCGTCGATTTCGAGTCCGCTCAGCCCGACGCGGTCGACGAGCTCGCCGCGCGCCGCGCCGCACGCACCGCCTGACGCCGACTCCTTCGAATCCCGGATGCCATGGCATCCGGGATTCTTCTTCGCCGGGGCCGCGCGAGTCGCGGAGGTTCGGTGCTCGGCCGCTCTTCGAAGCGCCGATTCCCGGCGATTCGCGCGTGCCGCACAGCAGACCGGAAACGACAGACGCCGTCCGGCTGCGGGGCAGCGGGACGGCGTCCGGACGGAGCGAGTGCGGTCAGGCCTGGGGCGCGTCGCCCGCGACGGGGATGCGGCCGGTGCGGACGATCCGGTCGAGCAGAGCGTCGAAGTCGGCAGCCAGTTCCTGCGCCGAATCGCCGGGCCAGACGTGGAGCGGCTTCGCCGCACCCTGCGCCTGCTGGAGCGAGGTGCGCTCGGGCAGCTGCGGGTTGAGCACGAGGGGACCGAACATGTCGCGCAGTTCCTTGATGCGGAACTGGTGCTCGATCGACTGCGGGCGTACGCGGTTGACCACGACGCCGAGCGGCTGCAGGCGCGGCGAGAGGCCGCGACGGATCTCCTCGATCGCGCGGAGGGCGCGGTCGGCGGCGGCGACGGAGAACAGTCCGGGTTCGGTGACGACGACGACGCGATCGCTCGCCGCCCACGCGGTGCGCGTGAGGGCGTTGAGCGAGGGGGCGCAGTCGATGAGCACGAGGTCGTACTCGCTCTCGATGGTGGCCAGGGCCTCCTCGAGCTTCCAGACGTCGCGCACGCTCGGGTGCGGGCCGTCGAAGTTGATCGCCGACGGGCTCCCGATCATCACGTCGATGGTGCCGGGATGCACCTTCGCCCACCCGCTGGAGGTGATCGCCTGACGCACGACCTTCTCTTTCGGGTTCGCCAGGACATCAGCGATGTTGAGACGGCCGGCCACCGAGATGTCCATGCCGGTCGACACGTCGGATTGGGGGTCGAGGTCGACGACGAGAGTGCGAACGCCACGTGCGAAGGCTGCGGAAGCCAGCCCGAGTGTCACGGTCGTCTTGCCGACCCCGCCTTTGAGAGAGCTGACGGAGAGTACGTGCACGAGAGTCCACGTTACCTTCCCCTAGGCTGTGAGCACATTCAGCCCCGCCAGATCGACCTGAGGTGCGCATGTTTTCGAAGATCCTGGTCGCCAACCGTGGCGAGATCGCCATCCGGGCGTTCCGCGCCGCCTACGAGGTGGGAGCCCGCACGGTCGCGGTCTACCCCTACGAGGACCGCGCGTCGCTCCACCGGCTCAAAGCCGACGAGGCCTACCAGATCGGCGAGCGCGGCCACCCCGTGCGCGCCTACCTCGACGTGGACGAGATCATCCGCGTCGCCCGTGAGTGCGGCGCGGATGCCATTTACCCGGGGTACGGCTTCCTGTCCGAGAACCCGGAGCTCGCCGAGAAGGCCGCGGCCCACGGCATCACGTTCATCGGCCCGCCCGCCGAGGTGCTGTCGATGGCGGGCAACAAGGTCACCGCCAAGGAGCACGCGATCGCCGCCGGCGTGCCGGTGCTGCGCTCCACGCCGGCGTCCGACGACATCGACGCGCTGCTGGCGCAGGCGGAGGAGATCGGCTTCCCGATCTTCGCCAAGGCGGTCGCGGGTGGGGGTGGGCGCGGCATGCGCCGCGTCGAGAGCATGGGCGAGCTGGCGCCGGCCCTGGCCGAGGCGATGCGCGAGGCGCAGAGCGCGTTCGGCGACCCCCGCATGTTCCTCGAGCAGGCCGTGCAGCGCCCGCGTCACGTCGAGGTGCAGATCCTCGCGGATGCCACGGGCGAGACGGTGCACCTCTTCGAGCGCGATTGCTCCGTGCAGCGTCGCCACCAGAAGGTCATCGAGATCGCTCCTGCCCCCAACCTCGACGACGCGGTGCGGCAGGATCTGCACCGCTTCGCCGTCGCCTTCGCCCGCTCGATCGGGTACCAGAACGCCGGCACGGTCGAGTTCCTGCTCGAGACCGCGGGTCCCCGCACGGGCGAGGTCGTCTTCATCGAGATGAACCCGCGCATCCAGGTCGAGCACACCGTGACCGAGGAGGTCACCGACGTCGACCTCGTGCAGTCGCAGATGCGCATCGCCGCCGGTCAGACACTCGCCGACCTGCACCTCCAGCAGGGCGACATCCACCTGCGCGGGGCGGCCCTGCAGTGCCGCATCACGACGGAGGACCCCACGCAGGGCTTCCGCCCCGACACCGGCAAGATCACGACCTACCGCTCGCCCGGCGGCGCCGGCATCCGCCTCGACGGCGGCACGACGGCCGCGGGATCCCAGGTCAGCCCGCACTTCGACTCGATGCTGTCGAAGCTGTCGTGCCGCGGTCGGGATTTCCCCGCGGCCGTTGCGCGCGCCCGTCGCGCCCTGGCCGAGTTCCGCATCCGCGGGGTCTCCACGAACATCCCCTTCCTGCAGGCCGTGCTCGACGACCCGGCGTTCATCGCGGGCGACCTCAGCACGTCGTTCATCGACGAGCGTCCCGAGCTGCTGCGGGGACGTGAGTCGAAGGACCGCGGGACGAAGGTGCTGTCCTGGCTCGTCGACACCACAGTCAACCGCCCGAACGGTGAGAACCCGCTCTCGATCGACCCCGGCGCCAAGCTCCCGCCTCTCGATTTCGCTGCGCCCGCCCCCGCGGGTTCCCGCCAGCGTCTGCGGGAGCTCGGTCCGGCGGGATTCGCCCGGGCGCTGCGCGAGCAGACCGCCCTCGCCGTCACCGAGACCACCTTCCGCGACGCGCACCAGTCGCTGCTGGCCACGCGCGTGCGCACCCGCGACCTCGTGCGCGTCGCCCCGCACGTCGCCCGTCTCACCCCGGGCCTGCTCTCGGTCGAGGCGTGGGGCGGGGCGACGTACGACGTGGCCCTCCGCTTCCTCGGCGAAGACCCGTGGGAGCGTCTCGACGCGCTCCGCGAGGCCCTGCCCAACATCGCGATCCAGATGCTGCTGCGCGGGCGCAACACGGTCGGCTACACGCCGTACCCCACCGAGGTCACCGACGCGTTCGTCGCCGAGGCCGCGGCATCCGGTGTCGACATCTTCCGCATCTTCGACGCGCTCAACGACGTGTCGCAGATGCGACCGGCGATCGACGCCGTGCTCGCCACCGGCACCGCCGTCGCCGAGGTCGCCGTCTGCTACACCGGAGACCTGCTCGACCCGGCCGAGAACCTGTACACCCTCGACTACTACCTGCGTCTGGCCGAGCAGATCGTGGAGGCGGGCGCGCACATCCTCGCCGTCAAGGACATGGCGGGCCTCCTGCGTCCCGCCGCCGCGGCGAAGCTCGTCTCGGCGCTGCGCGACCGGTTCGACCTGCCCGTCCACGTGCACACGCACGACACCGCCGGCGGCCAACTCGCCACCCTGCTGGCCGCGTCCGATGCGGGGGCGGATGCCGTGGACGCCGCCGCCGCGCCCATGGCGGGCACCACCAGCCAGCCGTCGCTGTCGGCCCTCGTCGCCGCCCTCGCGCACACCGAGCGCGACACCGGCCTCGACCTCGGCGCCGTGAGCGACCTCGAGCCGTACTGGGAGGCGGTGCGTCACCTGTACCGCCCCTTCGAGTCGGGCCTCGCCGGTCCGACGGGCCGCGTGTACCGCCACGAGATCCCGGGCGGGCAGCTGTCGAACCTGCGTCAGCAGGCCATCGCCCTGGGCCTCGCCGACGACTTCGAGCTCATCGAGGACATGTACGCCGCCGCCGACCGCATCCTCGGGCGCGTGCCGAAGGTCACCCCGTCGTCGAAGGTCGTGGGGGACCTCGCCCTGCACCTCGCCGCCGTCAAGGCCGACCCGGCCGACTTCGAGCAGAACCCCGAGAAGTACGACGTGCCCGACTCGGTCGTGTCGTTCATGGCGGGCGAGCTCGGCGACCTGCCGGGCGGCTGGCCCGAACCGTTCCGCTCGAAGGTGCTCGCGGGCCGGGACGCCAAGACCGGCGTCACCCCGCTCACCGACGACGACACCGCAGCCCTCGCGGGGGAGCCGGGCGATCGACGAGCCCGTCTGAACCGCCTGCTGTTCCCCGGCCCGACCCGGACGTTCGAGGAGATGCGGGCGAACTACGGCGACCTCAGCGTCCTCGACACCGCCGACTACCTCTACGGGTTGCGTGCCGGTGGCGAGCACGTCGTAGAGATCGAGCGGGGCGTTCAGCTGTTCGTCGGGCTCGAGGCCGTCGGCGACGCCGATGAAAAGGGCATGCGCACCGTCATGACGACCCTGAACGGTCAGTTGCGCCCGGTGTTCGTGCGCGATCGTTCGATCGACGTCGAGGTGCGCCAGGCCGAGAAGGCCGACACCTCCAAGCCCGGTCAGATCGCGGCGCCCTTCTCGGGCGTCGTGACGATGAAGGCCAGCCCGGGCGACCGGGTGGCGGCGGGACAGGCGGTCGCGTCCATCGAGGCGATGAAGATGGAGGCGGCGATCACCTCGTCCGTCGAGGGAGTCGTCGAGCGCGTCGCGATCGGTAGCACACAACAGGTCGAAGCAGGAGACCTTTTGCTGGTGATCCGCCCGTCGCAGTAGCCTGGGAGGGGGCGCTTTCGCGCCCTCCTTCCGTTTGGAGACTGCAGTGACCCCCGACCGCACCGACGCGAACCCCGACGAGAACGCCGAACACGGCGTCCTCGACGAGAGCGGGAACCTCGATACCGCCAGCATCACGATCCTCGGTGGGCACATCGCTCAGGTCAACGTCGACCTGCCTGTGGCCGGCGACGACGACCTCGACGACGACGTGATCGAAGACGAGATCCCCATCGACGACCCCGGTCGTCCCCTCCTCGATGCCCCGCACGAGCGTCGTTCCGACAAGGGCGACCGCGAGATCGCCCACGTGCACCACGTCGAATCGCTTCCCACCGGCGACATCATCCTCGAGCCCCACGACGAGCCCGACGCGTCGACCTCCGGCGACGAGAACCATGACGTGCAGGATGCGGAGCTCGTCGACGACGAGCACGGCGCCGACGCCCCGCAGGTCTGGGACGCCGGCCATGTCGAGCACGCGCAGGCTGACGACGCGGAACACGAGACTCCGCACACCGAGCACGCCGAGTCCGACGACCGTGCGCACGCGGAGGCTCCGCAGGCCGAGTCCCACGTCGAACCCCCGGAGGCGCCGCACGCCGAGGCGTACGACGCCGAGCACGCTGACGCGCACGCCACCGGGCACGCCGACGCAGACGGAGCCGAGCACGTCGACCAGGTCCCCGAGCCGGACGCCCACGACGGAGCCGAGTCGTTCGCGACCGGGACGGACTCCGCCCACGACGCCCGGCACGGACACGGTGACGACGACACGGCCTACGATCTCCGCGAAGTGGCCATCACGTCCGCGCACGCAGATGCGCCGGACGACGTCCGTGCCTCCGACCTCCACGACGCCGAGATCGTCGACGACGTCGAGCTGTTCGAGGCCGACGCCGCTGACCCCGACGACATGCCCGGGGTCGGCGTGACCGACGCGGCGGAACCGGAGAGCGCGCACGGCCTCGACGGCGCCCCCGAACACTCGGACGACACCCTCGAGGTGCGGGATACCGCGGCGGCCGGCACAGCCCTGACCCACGCGCCGTGGATCCCTGTCTCCGATCGCCCCCGCACCGATGACGACGACGCCGTATCCGCGCCCGCGGATGAGACGGACGAGCCCGCGAGCGGGTCGGCGACGGCCCCGGAGGAGGACGACGTGGCATCCGAGAACGACATGCCCGACACCGAGGCGACGGCATCGTCGGGCGCGGGGCCCTCCGCGACGACGGACGCCGCGTCGCAGCCCACCGGCGCCCCGGGCACCGGCCCCGTCTCCACCCCGGCGGGGGAGACCCCGGCGAACGGTGACGCCCCCGCGCCGACCACCGCGTCCACGACCGGTCCCGTCGCGGCCGCGTCCGACGCGACGCCGGCGACGGGGCCCGTGCCCGCCACCCGCGCCGAGCGTGCGGCGACGGGCGCCATCGGCACCCTCCCGCTCACGCGCCGCGGCGCGCACCAGGCCGACGAGGCCGCGCGCGCCGCCGACGAGGCCGCGCGCGTCGACCGTGCGCACGCGATGGAACGCGTCCGCACGCCCGCGCCCGACGTCACACTGACCTCGAAGCGCATCGGACAGATCGACGACTCCCGCGAGAGCTCCGATCTGCTCACCGCCGACCGTCTGCTCGACCCGCGCCAGATCTCCAAGCCCGAGCCCGAGGGACTGTGGCAGCAGCTCGTCTACTCGGTCTCGGGTCATCGCATCAATCTCGGCGACGGGCGCCGTGCCCGTGACCGAAAGGACCTCGACCAGCGCATCGCGGCGCCTCTCACCGGGGGCGCGCGCTTCGTACCGGTTCTGTCGCGCAAGGGCGGAGTGGGTAAGACCACCGTCACGTCGCTGCTGGGGATGGCCCTCGCCGATGCACGCGACGACCGCATCATCGCCGTCGACGCCAACCCCGACCGCGGGACGCTCGCCGACCGGGTGGGCCGGCCGAACGGTCGCACCGTCCGCGATCTCGTGCGCTCCCATGACGAGGTCGCCGGTTATCACGACGTCTCCTCGATCGTGGCCCGCGACGCCACGCGCCTCGACGTGCTGGCATCCGACGCCGATCCGCGGGTGTCGGAGGCGTTCAGCGACGACGACTACCGACGCGTCGCCGACGTGGCCGCGCACTACTACTCCATCGTGTTGACCGACACCGGCACGGGCATCGTGCACTCGGTGATGGGCGCGACACTCGAACTCGCCCACACGGTCGTCATCGTCGCGGGGCTGTCGGTCGATGAGGCCCGACTCGCGTCCGAGACCCTCACCTGGCTCGAGACCAACGGGTACGCCGCGCGCGTACGCGATGCCGTCGTCGTCCTGAACAACTCGCGGCCGGGCACCCCCCTCGTGCGCGAGAGCGAACTCGAGGCGCACTTCCGCTCACGGGTGCGCACCGTCATCCGGATGCCGTACGACGCACGCATCGCCGCCGGCAGTGCGATCACCTTCCGCGACCTGCAGCCTTCCACGCGGCAGGCGGCGCGCGAGCTCGCGGCGGCAGTGGTCGAGGGACTGCGTTCCCCGGTGGCCGCCGCATGACCGTACGTCCGATCCGCGTGTTCGGCGACCCGGTTCTGCGCGCCGTCAGCGCGCCCATCGACCAGATCGACGACGGCGTCCGAGCCCTCGTACAGGATCTGATCGACACCGTCGAACTGCCCGGTCGCGCGGGCGTCGCCGCCCCTCAGATCGGCGTGGGCCTGCGGGCGTTCAGCTACAACATCGACGGCTACGTCGGGTACGTGCTCAACCCCGTGCTCGTCGAGACGCGCGGCGAGCCGGAGGCGGTGGGGGAGGGATGCCTCTCGGTCCCGGGTCTCTGGCACGATGCCATCCGCTACCCGTGGGCGAAGGTCGTGGGGATGGACCTGGACGGCGCCGAGGTGGTGCTCGAGGGCGAGGGACTGCTGGCGCAGGCTCTGCAGCACGAGACCGACCACCTCGACGGCATGCTCTACCTCTCGCGCCTGCCCGCCGACACGCGCCGCGAGGCGATGCGCCAGGTGCGCGAGAGCGACTGGTTCTGACCCTCGCGAGACCGCATTCCCCTGGTGTGGGCGTCAGTCCCGTCTCGCGTTGAGTGCTCGAGGCTGTGCGCGTCGCGGAGGACTCGCGTCGTCGCCGTGACGGACGACGGCCCGGTCCTCCGAAGGGGCCGGGCCGTTCTTCGCGACCGGAGTCAGGGGAGCGAGACGTTGGTCGTGTTCACCGGCACGGCGTAGAGGTCTTCGATGGCCTCGGCGTGGTCGGACACGATGACGTTGCGCTTGATGCTCATCTTGGGCGTCAGGTGCCCGCTGGCCTCGGTCCACTCCGTGGGGAGGATCGTGAACTTGCGGATCGACTCCGCGCGCGACACGCGGGTGTTGGCGCGGTCGACGGCGCCCTGCACCTCGGCGCGCACCTTCTCGTTCTCGGCCGCGTCGGCGAGCGACATGTCGGAGGGGAGGCCGTTGTTGGCGAGCCACGTCGGCAGCATCTCGGTGTCGAGGGTCACCAGCGCCGCGATGAAGGGTTTGTGGTCTCCGACCACCACGACCTGTCCGACGATCGGGTTGGCTCGGATCGGATCCTCGAGGGCGGCGGGGGCGACGTTCTTGCCTCCGGCGGTGACGATGATCTCCTTCTTGCGACCCGTGATCGTGAGGAACCCGTCGCCGTCGAAGGCTCCGATGTCGCCGGTCTTGAACCACTCGCCGTCGAAGGCCTCGGCTGTGGCCTCGGGGTTCTGCCAGTACTCGCGGAAGACGTTGATGCCGCGCACCTGGATCTCGCCGTCGTCGGCGAGTCGCACGCCCACGCCCGGCAGGACGGGGCCCACGGTGCCGATCTTGGACTTGGTGGCCAGGTTGACCGTGGCGGGGGCGGTGGTCTCGGTGAGGCCGTACCCCTCGAGGATGACGACGCCGAGGCTGCGGAAGAAGTGACCCAGACGTGGGCCGAGCGGGGCCGACCCCGACACCGCGTACACGACGCGGCCACCCATGGCATCCCGGAGCTTCGAGTAGACGAGCTTGTCGAAGAGCGCGAACGTGAGCTTGAGCCCGAGCGGGATCTTCTTGCCCTCCTGCAGGCGCTGCGAGTGCTCGATCGCGGCGTCGGCCGCGGCGCGGAAGATCTTGCCCTTGCCGCCCGCCTCGGCCTTCTGCTCGGCGGAATTGTAGACCTTCTCGAACACGCGCGGTACGGCGAGGAGGAAGGTGGGCTGGAACGAGCCGAGCGCGGGAAGGAGTTGCTTCGTGTCGGGCTGGTGGCCCGTCTTCACCCCGGCGTGCACGTTCAACAGCGAGATGAAGCGTGCGAAGACGTGAGCCGTCGTGATGAAGAGCAGCGTGGAGGCGCCTTCCGTCTCGACGACCTCGTGCAGGGCCTTGGCGGAGTTGCGCGCCAGCTCCACGAAGTTGCTGTGCACCAGCACGCAGCCCTTGGGGCGACCGGTCGAGCCCGAGGTGTAGATGAGGGTCGCGACGTCCGACGCCTTCGCGAGGTGGCGGCGCCGCTCGATCTCTTCGTCGGTGATGTGCGTGCCCCCCGCCACGAGCCTGTCCAGGTCGCCCGCGTGCATCGCCCACACCTCGCGCACGAGGGGGACGTCGCTGCGCACCTCGTCGAGCCGCTCGGCATGGTCGGCCGATTCGAGCACGACGGCGACGGCGCCCGAATCCGCCAGGATCCACGAGATCTGCGCGGGGGAGCTCGTCTCGTACACCGGCACCATCACGGCGCCGGCGTAGAACAGCGCGAAGTCCACGAGCGTCCAGTCGTACGTGGTACGTGCGATGAAAGCGACCTTCTCACCCGGCTGCACCCCCGCGGCGACGAACCCCTTCGCCAGGACGATGACCTGCCTCTCGAACTCGGCGGCGGTCACGTCGCGCCATCCGCCGGCGTCGGGGACGGCGAAGAGGGGGCGGTCGGGGGTCGCCCGGACGCGGTCGGCCAGCAGGTCGGACGCGTTGGCATCCGGATCTGCGGGGACGATGAGGGGAAGGTCGAACTGGATCACGGTAACTCCTTCGGCACCGGAAAGAACGTCGAGCGGTGCGTCGAGTCTATCCGCACGGTTTCCGGCGACACCGGGACGCGGCGTCCCGCGCCGCGCACGCGGCATGGCTAGACTTCACCGGGCCGAGCCGCTCGGTCGGCCCGGAAGGGAGCGCGGTGCACAACGTCGGCATCGACATCGGGGGCACGAAGATCGCGGGAGGCGTCGTCGACGACGACGGCACCATCATCGAGAAGCTCCGCGTCGACACCCCCATCGACCCCGCCGCCCTCGTGGATGCCGTGGTCGACATGGCCGACCACCTGCGGCGCGCGCACGACATTCACGCGATCGGCGTCGCGGCGGCGGGCTTCATCAGCCTCGACCGCAGCACGGTCATCTACGCCCCCAACATCGACTGGCGCGACGAACCACTGCGCGCCCGCCTCGAGCAGCGTCTCGACGCGCCCGTCACGATCGAGAACGACGCCAACGCCGCCGGCTGGGGCGAGTACCGCTTCGGGGCCGGTCGCGGCGTGCACGACATGGTCATGCTGACCATGGGCACCGGTGTCGGGGGCGCCGTCGTCAGCGGCGGCGAACTCTTCCGCGGTGGACACGGCATCGGCGGCGAACTCGGCCACATGCGCTTCGTGCGCGGCGGTCACCCCTGCGGATGCGGGCAGAACGGATGCCTGGAGCAGTACGCCTCGGGCCGCGCGCTGCAGCGCGAGGCGAACGCGATCGCCGACGAGGGCGGCATCGGCGCGGCCCTCGCCGCGATCCGCGAAGAGAAGGGCGCCATCCCCGGGCCCGCCGTCTCGCGGCTCGTGCTCGCGGGCGACCCGGGTGCGGTCGAGGCCCTCCGCCGCGTCGCCACCGCCCTCGGTGAGGCGTGCGGCGGCTTCCAGGCCGTCCTCGATCCCGAGCTGTTCGTCATCGGCGGCGGCGTCGCACAGCTGGGTGCCGACCTGCTCGCCCCGGTGAAGCTCGCGTACGAGACGTCGCTGCCGGGGTACGGTGAACGTCCGGTCGCCGAGTTCGCCATCGCACGTCTGGGCAACGACGCCGGCCTGATCGGGGTCGCCGACCTCGCCGGGAAGGAGCGCTGACGATGTTCTACTGGCTGATGAAGTACGTGGTCATCGGGCCCGTCATCAAGGCCGTCTTCCGCCCGTGGATGGTGGGGCGGCGCAACATCCCGGCCGAGGGGGCGGCGATCCTCGCCAGCAACCATCTGTCGTTCTCCGACTCGATCTTCCTGCCGCTCATGATCGACCGCCGGATGGCGTTCCTCGCCAAGAGCGATTACTTCACCGGCAAGGGCATCAAGGGCTGGGCGACGAGGATGTTCTTCACCGCGACGGGTCAGCTGCCCATCGACCGGTCCGGCGGCAAGGCGTCGGAGGCTTCGCTCAACACGGGCCTCGGCGTGCTCGGTCGCGGTGAGCTCCTCGGCATCTATCCGGAGGGCACCCGCAGCCCCGACGGCACGCTCTACCGCGGCCGCACCGGGATCGCCCGAATGGCGCTCGAGGCGCGCGTGCCGGTCGTGCCCGTCGTCATGGTCGACACCGGCGCCGTGATGCCGATCGGTCAGCGCCTGCCCCGGGTCGGGCGGGTCGGCATCGTCATCGGCGAACCGTTGGACTTCTCGCGGTTCGAGGGCATGGAGGGTGATCGTTACGTCCTGCGTTCGGTCACCGACGAGATCATGGTGGCGCTCCAGCGCCTCGGCGAGCAGCGTTACGAAGACGTCTACGCCTCGACCGTGAAGGACCGTCTGGCCACCGCGCAGGCGGCAAAGGCGCCGGCGTCCCGCCACTAGACTTCAGGGGTGAATCAGCAGCTCCACGACCTCGACCACTGGCGATCCCTGCCCATCAAGCAGCAGCCCCAGTGGTATGACGAGGGCGCGGTGGCCGCGGCATCCGCAGAGCTGGCGACCCTCCCGCCGCTGGTCTTCGCCGGCGAGGTCGACAACCTCCGCGACCGTCTCGCGCGCGCCGCCGCAGGTCAAGCGTTCCTCCTGCAGGGCGGTGATTGCGCCGAGACGTTCGCCGGCGCGACCGCCGAGCAGATCCGCAACCGCATCAAGACGGTGCTCCAGATGGCGGTCGTGCTCACGTACGGCGCCTCGATGCCCGTGGTGAAGATGGGCCGCATGGCCGGGCAGTTCGCCAAGCCGCGCTCGAGCGACGTCGAGACGCGCGGCGACGTGACGTTGCCCGCCTACCGCGGCGACATCGTCAACGGCTACGACTTCACCGAGGCGTCGCGCCGGGCCGATCCCGCGCGACTGCTCAAGGGCTACCACACGGCGGCCTCGACCCTGAACCTCATCCGCGCCTTCACGCAGGGCGGGTTCGCCGACCTCCGCGAAGTCCACAGCTGGAACAAGGGCTTCGCGAGCACGCCGGCCAACCAGGCCTACGAGGCGATGGCGACCGAGATCGACCGGGCCATCAAGTTCATGGAGGCCGCCGGCGCGAACTTCGACGAGCTGACCCGCGTGGAGTTCTACACCGGTCACGAGGGCCTGCTCATGGACTACGAGCGCCCCATGACGCGGATCGACTCGCGCACGGGCCTCGCGTACAACACCTCGTCGCACTTCCAGTGGATCGGAGAGCGCACGCGCGAGCTCGACGGCGCGCACGTCGACTACTTCTCGAAGATCCGAAACCCCATCGGCGTCAAGCTCGGTCCCACGACCACGCCCGAGACGGCGCTCGCGCTCATCGACAAGCTCGACCCCGAGCGGGAGCCGGGCCGGTTGACGTTCATCACGCGCATGGGGGCCGGCAAGATCCGCGACGCCCTGCCGCCGCTCCTCGAGGCCGTCCGCGACTCGGGTGCCGTGCCCCTGTGGGTCACCGACCCGATGCACGGCAACGGGATCACCACGCCCACCGGCTACAAGACGCGTCGCTTCGACGACGTCGTCGACGAGGTGCGCGGGTTCTTCGAGGCGCACCGCTCGGTGGGGACGCACCCCGGCGGCATCCACGTCGAACTCACCGGTGACGATGTGACCGAGTGCCTGGGCGGCTCGGAGCAGATCGACGAGGCCACCCTCGCGACCCGCTACGAGAGCCTTTGCGACCCGCGCCTGAACCACCGCCAGAGCCTCGAGCTGGCCTTCCTCGTGGCCGAGGAGCTCGAGAAGCGCTGACCGGCGCCGCCGTCTCGCCGACGCCCCCGATCCGCTGCGGTCGGGGGCGTCGTCGTCCGAGCGGCAGCGCCCTCCACGGGCCGAGGGAGGCGCGCGAGCGGGGCCCCGACGGCGCCCGCTACAGCGTCGGCGTCAAGGTGATGGTGCTGCCCTTGGGGGCGGTCTCGCCCGCCTTGGGGTTCGTGGCCCGCACCTTGTAGATGTCCCAGTACGTGAAGCCGAGCGGCAGTGTGCCGTCGTCGATACCCGCGTTCACCTCGAACCCGAGTCCCTCCAGCGCCGTCACGGCTTCGCGGATGGTCATGCCCACGACGTTCCCGGGGATCTCGACCGGCTCCGGCCCGATCGAGACGATCAGCGGCACGGTGTCACCGGGGCGCCAGTTGCCGTCGCCGTCGCGATCGCCGATGCCGATGACGATCCCGGACGCCACGCTGTCGCTGTACCGCTCCGAGATCGAGGTGGCGAGGCCGGCCTCGTCGAGCGTGCGCTCGGCGCGCGACTGCGATTCGCCCGAGACGTCGGGGAGGGGGCCGAGCGAGACGACGAGAGATGCCGCGTCGCCCTCGTAGACGGTGCAGCCGTCGGTGCAGCCGATCGCGTCGCCGCCGGATCGCGGGATGACGGATGCCGCCAGCACGGTGCCGTCGCCGGCGTCCGAGAACTCCCTCGTCGGGTCGCCCATGCCGACGAACGCGGCCTCGAAGATGCCGTTGACCTCGTCGGCGCTCTTGCCGGCGAGGGCGGGGATCTGGTGCGTGGCGGGGCCGACGGAGACGAACACGGTCACGAGCGTGTCCTTGTCGAGTCGCTCGCCCGGTGCGGGGTCGGATCCCACCGTGGTGCCCGCGGGGATGTCTCGGTCGTTGACCTCCTGCGCCTGCGCGCGTAGCTGATTGGTGGCCAGCAGCGTCTCGGCGTCGGCGAAACTCCGCTGGGACACGTCGGGGACGGCCACGAGCGAGCCCGGGCCCGAGCCGAAGTACCACCCGGTACCCGCCGCGCCGACGGCCAGCAGCAGCACGAGCACGAGCGTCCAGACGCCCCGGGTCGTCCGGCGGCGGGTGCGCGTGCGCAGGCGCGCGGCGTTGTCGGGCTCCTCGGTGGTGGCCACGGGCAGTGACGCGGTCTGGGGGAGCACCTTGGTGAGCTCGCGCGACTCGGCGGCGCTGGCGGCCCCGGTGGTGCCCACGGCGACCGCCCGTGCGACCTGGGGAGCGAGCCCCAGTTCTTTCTCGACCGCGCGCAGGCGCTCCAGCATCGTGCCGGCGTCGAGCGGGCGGTCATCGGGCCGCCGCTCGGTGGCCCAGAGCACGAGCTCGTCGAGCTGTTCGGGCACCGACGGGTTCTTCACGCTCGGGCGGGGGACCGAGTCGGTCGCGTGCTGATACGCGATCTGCATGGGCTGCTCGCCCTTGTAGGGCTGCTCGCCGGTGAGCATCTCGTAGAGCATGATGCCGAGCGAGTAGATGTCGCTGCGGGCGTCGGCGGTGCCGCGGGTGACGAGTTCGGGCGCGAGGTAGGCGATGGTGCCCATGAGTTGCGCGCCGCTGGCGGTGTTCGCGGTCGTCGCCCGGGCGAGGCCGAAGTCGCCGATCTTGATACGGCCGTCCTCGGCGAGCAGCACGTTCTCGGGTTTCACGTCGCGGTGCACGATGCCGGCGCGGTGGGCGGCGGAGAGCCCCGACAGGATGGCATCCATGATCGTCAGGGTCTGATCGATGGTGAGACGTCGGTGCTCGCGCAGGAGTTCGCGCAGCGTGATGCCGGGGAGGTACTCCATGACCAGGTAGGCCATCTCGCCGTCCTGGCCCTGGTCGAACACGTTCACCACGTGCGGATCGCTCAGGCGCGCGGCAGAGCGGGCCTCCTGGATGAACCGGCTCTGGAAGACGGTGTCGTCACTGAGGTGGCCGTGCATGACCTTCAGCGCCACCCGACGCTCGAGTCGCAGGTCGGTGGCGACGTACACGGTCGCCATGCCGCCGCGCGCGATGCGCGCGCGCACCCGATATCGGCCGTCGACGAGACGGCCGATCAGCGGGTCTGCCTGCTGACTCGTGCTCACGTGTCGAGTCTACGGAGCGGCCCCTGTGAGCCCGGGCAACGGCTCACCGTGGGCCGCGACTCAGCCCAGGACCGCGAGCCACGTGGTCGCGGGTTGCTCCCACTGCGCGTACCGGTCGGGGTAGGCCGAGATCTGCACGGCCTGCGCGGCATCGGCGTAGGGCATCTGCTCCCAGCCGGGGATGTCGAGCAGCCCCCGCGTCGCGTAGCCGTTGGGGTCGGACGGGCCGCCGTAGAACACGCGCGTCGCGCGGTCGGGGTCGCGGATCTGCTCGGGCGTGCCCCAGCCCATGCTCGGACGCTGCTGGAAGAGACCGAGCGAGTCGCGGTCACCCCAGTCGAGGTTGCGCAGCCACGACTCCTGCATCGCGGTGCCGAGGGCGATCCGGATGCCGTGGTCGGAGACGCCGAGTTCCCGTCCGATGCGGATGATCAACCGGGCGTTGTCGGACTGCTCGGCGTCGAGGCCGGGGGCGGTGACCGCGGCGACGGCGGCCGGAGCTGCGGCGGGAGCACCGGAGGGGATCTGCAGCACGTCGCCGGGGTAGATGATCGAGGCGCGGGTGAGGCCGTTCGCGCTGAGGACCGCGTCGAGCGACACGCCGTTGGCGCCGGCGATCGCCGAGATGGTGTCGCCGGGCTGCACCTCGTGCGTCACCGCCGCGGGCGCCGGGGCCGGGGCGGGAGCGGGTGCGGGCGGGGCGGGAGCGGCGGGCGCGCCGCCCAGGACGAGCACCTGGCCGGGCCGGATGACGCTGTCGGGGCCGAGTCCGTTCGCCGCCTGCACCGAGGCGACGTCGGTGCCGTTCGCGCGGGCGATGGCCCACACGGTGTCACCGGGTTGCACGGTGTAGGTGACGGCACCGGTCGCGGCGGTGAGCACCGGGAGCATCTTCAGCGGTGCGGTCGGCAGGGAGCTCAGGGGCGGAGCGGGGGGTGCCGCGTGCGCCGCGCCCTCTCCGGCGAGGCTGAGGGCGATGGTGCCCGCCACGGCGGCGGGCCAGGCCGCGACCACGCGTCGGGTCGTCGGCGGAGCGGGAAGGGGGAGTCGTCGCATGGTGGGGGGATTTCCGTTCGTCAGACTGCCCGCCACGCTCGCATGCCGCGATACGGATGTCAACGTGTGAGGCGCATGTGACACGTGTGACAGACGTGACGGATGCCTTGCCGCGGCGTCCCGTGGGCGGAGGGTGAGATAGTTGCACCGTGACCGAGACGACCCGTTACGAAACCGACTGGCTGACGATCCCCGACCTCGTGGAGCTCCTCGACGAGCCCCTCGGCCGCGTGCGTCGATTCATCGACGAGGACTACCTCGTCGGATCCCGCCGTGACGGTGTGTTCAAGGTGCCCGCGGCGTTCCTCGCCGAGGGTCGGCCGCTGCCGGCGCTGCGCGGGACGATCATCGTGCTGCACGACGTCGGGTTCGACCCCGACGAGACCATCGACTGGTTGCTCACGCCGGAGCCGACCATCGGCGTGGCTCCCATCGAGGCACTGCGCGCGGGTCGCAAGAGCGAGGTACGCCGGGTCGCCGCGACTCTGGCCTGAGTCGTCGCGGCTCGCGAGCCGGCCAGGCGAGCGGTGCGTCGAGGTATCGGAGCCGGTGGCGTCCGTTCAGGCCGCGCGATCGGTGGCCGCCCGGGCGAGCGCCCGGAGCTCCTCCACCGCATCGGCCCGCAGCGGCGCCTCGGTCAGCGCGAGGTCGGCCCGACGGGCGTAGTGGGCGATGAGCTCCTCGGTGCGGGCGAGCGCGCCGCTGTCGACGATGGTGCGCTGGAGGATGCCGATCTGCTCGGCATCCAGAGCCGGGTCGCCCAGCCGCCGGTCGATCGCCTGACGCTCCTGCGGTGAGACGGCTTCGCGGGCGTAGGCCACCAGCACGGTGCGTTTGCCCTCGCGCAGGTCGTCGCCCACGGGCTTGCCCGTCACGGCGGTGTCGCCGAAGACGCCCAGAACGTCGTCGCGCAGCTGGAACGCCATGCCCACGTCGTGGCCGAAGCGACCGAGCGCGTCGCTCTGCGCGTGGGCGGCGCCGCCGAGCGCCGCACCGATCTGCAGGGGCTGCTGGATGCTGTAGCGCGCCGACTTGTACGACGCCACCCGCAGCGCCCGCTCGGCGTGCGTGTCGTCGGGGTGGACGGTGTACGCGGACTCCTCCGCGACGTCGAGGAACTGACCGATGGTCACGTCGCGGCGCATCTGCGCGTACGCCCGTCGGGTCGCGTCGGCGGTGGGGGAGCCGCGCAGGCCCTCCTCGAGCAGGTCGTCACTCCAGGCGACCAGCAGGTCGCCGAGCAGGATCGCACCCGACCGCCCGAACGTGTCGGCGTCGCCCGTCCACCCCGACTCGCGGTGCGCGCTCTGCAGGGCGCGGTGCGCTGCGGGTTGTCCGCGACGGGTGTCGGAATTGTCGACGAGGTCGTCGTGCACGAGGGCGGCCGCGTGGAAGATCTCGAGCGAGGTGGCGACGGCCAGGGCGGCGTCGTCGAAGCCGGTCGGGGACGGGCGTACGGCCCCCCACCCGGTGAGGCAGAAACGCGCGCGCAGACGTTTTCCGCCGCGGAGCGCGGAGGCGCCGGAACGCGTGAGCATCTCGGCCTCGGGACCGAGAGCGGCGGCGTACAATAGCTGTTCGGTGAGGAAGTTGTCGAGTCGCTGGGAAACAGCTTCGATCGGTTCCGGCGAGGTCGGCACGGGCCTAGCCTAGTGATCCTCGCCCCACGTAGAATCGACCACACCGAAGAATAGAGGGGGATGCATGCCACTCTCCGAACAGGAGCAGCGTCTGCTGGATGAGATGGAGCGCCATCTCATGAGTAACGACACGGACGTCGTCACTGCCCCCAGTCGCGCCCTGAGCTACCGCAACATCGTCCTCGGCTCGATCCTGGTGCTCGCCGGGCTCGGCGCTTTGGTGGTGGGCGTGTCGATCGGCTTCAATACGGGCTTCCTCGGCATCGCGATCGGTGTGCTCGGCTTCCTCCTGATGGTGGGCGGCGTGATCTTCGCGGTGACCCCGACCCGCGGTTCGGTCGCCGCGGCCCCCCCCGCGGGAGCATCCGGCGCCGCCAAGCCCCACGGCGCACGAGGCTCGGGTTCGTCGTTCATGGACCGCATGAACGAGCGGTGGGACCGCCGCCACGAGGGGCAGTAACCCTCCACAGTTTTCGTGAAGCACCGGCTCTTCGGAGCCGGTGCTTCTTCGTGCGCCCGGGGAGTGGCATCCGATGTCGCGCCCTTGCGGGCAGGATCCCTCCTTTTTCCTCCACGCGCGGCCTCGCGCTGCCGTCGACTGCGCCGAGAACCGCGTCGTTCCGGGCATCTTGCGCGCCGCAGCGAGGAGCAGCCGGCACCGTACACGCCGCCGATCCTCCACGGAAGATCCAGCTTTCGATAGCTAAGTGGAGGCCAGTGGAGTAAAGTGGAGAAAACTTCGCAGGCCGGACGAAGGGGGTGGACGCCCGAATGCTGCTCGGCACGCACACTCCCAAGCTCGATGACAAGGGGCGCGTCATCCTGCCCGCGAAGTTCCGCGACGATCTCGGCGCCGGAGTGGTGATCACCCGGGGGCAGGACCGATGCCTCTACGTGTTCAGCACCGAGGAGTTCGAGCGCGTGCACGAGCGGATCCGCGAGGCTCCGCTCAGCAACAAGCAGGCCCGCGACTTCCTGCGCATGTTCCTCTCGGGGGCCAGCGCCGAGAAGCCCGACAGTCAGAACCGCATCACCGTCCCCCCGGCCCTGCGCAGCTACGCCGGTCTCGGTCGCGAGCTCGTGGTCACCGGCGTCGGCGCCCATGCCGAGATCTGGGACGCCGAGGCCTGGAACGCCTACGCCGAGAGCAACGAAGACACGTACGCCGAGATGGAGCAGGAGGTGATCCCGGGATTGTTCTGACCCTCCGGCTGTGATTCCCAGCCGCACGCCCTGACGCACTTCCCCGGCGCCAGGTCGATGCGGATGGGGATCAGAGCCGAAGGATCGGACCCCGTCATCATGGACATCCGCGACATCCACACCCCCGTCCTGCTCGAGCGTTGCGCCGAGCTGCTCGGGCCCGCGCTGCGAAAGCCCGGCGCCGTGTTCGTCGACGGCACGCTCGGCATGGGAGGTCACTCCGAGGCCTTCCTCGAGCGCTTCCCCGAGGCCCGCCTCATCGGCCTCGACCGCGACACCGACGCCCTGCGCATCGCGGGGGAGCGGCTCGCGCGTTTCGGCGACCGCGTGACCCTCGTGCACACCGTCTACGACGGGATCGCCGAGGCCGTGGCCTCCGCCGGCGTCGACAAGGTCGACGGCATCCTGTTCGACCTCGGGGTGTCCTCGCTTCAGCTCGACGAGGCCTCCCGCGGTTTCGCCTACGCGCAGGACGCCCCCCTCGACATGCGCATGGACCAGACCACCGGCGTCACCGCCGCCCAGGTGCTCGCCACGTACGGCGAGGGCGACCTGCGCCGGATCTTCGAGCGCTACGGCGAAGAGAAGCTCGCCGGGCGCTATGCCCGCGCGATCATCGCGGCCCGGGCGGCGGCGCCGCTGGAGCGCTCGGCCGAGCTCGTCGCGGTGCTGCAGGCGGCGACGCCGGCCGCCGTGCTGCGCGAGCGTCACCCGGCCAAGCGCGTCTTCCAGGCCCTGCGCATCGAGGTCAACGCCGAGCTGTCGGTGCTCGAGCGCACGATCCCCGCCGCCCTCGGTGTGCTGGGCGTCGGCGGACGCATCGTCGTGCTGTCATACCAGTCGCTGGAGGACCGTCTGGTCAAGCGCGTGTTCGCGGCGGCGTCCACCTCGACCGCTCCTCGGGGACTGCCCGTGGAGCTGCCCGAGCACGCGCCGACGTTCCGGCTGCTCGTGCGCGGCGCCGAGCTCGCGAGCGACGAAGAGCGCGCGACCAACCCCCGTGCCACCCCCGTGCGACTGCGCGCGGCCGAGAGGATCCAGGAGGACGTATGAGTGCATCCCCGGCCATCGACCCCCGGGTCGTCGACGATTTCCTCCCCGACTTCCCGACGCCCGTCCGCGAGCGCCGTCTCACCGTCGTCCCCGCCCCCGCCCGTCGGCGGGTACCGCGGAGGCTGTTCGGCATCATCGCCGTCTCGGGCGCCGTGGTGATCGTCCTCGCGCAGATGGGGCTCAGCATCCTCACGACGCAGAGCTCGTTCGAGATCGCTTCGCTCACGCAGCAGCAGCGCGACCTGACCTACCAGAAGCAGATCCTCTTCGATGAGACGGCGGGCCTCAACTCCCCGCAGTACCTGGCCGCCAACGCCGCGGCCCTCGGCATGGTCATCGATGAGTCTCCGACCTACATGCGTCTGAGCGACGGCGCGGTCGTCGGCTCCGACAAGCCGGCCGACACGACGTCGTCGGTGGATGCCAAGGGCCGCGGCTCGGTCGGCAACTCCCTCATCGCGGGTGTGCCGCTGGTCACCGATCCGGCGGCTGCGACGACCGAGACGGGCGGCACGGCCCCCGAGGCGGCGACCACGGCCCCGGCCGAGGCGACGACCCCCGACACCGGATCCGCGACACCCCCGCCGATCAGCGACGGTCTGCCCACTCCCGCGACACGATGAGAGCCATGACGACAGCCACCTCCCGGTCCCCGCGGCGTCGCACCGTCATCGCCCTCGCCGTGGTGTTGATCGTGCTCGTCGCCTTCGTGGTGCGACTGATCGACATCCAGGTCGTGAACGCCCGCGAGCACGTCGACGACTCGCTCTCGATGGGACTGCAGTCCTCGCGCACGCTGTACGCCTCGCGCGGGCCCATCGTCGACGCGAACGGCACGCCGCTGGCGACGAGCATCAACCGCTACGACGTGCAGATCGACCCGTCCCTCGCCGTCGACGGTGTGACCACCTACGACGACGACGACAACGAGGTCACGACCCCGTGGCCCGAGCTCGCCGGGCGCATCGCCTCGGTGCTCGGTCAGGACGCGCGAGACGTGCAGAAGATCGTCACAGATGCCGTGGCCGACAACCCCGAGTCGCAGTACGCCGTGATCGCGAAGGGTGTGTCCACCGAGCAGTACCGGGCTCTCGCCGACCTCGGGCTGCCGTTCCTCAGCTTCCCCCCGCAGGCGGGTCGGGTGTACCCCGACGGCGCCGTCGGCGGCAACCTCCTCGGTTTCGTCGGTAGCGATGGTCAGGCCCTCGCGGGCCTAGAGTCGGCGGACGACTCGTGCCTGGCATCCACCAACGGCAAGGTCGTCTTCCAGCAGAGCCTGCACGGCGTGGTGCTCCCGGGCACCCAGGTCGTCACCCAGCCCGCCGTCGACGGTGGCACCCTCCAGCTCACGATCGACCGCGACCTGCAGTGGTACCTCGGTCAGCTCATCGCCGAACAGGTGCAGAACACCGGGTCGCTGCGCGGCACGATCACGGTCGTCGAGGCCAAGACCGGCAAGATCCGGGCGCTGGCGGAGTACCCCACGGTCGACCCCAACGACCCCACCGCGACGCCGGAGACCGACCGCGGAAGCGCCGCCTTCGGAGACCCGAACGAGCCCGGATCGACGATGAAGGCCATCACGGCGGCCATCGGGCTCGACAGCGGTTCCTTCACCTCCGGCACCACCGTCACGGCGTCGTCGCGCGAGGAGTTCGCCGACGGTGCGCGCGTCTCCGATTCGTTCGCACACCCCGAGAACCGCTACACCCTCACGGGCGTGCTCATCGACTCCTCGAACGTCGGCATCTCGAAGTTCGGCGACATGATCCCGCTGGACACCCGTATCTCGTACCTCGAGAATTTCGGGCTGACCCAGCCGACGGCCGTCGGCTTCCCCGGCGAGTCCTCCGGCATCCTGCGCGATCCCGCGGGGTGGGACAAGCAGACCTTCTACAACACCACGTTCGGACAGGGCCTCGCCGTCACGGTGCCGCAGCTGGCGGGGGCGTACCAGACCATCGCCAACGGGGGAGTGCGCATGCCGCTGACCCTCGTCGAGGGCTGCACCGCGGCCGACGGCACGGTCACCGACGTGCCCGACGCCCAGGGCGAGCGGGTCGTGTCGGAGCAGGCGGCCGACACGGTCTCGCAGATGCTCGAGAACGTCGCGACCCAGGGCACGCTCGCCGACCAGGTGGCGATCCCCGGGTACCGCGTGGCGATCAAGACCGGTACCGGCGAGAAGACCGACCCGGTGACGGGCGCCTACAAGTCCGACGCGTACTTCACCACGATGATCGGTTTCGCCCCCGCCGACGACCCCGAGTACGTCGTGGAGGTCAACCTCGACGAACCGCGGACGGTAAAATCGTCCGCGGCCACCGCGCCCGCGTTCCAGAAGGCCCTGACGCAGGTCCTCAAGACCTACCGGGTCATCCCCTCCGGAACCACGACCCCCGAACTGCCCAAGTTCGGCTGAGACACCCGCACACCGGTCTCGTCTCGGTAACGAATGCGACATCGGAAAGGGCGTCCGCACAGCAATGATCTCTCTCAGCCTCTCCCATATCGCCGACGTGCTCGGCGGTCGCCTCGTCGCGCGCCGCGGCGACACCCCCGACACCCTCGTCTCGGGCCTGGTCGACACCGACTCGCGCCTGATCGCACCCGGCGACATCTTCGTCGCCAAGCCCGGTGAGACCACCGACGGGCACCTCTTCGTCGGCACGGCCGTCGAGCGCGGAGCGGCACTCGCGATCGTCGAGCGCGAGCTCGACGACGAGGTCAGCCAGATCGTGGTGCCCGATGTCGTGACCGCCCTCAGCGACCTCGCTCGCGACGTCGTGGCCCGCGTGCGCGCCGCCGGCGAGCTGAAGATCGTCGGCATCACCGGCTCCAACGGCAAGACCACCACCAAGAACCTGCTCGCGCGCATCCTCGAGGCCGAGGGCGAGACCGTGTCTCCGCGGGCATCGTTCAACAACGAGGTCGGCGCCCCCCTGACGATGCTCCGCGTGACGGATGCCACCCGCTACCTCGTCAGCGAGTTCGGCGCGAGCGCCCCCGGAGCGATTGCCCACCTCGCGGGCCTGGTCACCCCCGACATCGGCGTCGTGCTGATGGTCGGAATGGCCCACGCCGGCGGCTTCGGCGGCATCGAGTCGACCTTCCACGCCAAGAGCGAGCTCGTGCGCGCCACCCGCGAGGGGGGCCTCGCCGTGCTGAACGTCGACGACCCGCGTGTCGCGGCGATGGAGCCCTTCGCGCGCGAGCGCGGTCAGGGCGTGCGCTGGTTCGGCCGCAGCGAGCGCGCCGAAGTGCGCGCCCTCGACGTCGAGGTCTCGGCATCCGGTACCCGCGCCGACCTGCTCGTCGACGGGCAGGCGTACACGCTGACCCTGCGGGTGCTGGGCGAGCACCACGTCATGAACGCCCTCGCCGCCCTGGCCGCCGCGACCGCCCTGGGTGTGCCGGCCGCCGACGCGATCGCGCGCCTCGAGACGGTCGAGATCGCCGAGCGGTGGCGCATGCAGCCGCTGGGCTCCGACCGCGTGCGCATCATCAATGACGCCTACAACGCCAGCCCCGACTCGATGGCTGCGGCACTGCGCACGCTCGCGCAGATCACCGGTCCGGGCGAACGCACGGTCGCCGTGCTCGGGGCCATGAGCGAGCTGGGCGAGTACGCCGACGAGGAGCACGACCGCGTCGGCCTGTTGGCCGTGCGTCTTCGCATCCAGCGCATCGTCGT
The DNA here is from genome assembly GCF_030209475.1 of Microbacterium sp. lyk4-40-TSB-66. GTDB lineage: Bacteria > Actinomycetota > Actinomycetes > Actinomycetales > Microbacteriaceae > Microbacterium. The sequence continues at coordinate 170,818 of NZ_JARVRW010000010.1, forward strand.
CATCGGACCCGAGGCCCGCCGCATGTACCTCGAGGCCATCGCCCAGGGGTCGTGGGACGGGGAGGCCGTCTTCTTCCCCGACGCCGATGCCGCCTACGACTACCTCTCGACCGAACTGCGCGACGGTGACCGCGTGCTGGTGAAGTCGTCCAACTCGGCGGGGCTCCGGCATCTCGGCGACCGTCTGGGAGACTTGTTCGCGTGAGATCACTTCTGACAGCAGCGGCGATCTCGCTCGCCTTCACCCTCTTCCTCACCCCGGTCTTCCTGCGATGGTTCCGGCGGTGGGGCTGGGGTCAGGTCATCCGCACCCCCGAGAACGTGCACAACCCCTCGCACGGGGCCAAGCGCGGCACGCCCACCATGGGCGGCACGATCTTCATCCTCGGAACGATGATCGGTTACCTCATCGGTTCCTACGCCGGCAACAACCCGCCGACGCTGTCGGGGCTGCTGGTGTTGTGGCTGATGCTCGGATTCGGCGTCGTCGGCTTCATCGACGACTACATGAAGGTGCGCCACCAGAACAGCCTCGGTCTGTCGGGCTGGCGCAAGATCGCCGGCCAGATCATCGTCGCGGTCCCCTTCGCGATCGTGGCCCTCAACTTCCCGAACAACTTCGGCCAGACTCCCGCCTCGGAGTACATCTCGGTCTTCCGCGACATCCAGGTGCTCTCGCTCTTCGCCCTGGGCCCGGTGCTCGGCTGGCTGCTGTACCTGGCGTGGATCTCGTTCATCGGCACGGCGGCATCCAACTCCGTCAACGTGGCCGACGGGCTCGACGGTCTCGCCGCCGGCTCCGGCATCTTCGTCGTCGGCGCGTACAGCCTCATGGCCTTCTGGCAGAACAAGCAGATGTGTGCCGACGTGCTCGATCCCGCGGTGCAGGCCGGGTGCTACGCCGTGCGCGACCCGTTCGACCTGGCGATCGTGTCGGCGGCGTTCGTGGGCGCGCTGGTCGGGTTCCTGTGGTGGAACGCGCCGAAGGCGAAGGTCTTCATGGGCGACTGCGGATCGATGGCCATCGGCGGCGTGATCGCCGCCATGGCGATCCTCACCCGCACCGAGATCCTCCTCGTGCTGATCGCCGGCGTCTACGTGATCGCGTCGGGTTCGGTGATCCTCCAGCGGGCGTACTTCAAGGCCACCAAGGGCAAGCGCCTGTTCCTGATGAGCCCGCTGCACCACCACCTCGAGATGCGCGGCTGGCCCGAGGTCACGATCGTCGTGCGCATGTGGATCATCGCCGGCCTCCTCGCCGTCTCGGGCATCGGATTCTTCTACGTCGAATGGCTCTCACGCGTATGACCGACCTCTCCTCGCTCACCAGCTGGCACGCCGACTGGAAGGGCCTGCGCGTCGCCGTGCTCGGGCTGTCGGTCACCGGGTTCTCGGTCGCCGACACCCTCTCCGAACTGGGCGCCGTCGTGCTCGTCGCGACCGAGAGGGCGGATGCCGAGTACGCGCGGCTCCTGCCCGTTCTCGGCGTCGACCTGTACGAGGGGCCGCTGGACGCCGTGCCCGCCGCCCTCGTCGACTTCGCGCCCGAGGTCGTCATCGCATCCCCCGGCTTCGCGCCGCACCACCCGGTGATCCTCTGGACGCAGGAGCAGGGCATCGCCCTGTGGGGCGACGTGGAGCTCGCGTGGCGCCTGCGCGACAAAGTCGTGCGCGCCGACGGACGCCCCGCCGACTGGGTGCTGATCACGGGCACCAACGGCAAGACCACCACGACGCGCCTGACAGCCGAGATGCTCGTCACGGCGGGCCTGCGGGCGGCACCCGTCGGCAACATCGGCACCCCCGTTCTCGACGCCGTACGCGACCCGAGCGGCTTCGACGCGCTGGTCGTCGAGCTGTCGAGCCATCAGCTCTGGTATCTGAACCAGCAGCGCGGCGCCGACGCGCTGTCACCGCATGCGGCGGTGTGCCTGAACCTCGCCGACGACCACCTCGAGTGGCACGGCGGCGCCGACGCCTACCGCGATGCGAAAGCCGGTGTCTACGCCCGCACGCGCGTGGCCTGCGTCTACAACAAGGCCGACGTCGCGACCCGGACGATGGTGGAGGATGCCGAGGTCATGGAGGGCGCGCGCGCCATCGGCTTCGACCTCGGCGTCCCCGGACCCAGCGACCTCGGCGTCGTCGACGGCATCCTCGTCGATCGGGCGTTCCTCGAGGAGCGGGCCACCTCGGCCCTCGAACTCACCACCGTCGCCGACCTCGCCGCGCACGGGCTCGCCGCCCCGCACGTCGTGGCCAACATCCTCGCCGCGAGCGCCCTGGCCCGTTCGCTCGGTGCGACGCCGGCGCACATCCACGACACCCTCGAGCGCTTCCGCCTCGACCCTCACCGCATCCAGGTCGTCGGTGCGCACGCCGGTGTCACGTGGGTCGACGACTCCAAGGCCACCAACCCGCACGCGGCCGCCTCCTCTCTCGCCGCCTACCCCGGCGCCGTCTGGGTCGTGGGCGGTCTGCTGAAGGGCGTCGACCTGAGCGAGCTCGTCCGTTCGCGCGGCGACGCCGTGCGCGCGGTGATCGTGATCGGCACCGAGCGCGGCGACATCGTCGCGGCGTTCGCGCGACACGCCCCGGCGGTGCCGCTGTTCGAGGTCGACCACGCCGAGACTGAAGACGTCATGGCCCAGGTCGTCGAACTGGCGGCGGGTGTGGCCCGAGAGGGAGATACCGTTCTCCTCGCTCCCGCGGCGGCATCCTTCGACCAGTTCTCGTCCTACTCCGACCGCGGTGAGCGCTTCGCCGACGCGGTACGGGCGTGGATCGCGGGTCAGGACGACGGAGCGATTCGACCGAACGACTGAGGGGGACACGCGTGACCACGACGGCGCCCCCTCCGCGGCAGGCCCCCGACGACCAGCCCGAGCGGGGTGGGCTGATCGCCCGCGTCTCGCTGGGGCGGGCTTTCCGTCCGGTGTCGACCGAGTTCCTGCTGATCGCCTCGGCGGCGCTGCTGCTGACGGGCTTCGGTCTGGTCATGGTGCTGTCGGCGACCTCGGCGCTGGACGGGGGGCAGAGTCCCTTCGACCACGTGATGAAGCAGAGCGTGTTCGCGATCGTGGGCATCCCGCTGATGTTCGTCCTCAGCCGCGCCCGCATGGCGTTCTGGCAGAGGGTCGCCTGGCCCGCGCTGATCTTCGCCACGGCGTTCCAGCTGCTGGTCTACGTGCCCGGAGTCGGCATCGCCGCGAACGGCAACCGCAACTGGGTGATGATCGCCGGCTTCCAGTTCCAGCCCGCCGAATTCCTGAAGCTGGCGCTGGCGCTGTGGATGGGCGCCGTGCTGTACCGCAAGCGCCGGCTGCTCACCTCGTGGGCGCACGTGTTCATCCCGGTGGTGCCCGTGTCGGTGCTCGTCATCGGCACCGTGCTCGGTGGTAAAGACCTCGGCACGGTGATGATCCTCGTGCTGGTCGTGCTGGGCGCCCTGTTCTTCGCCGGTATCAAGCTGCGCATGTTCATCGTGCCGGCGGTTCTGTCGGTGGCGGTGGTGCTGTTGTCGGCGGTCGGCAGCGAGAACCGCATGGAGCGCATCGGCAGTCTTTTCGCTCCCGATGACGCGTCGTGCTACTACACGACCTGCTACCAGTCGTTGCACGGCGTGTGGGGCCTGGCGAGTGGGGGACTGTTCGGCCTCGGCCTCGGCAACTCGAAAGAGAAGTACGACTGGCTCCCGGCTGCGGCCAACGACTACATCTTCGCCATCATCGGTGAAGAGCTGGGCCTCATCGGGTGCATCGTCGTGCTCGTGCTGTTCGCCCTGTTCGCCGTGGGTGCGTTCCGAATCATCCGTCGCACCGACGACACGTTCGTGCGCATCATCGCGGGCGCGATCACGCTCTGGATCGTCGGTCAGGCTCTGGTCAACATCGGCGTCGTGCTGCGCGTGTTCCCCGTGCTGGGCGTGCCGCTGCCGTTCATGTCGCAGGGCGGAACCTCCCTGCTGTCGGTGCTGATCGCCTGCGGCGTGCTGCTGTCGTGCGCGCGCACGCTCCCGGACCGTCGCGCGGTCGCCGAGGCCGACGCGCCCCGGCGCGCCACGGGCCGGCGCGCGGCTCGCCGGAGCTGAGGCGCTCCGTCGCGCGACCGGGAGCGCTGAGCGACTCCGCCGGCCCTGTGACGTAGCCCGCCTCGCGACCAGGCCCGCCTCGCGACCAGGCTCGCCTCACGACCTGGTTAGGGTCGTACGGTGACGACTTACCTCCTCGCCGGCGGCGGCACCGCCGGGCACGTCAATCCTCTCCTCGCCGTGGCCGACGGACTCCGCGCGCGCGATGCCGCGGCCGACGTGCTCGTGCTCGGCACGCGCGAGGGGCTGGAGGCGCGCCTCGTGCCCCTGCGCGGCTACGAGCTGCTCACGGTCGCGAAGGTGCCGTTCCCGCGCCGCCCCGACCGCGCGGCCGCGGTCTTCCCCACCCGCTTCCTGCGGGCCGTGGCGCACGTGCGCCGACTCATCCGCGCCCGCGGCGTCGACGTCGTGATCGGGTTCGGCGGATACGCCGCGGCTCCCGCCTACATCGCCGCCCGCCGCGAGCGGGTGCCGTTCGTCGTGCACGAGGCGAACGCGAAGCCGGGCCTGGCGAACGTGCTGGGCGCGCGACGCGCCGCGGCGGTCGGCGTGGCCTTCGCCGGCACCCCTCTGCGGGGTGCGCGGGAGGTGGGGATGCCGCTCCGCCACGAGATCGTCGGACTCGACGCCGCGGCATGCCGCGCCGAAGCGGCCGCGCACTTCGGACTCGACGCCGCCCGCCCGACCCTCCTCGTGTTCGGCGGGTCGCTCGGCGCCCTGCGGCTCAACACGGCATTCGGGGGAGCATGGCGCGACGTGCTCGACGCGGGCTGGCAGCTGCTGCACGTCACGGGACAGGGATCGGATCTGCCCGATCCCGCCGTCGACGGGTACGCGCTCGTGCGCTACGTCGACCGCATGGACCTCGCGTTCGCCCTGGCAGACTTCGTCGTCTCGCGCTCGGGCGCGGCGACGGTCAGCGAGATCAACGCCCTCGGGATCCCCGCGGTCTACGTGCCATACGCCGTCGGCAACGGCGAGCAGAGCCTGAACGCGGCCGCCTCGGTGCGCGCGGGCGCGGCGATCCTCATCGCCGACGCCGACCTGACGCCCGAGCGCGTGCGTTCGGAGATCGTGCCGCTGCTGCGCGACGACTCCCGCCGCACGGCGATGCGCGACGCCGCCGCGCGGACCGGCATCCGCACGGGCACCGAGAACGTCATCGCGCTGATCGACGAGGCGCTCGCGGGCTGAAGCCCGGACCGGCACGGCGCGACGGGTCCACGTCGGCGCGCACGACGGTCCGAGGCCGCGCAGCGCGACGGTCCCGGCCCGGCGGCAAACGGTCCGAGGACCCGCGGGGCGACGGTCCGTGGGCTTCGCAGCGTCCCCGCGGGCGCGCCGGGGCATCTGCGCAGGGTGGGCGACGTAAACTCGCAGACGCCATGATCAGACCCGACCTGAGCCTCCCCCTCCCCGAGGACATCGCCTCCGCCCACTTCATCGGTATCGGTGGATCGGGCATGTCGGGGCTCGCCCGCATGTTCCTCGACCGCGGCATCCGGGTGTCGGGTTCCGACCGCTCCGACAGCGCCGCCCTGCGAGACCTCGCGGCGCGTGGCGCGACCGTCCACGTCGGTCACGACGCCGCCCACCTGGGCGACGCCGACACGGTGGTGCACACCGGCGCCATCTGGCCCGAGAACCCCGAGTTCGTCACGGCGAAGCAGCGCGGACTCCACGTCATCCACCGCTCCCAGGCCCTGCACTGGCTCATCGGGGGTCGACGTCTCGTCTCGGTCGCCGGCGCGCACGGCAAGACCACCTCGACCGGCATGATCGTCACGGCCCTCCGCACCCTCGGCGTCGCACCCACCTTCGTCAACGGGGGCGTCATCGCCGACCTCGGCGTCTCCAGCGGCACCGGCGCCGACGACCTCGTCGTCATCGAGGCCGACGAGTCCGACGGCACCTTCGAGCTGTACGACACCTCGGTAGCGCTCATCACCAACGTCGACCCCGATCACCTCGACCACTACGGCTCCCGCGACGCGTTCGACGCCGCCTTCGCCCGTTTCGCGGATGCCGCGAGCGAGGCCGTGGTCATCTCGGCCGACGACCCCGGTGCGCGCGCCGTGCGCGAGCGCATCACCCATGCGGGCGTCGTGACCTTCGGCGAGGACGCCTCGGCCGACGTTCGCCTCAGCGGCATCCGCACCGACGGCCCCGTCGCCTTCACGCTCACCGCCGGCGGCGAAAGCGTCGACGTGCGGCTGCGCGTGCCGGGCGCCCACAACGCGGTCAACGCCGCCGGCGCGGTCGCCGTGCTGCGCGTGCTCGGACATTCGCTCGCCGATGCCGCTCGCGCCGTCGAGGGCTTCGGTGGAACCGTGCGCCGCTTCGAGCTGCACGGGGTGGCGCAGGGTGTCAGCGTCTACGACGACTACGCCCACCACCCCACCGAGGTGGCCGCAGCCCTGTCGGCCGCGCGCACTGTCGTGGGCGAGGGGCGCTTGATCGCGATCCAGCAGCCGCACACCTATTCGCGCACGCAGGAGATGTACCGCGAGTTCGCCGAGGTGCTCGAGACCCACGCCGACCACACCGTCATGCTCGACGTGTACGGCGCCCGCGAAGACCCGGTGCCCGGGGTCACGGGAGAGCTCGTGAGCGGAGCGTTCGCGGATCCCGCGCACGTGCACTACGTGCCCGACTGGCAGGCGGCGGCGGACTACACCGCACTTATCGCTCGCCCGGGCGATTACGTCATCACCCTCGGCTGCGGAAACGTCTACCAGATCATTCCGCAGGTGCTCGACGCGCTCTCGCGCACCGAGGCCGCGGCGGTCTGAGCGTGAAGCGGCCCTCGCCCCTTCCGCAGCAGCCGGAGTCCGTCCGTCCGGCCGCGCGGGCTGAGCGCACCGGGGAGCGCCACGACCCCGCGGCCGGTGCCGCACCGGTGACGCCGCTCGTGCGCCCGGAGGCGGTGGATGCCGTGGGGGAGCCGACCCTCGAGGGGGCGGGCTTCCGCGACGTGCTGCGCGCCTCTCGCGCCCGCCGTCGCGCGCTGTCGGCCGAGGTCAAGCGGTTCACGGTGCGCAGTCGCCGTCGTCGTAACCTCTGGATCGGCGTGGGCGCGGCGATCCTCGTCACCGTCGCCGGCACGGCGGGCGCGGCGTACTCGCCGCTGTTCGCGGTCGAGCGCATCGACGTCGTCGGCACCTCGCAGCTCGATCCGGCCGCCGTCACCGATGCCCTCGGCGGTCAGCTGGGAACCCCTCTCGCGCTCGTGGACGACAGTGCCGTGAAGGCGGCCCTCGTGCGCTTCCCGCTCGTGGAGTCCTACACGCTCGAGGCCCGGCCGCCGCACGACCTCGTCGTGAACATCGTCGAGCGCACCCCCATCGGCGCCATACAGGGCGCGGCGGGTTTCACGGTGGTGGATGCCGCCGGCGTCGCCCTGTCGACCACCCCCGACGCCCCGGCCGGTCAGCCCGTCCTCGACATCGCGGAGGGGACGCAGTCGGCGGCGTTCCACGCCGCCGGGCGGGTCATGCGAGCTCTGCCGGACGCGGTCCGCGCGCAGGTCACCGGCGTCTCGGCATCCACTCCCGACGACGTCACCCTGACGCTGGGCGCGTCGGGCTCGACGGTCGTGTGGGGGAGTGCCGAGCGTTCGGCCGAGAAGGCTGTCGTGCTCGACCGGCTGATGCAGAAGAGCCCGCCCGATCGCGCCAGAGAGTACGACGTGACCTCTCCCGACGCGGGCGTCGTCCGTTCCTAGAGTCGCTCTCGCAGGCCATGTCGACGCGGTGCGTGGGGGCATGAGCGCGCGCGGGGGTGTCGTGGTGTACGGCGACCGTCATCCCGTCGCGCCTTCTCAGCGCGGGTGCGGCCGAGCCTCCGCCACGGATCTGCGAGGCGATAGTCCGACACGCCGCGTGTCGGGCGAGCGGCATCCGATGCGCCACCTACCTTCGAGCTAAGGAATTGCATACCGGGCAATTCTTTAACCCTCAACATGAGGTTTAAAGTTTCGGGTTCGGGGACAAACGGAGGCCGGCATGAGCCACAACCAGAACTACCTCGCCGTGATCAAGGTCGTCGGTGTGGGCGGCGGCGGCGTCAACGCCGTCAATCGCATGATCGAGCTCGGCCTTCGCGGCGTGGAGTTCATCGCGATCAACACCGACGCGCAGGCGCTGCTGATGAGCGACGCCGACGTCAAGCTCGACGTGGGTCGCGAGCTCACCCGGGGACTCGGCGCGGGCGCCGACCCCGAGGTCGGCCGTCGCGCCGCCGAGGACCACGCGGAGGAGATCGAAGAGGCCCTGCGCGGCGCCGACATGGTCTTCGTCACCGCGGGCGAGGGTGGCGGGACGGGCACCGGCGGTGCCCCGGTCGTCGCCAAGATCGCGAAGTCGATCGGCGCGCTGACCATCGGTGTCGTCACCAAGCCCTTCTCGTTCGAGGGACGCCGTCGCCAGAGCCAGGCCGAGGCGGGTGTCGGACGTCTGAAGGAAGAGGTCGACACCCTCATCGTCGTGCCCAACGACCGCCTGCTCGAGATCAGCGATCGCGGGATCTCGATGATCGAGGCCTTCGCCACCGCCGACCAGGTCCTGCTCGCGGGTGTCCAGGGCATCACCGACCTGATCACCACGCCGGGTCTGATCAACCTCGACTTCGCCGACGTGAAGAGCGTCATGCAGGGTGCGGGGTCGGCTCTGATGGGCATCGGCTCCGCCCGCGGCGCGGACCGCGCCATCAAGGCCGCGGAGCTCGCCGTCGAATCCCCCCTGCTCGAGGCGTCGATCGAGGGTGCGCACGGTGTGCTGCTGTCGATCCAGGGCGGTTCGAACCTCGGCATCTTCGAGATCAACGACGCCGCACAGCTCGTCAAGGAAGCGGCCCACCCCGAGGCGAACATCATCTTCGGCACGGTCATCGACGACACCCTCGGCGACGAGGTGCGCGTCACCGTGATCGCCGCCGGTTTCGACGGGGGCGAGCCCTCGCTGCGCATCGATCCTGTCGGCGCCCAGCGTCCGGCATCCACCCCGGTGCTGCCCGCGATCCCCGCCGACGACGTCGCCCGCGACCTCGACGCGGCCGAGGAGCAGAAGGCCACGGCCGAGCGCGTCCCCGAGCGTCGCCCGGAGCCGGCGCCCGTCACCGCGCGCGTGCCCGAGACCTCGTACGACAACGGCTACGCCGACGACGACCTCGACGTGCCCGACTTCCTGAAGTAAGCACGCACGAACTCTCCGACGAAAGCGGGTCCGGTCACCACCGGGCCCGCTCTCGTCGTCGAAGGAGCCCCATGGACACCGCCCTGGCCGATCGTCTCGCCGCCGTCGACGCGCGCATTCAGGATGCCGCCCGCGCGGCCCACCGCGACGCCGCCGCCATCACCAGGATCGTCGTGACGAAGTTCCATCCCGCGACCCTCGTGTCGGAGCTCCACGCCCTGGGCGTGCGGGACGTGGGGGAGAACCGGCAGCAGGAGCTCACCGCCAAGCGCGCCGAGCTGGACGGCATCCGGGACCTCCGGTGGCACTTCATCGGTCAGGCCCAGACGAACAAGGCGCGCGCGGTGCGGGCGGCGGCGGATGCCGTGCACTCGGTCGACCGCGCGCGCATCGCCGACGCTCTCGACGGCGCCGACGGTGACGGCCCGCTAGATGTGCTCCTGCAGGTGAACCTCACCGACGACGCGGGCCGCGGCGGGGTCGACCCCAGCGGCGTCGAGGAGCTCGCCGCGCACGTCGCGGGGCTGTCGACCCTACGCCTGCGCGGCGTCATGGCGGTCGCGCCGCTCGACGAAGAACCCGTCCGGGCCTTCGAACGGCTGCGCCGGTCAGCCGACACGGTGCGCTCCGTCGTCCCCGACGCCGAGTGGATCTCCGCGGGCATGACGGGCGACTTCCCCGAAGCGATCGCGATGGGCGCGACACACCTGCGGATCGGTTCCGCAATCACGGGCCCGAGGCCCCCGCGCGACTAGCCTCGAACCAGACGAGCGAACGGAGGATGCGATGTCGAACCCCCTCAAGAAAACGATGGTGTACCTGGGCCTCGCCGACGAGGAAGAGACCTATGAGGAGACAGCGCCGCAGCCCATCGCGCGCAAGCAGCCCGCACAGACTGCTGCTCCCCTCGAGAAGGCCGCGCCGGTGACCCCCCTGCACCGCCCCGCCGTGGTGCGTCAGCCCACCGCCGGGCCCGTGAGCGAGATCCTCACGGTGCACCCCAAGCAGTATCGCGACGCGCAGACGATCGCCGAGAACTTCCGCGAGGGCATTCCGGTCATCATCAACCTGTCGCAGATGAGCGACGCCGACGCGCGTCGCCTGATCGACTTCGCGAGCGGACTCTCGCTCGGGCTGTACGGTCGCATCGAGCGGGTGACGAGCAAGGTGTTCCTGCTCTCTCCCGAGAACATCGCCGTCTCCGGCGACGGTGCGATCGCGCAGGCCGACCCCGAGGGTGCGCCCTTCGCGTCCCAGTAACGCGTCGTGGCCGTCCTGAGCCTGGTCGGCTCCATTCTCAGCGTCATCCTGTTCATCTACATCGTGATCCTGCTCGCGCGCCTCGTGCTCGAGTACATTCCGATGTTCAACCGGGAGTGGCGTCCGCGCGGCGCCACCCTGGTGCTCGCCGAGATCGTCTACACCGTGACGGATCCGCCCATCAAGCTGATCCGTCGCGTGATCCCGCCCCTGCGCATCGGGGGGATCGCGATCGACTTCGGTTTCGCGATCGTGATGTTCGTCTGCTTCCTTCTGCTCAGCGTCACGCGGTCCCTCGCGGCCGCGTGACCCGCATCGCCGCCGTCTCTTCGACAGTGCACTTCGACACTGTGGAGGGGCGGCGGCTATGCTGTTCCGAAGCGGTACGCCTCGGTGCGACACCCCCACCCCTTCTTCATCAGAGCTCTCGAAAGAGGAATCACCATGGCACTGACCCCCGATGACGTCGTCACCAAGCAGTTCCAGCACGTGCGTTTCAAAGAGGGTTTCGACCCCGACGAGGTCGACGACTTCCTCGACGAGATCGTCGTCGAGTGGCGCAAGACGATCGCTGAGAACGACGAGCTGAAGAACAAGCTCGCGGCCTACGAGTCCGGCGAGGCCACCCCCGCCGCCGCAGAGGCGCCCGCCGCCGAGGCGCCCGCCGCCGCCGCCGAGCCCGTCGTCGAAGAGGCTCCCGCCCCGGCTCCGGCCCCCGTCGCGTCGACGCCGACCCCCGACATCGAGCCCGCCGCCCAGAGCGCCGGCATCATCGAGCTGGCCCAGCGCCTGCACGACGAGCACGTCGCCGAGGGCCGCGCACAGCGCGACCAGCTCGTCAGCGACGCCCAGGCCCAGGCGGCGTCCATCGTCGCCGAGGCCGAGCAGAAGGGCCGCGAAGAGCGCGCCCGTCTCGAGAAGGAGCGCGTGACGCTCGAGGGCCGCATCACCGAGCTGCGCAACTTCGAGCGCGACTACCGCTCGCAGCTGCGTTCGTACATCGAGGGTCAGCTCCGCGACCTCGACACCACCGCGACGTCCTCGGGCTCGACGCCGGTGTCGGCGATCGGTCTGTAGGACCACTCTTTGCGCAGTCGTTCTCCTCTGCGTCCGGCGGCGGCCGGCATCGTCATCGCGATTCTCGCGGTGCTGGTGCTGGCCGCCGACCAGTTGGCGAAGACCGTCGCCATCGACACTCTTCCCCCGGAGCGCGTCGTCCCCGTGCTGGGCGACGCCCTGCAGTTCTATCTCGTCCGAAATCCCGGTGCCGCCTTCTCCCTCGGCGAGGGAGTGACGTGGGTGTTCACCATCGCGCTGGCGGTCGTCGCCGGCGTCATCGTCTTCCTCGCTGTGCGGCGTGTGCGATCGCGGCTGTGGGCCGTCGTGCTCGGTCTTCTCCTCGGGGGTGTGCTCGGCAACCTCACCGACCGTCTCGTGCGCGACCCGGGCTTCCCGGTGGGTCACGTCGTGGACTTCATCTCGACCCCCTGGATGATGCCCGCGATCTACAACGTCGCCGATATCTTCATCGTCTCGATGATGATCTCGGTCGCCATCCTCGTGCTGGTGGGGCTCCGACTCGACGGCACGCGCGAGACGCGCGCCTCGAGGGCCGAAGCCGCCACCGCAGACACCGACGGCGAAGTCGAGCCGTCGCCCGAGCAGGGCACCCGCTGACATGGAGTCGCGGAGTCTGCCCGTCCCCGACGGGCTCGAGGGAACGCGCGTCGACCAGGCGCTGGCGAAGATGCTCGGCTTCTCGCGGACCTTCGCGGCCGACGTCGCCGACGCCGGGGGAGTGAGCGTCGACGGGCGCACCGTCGGTCGGTCCGATCGCCTCCGCGCGGGCGCTTGGCTCAGCGTGGAATGGGAGGCCAAGCGCGAACCCGAGATCGTGCCGGTCGCGGTCCCCGACCTCGGCATCGTCCACGACGACGACGACATCGTCGTAGTCGACAAGCCCGCGGGCGTGGCCGCCCACCCCTCGGTCGGCTGGGAGGGGCCCACGGTCCTCGGTGCCCTGGCGGCGGCGGGCTTCCGCATCGCCACGAGCGGCCCGGCCGAGCGACGCGGAGTCGTGCACCGCCTCGACGCGGGCACGAGCGGTCTCATGGTCGTCGCCAAGGCCGAGCGCGCCTACACACTGCTCAAGAGCGCGTTCAAAGAACGCGAGGTCGAGAAGATCTACCACGCCGTCGTGCAGGGTCATCCCGATCCGCTCAGCGGAACCATCGACGCGCCGATCGGGCGGCATCCCCACCACTCGTGGAAGTTCGCCGTCACCCCCCACGGCAAGGACTCGGTCACTCACTACGAGACCCTCGAGGCCTTTCCCCGGGCATCGCTCCTCGAGATCCATCTCGAGACGGGCCGCACCCACCAGATCCGCGTGCACATGGCCGCGCACAGGCACCCGTGCGCGGGCGATCCCCTGTACGGGGCCGACCCCACCCTGTCCGCGCGCCTGGGGCTGACGCGGCAGTGGCTGCACGCCCACCGATTGGCCTTCACGCACCCCGGCACGGGGGAGTGGGTCGCGTTCGAGTCGCCCTACCCGCCCGACCTGGCGCGCGCGCTGGAGATCCTCGGCGACGGAGCCTGACGCCGATCCTCACCCGTGTCCGCACGATTCCACCCGCGCCGCCGCCTTCGGGATCGTGCGGTCCTCAGCGCCCGCCCTCGAAGAGCGTCGGGTGATCGTCGAGCGCCGCCCGCACGCGCGCCGACATGTCGGCATCCAGGATCTCGTCGAGGGCGGTGATCGGATGCCACCCGACCTCGGTCATCTCCCCGTCGACCGGCACGGGGTCGCCCGAGATCCAGCGGCACGCGAAGGTCAGGTCGAGATAGTCGCTCTGGTCGCCGTTGGCGTAGGTCACCCGCGGGATCTGATGCACCCAGGCGAGCCTGTCGACGCTGATGCGCACCCCCGCCTCCTCCTCCGCCTCGCGGACGGCGGCGTCGGCGGGTTCCTCGCCCGGGTCGACGATGCCGGTGATCGGCGTCAGCCGTCCGTTGTCGCTGCGGCGACCGAGCAGCACCTGCCCGTCGTGCACGATGACCGCGGTCACCCCCACGAGAGGGAGGGGACGGATGCCGATGTGACGGCGGAGCTCCAGCACGAAATCAGGGGTGGGCACGCGCCCACCGTAGCCGAGCCGCGCGCGGTGGTCGTCGCCGACTGGGCGTCCGCCCCGAACATCGAGGGGCGATGTCGGAGGCCGAACGTACACTCGATACGTGGCAGCAGACTCCTTCGCTCACCTTCACGTGCACAGCGAGTACTCGATGCTCGACGGCGCCGCGCGCATCGGCCCGATGGTGCAAGAGGCCGTCAAATTGGGCATGCCGGCCATCGCGGTCACCGACCACGGCAACACCTTCGCGGCCTACGAGTTCTACAAGACCGCGAAAGACGCCGGCATCAAGCCGATCATCGGCATCGAGGCGTACGTCACCCCCGGCACGCACCGTTCCGACAAGGCGCGGGTGCGGTGGGGTACGCCCGAGCAGCAGGGCGACGACGTCTCCGGTTCGGGTGCGTACACGCACATGACGCTGCTCTCCGAGACGACCGAGGGCATGCACAACCTGTTCCGGCTGTCGTCGAGGGCGAGCATGGAGGGGTACTACTTCAAGCCCCGCATGGACCGCGAGCTGCTGCAGACCTACGGCAAGGGTCTCATCGCCACCACCGGCTGCCCCTCGGGGGAGGTGCAGACGCGTTTGCGCCTCGGCCAGTACGACGCCGCGCGCGCCGCCGCGGCGGAGTTCCAGGACATCTTCGGCAAAGAGAACTACTTCGCCGAGATCATGGACCACGGACTCTCGATCGAGCGGCGCGTCATGACCGACCTGCTGAAGATCTCGAAAGACCTCGGCATTCCGCTCGTCGGCACGAACGACCTCCACTACACCCATCAGCACGACGCCACGAGCCACGCCGCTCTTCTGTGCGTGCAGTCGGGGTCGACGCTCGACGACCCGAAGCGCTTCAAGTTCGACGGCGACGGCTACTACGTCAAATCGGCCGCCGAGATGCGTCAGGTGTTCCGTGACAACCCCGAGGCGTGCGACAACACCCTGCTCATCGCCGAGCGATGCGAGGTCGAGTTCGACACCTCCGCGAACTACATGCCGCGCTTCCCCGTCCCCGCGGGCGAGACCGAGGGCAGCTGGATGATCAAAGAGGTCGAGAACGGCCTCCGCGACCGCTATCCCGACGGCATCCCCGACGACGTGCGCAAGCAGGCCGAGTACGAGACCGACGTCATCCTGCAGATGGGGTTCCCGGGCTACTTCCTCGTCGTCGCCGACTTCATCAACTGGGCCAAAGACCACGGCATCCGCGTGGGTCCGGGCCGTGGCTCGGGCGCGGGGTCGATGGTCGCGTACGCGATGAAGATCACCGATCTCGATCCGCTCAAGCACGGCCTCATCTTCGAGCGCTTCCTGAATCCCGACCGCGTCTCCATGCCCGACTTCGACGTCGACTTCGACGACCGTCGTCGCGGCGAGGTCATCCAGTACGTCACCGAGAAGTACGGCGACGAGCGTGTGGCGCAGATCGTGACGTACGGCACCATCAAGGCGAAGCAGGCCCTGAAAGACGCTGGGCGCGTCCTGGGCTTCCCCTTCAGCATGGGCGACCGTCTCACCAAGGCCATGCCCCCGGCCGTGATGGGCAAGGACATGCCCCTCGACGGCATGTTCAACCCCGAGCACCCGCGGTACAAAGAGGCGAGCGAGTTCCGCACGCTCATCGAGACCGACGCCGAGGCCAAGACGGTCTTCGACACCGCCCTGGGGCTCGAAAACCTCAAGCGCCAGTGGGGCGTGCACGCCGCCGGCGTCATCATGTCGAGCGAGCCCCTCATCGACATCATCCCGATCATGCGCCGCGAGCAGGACGGCCAGATCGTCACGCAGTTCGACTACCCCGCGTGCGAGTCGCTCGGCCTGATCAAGATGGACTTCCTGGGGCTGCGCAACCTCACCATCATCAACGACGCCCTCGACAACATCGAGGCCAACCGCGGCCATCCGCTCGTGCTGGAAGACCTCGACCTCGACGATGCGGCATCCTACGAACTCCTCGCCCGCGGAGACACGCTCGGCGTCTTCCAGCTCGACGGCGGACCCATGCGTTCGCTGCTGCGCTTGATGCGGCCCGACAACTTCGAAGACATTTCGGCGGTGCTGGCGCTGTACCGCCCCGGTCCCATGGGCGTGAACTCGCACATCAACTACGCGCTGCGCAAGAACAAGCAGCAGGAGATCGAGCCGATCCATCCCGAGCTCGAGGAGCCGCTCGCCGACATCCTCGACACCACCTACGGCCTCATCGTCTACCAGGAGCAGGTGATGGCCGTCGCGCAGCGTGTCGCGGGGTACACGCTCGGTCAGGCCGACCTTCTTCGCCGCGCGATGGGCAAGAAGAAGAAGAGCGAGCTCGACAAGCAGAAAGAGATCTTCTTCGGCGGCATGACCGAGCGCGGCTTCGGCGACGTCGCGCAGCAGACGCTGTGGAAGGTGCTCGAGTCGTTCGCCGACTACGCCTTCAACAAGGCGCACACCGCCGCCTACGGGCTCGTGTCGTACTGGACGGCCTACCTCAAGGCGCACTACCCGGCCGAGTACATGGCCGCGCTGCTGACGAGTGTCGGTGACTCGAAAGACAAGATGGCGGTCTATCTCAACGAGTGCCGCCGCATGGGCATCAAGGTGCTGCCGCCCGATGTGAACGAATCGATCCGCTTCTTCGCGGCCGTCGGCGAAGACATCCGCTTCGGCCTGGGCGCGGTCCGCAACGTCGGCACCAACGTCGTCGACGGCATCGTCGCCGCGCGCCAGGACGCCAGGTACACCTCGTTCCACGACTTCTTGTCGAAGGTGCCGATGCACGTGGCCAACAAGCGCACGGTCGAATCGTTGATCAAGGCCGGGGCGTTCGACTCGCTCGGGTCGACCCGGCGCGCTCTGGTCGAGGTGCACGAAGACGCCTGCGAAGGCGCCGTGCTCGACAAGCGACGGGAGGCGAACGGCGAGGTCGGCTTCGACTTCGACTCGCTGTGGGACGAACCGCAGCAGGTCGTCAAGGTTCCCGAACGACCCGAGTGGACCAAGAAAGACAAACTGGCGTTCGAGCGCGAGATGCTCGGACTCTACGTGTCCGACCACCCCCTCGCGGGCCTCGAGGTTCCGCTGGCCAAGCACGCGTCCACCTCCATCCACGATCTGCTGGCGTCCGAAGACGTGCAGGACGGCGATCAGGTCACCGTGGCGGGTCTGCTCACCAGCGTCCAGCACCGGGTGGCGAAGCAGAGCGGCAACCCCTACGGCATGATCACCGTCGAGGACTTCAACGGCGAGGTGACCGTGATGTTCATGGGCAAGACCTACGCCGAGTTCGCACCGGTGCTGCAGGCCGACTCGATCCTCGTCGTGCGGGGTCGGGTGTCGCGCCGCGACGACGGCCTCAACCTGCACGCGCAGAGCGCGTTCGCGCCCGACCTCGAGGGGCTCGATGAGACGGGCGGTCTGACGCTCATGGTGCCGGAGCAGCGCGCGAACGAGGCGCTGGTCGGAGAACTCGCACAGATGCTGCGCCGGCATTCGGGCTCGACCGAGGTCGTTCTCAAGCTGCACAAAGGCGCGACCGCGAAGGTGTTCGAGGTGCCGATGCCCGTGCGCGTCACGGCCGACCTCTTCGGTGAGCTGAAAGGTCTGCTCGGGCCGAACTGCCTCGGCTGAATCGCCCCCGAACCTCCCGCTGCAAGCCCCGCGGATGCCGACGAGCCCGTGATTAGGATGACCAGGCGCTCCGGCGCCCTGGTGAAAGGATCATCGTGACCGATCAGAACCCCCACGACGAGAACACCCTCGGCGATCGCGAGCGTCTCGCCGCGCCCGTCGACGAGACGCCCACCCACGACCGCCCCGTCCCGTCCGCCCGCACGGGGGAGCACCGTTCCGTTCCGGCGTCAGCGCACGCCAACTCCGGCGCGCGCGACCACGACCAGCTCCCTCGCACGGGCGATGCTCCGCAGTACGGCGTCGGACCGTTCTCCGTCCGCGAGGTCGCCCTCCTCGGCATCTGGGTGGTCGCCTTCTTCGTGTCGTTCTTCCGGATCAACATCCTCGACTCGCCGTCCGGCGTGCTCATCGGCGGTCCGAACGTCTGGCTGTCGGGACTGTGGTGGATTCCCACCGTCGCGCTCCCGACCGTCGCCGTGGGCCTCCTCGTGCTCCGCCGGCTCTCGCCCCAGGGCATCCGCCGCGTCGGGTCCCTCGGCATCGACCAGTTCGCCTCGGTCGCCTTCACCGTCGCGGCGTTCGTCTGGGTCTCCTGGGTGTGGGACACCGTCGTGATCTTCAACGAGACCGGCATCTGGACGCGGTCGTGGGTCATCTGGGTCGAAGCCATCGTCCTGCTCGCAGGAGTGGTGCTGACCGTCTTCGGACCCCTCATCCCGCCCTTCTCCCAGGACTTCCGGGGCCGCGAGGAGGTTCCGGCGCACCGCAGCGCCCGCCCCATCCGCGCCGTCGTCGCCCGACCCCGCGCTCCGCGTGCACCGCGCACGCCGCGCCGCGGCGCGGACGACCACATCCCGGCGCACCCGGGCGAAGAGTCGCCCGGCCGCCACGGCGTCGACGAGGCTGTGCCCGGCAGCTACACCGGATCGACCGACCTCGCGCACGACGAGGCGGCCCCGCGCACCACGGTGCTTCCCGCCCACTCCGAAGGCGACAGTGACACCGACGTCTTCGCACCCCTGCGCGCGGATCGCGACGACCGGGCCGATGACGCGCAACGATTCGACGCGTACCGCTCCGACGAGGCCCGCGACGGTGACCGCCGCCACGACGCGTACCGCTCCGAAGACGATCGGTACATCGACGCCCCGCGGCTGCACGGTGACCGACGCGACGACGACCGTCACGACGGCGACCGACACGATGACGACCGTCACGACGACGACCGTCAGGGCGAGCACGGCCGCTCCGCATACCTGCGCGAGGGGCAGCGCCGGGAGGACGAGTCGCACCGCGCCGGCGACCGCGATGCGCGGAACTCCCGTGACGAGCACCCCCACGCGCAGGCGTTCTGGGCGCTCGCGCCGGAGCAGCGCGAGATCGTCGACGATTACGGCACGCCGATCTTCCACATCGGCCCCACGGCATGGGCGCTCGTCGTCGAAGACCGGGGCGAGACGTTCGTGGTGCGCCACGACGACGGACGTATCGGCTACCTGCACGACGTCTCGGGCATCACGCGGGGTTGAGCACCGCCCTGCGAGCCGCCGCCGTGTGGGCGGCGGCTCGCAGGGCGCACGTGCGGCTGCTCGGCGGGTGCCCGTGGTGCGACCCCGCGGACGGTCCGCGCGACGAACGGCACGTGTCTTCGACGGTTGCCCGAGCAGCATCCGATGAGACCCTGTCCGCCCGGCTGAACACCGACTGCGAGCCGCTCGCCGCGCGCCAGGCACGGTGCGCACGGCCGGTAGCCTGGGACGCATGCTCCGCACGATCGATCTCCGCGGCCGCGTGCTCTCGCCGGCCGAACTCCTGGCCGTCGTCCCGCGCGCCGATGCCGCGCGGGATGAGGCCCTCGTCACGGCTGCGCGTCTCGTCGACGACGTGGCCCACCGCGGCGAAGAGGCACTGCGCGAGCAGGCTGCGCGGTTCGACCGAGTGAGCGACCACGCCCTCCGCGTCCCCGCCGACCACCTCGAAGAGGCCTTGCGAGATCTGGCCCCCGAGATCCGGGCGGCCCTCGATGCCGCCATCGAGCGGGTGCGCACGGCATCCGCCGCGCAAGTCCCCCCTCCCGTCGTCACCGAGATCGGCGTCGGCGCCCGCGTGACGCAGCGCTGGCAGCCGGTGCGCCGCGTCGGCCTGTACGTACCGGGCGGCAAGGCGGTCTACCCCTCGAGCGTCGTGATGAACGTCGTCCCGGCCCAGGTCGCGGGCGTGCGCGAAGTCGCGCTCGCCTCACCCCCGCAGTCAGCGTTCGGCGGACGCGTCCACCCCGTCATCCTCGCGGCCGCGCGTCTGCTCGGCGTCACCGAGGTCTACGCGATGGGCGGCGCCGGCGCCATCGGGGCCTTCGCCTACGGGGTGTCCGAGATCGGCCTCGACCCCGTCGACGTCGTCACCGGACCCGGCAACAACTTCGTCGCCTCCGCCAAGCGCGCCGTGGCCGGTCGCGTCGGCACGGACTCCGAGGCGGGGGCGACCGAGATCCTCGTCGTCGCCGACGACAGCGCCGAGCCCCACCTGGTCGCGGCCGACCTCGTCAGCCAGGCGGAGCACGACGAGCAAGCCTCTGCCGTGCTCGTCACCGACTCCGCCGCGCTGGCCGAGGCCGTGCAAGCGGCCCTGCCCGCCCGCGTGGCGGCGACCCGTCACAGCGAGCGCGTGACCGCCGCCTTCCACGGCCCGCAGTCGGCTGTCGTGCTCGTCGACGACGTCGCGCAGGCAACCGCGTTCAGCAACGCCTACGCTCCCGAGCACCTGGAGCTGCACCTCTCCGATCCTCGGCCCGAGGACTTCGTCAACGCGGGAGCGGTCTTCGTCGGGCCGTACACGCCCGTGAGCCTGGGCGATTACCTCGCCGGCAGCAATCACGTCCTCCCCACGGGTGGTCAGGCGCGTTATGGAGCAGGGCTTTCGGCGGCCACGTTCCTGCGGCCCCAGCAGGTCGTGGAGTACGACCGTGCGGCGCTTTCCGAGGTACGGGATGCCATCGTCACCCTCGCCGAAGCCGAGGCGCTGCCCGCGCACGGCGAGGCCGTGACCGCGCGCTTCGAGGTCTGACCGTGCACTGCCCGTTCTGCCGCAACCCCGACTCCCGCGTCATCGACTCCCGCACGAGCGACGACGGCCTCAGCATCCGTCGCCGCCGGCAGTGCCCGAAGTGCGGAGGACGGTTCTCGACCGTCGAGACCGCGAGCCTCAACGTCATCAAGCGTTCGGGTGTGGTCGAGCCGTTCAGCCGCGAGAAGGTGATGTCGGGCGTGCGCAAGGCGTGTCAGGGAAGGCCGGTCACCGACGCCGACCTCGCGGTGCTCGCCCAGCGGGTCGAGGAGGCCATCCGTCAGACCGGATCGTCGCAGATCGAGGCGAACGAGATCGGTCTGTCGATCCTCGGCCCGCTCCGTGATCTCGACGAGGTCGCGTACCTGCGCTTCGCGAGCGTCTACCAGGCGTTCGATTCTCTCGAAGACTTCGACGCGGCGATCGCTCAGCTGCGCGCGGATCACGCGGACCGCGCCGCCGCCCCCGCAGACGACGAGCTCGACAGGCGTCCAGTAGCCTGACGGTGATGTATCCCCTTCTCTTCCGCACGATCCTCACCCGCCTCGATCCCGAGTTCGCCCACCACCTCGGCGCGCTCGTCATCCGCGCCGCGGGCGTCGAGCCGGTGGCATCCGTCGTCCGCCGCTTCACGTCACCGGCATCCGACCAGCGGGTGAAGGCCCTCGGGCTCGACTTCCCGTCGCCCTTCGGCGTCGCGGCGGGTTTCGACAAGAACGTCACGATGGGGCGGGGCCTCGGCGCCCTGGGGTTCGGCCACGTCGAGGTGGGCACCGTCACGGCGCTCCCGCAGCCGGGCAACCCCAAGCCGCGCCTGTTCCGCCTCGTCGCCGACCGTGCGGTGATCAACCGCATGGGCTTCAACAACGACGGAGCGGCTGCGGCCGCAGCCAAGCTCCGGCGTCTGCGCCGATCGCGCACGCGTCCGGTCATCGGTGTGAACATCGGCAAGAGTCGTGTCGTCGCCGTCGAGGACGCCACCACCGACTACGTCCGCAGCGCAAAGATGCTCGCGCCGCTCGCCGATTACCTCGTGGTCAACGTCTCCTCACCCAACACGCCGGGACTCCGCGGGCTCCAGGCGGTCGAGACGCTCCGTCCGCTCCTGACGGCCGTTCGGGATGCCGCAGGCGACACCCCGCTCCTGGTCAAGATCGCGCCCGACCTCGACGACGCCGAGGTGCGCGACATCACGCGACTGGCCGTCGACGCGGGTCTGTCGGGCATCATCGCCACGAACACGACGATCGAGCGTACGGGACTCCGGACGGATGCCGCGACCGTGGAAGCCGCCGGCACCGGTGGGCTGTCCGGCGCACCGCTGAAGGCGCGCGCGACCGCGGTGCTGCGCCTCGTCCGCGAGGCGGTCCCGGCGGAGTTCGTGGTCATCTCGGCCGGGGGAGTCGAGACCGCCGAGGACGTGCGCGAGCGCCTCGCCGCCGGTGCGACCCTGGTGCAGGGGTACACCGGATTCCTCTACCGCGGGCCGCTCTGGGCCCGTCAGATCAACCGCGGCCTCGCTCGCGCACGCTGACGGCTCCGCCGCCGGCGTCCGCTGGCTTCACGCCTGCCGCCGCTCGCTGACGCGCCCGTGCGACGCGTACCCGTGTCGGGTGTCCACGACACGCCGCTGCGCGCGCGGTCGCGCGGAGTGTCGTGGACACTCGACGCCCGCGGCGGCGACGCAACGACGAAGCGGCGCGCCCGAAGGCGCGCCGCTCGTCGGATCGGGTGAGGTCAGACCGGGTACTGGCCGCGCTTGACCTGCGCCTTGGGCAGACGCATGAAGCGCATCTGCACGGTGCGCATCGCCGCGTACCAGCCGAGACCCTTCTCGAGCCGGCTTTCGCCGAACTTCTCCTTCGCGGCCTTCTTCACGCGGATGGAGGTGATGATCATGTCGCCGACGACGAACAGGATGAAGATCCACAGCGCCACGAACGACCAGTACTGGAAGATCGACATGGGGATGAGGGTCGCGACGATGACGAGCACCATGAACGGCATGACGCCCTCACCGAGGTGCCATCCGGCATCCACGAAGTCGCGCGCGAAGCGGCGCTGGGGTCCGCGGTCGCGCACCGGGAGGTAGCGCTCTTCGCCGGCGGCCATGCCGATCCGGGCCTTCTCGCGCTGCGCGGCGAGGTCGGCGCGAGCGCGGGCCTTGGCCTCTTTGGTGTCGGGAACGAGGGGACGCTTGCGTGCAGCCTCCTGCTCGGCGCGCGACGGGGTCGCACGGCCCTTGCCCGTGCCCATCTCCGACGGGTCGACGGGGGTGTCGTTGGGTGCGGGGGCGGGGGACTTGGCCACGGGAAACCTCGGTGCTTCGCTGATCAGGAGATTTAAGATTACCCGCATGACCCTCGACCTGTCCCGGCAGGACGCTGTGCAAAATGCAGCGGACTCCGGCATCCCCGCAGCCCTCGCCGATCTCGGTTCCCTCGTGCGCATCCCCTCGATCGCCTGGCCGGCGTTCGACCAGTCCGCGCTCGTCGAGAGCGCCGATGCCGTCGCCGCCCTTCTCGAGGGCACCGGCGTCTTCGATTCGGTGAAGGTCGCGCGCGCCGCCATCCCCGACACCGACGAGATGGGTCAGCCCGCGGTGCTCGCGTCGCGCGCCGCGCGCAACGGACGACCCACGGTGCTGCTGTACGCGCACCACGACGTGCAGCCTCCCGGCGACGAAGCGCTCTGGGACTCCCCGCCGTTCCAGCCGACCGTGCGCGGCGGACGTCTCTACGGTCGCGGCGCCGCCGACGACAAGGCCGGCATCATGGCCCACGTCGGTGCCATCCGCGCCGTGGCCGAGGTGCTCGGAGACGACCTCGACCTGGGCCTCGCCGTCTTCATCGAGGGCGAAGAGGAGTACGGCTCCCGATCGTTCGCGCAGTTCCTGTCCGACAACGCCGAGGTGCTCCGCTCCGACGTGATCGTCGTCGCCGACTCGGGCAACTGGGACGAACGCACCCCGGGACTCACCGTGTCCCTGCGCGGCAACGCCCGCTTCACCCTGACGGTCAAGACGCTCGAGCACGCGTCGCACTCGGGCATGATGGGCGGCGCGGTCCCGGATGCCATGCTCGCCACGGTCAAGCTGCTCGCGACCCTCTGGGACGACGACGGCGCGGTGGCGGTCGACGGTCTCGCGGTGCGCGACGCCGCGACTCCCGATTACGACGAGGCGAAGCTGCGTTCGGAGTCGGGCCTGCTGGAGGGAGTCACCCCCATCGGGCGCGACTCGATCCTCAGCCGCATCTGGAACAAGCCGTCGATCACGATCACCGGATGGGATGCCACGCCCGTGTCCGCGGCATCCAACACCCTGGCTCCCGAGACGAGCGTCGTCATCAGCGCACGTGTCGCTCCCGGACAGGATGCCGAGGAGGCGTTCGCCGCGATCGAGAAGCACCTGCGCGCGCACGTCCCGTTCGGCGCGCGGCTGGAGTTCAGCGACGTCGACTGCGGCGATTCGTTCCTCGTCGACACGAGTGGATGGGCCGTCGGTGACGCACGCGAGGCCTTCGCGAAGGGGTACGGGGTCGAGTCCGTCGACGTGGGCATCGGCGGATCGATCCCCTTCATCGCCGACCTCGTGCGCGAGTTCCCGGCCGCCCAGATCCTCGTCACGGGAGTGGAGGATCCGCACGCGCGGGCGCACAGCCCCAACGAGTCGCTGCACCTCGAGACGTTCCGCAACGCCCTCGTCTCCGAGGCCCTCCTGTTGACCCGGTTGAACGACCGAACCGTCTGACGGGGCCGCCGCGGCGGGATCGGCGTAGACTCCATACGTCCCCGCGACCGATCAACCCGAAGGGCATCGCCATGACCGACACCACTCTGTCGTCCTCCGCCGACACCCGCGAGCACGGCGTGGGCCTCACCGCCGCCGCCTCCGACAAGGTGAAGAGCCTGCTGTCGCAGGAGGGTCGCGACGACCTGCGTCTGCGCGTCGCCGTCCAGCCCGGCGGATGCTCCGGACTCATCTACCAGCTCTACTTCGACGAGCGTTACCTCGACGGCGACAAGGTCGTCGACTTCGACGGCGTCGAGGTCATCGTCGACGACATGAGCGTGCCGTACCTCGACGGTGCGAGCATCGACTTCAAGGACACGATCTCCGAGCAGGGTTTCACCATCGACAACCCCAACGCGCAGGGTTCCTGCGCCTGCGGCGACAGCTTCCACTGAGCTCGGTCGCTGTTCGACAGCGTCGTTTTCGAGAACCCCCGGGACCACGGATCACACCGTGGAATCCGGGGGTTCTCGATGTCTCGGCACTGGACGAATGGCCTGAGAACGGTGAGAGGTTGCCGTAGACTGTCAAAGCTTCATCCACGACCCGGAAAGGTGCATTGTGCCCTCCAAACGTCGCCTTCGTTGGGCAGCGCTCCCTCTCGGGATCGCGTCCGTCGCACTCCTCTCGGGCTGCACCACGACCCAGCTGCACGGATTCCTGCCCGGCTTCGTCGATGACGGAACACCTGCCACGAACCACACCGACATGGTCGCCGGTCTGTGGGTCAACTCGTGGATCGTGCTCCTCGCCGTGGGTGTCATCACCTGGGGTCTCATGCTGTGGTCGGTCATCGCGTACCGCCGTCGCCGCGGCCAGTCGGGCCTGCCGGTGCAGCTGCGCTACAACATGCCGGTCGAGATCTTCTACACGATCGTCCCGCTGATCCTGGTCGTCGGTTTCTTCGCCTTCACGGCGCGCGACCAGAACACGCTCGAGACGCAGTACGACGACCCCGACGTCTCCATCACCGCCTACGGCAAGCAGTGGGCCTGGGACTTCCAGTACAACGGCGAAGAGGAAGACAACTCCGACGCCGTGTACTCCATGGGCGTGCAGGCCATCGCCACGTCCGACGGGTACGACCTCGACGACGTGCCCACCCTCTATCTGCCGGTGAACAAGACGGTCAAGATCGACCTGCGCTCGCGCGACGTCATCCACTCGTTCTGGATCATCGACTTCCTGTACAAGAAAGACATGTACATCGGCCGCGACAACGAGTGGTCGTTCATGCCCACTCGCGAGGGCACGTACGAGGGCAAGTGCGCCGAGCTGTGCGGTGAGTACCACTCCGCCATGCTCTTCAACGTCAAGGTCGTCAGCGAGGCCGAGTACGAGGATTACCTCGACTCGCTGCGCCGCGCGGGCGACGTCGGTGACATCAGCGACCTGTCGCGTCTGCAGAACCTGACGACGACCGGTACCGAAGGGAACGAGTGATCATGGCCACGACGCTTCCGCTCCAGGGGACGGGCCCCTCGCGGCCGACGACTCTCCCGCCGCGTCAAGCCGCACTGCTGAGCACCACGCGTGTGGAGCAGAAGGGCAACCTGGTCGTCAAGTGGATCACCTCCACCGACCACAAGACCATCGGGTACATGTACCTGATCGCCTCCGTGATGTTCTTCATGCTCGGTGGCGTGATGGCGCTGATCATCCGTGCGGAGCTCTTCGAGCCGGGCATGCAGATCATCCCGACCAAAGAGCAGTACAACCAGCTGTTCACGATGCACGGCACGATCATGCTGCTGATGTTCGCGACGCCGCTGTTCGCCGGCTTCGCCAACGCGCTGCTGCCGCTGCAGATCGGTGCCCCCGACGTCGCGTTCCCCCGTCTGAACGCGTTCGCGTTCTGGCTCTTCCTCTTCGGGTCGACGATCGCCGTCTCGGGCTTCCTCACCCCGCAGGGTGCGGCCGGCTTCGGATGGTTCGCCTATCAGCCGCTCGCCAATGCGAGCTTCTCGCCGGGCGTCGGCGGAAACCTCTGGATGCTCGGCCTCGGCATCAGCGGTTTCGGCACGATCCTCGGTGCGGTCAACTTCATCACGACCGTGCTGACCATGCGCGCGCCCGGTATGACCATGTGGCGCATGCCGATCTTCTCCTGGAACACGCTCATCACGAGCATCCTGATCCTGCTCGCATTCCCCGTGCTGGCGGCCGCCATCTTCGCCGCCGCCGCCGACCGCGTGCTCGGCTCGCACATCTACAGCCCCGAGAACGGCGGTGTCCTGCTCTGGCAGCACCTCTTCTGGTTCTTCGGTCACCCCGAGGTGTACATCATCGCGCTGCCGTTCTTCGGCATCGTCTCCGAGATCTTCCCGGTCTTCAGCCGTAAGCCGATCTTCGGGTACAAGACGCTGGTCTACGCCACCATCGCGATCGCTGCGCTCTCCGTGGCCGTGTGGGCGCACCACATGTACGTCACCGGCGGCGTGCTGCTTCCCTTCTTCGCCCTGATGACCATGCTCATCGCGGTGCCGACGGGTGTGAAGATCTTCAACTGGATCGGAACGCTCTGGCGCGGGTCCGTCACCTTCGAGACGCCGATGGTCTTCGCCCTCGGCTTCCTGGTGTCGTTCGTCTTCGGTGGTCTGACCGGCGTCATCCTGGCATCGCCCCCGCTCGACTTCCACCTGTCCGACTCGTACTTCGTGGTCGCGCACTTCCACTACGTCGTCTTCGGCACCGTCGTGTTCGCGATGTTCGCCGGCTTCTACTTCTGGTGGCCCAAGTGGACCGGCAAGATGCTGAACGAGCGTCTCGGCATGGTGCATTTCTGGATGCTGTTCGTCGGCTTCCACATGACCTTCCTCATCCAGCACTGGCTCGGCGTCGACGGCATGGTCCGTCGTTACGCCGACTACGCCGCCGCCGACGGGTGGGCCTGGGAGAACCAGCTGTCGACCGTGGGATCGATGATCCTCGGCGCCTCGATGATCCCCTTCCTGCTGAACGTATGGATCACCGCCCGCAAGGCGCCGCGCGTGACGGTCGACGACCCGTGGGGCTACGGAGCATCGCTCGAGTGGGCGACCTCGTGCCCGCCGCCGCGTCACAACTTCACCTCGATCCCGCGCATTCGTAGTGAGCGTCCGGCGTTCGACCTGAACCACCCCGAAGCCGGTATCCCGGTGGGCGTGGGTCCGGCCAAGGACGCCCCCGATGCCCCTGTCGTCGACGCTGCTGCTGGAGAGGTCAAGTAAGTCCATGCGTACCAACGTCAACCTCTGGTGGATCCTCGCGGTCTTCTCGTTCCTCATCGCGGCGATCTACACCGTCTGGAGCCTCATCCAGCACGGCGGCGTCGAATGGGTCGGCACGGTGGCGCTCGCGTTCCTCGGGCTCATGTCGTCGATGATCGCGTTCTACATCGGCCGGGTCATGAAGTCTCAGCGCGGTGATCTGCCCGAAGACACCCTGACGGCCGACATCGATGACGGCGACCCCGAGATGGGCGAGTTCAGCCCCTGGTCGTGGTGGCCCATCGTGCTCGCCGCGTCGGCGGCGATCGCCGTGATCGGACTCGCTGTGGGCAGCTGGCTCGTCCCCGTCGGTTTCGTGGTCTTCGCGATCGCGATCGTCGGCTGGGTGTACGAGTACTACCGCGGGTACTTCGCACGCTGATCCTGTGCCCGTTCGGCTGATAACGGCCGCCGTCTCGGATGCCGGCGCCCATCGTCCCACCAACCAGGACGCCGCGTTCGCGGCGTCCTGGGGTGCGGCGGTCGCTGACGGCGTCGGTGGCGGCCCGTCCGGTGACCTCGCCTCCGCGGCGCTGGTCCACCGTTTGGTCGCGACGCGTGGGGGAGGGCTCGACGCCGACGGCCTCCTCGTGCGCATCCGCGAGGCGAACTGGGATATCCGGGCGCACGTCGAACGCGATCCCGCGCTCGAGGGCATGGCAACGACCTTCACGGGGATCTTCCTGAGCACTACGGGCGACCTGCTCCTCGCGCACACCGGGGACTCCCGCGCTTATCTGCTGCGCGACGGGGAGTTCTCTCGCGAGACGCGCGACGACTCCTACGTGCAAGCTCTCGTCGACCACGGCATCATCCCGCCCGAAGCGGCCGCAGCGCACCCGCGTCGCAACATCATCACCGCCTCTCTCGGCGGGGCCGAAGGAGACGTGGTCTCCGTCGCAGAGCGTCCGCCGCGCGTGGGAGACCGGTGGGTGCTCTGCAGCGACGGACTGACCGACTACGTTCCCGAGGCCGACGTCGCACGGCTCATCGGCGAAGCGTCCGGCCCGCGTGAGGCCGCCGCCTCCGCGGTCGCGCTGGCGCTCGAGGCGGGGACGCGCGACAACGTGACCGTCGTGGTGTGCGACGTCGTCGATGACGACGAGACGACCACCGTGGATCCGGTGTTCTTCGGGTCGGCGGCGCGATGGTTCGCCGAGGACGTCGAAACCGCCTGAGTCGACACCGGGCGAGCAGGACGCGCCGGAGCCGGTAGAGCCCGAGTCGGCACTGCCTGAAGCGGGGACTCCTCCGAATGGGCTCACAAAGCCGCGTCTCTCGCGAAACCGTCCATTGCTTCCATCGCCAGCTCCGCGCTCCGCGGGCCGCCGTGTCCCTCTTCCTCGACGATCTGCAGCCTGCTGCCCGGCCATGCCCGGTGGAGCTGCCACGGCGTCAGGACGGGGCCGCTGATGTCGCGTCGCCCGTGCACGAGCACCCCGGGGATCCCGGAGAGCTGGGACGCCCGTGCGAGCACCGACTGATCGCCGGGCAGGAAGCAGTCGTTCGCCCAATAGTGCGTGACGAGGGTGGCGAAGTTCAGGCGGTGCCTGTCATCCGGGTGCAGCGGGCCGGGCGTCGCGTGCGGTCCGAGCGAGATGTGAGCGGCTTCCCACGCGTCCCACTCGTCGGCGGCTCGCCACCGCACCGCGGGCGAGGGGTCTGCGAGCAGTCGTGCGTATCCATCGATCGTGCGTTCGTCGTCACGCACGGCTGCGCGCAACCGTTCGTGCGCTTCGGGGAACACGGGCGCGATGCCGTCGGTGATCCAGTCGATTTCGCGGCGGTGGCCCGTCGTCACGGCGAGGTTGACGATCTCGGTGACACGATCGCGGTGCGAGAGCGCGTACGCGAGGGCGAGGGTGGATCCCCAGGACACACCGTGCACGAGCCACCGTTCGACGCCGAGGTGCACGCGAACGGCCTCGACGTCGTCGATCAGCTGCGTCATCGTCTGCGTCCGCAGGCTGGCGAGATCGTCGGACGCCCACGGTGTGCTGCGACCGCACCCGCGCTGGTCGATGCCGATGATGAGGTGCAGCGCGGGGTCGAAACGACGACGGTACCCACCGGGCCCGAGGCCGCCACCCGGTCCGCCGTGCAGATAGATCGCCGGTCGGCCCCGCGGGTTGCCCGAGGTCTCCCAGTAGAGTCGGGCCCCATCGGGCCGGTCGAGGAAGCCGCTCGCGAAGGGGGAGATCGCAGGATGGGGAGGCATCCCGGCATCCTACGGCGAGGTGTGCCGGGGTGTCAGCGACGCACGACCATCACGGTCGCATCGAACACCCGCTCGCATGGTCCCTCGTCGTTCTCGAACGGCTGTCCCTCGCGCACCCAGTACTCGTAGCCGCCGATCATCTCGCGCACGTCGTAGCCCAGCTGGGCGAAGGCGAGAGCACCCTTCTGACCGGCATTGCAGCCGGGGCTCCAGCAGTAGACGACGACGGGCATGTCGAGGGGAATCTCTGATGAAGCCCGCTCGGGGATGACGCGGTATGGCATGTGGATCGCCCCCGTCACGCGGCCCTGCGACCAGGCGTCGTCGCCTCGCACATCGACGAGCACGAAGCGATCGTCGGCCTTCTGGGCGGCGTAGACGTCAGAGGGATCGGTCTCGACGGAGAGGCGGGTGCGGAAGTATTCGGCGGCGTCGGTCATGCTCTCACGTTAGGCAGCGGCTGTGCGATGGGGGAGAGGCCCGGATGCCACAATGCCCCGGCATCCTGCCAGAAACCCTCCCGAGTGTCGCGAGGTCCAGTGCGAGCCGACTGATGGTCACCGACGACGAAGCCCCGGTGCCGTGGCACCGGGGCTTCGCTCGAGAGGGACTTATTCGCCCTTGTCGCCGCGGGGGCGGTTGGCTTCTCCGAGACCCTTGGGAGCGGGGATCTCGACCTCGACACGCTCGCCGACAGCGTTGCGGGGGCGTCCGTCCTCATCGGCACGGGCATCGGCGCCGGCGATCTCGTCGGCCTCCTCGTGCTCGATGTGGTCGAGCTCGTGGTGCTGGTGAGCGACTGCCGCGTCGATCTCGGCCTGCGTGAGGGGTGCGAGACGGTCTTCGAAGAACCACCGCGACACCGACGCGCGAATGTTCTCGTGCCAGGGGATCTGACCCTTTTCGTTCGGGCGGACCACGAGAGGCTCATACGTCTCGTTGTCGACGAGCTTCCAGCGCTCGAACTCGTCGACGGGCTGGTGAACCTCGATGTACTCGCCGCCGGGCAGGCGCACGATGCGACCCGACTCGTAGCCGTGTAGAGCGATCTCTCGGTCCTTCTTCTGCAGCGCGATGCAGATGCGCTTGGTGACGAAGTAGGCGAGGATCGGGCCGAGGATCAGCAGGGCCTGGAGGGCGTGGATGACACCCTCCATCGTGAGGTGGAAGTGCGTCGCGATGATGTCGGACGATGCCGCGGCCCACATGACGGCGTAGAACGTGACACCGGCAGCACCGATGGCGGTGCGGGTAGCGGCGTTGCGCGGACGCTGGGCGATGTGGTGCTCGCGCTTGTCTCCGGTGACCCACGCCTCGATGAAGGGGTAGACCAGCACGAGGACGATGAACAGACCGAGCACGGCGACCGGGAAGATGATGTTCCAGGACCAGGTGTGGCCCCACAGCACGAACTCCAGGTGCGGAGGCACGAGACGAAGCGCGCCGTCGGCGAAGCCGATGTACCAGTCGGGCTGGGTACCGGCCGACACGGGCGACGGGTCGTACGGACCGTAGTTCCAGATCGGGTTGATCGTCACCAGGGCGGCGATCATGACGATCACGCCGAACGTGATGAAGAAGAAGCCACCCATCTTGGACGCGTACACCGGCATGATCGGGTAGCCCACGACGTTGCTGTTCGTGCGGGCGGGGCCGGCGAACTGCGTGTGCTTGTTGATGATCATGAGCATGAGGTGCACGGCGAGCAGCGCGACGAGGATCGCCGGCAGCAGCAGGATGTGCAGCGTGTACAGACGGCCGACGATCGTCGTACCGGGGAACTCGCCGCCGAAGAGGAGGAACGAGGTCCAGGTGCCGATGATCGGCAGGCCCTTGATCATGCCGTCGATGATGCGGAGGCCGTTACCCGACAGCAGGTCGTCGGGGAGGGAGTAACCCGTGAAGCCCTCGGCCATCGCCAGGATGAAGAGGATGAAACCGACGACCCAGTTGAGCTCGCGCGGCTTGCGGAACGCACCGGTGAAGAACACGCGGAGCATGTGCACGCCGATACCGGCGACGAACACGAGCGCCGCCCAGTGGTGGATCTGACGCACGAGGAGTCCGCCGCGCAGATCGAACGAGATGTGCAGCGCCGACTCCATGGCGGCCGACATCGCGATACCGCGCATGGGCTCGTACGCACCGTTGTAGTGCGTCTCGACCATCGACGCCTGGAAGAAGAACGTCAGGAACGTGCCGGAGAGCAGCACGACGACGAAGCTCCACAGGGCGATCTCGCCGAGCATGAACGACCAGTGGTCGGGGAAGACCTTGCGGCCGAGTTCCTTGACCAGGCCCGACATGCTCGTGCGCTCGTCGAGGTAGTTCGCCGCGGCGCCGACGAAGCGGCCCCCGAGCGGCTTGCCGTCACGACCGGCGGGCGCCTGCGGCGGACCGGAGTAGACGGCCGGTTCGGTCGTGACGTTCTCGGTGGGGTGAGTACCGGTACTCATGAGCGCTCCCAGAAGCTGGGGCCGACGGGCTCGTGGAAGTCACTCTGGGCGACGAGGTAACCCTCGGCGTCGACGGTGATGGGGAGCTGCGGCAGGGGACGGGCGGCCGGGCCGAAGATGACGGCCGCGCCGTTGGCGACGTCGAACTGCGACTGGTGGCAGGGGCACAGGAGGTGGTGGGTCTGCTGCTCGTACAGCGCCACGGGGCAACCGACGTGGGTGCAGACCTTGGAGTACGCGATGATGCCGTCGTACGACCAGTCGAGATTGTTCGTCTCGGGGTTGAGCTGCTCGGGCTGCATGCGCATGAGCAGCACGATGGCCTTGGCCTTCTCTTCGAGGTAGCCCTCGTCGTGGCCGAGGCCGGCGAGCTCTTCGGGGATCACGTGGAACGCGGAGCCGAGGGTGACGTCGGCCGCGCGGATCGGACGACCCGAGGGGTCGTGCGACAGGCGCATGCCTTCTTTCCACATCGTGTGGCTCAGCATCGTCACGGGGTCCTGATCCTGCGGTGCGAGTCCGCGGAAGAGGGTGATGCCGGGGATGATGGATGCCGCGAGGGCGGCGAACATCGAGTTGCGGATGATCTCGCGACGACCGAAGCCCGAGTCCTTGTCGGCCTCGGCGAAGACGTTGATCGCACCCTCGCGAACCTCGTCACGCCCGCGCGTCGCGTGGCGGTCCTCGATGTACTCCTTGTCGGACATGACCGACTTGCCCCAGTGGATGGTGCCGATGCCGATGGCGAGCAGCGCGAACGCGATGCCGAGCCCGATGAAGAGGTTGTTGTAGCGGATGTCGATCATCGCGCCCGACTCGATCGGGAAGATCATGTAGGCGATGCTCGCCCAGATGCTCGCCGCGACCGAGATGTAGAACAGGGTGTAGACCGTGCGGACCGCACGCTTCATCTCCTGCGGGTCCTTGTCGGTCATCCGCTGACGGTGACCGGGCAGGCCCGGGTTGTTTACGGCGTCGGGAACCGCGACGGCGAGGCCCGAGCCGGGCTTCCAGGAAGCCCTCTCGTGCTCGAGTGCGTCGTCCTCGTGTGCCATGGTGCTCCTCGTGCGTTTACGTAATGTCGAAGACGACGGTCAGTTGGACTTCGCCGTGATCCACACGGTCAGGGCGATGAGCGCCCCGATACCGAAGATCCAGATGAACAGACCCTCGGAGACCGGGCCCAGCGACCCGAGGGCGTAGCCACCGGGGGAGTCGGTCTTCTGTACGTACATCAGGTACGAGATGACGTCGCGCTTGTCTTCGGGGGTGAGGTTGAGGTCGTTGAAGACCGGCATGTTCTGCGGGCCCGTGACCATCGCCGCGTACATGTTGACGGGCGTGACCGTGTGCAGGTCGGGTGCCCACTTGCCCTCGGTCAGGGCGCCACCTGCGCCGGCGACGTTGTGGCACATCGCGCAGTTGATGCGGAAGAGCTCGGCTCCGTGGGAGAGGTCGCCCTCTCCGTCGACGAGGTCTTCGGTGGGGTAAGCCGGTCCGGGGGCCGACGACTGCACGTACGCCGCGATGGCGTTGATCTGCTCTTCGGTGAACTGCACGGGCTTGACCGGAGCCTGCGGGCCCTGGGCCTGCAGCGGCATGCGGCCCGTCGAGACCTGGAAGTGCACGGACAGCTCGCCGACGCCGAACAGCGACGGCCCCTGCTGGCTGCCCTCGAGGTTCAGGCCGTGGCAGGTCGCGCAGTTGGCCTGGAAGAGCTTCTCGCCCTCTTCGACCGCTGTCGCGGAATTGGCCTCGCTCACGGGCGTGGTGGAGGTCGCGGCCATCGCGGCCGATGCGCCCGCGTAGGCGCCTCCGGTGAGGAGGAGTCCGATACCGATCAGCGCTGCGGCGGCCAGGGGGCTACGACGCCCGGAGGACCGACGAGTCTTCTTCTCGCGTGCCATGTGGAGTACAGCTCTCTTACTTGAGGAAGTAGATGACGACGAACAGGGCGATCCAGACGACGTCGACGAAGTGCCAGTAGTACGACACGACGATCGAGGTGGTCATCTCTTTCCGGCCGAAGTTCTTCACGGCGTACGCGCGGCCGATCACGAGCAGGAAGGCGATGAGGCCACCCGTCACGTGCAGGGCGTGGAAGCCGGTGGTCAGGTAGAAGGCGGAGGCGTAGGGATTGGCACTGATGGGCATGCCCTCGGCCACCAGCGTCGCGTACTCCCACACCTGTCCCGACACGAACACCGCGCCGAGGATGAAGGTGAGGTAGAACCACTCCACCATTCCCCACTGCTTGAAGCCGGTGGCCTTGCCCGTGCGGTACGGCTGGTACCGCTCGGCGGCGAAGACGCCCATCTGGCACGTGACCGACGACAACACGAGGATGAACGTGTTGACCAGCGCGAAGGGGACATTGAGCAGCTGGGTCTCTTCGGCCCACAAGGACGCGGAGGTGCTGCGGAGGGTGAAGTAGATCGCGAAGAGGCCTGCGAAGAACATGACCTCGCTGCCCAGCCACACGATGGTGCCTACGGCGACCGGGTCGGGTCGCTTCACGGCACGCACGGCCTGGGAATACGTCGCTGAGGTCGTCACCGTTCCATTATGCGCGATCTGCGGGCCCGATCATCCCATCCCCAACATGAGTTATTCCATCGTCGAGACTTAGGGAAGCCTCAGAATCCGCAAGGAATCCCCGGTACGGAGCAGGTTCGCGCTGCCCTCGGCTGCGGCGCGGATCGCGACACGGCGAGGCGACACGCGTGTGAAAGGATCGTCCCATGGCGGAACGCTTCACCTGGCCCGATCTGCTCGCCTCGCTGCTCGCCGGCGACGACCTCAGTGTCTCGGAGTCCACGTGGGCGATGAGACAGGTCATGGCGGGCGACGCGACTCCCTCGCAGCTGGCCGGATTCCTCATCGCGTTGCGCGCGAAGGGTGAGACCGTCGAAGAGATCGTCGGCTTCCGCGACGCCATCCTCGAGGCGGCGGTGCCCCTCCCCGTCCGTGCCGAGGTGCTCGACATCGTGGGGACCGGCGGCGATCGTTTCGGCACCGTCAACGTCTCCACGATGGCGGCCATCGTGGCCGCGGCATCCGGGGTTCCGGTCGTGAAACACGGCAATCGCGCGGCGAGCTCGTCTTCGGGATCGTCCGACGTGCTGTCGTCGTTGGGGATCGCGCTGACCCTCGCACCCGACAAGGTCGCGGAGACGCTCGATCGCACGGGGATCACCTTCGCGTTCGCGTCGGCGTTCCACCCCGGCTTCCGGCATGCCGGTCCGACACGGGCGGAGCTCGGCGTGCCGACGGTCTTCAACTTCCTCGGACCCCTCTGCAACCCCGCGCGCGCCGAAGCGAACGCCGTGGGTGTGGCTCACCTCGACCGCGTGCCGTTGATCACGGGCGTGTTCCGCACGCGCGGCGCCACGGCACTGGTGTTCCGCGGTGACGACGGCCTCGACGAGCTCACCACGACCGGGCACAGCCGCCTCTGGGAGATCAGCCGGGGCGATGTGCACGAGCACGACTTGGATCCGCGCGATCTCGGCATCCCCCTCGCCGACATCGACGACCTTCTCGGCGGGTCGCCCGACCACAACGCCGAGGTCGTGCGGCGGGTGCTCGCGGGCGATGCGGGACCGGTCCGCGACATCGTTCTGCTGAACGCGGCGGCGGGCCTGGTGTCGTTCCGTCTCTTCCAAGATGCCGCCGAGGTGCAGCGTCCGATCCTCGAGCGTCTCGCCGAGGCGCTCTCCGACGCGGCCGCGGCCATCGACGACGGTCGGGCGGCGGCGAAGCTCGACGACTGGGTGCAGACCTCGAAAGAGCTGTCGGAGTAGCGGATGGACCCGCTCGAGGCGCTCACCGAGATCGCATACCTGCTCGAGCGGGAGAGGTCGTCGCGGTACAAGTCGAAGGCGTTCCGCACCGCGGCCGCCGCGATCGAGGGGCTCAGCGACGCGGAGCTGCGCGATCCCGCGCTGCGCCGGCGCCCCGGTATCGGCGATTCCACGTTCACCGTGATCCAGCAGGCGTTGGCCGGGGCCGTGCCCGAGCGACTCGCGACGCTGCGCGCCGAGTCGGCGCCGACCGGGGGTGCGGAGTTGCGCGCCCGGCTGCGCGGCGATCTGCACAGCCACAGCGAGTGGTCCGACGGGCTCACCCCGATCGAGGCGATGGTGGAGGCCGCGCGGGGACTCGGCCACGAGTACCTCGCCCTGACCGATCACTCGCCGCGCCTCACGGTCGCCAACGGACTGTCGCCGGAGCGCCTGCGCGCGCAGATGGAGGTCGTCCGCGGCCACCGCGGCGGCGGGTTCACGTTGCTCACCGGTATCGAGGTCGACATCCTGGACGACGGCAGCCTCGACCAGCAGGACGAGTTGCTCCGCGAACTCGACGTGGTCGTGGCATCCGCTCATTCGAAGCTGCGCATGGAGCACGCGCCCATGACGAAGCGCCTGGTCGCCGCGGCGAGAGACGCGCGGGTGGACGTGCTGGGGCACGTGACGGGACGGCTCGTCGAGGGTGCGCGGGGAACGCGACCGCCCTCGGATTTCGACGCGGTCGCCGTCTTCTCGGCGTGCGCCGACTCGGGCGTCGCGGTCGAGATCAATTCGCGTCCCGAGCGGCAGGATCCGCCCGACGAGCTGCTGACGATGGCCGTCGAGGCGGGGTGTCTGTTCTCGATCGACTCCGATGCGCACGCGCCGGGGCAGCTGTCGCTCCTCGACTACGGCGCGGCGCGGGCCGAGGCGCTCGGCGTTCCGGTCGACCGCATCGTCACGACGTGGCCGCTGGACAGACTGCGCGACTGGCTGGAGCGCTCGCGCTGATCAGCGCCGGAGCGCGGTGAGGGCCCGCGTCATCGACGAACCGAGGTTCCAGGTGTCGGCGAGCGCCGTCGCCCGCCCCTCGTCGATGGTGCGGATCCGATCGTCGAAGGCAGCGAGTTCGAGATCGCGGGCGACGCGCACCACCGTCGGCGCGACGTCGAGGTAATCGCTCGCCGCGAGGATCTTCGCGCGCTGGGCGGGAGTGCCCGCCGAGCCGTCGGCGGCGGCGGCGCGGATGCCATCGAGGTCGCCGCAGGCCGCCAGGAGCGACGCCGCGGACTTCTCCCCGACGCCCGCCACCCCGGGCAGACCGTCGGAGGGGTCGCCGCGCAGCGCGGCGAAGTCGGCGTACTGTGCGGCGTGCACACCGTACCTGCCGACGACGGCGGCGTCGTCGACGATCTCGAGGTTGCTCATCCCGCGTGCGGTGTAGACGATGCGGATGCCGCGATCGTCGTCGATGAGCTGGAAGAGGTCCCGGTCGCCGGTGACGATGTCGACCGGTGCGTCGGCGCGCGTGGCGAGGGTTCCGATGACGTCGTCGGCCTCGTGCTCGGCCGCCCCCACGATCGGGATGCCGAGCACCTCGAGCGCCGCGCGGATCACCGGGATCTGCGCCTCGAGCGGGTCGGGGACCTCCTCGACGTCGGTCCCCTCGGGCACCGCCTCGACCACGCGGTGCGCCTTGTAACCGGGCAGGAGCGCGACGCGCCACGCGGGACGCCAGTCGTCGTCCCAGCAGGCGACGAGACGCGTGGGTTCGTACGTCGTCACGAGCTTGGCGATCATGTCGAGCAGCCCGCGTGCGGCGTTCACCGAGGTGCCGTCGGCCGCTTTCACCTTGTCGGGCACGCCGTAGAAGGCGCGGAAGTACAGCGACGCGGTGTCGAGGAGCATGATGCGGTCGGTCACGGGTTCGATCCTGGCACGCGGGGGATCGCGGTGCGACGGTCGGCGGGTCGGCACCGGTGCGGAGAACCTAGAGTGGCGGGATGTCTTTCGGGTCGGCATCCACTCGTCCGTCGGCGGCAGCCGAGTGCCCGTGCGGAGGCGGCGCGTTCGGGCGGTGCTGCGGGCCGATCCTCGACGGCGCTCCCGCGCCCACTGCGGAGCGGCTGATGCGTTCGCGGTACACGGCGTTCGCCCTCGGTGACCGGGTGCACCTCACCCGGACGTGGCATCCGCGCACCCGGCCCGACGAGATCGACGTGGACGACGGCACGTCGTGGCACGGCCTCGTCATCGAGCACGCCGTCGAAGACGGGGATGCCGCTGTCGTGGCGTTCCGAGCGAGGTGGCGTCAGCACGGGGGCGACGGGGAACTGCGTGAACGCAGCCGGTTCGTGCGTCGCGGCGGCCGCTGGGTGTACGTCGACGGCGACGTCGGCTGAGGGCGTCAACCCCGCCGACCGATGTCGGTGGTGCTGCGTAGGGTCGTGGACGGATCTCGGGCGTTGCTGCGGCGATGCGGTGCAGGAAGCCTCGGCCCATCGGGTCGACCGCCTGCTCTCGGAGATGCCGATCGACAACGTAGGAGGACAACGACATGGAACGCATCGTGATCATCGGCGGGCACGGCAAGGTCGCGCTGCATCTGGCCCGACTGCTCGCCGATCGCGGCGACGAGGCCACCTCGGTCATCCGTAACGCCGACCAATCCGACGACATCGCGCAGGCGGGCGCAACGCCCCTCGTGCTCGACGTGGAGAAGGCCGACGTCGACGAGATGGCGGACGCGTTCTCAGGAGCAGACGCCGTCGTCTGGTCGGCCGGTGCCGGCGGGGGCAGCGCCGAGCGCACGTACGCCGTCGACCGGGATGCCGCGCAGCGCGCGGTCGATGCCGCGGCGAAGGCGGGCGTGCGGCGCTTCGTCATGGTGTCGTGGATCGGGTCGACGCCCGACCATGGGATCGACCCCGACGACTCCTTCTTCGCCTACGCCGACGCGAAGCTCGCCGCCGACGATCACCTGCGCGCGAGCGAGTTGGACTGGACGATCCTCGGCCCGGGCACTCTGACGCTCGACCCCCCGACGGGGCGCATCACCACCGCCCCCCAGGGCAAGGGCGAGGTCTCGCGGGCCGACGTGGCGGCGGTCGTCGCCGCCACGCTCGTGCAGCCGGCCACGATCGGCCGATTCATCCGCTTCGGCGCAGGCGAGACCCTCATTGCCGAAGCCATCGTCGACCGCACGACAGGAGAAGACGCATGAGCACCCTTCCCGAACAGGCCCAGACCTTCGCGCGGCTGCACACCGCCCCCGAGATCCTCCGCGTCGTCAACATCTGGGACGTCATCTCGGCGCAGGCCGTCGCGGCGCTGCCCGAGACGAAAGCCCTCGCCACCGCCGGCCACTCGATCGCCGCGACGTTCGGATACGAAGACGGCGAGAACATCCCGCTCGACGTCATGCTCGACATGGTCGGCCGCATCGTGGCCGCGGTCGACGTGCCGGTGACCGCCGACCTCGACTCCGGCTTCGGCAACCCCGGCGAGACCACGCGCCGGGCGATCGGCGTCGGAGTGGTCGGGGCGAACGTCGAAGACAAGGTGCAACCGCTCGCCGATTCGGTGCGCGCCGTCGAGGCCGTGATCGCGGCGGGTGAGGCCGAGGGCGTGCCCTTCGTGCTCAATGCGCGCACCGACGTGTTCCTCAAGGGCGCCGACCGTCCCCTCGACGACAAGGTCGCGGATGCCGTCGAGCGCGGTCGCGCGTTCCTCGCCGCCGGGGCCACCACGGTGTTCGTCCCGGGGAAGCTGGATGCCGAGACGACGCGCCGCCTGGTGGAGGGGCTCGGGGACCGCAAGCTCAGCGTGATCGGCGTACCCGGTGCGCTGACGGCGGCGGAGTACGAGGCGCTCGGCGTCGCGCGCATCTCGTACGGTCCCCAGACGCAGCGCGTCGCACTGACCGCGCTGCAGGATCTCGCCATCGATCTCTACCGCGACGGCGTCATCCCCGCGACGGTGCGTGAACTCAACTGAGCGAGCGTGCGAGGTCCGGGGTGCCGTGGGACACGGTCGCCTCGGGCCTCGGGCGTCCCGGCTCTTCTGCGGGGCGCCGAGACGCCGCACGCCGTGGCGACGAACGGGCGGGATGCCCGTGAGTCTTCCACGCGGTGAGCGCCGTCAGTCGTCGTCGAGGCCCTCGTCGTCGACGACGATGACTCCGTCGGGCACGGGGTCGTCCAACAGCGGTTCGGCGGCCAGCGTGAGATCTATGGTCGCGCGCAGCAGCCCACCCAGAGTCGACGAGCGCAGCAGATCCATCTGGTCGAGTTCGCCCAGCGGTGCGATCGCCGCCAGTTGCCACGCGCGGGGGAGCGGCTCCTCCGACAGCTCGACCTCGGGATCCCACCGCGTGCCCCCGAATTGCTGAGCCCGGGCGAGAACGCGTCGCACGATCCGTTCGGCCTCCTCGAGCAGGGGGGTCAGGGCGTCGTTCCACTCCAGATCCGGCAGTGCCCGGACGTCGGCACGGGGGTAGGGGTCGTCATCGAGCCATGCGACGATCTCGAACCGTTCGGTTCCGCGCGCGACGATCTGCATCTGCCCCGCCTGGGGGACGACATGGCTCAGTTGCGCCATCGTTCCCAGGGCGAAGCGCTGGTCGCCCCCGCCGGTCTCGGTACCGCGCTCGATCAAGACGACTCCGAACGACGGGTCGGTCTCATCGAGGAGCCGGCCGAGCATGACGAGGTAACGCTCCTCGAAGATCCGCAACGCCAGGGGCGTGTACGGGAAGAGGACGGCGCCGAGGGGGAACATCGCGGTACCCATGTGCCCCAGTCAACCAGCGCGGAGCGCGGTGGGGGCGCGCGCGGGGGAGATTCGCAGCACGGTCGTCCACACCGCCGTTCGGAGGGCGCCACGGCATCCGCCCGCTGAGCCACCCGCCGAGGTCGAGCGGGGCGGGGGTGGGGAACCGATCAGAACGCGTCGCCGCGGAGCGTCTCGTGCACGCGATGCAGATCGGTGAGCATCGACCCGACCAGTACCCAGTGCGCCGGCGACGGCGTCTGGATCTGCAACGGGCGCGTGAGGGCCGGTTCCTCGACGGCAGAGGCCTGGATGCTGCGGCCCGAGGCGGTGTCGAGTCCGAAGGCGAGGCGCACGTCGTGCGCCGCGCGGTGCAACTGCTCGGCGATCGCGCGGACGGCGGGCTCGTCGACGATCGACGAGTC
The DNA here is from genome assembly GCF_030209475.1 of Microbacterium sp. lyk4-40-TSB-66. GTDB lineage: Bacteria > Actinomycetota > Actinomycetes > Actinomycetales > Microbacteriaceae > Microbacterium. The sequence goes on from NZ_JARVRW010000010.1 coordinate 211,877, forward strand.
GTAGCCGTCGTAGACCGCGCGCGTCATGCCCACGGTCTGGGTGACCACCGGCGTGAACCGGTCGAGCAGGTCGCCCATGGCGGCGAGGTCGGTGCGGTGGCGGCCGCTGCGCGGGTTCAGCGCCAGCGAGTCCTCGCCGTCGCGCAGTGCATCGGCTGCGGCGTCTCGCACCGGTCGCAGCAGGCGCGCCTCGAGCAGGAGACCCTCGAGAGAGGCCGGGGTCTGCGGACTCTCCAGCGCGTCCGCGAGGCGCTCGAGCGAGGCGGCGAGCTCGCGTCCGAGCGTGTCGACCTTCTCGCGCGCCGGAGGCACGAGCACCGGCGGCACGAGCACGGCGTTCACGACGATGCCGATGGCGGCTCCGATGAGCGTCTCGAGCACGCGGTCGAGCGCGTAGTTCGGGGTGGCGGTACCCAGGGCGAGCACCAGCAGCGCGCTGATGGCGATCTGGTTCGTCGCGCCGGGCGAGATGCGGGCGGCCCACGCCACGACCAGCGCGACACCGGCCGACAAGAGGGCGACCCACGGCTGCGAACCGAAGGCGAGCCCGAGAAGCGCGGCGATCACGACGCCGACGATGACGCCCACACTGCGCTCCACGGCGCGGGTGAACGACTGGTTGACGCTCGGCTGCACGACCAGGAGGGCCGCGATGGCCGCGAAGATCGGGGGCGGACCCTGCACGAGCCACCCGGCGAGCAGCCAAGCGGCGACGATGGCGAGCGCGGATTTCGCCACCTGCAGGAGCGGGACGCGGCGCGGCGTGCGCACGTTCAGGCTTCCGCGCATCTGTCGCATGTCGGGAAGACGCATGGCTCACCCCTTCCGCGCGACGATGTCGTCGGCGTTGTGGGCGACCCACTCCATGAGAGGGATGACCCGTGTCATGAGGTCTCGACCCCGGTCGGTGAGGGCGTACTCGACGCGCGGCGGCACCTCGGGATACGCGGTGCGGGCGACGAGGCCATCTGCCTCCAACGTCTTGAGGGTGCTGGCGAGCATTTTCTCGCTGATCCCGGCGACGTTGCGACGCAGGACCCCCCAGCGCTGGGTGCCGTCGGACAGTGCGAGCAGCACGAGCACGCCCCACTTGCCCATGACATGGTCGAGCACGGTGCGGGTGGGACACCCGTCGGCGAAGATCTGCGGGTTGCGCCCCCGCAGATCGGCAAGACTGACGCTCATGTGAGTACCTAACCAGAAAGTGGGTACCGTCATTCCGGAATGCGCGGGCGTGGCGCAGGTTGCACAGGGCGTACCCATCGAAAGGACACCCCATGACCCTTCTCGTCACCGCCGCCTCCGGCCAGCTCGGCCGCCTCGTCGTCGATGCACTGCTGCAGCGCGGTGTGCCGGCATCCGACATCGTCGCGGGAGTGCGCACCCCCTCCAAGGCCGACGACCTCGCTGCGCGCGGTGTCGGTGTGGTCGAGCTCGACTACGTGCGTCCCGAGACCCTCGCACGCGCGTTCGCGGGTGTCGACCGCGTGCTGCTCATCTCGGGCACCGACGCCGATCGTGTCAGCGGCCACCGCAACGTCATCGCCGCGGCACGAGACGCCGGCGTCGAGCGCCTCGTCTACACCAGCGCCCCCCGCGTCGACGAGATCGACTACGCCCTCGGCGCCGATCACAAGGCGACCGAGGAGGCCATCGCCGCCTCGGGCCTGTCGGCCACCGTGCTGCGTCACAACTGGTACACCGAGAACTACCTGGATGCCGTGACCCGCGCCGCCGACACCGGCGAGATCGTCGCCGCGGTCGGCGATGCGCGCGTCGCGAGCACAAGCCGTCGCGACTACGCGGAGGCCGCAGCCCTCGCCCTGACGACCGACGAGCTGGCCGGGCGGACGCTCGAAGTGGGCGGAGACGTGGCCTGGACGTACGACGAACTCGCGGAGGCGGCGACCGAGGTCCTGGGTCGCCCGGTGACCTACACCCCGGTCACGATCGCGCAGCTCACGGCAGGTCTCGAGGCGGCGGGACTGGATGCCGGGACGGCGGCCTTCGTCGCGGGCATCGACGACGCGATCGCTCGCGGTGCGCTGTCGCAGACCGACGGGACGCTCTCGCGCCTGCTCGGGCGTCCGACGACGCCGCTGGTCGAGGGACTGCGCGAGGGCATCGCGGCACGCTGAGACCCCGGCGCGCGAGAGGCGCCGCGCAGTGGAGAGGAGCCGGACCCCTCGCCGTGGTCGCACCCACGCGACGGGGTCCGGCCCCGGTGTTCGCGAGTGCAGAACGTCAGCGAGTCTCGGCGACGGCTGCACGGGCCGTGAGACGCCGCTGACGCATCGCGAGGAAGAGGGGGAACGTGAAGGCGAACGCGGTGACCCCCGACAGCACGATGTACAGCCACGCGAACCGCATGCCGAGGCGGCGGGCCTCCACGATGATGAAGATGCTCCCCGCGACGGCGACCACGAGCAGATCGACGGTGATGGATGACACCGCCGGGCCGCTGGACACGAGATCACCGATGAAGTCACGCATCTGCACGATGGCGAGGGCATTGAAGGTCCACGTGCCCACGAGGCCGACGACGGCCAGCACGAGGAAGGCCACGGCGGTCGGTGTCCAGTGACGGCGGAGTTCGCTCATGCGCTGATCCTGCCCGAGAGCCGATGTCGGAGGTGGGGGCTAGCGTCGGAGCATGGATGCCGTCACCGCCACGCGCCTGCTCGATGACCGCGAACGCGAGGTCGTGCATCGTCTCAGTCGTCTTCGTGAAGACGAGGACAGTCTGCGGCACGACCGCGCCGACGCCACCGCCGATGACGAGCACGACCCGGAGGGGTCCACGCTGTCGGGCGAGTGGGCCCAGGTCGACGCGCTGCGTCGCGGTGCCGAAGCCGAGCGCGCGGAGATCCTCGCGGCGCGGGAGCGCGTGACATCAGGTGTCTTCGGGGTGTGCGAGAGGTGTGGGTCGGCGATCACCGACGCCCGTCTGGAGGCGCGGCCGTTCGCCCGGTTCTGCATCGCGTGCGCATCGTGACGGCGGGTGCCGTCCGGCGGGTGCGGTGTCGTCCGAGCGGGCTTCGTGCGGTTACGTCGTGAGCCGAGGCCACCGCGCGTGGGGCCACTCCCGCCGGGAGAACGCGTCCGAGCCCCGGACGACGGTCCCCGTGCCGCGCGCATCCGCCGACGCATAGGCTCGAGGTGTGGAACCCCTGCTGATCGTGCTGCTGTTCGCCAATGCCGTGTTCAACGTCGTCGTCTGGCCGCGGTTCTACCCGCGGATCGCGAAGGATCCCCGCGCGCGGAATGCGGCGGGGAAACCGACGCCGTTCCTCATCGTCCACACGGTGCTGATCGCGATCGCCCTGGTGCTCGCTCTCGCGTCGGTGATCGCCGCGATCGCGGCGCTGATCGGCTGATTCCGCGCCCCGGCGGGACGCCGCAGGTAGACTGAGGCCGCGGGATCTTCCCGCCGCACGGTGTAACTACCTGCCCGGTCCGGCAAGGCGGCACGTTCCTTCCGCCCCCCCGGAGACCGATACATGACATCGCCCTCGTCGCCGAGCGCCGTCGCCCACCGACCGTTGATCCGTCACACGGGGGCGTGGTACTTCCCCGTCGCATTCGTCGCGCGACTGCCGTTCGCCATGATGACGGTGGGCGTCCTGGCCCTCGTCGTCGCCTCGCGCGGGTCCGTCGCCCTCGGCGGGTTGACCTCCGCCGCGGTGGGACTGGGCGTCGTGATCGCCGGCCCCGTGCTGGGCGATCTGGCCGATCGGTACGGCCAGCGGCGTGTACTCGTGCCGGTCGGGGTGCTCAACGGCATCCTGCTCGCGGTGTTCCCGCTGGTCGTCGCCACCGCGACGCTGGACGGCGTGCTTCTCGCCGCCGCGATGGCCATCGGCCTCACCGGTCCGCAGACCGCGGCGATGTCGCGCACACGGGTGATGGCGCTGATCGGCGAGCGCGTGGCCCCCGATCGCCGCGAGCGGACCTTCTCTCGCGCGATGGCGTACGAGTCGGCCGCGGACGAGACGGCGTTCGTGATCGGACCGTTCGTCGTGGGCGTGCTGGCCGCCCTCGTCGCGCCGTGGGCCCCCATCGCCGGTGCCGCGGTGCTGAGCTTCGTCTTCGTGACCGCCTTCGCGCTCCATCCGACCGGGCGCGCCGTCCCGGAACGGTCCGAGCGGGAGGCGATGGCTCCGTTCCGGGAGCTGCTGCATCCCCGCATGCTCGTCCTCGTGGCGGCCGTCTTCGGCGTGGGCCTGTTCTTCGGCTCGACGCTGACCTCGCTCACCGCGTTCATGGAGGCGCAGGGCGCGCCCGAGGCGGGGGCCCTTCTGTACGGGGTGATGGGCGTCGGCTCGGCCGTGCTGGCACTCGCCGTCGCCGTACTCCCGGCTCGGTTCACGCTGCGGTGGCGCCTGGTCGTCTTCGCCGTGGTGCTCACCGCGTCGGCCGGGGCATACACGGTGGGCGGCTCCGTCGCGACGGTGACGGCGGTGCTGTGCCTGATGGGCATCGGGGTCGGCCCCTCGTTGGTCACCCTCTTCAGCCTCGCCGGAGCCCGCGCGCCGCGCGGTCGCACCGCCTCGACGATGACCCTCCTCGCTTCGGCGTTGACGCTCGCTCAGGCCGCCGCGTCGGCGGTGACCGGGGCCGTCGCCGAGGGCGCGTCGGTGTCGACGGCCATGCTGTTCCCGGCCGCGGCGGCTCTGCTGGTGCTGGCGATGGCCGCGGTCAATGCATCCGCATCGCCGCGGTGGGACGCGGTCGCGCGCGCGGCCTGACGGGCGCCGCCTCCGCCGCCCGGGGGACAGACCGTGCGCACCGTCTGTTGAGCGGCGCATCGCCGTACCGGGCGACGGGTCGGGCCGGCCACGGCCCGGCCAGGCGTCGGTCGCGGCCGTCACGAGGGCAACGGGTAGCGCCGCCGGAGCAACAGACGCTGCGCGAGTGTCCACACCGTCGTCACGGCGAGGTAGAGACCGGCCGCCACCGGCACGAACACGGCCACCACCGCGGCACTGAAGTGCAGGGCGCCCACCAGTCGAGCCATCCACCTCGGTGCGGCCGGGTCGGCGGACGGACGCAACAGCCGCCGCGTCATCTCTGCCGCGAGCGCGATCACGGCGACGAGCGTGCCGACGACGGCCAGGGTCGCGGCATCCGTCATGCCCGTCGACAGCGCGTCGACGAGGCTGCGACCGAGCGGGACGCCGAAGAGCTGGTGGGCGAGCAGCTCGTTCGCGTGTCCGCCGACGGTGGGGTGCAGGAAGACGGCATAGAGCAGACCGACCACCGGCGCCTGAGCGAGGACCGGTAGGCAGCCCGCGAGGGGCGAGGCGCCCTCGTCGCGGTAGAGCTGCATGGTCTCGCGCTGCAGGCGCTCGGGACTGCGAGCCCACCGCTCCCGGAGCATACGGAGTCGAGGCGCGAGGTGGGCCCGACTCTGTTCGGCGCGCGCCTGCGACACCCCGACCGGAATGAGCACGATGCGCACCACGAGGGTGACGACGACGACGGCCAGTGCGGCGGCGGCCGAACCGGCGAGGGGATCGAGAAAGGATGTGAGAGCGAGCATGGCTCGCGTGGCGAGGTCGAGGAGGAGGGCGAGAGGGGGCAGGGCGAAGAGGTCGATGGGGCGTCCGTTCGAGTGAGGCGATCACGGGCGGATCGGTCACGGGGCGCGAGCGTGCCTCGTCTCGTGTGCGAGCGTCGGGCCGCTGTGGCGCGGGTGACCGGCACCGCGGACCCCGGATGCCACGGTCTCCGCCGAGGGAGGCGGGATGGGCGGGACTACGCGGTGCGGACCAGGAATCCCGGGGCGCGCGGACGTGGATGCCCGGCGGCGTCGGGGTCGCTTTGGGCGAGCGGGGCCGACGGATCGATGGGTCGCGCGGACGGCGGGGGAGCACCGCCCGTCAGGATCGGCAGCATCACCAGGACGATCGCCACGGTGACAACCACGGCCGCCGCCAGGACGACCGCGAGCAAGGGTGCGCCGTCACCGGGCGTGAGGGCCGCCTCCATCGAGGCGAGCATCACGTTCAGCACGGCGATCACCGATGCGATCATGCGCGTTCACCCCCTGGCGGAAACTCCACGGTAGCAGCGCCGCGCTCGCTACGCTGGGGGCATGGTCACCCTCGTGCTCACCGTCGTCGGTGACGATCGCGCCGGACTCGTGTCCGCTGTCGCCGACATCGTCGATGCCCATGGCGGCAACTGGGAGAACAGCGAGCTCGCCGAACTCGCCGGTGCCTTCGCCGGGATCGTCGAGGTCTCGGTGTCCGCCGACCGTGCGGAGGCGCTGCGTCGGGCGCTCGAGGGCTTGGCGGGAACCCTCGCGGTCACCGTTCACACCGGCTCGGCCGCCGCGTCGGCATCCGCCCCGCGGACGGTGACCCTCGACGTGGTCGGCAACGATCGACCGGGCATCGTGCGCGAGGTCTCCGCCGCGCTCAACGCGCGGGGTGTCAGCATCGAGCGGATGTCGACGCAGACGACGGATGCCGCGATGGCCGGCGGACGCCTCTTCGAGGCCGCGATCACCGTGACGCTGGTCGACGGGGTGGAGGTCGACGACCTGGTCACCGAGCTCGAGCGCCTCGCGGCCGAGATCCAGGTCGACGTCTCACTCAGCGACTGAGTTCCGACCCTCGGCCCCCGGGCGTTCGTGCCCGGGCGCTCACGCGCGGCGCGAGCGGGCCACCAGCTGAGCGACGCCGCGCCAGCCGAGCAGGAACAGCGCGAGGGTGATCGTCGCGACGATGACGAACGCGACCGGGACGCCCTGGCCGCTCAGGGCCCGCAACACCATGCCCAGCACGACCGTCACGGCCCACACCGGCAGCCCGGTGCGGAGGACGGCGACGGGGCGACGCCACGCGCGGGTGATCGACCAGCCCACCAGCAGGGCGACCAGGAACGGCCAGGCCGTCGTCGCCAGCCCCGCGCCGAACGGACCGAAGACATCGCCTTCGTGCGTCGCTCGACCGATCGCCGCGAAGAGGATGACGAGAGCGGCGTCCACGATCAGGGGGACGACAGGGAAGCGACGGGGAGTGGACACGCTTACATTGTCGTCGCTCGTCGGGCGATGGTCGTGCGCGATGGAGTTCGCACCTTCGCGCCGCGCCCGACCCGGCGCGCGCGGCACTGTTCGCCGACGTGAAGGAAGACGATTCCGCCGCGAGGCCGAGCCTCGGACACGCCGGTGGGTAGCGTGGGGGAATGGTGACCCGACTGCTCCTCGTGGCCGACACGCACGTCCCGAAGCGAGCGCGTGCCCTTCCGGATGCCGTGCGCCGAACGGCATCCGACGTGGACCTGATCGTGCACGCCGGCGACTGGGTGACCGGCGACCTGCTCGATGAGCTGAGCGCCCTCGGTACCGTGTGCGGCGTCTGGGGAAACAACGACGGCGAGGACCTGCGATCCCGGCTGCCGGAGATCGCGCGCGCCGACATCGACGGCGTTCGGGTCGCGGTCGTGCACGAGACGGGAGCGGCGACGGGGCGGGAGAAGCGGATGGATACCGCATTCCCCGACACCGACCTGCTCGTGTTCGGCCACAGCCACATCCCGTGGGACACGGTGACCCCGAACGGTCTGCGTCTGCTGAACCCCGGTTCGCCCACCGATCGCCGCCGCCAGCCCGTCTGCACCTTCATGACGCTCACCCTCGCCGAGGGCGACGTTCGCGACGTCGTTCTGCACGAGATCTCCCGCGCCTGACGCGGGCCGGCACCGACCAGCCCGTCGACGGGCGTTCGCCTCACGGCCGGCGGCGGTTCCGACGCGTCCCGTCGGTCGACGACGCTCGCGCGCGGGTGCCGGGCCGTGTGCGTGCCCCCCACGATCGCGGGAGAACGACGAAGGCGCCGCCCCCGAGGGGACGGCGCCTTCGTAGGGAAGGGTCTTACTTGACCGAGAGGTGACGCGTCGATCCGGTCAACGGGCAGTCGAACGGGTCGCGGGCGGCCAGACCGACCTCGTTGAGGTAGCGGATGACGATGCCGTAGGACTCCAGCAGCGACGTCTCGACGTAGGGCACACCGAGGGTCTTGCAGTGCTCGCGCACGATGGAGCGTGCACGGCTGAGGTGCGGGCGCGCCATGTTCGGGAACAGGTGGTGCTCGATCTGGTAGTTCAGTCCACCCATGAGCCACGTCGCCCACCAGCCGCCGCGGATGTTGCGCGAGGTGCGCACCTGCTTGCTGAAGAAGTCGAGCTTGGCTCCGGGGGCGATGACCGCCATGCCCTTGTGGTTCGGAGCGAACGACGCGCCCATGTAGACGCCGAAGACGGCGAGCTGCACACCGAGGAACGCGAACGCCATGCCGAGGGGCAGGAACACGAAGATCGGGGTGATGACAAGCGCGTGCCGCAGCGCGAGCAGGCCGAGCTCCTGCCAGCGACCCTTGATCTCTTCGCGGGAGAACAGGTGGCGGAGGGCGAGCACGTGCAGGTTCAGTCCCTCGAGCGTGAGCAGGGGGAAGAACAGCCAGCCCTGACGGCGGGTGATCCACCGCTGCACGCCACGGGCCTTCGCCGCGTCCTCGTCGAGGAACGAGATCGTGTCGATCTCGATGTCGGGGTCTTTGCCGACACGGTTCGGGTTGGCGTGGTGACGGGTGTGCTTGGACGCCCACCACGACTGGCTCATGCCGACGATGCCGTTGCCGATGATCAAAGCAAGGCGATCGTTGGCGGGGCCCGAGGTGAGGATCTGCCGGTGGTTAGCCTCGTGTGCGAGGAACGCGACCTGGGTGAACAGGATGCCGAGGGCAGCGGCGATCAACAGCTGGTACCAGCTGTCGCCGAGCAGGATGAATCCGGTGATGGCGCCGGCGAAGCCGAGCCCGACCGCGATCGCGACGAGGAGGTAGAAGCGGGGGGTTCGGGCTAGGAGCCCGCTCTCGCGGACGACCTGCGACAACTCTGTGTAGGCCTTGGCGATGGGGGGGAACTCGGTGGTGCCGGAGTACGTCTGACGAACGGGGCCGAGGCGGGACTCGACGATGGTGGAGGCGATGAAAATTCTCCTCGGATCGGGGGTGACCGTGGTCGGGAGCCGGGTGGTTACCCGGGGTGAGGCCCACACTACGTGCCCTCGTATGGGGCCCTCGGAATACATCCACATGTGCAGGAGGCTCACGGCAAACGGTCATACCCGCGACACGGCCGACACCGGTGTCACGGCGGCACCGGAAAACACCGGAAGCCGGGCTCATCGCGCCTGCGACGAGCCCGGCTTCCGGGTCTCAGCGGAGCTTAGAGGGGGCGGATGTTCGCCGCCTGCATGCCCTTGGGGCCCTGCTCGGCGTCGAATTCGACCTTCTGCGCTTCCGTCAGCTCCTTGAAGCCGTTGCCCTGGATCGCGCTGAAGTGCGCGAACAGGTCGGCGGAGCCGTCATCGGGAGCGATGAAGCCGTAGCCCTTTTCGGAGTTGAACCATTTCACGGTGCCAGTGGCCATCGTGTTCTTCCTTTTTATTCATGTTGAGCCGCAGACGCGACCGTGGGCGCCGCTCCGACGAGTGCGGAGCGGACGGGGACGCCGCGGTACCGAGTCGGTACCGCGGACGCGGTATCCGTCGACCGCAGCCTGAGCTGCGTCGACGGAGATATGGAAGCCGAGATTTTCGCCGAGAGGACCCTGGGCTTCGAAGCCCGAGGTGCCCGCGCCGACGAAACCGGCGTAATCGGATCCGGCCATCGCGACGTACACGTCGAGATCGGCCTGGCGCCACGATAGTGGCGAAGGGTGAAGCAGAGACACAAGAACTTTCCGCGAGTGCGACGCGAGGACCGAAGCCGTCGAGCGGGGCACGCGATGTTTGGGGGTGGGATTGCTGTCGTAAACGGCTCGGCGCCGTGCGCCCGGCATCTCAGCGATGAGGCGGGCGTCGATGAAGCAAGTCCCAGAACGAATGGCACCAAGTTAGCACGGAAGTCTGAACGGTGCCGGGGAGTTTCACCCGCCGACATCGTCGGCTGCAGTGGGGTGATGGCATCCGGGAACGAGGAAGACCCCTCCGACGACGAACGATGGCTCGTCATCGACGGTCGCCGCTGGCGCCGCACGGACCCGGCCCTCCCAACCGACGTCGCCGACCGCCTGCGCTCGCACCTGGGGCGGGCACGCGCCGCCGTCCGCTCGGCCAAGCACGCCGAAGATCCCGCCGTGCTGACCGCCGTGCGCCACCGTGTGGGGGTGGCGAAGGCGGGCCTGGGCGAGCGCGGTCCCCGCTGGTGGGATGACGCCGTTCCGGCGCGCGTGGAACGTGCCAGGGCGGCCCTTGACGAGCTGGACCGTCTCGCGCCGCCGGTCGATCACGGCCGCGCTGCGAGAGCAGACGACGACGCCGACGTCAACACGTAGCGATGGCGCGGGCCCACGCGGTGGGCTGGAGCCTTCGACGAGAGGAATGACATGTCATCCACCGGATCCGAGCTGGAGAAGCTCAACGAACTGCTGAAGAAGTTCCGCTTCGCGATGGTCACGACCCGCGCGGAGGACGGCGCCCTGCACGCGCATCCGCTGACGGTTCAGGAGACCGAGAGCGACGGCGACCTGTGGTTCATCGTGGGGACGCACGCTTCCGCCGTCGCGCACGTGCGACGCGACCCGAAGGTCGGGCTGTCGTTCAGTTCCGACAGCACGTGGCTGTCGCTCGCGGGCGAGGCCGAGGTCGTCGACGACCTGGCGAAGCTCAAGGAGCTGTGGTCGACGAGCGTCGAAGCCTGGTTCCCCGACGGCCCCGAGTCACCCGGTGTCACGCTGCTGCGCGTGAACACGCTGAGCGGCGAGTACTGGGGCAGCGCAGGTGGACGCATCGCCACCGCCATCGCCCTGGTGACGTCGAAGGTCACCGGCGAACGCCCCCAGGGTGGAGAGAACGAGAAGTTCGACCTCCCCGCCTGATCGACGGGCCGGGCCCCGCGGGGCCCGGCCACCGATCATCCCCCCGACGGGTTGTCGACCGGGGTGTCGTCGTCATCCGTCGTGTCGGGGATCTGAGGCGGGTCGGCGGTTTCCAACTCGTCGGGTTCGTCGGCGGTGTCTGGGGCGTTGTCCGGTGTCGATTGCATGGGGTCAGCCGATCACGTCCGTGACCGGCCACGCGCGGGCCTTGTGCACACCGGATCAGTGTGCGAGCGCAAGCCCCCGGAGCGCGAAGCGCCCTCTTGCGACGATGTCGCCATGTCACGACCTGAGGTGCGCTCCAAGCCCTGCGCCTTCTGCGGGCGCCCGTTCACCGATCGCAAACGCTGGAGCGGCCGTGACCAGTGGGATCAGGTGCTGTACTGCTCGCGCGGATGCCGGGCGAAGGCCGCGACGCAGAGGCGGCACGCGTGAGGGCGGCCCTGATCCTCGCGACGCAGCAGTTCGCCGAGCATCCCGCGTTCGCCGACGACGGTATCGAGGAGTTCTTCTTCATCGAGTCGGCACCGCGGTTCCGCAAGCTCCCGTACCACCGGCATAAGATCGTGCTGCTGATCTCCGCGATGCGGCACACGGCCGCCCGGCTGGAGGCCGAGGGCAAAACGGTCCGCCGGATCGCCCTCGACGACGACCTCACGTTCAAGGCGGGGCTCGAACGCCTCCTGAAGGCGCACCGCGTCACCGAACTGACGTGGATGAGCGACCCCAACCGTCCCGTCGACGAGCGCATCGCCGCGATCTGCGCCGACCACGGCGTCGACACGGCCATGTTGTCGGACGGGCTGTTCCTCACCCCCGAAGAAGAGGTCGACGGCTGGTTCGCCGAGCATCCGACACCGCTGATGGAGGACTTCTACCACTGGCAGCGCCGGCGCACCGGCATCCTGATGGACGGGGGCAAGCCCGCGGGGCGCAGGTGGAACTTCGACGCCGACAATCGCAAGCCGCTTCCCAAGAAGGGCGTGCAGATCCCGTCGCTTCCGCAGCCGGAGCACGACGAGATCACCCGCGCGGTGATCACGGAGGTCGATGAGCTGTTTCCCGAGCACCCCGGCGAAGCGGGGGATTTCTGGCTCCCTGTGACCCCGGAGGACGCCCGCGACTGGCTCGACGTGTTCGTCGCCGAACGTCTGAACGACTTCGGCCGCTACGAGGACGCGATGAAGGCCGACGAGCCGTTCCTCTTCCACGCGATCATCTCGCCGATGCTCAACATCGGTCTGCTCACCGTCGAAGAAGTGGTGGCCGCGGCAACGCGTACGGATGCACCCCTGGCATCCGTCGAGGGATTCATCCGGCAGGTGATCGGATGGCGCGAGTACATGCGCGGCATGTACCGGGCGCACCCGAAGCTCGAGCATGTCAACGCCCTGCACCTCGACAAGCGCATCCAGAAGTACTGGTACTCGGGTGAACGGATGCCGAGCGACCTGCCGATTCCGGTGCGGACGGTCCTCGAGCGCGTGCACCGGTGGGGCTACGCGCACCACATCGAGCGGCTCATGGTGCTGGGCAACTGGTTCCTCCTGCAGGGATACGCGCCGCGGGAGGTGAACGCGTGGTTCCTCGCGCTGTTCGTCGACGCGTACGACTGGGTCATGGTGCCCAACGTCATGGGGATGAGCCAGTTCGCCGACGGCGGGTTCGTCGCCACGAAGCCGTACGTGTCGGGCGGGGCGTATCTGCAGAAGATGGGTTCGTGGTGGCCGTCGGCGGCGGATGCGAAGGATTCCGTCTTCACCGACGCGTACTGGGCGTTCCTCGAACGCCACGAGGACGTTCTGGCCGGCAACCACCGGCTCGGCCTCGCGCTGGCGCAGATGCGCAAGCGGCGCGACGCGCGGGAGTAAGGCTCGGAGAGGTGGTTGAGCCTGTCGCGGCCACGTGTTTGTTGGTTCCGGTCCCTTCGACAGGCTCAGGGACCTGAGTTGGAGAGGTGGCCGAGCGTGTCGAAGCCACTTGTCTTTGTTGGTTCCGGTCCCTTCGACAGGCCCAGGAACGGCGCGAGCGCGGTCGCTGAGCCTGTCGAAGCTCCCGCGGTGTCAGCTCTTCAGCTTGTTGAGGGCAGAGCCCTTGTGGGCGGCCTTCGCGCCGGACTTCTCCGACTTCACGATGAAGGCCGGGTCGTCGTCGGATGCCGTGAACTTCTGGCCGTCGTGTTCGAAGTCCTTCGTCTTCTTCTCCACGACCTCGCCCTGCGTGCGCCCTTGCGGGGTATCCCAGCTGACCCGGTCGCCTTTCGACAGATCCTTCGCCATGACGCGTCCTTTCCGTTGATGTGGGTTCATGGTGTCGAGCGGCCGGACGGTGCCTCGGGGGATTGACAGCCGCGGGACGGTACGTCGCCGGGGGGAGATCCGCAATGCCTCGTCGATGTCGGAGGGGGTGCGTAGCGTCGGGGACGGGTCGCCCCCGCGGCCCGCGACGTGAGGAGAGCCATGACCGAGCCGACCACCCAGAACAACGGAGCGCCCGTCGCCAGCGACGAACATTCCCAGAGCGTCGGCGCCGACGGCTCGATCGCCCTCACCGATCACTACCTGATCGAGAAGCTCGCGCAGTTCAACCGCGAGCGCGTGCCCGAGCGCGTCGTGCACGCCAAGGGCGGCGGTGCCTTCGGCACGTTCCGCACCACCGGCGACGTCTCGGCGTATACGCGGGCGGCGCTGTTCCAGCCGGGCGTGGAGACCGAGATGCTCGCGCGTTTCTCGTCCGTCGCCGGCGAGCAGGGGAGCCCCGACACCTGGCGCGACCCGCGCGGCTTCTCGCTGAAGTTCTACACGACCGAGGGCAACTACGACCTGGTCGGCAACAACACCCCCGTCTTCTTCGTGAAGGACGGCATCAAGTTCCCCGACTTCATCCGGTCGCAGAAGCGCCTGCCCGGCAGCCACCTGCGCGACAACACGATGCAGTGGGATTTCTGGACGCTCTCGCCCGAGAGCGCGCACCAGGTGACGTGGCTCATGGGCGACCGGGGCATCCCGGCATCCTGGCGCCACATGAACGGCTATGGATCGCACACCTATCAGTGGATCAACGCCGAGGGCGAGCGATTCTGGGTGAAGTACCACTTCCACACCGACCTCGGTCACAAGACGTTGACCCAGGACGAGGCCGATCAGATCGCGGGTCAGGACGCCGACTTCCACATCCGCGACCTCTACGCCGCGATCGAACGCGCCGAGTTCCCGACGTGGACGCTGAAGGTGCAGATCATGCCCTACGACGATGCCAAGACGTATCGCTTCAACCCCTTCGACCTGACCAAGGTGTGGCCGCACGAGGACTACCCCGAGATCGAGGTGGGCACGATGGAGCTCAATCGCAATCCGGGCAATTACTTCGCCGAGATCGAGCAGGCGGCGTTCGAGCCGTCGAACTTCGTGCCCGGCATCGACGGCAGCCCCGACAAGATGCTGCAGGCGCGCATCTTCAGCTACGCCGACGCCCACCGGTACCGCGTCGGCACGAACTACCAGCAGCTGCCCGTCAATCGTCCCCACACCGAGGTGCACTCGTACTCGAAAGAGGGCGCGATGCGCTACGAGTACAACCCGCCCGAGGTCCCGGTCTACGCCCCCAACTCGGTCGGCGGCCCCGCGGCCGACCCGCGCCGTGCGGGCGACGGCGGGTGGCAGAGCGACGGCGACCTCGTCCGCTCGGCGGCGACGCTGCACCCCGAGGACGATGACTGGGGCCAGGCGGGAACGCTCGTGCGTGAGGTGATGTCCGCTGAGGAGCGCGACCGTCTTGTGGAGACCATCACGGGTCACGTCGGAGGAGTCACGCGCGCCGACGTTCGCGACCGGGCCGTGCAGTACTGGAAGAACGTCGACGCCGAGGTCGGTTCCCGCGTCGAGGCGGCCCTGCCGCCACTGGAGGGATCGACGGCTCAGGGCGAGCAGCTGAGCGAGCCGAACCCCGACGGTGACCTCGTCGGAACGGACGTGGCGGGGAGGATCTGAGCCACGGGCTCACCAGGTGAGACGGCACCTCGCCGACCGAACGGTTGCCCGCGGCAACGGGGGCGTCGGCGGGGGCCGTCTCACGGGGGAGATGTCGGACGCGATCGCGGCGCATCCGGTGTGGTTCCCCTGATCAGAGGGGTGCCCGGTCCGCGCGTGTCAGCCGGAAACGGGATGCCACGACACCGACGAGAAGTGCTCCCGCACCGCCCGCCATCATGTCGCCGATGGTGTCGTCGTAGGTCACGAAGATGGCATCCGTGATGAAGCGATAGCCGAACCACTCGACCATCTCCCACACCGCCGACAGCGCCAGACCGGCGAGGGTGGCGACCACGATCGGGGTGCGCCGGCGTCCGGTCGGGGCGACGACGCCCGCATCGTCGAGGAGCACCAGCGCGACGGCCGCCAGTACCCCGGTGCACACGAGGTGCACGACGAGGTCCCACCCCGTCCACGCCCGGTAGAGCTCCAGCACGTTGCTGCCGGCGGCGACGAACACCGTCACGCAGGTGACCAGGTCGAGCCCTGAACGCAGCCCGATCATGCGGGAGAGCATGACGGCCGGCAGCGACATCGACAGTACGGCGAAGTCGGTGAACGGCAGGGTGAACAGCGACACGAGGACGAGCACGATGGCCGTGGCGCGCACCGCGTCGGTCAGCCAGTCGGTGACGCTGCGCGGCGGGCGCTTCAGGTTGGCGTACATGGCCCGGATCATCGGCATCCCTCCTGGGTCGCTCGGGTGGTCACGGGGCGGATCCGCCCGGGATGCGCACCACGGCCTGCACGGGCAGGTGATCGCTGGGCCACTGCGTTCCCGTCGGCCGCGGGTCGATCCCGACGGCCCGCACCCCCACGTCGGGTGTCGCCAGCACGGCGTCGATGCGCCGCGTTCCCTGTTTAGGACGCCGGTAGTTGTTGAACGTGCCCCACTCGGCCGTGCGACGGGCCGGGGCGTACGACCACGTGTCCAGGAGCAGCCCGTCGGCGAACATCTCGGCGAGCTCGCGCGAGCGCACGTGCGCGTTGACGTCGGCCGTGAACAGCAACGGACCCCCGCGGGTGGCGACCAGCTCGTGCAGCCACGTGGCCGAGCGTCGGCGCGCGCGATGGGAGAACGCGTCGAAGTGCGTGTTGACGAAGGTGAACCCGGCACCGGTGGCCTGATCGCGCAGCTGGGCGATCACCGCCACGCGGGGGATGGTGTTCCCCCATCCCGTCGAGCCCGGGACGTCGGGGGTGTCCGACAGCATGATCTGCTCCCAGCTCTCCACCTCGATGCGATCGCGGTCGTAGAAGAGGGGCGTGCCCTCGCCGCCGCGGTCCTTGCCGCGACCGAGACCGACGCGCCCGTACTGCGAGCCCAGCGACTCCTGCACCCATCGCGCCTGGTCGGGCATGGCCTCCTGCGAACCGAGCAGATGCGGACGGTTGGCGCCGAGGAAGGTGCGCAGACGCTGCTTGCGCATCGGCCAGCGGTCGGCCGACGGCCACGTGATGCGCTCGAACCGCCGCCGGATGTTGAAGCTCATCACGTGCAGGTCGGGCGCCTCGACGTTCGGGAACAGGATGCCGGTCATCCGCGGGCCGCCTCGTCGCGGTCGACGGTACGGACCGCGTGCGCGGGGTCCTCCTGCAGGCGGCGCCCGCGCCACACCCGCACCCAGCGCGCCGGGGGGATCTCGCGCGGCCAGTGCGCGAACACGGTGCCCGCCCCGCGGCGGAAGCACCGCGCGAACCGGCGCGGCTCGACCGTGCGCGACGACACCCGCATGTGCTGCCCCGACACGGAGCGGATGCGGTGGCTCATGCCCAGGTGGTACGCCAGGTCGAGGTCGTCGTGCAGTTCGGGGTCGAGGTGCACCTCGTCGCGTACGGCGAGCCACGCC
The DNA here is from genome assembly GCF_030209475.1 of Microbacterium sp. lyk4-40-TSB-66. Taxonomy (GTDB): domain Bacteria; phylum Actinomycetota; class Actinomycetes; order Actinomycetales; family Microbacteriaceae; genus Microbacterium. The sequence goes on from NZ_JARVRW010000010.1 coordinate 228,648, forward strand.
CGGCGACGGAAGGCCATGTTCGACCCCCAGAGCGGTGTGTGCCCGAGCGCGGGGCGGGCGAAGGCATTGTAGGTGCCGAGGAAGACCCGGGCCATCGTCACGCGCCGGGAGGCGGGTCCGTCATGGAACACGGCGCCGCCGGTGACGGCATCCACCCCGGTCTCGCCGAGGGCCTCGACCATGCTCTCGACCCAGGTGGCGGCAGGGATGCTGTCGGCGTCGAGGCGCAGGATGAGATCGCCCCGTGCGGCGTCGTATCCGGTGGCGGCCGCGGCCGGGATGCCGCGCTCGCCGCAGAACACCACGCGCGCCCCCGCGGCGCGGGCGATGTCGGCGCTGTCGTCGGTGGAGTCGTTGTCGACGACGATGATCTCGTCGGCGGCGACGGTCTGCGCGGCCAACGCCCGCAGGCAGCGCCTGAGGTGCGGACCGTCGTCGCGGACGGGGATGACGACCGACACGGTCGCGGTCGACGACGCGGAGCCTTCAGGCACGCTTCCTCCCGGGGACGAGTCCTCTCACGCTAGGCGATGCGCGTGCCGCGTTTCCCGGCTTGACGCCCACGGGTCCGGATGACACGCGCACGTGCGGGGTTTCATAGGGTGGATGCCATGGCATCCGTCCTCAACGTCTCGGCGTACCTGTTCACGCGCATCGCCGACCCCGGCGTCCTGCGCGTGTCGCTGCGCGAGCGCGCGGCGGCCGCCGGCCTCCGGGGCACGATCCTGCTGGCCGAGGAGGGGATCAACCTGTTCCTCGCCGGGGATGCCGATCCGCTTCGCGGCTTCGTGGAAGACCTCCGCACCGACGAGCGCTTCACCGCGCTCCGCACGAAGGACAGCTGGTCTGACGGCGTGCCCTTCGACAAGCTCCTCGTGAAGGTGAAACGCGAGATCATCCGCATGGACCGGCCCGGAGTGCGCCCGCAGGACGGCCGGGCTCCCGCGGTGAGTCCCGACACTCTGCGTCGCTGGCTCGATCGCGGCGCCGACGACGACGGTCGCGAGGTCGTGCTCGTCGACACCCGCAACGCGTTCGAGGTCGACTACGGCACCTTCGCCGGTGCCCTGGACTGGCGTATCGAGCGGTTCACGCAGTTCCCGGATGCCGCGAGCTCCCACCGCGACGACCTCGCCGGCAAGACGGTGGTCAGTTTCTGCACGGGCGGGATCCGCTGCGAGAAGGCGGCTCTGTACCTGCGGTCCGAGGGCGTCGAGGCATACCAGCTCGACGGCGGGATCCTGGGGTGGTTCGATGCGCAGGGCGCTGCGCACTGGAACGGCGACTGCTTCGTCTTCGACGGGCGCGAAGCGCTCGACGCCGGACTGACGCCCGCCCGCGCAGCCGTCTCCTCGCTCGGTAGCTGACCGTGCTCTGGGACCAGCACGCCTGCGTCGAGCTCGTCGAGATTGCCGATCTCTCCGAGCTGCACCGCTACCGCCCCGCGGGCGGCGGTCTGGTGTCACTCAACGTCGGGTATGCGCCGCACGGTCCGGCGGTCACGGCCTCGCTGCTCGCCGCGTTCCGCGCGCAGGTCGAGCGCATCGACGGTCTCGCGCTCGCCGCAGCCGTCACCGACGTCGACCGGATCGCCGCCGAAGGCGACACCGCCGTGGTCTTCGACCTCGAGGACTGCGCCCCCCTCGGCGGAGACCTGGATGCCGTCGGCCCGCTCGTGTCGCAGGGTGTCCGCACGCTCGCCCCGACCTACAACGTCGCCAACCGCGCCGGCGGCGGCTGTCTCGACGCCGTCGACCACGGGCTCACCCCCTGGGGACGCGACCTCGTGCGCGAGCTGAACGCGCACGGCGCGGTTCCCGACGGCTCGCACGTCGGGGCACGCACGACGCTCGACATGTGCGCGGTGTCGACGGGGCCGGTGGTCTTCAGCCACTCGAACATGCGCGCGGTGTGGGATCACCCCCGCAACATCACCGACGATCAGGCCCGTGCCGCCGCCGACACCGGGGGAGTGGTCGGCATCACCGGGGTCGGCATCTTCCTCGGGCCCAACACCCCGACGCTGTCGGCCATGACCCGCCACCTCGAGCACGCGGTCGAGGTCGTCGGCATCGACCACGTCGGCGTCAGCACCGATTTCTCGTTCGACTGGCGGACGTTCCGCGCCGTCCTCGCGACGAGCCCCGATCTCTACGACGCCAGCTACACCGCGTGGGGACCGGTGGAGTGGATGCCGCCCGAGACATTCGTCGACCTCGGCGCGCACCTGCGCGGGCACGGGTGGGGCGACGACGACATCGCCGCGGTGCTCGGGGGGAACTTCCGGCGCGTGGCGAGCGAGAGCTGGCATCCATCGTCCTGACCGGGCGCGGGATCGCCCGATAGCCTCGGGACATGACGACTCTCACCGACGGCGCTGTCCTTCGTCCCGCTCGCCGGGGCGACGAGGGGGGCATCCTCGCCGGCATCCAGGCCCTCGCCGACTACGAACGCGAACCGGATGCCGTCGACAACACCGCCGAGATGATCGCCGAGACGCTGTTCGGCGACGATGCCCGCGCGTTCGCCTTCGTCGTGGAGGGCGCCGACGGCGGCATCCGGGCGATCGCGATCTGGTTCCTCACGTACTCGACGTGGACCGGGCGCCACGGCATCTGGCTCGAAGACCTCTACGTTCACGAGCAGTACCGCGCGAAGGGCTACGGCGCGGCGCTGTTGGCCGCGCTCGCCGCGGAGTGCCTCGACAAGGGCTACTCGCGCCTCGAATGGACGGTGCTCGACTGGAACGAGCCCGCGATCGGCTTCTATCGCGCCCTCGGTGCCGAGGCGATGGAGGAGTGGACGACGCGCCGGGTCACCGGCGACGCGCTGGGGGCTCTCGCGGCGCGCGCGTAGAACCGTCTCCCGGGCTCTTCGGCGCGGGTACAGCCCGCGCCGTTCCCCGACTCACCGCCGGAGGTCTGCGAGCACCGCCTCCGCCGCTCGCTGACCCGACACGAGAGCGCCCTGGATCGACGCGGTGTCGCGGTGATCGCCGGCGAGATAGCGGCCGTCGTCGAGCCGCACCGGGCGCCGCAGGCGCAGCGGTGGGTCCTGTGCGGGGAGGGCGCGGGCGACGTCGTCTCGGCGCAGGAGGCGCCAGGCCCGGGTGTCGGCCTCCCAGATCTCCCCGAGCTGTCGACGGACGACGTCCTCCGACGCCGCGGAGGGCAGCACGCAGGTCGCCTGCACGAGGTGCTGCCCGCGCGGTGCGTAGGTGCGCGCGGTGTTGGTCATGACGGCGGTGTTCACGATCGGCCCCCGTCGGCGTCCGTCCACGCGGAGCGCGGCGTCGTCGGTCGGCGCCTGGTCGGCGGCGAACCACCACGTCTGCAGTCCCCGGGGTCGCGGGAGCGGCACGTCGAGTGAGGGATCGAGTCCCGTCGCGATGACCACGGCCCGGGCCGTCATGGCATCCTGTCCCTCCACCCCGACGTGCCAACCGCGGGCGCGGTTGCGTGTCGAGACGACCCGGTGGGCGAGGCGGATGCCGGCGCCGGCACGGCGCGCGGTGTCGGCGACCTGTGCGGGCAGGGCGCCGATCCCCGCGGCGGGCACTCCCGGTCGCCCGAACGCGAAGCTGCGCACGAGGAGTCGGACGAACGCATCGGAGGTCTGCTGCCGGTCGTCGGCCAGCACCCCGGCGAGGAACGGTTCGAGCACGCTGTCGCGGAGAGCGCCGCGCAGTCCCGCGCGGTCCCACGCCTCCTCGAGCGTGCGGTCGGTCCCGGTCTTCGCCGCGCGCGCCGACGCGAGGGTGGGCCCCACCCACCGTGCCAGCGCCGCGAGATCGGCGGGACCCGCGATTCCGCTCCGCAGCGTCTCGGGAACCGACAGTGGATGCCGCAGTGGATGGGCCAGCCGTGCGAGGCGGTCGTCGAGGCGCACGCCGACCGCCACGGGGAAGCGCTTCAGGGCGAGCGCATCGACGTCGACCCAGCGCCGGACGGCCGGGTACGCGGGGTTGAGCACGTGGAAGCCGAGGTCGAGGCGGAAGCCGTCGACGATGTCGGTGCGTTCGCGTCCGCCCATGGCATCGCTCTGCTCGAGCACGACGACGTCGCGGCCGGCCTCGGCCAGTCGCGTCGCACAGCGCAGGCCCGCAAGACCCGCGCCCACCACGATGACGTCGTATCCGCTCATCCCGCGAGCCTAGGCAGTGTCGCCGCCGGTCCCGCGGGGCTTGCGCCGGTCGCCCGCCCGTCGACTGTCCACGACTCGCCGCCCCGCGCGATCGGCGCGCGGCGTGTCCTGGACACTCGACGGGGCCGAACCAGCCGTTCACCGAGGCGGGGGAGGATGGGGGCATGGCATCCGTCACCGTCCTCTTCGTCTGCGTCCACAACGCCGGCCGCTCGCAGATGGCGGCGGGTTACGCACGCGCCCTCGGCGGCGACCGAGTGCGAGTGCTGTCCGGCGGAAGTGCGCCCGGGGCGGCGCTCAACCCGATGGCCGTGGCGGCGATGGCCGAGGAGGGCATCGACATCGGCGAAGAGGTTCCGCAACTGCTGCTCACCGATGACGTGCGCGCCTCCGACGCGGTCATCACCATGGGGTGCGGCGACGCGTGCCCGATCTTCCCCGGCAAGCGCTACGAGGACTGGGAACTCACCGACCCGGCGGGCAGGGGCCTCGACGAGGTGCGGCCGATCCGCGACGACATCAAGTCACGGGTGCAGCGCCTGCTCGACGACCTGCTGGCGTGACGAAGGGCCCGGATGCCATGGCATCCGGGCCCTTCGTTCGTCGCTTACGCCGAGGCTTGCTCGCGCTTGGGCAGCACCCAACCGGGGCGCACGAAGTGGCACGTGTAGCCGTGCGGGATGCGCACGAGGTAGTCCTGGTGCTCGGGCTCGGCCTCCCAGAAGGGCGCCTCGGGCTCGATCGTGGTGACCGCCTTCGCGGGCCAGATGCCGGACGCGTCGACGTCGGCGATCGTGTCGCGCGCGACCTTCTCCTGCTCGGGTGAGAGCGGGAAGATCGCCGAGCGGTAGCTCGTGCCCACGTCGTTGCCCTGGCGGTTCAGGGTCGAGGGGTCGTGGATCTGGAAGAAGAACGCCAGGATGTCGCGGTACGACGTCTGAGAGGGGTCGAAGACGATCTCGACGGCCTCCGCGTGACCGGGGTGGTTGCGGTAGGTCGCGTGCGCGTTCTGGCCGCCGGTGTAGCCGACCCGGGTGTCGAGCACGCCGGGCTGGCGGCGGATGAGGTCTTCGACGCCCCAGAAGCAGCCGCCCGCGAGGACGGCGGTCTCGGTGCCGGGGCGACGGGTGATCTCGCCGGAGTCGGAAGGTCCGCTGGTCATGGTGGTGCTCCTTTTTCGCGTGCGGAAGGGGAAGAGGTTCACGAGGCTCGGCTTTCGCGGAACAGGGGGAGGTAGGCGCCGTACCCCTGGGCCTCGAGTTCGCTGACGGGTACGAAGCGCATCGCGGCCGAGTTCATGCAGTATCTCAGTCCGCCGGCGTCGCGCGGGCCGTCGTCGAAGAGGTGGCCGAGGTGGCTGTCCGCTCCGGCCGAGCGCACCTCGGTGCGCGTCATCCACAGCGTCCGGTCGGTCTTCTGCACGACCGCGGCGTCGTCGATCGGCTTGGTGAAGCTCGGCCAGCCCGAGCCGCTCTCGAACTTGTCGGCCGAGGAGAACAGCGGCTGTCCTGACACGACATCGACGTAGATGCCGTCCTCGTGGTTGTCCCAGTACTCGTTGCGGAACGGCGGTTCGGTGGCGTCGTCCTGCGTGACGGCGAACTGGCGGTCGGTGAGGCGACCCAGCGCCTCCGACGTCTTCCGGTACTCCGTGCTCACGGTTCAGATCCTCTCGTCCAGACGCCCTGTGGCGGGCGTCCTCCAATCGAACGCCTCGACCGCAGGTTTTGGTCCCGTGGGACTGTGAGCGGGCTGTGAGTTCTGCGGAGGCGACATAGATGCGGCGGATCTCGGCGGCAAGCCCCGACCTTCGTGTCCCCGACGCGATTACCGTGGCCTCTTCGAACCAGGAAGAGGATGCTATGACCCGCACCATCGTCATCACCGGCGCCAGCGACGGAATCGGCGCGGCCTCGGCGAAACAGCTCGCCCAGCTGGGTGAAGAGGTCGTCGTGGTCGGCCGCAACCCCGACAAGACCGCGCGCGTCGCCCGCTCGCTCGGCGCCGACTCGTTCGTCGCGGACTTCAGCGACCTGGCCCAGGTGCGCGAGCTCGCGGCATCCCTCCTCGAGGCGTACCCGCGCATCGACGTGCTCGCCAACAACGCCGGCGGCGTCTTCGGCGCGCGCTCGCTGACGAAGGACGGCTACGAGACGACCTTCCAGGTGAACCACCTCGCTCCGTTCCTGCTCACGAACCTTCTGCGAGAGCGTCTCGTCGAGTCCGGGGCATCGGTCATCCAGACCTCGAGCGCCGCCGCGAGGTTGTTCCCGCGGTTCGACATCGACGACCTGCAGGGCGAGCACCGCTACTCGTCGACCGCCGCCTACGGCAACGCGAAGCTCGCGAACGTCCTCTTCACGAAAGAGCTGAACCGCCGCTTCGGCGACGCGGGATTGTCGGCCGTGGCATTTCACCCGGGCGTGATCGCGTCGAACTTCGGATCGACGAGCGACGGACCGTGGAAGTTCCTCTACAGCGGTCCGATCGCTCAGCGCCTCATGACGTCGACCTCGGTGGGGGGAGCGCGCCTGACCTGGCTCGCCCTCGGCAAGCCGGGCGTGGACTGGACGCCCGGCGGCTTCTATTCGAACAACAAGCCCGCGAAGACCAGCCGGATCGCCGACGACCCGGTGCTCGCGCAGCAGTTGTGGGAGCGCAGCGCCGTCCTCGTCGGGCTCGACGACTGATCACCTAGGCGTTCCCTATGCGTTGACCCCGACGACCGCTTTCTTGGCGTCGTCTGGGAGGGGCGCGGGCACGCTGAGCGCATGACCGCAGCACCCGCCCTCGCCGCCCCGCCCGTCGCCGCTCTCCGCGGCGCTCGCCGCCGAGGGCGGTGAGCATCAGCACGGGCGTCGTGATGTGGGCGGCGCGCAGGTCGCGCACGATCTCGGCACCGTCGCGATGGGGGAGGCGACGGTCGAGCAGGATCACGTCGAACCCGCCGCGCAGCGCCCGATCCCGACCGGCGAGCCCGTCGCTCTCGTGGGTGACGTCGTACGTCTCGCTCAGCACCTCGAGCGTCATCGACGCGATCTCCGCGTCGTCTTCCACATAGAGAAGGCGCGGACGCACCCCCCGGTCTCGATCACTGCACGCCGGCCCGCGGCGGGCTCACGTTCCATCCGAAGCGTTCGAGCGCGTCCTGGAGGCGGCGCGCCTGCGCCCACGCGATCTCTCCCGAGACGTCCGAGTAGATGTCGATCACGAAGGGCGGGGGATCGGCGAACTTGGGGATCTCGACCTCGGCCCAGGCGTGCGGGGCGAGCCAGACGCGAGGACGAGCGGTGCCGGCGTCGTCCACGCCCCCGTCGGCGGCGAAGGCGATCGCATCGAGGGCGTCGATCTTCGTGATCGGCATGTTCACGACGAGGGTCACCGCGTGCAGTACTCCGGCCATCCCGTACCTCCTTTTCTCATCCTCACACGTGACTCGCGACTCGGGACCGCCCGCGGCTGACGGACGTCGACCCGGGCGCACGCGCGGTGACACGCACACAGCCCGCGCACAGGATCGGCCAGGTCGCGGGCAGGGTGCGTCGGACACGCTCGACGCATCGACACGATCCCCGACCAGCGGAGGCGACCATGAGCAGGATCCCCGACACCCAGATGACCCCCGACGGTCCCGCGTTCGAGGGCCGCTTGCTCGACCGGGCCGATGAACCCGTCGTCGATCAGGGAGCGCCGTTCGACATCCGCACGCTCGTCTCGCGTCGCGGCATCCTGGGGCTCGTCGCGCTGGGTGCCGGCGCCGTCACCCTCGCCGCCTGCACCCCCGTGGCGACCGGGTCGACGTCGGCGTCGACGGCGACGCCCACCGCGACCCCGACGGCCTCGGCGACCCCCTCCGCCTCGCCCACCGGTGCGGCCGTCGCCGTGCCCGCCGGGGAGATCCCCGACGAGACGGCGGGCCCGTACCCCGGTGACGGCTCGAACGGTCCGGACATCCTCGAGCAGTCCGGGATCGTCCGCAGCGACCTGCGCACGAGCCTCGACGGCGGAGCCACGGCCGACGGCGTCCCCATGACCCTGAACCTCGCGATCTTCGACGCCGCCGGCGGCGACGTGCCCTTCGTCGGTGCCGCCGTGTACGTGTGGCATTGCGACACGCAGGGGCGCTACTCGATGTACTCCTCCGGCGTCGAGAACGAGACGTACCTCCGCGGGGTCCAGGTCGTCGGCGCAGACGGCGTCGTGTCGTTCACCTCGATCTTCCCCGGCTGCTACGACGGTCGCTGGCCGCACATCCATTTCGAGGTCTACCCGAACATGGATGCCATCACCGACGCCTCCCAGGCGATCGCGACCTCGCAGGTCGCCCTCCCGCAGGGAGCGTGCGACGTCGTCTACGCGGACGGGCGTTACCCGTCGTCGGCGTCGAACCTGGCGCGGGTGTCGCTCGAGTCCGACAACGTGTTCGGCGACGACGGGGGAGCACTCGAGCTCGCCACGACCGCCGGCGACAACACCGCCGGCTGGACTGTCGCTCTGGGCGTGCGCGTCGACACCACCACCGCCCCGACCGCGGGCGCCGCCCCCGGCGGACGCGGCTGACCTGAAGCGGGACTCCCTCCCGTGCGGGGAACCCCAGCGGGTGGTGGCTCACGCCGGTCCGCTCCCGCGAGCACTACGCGTTCCTCGCCCGAGGCGCCCGGTGCCCTCGGCGCACGCTTCGCTCCTCGACGCCCTAGCCTCGATCCATGCCCTCCCCGCGCGCCCAACTGGAAGACGTGATCCGCCAGCCCCGAGGCGACGCGTTCGGCGCTCTGCAGTCCTTGCCCGTCGAGGGCGAAGCGCGGGCGGCGGCGGTGCTCATCCTGTTCGGTGTGCTCGACGGCATCCCGAGTTCTCGGACGGCGGCCCACGTCCCGAGCGACCTCGACGTTCTCCTGCTCGCGCGCGCGAGCACGTTGCGCGCCCACCCCGGTCAGGTCGCGTTCCCCGGCGGACGGGTGGATCCGGGTGATCGGGATGCCGCGGCGACGGCGCTGCGCGAAGCGCGGGAGGAGACAGGTCTTGATCCCGCAGGTGTCGAGGTGCTGGGTGCGCTCGACGCCGTTCCGCTGGCATTCTCCCGGCACGAGGTGACACCGGTCATCGGATGGTGGGCGCGTCCGACCCCGGTTCGAGCGGTCGACACTGCGGAATCGGCGGAGGTGTTCCGTGCCCCCGTGGCCGACCTGCTCGACCCCCGGCGTCGCGGTGTGACCGTGATCCGCCGCGATGGTCAGGAGTGGAGGGGGCCCGCCTTCGCCCTTCAGACATCCCGAGGACCGCAGACGGTGTGGGGCTTCACGGCGATGCTCCTCGACGGCCTCTTCGACCGACTCGGATGGACCGAACCCTGGGACGCCGAGAGGCGGATCCCGCTTCCCGCGCTCGGCGCCGGTGTCACTCCGCCCCGCGAGTCGTAGCGGTTCGCTCCTCTTTCGTCATGCGCAGCGCGGCGGGCGTCGCGGATCGCTAGCGTGGGTGGCGTGACTGCGCCTATCGATCCCACCACCACCGCCGCCTGGTCCCGCCTCACCGCGCTCCGGGACGCATTCGAGCCCGACCTGCGCGGCTGGTTCGCCGCCGACGCCGACCGCACGCACGAGCTCACGCGCACCGTCGGCGACCTCCACGTCGATCTGTCGAAGAACCTCGTGACCGCCGACGTGCTCGACGCCCTGGTCGCGCTCGCCGAAGAGACCCGTGTCGCCGGGCGCTACGCCGACATGCGACGGGGCGTTCACCTCAACACGAGCGAAGACCGTGCCGTGCTGCACACCGCTCTCCGCCGCCCCGCCGGCGCCGAGCCCGCGCTCGTCGTCGACGGCCAACAGGTCGATCACGACGTGCACGAGGTGCTCGACCGCCTCAGCGCCTTCGCCGACCGCGTGCGATCGGGTGAGTGGCGCGGCGTCACCGGCAAGAAGGTCACCACGGTCGTGAACATCGGCATCGGCGGAAGCGACCTCGGTCCCGTCATGGTCTACGAGGCACTGCTCCCGTACGCGGACGCCGGCATCCACGCGCGCTTCGTCTCCAACATCGACCCCACCGACATCGCGCAGAAGACCGCCGACCTCGACCCCGAGACCACCCTCTTCATCGTCGCCTCGAAGACGTTCACCACGCTCGAGACCCTCACCAACGCCCGCCTGGCGCGCGACTGGCTGTGGGAGAAGCTCTCGGCAGCCGGCGTGGTCGACGACTCGGATGCCGCCCGCACCGACGCCGTCGCCCATCACTTCGTCGCGGTCTCGACGGCGCTCGACAAGGTCGAGGCCTTCGGTATCGACCCCACCAACGCCTTCGGGTTCTGGGACTGGGTGGGTGGGCGGTACTCCGTCGATTCCGCCATCGGCCTGTCACTGGCGATCACCCTCGGCCCCGACGCGTTCCGTGGCCTCCTGGCCGGCTTCCACGTGGTCGACGAGCACGTGGCATCCACCCCGATCGCCCAGAACGTCCCGGTCCTGATGGGGCTCCTCAACGTCTGGTACACCAACTTCCTCGGCGCGCAGTCGCACGCGGTGCTCCCGTACGCGCAGCAACTGCACCGCTTCGCGGCGTACCTCCAGCAGCTGACGATGGAATCCAACGGCAAGTCCGTGCGCTGGGACGGCACCCCCGTGACCACCGACACGGGCGAGGTGTTCTGGGGCGAGCCGGGGACGAACGGGCAGCACGCCTTCTATCAGCTCATCCACCAGGGCACGCGACTGATCCCGGCCGACTTCATCGCCTTCGTGAACCCGGCGTACCCGCTCGCCGACGACGGACGAGACGTCCACGGACTGTTCCTGGCGAACTTCCTCGCCCAGACGAAGGCACTGGCGTTCGGAAAGACCGCGGAAGAGGTCGAGGCCGAGGGCACCACCGGTGCCCTCGTGGCCGCGCGCACGTTCCCGGGCAATCGTCCGACGACATCGATCTTCGCGCCCTCGCTGACGCCGTCGGTGCTCGGTCAGCTCATCGCGCTGTACGAACACATCACCTTCACGCAGGCCACGATCTGGGGCATCAACTCGTTCGACCAGTGGGGGGTCGAGCTCGGAAAGCAGCTGGCCCTGCAGATCGCGCCGGCCATCGAGGGCGATGAGGCCGCGCTCGGCGCCCAAGACGCGTCCACGCGTGCACTGCTCGAGTACTACCGCGCGCACCGCTCCTGACGGCGGCACGCGGCTGATGCCGCATCGACGGGCCGATCCGAGGATTTTTCGCCTTCCTCGGGTCGGCCCGTCGCGCGTCGCGGGTCCGGGAAGGACGACGCGGAGAGCCCCTGTCCCGGCGTGTCGAACGAGAATCGATAAAAACCTGGTCAGTGCGTGAATCGACGCACGTACGCGAAGGGGTTCCCGCGAGACGGATGGGCGACGGCGAATGCCTCCCCATGGCGGCGGCCGCCGCGCGCGGCTCACACGCGCCGTCCAGGTAACGAAGAGATAACGCTCAGAAGCGGCCCGCACACTCGGGGACTTGTGTCGACCCGAACGACACATGACCGCGCTCGATCCCGACGAGCGCGCCCCGACGAAAGAATGCTCCTTGCTCCGTTCTGATGTGAAACTCCTGCACGTCCATCGCGCCCGCCGCACCCTGCTGACCGCCGCCACGTGCGCCGGACTCGCACTCGGCATCGTCGCCACCACCGGCCTCGCCGTCGCCGCACCGCTCTCGGTCCCCGACGCATCGGCATCCTCGTTCTCCGCCCCCGGCACCATCGTCCCGGTGTCGAGCGCTCCGACCCTGGATGCCGTCACGACCGGTGCCGCCACCGCGCGGACCGAGGCGGCCACCGCCCTTTCCCGCGCCGACGCCGTGCGCGCCGATGTCGCCTCGACTGGCCTCCCGCTCTCGATCGGCGACGCCTCCATCGACACGGCTGCCCTCGAAGACGCCGTCGACCGCCTCGACTCCACGGACCTGCTCCCGGTGCTGCTCGTCCCCGCCCTCAGCCAGAACGCACAGACCGAGATCGTGCGCGTCAGTGCCCGTGCGGCCGAGGTGCAGGCCAGCCTCGACCAGGCCAAGGCCGATAAGGCCGCAGCGGATGCCGCCGCCGAGGCGCAGCGACAGGCCGAGGCGGTCGCCGCCGCCGAGGCGCAGCGCCAAGCGGATGCCGCCGCAGCGCTCGCCCGCGTGAACACCCCCGATGGTGCGCGCGCGTACGCCGCTCAGCTGGCATCCGAGAAGTACGGGTGGGGGAGCGACCAGTTCTCCTGCCTCTCGTCGCTGTGGACCAAGGAGTCGGGCTGGAACTACCAGGCCTACAACGACGACGGCGGTGCCACCGGAATTCCGCAGGCCCTCCCCGGCAGCAAGATGGCGACGTTCGGCGCCGACTGGCAGACGAACGCCGCGACGCAGATCGCGTGGGGGCTGGACTACATCGACCGCGGCTACGGCACGCCGTGCAGCGCGTGGGGCCACTCGCAGTCCGTCAACTGGTACTGAGAATCCACCCAGCGACCGCCCCGCGACCTCCTCAGCGATATATCGTTATGTATCGCTGACTCAGATCGGGTTCGCGCGAAGGAGGTCGTCATGAGTGGTTCATTCCTAGGAGACGCGTTCGGCGGACGCGGTGGCAACAACACCCCCGGTTGGCCGATGTCCAACATCCTCGAGGGTCTCGAGCAGCTGCGCTCGCAGTTCGAGCAGAAGACCGCATCGACGCCCCGTATGAACAAGGGTGACGTGCGCTCCGCCGTGCTGTCTCTGCTCCTCGAGCAGCCCATGCACGGTTACCAGATCATCCGCGAGATCGAGGAGCGCAGCGGCGGTTCGTGGAAGCCGAGCCCCGGCTCGGTGTACCCCACGCTCCAGCTGCTCACCGACGAGGGTCTCGTGCAGTCCGAGGAGTCCAACGGTCGCAAGACCTACTCGCTCACCGCCGAGGGTCGCGCTGCGGCCGGCGACGAGACCACCGAGCGCACCGCTCCGTGGGAGTCGGCGGGTTCGCGCGACAGCGGCCGCATGACGGCACTCCCCAAGGCCGGGGTCGAGCTCGCCCAGGCCGCAGCGCAGGTCGCGCGCACGGGCGATAAAGAGCAGGTCCAGCAGGCGGTCGAAATCCTCGACGAGGCTCGCCGTAAGCTCTACTCCATCCTCGCCCAGGGGTGAGGCCGCCGCACAGCGACGGGGGCTCGGCGCCCGTCGGCATCCAGGAGAATCGATGACCGACGACGCGCTGATGAAAGCCCGCTACCGGCGCATCACGCGCTTCGCGGCGCGTTATCTCGTGCAGGCGTGGTGGTACGAGCTCTTCCTGCCGCGGTTCGGCCTCGGGTGGATCTCCGCCCGGGGCCGGACCCGCCGGCTCGAGCGCATCGCGCAGCGCTTCCACGTGTTGGCGGTCGATCTCGGCGGCCTGATGATCAAGGTCGGGCAGTTCATGTCGTCGCGCCTCGACGTGTTGCCGCCCTCGATCACCAAACAGCTCGAGGGCCTGCAGGACGAGGTCCCCGCGGTGCCGTTCGCCCAGATGCGCGCCCGCGCCGAGCACGAGCTCGGGATGCCGTTGGAGCGGGCCTTCGCGAGCGTCGACGAGCGCCCGCTCGCCGCCGCCTCGCTCGGACAGGCGCATCGCGCCGTGCTGACCGACGCGCTGGCCGACGAGACCGGCCTGCGCGCTGTCGTGCTGAAGATCCAACGTCCCGACATCGACCGCATCGTCGACGTGGACCTGCGGGCCCTGCGCAAGGTCGGCGTGTGGCTGAGCAAGGTCGCCCTCGTGCGCGACCGCGTCGACATGCCCTCCCTCGTCGAGGAGTTCGCCGTGACCAGCCTCGAGGAGATCGATTACCTCCACGAGGCGGCCAACTCCGAGCGGTTCGCCGCGGACTTCGGGGGAGAAGACGGCGTCGCCGTCCCCGACGTCGTGTGGGAGCGCACGACCCGTCGGGTGCTGACCCTCGAAGACGTCAGCGCCATCAAGATCAACGACGTCGATGCGCTCCGAGCCGCCGGCATCGACCCGTCCGAGGTCGCCGCACGGTTCGCCGCGGTGATGTTCGACCAACTGTTCGACGACGGCTTCTTCCACGCCGACCCCCACCCCGGCAACGTGTTCGTCACTCCGCTGTCCTCGTCGACGGATGCCGGCCCTCCGGCCTGGCGTTTCACCTTCATCGACTTCGGCATGATGGGCGACGTTCCGCCGGGCCTTCGACGAGGTCTCCGCCGCGTCCTCATCGCCGCCGCCTCGCGCGACGGCAAGGGGCTCGTCGACGGCATCCGCGACGTGGGCGTGCTGCTGCCCTCGGCCGACACGATCCAGCTCGAACGGGCGATGACGCAGCTCTTCTCGCGCTTCGGCGGCATGGGGTTCGCCGAACTGCAGGAGGTCGACCCGCGCGAGTTCCGCGCTTTCGCGATCGAGTTCGGCGACGTCGTGCGCGCCCTGCCCTTCCAGCTGCCCGAGAACTTCCTCTTGATCGTCCGCGCCATGTCGTTGACGAGCGGGATGTGCAGTTCGCTCGACCCCGCCTTCAACATCTGGGACGCCGTCGAGCCCTACGCCCAGCGCCTGATCCGCGAGGAGAGCGGCAACACCGCCCAGGCCCTCGTGCGGGAGGTCGGGGCGGTCGCCGCGGTGACCGCGCGCTTGCCGCGGCGCGCCGACAACCTCATCTCACGGCTCGAAGAGGGTTCCCTCTCCGTCGAGACGCCCCGCATCGAACGCCGCATGCGCGACCTCGAGCGCATGGTGCGTCGAGTGGTGTCGTCCGTGCTGTTCACCGGTCTGCTCATCGGGGGAGTGCTGCTGCAGACCGAGCAGGCGGTGTTCGGCACGATCCTGATGGTGGTGTCGCTCGCCCCGCTCTCCCACGCCCTGCTCGCGGGGGTCGTCGCCCGTCGCAACGGCGCCTGACCGTTCCGAGCGCCCCCCGCCGTCGATCGGTGGCCCGGTCGAGGGCGGTGCGACCGGCTCCGCCACGATGTCCGCTCGGTTGTTCCGGGCAACGACGAGAGCGCCGCCCCGGAACAGGTCCGGGAGCGGCGCTCTCGTCGATCGGGATCGCCCGGGGCTGTGGTCGGGCGGCGGATCAGTACCAGCCGGTGGACTGCGAGTGACTCCACGCGCCGCACGGGTCGCCGTACCGGCCGGAGATGTAACCGAGGCCCCATGAGATCTGGGTGGTCGCGTTGGTCTCCCAATCGGCACCGGCGGAGGACATCTTGCTGCCCGGGAGCGCCTGCGGGATGCCGAAGGCACCGCTGCTTGCGTTGTAGGCCTGGTAGTTCCAGCCCGACTCCTTGTTCCACAGCGAGACGAGGCAGCTGAACTGATCGTCTCCCCAGCCACGGCTGGCCAGCATGCCGCGCGCCGTCGCCTGGGCGCCGGCGGGGCTGTTGTCGCCCGACCCGCCACCCGTGGCGAACGGCGCCGACGATCCTCCGCCGTTGGACGAGGACGACGATGGGGTGCTCTGCGCCGCGGCGGACTGCTCAGCGGCCTTCGCCTCGGCAGCGGCGGCGGCTGCGGCAGCCTCCGCCTCCTGGCGGGCTTTCTCGGCCGCTTCCTGCTCCGCCTTCTTGGCCACGGCCGCGTCGAGGCTGCCGCGCAGTTCGGCGACGCGCTGATCGACGGTCGCGGTCTCGGCCTCGACGTCGTCGGCGAAGTCGGGCAGGAACGTCTCGGGCAGGACGGCTGCCGACTGCAGGCGCTCCGTCGCGCGCTCCAAGGCGCTGGTGTCGACGGTCGCGGGCTGACCGATGTCGAGCCCGGATGCCGCGATGTCGGCCTGCACGCTCGACGCGGCCTGCAGAGAGCCTGCGGCGGTCGTGCGAGCGGAAAGGGCTTCCGCGGCCTCGGGGCCGTGGGCGGCGTCGAGGGCGATCGGCGTGCTCGCCGAGGCGAGCGAGAAGGTCGCGGTCGTCAGGTCGGCGGGCGACGCCGTGGCGGCGGGAACGGTGCCGGTGAGGGCTGCGGCCGCGACCGCCCCGACGACGAGCACGCCGGCGGTCGTCACGGGGCGACGACGGGTGCGGCGAGCGGCGAGGCGGCGGTCACGACGGTTGGAAGTGGGCGTCGAAGAAGAGCGCATAGAACCGGTTTCACGTGAGGGGGACGACGCGGGTATCGCCGTCAGACCCGCGATAGCGGGCACAAGACGGGGAGCCTGGCACGGCATTCTGGATGCCACCTGGGCACGCCGGCTCAGACGGTCGCGGCAAAACGGCCGATCCGGGGCGAATCGGATCCCGTTCCGCCTCCTCCTCGACGTCGTGTGACGCCCGTGTCGGAACGGGATCCGCGAGGGGGAGTCGGTGAGCTAGACTGAGGTGTCACACGTGGGCTCTGCTCGTTCTCCGGGCGGCCCGTGACATCGCACGAATCAATCCGCTTCGCTTCGACGCGTGGCATGCGTTCGCCCTCCGGGTGCGCGGATGCCCGCTGTCCCCGGTCCACGGGACCGAGGGGCGCAGAAGTCGGAGCCCGACACCACACCCAACTAGGACAACCCACTACATGACTACCGCAACGACCGCCCCCGCTATCAAGCAGGTCGCGATCAACGACATCGGCTCGGCCGAAGACTTCCTGGCCGCGGTCGAGAAGACGCTCAAGTTCTTCAACGACGGCGACCTCATCGAGGGCACCGTGGTCAAGATCGACCGCGACGAGGTCCTCCTCGACGTCGGTTACAAGACCGAGGGTGTCATCCCCTCCCGCGAGCTCTCGATCAAGCACGACGTCGACCCCAACGAGGTCGTCAACGTCGGCGATCACGTCGAGGCCCTCGTTCTCCAGAAGGAGGACAAGGAAGGCCGCCTCATCCTGTCCAAGAAGCGCGCGCAGTACGAGCGTGCGTGGGGCGACGTCGAGAAGATCAAGGAGAACGACGGTGTCGTCACCGGTTCCGTGATCGAGGTCGTCAAGGGTGGTCTCATCGTCGACATCGGCCTCCGCGGCTTCCTCCCGGCTTCGCTCATCGAGCTGCGCCGTGTCCGCGACCTGACGCCGTACCTCGGCCAGGAGATCGAGGCGAAGATCCTCGAGCTCGACAAGAACCGCAACAACGTCGTGCTCTCGCGCCGCGCTCTGCTCGAGCAGACGCAATCCGAGTCGCGCACCACGTTCCTCAACAACCTCCACAAGGGCCAGGTCCGCAAGGGCACGGTCTCGTCGATCGTCAACTTCGGTGCGTTCGTCGACCTGGGCGGCGTCGACGGTCTCGTCCACGTCTCCGAGCTCTCCTGGAAGCACATCGAGCACGCCTCCGAGGTCGTCGAGGTGGGCCAGGAGGTCACGGTCGAGATCCTCGAGGTCGACCTCGACCGTGAGCGCGTGTCGCTCTCGCTCAAGGCGACGCAGGAAGACCCGTGGCAGGTGTTCGCCCGCACCCACGCGATCGGCCAGATCGCTCCGGGCAAGGTCACCAAGCTCGTTCCGTTCGGCGCGTTCGTCCGCGTGGCCGACGGCATCGAGGGCCTCGTGCACATCTCCGAGCTGTCGGGCAAGCACGTCGAGCTCGCCGAGCAGGTCGTGTCGGTCGGCGAAGAGGTCTTCGTCAAGATCATCGACATCGACCTCGAGCGTCGTCGCATCTCGCTGTCGCTCAAGCAGGCCAACGAGTCGGTCGACCCCAACGGCACCGAGTTCGACCCGGCGCTGTACGGCATGGCCACCGAGTACGACGAGCGCGGCGAGTACAAGTACCCCGAGGGCTTCGACCCCGAGTCGGGTGCGTGGCTCGAGGGCTTCGACGCTCAGCGCGAGCAGTGGGAGCAGGAGTACGCCGCTGCCCAGGGTCGCTGGGAGGCTCACAAGTCCGCGGTCGCCAAGGCCCTCGAGGCCGAGGCCGCCAACCCGACGGACGCTGGTTCGTTCGGGGGATCGTTCTCGTCGGAGTCGCCCGCCCAGGGCACCCTCGCCGACGACGAGTCGCTGGCGGCGCTTCGCGAGAAGCTCTCCGGACGCTGATCCGTCTCGCATCGAAGGCCGGTACCTCCTCGGAGGTGCCGGCCTTCGGTCGTTTCCGCGCAAGCCCTGTCGTTCTGGGCGGAGGACAGGGCAGGATCGACGTATGGCAAACCGACTTCCGCTTCTGATCACCCTCGCCGGCGTGGCCGTGCTCTTCCTGTCGATCGTCTTCGTCTTCGCCCTCGTTCTGGGTGCGATGTTCTTCGGCGGGATCGAGTTCACCGGCGGGCACACGGATGCAGCGGCCTCCGGCCCCTCGTGGGGACTCGCCGCCTGATCGGTCGCTGCACCCGTACACCTCGGCCCGACCGACCTCGAAGGTCGTGTCGGGCCTTGTTGTTTCCCGCGTGTTTCCGCGGATTTCCGTCAGCGACACGCCCGGGATGTGGAGTGATTGGCCGAGGAGATGAACCGGACGTAGAGTATTACTTGTTCGCCCCACAGGGGAGAGCGGAGAGGCCGAAGGGCCCCGCGTCCCCTCAAGTGGTGAACCGCCCAGGTACATGCTTCATAGCGTGTTTCTGGTTCGACCGTCCGGCTGGTTGTCACGACGTTGATCTCGTTCCGAGGTCCCACAGTGAGAACGTTCAGTGTCGGGTGGTCCCATAGATCGTGAACTGCCTCATGGGTTGGTCGTAAGACTGTTTCTGTGGGTGCGTCCGTTCCTTGAGAACTCAACAGCGTGCACTTGT
>NZ_JARVRW010000007.1 GCF_030209475.1 Microbacterium sp. lyk4-40-TSB-66
GAAGCCCTCGCGCAGCCGCGGGGCGAGCCCGGCAGGGCAAACGCGCCGGGCGGGGTGGAAGCCCTCGCGCAGCCGCGGGGCGAGCCCGGCAGGGCAAACGCGCCGGGCGGGGCGGAAGCCCTCACGCAGCCGCGGGCGATCCCGCGCGGCGCGGCTCAGCGAGGCCCGGAACTCTCGCGCACGACGAGCGACGTCGGCACGAGCGTGCGGGCGTGGTCGCCACCCGTGTTCTCGATGTCGGCGATCAGGGCCTTCATCGCCTCTTCGCCCACGCGTTCGAACCGCTGACGCACGGTCGTCAGCGGCGGCCAGAAGTTGGCCGCCTCGGGCATGTCGTCGAAGCCGACGACGCTGACCTCGCCGGGCACGCGGCGCCCCGCCTCGTGCAGGGCCCTGATGACGCCGAGCGCCATCTGATCGTTCGCCGCGAACACCGCGGTCACCTCGGGCCGCACCGCGAGCGCGGCGCCGATGCGGTGGCCGGAGTCGGCGGTCCAGTCGCCGATCTGCAGCTCGGGCACGCGGCGTCCGCGATGCTCGAGGGCCGCCCGCCACGCGTTGCGACGACGTTCCGCGGCGAACGACTCCGGCGGACCCGACACGTGCCAGACGGTCTCGTGACCGAGGTCGAGCAGGTGCTCGGTCGCGAGCCGCGCTCCCTGCGCCTGATCGTTGTCGACGACGGCGTAGGGGTAGTCGGCACTGGAATCCACGACGACGACAGGCAGGCCCGACGGGATCGCGAGCTCGTTCTCCCCGAGGCGGTGCGTCTCGATCAGAATGACGATGCCGTCGACGGCGTGCTCGCGCAGGCGCAGGAACGCCCCCGACACATCGGACTGCGAGGCCGACTGCACCGTGATGAGCGTGATCGAGTATC
This sequence comes from Microbacterium sp. lyk4-40-TSB-66, assembly GCF_030209475.1. Classification (GTDB taxonomy): domain Bacteria; phylum Actinomycetota; class Actinomycetes; order Actinomycetales; family Microbacteriaceae; genus Microbacterium. The sequence continues at coordinate 881 of NZ_JARVRW010000007.1, forward strand.
CGGATGCCGCGGCCATCGAAGCCAGCGCGTCGAGCGTCCGGGTGTTGCCGTACGAGCCCAGCGAGAACATGATCACGCCGATGCTGCGGAACCGCCCCGACCGCAGGGCGCGGGCGGCGCTGTTGGGCCGGTAGCCCAGGTGCGTCATGGCGTCGAGCACGCGCTGACGCGTGTCAGGATCGACGTTGGAGCGCCCGTTCGCCACGCGCGAGACCGTCTGCCCCGACACCCCCGCCGCGGCCGCGACATCGGCCATCGACACCTCGCGTCGACGTTCGCGCGTCGGGATCACGGTCGACGTCGTCGTCGTCTCGCTCATGTCTGCCCCCTTGGGATGTTGACGTTGACACCTTAGCGGTGCCGGGTTATGTTTACGTCAACATCTCGGCCACCCGGACCGAATGCGCACCAACGAAGAGGCACTGGACGATGACGACCACCGCGGCACCTCCGCCCGCCCTGCGCACCCCGCGGCGCAAACGGCGTGCACGAATCGACGACCGCGGCTGGCTGTTCGTCGCACCGTTCGCGATCGTCTTCGCGCTCGTGTTCCTGGCCCCGCTGGTGTACTCGATCTACCTCAGCCTCTTCCGCGAGCAGCTGATCGGCGGCAACGCCTTCGTCGGACTCGAGAACTACGTCGCCGCCTTCCAGGACGAGAAGTTCTGGGACGGTCTGATCCGCGTCTCGATCTTCCTCGTGGTGCAGGTGCCGATCATGCTGGTGCTCGCCCTCGGCGCCGCACTCGCCATCGACAGCGCTCGCCTGCACGCGTCGAACTTCTACCGCATCGTGATCTTCCTGCCCTACGCCGTACCCGCCGTCGTGGCGGTCCTGATGTGGGGCTACATCTACGGCGACCAGTTCGGTCTGGCCGGCAACGTCAACCAGCTGCTCGGCTCCGAGGTGCTGCAGCCGTTCATCCCCCAGTGGATGCTGCTGTCGATCGGCAACATCGTCACGTGGCAGTTCGTCGGCTACAACATGCTCATCTTCTACTCGTCGCTGAAGACGATCCCGGGCGAGCTGTACGAAGCGGCATCCATCGACGGAGCGGGCGCCTGGCGCACGATCTTCTCGATCAAGATCCCCGCCGTCCGCGGAGCCGTGGTGATCGCCACGATCTTCTCCATCATCGGCAGCTTCCAGCTCTTCAACGAGCCGAACATCCTCAAGCCCCTGGCCCCGAACACGATCTCGACGTTCTTCACGCCGAACATGTACGCCTACAACCTCTCGTTCGCGGGCCAGCAGTACAACTACGCCGCGACGATCGCCATCATCATGGGCCTCATCACCGCGATCATCGCCTACGTCGTGCAGCTGCGCGGCTCACGTCAGGAGGCGCGATGACCACCGCGACCGCACCCCGCACCGACACCGTCGCGGTGACCACCGATCGTCCGCGCGGGCGCCGTTCCTTCGCGCACACGTCGCCCACGCACACCCGCCGGTCGGTCGTGCTGACCATCGTCATGAGCCTCTACCTCGTGTACACGCTCCTGCCGCTGGCCTGGCTGCTCATCAACGCCACCAAGACGCAGCCCGACCTGTTCTCGTCGTTCGGGCTCTGGTTCGGCGACAGCTTCGCCCTGGGCGACAACATCGTGCAGACCTTCACGTACCGCGACGGCATCTTCCTGCGCTGGCTCGGCAACACCCTGCTCTACGTGGTGGTGGGCGCCGGCGGTGCGACCTTCCTCGCCACCCTGGCCGGTTACGGCCTGGCGAAGTACAACTTCCGCGGACGCAAGGCGGTCTTCGCCGTCATCCTCGGTGCCATCGCCGTGCCGGGAACCGCGCTCGCGGTGCCGACCTTTCTGTTGTTCAGCCAGCTGGGCCTGACCAACACCCCGTGGGCGATCATCATCCCCTCGCTCATCAGCCCCTTCGGGCTCTACCTGGTCTGGGTCTACGCGACCGACGCAATCCCCACCGAGCTGCTCGAGGCCGCGCGTATGGACGGCGCGGGCGAGTTCCGCACGTTCTTCACGATCTCGATCCGCCTGCTGACGCCGGGCATCGTCACCGTGCTGCTGTTCGCTGTCGTGGCGACGTGGAACAACTACTTCCTTCCGCTGATCATGCTGAGCAACCCCGAGTGGTACCCGTTGACCGTCGGCCTCAACCAGTGGAACGCACAGGCCGTCGGTGTCGGCGCGCAGCCCATCTACAACCTCGTCATCACCGGTTCGCTGCTGTCGATCATCCCGATCGTCGCCGCGTTCCTCGTGCTCCAGCGTTTCTGGCAATCGGGCCTGAGCGCCGGCAGCGTCAAGCAGTGACCACCCGAACTTCCCCCTGATCGGGGCGTCAGCCCCACCACCCGCAACACCCGGAGCGTCCTGCCCCGGTCTTCACACCCCTCACCGGAGCGTCCCGCCCCGGCATCCACAACAACGAAGTAGAGGAACCGATGACATTCATGCGCAAGGGCACCGCCTTCCGGCGGACCGTCTTCGCCGTCGCCGCCGCCGCTCTGTCGGTCGGCGCGCTCACCGCATGCTCCGGCGGCAACACCGGCGGCACCGCGGGCGCCGGCTCGGCCGAGGACATCGACGCGGCCCTCGAGGCCGGCGGCGAGATCACTTACTGGTCGTGGACCCCCTCGGCCGAGGCCCAGGTCGCCGCGTTCCAGGCGAAGTACCCGAATGTGAAGGTCAACCTGGTCAACGCCGGTACCAACACCGAGGAGTACACCAAGCTCCAGAATGCGATCAAGGCCGGCTCGGGTGCCCCCGACGTCGTGCAGATCGAGTACTACGCGTTCCCGCAGTTCGCGCTGTCGGACTCGCTTCTCGACCTCGCGCCCTACGGCTTCGGCGACCTCGAGAGCGCTTACGCGAGCGGCCCGTGGGGTTCGGTCGACTTCGACGGCAAGATCTACGGCCTGCCGCAGGACTCGGGCCCCATGGCCCTCTTCTACAACAAGTCGGTCTTCGACCAGTACGGCATCGCCGTGCCCACCACGTGGGACGAGTACTACGAGGCCGCGCAGAAGCTGCACGCCGCCGACCCGACCAAATACATCACGGCCGACACCGGCGACTCCGGCTTCACCACCAGCATGATCTGGCAGGCCGGCGGCACTCCGTTCTCCGCCGAGGGCACCGACGTGACCATCGACCTGCAGGACGACGGCTCGAAGAAGTTCGCCGAGAACTGGAACCGTCTCATCGAGGGCGATCTGCTCTCGACCACGCCCAGCTGGAGCGACGAGTGGTTCAAGGGCCTCGGAGACGGGTCGATCGCCTCGCTCGTCATCGGCGCCTGGATGCCCGGTGTGCTCGAGAGCTCCGTCGAAGACGGTGCGGGCGACTGGGCCGTCGCCCCCATCCCGACCTACGACGGCCAGCCCGCCACGGCCGAGAACGGCGGCGGCGGTCAGGCCGTGACCAAGCAGAGCCAGAACCCCGCTCTCGCGGCCGGCTTCCTCAAGTGGCTCAACAACGACGAGGAGAGCCTGCAGATCTTCGCCGAGTCGGGTGGCTTCCCCTCGACCACCGCTCAGCTGAGCGACCCCGCCTTCGTCGACAAGGAGTCGGAGTACTTCGGCGGCCAGCAGATCAACCAGGTGCTGACCGAGGCGTCGAGCGACGTCGTCGAGGGCTTCAGCTACCTGCCGTTCCAGGTCTACGCGAACAGCATCTACGGTGACACCGTGGGCCAGGCGTACGCCAACAAGAGCGACCTCAACGCGGGCCTGACCGCGTGGCAGGACCAGCTCGTGCAGTACGGCAACGACCAGGGCTTCTCGGTCAACAAGTAACCCGCAGCATCGGGGGCGGGCCGCAGCGTACGTCTGCGGCCCGCCCCTCCCTTTCCCTCCCGAGGAGAGCCATGAGCACCCCCACCCGCATCACCGTCGACCGCACCGCCGTCGGCGCCGAGGTGCCGCGCCGCCTGTTCGGCTCGTTCGTCGAGCACATGGGCCGCTGCGTGTACGACGGCATCCATTCGCCCGGGCACCCGAGCGCCGACGTCGAGGGCTTCCGCGCCGACGTGCTCGATCTCGTGCGCGAACTCGGCGCGACCGTCGTGCGCTACCCCGGCGGCAACTTCGTCTCGGGGTACCGCTGGGAGGACGGGGTGGGCCCGCGCGAGGAGCGTCCGGTGCGCCTGGATGCCGCATGGCACAGCACCGAGACCAATCAGGTGGGGCTGCACGAGTTCGCGGACTGGGCGGATGCCGCGGGCTTCGAGGTCATGGAGGCGGTCAACCTCGGCACGCGCGGCGTCGCCGAGGCCGCCGACCTGCTGGAGTACGCCAACCACCCCTCCGGCACCGCGCTGAGCGAACGCCGCCGCGCGAACGGTCGCGACGAGCCCTTCGGCATCCGGCTGTGGTGTCTCGGCAACGAGATGGACGGCCCCTGGCAGATCGGTCACAAGACCGCGGACGAGTACGGCCGCCTCGCCGCCGAGACCGCGCGCATGATGCGCTTCCTCGACCCCGACATCGAGCTCGTCGCCGCCGGCAGCTCGAACCACGAGATGCCCACGTTCGGCGAGTGGGAGCGCACGGTGCTCCGCCACACCGCCGGCCTCGTCGACCACATCTCGGTGCACGCGTACTACGAGGAGGATCCGAGCGACGCGGCGAGCTTCCTCGCCAGCGGCGCGGCCCTCGACGCCTACATCGCCGACGTCATCGACATCATCGACGAGACCGGCGCCACGACCCCCGACGGCGGCACGATCGGCATCAGCGTCGACGAGTGGAACGTATGGAACCAGACCCGGTGGAACGAGGTCGACAAGCCCCGCGTGTTCACCGGTGACTGGCCGATCGCCCCGCGCCTCATCGAGGACGACTACACCGTGACGGATGCCGTGGTCGTGGGGTCGCTCCTCATCACCCTCATCCGTCGCTCCGATCGCGTCTCGATGGCCAACCTCGCGCAGCTCGTGAACGTCATCGCGCCCATCCGCACCGAGCCCGGCGGCGGAGCGGCGTGGCGCCAGAGCACGTTCCACCCCTTCGCCCTCACCGCGAAGGCGGCATCCGGCCGGGTCGTCCTCCCCCGGGTCGAGGGTGCGTCCATCGACACCGCACGCCACGGGTCGGTGGACGCCGTCGACGCCGTCGCGACCGTCGAGGGCGGCCACGTCGCGGTCTTCCTCGCGCACCGCGACCTCGACTCCCCCACCGATGTCGAGCTCGACCTGGGCGCGGTCGACGCCGTCGAGGCGGTCGTCGTGACGATCCCCGAGGGGGGCGACCGCCACACCACCAATTCCGCCGACGGCGAGCCCGTGGCTCCCGTGCCGCTGACCGTCGAGGCCGGCCCCGACGGCATCCTGCGCTTCACCCTCCCCGCCCTCGCCTGGGTGCGCCTGACGGCGCGCCTCACCGACTGACACCCCGAAAGACACCGTGACGACCTTCACCATCGGCGAGACCGACTTCCTGCTCGACGGGCGACCGCACCAGGTCATCTCGGGCACGCTGCACTACTTCCGCATCCATCCCGAGCACTGGGCCGACCGCATCCGCACGGCCAAGGCGATGGGGCTGAACACCATCGAGACCTACGTCGCGTGGAACGCCCACGAGCCCGTGCGCGGGGAGTGGGATGCCACGGGGTGGAACGACCTCGGACGCTTCCTCGATCTGATCGCCGACGAGGGCCTACACGCGATCGTGCGCCCGGGCCCGTACATCTGCGCGGAATGGCACAACGGCGGACTGCCCGTGTGGCTGACGTCGACGCCGGGGATCGGCATCCGTCGCTCCGAACCGCAGTTCGTCGAGGCGGTGTCGGCGTACCTGCGCCGCGTGTACGAGATCGTCGCGCCCCGCCAGATCGACCGCGGCGGCAATGTCGTGCTCGTGCAGATCGAGAACGAGTACGGCGCCTACGGCTCCGACAAGGAGTACCTGCAGGAACTGGTGCGGGTGACGAAGGACGCCGGCATCACCGTGCCTCTGACCACCGTCGACCAGCCCATGCCGTGGATGCTCGAAGCCGGGAACCTGCCCGAGCTGCACCTCACCGGATCGTTCGGTTCGCGCAGCGAGGAGCGTCTGGCGACCCTCCGCGAGCACCAGCGCACGGGACCGCTCATGTGCAGCGAGTTCTGGGACGGATGGTTCGACTGGTGGGGCAGCATCCACCACACCACCGACCCCGCGGCATCCGCCCACGACCTCGACGTGCTGCTCGCGGCGGGCGCGTCGGTCAACATCTACATGGTGCACGGCGGCACGAACTTCGGAACCACAAACGGTGCGAACGACAAGGGCCGGTACGACCCGATCGTGACCTCGTACGACTACGACGCACCGATCGACGAGTCGGGGCACCCGACGGCGAAGTTCCACGCGTTCCGCGAGGTCATCGCGAAGTACGCCCCCGTTCCCGAGGCCGTCCCCGGCGCACGGCCGGACGCCCCGGCGTTCGAGGTCTCGCTCTCGGGCGAAGGCGACTGGATCCCGGATGCCGCCGCGGCCGGCGGCGCCGATGAGCCTTCGACGTTCGAGGACCTCGCCCACCTCGGACCGCTCGTGCGCTACGACGTCGATCTGCCGTCGTTCTCGGGTCCGGCCGCGCTCGTCTTCGGCGAGGTGCGCGACCTGGCCTGGATCCACATCGACGGCACGCCCGTGGGTCGGCTGTCGCGAGCCCTGCACGAGCGCGCGATCACGATCCCCGCGGGCTCTCGCCTCACCGTCCTGGTGGAAGACCAGGGTCGCGTGAACTACGCCGACCGCCTCGGGGAGGCGAAGGGCCTGTTCGGCCCGGTCACCCTGAACGGCGAGCCGCTCAGGGGGTGGACCGCGACGCCGGTCGACCTCGCATCCGCCACCGGCACGGGCGAGGGCGCCGTGGGACGCGCGCTCCTGCGCGGCGGCTTCGCCCTCGACGCGGCCTCCGACCTGTTCCTCGACACGGCGGGTCTCGGCAAGGGCTTCGCATTCGTGAACGGCTTCTTCCTCGGCCGGTACTGGAACAATGTGCCGCTGAACACGCTGTACGTGCCCGGTCCCGCCACGCGCGCGGGCGAGAACGAGATCGTCGTGGTCGAGCTCGAGCACGCGATCGAGCCCGTCGCGCGCTTCGTGGCGGCTCCGTCGCTCGGGCAGCTGGAGGAGTAACGCGTCACGAGACACGGCGCACGCGCCGAGAGCAGGCCGGTCCCCTAGGGATCGGCCTCTTCTCGTCCGCCCCGCACCCGCCCGCGTGAGGCGCCAGGATTGTCGCCGCAGAGGCACCGGAGGCGACGAATCGTGGCGCCTCACGCGGGGGTCGTGCCGGAGGAGCAGGATGGGGGCATGAGCGACTACGAGATCACCGAGATCGGGGCGCTGGACGCCTGGCGCGACCACTTCGGCGGGTTCGCGCCCGCCCGTTCGCGCGACGGGCGCCGCGTGGTGGACCACGAGCTGACGATGCAGTTCATCGGCATGACCGCGAACGCCCTGGCCCCCGGCGAGGAGGCGGGGTACTGGCACACCCACACCCGTGTAGAGGAGCTGTACGTGTTCCTCGAGGGCCGCGGCCAGATGGGCCTCGACGACGAGGTGGTCGATGTGGGCCCGGGGAGCGTCGTGAGGGTCGGCCAGAACGTGTGGCGCACCTGGAGGGCCACCCCCGAGGGCAGCGGCGAACTGCGCTGGCTCTGCATCCGCGCCGGCGGTGAGGCGCTCCCCCACCTCCCCGACGACGCGTCGCGCGACCCCGAGCGTCCGATGCCCTGGGGGCCCACGGCCTGAAAGATTCCGGATGCCGCGGCGCACGGCATCCGGAGTCTTCCCTCCCGCGGTAACTCACTCCGCCGCGAGCACCGGCTCCGCGGCATCCGGGACCTTGGTCCGAAGCGAGGGGCTGGTGAAGCGGGCCCGGGCGATGACCACCGCGGCGGCGGCCATGAGCACTGCGCCCAGCACGTACGGTGCCGCGTGGGCGACGTGGGCGTAGAGCAGCCCCGCCATGAGCGGCGCGACGGTGCCGACGGCGGCGTTGAGCGACTGCGCGGCACCGGCGATCCAGCCCTGCTCGTCGTCGCCCACGGCGTTGGAGAGCAGTCCGTCCATCGTGGCCTGGGCCGCGCCCTGCCCTGCGGCCAGGGTCAGCGCCCCCACGACGAACAACCACGGCTGCGCGAGCACCGACGCGACCCCGGCGAGCGCGACCAACCCCACCGCCTGCGCGGCGATGCCGCTGACGACCACGCCCCGCTCGCCGATGCGCGGCAGCAGGAAGCCGAGCAGCACCCCCTGGATCGCGATGTCGATGATGCCGACGCACGCCGTGAGCAGACCGATCGCGGTGGGATTCCAGTCGATGGCGTCGAGGGCGAGAACGCTGAAGTTGTTGACGAAGAAGCCGAAGGGCAGGCCCACCAGCACGAGCCCGATCATGAGTCCGCGCAGTTCGGGGCGGCGGAAGACGCCGCGGAACACCGCGAACGGATGCACGGCCCGCAGGTCGAGGGAGGCGATGCGCTTGTTCGGCGCGAGGCTCTCGGGCAGGAGGAAGATGCTCACGATCGCGACCGTCAGCGCCAGGCCGGCGGTGACGAAGACGGGCAGGTCGACGTCGATGGCCGCGAGGGATCCGCCGAGGGCCGGTCCGACCATGGTTCCGATGCCGGCCGTCGCCCCCAGGACGCCGAAGCGGCGGGCCCGCTTCTCGGGCGGGGTGATATCGGCGAGGTAGGCGAACAGCGCGGGCAGGTCGCCCGCGGTGACGCCCTGCACGATGCGGCCGAGAAGCAGCACCCAGAGGGCTCCGCCGATGCCGAAGAACAGGAAGCCCAGCGCCGCGCCGAAGCCGGCGACGATGATCACCGGGCGCCGGCCGAACCGGTCGGAGATGCGCCCGAGGAAGGGTGCGACGAGGAACGCGCACAACGCGTTGACGGTCTCGAGGATGCCGACCCACACGGCCAGGTCGGACGGGTTCGACACGTAGCGGAGCACGACGAAGGGAAGGACGGGGAGCACCACGGTCATGCCCGCGGTCGTGAGCGTCGTGATGACCACGAGCATGATCCAGGCGCGGCGGCCGTTGCGATCGGTGGGGGCGAATTCTGAAGTCACGCCGTAACTGTACTCGTACCAGTTTCGGTGTCAATACAACTTCCGATCAGAACCGCTAAAGTGGAGCCATGAGCGAGACGATCGGCCGCCGCGAGCGTAAGAAAGCCGCCACCCGGAAGGCGATCTCCGATGCCGCGACGCTTCTCTTCGTCGAGCGGGGGTTCGACGAGGTGAGCATCCGGGAGGTCGCCGACGCCGCCGACGTGTCACCCACGACCGTGTTCGCGCACTTCCCGCAGAAAGAGGCCCTCGTCTTCGACGAGGACGACGCGCAGCGCGACATGCTCGTCGCCGCCGTGCGCGACCGCGCCCCCGACACCTCGGTGGCGGAGGCGCTCCACGACCTGTACCGGCGCGAGCTGATCGGTCTCGCGTTCGACCCCACGGGTGAGCATCGCCGGCAGTTCATGCAGCTGATCACGGGGACCCCGGCGCTGCAGGAGTACGCGTCGCGCATGTGGCTGCGCCACGAGGACGCCCTCGCCGACGCGATCGCCGAGACGACCGGGCAGAGCGGACCGGATGCCGAGACCCGCGTCTACGCGCGCATGGTGCTGCAGCTGCAGATCCTCGCGTTCGAGCACGACGATGCCGCTGCGACGATCGAGGCGGGTTTCCGCATCCTCGAGCGCGGGTGGGTCGAGCCGCGCTGACGCTCGGCCCGGGCGAGAGGTTCGAGCGGGCGGAGTCGGGGCGGATCCCGTCGATCGGGGCGGGACATTCACGCCCCAGGCTGCGGATGTCGCCCCGAACCCGAGACATCGGCCGACGCGCGACAGCACGGCGTTCCGGGACGGATCCCGCCCATCGGGGCGGGAAACTCACGCCCCACGCCGCGGATGTCGCCCCGAACGCGAGGTCAGGGACGTGCCGTGAGGTCACGGCGCGTGAGCCGCGCTACGCCGAGCCGCGCCAGATGATGGGCGCGTCGAGAAGGATGCCGTCGGCGTCGGCGACGCCCCCTGACAACTGCAGCAGCACCGCCTCGGCGGCGGCCGCACCCAGGCCCTCCGCGGGCTGATCGACGGTGCTCAGCGGCGGATCCGTTCGCAGCGCCCAGGCGCTGTCGTCGAAACCGACCACCCCGACATCGTCGGGCACGCGCTTCCCGGCAGCCCGCAGTGCTTGGACGGCACCCGCGGCCACGGCATCCGAGGCTCCGAAGACGGCGTCGACGTCGGGCGCGCGCTCGAGCAGCCGCCGCATACCCGCCTCTCCGTCGGCGAAGGCGTACAGCGGCACCGGTTCGACGAGCCTCTCGTCGAACTCGGCGCCGAGGGCCTCGCGGAAGCCGGCGAGACGGTCGCTGCCCGAATCGCGGTCGAGCGCCGCGGCGATCATGCCGATACGACGGCGCCCGGTCTCGCGCAGCTGCCGAGTCAACGCCCGGGCGGCTCCGAGATTGTCGATCCCCACCCACGGCCGGGAGATGCCCGGCGGGTGGCCGACGTAGGCGACGGGGAGGCCGAGTCGTTCGACGACGTCGGTGATCGGGTCGTGGTGGCGCGCCGAGACGATGACGGCACCGTCGACGAACCCGCCGCTGAGGTAGCGCGCCACGCGATCGGTGTCACGGTCGGTGTCGATGACGAGGCACACCATCTGGTAGTCGGCGTTGGAGAGCGCGGTGTTGGCCCCGAGCAGGATGCCGCCGATGTTGGGGTCTTCCAGGAACAACGAGTGCGGCTCGTGGACGATGAAGCCCACCGCCTGCGTGCGCTGGCGCACGAGCGTGCGCGCGGCGTTGTTGGGCACGTAGCCGACTTCGCGGATGGCCGACTGGATGGCCTCACGTGCGTGGTCCGACACGTACCCGCCGTTGAGGACGCGGCTCACCGTGCCCCGTGAGACCCCCGCCGCCCTCGCCACGTCATGCACCGTGCTGCGCCGGCGCCCAGGCGGAGGAGGCGTCATGAGTTTCAGCCTAGCGGGGCGCCGCGGGTTGACGACTCCGTGCGTCCGTGTCAGTATGTGCACGTTCACACAAACCTCTTCCGAATTTCATTCGCTCGAGTGTGTGCACGTTCACATAAGCCGCGAAGGAGCGCCCACCGGATGCTTGCCGTTGACCATCTGGCCCCCCTCACCCACGAGGGCACCCCGTTGGACGCCTTGACCCGCGAGGGTCTCGTGTTCGGCTGCGACTACAACCCCGAGCAGTGGGATCGCGCCGTGTGGGACGAGGACATGCGCCTCATGCGGGAGGCGGGCGTCGGGCTGGTCGCCGTGAACATCTTCGGCTGGTCGTGGATCAACCCCGACCGCGGGGTCTGGGACTTCGCCGAGCTCGACGAGGTCATCGACCTCGCCCACTCCCACGGCATCCGCGTCAACCTCGGAACCGCCACGGCCTCCCCCGCGCCGTGGGTGACCACACGGCATCCGGAGATCCTCCCCGTCGCCGAAGACGGGACGCGCCGCTTCCCGGGCGGCCGACAGGGGTATTGCCCCAGCTCGCCCGTCTTCCGCGCCTACGCCGCCGAGCTCAGCCGCCGTGTGGTCGAGCGCTACGCCGATCACCCCGCTCTCGCCATGTGGCACGTGTCCAACGAACTCGGATGCCACAACGCCCTCTGCTACTGCGACGCCAGCGCCGTGGCGTTCCGCGAGTGGCTGCGCGCGCGCTACGGCTCGATCGCCGAACTCAACACGGCGTGGGGCACCTCGTTCTGGAGCCAGCGCTACAGCGCATGGGACCAGATCCTGCCGCCCCTGGCCGCCCTCTCGCTGCGCAACCCCGGTCAGCTGCTCGACTTCCAGCGGTTCTCGTCGGACCAGCAGCTCGAGCTCTATCGCGCCGAGGCGCGGATCGTGCGCGCTCACAGCACCGCGCCGGTGACGACGAACTTCATGGTCACCGCGCACATCCGGGCTCTCGACTACTTCTCGTGGGCGGGCGAGATGGACGTGATCGCCAACGACCACTACCTCGACCGGCGCCTCCCCGACCCGATCGCCGAGCTGTCGTTCGCCGCCGACCTCACGCGGGGCCTCGCCGCAGGCACGCCGTGGCTGCTCATGGAGACCTCCACCGGTGCGGTCAACTGGCAGCCGCACAACCTCGCCAAGGGCGAGGGCGAACTGCTGCGCAACGTCGTCTCCCACGTCGCCCGCGGCGCCGACGGCATCTGCTTCTTCCAGTGGCGGGCCTCGGCGCAGGGCGCCGAGAAGTTCCACTCCGCCCTCCTCCCCCACGCCGGCACCGACACCGCGCAGTGGCGCAGCGTCCTCGAGGTGGGACGCACCCTGCGCGCCCTGCAGCCCCTCGCCGGCACCCGTGTCGCCTCCGACGCCGCGGTGCTGTTCGACTGGGAGAGCTGGTGGTCGCTCGAGAACGAGGGCCGCCCGAGCGACGACGTGCGCTACCTCGACCAGGTGCACGCGGCCCACGCGGCCCTCGCCGCCGCGGGCGTCTCGACCGACGTGGTCTCGGCGCGCGCCGACCTGTCGGCCTACCGCCTCGTGGTGGTCCCCGCCCTGCACCTCGTGCGCGACGCCGACGCCGACCGCATCGCCCGCTTCGTCGAAGCCGGCGGCACCGCGATCATCACCTTCGCCAGCGGCATCGTCGACGAACAGGACCGCGTCCGCCTGGGCGGCTACCCCGGCGCCTTCCGCGACCTCCTCGGCATCGTGTCCGAGGAGTTCGCCCCGCTCGGCCCCGGCCAGAGCGTGACCCTCGATGACGGAACCACGGGAACGGTCTGGTCGGAGCGCCTCCGCACCGTCGACGCCGAGGTCGCCGCCCGCTTCATCGACGGTCCCGCCGCGGGGCTCCCCGCCCGCACCCGCCGCACGGTCGGCGCCGGCACGGCGTGGTACCTCGCGACGCTGCCCGACGCGTCGGCGTACCGCGACCTCCTGTCGGACGCGGCCGAGGCCGCCGGCATCCGTCGGAACCCCGTCGCGCCCGGTGTCGAGGTCGTCCGCCGCGCGGGATCCGACCGCTCGTTCATCTTCATCGTCAACCACACCACCGACACGGTCGAGATCGCGGCGCACGGCCGCGACGCGATCACCGGCGTCGCCATCGACGGCACCGCCGTCGTCGCCGGCGGTGCCGTCCGCATCATCGAGGAGGCCTCGTGACCACCACCGTCCCCGCACCGACGCGGGCAGCGAGCGGGAGCGCGCCGCGGCCGCGGCGCCCCCGCGTCGCGTTCAAGAGCGCGATCGTCATCCTGCTCGCGCCCTTCGCGGTGCTGTTCGTGCTGTTCTACGTCCTGCCGATCGTCTTCGCGATCGTGCAGTCGCTGCTCGTGGTGCGCCGCGAGGGCACCTTCGGCAAAGCCGAGCTCGTCTTCGGCGGCCTCACGCAGTACGCCCTCGTGTTCCAGAACGAGGCGTTCTGGTCGTCGATGCTGCGCATGCTCGCGTTCGGCGTCGTGCAGGTGCCCGTCATGCTCGGTCTCGCACTGATCTTCGCGCTGCTGCTGGACTCGCCCCTGCTGAAGGGCAAACGCTTCTTCCGCCTCGCGTTCTTCGTGCCCTACGCCGTCCCCGGCGTCATCGCCGCGATCATGTGGGGCTCGCTGTACTCGCCCAACCTCTCGCCTTTCACGGCCCTGACCCAGAACGTCGACTTCCTCGGCGCCGACCTCGTGCTGTGGTCGATCGCCAACGTCGTCACCTGGGTCTACGTCGGCTACAACATGCTGATCATCTACTCGTCGCTGCTGTCGATCCCCAGCGACGTCTACGAGGCCGCGCGCCTCGACGGCGCAGGACAGTTCCGCATCGCCTGGTCGATCAAGATCCCGCTCGTGCGGCCCGCGATCGTGATGACGGCGATCTTCTCGATCATCGGCACCCTGCAGCTGCTGGCCGAGCCCCAGGTGTTCCGCTCGTTCAGCTCCGCCGTGACGAGCACCTTCACCCCGAACATGACCGTCTACGCCACGGCATCCATCCCCAACGCCAACCTCGCCGCGGCCTTCTCGGTCGTCCTGGCCGTGACCACCTTCGTGCTGTCGTTCGGCTTCATGAAGTGGATGCAGAAGAAGGGCAACGCATGAGCGCCGTCACCACCTCCCGCCCTTCCCGCGGCGTCCGCCCCGGCACGTCGGGCCCCGCTGGCACCCGCTCCGGTGCCGTCCGCGAGCCACTCGTCTCCCGCACGTCGGCGATGCTCGTCATGGCCGTGTTCACGGTGTACTTCCTGCTGCCGCTGTGGTGGCTGCTGGTGGCGTCCAGCAAGAGCACCGGCGACATCCTCACGACCAACCCGCTGTGGTTCGCCGACATGCGTCTGTTCTCGAACATCGGCGACCTGTTCGCCTACCGCGACGGCATCTTCCTGCGGTGGCTGGGCAACTCGCTGCTGTACGCCGGCCTCGGTGGAGCGGTGGCGACGCTGCTCGCCGCGATGGCCGGGTACGCGCTGGCGAAGTACCGCTTCCCGGGCCGGGAGCTGGTGTTCGACGTGGTGCTCGGCGGCGTCCTCGTGCCCGCCACGGCCCTCGCCCTGCCGCTGTTCCTCATCTTCAGCCAGGTGCAGCTCACCAACACCTTCTGGGCGGTGTTCCTGCCCTCGTTGGTCAGCCCGTTCGGGGTGTATCTCGCGCGCATCTTCGCGGCATCCTCCGTTCCCGACGAGCTGCTCGAAGCCAGCCGCCTCGACGGCGCCGGTGAGATCCGCACGTTCTTCACGGTGAGCCTCCGGCTCATGAGCCCCGCGCTGGTGACGATGTTCCTCTTCCAGTTCGTCGCCATCTGGAACAACTTCTTCCTGCCGCTGATCATGCTGCGCAGCGAGGAGCTCTTCCCCGTGGTGTTCGGCCTGTACGGGTGGAACAACCAGCTCAACCAGATCCCGGAGCTGCGCGGTCTCGTCCTCATCGGCGCCCTGCTGTCGGTCATCCCCCTCATCGTCATCTTCCTGCTCCTCCAGCGCTTCTGGCGCAACGGTCTCGGGACCGGCGCGCTGAAGTGACCCCTTCGGCGGCTGCGGCCGCCCCCACCTCGGACGCAAACGGCGCGTCCGGGCACCCAGAGAAAGGCATTCCCATGCAGCACAGAATCCTCGCGGCGACATCCGGTGTCGCCCTGTCGGCTCTGCTCCTCGCCGGCTGCGCCGGTGGCGGAAGCGGCGACGGCGCCGCGGCCGCGGCCGACTGCGCCCCGGCCGACGGCCCCGTCACGCTCGAGTTCACCTCGTGGATCCCGGGCATCGAGAAGGTCGTCGAGATGTGGAACACGGAGAACCCCGACATCCAGGTCAAGGTGCAGACCGGCCCCAACGGCAACAGCGGCACCTACCAGAACTTCTTCAACCAGATCGCGGCCGGCAACGCCCCCGACCTCGGCCAGATCGAGTACGACGCCCTCCCGAACTTCCTCGTGCAGGACGGCGTCGAGAACATCGCCGCGTGCTCCGACGTCGTCGCCGCGAAGGATCAGTTCGTCGGCTGGGCGTGGAACCAGGTCGCCCTCGGCCAGGATGACGCCGTCTACGGCATCCCCCAGGACATCGGTCCGATGGCGCTGTTCTACCGCGCAGACCTCTTCGCCGCGAACGGCATCGCCGTCCCCACCACGTGGGACGAATACACCGAGGCCGCGAAGAAGATCCGCGCGCTCGGTGGCTACATCACCAACTTCTCGCAGTCCGACATCAACCAGTTCGCCGGATTCGTCTGGCAGGCGGGCGGGCAGTGGTTCGGCAACGACGCGGACGGGTGGACCGTCTCGCTGACGGACCCCGCCTCGGAGAAGGTCGCCGACTACTGGCAGTCGCTCATCGACCAGGATCTCGTCTCCACCTACCCGGCATGGACCGACGAGTGGAACAACGCGTACAACTCCAGCCAGGTGTGGACCTGGAACTCAGCCGTGTGGGGAGCCAACTCGATCTCCAGCGGCGCACCCGACACCGCCGGCGGCTGGGCCGTCGCGGGCCTGCCGCAGTGGGCGGCCGGTGACAAGGTCTCGGGCAACTGGGGCGGTTCCTCGATCGCGGTCCTCAAGGGCAGCGAGCACCCGTACGAGGCGACGAAGTTCGCGCTGTGGCTGAACACCTCGGAGGAGGCGCTGACCGCGCTCAACGAGGAGGCCAACATCTACCCCGCGACCACGGAGGGTCTGAAGCTCCCCTCGCTGACGCAGGGCGTGGAGTTCTACGGCGGCCAGAAGATCTACGACGTCTTCGCCGAGGCGGCCACCGAGGTCACCCCCGACTTCGTCTGGGGTCCGACCATGACCAAGACCTACGCCGACGTGAGCGACGGCTTCAAGGCCGCCGTCAGCGGCGGCAGCACCCTCGCCGAGGCCCTGCAGAAGGGCCAGGATGCCACCATCGGCACCCTGGAGTCGCAGTCCATCCCCGTGAACAAGTAACGCTCTCCGTTCACGCGACGCCCGCGGATGCTCCGGCATCCGCGGGCGTCGTTCGTGCGCCGGGGGGTCGCGGCTTCGTCGGGGTGGGGTTGCGGTGGGTCGCGGCTTCGCCGGGGTGGGTCGCGGCTTGGCCGGGGTGGGTCGCGGCTTCGCCGGGGTGGGGTTGCGCCTTCGCCGGGGTGGGTCGCGGCTTCGCCGGGGTGCGGTCGCGCCTTCGCCGCGGTGGGGTTGCGGCTTCGCCGGGGTGGGTCGCGGCTTCGCCGCTTCGCGGGAGGCGGCCGCCCTCGCGCGCCGAGGGGAGGAGATGCGGTGAGCGGAGGAGATGCCACCCCTGACGCGTCCTGCGCTCACGGCATCCCCTCCCTTCCGCGCCCCGAGAGCGTCGCTCAGGCGCCGGCTGCTGCCGCGGCACGACGGGCGGCCTCGGCGAGGGCGTCGCGCAGGGCAGCGGGGTGCGCGTCGGCGATCGGGCGGTCGAAACGCAGGCACTCGGCCGCGAGCGCACCCCACGACCACGACCCGAGACCCACCCGCGCGCGTCCTCCCCCCGCATCGGACAGCGTGCCGTCGACGACGTACGGCTCGAGTTCCTCGCGTGACGCCTCGACCACGATCTCGCCCCGGCACGGCCAGCCGCCCGAGTCGTCTCCGCCGCGGAACCGCCCCTCCAGATAGCGCACCGGGTCTCCGCCGGGAACCTCCCGAGGCGTGAACGGGCGTCCTCTGTGCGTCTTCAGCCGCATACGGTCCACCCGATACACACGCCAGCCGTCCCGGTCGGCGGTGAAGGCGAGGAGGTACCACCGGCCGCTGCGCCACAGCAGGTGGTGCGGCTCGGTCACGCGCACCGGCCCCTCCGCACCGCCGTAGTCGAACCGCACCTCCTCGCGGTCCGAGATCGCCGACTCGATCGCGCCGATCACACCCGGGTCGACCCCCACCGCACCGGCGGGTGCCACCGCCTCGACCGCGAACCTCTGCGCCCGGCGGCCGAGCGGTGCGGGGAGGAGGCGTGAGATCACGCTGAGGGCTTCCTCCGCCGCCTCGGCGAGCGGGCCGCCCGACGACGCGGCGAGCCGGAGGGCGACGGCCACGGCCACCGCCTGCTCGTCGCCGAACGCCACCGGCGGCAGCTGCGCCCCCGCGCGCAGCCGGTAGCCGCCGGCGGGTCCGCGCGTCGCGTCGATCTCGTAGCCGAGTTCGCGCAGCCGGTCGACGTCGCGGCGGATCGTGCGCTCGCTCACGTCGAGGCGGCCGGCGAGCACGGTGGCCGGCCAGTCTCGCCGGGACTGCAGCACCGTCAGCAGGGACAGCAGACGACGCGACGTCGAGGGGGAGGAGCTTTCCGGCATGGCATCCATTCTGCGAGATATTGCGGACGCTCCCTGTCCGGATCTGACGAGAGAGTCATGGCATCCGGAACCTCCCGGCTCACGACAGGACTGACATGACCCTCACCACCACCCTCCACGTCAACTTCGACGGACAGGCTGCCGCCGCGCTCGCGTTCTACGCCGAGGTGTTCGGTGGCACCGTCACCGCGGTGCCCTACGGCGACACGGCCGAGGTGCCCGAACAGCGCGAGCAGATCGTGTGGGGCGAGATGGTCGCGCCGAGCGGCGTGCACGTGATGGCGTACGACATCCAGCGCTCGCTCGCGTACGACCGCGGCACCAATCCCTTCTACCTGGCCCTGCGCGGACACGACGCCGACGAGGTGCGCGCCGCCTGGGAAGGACTGAGTCAGGATGCCGAGATCCTCGCGCCCTTCGGACCCTCGGCGTTCTCGCCGCTCTACGGAAAGCTCGTCGACCGTTTCGGCGTGGTGTGGATCATCGACGTGATCGCCCCCTGGAACGGCTGAGGCGGGGTTTCGGGGCGCGCGCGGCCGGCGGGCGCGTTCGGGGCGGGTTCCGCGCTTTGGGGCGGGGTCGCGGCGAGCGGCCTCGTTCGGGGCCGGTTCCGCGCGTTGGGGCGGGTTTTGCGCTGTGGGGCGGACGGGAACCGCCCCGAACGCACGAATCACGCCCCGAACCGCGGCGACCCCCGACCCGCGTCGCGCGCACGCGAAGGCAGGCGCGGGTCAAGCCGAGACCTCCGCGTTCGGGGCGGGTCCTGCGCGTTGGGGCGCGGTCGCGGCAGGCGGGCGCGTTCGGGGCGGGATCTGCGCATTGGGGCGGGGCCGCGGCAGGCGGGCGCGTTCGGGGCGGGTCCCGCGCTTTGGGGCGGGGCCGCGGCGGCGGGCGGGCGCGTTCGGGGCGGGTTCCGCGCTTTGGGGCGGGTTTTGTGCTGTGGGGCGGACGGCAGCCGCCCCGAACGCACGAATCACGCCCCGAAACGCGGCGACGCCCGCGTCGCGCGCACGCGAGGGCGGGCGGCGCGGGTCAAGCCGGGATCTCCGCGCTCGGGGCGGGTTCTGCGCTTCGAGGCGCGGTCGCGGCGAGCGGCCTCGTTCGGGGCCGGTTCCCCGCGTTGGGGCGGGGTTTTGCGCTTTGGGGCGGGTTTTGCGCTGTGGGGCGGACGGCAACCGCCCCGAACGCACGAATCACGCCCCGAAACGCGGCGACCCCCGACCCGCGTCCCACGCACGCGAAGGCCGGCGCGGGTCAAGCCGGGATCACCGCGTTCGGGGCGGGTTCTGCGCTTTGGGGCGCGGTCGCGGCGGGCGGGCGCGTTCGGGGCGGGATCTGCGCTTCGGGGCGCGCGAGAACCGCCCCGAACGCACGAATCACGCCCCGAAACGCGCGAGGCGACGGCGGCACCCGCCCGTCAGACCCGCGCGCTGCTCGCGCGCACCACCAGCGCCGCGGGTACCGTCTCGGCCACCGGCGCGGCTCCCTCGATCGCGGCGACCAGGGCGGCGACCGCCTGACGGCCGAGGGCGTCGAAGTCCTGACGCACGGTGGTCAACGGGGGGCGGTACTCGGCGGCATCCACGATGTCGTCGAACCCCACCACGGCGACGTCGCGCGGAACCTCCCGCCCCGACTCGGCGAACGCCCGCAGGGCTCCCAGCGCCATCTGGTCGTTGGACACGAAGACCGCGGTGGCAGCGCCGAGGGCAGCGGCGGCGAGGTGACCGGATGCCGAGGTCCAATCGCCGCGGACCGGCTCGGGCGCGGTGATCCCGGCGTCGGCCAGGGCCTCGCGCCACCCGCGTTCGCGCTCGGTCGCCGCAAACGACCCCGAGGGCCCCGCGAGGTGATGGACCGTGCCGCGTCCGAGGGAGAGGAGATGCGCGGTCGCCGCGCGGGCGCCCCCGGCGTGGTCGGTCTGCACGATCGAGAAGCGATCGTCGGGCGGAGAATCCACGACCACGACGTGCAGATCGGCCGGCGGATCGACGTCGCGGGCGAGCTCGGTCGCCTCGTTCAGAACCACGGCGCCGTCGACGCCCTGCGAGCGGAGCCGGGCGAAGGCGTCGCGGATGCCGCGCTCCCCCACCGTCACGACCGCGAGCGCGTACTCGCGCGCGGCGGCGGCCTCCGAGATCGCCTGCAGCATCCGCGAGTTGCCGACCGAGGCGAGGGTGGACACGACGAGACCGATCGTGGAGGTCTGCCCGGTGCGAAGGGCACGGGCCGCGCGGTGCATGCGGTAGCCGAGGTCGGCCATCGCCTTCTCGACCCGGGCGCGGGTGGCGGGGTCGACGCGGGGGCTGCCGTTGGCCACGCGCGACACCGTCTGCGCCGACACTCCGGCTCGTTCGGCCACGTGGGCCATGGACACGCGCATCGCATTCATTGCATGTTGACGATATCACGGCTGCGCTGTAGCGTGTTATCGTGAACACGCACAGCCTCCCTGCGGTGCCCCTCCGCGCCGGTGTGGTCAAGCGCCCGACCCGCCTCGCCGACGGCCGCGAACTGATCTATTTCGACGATCCCGGCACGACGCTCGGTGCCGAGCGCGCCGTCGATGCCCGCACGCTCGACCCCCGGCCCGCCACCGCCACCATGCGCCAGGACGTGCTCACCGGCGACTGGATCACCGTGGCATCCAATCGGCAGAATCGCGCGTTCCTGCCTCCCGCGCACCTCGACCCCCTGTCGCCGCAGACGCCGACCAACCCGTCGGAGATCCCGTCGCTGTACGACGTCGCGGTCTTCGAGAACAAGTCGCCGTCGTTCGGCCCCGCGCTCGAGGTCGCGACCGACGACGCACCCGCCGCGGTCGACCCGCCGCTCGGAGACGACGACCTCGAGCACCTCGGCCTCGGCCGCACCCGCACCTCCGTCGGTCGCTGCGAGGTCGTCTGCTTCAGCCCCGCGCACGAGGGGTCGTTCGGATCCCTGTCGCGCACCCGCGCCCGCACGGTGATCGAGGCGTGGGCCGACCGCACCGCGGCGCTGTCGGCTCTGCCCGGCATCCGTCAGGTGTTCCCCTTCGAGAACCGCGGGCAGGAGATCGGCGTCACCCTCCCCCACCCCCACGGGCAGATCTACGCGTATCCGTACGTCACCCCGCGCACGCACCGGTTGCTCGACACGATCTCGCGCAGCTCCGAGAACCTGTTCCAACGCATCCTCGAGTTCGAGTCCGCCGGCGAGCGTGTCGTGCTGCGCGGCGAGCACTGGACGGCGTTCATCCCGTTCGCCGCCCGATGGCCCGTCGAGGTGCACGTGCTCCCCCACCGCCACGTCGCCGACCTGGCCGAGACGACCGACGCCGAGCGCGACGAACTCGCCCCGTTCTATCTGCGACTGCTGCGCGGCATCGACGCGCTCTACGACACCCCCACCCCCTACATCGCCGCGTGGCACCAGGCGCCCGTCGGGCGCGGTCGCGACGAAGTCCGCCTCAACCTGCAGAT
The DNA here is from genome assembly GCF_030209475.1 of Microbacterium sp. lyk4-40-TSB-66. GTDB lineage: Bacteria > Actinomycetota > Actinomycetes > Actinomycetales > Microbacteriaceae > Microbacterium. The sequence continues at coordinate 22,075 of NZ_JARVRW010000007.1, forward strand.
CACCTCGCCCCGCCGTACCGCCGACAAGCTGAAGTACCTCGCCGGGTCCGAGGCGGCCATGGGCGCCTGGATCGGCGATGTCACCCCCGAGTCGCAGGCCGAGCGCCTGCGCGCCGCCCTCGACACCGTTCCGGAGGTGACGGCATGACCGCCGTCGACGACGCCCGCACCCTGCTCACCCGCATGACCGACGCTCCCCTCGCGGGCGTGTGGTCCGCCCCCGGCCGCGCCAACCTCATCGGCGAGCACACCGACTACAACGAGGGCTTCGTCTTCCCCTTCGCGATCGCGCAGCGCACCGCCGCCGCCGTGGCCGTACGCTCCGACGACGTCATCCGCGTGCGCTCGACCTTCGCCGACGACACCGTGGAGGTCGCGCTCGCCGATCTCGACGCGCGCATCGCCGCCGGTGGCCTCGACTGGGCCGGATACCCGCTGGGGGTGGCGTGGGCGCTTCTCCGGGAGGCTCCGGATGCCGCTCCGCACGGCATCGACCTCGCCCTGGCGTCGGAGGTTCCGGTGGGTGCCGGGCTGTCGTCGTCCGCCGCGATCGAGGGGGCCGTGGCATCCGCCCTCAACGACGTGTGGAGCGCCGGGCTCGACAAGGTCGCGCTCGCCCGCGTCGGCCGCATCGCCGAGAACGACGCCGTCGGCGCCCCGACGGGGATCATGGACCAGATGGCCTCGATGCTCGGCGTCGCCGACGCCGCGACCTTCCTCGACTGTCGCACGCTCGAGACGCGGCCCGTCGCTCTCGGTTTCGCCGAGGCGGGACTGTCGGTTCTCGTCGTCGACACCCTCGTCGAGCACGCCCACTCCACCGGCGGGTACCGCGAGCGTCGCGCGGCGTGCGAGCGGGGCGCCGCGGCGTTCGGGGTGCCCGCGCTGCGCGACGTCACGGTCGACGATCTGCCGCGCGCCGCCGAGATGCTCGACGACGTCACGTTCCGCCGCGTGCGTCACATCGTGACCGAGAACCAGCGCGTGCTCGACACCGTGGCCGCGCTCGACGCCGACGGTCCCTCGGCCATCGGCGAGCTGCTCGTCGCCTCGCACGCCTCGATGCGCGACGACTTCGAGATCTCGGTGCCCGAGCTGGACCTCGCGGTCGAGACGACCCTCGGCGCCGGCGCCCTCGGGGCACGCATGACGGGCGGCGGCTTCGGCGGGGCGGCGATCGCGCTCATCCCGACCGGGCTCATCCCGGCGGCGACGGACGCGGTCCTCGCCGCGTTCTCGGCATCCGGATTCCGCGCCCCGAACATCTTCACGGTCACCCCGTCGGAGGGCGCACGCCGCGACGTGTGACGCCCGCGCGTGCGGCCAGGGTGGGTGGTCGGCGCGGCGGTGGTGGGGGTCGGGGCTGCGGCGGTGGGGGTCGGGGCTGTGGGGGCCGGGGCGTTTCGCCCTTCGGTGCGGTCACGCATAAACACGATCCGTGCGCGGAAACACGCCCTGCGCGTGTTTATGCACACGAACAGTGTTTATGCGTCACCCGGCGGAACCCGCAGCGCGGCGCACGACGCGGACCGCACCGAGTCGAGACCGCCGAGCCGCCGAGCCGCCGAGCGGCCGAGCCCGCGACCAACCCCCACCCACCCCATAAACACGATCCGTGCGCAGAAACACGCCCTGCACGTGTTTATGCGCACGAACAGCGTTTATGCGCGACCCGGCGCAACCCGCAGCACAGCGCGCACGCCACCCAACCCGCAAACACAACGCGCATGCCACCCAACCCGCAAACACAACGCGCATGCCACCCAACCCGCAAACATGTCGCGCACGCCCCGAAACCCGCAACGCGGCGCGCACAACCCGACCCGGAACGCACCCAGACGCACCGACGCAACCGCGGCGGGCACGGGAACGCGCCGTGCTGAAGCCCATCCACGACGACGCACCCGTCGCCTGGCGGAGCGCGTGATCCGGGCGTAGCCTGCGCGCATGAGCGACGACGACGTGCTGGCGTGGCTGGCCGACAGCGACCCGAGCCTGCGGTGGAAGGTGGAGCGCGACCTGCTCGACGCCCCCGAAGAACAGTGGCAGGCCACTCGCGCCCGCGTTCCGCGCGAGGGGTTCGGGGCGCAGCTGCTCGCCGCTCAGGGCGAGGACGGCCTCTGGGCGGGTGGCGCCCACTTCCCGGCCGACTACCGCGGAGAAGAAGACGGTCAGCCCTGGACGGCCACGTCGTGGTCGCTGATGAGCCTGCGCGAGTGGGGAGTGGATGCCGATGCCCTCCGCCCCGACACAGCGGGACTTCTGAAGCGCAACGCGCGCTGGGAGTATGACGACCTCCCGTTCTGGGACGGCGAGGTCGACGCGTGCATCAACGCCTTCACCCTCGCCAGCGGTGCGTGGCTCGGGGCGGACGTCAGCGGCATCCGGAACTGGTTCGTGGAGCATCGTCTGCCGGACGGCGGGTACAACTGCGAGTGGGTCGAGGGGTCGACGAAGTCGTCGTTCCACTCGACGATCAATGCGGTGATCGGCATCCTCGACGACGAGTGGCGCACCGGTGGGACGCCCGAACTGCACGCCGCCCGAAAGGGCGCCGAAGAGTACCTGCTGGAGCGGCGTCTGCTGTACCGGCTGTCGACGGGTGAGCGGCACGTCTGGGCGCATCACCTGGGGTATCCGTTCCGCGCGCGCTTCAGCGCTCTGCGCGCCCTCGATCACTTCCGCGCCGCCGCCCTGCACGACGGCGAGAACCCCGATCCGCGCCTCGCCGAGGCCGTCGAGCGGGTGCGCGACTCGCGCGACGCCGACGGCACGTGGCACCAGGCGTATCCGCCGGAGGGACGCGAGTGGTTCGCCGTCGACGTACCCGCCGGAGAACCGTCGCGCTGGCTGACCTTCTTCGCGCTGCGGGTGCTGCGCTGGTGGGACGCCGCCGCCGCCTGACGGGACGCACGGCGCCGGAACGCCGCCCGCCCGCACCCGGACCGGCAGGATGAGGGAATGGATGCCGAGCCCCTCACCGTGACGTCGAAAGGTGCGGTGCGCGGCTTCCGTCGGGGCGCCACCGCCGTGTACCTCGGCATACCGTTCGCCGAGGCACCGGTGGGGCCGCTGCGATTCGCCGCCCCGGTGGCGCTCGAGCCGTGGGAGGGCGTGCGCGACGCGACGGCGTACGGCGCGACCGCGCAGCGCGGCGACGCGGGGATCACGCTCATCCCCGAGCCGAGCGTGCCCGGCGACGCCACGCTGAACGTCAACGTCTTCGCCCCGGTCGGTGCGACCCCGGATGCCGCGCTCCCGGTGCTCGTGTGGATACACGGCGGGGGCTACACCTCGGGTTCGCCCGCCAGTCGCTGGTACGACGGCGATGCCTTCGCACGCGACGGGGTGATCACGGTGGTCGTCTCGTACCGCATCGGCTTCGATGGGTTCGGTCTGATCGAGGGCGCTCCGAGAAATCGCGGCCTGCGCGACCAGATCGCGGCGCTCGAGTGGGTGCGCGACGAGATCGGCGCGTTCGGGGGCGATGCCTCGCGCGTGACCGTGGCCGGGCAGTCGGCGGGCGGCGGGTCGGTGCTGGCGTTGATGGCGTCTCCTGCGGCATCCGGGCTCTTCCACCGCGCGATGGCCATCTCGCCGGCGATCGGAGCGGTGTCGCTCGACGCCGCGGGGCACTTCGCCGACCGGATGGCCACCCTCGCGGGGGTGGCGGCCGACCGCGACGGCTTCGCCTCCGTGTCGGAGGAGCGCCTGGTCGCGCTGCAGAAGGAGGCCGCGAAGCCCGAGCGGGGCCGAGCGCTCGCCTCGCTGAACGTGCTGCTGGAGGGCGGGATGCCGCTCGGACCTGTGGTGGACGGCGACGTGCTCCCGCGGCATCCGCTCGACGCCCTCGTCGACGGGGCATCGGCGGCGGTGCCGCTCGTGATCGGGGCGACGGACGACGAGGTGACCGCGCTGACCGCGAGATACCGCAGCGTCCTGCGATTCGTGCCGGTGCCGCTCGCCCTCGCCGTGCTGGGGCTCGGCCGGTCGCGGCGCCGCGCCTACCTCGCGCGCACGCCCCGCAAGGGAGCCGCCGCGGTGCTCGGCGGGTTCGCCACGGACCGCGTCTTCCGCGCGACGGTGCTGCGGGTGGCCCGGGCGCGGGACGCTGCCGGCTCGACGCGACGGACGGCGAGCCGGACCTGGCTCTACCGGTTCGCGTGGGCGTCGCCGGTGCCGTCGATCGGCGTCGCGGGCCACTGTCTCGACGTGCCGTTCTGGTTCGACCATCTCGACGCCGAGGGTGTGACGGCGATCACGGGCGGCGCGCCGCCGACGGACCTCGCCGCGCAGATGCACCGCGCGATGGTCGCCTTCGTGCGCGACGGCGACCCGAGCTGGCCGCAGTGGGATGCCGCGACCCGGCGCGGGCGGGTGTTCGGGGGCGCGGCATCCTCCCCGCCCGTCGAGACCGACGCGTACGCCGAGGTCACTCCGCTGGTGTGAGCCGCGGCAGCGGGCGGGTGGCGCGGGGATCGCCCACCGGCGCGGGTCGCGGCGCCGCGTTCGAGACTGCCGCAGGGGTGCGGGGGCGCGTCGGGGGCTGCTGCACGGACGCGGCGGCACCGACCGGGGCTGCTGCACGGACGCGGCGGCACCGACCGGGGTTGCCGCGCCGCGTCGGGGACGGCGGCACCGACCGGGGCTGCGGCGGCGCGGCGGGGGCCGCTGCACGGGCGCGGCGGCGCCGACCGGCGCTGCCGCGCCGGGTCGGGGGCGCGGCACCGGGCGACCGGGGCTGCCGCGCGGGGTCGGGGACGGCGGCACCAGCCGACGGGGGCGACAGACTCATGACGGGGCGGGCGATGTGCAGCGGGGCGGTCGCGGGACGACCCGGTGCACATTCCGCGCCCCGCCCCGCACAAGCCGCATATTCCGCGCCCCGACGCCGCACACCGCACGCCCCGGCGCCGGGCGCGGCACCGGACTCCGGTTCGGGGCGCGATCGGCGCTTCGGGGCACGAAAATTACGCCCCGGACGGCGAAATCCGCCCCGAACCCTCGAGACCGCGCGCCGCGCCGCGACCCGCACAGGCCGCACACCTCACGCCCCGACGCCGGGCGCGACACCGGCACCGGCACGGCGACGAGGAAGCGCCACGACCCCGGTTCGGGGCGCGATCGGCGCCTCGGGGCACGAAAATCACGCCCCGAACGGCGAAACCCGCCCCAAACCCTCGAGACCGCGCGCCGCGCCGCGACCCGCGCAGGCCGCACATCCCGCGCCGCGACCCGCGCAGGCCGCGCCCGACCCGCCGTCAGCGCGCGAAGGGCTCTCAGCGCCCGAAGGGCTCTCAGCGCGCGAAGGGCTCGAGGCGCTTGTGCATCACGGCGACGGCGTCGGCGTTATCGTCGATCAGCACGCTGTCGCGACCGAGGGGCGCGGCGACGGCGCCGAGCGTGCCGCTGCCGGCGAACATGTCGAGCACCCGGTCGCCGGGCCGACTCGACGCCTGCACCATGCGGCGCAGCACGCCCTCGGGCTTCTGCGTCGGGTAGCCGGTCTTCTCGCGGCCCGTGGTCGGCACGATCGTGTGCCACCAGACGTCGGTGGGGAGCTTGCCGCGGGCGGCCTTCTCGGCGGTGACGAGGCTCGGAGCCATGTAGGGCTCGCGGTCGACGGCATCCGAATCGAAGAAGTACGTCGTCGGGTTCTTCACGTACACGAGGATCGTCTCGTGCTTCGTGGGCCAGCGGCGCTTCGTCTTCGCCCCGTAGTCGTAGGCCCAGATGAGCTCGTTGAGGAACTTGTCGCGACCGAACAGCGCGTCGCACATCACCTTGGCGTAGTGCACCTCGCGGTAATCGAGGTGCAGATAGAGCGTGCCGTCGTCGGCGAGCAGGCGCCACGCCTCGATCAGCCGCGGCTCCAGGAACCCCCAGTAGTCGTCGAACCGGTCGTCGTAGGTGCGGAGGTCGCCGCGCAGGCGTGCGTACTCGCGCCCGTGGAAGCCGCGCTGCACCACGGGGGGCGGGGGCGCCTCCTCCTCGGGGAACGTCAGCATGTTCGGATCCTCGGATGCCGCGGCGTCGGGCTCGGACGCGGCCTCGGGCGCGGCGGCATCCCGGGGCTCTTCGACGGGCGGCGTCCACGTCGCCGACTCGACGGCTTTGGAACGCGTCCGTCCGGTGTTGAACGGCGGGTCGAGGTAGACCAGGGCGAAGGAGCCGTCGGGGTAGGCCGGAGTGACGGCGAGGTTGTCGGCGTGGTGGATCTCGACGGCGCCCGGTTCGAGGGCGTCGCCTGCGGTGGCGGCGCTCACGGGACGCGCTGCAGCCACGCGTCGGTGGCGAACTTCGACTCCACGAGCGCCTCGGCCTCGGCGTACTCCTCGTCGGTGATGTGCCCCTCGGTCGCGCCGTACAGCGTGGTGAAGGTCTGGATGAAGCGATCGATCACCTGGTCGCGCGGCAGACCGGTCTGGCTGCGCAGCGGATCGACGCGCTTCGCGGCCGAGACGGTCCCCTTGTCGCTGAGCTTCTCGCGACCGATGCGCAGCACCTCGGTGAGCACCTGGCCGTCCATGTCGTAGCTGAGGGTCGCGTGGTGCAGCACGCCGCCGTTGGCGAGACGCTTCTGGGCCGCGCCACCGATCTTGCCGTGGGGGCCGGCGATGTCGTTGAGCGGTTGGTAGACCGCGTCGATGCCGAGGGAGCGCAGCGCCTGCAGCACCCAATCGTCGAGGAACGCGTACGAATCGGCGAACGTCATGCCTGAGACGAGGGATGCCGGGACGTACAGCGAGTACGTCACGATCGAGTTCGCGGCCATCAGCATGGCGCCGCCGCCCGAGATCCGGCGCACCACGTCGAAGCCGTGCTTGTGGGCACCGGCCGGATCGACCTCGTTGCGCAGCGACTGGAACGAGCCGATCACGACGGCGTTCTCGTCCCACTCCCACAGCCGCAGCGTGGGTGCGCGCAGCCCCGCGCCCACGCGCGTGGTCAGCACCTCGTCGAGGGCGAGGTTCATGCGGGGCGAGACGGGGCGGTCGTGGACGACCTCCCAGTCGAAATCGGCCCAGCCGGGTGCCGTGACGAGCGCGCGGCGGACGGCGGTGGCCACCGACTCGGGGGTGAACCCCAGCAGCTGGGCGCCCTCGGGGAGGGCCGCGCGGATGGACGCTGCGATCGTGGGGACGTCGGACTCCACCGGGAGGCCGTTGACGGCCCGGTCGATGTCGTCGAGTGCGTCGTCGGGTTCGAGGAAGAAGTCTCCCGCGAGATGGAACCCGTGGATGCGGCCCTCGCGCTCTTCGAGGTCGACGACGACCAACTTGCCGCCGGGGACCTTGTACTCGCCGTGCATGGGTCCAGCCTACGGCGGGGTCGCGCGCGCGAGGGGCGCGGCGTCGACCGGGACGGGGTCGGACCGTGACGGCGTCGCGGCGTCGGACGCCGCGGCATCCGATGTCCGCCGCCGATCCGCCCGCGTGCCCGGCCACCAGTTGGCGCGGCCGAGCAGGGTCATCAGCGACGGGAGGAGGAGCCCGCGGACGACGGTGACGTCGAGCACCACCGCCACCACCATGCCGACGCCGATCTCCTTCATCGCCACCAGCTCGCCGACCGCGAAGCCGAGGAACACGACGCTGATGGCCGCGGCGGCGAGCGTCACGACCGGGGCGGTGCGGGTGATCCCGTGGCGGACCGCCTCGGCGTTGACGGTGCGGGGGTCGAGCGCGAGGTCGCGCGCGCGCCATCGTTCGGTGATGCGGGCGAGCAGGAACACCTCGTAGTCCATCGTGAGCCCGAAGGCGAGCAGTCCGATCAGCAGCGGCGTGGTGACGTCGAGGGTGCCCGTGGGCTCGAAGCCCAGCAGCGGCGCGCCCCACCCCCACCCGAAGACCGCGGTGAGAACGCCGAGCGTCGAGGCGACGGTGAGGGTCGCGAGGGCGAGCGCTTTGACCGGCACCACCACCGAGCGGGTAAGGGCGAACAGCAGCGCGAAACTCGCCCCGGCGACGACGAGGACGGCCCACGGCAGTCGTGCGAGCAGGTGGTCGCGCGTGTCGATCAGCGAGGCGGCGGGTCCCGTGACGGCGAGCGGGACCGGCGTGTCCATCGCGCGCGCGGCCGCTACCAGGCGCTGCGCCGAAGGGCCCGTCGCCGTGGAGCCCGAAGGGGTGAAGTCCACCGCGGTGATCTCGGGCGGCAGCCCTTGCACCACGTCGGCGTCGACGACCTCGGGGAGCGCGGCGATCCTGTCGAGCACGCCGGTGACCGCGGCATCCTGGATCGATCCGTCGAGCACGACGGTGACGGGCTCGATCCCGATGCCGGTGAAGCCCGTGGTCGTGGCCTCGTACGCCCGTCGTTCCTCGGCGGCGGCGGGCAGGGAGCGGATGTCGGAGTCGTCGAGGGCGAGGGATGCCACGGGTGCGGCGAGCAGCAGCATCAGCGCGGCCGCCGCGACGGCGGTGACACCAGGGCGACGCTGAGCGAGGCGCGCGGAGGAGACGAGCAGGCCGTCACGCCGAGATCTTCCGGCCCAGGGCCGCGCCCACGTGCGCTCTCCGGCGGCGGGGAGCGCACGGTGCAGCAGGGACAGGGCTGCCGGGACGAGGGTGAGCCCCGCGACGGTGGCGACCCCCACGACGACCACGCCGCCGAGGGCCATCCCCGATAGGAGGGGGTCGCCGAGGACCAGGATGCCGAGGAGCGCCACGGCCACCGCCAGCCCCGAGACGAGCACGGCCCGCCCGGCACCGGCGAGCGCGCGGGCGACGATGTCGTCGATGGCCGCGGCGGGCTCGGCGGCGCGCTCCTCGCGCACGCGGAGGACGACGAGCAGGCTGTAGTCGACCGCGAGCCCGAGGCCGAGGATCGTGACGACGTTGACGGCGAACTCGTTGACGTCGACGACCAGGGCGAGAAGGCCGAGGATCGCCAGCGTCGGCGCGATCGCAGCGAGGGCGGCGATCACGGGGATGAGCGCGATGCGCAGCGACCCGAGCACGACGGTGAGCAGCACGACGAGCACGAGGATCGCGACGCCCTCCCCGATGGCCGCGTCCGTGGCGGCGCGGTCGACGAAGGCCTCCTCGGCGAGGAGTTCCCCTCCCACCAGCACCTCGGGAGCGGCGATCGAGTGCAGCAGTGCGGACACCTCGGATGCCACGGCGAGGGCGTCGTCGTCGGACAGGTCCCGCGAGAGCTCGACGACGACGAGCGAGGAGCGGCCGTCGTCGCCTATCGCGCCACCTGCGGTGTAGGCGTCGGTGACCTCGACGACCCCCGGGAGGGCGCGCAGCGACGCCATGACGGCGGTCGCGCTGTCGCGGAGCCCCGGTGAGAAGAAGTCCTCACCGCGGATGACGGCGGTGACGATCTCGCCCTCCGGATCGAGGGCGTCGAGGCGGTCGCTCGCGCGGAGCGACTCGCTGCCGGCGGGCGCGTCGGCGACCGAGACGGTCCGATCGAAGGCGTCGCCGGCGAGAACGGCACCGACGACGACGAGCAGTGCCCAGAGCGAGAGGACGAGGAGACGGTGACGGCTGACGCGACGGCCGAGGGAGGACAGCAGGGGACACCTCCGGGACATGAGGGAGCGCCCTCGGCGACGGACGCGAGTCCGCCGCCGAGGGCGCCGAGGGGATCAGCCGCAGCTCTTCGCCGCGTACGCGGCCGTGGCTGCACCGGTGCGACCGTCGCCGGTCGCCGCGACCGTCGCGTCGCCGGCGGGGACGGAGGCTGCGCGGGTGGTGAAGGTGTGGAACACCGTCGCCCCGGGCTGGACGGCGGGGATGACCTTCTCGCCCCACGTCGTCTTCAGCGTCACGTCGACCGGCACCGCGTCGGCGTTGGTGGCGCGCACCGTGACCGACGCCTTCTTCGCCATGCACCGCACCTCGGCCGAGGCCGTCACCGCGAGCGGCGCGGGCTCGTCGATGTCCTTGATGCGGACGTTGCGGTACGACACGGCTTCGCCGCCACCGTGGTTCTGCAGGCCGATGAAGCCCTGCGAGAGGTCACGGGCGGGATCGGTGCTGGTGAAGTCGTTCACCAGCGTGCCGTTGAGGTAGACCTTGATGGTCTGGCCCTTCACGACGATCTCGTACGCGTTCCACGAACCGACGGGCTTGAGCGATGCGGCGACGGCGGCGGGGTCCGCACCCTGGAAGGTGTAGATCGCGCCGGTGGTGCGGTCGGCGGCGTCGGTGGCGTCGATCTGGATCTCGTAGCCCTGGTTGACCGCGACCCACGGGTCGCCCTTCGGGTCGGGGAAGCCGACGAAGACGCCGCCGTTGTGATCGGCGATGAGCTTCCAGTCGAGCTTCAGGCTGTACTCGGCCAATTCCTCGGCCTTGTACCAGAGCAGGCCGAGGCCCCCCTCGCCGCGGATGCTGCAGTCGTTCTGGCGACCGAACCCACCGGGGCCCGCCATGCGCCAGCCGGCGTTGAGGCTCTCGAGCGTGCCGTCGAAGATCGCGCGGTAGCCGTCTTCGACCTGCGCCGGGGTGCAGATGTCGGCGGTTCCGATCGACAGGACGTCGACGTTGATGTTGCCCTTGTTGCCCGACTCGTACTTCAGTGCGATGGTGTTGGCCCCGGCGACCAGCGGCATGTCCCGCGTGATCGTCGCCCAGGTCTTCCAGTCCCCCGTCGAGGGGAACTCCCACTTGCCGAGGTTCTGCCCGTTGACGTAGAGGTTCACGTCCTTCGCGCCGGGGGCGGGGTTCGGGCCGTTGGCGTAGCGCACGGAGACCGGGACGGTGCCCGCGGTCTCGGCGTTCACCGTGAACTCGAACGCGGATCCCGCCTGCCACATGCCGCCCGCGAAGCCGGCACCGGAGTAGCCGCTGTGCTCGGAGTCGAACTTGGCGCCGCCGATCAGGCGCGCCTCCTCCGCCTCGTACCAGCCCTGATCGGCGGGCGAGACGTAGCCGGGGAGCGCGTTGAGCGTGTACCAGGCCTCGGTGCTCCACAGCTTCTCCCCGTTCGCGGCGGCGAACGGCTGCGGCGAACGCAGGTGCACGACGCGCCCCTGCTTCAGACCGTCGAAGGTGACCGTGACCGTCTTGCGATCGGCGGATGCCGTGGCGCCGGTGACCGAGAGGATCTCCTCGTCGATCTTGGGACCGCCGTAGGTGGAGGTGGGCAGGTAGCGCCACTGCTCGGCCCGGTATGCCGAGGCGAGATCGGCGACGGTCTCGTCCGACAGGGGCTGCGTGTACTCGATCTCGAAGCCGCCTTCGACGACCTTCATCGAGGTCATGTCGAAGGTGCTCTGCGTCGCCTTCGGAACCAGCTTCTGCAGACCGTAGGTGAGCTTGCCCGCCTCACCCCAGTTGCCGCCCTCACCGGTGCCGCCGATGTACAGCGACTTGTCGGGGCCCTCGATGACGCGGTTCACACCCACTTCGAACCCGGCCGAGTGACGGAAGACCGCACCCTGGAACTCGCCGTCCACCTTCTCGAGGAAGGCGCGCTGCAGGCCGCCGTAGGTGACGTCGCCGAACATCATCTGACCGGCGAAGGGGCCGTTCTCGATGAGGATGGGCGTGCTGGGGGAATTGCCGATCTCGTTCTGCGGGATCCACACCGCCGGCGGGGTCACGGGGTTTTGATCGAACGGTCCCGCGGGGGTCGTGTAGTGATTGAAGAAGCGGTCCTGTTCGATGTGGACGAGCTTGTTCGAGGGCAGCCACGAACCCTGGTTGTCCATCGCGAACAGTTCGCGCTCGGGGCCGAAGGCCACGCCGTTGGGCGTGCGCAGGCCGCCGGCGACGTAGCTGATCGCGCCGGTGGAGCGGTTGATCTTCACCGAGGTCCCGCGGTTCTTCGCCGGCTGGGGGTTCGTCGTGGCGCCGCCGTTGTCGATCGCGACCGACAGGTTGACGTAGAAGTTCTCGTCATCGTGGATCAGGCCGAACGCGAACTCGTGGAAGTTGTTGCCCGAGGGGTACTCCGCGACCTTGCGCTTCGTCTCGTACGAGCCGTCGGCGTTCGTGTCGCTGAGCTCGGTGAGCTGGTACCGCTCGGACACGTAGATCTTGTCGTCGATCACGTCGATGCCCATGGGGTTCTGGAGGCCGCTCGCGGCCTCGACCACGGTGACGTCCTCCGGGCCGTCGGCGGCCTGGGCGCCCTTCAGCACGAAGACCTTGCCCGGAACCGAGGTGTCCCAGCCGCCGGAGTTGACCGACCCGGTGGTGAGCACGGCGAGGTCGCCGTTGCCCAGGAAGGCCAGGCCCGACACCTTCGGGTTGAAGCCCTCGGGACGCAGGTTCACCAGCGTGTAGTTCGGGTTGACGGCATCCAGGCGGAGTCCGTCGCCCGCGGAGTCGCTGCTCCCCTCGCAGTACTTCGTGCCCGGGGCGGTCACTCGCACGACGCCGGCCTCTGTGCTGAGCACGCTGTTCGGGATCACCGTGAAGCTCGACGAGCCGGGGGTCTTCCACTCGACGGTGAGTTGCTGACCGTTGGTGGCCTCGAACATCTCCACGAAGAGGTCGTGGACGCCCACGTCGAGCGTCGCCGTCCCCTCCACCGATTCGGCCCCGTGCAGACCGTCGTTGTCGATGATCTGCGTTCCGTCGAGCGTCAGCCGTGAGCCGTCGTCGCTGGTGAGGCGGAACGCGTACTGGCCGGGCTGACTGACCGTCAGGTTGGCCAGGGCGTGCGTGACGAAGTTGTCGGCCGCGCCGAACTGCTCGTCGGTGCGCCAGTCGATCGTCGACATGAGCTTGTCGACGTTGGGCGTCTGGCCCGACTTGAGCGTGCAGAGCTCGGTGAGCGGCGGCGTGGAGTAGGTGCGCAGGGTCACACCCGGCTCCTGCTTCGGGAGGTCCGCGGGGGTGTTGACGAAGGGGGCGACGGCCGCGCCGGCGGGCAGGATCGCTCCCGTCGCCACCAGTGCTCCACCGAGGAGTCCGGCCGCGAGGGTCCTCGCGACGCGGGTGCTGCGCCGGCGGGGGCCGGACAAGACAGCGGGTACGGGCATCGTTGCTCCTTTGAGTGATCAGCGGGGGCGGCGTCGACCGGTGGGATCGCTCAGGTCGCCCTCGACCGTCGTCACTGTAGGAGGCTTTTGTCGATACGTCTACAAAACTTGAACAATTTCTGTTAAGTACTGCCGCGTAACGCAGTGGCGATGACGCGTGCGGCCAGAGCCTGCATCCCGCGCACCCTCGTGAGCACTGGAATTCTGCCTGACGTTCTCCACGTACCTCGCGTCGACGGAGTGGCAACTTTTGCTTGACCGCGTACAGGACGCCCGTTACTGTCGCATCGAACCCGCCAAGACCGACTCGTGACAGCGACGCCACGAAGCTCCCCCGAGCCCGCGGCGACCACGCGAAACGAGGTCGTCCCTCGTTCATCGACCGGCCCGACGCCGGCCGACTCGACCCACCCGCCGACACCCGCCGGCAGCGTCACCGTTTCGACGGTGGAAGAACGGAGCACCCATGACCCCCACCTCTCGGCGCGGCCTCTCGGCCCGCATCGGCGTCGCCGCCCTCGGCGTCGGCATCCTCGCCGCCGTGGGCGGTGGCAGTGCGTTCGCGGCGGACGAGGACACCGTCGACGTGAGCGTGGAGATCGCCCCGGACGCCGAGCCCGGGACCCTCGCGCTGACCGTCGCCGCCGAGTCGGCCGTCCTCACAGAGGACGAGGCGTCGGGAACCACCCGCACCTTCTCGGGCACGCTGCCGACGGTGACGGTCATCGACACCCGCCTCGCCGAAGACGTCGATCCGGAATCGTTCTGGTACGTCATGGGGTCGATCACCGACTTCGTCGGCAACGCCGGTCAACCGGACATCGTCTCCGCCGACGCCTTCGGCTGGTATCCCTCGATCGTCGCGGGCAACCCGACGGACGGTGGCGACCAGGTCGTCGCCCCCGGCGACGACGTCGACCCCGGAACGGGCGGATTCCTCGACGCGGAGCTGCTGGCCAGCGTCGACAGCGCCGCGGATGCCGCGGGGGGCGCCTACTCGGCCACCGCCGGCCTGCTGCTGGAGACGCCCGCGTCGGTGACCCCCGGCGGCTACGCGGCCACCATCACGCTCACCCTCCTGCAGGGGTGACCCGGTCCCGACGGCCGTCCGCCGCCGGAACGGCGGCGCCGCCCGTCTCGGGTGGCGCCGCGGGAACGGCGTCGCCGCCGGTCTCGGGTGGCGCCGCGGGAACGGCGTCGCCGCCCGTCTCGGGTAACGACGGAGCGGGGCCCGTCCGCTCCCCGTTCGACGCGGCGGGCCCGCTGCGGTGGCGGCGCTCGATCGCCTGACCCGCGTAAGAGGCGGCGATGATGAGAGCGGCGCCGGCGAGACCGGGGAGCCCCACCATCTCGCCGCCGATGGCCACACCGACGGCGAGCGCCCACACCGGCTCGGTCCCCATGAGGATGCTCGCGCGCGTCGCCGACGTGCGCCGTACCGCCCACAGCTGCACCACGAAAGCGAAGACCGAGCACAGCAGCCCCAGGAAGAGCACGTTCGCCCAGCCGGATGCCGTGAGGCGACCTGCCGCCGCCGGGAGCTCGGCGCCCGCCACGGCCGACGAGGTCGCGGCGCACACGACGAGCTGAACGAGCACGACCCCGAGTGTGCTGTCGAGACGACCGCGGGTCAGGCGCGCGCTGGCCGTGACGTGGAAGGCGCGCACCACCGCGGCGGCGATGACGAGCGCATCCCCGATGGCGGGTGCGCGCAATCCGCCGCCCGACACCAGCAGCGCGACACCGACCACCGCGGCGACGGCGGCGACGAAGTACGACCTCGGAAGCCACGAGCGGGACGCGATGCTCTCGAGCACCGGGGTGAACACGAGGGCGAGGCTGATGAGCAGACCCGCATTGGTCGCCGAGGTCAGGTGCACGCCGGCGGTCTCGAGCCCGATCACCGCCGCCTGCGAGCATCCGAGGAGGGCGGCGATCGCCAGTCCCCGACCGCGCGGCATCCGTTCCCCGCGGATCAGGCAGACGACGCCGAGCGCCGCGGCGGCGACGATGAATCGCAGTGCCACGGCGGGGGCGACACCCACCTCGCCGGTCAGCTCTTTCGCAGAGAGGAAGCTCGCGCCCCACACCGCCGCCACGGCGATCAGCAGCACGTCGACGACGATCTCGGGTGGGCGACGGGTCATGAACCCACCGTCGTCCGACCGACCCGGAAGAGCAACGACAAATTTCTTCAGCATCACGTAAGTTCAGACTTATGGATGCCGCTCACCTCCGCTTGCTGCGCGAGCTCGCCGACCGCGGCAGCGTCGCCGCCGTCGCCGAGGCCCTGCACATCTCGGCATCCGCCGTGTCGCAACAGCTCGCCACCCTGCAGGCGCGCGTGCCCGTACCGCTCACGATGCGACGCGGTCGCGTCCTGGCCCTGACCCCGGCGGGCGAAGCGCTGGCGACGGCGGGCACCCGTGTCGACGAGGCGCTCACCGCCGCGCGCGAAGCGGTGGGGGCGTTCCTCGAGAGCGAGCACCGGTCCGTCCGCGTGTCGGCGTTCCACAGCGCGGGGCTGTCGCTCTTCGGTGCCCTGCTGCGCGAGCTCGACGGCATCCCCCCGTTGCACCTGAGCGACGCCGATGTGGCCCACCGCGACTTCCCGGGGCTCACCGCCGACCACGATCTCGTCATCGCCCACCGTCTGGCGCACGACGCGCCCTGGCCGCTCGACCGTGTCGTCGCGACCCCCCTCCTCGAGGAGCCCCTCGACATCGCGCTCCCGTCGGGGCATCCCCTCGCGGATCGTGAGACGGTGCACGCCGCCGACCTTGCCGATGAGCAGTGGGTGTCGGTTCACGAGGGGTTCCCCCTCGCGGGGGTGCTCGACCACGTCGCGGCGCACCTCGGCAGGCCCTTGCGCATCGCGCACCGCATCAACGAGTTCTCGGTGACCGCCGCGGTCGTGCGCGCAGGAGCCGCGATCGCCGTCATGCCCCGCACGACGACGATCCCCCTCGCCGTCGACGGCGTCGTCCTGCGCCCGCTCGCCGACCTCGACCTCGTGCGCCACGTCGACGTCCTCGCCCGCCCCGACACCCTCGCCTACGCCGCAGTGCGGCGCGTGCTGCAGGCTCTGCGTACGGTGGCGGCGGGGGCGGCGGCGGGATAGCCGCTCGAGACGGCGGGGGCGCGGGGCGCCGAGCGTGTGAGGGCCCGCGGCGCCGCTCGAGACGGTGGGGCCGCGCGGCGCCACTCGAGCCTGCGGGGGCCCGCGGCGCCGCTCGAGTCGGCGGAGGCGCTGGGCGCCGCTCGAGTCGGCCGAGGCGCGGGGCGCCGCTCGGGTCGGCGGTAGCGGCGATCAGCGGCAGGCGACCTCGTAGCCGTCGCGGGAGAAGACCTGTGCGTACTCGGCATCCGGGAACAAGAGCCGCCCCACGGCGCCGACGTCGCCCCATTCTCCGGGCGTGCCGCCGGCGATGGTATCGATGACGAGGCAGTCGGGGGCCGGGTTGTCGTTGCCGATCCAGAACACCTCGTGGTCGCTCACCAGGTAGTTCATCAACCCGATGTCGCTGACGACGCTCGCCCCCTCCGGCACCGCGGCGATCGCCGCCTGGGCGCTCGCCGCGCGCGTCGACGGCTCCCAGCCCTCGGCCTCCACCAGGGAGAACAGCGGCAGTCCGGGCAGCAGCACGACCGCCGCCGTGACCGCGACCGCGGGAGCTTGTCGGACGTAGGCCCGCATCCACGCCCAGCGCGAGGAACGCCCGCGCTCGATGGCATCCAGCAAGGCGACGAGCACGATCGGGATCAGCACGGCGCTGTAGTGCCACGTGGGCGCCCAGTAGCCGCTGTTGGTCGAGAGGAAGCGCCAGGCCAGAGTCGGGAGCAGCAGCAGTGCCACCGGCGAGCGCAGCGCGAGCCCGGCGGAACAGGCGAGGATGAGCGCCAGCGTCTCCCCCTTGGCCGGGTTGAAGAGGGCCGCCGTGTCGGCGAAGACGCTGATCGGGTCGGCTTTGTCGGCGTAGGCCCACTCGCCTCCGGGGTTCAGCGCTGGCAGCACGATCATCGTCGCGACGACGAACCAGATCGCGCCCCACGCGGCCAGACCCGCGCCCAGGCCCATGCCCGACCGGAGGAACCGGCGGACCGCGGTCGAGGTCGAGGTCGCACCGGCCGCGGGGACTTCGCGGGAGGGGATGCCGCGTTCCCGCCACGCGAGGAGGACGACGAGCAGCCCGAGCACGACCACGGTGAGGCCGAGGTCTTCTTTCACGAAGACCAGGGGGGCGCCCCAGAGACACGCCGCACGCCACCGGCGATCGAGCACCGCGACGAGGCTGAGCGTCAGGAGGGGCACCGCCAACGCGATCTCGTGGAATTGGGCATCGGCGGCGTACTGCAGACCCCACGCGAAGCCGAACGCCAGGCCGAGGGCCACGGCCGACGCCGTTCCCAGACGCGCCTTCACCGCGCGGGTGAAGACGGCCGCGGCGAGTGCGAAGCAGGCGGCCTGGATGACGAGCAGCGTGAACGCGGAGGGGAAGACGGCATAGATCGGCGCCAGTACCGCGAGCAGCGGGTGGAAGTGGTCGCCGAGCAGGTTGTAGCCGTCGCCCTTGATGGTGACGATGGGCGGCTGGAGCGCGGCGTACCGCGAGAGCAGTTGGGTGAAGATGCCGAGATCCCACGAGCGGGCGGTGTACTGCGCCCACTGCTGGGCGGCGAAGAGGACGTAGCCCGCGAACACCACGGCGAAGACGGCGACGGGGGCGGCCCACGCGCGACGGCGCCCCCACACGCGGCTCGCGACTCGTGTCGCACGCCCCGGCGCAGGGGGCCGCGACGACGCCGGAGGCGCGGCCGGGGCGGCCGGCGCCCTCGGGGCACCGGCGGGGTCACCCGGCGTGGCGGGCGCGGACGTCTGAGTCATGCGCCCATCATCGCGCACCCCTCCACCGCAGATCGAAGCGGTGAGGGGCCGGGGCCGGCTCGCTCACCGGGGAGGAGGCGTCCCGATCTCCGCGGTCGCGGGTACGGCGCCCGATACGGGCGCGAGGGGCTCCACGGCCACCGTGCGGGGCTCGGGTGCCGACCCCGACTCACGGGACTCCGGTGGCGTGGGCGGATCCGATTCGTCCACCGCGGCCGGGGCCGCGGTCGCGCCGGCGGCCGGCGGCGCTTCAGGTTCCGTGAGCAGCGCCTCCCGGATGATGCGCCGCGGATCGTACTGACGGGGGTCGAGGCGCTGCCAGTCGACGTCGGCGACCTCGGGGCCCAGCTCTTCCCGCACCCGCTCCTGTGCGGTGCGGGCCAGGCGTCGCACCTGCTGGATCGTCCGGCGCAGCGACTCCGCGGCCGCCGGCAGGCGCTCCGGCCCGATGATCATCACGGCGATCAGGCCGATGAGCATCAGCTTCTCGATCGTCAGGCCGAAGGTCACGGGGCCGCCCTCCGTCTCACTGCGGAGTCGTGCGAGCGCATCGCCGCGTCAGCGCGTCGGCGGCGAGTCGGCGGCGACCCCGTCGATGCGGGCGTCTGCGACGCCGGCGGGGGACGTGGGTGCGTCGGAGGCGGCGTCCTCCTCCTTCATCGCCTTGATCTCGCCGCGGAACACGCGGGCCGACTTGCCCACGCTCTGCGCGAGGGCGGGGAGTTTGGCGGCACCGAAGAGCAGCAGGATCACCGCCAGCACGATCAGCAGATGCCATCCGGTCAGTCCATGGAGCATGAGGCCTCCTCGGCCGTGCCGACGTCATTGCCGGCGATGGGGATCGGCGCGGGGGACGCACCGTCGGCGATGCTAGTCCGCGACGATGCTGAATCACAAGCTCTGCGTTGGACGCACTTTTGTTGAACACACAATGCGCACCTTTTGATTGACCTATGGAAAAACATCGGTCAAGATGACCAACGAGTGACATCGCCGACCATGCGAACGACTCATCCCCCCGGAGTCCACCGAGATCCGCCACGCAGAGGCGGCGATCGGCGACCCATCCGAACTCGATGAAGAGCGGAGGAAGGTACCCGCGTGTGGCCGACAGCCACCGCACGATGAGCCCGGGCCGCCACGAAACAGTCGTTGAGACCGACCGTGTGGCGACCCGGTGAAAACAACTCGCACGCATTCACAGGAGCTGTATTCACGATGAACTCTACTTCTCGGCATCCGGCCGTCCGGGCCCGGTTGACGGCGGTCCTCGCGGCCACCGCACTGGGCCTGGGCGCCATCGCCGCGGCCCCCGCACCAGCCTTCGCCCACGAGGGCCACGACCACGGGACCGATCCCGTCATCACCGATCCCGGTGGCGACCACGGCGACCCGACCGACCCCGGCACCCCGGATCCCGGCGACACCGGTGAAGACGGCGGCGCCCTCGACTGGAGCAACTACGAGCGCGTCCTCCTCACGAAGAACGTGGGTGAGCCGATCGACCTCGCGGTGCTCCCCGACAAGCGCGTCCTGCACACCGCCCGCAACGGCGACGTGCGCCTGACCGACCCGGCCACCGGCGTCACGCGCGTCACCAACACCCTCGACGTCTACGCCAACTCCGAGGACGGCCTCCAGACGGTCGCCATCGACCCCGACTTCGAGGACAACGGCTGGGTCTACCTCGTCTACTCCCCGCGCGACGCGGACGGCGACGGCGTGGCCGACACCCCCACCGGTAACGCGCCGAACACGCTGCCCGCCGGCGCCGACGAGTCCTACTGGGACCAGTGGGTGGGCGTGAACCGCCTCGCCCGTTTCCAGTGGACCGGCGACCAGCTCGACCTGTCGACCGAGCAGACCATCCTCGACGTCGAGGTCCAGCGCGGGCAGTGCTGCCACGTGGGCGCCGACATCGGCTTCGACGCCGACGGCAACCTCTACCTGAGCACGGGCGACAACACCCCGGCGTCCACCCCGGGTGCGAACGGCTTCGCCCCCAACAACGACGCTCCGGGCTTCAATCCCGGCTTCGACTCGCGTCGCGGCGCCGGCAACACCAATGATCTCCGCGGCAAGATCCTGCGCATCCACGTCGAGGACGACGGGTCGTACACGATCCCCGAGGGCAACCTCTTCGCCCCCGGAACCGAGCTCACCCGCCCGGAGATCTTCGTGATGGGCGTGCGCAACCCGTTCCGCATCGAGGTCGACATCGAGACCAACTCGCTGTCGTGGGGCGACTACGGCCCCGACGCGACGAAGGCCGTCGCACAGACCGCGGGCCGCGGGCCCATGGGCCTGGTGGAGTGGAACGCCATCAGCCTCGACGAGCCGCAGAACGCCGGCTGGCCCTACGTGCACGCCGACAACCAGGCGTACAACGACTGGGACTTCGCCACCGCCACCCCCGGCGCGTTCTTCGACCCGCAGAACCTCAAGAACGAATCGCGCTGGAACACCGGTCTGACGGACCTGCCGCCCGCGCAGCCCGCGACCCTCTGGTACGGCGACAACCCCGGCGACCAGCCGTGGGACGAGCTGGTGAACTTCGGGGCCGGCAGCGGCCAGGGCCCGATGGGCGGACCCGTCTACCACTACGACGAGTCGAACCCCTCGACCACGAAGCTCCCCCGTCACTGGGACGGCAAGGCGTTCATGGGCGAGTTCTCGCAGGACTACATCGCCTCGTTCACGCTGGACTGGGATGCCTTCGAGGTCACCGACATCGAGGACTTCCTGCCCAACGCGGCCCTGTCGACGCTGGGCCAGCCCACGCACGACAACCCGATGGACATGGAGATCGGTCCCGACGGATCGATGTACGTGCTCGACTACGGTGACGGCTTCTTCCGTGCGAACCCGGATGCCGGGCTCTACCGCATCGACTACGTCGCCGGCAACAAGTCGCCTCAGGCGCGCTTCACCGCCACGCCCACCTCGTCGTCGCAGGCTCCCCTCACGGTGCAGTTCGACGCCGCGGCATCCACCGACCCCGACGGCGACGCCCTCACCTACGAGTGGGACTTCGACGGCAACGGGACCTTCGACGCCACCGGCGTGACCGCCTCGTACACCTACACGGAGCTCGGCAACTACACCGCGCGCCTGCGGGTCTCCGACGCGGGCGGACGCTTCGGACTGACCTCGCGCACCATCTCGGTGGGCAACCAGGCACCCGAGGTGAAGGTGGAGTTCCCCGGTAACGGCGCGTTCTTCGACTGGGGTCAGGCCATCCCGTTCAAGGTGACCACCACGGACGCCGAAGACGGCACCGCCACCGACTGCGCCCGAGTGACGTGGACGTACGGTCTCGGCCACGACGAGCACGCCCACCCCGAGGTCTCGGGAACGGGTTGCACGGGTGTCTTCCGCACCGACCCGAACTCGCCCGAGCACGGCCCCGGTGCCCTGCTCTACGGCGCGGTCGTGGTCACCTACTCCGACCGCGGCGCCAACGGTCTGCCCGCGGCCACCGGTGAGGCGACCGTTCGCCTGAACCCGAAGCTGCAGCAGGCCGAGCACGCCATCCGCCGCCAGGGTGTCGCCACCTACGCCGACACCGACGCGTCGGGCGGCAACGCCATCCGCGGCCTCGGCCAGGGCGACTTCCTCGCCTTCGACCCGGTGAACCTCGCCGGTATCGACGGTGCGGTCGTTCGGGCCACCGGTGCGGGCGAGGTCCAGCTGCGCTGGGGCGCCGCCGACGCCGAGCCCTTCGCCACGGCGAAGATCCCCGGAGGCAACGGCTGGAAGGACGTGCAGGTCGCGTTCGACGCCCCCGAGGGCACCGGCGCGCTGTACGTCACCTCGCGTGACGAGCTCGCCGTCGACTCGCTGACCATGGTCGGCGACGGCGTGGGCGACGTGACGGCTCCCACGGTGGCTCACACCCTCGCCCCCGCCGCCCCCACGGGTGTCGGCGGCGTGTTCAACGAGCCGGTCCGCTTCTCGGTGCAGGCCGCCGACAACGGCACGCTCGCCAGCGTCCAGTACTCGCGCGACAACGGCACGACCTGGACCAACCTCGCCGCCAACCAGCAGTACGGCGTGACGTTCGACCAGAACGGCACGTACGACCTCCGCTACCGCGCCACCGACACCGGCGGCAACGTGTCGGAGCTGGGTTCGGTGTCGTTCACGATCGACCTCGACGCTCCCAACGAGCCGACGGTCGACACGCGGACGATGGTCACGCTCGCCTCCCCGCGTGTCACCTACGGCGCCCCCGGCGACGTGACGGTGGCGGTGCGCGGCGAGGGCGGCGCACCCACGGGTGAGGTCGTGCTGACGGTGGGCGAGAACGAGATCGCCCGCGGAACGCTGGATGCCGACGGCAACGCCGTCATCGCCCTGCCCGCCGACCTGCCGGTCGGCACGCACACCCTGCGTGCCACCTACGGCGCCGACGAGACCTTCAAGGGCTCGGCCGGCATCGGTCGCCTCACCGTGTCGCAAGCGCGCTCGACGACCACGGTCGCCGTCTCGCCCACGCCGGTGAAGCCCGCCGTGGCGGCCGTCGCCACGGTCCAGGTGGTTTCGTCGACGGGCATCGTCCCGACCGGCGACGCCACGGTGACGATCCGCCGCAACAACGCGGTCGTCGCCACCCTCACCGGAACGCTCGGCGCAGACGGCACCGTCCAGGTGACCCTGCCCAAGCTCAGCACGGTGGGCGCCTACCAGGTGCAGGCGTCCTACACCGGGTCGACCGGCATCGCGAAGAGCAGCGGCAGCACCAGCCTGACCGTCCAGAAGTAACACCCCGGTGGGGGTCGCGCAGCTGCGGCCCCCACCACACCCTCGGCCGTCCCCGGCATCGGGGCGGACCCACCTCGAAGGAGAGTCATGAGTCACCACCACGACCACGCGCACCCCACGGTGCCGGATCGGCCCATGAGCCGTCGCACGCTGCTGAAGGCCCTGGCGGCGTCGTCCGTCGCCGTCGGCATCGGCGCCGCCGCCATGCCCACCGCAGCCTCCGCATCCACCGCCTTCGGCGCCCGTGCCGCGGCCGCCGCTCCCCCGGTCAGCGCCGGCAAGCGCCTCGTCCCGGTCAACCGCATCGGCATCCAGCTCTTCACCGTCCGCGACAAGGTCAGCTCGCTGGGCTTCCGCGCGGTGTTCGAAGAGCTCGCCCGCATCGGCTACTCGGAGATCGAGTTCGCCGGCTACACGCAGGGCCAGGTCGGCGCGATCACCCCGCAGCAGATCCGTCAGCTGCTCGACGACAACGGGCTGCGCGCGACCGGTGCGCACGTCAACCTCAACCCGAACAACATCGACCAGCAGCTCGAGATCGCCAACGTGCTCGGCATGCCGCACCTCGGGCAGGGCGGCCCCATCGCCGGCGGCTACGGCGGACCCATCGCCAAGGACGCCTGGATGCAGGCCATCGGCACGTGGAACCAGATGGGCGACAAGGGTCGGGCAGCCGGCATCAAGCTCTACCTGCACAACCACGCCCAGGAGTGGGGCTTCACGACCGACACCAACGAGCGCGTCTACGACCTGTACTGGCAGCACCTGAACCCCGAGACGGTGTTCTTCGAGATGGACGTCTACTGGGCGCACGTCGGAAAGCACCTGTACCCGGGCTTCGAGCCGATCGACTACATCAAGCGCGACCCGCGACGCTTCCCGATCCTGCACCTGAAGGACGGGAAGCTGAACCCGAACAGCCCCAACGGCTACGACATCGTCGAGTTCGGCGCCGGGAACATCGACTACACGGCGTTCCTGTCGCAGCTGCGTGACCGCGGCCAGCGCTTCGGCATGTTCGAGCAGGACAACGCCTCCACGGTGCCGGTCAACCCGGGCAACTCGCTGGCGAACGCCGACCGCAGCTACGACAACATCGCAGCCCTGCGCGGCTGAGCGACGAGGAAGATCACATGAACAAGATCACCAAACTCACCACCGTCGGCCTCCTCGTCATCGGGGGAAGCGTCGTCGCCGTCCCCGCGTACGCGGCCGACCTCACCTGCACCGACGACCTGGGCAGCCAGACCGTCTCGGGCAACCTGCTGGTCCCCAGCGGCGCCGACTGCGTCCTGGGCGGCGCGACCGTCGAGGGCGACATCGTCGTGGAGGAGGGCGGCTGGCTGGATGCCACCTCCGTCACCGTCACGGGAGACGTCATCGCCACCGACGCGTACGGTGTCTCGCTCGACGGCACCAGCGTCGAGGGCGACATCAGCGCCTACTCGGCCGACACCACCGTGGGCTTCCTCTACGTCAACGACCTGCGCGTCGGCGGGTCGGTTGCGGCCGGCGGAATCGACGTGGAGGTCGTGGACAGCGCGATCACCGGCTCGCTGCTCACGCAGCAGGCGAACTACGTCGACATCGTCCGCACCTCGGTCGGCGGCGACGTGTCGGTCGACCGCTCCGGCTGGGGCGTGTCGATGACGGGTGCGGTCGTGCAGGGCGACGTCACCGTGAGCGGCAGCTCGCGCGACGTGCTCGTGGGCGCCACCGCCGACGGCGGCAGCGACGCGTTCGCCAACACCATCGGCGGCGGCCTGTCGCTCACGGGCAACTCGGCCAACCTGCGCGTGGCGAACACCACCGTGTACGGCGCCGTCGCGCTCGACGCGAACACCCCCGCCGCCGTGTTCGGCGCCGGCGTCCGCGCGGGCTCGACGACGGGCGACTACACCGGCGAGGCGCCGACCGCGCCGCCGGCCGGTGACCAGTCGATCGCCGTGACCGTGCCCGAACAGGGCTCGGGCGAGCTGACGTGGGCGATCGAGGGCACGTCGCGCCTCGTCGACCTCGGGGTGGCCGAGCAGGAGCTCGACCACTTCCACGCCGAGGGCGAGATCATCCCGATCCGCATCCAGGACACCCGCGCCGGCAACCCCGGATGGTCGCTGACCGCCCAGGTGTCGGACTTCACCGCCGGTGGCGAGCAGGTGTCGAGCAAGTACCTCGGCTGGACGCCCGAAGTGATCGAGAACGCGGGCGACGCGATCGCCGGCGCTCCCGTGCCCTCGGGCTTCGACGAGGGCGAGGGCCTCTCGGTCGCTCGCACGCTGGCCTCGGCGAACGAGGGCCACGCGCGTGGCAGCTCGCTCGTGGGCGCCGACCTGGATCTCAAGCTCCCGCTCGAGACCCCCCGCGGCACCTACACCGCGACCGTGACGCTGACCGCCCTCAGCTGATCCCCTCCCGTCGGGGTCGCGCTCCTCGGAGCGCGGCCCCGACGGACCCCCTTCGAACCGAAAGCCACGCCCATGTCCCAGGCGATCACCTCCCCCGTCCGACTCCTCCTGTCCCTTCTCGCCGCCCTCGCCCTTCTGCTGGGCACGCCGGTGGCCGCGTCCGCGGCCGCGGCTCCCCTCGCCGTCTCCGGCGCCGCCGCCGAAGACCCCGCCGCTCCTTCCGCCGACACCACGGTGACGTGGAGCGTGAAGCCTGCCGACACCGCGCAGGGCCGCGACCGCCCGAACTACGCCTACGACCTGCAGCCGGGCGGCACGGTGGGCGACGCGCTCTACGTCGCGAACCGCAGCCCGCAGCCGATCACGCTGTCGGTGTACGCCGCAGACGGCTTCCTCACCGAAGACGGCTCGCTCGACATCCTCGCCGGCGGCGTGGCATCCACCGACCTCGGCAGCTGGGTGCAGGTCGAGGCCCCCGAGCTCACCCTCGACAGCGGCGCGAGCGCCGAGGTCCCCTTCCTCATCACGGTTCCCGCCGACGCTCCCCCGGGCGACTACGCCGCGGGTGTCGTGGCATCCATGCGGGTCACCGCGGACAACGGCACCATCACCGAGCGACGCCTCGGCTCCCGCGTGCACCTGCGCGTGCTGGGCGATCTCGCGCCGGCCCTGACCGTGGGCGACGTCGTCGTCGATTACCACGGCACGGCCAACCCGGTCGAGGCGGGCTCGGCCACCGTGACCTACACCCTCACCAACACCGGCAACACGCGCCTCGACCCCGCCGTCGACGTCGCCCTCGGCGGTCCCTTCGGTCTTGCGGCCGTGAGCGCCGCCGACGACGCCCCGGAGCTGCTGCCCGGCAGCTCCCTGCAGCGAACGGTCGAGGTCGCCGGAGTGGTGCCGCTGGGCCTGCTCGCCGCCGACGTGACCGCCACCTCGCAGGTCGTCTCGCGGACCCTCGCCGGCGCCGAACCCTCCGCCCTCGACCCGCTCGTGTCGGAGGGGGCGGCGGCCACGGCCGCGATGCCGTGGACGGTCCTCGCGATCCTCGCCGCGCTCGCGCTCTTCATCGTCTGGCGTGTCGTCGCCGCGCGTCGTCGCAAGGCCGCCCATGCGCGCGAACTCGCCGCCGCGGTGGCCGCGGCCCGCGCCGAGTCGTCTGGCGCCGGTGCAGAGCGCGAGCCTGTGCCCGCCGGGGCGATGCCCGCCGCGGATTCCTCGACGGACACCGTCGACACCGAGCGGGACGCACCCCGCTCGACCTGAGGCCCGCTCGCGGCGCGGAGAGGGACACTCCGCGCCGCGGGCGATCTACGCCGCCCGGCGCGCTCTGGCGCGTCGGGCGTTTGCGGTGCACCGCAGCTCGCAGAAAGGCGCGATGCTCGCAGCATCCCTCCCGAATCCTGCGAGGAACGTGCCGATCGGCGAGAGACGCCGCCCAACGGCGCCCCCGGGTTTCGGCCGTCAGGCAGCCCCGGGGGGCGGAGCGCGGCGCACCGCAGCTCGCAGAAACGCGCGATGCTCGCAGCATCCCTCCCGAATCCTGCGAGGAACGTGCCGATTTGCGCGAAGCCGAACCCGAGGGGCGCTCCGACGGCCCGCTTCTCACCGGGGCGTCAGCTCAGCGTGGAACGCCGGCACTCCGCAGCCACTCGGAGAACGTCACGACGCCCCGCCGCACCTCATCCGTCCCACGCAAGCGCCCGGAAGCCATCGCGGCGCCCATCCGGCCGGGAAGGGCGATCTGCCGCGCCGGGCGGCGAGACCCGTCCTGAGCGAGCACGGCGCGGACCATGTCCCAGAGGATCTCGTCGCGCGGCCCGACGAGATCCGTCGCCCGACCCGCCGGATCGCCCTCCGCCACGCGGACGAGTTCTCCGGCGACCTCGTGCGCCGCCACCGGCCGCAGGCGCGCTTTCGGGACGATCACGACCGGCCCGAATGCACCGCGCGAGACCGTCTGCCGGGCGAACTCGTGGAACTGCGCGGCCCGCAGCACGGTGTGCGGAAGGATGCCCGTCTCCACGGCCCGCTCGTGTGCGAGTTTCGCGCCGTAGTAGGAGGAGTCCACGCCGTCGATGCCGACGATCGACAGCGCCACCAGATGCGGAACCCCCGCTCGCGCGCCCGAACGGTGCAGCGTGTCCGAGGTGGCCTCGAAGAAGCGCGTCGCGCGTCGCCGCGAAAGAGTCTGGATGCCGAGGACGTCGACGATCGCGTCGACCCCGGCGAGAGCAGCGGAGACGTCGCCGCTCGTGAGGTCGTGCCCTGCGCGGCGGGACAGCAGCACGAGGCGGTGGCCCCGCTCTCGTGCCACGTCGACGACGTACCGGCCGACGGTGCCGGTCGCACCCGCGACGGCGATCTTCATCCGATGCTCCGCGTCACGAGCTCATCCTGGCAGTGACGCTCGGCCCTGGGGCCGCGATCGTTCGACCGCGGAGCAACGGTGCGTGCGAAGGGTGGAGCCCCGCCGGTCAGGCCCGCAGGAACGCGGCGTTCAACGACTCGGGGGCGAGCGCGTGCTCGACGGCGAGCATGCTCGCGCCGATGACCGCGGCGTTCTCCGCCGCCACGGACTGCACGATCGAGAGGTACTCGGTGGCCAGAGGCGTGGAGCGGGTGTAGACGACCTCGCGCACGCCCGCGATCAGGTGCTCGCCGACCCGTGCCATCGAGCCGCCGATGGCGATCACCGACGGGTTCATGAGGCTGACGCACGTCGTGAGCACCTCGCCGATGTCGCGACCAGCCTGGCGCACCGCCTGGATCGCGTCGATGTTGCCGCGCTTGACGAGGTCGACGACGTCGGAGCCGGTGTGCGCCTCGATCCCCTGCGCGCGCAGGGCGCGGGCGATGGCGGGACCGGATGCCAGGGCCTCGAGGCAGCCGCGGTTGCCGCACTGGCACGGGATGTCGGCGCCGCGCGCGACCTGCACGTGACCGATGTCACCGGCGATGCCCTGGGCGCCGCGCTGCAGACGACCGTCGGAGATGATGCCGGTGCCGATCCCGGTGGCGACCTTGACGAACATGAAGTGCTCGACGGCGGGCCAGGCGACGCTGCGTTCGCCGAGCGCCATGATGTTGACGTCGTTGTCGACGAGCACGGGAACCGGCATGTGGCGGTTGATCCAGCCGGGGATGTCGAAGCGGTCCCAGCCGGGCATGATCGGGGGGTTCACGGGTTGGCCCGTGGAGTGCTCGACGGGACCGGGGACGCCGATGCCCATCGCGGCGACGTCGGAGGCCGAGCGTCCCGACTCGGTGAGGAGGACGGATGCCGTCTCGACGAGCCAGGTGAGCACGGGCTCGGGGCCGAGGGCGATGTCGATCTCGCCGGTCTTCTCCGACAGCACCTTGCCCGTGAGGTCGGCGATGGCGACCGTGCCGTGCGAGGCGCCGAGGTCGACGGCGACGACGACCTTCGCGGCGGGGTTGATCGCGAACTGCGACGGCGGACGACCGCCGGTGGACACCGCGTCGGCGACCGGCGTGATGAGACCCATCCGCATGAGCTCGTCGACGCGCACGGCGACGGTGGACCTCGCCAGGCCGGTGGACTTGGCCAGTTCCGCGCGGGTGCGCGGGACCCCGTCTCGCAGCAGCTGGAACAACTGGCTCACGCCGTTGACCGACTGCACGGAATCTGTCGTCATCCTCTTCACGCCCTCAGTACACCATTAGTTGACATGCGTTCGATCCACATGCCGAAGGCGGCTACGCACATTACGCAGCCGCCGACGGCACAAGGTTTCGTCAGCTCCGTCCGGGAGGGCGGGAGAAGCGCTGCTGCAGCAGCACCGCGACCACGATGATGACACCTTTCGCCACCGCCTGGACCGAAGAGGACAGGTTGTTCTGAATGAACACGTTCGTGAGCGTCGCGAAGATCAGCACGCCGAAGACGGTGCCGGTGATCGTGCCGCGGCCGCCCACGAGGAGCGTCCCTCCGACGACCACGGCCGCGATCACGTCGAGCTCGAGGAGCTGACCGTTGGTCGAGCTGCCCGCGGTGGTGCGTCCGAGGAACATCACACCGGCGATGCCGGAGGCGAGGCCCACGAGCACGTAGAGCCACATGACGTGACGCTTGACGTTGATGCCCGCCAGGCGAGCGGCCTCGCGGTTGCCGCCGATGGCGATGGTGCGACGACCGAAGGTGGTGCGGTTCAGCAGCACCCAGCCGAGCACCGCCACGATCGCGAAGATCCAGACGAGCATGTTCACCCCGAGGATGTCGGAGTTCATGAAGGTGATGAAGCTGCGGTCCTCGACGACGAGCGTGCGGCGCTCGGCGAGGATCTCGGCGAGACCTCGCGCCCCCACGAGCATCGCCAGTGTCGCCATGAACGCCACGACGTTGCCGTACGCGATGACGATGCCGTTGATCAGGCCCGCGAAGGCGCCCACGGCGAGCGCGAAGATCACGAAGACGATCCAGTGCATCGAATCGGCGAGGTCCTGCACGACGGCGAGCGTGCCGACGACGGATGCCAGACCCACGACGGATCCGACGGACAGGTCGATGCCGCCGGCGATGATGACGAGGGTCATCGCGATGGCCACGACTCCCGTGATCGAGGCCTGGCGGAGGATCACGAAGATGTTGTCGACCGTGAGGAAGGTCCCCGGGGCCGAGATGGCGCCGACGATCATCATCACGACGAGGGCGACGACGAGGCCGATGTTGCGGCCGGCGGAGCCGGAGAAGAACGCCCGCACGGGCGATGTCGATGAGGGGGCGGCCGGCGCAGCGCCGGCCTCGGCGGGAACCGTGCGCACACGGGTCGGGGTGGTCGGCTCGCTCACGCGGCGGATCCTTTCATGACGAGGTCGAGCACGCCGTGCTCGTCGATCTGGTGGGAGGGGAGCGTGCGGAGGATCTGGCCGTCGGCCACGACGAGCACGACGTCGGCGAGGCCCAGGACTTCTTCGATCTCGCTCGAGACCACGACGACGGCGTTGCCGGCGGCGGCGAGGTCGCGGATGAGCGCGTAGATCTCGGCGCGGGCGCCGACGTCGACGCCGCGGGTGGGCTCGTCGAGCAGCAGCACCTCGGTGCCGTGGATGAGCCAGCGGGCGAGGAGGATCTTCTGCTGGTTACCGCCGGAGAGGGTGCGCGCCGCACGGTCGGGGTCGGCCGGGCGCAGCTCGAGGGCCTCGATCTGCTGTTCGGCGACGCGTCGAGCGGAGCGGTCGTCGAGGAACCCGCCCTTGGCGAAGCGCGACATCGACGCGAGCGTGGCGTTGACGTAGATCGGCTCGTCGAGCACGAGGCCCTGGCTCTTGCGCTCCTCCGGCGAGAGGCCGACGCCGGCGCGGACCGCGGCGAACACCGACCCGCGCGGCAGCGGGCGTCCCTTGACGCTGACGCTGCCGTTCGAAGAACGGCGGGCGCCGTACACCGTCTCGAGGATCTCGGAGCGCCCGGAGCCGACGAGTCCGGCGAGTCCGACCACCTCTCCCGCGCGCACGGTGAAGGAGACGTCGGAGAAGACTCCCGAAAGGGCGAGGTCCTTCACCTCGAGCACGACGGGGGCGTCGGCGGCGATCGGCGCACGCTCGGGGAAGACGTTGGTGATCTCACGGCCGGTCATGAGGCGGATGAGCTCGGACTTCGGCGTCTCGGCGGCGGGGAGTCCCACCGCCGTCGTGCGACCGTCCTTGAGGACGGTGATGCGGTCGCCGATCTCGCGGATCTCCTCGAGGCGGTGGGTGATGTAGACGACCGCGATGCCCTCGGCGGTCAGCTCCCGCACCACGGCGAAGAGGTTCTTCACCTCTTCGCTGTCGAGCACGGCCGACGGCTCGTCCATGATGATGAGCTTGATGTCGTGCGACAGCGCGCGCGCCATGCTCACGATCTGCTTGTTGGCGGCGCTGAGCGAGCCGACCTCGGTGTGTGGCGAGAGGCTCGCGTGCCCGAGACGGCGCAGCAGATCGGTCGTCTGTCGCGCCGCCGCGGAGCGCTTCGTGAAGCCGCCGCGGGCGAGCTCGTGTCCGAGGAAGATGTTCTCAGCGATCGTGAGGCCGTCGACGACGTCGAGCTCCTGGTACATCGTGGCGATGCCCAGGTCGATCGCCGCCTGCGGGTCGGCGATCTCGACGCCCTCCCCCTGCCAGGTGATCGTGCCGCCGTCGGGACGGTGCACGCCGGCGAGCGTCTTGATGAGGGTGGATTTGCCCGCGCCGTTCTGGCCGAGCACGCAGTGCACCTCACCGGGGCGCACTTCGAGGTCGACGCCGCGCAGGGCGTGTACCCCGGCGAAGGACTTCGTGACGCCGCGGACTTCGAGTAATGACGACGCATGGTCAACTTTGATCACGGAGCGAACATAACACGCGACATCTCCGACGTGCGACACGCATAAATGCGTTGGCACCGAGACCGCCGCCCCCGGCGATCGCCGACGGAGGGGGCAGTAGTACCGGCCCTCGCGAGGTTGCCACCCACTTTTATCGGCTTGATATCAAAAGTTGACTACCAAACCGATACTTCTGCTAGCGTGAGCCGCGTCAGAGTGGACCCTTCCTTCGGGACGACCCGCGTCCGCGACGACCCCCGCTGCATCACATTCAAGGAGGAAGTACATGCGCTCACAGATGAAGTCGCGTTCCCGTCTCGTTCTCACCGGTGTCGCCGTGCTCGCGTCGGTCGGCCTGCTCGCCGGTTGCACGAGCTCCAACACCGACGCCGAGAACGTCGTCGACCAGGGCACCAGCACCGAGGAGAACGCCGCCGCCGGCGACACCGTCACGATCGGCTTCTCCGGCCCCGCCGCCGACCACGGATGGCTCGGAGCCATCAACTCCGGCGCGCTCGCCGCCGCCGAGAGCTTCCCCGACGTCGACCTGCAGGTCGCCGAGGGCACCAACGACGTCAACGCGCAGATCGCCGCCGTCGAGACCTTCATCAACAACGGCGTGGACGCCATCGTTCTGCTCCCCAGTGACGGTGCCGCCCTCACCGAGGTCGCGATCAAGGCGATGGAGGCCGGCATCCCGGTCATCAACGTCGACCGCGAGTTCTCGAGCCCCTTCGCCGCTCGTTCGACCGTGCTCGGTGACAACTACGGCATGGGCGTCAGCGCCGGCACGTACATCTGCTCGCAGCTCGAGGGCAACAGCGACGCCGTCGTCGCCGAGATCGCCGGCATCGACTCGCTGCCGCTGACCCAGGACCGCTCGGCGGGCTTCGCCGACGCCCTGTCGGACTGCGGTCTCGAGGTCGGCCCGCGCGTCGCCGCCGACTTCACCGTGCAGGGCGGCGAGTCGTCCACCTCGCAGCTGCTCTCGGCCAACCCGAAGATCGACGCCATCTGGAACCACGACGACGACCAGGGCATCGGCGTGCTCGCCGCCATCACGGCGTCGGGTCGCGACGAGTTCTTCATGGTCGGCGGCGCCGGTAGCCGCAACGCCATGGAGGCCATCGAGGCCGGAGACACCCCGCTGCAGGCGACGGTCATCTACCCCTCGACGCAGGCCGCCGACGGCATCGCCCTCGCGCGTCTCATCGCCCAGGGCAAGACCGCGGGTGACCTCATCACCCCGAGCGTTCCCAACCGCATCGTGCTCGACGCGCCGGTCGTGACCAAGGACAACGTGGCGTCCTTCATCGATCTGTCGTTCGAGTCCTGACCCGGTTCGGGGCGTCCGCGCTCGTCGCGGGCGCCCCGTCCTCGTTCCCCCCACAGAAAGACCTCATCGTGACCCAGCACCTTCGCATCGCCATGATCGGCGCGGGATTCATGGGCGCCGCGCACTCCCAGGGATGGCGCGTCGCTCCCCGCTTCTTCGATCTCCCCCTCGCCCCCGAGATGAGCGTCCTCGTCGGACGCGACGCCGCCCGCACCCGGGCCGCGTCCGAGACGTGGGGATGGGCCGAGAGCTCGACCGACTGGCGCGAGGTGCTCGAGCGCGACGACATCGACGTCGTCGACATCGTCACCCCCGGCGACACCCACGCCGAGATCGCCATCGCCGCCCTCGAGGCCGGCAAGCACGTGCTCTGCGAGAAGCCCCTCGCCAACACCGTCGACGAAGCCCGACGGATGGCGGATGCCGCGGCTGCCGCCGCCGCGAACGGCGTCCGGTCGATGGTGGGCTTCACCTACCGCCGCCTCCCCGCGACCACCTTCGCGCGCGACCTCATCGCCGCCGGCCGCCTCGGCGACATCCGCCAGGTGCGCGCCGAGTACCTCCAGGACTGGTTGAGCGATGCCGAAGCGCCCCTCACGTGGCGTCTGCAGAAGGACCGCGCCGGTTCCGGCGCCCTCGGCGACATCGGCGCCCACGCCGTCGACATCACCGAGTTCATGACCGGACAGCGCCTCACCCGCGTCGCGGGCGTCCTCGAGACGATCGTCGCCGAACGCCCCGTGCTCGCGGCGTCGTCGGGCCTGTCGGGTTCGGCCGGCGCCGGACGCGGCGCCGTCACCGTCGACGATCTCGCCCTGTTCACCGGACGCCTGGAGTCCGGTGCCCTCGCCTCGTTCGAGGCGTCCCGCTTCCGCCTCGGCCGCAAGAACGCCCTGCGCGTCGAGATCGCCGGCTCGCTCGGCTCCCTCTCGTTCGACCTCGAGAGCCCCAACGAACTGCAGTACTACGACGCGACCCTCCCCGACACCGAACAGGGCTTCCGCCGCATCCTCGTCACCGAGCCCGGGCACCCCTACGTCGGCGCCTGGTGGCCCACCGGCCACATGCTGGGCTACGAGCACGGCTTCTCGCACCAGGCGAAGGACTTCGTCGAGGCGGTCGCCGCGGGCCTCGACCCCCGTCCCTCGTTCGCCGACGGACTCCACGTCCAGGAGGTGCTGGACGCCGTCGCGCGCAGCTCCGACGCCGACGGCGTCTGGACGGGCGTCGAGTCGCCGTCGGTCGTCGCTTCCGCCGAGCGCGTGCTCGCGGCATCCTGAATCGCATCCCCGACCCGCCCGACGAGAGGACTTCCGCGATGACGCGACCGATCACGCTGTTCACCGGCCAGTGGGCCGACCTGCCCTTCGACGAGGTCGCGCGCCTCGCCGGCGAATGGGGCTACGACGGCCTCGAGATCGCCTGCTGGGGCGACCACCTCGACCCCTGGCGCTGGGACGACGAGGCCTACGTGCAGGGCAAGCTCGACGTGCTCGAGCGCAACGGCCTGAAGGTGTGGACCATCTCCAACCACCTCAAGGGCCAGGTCGTCTGCGACGACCCCATCGACCAGCGCCATCGCGACATCGTGTCGGACCGCGTGTGGGGCGACGGCGACCCCGAGGGCGTGCGCCAGCGCGCCGCCGAAGAACTGAAGAACACCGCGCGCCTGGCATCCAAGCTGGGGGTGAAGACCGTCACAGGCTTCACCGGTTCGAGCATCTGGAAGTACGTCGCGATGTTCCCGCCCGCCACCGAGGAGATGGTGGATGCCGGCTACCAGGACTTCGCGGACCGGTGGAATCCCATCCTCGACGTGTTCGACGAGGTCGGCGTGCGCTTCGCGCACGAGGTGCACCCGTCGGAGATCGCCTACGACTACTGGACGACGAAGCGGGCACTGGAGGCCATCGGGCACCGCGAGGCGTTCGGGCTGAACTGGGACCCCTCGCACATGGTGTGGCAGGACATCGACCCCGTCGCGTTCCTCTGGGACTTCCAGGACAAGATCTTCCACGTGCACTGCAAGGACACCAAGAAGCGCCTCACCAACGGGCGCAACGGCCGCCTGTCGTCGCACCTGCCGTGGGCGGATCCCCGCCGCGGGTGGGACTTCATCTCCACCGGTCACGGCGACGTGCCGTGGGAGGACGCGTTCCGCATGCTGAACGCCATCGGCTACGACGGTCCGTTGTCGGTCGAGTGGGAGGATGCGGGGATGGACCGCCTGGTCGGAGCGCCCGAGGCGCTCGGATTCGTGCGGAAGCTGTCGACGTACGAGCCCTCCGGGGCGGCGTTCGACGCGGCGTTCAGTCAGCGCTGAACGGGGGGCTGCGGAAGCGAGCCACGGAAGGGCCGGGTGCGTGGGGCACCCGGCCCTTCTGTCTGCCCGGCGTCCGGGAGCGGCCGCGCGCCGAACGGCTGAGACCGTACAGGCCGCCGCCGCCCGAACACTGCTCTCGGCGCGCGGCAAGGCGGGCTCGATCCCGAGACTCCTGCGTTGCGTTCCGCCGCGAGTGCGCGTCAGACGCCGAGCCCGCGCAGCACCAGATCGCGCACGCCGGCCGCGGGCACCGCCTCGACGTCGGGGAGCAGCCCCGGGTCGCTGGTCACCACCATCGGCGCATCCTGGCGCGACGAGGGCAGGCGGCCGTGGGTGCCGCGCACGCAGGAGGGATCGAGCGGCACGGTGCTCATCGCGTAGCGCAGCCCCACCTTCTTCTTCACCAGGTTCACGCCGGCCTTCGCCTTGGCCAGTCGGTCGGCGGGGTCGAAGAACAGCTCGGCGGGGTCGTACCCGGGCTTGCGGTGGATGTCGACACCGCGGGCGTACTCGGGCGCGCGGTCGTCGTCGAGCCAGAAGTAGTAGGTGAACCACGCCCCGGGCTCGGCCACCACCACGAGGTCGCCGGAGCGCTCGTGGTCGAGGCCGTACCGGGCCTGAGCCTCGCGGTCGAGCACCTCGTCGACGCCGTCGAGCGCGGACAGCAGTCCGGCCACGCGCCGCAGGTCGGCGGCATCCGGGACGTAGACGTGGGCCACCTGATGGTCGGCGACGGCGAACGCGCGCGAGGTCCACGGGTCGAGCTGCTCGCGGCCGTCCTGCACGTAGACCTCGAGCAACCCCTCCCGCCGCAGCGCCCGGTTGACGTCGACCGGGCGCGACGCCTGCTCGATGCCGTACTCCGACACCGCGACGACCGTGTAGCCGCGGTCGAGGGCGTCGCCGAGCAGCGGCGCGATGGTGTCGTCGAGCTCGCGGGCGGCGCGCTCGGCCTCGGCGCCGTTCGGCCCGAAACGCTGCAGGTCGTAGTCGAGGTGCGGCAGGTACGCCATCGCGAGGTCGGGCGCGGGGCCCCACCGCTCGGTGATCATGCCGCGCGTCGCCTCGGCGAGCCAGGCGCTGCTGCGGATGGTCGCGGTCGGCCCCCAGTACTGGAAGAGCGGGAACTCCCCCAGCGCGCCCACGAGCTGGTCGTGGAGGGCCGCGGGGCGCACGTAGGCGTCGGGGCTCTTGCGTCCGTCGGCGTGATAGACCGGGCGCGGGGTGACGGTGACATCGGTCGTCGCGCCCATCGCGAACCACCAGCCGAGATTGGCGGTGCGCAGCTCCGGACGCGCGCGGCGCGCGGTCTCCCACACTTTCTCTCCCGCGACGAGCTTGTTGTGCTGGCGCCACAGCAGCGGGTCGCCGAGTCCGCGGAAGTACCAGCCGTTGCCGACGATGCCGTGCTCGCGCGGCGCGAGACCGGTGAGCATCGTCGACTGCACGCTGCACGTGACGGCGGGAAGGATCGTGTCGAGCCCCGTCTGACCGCCCTGGCGCCCGAGGGCGCTCAGGCCCGGCATCGCCGCGAGGGCCCGCGGGGTGAGCCCCACGATGTCGAGGAGGAGGACTTTGCTCATGCGCGGCTCCCGCCGTCGATTGCGGTGCGTGCACCCGGCTGCCGTGCCGAGATCACACGATCGTGTCGAGGCGACGCGTTGTGCGCGCGCCCGAGGGTGTGCTCTCGAGCCGAACGTGTGCTCTCGGGCGCCTCCGGCAGCGCGTGCGACAGGTGTTCGCGCACCCAGCGCAGCTCGGCGGCGATGCCGTCGACGAGCGACGCGGGCTGGAGCGACGCGGGCAGCACCGACCACGTGTAGGTCTCGACGTCGAGGTGCGCGTCGTCGCCGCCCGGGGCCGCCATCACGGCGTCGACGGCCGCGACCAGCACCTCGGTCGTTGCGCGCAGGGGCGCGGCCGGCCGGGCGTGCAGGGGGATGTGCACGTGCACCCGCCACGGCTGATCCGCCGGCCAGGACGCCCGCGCGTCGAGGACCTCGGGCAGGTCGTCTGCGGCGTGCGTGCCGCGCGCGGAGCGCACCTGGTGCACGTACCGCTCCTCGGCGAAGGGACGGAGCACCGCGACCGAGCGCGGGTCGGCGGGGTCGGGCACTTCGAGGGCCACCGACGCCTGCACCTTCACGACGCGCACGCCCGCGGCCGTCGCGGCGGCGACGACGGTGGCGGGGTCCGCGAACGACACGGCGAGGTGGCAGGTGTCGAGACACAGACCCAACCGGCCGTCGGCGATGAGCGCGGGTCGCGCGGCGAGCCACGCCACGACGTCGGCGACGTCGTCGAGGATGCAGCCCGGCTCGGGCTCGATACCCACGCGCACGGTGCGGCCGGTCTCGCGCTGGAGGGTGGCGAGACCCTCGACCAGGCGGGCGAGGTTCTCTTCCGCGGCGCGGGAGGCCGCGGCATCCCACCCCTCCCGCCAGCCCAGCGGCAGGGTCGAGATGCTGCCCTCGGCACCCTCGGGCAGCAGAGCCGCCAGCGCCCGGGCGCAGTCGAGCGTGTAGGTGAGACGCTCGGCCGTGGTCCAGTCGGGCCGGTACACCGCGAGCTTGACGACGTCGTCGTGGAATCCGCGGTACGGGAAGGCGTTCACGGTGCGCAGTTCGAGGCCGTTGCGCTCGAGGGCGTCGGCGAGCGTCTCACGAGCCGCCGGGTCGCCGGCGAGGACGGATGCCACGCCCACCGGCATCCACAGGCCCACACCGAGCCGGTCGAGACCGGCTTCTCGGCGTACGGGACCGGCGTGCTCGTCGAGCTGGCGGACGATGCCGGCGAGGTCTTCGGCGGGGTGGACGTTCGTGCAATAAGAGAGGTGCATCAGGCTCCCTGGCGCGCGGGGCTCTCGTCCGCGACGGCCCGCGAGGGCGCCGGGGTGCGCGAGGCCATGCCGCGCAGCACGGAGTTGCCCTCGAAGAGGTCGGGCCCCTGGCTCGCCGGGGCGAAGCCCTCGATCGGATCGGTGTTCACGCGGCCGCTCTGCGCGTAGAAGTCACGGGGGTTGCGCCACAGGATGCGGTCGACGTCGTCGTCGCTGAAGCCCGCGTCGAGCATGGCCAGGCCCGTCTTCGCCGTCTTCAACGGGTCGGAGCGTCCCCAGTCGGCGGCGGAGTTGACGATCACCCGGTCGAGGCCGATGCGCTGCATGATCGCGACCACGCGCTGCTCGTCCATCTTGGTGTCGGGGTAGATCGAGAAACCCATCCACGCGCCGCTGTCGGCGACGGCGTCCACGCACGTCTCGTTGAGGTGGTCGACGAGCACGTACTCCATCGGGATGCCGGACTCGGCGACCACGTCGAGCGTGCGCTGCGTGCCGACGGCCTTGTCGCGGTGCGGGGTGTGCACGAGGACGGGCAGCTCGAACTCCATCCCGAGCGTGAGGTGCTGGCTCAGGATCTCATCCTCTTCGGGGGTCATCGAGTCGTAGCCGGTCTCGCCGACCGCGACGACGCCGTCCTTCGCGAGGTAGTGGGGCAGCTCGGCCATCACCTCGCGGCAGCGGGGGTCGTTCGCCTCCTTCGGGTTCAGGGCGATCGTGCAGTGGTGACGGATGCCGAACTGCGCCGCGCGGAACCTCTCCCACCCGATCAGCGTGTCGAAGTAGTCCAGGAACGACCCGACGCTCGTGCGCGGCTGCCCGAGCCAGAACGCCGGTTCGACCAGGGCGCGCACGCCCGCGTCGTACATCGCCTCGTAGTCGTCGGTGGTGCGCGCCGTCATGTGGATGTGGGGATCGAAGATGCGCATGTCAGGCCCTTTCACGAGCGAGCAGGAGGGTGAGGTCATCGGGCACGGCTCGCCCGGCGGCGCGGCGCTCCTCGGCGAAGCGCGCGGCCATCGCGGCGAGCTCGTCGTCTGCGCGAGCGTCCAGCTCCGCCACGACGGAGAGGGGGATGCCGAGGAACACGCACTTCAGCACGCCGTGACGCCACGCGTGGTCGTCGAGGTGGGCCGCGGCGAAGGATCCGAGGGCGGCGGCGACGAGGCGGGTGTCGTTGGCGCGCAGCGCGTCGACGACCAGGTCGACGCCGGCGTCGCGCCACG
Source organism: Microbacterium sp. lyk4-40-TSB-66 (assembly GCF_030209475.1). GTDB lineage: Bacteria > Actinomycetota > Actinomycetes > Actinomycetales > Microbacteriaceae > Microbacterium. The sequence continues at coordinate 61,113 of NZ_JARVRW010000007.1, forward strand.
CCGGGGCGGGAGCGGTGATCGCGTCCAGCCCCCGCAGCACCCCACGGCGCTCGGCGTCGTCGCCGCGTCGGTACAGAGATGCCGCGACGGCGGGGTCGGCACCGCCGTCGGCGAGGGCGGCGACGATCGCGGCGCGCGCCACGTCGTCGGCGGTCGGCGCGAACGGTTCCGCCGAGAGAGGTTCGCGTCCCACCTCGCGACCGGCCGAGGCGAACAGGCGTGCGGCGCGGGTGGCATCCGTCCGCACGGCGGCGACGGCATCCCGCGTCCACGGGTGGGGGTCGCGGGCGTGGTCGGCGCAGGGCGAGGGATCAGCGGAGGATGACGCGGGCGCGGCGGATCCTCCGCTGCTCCCCGGTCCTCCGCTCGCCGCGGGGGCGGCGCCGCGGGAGGAGATCCCCGCGGCGGAGGATGCCACGGCCTCGGTCAGTCCTCCCGTCACCGGATCCCCGCCGCCCGCCGGCCCCGCTACCGCACCGGCCCGCTCCGCCGCGGCGGCGAGCGCCGCCATGCTCTCGCGCGCGAGGGCCGGGGCCGCGTGCGCGTGCCGGGGCAGTTCGACGGCGACGACGCCGCGGTAGTCGATCTCGCGGAGCGCGGCGAGGGCGGCATCCAGGTCGAGGACTCCTTCGCCGAAGGGGAGGTGTTCGTGCGCGTGCGGGAGCATGTCGTCGGCCTGCACGTTGCGGAGAAGGGCGCCCGCAGCCCGCAGCGCGCCGACCACTCCATCGGGTTCGACGACGACGCAGTGCCCCAGGTCGACGGTGACCCCGAGGATGGCGGGGTGCCCGATGCGGGCGCGCACGGCCAGGGCGTCGGCGACGGTCTCGACGACCATGCCGGGCTCGGGCTCCAGCGCGAGCGTGACGCCGGCCGCGGCGGCCACGGCGGTGAGCTCGAGCAGGCGTTCGTCGAGCAGCACGCGTGCGGCGTCGATCAAGACGTCGTCGGGCAGGACGCCGCTCCACAGCGACACGCATTCCGCGTCGAGGATCGCGGCGATCTCGATCGCGCGGCGGAGGAACACCATGCGCGGTTCGGCATTGCGGTCGACGAGCGTCGGACGGTGCTTGCGCACCGGATCGAGCAGGTAGCGGGTGCCGGTCTCGACGACGACGCGCATGCCCCGGCGGCGGAGGTCGGCGGCCTGCGCCTCGGCCTGGGCGCGCCAGTCGGGGGCGAAGGGGTCGAGGTGCGGGTGACCGAGGGTGAGGGCGACGGCGGTGTACCCCTCGCCCTGCATCACATCCAGCGCCGCCGGCAGCGGGTGATCGGTGAAACCGTTGGTGCCGTATCCCCAGCTCCAGGGCACGTCGTTCATGTGATGTCTCCTCGGGAGCGGCGGCGCCCGAGGGCGAGGCCGACAGCCTCGACGCCGAGCAGCGCGAGGGTGGCGATCGTCGACCCGGCGCGGGCGGCCAGGGCGGCCTGCAGCGGCACGACGGCGCGGATGCCCGCGCGGGTCGCCGTCCGCGCGTTCGCCGCGTCGGGGTCTCGGGCGACGGCGAGGTGTCCCGGCAGCACGGCGGCGAGGTACCGCGCGCCGCCGAGGGCGGCGGCCGCCGGGTCGCCCGGGCCCGCGAGACCGGATGCCGCGACGGCGGCGCTGACGGCCACCGCGGCGCGTCCGGTGGTCCGGGTCGACCCCTCGACCTCGCCGCGCGAGACGGCGGTGACGGCGACGGTATGGGCCGCGACGGCTCCGGCCGGCAGGAGCGCGCGACGCCACCCCGGGCCGGCGGCGCCCATCATCACGTCGAGTCCGCGGCAGGCGGCCATCACGACCGGGCCCGCGGCCGTGGGCTTGAAGACGAGGTCGTAGGCCCACAGCGCGCCCGCGAGTGCGAGCGACACCACACCGGAACGACGGCCGGCGACGAACGCCGCGCCGACGCCGACCGTCGTGAGCCCGATGCCGGCGGCGAGCGCCCGCGACCGCGTGATGCGCCCCGACGGGATGGGGCGTTCCGGTCGTTCGACGGCGTCGAGGTCGGCATCCGCCCAGTCGTTCAGGGCCATGCCGGCGCTGTAGAGGCACACCGACGACACCGCGAGGACACCCGCGCGCACCACCCCGTCGCCGCCCGGGCCGCGCGCGCTGAGGGCGCCGACGAGCGCATCGCCCAGGACGGTCAGCGACGCGGGGGCGCGGACGAGGTCGAGGTAGTCCGCGACCCGCGTCACGGTGCGGCGACCCGCGCCGCCGCCACGGCGGCCGCCGTCTCGTGCACCCACGCGACGAACAGCGCCGTCTGCTCGCCGAAGCCGTGCACGTCGCTGCCCCACGGGTCTTTGAAGAAGCAGCCGAGGGCGGGGACCACGCCGGCGTGACCGGCGCGGGTGGCCAGCGACAGCGATCGCACGAGGTCGATCACGAGGGGCGCGGCGAGCGCCGAGTCGTACGCGCTCCACGTGGTCTGCAGGGTGACGCGGCTGCCGAGGAAACCGGTCGCGCTGACGTGGTCCCACGCGGTCTTGACGTCGCCGAGGTCGGGCACGTTGTCGATGTGCAGGGGGGCGACGACGTCGTCGCCGACGAGGGCGTGCAGCCCGCGGTTCTTCGACACGAGCTTGGAGCGCACGGCCTCCGGGTCGGCCAGGGTGGCGCCGTCGCCGCCGCCGAGCAGGTTCGTCCCCGCCCAGGACTGCACGCGGAACCCGCGCGCGGCGAACATCGGCGCGAGCACCGTGCGCAGCAGCGTCTCGCCCGTCTTGCCGTCCTGTCCGGCGTAGGCGATGCCCGCACGCTCCGCCCGGGCGCGCAGCACGGGGAGGTGGAGGGATGCCGAGGGGGTGAAGGCGGCGTAGGCGGCACCGGCCGCGATGGCGGCGAGGGCGGCGCGGGAGCTGGGCGGGAGCACGCGCACGCCCGGGGTGGTGAGGGCGGTCTGCAGCACCTCGTCGTCTTCGAAACCGGGGTGGTAGGGCGGCAGGGGTTCGGTGGACGAGACGTCGATCACGACGACGTCGCGCAGGTTGTGACGCTCGCGGAAGTCGACGATGTCGGCGGCGAGGAGGTCGATCTCCTCCTGCTGCGTGGTGGTGAGCGTGGGCACCGCGCGGAGGTTCTCCTCCGTGGCACGGAGCCGCTCGCGCACGGCGTCCACGAGGGCCGCGGGGAACATCCCCCCGGCGGCGAGGTGCTCGGCCCGCTCCTCCAGCGGCGTCGTGGCGATGTCGTGGCCGCCGATGACGATGTCGGAGACGGCCGGGAACTCCGAGACGCGCACGGCGTCGGTCTCGGTGGTGAGGCCGACCGGCGAGGCTGCTCCGAGCGCGAGGGCGTGGATGCCGATCGTCGCCGTCGTGGCGAGCGATCCTCGTGCGCCGATGAACCAGGCGCCGACGCCGGCGGTGGGGGTGGAGTCGGAAGTGTTCACGCGGGATCCGTTCTTCGTTGAGGGACGTGACGATCCGGGCGCGCGCGATCGACCGGTCCGGGGACCGGGAGAGGGACACGCTCCAGGGGGATGGCGGGCGGTTCGGGTGTGCGGGGCGGGACTCGTCATCGAGGTGTCCCGGCCCTCCCGACAGTACCCAGGCTTTTGCGGGATAGCAACCAAAAGGTGTAGCCACTAGGCGCAATAAGTGCGCGCTCGCCGGGCGTGTCCGTGACAGCCGACGAAGAGCGCCCTCTAGCGGACATGGCCGCTTCCGGGTCTCGCCCGCGCGCTCCCGCCCCCTCATGCTGGACACATCGCCCGGGGCGCATCACCGCCTCCGACGATTCCACCGATGGGGGGAGAGGGGCCGGGCGCCGTGAAGGCCCTCGTCCCCTCTCAGACGGCTCCGGTTCCGGCGCGTTCAGTCCGCCGACGACGCCGGGGTGTCGGCGGGCAGCCGCGCATCGAGCCACGCGAGCAGATCGGCACGCACGTCGGCCTGCTGCACCTCGGCGAAGATCTCGTGCCGGGCCCCGGGGTAGACCCGCACCGAGACGTCGGTCAGGCCGGATCGCCCGCGGTAGGCGTCGGCGAGCCGATGGACGCTCCGGGGACCACCGACGGTGTCGTCGCGTCCCACCATGAGCAGCACCGGCACGTCACGGCCGAGATCCCGTCGCGGACGACCGAACAGCTTCGCCGCCTCGATGGGCCCGAACAGCCGCAGCAGCGGCACCGACGTGGTGAGCGGGTCGTCGACGAAGTCGCGACCCACCTGCTCGTCGCTCGATAGCCACTCCATCCCCGACCCGCGCAGATGCTTCCACGGACCGTTCAGGTCTCCGGCGTTCAGGAAGCCGGGCCGGCGCAGGGCGGTGCCGCTCAGCACGACGGCGTCGAAGGCCTCGGGATGCCGGTCGAGCAGCATCTGCGCCAGGAACGACCCCCACGAGTGGCCCAGGAGCACGAGGGGGAGGTCGGGGTGCGCGTCGCGGATGCGCTGCGTCAGCGTCCAGACGGCGTCGCGGGCGGCTCCCAGCCCCCCGGGTCCGAGGTGGCCGAGCTTGCTGCGGTCGCCGCCCCACTGGCGGAGGCCCGTGCGGCCGTGGCCGCGGTGGTCGTCGGCGTACACGGTGTAGCCGGCGGCGACGAGCGCCTCGATCAGGGCGGCGTACCGACCCGCGTGCTCCCCCACCCCGTGCAACAGCTGCACCACCGCGCGCGGCTCGGCCGCGTCGTAGACGTCGTAGACGATCGGGATGCCGTAGGCGTCGACGTACTCGGGCATGGGCCGAGTGTACGACGGCGATCCGCCCGCGGTTCCGGAGTCCGCACCGCACGCAGAGCGCCGCCCGTCGACGCGTCCGGTCCGCGCGGGGTGGCGCGCAGCGCGGCATCCATTCCCTTAGCAGGACTAATGAGTTAGGCTAACGATCAGGAACATGAATGACAGCGTCGACGAATCCCCCCTCACCGACGATATTCCTGACCACAGCGCCGCAGCTTCCGAGTTGCGCATGGCGACGTTCCGACTGGCTCGCCGCCTCCGGGCGCAACGAGCCGTCGACACGATGAGCGACGGGCAGTTCGCCGTCCTCGCCGCGCTGACGGTGCACGGCGCGCACACGCTCGGCCAGCTGGCCGATCGTGAGCGCGTCACCGCGCCGTCGATGAACCGCACCGTCTCTCTTCTCGAAGAAGCCGGATACATCACCCGCATCCCGGATGCCGTCGACCGCCGCCGGGTGAGCATCGACCTCACCGACTACGGCCGCACGATCGTCGACGAGACCGTCCGGCGACGAGACGCCTTCCTCGAGGAGTCGCTCGCCGACCTGACCCCCGACGAGCGGGAGACGCTGGCCCGCGCGGCCCTGATCATGAGGAAGGTGGCCGACAGGTGAGCACATCGATGTTCCGGTCGCTGTCGATCTTCAACTACCGCGTCTGGTTCATCGGAGCGCTCGTCTCCAACGTCGGCGCCTGGATGCAGGCCACCGCCCAGAACTGGGTGGTGCTCACGCAGCTCACCGACAACGACGCCGCCGCGATGGGCGTCACGATGGCGCTGCAGTTCGCCCCGCCGCTCCTGCTGGTCGGCGTGACCGGGTGGGTGGCCGATCGCTTCGACCGTCGCAAGCTCATCATGTGCACGCAGGGCGCCCTCCTCGTGCTCGCCGTGAGCCTCGGCATCCTGCTGCTCACCGGAGCGATGACGCTCCCCCTCATGTACGGCTTCGCGCTGGCCCTCGGCGTGGTGACCGCGTTCGACAACCCCGCGCGGCAGGCCTTCGTGTCCGACCTCGTGTCGCAGGAGAACGCCTCCAACGCCGTGGCGTTGAACGCCGCGTCGTTCAACATGGCCCGACTCATCGGCCCGGCCGTCGCCGGCGTGATGATCGTGCTCGTGGGCACCGGGTGGGTCTTCCTCGTCAACGCCGTGACGTTCCTCGCGATGCTCGGCGCGCTGCTGATCATGCGGCCGCACGAGCTCGTCGCCCGCGCCCGACGCAACGGTCCCGCTCGCCTGGCCGACGGGTTCCGCTACGTCGCGCGGCGCCCCGACCTCGTCGTCATCTTCGTCATGGTGTTCCTCTTGGGCGCCTTCGGCATGAACTTCCCCATCTTCGCCTCCACGATGGCCCTCGAATTCGGCCGCGGCGCCGACGGCTTCGGCCTGCTCAGCTCGTTCGTCGCCATCGGCTCCCTCGCCGGAGCCCTCCTGGCCGCGCGTCGCGAGCGCGCCCGGATGCGGGTGGTCGTGGTGGGGACGGGCGGCTTCGCCGTGGCATCCGCCCTGTCGGTCTTCGCCCCCAGCTACGCGACGTACGCCGCGACGCTCGTTCTGACCGGCTTCTGCGTCGTGACGACGCTCACCACCGCGAACGGCTACGTGCAGACCACCACCGATCCGTCGCTGCGCGGCCGGGTGATCGCCCTCTACATGGCGATCCTGCTCGGCGGCACCCCCGTCGGCGCGCCGATCGTGGGTGCCGTGGCCACGGAGTTCGGGCCGCGCACGGCGATCGGACTGGCCGCCGCCGTCGCCCTCATCGCGTGCGGGATCGGCGTCTCGTGGACGCTGGCGTCGGGCCGCGTCCACCGCCACGAGACGAAGCGCTTCCGCCTCACGCTCGACGAGACGCGCCCCCTGCAGACGATCCCGGCGGAACCCGAGGACTTCAGCGACGAGATCGCCGGCACGACCGCGATTCCGCTGCCCCCGGGCGAGCGCGCCCCGCGCCCGGTGCACCGCCCGCGTCACAGCGGCTGACCGCCTCGCGCCCTCCCGGGGCGTGCGCGGCCCACTCCCCCGGGGTTCGGGGCGCGTTCCGCCGGTCGGGGCGGGGATCCCGCGCCCCGGAGTGCCGATCGCGCCCCGAAGCGCGTGCCGGACCGCTCCGCCCCGCGCGCACCCCTCGCATTCGCCCAACTAGCTAGATAAGCTAGCTACATGACCGGGAATCAGACGTCCCGCCGGTGGGCGGGACTCGTCTTCATCAGCATCGCCGTCTCGCTGATCATCGTCGACTCGACGATCGTCAACGTGGCCGTGCCCTCGATCGTCGAAGAGCTGAAGATCTCCTCGACCGAGGTGCAGTGGGTCCAAGAGGCCTACACCCTCGTCTTCGCGTCGTTCCTGCTCGTGTTCGGCAGTCTCGCCGATCGATTCGGGCGACGACGGTTGATGCTGCTGGGCGTCGTCATCTTCGCCGCCGCCTCGGTCGCAGCAGCCCTCGCCCCCACCGGAGGGCTGCTGATCCTCTCGCGGCTCGTGCAGGGCGTGGGCGGGGCGATGATCCTGCCGACGACGCTGTCGATCATCAACGCCACCTTCCGCGGGCGCGAGCGCGGCATCGCGTTCGCCGTCTGGGGCTCCACCATCGGCGGCATGGCCGCCGTCGGCCCCCTTCTCGGCGGCTGGCTGACCACCGCCTTCTCGTGGCGGTGGGCGTTCGGCATCAACATCCCGCTGGGCGTCGCCATCGTGATCGGCGTCCTGCTCACCGTCGCCGAGTCGCGCAGCGACCGCGTCGAGCGGATCGACGGCGTCGGCGCCCTCCTCTCGGTGCTCACGATGGCCCCGCTCGTCTTCGGGCTCATCGAAGGACGCACGTACGGATGGTGGACCGTCGCCACCGTCCCCGCCGTCGGACAGTGGACCTGGCCGTTCCCGCTGTCGCCCGTGCCGGTGGCGTTCGCGATGGCCCTGGTGGCCCTCGTCGCCTTCATCGCGTGGGGAGTGCGCCGCCAGCGCCGGGGACGCTCGACGCTGCTCGCCTTCGACCTCTTCCGCATCACGTCGTTCCGCAACGGCAACATCGCGGCCGCCGTCGTGTCGCTCGGCGAGTTCGGCATCATCCTCGCTCTGCCCCTGTGGCTGCAGTTCGTCGTCGGCTTCGACGCCCTGCAGACGGGTCTGCTCCTGCTCGCGCTCGCCATCGGCTCCTTCGTCGCGAGCGGTGTCGCCGGGGTGTTCAGCGGAAAGGTGGCACCGGTGTGGATCGTGCGCGGCGGCCTCCTCGCCGAGATCATCGGCGTCGCCGGCGTCGCCTTCACGATCGGACCGGATGCCACGTGGGGACCGCTCATCCCCTTCCTCTTCGTCTACGGACTCGGCGTGGGACTCGCCACCGCCCAGCTGACCGGTGTCGTCCTGGCCGACGTCCCGCCCTCCGCGAGCGGTCAGGCCTCCGGCACGCAATCGACCTCGCGCCAGTTGGGTGCGGCCCTCGGCGTCGCGATCCTCGGCACCGTGCTCTTCTCGACCACCGCGGGAGTGTTGGCATCCACCCTCGACGACCGCGGGATCCCCGCCGCCGAGCGCGACCAGGTGGTCTCACAGGTCGTCGACAGCGCGGGCGCGGCGATCGCCGGCCTCGCCGCCTCGCCCGAGACGCAGGATCTGGCGATCAACGCCCGCGCGGCCTTCAGCGACGGCACGCGCGCCGCGGCCTTCACCGCGGCGGCCTTCCTGACGCTCGGTCTCGCCTCGACACTGACACTCGGCGCGGGCGCGTCGCGGCGCGAGCAGCAGTCGACGGCCGACGCCCCGACCGGCTGAGGTGCGGCGGGCACCGATCGACGCGACAGAGGGAACGACACGGACGGCACGACGAAACCCCCGTCGATCTCCGGTCGAGCGGAGGGACGGGGGTCTCGTCGTGTCGGCATGGCGAAGGGTGCGCGCCTCGTCGACGGCGCGCGGCCGCGCGGCGGCGGCTGATGCCCGCGAGCTGCAGGTGGGCGCGCGACGTCAGAGCCGGACGAGCATCTTGCCGATGTTCTCACCGCGCATCATCGCCGAGTAGGCCTCGAGGGTGTTCTCGAATCCGTCGACCACCGTCTCGCGGGAGCGCAGCGCGCCCGTGGCGAGCCATCCCGCCGCCTCCTGAAGGAACTGCGGCTGCAGGTCCATCTCCTCGGTCACCATGAAGGTCAGCAGCGCCGAGCGCGTGACGGCGAGGTTCCAGATGTTGCGCGGGCCGACGACCGGCTGGCCGTTGTACTGCGACACCATGCCGGAGAGGACGATCCGCGCGTGGATGTTCAAGGCGCCGATGGCCGCTTCCAGCGCTTCACCTCCCACGTTGTCGAAGAACACGTCGATGCCCTCCGGCGCCAGCTCGGCGAGGCTGTCGGCGATGGGGCGCGTCTTGTAGTTGAAGGCCGCGTCGAAGCCGAACTCCTCGACCAGCTGGGCGACCTTCTCGTCCGACCCCGCGCTGCCGATGACCCTGGCCGCTCCCTTCAGCTTCGCGATCTGGCCCACGACCGATCCCACGGCCCCGGCCGCGCCGGAGACGTAGACGGTCTCGCCCCCCGTCAGCTTCGCGAAGCGCTCGATGCCGATGTAGGCGGTCACGCCCGGCACGCCCAGCACGCCGAGGTAGGCCGACAGGGGGGCGAGCCGCGGGTCCACTTTGTACACCGTCGCCGCGTCGAGGACCGCGTGCTCGCGCCAGCCGAGACCGTGGAAGACGTGGTCGCCCACGGAGTACCCGTCCACCCGGGACGCGATGACCCGGCCGACCGCGGGGCCGTCCAGCGGCGCCCCCACCTCGTAGGGCTCGATGTAGGACTTCTTGTCGCTCATCCGACCGCGCATGTAGGGGTCGACCGACAGGTACTCGTTCTCGACGAGGATCTCGCCCTCGGCGAGCTCGGCGAGCGGGACCGTGTCGATCACGACGTTCTCGGCCGTCGGCTCGCCGACGGGCCGGCTCGCCAGGTGCCACGCGCGCGTGGTGACGGGGAGATCGGTGGTCGGCGTCGAGGTGGGGTCGTTCAGTGTCATGGCTTCTCCAAGGGTGGAAACTGATCGGTTTCCATCACCGTAAACCGATCGGTTTCCATTCGCAAGCCGGAGGCGTAGATTGGGGGACATGACTCCCCCGGCCGCCCCTTCCCCCGCAGCAGCGCCCCCGACGAGCGAGGCGCCCTCGACGCGCGAACGACTCCTGGACGCGGCGGCGCTGCTGTTCTATACCGTGGGTGTGCACGTGGGCGTGGACGCCCTGTGCCAGGCGGCGGGGGTGTCGAAGAAGTCCATGTATCAGCTCTTCGGCAGCAAGGACGAGCTGCTGGCGGCGGCACTGCGGCGCAGCATCCCCGGCTTCTTGGCGAAGCTCATTCCCGAGAACGCCGACTCCCTGTCGGGATCCGAGCGCATCATGTCGCTCTTCGAGCGCGTGGAGGGGCTCGTGGCGGACCCCGACTTCCGGGGCTGCGCGTACGTCTCCGTCGCCACCGGCATCAAGGCCCCCGACCACCCCGCGCGACAGGTCGTCCTCGATTTCCACGACACGCTGACGGAGTACTTCCGCGCCGCGGCGGAAGACGCCGGCGCAGCCGATCCGCTGCTGCTCGCCCACCAGCTCACGATGATCTACGACGGCGTCGGGACCCGCGCCGTCGTCCACGGCGGACCGACGCCCGGCCTCGCCGTGGAGACGGCGCGGACGATGCTGAAGACCGCCGGAGCGCGAGCGCACGACGCCGCCGACGCCTGACGGGGCTCCTCCGCTCGCCCCGGCACCCGCTCCTACCCCCGGGCGGCGAGCTCCGGGTAGACGGCCTCGAGAGGCGCCGACAATCCGGCCTTGAGCTGCACCGAGGTGCCGTCGGCGAGCACCTCGTGGCCCCCGGCCTCGAGCGTGTCCAGCACCTGGCCGACGAGGTCGACGGGGTCGAGCTTGGGCCCCTCCGCACCGGCCGCCATGGCGGTGTCGACGTATCCGACGTGCACACCGACGACGTGGACCCCCGCCGGCAGCAGCTCGAGGCGCAGCGAGTTCGTCGCCGACCACAGTGCCGCCTTGCTGGCCGAATAGATGCCCGCACGGGCGTACCAGGCGAGAGCGGAGTGGATGTCGACGATCGCGGTGTCACCGCCCTTCGCCGTGAGCGTCGGCGCGAAGGCGCGGGCGAGGAAGAGCGGCCCGAAGAAGTTCGTCTCCATGGTCGCGCGGATCTCGTCATCGGAGTGACTCAGGATGCCGGGGGTCGGCGTCGAGGTACCGGCGTTGTTGATGAGCACGGTGACGTCCGGCGCCTGCTGGACGGCGGCGCGGATGGACGCCGCATCGGTGATGTCGAGCGCGAGCGGGACGATGCGCTCGTCGCCCCAGTCGCGGGGGGTGCGGGCGGTGGCGTAGACCTTGGCCGCGCCGCGGGCGAGGGCTTCGCGCACGAAATGGCCGCCGATACCGCCGTTCGCGCCGGTGACGAGGACCACGGCGCCGTTGAGGGAAGTCATGAGTGAAGGGCTCCTGAAGAGATGATGCGGACGAGGGGGGTGCGCCCGGGGCGGACGTCGGGTCCGCCCGCCCCGGGCACATCGATGGGTCAGACGGAGGCGAGGGTCGGGTAGTCGACGTACCCGTGAGCGCCGCCGACGTACAGCGTCGAGGGGTCGAGGTCGTTCAGCGGCGCGTCGGTGCGGAGCCGCTCGACGATGTCGGGGTTGGCCAGCGCGAAGCGCCCGAGCGGGGCGATATCGGCCAGGCCGCTGTCGATGTCGGCGGCGATGCCCTCGCGTTCGCGCCCGTACCGGACCACGAGCACGGCGGTGGGCCAGACCTCGCGGAAGGAGGCGAGCAGCTCGTCGTCGCCGAGGTGGTGAACGTGGAGGTAGACGAGGTTGAGTTTTGCGAGCTCGCCCACCAGGTACCGGTACTGCGCGCGCACGGCCGCGGTGTCGCCCTCGTCGAGCCCTCCGAGGGGGAAGGCCGGCGAGATGCGGATGCCCGTGCGATCGGCGCCGATCTCGTCGGCGACGGCGCGGGCCACCTCGATGACGAACCGGGCCCGGTTCTCGATCGAGCCGCCGTACTCGTCGGTGCGGTGGTTGCGTTGGGGGCGAGGAACTGGTGCAGCAGATATCCGTTGGCGGCGTGGAGTTCCACTCCGTCGGCTCCCGCGGCGATGGCGGAGGCGGCGGCGTGGCGGAACTCGCCGATCACGTCCTGGATGTCGGCGACCGACAGTTCACGCGGCACCGTCGTCTTCTGCGGACCCTGGGGGGTGTACATGTCCTGCTCGGCGGAGATCGCCGACGGCGCGACCGGCTGACGATGGTGCGGGGTGTTGTCGGGGTGGGAGATCCTGCCGACGTGCATGAGCTGGATGAAGAGGTGCCCGCCGTTCTCGTGCACGGCATCCGCGATCTCACGCCATCCCGCGATCTGGTCGGGCGTGTAGATGCCGGGGGTGTTCATGTAGCCTTGCCCGTCGCCGGACGGCTGGGTCCCCTCGGTGATCAGCAGACCGAGCGACGCGCGCTGAGCGTAGTACTCCGCCGCGAGCCCACCCGGCGTGCCATCCGCGTTCGCGCGGTTGCGCGTCATCGGCGCCAGCGCGAGACGGTGCGACAGCGCGATCCCGCCGAGGGTGAAGGGCTGCCAGAGAGAGGTGGGAGAGTTCATGTGGGTGACATTCCTTTGCATGGAGGGTGTGTCGCGGTGGCGGCTCGCACGATGGGCGAGCCGTGACGCGGCCTCGGGTGGATCAGCGCGAAGGGTGTCGGGTTCCCGTCGCACTGACTACACTCAAAACTGAGCATAGTCAGAATCTATTCCCGAAGGATGTCCATGTCAGTCGCCAACGAAACGCCGGGGCGTCGCGAGCGCAACAAGCAGGCGAAGCTCGAGCGCATCACCGCGGTCGCCACCGAGCTGTTCGCGACGCACAGCGTCGACGAGGTCACCACGCAGCAGATCGCCGACGCGGCCGACATCGGCGCCGGCACGCTCTTCCTCTACGCCAAGACGAAGGGGGAGCTCCTGCTCCTGGCACAGAACGCCCTGTACGAGGTGGCCCTGGAGCGCGGGCTGGCTGCGAGCGCGGCGGCCCCCTCGGCACTCGCCGCCCTCATGGCGCTCGTCGAGCCCGTCGTCCGCTGCAACCGCGCGCAGATAGACAACGGACGCGCCTACCTTCGCGAGATGGTGTTCGGCGATCCCACCGAGCCCCACCACGCCGCGGCGCTGGCCATCGTCGGGCGAACGGAGGCCGCCGCGGCGGCCCTCCTCGTGAGACACCTGCGACTCGACCTCGTCGAGGCGCAGGCCCTGGCGAGCGTGGTCTCCGCGGTCCTGTTCCTGACCATGTCCCGCAGCGACCAGGTCGACAGCAGCGTCGAGCAGCTGCTCACCGACGTCCGAACCCAGCTCGCCGCCGCGCTTCCCCGGTGACCGGAGAGGGGGAACCTCTGCGAAGCTCCCCTTCTCCGTCGTTCAGCTTTCGGCGTGAGGCAGGATCCGGCTGTCGCGCACGTAGGTGAGGGCCTCGACGACGTCGTACGCGTGGATCGCGGACACGTGCGGAGCCAGCAGGTCGCCGAGTTGCGGCGCGTACTCGGCGTAGAACGCGTCGCGCGCCGCATCGTCGACGAAGCCCAGGATCAGCGAGGCGTGCAGGTGCTGGTCGGCGGGATTGTCGTGAGCCACGTTCGGGGTGTCCCAGGTCTTCTCACTCCACGGGAGGAAGACCTGGGTGCGCAGCTCGGTGAGCGAACCGACGGCGATGAGCGCCGGGGTGAGCGTCTTCTTGACGAATCGGTGGAAGGCGACCGTCCCCTCCTCCTCACCTCTGCGCAGGTAGATGAGGGCCCGCGAACCGGTCTTCCGCCCCGGTGCGACGTCGTACCATCGCGACGTTCCCGGAGGACCGGCGTGCAGCAGGGTGCGGCGGAAGATGTTCACCTCGTCCTCGAACGCCAGCGCGGTCTGCTTGCGGCCGGCCAGGGGCGAGAGGACGTTCTCGAAGGTGACCTCGGCGATGCCGTCGATGCGGCGATCCTCCGGGATCGCGGCCTCGATGCCCGGCGCGGACGGCCAGCGGCCGGGATTATGGGCGTCGAGATGGATCTGCCGATACTCCAGCAGTCCGGGAGTCGCCGCGATGATGCCCGAGTGCGGTCCCTTCCATCGATCCATCCCCTCCTGCCGCGGCTTGTCGGATCGCATCCAGAGCAGGATCGATGAGGTGAAGTGGGTGGACACACCCGGCTTGTCGTTCGTGCTGTCGGCCATGGCTTCTCCTGTGGGGACCGGCGCGGGTCAGTCGTTGAGGAACTCGGCGGCGACGGGGGCGAACTGCTCCCAGTACTGGAAGACCCCACCGTGTCCGGAGTTCGGGTAGATGATCACCCGCGAGCCCGCGATGCGCCGGTGCAGGTCCTCCGAGAGCACGGAGGGCACCATGCGGTCGTTGTCGCCGTTCGCGATCAGGGTCGGCTGGGTGATGACCGAAAGGTCGGACGGCGCCGAACGGCCGTAGCGGACGATCGCCTTCAACTGCCGGGTGAAGCCGGCGTTCTTCATCGGCTCATCGCGATCGACGGTGCGCTCCTTGAGACGCTCGACGAACGCCTTGCCCGCCTTCTTCCCGGCCGCGTCACGATTGAAGAAGAGGAACTCCTTCGGGTCGGAGCGCGTGATCACCGACCGGAAGATGTCCCAGTAGGTCACGCCGACCACCTTGTCCATGTCTTTCCCGCCGCGCGGCCCGGTGCCGGTGAGCACGAGCTTGCGCACCAGCTCGGGATGCTTCACGACGAGGTCCTGCGCGATCATGCCCCCCATCGAGAACGAGAAGACGTCGATCTTGTCGTAACCGAGACCCCGGGTGATGAAGCGGTATGCGTCGTCGGCTGCTTCTTCGAGGGTGTCGGGGACTCGTCCGGAGGACGCTCCGACGCCGAGCTGGTCGAAGGTGATGACGCGGCGGGTCCGGGCGATCGCGTCGACGATGCGCGGATCCCAATTGTCGAGGGTCGCCGCGAGGTGGACGAAGAAGATGACCGGAACGTCTTCTCTCGGACCGAGCTCGCGGTAGGCGAACGTGTCGCCGTCGACGGTGAGCGTCTTCGCCGGCGCGAGCGCATATGAGGTGATGAGAGGTTCGGACGTGCTGCCGGTGGCCATGGCGGGCTCCTTCGATGCTGACGGGTACGCGTGATGCCCTCGCATTCGAGTGCACTCAATTATGAGTCGCCTCATTACTCAACGTCAAGCATGGGGTTTCCGCCTCAGGCCCGTACGTGGACCCCCTGCGATCCCACGGGCACGAGTCGCGTGAGTTGCGTGACGTGCCGCGGTTCCAGTTCGTCGATCGACGAGACGCCCAGCAGGGTCATCGTGCGCTCGATCTCACTGCGAAGGATCGCGATGGTGCGGTCCACGCCCTGCCGTCCGCCGGCCATGAGTCCGTAGAGGTAGGCGCGGCCGATGAGGGTGAACTTCGCCCCGAGCGCGATGGATGCCACGATGTCGGCGCCGTTCATGATGCCGGTGTCGACCATGACCGTGGCGTCCTTGCCCACCTCGCGCACCACCGTGGGCAGCAGGTGGAAGGGGATGGGTGCGCGGTCGAGCTGACGCCCGCCGTGGTTGGAGAGGACGATGCCGTCGACGCCCTGATCGACCAGGCGTGCGGCATCCTGCACGTTCTGGACGCCCTTGACCACGATCTTGCCGGGCCACATGCGCCGGATGACGTCGAGGTCGTCGTAGCTGATGGTGGGGTCCATCGCGGCGTTCAGCAGCTCGCCGACGGTGCCGCCGGTGGTGCTGAGCGAGGCGAACTCGAGCTTGGGGGTGGTGAGGAAGTCGATCCACCACCAGGGGCGCGGGATCGCGTTGACGATGGTGCCGACGGTCAACTGCGGCGGGATCGAGAAGCCGTTGCGCTTGTCGCGCAGGCGGGCCCCGGCGATGGGTGTGTCGACGGTGAACTGCAGCGTGTCGAACCCGGCCGCAGCGGCCCGCTCCACGAGACCGTACGAGATGGAGCGATCCTTCATCACGTACAACTGGAACCAGTTGCGACCGACCGGGTTGGCGGCCTTGACCCCCTCGATCGAGGTCGTGCCGAGGGTCGAGAGGGTGAAGGGGATGCCGGCGGCCGCCGCCGCAGACGCTCCCGCCGTCTCGCCCTCGGTCTGCATCAGCCGGGTGAACCCGGTGGGCGCGAT
The DNA here is from genome assembly GCF_030209475.1 of Microbacterium sp. lyk4-40-TSB-66. Taxonomy (GTDB): domain Bacteria; phylum Actinomycetota; class Actinomycetes; order Actinomycetales; family Microbacteriaceae; genus Microbacterium. The sequence continues at coordinate 76,974 of NZ_JARVRW010000007.1, forward strand.
GCCGAACGGCAGCGCCGAGGGCCCGCCGAGGATCTCGCACGAGGTGTCAACCACGGCGGCGGGGCGCAGGATGTCGGGGTGGAACTCCACGTCCTGGAACGCGCGACGAGCGCGCTCCAGTGACAGCTCGCCCTCGGCGGCACCGTCGGTGTAGTCGAAGGCGGCTTTGGGCGTGCGACGCTTCGCGATCGTGCGGAGGTCCGCGATCGTGAGCGCCGCATCCAGCCGGCGCTTGCGCGCGTCGAGCTCGGGCTTCTTGAACTGCATGAGCTCGAGGAGCTCGCCGACCTTCGGCAGCTGACGCTGAACCATGGGGGTCTCTCTTTCGTGTGGTCTGACCACATCGTACGCGCGAGAGAGCCCCCGGGCCAGGGTCAATGCACCGGCATCCCCTCGACAGCCTCGACCTGCTTCGGCGTGCGCACGAACGCCGCCAGCACGATGACGGCCAACGACAGGCACGCCGCGACGAAGAAAGCCGAGTGGATGCCGGAGGCCGTGGCATCCACCGGCGATGCGCCGTCGCCCGACGTCGCCGCCGCGGCGCCCACGGTCATGAGCGTGACGAAGACCGCCGTGCCGGCCGCACCGGCGAGCTGCTGGACGGTGGAGACGATCGCGGAGCCGTGCGGGTAGAGCTCGCGCGGGAGCGAGCCGAGCGCCGAGGTCATGAGGGGCGTGAACATGAAAGCCAGCCCCAGGCTCAGCACGCAATGCACGGCGATGACGAAGCCGATCGGCGTCGAGGTCGACAGCGTCGCGAAGCCCCACAGGGCGAGGCTGGCGACGACCGCGCCCGGCAGCACGAGGGGCCGCGCGCCGAAGCGGTCGAAGAGGTTGCCGACGATGGGAGCCATGAGGCCCATGAGCAACCCGCCGGGCAGCAGCATCAGGCCGGTGGGCAGCGTTCCGAGGCCGAGCACGTTCTGCAGGTACAGCGGCAGCAGGATCAGCACGCCGAACAGCGTCGTCATGGCGACCACGACGAGGATCACGGCGACGGTGAATGCGGAGTGACGGAAGACCGCGAGGTTCAGCAGCACCCGGTCGGTGGAGCCGAGACGAAGCTGACGCACGACGAAGGCCGCGAGCGCCAGGGCCCCGACGACGAGGGGGATCCAGACCGGAACGATCGCGTGACCGCCGGCCGCCTCGCCGATGCTCGACAGGCCGAAGATGATGCCACCGAAGGCGAGGGCCGAGAGCACGACCGACGGCACGTCGAGGGTGACGCGACGGGTCTCGGTGAGGTTGCGCACCCACCGGGCGCCGAGGGCGATCGCGACGAGGGCGATCGGCACCATCACGATGAACATCGCCCGCCACGGGAAGACCGACAGGATCAGGCCCGAGACGGTGGGCCCTACGGCCGGCGCCACCGAGATGACGATCGAGATGAGGCCCATCATGCGTCCGCGCCGGTGGGCGGGGACGACGTTGAGCACGGTCGTGAACAGCAGCGGGATCATGATCGCCGTGCCGGACGCCTGCACGATGCGCCCGAGTAGCAGGACCCCGAAGCCCGGGGCGACGGCGGCGATCACTGTTCCGAGCGTGAACAGCCCCATCGCGGTGAAGAACAGCGTGCGCAGGGGGAAGCGCTGGATGAGGAACCCCGTGGCCGGGATGACGACGGCCATGGTGAGCAGGAAGGCCGTGGTGAGCCACTGCGCGGTGGCGGCGGAGATGTCGAGCTCGCGCATGAGCTCGGGCAGCGCGACACCCATGATCGTCTCGTTCAGGATGACGACGAAGGCGGCGACGACGAGCAGCGCGATGACGGCGCCCGGACGCACGGCGGCCTTTCCGGGCGGGGCGGCGGTGGGGACGGTTCCGGTGGCGACCATGGACGACCAATCTGAACGGAAGGTGAGCAGCTAGTGACATTGTGGCAGTGACTGCCAATAAGACATGGACTACTGTAGCCGACATGGAGACCGCAGCGGCACCCGTCGGCGAGGCGCTACGCGACCGTCGGCGCCGCGAGACGACGCTCGAGATCTGCGAGGCCGCCCTCGACCTGTTCGAGGAGAAGGGCGTCGCGCGCACGACCGTCGACGAGATCGCCGCCCGCGCGGGCGTCTCGGCCCGCACCTTCTTCCGCCTCGCGGGCACGAAGGAGGACGCCGTCTTCATCGACGACGAACGCTTCGTGACCGCCTTCGCCGAGATCGGTGCCGACGGCGACGACATCGCCGCCCTCACCCGGGCGTTGCGAGAGGTGTTCGCCCGCGAACTCGACCGCCTGCATGCCGACGCCCACGCGCGTGCCCGATTCCTGCGCGTGCGGCGCCTCATCGGTCACGAACCGGCACTGCTCGGCGCCGCCATCCGCCGCGAGGCGACCTCGTCCGACCGGTTCGTCCCCGAGATCGCCGCGCGCATCGGCCTCAGCGAGCTCGACGTTCGCGCGGCGATCGGTCTCGCGGCCCTCGAGATGCGCACGGCCCTCGACGAGTGGGCGCGCCGCGCCGATCGCGGTGAAGAAGCGGACCTCCCCGCCCTTCACCGCGAGATCCGGACGCTGCTCGGGGCCGCGGCCGCCGACTGACCCGGCTCAGGTCTCGCGCGTGATCGTCACCTTCACCTTGAGGTTGCTGCGGCCGGGGCCGGCGTACACGCCGCGCAGGGGCGGCACGTCGTTGTAATCGCGACCGCGGCCCACGAGCACGTGGCGGTCGCCGATCTCGATGTTGTTCGTGGGGTCGAAGCCCTGCCAGTCGCCGGCGAACCATTCCACCCAGGCGTGCGACTCCCCCGTCACCGCCTCGCCGACCTCGGCGGAGGGCTTCGGGTGCAGGTAGCCCGAGACGTAGCGGGCCGGGATGCCGACCTCGCGGAGCGCCCCGATCGCGATGTGCGCGATGTCCTGGCAGACGCCCTTGCGGGCCTCCCAGGCATCGACGGCCGTCGACGTGACGGCCGTGACGCCCTGCATGTAGTCGATGGCGTCGCCCACGGCCTCCGCGATGGCGTGGGCAGCAGGGCCCGGGCGCTCATGTTGCGCGGCGATGGACCGCGCCAGCGCGGCGACCTCGGGATGCGGGGTCGTACGACGCGTCTGGGTGAGTTGCTCGACGGTCGAGATGGATCGGCCGGCCTCGGCGGCGAGCTGCTCCCAGGTGATGTCGGCGTGCTCGATCGGACGCGGACGCACCTCGATGAGCGAGCGTGCCGTGATCGTGAGCGCCGAGTGCGGCGACAGCACGTCGAAAGCCGCGACCCGTGTGCCGAAGTAGTCGACGTACTGATTGACCGAGGTCGACGGTTCGATGTCGAGCGATGAGCTCAGCACGAATTGGCTGTCGGTCGAGTGCGGCAGCATCCGGGCCTCGTTGTACGACGCCGAGACGTCGCCCGGGTAGATGAACCCGGTCTGGTGCTCGATACGCAGACGTTTCACGAGATCTCCCCGATCCAGCTCGGCTCGGCCTGCGTCGGGAAGAACCGCGAACGGATCGCCTCCGACGCCTCACGCGTGACCGTCTGCACGCGTTGCATGTGCTCGGGCAGCTCCGACAGGATCTCGCTGATGGGCCGGTACTCGAGGTCGTTGCGGATCTGCCCGAGAGCGCGGAGCACCGTGTTGGAGTGACCGACGCGATCGGCGCGGGGATCGATGGCGCTCATGCAGTCCTCTGCGCGCTGGATGGAGAAGATGATCGAACGCGGGAACAGGCGGTCGAGCAGCAGGAACTCCGCGGCGTTGCGAGCGCTCGGCATCCCCCGGTACGTGCGCAGGTACGCCTCGTATGCGCCGCACGAACGCAGGATCGTCGTCCACGATGGACCCGACACCTCGGTCAGCGACCGCGTGGCCAACAGCCGCGCCGTCATGTCGGTGCGCTCGATGCTGCGGCCGAGAGTGAAGAACTGCCACGCCTCGTCGCGGTTGGTGGACGAGTCGACGATGCCGATGGCCAGGGCCGCACGCTCGCGCGTCCACTGGAAGAACTCATGGACCTTCTCGGTCTGCAACCGTCGTGGCATCCGGGAATTCGTGGTGTTGAGGGTCTCCCAGAGCTCGGTGGAGACGATCTCGCGTGCGCGGCGGGCGTTCTCGCGCGCGGCGGTGAGCGAGTACGCGATGCTCGACGGGTTCATCCGGTCGACGGCCAGACGCGCGAGCACATCGTCGCGGCGCACGATGTCGATGTTCTCGGGCCAGGCCGAGCCCATCACGCTCAGCAGCGACCGGCACGCCGTGTCCTCATCGATCCACGGGTCTTCGAGCAGGAGCTGAAGGTGCACGTCGAGGATGCGCGCCGTGCCGTCACTGCGCTCGATGTAGCGCCCGATCCAGAACAGCGATTCTGCGATGCGGCTCAGCATGAGCCGACCTCCCTGGTCCCTGAGCTCGTCGAAGGATCTGCGATGCGGCTCAGCATGACCCCTGCTCCCGTCCGGCAACCGAGGACCCTGAGCCCGTCGAAGGGTCCGCGACCCGCTCGCACGCCTGTTGCTGCTGCTGCTCCGCCTGCGGGCCGTGCTGCACGTTCACGTCGGCCTGCTGCTGCTGCTCCTGCTGATCGCGGCCCGGACGCCGATCGTGCGGCGAGGTCGCGGGAGCGGGCTGACCGTCGTAGATGATCGGAATGGACTCGGTGACCGCCGCCTGGTCGGCGACCAGTCCCGAGACGCCACTGCCCTGGCCGTACTCGACGTGCGAGGGGGCCGAACCACCGACGACCCAGGTGTCCTTCGACCCGCCACCCTGGCTCGAGTTGACGACGAGCTGGCCCTCCGGCAGCGCCACGCGGGTGAGACCGCCGGGGAGCACCCAGATGTCGTCGCCGTCGTTGACGGCGAACGGACGCAGGTCGGCGTGCCGCGGCCGCATCCCGTCTTCGACCAGCGTCGGGATGGTCGAGAGCATGACCACCGGCTGCGCGATCCAGCCACGCGGGTCTGCGAGAAGCCGCTTCCGCAGCTGGTCGAGTTCGGCGGGCGAGGCGTCGGGGCCCACCACCAGGCCCTTTCCGCCGGAACCGTCGACGGGCTTGACCACGAGCTCGGGCAGCCGGTCGAGCACCTCTTCGAGGGCACCGGGGTCTTCGAGCCGCCACGTGTCGACGTTCTTGAGGATGGGCTCTTCGGCCAGGTAGTACCGGATGAGGTCCGGCACGTACGTGTAGAGCAGCTTGTCGTCGGCGACGCCGTTGCCGACCGCATTGGCGATCGTGACGTTGCCGAGGCGCGCCGCCAGCATCAGGCCGGGAGCACCCAGCATCGAGTCGGCGCGGAACTGCAGCGGGTCGAGGAAGTCGTCGTCGACGCGACGGTAGATGACGTCGACGCGCTGCGGTCCGCGGGTGGTGCGCATGAACACCTTGCCGCCGATGCTCAGCAGGTCGCGCCCCTCGACGAGCTCGACGCCCATCAGGCGCGCGAGCAGCGTGTGCTCGAAGTAGGCCGAGTTGTAGACGCCCGGGGTGAGCACGACGATGTTCGGGTCGTCGATACCGGGCGGGGCGGAGGCGCGCAGCGCCGCGAGAAGCTTGTTCGGGTAGTCGCCCACGGGGCGCACGCGCATCGACACGAACAGCTCGGGCAGGGTCTGCGCCATCACGCGGCGGTTCGAGATGACGTACGAGACGCCGGAGGGCACGCGGACGTTGTCTTCGAGCACGCGCATCTCGCCGTGCTCGTCGCGGATGAGGTCGATGCCCGACACCTGGATGCGCACGCCGTTGGCGCTGCGGATGCCGGCGGCCTGACGGTAGAAATACTGCGACGACGAGATGAGACCGGCGGGCAGGATGCCGTCGCGCACGCAGTGCTGATTGCCGTAGGCGTCGTCGAGGAAGGCCTCGAGCGCGCGGACGCGCTGCTTCACGCCCGCCTCGATGCGCGACCACTCGTCGTAGGCGATGACCCGGGGCACCGCGTCGAGCGGGAACGGCCGTTCCTCGCCCGCGAAGTCGAACGTCACGCCCTGCGCCAGATAGGAGCTCGCGAGCGACTCGGTGCGCCCGCGCAGCTCCTCCTGGGTCATCTGCGCGAGCGCTTGGTACAGCTCCCGGTACGCCTCGCGAGAGGGTGCGGCGTCTCCGGCCGTGGCCGGGACACCGAACATCTCGTCGTACGCCGGGATGCCGGATGCGGTCTTGCGCGGCGCCAGCGTGGAGCCGTAACCGTCGAAGAGGTCACCCATGCCAAGACTCTACTCAGCACCGTGTTGCCGACACGTTTCCCGGGCGACGATGTCGGGGTGTCGGGGGTGTGGATAGAGTGACGCCAACGTTCGCCGCCACGATCAAGGGTGCTTCCATGCGCGTGCTCGTCACCAGTTCCCGCAACACCTTCGCCCTGGATCTGATCCGCAAGCTCGGGAGCGTGGGGCACACGGTCTTCGCCGCCGACACGTACGAGGGAGCGGTCGGCAGCCATTCTCGATTCCTCGCGGGCCACCTGACGACCCCGTCGCCGCGCTTCGAGACCGACGCGTTCATCGAAACGGTCAACGCCTACGTCGAGGAGCACGACATCGAGGTCGTCATCCCGACCTTCGAGGAGGTCTTCTACCTCGCCGCCCGCGCGGCCGACCTGCCCGAGGGGGTGCGCCTGTACGCCGGACGCTTCGGCGACCTCGCGCGCCTGCACGACAAGGCGAGCTTCCAGCGCCTCGCCGAGGATGCCGGCGTGCCCATCCCCGAGACGGTCGTCGTCACCTCGCCCGACGAGCTGCGCACCGCCACCGAACGATTCCCCCGCTACTTCGCCCGCGCGGCCTTCTCACGTGGTGGCGTCGGCCTGCTCACCAACACGGGCCCGCTCGCGGGCAAGGTGCCGATCGGGGACTGCGTGCCGACCCCCGAGCAGCCGTGGCTCGTGCAGCCGTTCGTCGACGGGCCGATGGTCTGCACCTACAGCGTGGTCGTCGACGGCACGGTGCAGGCGCACACGACCTACCGGGCGGCCGAGCAGTGGGCGCACTCCACCGCGATCGCGTTCATCGCCGTCGACAGCACCGACACCCTGCGCTACACGCAGCAGCTCGTCGCCGCCCTCGACCCGGGCTTCACGGGGCAGATCTCGTTCGACTTCGTCGACCACGGCACCGACGCGGCCCCCGACTACAAGATCATCGAGTGCAACCCGCGCCCCACCAACGGCATCATCCTGCTCGAGGCCGACGACGTCGCCAGGGCGATCCAGGGCGAGCTCACCGAGCCGGTCGTCGCCATCCCCGGGACCGAGCGGCAGATCACGCTCGCGGTGATCGCCGACGCGTTCACCGAGCCGCTGTCGCACCTGCCGAAGACCCTGCACGACCTGCTCCACGTGCGCGACGTCGGCGCCGGATGGTGGGACGACGCCGCGATGCTCTGGAGTCCGGCCACGATCGCGCACGGCGCGAAGATCTCGCACGGCGACCGCAAAGAGGTCCTCGCCGCCCTCGGCGACGACATCGTCTGGAACGGCGAGCCGATCGAGGGCATGAGCGAGACGGATGCCGCGGCCCTCGAGGCCGTGCACGCCGGTCGCATCTGAGTCCGCGGCATCCACCCCCTGCCGAGCCGATCGCGAGACGGCATCCCCCGACTAGAGCGTCTCGGGCGGCAACCGCCCCGTCGGCCGAAAACCGTCTCGCGCGCGGCGGGGGTCAGGTGCCGGGGCGCAGCACGACCTTGATGCAGCCGTCCTCCTTCTTCTGGAACGTCTCGTACAGGCCGGGGGCGTCGGCGAGCGGCGCGTGGTGGGTGACCAGGTCCATGACGCCGAGCGGGTCGGCGGGGTCCTCGACGAGCGGAAGCAGGTCGTCGACCCAGCGCTTGACGTTGCACTGCCCCATCCGGAAGGTGATCTGCTTGTCGAACATCGTCTTCATCGGCAGCACGTCGGCCTCACCCGCGTAGACCCCGCTGAGAGAGACGGTGCCGCCGCGGCGGACGAGGTCGATCGAGGCGTAGACCGCGGCGAGACGGTCGAGTCCGGCCTTGTCCATGAGCTTCTGCGCGAGGGCGTCCGGCAACAGTCCGACGGCGCTCTGCGCGAGGGCGATACCGCGGTTGCCGTGCGCCTCCATGCCCACGGCATCCACCACCGCGTCGGCCCCGCGACCCTCGGTGAGGTCGACGAGCTCGTCGACGACCGTGTCGGTGAGGTCGTAGGTGAGCACGCCGTGGCGCTCGGCCATCGCGCGGCGTTCCGGCTCGGGCTCGATCGCCAGCACCCGGTAGCCGAGGTGCACGCCCATGCGGGCGGCGAACTGGCCGACCGGGCCGAGTCCCATCACCGCGAGCGTTCCCCCCTCGGGCACGTTCGCGTACTTCACGCCCTGCCAGGCGGTCGGGACGATGTCGCTGAGGAAGAGGTAACGGTCGTCGGGCAGATCGTCGCCGACGCGGATGTGGTTGTAGTCGGCCAGCGGCACGCGCAGGTATTCGGCCTGGCCCCCGGGCACCTGGCCGTAGAGCTTGGTGTAGCCGAAGAGCGCGGCACCGCTGCCGTACTCGCGCACCTGCGTCGTCTCGCACTGCGACTGCAGGCCGCGCCGGCACATGAAGCAGTGCCCGCACGAGATGTTGAAGGGGACGACGATGCGGTCGCCCACCGCGAGGTTCGTCACGGCGGAGCCGACCTCGACCACGACGCCCATCGGCTCGTGGCCGAGCACGTCGCCTTTGTCGATGAAGGGGCCGAACAGCTCGTACAGGTGCAGGTCGGAGCCGCAGATCGCCGTCGAGGTGATCTTCACGATGGCATCCGTGGGTTCGAGGATCTCGGGATCGGGGACCTCCTCGACGCTCACGTTGCGCTTGCCCTGCCAGGTCAGTGCCTTCATGTCGTGCCTCTCGTTCCGGGGACGCCCAGTGTGCGCCCGCACGCGGCGGCGCACCGAGGTGGTTGACGAGCCCCCTCTGGGTGCGTCACGTGCCTGGGGACACGTCCAGCACCCTCGGTGAACTCGCGCGAATCGAGCGCGCACAGTTCCTCCACAACCTCAGCCCTCGAAGCCGCCGATTCCAGAATCGATCGTCGGATCTTCATCGATGGGTCCGGTGACACTCGTCATGAGATTCGCGGGGGATGCCACACCCCCACACCTCCCCCGAACTGGCAACTCCATCAAGCGGTACACGAACGAGGTCCCGTCCTTGCGCGTTACCGATGGTTGTGCGCCAACGGCTTCAGCGCCGTCACACCAGGGTGGTGAGGGAGAGGTTCAGTAGCGGCAGGCTGTCGCGCGGAAACACGTTTGTGGAGACGGTGTGCTCGTCGACGCGGAATACGACGGCGTACACGAATGGGTCGGTATCGATGTGAATGGCCGAGCGGTGCTCGCCATCGACCTCAAGAGAGGCCTCCGCGATAGCGGTCGGCTTCACTCTCCACTCCGTCGTCCTCGTCGGTCCGGCGGGGATGCCAAGCTGTTCGCGGAAGCTGTTCCGCAGCACGTGGTTCGTGTGATCGACGAGTTGTTGAGACAGTGAGTGTCGTTCGGCGTCGGGTGATGCGTGCCAGGCCGTGCGCGTTGCTTCCCACAACATCGGGTAGAGGTGAAGCCTCGCCTGCTCGATGAGCCAAGGCGGCCGACCCCACGGGGGCTCTTCCTCGATGGACCGACGCGTCCGTTCGTCCAGCTCTCGCTCATTGCGCGGGTCACCGTGGTCTTCGGGGACGCGCCAAAGGGCGTAGCTGAGATGCACCGACATGTCCGTGAGACCGGCCGGCCCGCTGCCTTCAGCGAAGCCTGTGATCGGTGTCCGAGTCACTGCTGGTTGCGGTCGCAGCTCGAACACCGGGAAGGGGATCGAACGCAGTCGCGCTTCCGAGGCGATGCTCGGATCGGGGGCATCCGTCGGTACTGTTCCGCCGTACTCCATGTTGGCAGTCTGAACGAGACGCTTCGAAAATGCGCCCACGTGGGCGGATATGTGCGCTGTGCGGCGGGCGGCGGTGTCGACCCGCGTAGGAGCGCTGCGACGAGAGCTGCAGCGCCGAGAAGCGCCCTCCACGGGCGGGGCGGCGCCAACCGCCACTGCCCCTTCGCGCTCTTTCCGAGACGCCAGGCAGCACCCGAAACACGCCCGCCGCGGAAGGTGGTGCGAGCCCATCGGTCTCGCACCACCGGATCTCGCACCCTCGCCGCACCTCGTGCGATGATGGCGCACATGGATCGCGCGGGGGCCGATCGCGACGACGAGATTCCGGCCACGACCTCGGAGCACATCAGCAATGAACGATGAAACGCGCACGCACGCATACGCGCTCCTCACCAACTCCGCGAACACCGCCGACACCGACCCCTCCACGGCCTTCACGCGCACCATGAGCACGCTCACGCAGACAACGCTGCGTGAGGCCCGCCTCACCGGCGACCCCGGCACCGATGAATCGCAGATCCTCGCGTGTGCAGTGATCTTGGACGAACTGGCAGCCAGGATCACGTCCGAGACGACTCGCACCGGTACGTCGCTGACCCCTCGCTCGGGCGAGGACGGCGAGCCGGCCGCTGACACCGCACGCGACGCGGTACTCGACGAACTGCGCACGCGAGTACCCCGAGATGGCACCGCTCAAGCGGATCTGGCAACGGCCCTGATCGACTTCACGATCCACCGACGTGACGCCGACCGAGAGGACGACGCCGAGTATCGCAGCGTCGTCGCCCGCCTTTACCGCATCCACGAGCGCGTCCACACGGGGACCGCCGCCGAGTGCTACGTCACACTGCTCGCCGCGTCCGCCACCGTGATCAACGACCTCATCACGCAACTGGTCACCCTGACGGACACCCCCGCCGCCGAGATTCGCCACAGCATGCGTGAATTCATCCGCAGCCAGCCCAGCCCCACGCGCGTCTAGACGCACCTCGGCACGTGCACCCACGGTGCCGCGGTCGTGACAGCGGATCGCCCGCGCAATCGCAGGTGGGCCCTGAAGCGGACACGGCCACTACAGGACGTTGCTCGCGCGGACAGCGCCGTGCCATCGTTTACTCACCTTCGGGACATTGCTGTTCAAAAGAACGCCGGCCCGACGACGTAGGGTTCCGCTGACGGACGAGAACTCGATATCCAGCTAGGACGGCCCCCTTGGACGACGACACCCTCTTGGGCATACTCCTGCGCGGCCGGCCGGCGACGGTCGACGACGCGGCGCGGACGACGCACCTCGATCCCGAGCAGATCTCCGCGGCCATCGATCGGTTGCGCGAACAGGGACGCATCGGGGGCACCGGCCAGACTCTGGCCTACCCACCCCCCGCGCAGTGGATGACCGAGGCGGTCTCGGCGCACACCCGTCGAGCTCGCGCCGCATCCGAGGACGCCATGTCGGGCATCGAGCGGATCCTCGAGAATCTTCCGACCGTGCTCAGCGCGTGGGTGGCGGGTGAGATCTCCACCGATCTCGTGCCCACGATTCTGCGCCACGGACCGTACGCCGTCGACAACATGATGTGGGAACTCCGAGGGGGACCATCAAGCGAGTTCGTCGCCGTGCTGGGAAGCGTTGAGCGGCTGATGACCCCCACCAGCGAGCGGGCCGAGCGTTTCGGGGGTGAGTTGAAAGAGGACCACAACCTTCGCGTCATCGTCCCCACCGCGGTGACCTCTGACGCGCGCGTTCTCGAGCGCATGTCGCAGTACGGCCCGCGAGGCCTCGAGTATCGGACGCTGGATAAGGTACCGGGCTGGTTCTGGGTCGACGGCGACCACATCGGCCTGCCGTATGTCTGGGGTGAGGCGGCTCCCACCAGTGTCCTCGGACTCCGTCACGAGGGGCTGGCCAACTTCGCTCGCGCCTACTTCGAAGAGCTCTGGCAACGCGCCGAGCCCCTGGAAGCGGAACAACACACGTGGAGCTCCCTCCTTCACCTCATGCTGCAGGGCTACACCCTCGAGAGCGCGTCGAACAACCTCGGCATCAACCCCCGCACCGGCCGACGTCGCATCGCTGCCGCGATGAGGCATTACCAAGCTCCCACTCTCTTCGCGCTCGGGGCGGCTTGGACCGCGGCCAGATCCGCTGGCGCGGGGGGTTCGAAGCCCTTCGCCGCACCGACACACCAGGGGGAGGCGGAACAATCCTCTGGATCGCGCGCCTCCGCCACATGAGGCGGGGCCGCCGGGGTGCCATGGAGTGCACCGCCGCACCTCGTTCGCTCCACCTCGACCAGCCAGCATTCGATGACGGGTACGGGCGCATTCGGATGCCGAACCCCGCTTGACGCGTCAGAATCACCGCGGGGAGAGTGCATGGGATTGTCATTCGGGTTGCTGGTTGTCAGCGTCACGGTTGCCGCTGCTGTGGTGTCCGTGGCCGTGCCGCGCGTCGGCGCCCCCGGCTCGGCGATGTCGTTCCTGCGATTCGCCGCAGTGTCGGGCGTGTGCGCTGTCGGCTCCAGCACGATGTATTTCATCCACAACGCCGGCGGGGGCATCAGTGCGCTCATCATGGGCGATGCGTTGATGGTGCTCGCTCCGGCGCTCATGTACGTCGCCGTTCGCGCTCTCGAGGGCCGTCGGGTCAGAGGCGCGTTGAGCTATGCCCTCGCCCTTGCGTCGGTCGTCGCCACGGTGACCGCCCTGGTCCCCCTGCCGGCATCGCTCGCGGTGAAAGCGCTGGCGCTGTCGGTGGCGTGCGGGGTGGGGGCCTTGGCGGCTTGGCGATCGCGGATCAGTCCGGCCGCGCCCATGCGGGTCATCGTGGCAGTGAACCTGGTCTATTCGTTGTACAGCGCGGCCCGCATCGTGGTGGGTATCGGAATGGGTTGGCACTCACCACTGTTCCTCGCGGCGTTCTCGTTCGTCCCGACCACAGTGCTGGGTGCTCTCGCCGTGATGTCGATCGGTGGGGCGGTCCTGCGGTTGCGTCTCGAGCCTCGTGTGACCGAGACCGCCTCCGGGCGTCCTCCGGGTGTCGCCGTCGTACTCGGCGATTGGGACCTCGCCTCCGCCGCCTATGGGACTGAACGCATGGGCAGGCTCCTCGCCGAGATGCGCACGGTAGCGCGGGCGATCGATCCCGACGCGAAGGACATCCCGCACGGTGTGATGCTCTCGGCACCCGACGCGGTCAACGCGATCAGCGAACGAGTGCGCACGAATCACCGATGGAAGCCCGATGAGGCCGTACTGCTCGTTGACGGAGCATCGACAGCGCATTCCGATCTTCCTCGCTCCGATGCCGATGGATGAGGTGAGGGGCGCCGTCGGGCGACGGCACGCAGCCGGATGCCAGCGAGCACCCCGTCGGGACGCCGATCATCGTCGCCCCAAACGCCCCGAGGAACTCTCCCCCGGAGCCGACGCGGAACTGCGCGAACTGGTCGGGGCCACGTCAACTACGAAGATGGCCGACATCGACGCCACCTTCGGGACATGAAATGAACCCTCTCCGGCCACGGAACGCCGGACCCTGACATACGGGGTGCGGCGTCGCCCGGCCTCACGCAGGACCGCTCGCGGTGCGACACGGGATGGGTGTGGGCGCGGCAGACATGAGCGGCCACCGCCGTGATGCCGGCGGCCGCTCAGTCGGTGAGGAGGGTCAGGCGCAGCGGGCGAGGTATTCCTGCACGTCGGCGCGGGTGAGCGTCTTCAGCGCAGCGAGGTCGTGATGAGTGCGGAGGTATGCGCGGGCGAGGGTCGTGGCTTTTGCGACCGTCAGGGAGGACCGGTCAAGGCAGGGGGCGGAGTCGAGCGGGTTCGTTCGCGGGGTGCGCAGGTCGGCGTCGATGCCGGTGATGGCGTCGTCGATGCTGGTGATCACGACGGTCTCGGCGCCTTCCATGGTCGGGCTGTTGCGCCACCACTGCGCCATCCCGCCCTCTCCGTCGGAGCCGAAGCCGACGACGTAGGAGGAGCCGAAGATGCCGGGTTGGGGGTCCAGCCCACGGATGGTGTAGTCCCCGTTCTCGTCGGTCATGGCGTCGAAGTACCCGTAGAGGTGGAGGTATGCCGAGACCGGGACAGTGACACCATCGTCGGTCTTGACCTGGCCGCTGATGGTCGCACCCAGCGGCAACACGTACTCGGGGAGGACGAGCGTCGCGCCCGTGGCCACCGCGAAGGCCGTCCCTCGGCCGAACCTCGTGGTGGCTCCGAGATTGCGGGGCACGTGCACACCGTCCTCGACCTGCGCGGCGACGACGTATTCCACGCCGGAAATGACGCTAGCGGTGAATGTGCCGTCACCCGAGGTCGTCGCAACAACCGTGGGAGTTTCTGAGGTCACCGTCGGCGGGAAAAGGTACACCTCGGTGCCCGCGGCCGGTGGGGAGCTCGGAGGTCCTTCAAGAAGGACCTGACCATTGATGGTCCCGGTCGCTTCCGGGGTGTCGGCGTGGGCGGGGACGGCAACCCCGGAACCCACCAGAAGGGCGGCCGCCGCGACGGCAAGGGAATGTCGGATAGAAGCGCGCGAAAGCATGGACATGAAGATCCCCCCGTGGGAGCACGGTGCCCCCATCAGTCCCGACCCTAGGGTGCCGACGCGGATGACGCTTCTACGCGTTCGAACTGTTCACGAACCTGGCTTCGCCTGGTGCGAAACCGAACGGTTTTGCACCGCGGGACACTCCGTCAGAAATCGAGCACGCCGTCGATCGCCGTCTCGACCGGCGGGAGCCTTCCGGTGTCGAGATCTTCCATGAGGTGCACCGACGCATGGAGCGACGGCATGAACCGCCCCGCGGCGTCGAAGACGCGGAGCGCCCGCCTCATCCGCCCGCCCGGGAAGTGGGGATGCCGGAAGCTGACCTCCACGCGCGTGTCGGGCCACTCCCCTCGCACATCGACCCGGGGTTCGCGCAGGCCACGGACGAGCGGTCCCGACTTTCCGGAGGGATCGGTCCAGTACCGTTCGAGGTCGGCGAACTCGCGGGTCACCGCGGTGACCGCGTCCTCGATGTCGTCGGTGCGCACGCACGCCGGCCGCCACGACGCGCGCGGGTCGCCGATCGCGCGCGGGACGCGTTGCGGAACGAGCGCGCTCATCACCGTCATCATCTCGGCGTCGTCGACGGGGCGGAGGGTGAGATCGTGAATGCGAAGCTCACTCGGCAGCGCTCCCGGCGGGAGGACGATCTCGGCGGTCGCGTACTCCCACCCCTGTCGCGACCGGCGCGGCGGCTCCGTGTGGACGGCCACACGCGCGTCGGAGGCTCCGGCGTCGATCGCCCACGCGACGCGGCGGTCGACCCGCATTCGATGCTCAGCGCCGTCGACCGAGCGGATCCGCACGTCGTCCGATCGCCAGGCGTCGGCCCTATCCGGGTCGCTCGAGGCTGCCGGATCTCGCAGCCAGAGACCGTGGACGGTCGCGCCGACCAGTTGAGCGTCGCCCAAAGACTCGACGATCCCCACCGACGCGTCCCGTCCGATGTGAACGGCGGCGCTGCGGCCGCGTGCGATCGCCTCGTCCTGAGCCTCTTGCGGGCGGTACACGACCCACGCACCCGTCGAGGTGGAGAGCAGGGTCATTCCGGTCGCACGAGCGCCGAGATCCAGGTCGGGCCACGTCGTCACCCGTTCCGGTTCGTCCGAGCACCGCACGAGGGCGACCGGCTCGTCCTCGGCGATCGAGATCGTCGCGTTCCCGACGCGCACCCGTTGCCACCCGTACTCCCCCGGCATCCCCTCAGTCTCTCAGGAGGCCCATCGGCCCTGTCCCCTCCTCGCGCCGAGCTACACGGCCGCGGGTTCGGCGCCCGCTGCGCCGGGGCGTCATCCTCCCGCGGCGACAGCACCGCCCCTCATCCGGAGCCGATACGTCACGCCCCGGGCGCGGCCAGCGGGGGAGCGTCGATCCACGCGTGCACGCGCGCGAGGAACGCCGCGTATCCGGCGGGGGTGCGCCCGACGAGGCGTCCCGACGTCTCGACCTCGTGCACGTCGCTCGCGCGCTCGCGCGCGCCGATCGCCCGGGCCGCGCGTACGAGGGCGACGTCTTCGTGGGCCGCCAGATCCGGGATGCCACCGGCCTCGAGGTAGGTGCTCGCCCGCACGCCGAGATTGGCACCGTGCACATTGCCGGGCGGGCGGCCGCGGTGGTGCGTCGCGCGCCAGTACGCGACGTGTCGGGCACTGAGGTCGGCGAAGTCGGGGCGGACGGTTCCGAGGACGAGGTCGACGCCGCCGCCGGCGAGGTCGAGCTGGTGGCTGATCCAGTCGGCGGGCACGACCGTGTCGGCATCCGTCATCGCGATCCAGGTGTCGCCGGGGCTCGCAGCCAGCAGCGACAGGGCGTACGCGACGCCGGTCCGACGCGCGGTGCCGACGCGACGCGCATCGATCTCGACGACCTCGACCGGCCATCGGCGCACGTGCAGCTCGGTCGCGTCGGTGCATGCGTCGAGCACGACGACCACGACAGCGACGAGGTCGGGGGTGCGCTCGCGCGCATGCGCCACCGCCCTCCCGACCGACGACAGACACCGCCCGATCAGGGCTTCCTCGTCGTGCGCGGGGATGACGACCGTCACCGCTCTCACGGTGCGAGTCCGGCCTCGGTCGCCACCGACCGCGCCCCCGGGCGCGCGAACACCTCGAGGACGAAGTCCTCCTCCTCGTGCCGGACGAGGCGCACGAGGTCGGCCCGCTCGGCGAGCGCATCGTGGACGCTGTCGCCGCTGCGGGGGTACTCCGCGACCGGATGCCGCCAGTGGCAGGCCACGAGGTGACCGTCGGCGCTCAGTGACGCGACGGCGGCGGTGAGCCCGCGGTCGAGATCGGCCCCCGCCCAGTAGTAGGCGACCTCCGACAGCACCACGAGGTCGAACTCGCCCGTGGGCCAGTCGTCGGGGAGGGTGCCGCGGCGCAGCTCGACGTGCGCGGCGTCGGGCATCCGCCGGCGGGCGCGGTCGAGGGCGGCGGCGGCGAGGTCGACGGCGAGCACGCGGTCGCTCCGACCGGCCAGCTCCACCGTGAGCGCGCCCGTCGAGCACCCCGCCTCGAAGGTCGCCCGGTACCGTCGCCGCGGGAGGGCGGCGAGCAGCACGGCGCGCTTGCGCTCCTCGTACCAGCGCAAGTCGAAGCCCCACGGGTCGTCGTGCCGGGCGTAGATGTCGTCGAAGTAGGCCTGGCCGACGGTGGAGTCCGTGGCCGGAACGGGCGCCGCGGGGTCGGGCGCGGGCGGAGCCGGGGCCGGCGTCGGGGCAGAGGCGGGCGCCGCGGGATCGGGAGTGGCCGGGAGCGGGGCTGGAGCCGGCTGACCGGTCGACCCGGCGCGCTCGGTCGCGGCGCGTGCGGCCGCACCCTCGGTCGGCTGCGGCGCGAAGAACACCTCGGCATCCCGCTCGAAATGCGCGCGCATGCGCTCGTGCACCATCGATTCGTCGCCGGGCGCCGGCGACAACGGCTGGAGCTGACTGGCGTGCGCGTCGAGGGCGCGGGTCTTGGCATCCCGCACACCGGAGTCGAGGACGAGACGCTCCGCGGCCTCCCACGGCAGATCGCCGGGTCCGCCCCAGTGCCACAGCCAGATCGGGAACGCGCGCGAGCGCACGCCCCGGGCCGCGCACACCTCCTCGACGGTCTCGCCGACGACGCGGTGATCGCGGTGACCGTCTCCGCGCCAGGGCGACAGCACCAGCACGCGGTCGGAGCCGGCCCGGTCGAGCGCCTCGCCGAGGGCGATGGCGATGGCATCCCGATACCCGTCGGTTCCGCCGTCGGGAAGGCCGAGGAACAGCGGCTCCGCGCGGAGCCCGAGGGTCGCCGCGGCGGTGCGCACCTCGCGACGGCGCAGCAGCCCGAGCGTCGCGGGCGAGTGCGTGGGCGAGTCGGGGTGCGATCCCTCGCCATCGGTCACGACGACGAGGTCGACCGGGATGCCGCGGACGCCGGCCGTGGCCAGGATCCCCGCCGCCCCGAGGGTCTCGTCGTCGGGGTGCGCGGCGACCACGATCAGTCGGTCGACGTCGAGGTCGAGCGGTGGCAGGTCGCGGCGGAGAGCGGTGGTCCAGACGCCTTCGTCGGTACCCGGGTCGCGGTGGTCGAAGCTCACCATGCTCCGCCTCCCCGCACCACGTCGCCGCCGATCTTCGCGAGGTCGCGGGCGCCGTGGTGCTGCCGCACGTACACCTGCAGGTCTGCCACCCGTCGCGCGTGCGCCTCGTCGGCGACGAGGGGCCGGGGACCGAGGGCATGGGCGGCCTCGGAGATCGTCGTCTCGACAGCGTCGGCCACGACGGTGCGCGCGCGGGAGGCACGGAGTCCCTCGGATGCCGTGCCCCCGACGTCGAACGCCCGCACGGTCTCGACGAGAACGGCGCGAGCGGCCCACAGAGCCGTGTCCGCACGGCCCAGGTGCACGCGCGAGAGCTGATCTGCGCGGTCGCCCGCGGCGGCGTCGGCGAGCGCTGCGCGAAGCGGTACGGCTCCTCCCCACCAGCACGCGGCGACCCCGACCCCGCCATGGGCGAAACCGGGCCGACGCAGGTACCACCCGGCATCCCCCACCGGCACGGCCCGCGCACCCTCGACGTCGATCGGGGCGCTGACGACGCGATCGAGTCCGCGGGCGTGCCACGGGCCCGAGCGGGCGGTCACGGCCGCGTCGCGCAGGTCGAGCGCGAAGAGCTGTCGTCGTTCGTCGTCGACCCAGGCCGTGACCAGTGCGCTGTCGAGGTCAGCGGCGAGCGAGCACCACGGCTTGGTTCCGTGAAGCGTCCAAACGCCCGCGTCGTATCGCGCCTCGAGTCGCACGCCCGGTCCCTCTGCGGCGAAAACGCCCCAGGCGCCGGTCGCATCGAGGTCGAGGTCGAAGCCCGACGCGGCGGCCTCGTCGAGGATGGCGAGTGCGTCGAGGTGCGGCTCGAGCACGCGGGCGACGGCGACGTCGCGGGCCGCCACCGACGCGAGCAGCTCCCACGTCGCCGCAACCGACGCCGGTCGGGCGACGTCCACCGCCCATGCGAGGGTGGCGGCGGTGTCGGTGCCGAGGCCGTCGACGGCATCCGCGGCCTCCAGGGCGCCACGGACGCCCCCCAGGCCGGGGGTGTCATCGGGTACGAGCAGGGGGAACGCGGGATGGTCGCCGTCAATCACCTGGTCAGCATCCGCGCGCGTGCGTCTTTCGTGCAGATCCTTGACACCGCAGTCCGTCCCGGACAGGACGGGCGGACTCGCGCCGCACCCGGCCCTGCGGGCGGGGCGATGTCCGACGGGTCTCCACACTCTTGGACCGAGGCCAGAATGACGTACGATTCATGCGGCGTCACGATCTCGCCGGGAAGATTCGAGGGTGCGGACGGTGCCGTTCCGGAGCAAACACACGTTGCAGGCTTGGCTCGACGAGCACGCGGCCAGCGGCGCCGACGGCGGCGGCGTGGCGTACGTCGCCGACCAGGAGGCCGTCGACGGCCGCGACAGCGGACTCGTGGTCTACCCGCTCAGCAATGCGACGACGTCGGTCTATCTGCAGGCCGTCGCGGTGGGGCAGCCGGACTGGCGCGTCACGATCGAGGCCCAGCCCGAGGTGACCGAATTGTCGCCGGAGGGTGTCTACGATCTGTGCCGCGAGCTCCGCAACGTCGCAGATCTCTGCGCGTTCCTGCAGGCCAAGTCGGCCGAGCACCTCATGAGGTGCCGCGAGGCGGACGCCTCGTCCTGATCAGGCGGCGGAGGCGGCGTCCGTCGCGACGCCGTCGACTCGCTCGGCCTGTTCGCTCGCGGCCATCGTGGTCTGCAGGAGCAGCGCTGCGAGGTCGGCTTCGAGCTGCGGGTCGAGGTTTCGGATGATCCGCCGGCACGTGTCGTCGAAGCGCGCCAACTGCGACCACGGCTCTTTCGCCAGGTCGACGTCGAGGTGGATGTGATTGACACGCCGGTCGGTCTCGTCGGCCTCCCGGCGCAGGATCCCCCGTCGCACCAGGCGTTCCACCATCGTCGTGACGCCCGCCGACGTCACTCCGAGGTAGCCGGCCAGTTCTGAGGGCCTCACTCCGGGGTGTTCCCCGACGAACGACAACGCCTTCGCATCCAGCTCGTTCACGCCGAGTTGCTTGCGCGCTCGAACGGCAGCCGCTTCACGCTCTCGCGAGTAGTGCGTCAACGCTCCCATGAGCGGCGAGGATTCGCCCGATTCCCCTGCCATCGATCCGCTCCCCTCGTTCCGTGTGCTACCGAAACTATACCTAACGCCCTAAAGTTCCCCGGCTGACATTCACCAGGAATGATTGTCAGGATACGTGATGATCAACACAGTTATCTAACTGCGTTTACTATCTGCTAGGTTGATGATCATCGAGGTTGAAAGTTTTGAGACGTCCCCGGGCGCGAACGCCGTCTCCTCCCTCCCCCGCATCTTCACGCACCCCGCGACGTCAGGAGTCATCATGGGAAAGCTCTTCTACGGTTCCGACCCTCAGCCCATCGACATCGAGGACCGTCTGCTGCAATACCTCCAGGTCGTCCTGTCCACCAAGCTGCGACGGAGCGAATCGTTCACCATCACCTGGACGGGCGCCACCGCGCAGCAGCACCGAACGACCCTGTGGATCCAGCCGTCCATCTCACTGCGCTTCCTCTACGACAGCGCCGAGTCCACACGCCTGTCCGGCGGGTACCTCCGCCAGCTCGCCGACCAGGCCGCCATGTCGTCCGGGCTGATGCTGAACGCACGCACCTGGCAGCAACAGGAAGACGCACATCGAGCACAACTTGCTGCGGCCTGACCCCGTCGCGCGCTCCGCCGGGGGCGTTCCGACGTTGCCGGGCACGGCACCCGTCGCACCACCCGCGGCTGAATCGTCGAGCACAGCACGACGCACGCGACCGTTCCCGTCCGATCGACGCGTGAGAACTCCGCGCGCGGACTCGTCGTCGCTGCTCCGCGCGGCGGCGACGATCGCGTCGATCATCCTCGTGGCAACCGGATCGTGGACGGCTGCCATCGCCGCGGGCCTGATGACCGTGGCACTCCTGCTCTGGACCCATCGCGCCGCGGTGAGCGTCGTGGTGGTCGTCGGTGCCGCATTCGTCCTGCGTACGGTGGTCGCCTTCGTCACCCGGCAGGACGGCCCGACACGGGGCCGCGAGGCGAGAACGCGCTCCGAAGGCTGACAGTCGACCGCTCTCCAGGGCCGGGGATGCACGCGGGGCTCCCGGCCCCGCTCAGCGCGGCGGCACGCGGCGCCGCAGCAGGGCGTCGAGATGCGCGACGTGCAGGAGCAGACCGGGAAACGACGCCGACAGCCCTTTCCGTGGCAGTCGGTCGAGCGCCGCCTCGTCTCCGGGTAGACGCGCCTGCTGCCCCCGCACCAGCCGCCGCGTCGCGTTCAAGAGTGCCGACGGGTGGGTGTCGAGGGCGCTGTGGCCGTTGCGGATGCGGACCAGGGTGGCATCCGGAGCCGACGCGGCCACCCGCTCGGCGACGGCCGGAGGCGTGCGCAGATCCCGGTCGCCCGAGAGCACCACGAGCGGGAAGGCGAAGGAGCGCACGGCCTCGACCAGGTCGAACGGTTCGCGATCGAACGCGGGAAAACCGGGCGCGAGCGGGAGGTAGGTCAACGCCGGGTCGAGCGGATGTCCGTCGGGCGTACCCGCGTACCCCAGCTCGCGGAACGCGATCGTGCCGACGAGGTCGAATTCGTAGATGCCCGGGATACGCGGGAGCCCCCCGTCGCGCGTGGCATATGCGCCCAGCGCGCGCCAGGTGAGGCCCGGACGGTGCCGAAGGAGGGGCCGAACGAGGTCGATGCCGCCCAGCTCGTACGCCGCACGCACGATGTCGAGGACGACGCGCGGCGTCACGCCCTCCACCATGAGGCGCTTCACCCCGCGGGCCATGTCGTCATCGGCATCCCAGAACAGCCCCCGCAGGCGCTCCCGCTCGAGGCCGACATCGCGGGTGGACTGCAGCGCGGAATCGAGAAGCATGGATGCCACCCGCTCCGGATACCGCGTGCCGAACGCCATCGCCAGGTAACTGCCGTACGAGGAGCCCACGATGACGGCGCGGTCGATGCCCTCGGCGTCGAGGACGGCCGCGAGATCGTCGAGCACGGCGGTGATGCGCATCGCCGCGGGTGGCAGGAGCCGGCCGTGGACGTCGTGACGCGAGCGGCCGACACCGCGATGCTCGATCATCACGAGGTCGAGCCCACCGCTCGCCGCCCACCGGCGCAGGCCCCGGTACGGCAGCACCGACGCCAAGCCGGGACCGCCCGGGATGACGACCACGGGAGTCGCGTCCCGAGGACCCGAGCGCACGTACGACAGGTCGAACGCCGGCGCCCCTCCGGCCGCGGGGCGGCGGATCGACCGCAGGCTCTCGGGCATGCCAGCACGCTACCCGCGTGCGGGGTGGCCAGGGCGCGAGGCGCGGGGTTCCGGTTGGCTGTGAGTTCCGCCGCGGACGGCGCCCGTGGGGCACGGCGTCCATAGGCTCCGTTCGTGCCCTCCGTCTCCATCCGAACCCGCGACCTGCCCGCCGCCGTCGCCGCGATCGGTGCCACCGCCCTCGGCGCCGGGCTCGGCGAACTGGTCGCGGCCATCGTCGCGCCCACTGCGAGCCCCTTCGCGGTGATCGGCGGCGGCATGATCGACATCGCCCCCGCATGGGCGAAGAACCTCGCCATCAGCCTCTTCGGCACCGGCGACAAAGCGGCGCTCCTCGTCGGCATCGCGGTGCTGCTGCTCGCTGTCGCGGGGGCGGCAGGGGTCCTCGAGTGGCACCGGCCCCCGTGGGGCCGAGTGGTCCTCGGCGCGCTCGGCGTCGTGGGGGCGATCGTGGCGTTGACCCGCTCCGACGCGGCCATGCTGTCGCCCGTGCCCTCGATCGTCGCGGCCGGCGCGGCGTCGGCTGCGACGGCGTGGCTCATCGGCCGCCTGCGTCGAGGGCCGCGTTCCGGGCTCGTGGCCGACGAGGGCCTGACCCGCCGGAGCGTGCTGGCACTGTCGGGCATCGCCGTCGCGGCCGGGGCCCTCGCCGCCGCCGGCTCGTTCGCGCTGAGCTCCGGCGCCCGCGCGGTGAGCGCCGTGCGAGCGGCCCTCCGCCTCCCGACGCCCACGACCACGACGGCCGTACCGGCGGCCGCGGAACTCGGCATCGACGGCCTCGCGCCGGTCATCACCCCCTCGGCCGACTTCTACCGCATCGACACGGCCCTCGTCGTGCCCCAGGTCGACCCCACGGACTGGACCCTGCGCGTGCACGGACTCGTCGAGCAAGAGGTCGTGCTGCGCTGGGACGACCTGCTCGAGCTCGCACCGAAAGAGACGGTCGCCACCCTGGTCTGCGTCTCCAACGAGGTGGGCGGATCTCTCATCGGCACCGCCCGCTGGCTCGGCGTGCCGCTGCGGGAGGTCCTCGCCCGCGCCCGGCCCACCGCCGACGCCGACATGGTGCTGTCGCGCTCGATCGACGGGTTCACGGCATCCAGTCCGCTGGAGGCGCTCACCGACGACCGCGATGCGCTCCTGGCCATCGGCATGAACGGCGAGCCGCTTCCGATCGAGCACGGCTTCCCGGTGCGCATGGTCGTCCCGGGGCTGTACGGGTACGTCTCCGCCACCAAATGGGTGACCGAGCTCGAGGTCACCCGCTACGACCGGGCCGAGGGGTACTGGACCTCGCGCGGCTGGTCGGAGCGCGGGCCCGTCAAACTCCAGTCGCGCATCGACGTCCCGCGGGCCGGCGCCCGCGTCGAGGCGGGCACCGCCGTGATCGCGGGCGTCGCCTGGCAGACCCACGTCGGCGTGTCCGGGGTCGAGGTGCAGATCGACGACGGGCCCTGGCAGGCGGCGACCCTGGCGTCGGCGATCTCGGCCGACACCTGGGTGCAGTGGAGTCTGGCGTGGGAGGCGACGAGTGGCTCGCACACCGTGCGCTGCCGCGCCCTCTCGGCCGACGGTCAGACGCAGACCGACGCGCCGGCGCCGCCCGCCCCCGACGGCGCGACGGGGTGGGACGAGCTCACGGTCTCGGTCGCCTGACCCGGCCGCATCCCGCCGCGCCGAGATCACACGCCCGACGCGAGATCACCCTGTCCCGGACTGCACCGGCGTGTGCGCTCGGCGGGATCGTGTGACCTCGCGCGTCATCCGGCTCGGGCCGACAGCACCTGGCGGAGCTGATCGACGGCCCAGTCCAGCTCGGTCGCCCGGATCGTCAGCGGAGGGGCGATGCGGATCGTCTGTCCGTGCGTGTCCTTCACGAGCACCCCGTGCGTCAGCAGCTTCTCGGCGACCTCTCGGCCCGTGCCGTAGGCGGGGGCGATGTCGACACCGGCCCACAGGCCCGCGATGCGCACCGCGGTCACGCCGTGGCCGATCAGCGCCCGCAGGGCCGGCTCGAGGTGCCCGCCCAGCGCCTTGGCGCGGGTCTGGAACTCACCGGATGCCAGCATCTCGACCACGCGCAGGCCCACGGCCGCAGCCAGCGGGTTGCCCCCGAAGGTCGAGCCGTGCTCGCCCGCGCGGATGACGCCGAGCACGTCCTCGTCGGCGACGACGGCGGACAGGGGCAGGATGCCCCCTCCGAGCGCCTTACCGAGGAGGTACACGTCGGGGATGACGCCCTCGCGATCGCACGCGAACGTCTCACCCACCCGGCCGAGACCCGACTGGATCTCGTCGGCGATGAAGAGCACGTTGTTCTGCGTGCAGATCTCGCGCACCCGCTGCAGGAACCCCTCGGGCGGCAGCACGACGCCCGCCTCGCCCTGGATGGGCTCGAGCAGCACGGCGGCGGTGTTCTCGTCGATCGCCGCGGCGATGGCATCCGCGTCTCCGTACGGCACGTGCACGAAGCCGGGCGCGTACGGACCGAAGTCGTCGTGCGCGACGGGATCGTCGCTGAAGCCGACGATCGTCGTGGTGCGTCCGTGGAAGTTGCCGTTGGCGACGATGATCGTCGCCGCGTCGGGGGCGATGCCCTTCGTGCGGTAGCCCCAGGCGCGCGCGACCTTGATGCCGGTCTCGACGGCCTCGGCTCCCGTGTTCATGGGCAGGACCAGGTCTTTGCCGCACAACTGCGAAAGCGCCGTCGCGAAGGGCCCGAGTCGGTCGTTGTGGTACGCCCGGCTGGTCAGCGTGAGGCGATCGAGCTGCTCCCGCGCGGCGGCGAGGATCGCGGGATGACCGTGACCGAAGTTCAGCGCCGAGTACGCGGACAGCAGGTCGAGGTAGCGCTTGCCCTCGACGTCGGTGACCCACACGCCCTCGGCGCGCGAGACGACGACCGGCAGCGGGTGGTAGTTGTGGGCGAGGTGGGCGCCCTCTTCGGCGACGAGACGCTCGCCGAGCGCGTCGACGGTGGTGCTCATCGGGCACCGCCGCGCAGCTCGAGCGTGCAGCACTTGATGCCGCCGCCGCCGAGCAGCAGCTCCGACAGGTCGACCATCACCGGGGTGTAGCCGCGCTCGCGCAGCTGCGCCTCGAAGCCCACGGCGCGGGGCGAGATGATGACGTTCTTGCCGTCGCTGGCGGAGTTGAGACCGAAGACCGAGCCGTCGCTGTCGGACACGCGGATGGCGTCGGGGTAGCGCTCGCGCAGGATCGCCTGGCTGCGCTCGTCGAACGCGGTGGGGAGGTAGGCGATGTTGGCCTTGTCGACCCCGCCCGGACCCTCGACGGGGTCGAGCACGGCGATCGCCGTGTCGAGGTGGTAGAACCGCGGGTCGATGAGGGTCAGCGAGACGACCTCGCGCGAGAACACCTCACCCACCTCGCGGTGGCTGTCGCCGGTCGAGCGGAAGCCCGTGCCGGCGAGGATGGTGTCGCCCACGAGCAGGAAGTCGCCCTCGCCCTCGTTGACCTCCACCGGCTCGGCGACCTCGAAGCCGTTCGCCGCGAACCAGTCGATGAACGCCGGCGCCTCGGCCGCGCGCTCGCGGAAGCGGAACTTCGGACCGTACGCGACGCCGTCGATGACGAAGCCGCCGTTGGCGGTGTAGACCATGTCGGGCAGTCCCTCGACCGGGTCGATGAGCTCGATCTCGTGCCCGAGCGACGTGTAGGTGTCGTACAGCGACTGCCACTGCTGGAGGGCGAGGTTCGTGTCGGTGGGGCGCGAGGGCTCCATCCACGGGTTGATGCTGTAGCTCACCGTGAAATGCGCGGGCCGGCACATCAGGTAGCGGCGGTGCTGCTGCACGCGCTCGGTGGAGGTGGCCCCGGCGGTGGTGGCGGTGGGAGTGGCGGACATCTGTGCTCCTTCAGGAAAGGTGCGGCGGACGCTGTCCTGGGGCCCGGTGGCCCTTCGAACCCACCGGCGCCGTGGCGCCGTGCGGGGAAAGGTCGGTCCGAGCACGCCGTGGCCATTCTCGCACGCGTGTGCGCGCGGGCGCGAACAGCCGTGGCGCCGTCGACGCAGGGTCAGGGATCCGCCGCGGTCGGGCCCGACCCGACGACGACGCGCAGAGCCGGGAGCGGAGACCCCCGGACGCCGCGTCACACCGCTCCGCGCACACCCTCCGCGCGCAGCCGCGCGACGTCGGCCGCGGAGTGCAGGCCCGCGTCGGACCCGAGCCCGGTGGCGACGAGACTGCCGCAGGCGAGCCCGCGCTCCGCGGCTTCGGCGACGTCGGCGCCGCCCACGAGACCGCTGATGAACCCGGCGCTGAAGGCGTCGCCGCAGCCCGTCGTGTCCACGACGTCGACGACATATGCCGCCCGTCGCATATCGCGGGAATCGCGGGTGCTGATGCTGACCCCTGCGGCGCCGCGGGTGACCACGAGGGTTCCCACACCGGCATCCAGGTAGAACGCGATCGCCTCGTCGAGCGTCGCCGCCCCGGCGAACGAGAGCGCGTCCTCCTCGCTGGGGAGGAGGTGGTCGACGAAGGGCAGGCACGGCAGCACCGCATCGCGGTCGCCCGCACCCCCGGTCGGGATGAAGTCCATCGTCGTCACGACCCCGGCCTCGCGGGCGCGTCGCAGCAGGTCGACGCTGGGCGCGCCGTCGATGCCCGGCAGCAGGCACGTACCGCCGAGGTGCAGCACCGCGACGTCGCTCAGATCGATGGATGCCAGATCCTCGGGCGCGATCGCCGCGTTCGACCCGATGACGTGCAGTGCCGGTCGGCTCCCGTCGCGGCGGATGGGCAGCATCGTCGCGGAGGTGGGCCGCTCGAGGCGCACGGCGAGGCCGGTGACGTCGACGCCCTCGTCGGCCATCGTGGAGCGCAGGAAGACGCCCAGCGCGTCGTCGCCGACGGCGCCCACCGTCGCCACCGGAACGCCCAGGCGCGCGAGGTCGACGGCTGTCGCGGCGGCGGTGCCGGCGACGGTCAGGCGGATCTCGTCGAGGAGTGCGAGCCCCTGCCCGGGCGGGATGGCGTCGACGTAGCGACCGAGGACGTCGGCGACGTGGAGGCCGACGGTGACGACGCGACGGGCGGGGTGCGACATGGATCTCCTGCGGTGGGGACGGGCCGGTGCGGGACCGGCGGGTTCGAGAGGGCGGTGCCCGTCGGCGCACCGGACGGGCCGCGGCGGGACGGGCGAAGCATACTGAGCGGCTCACCCGTGACGGCTTCATTTCACCGTGTGACGTTCGAGTCGAACGTCGTCCGCCCCCTCCCTACGATTCGAGGGACCGCTTTCCGGCGGCATCCCACACAGCATCCGCGGCGACGCGCGCACCGACGCGAGCGCCCACCGGCCCCACAGGAGCCCACCGTGAGAAAGTCCCTCTTCGCCCTTCCGGCGATCGTCGTCGCAGCGGGGCTCGCCCTCGCCGGCTGCAGCACCGTCTCGTCCGACGCGTCCGCCCCGAACGGCGAGGGCGTCGACGCCGCTCAGCCGCTCGCGGGCAAGACGATCGGCATCGCCGTCGTCGGCACGCAGCACTTCTGGGACCGCGAGGCCTTCCAGGGCGCGGTCGACGAGGTCACCAAGCTCGGCGGCACGCCGCTCACCACCGACGGCAACCGCGACAACACCCTGCACGCGCAGAACCACGACATCTTCCTCGCCCAGAACGTCGACGCGGTCATCACGATCCTCGGCGACGCGTCGGTCGACCCGAAGCTGCAGCAGCTGCACGACGCCGGCATCCCCGTCTTCGGCGTCGACCACGCCTCGGAGTGGGCGGTCAACAACGCCCAGTCCGACAACGAGGTGGGCGGCACGGCCCTCGGCAAGATCACCGGCGACGCCCTCGGCGGCACGGGCAACGTGGCCGTCTTCAACGCGTTCGGAACGAGCCTGTCCTTCTGCGGCGAGCGCTACGACGCGTGGAAGAACGAGCTCTCGACGGACTACCCGGGCATCAAGCTCATCGAGCCCGAGCTCGCCGAGCAGTTCGCCAACGCCCCCGATGACGCGCGTCAGCAGACGCTCGCGCTGCTGGAGAAGTACCCGGTCGGCACCATCCAGGGCATCCACGTGGCGTGCTGGGACCAGCCGGCCATCGGCGTGGTGCAGGCGATCGAGGACTCGGGCCGCACCGACGTGAAGGTCACCGCCTTCGACGCCGGCCCCGACACGCTCGAGATCATGAGCGAGCCCAACAGCCCGTTCGTCGGCAACATCGCCCAGCTGCCGCGCAAGATCGCCACCATCTCGGCCGACAACGTGGGCAAGTACTTCCTCGGCGAAGACGTCGAGAAGGTCAGCTACGTCGACACCATCCCGGTCGCCGGTCCCGAAGAGGCGACCGCGGTTGCGAAGGAGCTGGGCTACACCCAGTGACGATCAGTTCCTCCCCCCTCGTGACGCCGGTGCTCCTTATGACCGGCGTCACGAAGGCGTTCGCGGGCGTGCCGGCTCTCCGGGGCGCCTCGATCGACGTGCGCCCGGGCGAGGTGCACGGCCTCGTCGGCGAGAACGGCGCGGGCAAGTCCACGCTCATCAAGATCCTCGCGGGCATCTACGAGCGCGACGGCGGCACGGTCGTCATCGGCGGGACGGATGCCGGCAAGCTCACTCCCGCCGAAGCCCACGCGGCCGGCATCCGGTTCGTGCATCAGGAGCTGCAGCTCGTGCCCGACATGACCGTGGCCGAGAACGTCTGGCTCGGCAACGAGCAGAGCGCGGGCGGGGTGCTGCGCGGCCGCGCCATGAAGGCCCGCGTGACCGAGGTGCTGCACGACGTGCTCGGCATTCGCCTCTCCCCCACCCGGCTCGTCCGCGACCTCGGACCCGCCGAGCGCAAGCTCGTGCAGGTGGCCCGCGCGCTGGTCGACGACGACACGCGCCTCATCGTCTTCGACGAGCCCACGGCTCCGCTCGCCAGCGCCGAGGCCGAGCAGCTGCTCGGCATCATCGGGCGCCTCCGCGAGCGCGGCATCTCCAGCCTTTACATCTCGCACTACCTCGGCGAGGTCACTCGCATCTGCGACCGCGTGACCATCCTTCGCGGCGGTCTCGACGTGGGTCGCATCGAGGCGGTCGGTCCCGACAGCGGTCGCGAGATGGTCCGCCTGATGATCGGGCGCGAGATCGACGACCTCTATCCCCCACGTCGACCCGTCGTCTCGACCGAGCCGGTGCTGCGCGCGCGGGGCCTCCGCGTCGGCGCGGTCGTGCACGGCGTCGACCTCGACGTGCGTCCGGGCGAGATCCTGGGTCTGACCGGCTTGCTCGGCTCCGGAGCATCCGAACTCGCCGAAGCCCTGGTGGGGCTGCACCGCCACGCGGGCGATCTGTCGCTGCTGGCACGGCGGTTCCGTCCGTCGAGCCCGGCCGCCGCCCTCGAGGCCGGCGTGGTGCTGGTGCCGCGCGACCGCCGCCACGACGGCGTCGTGCTCGACTTCTCCACGCAGCGCAACCTCACCCTCTCGACCCTCGCCGAGGGCACCCGAGCGGGGCTCCTCGACGACGCCGCGTCGCGGACGCGCGCCGAGGGTCTCGCCGAACGCCTCGACATCCGCCCGCGCGACACGAGCGTGCAGACCCGTCTGCTCAGCGGAGGGAACCAGCAGAAGGTGGTGCTGGGCCGGAGCCTGGCCGCCGGCGCACGGGTCATCGTGCTCGACGAACCCACGGTGGGCGTCGACATCGGCGCGAAGCAGGAGATCTACCGCCTGCTCGCGGAGCTCGCGGCATCCGGGACCGCCGTCGTGATCGTCTCGACCGACCCCGCCGAGGTGCTCGGGCTCAGCGACCGCGTCGTGGTGCTCGAACGCGGACGCGTCGCGCACGAGGTGTCCACCGACGGACTGACCCTCGAGCACCTGAGCGCGTTGGTGACCGGGAGCGCGGACGGCTCCCCCGCCGACGCCGCCACCGCCCCCGAACGAACCGAAGGGGATGCCGCATGAGCGCCCTGACCGTGGAGCGCCCGACGCTCGCCCCGCGCCTGCGCAGTCTGCTCGCGCGACGCGGGCCCCTGCTGGTCGTGCTCGCGATGACCGTGTACCTGGCCGTCACGGCGCGGGGCTTCCTCGGCGTCGCGAACATCACCGCGAGCCTCACGCAGGCGGCCCCCGTGGCGCTGGTCGCGATGGGCCTCGCGATCGTCGTGATCGGCGGCGGCGACGACGTGGTCGTCGGCGGCATCGATCTGTCGATCCCCGCCACCGCGGCCCTCGCCACTGCCATCGTCAGCGATCAGCTCACCACCTACGGCACCCCGTTCGCCGTGGCCTTCGCCCTCGGCATCCTGGTCACCACCGTGTTCGGTCTGCTCAACGCCGTTCTCGTCGGGTGGGTCGGGCTGTCGTCGATCCTCGCCACCCTCGCGGTCTACGTCGCCGTGGTCGGCATCACCCGCGTCGTCAGCGGCAACCGCCGTATCGACGTGACCGACCCGCTCATCGTCGCCGTCCGCGACACGCGGATCGCCGGCATCCCGCTCGCCGCCGTGCTCATGCTGATCGTCGCCGCCGTGCTCGTCTTCGTCATGGCGCGCACCCCGTACGGCCGGCGTCTGCAGGCCGTCGGCGGCAACCGGGATGCCGCGACCTTCGCCGGCATCCCGACCCGGCGCTACATCATGTCGACGTTCGTCATCGCGGGGGTGGTCGCGGGCCTCAGCGCCCTGCTGCTCGTCGCGCGGGGTTCGGGCAGCAGCCCGGGCATCGACGAGCGACTCATGGTCGACATGGTGCTGGCGACCTTCCTCGGGGCGGCTTTCACCCGCCGCGGCACCGTCACGATCTTCGGCTCCGTGCTGGGTGCGGTGTTCGTGGCGCTGCTGTCGAACGGCCTGATCCTCTCGCGCGTGGCCAACGCGTGGGTCGACGGGTTCAAGGGCGTGCTGATCCTGCTCGTCGTCGCCGCGGCCGCGGCGCGCAAGAGCGAGGAGGCCCGCGCGTGAGCACCACCGCCACCCGCACCCGCTGGTCGGGGGTCGCCGGTTCCGCCGCCGCGACCGTCACCCGCTACGGCTTCGTCGCCGCCTTCGCGCTGCTGATCGTGTTCTTCTCGTTCGCGAGCGACGCGTTCCTGCGCCCGAGCAACCTGCTGAACGTGCTCGACGGCGTCGCGATCCTGCTGCTCGTCGCCCTCGCCCTGACGGTGGTGGTGTCCTCCGGCGGCATCGACCTCTCGGCCGCTGTCGCCGTCGACTTCGGCGCGTGGTTCGCGATCGTGTCGATGATGTCGTTCGGGATGCCGTGGCCCGTCGCCGTCCTGCTCGGACTCCTCGGTGGTGCGATCATCGGCGCGCTCAACGCCTTCCTCATCGTGGGGCTCGGCGTGACGCCCTTCCTCGCGACGCTCGGCACCTTCTTCATCGGCCGCAGCGCCCAGCAGATCGGCACGAACGGCGGGGCGAGCGTGAGCTTCCGCGCGGCCCCCGAGGGCTTCACCTTCCTCGGCTCGGGCGACGTGCTGGGCGTGGGCATCCCGGTGATCATCGCGGCTGTCGCGGCCGTGGGCGTCGGCATCCTGCTGCATCGCACCCCGGCGGGCGTGCGCATCCAGGCGATGGGCCTACAGGACCGCGCGGCGGTCGTCGCGGGTCTTCGCACCCGCCGCATCCGCGTGCTCGTCTACATCGGCGCGGGAGTGCTGTGCGCGGCGGGCGGGGTGCTGCTGAGCGCCTCGCTGCGGCTGTACACCCCTCTCGCGGGCTTCAGCTACCTGCTGGACGCCATCGCCGCGGTGTTCATCGGAGCGTCGATGCACCCGCGCTCGCGTCCGAACGTGCCCGGCACCGTCGTGGGCGTGCTCTTCCTCGGCGTGCTGGCCAACGGCCTCGACCTGCTCGGTCTCGACTTCAACGTCAAGGCGGCCGTCCAGGGCGTCGTGCTGCTGGTCGCCCTCGTACTGGCGTACACCGTCGCGCAGCGCGCGCGGGCGGCGGCGGAGCGCAAGCCCGTGGCCAAGACCACCCCGGGCGGTGCGGCGTGACCCCCGCCGTCCTGGGCATCGACGCCGGAACCACCGCGGTCAAGGCCGTGCTCTACTCGCTCGAGGGCGAGACGCTCGCCGCGGGCCACCGCGCCGTCACGGTCGTGCGCACGCCCGACGGTGCGGCCGAGAGCGACATCGACCTCGTGTGGGAGGCCGTCGTCGGTGCCGTGCGTCAGGCCCTGTCGCAGGCCCGCAGTGCCGGGCCCGACGTCGTCGCGATCGGTGTCACCGGCCAGGGCGACGGGGCGTGGCTCATCGACGCCGACGGACACCCGGTGCGCCCGGCCGCCCTGTGGCTCGACGGACGCGGCGCCGACCGCGTGACCGCGTGGCAGAACGACGGCCGGGATGCCGCCGTGATCGCCGCCACGGGATCGGCCAGCTTCCCGGGGACGCTCCCCGTGCTCCTCGACGGCTTCGCCGAGACCGAGCCCGAGACCCTCGCCCGCGCCGCCCACCATCTCAACTGCAAGGACGCGGTGCGCCACCGCCTCACGGGCGAGGTCGCCACCGACCCCTCCGAGGCGTCGCGCACGTACCTCGACCCGGCGACCCTCGCCTACTCCGACGAGATGATCGACGCGCTCGGCCACCGCCGGTTCGCGCACCTGCTCGCGCCCGTGCGCGCCCCCCACGAGAACGCGGGCTCCCTCACCGATGCCGCCGCCGCCGAGCTGGGTCTCCGATCCGGCGTGCCCGTCGCCGTCGGGCTCGTCGATTCCGCCGCCTGCCCCGTGGGGCTCGGCGCCCTCGACGATCAGGACGGCTGGGTCGTGCTCGGCACGACCGCCACCGTGGCCGTCAACCGCGTCGACCGCGACGCCGCCGACAGCGGGATCGGCATCCTCATACCCACCGGGCGGGGCACCCAGGTGCTCGAAGCCCTGTCGTCGATGGTCGGCACGCCCAACCTCGACTGGGTGCGCGACACCCTGGGCCTCGCCGACCGCGGCTGGAGCGAGCTCGAACGCCTCGCACGCACGGCACCGGCCGGCAGCGGCGGGGTGATCTATCTCCCCTACGGCTCGCCCAGCGGCGAGCGCGCCCCGTTCGTTGATGCCGCAGCCTCGGCATCCTGGGTCGGCATGAACGTCACGACGACTCCGGCGCAACTGCTGCGCAGTGTCTTCGAGGGCCTCGCGTTCTCGGTCGCGGAGTGCCTCGACCTGCTGAGTGCCGCCGAGCGCGTGCCCGTGTGCGGCGGCGGCGCGCGCAGCGACCTGCTGTGCCAGCTGCTGGCCGACGTGTCGGGTCGCACGATCGTGCGTACGACCGACCCCGAGGTCGGAGCGCGGGGCGCGGCGACCGTCGCCCTGGTGGCCGCGGGGCTCGCCGTCGACCTGGGCGCCGCCGTGCGGGTCTTCCCCGCCGACGCGGTCGAGTTCGCACCTCGCCCCTCCTCCGCCCTGTCGTCGGCGCGAGAGGTGTTCGCACGCGTGCGGGCGGCGCTGCGGCCGGAGTGGCCGGCGCTGCGCGCCCTCGGTCGGCCGGCACCGGATGCCGAAGGCCTCCGCCTCGACGCGACGACCGGCGGCGCGCCTCAGGGCGATGACCGCGCCGAGGTCGAACGCACCGCCGCCGGAGCCCCGGCCGCGCACCTCGACGAGCCCGTTCCCGACGTCCCCACCCCCGAGAGGACCCCCGCGTGACCCGCATCGTCGTCACCGCCCCCTTCGACCCGCGGATCGCCGCCGAGCTCCCGGGTGAGGTGTTCACGACACCCGATGTCGAGATCGGCCAGTCGCTCGGCGCGCGCGCCGCCGCCGATCCCGCGTTCGCGGAGGCCCTGGCCGGCGCCGACGTCGTGATCGCGGAGCTCGACCGCATCGACGACGACGCCCTGGCCGCGGCGCCGCGCCTGTCGCTGGTCGTCGCCTGCCGGGCGAACCCCGCGAACGTCGACCTCGCCGCGTGCGCCGCGCGCGGCGTCGAGGTGCGCACGACGCCGGGCCGCAACGCCGACGTGACCGCCGACTTCACCCTCGCCCTCCTGCTCGCGACCGTGCGCCACGTGCCCGCGGCGTCGGCATGGCTGCGCGAGGGCAACTGGAGCACCGACGACGTCTTCGAGCCCTACGCACGGTTCCGCGGCACCGGCCTCACGGGCCGGCAGCTCGGCGTCGTCGGCGGCGGAGCGGTCGGCCGCCGCGTCGTGCGCCGCGCGCAGGGGTTCGGCATGCGCGTCGCCGTCTACGACCCCTTCCTCGCCCCCGGCGACCTGGGCGACGACGTGACGCACCTCGAGCTCGACGACCTGCTCTCCTCGAGTGACATCGTCACCCTGCACGTGCCGCTCACCCCCGAGACCACCGGGCTGATCGGCGCGCGCGAACTCGCCCTGCTGCGCCCCGACGCATACCTGATCAACGCCGGCCGCGCCGCTCTCGTCGACCGCGACGCCCTCGTCGCGGTGCTGAGCGACGCGCGCATCGCCGGCGCCGGCTTCGACGTGTTCCACGACGAACCGCTCAGCCCCGACGACGTGCTGCTGCGACTGCCGAACGTCACCCTCACCCCCCACATCGCCGGGGCGTCCGACGACGTGGTCGTCGAGCACTCCCGCCTCGCGGCCCTCGCCGTGGCATCCTTCATCGACACGAAAGTGAAATCATGACCGTCTCCGCCACCGCCGACGTGGTCGTGCTCGACATCGAGGGCACCACGTCCGCCGCCGGGTTCATCCTCGGCGACCTGTACGACTACGCCCGCCCGCGTCTGGACGAGGTGCTCGGACGCGACGACGACACCGTCCGCGCCGCCCGCGCCGCCGCGATCGTCGAGACGGGCCTGGATGCCGACGCCTCCGACGCCGAGATCGCCGAGGCGCTGCGCGGTCTGATGGCGAAGGACGTCAAGTCCACCCCGCTCAAGACGCTGCAGGGGATCATCTGGGCCGAGGGCTTCGCCGCGGGCGAGATCCACTCGCAGTTCTTCGACGACGTGCCGCCGCGCCTGCACGCCTGGCACGAAGACGGTGTCCGGCTGGCCGTCTACTCGTCGGGCTCGGTCGCCTCGCAGGTGCCGTGGTTCCGTCACGCGCCGCAGGGCGACCTGACCCCCCTCGTGGAGGACTTCTTCGACACGGTCAAGGCCGGGCCGAAGAAGGAGCGCGCGTCGTTCGACGCGATCGCCGCCGCCCTCGACGTCGCCCCCGAGCGTGCGTTGTTCCTCACCGACCACCCCGACGAGGTGACCGCGGCCCTCGCGGCCGGTTGGCAGGTGGTCGCCCTCGACCGCGCCGGCGAACCGTGGGCCGGAACCGCGTTCGCCTCCCCCGCCGTGGCGTCCTTCGACGAGATCGAGGTGACCCGATGAGCGTCCTCCCCTCTCGCGACCTGGTGCAGGCCGCCGGTGCCGCGCTCGCGGCCGAGGCCTCGCGCTTCTCGGGCTACGGCTGGATGCGCGGCACCTCGGGCAACCTCTCGGTCGTCGTCGACCGCGATCCGCTCGTGCTCGCCGTCACCGCCTCGGGCCTCGACAAGTCGTTGCTCACCGATGCCGACGTCGTCTTGATCGACGCGAACGGCGAGGCGATCGACCCCCACGACCAGCGGCCCCCGTCGGCCGAGTCGGGTCTGCACGCCCACATCGCGGCGCGCACGGGCGCGAACGCGGTGTTCCACGTGCACGCGTTCGACGCCGTCGTCGCCGGACACCGGTGGCCGGGCGGCGTCGAGATCCGCGACATGGAGATGCTCAAAGGCATCGGCCACCTCGCCGACGACGAGACGGTGACCGTCCCCGTCATCCGCAACCACCAGGACATGACCGTCGAAGCCGGCTGGTTCGACGAGGTCTATCGTCCCGCCACCGCCGAGGTGCCCGAGGTTCCGGCGCTCATCGTCGCGAACCACGGCATGTACGCCTGGGGCAGCGACGTGGCCGCGGCCCGTCGCCACCTCGAGATCACCGAGTGGCTGCTGCGCTTCGCCGTCGCGACGCGCTGAGCCACCGGCATCCATCCTCCCCACCCCCAACGAAAGGAGCGGCCATGACCCTGCTGACCGTCTGGAAGGAAACCGACCCCAGCACGCCCGTGCTCGAGACCACCGAGGAGAGCGAGATCCGAGAGGCCCTCGCCGAGCTCGGCGCCCGCTTCTCGCGCTGGGAGGTCAAGGACGTCGCCGTCGGCGCCTCGCAGGACGAGGTGCTCGCGCTGTACGCCGACGAGATCGGCGAGGTGAAGGACCGCGAGGGCTACACCCTCGTCGACGTCGTGGCGCTCGACCCCGCGCAGTCCGACTACGACGAGGTCAAGACGCCGTTCCGCGAGAAGTTCCTGTCGGAGCACGCGCACGACGACGACGAGGACCGCTACTTCGCCAAGGGTGCCGGCGTGTTCTACCTGCACGCGAACGAGAAGGTGCACGCGGTGTACTGCGAGGCGGGCGACCTCATCTCGGTGCCGGCGAACACCACCCACTGGTTCGACATGGGCACCACGCCCCACTACGTCAGCGTGCGCTTCTTCCACGACGACGACGGCTGGGTCGGCCACTTCACCGGCAGCCCGATCGCGGAGTCGTTCGCCTCGTTCGACCAGCTCGCGGAGCGTCGCGCGCAGCTCGCCTGATCCCGCATCCGCAGATCGCCCGTCCCCGTCGCAACCCTCCGGATGCCGCAGGGGCGGGCGTTCCGCATGAGGGGCGGTGGCGGCGGCGATCCCGCGATCGGCCGACCGGACGCCCCGCGCTTGCGGGGGTCGGTGCGCCGCAATAGCTTCGTGTCGTCCGCGCACGCGGTGAGGGGGTCGACCATGGTGGCATTCGTGATGGCGCTGTCGGTGACGTGCCTCGCGGCGACCGGCGCCCTGCTCCTGGTGGGGCTGCTGCTCGTCGGCCGTGACGGCCCGGCCGGCGCATCACTGCAGTACGCCGCGATCGCCGGTGTGGCCGAGGTCAGCGCATCGGCGATCTACCTGGTCTGGGTGAACGTGGGCTGGTCTATCGCGTTCGCCGTCGCGAATGCCCTGATGGTCCTCGGACCGGTGATGATCCCCCTCGCCTTCCACGCTCTGAGCCCCACCTCGGTGACCCTCTCGTCGACGGTGATCGCCGGGGCCGGTGTCGTCGTGGTCGCCGCGACCTCGTTCCTCCTCCCGGAGCTGGAGGCCGTCGTGGTGCAGTCGTTCACCTTCGCGGTCGTCGGAGTGTGCGGCGCGGCGGCGGCCCTCGGCTCCCGGGAAGGGCACCGGGCGTCGATCCGCGTGCTTGCCGGAACGCTGAGCGTGTTCTCGCTCTACTGTGCGGCCCGGGGCATCGCCCTCGCGATCGCGGTCGCCGAGGACGACGACCGCGCCCCCGGCGGGATCTTCTCCGACGCGGGCGCCATCACGGTGGGGGTCGTCGTCATCGCCCTGGCGACGGGAGCGGTCTCGGCGTTCTGGCTCGCCGTGCGCCGTGAGAACCTCCTCGCGGCCGCGGGGTCGTCCGCCGTGCTCGTGATCGTGCCCGGCCGTCGGCTCGGCGGCACCGGCCGCCTGCCACGGTTCCGCGGGCTCGTCGAAGACGTACGCGAAGCCGCCGCGGCCATCGATCCCGGCGCGGTGTCGGTGTTCGGCGGCGCGGGGCTGTCGCGGTCCGGGGCGGCGACGGCGCTGAAGGACACCCTGCGCATCGACCACGGGTGGACCGAGGAGGAGATCGCCCTCCTCGCGCAGACCACCGTGGAGCGCTGACCGGCGCGCCGGCGGTGTTCGGCGGCGGGGTCGGGCGGCATCGCCGCAGGTCGGGCGGCATCGCCGCGGGACGGGCGGCATCGCCGCGGGTCGGGCGGCGTCAGGCGGGTCGGGTGTGGACGCCGGGCCCGCGTGACGCCGCGGGTGGAGCAGCGCGACACGTGCCCGCCGATGAGGCCTCAGATGACGGCGGCCGACCAGGGGTCGGGGCGGCCGTAGCGGTGTGCGGCGATCGACACCGCCTGCTCGCGCAGGAACGGCAGCAGCTCCAGACGACCGGCCGTGGTGACCTCGTCGGCGTACACCGTCAGCGACAGGTCGGCCCCCACGGTCTCGGCGACCGCCGTGCGCAGGGCGACGACGGTGTCGGTCGGACCGACCAGCCGGATGCGCTGCGGTCGCACCGACGGGATGACGGCGTCGACCGCGTCGGCATCCGGGATGCCACCCGCCAGGCGCTGCAACCACTCCGCGTC
The DNA here is from genome assembly GCF_030209475.1 of Microbacterium sp. lyk4-40-TSB-66. Taxonomy (GTDB): domain Bacteria; phylum Actinomycetota; class Actinomycetes; order Actinomycetales; family Microbacteriaceae; genus Microbacterium. The sequence goes on from NZ_JARVRW010000007.1 coordinate 115,328, forward strand.
GCTCTCGACCGAGACCGCCACGTTCGCCTCGCCGAGCAGGTGCCGCACCGCCGCGGGCAGCCCCACGGGCGTGCTGAGGGTGAACGTCGAACCCGAGCGCACCGCCGCGACGAGCACGCGCAGCACCGCCTGCCAGGCCGCGTCGCCGGTGGCGCGCACCGCGACGTCGGCCGGACGGTACCGGCGGAGGTTGCGCTCGACCCGCAGGCGCGAGACGTCGGTGACGCGGCCGAACTCGCGGTCCCACGCCACGGCGTCCGACAGCGCGCCGCGGCGGAGCCACTCGAACGCCTCGTACGACAGGGTCGGCTGCGCGGCCTCGATGAGCGCGGTGATGCGGCTGTCGAGCCCGCGCAGGTGCAGGGTCGACGACGACGCGCCGCCCGACGAGGGCCGCCACGAGCCGAGCGTGACCAGGCGGTTCGGTCCGCCCGACATCGCACCGGTGCCCGCGGCCGCCTCACCCCAGCCGCCGAGCGGCTCCCGCTGCACGACCCCGCCCGTCGAGGGGCGGTTGACGCGCAGCACCGCGGCCTGGGCGGTGTCGAGCCACAGCTCGAGGTCGCCGACGTCGCGCGTGTGCAGACCCGCCACGAACCCGGAGCCGATGGCGTTCTGCAGCTCGATCGCCCGGGTCACGGTGGGCGCGTGCAGGATGCCGAGCACGGGAGCGGCGACAGCCGCCCGGGTGAGGTGCGAACCCGCGGTGACGCCCGTGCGCACGCCCGGCGACCAGAAGCGCCCGGCCGTCTCGGCGCCGAGGTCGAGCTCGCGCGGCTCGATCAGCCATCGCTCGCCCTCGCCGAGCACCGTCAGTGCCCGGCGCACCTCGCCCGCGGGCTCCTCGACGAGCGGACCGATGTCGGACAGCGGGTCGTCGGCGGGTCCGACCCGCAGCGATGAGACGGTGTCGGCGAGCTGGTCGAGGAACGGCGTCGACCGACCGACCGCTCCCACCAGGATGACGAGCGACACGGCGGTCGCCGCCTGCCCCGCCCGCGCGAAGGCGCCTGCCACGATGTCGGCCACGGCGGCGTCGAGGTCGGCCGAGGGCGCGACGATCGCGGCGTTCCGCCCGGCGGTGAGGGCCTGCAGCTTCGCAGCCGGGCGCCAGGCGGCGAAGCGCTCAGCGGTCGCGCGAGCCCCGGCGAGCAGCACGCGATCCACGCCGGGGTGGACGACCACCGCGCGCCCCGACGCCTCCTCGTTCAGGTCGACGTAGACGAGCAGGTCGCGCGGCACACCCGCCGCCCACAGCGCCTCGGCGACGACCGCCCCCGCCCGACGGGCACGGGGCGAGGGGGTCAGCAGCACGCCCGACCCCGCGGCGAGAGCGGCGAGGGTCTCGGCGGCGCACAGGCCCACAGGAGCATTCCACCGCGGGGCGACGACGCTCACCCGGTCGGGAAGGAAGACGGCTCCCGGCACCCGGTCGAGCTCCTTCGCGGTCGCGGCGTAGTAGGCGGCGGCATCCACCGCCTGGCTCACCTCGGCGTCGGCCTCGGTCAGCAGCGCCCCACCCTCGGCGGCGAGAACCTCGATGAGCTCCGCGCGGCGCGCGGCGAGCGTCCGGGACGCGCTCTGCAGCACGGCCGCCCGCTCGGCCGCAGCCAGCGCGCCCCAGGGCTCGGCGGCCGCGCGCACACGCCGCACGGCGGCATCGAGCCCCTCTTCGTCGTCGATGCGCCCGGCCGCAGCCGTCGCGTCCCCGGCGGTCGATGCGGCGACGCCCGCGAGCACGTCGGTCGCCCAGGCGCGGTCGTCCGCGATCGTCGCATCGGTGTCGGCGACGTTGCGGAAACCGGGCGCCCCACCGGCGAGCTCGGCGCTCTCCCGGGCCGAGAACACCGCCGTGTCGACGAACGCCTGACCGCCGAACAGCATCTGCTGCACGTCGGGACCGAGTGACGAGGTGTCACCGGATGCCGCTGCCTCGCGCGCGATGCCGAGCACCGCCTGGGTGAGCCCGGGCTCGGCGGTGTCGTCGTCCGCGCGGTCGCGGAGGATCGCCGGGTCGTCCTCGCCTCCGCGCTGCGGGCGGCGGGTGGTCGGGGCCGGTTCGTCGGCCGCCGCGAGGGCGCGGCGCGCCCGCGCGGCCACGGCCGAGGTCTCGGGCTCGTCGAGGTCGGCCGCGTCGACGGCGGCACCCTCGGCGGCGTCCCTCGCGTCGGCCTCCTCGGCGGCGTCCTCCGCGTCGGCATCCTCGGCGACCGTGGCGGCGGCCCCCCGGGGGACGGCGAGGGGCAGGGCGGGGGCCGCGGCGACCGCCCCGGCGTACTCCGTGGCGAGGCGACCGGCCACGGCATCCAGGTCATCGGGGTGCACGGCGGCCGCGGCGACCACGTGCTCGGCATCGGGCCTCCAGGGCGTCGCGCGCGGAAGAACGAGTCGCAGCTCGGCGCTCGCTTCCGCGGCGAGGGCGAAGGCGAGGGCCGCGCGTTCCGGGTCGGCCGTGGCGACCTCGAGGCTCAGCCCCTCGACCCCGCGCGGAGAGACGGCCTCGCGGACGGTGCGTACGAGACCGGCGTCGACCTCGTCGCGTGAGGTGGAGGCGGGGGGCGCCCACCCGTGGCGCGCGGCGGTCAGCACGTCCGCGGTGTCGACGACCTCGTCGCTGAGGCGCAGCGTCACCCGCGCCCCGTCCCGGGCGACGCGCACCCGGGCCCAGGCGGCGAGCTCGCGCACGGCGTCGTGCGTCTCGGCCACGGCGATCGGCAGCGAGATGCCGGCGCGGACGCCCTCGAGCCGCGGCTCTTCGAGTATGCGCGTCAGCACCGCCATCGTGGCATCCAGGTCATCGCGACCGGTGGCGACGAGGGTGACGTGCGTTCCCGCCGCCTCGGCGGCCAGGAACACCGGCAGCACCCGCTCGGCGACATGCTCCACATCGGCGGTGAAGGCCCAGGGTGTCCGACGCGCCGACACGTCGGACAGCGCGAACGACACGCGATCGAGGTCTTCCCGCGAGACGAGGGAACGGATGCCGTCGAGGCGACGCCGTGCGCCCGTCTCGCCGAGCACCGCCGGCCCGGCCAGGCGAACGTCGAGGATGCACCCGTCCTCGGCGGCGGCCGCGAGCTCCGCCCCGAGTCGCTCGGGTCGCGCGTCGAGGGCGAGCTGACCGAGCAGCTCGCGCAGCGCGCGGCGGGCGATCGGGACTGCCGGAGTGGGGAGCACGGGTGCGACCGCCGCCCCGATCTGCAGAGCGCCGCGCACGAACCAGGGAAGCGTCGACGGGGTCTCGGCGGCGAGGCGATGCAGTGCCGCCGCGGCCGACGTCACGCTCTCGGGCCGCACGACACCGTCGAACACCCGCGCGACGAAGGCCGCCGCGTCAGGGTCGGTCGGCAGCGCGCCGCGACGCGCGGTGACGGCAGCGACGGGGCGCCACGAGAACGTCCGGATCTCGGCGGCGGCCCGCGAAGCCGGGTCGGAGGAGAGCGCTGGACCTGCGGCGCGAGGGTCGTTCGTGCTCATGCCCGTCAGCCTAAACATCGCGCGCGTGCCACCTCGGCGGCCCGCCGCGCACGTCGAGGATCGACCCCGTAAGACCCGCTGACGGCCTGTCCCCCAAATGGCCGACACTTTTTGGACCCTAACCATCAATTCGCAGGAATTCCTTCGCATTCCGGCCGTCTCGTGTTTCGATAGCCATGGGTACCCCACCATTTATCCCCCCTGGATGGAAGGTCACTCCACGTGAACCGTTTCTCGAAGACGGTCGTCGGCGCTGCCGCGATCGGCCTGTTCCTGACCACCGCCGCCAGTGCTCCCGCGCTGGCGCAGACCCCCACGTCATCCCCCGACGCGGCCGTCGACGGCGTCGACGCGCAGCTGCTCGAGGCGATGGCGGCCGACCTCGGCACCGACGTCTCCGGCGCACAGGACGTGCTGCGTTTCCAGGCCGACGCGGCCGAGACCGCAGACGAGGTCGCCGGCGTCGCCGGTGACGCGTTCGCCGGCACCTGGCTCGACGAGTCGACGCAGACGGTGTACGCCGCGGCGACCACCGATTCGGCCCTCGATGCCGCCGCGGACGCGGGCGCCGTACCCGTCGCCGCCGAGTACTCGCTCGCCGAGCTCGAGGCCATCACCGCGCAGATCGAGGCGAGCCCCGTTCCCGACACGATCCCCTCCTGGTGGATCGACGTCGAGGCGAACGACGTCGTCGTCGATGTCGTCGCCGGCGGCGAGCAGGCCGCGACCGCGTTCGTGGCGACGCTCGGAGCCCCCGCCGACGCGGTACGCCTTCAGACGGGCGTCGAGGCGCCCGAGACCTTCGCCACGATCCGCGGCGGCATCTCGTACCTCATCAACAACGCCGGGCGCTGCTCGGTCGGCTTCGCGGTGCAGGGCGGCTTCATCACCGCCGGGCACTGCGGCGTGACCGGCGACAGCACGACCTACGGAACCTTCCGCGGGTCGTCGTTCCCCGGCAACGACTACGCCTGGGTCGCAACCCCGAACCACACTCCCGTGGGCCAGGTGTCGGACTACAGCGGCGGCACGGTCGCGGTGAAGGGCTCGACCGCCGCAGCCGTCGGCGCCACGGTGTGCCGCTCGGGTTCGACCACCGGCTGGCACTGCGGACGCATCCAGGGCTACAACTCCACCGTGCGCTACGCGGAGGGTTCGGTCTCGGGCCTCATCCGCACGAGCGTCTGCGCCGAGCCCGGCGACTCGGGCGGATCGCTGATCGCCGGCAACCAGGCGCAGGGCGTCACCTCGGGCGGCTCCGGTGACTGCACCTCCGGCGGCACGACCTACTTCCAGCCGGTCAACGAGATCCTGCAGGCCTACAACCTCCGTCTGCTCACCAGCTAGTCCCCCCCGGGTACCCGAAGCCCCGGCCGCCTCTGGCGGTCGGGGCTTCATCGCGGTCGCGCTAGCGGCCGGTCGAGACGACGCCCCCGCCGCCTCTGGCGGTCGGGGCTTCATCGCGGTCGCGGGAGCGGCCGGGTGAAACGGCGCCCCCGCCGCCTCCGGCGGTCGGGGCTTCATCGCGGTCGCGGGAGCGGCGCGCGTCGCTGGAAGACGACCTCGGGCTCGTCCGTCTGGGGGATCGCGCCACCGGGACGCACACGGCGCGTGTGCGCCTCACGGCCGAGGCGGAGGAGCGGCTGGGTGGGCCCGCCTGGTACTCGTACGCGGTGGCGGAGCGCATCGTCGGCGACCTCTATCCGCTGTACCGGGAGCCGCCGCGCCACTCCGTCGAGGTGTGACGGGCGTCGGTCTCACGCGCGCAGCCGTCGGACGGCCCGCCTCGTCCGGCCCGTGGGAGCTGAGGGCGCGGCGTGAGCACGACGAACGAGCGAGCCGCGGCATCCTCGCGGCCGCTACTGTCGGTGTCCATGGCCGTGACCTTCACCGACATGCCGATCGAGGCCCTGCGCGCGTACCGCCCCGACCTCGCCGAACCCGCGGGGCTCGACGCGTTCTGGACCGAGACGCTCGCGGCGGCGCGCGCCGCCGCGGGCCCGACCCGCGTCACTCCCGTCGAGGCCCCGATGCGCGCGCTCGGCGTGTCCGACCTCGCCTTCACCGGTTTCGGCGGCGACGAGATCCGCGGTTGGGTGGTGCGTCCGCACGGCGACGAGGTGCTCCCCGCGGTCATCGAGTACATCGGCTACGGCGGCGGGCGGGGGCTTCCGGGCGAGCGCGTGAACTGGGCGGCGGCGGGCTATGTGCACGTCGTGATGGACACGCGGGGCCAGGGCTCGGCGTGGAGCGTGGGAGCGACTCCCGACCCCCACGGATCGGCCGCCGCCTTCCCCGGTGTGATGACCCGCGGCATCCTGCATCCGGACGAGTACTACTACCGCCGGCTCATCACCGACGCGGTCCGCCTCGTCGACGAGGTGCGGGCGCTGCCGGGGGTGGATGCCGACAGGGTCGCCGTCACCGGCGCGAGCCAGGGCGGAGGTCTGGCGATCGCGGCGGCCGCACTCTCGGGCGAGGCGGTGGCGGCCGTCATGCCCGACGTGCCTTTCCTGTGCGATTTTCCGAACGGCATCGTGCGGACGCCCTCGCCACCGTTCACCGAGATCACGCGCTTCCTCGCGGTGCACCGCGACGACGCCGACCGGGTGCTGCACACGCTGTCGCACGTCGACGGCGCGGTCCTCGCGCGCCGCATCCGCGTTCCGGCGTACTTCTCGGTCGCCTTCATGGACGACGTCGTGCTCCCGTCGGGGGTGTTCGCGGCGTTCCACGCCCTCGCCTCGGACGATGCCGCGATCGAGGAGTACCCCTACAACGGGCACGAGGGCGGCGGATACCGGCACTGGATCAAGCAGGTCGCCTGGCTGGACGCCCGCTTCGGGCGCTGATCCGGCGGGGCGCAGCCGTCGCGCGGCGGCGCGAAGCGTCGCCGAAGCCGCGGCGACCGGCACTCATGCGCCGACCGCCCCGTGGCATCCCTCACGCGTTCCCGCTCACTCCCAGACGCTGGGAGCCGGTCGCCGCGTCGACGGCAGGGCCGAGCCCGCCGCCCAGTCGTGGACCCACGCCTCGATGTCGGGCAGCCCCTCGGGACGACCGACGGCGGCGAACAGTTCGTCGTGGGGAACGGTGCCGCCGGTGCGACGCAGGATCCGCGCGCGGATGATCGCTCGCGCGTAGATCTCGTCGCCGACCAGCGCGCGGTGCTCGAGATACACCGCGCGGTCGTCGTGGCCGATGAGACGCGTCTCGAGGTCGAACCGCTGCCACAGCTCGAGCGAGCGGCGGAAGGTGATCGTCTCGGCGGCCACGACGGCGTACCAACCCTTCTTCGTCATCGCCGAGACGAGGCCCGAGCGGGTCAGCAGGTCCCACCGCCCCAGGTCGAAGAGCGACAGGTAGCGCCCGTTGTTCAGGTGGCGCAGCACGTCGATGTCGGTGGGCAGCACCCGCAGCCGCATCCGCGTCACCGTGTTGGGGTCGAGGGGGCCCTCGCGGCGGAGGCGGCGACGGGCACGGAGAAGCACGAGAAGGGTGCGCCAGAGGACGTTCACGAGGGGCGAGCGTAGCGATCCGACGACGGATCGGCCATCGCGTTGTACCCACTCGACAAACCGACCGATCCTGCCGTCTCCTCTTCCGCTCCGTGCGCCCGTCACCCCCGCGTCGAGTGTCCAGAACACGCCGTCGCTTTCGCGGCGATACGGCGTGTTCTGGACAGTCGATGGATGCCGACACGGTGAGTCCTCGCGCACTCCCCTACCTCATCGGGTGGGGCTCCGCGACGGATTTCACGCACACCGATCCCGCGCGTAGAGTCGCGCCATGACTGCGGAAACCCGAACCGACATCGTCGTCCGTCCGGTGCGTGATGTGGATGCCGAGGCCCTGGGCCGCGTGCACGCCACCTGCTGGCACGAGACGTACGACCACCTCATCAGCAAGGCGGCCCTCGAAGCCGTCTCGCCCCGACGCATGGCGGAGCTCTGGACCCACTGGGCCTCGCAGGGCGACGACTACCGCATGCACGCCGCGCTCGTGAACGGCGAGATCGTCGGTTTCGTGGGCTCCGGCCCCGCCCGAGACGACGACGCACCGCGTGAGCGCGAGCTGTACTTCATCTACCTGCTCGACGCGCACCACGGGACCGGCATCGGCCAGCAGCTGTTCGACGCCGCGGTCGAGGACGGCGAGGGCCTCTACCTCTGGGTCGCCGACGACAACCCGCGCGCCCACCGCTTCTACGTGCGCAACGGCTTCGCGCTCGACGGCGCATCGCAGACACAGCCCTTCCTCGGCGAAGAGCTCACCGAGGTACGTTTCGTCCGCTGACGTGCTGCAGGTCTGGGCCCTCGACGGCATCCGTGAGATCACCCCGGGGGACGACCTCGTCGGGGTGATCCTCGGCGCTCTGGCCCAGCCCTTGCAGGATGGCGACATCGTCGTCGTCACGAGCAAGATCGTGTCGAAGGCCGAGGGGCGGATCATCCGCGCCGACGACCGCGAAGATGCGATCACGCGCGAGACCGTGCGCCTCGTGGCATCCCGGACCTCCCCCACCGGACACGTCACGCGCATCGTCGAGAACCCGCTCGGCATCGTCTCGGCCGCCGCCGGCGTCGACGCCAGCAACACCCCCGAGGGCACCGTGCTCCTGCTACCCGTCGACCCCGACGCGTCGGCCCGGCGCCTCGCAGAGGGCCTTCGCGAGGTCGCCCGAGTGGGCGTCATCATCACCGACACCCTGGGCCGCGCCTGGCGCGAGGGACAGACCGACCACGCCATCGGGGCCGCCGGCATCCATGTCTTCGAGGACCTCCGCGGGACGACGGATGCCGAGGGCCGACCGCTCGTGGTCACCCTGCCGTGCGTGGCCGACGAGATCGCCGCGGCCACCGACCTCGTCAAGGGCAAGGCGTCGCGTCGCCCGGTCGCGATCGTGCGCGGGCGAGCCGACCTGGTGGGAGACCTCGACCTCCCCGGCGCGCGCTCCATCGTGCGCGACCCCGCCCGCGACATGTTCCGCCAGGGCGCCGACGAGGCGTATGCCGAGGGGTACGCGGCGGGTCGCGCGGCGCGCGACTGACGCGGCGCCGCTCGCGGCGTGTCCCAGAAGGTGCGGTGGCAAGCGCGCGTTGCTGCACGAAGTGGGACATGCTCGACCGACCCGCTCGGCGCGGCGAGGCATGTCCCAGAAGGTGCGACGGGACGGGCGCATTCCCGCACGAAGCGGGACACGCTGGACCGACCCGCTCGGCACGGCGAGGCATGTCCCAGAAGGGGCGACAGGACAGGCGCAATCCTGCACGAAGTGGGACACGCCGGTGGCGTCAGCGGATGCCGCGGGCGGCGAGGGCGTCGCCGAGATCGTCGGCGTGACGCAGCGCGAGGACGAGCAGCGGCAACGCGCCGCGCGCGAGGGAGGGACGCAGGCCCCGCGCACGCTGGGCGTCTCGCACCTCGGCGGCGAGGCGCGTGAGCACGGGCATCATCGCGAGCGCGATCGTCAGCAGCAGCGCGGCGCGGGCCGGATCGACCCCGATGCGACCGAGAGGCTGCAATCCCCTCTCCAGCGCCTCGAGCAGGGACCCGACGGGAGTCGTCAGCGACACCAGTCCGGCCACGACCAGCGCCGCGGCGACCCGCGCCGTGTTGGCGGCGGCGGCCTCCGGCCCGAGGAAGAGCAGCTGCCCTCCCGCCGTGACGACGATGATCCACCGCACGGCCCACACCTGTCCGCCGAGCGCGCGCATCCCCCCGGTGACCCCCATGCCGCTTGCGGCATACAGCCCGCAGGCCACGCCCAGCGCGACGGGCACGCTCTGCCATGCCGATGGCAGAGCCGCGAGCACGAGCGCCACGAGCGCGAGCCCCGCGAGCGTGGGGCCGGCCGGCATCCGGTGCATCCATCCCCGTCCGGGGTGGTACAGGCTCAGCACGCCACGGCCGCGGCGTAGGCGTCGACGACCTCGGCGGAGGCTCCGGATGCCACGACCCGCCCCTCGGCGAACAGCACGGCCCGTTCGCAGCGGCGTGCCAGGGCGAGGTCGTGGGTGATGACGAGCAGCGCGTGTCCGGTGTCGGCGAGCAGGTGGTCGACGACGAGGCGGGCGTTCCGCGCGTCGAGGAAGGCGGTGGGTTCGTCAGCGATGACCAGGTGCGGCTCGCGGACGAACGCGCCGCACAGAGCGAGGAGCTGCTTCTGCCCGCCCGAGAGGTCGTGCGAGGGACGGTCGGCGAGGTCCTCGAGCCCGAAGCGCCGGAGCGCCGCGGCCACCCGTCCATCGCGCACCTCGTGCGGCAGGCGCTCAGGTCTCAGTGACAAGGCGACGTCGTCGGCGACGGTCGGCATCACGATCTGCGCGTCGGGATTGCTCAACACGAGCGCCACCCGTCGGCGGAGCTCGGCGGCATCCCGCTGCGGGTCGAGCCCGAGCACCCGCAGGGCGCCGGCCGACGGGCGAACGAGGCCCGCCACGAGTCGCGCGAAGGTCGACTTGCCCGATCCGTTGTCGCCGATGACCGCGATCGTCCGCGCGTCCAGGTCGAGGGTGACGCGCTGCAGCACCTCACGCTGCCCGAGGCGCGCGCCGAGGGCCTCGCACCGGATCACGCGTCGACCGCGACCTCGGCCGGTCGCCGTCGGGTGGCGCGCACGCTCCAGTCACGGCGGAAGCCGCGCGGGTACGCCGTGACGAGCGTCGTCACGACGACCGTGGCGACGGCCGCCTTCAGCAGATCGCCCGGCACGAAGACGAGGCTCGTGAGCGCGGTCTCGGCCAGCGGCAGCCTCGTGACCAGGCTCTGGACCGGGATGCCGAGGGCGTAGATCGCGCCGATCCCGCCGGCGAGCATCGCCAGCGCGGTGCGCCAGGCGACGGGACGACGTCCGCCCGCGTGCACGATCAGCCCGATGACGATCGCGCCGAGGATCCAGCCAAGGGCGTAGCCCGCGGTGGGTCCGAGGAAGACGCCGATGCCTCCTCGACCGCCGGCCAGCACCGGCAGACCCACCGCCGCCAGCGCGAGCAGCACGGTGACCGAGAGCGCCCCGAGCCACGGGCCGAGGATCGCGCCCGCGAGCATCACCCCCAGGGTCTGCGCCGTGATCGGCACCCCACCGAACACGGGGAAGCTGCCGGGGAGCCCGAGCACCGCGATGAGCGCGGTGAAGACGGCGATGCGGGCGAGATCGGTGGCGTCGGCTGTGCGCATGACGGTCCTTCCTGAACACTGTTCACCTGAACGGCGTTCACTATACTCACCCCATGGCTCCTCGCGGACACTCCGCCGATGACGTCGCCCGCGCCGCCCTGCGGATCCTCGACGATCACGGCCTCCCCGACCTCACGATGCGGCGCCTCGCGACCGCCCTCGAGGTGCAGCCCAGCGCGCTGTACTGGCACTTCCCGAACAAGCAGACACTGCTCGCGGAGCTGTCGGATCGCATCGTGGGCCGGACGGCATCCGGAGTCCCCACCGATCTGCGGACCGAGGCGTTCTCGCTGCGCGATGCCCTCCTCGCTTACCGCGACGGGGCCGAGGTCGTCTCGAGCACCCTGGCCCTGGGCCTGGGGTCGACGCTCGCGCACGACCGGCTGACGGCCGCCGTGGTCCACGACGGGTTCGACGCCGGAACCGCGCGTCGCGGCGCGACGACCGTGCTGCACTACGTGCTCGGCTTCGTGTGGCACGAACAGCAGCGGATGCTGTACGACAGCGTCGGAGCGCGCGACATGGAGGCGTCGGGCCTCGAGTCGGACGACTTCGCCTTCGGTCTCGACCTGATCGCCGCCGGCCTCCGGGCGCGCGGACGGGTCTGACACCGGCCAGGACGCCGCAGGGCGGGCGCGGGGCACGACGCTGGAGCCGCATCGGGGCGCGCGATGTGCACCGCGGCGAGCGGCGACCACCCCGATGCACGTTTCGCGCCCCGCACCGGCGCCGCCGACGGCGCGCGCGGCGAACGGATGCGGTCTCGGCATCCGTTCGCCCCGAGGGCACGTCAGCGCTGCTTGACCTCGCCGAAGAGGCGGGCGATCGGCACGAGCACCGCGGGACGCGCGGCCGCCCAGCCGACGGCCATCACGAGCAGGGATGCCGCGAAGATCAGCAGACCGGTCGGGTCGCTTGAGAAGGCGGCGGGGTCGACCGAGCCGCGGGCGGCGTACATGTGGTTGAGGTTGCGCAGAGCGCCGGTGGCCAGCACGAGCGCGACGTGGACGACGATGAACGCCACGAAGAACAACATGACGGGGAAGTGCACCTTGCGCGCCCACTCGACCGGGTACAGCCGGTTGAGAATCTCGGCGTCCTTGGGCCACACGCCCGACAGCCGCACGCCGCTCACGATGGCGAGAGGGGCGGCCACGAACGTGATCGCGAAGTACGACAGCTGCTGCAGGCTGTTGTAGTTCACCCACCCGTTCTCGGTGGGCCAGTCGAGTGAGACGTACTGCAGCGCCGCCGACAGCGCGTTGGGGAAGACCTCCCACGAGGTCGGCACGATCCGCATCCACTGCCCGGTGACGAACAGCAGCACGACGAAGATCACGCCGTTCGCGATCCACAGGATGTCGATGGCCTGATGGAACCACAGCGTCAGGCTGATGCGTCGACGCTTGTTCTTGCGGGGAGACCAGAAGGCAGCGGGGCGCTTCTCGGTCCGCACCTGCCAACCCGTGCGGATGATGAACAGCAGGAAGAAACTGTTGAGGAAGTGCGACCAGTTCAGCCACGCGGGGATGCCGACGGGCGCGGAGTCGGGCAGGTGGTATTCGCCCGGGTAGGCGGCGAGGAACTCCTGGCCCGGACCGAGCGCGAGGAGGAACCGCGCCACCAGCACCGTGATGCCCGCGAGAGCGAGGGCGAACACGCCGAGCACCGCGGTCGAGCCGAGCCACTGCAGCGGCGTGAAGGGGCCGACGCGTTTCGGTTCCGTCCGCGCGGGCCGCTCGGCGGAGGCCGCGGCCCCCGGCCAGACGGACCGCCGCACCGTCAGCGGCGCGCGCGGCGCAGCGGGCACGGCATCCGATGCGGGTTCGGACGGCGCCGCATCGCCCGCCGCGGTCGCCCTCGGCGGGGGCGTGGATGCCACGGTCAGGCGGTCACCGGAGGAGGGTTCGGAGCCGGCCGCCCCGGACACCGCCGCACCGGCGGCACGAGCCGAAGCGGATGCCGCAGCCCCGGGCGTCGCGGCACCGGCGGCACGAGCCGAACCCGATGCCGCATCCCCGGACACCGCCGCACCGGCGGCACGAGCCGAACCCGATGCCGCATCCCCGGGCGTCGCCGCACCGGCAGCACGAGCCGAACCCGATGCCGCATCCCCGGACACCGCCGCACCGGCGGCACGAGACGAACCGGATGCCGCACCCCCGGGCGTGGCCGCGTCAGCGCCCGGCCGAGGTGAGAGGGCACCGGACTCGGGCGCGGGAGGCCAGGGCTCACCGCCCGGGTCGCGGGGTAGTCCGCGGCGGGGGTGCCCGGCATCCGGATGCGCGGGCACTGCGGCAGGGTCCGAGTCGGGCGCCGCGTCACCGCGACCGTCCGGCGCCTCAACGGATTCGGAAACCCGCACCGGATTCGGTGCGGGCGCGGCCGAGCCCCCGATTCCGTTGCGCTCGTCCGATTCCACGACGTCCGAGTGCGCGGTGGCGTGCGTACGCGTTCCGGATGCCGCGTCCGCGACGACCGAGAACGCGGCATCCCGTGCCTCCGCTTCTGCCGGCGGGTCCGAGACGGTCGTGGGGGCGGGCGGCCAGGGTTCGCCGCCGGGAACGCGCGGCAGACCGCGGCGAATCGTCGTCGCGCCCTGCGCACCGACGGCGCCCGGGTCGTCCGCGTCGCCGGAGTCGGCACCCGTCGCCGAACTCGGCACGGGGGCGCGGTCGGCGTCGCCCGGCGAGACGGGCACCGCCGCTGTCTCGTTCGCCGGGGAAGTCCCGCTCACGCTCGGCGCCGCCTGCGCGGCTCGCGCCACATCGCCCGCGCTCGACGCCGCCTCGGCGGCTCGCGACACATCGCCCGCGTTCGACGCCGCCTCTGCGGCATCCACGACCTCGCCCGCGCTCGTCGCACCGGAAGCCGCTGCGGCGTCAGACCCGTCGGGCGCGCTGAAGGCCGCGGGCGGCCAGGGCTCCCCGCCGGGGACGCGCGGCAGCCCGCGACGCGGGGTGCGTGGTGTGGACGCCATCTATTTCTTGTGGGCCTCGAGCGCGCTGATGAGTTGCGGGACGACGGTGAACAGATCTCCGACGATACCGAAATCGGCGATGTCGAAGATCGGCGCGTCGGGATTCTTGTCTATTGCGACGATCGTGCCGGCCGTCTGCATCCCCGCCCGATGCTGGATCGCTCCCGAGATGCCGAGCGCGATGTACAGGCGCGGCGATACCGAGACGCCGGTCTGACCCACCTGCGCGTTCGCGGGGACGTAGCCGGCGTCGACCGCCGCGCGCGAGGCGCCGACCGCCGCACCGAGGGCGTCGGCGAGACGCTCGACGAGGGCGAAGTCCTCGCGTGAGCCGACGCCCCGCCCACCCGCGACCACCGCCGTGGCCCCGCGGAGTTCGGGTCGCGAGGAGGGCGCGGAGGTCTCGGCGAAGCCCTCGATGCGGGCGGTGCGGACCCCGGATGCCGCGACCTCGAGCTCCTCGGCCACGAGCGGCCGCGCCTCGAGACGCGCATCGATCGAGCCCGGCCGCAGGGTGGCCAGCAGCGGGCCGAAGGTGGGCGCGCCGTCGACGGTGAACCCGCCGCCGAGAACCGAGTGGTGCGCCACGACGCCGATCTCATCGCGGTCGACACCGACGATGTCGGTGGCCAGGGGCAGTCGGGTCCGAGCGGCGAGCCGGGCGAGGGCGTCTCGGGATTCGACGGCGTTCGACGCGAGCACGAGGTCGGGGCGCTCGCGGTCGACGGCCGCGGCGAGCGCGTCGACGACCGGGACCGTCAACGCGTCGGGCGCTGTCGCGGCCGTCAGCACGCGGACGGCGCCCAGACCGGCTGCGTCGGCAGCGGCCCCGTCGAGGGCGTCGGAGGCGGCCGCGACGAGTGCGACGGGGTCGCCGACCCGCGCGGCGGCGGCGAGAAGGCCGGGCGCCGTCGCGGCGAGCGCGCCACTCGGGAGCACCTCGAGCAGGACCAGTGCGACGCCCATCACGCGACCCCCTCGGCCACGAGGAACGCAGCGAGCCTCTCGCCGGCGTCGCCCTCGTCGACGATCTTCGTCCCCGACGCGCGCGGGGGCCGTTCGGCGACGGACAGCATGATGTAGCGCGGGGTCGCCGGATCGCCGGGCTCGACGTCGAGCGAGGCGGCATCCACGGTCTCGTACGGCTTCTTCTTGGCCGCCATGATGCCCTTGAACGTGGTGAACCGCCCCTCGGGCAGAGCCTCGGTGATCGACACCACCGCGGGGAGCTCGGCCGTTACCCGCATCGTGCCCGCGTCGCTCACCCGGTCTCCCGACACGGAGCCGTCGGACAGCTCCACGGCCGCGAGCCCGGTGAGCTGCGGCACACCGAGCAGCTCGGCGACCATCGCGGCGATGACGCCTCCGCCGCCGTCGGTCGAGAGGTTGCCCGCGATCACGAGGTCGTAGTCGGTGCGCCGTACGGCGGCGGCGAGCACCTCGGCGGTCAGCAGCAGGTCGGCACCGCGCAGGGAGTCGTCGACGACGTGCACGGCCGAGGTCGCCCCCATCGCAAGAGCCTTGCGGATCGTCGCCGTGGCCGACGCGGGCGCCATCGACACCACCGTCACCTCGGTTCCCGGGTGCGCGTCGGCGTGGGCGAGAGCGACCTCGACCGCCCGCTCGTCGATCTCGTCGAGCACGGGCGACGACGCGGCGCGGTCGGCGAGCCCGGTCTCGAGGTCGAGTCGACGCTCGCCCCACGTGTCGGGCACTTCTTTGATCAGGACCACGATCTTCATCGATGCGTCTCCTTCGTCGGGGGGAGGGATGCCACAGCGTCGGTCCTGCGGCGGGATCGGGAGCGCGGAGCCTTCATCGGGCTCGCCCCTCGCGGCGACGGCCCGGGGCCCGTCGGGGGCGCGGAGCCGTCATCGGGCGCGCCCCTCGCGGCGAGGGCCCGGAGCCCGTCGAGGGCACCGCACCTCGCGGAGAGGCGCGCGGGGGCTGCGGTAGGCGGCTCGGCCCCGATTCCGCACGGGTGGCGCCCGAGAGGGCCCCGGAGGCCGGGAGCCGCGTCGCACTCCGACGCCCGGCACGACCGGCGCACGAGCGGTACCGTGAATCCGGAGGAGGACCGATGACGCGACGACTGCCGGTCGACCCGATCGCCGAGGCCAAGCGCCAGTGGCTGGCGCACGGGTGGGACGACGCCGCCGACGGCATGACGGTCGTGACCTCGGTGATCCGGGCGCACCAGTTGCTCATGGCATCCATCGACCGTGCGCTGAAGCCCTGCGACCTGTCGTTCTCGCGCTTCGAGATGCTGCGGCTGCTCGCCTTCACCCGCGAGGGACGGATGCCGATGGCCAGCGCGATCGCGCGGTTGCAGGTGCACCCCACGAGCGTCACGAACACCGTCGATCGCCTGGCTCGCGACGGGCTCATCTCGCGCGAACCGCACCCCACCGATGGTCGTGCGGCGCTGCTCGTCCTGAGCGACGCCGGACGCCGCCGGGTCGACGAGGCGACCGGGGCATTGAACGCGGTGTTCGCCGATCTGGGCCTCGACGACGGCGACGCGACCGAGCTCGTGCGCATCATCGCCCGCTTCCGAAAGGGCGCCGGCGATTTCGCCGACCCCGCGCCCGTGCCCGACCCGCTCTGACCCCGAAGAGCACCCTCGGCGCACGGGAGTGCCCCGCGCCGGGGTCGAACGCCCGCCGCAGGATCCCGGTGCGCCGAGTCGTTCATCGGTGCGTGAAGGACGGCGGGCGCTTCTCGCGGAACGCCGCCATCCCCTCTTTCTGATCGGCGGTGTCGAAGAGGCCGGCGAACGCCTGCCGTTCGAAGCGCAAACCCTCGGCGAGCGTCGACTCGAGGGCCACGTCGAGCGCCGCTTTGGCCGCGTACAGCGCGGGCAGGGGCTTCTCGGCGATCGTGCGGGCGACGGCCTCGGCCTCGTCGAGCAGCTCGGCGGCCGGGACGACGCGCGACACCAGTCCCGCGCGCTCGGCTTCGGCGGCGTCGATCATGCGGCCGGTGAGCACGAGTTCGGCGGCCTTGTAGTACCCGAGCGCGCGCACGAGCCGCTGCGTGCCCCCCATGCCGGGGATGACGCCGAGCTGCACCTCGGGCTGGCCGAACTTCGCACGGTCGGATGCCAGGATGACGTCGCACATGAGGGCGAGCTCGCACCCGCCGCCCAGCGCGTAACCCGACACCGCGGCGATCACGGGCGTGCGCACGGCGGCGAAACGCGCCCAGGCACCGAAGTGGTCGGTGAGCGTCATGTCGAGACCCGACTTCTGCTCCATCTCTTTGATGTCGGCACCCGCGGCGAACGCCTTCTCGCTCCCGGTGACGACGATCGCTCCGACACCCGTGTCGGCGTCGAAGGCCTCGGCGACCGCGACCACCTCGCGCATCGTCCGGGTGTCGAGGGCGTTCAGCGCCTCGGGGCGGTCGAGCGTGATCCATCCGACGCGCCCGCGCTGCTCGACGCGGATCGTCTCGTACCCGGCATCCTGATCGGTCATCTCACTCCTATCGCGACGGTGCGGACGATCCCGCCCTCGCATGTTCGCACGCGCCCCCGACATCCACCGAGGGGCTTCCCCGTCCGCGACTTCACGGACAGGGGGATGCCGACGGTTCGGGGCGCGTTCTGCTCTTCGGGGCGGGTGAGGTCCGCCCCGAAGAGCGGATTCCGCCCCGAATCCGGGGGAACCCACCCCGCGCCGCCGGTTCCGCGCTCGCGCGTCGAACCCGCCCGGACCCACGGAACACCGACCTCACGGGCCCGCGCGCTCACGCGGCGAGGACGCTCCGGCCGACGATCACCCGCATGATCTCGTTCGTCCCCTCGAGGATCTGGTGCACCCGCAGGTCGCGTACGACCTTCTCGATGCCGTAGTCCTGCAGATATCCGTAGCCGCCGTGCAGCTGCAACGACTCGTTCGCGACACGGAAGCCGACGTCGGTCGCGAAGCGCTTCGCCATGGCGCAGCGCGTGGCGGTGTCGGGGGCCTTCGCATCGAGGGCGAGCGCCGCATCGCGCACGAGCAGTCGCGCGGCCTCGAGGTCGGTGGCCATGTCGGCCACGGCGAACACCACCGACTGCTTCTCGGCCAGCGGTTCGCCGAACGTGAACCGCTCGTGCACGTACGCGACAGCCCGGTCGAGCGCCCACCGCGCCCCGCCGAGGGAGCAGGTCGCGATGTTGAGACGCCCGCCGTTCAGCGCCGTCATGGCGATCGAGAAGCCGCGGCCCTCGCCGCCGAGCAGGTTCTCGGCCGGCACGCGCACCTCGTCGAGCACGACGGCACGCGTGGGCTGCGCGTTCCAGCCCATCTTCTTCTCGTTGGGCCCGAACGACAGTCCCTCGGCTTCGGCGGGCACGAGGAACGCACTGATCCCCCGCGCCCCCGGTTCGCCCGTCCGCGCCATGACGACGTAGACGGATGCCTCCCCGGCACCCGAGATGAATTGCTTGACGCCGGTGAGCACGTAGGTGTCGCCGTGACGGATCGCGGACGTGGTGATGGCCGCGGCATCCGATCCCGCGCCCGGCTCGGTCAGGCAGTAGGCGCCCAGATCCTCCATCGAGACGAGACCGGGGAGCCAGCGCTCGCGCTGGGCGTCGGTGCCGTAGGCGTCGATCATCCAGGCCACCATGTTGTGGATCGTGATGTAGGCCGTCACCGTGGGGTCGCCGTAGGCCAGTTCTTCGAAGATCGCGACCGCATCGGCTCGCGTCAGCCCGGCGCCGCCGACGTCGTCCTTGACGTAGACGCCGCCGAGACCCAGTTCCCCCGCGCGGCGGAGGACGTCTCGGGGGAAGTGCTTCTCGGCATCCCATTCGAGGGTGTGCGGAGCGAGCTCGGTCGCGGCGAAATCGCGGACGGCGTCGAGGATGGCGGCGCGTTCGTCGGCCGAGAGGGTTCCGGCGGACGGGGCGTCGAGCGCCGGAGCAGGGGTGGTATCCATGCGGCTCTCCTTCGTGAGGGCGACGGCGTCGTCGCATCCCCCAGATTACCTGGACGTCCTACTAATTGATAGGGGGAGCGACCAGTCAGAACCCCGCCGCGCGTGCGAAACACCCCTGTAGGCGGGAACGCGATGACGAGCAGGCGCGTCCCGCTCCGGGACTAGGCGGAGGCCACGCCGAACAGCGACCCCACGAGGTAGGTCGCGCCGAGGGCGAGCGCGCCGCCGATCACGGTCCGCAGGATCGCCCGGCCGCGACGCGCGCCGCCGATCCACGCGGCGAGGTAGCCGGTGATCGCGAGGGCGATCAGCACCGCCACGAAGGTGAGGGCGACGCGCACCTCGACGGGCGCGAGCAGGATCGTGAGCAGCGGAAGGACGGCCCCGACGGTGAACGCCACGGCGGAGGCCAGCGCCGCCGTCCAGGGACTCACCACGTCGTCGGCGTCGAGGTTCAGTTCGACGGCGAGATGGGCTTTGAGGGCATCGGATGCCGTGAGCTCGGTCGCCACGCGCGTCGCGGTGTCGCGCGAGAGTCCCTGAGCCTCGTACAGGCCCACGAGCTCGGCGAACTCGGCATCCGGGTCCTCCGCGAGTTCGCGGCGCTCCTTCTGGATCAACGCGTGCTCGCTGTCGCGCTGGCTCGACACCGAGATGTACTCCCCCAGCGCCATCGAGATCGCGCCGCCCACGAGCGCGGCGAGGCCCGCCACGAGCACCGGTGCGGTCTCGGTCGTCGCCCCCGCGACGCCCACCACGACGGCCGCCGTCGACACGATGCCGTCGTTGGCGCCGAGCACCCCGGCGCGCAGCCCGTTGAGGCGCTGCGACAAGCCCTGGCGGTGGGGCTCTGCGGCGTGGGCTCCGGGCGGCTCCCCGTCGCCGGCATCATGACTCATGCGACGAGCGTAGGACCGTGACGGCCCACCGGGGCCGGAACCCTCGCGTCACCCGGAAGCGGGATGCCGCACCCCTCGGGAAGACCCGGAGGCGGGGCGAGCGGCCGCCTCGTTCGCCCTCCGTTCACCCGGGCGTCACCCCCTCCAGGCAAAATCCACAAGATCGCGCCGCCCGCGCGGATCGCCCCCCCACCCGAATCCGAGGACACAGCCATGCCTTCGACCTTCCTTCGCCGCGCCGCCGCGTTCACCGCGACGACCGCGGCGGTGTGCGCGCTCGCCCTGTCGAGCGCCACCGCGGCCTCCGCCGCGATCGTCCCCGAACCCGTGCGCGACACCCCGACCGACAGCGCGGTGAGTCTCCGCCCCATCGGCACCTACGAGACCGGGGTCTTCGACCAGTCGGCCGCCGAGATCGTGCACGCGTACAAGAACCGCCTGTTCGTCGTCAACGCGCAGGCCGGCGCCGTCGACGTGCTCGACAACAGCAACCCCGCCGCCCCGACGAAGCTGTACTCGATCGCGGGTACGGGGGTCGCCAACTCCCTCGCCGTCCGCACCGACGGCCTCGGCGTGATCGCCCTCGAAGACGCCGACAAGACCGCGCCCGGTCGCCTGGTGTTCTTCGACGCGGACGCCACCGCGCCCACCGTCCTGGGCACGGTCACCGTGGGGGCCCTGCCCGACATGGTGACGATCTCCGAGGACGGCACCTACGCGGTCGTCGCCAATGAAGGCGAGCCCGACGACGACTTCACGGTCGACCCCGAGGGGTCGGTCGGCGTCGTGTCGCTGCCCGCCGCGAAGACCGCCCCCACCCAGGACGCCGTTCGCACCGCCGGTTTCGCCGCGTTCGAGCAGGGCGGTTCCCAGACGCTCGACCCCGCCGTCCGCGTCTTCGGACCCGACGTCGCCGCCCCCGACCAGGGCAGCACGCCGCTCGCCGCCAACCGCGTGAGCCGCAACCTCGAGCCGGAGTTCGTCGCGGTCGCCGGAGGTGTCGCGTACGTGACGCTGCAGGAGGCCAACGCCCTCGCTGTCGTCGACCTCGCGTCGGCCGCGGTCACCGGCATCCGCCCCCTCGGTTTCAAGGATTACGGCGTCGAGACGCTCGACGCGAGCGACCGTGACCCCGAGGACGCGCCGACCTACAACCAGAACAGCTACCCGGGCCTGTTCGGCATGTACATGCCCGACGGCATCCAGGCGTACGAGGCGGACGGTAAGACCTACCTGGTCACCGCCAACGAGGGCGACGGCCGCGAGTGGGGCGAGTTCAACGACACCGCCCGTGTGAAGGACCTCGGCGACGACGGCCTCGCGCCGGTCTGCGCCGACAGCCCGCTCGCCGGGTCGCTCGACGACGCCGACCTCGGCCGCCTCAACGTCGCCACCGACATGGGCTTGAACGCCGAGGGCACCTGCTACTCCGCGCTGTACACCTTCGGCGGCCGCGGCTTGTCGGTGTGGGACACCGAGGGCAACCAGGTCTTCGACTCGGGCTCGGACTTCGAGGCCATCACGCACGACGCGAACCCCGATTTCTTCAACTCGAACCACTCCGAGTCCAACCTCGAGGGGCGCAGCGACGACAAGGGCCCCGAGCCCGAGAACCTCGCCATCGGACAGGTCGACGGGCGCACCTACGCCTTCATCGGTCTGGAGCGCGTGGGCGGCGTGATGACCTACGACATCACCGACCCCTCCGACGCGACCTACGCCGGGTACGTCAACAACCGCGACTTCTCGGTCTCGGTCGAGGACGAGCTGACCGCCGACGAAGCCGCGAACCGCGCGCTGCTGTCGAAGGCCGGCGACCTCGGTCCCGAGGGCGTCGACTTCATCCCCGCGGAGAGCTCGCCCAACGGGCGCCCGCTCGTCGCGGTCGGCAACGAGGTCTCGGGCACCACGACCGTGTTCGAGGTCACGAACCCGAACGTGAAGAACATCGACATCCTCACCATCAACGACTTCCACGGTCGCCTGGAGGCGGGCACGCAGGGCGAAGCCGGCGCCGCCGTCATGGCCGGCGCGGTCAAGGCGAAGGAGGCCGCGAACCCGAACACGCTGTTCGTCTCGGCCGGTGACAACATCGGGGCCTCCACCTTCACCTCGCTCATCCAGGACGACCTGCCGACCATCGACACGCTGAAGGCCTCGGGCCTCGACGTCTCGGCCGTCGGCAACCACGAGTTCGACCGCGGCTTCACCGACCTCTCGACGCGCGTGCTCCCCGAGTACGGCGGGGGCGAGTTCGGACTCGGCGCGAACGTGTACAAGAAGGGCACGAAGGAGCCCGTCCTCGACGAGTACGCGATCAAGATCGTGGACGGCGTGCGCGTCGCCTTCATCGGCACCGTGACGCCCGACACCGCGACCATGGTCGACCCGGCCGGTATCGCCGGACTCGACTTCGGCGACCAGCTCGAAGCCGCCGACCGCGTGGCCGAGGAGCTCACGGCCGGCGACCTCGCCGACGTCATCGTGCTGCTCACCCACTCGGGAGCGGCGACGTCGAACGACTGCGCCGCCCTCGCCGCCGACCAGGCCGGCTTCGGCAACCTCGCCACGAACGCCTCGCCCGAGATCGACGCGATCGTCTCGGCGCACACGCACCAGACGTACGCGTGCGACGTCGCCGTGGCCGGCACCGACCGCACCCGCCCGGTGATCCAGGCGTCGGAGTACGGCAAGGCGATGGGCCAGCTCTCGCTCGCGTGGGACACCCGCACCGACTCGCTGGCATCCGTCTCGGGCACCACCTTCCGACTCGAGGGCGCCTTCGCCCCCGACGCGGCCATCGCCGCGAAGGTCGCGGAGTACGTGAAGCAGGCCGACGTGATCGGCGCCGAGCCGGTCGGCATGATCAGCGGCGACATCCTGCGCGGCGGCACTCCGACGGGCTCGGACCGCGGCGTCGAGTCGTCGATGGGCAACTGGGTCGCCGACGTCTACCTGTGGGCGACGTCGGAGAACCCCGCCTATGCCGGTACCCCGGCGCAGATCGCGCTCATGAACCCGGGCGGCCTGCGGGCCGACCTGCTCAAGGGCGACGACGGCGTGGTGACGTACAAGGAGGCGGCACTCGTGCAGCCCTTCGCCAACACCCTCGTGACGGTGACCCTCACGGGTGACCAGATCCGCGGCATCCTGAACGAGCAGTGGAAGGCGACGGGCGACCGCCCGAAGCTGCACCTCGGCGTCTCGGACGGGTTCACCTACGAATACCGACAGAATGCCGTCGACCCGCGCGTGGGCAGCGTCGTCTCGATGTCGTACCAGGGCAAGCCGATCGCGGCGACCGACACGTTCACCGTCGTGACGAACTCGTTCCTGGCCAACGGCGGTGACGGCTTCCCGACCTTCGCGAAGGGCACCGACCGCACCGACACCGGCCAGGTCGACCTGGACGCGACCCTGGCCTACTTCGAGGCGATGACGGTCGTCGACCCGGCACCGCTCGGTCGTGCGATTCTCGCCATCACGCAGAGGCCGACCCCCGGCCAGTCGGGGACGCCCGGCACGCCCGGCACGCAGCCCGGCAACACGGGCGCCCGCCCCGGCGGCGGCCTCGCCGTCACCGGTGCCGAGATGCCGTGGGGCATCGCCCTCGCGGGCGGGTTCCTCGTGGTCGCGGGCGGTCTCGCCGTGGCGCTTCGCCGCCGCCGCGTCTGACGCTCGAACAGGCGACGGCCCTCACCCTCACGGGTGGGGGCCGTTTCCGTTCGTGGAAGGTCGCCGACGAGGCCGGCTGACGCCGACGCTCAGGCGCGGAGCACCTGAACATGCACCCCGGATGCCGCGGACTCGACGCGCCACACCTGCCCGCTGCCGCGAACGGCCGGAGCCGCCTGCGCCGAGACCACCAGGGCCGTGTTCTCGTCGATCGCCACTCCGTCGGTGACGAGGCCCGCGTCGACCGCCGCGACGAGACGCGAAAGGGTGCCCCACTGGGCGGCATGGACGTCGACGGCGAAGTCGAGGAGCCCGAGGCCCGGGCGCACCTCGACCGCGTCGAGCTCTTCGCCCGCGTCCTCCGACACGATCTCGACCCCGTGGATGCGGTATCCACCGACGAGCGCCGGACCCGCGGCGATGGCCGCACCGGCAGAGAACCCCGCGTACGGGACTCCCTCGCGGACGCGGTCGAGCACGGCATCCCGGATCCGTCCGAAGGCGTCCAGGTACGCCGGCGTGAGGCCACCGCCCACGAAGAGGGCATCGGCGTCGAGCGCCGCAGCATCGTAGACCTCGCCCTCGACGAGGGACTCGACACGGATCTCCTCCGCCGCGGCGCCGGCCGCGTCGAGCATCGCCGTGAAGCGCGAGACCGACGAGTCGTCGTCGGCCTCGAGGACGAGCAGCAGGGCGATCACGGGCGCGCGGTCGCCGGCTCGCCGTCGCGCCTCGGCGACGAAGGGACGCAGCAGATCGCCGCAGCGCGCGAGGTCGCGACCGCCACCGAGAAGGAACACGCTCATGCCCCCATCCTCCCTCTCTCCCCCACCCCCCGCGTGAGTCGCCGGATTCAGTCGCTTGGACCCTCGATCCAGCGACAATTCTCGGCGACTCACGCGCGCGATAGCGAGCGCGAGAGCGATCGCGAGAGCGAGCGAGCGAGCGAGAGAGCGGGAGAGCGAGCGCGCGCGAGAGGGCGGGGGATTCAGTAGCGCCGCAGCAGGGCCGCGAGGGCCTGACCGCCGCCGATACACATCGTCACCACGGCGTACTCGAGGTCGCGGCGCTGCAGGTCGAGCGCGGCGCGCACGGTGAGGATCGCGCCCGTCGCACCCACCGGGTGCCCCAGGGCGATCGCCCCGCCGTACGGGTTGACCCTCTCGGGGTCGAGCCCGGCATCGCGGATCACCGCCACCGCCTGGGCCGCGAAGGCTTCGTTCAGCTCGATCACGTCGACGTCGGCGGGCCGCAGTCCCGTCTGATCCCACAGACGCTGCAGGGCGAGCACGGGGGCGTACCCCATGATCTCGGGGTCGACGCCGGCGGTGGTGACCGCCTCGAGCGTCGCCAGACCCGGAAGGCCCCGTTCGCGCACGTCGTCCTCGCGCATGAGCACGGTCGCGGCGGCGCCGTCGTTGATGCCCGACGAGTTGCCGGCCGTTACCGACCCGTCCTTCTCGAACGCGGGGCGGAGGCCCGCGAGCGCCTCCATCGTGGTGTCGGGACGCGGGTGCTCGTCGACGGAGACCTCGACCGACCGCTTTCCGCCGGTGGTCACGGCGACGATCTCGTCGGCGAAGGCCGCGCGCGCGGCATCCGTCGCCGCCCGCCGCTGACTCTCGACGGCGAAGGCGTCCTGCTCCTCGCGCGAGACGGAGTACCGGGATGCCACGACCTCGGCCGTCGTGCCCATGTGCCGGCCGCTGAACGGGTCGGTGAGGATCGCGAGCGTGCCGTCGAGGAGCGTGCGATCGCCGAGCCGGGCATTGCCGCGGGCGCCGTAGTCGAGGAAGGGCGTGCGCGACATGCTCTCGTCGCCTCCGGCCACGGCGACATCGATGCCACCCCAGCGCAGTTCCTGCGCCGCCGACCAGATCGCCTGCAGGCCGGAGCCGCAGAGCCGGTTGACGGTGAAAGCGGGGACACGCGTCGGCAGTCCCGCGGCGAGCGCCACGCGGCGCGCGTTGTAGGCGTCGGGGCCGTTCTGGGCGATGCAGCCCATGACGACCTCGTCGACGTCGTCCTTCGCGACTCCCGCCCGGCGCAGCGCCTCGGTCACCGCGACCGCGCCGAGTTCGTACGCGTCGACGCCCGACAGGGCGCCCCCGAACGACCCGATCGGCGTGCGGGCTCCCGCGACGAGGACGATCCGCGGCTCGGGCATCAGCCCGCCGCCTCTTCGGGTCGCTCCTGCGCCTCGACGTCGGCGGCATCCGGAACGTACCCCTCGACGTGGCGCTCGTCGGGGCCGACGTAGGCCGACAGCGGACGGATGAGGGCGTTCGACGACTGCTGCTCCCGGATGTGGGCGGTCCAACCGGTCACCCGGGCCGCGACGAAGAGCGGCGTGAAGGTCAGGGTGTCGAAGCCGATGAGGTCGTACGCGGGGCCCGAGGGGTAGTCGAGGTTCGGGTAGATCCCCTTGCGCTCGACGAACTGCGACTCGAGCGCGTCGTAGAGAGCGGCGACGTCGGGACGGTCGTAGTGCGCGACGAGGGTGTCGAGCGCGGCCTTCATCGTCGGCACGCGCGAGTCGCCGCGCTTGTACACGCGGTGGCCGAAGCCCATGATCTTGCGCTTCTCGGCGAGGGCCGTATCGAGCCAGGGACCGACGTTCTCGGCCGAGCCGATCTCGGTGAACACGTGCAGGACGGCCTCGTTGGCGCCGCCGTGGAGCGGACCCTTCAGTGCGCCGATCGCGCCGACCACCGCCGAGTACAGATCGCTGAGGGTCGAGGCGATGACGCGGGCGGTGAAGGTGGAGGCGTTGAAGGAGTGCTCGGCGTACAGGATCATCGACCGGTTGAACGCGTCGACGACGACCTCGTCCGCCTGCTCGCCGAAGGTCATCCAGAGGAAGTTCGCGGAGTAGTCGAGGTCGTCGCGGGGCTCGATGAGCTCTTCGCCGCGGCGGCGGCGCTGGCCGTAGGCCACGACCGCGGGCAGCTGCGCCCACAACCGCACGGAGCGCTCGAGGTTCTCTTCGGGGGTGCCCACGGCATCCATCACGTTCGAGATGCCCGCCGTCTCGCGCGCGCCGATGGCGCTGACGGCCGTGCGCACCTCGTCCATCGGGTGCACCGACGTCGGCAGCAGATCGATCACGGCGCGCACGTCGTCGCTCAGCGACCGGTGCTGCCGCTCGATCCGGCGCAGGTCGGCGAGCTGTGCGGCATCCGGAAGCTCCCCGTTCCACAGCAGATACGCCACCGCCTCGAAGGGCTGGGTGGCGGCGAGCTCCTGCACGGGGTACCCGCGGTACAGCAGGCTGTTGGTCTCGGGGTTCACCTTGCTGACGGCGGTCTCATCGACCGTGACGCCGGCGAGGCCCTTCTTGATGTCGGTCATCGTCTCTCCCTTGAGTCGTGCTCTGTTCCATGGTGCCGGATGCGGCCGGGGCGGAGCTGCGGCGGGGCGACCCTCGTCCCACTTCTTGTCGCCTCCAGACCCTTCGACCGGCCATGAGTGGGACATTCGCCGATAGAAGTGGGACGAGGAGCGCAACGTCGACAGGACGAGCGTGAGGGCGCCCGCTCAGCGCTCGACGGTGAAGTCGAACACGTCGGCGTCGAAGCGCGTGTAGCCCTCGTAGTCGATGAGGTCGTACAGGTCGGCGCGGTGCTGCATCTCGCCGAGCTGCTCGCGCAGATGACCCTCGGATGCCAGGGCGTCGAGGCCACGGCCGGCGGCGCCCATGGCGAGCCGCAGCAGCGAGACCGGCCAGATGACGAGGTTCACCCCGGCATCCTGCAACTGCCGCGTCGAGAACAGCTCGCTCTTCCCGAACTCGGTCATGTTCGCCAGGATCGGCACGTCCAGCGCCGCGCGCATCGCCTCGAATTCGCCGAGATCGCGCATCGCCTCGGGGAAGATCGCGTCGGCGCCCGCGTCGACCAGGGCCTTCGCGCGGTCGATCGCGGCGTCCATCCCCTCCACCGCGCGCACGTCAGTGCGCGCCATGATGAGGAAGTCCGGATCCCGTCGGGCGTCGACGGCCGCGCGGATGCGCTTGATCGCGGTGTCGGCATCCACCACGCTCTTGCCGTCGAGGTGCCCGCAGCGCTTCGGGTTGACCTGGTCTTCGATGTGGGTGCCGGCGAGCCCCGCGTCTTCGAGCGTCTGGATCGTGCGCGCGACGTTCATCGGCTCGCCGAATCCGGTGTCGGCGTCGATGATCGCCGGCAGCTCCGTCATGCGCGCGATCTGCTGCCCGCGACCGGCGACCTCGGTGAGGGTCGTCAGGCCGATGTCGGGCAGGCCCAGGTCGGCCGAGATCACGGCGCCCGAGATGTAGACGCCGTCGAAGCCCTTCCGCTCGATGAGCCGGGCCGACAGGGGGTTGAACGCCCCGGGCATGCGCACGAGATCTCCGGATGCCAGCCTCTCGCGCAGCGCGCGACGCTTCTGCTGCGGCGTGGTCTGGGCGTACAGCATCAGCGGCCTCGCTTCATCGAGTGGATCTCGCGCACCGGCGGCTCCGGCTTCTCGGGAGCGCACCCGCCCCCGCGCATCAGAACAGCCCCTTGGGTGCGGGAGCGAGGGCGAGCACGCCGGGCTTGGCGACGATCGAGAGCTGCATCACCTCGGCGGGCGTCAGCTCGGGCAGACGCTGCACGAGCTCGAGGAAGCGCTCGATCTCCTCGGGCTGCAGCACCGGCTCGGCCAGCAGGCGGAACTTGCGCACGTAGTCCTCGCGGGCGAACGGACGAGCGCCCAGCGGGTGGGCGTCGGCGACGGCGATCTCGTCTTCGACCGTCGTGCCGTCGGTCAGCGTGATGACCACGCGGCCGCCGAACGCCTTCTCGTCGGGGTCCTCCGAGTGGTAGCGGCGCGTCCACTCGGCATCCTCCGCCGTCGTGATCTTGTGCCACAGCGCGAGGGTGTCGGTGCGGCCCGCGCGCTCGGGCGCATACGAGTCGGCGTGGTGCCACGCGCCGTCCTGCAGGGCGACGGCGAAGATGTACGGGATCGAGTGGTCGAGCGTCTCGCGCGAGGCGGTGGGGTCGTACTTCTGCGGGTCGTTCGCCCCCGAACCGATCACGTAGTGCGTGTGGTGGCTGGTGTACAGGACGATGGATGCCACGTTCGCGGGGTCGCGGAGATCCGGGCGCTCCGTACCGAGGCGGCGGGCGAGGTCGATCCACGCCTGCGCCTGATACTCGGCCGAGTGCTCCTTCGTGTACGAGTCGAGGATGCCGCGCTTGCTCTCGCCCTCGGCGGGCAGCGGGACGTCGTACGACGCGTCGGGGCCGTCGAGCATCCACGCGATGACACCGTCTTCGCCCTCGTAGATCGGCGACGGGCTGGTCTCGCCGCGCATCGCACGGTCGACGGCCTCGATGGCCATCTTGCCGGCGAAGGCGGGGGCGTGCGCCTTCCAGGTCGAGATCTCGCCCTTGCGCGACTGCCGCGTCGCGGTGGTCGTGTGGAGGGCCTGGCCGATGGCCTGGTAGATCGTCTCCTGGTCGAGGTCGAGCAGGGTGCCGATGCCCGCGGCGGCCGCGGGGCCCAGGTGGGCGACGTGGTCGATCTTGTGCTTGTGCAGCGAGATCGCCCGCACGAGGTCGATCTGGATCTCGTACGCCGTGGCCAGCGCCCGCACCAATGCGGCGCCGTCACGCCCGGTGTGCTGCGCGACCGCGAGCACGGGCGGGATGTTGTCGCCCGGGTGCGAGTAATCGGCCGCGAGGAAGGTGTCGTGGTAGTCGAGCTCGCGCACGGCGACGCCGTTGGCCCAGGCCGCCCACTCCGGGCTCGTGCGCCGCTCGAGCAGGCAGCCGAAGACGGTGGCGCCGGGGCCGCCGATCGACACGGCGTGGTCGAGGGCCTGCTGACGCGCCGCACTGACCGGCGGCCGCGAGATCGAGGCCGCGGCGACGGCGGCGTTGTCGATGAGGCGGTTGATGATCATGTCGACCACGTCGTCGTCGACGTCCACCGGGTCGACCGCGACCCGGGCGAGGGCCCAGGCGAGCTGGCCCTCACGGGCGAGGTTCTCGTCGCTGCGGTGCACGCGCACGTGGTGGGTGATCGTCATGAGGGGTCCTCCGTGAGGGCTTCGAGGATGGTGGTGAGGGCGTTGTGCAGATGCACGTGGGTGGCGTGGACGGCGAGTTCGGGGTCGCCGGCGCCGATCGCTCGCGCGATCAGTTCATGCTCCCCCGCAGAGGCGGAGAGGCGAAGGGGGTTGAAGCGGGCCATGCGACGCACCCGCACGAGGTGGGTGCGGACGCTGCGGAGTGCCGCGAGGAGGTAGCGGTTCTCGACCGCCACGTCGATGGCGTCGTCGAAGCGGGCGATGAGGGCGTAGTACGCGTCGGCATCCGCGAGGTCGACCGCCGCGAACTCGCGGGCGAGGGCGGTGAACACCCGCCGATCGCCGCGGTGGGCGACAGATCGCGCCGCTTCGCTCTCGAGAGCTCGGCGCAATGCGAACAGCTCACGGATGTCGTCGGCGTCGATGCCGGCGACGACCGTCACCCGCGCCGACGCCTGGGCGACGAGACCGTCGGATGCCAATCGACGCAGGGCCTCGCGCAGCGGCGTGCGGCTGACCCCGAGGCGCGTCGCCTGCTCGACCTCGCCGAGGACGGTCCCGGGTGCCAGGGTGCCCGTCTGGATCTCGTCGAGGAGGGTCGCGTACGCCCGTTCTCCTGCTCGCACCGCCCACCTCCTCGTCGTGTATACATTACGCTCCCTCAGCAACGGGAGGAACCAGGGGGCATCCCCCGTCCGTATACATTGCTTCCCCTTGAAGCGGCCGTTCGGTCGGCGTATCGTCCGCGACATGAGTGGGGCGATCCGCACCGCGGGCCTGCGAAAGACCTACGGCCGCACAGTGGCATTGGACGATCTCGACCTCGAGGTGGGCATCGGCCAGGTCCACGGCTTCCTCGGGCCGAACGGCGCGGGCAAGTCGACGACCCTGCGCATCCTGCTCGGCCTTGCGCGGGCCGACGCGGGCGAGGTGGAGGTGCTCGGCGCCGACCCCTGGCGCGATGCCCCGCGCCTGCATCGCCGCCTCGCGTACGTGCCGGGAGATGTGAGCCTGTGGCCGAACCTTTCGGGCGGTGAGGCGATCGACCTGCTCGCCCGGCTGCGCGGCTTCGGCGAGACGACGGCGTTCCAGCGCGAACGTGCACGCCTGCTCGACGCGTTCGACCTCGACCCGCGCAAGAAGGGTCGCTCCTACTCGAAGGGCAATCGGCAGAAGGTCGCGCTGGTCGCAGCCTTCGCCTGCCCCGCCGCCCTGCTCGTGCTCGACGAGCCCACGAGCGGTCTCGACCCGCTCATGGAGGTCGTGTTCCAGCGCGAACTGCATCGCGTCCGCGAGCACGGCACGACCGTGCTGCTGTCGAGCCACATCCTCTCGGAGGTCGAGCAGGTGTGCGACCGGGTGAGCATCATCCGCGCGGGCAAGGTCGTCGAGACCGGCACCCTCGACGATCTCCGCCACCTCACCCGCACGCAGATCTCCTTCGCCGACACCGGCGCCGAGCTCTCGCTCCCGGCCGCGCACGACATCGAGCGGCGCGACGGACGCGTGCGCTTCACCGTGGACACCGCGGAGGTGGCATCCGTGCTCCCCGCCCTGGGGACAGCCCGCGTCACGGGTCTGCGCGTCGAGCCGGCGTCGCTCGAGGAGCTGTTCCTCCGCCACTACGGCGAGCGCGTCGAGGACGACCGACGATGAACGGCCTCGGCCCGCTCCTGCGGGTGCGCCTGCGACGGGATGCCGTGCAGCTGGCCATCTGGATCCTCGGCACCGTCGCCCTCGGTGCCGCCACGGTCGCGGGGGTCCGCGGACAGTTCGCCACGCCGACCGATCGGGAGGCGCTGCTGGCGACCGCCATCGCCAATCCCGTCATCCTGCTCTTCCGCGGATTGCCGTCGGGTAGCGACGAGGGGGCGTTCGCCGCGTTCCTCATCACACCGTTCCTCGCCCTGCTCGCCGCCCTCATGAGCACCTTCCTCGCCGTCCGTCACACCCGCGGCGACGAGGAGGCGGGCCGCGCCGAACTCGTGGCCGCGACGCCGGCCGGACGATCCGCCGCCCTCACCGCGACCGTGGCGCACGGCATCCTGGCGAATCTCGTGCTCGCCGTCCTCGCGGCCCTCACCTTCGTCGGCCTCGGCTTCGCGGCGACGGGGAGTGCGTTGCTGGGCGCCTCGGCGGGGCTGACGGGTGTCGCCTTCCTCGCCGTCGCGTTCGTCGCGGCCGAGATCGCGCGCACCGCGCGCGCGGCGAACAGCATCGGGGTATGGGCCGTGCTGCTGAGCTACCTCGCCTGCGGCGTGGGCAACGCCCTCGGCACGCCGAGCGCCGATCTGCAACGCATGCAGAGCGCCCCGTTGGCGTGGGCGTCGCCCTTCGGGTGGGCCGAGAACGTGCGCGCGTTCGACGCCGACGACGCGCGGCCCCTGCTGCTGTCGGCCGCCCTCGCGATCGTCGCCGTCGGCGTCGCGGTCGTGCTGCACCGATCGCGCGACCTCGGCGCCTCGCTCCTGCCCGCCCCGCGGGGACCGGCGACGGCCGGGCGGCTGCTCTCGGGGCCGATCGGGCTGGCGTGGAGGGAGAGCCGCGGCGCCGTCATCGGGTGGGTCGTGGCGGGGCTGCTCGTCGGGCTGCTGTCGACGCGACTGTCGGCGGTGATCTCGCAGATCGGCGACTCGATCCCCTCCGTGCAGACGCTGCTGCAGAGTCTCGCCGCGCAGGGGTCTCTCGCGCAGGGAGCGGTCGAGGTCTTCTTCACCCTCGCCGGGATCCTCGCCGCGTGCGCCGGCGTGCAGGCCGTGGTGCGCCTTCGTCAGGACGAGGCGGCGGGTCTGGCCGAACCGGTCCGCGCCGCGGGGGTGAGCCGGGTGCGCTGGCTGGCGGCGGCGGTGTGCGTGGCGCTCGCGGGGATCGTGGGAACCCTCGGCGCCGCGGTCACCGGGGCGGCGCTCGGTGTCGCCACCACCGACGGTGGCGACACCTCCCTTTTGCGCGCGGCAGCGGTGAGCGCCGCGGGTCAGGCCCTGGCGGCGCTCGTGATCACCCTGGTCGCCGCCGTCGCCGTAGTCGTCGTGCCGCGAGCCTCGATCGCGATCGGCTGGGGCCTCGTGGGGCTCGCCGCCGTCGCGGGTCTCTTCGGCCCGTTGCTGGGGCTCCCCGACGCCGTCGTGCGCGCCTCGCCGCTGGCATCCGTTCCGATCCTCAGCGGCGACACCGTCGACGCGCGCGGCGCCGTGTGGTGGGCGCTGATCGCCGCCGCGTTGATCACCGCCGCGACGGTCGGGGTGCGTCGGCGCCCGCTCGTCGCCGATCGCTGAGCGACCGGGCAGCGGCTCGCCCCAGGACGTCGGATGCCGGACCCCTCAGCCCCGGACGGACGGCGGTCAGCGGCTCCCCCACGACGTCAGGGTCGAGGGGATGGATGCCAAGGTGGCCAGCGACGCGTCGCGATCGGCGCGGGCGAGGGTGAGGCCGGCTACCACGAGCGAGGCGCAGACCGCGGCGAGGGCGTCGACGGCATCCGGGGCGAGGTCGGGCCGGCGGTCGGTGACGGCGGCGCGGATGGCGGAGCGCATCTCGGCGGTGTAGCCCGAGACGAGCGCGCGCACCTCGGCGTCATCGCTGGCCAGCGGCGACGCCCCGGCGTTGAGCAGCAGACACCCCAGCCGCGCACGCGGGGCGTCTTCGGCGATCGCGGTGCGCATCTCGTCGACGTACGCCTCGAGCGCGCCGGGGTCTCCCCCGCCCAGCGGACGCAGCCGCGTGCGCACGACATCGTCGAGGTAGGCGGCCAGCACCGCGTCGAACAGGCCTCGCTTGCTGCCGAAGGCGTTGTAGATGCTCGAGCGCGTGAGGCCGGTCGCCTCTTCGAGCTCGGCGATTCCCGCCTCGGCATAGCCGCGCTGCCAGAAGACGTCGCGCGCGGCGTCGACGACGACGGAGCGGTCGAAGCTCGGCATCCTGCCCATGATCTCGCCCTCCTTGGGTGTCTGAGCCCGTCGGTGTCGCCGGACCCTTCGACGAGCCCAGGGGCCCCTCGGCGCGGGTGGCTGGGCTTGTCGAAGCCACCGACGCCTCTCGGCGCAGGTGGCTGAGCCTGTCGAAGCCACCGGGACCACGCGAGTCCCGGACCCCTCGGCCGGCTCGGGCCTCTCGGTTGCATTCCGAGGCTCGAGGTCTATATTAGACCGGTCGTTACAAAATAACCACAGGAGGCAATCCATGCGCGCAGTCATCCACCACGAGTTCGCCGAACCGGCCGACGTCCTCGGCGTCGAAGAGGTCGAGACCCCGACCCCCGGCCCCGGCGAGGTGCGCCTGCGCGTGCTGCTGTCACCCATCCACAACCACGACCTGTGGACCATCCGCGGCACCTACGGCTTCAAGCCCGAGCTTCCCGCACGTGCCGGCACCGAGGCCGCCGGGGTCGTGGACGCCGTCGGCGAGGGCGTCTCGCTCGAAGTCGGCCAGCGCGTCGCGACCGGCGGCACCTTCGGCGTGTGGGCGGAGTACGTCATCGCCCCCGCCGCGGGACTCATCCCCGTGTCCGATGCCCTGTCCGACGAGATGGCCGCACAGCTGGTCGCCATGCCCTTCAGCGCGATCAGCCTGCTGCACTCGCTCGACCTGGAGCCCGGTGACTGGATCGTCCAGAACACCGCCAACGGCGCGGTGGGGCGCATGGTCGCGCAGATCGCGAAGGCCCGTGGCATCCACGTGATCGGTCTGGTGCGTCGCGAGAGCGCCGTCGCCGAACTCGCCGAGCAGGGCATCGACAATGTCGTGTCGACCGACGCCGACGACTGGAGCGACAAGGCCCTCGCCCTCGCCGACGGCGCGAGGATCGTCGCGGGCGTCGACTCGGTCGGGGGTCCCGCCGCAGGTCACGTGCTGTCGCTGCTGAGCGAGAACGGCACGCTCGTGATCTTCGGCTCGATGGGCGCGGGCAAGCTCGAGCTCGGCGCCGGCGACCTCATCTTCCGTCAGGCCACCGTGAAGGGTTTCTGGGGCAGTGTCGTCAGCAAGACGATGGATGCCGACACCCGCGGCGCCCTCTTCGGTGAACTGTCGCGCTACCTCGCCGACGGCACCGTGACCCTCCCCGTGGCCGCCACCTTCGGCCTCGACGACATCGTCGACGCCGTCACCACGAGCGACTCGCCCCGCGTGGGCAAGGTGCTGCTGCGCCCGTGATCCGTTGCGGTGCGGTGTCGTCGTTCGCACGACGCCGCGCCGCGGCATCGGTCGCCTTCCCGATCGTGAGTGTCCGGGTGGCGCCACGGTCGACCCCGGGGCCGGAACCTGCGTCGAGTGTCCACGACACGCCGTGGGCGGGGCAGCCGCGCGGCGTGTCCTGGACGCTCAACGGCCTGGCCGGGCGCGCTCCGCACGGGGCTACCTCAGGGCGCGCCTGATCCGCGGCCTCAGCCCCATACCCCGTCGAGTGTCCACGACACGCCGCGGGCGGGGCAGCCGCGCGGCGTGTCCTGGACGCTCAACAGCTCGCGCGCCCGCGCGGGGTCTTAACCCGTGGGGTGTCCACGACACGCCGCGCTCGAGGCAGCCGCACGGCGCGTCGCGGACACTCGACCGACCCCCACGCAGAGAGGGCGTCAGGAGCCGGGCAGTGCCTCGAGCGCGGCGGCGAGCGCGTCGATCGCGGGACGCTGGCCCTTCACGAGCGCGGCGCGCGCGGTGTCGAGGTCGGCCCACTCCGCGCGGTCGACCTCGGGGAACGACGCGGTGCGACCGGAGCGCGGCGGCCACTCCATCTCGAAGGTGCCGTACGAGAAACCGGATGCCGTGAACCCGGCCCCGTCGCCCACGAACACCACGACCTTCTTGCCACTCGAGTACGCGAAGGTGCCGAGCTCGGCCCAGTCGACGTCGGGCGGTTCGACGCCGAGCTCCTCGCGGAACTCGCGCTGCGCGGCATCCAGGGCTCCCTCGGAGTCCGGGTCGAACTCGCCCTTGGGGATCGACCAGGCGCCCTCGTCCTTCTTCGCCCAGAACGGTCCGCCCATGTGCGCGATGAGCACCTGGGGCGCGGGGGTGAGGCGGTACAGCAGCAGCCCCGCGCTCCAGGCGACCATCAGGACACCGTCGCCGGGACCCGGTTCGCCTCGTCGGCGATGATGTCGGCGCGCTTGCGATAGGTGCGGGCCGACACCCGGTCGAGGGCGATCTGGCCGCGCATCTTCTCGGCCTTCTCGTACAACGACGGACCGCCGAAGCCGGTCAGCACCTTCACGAGCACCGGCAGCAGCTCGATCATGAAGAACAGCGCGGCGATCAGATAGTGCGCCCAGCGGAGCACCGGCTCACGGTCCGACAGTCGTTCGAGCGCCGTGATCTGGCTCAGCAGTCCCACCGCCCCCGCGTTGCCGTCGGCGACCGATTCGGAGCGCGCGTTGTACGCGGCCAGCGCCGCCTCGTACTGGGTGCGGGCGGCGGGGAGCTGATCCTCCGCCTGCTGCTTGTTGGATTCGGTGGTGGATGCCGCAGCCTCGGTGCCCGCGGCGTTGGCGGCCGCGAGGGTGGACTGCGCCTGCGCGAGCTGCGTCGACAGGGAGTCGTAGGCCGACTGCGCCTGGCCGAGCTGGGCCTGCGCCGCGTCGGAGCTCGCGCCGTCGCCGGCGACGCCGGTGCAGCCCGGCACGGTTCCGGCGCCCTGGCCGGTCAGCTCGCACTGGTACACCGCCCGCGCCTGGTCGATCACGCCCTGCTGCGCCGTGAGCTGCTGCGTGAGCTGGTCGACGGTCTGCTGGGCGGCGGCCGATTCGGCGGAGGTCGACGACGTGCCGGTGACGATGCCCGTCGCCGCCTGGTTCTCGAGCGCCGACACCTGCGCGGTCGCGGCGTCGAGCGCCTGCTTCTCGGGACCGCCGGTCACCGCATCCTGGTCCGTCAGCGCCTGGGTGACGTTGGTCGAGTTGACCTCGCGCACGATGTCGTTCTGGAACACCTGCAGCACGAGGGGTTCCGCCACCACGATGCCGATCAGCGCGGCCATGATCACGCGCGGAAGGGCGAGACCGAGCAGCCGGAAGATGTTCTTGGTCGAACGCATCGTCGAGGTGAGGAAGCGGTCGAGGTTGAAGATGATGAGGCCCCACACGATCGCGAGGGGGATCGCGAGCAGGATGCTGACGCGCACGCCGGTCATCAGCGCGAACATCATCGACAGCGCCGAGACGAGGGCCGTGCCCGCGAGCACGAGGAACATCTGCACGAAACGGGGGACCTCTTCGGGCACCTCGTCGAGCACGTCGTTGTCGGCGCCGCCGAGCACGGCCATGCGCCGGATCAGCGACAGACTCGGGCGGCGGGGGTCGTGGCGCCGCAGGCGGGTCGGCCGGGGGTCGGATGCCATGGGGCTCGGAGCGGCCTCGGGCTGCGGTGCGGGAGTCGCCGGCGCGACCTCGACGGGGTCGCGGTCCAGGCGGAGGGTCTCGTCGTCGGGAGCGGATGCCGCCGGATCGCGGTCGAATCGCAGGGTGTCGTCGTCGGGGCCGGATGCCGCGAAATCGCGGTCGAGGCGGAGGGTCTCGTCGTCGGCGAAGGGGTCGCGCGGCTCGTCGGCGGGAGGGGCACCCCACGGTTCGGAGGTGTGGTCGGGTGTCGCGGCGTCGGGTTTCGCCGCGTTCTGCGCGGCGAGGATGTCGTCGAGATACTGCTCGCGTTCCTCGTCCGTCGTGAACTCGATGCGGCCGTCGGAGCCGAAGCGACCGGGCCGGTGAGCGGAAAAGGACATTCGCACAGGGTACGACGCGATCCCTGCTCTCTCCTGAGCGCCTCCTGAGGCGCTGCCCAGCGCCGCCCGGGCGCCCGAGGCCGCCCCGCACACGAGAGCGGGCCGGACGCTAACGCCCGACCCGCTCCCTCGCCGTCGTCAGACCAGTCGCTGCTTCGGCGACACCTCGTAGGTGTTCTCGGGGTCGGAGAACACCGCGCCACCCAGCGCCTCGTCGATGGCGGTGAGGGTGTCGGCATCCAGGGTCACGCCCGACGCCTTCACGGTGTCGGCGAGCTGCTCGGGACGCGAGGCCCCCACGAGCGCCGCGGCGATGTTGGGGTTCTGCAGCACCCACGCGATCGCGAGCTGCGGCATGGAGAGCCCGGCCCCGTCGGCGATGGGCTTGAGGCGCTGCACGGCCTCGAGGGTGTCGTCGTTCAGGAACCGCTTGATGAAGTTCGCGCCGCTCTTCTCGTCGGTCGCGCGCGAGCCCTCGGGCACCGGCTGGCCGGGCAGGTACTTGCCGCTCAGCACGCCCTGCGCCATGGGCGACCACACGATCTGCGAGATGCCCAGCTCTTCGCTGGTCGGAACGACCTTGCCCTCGATCACACGCCAGAGCATCGAGTACTGCGGCTGGTTCGAGATGAGCTGGATGCCGAGCTGTTTCGCCAGCGCGTGCCCCTCGCGCAGCTGCTCGGCGGTCCACTCCGAGACGCCGATGTAGAGGGCCTTGCCCTGGCGGACGACGTCGGCGAACGCCTGGAACGTCTCTTCGAGCGGGGTCTCGTAGTCGAAGCGGTGCGCCTGGTAGAGATCGACGTAGTCGGTGCCGAGGCGCTTCAGCGACCCATTGATGGAGTCCATGATGTGCTTGCGGCTGAGACCGGTGTCGTTCGGCCCCATCGGACCGGTGGGGAAGTACACCTTCGTGAAGATCTCGAGCGATTCGCGCCGCTGACCCTCGAGCGCCTTCCCGAGCACCGTCTCGGCCGCCGTGTTGGCGTACGTGTCGGCGGTGTCGAACGTCGTGATGCCCGCGTCGAGCGCCGCATGCACCGTCTTGACCGCCGCGTCGTCACCGACCTGCGAGCCGTGGGTCACCCAGTTGCCGAGGGTGATCTCCGAAATCTTGAATCCACTGTTTCCGAGGTAGCGATAACCGACCATCCTCCAACGCTAACGCTCCCCTCCGACACCGGGGCCGTGGCATCCCTCCTCCGCGTGAGTCGCCGGGATTCGTCGCTTCGGATGCCCCGTAAGCGACACATCTCGGCGACTCACGCGCTCGCGCAGCGCGCACACGCGCGCAGCCGCACTCCCTCGCGCAGCGCGCAGCACGCTCGCGCAGCGACTCACGCGTCCTTGCGGATCCACCGGAACGTCACGCGCACCAGGGCGAGCCCGACCACCAGCCAGATCAGGGTCACCAGCAGGATGAGCGGGTGATCCCACGAGCCCGACGGCTCGGCTGCGGCGAAGCTCTCGGGCAGGAACACCGAACGGAACCCCTGCGCCAGCCACTTCAGCGGGAAGACGCTCGCCACGTTCTGCAGCCACTCGGGGAGGGCGGCGAAGTTGATGTAGACGCCCGAGATGAACTGCAGCAGCAGCACGATCGGGATGACGACGCCGGTGGCGCTGCGGCCGGTGCGCGGGAGCGCCGACAGGCCGATACCGAGGATCGCGCACGTGGTGACCCCGAGCAGGAACACCCACGCGAAGGTCAGCCAATGCTCCGGATCGGTCGGCAGAGGCACGCCGAAGAACACCGCTGCCACCACGATGAGCAGCACCGACTGCAGGAAACCCGTCACCAGCACCTGGCCGAGTTTGCCGATGAAGTACGACACGGGGCTCAGCGGAGTGCCGCCCAGGCGCTTGAGGGTGCCGTCGCTGCGCTCCATCGCGATGTCGATCGACATGTTCTGCAAGCCCGACAGCAGAACGCCCGCGGCGAGCATCGCGGGGAGGTAGAACTGCGCGGCATCCACCTCGTCTCCGGGCGGGCCGAACGTCTGCGCGTCGAAGGCGACGGAGAAGATCAGCAGGATCATCACCGGGAACAGGAACGTGAAGAACACCGAGTCGCCCTGACGGAAGTACGCGCGCACCTCGAACGCGACGCGCGCGGCGCCCAGCCGCAGCACGCGGCTCACGCCACGCCTCCCGCGGCGGTGGTGCGACGGGCCTCGTCGCCGAGGAACGAGAGGTAGACGTCTTCGAGGCTCGGGCGCACGACCTCGAGCCGCTCCGGTTCACCGAGGCGGGCGTACAGCGACGCGACGGCCGCCCCCGGGTCCTGCGTGCGTTCCTCGCGCGTCTCCCCGCCTTCGCGCCAGCGCACGACGGGCACGCGCGCGTCGGGTCCGCCGAGCTCGTCGATACGGCCGACGGATGCCATCTGCCCGCCGACGATGATCGCGGCGCGCTCCGCCAGTTCGGCCGCCTCGTCGAGGTAGTGGGTGGTCAGCAGGATCGTGGTGCCCTGGCGCTGCAGGTCGCGGATGAGGTCCCAGAACTGCCGCCGCACCTCGGGGTCGAACCCGGTCGTGGGCTCGTCGAGGAAGAGCAGCTCGGGGCGGCCGATGATGCCGAGCGCCACGTCGACGCGGCGACGCTGCCCGCCCGACAGCTTGCGCACCGAGACCTTGGCCTTCTCGGCGAGTCCCACCGACGCGATCACCTCGTCGACGTCGCGCGGGCGCGGATAGAACGAGGCGAAGTGCGCGAGCATCTCGCGCACGCTCGCGGTCGGCGCTTCACCGGTGTTCTGCAGCACGATGCCGAGCCGGGCCTTCCAGTCCAGCCCGCCGCGGTGCGGGTCGACGCCGAGCACGCGCACCTCGCCGCTCGTACGATCGCGGTAGCCCTCGAGGATCTCGATGACGGTGCTCTTGCCCGCCCCGTTGGGTCCGAGCAGCGCGAACGTCTCACCGCGGCGGATGTCGAACGACACGCCCCGCAGCGCCTCGAGTCCCCCTCGGTAGGTCTTGCGCAGGTTCTCGACCTCGACGACGCTCTCGCTCATGGGCCCAGTCTGGCGCACGGGGCGGCGACGGGAACGGCGAGCAGGGGACGTCGGCATCCACTGTCCGACCGACCCGCCCGAGTCGGGGCCAACCTGGCAATGACCTGACCGATCCAAACCATCCCCCCACCTCGCCGCGCATAACGCGTACGGCCGGATGATCTGCCTCGCGGGACCGGCACCGGCATCACTCCGTCGTCGGCTCGACTCCCCCCTCGCCGACTGTGTCCCCTCCCATCCCCGAATCGTCCCCCGGACGCCGGAGGTCCCCTGATGTTTCCCCTCGGCACTCTCATGCCCCCTTTCGCGCAGACCGCACCCGACCCCACTCCGGGGCCCCTGCTCACCCCCGT
This sequence comes from Microbacterium sp. lyk4-40-TSB-66, assembly GCF_030209475.1. Classification (GTDB taxonomy): domain Bacteria; phylum Actinomycetota; class Actinomycetes; order Actinomycetales; family Microbacteriaceae; genus Microbacterium. The sequence continues at coordinate 155,584 of NZ_JARVRW010000007.1, forward strand.
CGCCCCCGCTCCCGGTCAACAGCCCGTCGACGTCCCCGTCCCCGCCCAGCCGGGCTCCTCCGTCACCGGGAGCTTCCTCCCCGACTGGTCGATCGGTGAATGGCTCGGTTACAGCGGCATCATCGTGCTGGCACTGGCGCTCACCGTCGTCGCGACGACGACGCTGTGGTGGATGCTGCACGCCTGGCGCTCCGCGGACGACCTGCGAGCCACGCAGTTCAGCTCCGCACCGCGGCCGTCTCGACACCGCTTCACCCTCCTGGTCCCCGGGCGCCACGAGGAGGAGGTCATGGGTCAGACGCTCGACCGCCTCGCCCAGCAGGACCACCCGAACTTCGAGATCATCGCGATCGTCGGACACGACGACCCCGGCACGGAACTCGTCGTACGACAGGCCGCCGCTCGGCATCCCGACCTCATCACGGTCGTCGTCGACGACAGCGTGCCCAAGAACAAGCCCAAGGCGCTGAACAGGGCCCTGCAGATCGCCACGGGCGACGTGGTCGGCGTCTTCGACGCCGAGGACGAGGTGCATCCGGGGCTCCTCACCGTCGTCGACTCGAAGTTCCAGGAGACCGACGCCGACGTCGTGCAGGGCGGCGTGCAGCTGATGAACTTCGAGACGAGCTGGTGGTCGCTGCGCAACGTGCTCGAGTACTACTTCTGGTTCCGTTCGCGCCTGCACTTCCACGCGCGCTCCAAGTTCATCCCCCTCGGCGGCAACACCGTCTTCGTCACCCGTGACCGTCTCACCTGGTCGAAGGGCTGGGACGAGGAGTGCCTGGCCGAGGACTGCGAGCTGGGCGTACGCCTCTCCAGCGACGGCGCGAAGGTCGTCGTCGCGTACAACCCCGAGTACGTCACCCGCGAAGAGACGCCCCCGACACTGAAGTCCCTCTACAAGCAGCGGACCCGGTGGAACCAGGGCTTCCTGCAGGTGCTCGGCAAGGGCGAGTGGAAGGCGCTGCCGACGCTTCGCCAGCGCATGTACGCGCGATACCTGCTGAACATGCCGTTCCTGCAGGCTGCGACGGGTCTGCTCATTCCGATCTCGATCGCCTTCATCCTGCTCGTCAAGGTCCCCACCGCCGTCGCGCTCCTCACCTTCCTCCCGCTCGTACCCACCGTCCTCACGCTCGTCGCGGAAGCCGCGGGACTGACGGAGTTCGGACGCGTGTACGGCAAGAAGGTCCGGGTCCGCGATTATGTGCGGCTCGTGCTCGGCCTCGTGCCCTACCAGGTGTTCCTCGCCGCCGCGGCCGTGCGTTCGGTCGTCCGACAGCTGCGCGGTGACGGGAGTTGGGAGAAGACCGAGCACACCGGTGCGCACCGGGATGCCGTGAACCCGGCGCCGGAGGCCCGCGAACTCGTCAGCGCGACGACGGAGGCGAACCGATGACCTCCACGATCGATCGGCCCGCTGCGGCGAGCGCCGCGCAGAGCATCGACGCACCGCCCCGCACCCGAAGCCGGCGGCTGCTCGACGCCGCCTGGCTGCTTCCCCCTCTGCTGATCGGCCTTCTCGTCAACGCGCTGAACCTCGGCGGGTCGCCGCAACGCATCGACGACGAGGGCACCTACACCGCGCAGGCGTGGAGCATCGGCAACCTCGGAGAGCTGACCCACTACACCTACTGGTACGACCACCCGCCCCTCGGCTGGATCCAGATCGCCGCGTGGGTGGGGCTCACCGACGGTTGGGGGCGCTACGACGTCGCCGTGATCGCCGCCCGAGAGGCGATGCTCGTGGCCACCGCGATCGCGGCCGTCCTGCTCTGGTACCTCGTACGTCGCATCGGATTCGCCCGCCTGACGGCATCCGTCTCCGTGGCGATCTTCCTCCTGTCGCCCCTCGCCGTGCAGTTCCACCGCCAGGTCTACCTCGACAACATCGCGACCGCGTGGCTGCTCGCCGCCCTCCTGCTCGCCATGAGCAGGCGCGCTCAGCTCATCGGGTACATCGGCGCTGCCGCCGCTCTCGGGGTAGCCGTGCTGACGAAGGAGACCTACCTGCTCGCGCTGCCGCTGGTGGCCTGGCTGATGTGGCGCGGAGCCGACCGCACCACGAGGCGCTACACGCTCTCGGTGGCGACGGCGGTCTTCGCCCTCATGGGCCTGGTCTACGTCGCGTTCGCGGTGGTGAAGGGCGAGGTCATGCCGGCAACGGGCCGCGTGAGCCTGTGGGACGGCCTCGCCTTCCAGCTGGCGTCGCGCGAGGGCAGCGGGTCGCTGTTCGACCCAAACAGCCTGTTCTCCCGCACGGTCGGACTCTGGTGGCAGCTCGACGCGGTCCTCATCGTCACCGCGCTCGTCGTCGCGGTCGGAGGGCTCATCGTGCGGCGCCTGCGCCCCTGGGCCGTCGTGTTGCTCGCCCTGACGGCCTTCATGTTCCGCGGGGGCTACCTTCCGGTGCCGTACGTGATCATGCTGCTCCCCTTCGCCGCGATCGTGGTGGCAGGGATGGGGCAGATCGCACTCGAGCAGCTCCGCTCCCGTACCGCCCTGCGGCGGATCGGTGGCGCGACCCTCGCCTCGGGACTGGTCGTAGCACTCGTCGCGGCCGGGCCGCTGTGGGCCACCCAGCTGCGCGGGTTCCTGCTCGCCGACCTCGACCGCCCGCTGCGCGACGCCGAATCGTGGATGACGCAGAACGCGTCGGGAGATGCGCGCATGCTCGTCGACGACGCGATGTGGGTCGACCTCGTCGACGCCGGGTTCGCCCGCGAGAACGTGGTCTGGTACTACAAGGCCGACACCGACACCGATGTGCAGGAGCTCGCGCCCGACGGCTGGCGAGACTACGACTACGTGATCACCACGGACTCGATGCGGACCTTCCCCACCGAGTTCCCGACCGTCCGTCAGGCCATCGAGAACAGCGTCGTCGTCGCCTCGTTCGGCGAGGGTGCGCAGCAGGTCGACGTGCGCCTCGTCGACCGCGATCAGGCCGCCCTCGCGCAGGCCGCCGACGACGGACTGTATGCCGCACGCTCCATCGCAGGGCAGCAGCTGCTGCGCAACCCCGACGTCGGCGTCCCCGGTGCGGCGCAGGACCTGCTCACCTCCGGAGTCGTCGATGGACGCATCCTGCTCACGCTCGGTCAGCTTTCCTCGACCGGCCGCATCGACCTCGCCGACATCGGGCAGCTGGAGGGGGATCCCTCCGGAGTCCACCGTCGACTCGTCATCAGCTCGTTCGCGGGACAGGACGCACGTGGCACGGCACCCGGCTCCGACGCGGTGGTGCGGTTCTACGAGTCTCTCGCGGGCCAGCTGCGCCCGGTCTCGGTCGAACGCAGCGACGCCGGGGTGGTCGTGACCTTCTCCCCCGACGAACCGACCGGCCTGCTTGCCCGTCCGCCCGCGTGAAAACGCTCCCTCACCGCCTCATCCCCTGACCCCCCGATGAAAGGATCCGCCATGACCCGCACCATCGACACCTCCCGTTCCTCGAGCCGCACGCCCCGGCGCGGCCTGCGCGCCCTCGCGTTGGCCGCGGCCGCCGCACTGCCCCTGGCCCTGGGGGTCGCCACCGCACCTGCCGCGATGGCGGTTTCCACCGCCCCCAGCGGGTGGGCGCGCGTGGCCCACCTCTCGCCCGACACCAAGTCGGTCGACGTGCAGCTCACGGCCCTGGCCGGCGGCGCCGTCGTCTACCAGCTCGACGACGTCGCCTACGGCGCAGTGAGCCCGTACATCCCGCTCGCGGAGGGGACCTACGTCGTCGCCATGGTGCCCTCCGATGCCGCCGACGACGCCGAACCCGTCGTGCGGCAATCCGTCGACGTTTCGCAAGGCGTGCCCGTCACCGTCGCAGCCTATGGACGCAATGCCGACCTGAAGACCGCCGTCTTCACCGACGACCTATCCGCGCCCGCGGCGGGCGATGCGCGCGTGCGGGTGGTCCAGGCCTCCACCGTCGAACCCGTCGTCGACGTCGACACCGCGCAGGGGCGCGCGATCGCCCGATCCGTTCCCACCGGGTCGGCGACGGACTATGCCGAGGTCTCCGCCGGATCGTGGGCCCTCGAACTGTCGGGTGCCGACGAGACGGCGTCCTCGACCGTGGACCTCCCCGCGGGGAGCGTTTCGACCCTCTTCGTCCTCGACGACGCCGCCGGCACCCTGATCGCGCAGGCGGTCACCGACTCCGCCACGCTCGCCGACATGCCCATCGGTGGCATCCACACCGGCGGAGGGGGCACGGCCGCGCAGCCCGTCCCCGCTGGGGGACCGCTGGCCGGAGCCGGTGCGCTGCTCATCGCCCTCGTCGCGGCGGTCGTCGTGCGGCGCCGCCGGGCGGCGAAGGGAACCGTGTGAGCGGCACGCGCAGGCTTCTGGGCGTCGGCGCGGTCTCCGCGGCTGTCGGGATGGTCCTTACCGCGTGCGCGGCGCCGGCCGACGACGACACCGGAGTGCGCGAGCGGACGGTCGCGACGGCATCCACTTTCCTGGATGCCTACGTCGATGACGGTCGGGTCGTGCGCACCGACCAGGGCGGCGACACTGTCAGCGAGGGGCAGGCCTACGGTCTGCTCCTCGCGGTGGCCGCCGGCGACGAGGAGCGCTTCGACCGCATCTGGTCCTGGACTACCGAGAACCTCCAGCGCGACGACGGCCTGCTGTCGTGGCAATGGAAGGACGGGGCGGTGGTCGACGACCAGCCCGCCTCCGACGCCGACCTCGATGCGGCACGAGCGCTGGTGCTCGCCGCCGACGCCTTCGACCGTGACGACCTGCGCGAGAAGGGTGTGGCGCTGGGCGAGGCACTGCTGGACGAGATGACGACCACCACCGCTCTGGGCCGGATCCTCCTCCCCGGTCCGTGGGCGACGTCCTCTCCCCACGCGTACAACCCCTCCTACGCCTCGCCGGCGGCGTACAGAGTGCTCGGGGAGGCGTCGGGCGATCCGCGCTGGGACGAGCTGACCGAGGGCAGCCGCGCCGCGACCGCCGCCCTGCTCGACGCCAACCCTCTGCCCACCAACTGGGCCACCGTCGCGGACGACGGGACGGTGGCGATCGCCGGATCGGCGAGTGGAGAGGGCGAACCTCGCTACGGATACGACGCCGTGCGCACCCCGATCCGTTTCGCCGAGTCGTGCGACCCCGCCGACCGCGCGCTCGCCGGACGCATCGGCCCCGCACTCCCCGCCGACGAGACACTCCCCGCCGAACTCGACTCCGGTGGGGGCGCGGTGACCACGGATCAGCACGCCATCGCCTACGCCGCCCGCGCTGCGGCGCTCGCGGGTGCCGGACAGACCGACGCCGCGGCATCCGATCTCGGCCGCATGTCAGAGACCTCCTCGACCACACCGACCTATTACGGCGATGCCTGGAACGCCCTGGCGACCGCGATGCTCAGCGATGACGTGCTCGCGGGGTGTCCTCCGTTGACCGACGCCACGCCCGCGGCAGCAGGCTCGGCGTCTGACGCCGGCAGTGCGTCGACGGGAGCCGCCCCGGGCCTGCAGGATCCGGTCTCACCGACCTCACCGTCGACCGCGTCGCCCGTGCACATCTCCATCCCCGCCATCGGGGTCGACTCCGACCTCATCGGCCTCGACCGCGGCGCGGACGGCTGGATCGAGGCCCCGACCGATTTCGACGCCGTCGGCTGGTACGAGAAGGGTGTGCTTCCGGGCGCCGTGGGTCCGGCCGTCATCGCCGCTCACGTCGACTCCCCCACCGGGCCCGCCGTCTTCATCGATCTTCCCAAGCTGGTGTCCGGCGACACCGTGTCGATCGCCCGCAGCGACGGGACCACGGCGGACTTCGTCGTGACCGGCCTGCAGACGGTCGAGAAGGATACCTTCCCGACCGCGTCGATCTACGCCCCCGTGCCCACACCGGAACTGCGCATCGTCACTTGCGCCGGGGCGTGGGACCCGGCGACCGGGCACTACGTCGACAACCTGGTGGTCACCGCCGTCGCGGCGTGAACGGCGGGTGCCGCGAGGAGCGCGTCAGCCGACGGGCGTCGCCGCAGCGGCGACCTCGTCTTCTTCGGTGGCGACGAGCTGGCCGCACGCCCCGTCGATCTCTTTCCCGCGCGTGTCGCGGAGGGTCGTGGGGATGCCGGCGTCGTTGAGCCGGCGCACGAACTCGTTCTGCACGGGCACCTCGGATGCCGTCCAGATCGATCCCGGAGTCGGGTTCAGCGGGATCGGGTTCACGTGCACCCAACCGCGGCCGCGGGCGTTGAGCTTCTCGGCGAGGAGGTCGGCACGCCAGGCATGGTCGTTCATGTCCTTGATCAGGGCGTATTCGATCGAGACGCGGCGACCGGTCTTGTCGAAGTAGTTGCGCGCGGCATCCAATGCCTCATCGACCTTCCAGCGGGAGTTCACCGGGATGAGCTCGTCGCGCAGGTGGTCGTCGGGCGCGTGCAGCGACAGCGCGAAGGTGACCGGGATGTCTTCGTCGGCGAGCTTGCGGATCGCGGGGACGAGTCCCACGGTCGACACCGTGATGCCGCGGGCGCTCATGCCGAGCCCGTGGTCCTTGTCGACCATGACGCGCACGGCCTGCATGACCCGCGCGTAGTTGGCGAGCGGCTCGCCCATGCCCATGAACACGATGTTGCTCACGCGGTCGAGCGAGTGGTCGGAGCTCTTCTTCCCGCCGAGGCCCCCGGCGGCGATGAGGGCGTTGGCGCGCACGATCTGCTCGATGATCTCGCCCGCCGACATGTTGCGGGTCAGCCCCGCCTGGCCGGTGGCGCAGAACGGGCAGTTCATTCCGCACCCCGCCTGCGACGACACGCACAGCGTGATGCGGCCGGGGTAACGCATCAGAACCGACTCGACCAGGGCGCCGTCGTGCAGCTTCCAGAGGAACTTGATCGTGTCGCCGCGGTCGGTCTCGAGCCGACGCACCTCGGTGAGCAGCGGGGGCAGGAGCCCCGCGACGAGTTCTTCGCGACCGGATGCCGGGAGGTCGGTCATCGCGGCGGGGTCGGAGGTGTAGTGCGTGAAGTAGTGCTTCTCGAGCTGCTTCGCCCGGAAGCCGGGGAGGCCGAGCTCCTTCAGCTTCGCGATCCGCTCGTCGTGCGTGAGGTCGGCGAGGTGGACGGGCGGCTTTCCGCGCTTGGGGCTGGCGAACTGCAGCAGGGGGCGACCGGTCTCGTCCTTCGCCTGCTGCCAGCCTTCGGTCTTCGGCCGCACCTGACGGGTGCCGGACGCGGGGCGCGTCTCGCGGATGCCGGTGTCGGCAGGGGCCCCCGCGGGGCGCGCCTGCCGGGGCGTAGTGGAGCGCACGGGGGGCTGTTCGGTCATGTTTCCAGGGTACCGGGGCGTGCCTGCGCCGCGCCTGGGCGCTGCGCCGACCCGTGAGTCGCCGGGAATCGTCTCCTCGGGGCGGGCCAGGCGGCGAATCCCACCGACTCGCACCCCAGGTCACCAGCCCTAAACTGCATCCCATGCCCGGTGCCGGTGACGCCTCCATCCCGCCCGGCGGCGTGCAGCGACTGCTGAACAACAACGTCGTCGTGGCGGTCGACGCCGACGGCCGCGAGCGCGTGCTGATGGGCCGGGGCATCGGCTTCCAGCTCAAGCACGAGGGGCGCGTCGACCCCGCGAAGGTCGAGAAGACGTTCGTGCTCGATAAGGCCACCGACACCGCGCACGCGCGGAAGCTGCTGACCGACGCACCCTATGCGCTGGTGCAGGCGGTGCTCCACGCCGTCGACGAGGCGGAGCGCGAGCTCGGCCGCGATCTGGGTCGGCGCCTTCCGCTCGCCGTCATCGATCACGTGAACTACGTCATCGAGCGCCTCGACCAGGGCATCCGCATCCCCGGTACGTCGATGCCGGAACTCCGCATCCTGCACCCCGACGAGTCGCGCGCGGCGGAGCACATGGCGGCCTCGATCGCGGCATCCCTCGATCGCGAGCTTCCCCCCGAAGAGGGGGTGTTCCTCACGATGCACCTGCTCAACGCCACGCGTGACGAGCCCAACGGCACGGCGGCGCTGCTGTTCCGGCGCGTACAGCACGTCGTGCGCACCGTCGAGACGGGCCTCGGCGTCACGCTCGACACCGACGGTCCCGACTACGCGCGGTTCATCCTGCACGTGCGCTTCCTGCTGCAACGTCTCGTGAATCGCGCGATGCTCACCAGCGGCGACTCGTCGTTCTTCGACTTCGCGAAGCACCGCTACCCGCGATCCTTCGGCATCGCCGAGGCGGTGAAGGCCTACGTGCTCGCGGCGACCGGGTCGACCCTCACCGACGAAGAGGTGCTCTACCTCACGGTGCACGTCGAGCGATTGGCGACGAGCCTCGGTCGCGCAGAAACTTCTGGCGGACCCGACGCACCGGTGCTATAGTCGCGGACGCAGGTTCACACCTGCCGACGATTTCCGGATTGTTACCGCGCGAGCGGGCAAGACCTGAATCCACATCGCTGACGAGCGATGAACGGATTCGGGTCTTTTTTATTGCCCGAAAACACTCCCCGGTCGTCGCCACAGAACATTCGACAGGCCGCATCGATGCGGCGAAAGGCAGGCGGATTCCGATGACGGATCACGCGAAGACAGCGGCGGCGGTTCTCACCGGCGTCGGCGGAGAGACCAACATCACCTCGATGGTGCACTGCGCGACCCGACTCCGGTTCGTGCTGAAGGACGAGGGCAAAGCGGATGCCGCGGCCCTCCGCGCGACCCCGGGTGTCATCACCACCGCGCAGGCGGGCGGGCAGTACCAGGTCGTCATCGGCAACGACGTCCCCGACGTCTACGCCGCCATCCAGGCGCAGACGAAGCTCGGCGGCGCGGGCGGCGACGGGGGCGACGAGGGGCCCAAGGGCAACCTCTTCAACCGCTTCATCAAGATGATCTCGTCGATCTTCACCCCGATCCTGTGGGCCCTGGCCGGCACGGGCCTGCTGAAGGCGTTCCTCGCCGCGGCCGTGACCTTCGGCTGGCTGGATGCCACGACCACGACCTACGCGATCCTCAACGCGCTCTCCGACGCGCTGATCAACTTCCTGCCGATCGCCCTGTCGATCACCGCCGCCCGGTACTTCAAGGCGTCGGAGTTCACCTCGTTCGCGATCGCCGCGGCCCTGGTCTACCCCTCGATCGTCGCGCTCAACGGCCAGCCCGACATCACCTTCTTCGGCATCCCGGTGACGATGGTCAGCTACGTCTCCAGCGTCATCCCGGTCATCATTATCGTGTGGCTGCAGAGCCACGCGGAGCGGTTCCTGCTGAAGGTGCTGCCCGGAGCGGTGCGGCGTTTCCTGACGCCGATGATCGTCGTGCTCGTCGCGGTGCCGCTGGTGTTCCTCGCCATCGGCCCCCTCTCGAGCCTCGTCGGCGGCGGGCTCGCGGCCGGCATCGGCTGGGTCTTCCAGACGCTTCCGTGGCTCGGCGGCGCCATCATGGGCGGCCTCTGGCAGGTCTTCGTGATCTTCGGTCTGCACTGGGGCCTCGTGCCGCTGTTCCAGCTCGAGTACCAGACCACCGGCATGATCCTGCTCATCGGACCCGTCTTCGCCGCCGTCCTCGCCCAGGCCGCCGCGGTGGCGGGTGTCATGGTGCGCACCCGCAACAAGAACCTGCGCTCGCTCGCCGCCCCGGCCACCCTCTCGGGCTTCCTCGCCGGCATCACCGAGCCCGCGATCTACGGCATCAACCTTCCCCTCAAGCGCCCCTTCGCCTTCGGCATCGTCGGCGGCGCGCTCGGTGGAGCCCTCATCGCGATGGGCGGGGTCTTCTCGAAGGCCTTCGTGGTCCCCTCGGGTCTGGCGCTGCCGGCCCTGCTCGGCAACGGCAACATGGTCATGCTCGCGATCGGTCTCGCGGTCGCGATCATCGTGCCCTTCCTGCTGGTGGTCCTGATCGGCTTCAAGGACCCCGTGGACGCCGCGGCCCCCGCGACCCCGGCCGTCGCCACCGACACCGTGGTGCGAAACCCCGTCGACGGCACCGTCGTCGCCCTGAGCGAGGTACCGGATGCCGCCTTCGCCGACGGCTCCCTCGGTAAGGGCGTCGCGATCCGACCCACCTCGGGCGCGGTCTACGCCCCCTTCGACGCCACGGTCGTGGCCGCGTTCCCCACCGGTCACGCGATCGGCCTGCGCGGCACCGACGGCGTCGAACTGCTCATCCACGTGGGCCTGGACACCGTCAAGCTCGGCGGCACCCACTTCACCCTGAAGGTGCAGTCCGGCACCGAGGTGAAGGCGGGCGACCTGCTCGTGGAGTTCGACGGCGCCGCCATCGAGAAGGCCGGATACGACCTGATCACTCCGGTCATCGTCACCAACGGCGATCTGTACCCCGACGTCGCCGACGTGGCATCCGGACCCCTCTCGCACGGCGAGACGCTGTTCCGCGCCGTGTCGGTCGACTCCCTCACCACCGCCCGCTGATCCCCCGGAGACACGAACAATGACGAACACCCCCTTCCCCGACGGCTTCCTCTGGGGCGGCGCGACCGCCGCGAACCAGATCGAGGGCGCGTACGACCAGGGCGGCAAGGGACTCTCGGTGCAGGACGTGATGCCCCGCGGCATCTCGGGACCGCGCTCGGAGACCCCCACTCCCGACAACCTCAAGCTCGTCGGCATCGATCATTACCACCGCTACGCGGAGGACATCGCGCTCTTCGCCGAGATGGGCTTCGGCGTCTACCGGTTCTCGATCGCGTGGAGCCGCATCTTCCCGAAGGGCGACGAGACCGAGCCCAACGAAGAAGGCCTCGCCTTCTACGACCGCGTGCTCGACGAGCTCGAGAAGCACGGCATCGAGCCGCTCGTCACGATCTCGCACTACGAGACGCCGCTCCACCTGGCCGAGACGTACGGCGGATGGACCGATCGCGAGTTGATCGGCTTCTACGAGCGCTACGCCCGCACGCTCTTCGAGCGCTTCGGCTCGCGGGTGAAGTACTGGTTGACCTTCAACGAGATCAACTCGCTGCTGCACGCGCCGTTCATGAGCGGCGGCATCCCGATCCCCGAGGGCGGCGTGCCCGAGCAGCAGCTGTACCAGGCGATGCACCACGAGCTCGTGGCATCCGCCCGCGCGACCCGGATCGCCCGCGAGGTGGCCCCCGAGGCCAAGGTCGGCTGCATGGTGCTGTCGATGCCGATCTACCCGCTGACGCCGTCGCCCGACGACGCACGCGCCGTGATGGACGCCGACCACGGCAACCTCGTCTACGGCGACGTGCACACCCGCGGCGCGTACCCCGGGTACTTCCTGCGGACGCTCCGCGAGAAGGGCATCGAGCTCGAGATCACCGACCAGGACCGCGACGACCTGACGAACACCGTCGACTTCGTCTCGTTCAGCTACTACATGAGCATCGCCGAGACCGCCGACCCGTCGAAGAAGGTCGCCGGCGAGGGCAACATCATGGGCGGCGTCTCGAACCCGACGCTCGAGGCGAGCGAGTGGGGCTGGCAGATCGACCCGGTCGGGCTCCGCCTGGTGCTGAACCAGTTCTGGGACCGGTGGCAGAAGCCGCTGTTCATCGTCGAGAACGGCCTGGGCGCGCGCGACCAGCTGGTCGAGGTCGACGGCGAGAAGACGGTCGTCGACGACTACCGCATCGCCTACCTCAACGACCACCTCGTGCAGGTCGGCGAGGCGATCGAGGACGGCGTCGACGTGCTCGGATACACCTCGTGGGGCTGCATCGACATCGTCAGCGCCAGCACCGCACAGCTGAGCAAGCGATACGGTTTCATCTACGTCGACCGAAACGACGACGGAACCGGAACGCTGGATCGCTACCGGAAGAAGTCGTTCGGCTGGTACGCCGACGTCATCCGATCCAACGGCGCATCCCTCACCCGCTGACCCCCGTCCGGTTCGGCCCCGAGTCCTCCGGGCTCGGGGCCGACCCTTTGGAGTGCACATGACCCGCATCGCCTTCCTCGACGTCGACGGCACGATCCTCGAGCACGGCTCGGTGATCGCGCCCTCCACGGTCGAGGCCATCCGTCAGGCCCGCGCGAACGGCCACCTCGTGTGGCTGTGCACGGGCCGCGCCGAGGCCGACATCCACCCCGACGTCACGGCCATCGGCTTCGACGGCGCCATCTCCAACGGCGGCGCGTACGCCACGCGCGGGGGCGAGACCCTCATCGAGCGGCCCCTTCCGCGCGCCGACGTCGAGGCCCTCGAAGGTTACTTCGGAGCCCACGGCATCCACTACTTCCTGCAGACGCACGACGCCGTCTACGCCTCGCCCGGCATGGCCGAGACGATGGAGGAGTTCCTGCGCTCGCGCCACGCCCAGCGCGCCGAGGAGCTGGAAGCCCTCGGGCTCCCCTCCGACATCGACCACCGCCAGCGCGATCTGCGGGCCGTGGCCGAGGTCGACCGCGATCGCGTCGCGAAGGCGGTGTTCGTCAGCTCCTCCCCCGACACCGTGGCCCACGCCGCGGCCGAGCTCGGCGACGGATTCCACGTCATCCCCGGATCGATGCCCCTGCCCGGCGGCTCGAACGGCGAGATCGGACAGGCCGGCGTGACCAAGGGTTCGGCCATCACCGAGGTGCTCGACGTGCTCGGGCTCTCGGCGACGGATGCCATCGGCATGGGCGACAGCTGGAACGACGTCGAGATGTTCGAGGTCGTCGGCACCCCCGTGGCGATGGGCAACGCCGAACCCGAGCTGCAGCGCCTCGCCGGCCGCGTGACCACCGCGGTGCTGGAGGACGGCGTGCACAACGCGTTCGCGGAGCTGGGTCTGATCTGACGCCGGCCGGGGGGCCGTGCGCGTCGGCGGCCCGTGCGGATCGCGCGCCCGTGCGCGTTGGGCGCCCGTGCGCGTTGGGCGCCCGTGCGCGTGGGCGCTCACGCGCGTCGGGCGCCGATGCGCGTACCGCGCGCGTGCGTGTTGGGTGCCCGTGCGCGTCCGGGCCCCGCAGAGTCACGCATAAACGCGATCCGTGCGCATAAACGCGGTGGCAGCGTGTTTCTCGACACCGATGGCGTTTATGCGCGCCGAGGCGGCGACCGTGTCGGTGACTCAGGCGTCGGCGACGACCTGGCGCGCTCGGCGTCGACGTACCGGCCGCTCCACCGGCGGAAGGCGCTCGGTCAGGCCGGGCATCGACTCCACGCGGGCCCGCTCGACATGGGCGGCGGCGAGGGTCTGCGCCAACGAGACGTGCCCTCCCACGATCGCCTCCACCATCTCGGCGTGCTCGTCCCACCGACCGACGGTGTCGCGTTCGGGCGTCAGCCGGAAGAGCCATCGCGTGCGCCCCGTGAGCAGACCGCTCATCCGCGAGAGCAGCGTGTGACCGGCGAGGGCGAAAATCTCGTCGTGCAGATCGGAGTTGCGCGACGACGCCGACGCGGAGGCGACCGAGGCGACGTGCGCCACATCCAGCGCGGCCCGGAGCGCTGCGGTGTCGGCTCCCGCGGCGGCGCGCTCCGCGGCGAGCGCCGCGGCGTAGGGCTCGAGGTGCATTCGCATGTCGAACAGCTCCCTGGCGTCATCGACCGTGAAGCGGTGCACGACGGCCGCACGCCGATGTGCCGACGACACGAACCCCTCCGCCTCGAGCACGTGCAGCGCCTCCCTGACGGGGACGCGGGAGACGCCGAGCTCCTCGGCGATGTCGCGCTCGCCGAGCCGATGCCCCATGTCGATCTCACCGGTGATGATGCGTTCGCGCAGGATGTGCGCGATGCGCCGGCCGGTCGCGTCGATGTCGTCGTCCACGCCTCCATCCTGACAGGGCGGGACGTGAGCGAGAAACCGCCGTTTGGTATTCCAAATACTGCTCTTTTGACCCTCAGATGCTTCTAAGGGTCTTTTTGGTACTCCAAAGTGACGCTCGCGTAAGAATCACATTGCGTGTTCGTTACATCGACTTGGTATACCCGTTGCGCGCCGTAGCGTCGCCTCCGTGCTCGCCTTCCTCCTCCGCCGCCTCGCCCTGGCCGGCGCCACGGTCTTCCTCGTGGTCACGATCGGCTTCGTCCTCGGCCGCCTCACCGGCGCCCCCGGCGCACTCCTCCTCCCCGACAACGCCAGCAGCGCCGACGTGGACGCGCTCAACGCCAGCCTCGGTTTCGACCGCCCGGTCCTCGTGCAGTACCTCGACTTCCTCCGCGGGGTCGTCGTCGGCGACCTCGGCGACTCCTACCGCCTGCACGAGTCCGCGCTCGGCCTCGTCTGGGAGCGACTCCCCGCCACGGTCGAACTCGCCTTCTGGGCGTTCCTCGCCGGCTTCGCCCTCGCGCTGATGGCAGCCGTGGTCATCCACCTCAGCGGCAGCCGGATCCTCCGCGCGATCGTCGGCTGGCTCGGCGCCACGCGGCAGGCGGTCCCCGACTTCTTCTTCGCCCTGCTGCTCGTGCTGATCTTCTCCGTCTCGCTCGGACTCCTGCCGTCGCTGGGCCGCACGAGTCCCGCGAGCCTCGTGCTCCCGGTCGTGACCCTGGCCACCGGCCAGTTCGTGATGTACCTCCGCCTGCTCGACGCCGCGCTGAGCGACCAGGCCGAGCAGGACTACGTGCGCACGGCCTTCGCCATCGGCCAGTCCCGACCGACCATCCTGTTCACCCAGATGCTCCCCAACGCCCTTCCACCGGTGCTGGGGATGGCCGGCCTGAACCTCGGTGGCCTGCTGGGCGGCACGGTCGTGGTCGAGGTGGTGTTCGCCTGGCCCGGACTCGGAAGCCTGCTGACCGCCGCCGTGAGCCAGCGAGACTTCCCGATCGTCCAAGCGGGGCTCCTGTTCGTCGCCGTCGCCTTCGTCGTCGTCAACACCCTCGTCGACCTGCTCGTCGCCCGCATCGACCCCCGAACGGCCACCTCATGACCACCGTCGCACTGCCCCCGATCCCCGAGGCCGCGACCTCGGCCCCGCCCCCTCGCCCCCGCCGTCGGCGCCTGCGCCCCTCGGCCGTCGTCGGCATCGCGATGCTCGCCGTCGTCGTCGGCGCGACCGCGCTACGGCCCGTGCTCCCCGGCTTCGACCCGTTCGGGCAGGATCTGTCCCGCGCCCTGCTCCCTCCCTTCGCCGACCCGGCGCACCCGCTGGGCACCGACCCGCTCGGGCGCGACCTCTTCAGCCGGATCGCCCTCGCCTCCGCCGTCACCCTCGGCATCACGGTGGCCATCGTGTGCCTCAACGCGGTGATCGGCACCACCGTCGGCATCCTGGCCGGCTTCTTCGGAGGGCGACTCGAATCCGCCCTGTCGGTGCTGTCGAACACCGTGCTGGCGATGCCGGTGGTGCTGCTGCTCATCGCCGTGTGCGCCGTCGTGCCGCCCAGCGCCGGTCTCACGATCCTCGTCGTCGGCTGCACCTGGTGGGTGGGCTACGCGCGGGTGACCCGCAACGTCGCCGCGGCCCTGCGCACGCAGGACTTCGTCGTCGCGCCGCGCACGCAGGGTGCCGACCGATTCTGGTCGCTCACCCGGCACGTCCTGCCCAACGTCTGGCCGCACACGCTCATCATCGCGGCGACCGACATCGCCACGATCGTGCTCATCGAGGCATCCCTCGAATACCTGGGCCTCGGCGTCCAGCCGCCCACGCCGAGTTGGGGCGCCATGATCTTCGACGGCCAGAAGTACCTGGCCACCGACCCCTGGCTGGTGATCCTGCCCGGCGTCGCGATGTTCCTCGCCGTGGGCGGCGTGCAGTTCCTCAGCCAGCAATTCACCGCCGAGGCGCGTGGCGCCTTCCTGCGCAAGGGAGCCCGCCGATGACCCGCCCCGTCCTGTCCGTCGAGGATCTGCGTCTGGATGCCACGACCGACGACGCTCCCCGCACCCTCGTGCACGACGTCTCGTTCGAGGTCTCGCCGTCGGCTGCCCTCGGCGTCGTCGGAGAGTCCGGTTCCGGCAAGAGCCTGACGATGCTCGCCGCCCTCGGCCTGCTGCCACCGGGCGTGCGTGTCGTCTCCGGGAGCGTCCGGGTCGACGGCCGCGACGTGACGACCATGAGCGAGCGTGAGCTGCGCAGCATGCGCGGGCGCGTCACCGGCATGGTGTTCCAAGACCCGATGTCGGCGCTGAACCCCCTCCGCGCGGTGGGGGCGCAGGTGGCCGCCGCGGTCAGGGCCCACTCCCCCGCCACCTCGCGCGCCGCCGCCCGTCGGCGCGCCGTCGAGCTGCTGCAGTCCGTCGGGGTGCGGGACGCGGCGGAACGCGCGGCGTCGCGGCCCCACCAGTGGTCGGGCGGCATGCGCCAGCGCGCGGTCATCGCGATGGCCATCGCCAACGACCCCCTGCTGCTCATCGCCGACGAGCCCACGACCGCTCTCGACGTGACGGTCCAGGCGCAGGTCATGGCGCTGCTCGACGAGGTGCGCGAGCGCACCGGATCGGCGTTGGCGCTCATCAGCCACGACCTGGGCCTCGTGGCCCAGCACACCGACGACCTCGTCGTGATGCGGTCGGGACGGGTCGTCGAACGCGGGGCGACCCGCGCGGTGCTGTCCGCCCCGGCCCACGAGTACACCCGTCGGTTGCTCGCGGCGGCTCCGTCGACCCGCACCGGGGCGGATCGCCCGACGGTCGCCGAGACCGCCGAGGAGCCCGCCCTCGAGGTGAGCGACCTCGTCGTCGAGTACCCCGGTCGGCGGGGCCGCCGCACCCGCGCGGTCGACGGCGTGTCCCTGCGCATCCGCGCCGGAGAGACGGTGGCCGTCGTCGGGGAGTCCGGCTGTGGCAAGTCGTCGCTGCTGCGCGCCATCCTGGGCCTCACCCCCGCGAGCGCGGGCACCATCCGCTTCGAGGGGCGCACCGCCTCGCCCGACATCGCCGGTCGCAGCGCCGAGCTGCGCTCCCGTGCCCAGGTGGTGTTCCAAGACCCGTCGTCGGCGCTGGACCCGCGCATGAGCGTCGCCCGCTCCGTCGGCGAGCCGCTGAAGATCCGGCGGGGCTTCACGTCGGCGCGCGTGCGGACACTGCTCGACGGGGTCGGCCTCGACAGCTCGTTCGACGACCGTCTGCCCACCCGCCTGTCGGGCGGGCAGCGGCAGCGCGTCGGGATCGCCCGTGCGCTCGCCCTCGACCCGGCGATCGTGCTGCTCGACGAGCCCGTCTCGGCGCTCGACGTCTCCATCCAGGCGCAGGTGCTCGACCTGCTGGGCGGCCTGCAGCGCGATCAGCGACTCGCCTATCTCTTCGTCTCGCACGACCTCGGCGTGGTCCGCGGCATCGCGGACCGCGTCGTCGTGATGCAGGCCGGACGCATCGTCGAGGAAGGTCCGACCGAGCGCGTGTTCGCCGAGCCCCGGCATCCGTACACCCGCACTCTGCTCGACGCCATCCCGCACCTCTTCTCCGACGCGCCCACCCGCTCCGCGTCGCCCGATCCCGCCCCCTCGCCCACGCCCTCCGACTCCCCCGCACTCTCCGGCTCACCCACCCGAAAGGCCCTCTCATGACCCGCTCGACAGCCCGCCGCGCCCTCGCAGGCGCCGCCGCCCTCACCCTCGGCAGCGTGATCCTCGCCGGATGCGCCGGCGGATTCGACTCCCCCACCGGCTCGGGCGACACCGCCCGCACGAGCCTGACCGCAGCACTCCCCACCGACCCGAGCTCCATGGACCCCATCCGCTCCGGGGCGCTGGTGGTGCTGTCGGTCTTCTTCCACACCCACGACCAGTTGGTGAAGATCGCCGCCGACGGCACCCTCGAGCCCAAGCTCGCGACGGAGTGGACGGCGAACGACGACCTCACCCAGTGGGAGTTCACCCTCACCCCCGGTGTCACCGCGAGCAACGGGGAGGCCATCGACGCCGACGACGTGGTCTTCACGTACGAGACGATCCTCGGAGATCCGAGCGGGGAGAACTACGCCTACCTCTCGTCGCTCGACAGCGTCGAGGCGGTGGATGCCACCACCGTGCGCTTCACCCTGAAGCAGCCCTTCTCGGCCTTCCCCCGCAACACCTCGCTCATCTCGATCGTGCCCGCCGACACCTACCAGGACATGGGAGCGGACGCCTACGCCCGCGAGCCGATCGGATCGGGACCCTACGTCTTCGACAGCATCACCACGGGCGTGTCGTACGACCTGAAGCGCAACGACGACTACTGGGGGCCCGCCCCGGCCATCGAAGAGATCTCGCTGCAGCCGGTGTCGTCCACCGAATCGCGCGCGAACGGCGTGCTGTCGGGCAGCCTCGACGTCGCCCAGATCGGACCGACCCAGGTGGCGTCGGTGCAGGCCGCGCCGTCGGCCCAGACGTTCTCGGCCGCCTCGAACGGGGTCGTCTTCCTCGGCGTCAACTCCACCGCCGGTGCCCTGCAGGACGTGCGCGTGCGCGAAGCCGTCGCCAAGGCGATCGACACCCATGCGATCGTGGATTCGCTGCTGTCGGGACTCGCCGAGCCCGCGAAGGCCATGATCGCGCCGGCGGTGGAGGGGTTCTCAGACTCCGTACAGCCCGTCGCATACGACCCCGACGGCGCGCGAGCGCTGCTGGCCGAGGCCGGCTACGACGGCACGCCGATCCCCTTCGACTACGCCACCGACGGTCGCATCCCGCTCTCGAGCGAGGTGGCCCAGAGCATCCAGGGCTACCTGCAGGACGTCGGGATCGCCGTCGACATGCGCGGCGCCGACCAGCAGAGCCACACGCTCAAGGTGCGCGGCCGCGAGATGCAGGGCGTCTACCTCAACACCTGGGCCCCCTCCACCCTCGACGGCGACCTGCCCCTCACCGACTTCTACGAGACCGCCGGCAACAACAACTACGCTCAGGACCCCGCCACCGCAGCCTGGGCCGCGGAGCAGCGCGGAGTCGAGGGCGACGCGCGCCAGGACGTGTTCGCGAAGCTGCTCGACTACAGCAACACGCAGGGCTATTTCGTCCCGCTGTACGTACCGTTCAACAACTTCGCGGCCGTCAGCGGACTGAGCTGGACCCCGCGCGCCGACGGGCTGTACGACTTCACCGGAACGAGCTTCGAATGACCTCCACCGTCCTCACCGACGTCCGCCCGTGGGGCGGCCCCCTCTCCGACGTCGTCCTCGCGGACGGCCTCATCGCCGGCATCCATCCGGCGGGTGCGGGGCCGCTCGACCCTTCGGCCGCGACGGTGTCGGGCCGCGGACGCATCCTGCTGCCGTCGTTCGCCGACGTGCACGTGCACCTCGACTCGACCCGCATCGGGCTGCCGTTCCGGCCGCACACCGGGGTGCCCGGGGTGTGGGGCATGATGCTCAACGACCGCGACAACTGGCGCCACGCCGAGCGGAGCATGGAGCACCGCGTGGCCACGACGCTCGAGAGCGCGATCGCCCGCGGCACGACCCAGGTGCGCACGTACGCCCAGGTCGACGTCGACGCCGATCTGGAGAGATTGGATGCCGTGCTCGCGGCGCGCGAGGCGAACCTCGACCGCTGCGAGGTCGAGATCATCGCGTTCCCGCAGGCGGGCCTGCTGCGCGAGGCGGGATCGATCGAGGTGCTCGAGCGGGCCATGGACCGCGGTGCGGACGTGGTCGGCGGCATCGATCCGTGCGCCCTCGACCGCGACCCGGTGCGTCATCTCGACGCCGTGTTCGGCATCGCCGAGCGTCACGGCGCCCCCATCGACATCCACCTGCACGAACCGGACCAGCTGGCGAAGTTCTCGGCCGAGCTGATCATCGAGCGCACCCGCGCCCTCGACATGCGCGGTCGCGTCACCATCTCGCACGGTTACGGCCTGGGGCGCCTGCCCGAGGCGCAACTGCGCGCGCTGCTCGAGCAGTTCCGCGACCTCGGCATCTCGATGGCCACGGTCGCCCCCCAGGCTCCGCTTCCCACGCACCTGCTCGACGAGTACGGCATCGCGCTCGGGCTCGGGCAGGACGGCCAGCGCGATTACTGGTCTCCCTACGGCAACACCGACATGCTCGACCGCACCTGGCAGCTCGCCTTCACCAACGGCTTCCGCCGCGACGACGACATCGAGCACTGCGTCGCGATCGCCACGGTGGGGGGCCGCGCGGTGATGGGCCGGGCGGCCATGCCCGCCCTCGGCGCGGAGAGCCCCGGTGTGGGGGTCGGCGACCCCGCCGACCTCGTACTGGTCGCCGGTGACACGGTGACGGCGGCCGTGATGGACCGCCTGAGCGACCGCACCGTGCTGTTCCGCGGTGCCGTCGTCGCCGACGCCCTCGAGCTGACCGAGGGGAGCCGCGCCTGATGCTGCTGCTCAGCACGCCCCAGTTGGAGGGTCTCGTCGACCGCGGGGCCATCGCCGAGGCCGTCTCCCGAGGGTTCGCCGAGATCGCCGAGGGTCGCGCCGACCAGCCCGGCCCGACCTCGATGGCGACCCCCTCGGACTCGGCCCGGTTCATCCTCATGTCGGCGGTGTCGGAGGCCTCCGACCTCGCGGGGGTCAAGCTCCTGGCCGACGTGCCCGACAACGCGGGGCGGCGGCTGCCGACCCAGCGCTCGATGATCCTCGTCGTGGATCGCGTCGACGGATCACCGGTCGCGCTGCTGCACGGCGCCGTCCCGACCCGGGTGCGCACCGCCGCCGCGAGCGCGGTGGCCACCCGCACGCTGTCCCGCCCCGACAGCCGGACCCTCGGCCTCATCGGCGCCGGGGCACTGGCCCGCGAGCACGCCCTGGCCCTCCGCGACGTGCGGTCCTTCGACCGCGTCGTGGTGTGGTCGCGCACACGCGAGCGCGCCGAGGGGCTCGCGGCCGATCTGCGCGGCGAGGGGTGGCCGACGGCGATCGACGTCGTGGCATCCCCTCGAGAGGTGGTGGAGGAGGCCGACGTCGTGTGCACTCTGACCCCGTCGGTGGAGGCGATCGTCGAGGGCGCGTGGCTGCACCCGGGGCAGCACCTCAACGTCGTCGGTGCCCGCCCGCGCGCGGACGAGCGGGAGGTCGACGGCGAGGCCATGGCGCGCTCCTCGATCTGGGTCGACGACCGGGCGACGGCGCGCACCAAGTCGGGCGACCTGCTGCGGGCGATCGACGAGGGCGCGATCTCCGAGGCCGACATCGTCGGCACGATCGGAGAGGTCGTCGCCGGACGGGCCCGGGGCCGCACGTCGTCCGAGGAGATCACGCTGTTCGACTCGGTGGGCATCGGCGCGCAGGACGTCGCCGTCGCCGACGTCTTCATCCGCGCCGCCCGCGAGCGGGGACTCGGCACGCTCGTCGACCTGAGCGCCTGACCGGCCCGGGGGTCGGTGGTCGCGGTATCCGCTGCCCCGCGCCGGGTTCGACCCGGCCACCGCCCCCACGCATAAACACCATCCGTGCGCAGAAACACGCCGACAGAGCGTTTATGCGCACGGATTGTGTTTATGCACCACGGATGCCGCGCGGCACGGCCAGCACACGCGCGAGGCCGCGGCATCCCCTACCCAGCGCCGCCCCCGACCCCCGCGGTCCGACCCGCCCACCGTCTCCCCACGCATAAACACCATCCGTGCGCAGAAACACGCCGACAGAGCGTTTATGCGCACGGATTGTGTTTATGCACCACGGATGCCGCGCGGCACGGCCAGCACACGCGCGACGCCGCGGCATCCCCTACCCAGCGCCGCCCCGACCCCCGCGGTCCGACCCGCCCACCGCCTCCCCCACGCATAAACACCATCCGTGCGCAGAAACACGCCGACAGAGCGTTTATGCGCACGAACCGTGTTTATGCGCCACGGATGCCACGCGGCACGGCCAGCACACGCGCGAGGTCGCGGCATCCCCACGCGCAGCCCGCGCGACACGGCCAGCACACGCGCGGCACCCCGACGCACAGCCCGCACACCCCGACCCCGACGCGGGGACGCACCGCCCCGCCCTACCCCCGCGTCAGTCGAGGAAGATGTCCGGATACATCGCCTCGTCGGGCGTGCCCGGCATGGCGGCGTAGCCGGAGAAGTCCGTCACCCCGGCGGCGATGAGGACATCCTCGACGATGAGCGTCTGCCCGGTCAGCTCGCGCGAGGGGGCACGCAGCACCTCGTACGCGGCATCCGCGTAGATCTCGGGCGTGCGCGACACGCGCATGAGCCGGTCGCCGCCGATGACGTTCTGCACGGCCGCCGTCGCGATGGTCGTGCGGGGCCACAGCGTGTTCGCGGCGATCCCGGCATCCGCGAACTCCGCCGCGAGACCCAGGGTCGCCATCGTCATGCCGAACTTCGCGAGGCTGTACCCGGTGTGGGCTCCCAGCCAGCGAGGCGTGACGTTGAGCGGCGGCGACAGCGAAAGGATGTGCGGGTTCGCCGCCTCGCGCAGCTGGGGCACCGCCGCCCGCGACAGCAGGAAGGTGCCGCGGACGTTCACGTCCTGCATGAGGTCGTACTTCTTCGTCGCGAGCTCCTGCGAGCCCGAGAGGTCGATGACGCTGGCGTTGTTGACGACGATGTCGATGCCGCCGAACTCCCCGACCGTGCGCAGCACCGCCTCGGTGATCGACGCCTCATCGCGCACGTCGCCGACGATCGGCAGCGCCCGCCCGCCCGCCGCGCGGATCGCCTCGGCCGCCGTGTGCACGGTGCCCTCGAGCTTGGGATGCGGGGTGTCGGTCTTGGCGAGCAGCGCGACGTTCGCGCCGTCGCGGGCCGCGCGCAGGGCGATCGCGAGGCCGATGCCGCGGCTCCCGCCCGACATCAGGATGGTCTTGCCGGCCAGCGGGGCGCCGGACGAGGGCGACGTGCTCATGCGCGTCCTTTCGCGGAGGCGGCGGCGAAGGCGGCGACACGCGCCCTGGCCTCGGGGGTGTCGAAGGCGGCGCCGATCGTGGCGGCCTCGTCGTCGAGGTTCGCCGCGAGCGAGCGTCCGGCGCCCACGCGCACGAGTCGCGTCGCCTGACCGAACGCCGCGGTGGCCCCCTCGAGCCAGAATCGCGCGATCTCGTCGACCCGGGCCCGCAGGTCTCCGGATGCCACGACCTCGGCGACCAGCCCCCAGTCCTGCGCCTCCGCGGCCGAGAGCATCCGATCCTGCAGCAGCAGCTGCAGAGCGCGCCGCTGGCCGATCGCCGCGGGCAGCAGCGTCGAGACGCCCAGGTCGGGGGTGAGGCCGATGTTGGCGTAGCGGCTGACGAAGCGCGCGTTCTCGCTCGCCACGACGTAGTCGGCGGTGAGCATCAAGCCGAGCCCGCCGCCCGCGACCGCTCCCTGGACGGCGGCGACCATCGGCAGCGGAGCCTCGGCGAAGGTGCGGATGCCGTCGTGGATCGCCTCCGCCGTCTCGGTCACCTCGCGGCCCGCCGCACCGGTCGTCGCCATCGCGACGACGTCGCCGCCCGCGCAGAAGGCCGGACCGTTGGCCTCCAGGATCACCGCCCCGACGGACGCATCGGTGGTCACCTCCTGGGCGACGGAGCGCCAGCGCGCGGCCATGGGGAAGTCCATCGCGTTGAGCGAGGCGGGGCGGTCGAACGTGACGCGCGCGAGCCCGTCCTCGACGTGCAGCAGGATGCCGTCGGTCATTTCGGCGCCATCCGGATCGCGCCGTCGAGGCGGATGGTCTCGCCGTTGAGGTAGCCGTTGTCGACGATGGCGAGCACCAGGCGCGCGTATTCGTCGGGGGCGCCGAGGCGGGAGGGATAGGGAACCTGCTGGCCGAGCGAGTCCTGCGCCGCCTGGGGCAGTCCCTTCAGCATCGGCGTCTCCATGATGCCGGGGGCGATGGTGACGACCCGGATGCCGTGGCGGGCGAGCTCTCGCGCGATCGGGAGCGTCATCGCGTGCACGCCGCCCTTGCTGGCCGCGTACGCGGGCTGGCCGATCTGTCCGTCGAAGGCCGCGACGCTGGCGGTGTTGACGATGACGCCCCGGTCGCCGCCGTCGGCGGGGTCGGTCCGTGCCATCACCGCCGACGCCTGGGCGACCACGTTGTAGGTGCCGATGAGGTTGACCCGGATCACGCGCTCGAAGTCGGCCAGCGCGGTGGGCACGCCCTCCCGGTCGAGCACCTTGGCCGGAGGGGCGATGCCGGCGCAGTTCACGACCACGCGCAGCGGCCCCGCTTCGGCGGCGCGGGCGGCGGCGTCTGCGATCTGATCGGCATCCGTGACGTCGGCGGCGACGAAGGATCCGCCCAGACCCTCCGCGATGGAGGCTCCCGTCGAGGACGGAAGGTCGACGATGGTGACGTGCGCGCCCGCAGCCGTGAGACGGCGGGCGGTGGCCAGGCCCAGGCCCGAGGCACCGCCGGTGACGAGGGCGGAGGCTCCTGCGATGTCCATGCGTTCTCCTTCGAAGCTGAAACCGGGTCCCACCTTAGTCGAGACTCAGGACCGTACGGGAGGACCGGGGCATCACCCCGCATAGGCTCGAACGGTGCCAGCCCCCGGTTTCCGCATCGAACGCGTCGACGTCGACGATCCGCGCGCGACCGCGCTGCGCGGCATCCTCGACACCGATCTCGACGAGCGGTACCGCGACGCCGATGCCGGCGACACCCCCGCGTTCGCCGCGAAGCGCGAAGCGGCTCTCGCCGTGCACCCCGAGCAGGTCGTCGCGACGCTGCTGGCGGTGGATGCCGACGGCACCCCGCTCGGACACGTGATGCTCCGCCGCCTCGGCGCGGAGTGGGAGCTCAAGCGCCTTATCGTCGTCGACGCCGCCCGCCGTCGCGGTGTCGGCCGCGCCCTCACCGCGGAGGTGGTCGAGCTCGCCCGCCGGGGCGGCGCCACGCGGGTGATCCTGCAGAGCGGTCGGATGCAGCCGGAGTCACTGCGGCTGTACGCCGCCACCGGCTTCACGCCGATTTCGGTGTACGAGCCGTACATTGAGACGATGCCGCAGTCGGTGTGCTTCGAGTACGTGCTCTGAGGCGCCGGGTCCGCGCGGATCCGGCCACCCGGTCGCCCTCCTTCCCTGAGTGTCCACGACACCCGGACACCTCGGGCGCACCCTCCGGGTGTCGTGGACACTCGACCCAAGCGACCACCAGGGGAGAACGCCCCGTGACCCCGCTCCGCGCGTGCGCGTGCGCGAGGATCGGAACGTGAGCATCCCCGACACCAGCGAGCCCGTCCCCGACCGGGTGCGCGCGCTCGCGGGCGGTGCGACGTTGGAGCCGGTCTGGCGCAACAACATCGGGGGCGTGACGTTCCGGGCCGGCGACGGCGACGGCATCCGGTACGTGAAGTGGGGGCCGCGCAACGCCGAGACGTCGATGCGCGCCGAGGCCGAGCGCCTGCGCTGGGCGGCGCCCTTCTCCCCCGTGCCGGGCGTGCTCGACGAGGGGCGGGATGCCACCCACGAATGGCTCGTCACCGCGGGTGTCCCGGGGCGGTCGGCGGTCGATCCGCGATGGGTCGCGCGCCCGGACGGCGCGGTGCGGGCGCTCGGCCGAGGACTCCGCGCCCTGCACGACGCCCTGCCGGTCGAGGCTTGTCCGTTCTCGTGGAGCGTGACCGGTCGCGTCGAGAACGCCGCCGTCCGCGGCGTCCGGGTTCCCGACGACCTCCGGGAGGCCCCACCCGTCGATCGGCTGGTCGTGTGCCACGGCGACGCGTGCGCGCCCAACACCCTCATCGGCGACGACGGGGAGTGGGCGGCGCACGTCGACCTCGGCGCCCTCGGCGTCGCAGACCGGTGGGCCGACATCGCGGTGGCGGCCCTGTCGACCGAGTGGAACTACGGCCCCGGATGGCACGGCGCCCTGCTCGACGCCTACGGAGTGGCCCCGGATGCCGCCCGCCTGGCGTACTACCGGGAGCTGTGGAACGCGACGTGACCGCCTGGCCCCCGCGCCTGAGCGTCCACAACCCCCGGACGTCGCCGGAAATCGTGCGGGTGTCGTCCACACTCAGCCGGGGTGACGGAAGATCGACCCGCCTCAGGACCCGACCACGCGGAACGCGCCCGACACCACCGCCGCCCCGAGCGCCACGGCCATGAGCAGGACCGCGCCGCCGACGGCGACGGCATCCCGAACCGAGAGCGTCGACGGGCGCGCCCACGTGCGCTCGATGCCGGAGCCGAAACCGCGCGCCTCCATGGCGGTCGCGAGCTTCGTCCCGCGGCGCACGGCGAACACCAGCAGCACGAACGCCATCGAGAAGAACCGGCGCAGCGCCCCCCTGTCGCCGAGCCCCCGGGCACGGCGCGCGAGGGTCATCGTGCGCCAATCGTCGACGAAGAGCCCGACCGTGCGGGCGCCGGCCAGCACGCCGAGCACGAAGCGGCTCGGCAGCTTCGCCACCTGCGCGAGCGCGTCGGCGAGCTCGGTGGGGTCGGTGCGGGCGAACAGCAGGATCATCGGCAGCGCCAGGGCCACCACGCGCAGCAGCACCGCGAACGCGAGTGAGATCGAGTCGTCGCTGATCGTGGCGAAGAGGAAGGAGCCGTAGACGGTTCCCCCCGGGCGGGCGTACAGCAGCATGCTGATCCCGGCGACCGGCGCGAAGAGCAGCACCGGCAGCAGGCGCTTCAGCACGATCGAGAAGGCCACGCCCGTGAGCGGCACGCAGAGCAGCTCGAGCACGATGGCCGTCGCGGCACTCACGGCGTCGATCGAGACCAGGAGCGGCACCGCGAGCACGATGACCATCGCGACCTTGGCGACCGGGTTCACCCCGTCGAGCCAGACCGGCCGGGCGCGGACCATCGTCGCGGCGCTCACCGCGCACCTCCCCCGGCGATGCTCGGGGAGTCGAGAGCGACCCGATGCTGCCCCAGGTGCCGCACCACGTCGGCGTCGTGCGTGACGGCGACCACCGTACGCCCGCGCGCGATCTCGCGCTGCAGGAGGCCGACGAGCTCGCTCCATCCGCGGCGGTCCTGCCCGAAGGTCGGTTCGTCGAGCACGATCACCTCCGGCGAGGCGGCGAGCACCGTCGCCACCGACAGGCGCCGTTTCTGACCGCCCGAGAGGGTGAAGGGGTTGGCGAGGGCGAGGGACGCCAGATCCAACCGTTGGAGCAGCTCGTCGACGATCGCGTCGACCTGGGCAGCCGGCATCCGCAGGGCCCGCGGACCGACAGCGAGCTCGTCGCGCAGGGTCGACGAGAGGAACTGGTGCTCGGGTTCCTGGAACACCGTGCCGATGCGCGTCAGCAGCTCGGTCGAACGCCAGCGGGAGGGGCGACGGATGCCGCGGGCGGCGAGACCGGATGCCGCGACGACCTCGCCCGAGAGCTCGGGGAGAAGCCCCGCGAGGGTCAGCGCGAGGGTGGACTTGCCGGCGCCGTTGGGTCCCGTCACCACGGTTCCGGCCGCGCGGGGGACGACGACGTCGAGTCCGGATGCCACGACCGTGCGCTTCTCACGCCCGATCGACAGCTCCGTGGCCGACAGCACGGCATCCGGTGTTCCGAGCGGGGCGAGCATGGGCAGGTCGACGGGGCGCCCCGGCACCCACACGCCCGCATCGGCGAGCGCGTCGCCGTGGTCCGCAAAGACCCGGGCGGGCGGTCCGTCGGCCAGCACGCCGCCGCCCGGGGCCAGCACCACGACGCGGGTCATGAGGTCGACCCACACGTCGGTGCGGTGCTCGATCAGCACGAGGGTGGTGCCGTCTGTGCGGACGACGTTCTCGACGGCCGCGCGCACCTCGGCGACGCCCTCGGGGTCGAGGTTGGCGGTGGGTTCGTCGAGCAGCAGCAGTCCCGGCCGCATCGCGAGCACCCCGGCGAGCGCGAGGCGCTGCTTCTGCCCACCCGACAGCGCCTTCGTGGGGCGGTCGAGGGACACGCTCAGACCCACGGATGCCACGGCCTCGGACACCCGGGCGGGAATCTCGTGCGCCGGAACGCCGAGGTTCTCGCATCCGAACGCGACGTCGTCGCCGACCTTCGACAACACGATCCCCGACTCGGGGTCCTGCAGCACCAGTCCGATCCGGCCGCGCTGTCCTTCGGGCGCCTGCCCGTCGACGCGGATGCGCCCGGTCGTCTCGCCCTCATCGCTCTCGCCGAGGAGTCCCGCGAGGCCGGCGAGGAGCGTCGACTTCCCTGCTCCCGAGGCACCGAGCAGCAGCACGCGCTCGCCGGGCTCGATCGACAGCTCGACGTCGCGTGTGGCGGGGAGCTTCCGGCCGGCGTACCGCCAGCCCCAGCCCTCGACGTCGACGCGCGCGGGGCCCGTCATCAGACGTCGCGGCGTGCGTCCCGACCCACGGCGAAGCGGCTGAGCGCACCGGTGGCGGCGAGGGCCCGCACCAGCAGCCAACCGACGACGCCCGCGAGCAGGGCACCCGAGACGATGAGCGAGCCGAGGTAGATGAGGTTGAACTCGACGGTCTTGGCGATGTTCGCCGACAGGAACAATTCGAGCACCCACGCGCCGATACCGGCGCCGGCGCCCGCGAGCATCGCGACCGGGAGCGTGAACCGCACGTAGAGGAAGGCCAGGAAGATCACCTCGGCGCCGAGCCCCTGTGCCAGGCCGGAGAAGATCGTCGTGACGCCCCAGACGTTGCCGATCAGCGCCGAGACGACGGCCGCGATCAGCTCGACGAGCAGCGCCGCACCGGGCTTGCGGATGACGAGCCCGCCGATGACGCCGCCGATCAGCCAGATGCCGACCGCGAGGCCGCCGAGGCCGGGGGTCAAGGCATCCATTCCCTCGAACCAGAGGCCGCCGACGGTGTTCCAGCCGAAGAACACGAGGCCGACCGCCACTCCGAGGACTGCGGCGACGACGATGTCGACGACGCGCCACCGGAAGCGGTCGACGGTGGCGACGGCCGGGGCCGTGCGGGCAGACGTGGACGTGTGCATTTTCTGCTCCTCCCTGCGCCGGCATGATCCGGATCAGGTTCGACGGTCGAAGCGTGGATCGCTTCCTCTCAGCCCGGCTCACCGGACTCCCGTGGTTGTCGTGACGAGTATAGGGGGGACGCCGGGGTAGCGTGGGCGGGTGCACGAGCAGACCCCGGCCACGCGACGCGACGAGCGCCGTCGAGGGGCGGCTCCGGGCCTCGACGGCCGGGAGACGGGCGGAGCGACCAAGAACCCGGCGGCGTCGGCGAGGGATGCCGGGCCTCGCCCCTCCGCGGACGCGGCGACGGACCCGAGCGGCGCATCCCCGTCGGATGCGGACGACGCTCGAACGACCGCGAGTCCCGCGGCATCCGGAACTCCCGCTGATTCGGCGCACACGGCGCCCGTCGCCTCCGGCGCGCTGCCCACGGCATCCGGAGCCCCCGTCGACCAGGCGCCGACCGCATCCGCCTCCGGTGCGCCGGCGCCCGCGGCACCCGGAGCCCCCGTCCTCATCGGGGCGCTGACCTGGCTCGACCCCGCCGACGCCGCCGACACACGGCCCGCGCCCGCGTTCGTCGTATCGGGTGCGGCAACCCGGCCCGCCGACCTGCTGGCGGGTCGCCGCCGGCGGCGCCTTCGTCCCGCGACCGTGATCCCGCCGGTGCTGATCGTGCTGATCCTCGGGCTGTACGCCGCGGCGACCCTGCTGTGGCCGCTGAACGCGGTCGCGCCCACGACCCGGGCCGTCGGCGTGCAACCCGCCGCCGCCCCCGCGGCCTCCCCCGCGTGGCCGGCCGAGGGCGAAGCGGCGATCGCGATCGACGGCGTCGCCGAGACGTTGACGACAGGGGCCACGGCGCCCGAGTCGATCGCGAGCATCACCAAGGTCGTCACGGCCCTCGTCGTGCTCGACCGCCTGCCGCTCGCGCCCGGCGAGCAGGGACCGTCGTACGCGTTCACGCAGACCGACAGTGCCGACTACTGGCAGTACCGCGCCCGTGGGGAGTCGTCGCTCGACGTGCCCGTCGACGGCAGCCTGACCGAGCTGCAGATGCTCCAGGGCATGCTGATCGCCTCCGCGAACAACTACGCCCAACGGCTGGCGACCGATCTGTTCGGCACGGATGCCGAGTTCTCCGCCGCCGCGAACCAATACCTCGCCGAACGCGGCATCGAGGGCATCACCATCGTGAACCCCACCGGAATCGAAGAGGGCAACACCGCCACCCCGGCCGCCCTGATCGCGCTCGCCGAGCGGGCTCTCGCCAACCCCGTGATCGCCGAGATCGTGCGCACGCGCGAGCTGACACTCCCCGGCGCGGGCACGTTCTCGAACGGCAACGCCCTGCTCGCCGATCCGGGGGTGGTCGGCATCAAGACCGGCACGCTCGACGCCTGGAACCTGCTGACCGCCAAAGACATCACGGTCGGCGATGCCACCATCCGCGCCTACGCCGCGGTTCTCGGCCAGCCCGGGCCCGACACCCGCAATCAGGCGACCCGCGACCTCTTCGCACGCATCGAGCAGGAGCTGCAGCCGACTCCCTCTGTGACCGCGGGCACCGTCGTCGGAAAGGTCGAGACGCGGTGGAGCGACGACATCGACCTCGTCACCACCGCGGACGCGACCGTGGTGCTGTGGAACGGCGGCGCAGCGCAGGCCTCGGCGAGCTTCGACCTGGGCGAGGCCACCGACTCCGGCACGACGGTCGGCACCTTCACCGCGACCGGTCCCGTCGACGCAGACACCGTCGACGTGCGGCTCGCGGGTGAGATCGAACCGCCGAGCCCGTGGTGGCGCCTGACCCACCCGCTCGATCTCTTCGGACTGAACGACTGAGCCGTGGGTTTCTCCCTGGATGCCGCATCGGCCACGCCCCCGTTCGAGCAAGTGCGGGCGCAGGTCATCGCGGCCATCGACGACGGATCGCTCGTGGCCGGCACGCGCCTGCCGCCCGTGCGGGCTCTGGCCGCCGACCTGAACCTCGCGGCAAACACCGTCGCCCGCGCGTATCGGGAACTCGAGGAGGCCGGGTACGTCGAGACCCGCGGTCGCGCCGGCACGATCGTCCGCGGGGGCGACGCGGCCTCGTCGCGCGCCGCGCAGGCGGCGGAGGCGTACGCCGAGACCGTTCGCCGCTTGGGCGTCTCGCCGGCGGACGCCGTCGCGCTCGTGCGGGCGGCACTCGGCGAGCGCTGACGCGCACGGGCTCCCGGGACGGTGGCGGGTGAGCCTGTCGAGCGACCGGAGCCACGTGCTGAGATGGCTGAGCCTGTCGAAGCCGCCGGAACCCTCGTCTGCGGCCCCGCATACCGCGAGGTGGCTGAGCCTGTCGAAGCCACCGGGACCACGCGATGAGGTGACTGAGCCCGTCGAAGCCTCCGCGACCCACGTCACCGGCACCACGCACCGCGAGGTGGCTGAGCCTGTCGAAGCTCCCGCGACCCACGTCACCGGCACCACCCACCGCGAGGTAGCTGAGCACGTCGATGCCTCCCGGGGCCGGCTCGCCGACGCTTCACCCCTCCTCCACATCCTGCGCTGAAGCGCATCTCTCCCCGAGCGCCCCTCCTCGGCCGGTCCAATGTCGGAGGTCCTCGCTAGCATGCACACATGCAGATCGACGCCGTCCCCACACCGCCACCCGACCCTCCCCCACCAGCCCCACCCCGCCCGTCGCGGCCCCTGACCGCGATCGTCGACGACGTGCGCCGCACCGGCGCCGCGCTCGCCGCCGCCGAGGTCGCCCGCACCCGTGCCCTCGCTGAAGCGGGCCACCTCGCCCTCGACGTCATGGCGGGCCAACGCGCCACCGCCCGCGCCGCCGAGCTGGCACTCAGGGAGGTCGCGTCCGAACTCGCCGCCGCCGAGAACCTCTCCGATCGCACGGTGCAGACCCAGATCGGTCGGGCGATGACCCTCGTCGACGATTACCCGCGCACCCTCGCCGCATGGGAGGCGGGCGTGCTCACCCGCACCCACGTGCAGACCATCCTCGACGTCGGCGCCGCCCTCCCCGTCGACGCTCGCGCGGAGTTCGACCTTCTCGCCGTGGCCACCGCCGACGGCCTCAGCCCCGGCCGGTTACGTGCCCGGCTGACGATGCTGGCCGAACGCTTGCACCCGACCACGGTCACCGAGCGCCATCAGCGCGGACGCGACACCCGCTGCGTGCGCGTCATCACCGGTGACGACGGCATGTCCGACCTCATCGCCACCCTTCCCACCGTCCTCGCCGTCGGCATCCACGACCGCCTCACCCACCAAGCCCGCGTCATCATCGACTCCCGCGGTGACGACGCAGACACGGTGCCAGATGAGCGCACCACCGCCCAGCTACGCGCCGACCTCCTCGCCGACCTGCTGCTCACGGCCGCCCCCGACGGCGACCCCACCCGCACCGACGACGCACCCGGCCTTCTCGGCGCCATCCGCGCCCGCATCCAGGTCGTCGTCCCCGCCCTGACGATGCTCGACCCCGACCGCGAGAACCTCGACCCCGTCGAACTCGTCGGCCACGGACCGATCGACGCCGGCACCGCCCGCATCCTCGCCGACACCACCACCCTCCCCTGGGATCGCATCATCACCCACCCCCTCACCGGGGCCGTGCTGCACACCGACACCTACCACCGCACCACGGCCATCGACCGACACCTCCGCGCCCGCGACCGCCATTGCCGCTGGCCCGGCTGCACCACTCCCGCCATCCGCTGCGAAGTCGACCACACCCACGACCACGCCCTCGGCGGCACCACCGCCGTCGCCAACCTCGCCCACCTCTGCCAACGCCACCACACCCAGAAACAGTTCACCCGCTGGCTAGTCACCCAACACCCCGGCGGCGTCCTCCACTGGACCAGCCCCACCGGCCGCACCTACACCGACGAACCCCTCCCGTACTCCCCCGCCGTCCGCTTCCTCCCCGACGACCCACCCCCACCCGAACCCGACCAACCACCCGCACCCTTCTGACTCCCGACCGAGCGCGACCTGAGGGCAGGAGGGCAGGAGGGCAGAAGGGCAGAAAGGCAGAAAGGCAGAAAGGCAGAAAGGCAGGAAGGCCACGAGGAATCGCGGCATCGCGGCATCGCGGCATCGCGGCATCGCGGCATCGCGGCATCGCGGCATCGCGG
>NZ_JARVRW010000006.1 GCF_030209475.1 Microbacterium sp. lyk4-40-TSB-66
CGCTCGCGCACCTCACCGCGCAGGACCTTGCGACTCACGATGACATGAGTCGCTCACGCACCTCACCGCGCAGGACCTTGCGACTCACGACGACATGAGCCGCTCACGCACCTCACGGCGCAGGACCTTGCCGATGAGCGAGCGCGGGAGGTCGTCGACGACCACGATCCGACGCGGCACCTTGTAGGCCGCCAATCGCGTCTTGCAGTAGTCGCGCACGGCCTCCGACGAGATGTCGACGCCGTCGCGGACGACGATTGCGGCGGCGACGTCTTCTCCGCCGCTCGATTTGGGTAGAGCGACGACCGCGGCGCTCTCGATGTCGGGATGCGAGGTGAGCACGTCTTCGACCTCGGTCGGCGCCACGTTGAAGCCGCCGGTGATGATGATCTCCTTCAACCGGTCGACGATGGTGACGAACCCGTCGGAGGACACCGTCGCGATGTCGCCAGTGCGAAGCCATCCGCCGGGCAACAGGGTGTCGGCGGTGTCGGCCGGGCGCTGCCAGTACCCCCGGAAGACCTGGGGACCGCGCAGCAGCAGCTCACCCGCCTCTCCGAGCGCACGATCGACGGTCGGGTTCTCGGGATCGACGATGCGGATCTCGGTGCTCGGGAACGGCACACCGACCGTGCCCGGACGCCGCGAGGGGCCGATGGGGTTGCCCACGGCGACCGGCGACGACTCGGTCATGCCGTAGCCCTCGACGAGCAGCCCGCCGGTGGCCTGCTCCCAACGGTCGACGGTCGCGACCGGCAGGCTCATCGCACCGGAAATGGCGAATCGTACGGTCGTCAGGTCGATCGAGCCGCGCGCGGCGGCGCGGGCCAACTGGTCGTAGATCGGTGGGACCGCGGGCAGGAAGGTCGGCGGACTCTTCTTCGCGGCCGCGGCCACCAGATCGAGGTCGTACTTGGGGAAGAGCACGAGCTTCGCGCCGATACTCATCGCGAAGGTCAGACACAGCGTCAGGCCGTACGCGTGGAACAGCGGTAGCACGGCGTAGAACGTCTCTTCGCCGTCGTGGAGCCCCGGTACCCACGCCCGCCCCTGCATCGCGTTCGCCCGCAGGTTGGCGTGGGTCAGGATCGCCCCCTTAGGGGTCCCCGTCGTGCCACTGGTGTACTGCAGCAGAGCGATGTCATCGACTCGCGGGCCGGGGTGCTTTCTCGACAACGTGCCACGGGTCAGGAGTTTCTCCCAGCGGCTCGGACGCTTCGACTGCGGCGTCGCGGTCAGCTGCGCGCGTGCCGTGCGGGCCTTGGCGACCGGCAGACGCAGCGCGAGCCGCTTGGCGAGCGGGAACGCGGCGGTGATGTCGACGCTCACGATGTGCTCGAGCGCGAGGTCGGACGGGAAGTCGGCCACGGTGTCGGCGAGCTTGTTCCACACGATCGCGAAGCGCGCCCCGTGGTCTTCGAACTGGTGGCGCAGCTCACGCGCCGTGTACAGCGGGTTGTGCTCGATGACGATGGCCCCCAGGCGCAGTGCCGCGTAGAACGCCACGACATGCTGTGGGCAGTTGGGGAGCACGAGCGCGACCCGATCACCGGCACGCACCCCCAGGCGGCGGAGTCCCTCGGCCGCCCGCGAGATGTCATCGCCGAGCTCCGCGTAGGTCGTCTGCGCGCCGAAGAACTCGAGCGCCACCTTCTTGCCGTACGCCGAGACGGAGGCCGCCATCATCTCGGGCAGGGTCTGCGAGGGCGTGTCGATGTCGAGCGGGACGCCCTCGGCGTACGAGGTCGACCACGGACGCGAGGCGTAAGGAGACTCCGGCATACCTCCATCCTTCCAAGCCCCTCCGACATCGCGGCGCCGCTTGACGGGGATGGACCCATCCGGTCGTCCCTCTCGCCCTGCGCCCCCGATCGGCCTACCCTGTGGGGCATGTGCCGCAACATCATCCCTCTGCACAACTTCACGCCCCCGGCGACGGATGCCGAATGTCACGATGCCGCCCTGCAGTTCGTGCGCAAGATCGTGGGGACGACGACGCCATCGCGTGCCAATGAGGCGGTCTTCGATCACGCCGTGGCCGAGATCGCGGCATCCGTCCGGCAATTGCTCGACGACCTCGTGACCGCGGCGCCGCCGAAGGTGCGCGAGGTCGAGGCCGCCAAACGCCAGGCGCGTTCGGCCGAACGCTACGAGGCGATCCGGGTGTTCCAGGAGCAGAAGCGCGCCGAGCGCACCGCTTGAACGCCACGACGCCCGCCCCCGCGTGTGCGGGGACGGGCATCAGCGGTCGGATCAGACGAATTCCGCGCGGCGACGACGGCGCAGACGCAGGGTCACGCCAGCGGCGAGCAGTCCCATCGCCAGCACGACGGCACCGAGCGGCAGAGCCGCACCGGTCATCGCGAGCGGCGAGCCGTTGCCGTTCTGCCCCGTTCCCGCAGCGCCCGCACCGGCTGTGGGCGAGGGCAGGGGAGTGGGGGTGGTCGTCGGCGCCGGGGCCGCCGAGGCGGACACGCGGAACGACGCGGTCTTGACGACACCGGTCTGTGCGCCGCGGACGGTCACCTCGTAGGTGCCCTCGGCCGTCGGGGCCGTGGTCGTGAAGCGCGCGGAGCCACGCAGCGCGTCGCGCTGCCCGAGCTCACCCGACGTCGACACCGCACCGGCGAGCTGCCAGTCGGCCGCGAAGCCGTCGGCCGCCACCGTGAGCGGGTCGCCGGGACGGACCTCGGCGGCCACGCTCACCGTCGCACGCGCACTGAGCGCCGCGAGGTCCTGCGACAGGGCGAGACCGTTCGCCGCGGTGAAGAAGAGATCGGTCTGGTCGGTGAGACCGACCACGTTCGCCGCTCCCGGTCCGTACCCGGCGATGCGCACCTGGGAGCCGGTGTGCTGCTGCGAGCCACCGGCCGGCGACGTGCCGTACGCGACGATCAGGGGCTGGCCGTCGGCCGTCAGCAGGTGGGTATTCAGACCCGGGATGGCCGAGCCCACGATCTGGCTCGTGTGGGCGTGGTCCGCCGTGACGACGACGAGGGTGTCGCCCTGCGTGCGCGCGAAGTCGAGGGCGACCTGCACGGCCTCGTCGAGGTCGACCGTCTCACCGATCTGCCCGCACGCGTTCGCGGCGTGGTCCTGCTTGTCGATGCTCGCGCCCTCCACCTGCAGGAAGAAGCCCTTGTCGTTGTCGAGCAGGTCGATCGCCTTAGAGGTCAGCGACGCGAGCGACAGACCCGTCGCGAGGCGATCGGGGTTCTCGGTGCACGAGACGGGAGCGGGCAGCTCGCCACCGGCGGTCAGATCGGTCGCGGCGGGACCGTTCCAGCGGACGGGGAAGTTGCCTTCGGAGAACAGCCCGAGCAGGGGCCGGTCGGCGTCCGCCGTCGTGATCGCGTCCAGTCCGGCGGCGTCGTCCACGAGGGCGTATCCGCGCTCGCGCGCCTGCTCCGAGAGCGTCCGCCCCTCCCAGGGGCCCGCCTTCGCCGTCTGCGCGAAGCTCGCCGCGCCGCCGCTGAGGGTCACGTCCGGTCGCACGTTCAGCAGCTGCTCGCTGATCGAGCCGAGGCCGCCGTTCTCGAGCGCCTCCGCGGAGCAGTTCTTCGACGTCTGCTCAGGGCCGTAGCATCCGCGGGCCGAGATGTGGGCGATCTGTGCGCCCGGCGTGGCATCCTGGATCTCCGCGGTCGAGACGTTGCCGGTCTTCAGGCCGTTGGCCTTGGCGATCTCCAGCAGCGTGGCCTGCGGCGTGTTGGCGACGTCGACGCTGAGGCGACCGTTCACGGTCTTGGTGCCCGTCGACCAGGCGCTGGCGGTCGAGGCCGACTCGGAAGCGTAGTTGGGCTTGCCCTCCTCGTCGATCGAGTACGTCGTGTACTGCCCCGTCAACGGGAGCGCGTCGATGCCGGCGAAGCGTCCGGCGGCGCCCTCCGCGTAGTCGCGCGCGACGGTGATCTCGGAGTCGCCCATGCCGTCGCCGATCAGCAGGATGACGTTCTTGGCGGGACCGTCGACGATCGACTCGCGCAGCGCGTCGGTCATGTCGCCGTCGTTGCGCGCAGCGCCACCGTGCTCGGTGATGTCCGGCGTCGCGGCGAGGGCGGGGGCGGCGGTGAGGCCGATGGAGGTCGAGGCCGCCAGCGCGACGGCCACCGAAGCGGCGGCCGCGCGGAGGCGTCGGGAAGTGCGAGAGTCCATGGGGGAGTCCTTCGTCAGATCGAGGCGGTCGTCGACCGCAGGGCAAGCCCACCGCGCGGTGGTCACCCCCTCGCGATGCCCAGGTGAAGATCAGGTGTCCAGACGGTAGTCAATCGCCCACCGGTGTTCACCCGCCGGATGCCGCCACCTAGGCTCGGCTCGATGTCCGTCGCCGTATCCCGCCCGTCCGACCGGAGCGCCGCCGAGCGCGCGGTCCGGCTGGCGCTGGCGGTCTTCCTCCTCCTCTGCGCCTGGGCCACCACGCATTTCGACGAAGCGGGCGGTCATCACGAGGGCACCGCGCACAGCGCCATCACGGTCGGCTCTCTCCTGCACGCGGCCGACGACGACGTTCCGGATGCCGCGCTCGTCCCGCCCGTCGACACGGATGCCGTCAACGCGGTGGCCGCCGATGGATCGACCGACGCGATGATGCTCGTCCTCGCCACCGTCGTCTTCGTCGTCCTGAGCCTCCGTCCGCTCGCGGTGACCCGTGAAGGAGCGCTGCCTTCGGGAGCGCCGCCGCCGCGACGGCATCCCCTCACCGTCTCCGGCATCTCCCGCATCTGAGGTCGCACACCGCCGCGTCCGCGGCGGCCCGCGGTCGTCTCACGACGACCCTCCGTGTCGACCTCAGCCCGGGAGTATCTTCGTGTCCGCCATCCCCGCCCTTCCCCGCACCACCCGATCCTCCTCGAGCGGGCGCCGCCAGGTGCGCCTCGCCGCGGACGATCTCGCCGAGATCGTCGAACTCGCTCTGCGCGCCACCGTCCCCTCCGCTCGCGCGACACTCGCGCAGATCGCCGATCACGACGGTGAGGGGGCGTCCGAGGTGATCGCGAGAATCCTCGACCGCACGGCCCCCCGCCCCACCGCGCGACGCACCCGTCCGTCGTTCCCGTTCTCGACGGTCGAGCGCGCGGTCGCCGCACCTCGCGTGTCGTTGGACGAGCGCGAGTCGTGTCGGCTCCTCGCCGTCCTACGACGCGTCGAAGAGGGGGGAGCGGTCATGTTCCTCGGGCCATCGGGCGCGGGCAAGACCCTCCGGGCGCGGTGGACGGCGCATCACCGGGGACGCGCGATGACGACGATCAATGTCGCAGAAACGCTCGACGTGCCGCTCGCGCGTGTCGTCGACACCGTCGCCACCGCCACGGCATCCGGGATGACGCTCCACGTCGAGCATGCGAACGCGCGCGGACCCGAGGCTCTCGCCGCGCTCCTGCGGGCACGGACGGGGTCGGCTCTCATCCTGATCGAGACCACGGAGCCGCCGGCGGGCCTCCCGGTCGACGCCGTCGTGGAGGTGGGGCCGCTCGACGTCGCCGCGGTCGCCACTGTGCTGCGTGACGTGCTCGGCGACGTGGACGCGCGCGCACTGCGCACCGCCGCGGCCCTCCTTCACGGCGAAGTCCCTCGCGCGATCCACCTCGCGGTGGAGCGCGCGAGACGATTCGCGGCGGTTACCGAGATCAGCGTGGAGGACGCTTTGCAGGCTGCCGCCGTGCAGCGCCTCGCGTCGTGCCCGCCGCGGCGCCGCCGCGACGTCGCGATCGCGCTGATGCAGACCGCCGGTCTGAGCCAGCGTGCCGTGCAGGAGATGACCGGAGTGAGCCGCGACACGCTGCGTCGCCACGCCGTGACCGTCGTCGGCTGAGCGATCGCATCGACGTTCCGTCCACGCGGCGATGCACGGCGTCGAACGAGCGACGGCTCGCGCAGGGGATCCGCGTACCGATGGAACAGTCTCCCGTCGCCGTCGACCCGTCGGAACAACCCGGTGACGCGCAGGTCGAGGGCCCCGGCTCTGTCGCGTCCCCGATGACGACAGACTCCCGCGGAAACGACGACGCCCGCCCCCGCGAAACGGCGGGGACGGGCGTCGGTGATGCTGAGGCGATCAGACCCCGAAGTACAGCTCGTACTCGAAGGGGTGCGGGCGCTGAGCCATCGGCTGGATCTCGTTCTCGATCTTGTACTCGATCCAGGTGTCGATGAGCTCCTGCGTGAAGACGCCACCGGCGAGCAGGAACTCGTGGTCGGCGCGCAGGGCCTCGAGCGAGTCGAGCAGCGAGTTCGGAACCTGCGGGATGTTCGCAGCCTCTTCGGCGGGGAGCTCGTAGAGGTCCTTGTCGACGGGCTCGTGGGGCTCGATGCGGTTCTTGATGCCGTCGATGCCGGCCATGAGCTGCGCGGCGAACGCGAGGTACGGGTTGCCCGAGGCGTCGGGGGCGCGGAACTCGATGCGCTTGGCCTTGGGGTTCGTGCCCGTGATCGGGATGCGGATGGCCGCGGAGCGGTTACCGGCCGAGTACACCAGGTTGACCGGCGCCTCGAAGCCCTTCACCAGACGGTGGTAGCTGTTGAGGGTCGGGTTGGTGAAGGCGAGCACGGCGGGGGCGTGCGCGAGCAGACCACCGATGTACCAGCGGGCGACGTCGGACAGTCCGCCGTAGCCGGTCTCGTCGTAGAACAGCGGCTTGCCGTCGTTCCAGAGCGACTGGTGGGTGTGCATACCGGAGCCGTTGTCACCGAAGAGCGGCTTGGGCATGAAGGTCGCGACCTTGCCCCACAGTTCGGCGGTGTTCTTGACGATGTACTTGAACTTCAGGATGTCGTCGGCCGCGTGCAGCATCGTGTCGAAGCGGTAGTTGATCTCCTGCTGACCACCGGTGCCGACCTCGTGGTGCGAACGCTCGAGCGCGAAGCCCGCCTCGATCAGCTTGAGGGTGATGTCGTCGCGCAGGTCGGCCGTCTTGTCGACCGGCGAGACCGGGAAGTAACCGCCCTTGTAGGGGGTCTTGTTGGCGAGGTTTCCGCCTTCTTCCTGGCGACCGGTGTTCCAGGCGCCTTCCTCGGAGTCGACCGAGAAGAAGCTTGAGTTCTGCTTCACTTCGTAGCGCACGTCGTCGAAGATGTAGAACTCGGCCTCGGGGGCGAAGAACGCCGTGTCGGCGATGCCCGTGGAGGCGAGGTACTTCTCGGCCTTCTTGGCGACCTGGCGCGGGTCCTTCGAGTAGATCTCGCCGTTGCGCGGGTTGTAGATGTCGAAGATCATCACGAGGGTCTTGGCCTCGCGGAACTGATCGACGTAGGCCGTCGTCACGTCCGGGATGAGCTGCATGTCGGACTCGTGGATGTTCGCGAACCCGCGGATCGACGAGCCATCGAACAGCTGTCCGACGGTGAAGAACTCCTCGTCGACGGTCGAGGCGGGGATGTTGAAGTGCTGCTGCACACCAGGAAGATCCGTGAAACGGATGTCGAGGAACTTGACGTCCTCGTCCTGGATGAACTTGAGCACCTCGGACGAATCTTTGAACATGAAGACTCCAGAGGTAGAACATTCGGGATCGTGCCGGCCTCGGCCAGCCTCCTCGACCCTATACAGAACCGGTGTCTCGGCGATATCTCGCATGTTTCGGGCGTGTTACACGGGCCCGATTACTCTGGATGCCGTGAGCGCACCCTCCGAGCACGACTATCCGGGCCAGCGACTGGGCCTTCCCCGCGAAGGGCGCGGCTCCATCGCCCGCCCCGGCCGCAGGATCGCCGCTCTGCTGATCGACGTCGTCAGCGCCGGCCTGGTCGGTTTCGCCTTCTTCTCCACACCCGACCCGGTGACCGGCGTCCCGTTCGCGAACCCGATCGCAGCCAACGTCATCTTCTTCGCCGTGCAGATCCTCTTCATCCCGTTGATCGGCGGCAGTCCCGGGCACCGCCTCATGGGGATGCGCCTGGAGCTGGCATCCGGGGGATGGGTGGGACTGTGGCGCCCGATCGTGCGGACCGTGCTGCTGGGGCTGATCATCCCGGCCGTGGTGTGGGACGCCGATCAGCGGGGCCTGCACGACAAGGCCGTCGGCACCGTCCTCGTCCGCACCTGACACCGACGTACATGACGAAGGCCCCCGCTACGGCGGGGGCCTTCGTCATGTCAGGATCAACGCGGACGCGGCGACCGCATCTTGGTCGGATCGACGCCCTTGGGGATCGGAAGCGACGACAGGCCCGGCGAGACCGATGCCACGCGCTTGATGACGGCTGCCATCGTGGCGCGGTCCACCTTCTTCGGCAGGCCCTTGATGGTGGAGGCGAGCTTCGCGATCGGCACCTCGTCGTCGCCGTGCCCGATGTAGAGCACCGTCACCGGTACGCCGGAGGCGATGCGCTGGACGCGACCGCGCTCCTCGCCCACGAGACGGGTGAGGCGGTTGCGGTTACCTTCGCCGATGAGCACGACGCCGCCGCGGCCGATGGCGCGGTAAAGAGCCTCCTGGGTGCGCGGGTTGACGCCCACCGGGGTCTCGGACGCCTGCCAGTTGCGGCCGAGCGACGACGACAGCACGTGGCCCGTGGCACCCGGCATTCCGTCGATCTTCTTGTACATGGCCGTAGTCGACAGGCGCGTCATCGTGATCATCGCGGCCAGGATGCCGGCCAGCAGGCCCGTCACACCCCAAAGGATGACGCTCCACACCGCCAGCGGCGGGATCAGGAAGCCGACGACCACGCCGAGGGCGATGCCCACCAGCACGATGCCGGCCAGCAGGAACGGCAGCCACCGGTACTCCTTCTGGGTGAAGGTGTAGAGGGTCTTGAGCTGTGAGAAGAAGCCCGGACGCTTCTCGGGCGTGGAAGTACGAGCGGCCATGTGGTCGATTCTATCTTCGCCGCCGCCCCCTCCTCCCCAGCGTCTCGAACGCGTCATCCGTCCCCGGTCCGACGTTGCGGCGCCGCGGGCGGCGCGACCCCTGGACCACCATCGGGGGATGAGCAGTCCCGCGGCATCCGTCCTGGTCGAACCCTTCGACGCCTACCTGCGGCGTCGCGCCCGCAGCGCCGTCGCGTTCACGGCGGGCGAGGCGGTCACCGCGGCCGTCGCGCTCCTCCGCGGCTGCCGTGACGCGACGGGTCGATTCGCGGGAACGCGATGGTGGCTGCGGGCCGACGGGTGTCCCGTCGCCGACGAGGAGGAAGGAGACCCGGATGCCATCGCGGCCACGGCCGACATGCTCGAGCGGATCGCGGCGATCACCGATGACGACGCCACCCGCGACATGCTGACGCGCGCCCGGGAGAGCGTGCTCACCCTGCCGCCGAAAGAATGGGACGCCGTCGAGCGCCGGCTCTTCCAGCACGCCCACCCGATTCCGCTCGTCCTCGGACCGCTGACCCCGGTGGTGGAGCCGCCGCCCACGCCGGCGTGGGCGGAGACGCCGGGCGCGCCGTCGCGCGTGCTCGCGCTCGTCGACGCCGATCTCGCCGACGCCGTGCGCGACGCGCTGCATGACGTGCGGAGACGGTGGCGCAGCTCGCCGGCCGTCCGCTTCGGCACGTTGTGCGCCGCCGGTGCGGTCATCGTGGCGACGGGCCTGTTGGTATGGCCGACGCACGACGGGTCGGCGACGTCGACACCCGGGCCGTCGGTCGCGCACGCCATCGGCGAGTCGCCGGCGGCGGATGCGCCCTCGCCGGCCGCCACCGCCGTCGACACGGAGACGACGCACGCCCCGCCGCCGGTGTCTTCATCGGCACCGCCCGACGACGCCGCGAGCGAGCCCGAGCAGCCGGAGCAGGAACGCTCGACGTCGTCCGGCGATCTGGTCGGCGTCGCCGGTGATCTTTTCGCCGAGATTGGTCGGTGCGCCGGCGACACCGCGTGCGTGGCGGCGCACGAAGAAGACGCGGGGTCCACACACGAGCCCCTGGTGTCCGGCGCGGAAGCAGCCGACATCCAGCTCATCGATGACTTCGGCGGGGTCGTCGTCGTCCGTCTCGGCGTCGACACCACCACGCAGTACGTGACGCTCGTCAGGCAGGAAGACCGATGGCTGGTCCGCGCCGTCGAAACGGTCGCGGACCAGCCATCATGAGCCGGTTCTCAGCGGTGTCAGATGCCGAGGTCGCCCTCGAACTGCGCCGCCTCGAGGCGTGCCTTGACCGCGCCGAGGAAACGGGCGGCGTCGGCTCCGTCGATGATGCGGTGGTCGTACGACAGGGCGAGGTACACGTACGAACGCACCGAGATCGCGTCCTTGCCGTCGACCGACACGACACCCGGCTTCTTCACGACGGCACCGAGGCCGAGGATGGCCGACTGCGGCAGGAAGACGATCGGCGTGTCGAACAGCGCGCCGCGCGAACCGGTGTTGGTCAGCGTGAACGTGCCGCCCGCGAGCTCGTCGGGCTTCAGCTTGTTGTCACGCGTGCGCGCGGCGAGGTCGGCGATCTCTCGAGCGAGCTGCGCGATGTTCTTGTCGCCCGCCTCCTTGATGACCGGCGTCAGCAGGCCGCGCTCGGTGTCGACCGCGATCGCGACGTTCTCCTGAGCGGGGTAGACGATCTCGTCACCCTCGACCGTGGAGTTGATGATCGGGAACGACTTCAGCGCCTCGATGGCCGCGATGGCGAAGAACGGCAGGAACGACAGCTTGTCGCCCGTCTTCTGCTGGAACTCGCCCTTCATGCGGTCGCGGAGAGCGGCGACCTTCGTCACGTCGACCTCGACGACCGTGGTGAGCTGCGCCGTCGCCTGCATCGACGCGACGGCCCGCTCGGCGATGACCTTGCGCAGGCGCGACATCTTCTGGGTGGTGCCGCGCAGCGGCGAGACCTCCACCGGGGCGGGAGCGGCAGCGGGTGCGGCGGCCGCGGGGGCGGACGACGCGGCGGGCGCCGCCTTGGCAGCCTCAGCCGCCTTCAGCACGTCCTCCTTGCGGATCCGACCGCCCACGCCACTGCCCGTGACAGAGGCCAGGTCGACGCCCTGCTGCTGCGCCAGACGGCGCACGAGAGGCGTGACGTAGGTGACGTCGTCGTTCGACGACGCTGCCGGTGCCGCGGCGGGCTTCTCTTGCGCGGCCGGAGCGGCGGGCTTCGCGTCCGCGGCGGGGGCCGGTGCAGCAGGCTTCTCTTCAGCGGGTGCCGGCTTCTCCGCCGCGGGGGCGGGCTGCTCGGCCGGCTTCTCTTCGGCGGCCGGCGCGGCGGGAGCCTCGGGCTGCGCGGCAGGGGCCGCACCGCTGCCGATGCGGGCGAGGGCGGCGCCGACGTTGACCGTCTCGTCTTCCTGCACGAGGATCTCCTGCAGCGTGCCCGCGACAGGTGAGGGGATCTCGGTGTCGACCTTGTCGGTCGAGATCTCGAGCAGCGGCTCGTCGACGGCGACGTCATCGCCGACGGCCTTCAGCCAGCGGGTCACCGTGCCCTCGGTCACGCTCTCGCCCAACTCGGGCAGCGTGACCTCGGTCGAGTCGCCGCCGGCGGCCGGAGCCGACTGCTCGGCCGGCGCGGACTCGGCGGGCGCGGCCTGCTGTGCGGGAGCGGCCTCCTCGGCGGGAGCCGACGCCTCTTCGGCAGGAGCGGCCTGGGGGGCGTCGTCGGAGGACGATGCGCCCGAGCCGTCACCGATCTTGGCGAGGACGGCTCCGACCTCGACGGTCTCGTCTTCCTGGACGAGGATCTCTTCGATCACGCCCGCGACGGGCGAGGGGATCTCGGTGTCGACTTTGTCGGTCGAGATCTCCAGCAGACCCTCGTCCTCCTGGACGGTGTCACCGACCTGCTTGAGCCAGCGGGTGACCGTTCCCTCGGTGACGCTCTCGCCGAGAGCGGGGAGGACGACGGAAGTGCTCATGAATAGTTCTCCTTCGTACCGGATGCGGTATCTAGCTTAGTGACCGGTTTGTGGTCAGAGTGCGTGCAGGGGCTTGCCGGCGAGGGCCAGGAAGGCCTCGCCCAGCGCTTCGCTCTGGGTGGGGTGAGCGTGGACGAACGGCGCGATGTCCTCCGGGTGCGCTTCCCACCCGACGGCGAGCTGCGCCTCCGAGATGAGCTCGCCCACCCGATCGCCCACGAGATGCGCCCCGACGACGGGCCCGTCGACGCGACGGACGATCTTGACGATGCCCGAGGTGCCGATGATCTCGCTTCGACCGTTGCCGGCCAGGTTGTACTCGTACGCCTTCACGGCCTCGGATCCATAACGATCCTGGGCCTGCGCCTCGGTGAGTCCGAC
The DNA here is from genome assembly GCF_030209475.1 of Microbacterium sp. lyk4-40-TSB-66. GTDB lineage: Bacteria > Actinomycetota > Actinomycetes > Actinomycetales > Microbacteriaceae > Microbacterium. Next base: position 12,173 of record NZ_JARVRW010000006.1, read on the forward strand.
AGAGGCCACTTCGGGGTGCGAGTAGGCGACGCGGGGAACATCCACGTCGGGCACGAGCACGGGCGACAGGCCCGCGATCTCCTCGGCGACGAAGATGCCCTGCTGGAACCCACGGTGGGCGAGCTGCAGGCCGGGCACGATGTCACCCACGGCCCAGACGTGTGCGGATGCAGTACGCAGACGGTCGTCGGTCTGCACGAAGCCCCGCTCGAGCACGACTCCCGCCTCTTCGTAGCCCAGTCCCGCCGTGACGGGTCCGCGCCCGACGGCGACGAGGACGTAGTCGGCCACGAGCTCCGATCCGTCGTCGAGGGTGACGGTCGCGGCATCCGCGGTCTGCGAGAGCGAGGCGAAGCGACGACCGAGCTGGAACGAGATCCCGCGCTTGCGGAACGCCCGTTCCAGCGCCTTGCTCGACGAGACGTCCTCGGCGGGCAGCAGATGCGGCAGCGCCTCCACGATCGTGACCTCGACGCCGAACGAGCGCCACACGCTCGCGAATTCGACGCCGATGACGCCGCCGCCCAGCACCACGACGCGCTCGGGGATGACGTCGAGATCCAGCGCCTGCTCGCTCGTGAGCACGCGGCCGCCGATCTCGAGGCCCGGCAGACTCCGGCTGTACGAGCCGGTGGCCAGGATGACGTCGGTGCCCCGGTACAGGTCGTCGCCGACGCGGACCGCGGGACCGGCTACGAGCGCGCCCTCACCGGACACGACGCGGATCCCGCGGGTCGCGATGAGACCCTCGAGGCCCTTGAACTTCTTCGCGACGATGCCCTCGCGGTATGCACGCACGCGAACGGGGTCGATCCCCCCGAGGGTGACATCGACGCCGATGTCTGCGGCTCCCCGGGCGGCGTCGGCCACCTCGCCCGCATGCAGCAGGGCCTTGGTGGGGATGCATCCGCGGTGCAGGCACGTGCCGCCGAGTTTGTCCTTTTCGACGATCACGACGTCTTTTCCGAGCTCGGCGAGACGGATCGCCGCGGCGTACCCGCCGCTTCCGCCACCCAGCACGACGACGTCCGCCGTGTAGTCGGTCACCGTGCAGCCTCGGCGGAGAGCATCTCGACGAGCGAACGGACCGTCGCGCCGGTCACACCCTTGTCGGTGTAGCCGAACGGCGCAGACTTGTTCATTCCGACACCGGCGATGTCGAGGTGCACCCAGGGGATGCGCGCGGCGTCGGCATCCTCGGAGACACGACCCACGAAGTGCCGCAGGAAGAGGCCCGCGAAGAGCGAGCCGCCCGCGGGGTCGCCGATCTTGGCGTTCTGCAGATCGGCGATGGGGGAGTCGAGGTCGTCGACCATGTGGTCGGGCAACGGCAGCTGCCACGCCAGCTCGGAGGCGCGGCCGGCAGCCGCGAGGTAGTCCGCCACAGCGTCGTCGTCGCCCATCACACCGGTGTGACGATTGCCGAGAGCGACCGTGATGGCACCGGTCAGCGTGGCCACGTCGACGATGAGGTCGGGCTTCTCGCGGCTGGCGGCGGCCAATCCGTCGGCGAGGACGAGGCGCCCCTCCGCGTCGGTGTTCAGCACCTCCACGGTGGTGCCGTCGAGTGTGCGCAGTACGTCTCCGGGGCGGATGGCCCGGCCGGACGGCATGTTGTCGGCGATGCACAGCCACGCGCTGACCCTGACCGGCAGGCTCATCTCGGCGGCGGCCTTCAGCACCGCGAGGACGGTTGCAGCCCCGCACATGTCGTACTTCATCCCGACCATGGATGCCGCGGGCTTCAGCGACAGTCCGCCGGTGTCGAAGGTGATGCCCTTGCCGACGAGAGCGACGTGACGCTCGGCGCCGGCGGGGGAGTAGTCCAGACGCACCAGGCGGGGCGGACGGTCGGAGCCCTGCCCGACGCCCAGGATGCCGCCGTACCCGCCTTCGCGCAGGGCCGCCTCATCGAGCACCTCGACCTCGACGGGGAGTCCCTCGACGGCCTTGACGGCGGCGTCGGCGAAGTCAGCGGGTCCGAGCCACTCGGCCGGGGTCGTCACGAGGTCCTTGACCAGCGCCACGGCACCGGAGACGGCGGCGACGGCGGCGGTGTCGGCATCGGACGGCGCCGCGGAAGCCACGACGCTGACGCGCGCTGCGCGCGCTTTCGCGGACTTCTTCTTGTAGTCGTCGAAGCGGTAGCCGCCGAGTGCCGCGCCCTCGGCCAGCGGACGCCACGGCGAATCGACGAGGGCCTGGACCGCGACGTGCGAGAACCCGGTGAGCTGACGAACGCCGGTGCCCGCGGCATCCCGCAGCGCCGCCTCACCCGGATCGGTGCCCGCGCCCACGACCGCCACCGGCGTGTCGACGCCGGGTACGTGCACGCGCTGGAAGGAGCCGGTCGCACCCGTGAAGCCCACGGCCGACAGCGCGCCGCCGAGGCCGTCCCATCCGTCGGGATCCGGTGCCCCCTCCGAAACAGTCGGGACGATCAACAGGATCGCATCGGCATCGGACTCGAGAACGGGGGCGTCGGTGTACGCCACAGAGGGGAAGGGCATGATGTCCATCCTAGGTTCGCGCGTGTTCGCTAGCAGCGGGACGCACCGCCACCTGCTCGCCGGGAGCGCTCGTAAGGTGGAACCATGCCCGTATCCGCACCGCTGTACGACCGTGCTCCCGCGGCCCCGCCCGTTCCCTCGGGTCTGCCGCTGGTGATCGCGCTCACCGGTTTCACCGACGCCGGCGGCGCCGTGACGCGGTTGGTCGAATACTTCCGCAATGACCTCGAGCCCAACCCCGTGGTCGTCTTCGACAACGATGTGCTGCTCGACTACCGCGCGCGTCGACCGGTCATCACCTTCGTCGAGGACCACCTCACCGACTACCGTCCCGCGCGTCTCGAGCTGTCGCTCGCGCACGATTCGACGGGCCAGCCGTTCCTCCTGTTGGCCGGCTACGAGCCCGACTTCCTCTGGGAGGCATTCGCCGAGTCGGTGCTCGAACTCGCGGCCGGGCTTCAGGTGTCGTCCGTCACGTGGGTGCACGCGATCCCCATGCCCGTCCCGCACACCCGCCCGATCGGCACGACGGTCAGCGGAACCCGTCCCGACCTCGCGGAGGCCCACTCGGTGTGGCGCCCCCACACGCAGGTGCCGTCGACGGCGGGACACCTCCTCGAATACCGCTTCGCGGAGGCCGGAGCCAAGGTCGTCGGCTTCGCCCTGCTCGTTCCCCACTATCTGGGCGACACCGAGTACCCCGCTGCTGCCCTCGCCGCTCTCGACAGCCTCACCGCGGCGACCGGCCTCGAGTTCTCGGGAGAGGTGTTGCGGGAGGAGAATCGCGAATTCCTCACGAAGGTCACCGAGCAGGTCGAGGCCAGCGACGAGCTGACGCGCATGCTCGAGAACCTCGAAGAGCGCTACGACGCCTACATGGCGGGCTCGACCCAGGCGACGCCGATCATCCACACCGGTGATCTGCCCAGCGCCGACGAGCTGGCTGCGGAGTTGGAGCGCTTCCTCGCGACACGTCCCGGCGACGACGACCGCCGCGGCAAGCTCGGCTGAGTCGCCACGTCGGTTCGCCGCCGACGACGCTGAGCGGATTCCGGATGCTGAGTCCCGGCATCCGGGAATGCCCGTCGGCGCGTCGGCGTTGTCTACGCATAGATCCCCGGTCCGCGTCAAGTCCCGGTCCGAGGGTGTGAGACAATGAAGAACCTGACCCGTTGTCAACCGGTCCAGGAGCCCCCGCTCCTCGGATCGGGACTTGACAAGGGTCTTACTAGTGTCCGAGAACGACCGGCGGCCGTGCAACGTACGTTCCCGGTGAAAGGCGAAACGTGGCAGGCACGACAACCAAGACCCGCTCCCGGAGTGCGAAGGACGCCGAGCTCGAGAACTCCGAGGAGACCGTGACGGCGTCGACGACGACGACCGCGAAGAAGGCTCCCGCGAAGAAGGCCCCCGCCAAGGCCAAGGCCGCGCCGGCCAAGGCGAAGACGAAGGCCAAGAAGGACGACGACCTCGACGAAGACGAAGAGGTCGACGAAGAGGCCGAGGTCACGCTCGAGGCCGACGACAGCGACGACTCCGAGGACTCCGACGAGGCCGCCAAGGGCGACGCGAAGAAGACCGACGACGATGACGACGAAGACGCCCCGGCCGCGCCCGCCGAGGCTCTGCCCCAGGGCGCGATCGTCATCTCCTCGAGCGACGAAGACGACGTCCCCGTCTACTCGGCGCAGATCACCGGCGCGACGGCCGACCCGGTCAAGGACTACCTGAAGCAGATCGGTAAAGTCCCGCTGCTGAACGCGGCCGAAGAGGTCGAGCTCGCCATGCGCATCGAGGCGGGCCTGTTCGCCGAAGAGAAGCTGTCGAACATGTCGGCGGCCGAGAAGACGAACCAGCTCGGTCTCGACCTCCAGTGGGTCGCCCGCGACGGTCAGCGTGCCAAGAGCCACCTGCTGGGCGCCAACCTGCGCCTGGTCGTCTCGCTCGCCAAGCGCTACACCGGCCGCGGCATGCAGTTCCTCGACCTCATCCAGGAGGGCAACCTGGGCCTGATCCGTGCGGTCGAGAAGTTCGACTACACCAAGGGCTTCAAGTTCTCGACCTACGCCACCTGGTGGATCCGTCAGGCGATCACTCGCGCGATGGCCGACCAGGCCCGCACCATCCGCATCCCGGTGCACATGGTCGAGGTCATCAACAAGCTCGCGCGCGTCCAGCGTCAGATGCTGCAGGATCTCGGTCGCGAACCCACGCCCGAGGAGCTCAGCCGCGAGCTCGACATGACCCCCGAGAAGGTCATCGAGGTGCAGAAGTACGGTCGCGAGCCGATCTCCCTGCACACCCCCCTCGGTGAAGACGGCGACAGCGAGTTCGGTGACCTCATCGAGGACACCGAGGCCGTCGTCCCCGCCGACGCGGTGGGCTTCACGATGCTGCAGCGTCAGCTGGAGTCGCTCCTCGATTCGCTCAGCGAGCGCGAGGCGGGTGTGATCCGCATGCGCTTCGGCCTAGGAGACGGTCAGCCCAAGACCCTCGACCAGATCGGTGACACGTTCGGCGTCACGCGCGAGCGCATCCGCCAGATCGAGTCGAAGACCATGGCGAAGCTGCGTCACCCGAGCCGTTCGCAGTCGCTGCGGGACTACCTCGAATGAGCGGCGAGGCCAACGCCGGCAAGGCGCTCACCCGCACCGTCGAGGGCACCTCGTACGCCCGCATCCCGATCCGTACGCGGGTCGTCATGCCGGGTGACGACCTCGACGCCTTCATCCTCGAGTACGCGAAGGATGCCGTTCAGCCGGGAGACCTGCTGTTCGTCACAGAGAAGATCGTCGCGATCACGCAGGGGCGCTCGTACAAGCTCGACAGCATCAAGCCCCGCAAGCTCGCGCTGTTCCTGTCGAAGTACGTCACCCGTACGCCGTACGGCATCGGACTCGGCATGCCCGAGACGATGGAGATGGCGCTCCGCGAGTGCGGCACGCCCCGCATCCTGCTCGCCGCGGCCGTCTCGGCCGTGACGAAGGCAGTGGGACGAAAGGGCGACTTCTACCGCATCGCCGGCGACAAGGCGCGCGCGATCGACGGTCCCACCTCGGGCACGATCCCGCCGTACAACCAGGCCGTGGTGCTCGGGCCGGACCGTCCTCGTGAGGTCGCCGCGCGACTGAAGTCGCTGCTCGGTGGCGACCTCCAGGTCGCCGTCGTCGACATCAACGACCTGGGTGGCAACATCCTCGGTTCGACGATGGACAAAGCGGGAGAGAAGCGACTCGTCGCCATCTTGAAAGACAACCCGCTGGGCCAGGGACACGAGTCCACGCCGCTGGGCATCGTCCGCCACGGCTGACAGAGACATCTGGAAGGCCCGTCCCGTTCGCCGGGACGGGCCTTCCGTGTTCCCGGGGTGCGACCCTTCGGCAGGCTCTGGATCCTCCCGCGTGGGGTGGCTGAGCCTGTCGAAGGGTCCGGAACGCCCGGCCCTCCCACCCAGGTCGCTGAGCCTGTCGAAGCCATCGGATCACGTCGAAGGCCCGCCCCCTCTCGGGAGCGGGCCTTCGCGTCATCCGGGATCAGAACCCGATGGCCGCCTGATAACGGGGTTTGTGACCGGTGCGGATACCCGTCACGCTCGGCTTGTTCTCGTAGACGCCCGCGCCCCAGTTGCCCTCGACGAGCACGGGGCCGTCGGGTCCGACGACGATGTCCCAGCCGACGTACTGCACCTGCGGCACGACACGCGCGACCTGGTCGACGAACGCCTTGACCTCGTCGATGAGCGGCAGCTGGAAGTCGGCGATGCGGACGCCCGAATCGGGGTGCAGCTCGTGCACGTGCCCGTGGGAGTCGTAGCCGGCGCCGAGCGCACGGCCGCGGTCGTCGAGCATCGTGTAGAAGCCGCCGAAAGTCATCTGGTCGCTGACCGCGCCGCGGCCGAACTTCTGCGCCATCGCGAGGATGTGCGTCGTCCGGCCGTCGAAGAAGGCCGTGACGCGCGTGGTGTTGACGGTCCCGGGGCAGACGGCCGCGAGGTCGTCGTGCTGGCGGATGACCTCCTCGACGAGGATCTCGCCGCGCTCGAGCAGACCGCGGTGGAAGGCGTCCCAGTCCGAGACCTCGGCGGCGTGGTAGCGGTGCACACCGGTGCCCGCCTGCCCGACGGGCTCTTTGGTGACGACGGTGCCCAGGCGCTCGGCGAAGGCGCGCAGCTCGTCGGCGTTGCCGGCTTCCACCACCATCCACTCGCGGCGGAGGAACTCGCTGAAGCGCCGGTCGAAGGCCACCTTGTCCTGGAAGATCCCGCGATAGTCGGGGTGGTCGTACTTCTGCGAGATCTGATTCGACACCGGGTGCGTCATGTAGGTCGCACGCTCGGCCGGGGTGAGGATCGCGAAGTCGTAGTCGATGTAGTCCTGGAACCCGACGTTCTTCACGCCCGCCTGGAAGAGCATGTCGGCCACGACGAGCGGCAGCGACTTGCCGTGCTGCGCCGAGGCCTCTTTGGCTCGTTCGATCACCGAGCCCACGTCGATACGGCGGGCACGTCCGGCGAGGTAGCGCAGACGGGTGACGGGGGAGAAGCCCTGGGTAGGCATGCACGCTCCGGGGTCGGGGACGACGGACCCCGTTAGTCTAGATGTGTGACCTCCACGCTCCCTGCCCGCACGCCCGGGGCCGGGACGGTGGCGCCGGTGGCCCTCGTCTCCGAGGCCGCGCTGCGCCGCAACGCGGCGCGGGCGACGGGCGGTCACGACGACGTGCTGGCCGCCGACGGCTGGGGCCACGGCGCCGAGTGGGTGGCATCCGTGCTCGACGATCTGGGGATGGATGCCACGACCCTGGACGCCACGATCCTGTACGGCCTCCCGGGTTCCGGCGCGACGCCCGTCCTCTCGCTGCGCGGGCGTGCCCTGGGGACCAAGCCGCTGCTGCGCGGCGAGGGCGTCTCGTACGGCTACACCCACCGCGCGCACGCCGACACGACCGTGGCGCTCGTCACGGGCGGATACGCGCAGGGCGTCGTGCGCTCCCTCGGCGACGCCGCCACCGTGGCGATCGAGGGGCGACGCCACCCGATCGTGGGACGCGTGGCGATGGACGTCTGCGTCGTCGACGTCGGTGCCACCCCGATCCCGCGCGGCGCCGAGGTCGTCTTCTTCGGTGATCCGGCAGCAGGCCACCCCTCCCTCGACGAGTGGACGGACGCCACGGGCTGGAGCGCGGCAGAGATCGTCGCCGCCGTGGGGGCGCGCGCCGATCGCCGGGTGTCGGCGTGAGCGCCGTCTACCGCGTCGACCTCGACGCATTCGCCCGTAATCTCCGCCGCGTGCGCGAGGCCGTGGCACCTGCCGCCCACATGCTCGTCGTCAAGGATGACGCGTACGCCCACGGACTCGAGGTGCTCGTGCGACGGGCGTGGGACGAGGGCGTCCGCTGGTTCGGCGCCTTCGACGTCGTCACCGGGGCCGCGGTGCGCGCGGTGGTCGGCGCCGACGCCCGCATCTTCGTCTGGCTCATCGGCGGGGTCGACGACCTCGAGGCCGGGGTGGCCGCCGACCTCGACCTCGGCATCGGCGACGAAGGCCTGCTCGACGACCTCGGCACCCTCACGGCGGGCCCGGCCCGCGTGCACCTGAAGATCGACACCGGTCTTCACCGCAACGGCATCCGGCCCGAGCGGTGGGACGCCGCCCTCGCCCGGACGGCCGCCCTCGTCGCCGACGGTCGCGCGGTCTTCGAGGGGATCTGGTCGCACATCTCGGAGGCTTCGGATGCCGACGACGACGACGCCCGCGCGCTGTTCCTCGCGGCGCGCCGCGCGGCGCGCGCTGCGGGCCTCGAGCCGCGGTTCTCGCACCTGGCCGCCAGTGCCGCCGGATTCGCCCGCGGCGAGTTCCGCGAAGACCTCGTCCGGGTGGGGGCGTTCTCGTACGGCATCCGTCCCGCCGGTGGCCCCGGCGAAGCCGAGCTCGGCATCGAGCCGATCGCGGCCCTGGTCGCGACCGTGACCGCCGTCGACCCCGCGGGCGTGCACCTCGACGTGGGCAGCCTGCACGGCCTGCCGAGCACTCTCTCCGGGCACTTCGACGTGGCCACCCCCGCAGGTCCCCGCAGCCTCGAGGTCATCGATGCGACTCACAGCGTCGTCGCGCCGTGGGAGGGCGCCCGCCGCGGCGACGAGATCACCGTCTTCGGGCGAGGGGCGTTGCACAGCGCGACCGACCTCGCGGAGATGATCGACACGATCGGTGAGGAGATCGCGTTGCGCGTCTCACCCTCACTGCCCCGGGTCTACACGGGGTAGCGCCCCACAACGCAGAAGAGCCCCGTTCCGCTTCCGAGGAAGCGGCCGGGGCCCGATCTGATGCGAGGGCTCAGTCGGCGGACGAGAGACGTGCGGTCTCGTCGTGCCACGAGGTGGCGATGCTGCGCAGCTTCTCTTCGTACTTGCGGCCGTGGTGTGCGCAGAACAGCAGTTCGCTGCCGTTGACCTCGGCGGCGATGTACGCCTGCGCGCCGCAGGAGTCACAGCGGTCCGCCGCCGTCAGACGGTGGTCGAGAACAGTCGCGTCGGGTGCGGTCGTGGTGGTCATCTCGGGTGCCCTCCTCATGTGGTCGTGGGCGAGTCTCCATATACAACCACGCGGATGTTTCCCCTATGCCGCGCCTTGATCACATTTCGCTGTGCGCGTACGGTGACCCCACCTCGCTGTGTGTCTGCAAGTCGATGTCGGTGGCCCCGATTACGCTGGGAGATCGTGACGTCCGAGTACTCCGCCCACCACCTGCAGGTCCTCGAGGGCCTCGAAGCCGTGCGCAAGCGCCCCGGGATGTACATCGGCTCCACGGACTCCCGCGGTCTCATGCACTGCCTCTGGGAGATCATCGACAACTCCGTCGACGAAGCCCTCGCCGGACACGGCGCCCGCATCGACATCGTGCTGCACTCCGACGGCAGTGTCGAGGTGCGCGACCGGGCGCGCGGCATCCCCGTCGACGTCGAACCACGCACCGGTCTGACGGGTGTCGAGGTGGTCTTCACCAAGCTCCACGCCGGAGGCAAGTTCGGGGGCGGCTCCTACGCGGCATCCGGTGGTCTGCACGGTGTCGGTGCGTCGGTCGTGAACGCGCTGTCGGAGCGCCTCGACGTCGAGGTCGACCGCGGCGGCAAGACCCACGCGATGTCGTTCCACCGTGGCGAGCCCGGTCTCTTCGCCGGCGACGGCCCTGACGCGCCCTTCACGCCGTTCGAGCGCAGCAGCGAGCTGCGGGTCGTCGGCAAAGCGCCGCGCGGTGTCACCGGTACACGCATCCGCTACTGGGCCGACCGGCAGATCTTCACGAAGGACGCCGCCTTCGGCCACGACGAACTCGTGCAGCGCGTGCGCCAGACGGCGTTCCTCGTGCCCGGGCTCGAGCTGGTGGTGGTCGACGAGCGCTCGGAGGAACCCGTCGAGACCAGCTACCGCTTCGATGGGGGCATCTCGGAGTTCGCGGAGTTCCTGGCCCCCGACGCCGCGGTCACCGACACCTGGCGCCTGAACGGCACCGGAACGTTCACCGAGACCGTGCCGGTGCTGCAGAGCGGGGGGTCGATGGTGCCGACCGAGGTGCAGCGCGAATGCGAGGTCGACATCGCGGTGCGCTGGGGGACCGGTTACGACACCACGTCGCGCTCCTTCGTCAACATCATCGCCACGCCCAAGGGCGGGACCCACCAGCAGGGCTTCGAGCTGGGCCTGATGAAGGTGCTGCGCACGCAGGTGGAGCAGAATGCCCGCAAGCTCAAGGTCGGAAACGACAAGGTCGAGAAAGACGACCTGCTCGCTGGTCTCACCGCCGTGTTGACCGTGCGCCTGCCCGAGCCGCAGTTCGAGGGGCAGACCAAAGAGGTGCTGGGCACTCCCGCTGTCCGCCAGATCGTGGCATCCGTCGTCCAGAAAGAACTCGCGGAGCGGTTCGCCTCGCCCAAGCGCGACGACAAGGCGCAGACCGCACAGTTGCTCGAGAAGATCGTGTCCGAGATGAAGGCGCGCATCTCGGCCCGCACGCACAAAGAGACGCAGCGCCGCAAGAACGCGCTGGAGTCTTCGTCGCTGCCGTCGAAGCTCGTCGACTGCCGCTCGAACGACGTCGAGAACTCCGAGCTGTTCATCGTCGAGGGCAACTCCGCCCTCGGCACCGCGCGCGACGCACGCAACAGCGAGTACCAGGCCCTGCTGCCCATCCGCGGCAAGATCCTCAACACCCAGAAGGCGTCGATCAGCGACATGCTGTCGAACGCGGAGTGCGCCTCGATCATCCAGGTCATCGGGGCGGGTTCGGGTCGGTCCTTCGACCTCAGCGCCGCCCGTTACGGCAAGATCATCCTCATGAGCGACGCCGACGTCGACGGCGCGCACATCCGCACCCTGCTGCTGACGCTGTTCTTCCGTTACATGCGCCCGCTGGTCGAGGCCGGGCGGGTCTTCGCGGCGGTGCCGCCGCTGCACCGCGTCATCGTGATGAACCCGGGCTCCAAGCCCAACGAGACGATCTACACGTACAGCGAGCAGGAGCTGCACACCCTGCTCGCTCGCCTCAAGAAGTCCAACAAGCGCTGGCAGGAACCGATTCAGCGGTACAAGGGCCTCGGCGAGATGGATGCCGACCAGCTCGCGACGACCACCATGGACCGCGCCGGGCGCACGCTCCGTCGCGTCCGCGTGCAGGACATCGAGGGCGCAGCCCAGGTGTTCGACCTGCTGATGGGCAGCGAGGTCGCGCCGCGCCGCGAGTTCATCGTGCACTCCAGCGACCGCCTGGCGCGCGAGAGCATCGACGTCTGATCACGGCGGGCGACCTACGCCCCGCCGCGCCACCGCCCGGCGCTCCGTTCCGAGGCGGCGCGTAGCGTCATGCCCTCCGCGCCGCCCGCCATCGCGCGCACTGCTTCATGCACGCCGGTTGCGACCGGATCGATCAGCGGACGACGGTGCCGATCGCGCCCACCGACGCGTCGAGGGGCTGGCCCGACGCGTCGCGCTTCGCACCCGGCTCCGGCAGCGCCCGCACCGAGCCATCCGTCCCCACCGCGCGCGGTTCGGTTCCGACCCATGCGAGCACCAGCGCATCCTCGCCGCGCAGAAGGCGCTGCGCGCGCACACCGCCGGTGGCGCGTCCCTTCGCGGGGAACTCCGTGAAGGCCGAGACCTTCGCGCTGCCGGCGTCGGTTCCCGCGAGAGCGGCCGACGAGCCGGCCACGGTGACCACGACGGCGTCGAACGCCGACGCCCCCACGACGGCGAAGGCGATGGCGCGCGCTCCGTCCGACAGGCGGATGCCGGCCATACCCCCCGCCGAGCGACCCTGAGGCCGCACGGACGACGCGTCGAAGCGCAGCAGTTGCGCGTCGTCGGCGACGAACACCAGCTCCGCGTTGTCGCCCGCGGGGGCGGCTCCGACGACGCGGTCACCCTCGCGCAGCGCGATGATCTCGATCTCGTCCTTCGTGCCCAGTTCGCTCGCCGCGACACGCTTGACCACACCCTGTTCGGTACCGAGGGCGATGGTGGGTCCGTCGGTCAGGGGAACGAGGCCGACGACCGTTTCGCCCTTGCCGAGCGCCAGGTATTGCTCGACCTTCATGCCCGCGGCAACCTGCACCGAATTGGCCGGCACCGAGGGGAGGTCGACGGGGGAGAAGCGCACCAGGCGCCCGGCCGAGGTGACGGCGCCGACGTCGCCCCGCGTGGTGGTGTCGACGGCCGAGCGGATCGCGTCGTGCTTCGAGCGGCGGGTGGGCGCGACCACCCCGCCTCCCGGGGCGTCGGCGACGAGCTCGGCCCGCACCATGCGGCCGGTGGCCGACAGGTAGACGCGGCAGGGGGCGTCGGCGATCTGCAGGTCCGCGGCGGCGGCGGCCTTGGCCGAGCGGGGCTGCACGGGTCCGCCGTTGAGCAGCAGGGTCCGTCGAGGAGTGCCGTACGCCTCGGCCGCGGCATCCAGTTCTCGAGCCACCTGCTGTCGCAGCAGCGTCTCGCTGCCGAGCAACTCGACGAGCTGTGCGATCTCGGCGTTCAACTGGTCGCGCTCGGCTTCGAGCTCGATGCGCGAGAACTTCGTCAGTCGCCGCAGACGCAACTCGAGGATGTACTCCGCCTGCGGGTGCGAGAGGTCGAACACCTCCTGCAGCTTCGTGCGGGCCTGTTCGCCGTCGTCGGAGGAGCGGATGACCTGGATGACCTCGTCGATGTCGAGGATGGCGATGAGCAGGCCCTCGACGAGGTGCAGCCGTTCGCGCCGGCGGGCGAGGCGGTACTCGCTGCGGCGCGTGACGACGCGGATGCGGTGATCGAGGTACACGCGAAGGAGGTCGCGCAGCCCCAGGGTCTGCGGCTGCCCGTCGACCAGCGCGACGTTGTTGATGCCGAACGAGTCCTCGAGCGGCGTGAGCCGGTAGAGGTGTTCGAGGACGGCCTTCGGGTCGAACCCGGTCTTGATGCCGATGACCAAGCGCAGACCGTGGTGGCGGTCGGAGAGGTCGGTGACGTCGGCGATACCGGCCAGCTTCTTCGCCTGCACGGCGTCTTTGATCTTCTCGATCACCCGCTCCGCACCGACGAGGTAGGGGAGTTCCGTGATGACGATGCCCGTGCGACGCGGGCCGAGCGACTCGATCGACGCCTTCGCACGCGTGCGGAAAGTGCCGCGACCGTTCGTGTAGGCGTCCTTGATGCCGTCGAGCCCGACGATGATGCCGCCCGTGGGCAGGTCGGGGCCGGGGACGAACTCCATGAGCTCCTCCACCGTGGCATCCGGATGCTGGAGCAGGTGGATCGCTGCCGCCACGACCTCGATGAGGTTGTGCGGAGCCATGTTGGTGGCCATGCCGACCGCGATGCCCGTCGCCCCGTTCACGAGGAGGTTGGGGAAGGCCGCAGGCAGTACTTCGGGTTGCTGGAATTGGCCGTCGTAGTTCGGGATGAAGTCGACGACGTCTTCGTCGAGGTTCTCGGTGAGGGCCAGTGCCGGGGGAGCGAGGCGCGCCTCGGTGTAACGCGAGGCCGCCGGGCCGTCGTCGAGCGAGCCGAAGTTGCCATGGCCGTCGACCAGGGGCACGCGGAGCGTGAAGTGTTGCGCGAGGCGCACCAGGGCGTCGTAGATGGGCGCATCGCCGTGGGGGTGCAGCTTTCCCATGACCTCGCCGACGACGCGGGCGCTCTTGACGTGACCGCGGTCGGGCCGCAGGCCCATCTCGGCCATCTGGTACAGGATGCGGCGCTGCACGGGCTTGAGGCCGTCTCGGGCGTCGGGGAGTGCTCGCGAGTAGATGACCGAGTAGGCGTACTCGAGGAACGACCCCTGCATCTCGGTCGAGACATCGACGTCTTCGATGCGCTCGACGACGGGCGACGTCGCGGCGGAGGAGGAACGGGAATCGGGCATAGGAGGGCCTCGTGTCGGACGGGCGTCCGGGACGGACGGGAATCGGGAGCCGTGTGGAAGACTTGCCCCGATGTCACTCAGCTTACCGGCGGACCCGCCACGCTCTCGGAGCCTCACCGGTGTCCTGACGCAGTCCGTCGCGGCGATCGACGGGGCGTCCGAGTGGTTCGCGCCCGCGCGCAGCGTGATCGTCTTCCTCGTGGACGGTCTCGGCGCGCACAACCTGGCCGCACGTCGCGGTCACGCGCGGTTCCTGGCCGCCGCCGGTGGTCGTCGCGACGTCGCGCGGACCGTCTTCCCCTCGACCACGGCCGCAGCGCTCACCAGTCTCCTGACGGGGGCCGACCCCGGGGCGCACGGCATCGTCGGCTATCGCACGAGGATCCCCGGCACGCCGATCGCCTCCAACCAGCTCCACGGATGGGAGACCGACGGCCTCGATCCGCATACCTGGCAGCGTCGCGAGCCGCTCTTCGCGACCCTCGCCGATCGCGCGTTCGTCGTCTCCAAGCCGATGTACACCGCGAGCGGCTTCACCGAGGCGACACTGCGGGGCGCGGCGTTCCTCCCCTCCGACGATCTCGACGAGCGGGTGGCTATCGCGGCCGACCTGGCCGCTCGGCATCCGGGTTCGATCACCTACCTCTACGCTCCCGAGCTCGACACCGCCGGGCACCGTGACGGCTGGGAGTCCGACCGATGGACGGACGCGCTCGAGCGCGTCGACAGCGCCGCCCGCCGACTCGCCGAGGCCATCGATCCGCGCACCGGCGTGCTCGTCACCGCCGATCACGGCATGGTCGACGTGCCCGCGCACAAGCACGTCCTGCTGCGCGAGGGCGACCCCCTGCTCGAGGGCGTCGCGCTCATCGGCGGGGAGCCGCGCATGCTCCACCTCTACGCCGACGACGGACACGCGGATGCCGTGGCCACGGCGTGGAAAGAGCGCGAGGCCGGCCGCGCCTGGGTCATGACGCGCGACGAAGCGATCTCAGCCGGTCTCTTCGGCGCGGTCGACGACGAGGTGCGTCCTCGCATCGGCGATGTGTTGGTCGCCGCGCGCGGGCGTTTCGCCTACTACGACGACCGCGAGGCCGACAAGCGGCCGCAGCGCATGGTGGGCCAGCACGGCTCCCTCACCGACGAGGAGCGCACGGTCCCGCTCCTGCGCCTCGGCGCGTTCGCCTGAGACCCCCGGATGCCGGAGGCCCGGCATCCGTCGACCGCGCGCCGTCAGCTCTCGTCGGACCGTGCGCCGAAGACGATCTCGTCCCACGAGGGCATCGAGGGGCGTCCCTTGGCACGGCGGGCCGAGTCGGCCTGCGGACGTTCCGGCTCGGGCGTCGGCGTGACGGAGTCCTCGACGAGCCCCGGCTCGACCGCGTCGAACAGCGCCACCGGGGGACCCGACGGGCGCGCCTCCGGCTCGACCTCGGCGATGCCGGGCAACGGTTCGCGTTGTCCGCGGCGGCGACGGAGCGCCTCGAGCAGATCGGCGGTCTCGGCCGACGTCACAGGGGCGTCGGGGGCGCGCTTGATCGCGGCCGCCTGCACGGCCGGGGCGACCGGTCCCGTGGCCTCCACGCCCGGTTCGTCCTCGATGTCGAGGCGGCGCGGCCCGAAGGACCCGCTGTCGAAGCGCGAGTCGTCCTTCTGCACGGTGTCGAGGGCGCGCAGGCGCGGGATGAGGCCCTCGGGCAGCGAGCCCTGGCGCGAGAGCTGGATCGCGTCGGCGTTCTGGGGCGAGAGCGTGCTCCGGCGGGGATCGAATCCCCAGCGGGCATCGTGGTCGACGCCGTTGGCGGTGAACTCGAGCTTCACCAGCCAGCTCGCGCCCTCTTTCCAGCTCGTCCACCGCTCGGCCGAGGCGGCCGCCTCGGAGAGCTTGGCGCGGACGGCCGCGCCGAAGGTGATCGGGGCGTCGTGCTCGATCGTGCCACCGAGCAGCACCGGCACGGCGAGGGCCTGGCTGACGACGTGCTCGCGCTCGGCGAGCACAGGGCCCTCGAAGCGCTGGATGTCTTCGATGCGCGCGTTCAACAGAGACGCCACCTCGCGGGCGGACATGCCGGCCCGGATGTGCGCCTGGATCTCGCGGGGGCTGGGTCGCGGGGCGCGGTCGTCGTCTTCGCGATCCCGGCGCGCGCGGCGCGCTTCCACGCGCAGCACCTCGTCGAGTGCGAGGGCGAAGCGTTCGCCGGCCTGGGTCGCCACGACGAGGACGTCATCCTCGGTTCCGATGACTTTGAGCTGTTCCATGCGAAACACCCCTCCGATCTGCGGTCAGCGCCCATGCTGACATGCCCACCGCGTGCTTTCGGGAATATCGCGGGCGCGCCGCGAGTTTCACGCCTCGCCCGGCACGCATACCCCTCCGCGAGCATTTGCTTATCGAAGACGCGTCATGCAAACTATGGCCGCCCGATCGGGCACCCGATGGGGCACAGCACCACGAAATCCGGAAGTAGAGACCTTCACGCATGGCAACCGATTACGACGCACCGCGCAAGACCGAGGACGACAGCGAGTCGATCGAGGCCCTCAAGGAGCGCGTGCCCGACAAGGCGTCGGGGTCGATCGACAACGAGGATGCCGACAACCCCTCGGGCTTCGAACTGCCCGGCGCCGACCTCTCCGACATCGAGCTCGATGTCGTCGTCCTTCCCCCGCAGGAGGACGAGTTCACCTGCATGAGCTGCTTCCTCGTGAAGCACCGCTCCCAGATCGCTGAAGAGAGCGGCCCCGGCTTCATCTGCCTGGAGTGCGCAGCCTGACCTGAGCGCGCTGGATCGCCGCCACCAGGCGATCCGGCGTGCGGGTCGAGATGACCCACATCGGGGTCGGGTCGTCGGAATCGGTCACCGGCACGATGACGATCCCGTCGATCCCGCCGCGGATGACATGCCACGCCCGACGGTCCAGCCCGCTTCCGCGGGCGGTGCGGGCTTCCTCGGCCACGACGCCGACGGGCTCGCCGAGCAGGTCGACGGGAATGTGCGCGCGACCGGCGCGCAGTTCGCCGTCTCGCACCTCCACGACCGGCGACAGGGCGAGCAGCGCCACCACGATCGCCACCGACACGACCAGCCCGATGAACAGGGCAAGGGTGGTGTCGAGCGGCGAGAAGACCACGGCGGCCATGGGCCCGCACACGGCGGCGGCGACCAGCGCCCACAGGGACGGACTCAGACGCTCGCGATACTCGGCTGCGGTGCGGATGCCGCACCCCCTCTTCTGCATTACCCTCGTGGGGTGACCGAAACGGTGGACGTCCTCATTGTCGCATCCGAGCCCCCGGTCTTCGCCCACCCGGGTGACGCCGGTGCCGACCTGACCGCCGCCGAGGCCGTTCGTCTCGAACCCGGTCGCCGCGCGCTCGTGTCGACGGGTGTGCGGATCGCCCTCCCGCAGGGACACGCGGCCTTCGTCGTTCCGCGCAGCGGCCTCGCCGCCAAACACGGCATCACCATCGTCAACGCGCCCGGCACGATCGACGCCGGTTATCGCGGCGAGATCAAGGTGGCGCTTTTGAACACCGACCTCGACGAGGCCTATGACATCGCGGTCGGCGACCGCATCGCCCAGTTGATCGTGTTGCCCGTCCCGCCCGTGCGCTTCGTCCCCGTCGACGACCTTCCCGACAGCGCGCGCGGCGACGGCGGCTTCGGATCGAGCGGATACCAGAGCTTGCAAGGGAGCACCCGATGACCGATGAGACGCAGACCACCCCCGAGGGGGAGCAGCCCGCGACCGACCTCGCCCCGCCCGCCAAGAGCGCGCCGCTCGACCGCGAGAGCGCCGGGCCCTTCGACGAGGCCGAAGCGAACCCCGTGCGCCCCTACATCGACCTCGGCGGCATCAAGATCCTGCCCCGCGAGGGCCTGAACCTCCGCCTCGAGGTCGAGGAGCAGACCAAGCGCATCGTCGCCGTCGGCCTCGACTACGCCGACTCGACCCTTCAGGTGCAGCCTTTCGCCGCCCCGCGCACGAGCGGCCTGTGGGAAGAGACGCGCGAGCAGATCCGTCAGCAGGTGAAGCAGCAGGGTGGCCGCGTCGAGGAGCGAGAAGGCCCGCTCGGACCCGAGCTGCTCGCCGAGGTGCCCGTCATGGCCGGTGCCGACGTCGCCTCGCAGCGTCTCGCCCGTTTCGTCGGCGTCGACGGCCCGCGCTGGTTCCTGCGCGGAGTCGTCGGAGGGGCGGCGACCAGCGACATCGAGGCCGCGGCCGCGGTCGAGGACCTGTTCCGATCGATCGTCGTCGTGCGCGGCACCTCGCCCATGCCGCCGCGCGATCTGATCCCGCTCCGGATGCCGGGCACCACCGGCACCGCATGAGCGACGACCCGAACCGGCCCTCGGCCGACCGCGACCGCGTTCCGCTCGAGCCGCCCACCGCCGCGGAGACCATGGGGGCCGCTCTCGGGAGCGCCGCGCGGCGCGCCGGCCTCGACCCGGCCCAGCACGGCTCGACCGGTGCGGCCGTGTGGTCGGCGATGGGCGGGGTGCGCGGCATCCTCGAATCGGTTCTGCCCTCGCTGGCGTTCGTCGTGCTGTTCACGCTCACCATCGATCCCGAGACACGCCAGGGCAATCTCTGGCTGAGCCTCGGCGTATCGGTGGGCCTCGCCGTCGTGTTCACCCTCGCGAGGCTCATCGCCAAGTCGCCGCCGAGTGCAGCGATCGGCGGCCTGCTCGCGACGGCCGGCGCCGCGGTGCTCGCGCTCGTGACGGGTCGCGGGCAGGACAACTTCGTCTTCGGCTTCTTCACCAACGGCGCCTACGGCACGGCATTCCTCGTGTCGGCGCTGGTCGGCTGGCCGCTGATCGGTCTGGCCGCGGGCTACCTGCTGGGGGAGGGCACGCGCTGGCGCAGCGACCCTCGCAAGCGTCGGGCGTACACGTGGCTCTCGCTCGCGTGGGCGGCCCTGTTCGCCGCGCGCCTGATCGTGCAACTGCCGCTGTATTTCGCGGGCGACGTGACCGCGCTCGGCACGTTGAAGATCGTGATGGGTCTGCCCCTGTTCGCCCCGATGCTCGCGGTGACGTGGCTCGTGGTGCGTTCTCTCTCACCTCGCCGAGAGTCCTGATATTATCTTGACATCAAGATAAATCCGTCGCTCCGCGCGGTTAGGTCGACCTTCCTGGAATCGGCCTCGCAGCGCGGGGAAGATGGGAAGCAGCGGGCCCACGCCTGCGCATTCGCCGACGAAGGAGACGATCGTGTCCACGGTTGACAGCTTCGGTGCAAAAAGCACCCTGACAGTCGGCAGCACCGACTACGAGATCTTCCGTATCGACACGGTCGCCGGTCACGAGAAGCTCCCCTTCAGCCTCAAGGTTCTGCTCGAGAACCTGCTGCGCACGGAGGACGGCGCCAACGTCACCAAGGAGCAGATCCAGGCGCTCGGTTCGTGGGTGCCCACGGCCGACCCCGACACCGAGATCCAGTTCACCCCCGCGCGCGTGGTGATGCAGGACTTCACGGGCGTCCCCTGCATCGTCGACCTCGCCACCATGCGCGAGGCCGTGACCGCCCTCGGCGGCGACCCCAACAAGATCAACCCGCTCTCGCCCGCCGAGATGGTCATCGACCACTCGGTGATCGCCGACCTCTTCGGCAGCGAGAACGCCCTCGAGCGCAACGTCGAGATCGAGTACGAGCGCAACGGCGAGCGGTACCAGTTCCTGCGCTGGGGCCAGACCGCCTTCGACGACTTCAAGGTCGTCCCCCCGGGCACCGGCATCGTGCACCAGGTCAACATCGAGCACCTCGCCAAGGTCATCTACGACCGCACGGTCGACGGCGTCCTGCGCGCCTACCCCGACACCTGCGTCGGCACCGACTCGCACACCACGATGGTCAACGGCCTCGGCGTGCTCGGCTGGGGCGTCGGCGGCATCGAGGCCGAGGCGGCCATGCTCGGCCAGCCCGTGTCGATGCTCATCCCGCGCGTCGTCGGCTTCAAGCTCTCGGGCGAGATCCCCGCGGGCGTCACGGCGACCGACGTCGTGCTCACCATCACCGACATGCTCCGCAAGCACGGCGTCGTCGGCAAGTTCGTCGAGTTCTACGGCGAGGGCGTCGCCTCGGTGCCCCTGGCCAACCGCGCCACCATCGGCAACATGAGCCCCGAGTTCGGCTCGACCGCCGCCATGTTCCCCATCGACGACGTGACGATCGACTACCTGCGCCTGACGGGCCGCGACGAGCAGACCCTCGAGCTCGTCGAGGCGTACGCCAAGGAGCAGAAGCTTTGGCACGACCCCGACCGCGAGCTCGCCTTCAGCGAGTTCATGGAGCTCGACCTGTCGACGGTGGTCCCCTCGATCGCCGGCCCGAAGCGTCCGCAGGACCGCATCCTGCTCTCCGAGGCCAAGTCGCAGTTCGAGAAGGACATCTTGAACTACGCCGGCGGCGCGGTGACCGACTCCGTCGTCGACCTCGAGGTCGACGGCACCTTCCCGGCATCCGATCCCGGTTCGGTTCCCGGCGAGGAGCACGAGCACGTCACCGAGAGCGACGTCCTCATCTCGTCCGGCCACCCCGCCAACGCCTCCAACCCGATCAAGGTGACGACCCCCGAGGGTCAGTCGTACCTGCTCGACAACGGAGCGGTGACGCTGGCTGCGATCACCTCCTGCACGAACACGTCGAACCCGTCGGTCATGATCGCGGCGGGCCTGCTCGCCAAGAACGCCGTCGACAAGGGCCTCAAGCGCAAGCCGTGGGTCAAGACGACTCTCGGCCCGGGCTCGAAGGTCGTCACCGATTACTACGAGAAGTCCGGTCTCGACAAGGCGCTCGAGGGCCTCGACTTCTACACCGTCGGCTACGGCTGCACGATCTGCATCGGCAACTCCGGCCCGCTGATCGAAGAGGTCTCCGAGGCCGTCAACGAGAACGACCTGGCCGTCACGGCCGTGCTCTCGGGCAACCGCAACTTCGAGGGCCGCATCAGCCCCGACGTGAAGATGAACTATCTGGCATCCCCGCCGCTGGTGGTCGCCTACGCCCTCGCCGGTTCGATGAACTTCGACTTCGAGACCGACTCTCTGGGCACCGACCAGAACGGCGACGACGTCTTCCTGAAGGACATCTGGCCCGCACCCGACCAGGTGCAGACCATCATCGACGCGTCGATCTCGCGCGAGCAGTTCATCCAGCAGTACGCCACCGTCTTCGAGGGCGACGAGCGCTGGAAGAACCTGCCCACCCCGACCGGCCCGATCTTCGAGTGGGATGCCGACTCCACGTACGTGCGCAAGGCCCCGTACTTCGACGGCATGACCATGCAGCCCGACCCGGTGCGCGACATCACCGGGGCGCGTGTCATGGCCACGCTCGGCGACTCGGTCACGACCGACCACATCAGCCCGGCCGGCAACATCAAGGCGGGCACCCCCGCCGCGCAGTACCTGACCGAGCACGGCGTCGCGCAGAAGGACTTCAACTCCTACGGCTCGCGTCGTGGCAACCACGAGGTCATGATCCGCGGCACCTTCGCCAACATCCGCCTGAAGAACGAGATGGTCGCGGCCGTCAACGACGGCCAGGTCGTCGAGGGCAGCTGGACCCGAGACTTCACCCAGGAGGGCGGCCCGAAGTCGTACATCTACGACGCGTGCCAGAACTACCAGGAGCAGGAGACCCCGCTGGTCATCTTCGGCGGCAAGGAGTACGGCTCGGGCTCGTCGCGCGACTGGGCGGCGAAGGGCACGAAGCTCCTCGGCGTGAAGGCCGTCATCACCGAGAGCTTCGAGCGCATCCACCGCTCGAACCTCATCGGCATGGGCGTCGTGCCGCTGCAGTTCCCCGCCGGCGAGACCTGGAAGTCGCTGGGACTCGACGGCACCGAGGTCATCTCGATCGAGGGCCTCGAGCAGCTGAACGAGGGCGTCACCCCCAAGACGGTGAAGGTCACCGCCGAGCCGAGCGAGTTCTCGCCCGAGGGCAAGCAGACCGTGACGTTCGACGCCGTGGTCCGCATCGACACCCCCGGTGAGGCCGACTACTACCGCAACGGCGGCATCCTGCAGTACGTGCTGCGCTCGCTCGTCTGACACACCCTGACCGCGCCCCGGGAGCTTCGGCCCCCGGGGCGCGTTCGCGTCTGCGGCGTGAGTCGTCGGGATTAGTCGCTGCGCCGACGGCAAAGGCGACCATTTCCGGCGACTCACGCTCTCGTCGCAGCGCCGCCCGCAAGCCGTTGCCGAGCCCGGCGCACCCCCCGAGACTAGAATTCATCTGGACGTGCACCACTGCGCGCACCGCACGAGAGGAGTCGGATGGCTCTCCTGCCCGGCATTCATGGACCGCGCGACCTCGACGCGCTCACCCCCGACGAGTTGCGCCAGCTGGCCGCTGAGGTGCGCTCGTTCCTCGTCGAGAACGTCGCCCGCACCGGCGGAC
The DNA here is from genome assembly GCF_030209475.1 of Microbacterium sp. lyk4-40-TSB-66. Classification (GTDB taxonomy): domain Bacteria; phylum Actinomycetota; class Actinomycetes; order Actinomycetales; family Microbacteriaceae; genus Microbacterium. The sequence goes on from NZ_JARVRW010000006.1 coordinate 34,480, forward strand.
ACCTCGGTCCGAACCTCGGCGTCGTCGAACTGACGATCGCCCTGCACAAGGTGTTCGACTCGCCGTCCGACCCCATCATCTTCGACACCGGCCACCAGTCGTACGTGCACAAGATGCTCACCGGTCGACAGGACTTCTCGGCCCTGCGCTCGCGCGGCGGCCTCGCGGGCTACCCTCAGCGCTCCGAGAGCGAGCATGACGTCGTGGAGTCCTCCCACGCCTCGAGCTCCCTCAGCTGGGCCGACGGTGTCTCGCGCGCCTTCAGCCGCACCGGTCGCCGTGACCGGCATGTCGTGGCCGTCGTCGGCGACGGTGCCCTCACGGGCGGGATGACATGGGAGGCGCTCAACAACATCAGCGACGACAACGACCGCAACCTCGTCATCGTCGTCAACGACAACGGCCGCTCCTACGCCCCCACCATCGGCGGCATGGCGCGCTACCTCAACCGGGTGCGTACCAACGACGCGTACCGCACGCTGCACCGCGGCTCCGACACGCTGTTCCGCCGCCTCGGTCCCGCTGCCCGCGCGGTCTATCGCGGTGTGCGCGGCGGCACGCACGGCTTCCTGTCGCGCTTCACGAACAACGAAGCGCTCTACAGCAACCTCGACATCAAGTACCTCGGCCCCATCGACGGTCACGACTTCGAGTCCCTCATCGAGACCCTCGAGCTGGCCAAGTCGTACGGTGCCCCGGTCATCGTGCACGCGATCACCGACAAGGGCAGCGGGTACGCCCCCGCCATGAGCGACGTGGCCGACCAATTCCACGCCGTGGGCAAGATCGACCCGATCACCGGAGAGGCGCTCGGCGCCGGCGGCGGCCTGCAATGGACCGACGTCTTCGCGGAAGAGCTGGTGAAGGTCGGCGCCGAACGGGACGACGTCATCGCGATGACCGCGGCGATGCTGCGCCCCACCGGGTTGCAGCAGTTCGCCGAGCGCTTCCCCGAGCGGGTCTACGACGTCGGCATCGCCGAACAGCACGCGGTCGCCTCGGCCGCCGGTCTCGCCTTCGGCGGTCTGCACCCCGTCGTCGCCATCTACGCCACCTTCATGAACCGTGCCTTCGACCAAGTCATGATGGACGTCGCGCTGCACAAGGCGGGCGTGACCTTCGTGCTCGACCGCGCCGGCGTCACCGGCCCCGACGGCCCGAGCCACCACGGCATCTGGGACCTCGCCATGCTGCAGCTCGTCCCCGGCATCCGCATCGCCGCCCCGCGCGACGCCACCCGCCTGCGCGAGGTGTTCCGTGAGGCGACGGCCGTCGAGGACGCACCCACCGTGGTGCGCTACCCCAAGGGCAAGGTGAACGACGACGTCGAGGCCATCGAGCGTCTCCCCGACGGCGTCGACGTGCTGCGGCGCGGAGCCGGCGAAGACGTGCTGTTGATCGGCATCGGCCCGATGGTCCACCTCGCCCTCGAGGTCGCCGAGCGACTCGAGGCGCAGGGCATCGGCGCGACCGTCATCGACCCGCGCTGGGCCATCCCCGTGCAGCCGTCGATCGTCGACCTCGCACGCGACCACCGCCTCGTCATCACCATCGAGGACGGCATCCGCGTCGGCGGTGTCGGCACCCGCGTGCGGCAGGTGCTGCGCGAAGCGGGAGTGGACACGGCCGTCGACGAACTCGGCATCCCCGACGAATTCATCGATCACGCCACGCGCGAGCAGATCTTCGAGGACGCCGGTCTCACGGCATCCAAGATCGCCCACGACGTCGTCGCCCAGGTGCTCGGTACCCGCATCCCCATGGCGCGGCAGACGCCCACAGGGTCGATCCCCACGATCGAGCAGTGGGAGAAGTCGCGGCCGTAGAGCTGTCCACGTACGACGGCGGCGCCACCCCTCGGGGACGGCGCCGCTGTCGTAACCGGGGTCAGGCCCCGATGCCGCGAATGGGCGGATGGTGGAACGTGTCGCCGAAGGCGCGCTCCGACGCCCCCTCGCGATCGAGGTAGGGCGAGGCCCCGCCGTCGATGAAGGGCCAGCCGGCGCCGAGGATGAGGCACAGGTCGATGTCCTGCACCTCGGGCACCACGCCTTCGTCGAGCATGACCTTGATCTCCTGGGCGAGGCCGTCCTGCACACGGGCGAGGATCGTCTCGGGTGCGACGGCCGTCTTGCCGGTCACGAGCACCTTCTGCGCGGCCTTGGTCCAACCGGTCACCCGGCCGCCCTTGTCCTTCTCGACGACCTCGGCCTTGCCGTCCGCTCCAGAAAGCGCCGCGAGCTCGTGGAAGTTCTCCGACGAGAAGAACCGATCGGGGAAGGCGTTCGCCATCGTGTCCTGCACGTGGGCGGCGACCTTCCAGCCGACCAGGTCGATGAGCTGGAACGGACCCATCGGCAGGCCGAGGGGCGCGAACGCCTTCTCCACCACCGTGATCGGCGTTCCCTCGTAGACCGCGCGTGCGGCCTCACCCATCACCTTGGCGAGCAGACGGTTCACCACGAAGCCCGGCGCGTCGGCGGTGAGCACCGCGTTCTTGCCGAGACCCTTCGCGACGACGAAAGCCGTCGAGAGAGCGGCGTCGGATGTGGCATCCGTCTTCACGACCTCGATGAGCGGCATCACCGCGACGGGGTTGAAGAAATGGAAGCCGACCAGGCGCTCGGGGTTCTGCAGCACCGAGCCGATCTCGGCGACGGACAGCGACGAGGTGTTGGTCGCGAGGATGGCATCATCGGCCACGATCTTCTCGATGGCGGAGAAGACCTCCTGCTTGACGCCCACCTCTTCGAACACGGCCTCGATGACGAAGTCGCAGTCGGCGAACTCCGAACGGTCGGTCGTGCCGTGCACGAGGGCGCGCAGCTGATTGGCGGTGTCGCCGTCCAGGCGACCCTTCGCCTCGAGCTTGCCGATCTCTTCGCGGATGGATGCCACGCCCTTGTCGACCCGACCCTGATCGAGGTCGGTGATGATCACGGGAACCCGCAGCTTGCGCACGAACAGCAGCGCGAACTGCGAGGCCATGAGTCCCGCACCGATGACGCCGACCTTCGTGACCTTCTTCGCCAGCGTCTTGTCGGGCGCCCCGACCGGACGCTTGGCGCGCTTCTGCACGAGATCGAAGGCATACATGGATGCCGCGAACTGATCGCCCGTGATGAGCTCGGCCAATGCTTCGTCTTCCCGCGCGAAGCCCTCGGCCTTGGTGCCGCTCTTCGCCTTGTCGAGCAGGTCGAGCGCGACGTAGGGGGAGCGGGGCACGGTGCCGATCTTCGACTCGAGCATGCCGCGGGCCATCTTGATGGCGATGGGCCACTTGGTCAGGCGCTCGAGCTTGCCGGGCTCGTTCTTGCGCTCCACGCGCACCCGGCCGGTGAGCACGCCGTCGGCCCAGCGCAGCGAATCCTCGAGGTAGGAGGCCGCCGGGAAGATGGCATCCATGATCCCGAGGTCGAACGCCTGCTGGGGCTTGAGCATGCGGTTCTGCTTGAGCGGATTCGAGACGACGACCTCGAGCGCGTTCTCGATGCCGATGAGGTTCGGCAGCAGGTAGGCGCCGCCCCACCCGGGGATGATGCCGAGGAACACCTCGGGCAGGGCGATCGCCGCGGCCGAGGAGTCGACCGTGCGGTAGGTCGAGTTGAGTGCGATCTCGAGGCCACCGCCGAGGGCGAGTCCGTTCACGAAGGCGAACGAGGGCACGCCGAGCTCCGACAACGAGCCGATCACCTGGTGACCTCGCTGCGCGATCAGGCGTGCGACATCCTTCGAGGGCAGCTTCGCCACGTCGGACAGGTCGGCGCCCGCGGCGAGGATGTACTGCTTGCCCGTGATCGCGACCGCGTGGATCTCACCCGCGACCGCACGCTTCTTCAGCGTCTCGAGCGTCTGCCCGAGCTCGGCCAGAGTCGCCGGTCCCAGCGTGTTCGGCCGCGTGTGATCGCGCCCGTTGTCGAGCGTGATTAGTGCGAGCACGTGGCCTGAAGGCAGCCGCACGTCACGGACGGGGGAGTGGGTGACCACTTCGTCGCCGGTGAGGGCGTCGAGGGGTGTGAAGTCGATGAGTGCGTAGTCGGTCACTTGCGCTTCTTCTTTCCGTCGAAGAACGGGTTCTCCCAGATGACCGAGCCGCCCTGACCGAGACCCACGCACATGGCGGTGAGGCCGTAGCGCACATCGGGACGCTCGGCGAATTGCGCGGCGAGCTGGATCATGAGACGGACTCCGGATGCCGCGAGCGGATGGCCCAGAGCGATGGCGCCGCCCCAGGCGTTCACGCGCGGGTCGTCGTCGGCGATGCCGAAGTGATCGAGCAGCGAGATCACCTGGATGGCGAACGCCTCGTTCAGCTCGAACAGACCGATGTCGTCGATCGTGAGACCGGCTTTCTTGAGGGCCTTCTCGGTCGAGGGGATCGGGCCGATGCCCATGATCTCGGGCTCGACGCCCGCGAAGGCGAACGAGACCATGCGCATCTTCGGCGCAAGGCCGAACTCCTTCACGGCGCCCGCACCGGCGAGCAGGCTGATCGTCGCGCCGTCGGTGAGGGGCGAGGAGGTGCCGGCCGTCACGCGCCCGTGCGGGCGGAACGGCGTCTTGAGCGTCGCGAGACCCTCGACCGTCGTCTCGGGGCGACGCCCCTCGTCTTCGGTGGCGAGCCCCCACGCGCCCGCGGCGTCCTTGACGGCGATCGGGACCAGGTCGGGCTGGATCTTTCCCGCCTCATACGCGGCCTGCACCTTGTGCTGGCTCGCGGCGCCGAAGCGGTCGGCGCGCTCCTTCGTGAGGTGCGGGAAGCGATCGTGGATGCGCTCGGCGGTGACGCCCATGTTCAGCGCACCCGGGTCGACGAGCTTCTCGGCCACGAAGCGCGGGTTGGGGTCGACGTTACCGCCGATGGGGTGGCGACCCATGTGCTCGACGCCGCCGGCGAGGGCGAGGTCGTACATGCCGACGCCGATCGACGCACCCATCGTCGTGACGCTCGTCATGGCGCCCGCGCACATGCGCTCGATCGCGAGACCGGGCACGGTCATCGGCAGGCCCGCGAGGATCGCCGCCGTCCGTCCCAGGGTCAGTCCCTGGTCACCGGTCTGCGAGGTCGCGGCGATCGCCACGTCGTCGATCCGGTCCTTGGGCACGTCGCCGTTGCGCTCCATCAACCCGATGATCGCCTTGACCACCAGATCGTCGGCGCGGGTGTTCCAGTACATGCCTTTTTCGCCGGCGCGCCCGAAGGGGGTGCGCATTCCGTCGACGAAGAAGACGTCCGTCATCTCGGCCACTCTGCCTCCTGTGTTGGGGATGATCCCAGCCTAGGAAGGCCGTTTCGCGCCCGGGAATCGGTTGTCCGAACCTACGAATCCTCGGCGGGGGCGTCGTCGTCCGCGTTGAGGGAAGCTACAAAGCTATCCGCGATCACCTGTGCGGTCTGATCAATCTGCCAGGGTCGCGCACCCAGGTCGGCGAGGGCCGCGCCGATCGACTCGGCTGTCACCTCGGCGGGCGGAGCCCACGCCACGCGGCGCAGCGTCTCGGGTGTGAGGAGGTTCTCGGTCGGCATCCGCAGCTCTTCCGCGCGCGCCTCGACCGCCGGACGCGCGGCCTTCAGTCGCCGGTCGGCCTCGGGGTTGCGGTCGACCCATGCGCGCGGAGGCGGCAGCGTGTCGCTCGGAACGCGGTCGGCGGGGAGGTCCGTCGCCTCGCGGCCCGCCACGATGGCGTTCCACCACCGGTCAAGCTGCGTGCGGCTGGCCCTCCCGTTGAATTCCTTCACACCGGCCAGCGCCTGCTTGCTCGCCGGGTCGGCCAGGACCGCCGCCACCAGGGCACGATCGGGCACCAGACGACCCGGAGCGACATCCTGCTCCCGTGCGTAATCCTCACGGGCCTGCCAGAGCGAACGGGCGACGGCGAGGGAGCGACGCCCGCGCACCGAGTGCAGACCGCTGAGACGACGCCAGGGGTCGTCGCGTGCGGGCTTGGGGAGGCGCTCGAGCACCGCCTGGAACTCCTGCCGGGCGAACTCCGTCTTGCGCTGCTCCTCGAGTTCGGCCACGAGCACGTCGCGCACGTCGATGAGGTGCTCCACGTCGAGGGCGGCGTACTCGAGCCAGGATGCCGGCAGCGGGCGCGTCGACCAGTCGGCGGCCGAGTGGGCCTTGGCCAGGGTGATGCCCAGGGTCTGCTCGACGACGGCGCCGAGGCCCACGCGCTCGTGACCGAGCACGCGGGAGCCCAGCTCGGTGTCGAAGATGGACGGCGGCTCGAGACCGCGCTCGCGCAGAGAAGGCAGGTCCTGGCTCGCCGCGTGGAACACCCATTCGGCGTCGCCGATCGCCGCCTGCAGCGGCGCGAAGTCCTCGATGGTCGACGGGTCGAACAGGAAGACGCCCGCCCCGCGCCGGAACACCTGGATGAGGTAGGCCCGTTGCGAATAGCGGAACCCCGACGCCCGTTCGACGTCGACCGCGACGGGACCGTGCCCGCCCGCCAGTGCCTCGCACGCGGAGCTGAGCCCCGCGGCATCCTCGATGACGATGTACTCAACCACGCGTGGGCCTCCGGGCTCCGAACACTGAGACACCCTCCGACCCCGGGGGGAGGCCGGCGAGCATGCACACGAGCTCCGCCCACGCCTCGAGGTGCGGGCGGAAGGGACCGCGCGGCGACCATGACGCGCGAAGTTCGATCTGCGACCCCTCGCCTTGCGACGCGAGGGCGCCGAAGCCGGTGGACAGGGTCTTGGTGGCCGTGCCCGACTCCGAGTGCCGCTCGGCTCCGCGGGAGTCGAGGGCGTCGATGAGCCACGACCAGGCCACCTCCGCCAGAAGGGGATCGACACCGATCTCGGGCTCGAGGGGAGCCTGCGCGAAGCAGACGATGCGCCACGCCCCGCCCCACGGCTCCGGCTCCTCGGGGTCGTGCAGCAAGATGAAGCGACCTGTACCGAAGGGCGAATCCGTGGCGTGTTCCTCGGGTCGCACATCACCGGCCAACGCCAGCGAGAACGGTGCGAGCCCCGCCGGAGACGGGATCTCCCGCACGACCAGATCTTCGCGGAAGGTGGTGCCGTGCACCTCTTCGGCTGCCCGCGCGAAGGGGCTGGCGGCCTCCGCCGCGCGCTGGTCACTCACGGCCACAGACTAGAGTGAGGCCTCGATGAACGCTCCCAGGCGCGCCGCAGATCTCCGCGCAACGCAACGCGGAGCGACCGGCATCCGGATCGCCCTGTCGGCTCTGGGTCTGACTCTCGCCGCTTCGGCGGCCGCCGTCGGCGCGGTGTCGCTGCGCGTGGCCCGCACCGTCGTGCAGCCCGCGGGCCGCGTGCCCGACACGCGCATCGTGCGCGTGGACGCTGCCGCACAGACCATCACCCTCGCGCGCACACCCGACACGGCCCTGCCGGGGAGGTACGGCCTGTTCACGGTCGGCTCGGTCGACTACGTCCGCCTCGGGTCCATCGTCGGCGAAGACGAGACCACGGTGACCCGCAAACTGCTCACGCATGTCGCCTCCGACGGCGACCTCGCACCGGATGCCGCCTTGAGCGGGTGGTACTACGACCGCCCCGAACAGGTGCATCGCCCGTTCCGCACGGTCGACATCGACACCGGCGTCGGCCCCTGCCCCGCCTGGGAGTTCGCGGCCCCGGCGGCGACGGACGTGTGGGTGATCCAGGTGCACGGGCGCGGTACGACGAAGGCCGAGGCGCTGCGGGCGGTCCCCGTCTTCCACGACCTGGGCATCACCAGCCTCGTCGTGTCGTATCGCGACGACGGCGAGGCGCCGAAGAGTGCCTCCGGCACCTACGCGCTCGGAGCCACAGAGTGGCGGGACCTCGATGCCGCCATCGGGTACGCGCGTCGCCAGGGCGCCCGACACGTCATCGTCATGGGGTGGTCGATGGGCGGCGCGCTCGCTCTGCAGGCGGCGCTCGAGTCTCCCCACGCCGATGTCATCGCGGGGCTCGTGCTCGAATCGCCAGTCATCGACTGGCGCACGGTGCTCCGCTTCCACGGCCGGCTCATGCGCCTGCCTGCGCCGGTGATCGCCGTCGCCCAGAACGCCCTCGCGTCGAACTGGGGCGCGGCCGTCCTGGGCAGCGGCGAGGCGATCCCCCTTGACCGTCTCGACGGCGTGGCACGTGCCCGCGAGCTCCGGCATCCGATGCTCGTGCTTCACAGCGACGACGACGGATTCGTACCGTCCGACGCGTCGCACGCGCTGGCCGCGGCCCGGCCCGACCTCGTCACGATGGAGACCTTCCACGTGGCACGCCACACGAAGCTGTGGAACTACGACGAGACCCGCTGGGTCACCGCCATCGCGGACTGGGTACGGGCGCAAGGTCTCGCCCGCGACTGATGCCGGCGGACGGTCGGCCGAGGCCTGGACCGGCGTAGGTGCGGCTTTCTCTTCGGTCCAGGCGGGATCGGCCGTTCGAGGCGGGATCGGCCGTTCGGGGCGGGATCGGCCGTTCGGGGCCGTCTTTTCACGCCCCGACGCGCGAGAACCGCCCCGAACCCGGAGACGTGGGACTCAGGCGGCGCGCTTCGCGCCGACCTGACGCTTCACGCGCATCAGCATCCCCGTCATCCCGGCGATACGTAGCGGGCTCACGGCGCGGGTGAGGCCGATGCTCTGCGGGTAATCGTCGGGCACGGAGAGCACCTCGTCGGCGCTGAGCCCCGTGAGCCCCTGCGCGAGGATGCTCGCGAAACCACGCGTGGTCGGCGCCTCGGCCGGAGCGGTGGCGTGCATCGCGACGCTGTCGTCGGCGTCGACCGTGACGATGATGTACACCGGCGACTGGCACTCGACGACCCGCTCGCGCATCTCGGGGTGGTCGGCGTACTCCGCCGGCACCTCGGGGAGCTCCTGCGAGAACTCCAGCAGCAGCTGCAGCCGGTCGGGCTCGTCGAGCTCGAGGAACTCGTCGCGGATCTCGGCGAGGCGGGTGGGGAGGGCGTTGGCGGACATCACCGTCATCCTCCCACGCCCACCGCGCTCCGGCTCGTCGGCGGCCTCAGCGCCCGGGCACCTCGCCGGGCTCGGCGCCCGAGACGATGGGCACGCGGACCGCGCTGCCCCACTCGGTCCACGAGCCGTCGTAGTTGCGCACGTCGTCGAACCCGAGGAGGTGACGCAGGACGAACCACGTGTGGCTCGACCGTTCACCGATGCGGCAGTACGCCACGACCTTGTCGCCGTCCTTCAGGCCCGCGCCGTCGCGGTAGATGGCATCCAGTTCCGCACGCGACTTGAACCCGCCGTCCTCGGCCACGGCCTTGCCCCACGGCACGCTCTGTGCGCTCGGGATGTGCCCGGCGCGCAGCGCCCCCTCCTCGGGGTAGGCGGGAGCCGTCGTGCGCTCGCCCGAGTACTCCTCCGGCGAGCGGACGTCGATGAGCGGATCGCCCAGGTGGCGGAGCACGTCGTCCTTGTAGGCGCGGATGACGGAGTCGTCGCGCTCGACCACCGGGTAGTCGGTGGCCTCGACCACCGTCTTGTCGGTCGTGATCGGGCGCCCCTCGGCGATCCACTTGTCGCGGCCGCCGTCGAGCAGGCGCACGTCGTCGTGGCCGAACAGCGAGAACACCCACAGCGCGTAGGCGGCCCACCAGTTGTTCTTGTCGCCGTAGATGACGACCGTGTCGTCGCGCGAGATCCCCTTGCGACTCAGCAGCTGCGCGAACCCCTCGCCGTCGACGTAGTCGCGGACGACGGGGTCGTTCAGCTCCGTGTGCCAGTCCACCTTCACGGCACCGGGGATGTGCCCCGTCTCGTAGAGCAGGACGTCTTCGTCGGACTCGACCACGACCAGACCCGGCCGGCCGAGGCGTTCCTGCAGCCACTCACCGGTGACGAGGCGGCCGGGCTCGGCGTACTCGGCGAACTTGGGCGAGGTGGTGTCGAACTCGACGGTCACGGGATCTCCTCGGTCAGGGCGATGGATGCGGCGGCATAGGCTGGACACCGCACCTTCGACCCTAGATCCGCCGTGTCGGGGCACGCACCCTCCCGTAAGACTTGGACACAGGACGGCCATGACCTCGACTCCCGCAACGACAGGGCTCATCCACCTCACCGAGCGCGAGCCGGCCGTCTCGGGAGCCGAGATGGTCAGTGCCCTCGTGCCCCCGCCGCAGTTCGACGGCGCGACCTTCGAGTCCTACCGGGCGGATGCCGCATACCCGTCGCAGCAGGAGGCGAAGGAGCTGCTGCAGGCGTTCGCGGGCAGGCAGTCGGCACCGGCGAAGAAGGGCGGGTTCTTCCGCCGGGCCGAGAAGGCACCGCCGGTCAAGCCGGGCGTGTACCTCGACGGCGGGTTCGGTGTCGGAAAGACGCACCTGCTGGCCTCGATCTACCACGCGATGCCGGCCCGCCGGAAGTACTTCGGCTCGTTCATCGAATACACGGCGCTGGTCGGCGTGCTCGGCTACGCGAAGGCCGTAGAGCTGTTCCGCGGCTCCGACCTGCTCTGCATCGACGAGTTCGAGCTCGACGACCCGGGCGACACGATGGTGATGACCCGCCTGCTGGGCGAGCTGGTGGCATCCGGAACGCGGCTCGCCGCGACCTCGAACACCCCTCCCAACGCGCTCGGCGAGGGGCGGTTCGCCGCTCAGGACTTCCTCCGCGAGATCCAGTCGATGTCCGACAGCTTCCGCACCATCCGCATCGACGGCACCGATTACCGCCAGCGCGCCATCGACGGTGCGGCCCGCGTGCTCGGCGACGACGAGTACCGACAGGCGGTGGATGCCGCCTCCGCCGGGGGAGTGGCATCCGATGACGCGTTCTCGGAGCTCGTGGGTCACCTCGCGCGCGTGCACCCCTCACGGTTCATCCGCCTCATCGACGGCGTCACCACGATCGGCCTGCGCGACGTGCAGGTGCTGCACGACCAGTCGGCCGCGTTGCGCCTCGTCGCCTTCGTCGACCGCGCCTACGACGCGCAGATCCCGATCCGGGCGACCGGTGTGCCGTTGAGCAGCGTGTTCAGCGATGAGATGCTGGGCGGCGGCTACCGCAAGAAGTATTTGCGCGCGGTGTCGCGCATGGTGGCGCTCACGCATTCGTGAGCCGCTCATCAGCGGTCTGAAGGTGCGCGAAACGCAGTGTTTACCGGAGTGAGCGCTCTGTAACGTGCCCGAAACACGAGGCGAACGCCGACGGTAACCGGGGGTCGGAACACTGAGGGGACCCGACGCTTTACCTGCGTCCCTGCAGAGAGGTTCCCTCCGAGATGGATCAAGGCAACACCGCATTCATCCTGATAGCAGCGGCACTCGTGCTGCTCATGACGCCAGGACTCGCATTCTTCTACGGCGGCCTCGTCAAGGCCAAGAGCGTCATCAGCATGATGATGATGAGCTTCGGCGCGATGGGACTCATGGGCGTTCTGTGGGTGCTCTACGGGTACTCCATCGCCTTCCCCAGCACCGCTGAGGGCACCACCCAGGTGCCCTGGACGATCGACTTCACCAACTTCGGCCTCGCCAGCGTGCTCGAGACGCCCGAGGGTGCCGCCTACCCGCCCCTCGCGTTCGTCGCCTTCCAGGCCACCTTCGCCATCATCACCGTCGCGCTCGTCTCGGGCGCCATCGCCGACCGCGCCAAGTTCGGCGCGTGGATGGTCTTCGCGGCCATCTGGGCCACGGTCGTGTACTTCCCCGTCGCCAGCTGGGTGTTCAACTTCGGCCTCGCCGACGACGCGTCCTTCTCGTACGGCGGCTGGATCACCCACGGCATGCAGGACGCCTTCGGCGTCGGAGCGATCGACTTCGCCGGTGGAACCGCGGTGCACATCAACGCCGGTGCCGCAGCCCTCGCCCTCGCCCTGGTTCTCGGCAAGCGCGTCGGGTTCCAGAAGGGCGCGCACGTCCCCCACAACCCGCCGTTCGTGCTGCTGGGTGCGGGCCTGCTGTGGTTCGGCTGGTTCGGCTTCAACGCCGGCTCCGAGCTCGCCGCCGACAACACCGCCGCCCTCGCGTTCGTCAACACGATCGCCGCTCCCGCCGCAGCCCTGCTCGCATGGTTGATCGTCGAGAAGATCAAGGACGGCAAGCCCACCTCGGTCGGCGCCGCCTCCGGTGCCGTCGCGGGTCTGGTAGCCATCACCCCCGCCTGCGCCTCGCTGACGCCGGTCTGGGCGATCGTCCTCGGCCTCGTCGCCGGTGCGGTCTGCGCGCTCGCGATCGAGCTGAAGTTCAAGCTCGGCTTCGACGACTCGCTCGACGTGGTCGGCATCCACCTCGTCGGTGGTCTGATCGGAACGCTGTACCTCGGCATCTTCGCCAACGGCACCGGTCTCATCTACAGCGGCTCGCTCACGCAGCTGATGGTGCAGGCCATCGCCGCCTTCGCCGTCATGATCTACTCGTTCGTGCTCGCCTTCGTCATCGGCTTCGCGGTCGACAAGACGATCGGCTTCCGCGTGAAGAACGAGGACGAGATCGCTGGCATCGACACCGTCGTGCACGGTGAAGAGGGCTACGTGCTCTCCGACACCCGCGGCTGATCCGCTTCACCCCGTCCGGGGCGTCACCGACTCGTCGGTGGCGCCCCGTTCGTCGTGTCTAGGGTGGGCGGTATGGGAACCGCATCTCGCCTGATCTCCGCCGTCCTCGGCCTCCTGCGCCCGTCCACACCGCAGACGCGCTCGACATCGGTCCGGCCAGCGGCGGCGAAGACGTCGGAACGCCCTGTGGCCCCGCGTGGGACCGAGACGGCCGAGATCGACCCTCCGCGCCGGCTGACGCTCACCTACGCTCCGCAGCGCGACAACGCACCCGACGGCGGCGAGATCGTCTGGACCTGGGTGCCCTACGAGGAGCGCGACGGGCGCGGCAAGGACCGCCCCGTGCTCGTCATCGGCAGAGCGGATGCCACCCGTTCGTACGCCGTGCGCTTGACGAGCAAACCGCACGACGGCGACCGGCAGTACCTCGCGCTGGGCACGGGGGAGTGGGACCCGCAGAACCGTCCCTCGTGGATCGACGTCGAGCAGGTCTACCTCGTCCACGACGCGGGCATGCGCCGTGAGGCGGCCGCCCTGGACCGCAAGCGATTCGACGCCGTCGCCGCGGCCCTCGCCGCGCGGTACGGGTGGCAGCGGGGCTGAGTGCCCGGAAACGACGAAACCCCCGGCGAACCGGGGGCTGTGCGGTGGGCGATACCGGACTCGAACCGATGACCTCTTCCGTGTGAAGGAAGCGCGCTACCAACTGCGCCAATCGCCCGCATCCTGAACGGGACTCAACGATCGTACCGGATGCCGGACGGTGCTTCAGACCAACCAGGGCAGACACACCCGGGCCGCGTGTGGTTTTGCGCGGACGCCCAGATCGGGTAATGTCTTACGAGTGCTCGGGGCAAGCCCCGGGAACGAAATGCGGATGTAGCGCAGTTGGTAGCGCACAACCTTGCCAAGGTTGGGGTCGCGAGTTCGAGTCTCGTCATCCGCTCGAGTGGAGGGATATCCGTCTGGGAAACCGGCGGAGCATCACGACACGTGGGTCGAACCACACACGGTGGCGTGGCCGAGCGGCTAGGCACCGGCCTGCAAAGCCGTTTACACGGGTTCGAATCCCGTCGCCACCTCAACTCACAATAGAACAGCCTGTACAGGCGCGATTGGCGCAGCGGTAGCGCGCTTCCCTGACACGGAAGAGGTCACTGGTTCGATCCCAGTATCGCGCACCGAAGAAACCCCCGGCTCGCCGGGGGTTTTTTGGTTTCCCCGGGAGTCGCTCCACCGGATGCGGTGACGCGCGCCGACGTGGCGCCGCCGCGCAGCCCTGTCGCACGCGAACCTCAGCGCCGGCCCGTGCGTCGCCGCGATCCCGGGCGTGGGCCACCTTCGCTCGAGGCGGGAAGCCACTCGATCACCGCGGTGCATCACCTGCGGGAGAGTGTCGCCCCCGCCGCCAGTAAGGGGGGCTGCGGAGTGCCTGGCGGCGGGGACAGGTAAAAGCTATCCCATGTCCGCCAAATGGGGGACACGGAATCGCCCATCTTGATCGGGTCCTCAGAAGATGTTGAGCTTGTTCATATGCGCCGGTCGCCGTGAACCGCGGGAACACGCGTGTCCGCCGGCACGACGGGCACCCACCGCGGACGAAAGAATGGCCGGGTCCGCGGCGGGGAAAAGGTCCGAGCAAGCGACGGTCGTCGACGACACGACCGCGCCCGGTGAGGACACCCCGCCACTCGACCCGCACGACCCCGTGTCGGACCGGGAGATGATCGTCCCCGCCGCAGCTGGAACGGGTGTGGGGTCAACCGAGCGGCGGGGACACCTCGACGGTAGGGGAGGAGGGCGTGGCGGCACGGACGTCTCGCCCACCCTTGCGCCTTCCTTGCGCTCATCTTGAGGTTCCGTCGCCCGCACCGCGCGGAAGACCCCGTCCCCGGGGGTCCTCGACCGCGAACAGTGCCTGCGCGGCCAGTAGCCTGAACGTCATGACTGTTCCCGACACCCTGTGGCGTGAGATCGCGGCATCCCCGTTCGTCTCGCTCGGCACCTATCGCCGCAACGGTGCGGTGGTCGCCGTGCCGGTGTGGATCGCACGCGACGGCGAGGAGCTGGTGGTCACCAGCGAGCGGACGACGGGCAAGGTGAAACGTCTGCGGAACGACGCGCGAGTGACCCTCCGCCCCTGCAGCCGCATGGGCGCGGTCGAACCGGACGCCATCACCGTGGAGGCTCAGGGCCGCATCGCGGGGCCTGCCACCGACGACGAACGAGCCGACACCGCTCTCCGGCGCAAGTACGGACTGCAGTATCGGGCCATCCTCGGATTCGAATCACTGGTGCGTCGCGTGCAGCGCAAGCCCGGCGACCGCGTCATCATCCGCATCTCCCGTTCCGCCTGACGACGCTCCGGCCGACGACCCGCACGGCTCTCGGACGCATGGCGCTATCCGCAAAGCGATGGAGCGTGCAAGGGGGTTTGCGAGGGGCACCGCCGCGCGAGACAGTGCCGGAAGAGAAACAGCGGTCATCGCCCCCGGGTCCCGCACCCTTCGCGCGCTCCGAGGCGCGCGCGGCGGCGGCGATGACCTCGTAGGGGGGTACCGTGGGCAAATTCATCTATGACGGCAACATCAAGGTCGACTTCGAGGACCGTCTCCTCGCCCATCTTCAGGCTGTGATCATGGCCAAGGTGCGACGCGGAGAGAGCTTCCCCTTCACGTGGAAAGACGACATCAGCACCGGCGGCGGCCGGACGACGGTGTACATCCACCCGAACGTCTCACTGGTCTTCAAGTATCACGGCAGCCGCTCCCCGCAGATGAGCCCCGCGTGGCTGCACGCCCTCACCTACAACGCCAACTCCGGTCGTGGGCTCTACGTCATCCCCGAGCCCGACGAGTTCAGCCCCCGCGAGAGCACGCAACGCGACGAGATGGTGTTCCGCGAGGTTCCCAACGAGCAGGCTCCGGCGGCCGCACGCTCCTGAGTGGGAATGCGGCGCATCGGCTCCGCTGTTGTCCCGGTCATGACCGACTGGACCGAGGCCAAGCCGTACTTCGAGACGAATGCCGTCGCGCACCTCGCGACCCTGATGCGAGACGGGTCTCCGCACTCCATCCCGCTATGGGTGGGCGTCGAGGGCGACCGGCTCGCGATCTTCACCGAGGTCGACACGCTGAAGGACCGGAACCTCCGCCGCGACCCGCGCGTCGCGATCTCGGTGACCGGCGCCGACAACCCGTACGCGATGGCCTTCGTACGCGGCCGGGCGGTCGAGCGCATCGAGGGCGACGACGCGTTGCCCTTCGTCGACCGCATCTCGGCTCTCTACACGGGCGGCCCGTACGAGATGCGCGAAGGACTCGCCGCCTGGCTCATCGAGCCGTCGAAGGCGTGGGCCCGCGCCTACGAGGGCTGAGAGCGACCGCTGCCGATCCCGCAGGGCTCACCGTGACAGCGGAAGCACTCCCAGCAGGAGGATGAGCGGCGCGATGACGGCGCCGAGCACGATGAACCGACTCCACTTCACCTCGACGCCGGCGGCGACGAGCCTCTCATGCCACAACAACGTCGCCAGCGACGCCCAGGGCGTGACGATGGGTCCGGCGTTGACACCCACCAGCAGGGCGGCGAGGCGCGCGGGGGAGCCCGCGACGGACTCCAACGCGAGGTAGGCCGGGAGGTTGTTGATGCCGTTCGCCGCCAGCGCGCCCACGCCGGCAAGCTGCCACAGCGACACGAGATCGTCGCCGGTGCCGGCCAGCACCGTCGTCACCCGCCCGATGCCGAGCGCTTCCAGCGCGCCGACCGCGAGGAAGAGGCCGCCCGCGAAGACCAGGAGCGACCACGGCACGAGACGGATGCCGAGAGCCCGCGGCGCACGCCACGCGAACGCCACCACCAGCACGACGGCGGCACCGAGTGCCGGCATCCACGGTTCGAGACCCACCACGAGCAGCGGCAGCAGGGCGAGGGTGACGACGCCTGCGACGCGTAACAGGACCGGGTCGGAGACCGTGGGGGCGGCGACATCCGGGTACGTCTTGGGCAGGCGGCGCAGGAACACCAGGGTGAGCACGACGACGGACACCGCGATCGCGATCAACGCCGAAGGGCCCAGCAGCGCGAGGAACGCGACGGGGTCATGCCCGCCGCCGAGGGCTTCGGATGCCAACAGGTTCGTCAGGTTCGACACCGGCAGCACGAGGGATGCGGTGTTGGCCAGCACCACCGTGACGAAGGCGAAGGGGAGGGGGTCGAGCTTTCGCGCCACCGCCATCGAGATGACCACGGGAGTCAGCAGCACCGCCGTCGTGTCGAGCGAGAGGAACCCGGTCGCCACCGTCGCCAGGGCGACCACGAGCACCCACAGCCAGACCGTGCGGCCCCGCGCGATGCGCGCCAGACGGGCGGCCACGACGTCGAACAGCCCCGCTTTCGACGCGAGCTCCGCCACGACCGTGACGGCGACGACGAACAGCAGGATCGGCCACACCCGATCGGCGACGGCGAGGGCGTCGCTCGCGGGGAAGGCGCCGGTGAGCAGCGCGACGATCCCGAGGATCCAGAGCACGCCGCCGATGATGGCCAGAGTCACCGCTCCACTATGGGGCACACCCGGTGCGATCGAGGCCACGGCCGCCGGGTAGCCTGGAATCGACCCCTTCAGGAGATGCGCTGTGACTGATTTCCCCGCCGATGGCTTCGCCCTCTTCCCCGACCGTTCGGTCGTCGCGCTGCGCGTGAACGGAGAGCTGAAAGACCTCGCCACGACCGTGACCGCCGACGACGCCGTCGAGCCCGTCACGATCGACAGTGCCGACGGCCTCTCGATCCTTCGTCACTCGACGGCCCACGTGCTCGCGCAGGCGGTCCAGCGCGTCAAGCCGCAGGCGAATCTCGGCATCGGCCCGCCGGTCACCGACGGCTTCTACTACGACTTCCAGGTCGACGAGCCCTTCACCCCCGACGACCTCAAGGTCGTCAAGAAGGAGATGGAGCGCATCGTCCGCGAGAACCAGCGCTTCGTCCGCCGCGTCGTCACCGACGACGAGGCCCGCGCCGAACTCGCCGACGAGCCGTTCAAGCTCGAACTGATCGGACTCAAGGGCGGGTCGGCCGAGGCCGCCGAGGGAGCGTCCGTCGAGGTGGGCGCCGGCGAGCTGACCATCTACGACAACGTGACCCGCGACGGCGAGACGGCGTGGAAAGACCTCTGCCGCGGACCGCACGTGCCCGGCACGCGCCTGATCGGCAACGGCTGGGACCTCACGCGCATCGCCGGCGCCTATTGGCGCGGTAGCGAGAAGAACCCCCAACTGCAGCGCATCTACGGCACCGCGTGGCCGACCAAAGACGAGCTGCGCGCGTACCAGCACCGCCTGGAGGAGGCCGCGAAACGCGACCACCGCAAGCTCGGCAAGGAGCTCGACCTCTTCTCGTTCCCCGACGAGATCGGTCCTGGTCTGTCGGTGTTCCACCCCAAGGGCGGGATCATCCGCTACGAGATCGAGCGGTACATGCGCGAGCGTCTGCTCGCCGGCGGCTACGAGGTCGTCAACACCCCGCACATCACCAAGGGCGACCTGTTCATGACGAGCGGGCACCTGCAGTGGTACGCCGACGGCATGTACCCGCCGATGGTGCTCGACGAGGTCGTGGATGCCGACGGTCACGTCTCGCGGGAGGGCCAGGAGTACTACCTGAAGCCCATGAACTGCCCGTTCCACAACCTCATCTTCCGCTCGCGCGGTCGTAGCTACCGGGAGCTCCCGCTGCGCCTGAGCGAGTTCGGGTCGGTCTACCGCTACGAGAAGAGCGGCACCCTCTCGGGTCTCACGCGCGTGCGAGGCATGACCCAGGACGACACCCACATCTACGTCACCGCCGACCAGGTCAAGGGCGAGCTGACCCACAGCCTCGACTTCGTCCTGCAGACCCTGCGCGACTACGGCCTGAACGACTTCTACCTCGAGCTGTCCACGAAAGAAGAGGGCAACCCGAAGTTCATCGGCGACGACACCCTGTGGGCCGAGGCGACCGAGACGCTCCGCGAGGTGGCCGAGGCCTCGGGTCTCGAGCTCGTACCCGACCCGGGTGGCGCGGCGTTCTACGGACCGAAGATCTCCGTGCAGGCGCGCGACGCGATCGGCCGGACGTGGCAGATGTCGACGATCCAGCTCGACTTCAACCAGCCCGAGCGCTTCGAGCTGGAATACACCGGTCCCGACGGCGAGAAGCACCGCCCTGTCATGATCCACCGCGCGCTCTTCGGCTCGGTCGAGCGCTTCTTCGCGATCCTGCTCGAGCACTATGCCGGTGCATTCCCGGTCTGGCTCGCACCCGTGCAGGTCGTGGCGGTCCCCGTCGCCGCGGAGTACGGCGACTACCTCCAGGGCATCGTCGCCGACCTGAAGGCCACGGGCGTCCGCGCCGAGGCCGACCACAGCGACGACCGCATGCAGAAGAAGATCCGCACGCACACCACGCAGAAGGTGCCGCTCATGCTGATCGCCGGCGAGCAGGACCGATCGAACGGCACCGTCTCGTTCCGTTTCCGAGACGGCACGCAGCTCAACGGCATACCCGTCGACGAGGCCGTCGCGCGCATCACCGGCGCGATCGCCGCGCGCACGCTGGTGAACACCGCCGAGGACCTGGCGTGACGAGCGATCCGGATGCCGTCGCGGCCGGCTCGTCGCAGGAATCCGGCGCGAGCACTCCCGCGGCGGCATCCGGATCGATCACGACCGACGCGGAGCTCGTCGACGCGATGACGCTGCCGGGCGTACCCGACGAGTTCCAACGTCTGTGGACCCCGCACCGTATGGCCTACATCTCCGCCGGGCGCGAACCGATGGAGAAGAACTGCCCGTTCTGCGCGGCTCCCGACAAGAGCGACGAGGACGGACTCATCGTCGCGCGCGGGAAGACCGCCTACGTGCTGCTCAACCTCTTCCCCTACAACTCCGGGCATCTGCTCGTCTGCCCCTACCGGCACATCGCCACGTACGACCAGGCGACCGAGGAGGAGGTGGCGGAGATCGGTGCGCTGACGCAGCGCGGCATGCGGGTACTGCGCGCGGTGTCGCGATGCGACGGATTCAACCTGGGCATGAATCAGGGCGCGATCGCCGGCGCCGGAGTCGATGCGCACCTGCACCAGCACATCGTTCCGCGCTGGGCGTCGGATGCCAACTTCTTCCCGATCATCGCCAAGACCAAGGCGCTTCCCCAACTGCTGGGAGACGTCCGCCGTGCGGTCGCGGACGCGTGGAACGACTGAGCAACATCCCGCGGGGACCGACCGTCGCCATCGAGCCCGAACGCCCCGGGGCTGTTGCCGCCGATCGCGGGTCGCTGATCGAGCGCGACCGCGCGCGTCGCTGATCGGGTGCGGTCGCTGATCGGGTGCGGCCGGGCGGGTCGATGATCGGGTGCCACTAGGCGGGTCGCTGATCGGGTGCGGCCAGGCGGGTCGCTGATCGGGTGCGGCCAGGCGGGTCGCTGATCGGGCGCGGCCGCGCCGGATCCGTCGACGCATCGACGATGTCTCGGGCGGACGAGCGGGTCGTCCACGGCGCTCCGCCGCTGCGGGCACGAGCGGCCGGCCTGATGCACCCGCGGCGCGAGGCAATTGTTGGACTCCATCTGCAAACCATCCTTGACACCCCGCATCGCGTGCAGCAAGATCGCCAGCAAGCGGAATGTTAGCGCCAACATCGGTGTCTCACCCCGTGATTGTCGCGCCCCCCGGCGACATCGTCCATCGACGACATCGGCGATCCCTGCGTCCCCACGGCACAGGGCGGGCGCACGCGCGCCGTGCTCCGTCTGACGACGCATGCGCGTCGCGCACCCTCGGGCCACTTCGGGGTGGTCCGACGACACGAGAGGAAAACCATGTCACGGACGACGAAGTCACGGACGACTCCCCCCACGAAGACGAGAGGGGCGACGGCGAAGATGCTGTCCGCTGCGCTCTCAGCCCTGATCATCGGGTTCACGGCCTTCGGCACAGCGGCACCCGCCTCGGCGGCGCCGAGCGCGCCGGTGGGCACCGGCGCAAACCAGGAGATCCGCAACCAGCAGAACACCCTCTGCATGGACGACTACGCCTTCAACACGCAGCCCGGCGCCGAGGTGCGCCAGTGGACGTGTCTCGAGGGTCAGAACCAGCTGTGGGCGATCACCGACCTCGGCAACGGCCACGCCGAGATCAAGAACAAATACAGCAACCTCTGCCTCGACAACTACAACTTCGCCACCGCCAGCGGGTCGGAGGTGCGGCAGTGGTCGTGCAACGGCCTGGCCGTGCAGCAGTGGCAGCTGACCGACGTGGGAGGCGGCTGGACCGAAATCCGCAACAAGCACAACGATCTCTGCCTGCAGAGCGTCGCCTCACCGGTGGACGGGGGTCTGCTCTCGCAGGTCACCTGCAACGGGTCGAACGTGCAGCGCTGGCGTCTCACCGACCCGAACGTGTCGAAGATGACGTACACGCTGTACAGATCGGCGAATCCGTCGGCCGATGAACTCGACGCCTACGCCCGCATCACCGACGTCATGGACCGGGCGATCGCCCGTTACAACCGCTTCAACAACACCCAGCGGCACCTGACGGTGGAGTACAACACCGGCGTGCAGACCGCCGACGCGACGATCTACGGCCACATCCGCTTCGGCGCCAACCGCGGCTTCATGCAGGAGGGCACCGCGCTGCACGAGATCTCGCACACCGTGGGCGTGGGAACGGCCGGGAACTTCCAGGACAAGATCAACGCGCAGGATTGGCCCGCGGCTCTCCCGCTGCTGCGCAGCTGGGACGGCCCCGACGCGCGGATCAACGGCGGAGGCGGCCACATGTGGCCCTACGGCCTGAACTACTCCAACGAGTACAACGAGCTGAGCTTCGATCGCAACGTGCGTCTCGTCCAGGCGATGCACCACGACGGACTCTGACCGCTCGAGGTTCACACCTCGGCTCCGGGATCGACCGTTTCGACGACGGTCGGTCCCGGAGTCGTGTCCGCCCGAGCAGAAGGAGCCGAGCAGAGAGGGTCAGCGCACCTGCCGCACGCCGAACTGCAGGCGCGGGTGGGCGTAGGCCTCCTGCGACTCGATCAGACGGAGCTCACGCGACCCCGACTCGTACGTGTTGGTCAGCAGATCGAAGACGCTGGATGCCGTGCGCGCGAGCGCGTCGGCCGCATCGCCGCCGCTGCGGCGGTAGTGCGCGGTGAACAGCGCCGCGGTGACGTCGCCCGAGCCGTTGGCCTTCATCGGGATGAGCGGGGTCTGCACGATCCACGCGCCGCTGTCGTCGACGACCATCATCTCGATGGTGTCGGCCTCGCGGTCCGGCCGCTCGACGCTCGTGACGAGGATGGTCCGCGGGCCGCGGGCGCGCAGCACGTCGGCGGACTCGAGCGTCGAGTCGATGCTCCCGGGATCGGTGCCGGTCAGAAAGCCCAACTCGAACTGGTTCGGCGTGAGGACGTCGGCGACCGGCACGACCCGCTCCCGCAGCAGCTCGGGGATGGCCGGGGCCACGAAGCACCCCGACTTGGCGTTGCCCATGACGGGATCGCAGGCGTAGACGGCATCCGGGTTCGCCTTCTTGACCCGCGCGACGGTGTCGATGATGACATCGGCGATGCCCTCTCCGCCCTGGTAGCCCGAGAGCACCACGTCGATGTCGGGGAACACCCCGCGATCCTCGATGCCGGCGATGACGGCCGCCACGTCGTCGGGGGAGATGAGCGGACCCCGCCACGCGCCGTATCCGGTGTGGTTGGAGAAGTTGACCGTGTAGACGGGCAGGACCTCGACGCCGATGCGCTGGAGGGGGAAGACCGCGGCGGAGTTGCCGACGTGCCCGTACGCGACGGCGGACTGGATCGAGAGAACCTTCATGCCTCGATCCTTCCACTTCGCACGCCCGGGCGACGCGTCCCGGCCGCGAGGGCCATGTCGTCGGCGAGGGCTGCGGCCGAGGAATCGTCGAGGTCGTGCACGGTGAGCCGGAGGAACGCCCCCGCATGATCGGGTGAGAGGAAGAACGGGTCGCCCTCGCGGACGAGCCAGCCCCGTCGCATGAGCTCCTCGCGCACGATCCCCGCCGGAGCGGGAAGCGGCACCCACAGGTTGAGCCCGTCCCCGGGGGTGGTGGGGAGTCCCCGCTCCGTCAGCGCCCGCGCGAACGCGGCGTTTCGGGCGGCGTAGTGCTCGGCCGCGCGTTCGATGTCGGCGCGGACGGCGTCGTCCGTCACGAGCGCGAGAGTCAGTCGCTGGAGGATGTGGCTCACCCATGTGGTGCCCGGCGTCAGACGCACGGCGAGGCCGTCGGCGGTGTCGGGATCGGATGCCGTCACGGCGAGGCACGTGTCGGGCCCGAGGAACTTCGACATCGACCGGATGCGCGCCCATCGCCGCTGCGCGGGACCGATGACCGAATGCAGCGGCGCCCGCGAGAGGAGGGAGAAATGGTCGTCCTCGATGACGAGGACGTACGGGTGGTCCTCGAGCACCGCGCGCAGCGACGCCGCGCGCGCGGCGCTCAGGCTCGCGCCCGTGGGGTTGTGCGCCCGCGGCGTGCAGATCACGGCCCGAACTCCCGCCTCGAGCGCGGCGCGGAGTCCGTCGACGGTCATGCCCTCGGCATCCACCGCGACGGGGACGGCCCGGTATCCGCCGGTGCGCACGGTGTGCAGGGCCGAGAGGAAACAGGGGTCTTCGAGGGCGACCGCGTCGTCACGCTGGAGGGCCTGGGCGAGCAGACGTTCGATCGCGTCGCTCGCGCCGCTGGTGACGGTGATGCGCACGTCGTCGTGGGGGAGCTGATCGGTCATCCAGGCGCGCGCCCAGGCCTCGAGACCGGGGTCGATGACGGGCTCGCCGTAGAGCACGGGTCGGGTCGAGCGGGCGAGGGCCGCGGTCGGATCCGGGATGCGGGCGGGGTCGGGGTTGCCCGTTCCGACGTCGCGCAGCACGGTGTCGGGCGCGTAGCCCTCTTGGGCGACCGCGGTGCGGTCGGCGACGCGTGTGCCGCCGCGCCCGCGCGCTTCCACGAGGCCCGCCTGAGCGAGCTGCCGGTAGGCGGCGACCACGGTGTTGCGATTGATACCGAGATCCACGGCGACGGCGCGCACGGAGGGCAGCAATGTGCCCGGGGCCAGCTCGCCGCGTTCGATGCGCGTACGCAGATCGGCGGCGATCCCGGATGCCGAACTGCCGGTCAGATCGATGCTCATACGCCCCCTCGACTCACCGCCAGCCTATGTCCTGCGCCATGCTACGGTTTGGCCTAAGCCAATAGATCGCGCCCCGAAGCGCGGAACCTCGCGCCCACAGGCGCGGAACGGAGTGGACATGACCGACACCGGAACCTCCCGCGTGAAGCGCGGTCTCGCCGAGATGCTCAAGGGCGGCGTGATCATGGACGTCGTCACCGCCGAGCAGGCCCGCATCGCCGAAGACGCCGGAGCCGTCGCCGTCATGGCCCTCGAACGCGTCCCCGCCGACATCCGCGCCCAGGGCGGCGTCGCCCGCATGAGCGACCCCGACCTCATCGACGACATCATCGCCACCGTGTCGATCCCGGTCATGGCCAAGGCCCGCATCGGCCACTTCGTCGAGGCGCAGATCCTGCAGGAGCTCGGCGTCGACTACATCGACGAGTCCGAGGTCCTCTCGCCCGCCGACTACGTCAACCACATCGACAAGTACGGCTTCACGGTGCCGTTCGTGTGCGGTGCGACCAACCTCGGCGAGGCTCTCCGCCGCATCACCGAGGGGGCGGCGATGATCCGCTCCAAGGGCGAGGCCGGCACCGGCGACGTGTCGGAGGCGACCAAGCACATCCGCACCATCCGCGGAGAGATCAACTCCCTGCGCGCCAAGACGAAGGACGAGCTCTACGTCGCCGCGAAGGAGCTGCAGGCGCCCTACGACCTCGTCGCCGAGATCGCCGAGACCGGAAAGCTGCCCGTCGTGCTGTTCACCGCCGGGGGAGTGGCGACCCCGGCCGACGCCGCCATGATGATGCAACTCGGCGCAGACGGCGTGTTCGTGGGCTCCGGCATCTTCAAATCCGGCAACCCCGCCCAGCGCGCCGCGGCGATCGTGAAGGCCACCACCTTCCACGACGACCCGAAGATCGTCGCCGAGGCGTCCCGCGGACTCGGCGAGGCGATGGTCGGCATCAACGTCGCCGACCTCCCCGCCCCGCACCGCCTGGCCGAGCGTGGCTGGTAACAGCCCGCGCGTCGGAGTCCTCGCCCTGCAGGGCGATGTGCGCGAGCACCTGTCGATGTTGACCGCCCTCGGCACAGACGCGCGTCCCGTGCGTCGGCCCGAGGAGCTCGCCGCCGTGGAGGGTCTCGTCCTCCCCGGCGGCGAGTCGAGCGTCATCGACAAGCTCGCGCGCGCCTTCGGCCTCTTCGACCCGATCCGCGCGGCGATCGCCGCGGGGCTGCCGATGTACGGCACGTGCGCGGGCCTGATCCTGTTGGCTGACCGCATCGACGGAGCCATCGCCGGTCAGCGGACGTTCGGAGGCATCGACGCGCGCGTCGCGCGCAACGTCTTCGGGAGCCAGACCGCGTCGTTCGAGACCGACCTCGAGGTGCCGGCGCTGGGTGAGCCGCCCGTGCACGCCGTCTTCATCCGTGCCCCCGCGGTCGTGGAGTGGGGACCGGATGCCATGCCCCTGGCGTCCCTTCCCGACGGGCGTGTCGTCGCCATCGAGCAGGGCGCGCTGCTCGGCACGGCATTCCACCCCGAGTCGACGGGCGAGACGCGTTTCCACCGCCGCTTCCTCGATCACGTGAACGCCCGACGCGGCACGGACGCGCCCGCGCTCTAGACTGGAAGACATGTCCGGACACTCCAAATGGGCCACGACCAAGCACAAGAAGGCGGTCATCGACTCGCGTCGCGCCAAGTCGTGGGCCAAGCTCATCAAGAACATCGAGGTCGCGGCGAAGCTCGGTGGAGCCGACCTCCAGGGCAACCCGACGCTGTTCGACGCGGTCCTCAAAGCCAAGAAGACCTCGGTCCCCAAAGACAACATCGACCGCGCCATCAAGCGCGGCGCCGGCATCGGCGGCGAAGCGGTCGAGTACGCCTCGATCATGTACGAGGGCTACGGCCCCAACGGCGTGGCATTCCTCATCGAGTGTCTGACCGACAACAAGAACCGCGCCGCCGCCGAGGTGCGTACGGCCCTCAGTCGTAACGGCGGAACCCTCGCCGACCCGGGCAGCGTCGCCTACAACTTCAGCCGCAAGGGCGTCATCGTCGTCCCCGCCGAGGGGACGACCGAAGACGACGTCATGCTCGCCGTGCTCGAGGCCGGTGCCGAAGAGGTCGAGCCGCACGGCGAAGGGTTCGGCGTCATCACCGAAGCCACCGACCTCGTCTCCGTGCGCAGCGCTCTGCAGGAGGCCGGCATCGAATACGACTCGGCCGACGTCGAGTTCGTCCCCTCGCTCAAGGTCGAGGTCGACGCCGACACCGCCCGCAAGGTGTTCCGCCTCATCGACGCCCTCGAAGACAGCGACGACGTGCAGAACGTCTACACGAACTTCGACCTCACCGCCGAGGTGCAGGCCGAGCTCGAGAACGACGAGTAAGGGCGCGCCCTCGATTCGCACACGGCCCCTGCGCTTAGCGTGGGGGCCGTGTCCCGTAATCTCCGCGTGCTCGGCATCGACCCCGGCCTCACCCGATGCGGCGTCGGGGTCGTCGACGTCTCGCCGAACCGCACCGCGTCGCTGGTGCACGTGGGCGTCGTCCGCTCCCTGACGACCGACCCCATCGAGAAGCGGCTGGCGGCGATCGCCGCCGGTATCCGTCTCGTGCTCGCGGAGCACGATCCGGGCGTGGTCGCCGTCGAGCGCGTCTTCGCGCAGAACAACCGTCACTCGGTGATGGGGACGGCCCAGGCCAGCGGCATCGCGCTCCTGCTGGCCGCCGAACACGGCATCCCGGCCGCCACCCACACCCCGAGCGAGGTCAAGGCGGCGATCACCGGTTACGGTTCCGCGGACAAGCTGCAGGTGCAGACGATGGTCGCGCGGGTGCTACGCCTGGACGTCCTTCCCCAGCCCGCGGATGCCGCCGACGCGCTGGCCATCGCGCTGTGCCACGCGTGGCGAGGGGGAGCCGCCCCGGCCTCGGGAGAGACCACCCTGACGCCCGCCCAGCGTGCGTGGCGCGACGCCGAGAAGCGTCGTTCTCCACAGCCCCGTGTCGCTCGAACGAATGTACGAACCGGCGCGTAGGCTGGTTACATGATTTCTTCGCTGCACGGGACGGCGGCCCACGTCGCCGACGACTCGCTCGTGGTCGTGGTGGGCGGTGTCGGCTTCTCGGTCGCCGTCACCTCGCAGTTGGCGCGCACGGTTCACGTCGGATCAGATGTGCACCTGCACACGAACCTGATCGTGCGCGAAGACGCCCTGTCGCTGTTCGGTTTTGAGAGTCGCGAAGAGCTGACCGTCTTCACGCAGCTCATCAGCGTGACGGGCGTCGGACCAAAGTCCGCCCTCGGCGTGCTGTCGTCGCTGACGGTGCCGCAGATCGCCCAGGCCGTCGCCGACGACGACGATGCGCCCTTCCGGCGCGTGTCGGGCATCGGCCCCAAGACCGCCAAGCTCATCGTCGTGCAGCTCGCGGGCAAACTCGCCGTCGTCCCGGCGACCGCTCCCGCCGCCGTCCGCGCGCACGGGCAGGTCCCCGTGCAGGTCACGCAGGCGCTGATCGGGCTCGGATGGAGCGAACGCACCGCGGCCGAAGCCGTGGCATCCGTCGCCGAGAGCGCCTCCGAGGGCGACCGCGCGTCGGTGCAGGCCCTTCTCCGCCTCACGCTGGCTCTGCTCGGCCCGACACGCAAGGAGACCGTGGGTGGCTGACGTCCGCGACGCCGGCACGCCCGACGACGAGACCGAGCTGGCGATCGAGGGGGCATTGCGCCCCGTCTCGCTCGCTGAATTCGTCGGTCAGCACAAAGTGCGGGCGCAGCTGCAGCTCCTGCTCGACGCCGCCCGCATCCAGCAGCGCTCGCCCGACCACATCCTGCTGTCGGGCCCACCGGGCCTGGGCAAGACGACGCTCGCGATGATCGTCGCCCACGAGAGCGGCCGTCCGTTGCGCCTCTCGAGCGGTCCGGCCATCCAGCACGCGGGCGACCTCGCCGCGCTGCTGTCGTCGCTGACACCGGGCGAGGTGCTGTTCATCGACGAGATCCACCGCATGGCGCGCTCGGCCGAAGAGATGCTGTACCTCGCGATGGAGGACTTCCGCATCGACATCATGGTCGGCAAGGGCGCGGGTGCGACGAGCATCCCCCTCGACCTGTCCCCGTTCACCCTCGTGGGTGCCACCACGCGAGCGGGCCTCCTGCCCAACCCGCTGCGCGACCGCTTCGGATTCACCGCCCACCTGGAGTACTACGAGCCCGAGGAGCTCGAGCTGGTGGTCTCGCGCTCGGCGTCCATGCTCGACGTGGGACTCCCGGGCACGTCTCGTTCAGAGATCGCCCGCCGCTCCCGCGGCACACCCCGTATCGCCAACCGCCTTCTGCGTCGCGTTCGCGACTACCTCGTCGTGCACGGCCCCTCCGCCGGCGCCGACGACGGCCACGCCGACCTCCGCACGGTCGGAGCCGCGCTCGATCTCTACGACGTCGATTCGATCGGCCTCGACCGCCTCGACCGTGCGGTGCTCGACGCCCTCGTCCGTCGTTTCCGCGGGGGTCCGGTGGGTCTGAGCACACTCGCCGTCGCCGTCGGCGAGGAGCCCGAGACCATCGAATCGGTGGTCGAGCCCTACCTCGTGCGCATCGGATTCATGGGGCGCACGCCCCGCGGCCGCGTGGCGACACCCGACGCCTACGACCACCTCGGCGCCCCCCACCCCGACGGCCTGCTCCGGTTCAGCCAGGGCGTATGACCTATACTCGGCGGGGGATTCCCCGACCCTCGCTAGGCAGTGCCGCACGGCGCGCCTGATTTGAAAGGTGCACCGCCTCCATGGACAGTCTCCTCCTTCCCCTTCTGCTAGCCGGCCTGCTCGTCTTCATGTTCGTGAGCTCGCGTCGCCGCATGAAGAAGCAGAAGGCCGAGCAGGAGAAGAAGGCCCGCGACACCGTCCCCGGCGCCGAGGTGCTGCTGCAGGGTGGCCTGTACGGCACCATCGTCGAGTACGACGGCGAAGACCTCGACAAGCCCGCGCTCGTCGAGATCGCCCCCGGCATCGTCATCAAGGTGCACAGCCAGGCCGTGCTGCGCATCGTCGACCCGATCGAGGGAGCCGTCACCGAAGACGAGTTCATCGAGGCCGAAGAGTCCGAGGCCGAGTACATCGCGGGTGTCGCCGACGGCGACACCACTTCGATCAGCGACGACAAGCGCGCCGCGCGCCAGAACACCGTCGACATCGAGCGCGACGACAAGGACCGCCCCGCAGTCTGATCGCCTCCCCACTCCTTCTCGTTCACCGCCGCACAGAAAGCCGACTCCGTGGCGCCCTCGACTCCTGTCCGTCATGCCTGGCGCGTATTGACCGGACTGCTCGCCATCACCGGCGTGCTGTTCGGCATCAACGCCCTGGGTGTGTACACCTTCAATGCCAGTTCCTGGACCCCCGACCTCGCCCTCGACCTCCAGGGCGGCACGCAGATCATCCTGCAGGCCCAGACCACCGACGGCGCAGCGCCCGACAGCGAGCAGCTGCAGCAGGCCGTCACGATCATCCGCCAGCGCGTCGACGCCTCCGGTGTCGGTGAGACCGACGTCGCGACCGAGGGTGGCCGCAACATCGTCGTGCAGATCCCCGGCCAGGCCGACGAGGCCACACGCGAGCGCATTCAGAGCTCCGCGCAGCTGCAGCTGCGTCCGGTGCTTTTCACCGGTGCGCAGGGAACCTCGTTCGTCGGCGCCGACGGCACCTCGACGCCGTACCCCACGCCTGATCCCGCGCTGCCGTCGACACCGACCGCCGCACCGACCGATGCCAGCGATCCTGCGTACATCACGCCGGCACTGCAGGCGGAGTTCCTCGCGTACGACTGCGCGAACCCCCCGTCGAACCCCGCCGAGGCTCCGGCCGACCAGCCCATGATCACGTGCGGCATCGAAGACGGCGGAAAGTACATCCTCGGGCCCGTCGAGCTCAACGGCACCGACATCACCGACGCGACCAACGGTCAGGAGCAGAACACGGGCCGCTGGGCCGTGAACCTCGTCTTCAACGACCAGGGCACCCAGACCTTCGGCGAGATCAGCCAGCGCCTGGTGGCCCTGCAGCCGCCGCTCAATCAGTTCGCGTTCGTCCTCGACGGCTCGGTGCTCTCGGCGCCCGTCATGCAGGGGACCATCCTCGACGGCCGTCCGAGCATCACCGGCAGCTTCACGCAGGAGTCGTCCAAGGCTCTCGCCGACCAGCTGAAGTACGGTGCCCTTCCGTTGAGCTTCACCGTGGTCAGCTCCGACACCGTTTCGGCCACCCTCGGATCGCAGCAGCTGCAGATCGGATTCATCGCCGGCCTCATCGGCCTCGGCCTGGTCGCGATCTACTCGCTCATCGTCTACCGCGCCCTCGGCACCGTGATCATCGCCTCGCTCGGCGTCATGGCGGTGTTGACGTACGTGGCGCTGTGCATCCTGGCATGGCGGGCCGGGTTCCGTCTGTCGCTCGCCGGCGTCGCGGGTCTGATCGTCACTATCGGCTTCACCGCGGACTCGTTCATCGTCTACTTCGAGCGCATCCGAGACGAGTTGCGCGACGGCAAGTCGATCACGGCGGCTGTCGAAGACGGCTGGGCCCGCGCGAAGCGCACGATCTACATCTCGAAGTCGATCAACATCCTGGCCGCGGTCGTGCTGTATATCCTCGCGGATGCCACGGTGAAGGGCTTCGCATTCACCCTGGGTCTGACGACGGCGATCGACATCCTGATCTTCATCCTGTTCACCCACCCGGTCATGCAGCTCCTGGCCCGCACCCGGTTCTTCGGCTCGGGCCACCCGCTCTCCGGTATGGACCCCCACGCGCTGGGAGCCGTCTACCGCGGACGCGCCCAGTTCCGCGCCCCCGTCGCCGACGCGTCACGCGTCAAGCGGTCGCGTGGCGAGGCCCAGCGCCGTCAGACCATCGCGGAACGCAAGCAGGCCGAGCTCGCTGCCGCCGGCCGCGGCGATAGCCGCTCCACGAAGGAGGGAGACGACTGATGCGCTCCATGACGCAACTCGGTAACGACCTCTATTCGGGAAAGACCTCCTTCCCGTTCGTGCAGCGTCGCCGCCTGTGGTTCATCATCGCCGCGGTGCTCGTCATCGGTGCCGCGCTCGTGCCGCTGTTCCGCCCGGTGCAGTTCTCCATCGAGTTCACCGGCGGTGCGCAGTTCACCGTGTCGAACCCGGCCTCCCTCGACCAGTCGCTCGCGACGGGGGCCGTCACCTCGGTTCTCCCGGGTGCCACCACGCGCGTGTCGACGATCAACGACCAGGCCGTACGCGTCCAGACCGACCAGCTCGACAACGACGAGGCCCAGGCCGTGTCGGCCGCCCTCGCCACCGCGTACGACGTGCCGTCGTCCGAGATCACGAACTCGTTCATCGGCCCGACCTGGGGCAACGACGTCACGCGCCAGTCGCTGTGGGGTCTGTCGATCTTCCTCGCGCTGACGTTCCTGATCCTCGCGATCTACTTCCGCACGTGGAAGATGTCCGTCGCGGCGATCATCGGTCTCGTCGACGTGCTCGTCATCACCATCGGCGTGTACGCCGTCTTCGGGTTCGAGATCTCGCCGGCCGCCGTCATCGGCTTCCTGACGATCCTCTCGTACGCGTTGTACGACACCACCGTCGTCTTCGACAAGGTGCGCGAGAACACCCGGGAGGACGGCGAGATATCCGGCCGCACGTTCGCGGAGTCGGTCAACCTCGCCGCCAACCAGACGCTCATCCGCTCGATCAACACCACCGTGGTCGCGATCCTGCCGGTCGGCGCGATCCTCTTCATCGGCGTGCCCCTGGGCGCCCGCACGCTGAGCGACATCTCGCTGTCGATCTTCGTCGGAACCATCGTCGCGGCGTACTCCACGCTGTTCGTCGCCGTGCCGATGTACGCCCTCCTGCGCGAGAAGGAGCAGCCGGTGGCCCAGCGCGACGCGCGCGTGCGAGCCGCTCGCGAGAAGGCAGGGGTTCCGGCCTGAGGCCGGACCCGCATCACAGCACCCCGTTCCCCGGTGAGGCCCCGACAGCATGTCGGGGCCTCACCTGTCGGGGCGTAGACTGGGAAGAACGGCCCTAGGGAGAGGTGGCGATGACCGAGACCACGTCTTCCGCGCCGCCGCCGTCTTCTCTGCGACGCCTCGTTCCGCGCATCTTCTCCCGCGCGGCCCGCCGCGACGACGTCGACAAGCTGTTGCGCACCGTACGCACTCATCACCCCAAGGGCGATCTCGCGATCATCGAGCGGGCTTATGCCGTCGCCGACAAGGCGCACGACGGTCAGAAGCGTCAGAGCGGTGAGCCGTACATCACCCACCCGCTCGCGGTGGCGCAGATCCTCGCCGAACTCGGCCTCGGCCCCAAGGCGATCGCGGCCGCCCTCCTGCACGACACGGTGGAGGACACCGGCTATCCCCTCGACGAACTCGCCGCCGACTTCGGCGACGAAGTGGCGATGTTGGTCGATGGAGTCACCAAGCTCGACAAGGTCAAGTACGGCGACAGCGCCCAGGCCGAGACCGTCCGCAAGATGATCGTGGCGATGTCGAAAGACATCCGCGTCCTGCTCATCAAGCTCGCAGACCGCCTGCACAACGCGCGCACCTGGGGCTTCGTCCCCCCGCACAAGGCGGCGAAGAAAGCCACCGAGACGCTCGAGATCTATGCGCCGCTCGCGCACCGCCTCGGCATCCAGGCCATCAAGAGCGAGCTCGAAGACCTCTCGTTCGCCGTGATGCACCCCAAGCTCTACGCCGAGATCGAAAGCCTCGTCAAGCAGCGCACCCCGCAGCGCGAGCAGTACGTGCAGAACGTCATCGACGCCGTCGACGCCGACCTGCGCGAGCTGCGCGTGCGCGGCCGCGTCATGGGACGGCCGAAGCAGCTGTACTCCGTGTACCAGAAGATGGTCGTGCGAGGTCGCGAGTTCGACGACATCTACGACCTCATCGGCATCCGCATCCTGGTGGGTACCGTGCGCGACTGCTACGCCGTGCTCGGCGCGATCCACGCCCGGTGGACGCCGCTGCCCGGCCGCTTCAAGGACTACATCGCGACCCCGAAGTTCAACCTCTACCAGTCGCTCCACACCACGGTCATCGGTCCCGGCGGACGCACCGTCGAGATCCAGATCCGCACGCACGAGATGCACCAGCAGGCCGAGTTCGGTGTCGCCGCGCACTGGAAGTACAAAGAGCGCATGGCCGGCACGAAGTCGGATGCCAAGGCCGTCGACGCCGACATGGCGTGGATCGCCCACATCTCCGACTGGCAGGCGGAGACCGCTGATCCGGGGGAGTTCCTCGACTCTCTGCGGTTCGAGATCGGCGCGAAAGAGGTCTACGTCTTCACCCCGAAGGGCCGTGTCGTCGGTCTTCCCACCGGTGCGACACCGGTCGACTTCGCCTACGCGGTGCACACCGAGATCGGCCACCGCACCATGGGGGCCAAGGTCAACGGGCGTCTCGTTCCGTTGGAGTCGACACTGCAGAGCGGCGACGTGGTCGAGGTCTTCACCTCGAAGAACCCCGACGCCGGCCCCAGCCAGGACTGGCTGGGCTTCGTCAAGAGCACGCGCGCGCGCAACAAGATCCGCGGATGGTTCACGAAGGAGCGTCGCGAAGAGGCGATCGAGCAGGGCAAGGACTCCATCGCCCGCGCGATGCGCCGACAGAACCTCCCGCTGCAGCGCCTGATGAGCCAGGACTCGTTCACCGAGGTCGCGAGACTCTTCCACTACGAGGACGTCTCGGCACTGTACGCCGCGGTCGGCGAGGGACACG
Organism: Microbacterium sp. lyk4-40-TSB-66; assembly: GCF_030209475.1. Lineage (GTDB taxonomy): Bacteria > Actinomycetota > Actinomycetes > Actinomycetales > Microbacteriaceae > Microbacterium. The sequence goes on from NZ_JARVRW010000006.1 coordinate 67,947, forward strand.
TCTCGACCCAGTCGGTGATCGAGAAGGTCACGGCCCTGGTCAGCGTCGAAGAGACCAACACCGGTCCCATCGACATCCCCGTCGGACGCAGCCGGGCTCCGCGTGGCGGCGACTCCGGCGTGCTCGTGCGCGGTGCCCCCGACATCCTGGTGAAGCTCGCGAAGTGCTGCACCCCGGTCCCCGGCGACGAGATCGTCGGATTCGTGACCCGAGGCAGCGGCGTCTCCGTGCACCGCGGCGACTGCACCAACGTGCGCGCGCTCAAAGAGGAGCCCGACCGTCTGATCGAGGTCGAGTGGGCTCCAACGACCAAGAGCGTCTTCCTCGTGCAGATCCAGGTCGAGGCCCTCGACCGCTCGGGGCTGCTCAGCGACGTCACGCGGGTGCTCAGCGAGCATCACGTCAACATCCTGTCGGCGACGGTGTCGACCACGAACGACCGGTTGGCCCTCAGCAAGTTCGTCTTCGAGATGGGCGACACCGTGCACCTCGACCGCGTGCTGAACGCCGTCCGGCGCATCGACGCCGTCTACGACGTCTATCGCGTCACCTCGTCGTAACCCCCGACAGCAGGAGCGCCGCGCGTCGTCCGTGAGGGAATCGCGGATGCCGCGCGAGCCACTGTTCGGCCGCGCCGCGCACGAGCGGATCGGCGACCGCCCAGGTGCGCGCGAGCGCCTGGTCGGCGCCGTCGTCGGAGCGGGCGAGGTCGACGAGCGTCCGCCCGGGCGAGCTCACGTGCACGCCCGCGACCGCGCACACGTCGACGGGCTCCAGACGCACGTCGTGGAAGACGGTGCGGGCGTCGGAACGCGCACGCGCACGTGTCGCCCCCGCCCTCTGCACGTGGTGCGGCGTCGGCTCCTCGGACACCGCCCCGTGGATCCACGCCGCACTGGCACGCACGGCAGCCCACCGATCGCCCAGCAGGGGAAGCAGACTGCGGGCGCGCATCCACGGCGTCTCGGCGGCGTCGGCGGGCATGAACCCCTCGCCGAGGGGTACGAGCAGGCCGTCGAGGCAGGCGGCGGACAGTTCGGCGAGCGAGAGTCGCTCGTCGACGAAGAACAGGAAGGGCGACACCATCCCGTCAGTGTGGCGGGGTGATGTCGCCCAGGACGCCGGAGCGTCGGACCTGTGGAGAACCGATCAGCCGCCGAGCGCGCGCAGCCAGGTGCGACGCGCCTCGAGGGCCTCCTTGGCCTGCGCTACGGCGCGCTTGTCGCCGCGGGCTTCGGCCTCGGCGACCTCGGCCTCGAGCTTGTCGATCGCGTCGGTCAGCTGACGCGTCATGTCGTTGGCGCGGGCCTTCTGCTCGGGATCGTTGCGCTTCCAGTCGGCGTCTTCGCGCGTGCGCACGCTCTGCTCGATCTTGCGGAGCTCGTCGTCGAGGGTGCGTTCCTTGTCGCGCGGGAAGATGCGTCCGATCTCGTCCCACTGACGCTGGATCGCGGTCAGTTTCTGACGGGCGGTCGCGAGGTTCTTCTCGTCGACGATCGTGGCCGCCTCCTCGAGAAGAGCGCGCTTCTGCTCGATCTTCTCGATCGACGCCTCACTCTCCGCGGACTCGCGCTCGATGCGCGCCCCGTAGAGGGCGTCGCCGGCGGCCTTGAAGCGCGCCCACAGCGCGTCATCGACCTTGCGGCCCGCACGTCCCGACGCCTTCCACGCGTCGAGCAGGTCGCGGTAGGCGTTGATCCCGTCTTCGCCGCGCGGAGCGAGCGCCTCGGCACGCTCGACCAGACGCGTCTTGGCCTCGCGGGCGGACTTGTGCGTCTCATCGAGCGACGAGAAGAACTCGCGGCGGTGACGGTCGACCGTGGCGCGTGCGTCGCGGAAGCGACGCCACAGCTGCTGGGCGGTCGACTTCGACAGGCGCGGGCCGTTCTGCTGGTGTGCCTGCCACCGGTCGAACAGCGCCGTCATGTCGGCGGTCATCTGCTTCCACTGCACGGTCTGCGGATCGCGGGCCGCGAGGGCCTCGGCTTCTTCGACGATCGCGGTGCGCTCGCGCACGGCTTCTTCGCTCGCCTGCTTGGCGGCGACGGCCTCGGTCTCACTGGCCTCGGCGAGTTCGGCGGTGAGGGCGTCGACGCGGGCGATGAGGGCGGCCAGATCGCCCACGGCCGCAGCGCCGTCGAGCTTCGCGCGCAGCGTCTTCGCGGTGGAGCGCAGATCGGACGCCGATGCACCACCGCGGCGGTGACGGGTCTCGATCAGCGTGACCTCGCCGGCCAGGTCGGAGAACTTGCGCTGGAAGTACGCGAGGGCCTCGGCGGGCGTGCCGTCGGGGTACTGGCCGACCTCGCGCCAGTCGTCTCCTTCGCGGACCGACACGGTGCCGTCGTCGTCGACGCGACCCCACGGCGGGGTCGTGGTCTTCGACGCCGTCGCCCCGGGGGGCGGTCCGGGCAGACGGGGGCCGGGGCGGGCCGCCGGCTGTGCGGGGGAGGGTGCGGCGGGAGCCGGCTCGGCATCCTGCGCGGATTCCGCGTCCGCAGCGGGCTCGTCAGCGGCCGTCTCGGTGTCGCCGGCGGGCTCGGCGTCGATTGCGGCGGCGGTCTCGGGCTCCTGGGCCTCGGCCTCGGCTGCGGTCTCCGCATCGGCGACGGGCTCGTCTGCGACCGTCTCGACGTCGGCGACGGGCTCGTCTGCGACCGTCTCGACGTCGGCGACGGGCTCGCCCTCGAGCGATTCGGCGGCGGCGGCCTCGTCGTCCGGGACGGGCTCGCCCCCGGCGCTCGGGTCGCTGTCGGGCACCGCGTCGGCGGCGACACCGGCGGCGGAAGCCGTCTGCTCACCGGCGGTGGAGACGTCGTCGGTCAGCACCTCGGTCGTGGAGGAATCGTCGGCCTCGACGTTGCTCGCGGCGTCGCGCGGGTCGGAGGTCTCGGGGGTGGAAGCGGAAGACACGAATAGCACCTCATCGCGGCAGAGCCGCCTGGGGGAGAAGGACCCTCCGAGCCTAGTACGAGCGGCCCCGTCGACACAGGATCAGGGTGCGGTGGACTCCGTGGCATCCGGTGCCGGGGTCGCCGGGGTCTCGGTCGCGGGGGTGCTCGGCGCGGGGGTGCTCGGGGCAGGGGTCGACGTGGGCTCCGGCGCGGGCATCCCGGGTCCGGCGACGAAGTAGGCGGTCTGCGCACCGATCGCGCCGAGGATGACGACGAGGCCCACGACGGGCGCGATCGCATTGTCGCGCGTGCGCCGGCGTCCCTGCCGTTCGTGCAGCTCGACGCGAGCCTGGTAGGCGCGGGCGCGCTCACGCTGCTCCCGCGTCTGTCGATCATTTCCGCGCGTCGCCACGTCGACCTCCTCTGCCCGTCCGGACTCGTCGATCCTACAAACACCGGAACCGTCGTCTCCTCGTCCGCCCACCGCGGGCGGCGGCGGGGACGGGTCCGTTGTCGGAGCCCCCGGTTAGCCTTGAGCGGTGACCCCTTCTTCGGCGCTCTTCCAGGGCCAGACGCCGCTCGCCGTGCGCATGCGGCCGGCGAGCCTCGACGAGGTCGCCGGGCAGGGACATCTGCTGCGTCCCGGTTCACCACTCGTCACCCTCGCCACGACGGACTCCTCGGCATCCGTCTCCGCCGTCTCCGTCATCCTGTGGGGTCCGCCCGGCACGGGCAAGACCACGCTCGCCCAGGCGATCGCCCGGTCGTCGGGGCGGCGTTTCGTCGAACTGTCCGCGATCACGGCGGGCGTGAAAGACGTGCGCGAAGTCATGCAGGAGGCCCTGACGCAGCGCGACCTCTACGGACAGTCGACGATTCTTTTCCTCGACGAGATCCACCGCTTCACCAAGGCGCAGCAGGACGCGCTGCTGCCGGGTGTCGAGAACGGGTGGGTCGTGCTCATCGCCGCGACGACCGAGAACCCCTCGTTCTCGGTCATCTCGCCGCTGTTGTCGCGCTCGCTCCTGCTGACGCTGCGCCCGCTCGGCGACGACGACCTCGGAGCGCTCGTCGACCGCGCCGTGCGCGATCCGCGGGGCCTCGCCGGAAGGGTGGAGCTCGACGACGACGCCCGCGCCGCCCTGGTACGCCTGGCCTCGGGAGACGCCCGCCGAGCGCTCACCGCCCTCGAAGCGGCCGCCGCCGTCGCGGGAGACCTCGACGCGGGAGCCCCCGCCCCCGCCGCAGGCGAGACCGACGACGACGAAGACGAGGACCCCCGTACGGATGCCGGTGACGGCACCGCACCCCCGACGGTCATCACGGCCGATCACATCGCCCAGGCCGTCGATCGCGCCCTCCTGCGCTACGACCGCCAGGGCGACGAGCACTACGACGTCATCAGCGCGTTCATCAAGTCGGTGCGCGGCTCCGACCCGGATGCGGCGATCCACTACCTCGCGCGCATGATCGAGGCCGGGGAAGACCCGCGTTTCATCGCGCGTCGCCTCGTGATCTCCGCCGCCGAAGACATCGGCATGGCCGACCCCCAGGCGCTGCAGATCGCCGTCGCCGCCGCCGACGCCGTCGCCTTCATCGGCATGCCCGAGGGACGCATCCCCCTCGCCGAGGCGACCGTCTACCTCGCCACGACAGCGAAGTCGAACGCGGCGTACAACGCCATCAACGCCGCGATCGCCGACGTCCGTGCGGGGGGCTTCGGCCGCGTGCCGATGCACCTGCGCGACGCGCACTACCCCGGTGCGAAGCGTCTCGGCCACGGCAAGGGATATAAGTACGCCCACGACAGCGAGATCGGGATCGTGACGCAGCAGTATCTTCCCGACGAGCTGCGCGGCCGCCGGTACTACGAGCCCACGAACCACGGCGCCGAGCGCGACGTATCGACGCGGCTGGAGAAGATCCGTCGCATCCTCGACGGCACCTGAGCGCCGCACCCGGGCCTTCCGGTGGGCTCTGATAGCATGAACCGGCTCGAAACAGGGTTTTCGGGCATCCCCTCCTTCCTGTGATCACCTTCCGGTGCGCCCCGGCGTGCGCTTCGGATCGGGCGGAAGGGGGCGATACGCCCGTGAGCCGTGAAAGGCGCGGCCACGTCATCGGAAGGAGAACTTCGTGACCACGAAGTCTCAGGACCGCCGCAAGGTGCGTCTGTCGCGCGCCCTCGGCGTCGCACTCACCCCCAAGGCCGCCCGCTACCTCGAGAAGCGTCCCTACGCTCCCGGCGAGCACGGCCGCACCAAGCGCAAGGCCGACAGCGACTACGCCGTCCGTCTCCGTGAGAAGCAGCGTCTGCGCGAGCAGTACGGCATCCGCGAGAAGCAGCTGCGCATCGCGTTCAACGAGGCCCGCCGCACCGACGGCCTGACCGGTGAGAACCTGGTCGAGCTGCTCGAGATGCGTCTGGACGCCCTCGTCGTGCGTTCGGGCTTCGCCCGCACCACCGCGCAGGCTCGCCAGCTCGTCGTGCACCGCCACATCATGGTCGACGGTCAGCTCGTGGACCGCCCGTCGTTCCGCGTCAAGGCCGGTCAGCTGATCCACGTCAAGACCAAGAGCGAGGGCCTCGAGCCCTTCCAGGTCGCCGCCGCCGGTGGTCACGCCGAGGTTCTGCCCCCCGTTCCGGGCTACCTCGAGGTCGACCTCTCGACGCTGCAGGCGCGCCTGCTCCGTCGTCCCAAGCGCGCCGAAGTGCCCGTCACCTGTGACGTGCAGCTCGTCGTCGAGTACTACGCCGCCCGCTGATCCAGCGAGCAGAGAAGGGCGTCGGGGTTCCCCCGGCGCCCTTCGTCGTTTCGACTCGCGCTCCTGCGCGGAGCGCACGGCGGCGAGGCCCGCGTCCCACAATCCTCCGCATCGACTCGCGCGCGGTGCACAGGGGCCGTCGCCTACGATGAAGGATGCCGCGAACGCGGCGTCGTATCGAGGAAGAAGTGGTGATCGTGAAAAGCCTCGTCTGGTTCGCGTTGGGTATCGCCGGCGGATTCGTCGCCGCCCACCTCGTCAACAAAGACCCCCGCGGGCAGGAGCTGCTCGCGCAGCTCGACTCCCGCATCGGCGAGTTCACCGACCACATGAGCGATGCCTACCACGAGCAGGAGACCCGCTTGTCGGACATCCTCGACGACGCCAAGGGTGTCGCCGCCTCGGCGGCGGGTCACGTCGCGGAAGCCGTGGACCACGCCACCGACGCCGTCGGCAGTGCCGCCGCCGCGGCCAAGAAGACCGTTTCGCCCTCCGACTGACCTCTCTGCGACCTCCGCCCCGCCGCCGCGGGACGAGGCGCGCACGCGCACGGAAAGACCCGCCATGAAAACCGCCGAGATCGCCCAGCGCTTCCTCGACTTCTTCGAGAAGAAGAATCACACGATCGTCCCTTCGGCCTCGCTCGTGACCGACGACCCGGCCCTGCTCTTCACCGTGGCGGGCATGGTGCCCTTCATCCCGTACCTCAGCGGCGTCGTGCCGCCGCCCTACCCGCGCGCGGCGGACGTGCAGAAGTGCATCCGCACCAACGACATCGAAGAGGTCGGCAAGACCCCGCGCCACGGCACCTTCTTCCAGATGCTGGGCAACTGGTCGTTCGGCGACTACTTCAAAGAGGACGCCATCCGTTTCGCGTGGGAGCTGCTGACCAGCCCCGAGTCGGAGGGCGGTCTCGCCTTCGACCCGAAAGACCTGTGGGTCACCGTCTACGAAGAGGACGATGAGGCGCACGACCTCTGGCGCTCCCTCACCCCCCTGCCCGAGGAACGCATCCAGCGACTCGGCAAGGACACGAATTACTGGTCGACCGGCCTCCCAGGCCCCGCGGGCCCCTGCTCGGAGATCTTCTTCGACCGCGGACCCGACTACGGCATCGACGGCGGTCCTGCCACCGACGACGACCGCTACGTCGAGATCTGGAATCTCGTGTTCATGCAGTACGAGATCACGAACGTCCGCTCCAAGTACGACTTCGACATCGCCGGCGAGCTCCCCGCGAAGAACATCGACACCGGCATGGGTCTGGAACGCATCGCGTTCATCAAGCAGGGCGTCGACAACATGTACGAGACCGACCAGGTGCGCCCGGTGCTCGACCTCGCGGCGACGCTCGCGAACAAGTCCTACGGCCACGAGTCCCACGAAGACGACGTGCGTCTGCGCATCGTCGCCGACCACGTGCGCTCCTCCCTCATGCTGCTCGCCGACGGCGTGACCCCCTCGAACGAGGGTCGCGGCTACATCCTGCGCCGCATCATGCGCCGTGCCATCCGCTCGATGCGCCTGCTGGGTGTCGAGGGCGCCACGTTCCCCGAGCTCTTCGCCGCGTCACGCGACGCGATGAAGGAGTCCTACCCCGAGGTCGAGGCGGACTACGCCCGCCTCTCGGCCTATGCCATCGCCGAGGAGCAGACCTTCCTGCGCACCCTCGCGGCCGGGTCCGCCATCCTCGACCAGTCCGTCGCCGAGGCGAAGACCGGCGGCGGCACCACCCTGTCGGGATCCGAGGCGTTCCTCCTCCACGACACCTACGGGTTCCCCATCGACCTGACCCTCGAGATCGCCGAGGAGGCGGGCCTCACCGTCGACCGCGGCTCCTTCGACCAGCTCATGCTCGAACAGCGCACCCGAGCCAAGGCCGACGCCCGTGCCCGTAAGGGCGCCATCGCCGATCAGAGCGCTTACCGCGAGTTCCGCGCCCTCGGCGAAACGGTGTTCACCGGCTACACCGAGCTGGAGACGGAGTCGAAGGTCCTCGGCATCCTGATCGCTGGTCACGGCACCGATCGCGCCTCCGAGGGCCAGATCGCCGAGATCATCACCGCCGAGACCGCCCTCTACGCCGAGTCGGGCGGGCAGGTCGCCGACAAGGGCTCCATCGTCGGCCCCGGCTACGCGCTCGAAGTGCTCGACGTGCAGCGTCCGGTGCCGGGCCTGATCAGCCACACCGTCGAGGTCACCACCGGCGAGGTGTCGGTCGGCGCCCCGGCGACGACCGTCGTCGACGCACTGAACCGCCACTCGGCCCAGCAGGCCCACACCGCGACGCACCTCGTGCACGCCGCGATCCGCGACACCCTGGGCAAGACGGCGACGCAGACCGGTTCGCTCAACCGCGCCGGCTACATGCGGTTCGACTTCAGCTGGGGCTCCGCCCTGTCGCCCGAGACCCGCACCGAGATCGAGGACATCGCCAACAACGCCGTGCGCGACAACCTCGAGGTGACCACGCGCGTGATGTCGCTCGACGAAGCCAAGGCCGCGGGCGCCATGGCGCTGTTCGGTGAGAAGTACGGCGACACGGTGCGCATGGTCGACGTCGGCGGACCCTGGTCGCGCGAACTCTGCGGTGGCACCCACGTCGCCCGGAGCTCCGAGATCGGTCTGGTCAACCTCGTCGGCGAACAGTCGGTCGGGGCCTCCAACCGGCGCGTGGAAGCCCTCGTCGGCCTCGACGCCTTCCGCGACCTCGCCGCCGAGCGCGCGATCGTGTCGCAGCTGTCGACATCGCTCAAGACCCCTCGCGAGCAGTTGACCACCCGCATCTCGGAGCTGGCGGCGAGCCTGAAGGCCGCCGAGAAGAAGATCGCCGCCTTCGAAGCGCAGGCCCTCACCGGGCGACTGCCGCAGCTGGTCGAGTCGGCCGTCGCCGTCGGCACGGTCCGCGTCGTCGCCCAGAGCCTGGGCGAGGGGGCGTCGGCCGACGACGTACGCTCGCTCGCTCTGCAGGTGCGCGACCGCCTGGGCTCCGACCCCGCGGTCGTCGCCCTGGCCAGCGTCACCGGCGGTCGCGCCACGGTCGTCGTCGTCACGAACGACTCCGCTCGCGAACGCGGCCTGGCCGCAGGCGCTCTGGCGAAGGGTGCCGCCGGCGTCCTCGGCGGAGGCGGCGGCGGTCGCCCCGACGTGGCCCAGGGCGGGGGAACGGATGCCGCGGCCGTGCCGCAGGCCCTCGAGGGCATCGTCGCGGACGTGCGGGCGACCACCGCGTGACGGCGTTCCGGCGCGGCATCCGGTTGGGGATCGATGTCGGGCGCGCCCGTGTGGGCGTGGCGCGGTCGGACCCCGACGGGGTGCTCGCCGTTCCCGTCGAGACGGTGCCGCGAAAGGGCGAACCGGTGCGTCGCATCGCGGCCCTCGCGGCCGAGTACGAGGCGTTCGAGGTGCTCGTCGGTCTGCCGCTGAACCTCCGCGGAGAGGACACGCCGTCGACGACCGACGCACGGGGCTTCGCGGAAGCGCTCGCGGCGGCCCTGCCGATGCCCGTGAGGCTCGTCGACGAGCGTCTCAGCACCGTGTCGGCGCACAGCGTTCTGCGAGAGGCAGGCCGTTCCCAGCGTGACTCTCGTAGCATTGTTGACCAAGTCGCCGCTGTGGTGCTGCTGCAGCAGGCGCTCGACGTGGAGCGACAGTCCGGTGAGCCGGCCGGACCCGCCGTATCACCGGGACAGGAGCCCGCCTGACATGCCCGAGAATCAGCCGCCCGAGAGCGATCCGTTCGCCGACCTCTACGGGCGTCTGCCCGACCCGCGCAAGGGGGCACGCGCCGACGACGCTCCGCCCTCGCGCCGCGCCGCCCGCGAGGCCCGCGCGGCCGGAGGCGATGCACCCGCCGCCCCGGAGAACGCGGGGCCCGACGCCGCTCGTCGAGCCCCCGACGACACGCCGTCCGCCCCCGCCCCCGGCGAACCCGCACCTATCCCAGACGCTCAGGTCGCCGGCTCCGACGCCGGGACCTCTCCGGAAGCCGCACTGCGACCCGCCGTCCGCAGCAGCGACCCGGCATCCGGCATTGAGCCCCGAGACGTCCCCTCCCGTCCGCGCGACGCCGCGCCGGCCGCGGGATCGCGCCGCACCGTGGGCGGACGCGAGGCAGCGCCCGGTCCGCGCCGAGGCAGTGCCCCGTCGCGCGACGTCGACTCCACGCGCGAGGACTCCGCGCGCGAGCCCGCGCTCGTGGGCGTCGGTGCCGCCTCCGCCACCGCGACATCGGCCCCGGGGCCGGCGGCATCCGGATCCCTCGAGCAGCTCTTCACGGGCCAGACCACCACGCACGACATCGGTCAGGCCGCGCCCCGGCCGTCGCGGAAACGCCGACACGTCGGCCGGTGGATCGCCCTCGCCGTCGTCGTCCTCCTGATCGGCGGCATCGCCGGCGGCGGGATGGCTCTGTGGAACACCTACGGCGACCGCGTGCAGGCCTTCCTCGGTGAGGAAGAACCGGTCGACTTCGAGGCCGGACAGGCCACCGGTGAGACCCGCGTCACGATCGTCGCGGGCGACACCGGCGAATCGGTCTCCCCGAAGATGTTCGAGGCCGGCGTCACGAAGGCGTCGAACTCGCTGTACAAGTACATGGTCGACAACTCGGTCGCCTTCACCTTCCAGCCCGGGGTGTACAAGCTGCAGCAGCAGATGACCTCCGAAGCCGTGCTCGCCGCCCTCCGCCTGCCCGAGAACCGCCTCGACTACTCGGTGCAGCTGCGCGAGGGACTGACGCTCGCGCAGTCGCTCGATCTCATCTCCGAGCAGCTCGGCCTCGCACGCGCCGACCTCGACGCGGCCGTCGCCGACCCGTCGCAGTACGGCGTGCCGGCCTCCACGCTCGAGGGCTGGATCTTCCCTGCCACGTACGACTTCGACGAGGGTGTCACCGCCACGCAGGTCATCGACACGATGGTCAAGCGCACCGTGCAGTCGCTCGACGCCGCGGGTGTGCCCGAGGCCGACCGCGAGCGGATCCTCATCATCGCCTCGATCATCGAGCGGGAAGCCCGCAGCAGCGAAGACTTCTACAAGGTCTCGCGCGTCATCGAGAACCGTCTCCAGCCCTCCAACCAGGAGACGTTCGGCAAGCTCGAGATGGATTCCACGGTCCAGTACGGCGCCGGGGAGATGGGCAGCGGAACGGTCAGCACGTCGGAGGAGGCGCGAAACAGCGACAACCCGTGGAACACCTACATGTACCCGGGCCTGCCGATCGGACCCATCGCGAACGCGGGCGATCTCGCGATCGACGCCGCGATGAAGCCCGCCGACGGCCCGTGGCTGTACTTCGTGACGGTCAACCTCGACACCGGCGAGACCGTCTTCACCTCGACGTACAGCGAGCACGAGAAGGCGGTCGCCCAGTGGCGGGCGTGGTGCTCCGACAACCCGAACTCGGGATGCTGACCGGCCCCACGCGCCTGGCCGTCTGGGGCGACCCGATCTCGCACTCGCGGTCGCCCCGGCTGCACGCGGCGGCGTACGGCGTGCTCGGGCTGGACTGGGAGTACGGGCGCCGGCAGGTGACGGCCGACGCGTTCGCCGATCACCTCGCCGACCTGGATGCCACCTGGCGCGGTCTCTCGCTCACGATGCCGCTGAAGACGGTCGCCGCGCGGACGGCCCGATCCCTCGACAGTGACGCGCGCCGGACGGGCGCGGTCAACACCTTCCTGCTCACCGACGACGGACCGCACGGCTTCAACACCGACGTCGGGGGACTCGCCCGCGCCCTCGCGGAGATCGGCGTGCACGCACCGGGCGCGGTGCGCGTGCTGGGCGCCGGGGCGACGGCCACGTCGGCCGTCGTCTCCGCCGCCCGCGTGGGCGCGCAGCTCATCGAGGTGCGCGCACGCCGCCCGGAAGCCGCCGAGCCCCTCCGTGCGCTCGGCGATGCGCTCGGCGTGGAGCTGAGCGTCCGCGCGATCGACGACGACACGATCGATTCGGTCGACGCCACCATCGCCGCTCTCCCCGGAGGGACCGACCTCGGCCCGGTCGCCGACCTCCTGGCATCCGGATCCGGTCCCCTCGTCGACGTCGTCTACGGCGGATGGCCCACGCCCCTCGCCCAGGCGTGGCGCCGTGCCGGCGTCGCCGCGCACGACGGTCTCGGAATGTTGCTGCACCAGGCGCTCCTGCAGGTGCGCGTCTTCGTGCGGGGCGACCCCGATCGCCCGCTCGACGGCGAGGACGCGGCGCTGTCCGCGATGCGGACCGCGCTCGTGGGAGACTAGGGGAATGCTTCGCGTTCTCACGGCCGGCGAGTCCCACGGCCCCGAACTGATCGCCCTCATGGAGGGGATGCCGGCCGGCGTCCCCGTCTCATCCGCGCAGATCCGCGCCGAACTCGCGCGGCGCCGCCTGGGTTACGGTCGCGGGTCGCGGATGAAGTTCGAGGAGGACGAGCTCACGCTCTCGACCGGCATCGTGCACGGCTTCACGATAGGAAGCCCGATCGCCCTGCGCATCGGCAACACCGAGTGGCCGAAGTGGACCGAGGTCATGAGCCCCGAACCGATCGAGCTGTCCGACCGTTCGCGCGGCCGCGGTGCGGCCCTCACGCGTCCGCGTCCGGGCCACGCTGATCTGGTGGGCATGCAGAAGTACGGCTTCGACGAGGCGCGTCCGATCCTCGAGCGCGCCTCCGCCCGCGAGACCGCGGCGCGCGTCGCCCTCGGCGCCATCGCGCGGTCGTTCCTGAACGAGCTCGGTATCCGCCTCGTGAGCCACACCCTCTCGATCGGCCCCGTGCGCGTGCCCGACGACGCCGCGTTCCCGACCCCCGACGACGTCGACCTGCTCGACGCCGACCCGCTGCGCTGCTTCCACCCCGAGACCAGCGCCGCCATGGTGGCCGAGGTCGACGACGCCAAGAAAGCCGGTGACACGCTCGGCGGCATCGTCGAGGTGCTCGCCTACGGCCTGCCGCCGGGGCTGGGCTCGCACGTGCAGTGGGATCGCCGACTGGATGCCAAGCTCGCGCACGCCCTGATGAGCATTCAGGCCATCAAGGGCGTCGAGGTCGGCGACGGCTTCCTCACCACGACCCGTCGCGGGTCGCAGGCCCACGACGAGCTGTTCGCCACGGGGGAGGGCATCACGCGCTCGTCCGACCGCGCGGGCGGCACCGAGGGCGGGATGTCGACCGGCACCGTGCTGCGCGTGCGCGCCGGCATGAAGCCGATCGCCACGATCCCCAAGGCCCTGCGCACGGTCGACGTCGCCACCGGCGACACCGCCGCGGCCCACCACCAGCGATCCGACGTGTGCGCCGTGCCGGCCGCCGGCGTCGTGGCCGAGGCGATGGTCGCGGTCACCCTCGCGGACGCCGTGCTCGACAAGTTCGGCGGCGACAACATCGTCGAGACGCGTCGCAACCTCGAGACCTACCTCGCGAATCTGCCCGAGACGCTGCGCACGACCGACGCGTCCGACGCGGGGCTCCTCGCGCATGACCTCGCCTGAGGTCGCTCCCGACGCGGCGCCCGGGTCGGCCGTCGTGCTCATCGGACCGATGGGTGCGGGCAAGACCAGTGTCGGCCGCCGCGTCGCCCGCGCGCTGGGCACGCCGTTCACCGACACCGACAAGCTCGTCGTACGCGACCACGGGCCCATCCCGGCCCTGTTCGTCGCCCACGGCGAGCCCCACTTCCGCGCCCTCGAACGAGAAGCCGTGGCCGAGGCTCTCGCCCGCGGCGGAGTCGTCGCCCTCGGCGGCGGCGCCGTGCTCGACCCGGTGACCAGGGACCGGCTCACCGCCCACCGCGTGGTGCTGCTGACCGTGGCGCCGCATGTCGTGGCATCCCGGATCCACGGCGACGAGCGTCCGCTGCTCGGCGGCGAGGACCCCGTCGCGCGCTGGCAGCGCATCTACGACGAGCGGAGATCCGTGTACGAGCGGACCGCCGACATCACCTTCGACACCTCGTCGGGACCGCTCGTGCGCGTCGTCGACGACATCGTGGCCTGGGCACGCCGTGTGCCGGCCGGAGAGACGGCATGACCGACACCACCACCATCAGCGTCGCCGGCGACGCCGGCTACGACATCACGATCGGCCGCGGACTGCTCGCGTCGCTGGGCGAGAAGCTGCCCGCGGCGGCCCGCAAGGTGCTCGTGGTGCACCCGCCGACCCTCGCGAAGCAGGCCGAGGCGCTGCGGGCGCAGCTGATGGGCGACCGGCAGGTGCTGCTCGCCGAGATCCCCGACGCCGAAGCCGGCAAGCGCGTCGAGGTGGCGGCGTTCTGCTGGCAGGTGATGGGCCAAGCGGACTTCACGCGCACCGACGTCGTCATCGGGTTCGGCGGGGGATCCGTCACCGACCTCGCCGGCTTCGTCGCCGCGACCTGGTTGCGCGGTGTCGCCCTCGTGCAGGTCCCCACGACCGTGCTCGGAATGGTGGATGCCGCGGTGGGCGGGAAGACCGGGATCAACACCGCCGAGGGCAAGAACCTCGTCGGCGCGTTCTGGCCCCCGACCGCCGTGGTCTGCGACCTCGACCTGCTCGACACGCTGTCGAAGAACGAGGCGACCGCCGGATTCGCCGAGGTGGTGAAGGCCGGGTTCATCTGGCATCCGGAGATCCTCGACCTCATCGAGGCCGATCCCGAGGGCATCGTCGACCCGCGCGGCGATGCGTTCCGCCGGTGCATCGAACTGGCCGTCGACATGAAGGCGCGCGTCGTGGGCGAAGACCTTCGCGAAGCGGGGCTGCGCGAAGTCCTCAACTACGGGCACACGCTCGGCCACGCGATCGAGCACGCCGAGCGCTACCGCTGGCGCCACGGTGCCGCGATCTCGGTCGGCATGGTGTTCGCAGCCGAGCTGTCGCGCCTGGCCGGGCGTCTCTCCGACGACGTCGCGCAACGCCACCGCACCGTTCTCGAATCGCTGGGATTGCCGACGACCTACCGCGCCGGGGCGTTCCAGACGCTGAAGGCCACCATGCAGCGCGACAAGAAGAGCCGCGGAGCGATGCTGCGTTTCATCGTGCTCGACGATCTGGCGCGCCCGACCGTGCTGCAGGCGCCCGACGAGTCGCTGCTGTTCGCGGCGTACCAGGAGGTCGGGGCGTAGCTCGCACCGCGTCGGGCTGTCGCGCGAGAGTGCGGGGGTCGCGCCACGTCGGGTCGTCTCGCGATCGCGCCGGGCTCGCATACTCCCGCAGATTCGCGGATCCGCGCGGATCTCGCAGAACCCGCCGCATTCTCCGCGAGGAACCGTCGTCCCTGCGAGCTGCGTCCCGCGGACGCAGCCGCACCGCGGCGGGCACGCGGAACGGCCCCGCCTCCACGTGGAGTCGGGGCCGTTCTGCGTGCGGAATCAGACCGAGACGGTCTCGCGACGCTCGGCGGCGAGGCCGAGCTGGTCGGTGGGGACGTTCTTCGTCTCGCGAGCGGTCAACGCACTGACCGAGGCGATGACGGCGATCACCGCGGTGAAGATGCTGATGACGACCCAGCCGCCCGCACCGCCACCACCGAGGGCGGCGACGATGCTCGGCGCGAACCCGGCCATCAGGAAGCCGAGCTGCGTGCCGATCGCCATGCCCGAGAAGCGCACGCGGGTGCTGAACATCTCGCCGTAGAACGACGGCCAGACGGCGTTGGCCGCAGCGTAACCGCACGAGAACGTCAGGATCGCCAGACCGAAGGTGAGCAGGTCGTTCCCGGCGCCCATCGACAGCATGTAGAACGGCATGAACACCGCCGACGACAGCGCGCCGTAGATGAAGACGGGCTTGCGACCGATGCGGTCGGCGAGGCGGCCGAACAGCGGTTGGGTGAACAGCGCGACCACGTTGGCGACGACGACCAGCCACAGCGTCACGCTGGCGGCGAGACCGACCTCTTTGCCGTAGGCGATGGCGAGGGTGCCGAACACGGTGGAGACGGCCGCGATGAACGCGCAGAAGATCACGCGGAGCACGTCGCGCCAGTGGTTCTTCAGCAGGGGCACCAGCGGCATCCGGGCGATCTGTCCGGTGGCCTTCGCCTGCTCGAACTCGGGGGTCTCGTGCAGGCTCCGACGGATGAAGAACGCGACGACCACGACCACGGCGCTGAGCCAGAACGGCACGCGCCAGCCCCACGAGAACTTGATGTCGTCGGGCAGGGCGACGACGGGGATGAAGATGAGCGCGGCGAGGATCTGGCCGCCCTGCGTGCCCGTCAAGGTCCACGACGTGAAGAAGGAGCGACGCGAGTCGGGGGCGTGCTCGAGCGTCAGCGACGACGCCCCGGCCTGCTCGCCGGCCGCGGACAGCCCCTGCGCGAGTCGGCACAGCACCAGGAGGGCCGGCGCGAACCAGCCGATCTGCGCGAAGCCGGGGAGACAGCCGATGATGAAGGTCGACAGACCCATCAGCAGCAGCGTGAACATCAGCACCTTCTGGCGCCCGATGCGGTCACCGAAGTGGCCGAGGATGACGGCTCCGAAGGGACGCGCGATGTAGGCGAACCCGAAGGTCGCGAACGACATCACGAGGGCCGCCTGGTCGCCCGAGGGGAAGAACACCGTCGGGAAGATGAGAGCGGCGGCGGAGCCGAAGAGGAAGAAGTCGTAGTACTCCACGGCGCTGCCCATGAAGCTGGCGGTGGCCGCCTTCACGGGAGTCTTCCGCGTCGTTGCGGTGGTGGTCATGAACGGTTGCTCCTTAGCGGGCGACGGCCGGTCCGACGGTGGTGTCGGCGGCGACGAGGTCGAGGAAGTGGGTGGTCATGCGGTCGGGGTCGGGTCGCGTCCCCGTGATGAGGGCGAACGCGTCGACGGCCTGGTGGACCGCCATGCGTCCGCCGCTGAGGGTGCGGCAACCGCGCTCGCGCGCGGTGATGAGGAGTTCGGTGTCGAGCGGGCGGTAGACGATGTCGGCGACCCAGAGCTCAGGACGCAGCAGGGCGGCGTCGAGGGGGAGTCCCGGGTGCTCGGCCATGCCGACCGGCGTGCAGTGCACGAGGCCGTCGGCACCGGCGAGCACGTCGGCGAGCCGGTCGGGCAGGGCGGTGTCGACGACGGCGAGCGGATGCCGCGACGCCAGGTCGTCGGCGAGGGCGGCGGCGCGCACGGGGTCGAGGTCGACGATGCTCAGGCGCGCGGTGCCCAGGCGCAGCAGGGCGTCGGCGACGGCCGACCCCGCGCCTCCCGCGCCGAGCTGGACGACGTGCCGGGTCTCGGCATCCGGAAGCCCGTCGACGAACGCGGCCGCGAAGCCGGTGGTGTCGGTGTTGTGGCCGACCCGCCCGGTGGGCGTGAACAGCACGGTGTTCACCGCACCGAGGGCGGCGGCGACCGGGTCGATACGGTCGAGGTGGGCGAGCACGCTCTGCTTGCAGGGGTGGGTGACGTTGACGGCGTCGTAGCCGAGGCGTTCCGCCCAGGCGAGGACGTCGCCGATGCGCTCGGGGTCGATGCCGAGGGCCGTGAGGTCGAGCGGGCGGTAGACGTAGGTCATCCCGAGGGCGCGCGCTTCGGCCATGTGCATCGGCGGGGTGAGCGAGGGGAGGACCCCGGTGCCGATGAGGCCGACGAGGTAGGGGTGCGCGTCGATCACGGTACTCCTTCGTGTCCGTGGGCCGGTTATGTACTAACCGGTACGTTCAGAGGAAACCACGAGCGCGGCGCGCTGTCAACGACGGATCCCGGATGCCGCGCCTCGGCGCCCGCCGTGAGCTCGCCCGCGTCGCAGGACGTCGGCGTCGTGCTTCCTCGCCTGCCGGGGGATACGCCGAGCACCGCCCGAAGCCCGTTGAGCGTCCACAACACGCCGCACCCACCGCGCACCAGCGGCGTGTCGTGGACACTCAACAAGCCTCACACGGGCCGTGGGCGTCAGCGCGCGGGCGCGGTCAGCCAGCCAACGACCACGTCACCGAGGGCGGTGCGCAGGTGCGCCCGACGCTCGGGGGAGGCGAGGTCGACGTCGAAGAGGTGACCGAAGGTGTACTGGTTGGCGACCTGGAACACGCAGTACGAACTGATCACGAGGTGCACGTCGATCGCGTCGACGTCGGAGCGGAAGACTCCGGCCTCGCGCCCGCGCTCCAGGATCTCGTCGAGCAGGCCCTTGGCCGGCTGCGAGAGCGTGCGGACTCCCTCGATCTGACGGATGAACTCACCCCGATGGATGTTCTCGATCGCGACCAGGCGGATGAAGGCCTCGTGCCCCACGTGGTGGTCGAACGTCAGCTCGGCCAGGGCGCGGATGGCATCCACGGGATCGGCGTGATCGACATCGATCGCCTTCTCCGCCTCGCGGATGCCACGATACGCCTCTTCGAGCACGGCCCGGTAGAGGCCCTCTTTGCCGCCGAAGTAGTAGTAGATCATCCGCTTCGTGGTGCGGGTGCGCGCGGCGATCTCGTCGACGCGAGCGCCCGAGAAGCCGTCTTCGGCGAAGACCTCGGTCGCCACGGAGAGCAGTTCGGCGCGAGTGCGCTCGGCGTCTCTGCGTGCCTCGGCCATTCGGTCAGACTAGTGGACCCGCTTTGTACCAGATGGTACATTCGGCGCCCATGAGGACCTCGATGGCGACCGTCTGTATCAGCGGCACACTGGCCGACAAACTGCACGCGTGCGCGGAGGCCGGGTTCGACGGCGTGGAGATCTTCGAACCAGATCTTCTCGCCGCCCCCGAGAGCCCGGAGGAGATCGCCGCCCTCGCGGGACGACTCGGCCTCAGCCTCGACCTCTACCAGCCGATGCGCGACATGGAGGGGGTCGACGAAGAGACCTTCGCCGCGGTGCTGCGCCGCGCCGAGGCCAAGTTCCGTCTGATGGACCGCCTCGGCATCGACCTCGTGCTCTGCTGCAGCAACGTCGCCACCGCCACGGTCGACGACGACGACGTCTCCGCCGACCAGTTGCGACGGCTCGGCGATCTGGCCGCGGGGTTCGGCATCCGCATCGCCTTCGAAGCCCTCGCCTGGGGACGCTTCGTCGACGACTACCGGCGCGCCTGGCGCATCGTCGAGCTCGCCGACCACCCCGCCGTGGGGGTGTGTCTGGACTCGTTCCACATCCTCTCGCGTGGGCACGACCCCGCCGCGATCAGTGGCATCCCGGGCGACAAGATCTTCTTCGTACAGCTCGCCGACGCGCCGCGGCTCAGCATGGACGTGCTGTCGTGGAGCCGGCACCACCGCCTCTTCCCCGGCGAGGGCGACTTCGACCTGACAGGTTTCACGGCGCGGATCGTGGATGCCGGGTACACCGGACCGTGGTCGCTCGAGGTGTTCAACGACACCTTCCGTCAGACCGACGCACGGCGCACCGCCCGCCACGCGCGGCGCTCGTTGCGATGGCTCGAGGACGCCGTGTCGCGCGCCCTGCCCGACGCGCCGGCCGAGCTGCAGATGCTGCCCGACTCGGCCGCCCCCTCGGCCGTCGACTTCGTCGAGGTGAAGGCCGAGGACACCTCCTCGATCGAGGAGCTGCTCGGTCAGCTCGGCTTCACCTCGCGCGGACGCCACCGCACGAAGCCCGTGACCCTGTGGACCGCCGGTGAGGCGCGGGTCGTGCTCAACGAACAGCACGCCCGCGGGTGGGAACCGCGGCTGGCGGCCATCGGCCTGGAGGTCGACGACGCCGAGGCGGTCGACCTGCGCATGCGCGAGCTGGGCGTGCCGCGCGCCTATCGCCGCACCTACGCCACCGAGGAGCGCCTCGACGGGGCGATCGCCCCCGACGGCACCGAGGTCTACTGGGCGCAGGCCGCCGACGAGGGGGATCCGGCCTGGGTGCGGGAGTTCGAGCACGGCGAGCCCGAGCTGGTGACCGAGATCACGGGAGTCGACCACGTGAGCCTCAGCCAGCCGTGGGACGCCGTCGAAGAGGCGACCCTGTTCTACACCGCCGGTTTCGCGCTGCGCGTCGACAGCAGCACCGACGTCCCCGGCCCGCAGGGTCTCGTCGCCAGCCGCGTGCTCGTCGCTCCAGGCGGAGGCGTGCGCCTGCCGCTGAACGTCGCACCCCCGATCCTCGCCGCGGAGCGGGCGGGCGTCGCCCTTCCGCAGCACGTCGCCTTCGTCTGCGCCGACGTGCGCACGGTCGCCCGGGCGGCGCGCGAACGCGGGTTCGCGCCATTGGAGATGCCCGCCAACTACTACGACGACATCGCCGCGCGTTTCGCGCTGTCGGAGGCGGCGGTCGACGAACTGCGGGACCTCCACCTCGGATACGACCAGGATGCCGCGGGGGAGTACCTGCACTTCTACACGCGCACGATCGGCGAGGTGTTCTTCGAGTTCGTCGAGCGCATCGACGCCTATGCCGGCTTCGGCGCGGGCACGGCTCCCGTGCGCCTCACCGCGCAGGGGCGGCGCTGATAGCGTGCCCGACATGACGACGCCCCGCCGCCTGCTGCTCGTGAACGGCCCCAATCTCAACCTGCTCGGCACCCGCCAACCCGAGATCTACGGGCGCGACACCCTCGCCGACGTCGAGCGGGTCACCGCCGAAGCCGCCACGCGGCACGGTGTCGAGACGCGTGCCGTGCAGAGCAATCACGAGGGCGTGCTGATCGACGCGATCCACGCCGCGCGCCTCGACTGCGCCGGGATCGTGATCAACGCGGGGGGCCTCACGCACACCTCCGTCGCCCTGCGCGACGCCCTGGCATCCGTCGACCTGCCGGTCGCCGAGGTGCACATCTCGAACATCAAGGAGCGCGAGACGTTCCGGCACTTCTCCTACATCGAGGACGTCGCGGTCGTGCACGTCATCGGCGAGGGCGTCCCCGGCTACGCGCGGGCGGTCGACCTGCTCGTCGAGGTCATCTCGGGCCGCGCCGACGGCTGAGGCGGTCGCAGCCCCTCGTCGGATCGGAGCGCCCGGCCGCGATCGCGTCCGTCACGGGGCATCGCGTAGACTGGGCCGCTGGGTGTGCGCCGGAGCGCCGCCTCTCCTCACACGAAACGGAACACTGGCACTCATGGCATCCACTGCGGACATCAAGAACGGCGTCGTCCTGAACATCGACGGTCAGCTCTGGAGCGTCGTGGAGTTCCAGCACGTCAAGCCCGGCAAGGGCGGCGCGTTCGTGCGCACCAAGCTGAAGAACGTCATGAGCGGCAAGGTCGTCGACAAGACCTTCAACGCCGGCGCCAAGATCGAGACCGAGAACGTCGACCGCCGCGACTTCACCTACCTCTACAACGACGGTGACGGCTTCGTCTTCATGGACGTCGCCGACTACGACCAGATCACCGTCGGATCCGCCACCGTCGGCGACGCCGCGAACTTCCTGCTCGAGAACCAGCAGGTGCAGATCGCGCTGAACAACGGCAACCCGCTCTACGTCGAGATGCCGCCGTCGGTCGTGCTCGAGGTCACCTACACCGAGCCGGGCCTGCAGGGCGACCGCTCGTCGGCCGGCACCAAGCCCGCCACCGTCGAGACCGGCTACGAGATGCAGGTTCCGCTGTTCCTCGAGACCGGCACGAAGATCAAGGTCGACACTCGCACCGGCGAGTACCTCGGCCGCATCAGCTGACGTTGAGCGCCCGCACAAAGGCGCGCAAGCGCGCCCTCGACATCCTCTTCCAGGCCGACGTCCGCGGCGAAGAACTCGCTATCATGCTGGCCACCGAGGCGAAACGCGCCTCGAGCGAGCCCGACCGTCAGGCCTCGTGGCTGTACGCCCGCGACATCGTCGACGGCGTCATCGACAACCGCGACGCGATCGACGAGCAGATCACCACGTTCGCCAAGGACTGGTCGCTGCAGCGCATGCCCGCCGTCGACCGCGCACTCCTGCGCATCGGCACGTGGGAGATCCTCTACAACGACCAGGTTCCCACGGCGGTCGCGATCGATGAGGCGGTGGAGTTGGCGAAGGAGTTCTCGACCGACGACTCCGGCTCGTTCGTGCACGGCGTGCTCGCGCGCATCGCGCGTTCGTCCTGAGCCGTCCGGACGTGTTCCGACACGGCCCCGGCCTTCGGCCGGTCGCGTCGCGTCGTTTCCGGGCTCGCGAGGGCGGCGGTCGTGCTGTCGCCGCGCGGCGATCACGCATAAACACGGTTCGTGCGCAGAAACACGCTGTCGGCCTGTTTACGCGCACCGATCGCGTTTATGCGTGCTCGACCGCCACGCCGCCAAGGCCGGGCCGCGACGCTCGTCGTGGCCGATCGTCCGCAGCCCCTCAGCCCGCGCGGCGATCACGCATAAACACGGTTCGTGCGCAGAAACACGCTGTCGGCCTGTTTACGCGCACCGATCGCGTTTATGCGTGCTCGACCGCCACGCCGCCGAGGCCGGGCCGCGCACGCCGCACCCGTGCACGGCGACCGATGTCGGACGTCGGCGGCAGGATGTCCGCGTGACCACCTGGCGCGACCTCGTCCCGAGGAGTGAGCCGGCCGCGTTCGAGCCGCTCGCCCTCGGCATCGAGCTGCGCCAGCGCGAGGCGTACGACCCCGCCCGGTGGGACGCCCGGGCGGTCGTGCCGGTCACCCCGCGCCTGCTCGCGCACCGGCAGGACGACCTGCAGGTCGTCGCGCGCCCCCTCGTGCACGGAACGAGAGACACCTGGATCCGGGCGGATGCCACGTGGGATGCCGTGCGGCGATCTTCCGGCCGCTTCGACCCGGCGCAGGTGCGGTGGTTCGCCGAGCTGCACGCCCTCGCCCAGGCGTTGAGGACGACGGGACCGTTCGCCCCCTCCGGCGACACGATCGCCCTCGACACCGTCGACTCGCCCCTGCTCTGGCCCCACCTGCGCGCGGCGGAGACGCTCGGCGTCCCGATCGTCTCGATGAACGCGCAGCAGAGTGTGAGCCTCGCGGCCGACGCGACGGCGCGCGTGGCACTGGATGCCGTGGGTGGGGGAGCGCTTCGCGTGTCCGCCGACATCGAGATCGACGGTCGGCCCCGGGACGCCGCCCACGCCCGGGCGATCGGCGGCTCCGGGCTGTTCGCGTACGAACTCGACCGCGACCCCGTGCCCCTCGTGCTGGCGGCGGTCGACCTACCCCCGCCGCTGCCCTCCCTGCTCGGGGGCGGAGTGGTCGAGGTTCCCGCGGATGACGCCGCCGAGTTCGTCGCCGAGGTCTACCCGCGGTTGGCACGCCGTGCGCCGTTGTCGGTCGGCGCCGGTGTGCCGGCGCCGACCCCCGCGCGGCCCACGCTGACACTCGAGGTCTCCTACGTCGATGGCGACGCGGTGCAGTACCGCCTCGACTGGGTCTACCCCGGCGGGTACCGTGTCGGCTGGAACGACGATCGCGAGCACCCTGACCGCGATGACCGCGCCGAGGCGCAGATCGGCGAGCGGTTCGAGACGGCGTGGATGTCGGCATCCGACCTGCCCCTGTCGCCGCGTGCCACTCTGCGCGATGCGGATGCCGCAGCCTTCAGCGCCCACGTGCTCCCGGCGGTCGACGTGGTCGAAGAGGTGCGAGTGCACACGCGCGGTACCCGCCCGACGTTCCGCGAGCTGCGCGGCGACCCGTCCTTGCGCATCACGATGGTCGAGTCACTCGATCGCGACTGGCTCGACCTCGGGATCGCGGTGACCATCGACGGTCGGCTCATCCCGTTCGGCGTGCTCTTCACGGCGTTGTCGCGCGGGCGGACGCGCATCAAGCTCTCCGACGGGGCGTGGTTCTCGCTCGCGCACCCCTCCCTGCAGCGCTTGCGGGAGTTGTTGGAAGAGGCCGCCGCGCTCGACGAGTGGGAGACGGGCCCGCGCGTCCCCCGTACGCACCTCGCTCTCTGGGCCGAGTTCGAGGACCTCGCCGACCAGTCCGATGCAGCTGTGGAGTGGCGGCAGCTCGCCCGGGCGCTGCGCGACGTCACGGAGGTACCCGAGGTGCCGACGCCGCCCGGGTTCCTCGCCGACCTGCGTCCGTACCAGCGCGAGGGACTCTCGTGGCTCGCGCTCCTGCACGCGCACCGGCTCGGGGGCATCCTGGCCGACGACATGGGGCTTGGCAAGACCCTGCAGTTGCTCGCTCTCATCGCGCACACCCGTTCGCGAGGCGATGCGCGCCCGTGGCTCGTCGTCGCCCCCACCTCGGTGCTCCCGACGTGGCGCGCCGAGGCCGCGCGCTTCGTCCCCGACCTGCGGGTCGCCGTCGTCGAGGCGACGGCCGTGCGGCGCGACCGCACGATCGCCGAGATCGCCGGCGAGGCCGACATGGTCGTGGTGTCCTACGGCGTCGTGCGGGCGGATGCCGCAGAATTCGCCGCGACGGCGTTCTCGGGGGTCGTGCTCGACGAGGCGCAGTTCGTGAAGAACCCCGCCACCCGCATCCACCGCGCCATCGCGGCGCTGCGCACCGATGCGGTGTTCGCAGCGACGGGCACCCCGATCGAGAACGGACTCGACGACCTGTGGGCGCTGCTGTCGTTGACCGCGCCCGGGCTGTTCCCCTCGATCCGGCAGTTCCGCGAGGACTACACCCGGGCCATCGAACGGCTCCCCTCCGACGCTCCCACCGAGCTGTCGGCGGCGGCCAGCGGCGCGCACCGCGAGAAGATGCTCGAGAAGCTGCGCCGACGCGTGCGGCCGTTCCTTCTGCGCCGCACGAAGGACGTCGTGGCATCCGACCTCCCGCCGAAGCAGGAGCAGGAGATCGCTGTACCCCTCGGACCCGCGCATCAGGCGGTGTACGACCGGGTGCTGCAGCGCGAGCGGCAGAAGGTGCTCGGCCTGCTCGACGATCTCGACCGTCAGCGGTTCATCGTCTTCCGCTCGCTGACGCTGCTGCGCATGCTGGCGCTCGCGCCGGGCCTCGTCGACGACCGTGACGCGAGCCTCGGCTCCGCCAAGCTCGACGTGCTGCTCGACCGGCTCGTCGAGATCGCCGCCGAAGGGCACCGCGCGCTGGTGTTCAGCCAGTTCACCTCGTTCCTCGACATGGCGGCGCAGAGACTGGATGCCGCGGGCCTCGCCCACGCGCACCTCGACGGCAGCACCACCCGGCGCGGCGACGTGGTCGCCGGGTTCCGCGAGGGGGACGCTCCGGTGTTCCTCATCAGTCTCAAGGCCGGGGGGTTCGGACTGACCCTCACCGAGGCGGAGTACGTCTTCGTGCTCGACCCGTGGTGGAACCCCGCGGCCGAGGCTCAGGCGATCGACCGCGCCCACCGCATCGGGCAGGACAAGAGCGTCTTCGTCTACCGGCTGATCGCCGCGGGCACGATCGAGGAGAAGGTCCTCGCCCTGCAGCGACGCAAGGCCGCGCTGTCCGAGGCCGTCATCGACGACGACGAGGCCTTCGCCGCTGCGCTCGACGCCGAAGACATCCGCGGGCTGCTGGGACCGTGACACGATTCCGCCCTCTGACTCGCAAGAGAGCCGGCGGATCCCGGCACGGCGCGGCGTCCGTCTTCCGAAGAGGTCCGCGCCCACCGCCCGCCCAGGCGACCCCCGCGTAGACTCAACAGGTTCCGTCCACGACACAGGAGCGACATGAAAGTCACCGGCCTCGGCCACGCAGGCATGTTCATCGAGACGGCGGGCGGCAGCATCCTCTGCGATCCCGTCATCGGTCCGAGCTTCTTCGGCTCGTGGTTCCCGTTCCCCGACAACCGCTCCCTCGACTGGGAGCGCTTCGGCGCGGCCGACTTCCTCTACATCTCGCACCGCCACCGCGATCACTTCGATCCGGCTCTTCTCGAGCGGTACGTGTCGAAAGACATCCGCATCCTCCTGCCCGAGTACCCCACCGACGACCTCGAGCAGGACCTCCTCGCCCTCGGCTACACGAACCTCGTGCGCACCGAGGCGGGCGTGCCGCTGCACTTCGGCGACCTGAAGCTCATGGTCACGCCCCTGCGCGCCCCCTCCGACGGCCCCATCGGCGATTCGTCCCTCTCGGTCGACGACGGCACGGCATCCGTGCTGAATCAGAACGACTCGCACCCGCTGGATCTCGACGCGCTCTTCGACTTCGGCAAACCCGACGCGTATTTCACGCAGGTGTCGGGCGCGATCTGGTGGCCGATGGTCTACGACCTGCCCCAGGATGCCAAGCAGAACTTCGCCCAGCTCAAGCGCGACGCGCAGAACAAGCGCGCGATGTATTACATCGACAAGGTCGACGCGCCGCACGTGTTCCCGATGGCGGGGCCCCCGATGTTCCTGCGCGACGAGCTGTTCCGCTACAACGGCACCGGACTCGAGAACGACTCGATCTTCACCGACCAGCGCGAGTTCCTCGCGCACATGAAACAGCAGCGCCCCGACCAGAAGGGGTATCTGTTCCTCCCCGGCACCGAGGTCGAGGTGCAGGGATCCGATGTGACCGTCACGCAGACGCTGTACACCGACGACGAGATCGAACGCGTCTTCGGCGACAAGTGGAACTACCTGGCCGAGCAGCGCGACAGCCGCCGCGACGAGATCGCCGCCGAGGTGGCATCCCGTTCCGAGATCCTGCCGCCGGCCGAGATGCTGGCCGCGATCAAGGAGTGGTGGGAGCCGCTGCTGCGCCGTGCCCGCACCATCCGCAACGGCGTCGGGGGAGCGGTGCGCTTCCGCATCGGCGACCTCGACATGGTCGTCGACTTCCCGAAGGCCAAGGTGCGCGAGTACGCCGGGGAAGACTGCATCTACTGGTACACGATCCCCGCCGACCTCGTCTCGACGAACATCCGCGACCACGAGATCGACTGGTCGAACTCGATCTTCCTCTCCATGCAGTTCGAGGTCGGTCGTTCGGGCAAGTTCAACGAGTTCCTCACGACGTTCCTCAAGTGCCTGTCGCGCGATCGCATCGAGTACGTCGAGAACTGGTACGCCGAGCAGTCCGACCAGACCGAGGATGCCGAGATCGACGGCTGGACCGTGCAGCGCCGGTGCCCGCATCTGCGCGCCGACCTGACCAAGACCGGCAAGATCGAGGACGGCGTGCTCACCTGCTCGCTGCACGACTGGAAGTGGGATCTCGCGACGGGTCGGTGCCTCACGACGACCGGTCACCCGATCCGCTCGACGCGCGCGGAGGAACCCGTCGAGGTCGCCGCGAGCTGACCCGTGCCGGGCTTCCACCACGTCGAGGTGTGGGTGACCGACCTGGCGCAGGCGCGCGCGGAATGGGGGTGGCTCCTGTCCACGATCGGATTCGAGCGCAGCGGTGAGTGGACCGAGGGGGAGTCGTGGACGGCGGGTGACGGCGCCTACCTGACCCTGACCACGTCGCCAAACCTGTCGGGGCCCGACCATGACCGGCGTGCACCGGGAGTCAACCATCTCGCGTTTCACGGCGGCTCCCGCGCGCAGGTGGACGCCGTGGTGGGCTTCGCTGCCTCACACGGGTGGCGGCCCTTGTACCAGGAGCGATACCCCTTCGCCGGCGGTCCGACGCACTACGCCGGGTGGCTGGAGAACTCCGCGGGCTTCAAGGCGGAGATCGTCGCCGACGAGCGGTAGGGCCCGGGCGCGATGGTCGACGGCCGGTCTCGATGCACCACCGAGGTGCGGGGACAATTCCGTCCGCGGAGGATCGGGGCTGTGGCATCCCATTGCTTCCGCTCTTCGCGGTCCGCGCCTATGTCTGCGGAGGGGATTCCGGCGACGGAGGACCACACCCGCGGTATCCGTCCTCCCTCCGCCAAATCTCCTCCCGCCCCACAATGTCCTCACAACCGCACCCCGCCGCCTGCGCCCCAACCCCGCACCGTCCGCACCCGCGCCGCGCCGACCAAGCCCGCCCCGCCCCACCCGCTAGACTTGCCCCGAACCACAGCAACCTTTAACCCCGTCCCGTGAGGCGGAGAAGGGAGCGGCGGATGAACACGCGCACCGTCATGCACGATGCCGACATCGCCCGCGCTTTGACGCGTATCTCGCACGAGATCCTGGAGTCCAACAAAGGACCGGAAGGACTCGTCCTGCTGGGCATCCCGACTCGCGGCGTCACGCTCGCGAACCGGATCGGCCCGCTCGTGAGCGAGTTCGGTGGCGCAACGGTCCCGGTCGGCTCGCTCGACGTCACGATGTATCGCGACGATCTGCACCGCAACCCGACCCGCGCACCTCGGCGCACCGAGATCCCCGCCGGCGGCATCGACGGCAAGACGGTGGTGCTGGTCGACGACGTGCTGTTCTCAGGCCGGAGCATCCGTGCCGCTCTCGACGCCCTGCAGGACATCGGGCGTCCTTCGGCGGTGCGCCTCGCGACCCTCATCGACCGTGGCCA
Source organism: Microbacterium sp. lyk4-40-TSB-66 (assembly GCF_030209475.1). Classification (GTDB taxonomy): domain Bacteria; phylum Actinomycetota; class Actinomycetes; order Actinomycetales; family Microbacteriaceae; genus Microbacterium. Next base: position 95,761 of record NZ_JARVRW010000006.1, read on the forward strand.
CCGCGAGCTGCCGATCCGCCCCGACTTCGTGGGCAAGAACCTGCCCAGTGCCCGCGACGAGCGGGTCAACGTGCGCCTCGCCGAAGTCGACGGCGTCGAGGAGGTGACGATCGAGTCATGAGGCACCTCCTCGACACCCAGCACCTGTCCCGCGCCGACGCCCTCGAGATCCTCGACGTCGCCGAAGACATGGCCGACACGCAGCGCCGTGAGGTCAAGAAGCTCCCGACCCTGCGCGGCAAGACGGTCGTCAACCTCTTCTTCGAGGACTCCACGCGCACGCGCATCTCGTTCGAGGCCGCCGCCAAGCGCCTCTCCGCCGACGTCATCAACTTCTCGGCGAAGGGCTCCAGCGTCAGTAAGGGCGAATCGCTGCAGGACACCGCGCAGACACTCCAGGCGATGGGGGCGGATGCCGTCGTCATCCGCCACGGCGCCTCCGGTGCCCCGCGGACCCTCGCCACCAGCGGCTGGATCAGCGCGGGCGTGGTCAACGCCGGCGACGGCACGCACGAGCACCCCACGCAGGCGCTGCTCGACGCCTTCACGATCCGCAAGCGCCTCTTCGGCGACGACAGTCGCGGCCGCGACCTGAGCGGCATCCGGGTCACCATCGTCGGCGACGTGCTGCACTCGCGCGTCGCGCGATCCAACGTGTGGCTCCTGCACGCCCTGGGCGCCCACGTCACGCTCGTGGCACCGCCGACGCTGGTGCCCCAGGACGTGAGCGGGTGGCCCGTCGAGATCGATTACGACCTCGACCACGCCATCGCCGCGGGGCCCGACGCGCTCATGATGCTCCGCATCCAGCTGGAACGCATGTCGGCGGCGTATTTCCCGACTGAACGGGAGTATTCGCGTCGCTACGGTCTCGACGCGCGACGTTTGGACGCGCTGCCGACCGATAGCATTGTGTTGCACCCCGGTCCGATGAACCGGGGTCTGGAGATCTCCGCCGAAGCCGCCGATTCGCCTCGTTCGACGGTGCTCGAACAGGTCACGAACGGCGTCTCCGTGCGGATGGCCGTGCTGTACCTGCTGCTGGCGGGCGAGCGGCCCGACACCGAGAAAGAGGACCTCCGATGAGCCACGCCACCCCCCAGACCCTTCTGGTGCGCGGCGCGCGCGTCGAGGGGCAGGATGCCACCGACCTGCTCGTGCGCGACGGTGTCATCGCCGAGACCGGTTCCGGTCTGTCGCACGCCGGTGCCACGGTCATCGACGCCGAGGGGCTGATCGCCCTCCCCGGCCTCGTCGACCTGCACGTGCACCTGCGCGAGCCCGGCTTCGAGGCATCCGAGACCGTCCTCACCGGGTCCCGCGCGGCCGCAGCCGGAGGTTTCACCACCGTCTTCGCGATGCCGAACACCTCGCCGACCGCCGACACCGCGGGTGTCGTCGAGCAGGAGCTCGCCCTCGGCGAGGCCGCCGGCTACGTGCACGTGCAGCCGATCGGCGCCGTCACGGTCGGGCAGAAGGGCGAGCGTCTCGCCGAGCTCGGTGCGATGGCCGACTCGCGGGCCCGCGTGCGCGTCTTCAGCGACGACGGCTTCTGCGTCTTCGACCCGCTGATCATGCGGCGAGCGCTCGAATACGTGAAGGCTTTCGACGGCGTCGTCGCGCAGCACGCACAGGACCCGCGCCTGACCGAGGGCGCGCAGATGAACGAGGGTGCCGTGTCGGCCGAGCTCGGTCTCACCGGCTGGCCGGCGGTGGCCGAGGAGTCGATCATCGCCCGCGACGTCCTGCTCGCCGAGCACGTCGGCTCGCGCCTGCACGTGTGCCATCTCTCCACGGCGGGTTCGGTCGACATCATCCGCTGGGCCAAGAAGCGCGGCGTGAACGTCACCGCCGAGGTGACCCCGCACCACCTGCTGCTGACCGATGAGCTCGTGCGCGATTACGACGCGCGGTTCAAGGTGAACCCGCCGCTGCGTCGCGAAGAAGACGTGATGGCCGTGCGCGAGGGTCTCGCCGACGGCACGATCGACATCGTCGCGACCGACCATGCGCCGCACCCCGCCGAGGCGAAGGCCTGCGAGTGGGCGGCGGCGGCCAACGGCATGGTGGGCCTCGAGAGCGCCCTGCGGGTCGTGCAGCAGGCGATGGTCGACACCGGCCTGCTCGACTGGGCCGACGTCGCACGCGTGTTGTCGAAGACCCCCGCGCGCATCGGACGCCTCGACGGTCACGGCACGCCGGTCGCCGCCGGTCAGCCGGCCAGCTTCACGCTGTACGACCCGCGCCCGTCGCGCACCTTCGCCGTCGCCGACCTGCGCGGACGCAGCAAGAACTCGCCGTACCTGGGCCGGGAGCTGCCCGGTGAGGTGCGCTGGACCGTGCGCGCCGGCATCCCCACCGTCGCCGACGGATCCCTGCTCGACGCGCCGGGGGTGCTCTCATGACGCGTGAGGGCGCCCTGCTCGTCATGGCCGCGGTGGCCGTGATCGCGCTGGCCCTGCTCGCGTGGGCCTGGGTGCGACGAACGCGGCGCGATGCGCGCTACACGGCCCCCGTGGGGGAGCTGCCCGACGACGCCGTCGAGACCGCGGTGTTCCCGGGTCTCTACGTCGCCACGACCCGACACGACGAGCCGCTGGAACGACTCGCGATCAAGGGCCTCGGCTTCCGCTCCCGCGTCGACGTCACCGTCACCACGGCCGGCGTCGCGCTCGACCTTCCGGGTCAGCCCCGCATCGCGCTCACCCGCGACCGGCTCGTGGATGCCGCCCAGGCCACCGTCGCCATCGACCGTGTGGTCGAGGCGGGCGGCCTGACGCGCGTCAGCTGGCGCATCGACGACGAGACCGTCGTCGACACCTACCTCCGACCTCAGGATGCCTCGGCTAAAGCGCTGGCCGACGCCATCCGTCCCCTCATCACCACGACAGGAAGCGACGCATGACCGCCCTGATCCCTTCCTCGCGGATCTCGCGAGACCCCGCCGTCCTCGTGCTCGAAGACGGCACCCGCTACATCGGCCGCGCGTACGGTGCGCGCGGTGAGACCCTCGGCGAGGTCGTCTTCGCGACCGGCATGACCGGCTACCAGGAGACGATCACCGACCCCTCGTACGCGGGACAGATCGTCCTGCAGACGGCCCCCCACATCGGCAACACGGGTGTGAACGACGAAGACCCCGAATCCCGCCGCATCTGGGTCGCGGGCTACGTCGTGCGCGACCCCTCGCGCGTGGTGTCGAACTGGCGCGCCGACCGCTCGCTCGACGACGCGCTCGTCGAAGACGGCATCGTCGGCATCTCCGGCATCGACACGCGCGCCGTCACCCGTCGCATCCGCTCCCTCGGCAGCATGCGCGGCGGGGTGTTCTCGGGCGAGGAGGCGAACCTCGACGCCGACGAGCAGTTGCGCCGCGTCCGCGAGGCCCCCGGAATGGCCGGTCGCAACCTGAGCGCAGAGGTGTCCGTCACCGCCGTCGAGGTCACCCCCGCCACGTCGGAGCGCATCGGCAACCTCGCCGTGCTCGACCTGGGCGTGAAGAAGTCGACGATCGACAACCTCGCCGCCCGCGGCTTCGACGTGCACGTCTTCCCGCAGTCGGCCACCATCGAAGAGATCCGCGCCATCGGGCCGGTCGCGGCGTTCTACTCCAACGGCCCCGGTGACCCCGCGGCATCCGATCAGCACGTCGAGCTCCTGCGCGCCGTCCTGGGCGATGGTCTGCCGTTCTTCGGCATCTGCTTCGGAAATCAGCTGCTGGGCCGCGCCCTCGGCTTCGGCACGTACAAGCTGCCGTTCGGCCACCGCGGGATCAATCAGCCCGTGCTCGACAAGACCACCGGCCGCGTCGAGATCACCTCGCAGAACCACGGCTTCGCCGTCGACGCCCCCCTCGACCGGATCGTCGACAGCCCCAACGGTTTCGGACGCGTCGAGGTCAGCCACATCGGCCTCAACGACAACGTGGTCGAGGGTCTGCGCGCCCTCGACATCCCCGCGTTCAGCGTGCAGTACCACCCCGAGGCCGCCTCGGGACCGCACGATGCCAACTACCTGTTCGACCGTTTCCGCGAGATGGTCCTCGCGACGATGGACGGTCGCCCGACTCCGGGACCGGCCGCCGCGGTGCAGGTGCCCACCGACGCTCAGGATTCGACCCAGGAAGACAACAATGCCTAAGCGCGACGACATCAACTCCGTCCTCGTCATCGGCTCCGGCCCGATCGTCATCGGTCAGGCCTGCGAGTTCGACTACTCCGGCACCCAGGCGTGCCGCGTGCTGCGCGAAGAGGGGGTGCGCGTCATCCTCGTCAACTCCAACCCGGCGACGATCATGACCGACCCCGACTTCGCCGACGCGACCTACATCGAGCCGATCACCCCCGAGGTGATCGAGTCGATCATCGCCAAGGAGAAGCCGGATGCCGTGCTCCCCACCCTCGGTGGGCAGACGGCCCTGAACGCCGCCATCCAGCTGCACAAGCGCGGCATCCTCGAGAAGTACGACGTCGAGCTCATCGGCGCCGACTTCGACGCGATCAACCGCGGCGAGGACCGCCAGATCTTCAAGGAGCTCGTCATCGAAGCGGGCGCCGACGTCGCGGCATCCGTCATCTGCCACTCGATGGACGAGCTGATCGCCGGTGCCGAGAAGCTCGGGTACCCGCTCGTCGTGCGCCCCTCGTTCACGATGGGCGGCCTCGGCTCGGGCTTCGCGTACGACGAGGCCGACCTCCGCCGCATCGGCGGCGCGGGCCTTCACGACTCGCCCACCAACGAGGTGCTGCTCGAGGAGTCGATCCTCGGGTGGAAGGAGTACGAGCTCGAGCTCATGCGCGACACCGCCGACAACACGGTCGTCGTCTGCTCGATCGAGAACGTCGACCCTGTCGGCGTGCACACCGGTGACTCCATCACGGTGGCGCCCGCGCTGACCCTGACCGACCGCGAGTACCAGCGCCTGCGCGACATCGGTATCGACATCATCCGCGCGGTCGGCGTCGACACCGGTGGCTGCAACATCCAGTTCGCCGTGGACCCCGCGACGGGGCGCATCATCGTCATCGAGATGAACCCGCGCGTCTCGCGCTCGTCGGCGCTGGCGTCGAAGGCCACGGGCTTCCCGATCGCCAAGATCGCCGCGAAGCTCGCCATCGGTTACCGCCTCGACGAGATCCCCAACGACATCACCAAGGTGACCCCGGCGAGCTTCGAGCCCACGCTCGACTACGTCGTGGTCAAGGTGCCGCGGTTCAACTTCGAGAAGTTCCCCGCCGCCGACACGACGCTCACCACCACCATGAAGTCGGTGGGCGAGGCCATGGCGATCGGCCGCAACTACACCACGGCCCTGCAGAAGGCTCTGCGCTCCCTCGAGAAGCGCGGCTCGAGCTTCCACTGGGGCGACGAGTCCCGCTCTGTCGACGAGCTGCTCGAGATCGCGAAGACCCCGACCGACGGTCGCATCGTCGTGCTGCAGCAGGCGCTGCGCTTCGGCGCCACGCCCGAGCAGGCGTTCGACGCCACCGCGATCGATCCCTGGTTCATCGACCAGATCGTGCTGATCAACGAGGTCGCCGCCCACATCGGCGGGGCCGATGACCTGGATGCCGACACCCTCCGCATCGCGAAGGAGCACGGTTTCAGCGACGTGCAGATCGCGCAGATCCGCGGGCTCGACGAGGCCGAGGTGCGCGAGGCGCGGTACGCGCTCGACGTGCGCCCGGTCTACAAGACCGTCGACACGTGCGCGGGGGAGTTCCCGGCGCTCACGCCCTACCACTACTCCTCGTACGACGCCGAGACCGAGGTCACCCCCTCCGACCGCACGAAGGTCGTCATCATCGGTTCGGGCCCCAACCGCATCGGCCAGGGCGTCGAGTTCGACTACTCGTGCGTGCACGCGTCCTTCGCGCTGTCGGATGCCGGATACGAGACCGTCATGGTCAACTGCAACCCCGAGACCGTGTCGACCGACTACGACACCTCCGACCGCCTGTACTTCGAGCCGCTGACGCTCGAAGACGTGCTCGAGGTGCTGCACGCGGAGTCGCAGTCCGGTGAGATCCTCGGCGTCGTGTGCCAGCTCGGCGGGCAGACCCCGCTGGGCCTTGCCAAGGGCATCGAGGCCGCCGGCTACACCATCCTGGGCACGAGCCCCGAGGCGATCGACCTCGCCGAGGAGCGCGAGCTCTTCTCGCGGTTGCTCGACGAGGCCGGCCTCATCGCCCCGCGCAACGGCACGGCCATCGACGTCGAGGGTGCGGTGACGGTGGCCGAGGAGATCGGTTACCCGGTGCTCGTGCGCCCGAGCTTCGTGCTCGGCGGCCGCGGCATGGAGATCGTGTACTCGACCGAGGCGCTGCGCGACTACTTCGTGCGCGTCGCCGACCAGGCCATCATCGGACCGGGCCTGCCGCTGCTGGTCGACCGCTTCCTCGACGACGCGATCGAGCTCGACGTCGACGCGCTCTACGACGGCACCGACCTGTACATCGGCGGTGTCATGGAGCACCTCGAGGAAGCCGGCATCCACTCCGGCGATTCTTCGTGCACCCTGCCTCCCGTCTCGCTGGGCCGCACCGAGGTCGACCGCGTGCGCGAGGCGACCCTGGCCATCGCGAAGGGCGTGGGCGTCCGGGGGCTCCTCAACGTGCAGTTCGCGATCTCGGCCGGCGTGCTCTACGTCATCGAGGCGAACCCGCGCGCGAGCCGCACGGTGCCGTTCGTGTCCAAGGCCCTCGGCATCCCGCTCGCCAAGGCCGCCAGCCGCATCATGGCCGGCAACACCGTCGCCGAGCTCATCGCCGAGGGACTGCTGCCCGAGAAGGACGGATCGCGCGTTCCGCTCGACGCCCCCGTCGCCGTGAAGGAAGCCGTGCTGCCGTTCAAGCGCTTCCGCACGGCCGACGGTCACACCGTCGACAGCGTGCTCGGACCCGAGATGCGCTCCACCGGTGAGGTCATGGGCATCGACCGCGACTTCCCGACCGCGTTCGCGAAGTCGCAGGAGGCCGCGTACGGCGGGATGCCGACGTCCGGCACGGTGTTCATCTCGGTCGCCGACGCCGACAAGCGCGCCGTGATCCTGCCCGCCCACCGCCTCCAGGAACTCGGCTTCGAGCTCATGGCGACCGAGGGCACGGCGGAGATCCTGGCCCGCAACGGCATCCGGGTGCAGGTCGTCGAGAAGTACTCGGAGACGCAGGGTTCCGGTCAGCGCAACGTCGTCGACCTCATCAACGCCGGGGAGATCGACATGATCGTCAACACCCCGAGCGGCGGGTCGGCGCGCGCCGACGGCTACGAGATCCGCGCGGCCGCCGTCGCCGCCGACAAGGCCCTGTTCACCACGATGGCCGTGCTCGGTGCCGCGGTGAGCGCGCTGGGTGCCATGAAGGACGGCTTCGAGGTCCGAAGCCTCCAGGAATACGCCGTGGATCGCGCGGGTCGTCTGTGAGCGAGCCGTTCGGGCAGCGGCTCAGCGCCGCCCTCGACGCGCACGGCCCGCTGTGCGTCGGCATCGACCCCCACGCCGCGCTGCTGTCGGCGTGGGGGCTGAACGCCACGGCCGAGGGCGTGCGCGCGTTCGGCCTGCGCGTCGTCGAGGCGGCATCCGGTCGCGTGGGTGTCGTGAAGCCGCAGGTGGCGTTCTACGAGCGCTACGGCTCGCGCGGGTTCGCGGCTCTGGAAGACGTGATGGCCGCGGCGCGCGAAGCGGGGCTCCTCGTGATCGCCGACGCCAAGCGCGGTGACATCGGCACGACCATGGAGGGCTACGCCCACGCCTGGCTCGAACCCGGAGCGCCCCTCGAGGCGGATGCCGTGACCCTGACGCCGTACCTCGGCGCCGAGTCGCTGCGCGACACGCTCTCGCTGGCCCTGCGACACCGCAAGGGAGCATTCGTGCTCACGGCGACGAGCAATCCCGAAGCGCGAGCGCTGCAGAGCGCCATCGTCGACGACGTGCTCGCCGTCGGTGATCACGAGCACGTCGCGGCGCGCGTGGCCCACGACGTGAACGAGGCGAACATCGGCGCCCCCGGGGCGTTCGGCTCCATCGGCGTCGTCGTCGGCGCGACCGTCGACCGGGCCGCGTTCGGTCTCGGCGACGTGGCCCTCGCCGGAATGCCGATCCTCGCGCCCGGCTTCGGTGCGCAGGGCGCCGAGCCCGCGGATCTCGGTCGCCTCTTCGGATACGTCGCCAAGGCGGTCGTGGCCAACGAGAGCCGAAGCATCCTCGCGGTCGGACCCGACCGTCTCGCCGCCCGCATCGACGAGCGCGCCGCGCTGTATCGGGAGACCCTGCATGGCTGACGCCCGTCGCCCGCCCGAGGTCGACCGCGCCGCCGCCTCACGCCGCGCCGTCGAGGCGCGCCGCGAGCGCGCCGCGCTGAAACGCGACGTGTCCAGCCGCGTCATCTCGCCGCAGGAGCTGCTGCGGCGGGGTCTCGCCGATCCGCTGTCTCCGGCCGGAGCCATGCGCGTGACCGAGTTCCTCACCGCGATCCCCGCGATCGGTGAGAGCAAGCGCGATCGCATCCTCGTCTCGCTCGGCATCTCGCCGGTGAAGCGGCTGGGCGGTCTCGGCACGCGCCAGCGCGACGCGTTGCGCGGCTTCCTCGACACCCGCTGGCCCGAGCCCGGTCCGCGCGACGGTCGCAGTCGGCTCATCGTGCTCGCCGGCCCCACGGCGGTCGGTAAGGGCACCGTGGCAGCGCACATCAAGCAGCACTACCCGCAGATCCACCTCTCGGTGTCGGCGACCACCAGGAACCCCCGCCCCGGGGAGGTCGACGGGCAGCACTACTACTTCGTCGACGACGCCGAGTTCGACCGCATGGTGGCGGCGGGCGAGCTGCTGGAGTGGGCCGTCGTGCACAACCAGAACCGCTACGGCACGCCCCGCGAACCGATCGAGCGCGTGCTCGCGGAGGGCGGCACCGCCCTGCTCGAGATCGATCTGCAGGGGGCACGACAGGTGCGCGCCGCCGACCCCTCGGCGACGCTGGTGTTCCTGCTGCCGCCGAGCTGGGACGAACTCGTGCAACGACTCGTCGGACGAGGGACCGAGGATGCCGAGGAGCGCGCCCGACGTCTGCGCACCGCCCGCGTCGAGCTCGCCGCGCAGAACGAGTTCGACTACCGCGTCGTGAACGAAGACGTGGCATCCGCCGCCGCCGACGTCGTGGCGCTGGCCGCCGCGCAGCGCTGACGACCCATGGTTTTCCGGTTCGGGGCGGGATCCGCCCCTCGGGGCATGGGATCACCGCCCCGAAGAGCAGGATCCGCCCCGAACCGGCACGCCACGACCCACCCCGACGCCCTCGGCACACGCCGGGTCGGCGTCGGCTAGAATGGCATGATGCTTCGGCGCTTCCGGCGCCGCATCCACCCCATCCCGCCGAACCAGGAGGTTCCCCATGGCCGGACGTGACAAGGGCATCATCGACCCGCCCATCGACGCTCTGCTCGACAAGGTCGACTCGAAGTACCAGCTCGTGATCTACGCGTCCAAGCGCGCTCGTCAGATCAACGACTACTACTCCGACCTGCACGAGGGAAACCTCTTCGACAACGTCGGCCCGCTCGTCGACTCGACCGTCGAAGACAAGCCCCTCACGATCGCGCTGCACGAGATCCACGAAGACAAGCTGCGCCTTCGCGCCGCGGAGTGATCCACCGCCTTCACCGGCTCACTCGTGAAGTGTTCACAGATGTGACGATGCCCCGGGCGGCTCACCGCCGTGCGGGGCATACTTGTGCCCGTTCCCTGATCGCTAGCCTCCCGGAGTCGTCTTGACCGACCTACGCCTGTTCACGTCCGAATCCGTCACCGAAGGACACCCCGACAAGATCTGCGATCAGATCTCCGACAGCATCCTGGATGCCATCCTCACCGACGACCCGACGGGGCGTGTGGCCGTCGAGACCCTCGTCACGACCGGACTCGTCCACGTGGCGGGCGAAGTGTCGACCCGGGCGTACGTCGAGATCCCCGCGATCGTCCGCGACGTGGTGAACCGCATCGGGTACACCTCGAGCGACACCGGGTTCGACGGCGAGTCGTGCGGCGTCTCCGTCTCGATCGGCGCGCAGTCCTCCGACATCGCCGCCGGCGTCAACAAGGCGTTCGAGCAGCGCGAGCGCGGATCCGTCGACCCCCACGACCTGCAGGGTGCCGGCGACCAGGGCATCATGTTCGGCTTCGCGACTAACGAGACCCCCCAGCTCATGCCGATGGCCATCTGGACGGCGCACCGCATCGCCGAGCGGCTGGCGGAGGTGCGCAAGAGCGGAGCGCTGCCGTTCCTGCGTCCCGACGGCAAGACCCAGGTGACGCTCGGCTACGAGGGCTTCACCCCGCGCACCGTCGACAGCGTCGTGCTGTCCACTCAGCACCACCCCGACATCTCGCAGGAAGACCTGCGCGCGCAGGTGCAGGCCGAGGTCATCGACCCCGTGCTGGCCGAGACCGGTCTCGAGCTCCCCGACGTGAAGTACTACATCAACCCGGCCGGCCCCTTCGTCATCGGCGGCCCCAAGGGCGATGCGGGCCTCACCGGCCGCAAGATCATCATCGACACCTACGGCGGAGCCTCCCGCCACGGCGGCGGAGCCTTCAGCGGGAAAGACCCGTCCAAGGTCGACCGCTCGGCCGCCTACGCCATGCGGTGGGTCGCGAAGAACGCCGTCGCCGCCGGCCTCGCCGACCGCCTCGAGGTGCAGGTCGCCTACGCCATCGGCAAGGCGAATCCCGTCGGCCTGTACGTGGAGTCGTTCGGAACGGCGCACGTGGACGACGACGTGATCGTCCGCGCGATCCGCGACGTGTTCGATCTGCGGCCTGCAGCCATCGTCGAGCAGCTCGACCTCCTGCGCCCGATCTACGCGCAGACGGCGAAGTACGGCCACTTCGGCCGCGAACTTCCCGACTTCACGTGGGAGCGCACCGATCGCGTCGACGAGCTGCGCGCGGCCGCCGGAATCTGAGCGTGCGGGCGGGCGCCGCTCGGCGTAGCCGGCGACGCGGCGGTGCGGTGATGACGGCGACCCCAGCGCGCCGCGCCCCTGTTCGTGCAAGCCTCGCACCCCTGGTTCGGGAGCAGTCCGGGGCTGACGGGCGCCCCAGCCTGCGGGAGCGCCGCGGCGTCGGGGAACGACCCGGCGGTCGAGTGCATCTCAGCGGTCGGGAGCGACCCGGCGGTCGGGAGCGACCCGGCGGTCGGGAGCGACCCGGCGGTCGAGAGCATCTCAGCGGTCGGGAGCAACCCGGCGGTCGAGAGAACCTCGGCATCGCCGTCCGCACGCCCCTCGCCGACGGCGCCCGCTCGTGCGCCGGCGCCCACGGAGTCCACCCGTGAGCGAACGCCGTGTCGCCCGCGTGCAGCTCGAATCGCCCGTACCGCAGCTGGATCGCCTGTTCGACTACGCCGTCCCGCACCCGCTCGTCGCCGACGTCGCCCCGGGCGTGCGGGTCAAGGTGCCGCTGCGTTCGGCCGGGCGCATGATGGACGCCTTCGTCATCGAGGTGGTCGCCGACGACGGCACCGAGCGCCCGCTGTCGTCGGTCGAGGCCGTGGTCTCGCCCATGCCGGTGCTGCCCGAACGCCTCTTCGCACTCGCGCGCCGTGTCGCCGATCGCGCCGCGGGATCCGTCAGCGACGTCCTGCGACTGGCCGTCCCCCGGCGCATGGTCCGTGCCGAGAAGGCCTGGGCCGCGGCCCCGCCGCCCGGGACGCCCGACGTCGTACCGGCCGCCCGCGAGCGGTCCGACGTCGCGCTGCGCGCGTATCCGGGGCTGGCCGAAGCTCTCGACGCCGGCGAGCGTCTCGCGCTCGACGCACCGCCGCACCCGCACCCCGAGCTTCCTCGCGGCGCCTGGGCCGATCTCCTCGCCGCCGCCGCAGTGCACACGTTGTCGCGGGGGAGGAGCGCCGTGCTCGTCGTGCCCGACTACCGCGACCAGGCGCAGCTGCTCGCGGCCCTCGGCGAGCTCGTGACCCCGGATGCCATCGTGCGCGACGACGCCGACCAGTCGGGGCCCGCCCGCTACGCGCAGTACCTGCGCACCCTGGCATCCGTCCCCTGCATCGTGGTCGGACGACGCTCGGGCGTGTACGCGCCCGCGCACGACACCGGCCTCGTGGCGATCTGGGACGACGGCGACTCCCTTCTGTCGGAGCCGCTCTCTCCGGGCGTTCACGCCCGCGATGCCGCCCTGGTGCGCCAGGAGCTCGAGGGCTCGGCCCTCGTCTTCGCCGGGCACACGCGCACGACCGACGTGCAGAGGCTCGTCGACGTGGGATACGTGCGCGAGATCGCCCAGGCCCGCCGCCCCAGCCCGCGCATCGTGCTGAGCGCGACGCGCGAGGGGGAGCAGCGCCAGTCCCGGGTGCCCTCGTCCGCGTTCGCGGCGGCGCGCGAGGCCCTGCAGAACGGCCCGGTGCTCGTGCAGGTCGCCCGCCCCGGCTACGCCCCGTCGCTCGTGTGCGCCGACTGCCGTCGCCCCGCCCGGTGCGCGCACTGCGCCGGGCCCCTCCGCGCGGCTCGCCCCGGAGCGACCCCGGTGTGCGCATGGTGCGGTCGCAGCGCCCACGCCTGGACGTGCGGACACTGCGGCTCGACGAAGCTGCGCATGGCGTCGTCGGGTAGCGAGCGCACCGCCGACGAGCTCGGCCGCGCCTTCCCCCACACGCGCGTGATCATCGCCGACGGGGCCCACCCGGTGGCCGAGGTCGACGGCCAGCCGGCGCTGGTCATCGCCACCCGCGGCGCCGAGCCGATCGCTCGGGGAGGCTACCGCGCCGTCATCCTGCTCGACGGCGACCGGATGCTGCAGAGCGAAGCCCTGCGCATCGGTGAGAGCTGCCTGCGCTGGTGGTCCAACGCCGCGGCTCTCGCCGCACCCGGCGCGCCCGTGCACCTCGTCGGCGTCGCGGGGCCCGTCGCCCGTGCGCTCGCGACCTGGACGCAACCCGCCTACGCCCGCGCCGAGCTGGTGGACCGGGCGCCCCTGCGCATGCCGCCCTCGGTGCGGGTCGCGAGCGTCGACGGCCACTCCCGCAGCGTCGACACCCTGCTCGCGTCTCTCCGCGAGACGGTGACCGACCTCGATCCGCTCGCGATCCTCGGGCCGGTCGACACGTCGGAGACCCCCGACGTCGCGACCTCGCGCGCGCTCGTGCGTTTCGATTACGCCCACGGACGAGCAGTGGCCGAGGCCCTACGTGCCGGAGTCATCGCCGATGCGCTGCGCGCCCGAAAGTCGCGCAAGGATCGCGGCCCGAAGCCGCGCAGTACGCTCAGAGTCCGTCTCGACATCCCCGAGCCCGATCTGTGAGCGCCGCGCGCCTCCGGCCGCACGCCTCCGTGGTCCGTGCCGGCGCACCCGCCCGGATCCACCCGCCCCGAACCGCCTGAGGAGAACCATGCGCCTCGTCTTCGCCGGCACTCCCGCCGTCGCCGTCCCCTCCCTCCGCGCCCTGGCCACCGGCCCGCACGAGATCGTCGCGGTCGTCACCCGCAACGACGCCCCGCTCGGACGCAAGCGCGTCCTCACGCCGTCGCCGGTCGCCCAGGCCGCCGGCGACCTCGGCATCCCGATCATCAAGGCCGACCGCCTCGACGCCGACGTGACCGAGCGAATCACCGCACTCGCGCCCGACCTGGGCGTGATCGTGGCCTACGGCGGACTCGTGCGCGAGCCGCTGCTGTCGGCCCCCGCGCACGGGTGGATCAACCTGCATTTCTCGCTCCTCCCGCGCTGGCGGGGCGCAGCCCCCGTGCAGCGCGCCCTGATCGCCGGTGACACCGTGACCGGTGCCAGCGTCTTCCAGCTCGTCGCGGCGCTCGACGCGGGCGCCGTGTTCGACGAGGAGCGCTACGACGTGCCCCCCGGCGCCACGACCGCCGACGTCCTCGACGCCCTCGCCGAGATCGGTTCACCCGTTCTCGCTCGAGTGGTCGACGGCATCTCCGACGGCACGGCGGTCGCGACCCCGCAGCTCGGCGAACCGACCCTCGCGCCCAAGCTCACGCTCGACGACGGCGCCCTCGACTTCACCCAGGATGCCGAAACCCTCCTCCACCGCATCTCCGGCGTGACGCCCGAGCCCGGTGCCCACACGACCCTGGACGGCGCCCGCTTCAAGGTGCTGCGGGCCGCTCCCACCGAGGCGCCGCCGCTGCCGCCGGGCAGGGTCGCGGCATCCGGCAGAGAAGTAATCGTGGGAACCGGGACGAGGCCCCTGCGCCTCGACTCCGTGCAGCCCGCGGGCAAGGGGGCGATGGCCGCCGGCGACTGGTTCCGAGGTCTCCGCTCCGACGAACCGGTGCTCGGCGCATGAGCGTGCAGGGAGCGCGCGCCGTCGCCTACGAGGTCCTCCGCGCCGTCTCGGGCGATGAGGCCTACGCCAATCTGCTGCTGCCGCACGCGATCGTGCGGGCGAGACTGGATGCCAAAGACGCCGGTCTCGCGACGGAACTGACGTACGGCACCCTGCGCCGCCGCGGAACCTACGACGCGATCATCGCCGCCGCGGCCGACCGCACCGTCGATCGCATCGACCCCTCCGTGCTCGACGCGCTCCGCCTCGGCGTTCACCAACTGCTCTCCACTCGCGTCGCCTCCCACGCCGCGGTCAACGAGTCCGTCGAACTCGCCCGTCGGCACGGCGGGGGGAAGGGCGCGGCGGGGTTCGCCAACGCCGTGCTGCGTCGTGTCTCGCGCGACACGCCCGGCCAGTGGATGGATCGCATCGCCGCCGCCGCCCGCAGCGACGACGAGCGGATCGGGCTCACCACATCGCACCCCGTGTGGATCGTGCGGGCCCTGCGCCGCGCGTTGACCGCCGAGGGCCGCGCCGACGAGCTCGCCGACCTGCTCGAGGCCGACAACGTCGCCCCACGCGTGGCGATGATCGCGCTTCCCGGTCTCGCCGAGGTGCCCGACGACGCGGCGACGACCCGCTTCGCGCCCACCGCGTTCACCACCCGCGGCGGAGACCCCGAGGGCCTCATCCGCGCCACCGGCGGTCGTATCCGCGTGCAGGACGAGGGATCGCAACTCGCCGCCCTCGCCCTCAGTCGTGCCTTCCCGGTGCAGGCGGGCGAGCGGTGGCTCGACCTCTGCGCCGGCCCCGGCGGCAAGACCGCCCTGCTCGCGGCCGAGGCGCTCGCCCACGGTGCGACACTCGACGCCAACGAGATCTCCCCGGCGCGCGCAGGGTTGGTGCGACAGGCCGTGGCATCCGTGCCCCTCGAGGTCGAGGTGAGCGAGGAGGACGGGCGCGAGCGCGCCGCCCGGATGCCGGGGGAGTACGACCGCATCCTCGTCGACGCCCCGTGCACCGGTATCGGGGCGCTGCGGCGCCGACCCGAGGCGAGATGGCGGAAGACCCCGTCCGACGTGCCCGACCTCACCGCCCTCCAGCAGGATCTGGTGCTCGCGGCCTTCGAGGCCCTGAAGCCCGGGGGCGTCGTCGCATACGTGACGTGCTCGCCGCATCTGGCCGAGACCTCCGGTGTGCTCGCCGAGGTCAGACGCGAGCTCGGCGACGCGGTCGAAGAGCTCGACGCCCGCGCGGTCGTGCGGGCCGTGGCCGCGGAGGAGATCGACCTGCCCGACCAGGCCGACGGCTCGCTCCGCGCGCAGCTCTGGCCCCACCGCCACGGCACCGACGCGATGTCGATCGCCCTGCTGCGCAAGCGCTGACGTTCCCGTTCCCCCCGCGTGAGTGGCCAAGATCTGTCGCTTCCGAGCCGCGCGAAGCGACGATTTCTGGCGACTCACGCGTTCGGCGAAGGCGCCCATAATGGTCGAGTGCCTACCGACGCCTCCCGCATCAACCCGAGCATCCTCGCCGCCGACTTCGTGAACATGGAGGCCGAGCTCGCGCGCATCGCGGGAGCCGACTTCGTGCACGTCGACGTCATGGACAACCACTTCGTGCCCAACCTCACGTTCGGGCCGCAGATGGTGGCGCGAATCCAGGAGACCAGCCCGGTGCCCCTCGACGTGCACCTGATGATCGACGATCCCGACCGCTGGGCTCCGGCCTACGCCGAGCTCGGCGCGGCATCCGTCACCTTCCACCTCGAGGCCGCGGCGTCCCCGATCGCCCTGGCGCGACGACTGCGCTCGATCGGCGCGCGCGCCGGCGTCGCCGTCAAGCCCGGCACGCCCGTGGAGAACCTCTTCGACTCGCTCAACGAGTTCGACCAGATCCTCGTCATGACCGTGGAGCCCGGTTTCGGCGGCCAGTCCTTCATGCCAGAGACCATGCCCAAGCTCCGCGCGCTCGCCGACGAGGCGAAGCGGCGCGGCTCAAGCGTGTGGCTGCAGGTGGACGGCGGCATCGGCGAGTCCACGATCGCGCAGGCCGCCGAGGCCGGGGCGGACACCTTCGTCGCCGGTTCCGCGGTCTTCGGCGCCGACGACCCCGACGTCGCCATCCAGTCGCTCCGCACCACGGCCTCCCGCCACCGCCACTGAGCGTCACGGGAGGCGCCGGCCTCCGCCGCCGGCTCCCACGGCGTCGCCACGGCGCCCGCGCCCGGCCGCGCCTGCGCCTGCGCCTGCCCCGCCCGGCGCCTGTGCCCCGTGCGATCACGCATAAACAGCATCCGTGCGCATAAACACGCTGCTGGCCTGTTTATGTGCACAGATCGCGTTTATGCGTGATCAGCCCCGCCGAAACTCCGCGCGACCCGCGCTCGCGGCTGCGCCTGCGCCCGTGGCTGCGCCTGCGCCCGTGGCTGCGCCTGCGCCCGTGGCTGCCCCGCCCGCGCCAAGCGACCACGCATAAACAGCATCCATGCGCGTAAACACGCTGCGGGCCCGTTTATGCACACAGATCGCGTTTATGCGTGATCAACCCCGCCGAAACTCCGCGCCACCCGCGCTCGCGGCTGCGCCTGCGCCCGCACCCGCCGTGCCCCGCCGACGCCCCCGCCGAGCGGTCACGTATAAACAGCATCCGTGCGCGTAAACACGCTCCGGGCCTGTTTATGCGCACAGATCGCGTTTATGCGTGACCCATCCTCGCCGCCCGAACTCCGCGACACACGGAGCGGACCGCCACCCGGAGCCACCCACGCGCCCGGACCACCCGCGAAACGCGCCTCCCGACCGATTTCGGACACAGATGCCGCGACTCCGCGCGCGCCGGTGCGACGCCGAGTGACCACGCATAAACAGCATCCATGCGTATAAACACGCTGCCGTCGTGTTTAAGCGCACAGATCGCGTTTATGCGCGATCAGCCTCCGCCCGCCCCAAGCCCCTCGCCACCCCACCCGCCCCCCAATTCCGCCGCCGCCCCGCACCCCCACCCCACCGCCCCGCGACAGCCCCACCCCCGCCGACCCGATACCCTGGAACCGTGAAGACCTTCGACGACCTGTTCGCGGAACTCAGCGCCAAGGCCGTCGAGCGACCCGAGGGGTCCGGCACCGTCGCGCAGCTCGACGCGGGCGTGCACGCCATCGGCAAGAAGATCGTCGAAGAGGCCGCCGAAGTGTGGATGGCCGCCGAATACGAGTCCGACGCGGCCGCCGCCGAAGAGATCTCGCAGCTGCTGTACCACCTGCAGACGCTCATGCTCGCGAAGGGCCTGACGCTCGAGGACGTCTACCGACATCTCTGAGCCCCGCTCCGCCTTCACCGCTCACTTCAACACGAAAGCCCCCGTCATGCTGCGAATCGCCGTGCCGAACAAGGGGTCGCTCGCCGAGACCGCCGCCGAGATGCTCTCGGAGGCCGGGTACACCGGACGTCGCGACTCGAAAGACCTCTACACCGTCGACCCCCTGAACGAGGTCGAGTTCTTCTACCTCCGTCCCCGTGACATCGCGACCTACGTCGGCTCCGGCGCGCTGGATGTCGGCATCACCGGCCGCGACCTGCTGCTCGACGCCCGCATGCCGGGTGCCCGCGAAGTCGAGTCGCTCGGTTTCGCCGGCTCGACCTTCCGCTTCGCCGGCCGTCCCGGGCGCTTCAGCGACATCGCCGACCTCGAGGGCCTTCGCGTCGCCACCGCCTACCCGGGCCTGGTCGACGCCTTCCTCGACGAACGCGGCATCGCCGTCGACATCGTGCCCCTCGACGGCGCGGTCGAGTCCGCGGTGCAGCTCGGAGTCGCGGATGCCGTCGCTGACGTCGTCTCCACCGGCACGACGTTGCGTCAGGCGGGGCTCGAGATCTTCGGGCCCGTGCTGCTCGAATCCGATGCCGTGCTCATCGCCGGCCCGCAGGAGGCCGAGGGCACCGAGACGCTGCTGCGCCGCCTGCGCGGTGTCCTCGCCGCCCGCACCTACGTGCTGATCGATTACGACCTGCCCGCGCACTTGATCGAGGAGGCCGTCGCCGTCGCCCCGGGTCTGGAGTCGCCGACGATCTCGCCGCTCCGCGACCCCGAGTGGGTGGCCGTGCGCGTGATGAGCCCCCGCCGCGACGTCAATCAGGTCATGGACGCGCTGTACGCGATCGGGGCCCGCGCGATCCTCGTCACCGAGATCCTCGCCGCGAGGCTCTGATGACCCTCGCGCGTCGCGTCATCCCCTGCCTCGACGTCGCGGCCGGTCGCGTCGTCAAGGGCGTCAACTTCCTCGACCTGCGCGACATGGGTGATCCTGTCGAGCTCGCCAAGCTCTACTTCGACCAAGGCGCCGACGAGGTCACCTTCCTCGACGTCACCGCCACCGTCGACGAGCGCGCGACGACCTACGACGTCGTGCGCCGCACCGCCGAGCAGGTCTTCATCCCGCTGACCGTGGGCGGGGGAGTCCGCTCCGCCGACGACGTGGCCCGCCTGCTGGCGGTCGGCGCCGACAAGATCGGCGTGAACTCCGCCGCGATCGCCCGCCCCGCCTTGATCGACGACATCGCCGACCGCTTCGGCGCGCAGGTGATCGTGCTCTCGCTCGACGTCAAGCGCGCGGCATCCACCGCCTCCGGCTTCGTCGTGACCACCCACGGCGGACGCACCGAGACGACCCTCGACGCTCTGGAGTGGGCGCGCGAGGCGGTCGAGCGCGGAGCGGGAGAACTGCTGGTCAACTCGATCGACGCCGACGGCACGAAGCAGGGCTTCGACCTCGAACTCGTCCGTCTCATGCGCCAGGTCGCCGCGGTGCCGGTCATCGCCTCGGGCGGTGCCGGCGAACTCGGCCACTTCGCCCCGGCCGTTCAGGCGGGCGCCGACGCGGTGCTCGCGGCATCCGTCTTCCACTCGGGTCAGCTGACCGTGGGGCAGGTCAAAGACGCGATGGCCGCCGAAGGGATCGAGGTGCGGCGATGAGCGTCGACCGCGTGAAGTACGACGCCGACGGACTCGTGGCCGCCGTGATCCAGCAGTTCGACTCGCGAGAAGTGCTCATGGTCGGGTGGATGGATGCCGAAGCCCTGAACCGCACGCTCACCAGCGGCCGCGTGACGTTCTGGTCGCGCTCGCGTCAGGAGTACTGGCGCAAGGGCGACACCTCGGGCCACATCCAGCTGGTGAAGGGGGCTCGGCTCGACTGCGACGGCGACACGCTGCTGATCGAGGTCGATCAGATCGGCGCCGCCTGTCACACCGGCGATCACACGTGCTTCGACGCCGACGACCTGCACCCGGTCGTGGGGGAGCGCTGATGCGACGCGCCCGGTCCACGGCCGTTCTGGCGATGCTCGCCGCCGGCGCGCTGGGCGTGATCGCGTCGACCCAGACGTGGATCGACGTCACCCTCGACGACGGCGCGCAGCAGACCCTCGCCGTCTCCGGCGCCGACGCGCTGCCGATCCTCACCCCCCTCGGCCTGGCCGCGCTCGCCCTGGGTGCCGCCCTGTCGATCGTCGGACCCGTATTGCGCTACGCGTTCGGCGTCCTCGGCGCCCTGATCGCGGCGCTGGTGGGCGTGGGCACCGCGCAGTTGCTGATCGGTCACCCCGTCGCCGCGGCCGCCTCGACGGTGACCGACGCGACCGGCATCTCGGGAACGGATGCCGTCGCCTCCCTCATCACGGGGTTCTCGCTGACGCCGTGGCCGACGATCACCCTGCTCGCGCAGGCGGTGCTGTTAGCGGCTTCGGTCTTCACCCTCGTCACCGCCCGCCGTTGGGCTACGGGTGCGAGCCGCAAGTACCGCACGGCCACCGAGGCCGGCGCGGACACCGGTCGCCCGCACGACGCGATCGACTCGTGGGACGACCTCTCCCGCGGCGAGGACCCGACGACCTGAGCGGACGCGACCGAAGACCCTGCGACATCGAGACGTCGACGCCAGGACCCGCCTCGCGCTTCGATAGACTGGATCGACGCTTTTCCCCGCGCCCGCGCGCGACTGTTAGGAGCCCCATGAGCAACCCCATCGGTGACCCCGGCCACGGACACTCGCCCGCAGCCTGGACGGCCGTGATCATCATGCTCGTCGCGTTCACGCTCGGCACGCTGTTCTTCTGGCTCGACATGCCCGTCATGGTGTGGGCCTCGGTGGGTCTGCTCGTCGTCGGCGCGATCGTGGGCTGGGGCATGACCAAGGCCGGTTACGGCGCGGGCGGCGCGAAGTCCAACCCGAAGGCGCACTGACCGTGCTGGCCGATCTGACGGCCGGAGCGGTTGAAGATGCCGAGCAGCGCGCCGTGTCGCGTTCGCTCGCCGACGTCGAACGCGAGGCGCTCGCGCAGTCGCCGGCGCGCGACGCGTTGGCGATGCTCGCGCCCGCCGACCGGGTGAAGATCATCGCCGAGGTCAAGCGTGCGAGCCCCTCGCGCGGAGACCTCGCCGCCATCCCCGATCCGGCGCGCCAGGCCCGGCTGTACGAGGAAGGCGGAGCGTCGGCCATCTCGGTGCTCACCGAGGGTCGCAAGTTCAAAGGCAGCCTGGCCGACCTCGAGGCCGTCCGCGCCGCTGTCGGCGTGCCCGTCCTGCGCAAGGACTTCCTCGCCACGCCCTACCAGGTGCTCGAAGCCCGCGCATCGGGCGCCGACCTCGTGCTGCTGATCGTCGCCGCACTCGATCAGAAGACGCTCACCGAGCTCTTCGCCCTGACGAACGAACTGGGCATGACCGCTCTCGTCGAGACGCACTCCGCCGACGAGCTGGAGCGCGCCAAAGATCTCGGTGCGAAGCTCATCGGCGTCAACGCCCGCAACCTCTCCACGTTCGAGCTCGACCGCGATCTGTTCGGCTCGCTCGCGGACCGCTTCCCGGCCGACGCCGTGAAGATCGCCGAATCGGCCGTGCTCGCGCCCGCCGACGTCGCCCACTACCGAGCCGCGGGCGCCGACGTGGTGCTCGTGGGCGAGGCCCTCGTGACCGGCGACCCCGTCGCCACCCTCCGTGCGTTCCTCCAGGAGACCTCATGACCACCGTTCGTGACCACGCGCCGGGCGAGCAGAAGCCGGGTGACCGGTCCGCGAGCCTCCGCGACCAGAAGGGCCCGTTCTTCGGCGAGTTCGGCGGCCGATACATGCCCGAGTCGCTCATCGCCGCGATCGACGAGCTCACCGAGGTCTACGAGTCGGCGATGGCCGACCCGACCTTCCACGCCGAACTGCGCGCTCTGCTGCACGACTACGCGGGCCGCCCGTCGGTCCTCACCGAGGTGCCGCGCTTCGCCGAACACGCGGGTGGTGCCCGGGTGTTCCTCAAACGCGAAGACCTGAACCACACCGGATCGCACAAGATCAACAACGTGCTCGGGCAGGCGCTGCTCACCAAGCGCCTGGGCAAGACGCGCGTCATCGCCGAGACCGGTGCCGGTCAGCACGGTGTGGCCACGGCCACCGCTGCCGCGCTCTTCGGCCTCGACTGCGTCGTCTACATGGGCGAGGTCGACACCGAGCGCCAGGCGCTGAACGTCGCGCGCATGCGTCTGCTGGGCGCCGAGGTCGTGCCCGTCACGACCGGCTCCCGCACCCTCAAGGACGCGATCAACGAGGCGTACCGCGATTGGGTCGCCTCGGTCGAGACGACCAACTACATCTTCGGCACCGCGGCCGGCCCCCACCCGTTCCCGGCGATGGTGCGCGACTTCCAGAAGATCATCGGCGAAGAGACCCGCGCCGAGTTCCTCGAACGCCTCGGCCGGCTCCCCGACGCCGTGTTCGCGTGCGTGGGCGGCGGCTCCAACGCCATCGGCATGTTCGACGCGTTCCTCGACGACGAGGGCGTCGCGCTCTACGGCGTCGAGGCCGCCGGCGACGGCGTCGACACCCCGAAGCACGCGGCATCCATCGGTCGGGGTCGTCCCGGCGTCCTGCACGGTGCCCGCACGTACGTGCTGCAGGACGAAGACGGACAGACCACCGAGTCGCACTCGATCTCGGCCGGCCTGGATTACCCCGGCGTCGGTCCCGAGCACGCGTGGCTCGCCGACCTGGGACGCGCGAAGTACATCCCCGCGACCGACGACGAGGCGATGCAGGCTCTGCGTCTCCTGTCGCGCACCGAAGGCATCATCCCCGCGATCGAGTCGGCGCACGCCCTCGCCGGCGCCCTGCGCGTCGGACGGGAGATGGGTCCGGATGCCGTGATCGCCATCAACCTCTCGGGTCGCGGCGACAAAGACATGGACACCGCGGCGCGGTACTTCGACCTCTACGACGCCGAGCACGCGCCGGACGAGGCGAGCGGACCCGCGCAGACGCGCGCGGCCGAGGCCGTGGCATCCGCCCCCGGCTCCCCGGTCGACGTGACGGCCGCGCCCGACGCCGCGAGCGGTGCGGGGGTCGAACTGTGACCTCGCGCGTCTCCGCCGCGATCGACGCCGCCCACGCGGAGGGGCGCGGGGCGTTCGTCGGATACCTGCCCGCCGGCTTCCCCGATGTCGCCACGAGCATCGAAGCGGCCGTCGCCCTGGCCGAAGCCGGCGCCGACGTGATCGAGCTCGGCCCGCCGTACAGCGATCCGGTGATGGACGGCCTGGTCATCCAGGAGGCCACGCAGACCGCTCTCGCCAACGGCTTCCGCATGCGCGACCTGTTCACCATCATCCGTGAGGTCACGACGCGCACCGAGGTGCCGGTCCTGGTGATGACGTACTGGAACCTCGTCGAGCAGTACGGGGTCGACCGGTACGCCGACGAACTCGTCGCCGCGGGCGGGGCGGGTCTCATCACACCCGACATCACTCCCGACGCCGGCGCCGCGTGGATCGCCGCGAGCGAGCGCACCGGTCTCGACCGCGTCTTCCTCGCCGCCCCCACTTCGTCGGACGAGCGCCTGCAGATGATCGTCGCGGCCTCCACGGGCTTCGTCTACACCGTGTCGACCATGGGCATCACGGGGGAGCGCACGCAGCTGGATGCCGCAGCGCGCACGCTCGTGGAGCGCCTCCGCGCCTTCGGCGCGCAGCACGCCTGCGTGGGGATCGGCATCTCCAACGCCGAGCAGGTCGCGGGCGTGGTCGACTACGCCGACGGCGCGATCGTCGGCACGGCGCTCGTGAAAGCGCTGCGCGACGGCGGCGTCGAGGGGCTGTCGGACCTCACGCGGGAGCTGTCCGCGGGCACGACGCGGCGCGCCTTAGACTCGTTCGCATGACGTTCGCCCTCTCGAGCGCCGCCTCCGGCGTGCTCGCCAGCATCCCGAGCCCGACGATCTCCTACGTCGATCTCGGTCCGCTCCGCATCCACTTCTACGCGCTCTGCATCATCGCGGGCATCATCGTGGCGGTCTTCCTCACGAACGCGCGTCTGACGCGTCGGGGTGCCGAGAAGTGGGTCGTCATCGACATCTGCCTGCTGGCGGTGCCGCTGGCAATCGTCGTGGCACGCATCTACCACGTCGTCACGCACCTCGGCTTCTACTTCGGTCCGGGATCCAACCCCTGGAACATCACCCAGCCGGGCTCCGTGTGGGCGATCTGGGAGGGCGGCATCGCCATCTACGGCGCGCTGATCGGCGGCGCCATCGGCGCGATCCTCGGATGCAAGTGGACCGGCATCCGGTTCTGGACCTTCGCCGACGCCGTCGCACCGGGCCTCATCATCGCGCAGGCCATGGGCCGTTTCGGCAACTGGTTCAACCAGGAGCTCTTCGGTCAGCCCACCGACCTGCCCTGGGGCCTCGAGATCGCGGCCGGCAACCCGGCGATCCCCGTCGGACTGCCATCGGGCACGCTTTTCCAGCCGACCTTCCTCTACGAAGTCATCTGGAACCTGCTCGGCGCCGCCGTGATCCTGTGGGCCGGAAAGCGCTTCGGACTGCAGTGGGGCAAGCAGTTCGCGATCTACCTCGTGTGGTACTCCGCGGGCCGCATCGTCTGGGAATCCATCCGCATCGACCCCAGCGACATCATCCTGGGCCTGCGCACGAACGTCTGGGCGGCCATCTTCGGCGTGCTCCTCGGCATCGTGATCTTCGTCGTGCAGTCCCGCCGTCACCTCGGTCTGGAGCCGTCGCCGTACGTGCCCGGTCGCGAGGGCAAGGCTCCCGGGGCTGTAGACTCAGGCGACCCCTCTGACTTCGTCGACGTGAGCGAGCCGCCCGCGACGAGCGACACCGTCGGCACCAGCGCCACAAGCAGCCCCGCCACGAAATAACACTCTGGGCCGACGTCGTCCCATCCGAAGCATCAACGTGAGGACGGTTGATATGGCTTCCAGCCTGCGTTCCGACACCGTCGGAGGCTCATTCCCGGCCCGACAGGGAATGTACGACCCGTCGTTCGAGAAAGACGCCTGTGGCCTCGCCATGGTCGCCACTCTCCGCGGCGAAGCCGGTCACGACATCATCGACCTGGCGCTGACGGCGCTGCGCAACCTCGAGCACCGCGGTGCCATCGGCTCCGACGCGGGCACCGGCGACGGTGCCGGCATCCTGACGCAGATGCCCGACGCGTTCCTGCGCGCCGTCGTCGACTTCGACCTGCCCCCGGTGGGGGAGTACGCGGCCGGCATGGTGTTCCTGCCGCTGGGTCACGACGAACGCGTCGCGATGAAGGCGGGCATCGAAGAGATCGCGCGCCACGAGAACCTCGAGGTGCTCGGCTGGCGCGAGGTCCCCGTCGAGCACGAGAACCTCGGCAAGCTCGCCTACGAGGCCCGACCCGCGTTCGAGCAGCTGTTCGTCGCGCGCTCGGCCGTGGGCGACCAGCCGGCGCTGTCGGGTATCGCGCTCGACCGCCGCGTGTACCGCCTGCGCAAGCGCGCGCGCCACGAGATCGACGCCTACTTCGTGTCGCTGTCGAGCCGCACGCTCGGGTACAAGGGCATGGTCACGACTCTTCAGCTCGAGCCGTTCTACCCCGACCTGTCGGACGAGCGTTTCGTATCCGAGCTGGCCGTGGTGCACTCGCGGTACTCGACCAACACGTTCCCGTCGTGGCCCCTCGCACAGCCGCTGCGCATGCTCGCGCACAACGGTGAGATCAACACCGTCAAGGGAAACCGCAACTGGATGCGCGCCCGTCAGTCGCAGCTGGAGTCCCAGTTGATCGGCGACGTGCGTCCGCTGCTGCCGATCTGCACCGAAGGCGCCAGCGACTCGGCATCCTTCGATGAGGTGCTCGAGTTGCTGACCCTCACCGGCCGGAGCCTCCCGCACGCGATCATGATGATGGTCCCCGAGGCGTATGAGAAGCAGGCGACGATCGATCCCGCCCTGCGCGCCTTCTACGACTACCACTCCATGCAGATGGAGCCGTGGGACGGCCCCGCCGCCCTGATCTTCACCGACGGCACCCTCGTCGGCGCGACCCTCGACCGCAACGGCCTGCGCCCCGGACGCTGGACCGAGACCACCGACGGCCTCGTCGTCATCGGTTCCGAGACCGGCGTGCTCGACTTCGCGCCCGAGCGCATCAAGCGCCGCGGCCGTCTGCAGCCGGGCCGCATGTTCCTCGTCGACACGGCCCAGCGCCGCATCGTCGAAGACGAGGAGATCAAGGCCGACCTCGCCGCCCTGCAGCCGTGGGGGGAGTGGGTCGACAAGGGCCGCGTCAAGCTCAGCGAGCTGCCCGAGCGCGAGCACATCGTGCACCCCATCGCCTCGATCACCCGCCGCCAGCGCACCTTCGGTTACACCGAAGAAGAGGTGCGCATCCTGCTCACGCCCATGGGCCAGGGCGGCGCCGAGCCGCTCGGCGCCATGGGCAGCGACGCTCCCGTCGCCGTGCTGAGCGATCGCCCGCGCCTGCTGTTCGACTACTTCTCGCAGCAGTTCGCGCAGGTGACGAACCCGCCCTTGGACTCCATCCGCGAAGAGGTCGTCACCTCGCTCTCGCTGGGTCTCGGCCCCGAGCGCAACCTCCTCGACTGGGGGCCCGACCACACCCGCACGGTGACGCTCGACTTCCCCGTGATCGACAACGACGAGCTCGCCAAGATCCAGCACATCGACACCGCGCTCCCGGGCCGGTCGTCGGTGACGGTGCGCGGGCTGTATCGCGTCGAGGCCGGCCACAAGGGGCTGCAGAAGCGCCTCGTGCAGATGTGCTCCGAGGTCGACGCGGCCATCGAGGACGGCGCCGAGTTCATCGTGCTCAGCGACCGTGACTCCAACAAAGACCTGGCGCCGATCCCGTCGCTGCTCATGCTGGCCGCGGTGCACCACCACCTCATCCGCAAAGAGACCCGCATGAAGGTCGGTCTCGTGGTCGAAGCGGGCGACGTGCGCGAAGTGCACCACGTCGCCACCCTGATCGGGTACGGCGCCTCGGCGGTCAACCCGTACCTCGCGATGGAGACGGTCGAGTACCTCGTCCGCGCCGGTTTCATCAACAACATCACGCCCGAGAAGGCCGTCAAGAACCTGATCTACGCGCTCGGCAAGGGCGTGCTGAAGATCATGTCGAAGATGGGCATCTCGACCGTGTCGTCGTACGCCGGCGCCCAGGTGTTCGAGGCCGTGGGGCTCTCGCGCGACTTCGTCGAGGCCTACTTCACCGGCACCGAATCGAAGCTCGGTGGTGTCGGGCTCGACATCATCGCCGCCGAGAACGCCGCGCGCCACGAGTACGCCTACCCGCAGGATGCCGCAGCCCGGGCGCACGAGCGCCTGTGGACCGGTGGCGAGTACCAGTGGCGCCGCGACGGCGCCCCGCACCTGTTCAACCCCGACACGGTGTTCCGTCTGCAGCACGCCACGCGCGAGCGCCGGTACGACATCTTCCGCGAGTACACGCAGCTGATCGACGACCAGGCGCACGAGCTGAAGACGCTGCGTGGCCTGTTCGGGCTGCGCACGGGCACCCGCCCCGCCGTGCCGATCGACGAGGTCGAGCCGGTCTCGGCCATCGTGAAGCGCTTCTCCACCGGTGCGATGAGCTACGGCTCCATCTCGAAAGAGGCGCACGAGGTGCTCGCGGTCGCGATGAACCAGATCGGCGGCAAGAGCAACACCGGTGAGGGCGGAGAAGACGTCGACCGTCTGCTCGACCCCACCCGTCGCAGCGCCATCAAGCAGGTGGCATCCGGTCGGTTCGGGGTGACGAGCCTCTACCTCACCGAGGCGGACGACATCCAGATCAAGCTCGCCCAGGGCGCCAAGCCCGGCGAGGGCGGTCAGCTGCCCCCGACCAAGGTGTACCCATGGGTGGCGCGCACGCGTCACGCGACGGCGGGTGTGGGCCTCATCTCGCCGCCGCCGCACCACGACATCTACTCGATCGAAGACCTGAAGCAGCTCATCTTCGACCTCAAGCGCGCCAACCCCTCGGCACGCATCCACACCAAGCTGGTCAGCCAGTCGGGTATCGGTGCGGTCGCCGCCGGTGTGGCCAAGGCGCTGAGCGACGTCATCCTGGTCTCCGGTCAAGACGGCGGCACGGGCGCGAGCCCGATGAACTCGCTCAAGCACGCGGGCACCCCGTGGGAGCTGGGCCTCGCCGAGACGCAGCAGACGCTCATGCTCAACGGCATGCGCGACCGCGTGGTGGTGCAGGTCGACGGTCAGATGAAGACCGGCCGCGACGTGATCATCGGCGCGCTGCTCGGCGCCGAGGAGTTCGGCTTCGCCACCGCCCCGCTGGTGGTCTCGGGCTGCATCATGATGCGCGTCTGCCACCTCGACACGTGCCCCGTGGGCGTCGCGACGCAGAACCCCGTCCTGCGTCAGCGCTTCACCGGCAAGGCCGAGTACATCGTGAACTTCATGGAGTTCATCGCGCAGGAGGTGCGCGAGTACCTCGCCGCCCTCGGCTACCGCTCGATCGACGAGATCGTCGGCCACGCCGAGCTGCTCGACGCGAACGAGGCGATCCAGCACTGGAAGGCGCGCGGGCTGAACCTCGCGCCGATCCTCGAAGGACCCCGCTTCGCCGACGACGAGCCGCGCCGTCACGCCCGCAACCAGAACCACGAGCTCGAGGACCACTTCGACGTGCAGTTGATCGAGCGCGCGCAGGACGTCATCGCGCACGGCGGCCAGCTCACGGTCGACCTGCCGATCCGCAACACCGCGCGCGCCGTCGGGACGATGCTCGGCCACCACGTCACCAAGGCGCGGGGCGAGCACGGGTTGCCCGAGAACTCGATCGACGTGCGTCTGACCGGTTCGGCCGGGCAGTCGTTCGGGGCGTTCATGCCCGCGGGCATCACGCTGCGCCTCGAGGGCGACTCGAACGACTACGTCGGCAAGGGCCTCTCGGGCGGCACGATCGTCGTGCGCCCGCCGCGCGGGTCGTCGTTCGCGGCTTCCGAGAACGTCATCGCCGGAAACGTCATCGGCTACGGCGCCACGCAAGGGCAGATGTTCCTCAACGGCGTCGTGGGCGAGCGCTTCCTCGTGCGCAACTCGGGTGCCACGGCGGTCGTCGAGGGTGTGGGCGACCACGCTCTGGAGTACATGACCGGCGGTCTCGCCGTCATCCTCGGCGCCACCGGCCGCAACCTCGGCGCCGGCATGTCGGGTGGCCAGGCCTACGTCTACCAGCTCGACCGCGACCTCGTGAACCGCGATGCCATGGCATCCGGCGAGCTCGAACTCGGCCCCCTCGGATCCGGGGATGCCGAGATCCTCCGCGACCTGCTCGCAAAGCACGTCGCGGAGACCGATTCCACCCTCGCCCGTCGTCTACTCGACGACTTCGAGACCGAGGTGGACAACTTCGTCCGGGTGCTGCCACGCGACTACGCCGCGGTGCTGCAGACCCGCCAGGAGGCGATGTCGGAGGGGCTGGACCCCGACGGCGACGTCGTCTGGAAGCGCATTCTGGAGGTGACGGGTGGCTGACCCGAAGGGCTTTCTCAAGACCACGGAGCGCGAGCTCCCGAAGCGTCGACCGGTGCCCGTGCGCATCATGGACTGGAAAGAGGTGTACGAGCCGGGCGATTCGGCCGTCATCCGCCGCCAGGCCGGTCGCTGCATGGACTGCGGCATCCCGTTCTGCCACAAGGGGTGCCCGCTGGGCAACCTCATCCCGGAGTGGAACGACCTGACCTGGCGCGGTGAGGGGCGCGCGGCGATCGAGCGTCTGCACGCGACGAACAACTTCCCGGAGTTCACCGGTCGCCTGTGCCCCGCGCCCTGCGAGAGCTCGTGCGTGCTCGGCATCAACCAGCCGGCCGTGACGATCAAGCAGGTCGAGGTCTCGATCATCGACGAGGCCTTCGCCAACGGCTGGGTCGAGCCCGAGCCGCCGGAGCGCCTCACCGGCAAGACCGTCGCCGTCGTGGGCTCCGGCCCCGCCGGTCTCGCGGCCGCCCAGCAGCTCACGCGCGCCGGCCACACGGTGGCGGTGTTCGAGCGCGACGACCGCATCGGCGGGCTCATGCGCTACGGCATCCCCGACTTCAAGATGGAGAAGCGCCACCTCGAGCTTCGCCTGCGCCAGATGCAGGCGGAGGGGACGCGCTTCCGCGCGGGCGTCGAGATCGGCAAGGACATCTCGTGGAGCGACCTCCGGGCGCGCTACGACGCCGTCGTGGTGGCCACGGGCGCCACCGTGCCGCGCGATCTCGCCATCCCGGGCCGCGACCTCGACGGCGTCCACTACGCCATGGAGTACCTCATCGAGGGCAACAAGGCCGTCGCGGGCGACCAGGTGCCCCAGCAGATCTCGGCCGAGGGCAAGCACGTCGTCGTCATCGGCGGTGGCGACACCGGAGCCGACTGCATCGGCACGGCGCACCGCCAGGGCGCCCTGAGCGTGACGAACCTCGCGATCGGCAAGCAGCCGCCCTCGGAGCGCCCGGCCGAGCAGCCCTGGCCGATGATGCCGAACCTGTTCGAGATGGCCTCGGCCCACGAAGAGGGCGGGGAGCGGTCGTTCCTCGCCTCCACGGTGGAGTTCCTCGGCAACGCGGCGGGAGAGGTGCGTGCCCTGCGCGTCGCCGAGACCGAGTACCTCGACGGCCGCCGCGTGCCCAAGAGCGGCACCGAGCGCGAGATCCCCGCCGACCTGGTGCTCATCGCCATGGGCTTCACCGGTCCCGAGCGCGAGCACCTCGAAGGCCAGCTCGGCACGCAGTTCACCGGGCGGGGCAACGTCGAGCGCGACGCCACGTACGCTACGACCACGCCGGGCGTGTTCGTCGCCGGTGACGCCGGCCGTGGACAGTCCCTCATCGTGTGGGCCATCGCCGAGGGCCGCGCGGCCGCCGCCGAGGTCGACACGTTCCTCATGGGCGAGACGGTGCTGCCCGCACCGGTGCGCCCCACCGATGTCGCCATCGGCCTCCTGCCCGCCTAAGCTGGCAAGGGCCGATCGGCCACTTCCCGAAAATCCTCACGGAGCTTGAAAACGGATGAGACGCGCCAAGATCGTCGCAACACTCGGGCCCGCCACGTCGTCGTATGAGATGGTTCGCGCCATCATCGACGCCGGGGTGGACGTCGCCCGCCTCAACCTGAGCCACGGAGATTACTCCGTGCACGACGCCAACTTCGCCAATGTGCGCAAGGCCGCAGAAGACGCCGGCCGCCCGGTCGCCGCCCTGGTCGACCTGCAGGGCCCCAAGATCCGACTCGGCAAGTTCGAGAACGGTCCCCACGACCTGCTGCCCGGTGACATCTTCAAGATCACCATCGAAGACATCCTCGGCACGAAAGAGATCGTCGGCACCACGTTCAAGGGTCTGCCCAACGACGTCAAGCCCGGCGAC
Organism: Microbacterium sp. lyk4-40-TSB-66; assembly: GCF_030209475.1. GTDB lineage: Bacteria > Actinomycetota > Actinomycetes > Actinomycetales > Microbacteriaceae > Microbacterium. Next base: position 126,752 of record NZ_JARVRW010000006.1, read on the forward strand.
TTCCTGCTGATCGACGACGGCAAGGTGCGCGTGCGCGTCGTCGAGACCGACGGCACCGTCGTGACCACCGAGGTCGTCGTCGGCGGCCCCGTGTCGAACAACAAGGGCATCAACCTGCCCGGTGTCGCCGTCAACGTCCCCGCGCTGAGCGAGAAGGACGAGGCCGACCTGCGCTGGGGCCTGAAGGCGGGAGCCGACCTCATCGCGCTGTCGTTCGTGCGCGACGCCTCCGACATCGTGCGCGTGCACGAGATCATGGCCGAAGAGGGACGCTACGTTCCCGTCATCGCCAAGATCGAGAAGCCGCAGGCGGTCGACAACCTCGAAGAGATCATCGACGCCTTCGACGCCATCATGGTGGCCCGCGGCGACCTGGGCGTCGAGCTGCCGCTCGAGGCCGTGCCGATCGTGCAGAAGCGCGCCGTCGAGTTGGCCCGCCGCATGGCGAAGCCCGTCATCGTCGCGACGCAGATGCTCGAGTCGATGATCACCAACCCCGTGCCCACGCGCGCCGAGACCTCCGACGTCGCCAACGCCGTGCTCGACGGCGCGGACGCGGTCATGCTCTCGGGCGAGACCAGCGTCGGCGACTTCCCGGTGGTGGTCGTCGAGACGATGGCACGCATCGTGGAGTCCACCGAGGAGCACGGTCTCGAGCGCATCGCGCCCCTGACCAACAAGCCCCGCACCCAGGGCGGCGCCATCACGCTCGCCGCGGTCGAGGTCGCCGACTTCGTCGAGGCGAAGTACCTGTGCGTCTTCACCGAGTCGGGTGACTCGGCCCGGCGCATGTCGCGCCTGCGTTCGACCATCCCGATGATCGCGTTCACGCCCGAGCCCGGCATCCGCCGTCGCCTGGCGCTGACGTGGGGCGTGCGCTCGACGCTGGTGGAGCACGTGTCGCACACCGACAAGATGTTCCTGCAGGTCGACGACTACCTGCTCTCGCACGACCTGGCCAAGGTCGGCGACAAGGTCGTCGTCATCTCGGGTTCCCCTCCCGGAATCGCGGGGTCGACGAACGACCTGCGGGTGCACCGCGTGGGCGACGCCGTCCACGGCGCGGCCCCCGGGTACCAGGAAGTCTGAGCTCAGACGACGCGCGCCGGTGCATCCGGCGCGCGTCGTCGCGCTCCCGCCCGCTAGGTTGGGAGCGCGACACTTGCCGGTGTGGCGGAATGGCAGACGCGGGGCACTCAAAATGCTCTGTCGAAAGACGTGTGGGTTCGAGTCCCACCACCGGTACCCGTACAGCATCCCGTGCGATCCAGGGCTAGGCGCCCTTCCAGACTTAGGATGGTTCCGTGACTGATCAAGAAGCCGTTACCGGCAGCGCCCCCGCGGCTCCCCGTCGCGTCGTCGTCGCGGAAGACGAGTCGCTCATCCGCCTCGACATCGTCGAGATCCTCCGCGACAACGGCTACGACGTCGTCGGAGAAGCCGGTGACGGCGAGACGGCCGTGCAGCTGGCGACCGAGCTGCGTCCCGACCTCGTCATCATGGACGTCAAGATGCCGCAGCTCGACGGCATCAGCGCCGCCGAGAAGCTCAGCAAGAACCACATCGCCCCCGTCGTGCTGCTGACGGCCTTCAGCCAGAAGGAGCTCGTCGAGCGCGCGAGCGAGGCCGGTGCTCTGGCGTACGTCGTCAAGCCGTTCACGCCCAACGACCTGCTGCCGGCGATCGAGATCGCCCTGGCCCGCTACGAGCAGATCATCACCCTCGAGGCCGAGGTGGCCGACATGGTCGAGCGCTTCGAGACCCGCAAGCTGGTCGACCGCGCAAAGGGCCTGCTGAACGAGAAGATGGGCCTGAGCGAGCCCGAGGCGTTCCGCTGGATCCAGAAGGCCTCGATGGACCGCCGCCTCACCATGCAGGACGTCGCGAAGGCCATCATCGAACAGTTGGCCCCCAAGAAGGCCTGACGAGACTTTTCGGAGAATGGATGCCACTGCGGTGGCATCCATTCTCCGTTTCCGGGGTGGTTCCCCGCGCCGCCGAGGTGGCTGAGCCCGTCGAAGCCACCGACCACGCGGACGGCCCGGACCCTTCGACAGGCTCAGGGTCCTCCCACGCGCGGGGGCCGATGTGGCGCGCGATCAGCCGGCGGGGGCGTCCTTGATCATGTTCGTGATGCGCACCGTCGAGCAGCGCCGGCCCTGTTCGTCGGTCACCGCGATCTCGTGCACGGTCAGCGAGCGGCCGAGGTGGATCGGCGTGCACACGCCGGTCACGATGCCCGACGTCGCGGACCGCGTGTGCGTGGCGTTGATGTCGATACCGACCGCCAGACGCCCGGCGCCGGCGTGGAGGTTCGCCGCCATCGATCCGAGCGACTCGCCGAGCACCACGTAGGCGCCGCCGTGCAGCAGGCCGACCGGTTGCGTGTTGCCCTCGACCGGCATGGTCGCGACGCAGCGCTCGACGGTGAACTCGACCCACTCGATGCCCATCTTCTCGGCGAGTGCGCCCATTCCGCGCTGCTTCGCCCAGTCGAGGCCGGAGGTGGTGTCGCCTGAGGTCGACGTCATCATCGCCTTCCTGTCGTCGCCCTGTTCGGGCGGGGCCGGGGGAGTGTCCGTGGTTCTCGTTACGCTGGAGGGGTGACGGATGCCGAAAAGCCTACTCTCCTCGTCGTCGACGGCCATTCGCTGGCGTACCGGGCGTTCTACGCCCTGCCGGTCGACAATTTCTCGACGAAGGACGGCCAGCACACCAACGGCATCTACGGCTTCCTGTCGATGTTCGTGAACCTCGTGAAGGCTGAGAAGCCCACCCACCTGGCGGTGGCGTTCGACACGTCGCGGCAGTCGTTCCGCACCCGCGAGTACGCCGAGTACAAGGCCAACCGCAGCGAGTCGCCCGCCGAGTTCAAGGGCCAGATCCCGCTGTTGCAGGACTGCCTCGAGGCGATGGGCGTGCCCGTGCTGAAGAAAGAGGACTTCGAGGCCGACGACATCCTCGCCACCCTCGCCACCCAGGGCGAAGAGCAGGGCTTCACGGTGCTGGTGTGCTCCGGCGACCGCGACACCATCCAGCTCGTCACCGACGACATCACGCTGCTCTACCCCAACGTGCAGGGCGTGTCGCAGCTGAAGCGCTACGACACCGACGCCGTGGTCGAGAAGTACGGCCTCCCGCCCGCCCAGTATCCCGAGATCGCCGCCCTCGTCGGAGAGACGAGCGACAACCTGCCCGGCGTCCCCAAGGTCGGCGAGAAGACCGCGGTGAAGTGGCTCACGCAATGGGGGTCGTTGGAGGCACTGCTCGACAACGCCGACAAGATCACCGGCGTGGTCGGCAACAACCTGCGCGAGCACCTCGACGGTGTCCGCCGCAATCGCACGCTGAATCGCCTGCTGCGTGACGTCGAGCTGCCCGTCGGGCCGGGAGACCTGGCCGTGAAGCCGCTCGACGCGCAGGCCGTGCGCGACATCTTCGCGCGCCTGGAGTTCCGCACGCTGCTCCCGCGGGTGTTCGATGCGTTCGGCGCAGACGCGGGCGAAGCCGAAGAGGCACGGCCGTCCGCGACCGCGCCCACGCCGTCTCGCCTCGACGCCGACGCCCTCGCCGCGTGGGTGGCATCGGCCGAGGGCTCGGTCGGCGTCACCGTCACTCTGGCCGGAGGCGCCCCCGTGCAGATCGGGCTCGCCTCGGCCTCGGCCGCGGTCGAGGCCGACTGGACCCCGGCGGTGCGCGACGCGCTGGCCGGGTGGCTGGCATCCGATGCCCCGAAGGTGTTCGCCGACGCCAAACCGCAGGTCAAGGCGCTCGCCCGCGAGGGCGTGGACGTCGCCGGTGTCGCGTTCGACGTGCTCCTGGCGGGGTGGCTCGTGCGCCCGAGCTTCCCCGACAAGACGCTGGCCGACCTGGTCGAGCGCGCACTCGACGAGAAGCTCCCCGTCGCCGACCCGACGCAGCTCGTGCCCGAGACCGAGGGCGCCACCCCGGGTCAGCTGTCGTGGTTCACGCGGCGCGTGGCCGAGGTGCAGCGCGCCGAGATGCCGGAGCGCGTGGCGGAGGTGCTGGACGACATCGAGATGCCCACGCTCACCGCGTTGGCCGACATGGAGCTCGCGGGCGTCGCCGTATCGCACGAGAAGCTGGCCGGCTTCTCGTCGGAGCTCGGTGCCCGCGCCGACGCGCTCGCCCGCGACGCGTATGCCGCGATCGGACACGAGGTGAACCTCGGTTCGCCCAAGCAGTTGCAGGAGGTGCTGTTCGACGAGCTGCAGCTCCCGAAGACGCGAAAGACCAAGAGCGGCTACACCACGGATGCCGCCGCCCTCGCCGACCTGCAGGAGAGCGCCGACCACCCCTTCCTCGACCTGCTGCTGCGCCACCGCGAGGCGACCAAGCTGAAGCAGATCATCGACGCCCTCGACACCGCGACGGGTGCCGACGGGCGCATCCACACCACCTACGTGCAGACCGGGAGCCAGACCGGGCGCCTGTCGAGCACTGACCCCAACCTGCAGAACATCCCCATCCGCACCGAGGAGAGCCGTCGCATCCGCGCCGCCTTCGAGGTCGGAGAGGGCTACGAGACGCTGCTGACCGCCGACTACTCGCAGATCGAGATGCGCATCATGGCGCACCTGTCGGGTGACCCGGGGCTCATCGAGGCGTTCAACTCGGGTGAGGACCTGCATCGGTTCGTCGGCGCGCGCGTCTTCGGCGTCGAACCGGCCGAGGTCACCCCGGCGATGCGCACGAAGGTCAAGGCGATGTCGTACGGCCTCGTCTACGGCCTGTCGGCGTTCGGCCTGTCGAAGCAGCTGCGCATCGAGCAGTCCGAGGCGAAGAAGCTCATGCTCGAGTACTTCGCGCGCTTCGGCGCGGTGCGCGACTATCTGCGCGGGTCGGTCGAGCAGGCCCGTCACGACGGCTACACCGAGACGATCTTCGGCCGCCGCCGCCCGTTCCCCGACCTCACGAGCATGAACCGGGTGCTGCGCGAGAACGCCGAGCGCGCGGCGCTCAACGCCCCCATCCAGGGCAGTGCCGCCGACATCATGAAGGTCGCACTGTTCCGCATCCGCGATGATCTGGCATCCGCAGAGCTGCGTTCGCGCGTGCTGCTGCAGATCCACGACGAGCTCGTCGTCGAGGTCGCGGCGGGGGAGTGGGACGCCGTGGAGCAGATCGTCCGGGGGCGCATGGCCGACGCCGCCGAGCTGTCGGTGCCGCTCGACGTGCAGATCGGCCGCGGCGGCGACTGGGACGAAGCGGGGCACTAGGCGTCCTGGCCGCCCGCGCATGCGAACACGCTGAGGGGAGGACATTCCGGGACGGGCGGACCCCGCAGTGTCTCGCGCTCCTCCGCTCCCGGAATCTCCTCGCCTCAGCCCACTCCGCGGCACTCCGCGCTGAGGCATGCTCACCCGCCGCCGCCGTGGCATCCGTCACACCGGGGGGTGTGCGCCGCCGTCGTCGGGTGCCTAGGCTCGGAGGATGACTGACGCACAACGCACTCCCACGCCGATCGACACGATCGCCGACGCGTGGGTGGACACCCTGGCAGAGCGCGAGCCGACGCTGGCGACCTACATCGGTCGCTTCGAGCACAACGGTCGCTTCGGCGACTACAGCCCCGAGGGCGCCGAGGCTCTCATCACCGACGCGCGGTCGACGCGGGCCGCGCTCGAGGCCGCCGACGCGGTCGACTCGATCGACGCCGTCACCAAGATGGATCTGGGGCGCGAGCTCGATCTCATGGTCGAGCAGCACGAGGCCAAGACGCACCTGCGCGACCTCAACGTGATCGCCTCGCCCGCGCAGGACATCCGCGCGACCTTCGACCTCATGCCGACCGCGACCGTCGACGACTGGGCGACGATCTCCACCCGCCTGGGCGCGCTGCCTGACGCGATCGACGGTTACGTCGCAACGCTCCGACGCGGCATCGCCGAGGGGGTCGTCCCGGCACGTCGTCAGGTGAGCGAGGTCGTCACGCAGATCGCGCGTTACACCGCCGACACCGGGTTCTTCGCCGAGTTCGTCGGAGACGCCTCCCCCGAAGAGGGCCAGCTGCCGGCATCCCTCGCTCGCGACCTCTCGACGAACGCCAACGCCGCCCGGCTCGCCTACGACTCGCTCGCGCGGTTCCTCTCGTCGGAACTGGCCCCCGTCGCGGGGGACCAGGACGCCGTCGGCCGCGAGCTGTACGCGCTGCACTCCCGACGGTTCCTGGGAGCTGCGATCGACCTCGACGAGACGTACGAGTGGGGTGTCGAAGAACTCGCGCGCATGGTCGCCGAGCAGGAGGCCATCGCGAACGAGATCCTCCCCGGGGCCACGGTGGAGGAGGCCGTCGCATTCCTCGAGAAGGACGAATCGCGCAAGCTCCGCGGCACCCAGGCTCTGCAGGAGTGGATGCAGCGCACCAGCGACAGGGCGGTCGAGGAGCTCGGCCGCACGCACTTCGACATCGCCGAGCCCATCCGCGCGCTCGAGTGCATGATCGCGCCGACCAACGAGGGCGGGATCTACTACACGGGGCCGACCGACGACTTCTCGCGTCCGGGTCGTATGTGGTGGTCGGTGCCCGAGGGCGTCGACACCTTCGACACCTGGCGCGAGCTCACCACCGTCTACCACGAGGGTGTTCCGGGGCATCACCTGCAGATCGCACAGGCCGTCTACAACCGTGCCCAGCTCAACTCGTGGCGGCGCCTGCTCGCCGGCACCAGCGGGCACGCAGAGGGGTGGGCGCTGTACGCCGAGCGCCTCATGGAACAACTCGGCTACCTCGACGACCCCGCCGACCGCCTCGGAATGCTCGACGGACAGCGCATGCGCGCGGCGCGCGTGGTGCTCGACATCGGCGTGCACCTGCAGAAGCCCCGCCTCGACGGCAGCGGCACCTGGGACCACGACTACGCTCTGGCGTTCATGCTGAAGAACGTCAACATGAGCGAGGAATTCGTGCGGTTCGAGGTGAACCGCTACCTCGGCTGGCCCGGGCAGGCGCCCTCGTACAAGGTGGGTCAGCGCATCTGGGAGCAGGTGCGCGACGAGGAGCAGGAGCGTCGCGGCGCCGACTTCTCGATGAAGCAGTTCCACACGCGGGCCCTCGACATCGGCGGCGTCGGTCTCGACACGCTGCGTGCCGCCCTGGCATCCGGGTGATCTCTGCGAGGGGCGTCGCTTCGGTGGCGCCCCTCGGCCATGCGGGGGAATACTCCGCCGTCGCGTAAAGTTCATTCATCCGAATGCAAGGAGACCCCCATGGACGAACGTCCCCTCGAGCTCGGACTCGACACCTTCGGAGACATCTCGCGCGGATCGGACGGGTCGCTGCAGTCGGACGCGCAGACGATCCGCAATGTCGTGGAACAGGCGGTGCTCGCCGATCAGGTGGGGCTGTCGTTCTTCGGGGTGGGGGAGCACCACCGCAAGGATTTCGCCGTCACGAGCCCCGAGATCGTGCTGGCCGCCGCCGCCGCGAGAACGACCGACATCCACCTCGGGACCGCCGTGACGGTGCTCTCGAGCGATGACCCCGTGCGGGTGTATGAGCGCTTCGCGACCCTGGATGCCGTCTCGAACGGACGCGCCGAGGTGATCCTCGGTCGCGGGTCGTTCATCGAGTCGTTCCCGCTGTTCGGCTACGACCTCGCCGACTACGAGCAGCTCTTCGAGGAGAAGCTCGAGCTCTTCTCACTCCTGCTCGACGAGAAGCCCGTCACCTGGTCGGGACGCACGCGCGCCGGATTGCAGGATGCCGACGTCTACCCGAAAACCGAGAAGGGCCTCACGGCGTGGGTCGGCGTCGGCGGTTCCCCGGAATCGGTCGTCCGCGCCGCGCGCTACGGATACGGTCTGGTCCTCGCCATCATCGGCGGCTCGTCGGCACGGTTCCGCCCCTACGCCGACCTGTACCGCCGGTCGTTGCAGGAACTCGGCAAGGACCAGCTGCCCATCTCGGTCCACTCGCCCGGCCACATCGCCGAGACCGATCAGCAGGCGTGGGAAGAGGCCTACGAGGGCGTCGCGGAGTTGAACACCACGATCGGTCGCGAGCGCGGCTGGCCCGCGTACAACCGCCTGCGCTTCCAGCAGGACGTCGGCCCCGAGGGGGCCATGTACATCGGCTCGCCCGAGACCGTCGCCCGAAAGATCGTCGCCACCGTGCGGGCGTTGGGCAACGCCCGCTTCCAGATGAAGTTCGCCAGCGGCTCCATCTCGCACGACCGCCTCATGTCGAGCATCGAGCTCTACGGTACGCGGGTGCTGCCGCTGGTGCACGAGATGCTCGCCGACAGCGACGCGCGCGTCGCGTCCGACCTCTCCGGCATCCGGTGACCACCAGCACCGACACCGTCCGGGTGTCCGAACGCCTCGATGCGCTGCCGTTCACGCGGCGGCACGGGCGGATCCTCGGCGGGTCGGGGCTGGGCTGGGCGCTGGATGCCATGGACGTCGGGCTCATCTCGTTCGTCATCGCCGCCCTCAGCGTGCAGTGGCAGCTGGCTCCGACCGAGGCGTCGTGGGTCGCGTCGGCGGGTTTCGCCGGCATGGCCGTCGGCGCCAGTGTCGGGGGACTGCTCGCGGACCGTTTCGGCCGCCGCCACGTCTTCGCGTTGACCCTGCTCGTGTACGGCCTCGCGACGGGCGCGAGCGCACTCGTCGGCGGTCTCGCCGCCCTGCTCGTGCTGCGTTTCGTGGTGGGGCTCGGTCTCGGCGCGGAACTACCGGTCGCCTCGACGTACGTGAGCGAGTTCGCCCCGGCGCGCATGCGCGGGCGGCTCATCGTCTTCCTCGAGGCGTTCTGGGCCGTGGGCTGGACCGCGGCCGCGTTGATCGGCTACCTCGTCGTCCCGGCGTCGGCGGACGGCTGGCGCTGGGCCTTCGCCCTCGGCGCGATCCCCGCGGTGTACGCGCTGATCGTGCGCTGGGGCCTGCCCGAATCGCCGCGGTGGCTCGCCTCGCGCGGACGCAACGCCGAGGCGATCGTCATCGTGCGCGATCTGGAGGCGGCGGCCGGTCGTGTCGCTCTCGAAGCGTCGACGGAGGGTGCGACGGCATCCGCCCCGGACGCTCGTCCGAGGGTGAGCGCCCTGTGGGCACCGGCGCTGCGCGCGCGCACGGCGAGTCTCTGGGTGCTGTGGTTCTGCGTGAACTTCTCGTACTACGGCGCCTTCATCTGGATCCCGACGATTCTCGTGGCCCAGGGCTACGACCTCGTCCGCTCCTTCGGCTTCACCCTCATCATCACGCTTGCCCAGCTGCCGGGGTATGCCGTCGCTGCGTGGCTCATCGAGGCGTGGGGCCGGCGCGCGACGCTGGCGACGTTCCTCGCGGGCTCGGCGGTGGCGGCGGTGCTCTTCGGGACGGCGTCGGGCGAGTTCGCCGTGATCGCCACGGGCATGATGCTGTCGTTCTTCAACCTCGGCGCCTGGGGAGCGCTGTACGCCGCGACGCCCGAAACCTATCCCACGGCGCTTCGCGCGACCGGGGCCGGCTGGGCCGCAGGGGTGGGGCGGATCGCGTCGATCATCGCCCCTCTCGCGGTGCCGCCGCTGTTGGGCCTCGGCGGCGCGCCGTTGCTGTTCGTCGTCTTCGCGGCGTTCTTCGCCGTCGCGGTGGTCGCCGCGCTGTTCCTCCGCGAGCAGCGGGGGCGCGCGCTGGCGTGACGTCGCGACCTGTTGGGGAGGCACCCTGGGGAGACGCCGAACATGCGGTTTGGGGCGGGATCGGCCCGTTGGGGCGGCAAATGCATGCCCCGAACGGCGAAACCCGCCCCGAACGGCAGAGCGCGCCCCGCATCTGCCACCGCGCCGCCGGCGACCGGCTCGCGCGTAGGCTCGGATCATGGCATCCGTGCGCTACGTCGCGATCGGCGACTCGTTCACCGAAGGAGTCGGCGACGAACTGCCCGACGGCACCGTGCGGGGGTGGGCCGACCTCGCTGCCCAGGGGTGGGCGGATGCCGCGGGGGAGCCGATCCGGTACGCCAACCTCGCGATCCGCGGCAAGCTCATCGAGCCGATCGTCGAGCAGCAGCTCGAACCCGCGCTGGCGCTGAAGCCGACGCACCTGTCGTTCAACGGGGGAGGCAACGACATGCTGCGCCCGCGCGCCGACCTCGAGCGCATCGTCGGCATCTTCGAACACGTGCTGCGCCGCTGCGACGAAGAGGGCGTGCAACTCATCGTGCTGTCGGGGGCGAATCCGTCAGCGGGGCTGCCCCTCGGACGCGTCCTGCAGGTGCGCGGCGATCGGCTCTCGAGCGCGGTCGAACAGCGGCTCGCGGCGCGGACCGACGTCATCACGGCGTACAACTGGTTCGATCGGGACCTCGCGGGCGGGGAGTTCTGGTCGGTGGACCGTCTGCACATGAACACCCGCGGACACCACCGCGTGGCCGCCCGCGTGATCGAGGCGGTCGGCCTCACCGCGCCGCAGGAGTGGTGGCATCTGCGCGAGATCCCCGAGATCGAGCGGCTGAAGGGCAGTGCGTATTACCGCGAGCACGTCGGTCCGTGGGTGCGTCGGCGCCTCGCGGGTACCTCCTCCGGCGACGGCCGGGAGGCGAAATTCGGCGGTCAGTGGGTGGAGCTGACACCCGGCGGATAGTCGCATCGGATCGTGGCATCCACCTGGCGCCGATGAGATCGACTGCCTATGATCGCCGGATGCCATCGTTGAAAAGGCATCTGTTCCCTCTCGCGGGGGTCGTCGTGGCAGGCGTCGCGCTCGTCGGCTGCACCGGGGGTGACGACGCCGCTCCCACGACCGCCTCCCCGACCCCCCAGCCCGAGAGGACGACCCCGGCGGCGACGGCGGATTCGTGGGCGGGATATTTCGACGACGTCGTCGCTGCCGCGGACGTGGGGCAGTACCTCTGGCAGGCGTGGGGGACCTTCGGCGACCCGGGCGGGGTGGCGCCGTTCCGCAGTGAGAACCGCACGGTAGAGCGCGGTGTCTACGACGTGACGCTGCGATGCGCCGGGCCCGAGACGGTGACCGCGCAGATCTCGACGTCGGCCGGCGTCGCGGTCGGTGACCCCGTTCCGTTCGTCTGCGGCGCCTCGACGGCCGCGTCGGTCACTCTGCCCGACCGCGGCATGCTCGTGTACCTCGACAGCGACCGCGAGCCGGGGGCGTTCCTCATGCAGGTCGCCCCCGCGGGGGAGTAGCGACGTTTTCACGGGTGGGAGGAGCAGGATAGACACATGACCCTCGCTCTCGTCACCGGCACCTCCAGCGGCATCGGCCTGCACACCGCCATCGGACTCGCACGGTCGGGGGTCGAGGTCGTGGCCACCGTGCGCGACGCCTCGCGTGCGGACGCCCTGCGCTCCGCGGCATCCGAGGCGGGTGTCGAGCTCGACGTCCGGTCATTGGACGTGACGGATGCCGCCGGCGCGCGGTCCCTGATCGAGGCGGTGGGTCCCCTCGACATCCTCGTCAACAACGCCGGCCGCGGCGCCGTGGGCACGCTCGAGCAGCTGAGCGACGCAGACCTGCAGGAGCAGCTCGAGACGAACTACCTCTCCGTGGCCCGGCTCACGCGCCTCGTGCTCCCCGGCATGCGCGAACGTCGCCGCGGCCGGATCATCACCGTCACGAGCGTCGGGGGAGCGGTGGGGCAGCCGTTCGCCGATGCTTACTGCGCCGCGAAGTTCGCGGTCGAGGGCCTCATGCAGTCGCTCGCCCCCGTCGTCGCCCCGTTCGGCGTCGACGTGGCCATCGTCGAGCCCGCTGCGGTGGCGTCGTCGTTCACCGACTCGGTCCACCGAGCGGAGCCCGGCCCGTACGCCGTCCAGCAGCAGGCGTACCTCGACCGTACGACGACCGCCTTCGCGTCAGCGCAGTCGGCGGAGGACGCCGCCAAGACGGTGGTGGAGGCCGCGACCACCTCTGCGCCGCGGTTCCGCTGGCAGACATCGGATGCCGCCGTGCGCTTCGCGAGCCTGTCGCTCGCCGATCTCGACGGCTCGCGGGTGCTGTCGGTCACCTCGGGGTGGGTGCGCCCGGGGGAGTGACGCCGACCCGCAGGTCACCCGCGTCGAGTCATTCGAGCGAACCATTCCTTCACGCGGCGCGTCTGCCGGTCGGTGTAGTCGTTCGAGAGGCGCAACGCCTCGGCGGGGATGTCCGCGCCCGCCCGCATGTTCGCGATGGCGCGGAGCGCGCGTTCCTCCTGCGTCTCATCGTCGTCGTCGGGCATGCGCCCAGCGTAACGGCGGCGCGTGGGGCGAGGGTTGGCCGCGTGGGAGGGCGAGCGCTAGCATCCGGTCATGGGTGACTGGGGTGACTTCAATCTCGCGCTCGTCGGGGCGACGGCCGCCCTCGCGGGTCTCGTGATCGTCGCCGCGAGCGTCAACATCGCCGAGATCGTGAAGGCGCCGGCGCTGACCGCTCGACTCGGGACGGCCATCTCGTCACTGGTGTTGGCGCTCGTGGTCAGCGCGCTCGGGCTCGCACCCGACCTCGGCGACGTGGTCTACGGGGCGGTCGCCGTGCTGGCCTCGCTCATCGCGGCGACGTTCGCGGTGGATGCCGCACGCCGCATCGCGGCCGACCGCAGCCCGTTGAATCGGTTGCGGGGCATGAAGAGCGTGCTGGGGTTCCTGGTCCCCGCTGCGTACGCCGTGGGCGGCGTCCTCGTGCTCTCGGGGGCGGTGGCCGCGGGAACGGCGGCCTTCGCGTTCGGGGCCCTGTTGTCCATCGTCGTCGCCCTGATGATCTCGTGGATCGTGCTCGTGGAGGTACTGCGGTGACCGACCCACGGGCGTCGTAGCGAGCCCCATCGGCGGCGTTGCTCAGGACCCCTGTCGAACCCACCGACCTGGCGCCGAGCGTCTCGTGTCCATCTCGGTCGGGCGTCGCGACGGAAGAGGGGGAGCGACAGTGGCGCACTCTTCCACATTCTCGTCGCGCCGGCCACCGCGTGCGGCCGGCCGTGAACCCTCGCCTAGCGTCGTCGTATGACCCAGAAGATGATGCATGAGAAGCTCGTCCGCCTCGGAGCAGTGACCACGGCAGCCCTGGTTCTCGCGGGCTGCACCGGGGGAGGAGAGACCGCTTCCGCCCCCACGCCCGCCGCTCCCGCGGCCTCCGTCGCCTCCAGCACCCCGGCGCCGGACGCCGGACCCCCCGCCGGTCTACCCGCCGAAGAGGCGGTGCGGACCGTCGAGGAGTACCTCGGCGCGATCCAGGCCGAGCAATACGGAGCGGCATACGCCCTGCTGTCCGACGAATCTCGCGCCCTGGTCGGTTCCGAGCAGCAGTTCACGGAGTCGGCCGCCAACAGCATCGTCCGACCGGATGAGGCAGCCGGCTACCTCGGGGCCGACGGGACCATCGAAGCCGGACAAGGCCCCGCCGAGGGCACCGTACTGGTGACGGCCGTTCGCGACCGCGTCGCGGACGGGTGGATCGTCCGTGGCACGGACGCGGGAGTGCGCATCGACGACGCCGGCGTGCCCTCGACCGGTGCAAGCCCGTACGAGTGGGTCAACCCCGCGTCAGGGCCGGAGGACGTTCGCCAGTCCGTCGCCGTCGACCCGGCGGCTCCCGCGGCCGTGATCTTCCGCGATCTGGCAGCCGACGCCGGGGTGGACGGTCCCGGACTCGTCGGCTTCCCGTCGGAAGTCACCGCCTACATCGGCACGGAGGAAATCCCCGCGACATCGGCGGTGAGTGATGTCCAAGCTCGGTGGGACATCGCATGGGATGCCTCGGCGCCGTCCAGCGAAACGCAGCCGCTCACCGTCGCCTGGGAGGTCGAACCGGGAACCTGGCGCACGACCACGACGGCGGTCTTCACGGATTAGCCGTCACGGTGAGAGATGGCATCCGTCCGTTCTGAGCTGCGCCGCGTCGCGCGGCGCTCTCTGTGGCGGCTGACGTCGCGAGCAGCGGGGACGGGGAAGGGGAAATCGGCCGGTTTCGCGCGAACTGACATAATGTGCATTATCGGCGTTAGCCGAAACGACCCCGCGGATCTCGCGGAACATCTCGACGGTCCGCCATCCTCGCCGATGCAGGGCCCGAGTTTCCGCTCACGACTGCGCAGCCCTGAGTCGAATGTCGCGCGCGTCACGGCTGCGAGCGACGATCGCGATGCCCGCGCAGCCGAATCGGTCCGGCCGGACCCACGCAACCCTGTCATCGACACGCAGCGTCCAGCATCCGTATGGATGAGAGCTTTCTCATCCGAGAAACGCAGTGTTAACGCTAACTTTGTGTCACCTCGCGCAATGTGGCGCGGACCGATGAGGGGTTGCCCCGTGAATCGATCGACCAAAGCCTTCCTCGCGACGATCGCCGCCGTGGCGTCCACCGTGATCGCGGTATCGCCCGCGAACGCGGCGACGAACGCCGCCCCGGGCTTCGAGCTGGTGGAGAAGACCGTCCAACCGCACAGCGCCGTCATGACCATCGCTCTCGTCGCGCCACCCGGAACGACCCCGAATTTCTCCCGAGAAGAGGCGGTGCGTTCCGCGGACCAGGCGGCGCAGTTCTTGAACGCGGACACCGACGGCGAGCTGACCGTCGAGATCGCCCAGGTGTCCGATTGGATCTTCCCCACCGAAGAGGCACCCTGCTCGTGGACCGGCGTCTGGCTGGATGCCGCAGCGAACGCCCTCGGTTGGCAGCCGGGCCCGGGAAAACACCTGACGGTCATGGTGCCCGGCGGTGAGCCGTGCCCCGGGTGGGCCAACGGCGACCAGGGTGCGAGCCTCACCTCCGGCGGCCGCACCTTCCAGCCCGGCACGGACTCGTCGACTCTCGTGCATGAGTGGGGCCACAACATGTCTCAAGCGCATGCATTCTCGACGGCCTGTCCGACGTGGGACTTCGTCGCGACGAACGGCCGGACCCCCGCCGGGTGCGAACGCAAAGAGTACGGCAACGCCCTCGATGTCATGGGCGACTCCTGGGTGCTGACCCCCTTCCCCAGTCCGGCACTCGAGAGGATCGGCATGCTCCCCCGCCGGCTCACGCCGGCGTGCGACGCCGAGAGCACGACCACGGTCGACTCGGTCGCCGCGGGCGCCGCGAACCGCGACGCGATCACCTGGGAGAGCTCGTCCGAGCCGGGTGTTCGATATTGGGTCGACTATCACGACGGAAACCAGCGCGGAAAATACTCGTACCTCTACCCCGGCCAGAGCCCCGTGCCCCCCGGCGTCTCCGGTCTGCAACTGCTCCGCACCGACCCCGAGGTCCCCATCGGCACCACGGTGCTGGAGCGACCCGGAGACCCCACGCCGGACGCGCAGCTCGTGCGGGCAGGCGAAGCGGTCACCCTCACCGACGGAACCGTCGTCAGCTGGAGCACCGTCGGTTCCGGGTCCGACCGCGCCGAGGTGACGATCGCACGGGCCTGCTAGCCCAGCCCGCGCTCCCCCGCGCCCGCCGGTCCCCGCGCGATGGACCGGCGGGCGACGCAGTGGCCCTGCGCGCCGCGATCTGCACGTGCACCCGCTTCCCGCCGCCCCCGCTGCGCGCATCGACGAACGGGGTCAGCACGACGGAAGCGACCGGTCAGCGCCGCGCGAGGTTCCCCTCGGCCCACTCGCCGAGTTGATCGAGGATCGGGACCAGCCGGCATCCGGCGTCGGTCAGTACGTAGGTGACCGCGACGGGCGGCCCGGTGTCGACGCGGCGGTCGACCAGACCGGTCTCGGCGAGCTCGGTCAGTCGATCCGACAGGACGGCGTCGCTGATCCCGGCCACGGCACGCCGCAGACCCGAGAACGACAGCTCGCCCTGGCCGAGCACATCGAGGATCATGCCGTTCCACCTTTTGCCGAGAACGGAGAACGCATGCGACACCGCGGCGTCGCACTGTCGCGCATCGTGTCCTTCGACCATGACTCCATCCTATGTGTGCTAGCTTTCCCAGAGTCACTTTGTTTTTCATAGTCACTCTGATCGGAGAAGCGCATGACCCTGTTCCGTCTCGATGCCAGCATCCTTCCCGCCACCTCTGCCAGCCGCGAGCTCGGCGACCTCGTCGAGGCCGAGTGGCTGGCCGCGCACCCGTCTTCGGCGGTCGTCCGACGTGACGTCGCCGCGGATCCCATCCCCGCCACCGCCTGGCGCGACTCCGTGACCTCGGGCTTCACCCCCGCCGATCAGCTCAGCGACGGACAGCGCGACGCCATCACCCTTCGCACGCGCCTCGCGGACGAGCTCATCGACGCCGATGCCCTGCTCTTCACCGTGCCGCTCTACAACTACGGCGTCTCGCAGCACGTCAAGACCTGGTTCGACCTCGCCTACACCGACCCGCGTATCGACCCGCAGGGCACCGCGCTGCGCGGCAAGGCCGCGACGCTCGTGACCGTCCTCGGCGGCAACTACGAGCCGGGCAGCCCGAAGGAGGGCTGGGACCACTCGACCGGCTGGCTGCGCCGCGTCTTCGAAGACGTGTGGGGTCTCGACCTCACCGTCGTGCACCGTCCCTTCACCCTCGTCGGGGTGAACCCCGCGCTGGACGCCTTCGCCGACGTCGCCGCCGGGCTGAAGACGGATGCCGAACAGGCCGCGGTCACCGCCGGGCAGACGTTGGCGGCATCCCGCGCCGCGTGAAAGAGCCCGTGGGCCCGTCGCGCCTCCCGCATGCGGGGCGGGACGGGCCCACGGACCGTTCAGCCGAGAACCTCCGCGAGGAACGTCTTCATCGCGGTCCAGCTGCGGCGCTCCGCGGTCGCCTGGAACTGCGCGCCCTGCTCGGGCGCATCGGCATCCGGAAGCGTGAACGCGTGCATGGCATTGGCGTACGAGACGAGCTGCCAGTCCACCGCCGGCGCCGTGCGCAGGTCGTTCTCGAACGCGATCATCGCGTCGTCGGGCGCGACCGGATCGGCCGCTCCATGCAGCACGAGCAGTTTGGCGGTGATCCGCTCCGCCTCCCCCGCCGGCCCGGTCGACAACCCGCCGTGGAAGCTCACCACCGCGTCGACGGCGGCACCCGTCCGGGCGAGTTCGAGCACCGACGATCCTCCGAAGCAGTATCCGATCGCCGCGGTGCGCCCCGCGTCGACCGACGACTCCGCGCGAAGGCGATCGAACGCTTCACCGAGACGCTTCCGCCACAGCGGACGGTCCTGGTAGAACCGGCCCGCGACCGCGGGGGCCTCCTCCGGCGTGGGGCGCACGTCCGCGCCGAACACGTCGGCGGCGAAGGCGACGTAGCCGAGGCGTGCCAGCATGTCGCATCGCATTCGCACGTAGTCGGTGACCCCGAGCCAGTCATGGACGACCAAGATGCCCGGATGCCGCCCCTCCTCCCCCGGCCGAGCCAGATAGCCGCGGTACGCGACGCCGTCGGCCGCGTATTCGACGTCGCCGGAGACGATCCCGGATGCCGGAAGCGGTTCGCGCTCGAGGATGTCGGCGAGGTTCGGTGCGTAGGTGTTCATCGCTTCTCCAACGGGTAGGGGCGGCGGGTGCTCTCGGGACGGTAGACCTCCGAGGTGAGGACCGGCCGGGACTTGTGCGCGAGGCGATCGTCCGGTCCGACCGATCCCTCGATACCCCTAGGGGGTATATTCTGAAGTCAGAACCCTGATGAGCGACTCGTGCGCGAGCATGCTCGATCGCTCCCACCGCCCGGACCTCTCGGCACCGAGACGGCATCTCACCGGCAGAGTGGGCACCGCCGAGCACGCGCACGATAGACGAGGAGCAGACCCGTGCACACCCGATACGCGGCAGCGAACGCGCTCCCCCTGGCAGCGATCTTGGCTCTGGCGGGCTGCTCCGGCGGATCCGGTTCCATGCCCGGCATGGACCACGGGTCGGCCCCGATGACCACCTCGACGACGGCAGCCTCCGCATCCGAGGCCGACATCCTCTTCGTCACCATGATGATCCCGCACCACGAGCAAGCCGTCGAAATGTCGGACACCCTGCTGGCGAAGACCGGTGTCGACGAGCGCGTCACCGGCCTCGCCGAGCAGATCACGGCCGCCCAGCAACCCGAGATCGACACCATGAAGGGCTGGTTGTCCGACTGGGGGGTCTCGATGAGCGACGGCATGAGCGGCATGGACCACGGCGGCATGATGTCGGAGTCCGACATGCAGGCCCTGGAATCCGCCGACGCGCGCGATGCTGCGCGCCTATATCTCGAGCAGATGATCGAGCACCACCAGGGCGCCGTCGACATGGCGCAGGACGAGATCGCCGACGGCACCGACAGCGAAGCCGTCGCGCTCGCGCGGTCGATCGTCGAGAGCCAGACCGCCGAGATCAGCATGATGAAAGAACTGCTGACCGAACTGTGAGCCCGGGGGGCGGCTGGTGAGAGCCAGAACCCCGGCCGTGACCGGTCCGAGGCCGCCACTCTCCCCCGCTACGCTCGAAGGGATGACTCCCCCACGCGCCCGCATCCCCCGAGGGGTCCGCGCATGACGGGCGTCCTCACCGGCTTCGCGGTCGTCGGTCTCGCCGTCGTCGTCGGTTACGTGATCGCACGCATCGATCTGCTCGGTCCGCACGCCCGACACGTGCTGAGCCGCCTCACGTTCTACGTCCTGTCGCCGTTCCTGCTCTTCACGGTGCTCGCGCGCGCCGACGTCGCGACGCTGTTCTCCGCCCTGCTGCCGGTGTCGATGATCACGGCCGCGATCATCATCGGCGTCTCCGTGCTCATCTCCGCGTTGATCCTGCGCCGCCCCGCGGGTGAGACCGTGATCAGTGCGCTCTCGGCGGGACAGGTGAACAGCAACAACATCGGCATCCCGATCTCGCTGTACATGCTCGGGAACGCGGCGTACTCCGCCCCCGTCATCCTGTTCCAGCTGCTGGTGCTGATGCCGATCGCGCTGTCGATCCTGGATGCCGTGACCTCCGGCTCCCGCAACATCGGCCGCATCCTGCTGCAGACGGCGAAGAACCCGATGCTCATCGCCTCCGCCCTGGGTGTGATCGTGGCGCTGATCGGGGTCGATCTGCCCCCCATCGTGTTCGACCCCCTGCATCTCATCGCCGGCGCCTGCGTGCCGGTGCTGCTGATGTCGTACGGCATGTCGCTCTACGGCCAGCGCGTGCTCACCGAGCCCGGTCGACGCATCGACGTGGTCATCGCGTCGGCGCTGAAGCTGCTGGCCATGCCTGCCTTGGCATGGGCGGTCGCGACGCTGTTCGGCCTGCCCGACGACCAGATCTTCATCGTCGTGGTGCTCGCGGCGCTGCCGACGGCGCAGAACGTGTTCAATTTCGCGCAGCGGTACGGGGTGGGCGAGATACTGTCCCGCGATGTCGTCTTCATCTCGACGCTCGGGTGCCTCCCCGTGCTGTTCACGGTGGCACTGCTGCTGCAGCACTCCCCCGGGTGATGCAGAGCTGCGGCGAGCTCGCTCCATCGAACCCTCAGGTCTAAGGTGAGAGCTGTTTTCAGCTTTCACTCAGAGAGGCTCGCCATGCCGTCGTCCACCACGTCGAATCCCGCCATCGGCGCCGTGCGCACCGCGCTCGGTGTCAGCGGCGTCCTGTCGCTCGTCATCGGTCTGCTCATCCTCATCTGGCCGGGACGCACCGCCGAGGTGGCGGTCGCCATCCTCTCGGTCTACGTCATCATCGCCGGTCTGGTGAACATCGCGATCGGCCTCTTCTGGCGGTCCGGATGGGCGCGCCTGGGCTACCTCGTGCTCGGCGTGCTCTTCATCGTCGCCGGAATCTTCTCGTTCGCGAATCTGTCGGCCACGACCGCGTGGTTCGGCGTCTTCATCGGCACCCTCGTCGGCATCCTGTGGATCATCGAGGGCGTCGTCTCGCTCACCACCGTCGGCCACGGCTCGAAGGCGCGGGCGTGGACGATCTTCTTCGCCGTCGTCAGCATCCTCGCCGGTGTCGTGCTGCTGTTCTCGCCGCTGCTGGGGGCGGTCACGCTGTTCCTGCTGATCGGCATCTCGCTGGTGATCCTCGGCGTGTTCCAGATCGTCCGCGCGATCCAGTTCGGCAAAGCCGTCTGAGACCTCGAACAGAGGGGGCCGGATGCCATGGCATCCGGCCCCCTCGTCGTCTCACGTGACCGGCAGGTGCCGGTTCCACCAGTCGAGCACGGCGTCGAAACGCTGCACGCGATGCTGGGGGCGCCCCCCGCGGGTGAGCTCGTGGTCCTCACCGGGGAAGACCAGCATCTCGGCGTCGACCGCGTTGTGCTTCAGCGCGGCGTAGAAGCGGGTCGCCTGCTCGAGCGGGCAGCGGAAGTCGAGCTCGGAATGCATCACCAGCGTGGGCGTGCGCACCCGGTCGACGACCGCCATCGGGCTCTGCGCGGTCATCTGCGCGGGATCGGTGCCGACGTACTCCTGGCCGAAGAACGAGCCGATGTCGCTCGATCCCGGGAAGGCGAAGGGGTCGAGGAACCCCCGCTCGACGATCGCCCCGGCGAAGCGGTGGTCGTGGGCGATGACCCACGCCGTCATGTACCCGCCGTACGATCCGCCCATCACTCCCACGCGATCCGCGTCGAGACGCGGGTCGGCCGAGACGACGCCGTCGAAGAAGTCCATGACGTCGAAGAAGTCGAGCGTGCCCATGCGCTGCCGGATCGATCGCCCGTGTGCTCGGCCGTACCCGGCGCTGCCGCGCGGATTGCTGTAGACCACTGCGTACCCCGCGTCGACGAGCACCTGCGTCTCGTCGAACACGTGCACGCCGTACGAGGCGTACGGTCCGCCGTGGATCTGCAGGATCACGGGGAAGGGCCCCTCGCCCTCGGGCATGGCGACCCACCCGTGCACGGGGTAACCGTCACGGCCGGCGATCTCGAGCTCGACAGGCGTGACGATGCGCCGCGCTCGGGTGGCACCACCGAAGTCGGTGACCGTCCGCTGCGCTCCCCCGTCGACGACGACGAGCTCGCCGAACGACTCGGGTGAGGCGACGGATGCCACGATCCGGCCGCCCGCCACCGCGTGGCCGTTCACCTCGCGGTCGCCCCCGAGCACCTCGGAGACGTCTCCCCCACGGGTGACCCGCAGCAGGCGCAGCCGCCCTCGCGTGCGATCCTGCACGAGCACGTCGTCGCCGTCGAACGAGATGTGGCTGCCGACCTCGCCGAGGTCGATGGTCTCGGCGTCTGTGAGGCGACGCGGGCCGTCGGCGTCGAGGACGAACAGCGCGACACCCGGCGCCACGAAGTCGACCCCCGCGGGGCCCACGTCGTTCGCGAGCAGGAACACCGTGCCGTCGGGGGCGACGGCGGCCTCGGACAGCGAGAGGTCGGCGTCGGTTCCCAGCACTTCGCGCGGGTCGCCGCCGTCGACGGGGACGGCCATGAGGCGATCGCGCAGGTCGCGCCGGTCGGACTCGATCACGTCGGGGACGCTCAGCAGCTCGCTGCCGTCGTGCGTCCAGCGCACGCCGCTCCAGCTCGTCGCCCCCTCGGTGAGCGCAGTGGGCTCCGCCGCGACGACGCGCTCGTCCGGCGTGTCGAGCGTCGGGGCGGGCGCGTAGAACGGTTCCGCGTCGGTCGACGGCGCGTCGACGACGAACAGCTGGGCGGGCCGATCGAGATACCCGAGGCCGTTCGCGTGCCACCGGATGCCGGTGATGCGACGCGGCGGCTCGGCCGCGGCATCCCTCCCCTCCACGGTGCCGTAGCGGCCCGGCTCGGGCACGCGCGCGGTGAAGGCGAGACGCGCGCCGTCGGGTGACCAGGCGAGGTCGGTGACGCCGCCGGGCAGGTCGGTCACCTGCACCGGCTCTCCTCCGCCGGCAGCCACGACGAACAGCTGCGCCCGACTCTTCGCGTCGCCGCGGAGGAAGGCGACGGTCGCACCGTCGGGAGACAGCGCCGGCGAGCGATCGGCCACGCCGCGGGTGATCCGCCGCGGCGAACCGTCAGGCAGGTCGACCCGCCACAACTGCCCCACCGCGCGGTCGGCGACGAGGTCGGGACGGGAGGTCGCGAAGACGGCGAAGGCGCCGTCGGGCGAGATCACCGGCCGACCGACGGTGACGAGCATCTCGATGTCGGTCGCGCGCATGCTCACTCGCCTCCGAACGAATCCGTGTCTCCGACGAGGCGGGTGTTGTCGGCGGGCACCGGGTCGACCGCGGCCCGGGCGACCTCGGCGGCGAACTCGGACACGTTGTAGAGCTTGCCGGCGTCTTCGCGGCGGGCCGAGATGGCGCCGGGGTTCGCCCGCTCGAGCAGGGTCGCCGTGATTGTCCCCTCGATCATGTCGCCCGAGACGACGGTGAAGCCGATGCCGCGCTCCTCGAGGGCGGGGATCTTCTCCCGCAGCGCGTCTTCGCCGGCGCGCTTGGAGAGGGCGACCGGCTCGTACTCGGGCATGGTCGGGGTGGTGCGGATGAAGTGCGCCTGGTGGCTCGTGACGAACACGACGCGCGCGTCGGCGTTCAGCAGCGGGAGAGCCGTCTCGAGCACGTTGACCTGCGCGTCGCGGTTGAGAAGCAGGGCGTAGTCCTCGGCCATGCCGGACTCCATGCCGCCCGACGCGTTCAGCACGAGGATGTCGAGCCCGCCGAACGTGCGCTGGACCTCGTCGAACATCGCCTGCACCGACGCGGGATCGGTGAGATCGGCCCCGACGACGAGAGCCTCCACACCGAGCTCGCGCAGCTGCGTCGCGAGCTTCTCGGCACGGGGGGCCTTGTTGCGGAAGTTGATGACGACGTTCGCGCCGGCCTCGGCGAAGTAGCGCACGGTGTCGGCACCGATACCGCGCGACGAGCCGGTGACGAGGGCGGTCTTGCCGCTCAGCGAGCCGGACGGAAGGGTCTGTGACACGGATTACTCCTGACGATCGGGATCGACTCACCAGCCTACCGACCGCTCCGCTCGTGACCGCGGTGACCGCAGTCTGTGGGGTGGTCGAGAACCGGCCGCACCCCCTCGGGCGAGTGCTACGTTCAGGCTCAGGAGGTGCGAAATGGACGTTCTCTCCACCATCGACACGTGGGCCTGGATCGGCTGGCTCGTGTTGATCCTGGTCTTCCTGGTCGTCGAGATGCTCACCGGTGAGCTGACATTCGTGATGCTCGCTTCGGGCAGCGCCGTGGGGCTTCTGACGGGCCTGT
This sequence comes from Microbacterium sp. lyk4-40-TSB-66, assembly GCF_030209475.1. GTDB lineage: Bacteria > Actinomycetota > Actinomycetes > Actinomycetales > Microbacteriaceae > Microbacterium. Next base: position 149,774 of record NZ_JARVRW010000006.1, read on the forward strand.
TCGGCGTGCCGCTGTGGGGTCAGGTCCTCGTGGCCGCGGTCGCGGCCGGTGCCCTGCTCACCTTCCTGCGGCCGCCCTTGCTGCGGCGTCTGCACCGCGGCGCCGATTCCCGCTCCTTCAATGTCGACGCCCCCGTCGGCCTGGAGGGCCTCGTGCTGTCGCGCGTGTCCCCCTCGGTCGCCGGGCAGGTCAAACTCGTCAACGGCGACGTGTGGACCGCTCGCGCCGACGCCGACACCCGACTCGACCCCGCCACGCGCATCGAGGTCGTCCGCATCGACGGCGCCACCGCCGTCGTCCGCGCCAGCGTGCAGCGCGCCCACGACCGGGAGGCCGCGACATGAACATCGACAGCATCATCCCCGCCACGATCGGATGGGTTCTCGCGATCGTGGTGGCGGTCTTCGTCATCGTCGTGATCTTCCGCGCCATCCGCATCATCCCGCAGGCCCGCGCGGGGGTGGTCGAGCGCCTCGGCCGCTATCACAAGACCCTCACGCCGGGCCTGAACATCGTCGTGCCCCTGGTCGATCGGGTGCGCCCCCTCATCGACATGCGCGAACAGGTGGTGTCGTTCCCGCCCCAACCGGTCATCACCGAGGACAACCTCGTCGTCTCCATCGACACGGTGGTGTACTTCCAGGTCACCGACGCGCGCGCCGCGACCTACGAGATCGCCAACTACCTCGGCGCCGTCGAGCAACTGACCACCACGACACTGCGCAACGTGGTGGGCGGGCTCAACCTCGAGCAGGCCCTCACCAGTCGCGACAACATCAACGGTCAGCTGAGGGTCGTACTCGACGAGGCGACGGGTAAATGGGGCATCCGCGTCGGACGCGTCGAGTTGAAGGCCATCGACCCGCCCCACTCGATCCAGGACTCGATGGAGAAGCAGATGCGGGCCGAACGCGACCGCCGCGCCGCGATCCTGACCGCCGAGGGGTCGAAGCAGTCGCAGATCCTCGAGGCCGAGGGGCGGCGTCAAGCCGCGATCCTCGAGGCCGAGGGCGACAAGCAGGCGGCCGTGCTGCGCGCACAGGGCGAGGCCGAGGCCATCCACTCGGTGTTCACCGCCATCCACGAGGGACGCCCCGACGACAAGCTGCTCGCGTACCAGTACCTGCAGACGCTGCCGAAGATCAGCGACAGCTCCTCCAGCAAGCTGTGGATCATCCCGAGCGAGTTCACCGAGGCCCTGAAGGGCATCTCGGGCGCCTTCGCCTCCCGCGCGGGGCTCGACGATGCCCCCGCGGTCGCGCCGAAGGACGCTCCTGCCCGATGACGCGGCATCCATACCTCTCCCCCGACGCCCCGCGCGTGCTCGCGCACCGGGGTCTGGTGACTCCGGACGCCGCGCGGCACGGGGTCGTCGAGAACTCCTTCGCCGCGGTCGCCGAGGCGCACGCCGCGGGTCTCGCCTACGTCGAGTCGGACTGCCACCTCACCGCCGACGGGGAGGTCGTGCTGTTCCACGACGACGATCTCCGGCGCGTGGCCGACGACCCCCGGGCCATCGCCGACGTCCGTCTGCACGAGCTCGAGGAGATCATGTCCGATCGCGGGGGGCTCATCACCCTCGCGCAGGCACTCGACGCGTTCCCCGAGGTGCGCTTCAACCTCGACGTCAAAGCCGCCGCGGCCGCGGAGCACGTCGGCCGGCTCGTCGCACCGCACGCCGCACGTGTGCTGGTGACGAGCTTCTCCGACGAGCGGCGTCACGCAGCGCTGAGCGCGGCCGCCGCGGCGGGTGCCGCCCTGGCGCCCGCGACCTCCCCCGGTTCGTCCACGGTGGTGAAGCTTCTGGCCGCTCGGGCGCTGGGCGCGAAGAAGCGGGTGCGCCGCCTGCTCGCCGACCTCGACGCCCTGCAGGTCCCCGAACGCCAGGGCCCGGTCCAGGTCGTGACGGACGGGCTGATCCGCGACGCGCACGCCGCGGGTGTGGAGGTGCACGTGTGGACGGTCAACGACGAGGTCGACATGCAACGCCTGCTCGACCTCGGTGTCGACGGACTCGTCACCGATCGCGCCGACGTCGCCGTCGCGATGGTGAACGGACGGGGAACGACAGCTGTCTGAGCATCGTCTGTGAAAGCCTCGCCGTCGCCCGGGGTTCGAATAAAGCGCACAGGTGCAAGCGTTATACATGGTGACCGACGAGAGGACCACACAATGGCAGACCGCAGTCTCCGCGGCATCCGACTCGGCGCCCAAAGCCTCCAAAGCGAAGATGGCGTCGTGTTCCACGACCGTGCACAGCACACCTACAACTGCAGCACCTGTGGACGAGACACCGTCCTGACGTTCGCCGCCGACGCCGAGGTCCCCGAGGCCTGGGAATGCCGCACGTGCGGCGCCGAAGCGCTGCTGCGCATCGGTGACGGCGTCGCGACCGTCGACCACAGCGCCGACAAGGCCGCACGTACCCACTGGGACATGCTGCTGGAGCGTCGCACCCTCCCCGAGCTGGAAGAGCTGCTCGAGGAGCGCCTCGCCTTCGTCCGCGCCCGTCGCGGAGCGGGTGGCGAGAAGCTCAGCGCCTGACGCTGACCGACGAGTTCAGACGCCGGCCCCCTCGGGGGTCGGCGTCTTTCTCGTTGGCCGGGTGCGCATGAACACGAGGACACCGGCGGCGACGAGCCCGGCGAGACTCCCCCACCCCAGCACGATCTTGACCGCGGGCCCGATGATGACCGCGGGGGTGAGTCCGGTGCGAAGGGGCACATCGGTGAGCATGTGCCCCGCCGTGTCGATCGGCAGCTCGTCGAGCGTCGAGCCGTCGGGGGCGATGACCTGGCTCGTGCCGACCGTCGAGAGGTTGACCACCGACCGCCCCGTCTCGATCGCGCGCATGCGGGCGAAGGCGAGCTGCTGCAGGTTCTCATCGGTTCCGCGGAAGTCGGCGTTGTTCGTCTGGAACATGTACACCTGGGCACCCTCGGCGGCGCCGTCCCAGACGACGTCGTCGTAGATGACGTCGAAGCAGATCGCCAGCCCGACGCCGATGCCGTTCACATCGATCAGCGGGGCCGCGGTGCCCGGGGTGTACTCCCGGCCGATGAGTCCGATCAGGTCGGGCGCGAACGGCTCCCAGAAGGCGCGGTCGGGCACGTACTCCCCGAACGGCACCGGGTTGCGCTTGTCGTAGGTCGCTCCCACCTGTCCCTCCGCCGTCCACAGCAGCGAGGAGTTGAACAACTGCGGCCCCCGCTCGGTCACCGCCGAGACGAGCAGCGGCGCATCCACGCGCCGCGACAGTTGTTGCAGCACCGCGGCCGTCGCCGGGTTCGAGGTGGGATCGGAGTCCACCCCGCCCTCCGGCCAGAGCAGCACGTCCATGTCCTGACCGAGGAGAGGGGCGGATGCCGCGAGCTGCGCGTCCAAGACGGCGCCGCGCGCCCGCTGGTCGAAGTAGCCCGCCGGACCATTTCCCTGCACGGCTCCCACGCGCATCGACCCCGCCGCGGTCGTCGGGAACGCGGGCAGGGCGACGAGGACGACGAGGACCACGGCCGTGGGCACGGCACGCGAGAGACGACGAAGGCCTCCCACCCGGACGAGCTCCACGCCCATCGCGCACAGCAGCACGACCAGGAAGGACAGCCCCGACATGCCCACCCACGAGGCGACCTCGGCGAAGGGGCCGTTCACCTGCGAGACGCCGATGCGCCCCCACGGGAATCCGCTGTAGGGCCATGAGCCGACGATCTGCTCGCGCAGGGTCCACAGGCCCGCAACGAGTGCCGGGAGCAGCACGAGGCGTCCGAGCGTACCCGGGGCGATTCGCGGCATCCACCGGTAGGCGAGGGCGATCGGCACGGCGAACACCGCCGTCAGCAGCGACTCGAGCACCGAGAGGGCCAGCCACGGCACAGGGCCGAGGTAGCGGGCCGTGAAGAGCAGGTTGACCGAGAAGAAGGCGGCGCCGAACAGCAACCCGACCAGCACGGCCGACCAGACCCGACGGCCGATCAGGGTGAGGAGCGTCAGCACGACCGCGGGAACCGCCATCGGCCACCACGCCAGCGCGGGGTAGGCGGTCACCAGGAGCAGCCCCGCCACCACCGCGAGCGGGGCGGCGTAGGCCAGTCGCAGCAGAGGCGCGGCACGGTCGGCCCGGGTGACGGGCGTCACGGAGGCGGCGCTCATGCCGACGTGTACGCCACGATGCCCCGGCGTACCGAATCCAATGCCGTACGCGCGGTCTTCGCCAGCTTCGGGTCGGCGACGAGGGAGATCTGATCGAGCAGGTCGATCGTCTGCTTCGCCCAGCGCACGAAGTCACCCGCCGCCATGTCGGCGAGGGTCAGCACACTGTCGAGCGGAAGGCCCTTCGCCCACGCGTGCATCGCGGGAGACAGGCCCGACGCAGGAGAGTCCGACCCGGGCAGGCGGTGGTCGCGCTCGAGATCGTCGAGCTCCTGCCAGAGGGTCTGCGTGGCATCCAGCGCGGCACGGAAAGCCCCGCGGGGCAGCCCGCGCTCCCCCGGTCCCGCCTCGTCGCGACGGGGCTCGTACACCAGACAGCAGGCCAGGGCGGCGAGGGAAGGCGCGTCGAGCCCCTCCCACAGGCGCTGGCGCAACGATTCCGCCACCAGCAGGTCGCGCTCGCCGTAGATGCGGCGCATCGTGCGGCCCGCGGGGGTGAGGACGGTCGCGCCGTCCTCTTCGACCCGGACGTACTCCAGGGCGGCCAGCACCTCGACCACGCGGTCGAACACGCGCGCGACCGTGCCGGTGCGCTGGTCGATCTGCTGCCGGGTCTTGTCGGTGGACCGCTTGAGCTTCCAATATCGCTCGGCCCAGCGCGCGTGCGCCTCCCGGTCGGGGCAGGACTGGCAGGGATGGCGCTGCATGCGCTTGCGCAGCGACTGGATCTGCTGCTGGCGCTCGTCGCGCAGTCGCCGGGGCGCGGTGGCATCCCGCCGGTTGATCTTCTCGAGGTCGCTGAGCTCGCGGCGGATCGTGGAGTACTCGCGGAAGTCGCCGCGGTCGCAGGTCATCGCCTGCTCGTAGCCGGCGAGGGACTCCTCGGCTTCCTTCACCTGGCGCGCGAGGCCCACGACCGAGCGGTCCGCCTGGAACTGCGCGAAAGACGACTCGAGCACCTCGCGGGCGCGGGCACGCCCGAACTGGTCGATGAGGTTGACGGCCATGTTGTAGGTCGGCCGGAAGCTCGAGTTCAGCGGGTAGGTACGGCGCGAGGCGAGCGCGGCGACCGACTGGGGGTCGAGCCCCTCGGTGAACTGCACGACCGCGTGGCCTTCGACGTCGATGCCCCGGCGGCCGGCGCGGCCGGTGAGCTGGGTGTACTCCCCCGAGGTGATCGCGACGCGCGCCTCGCCGTTGAACTTCTCGAGCTTCTCGAGCACGACGGTGCGCGCGGGCATGTTGATGCCGAGCGCGAGGGTCTCGGTCGCGAAGACGACCTTGACGAGCTTGCGGCGGAACAGCTCTTCGACGACCTCTTTGAAGGCCGGGAGAAGACCCGCGTGGTGGGCGGCCATGCCGCGCTCGAGGTTGTCGCGCCACTCCCAGAAGTGCAGCACGGCGAGGTCTTCGTCCTTCAGCGTGAAGGTCAGCTCGTCGACGATCTGGCGGATCTCCACGCGCTCCTCGGCCGAGGTGAGCCGGACGTTCGCCCGGCGCAGTTGCTGCACGGCGGCATCGCACCCCGCCCGGCTGAAGATGAAGAAGATGGCGGGCAGCAGGTGACTGCGCTGCAGCAGCTCCACGACCTCGGGCCGGTCGATGCGCTCGATGCGCGGGCCCTGCGACGCGCGGACGGGCTTGTGCCCCCCGCGCCGCTGGTGCGCGTGGCGGGGGCCACCGGCGTGGCGCGCGGAGCGGAACTCCTGCGCGCGGCGGTTGTTCTCGAAGCCGCCGGCGTTGCCGCCGCGGATGCGCAGCAGTTCTTGGTTGACCTGCGCGGTCGCGACTCCCGCGCGGTCGTCGAACAGCGGCAGCAGGTCGCCGCGCACGAGAACATGCTGCTCGAGGGGCACGGGTCGCGTCTCGGAGACGATGACCTCGGTGTCGCCCCGGACCGTGTCGAGCCAGTCGCCGAACTCCTCGGCGTTCGACACGGTCGCCGACAGCGACACGAGCTTCACCGAGGGCGGGAGGTGGATGATGACTTCTTCCCACACGGCGCCGCGGAAGCGGTCGGCGAGGTAGTGCACCTCGTCCATCACGACGAACCGGAGGCCCCGCAGTGCCGGGGAGTCGGCGTAGAGCATGTTGCGCAGGACTTCGGTGGTCATCACCACGATGCGGGCGGAGGCGTTGATGTTGGTGTCGCCCGTCAGCAGGCCGACCTCGTCGTCGCCGTACACCTCTTGCAGCTCGTGGAACTTCTGGTTCGACAGCGCCTTGATGGGCGTCGTGTAGAACGCCTTGTCACCGGGCTCCAGCATGGCCAGGTGGATGGCGAACTCGCCGACGATGGTCTTGCCCGCTCCGGTGGGGGCGGCCACCAGCACGCTCCGCCCGTCTTCGAGGGCGTGGCATCCGGCGATCTGGAAGTCGTCGAGCTCGAAGCGCTGCATCTCGGCGAAGTCCGCCGTGTGCGGGTGCGTCGAACGGGCACTGGCACGAGCGAAGCGCTCGGCCGGGCTGGACGTGCTCACGCGATGGGCCCCGGCGCCATCTCCGATGCGGCGACCCGGCGGGCCTTGCGGCGGTCGAAGAGCATCGACAGTCCCGCGGCCGCGAAGAACAGCACGACCAGGATGCCGGCGAGCATCAGCATGCTCACCACGTCGGCGGCGGGAGTCGCGAGGGCCGAGAAGATGGTGGCGATGAGGATGGCGACGCGCCACCCCTTCAGGATCGCCTTGCCGCTCATCACCCCTGCCACGTTCAGCGCCACTAGGAACACCGGCAGCACGAACGAGACGCCCACGACGATCAGCAGCTTGAAAACGAAGTCGTAGTAGTCGACGGCGTTGTAGAAGTTGACGCCGCCCTCGGGCGTGAAGCCCCACATGAGCTCGATCACGTGCGGAACGATCAGCAGGCCGACCCAGCAGCCGATGAAGAACAGCGGCACGGCGGATGCCACGAACCCGACCGTGTAGCGGATCTCTTTGCGCGTGAGACCGGGCATGATGAACGCCCAGATCTGCCACAGCCAGATCGGTGCCGACAGGAAGATGCCGATCGAGAAGGCGATGCGCATGCGCAGATCGAACGCCGAGGTCACCGACGTGAAGTTCAGCGCCGAGAAGTCGTCACCGCGGCGCTCCGCGATGACGCGGATGGGCTCGGTGATCAGGTGGATGATCGGGTCGGTGATGATGAAGGCCACCACCATGCCCACCACGAGCGCCGCAGCAGCCCACATCAGCCGCTTGCGCAGCTCGACCAGGTGCGCCCCGATCGACATGCGCTTGTCTCGCCGCGGCCCCTCGGGCACGTCGATCCGCGGCGGTCCTGCCGTCGCCACCGGTTAGACGGTGGGGTCGTTCGACCTGCGCGGCTCCGGGGCCGCGGTCGGGGTCGTGCCGGCATCGGTGGCGCGCGGAGCCTCAGCGGGCGACGCGGAGACCTCGTCGTCGCGCTTCATCTCTTTCATCTCGCTCTTGAACACGCGGGCGGACTGGCCCATGCTCTTCGCGAGCGCGGGGAGCTTGGCGGCGCCGAACAGAAGCAGGATGACGGCAAGGACCACCAGCAGGTGCCATCCGGTCAAACCCTGGAACATGGTGACTCCTCGTCGTCGTCGGGCGTAGACCTCAGTCTAACCCGCGCACCTGTCTCCGGGCCGGGAGACGCGGACGGGTCGGCGGATCGCGCGTGATCCGGCCCGAGACTGCGCCGCGGCGCCGGGCACGTGACCCATCGCCCCGCGGATCCGCATGCCGGACGTGCACGGCATGCGGATCCGGAGCCGGTCAGGGCTGCGGGGAGGCGTACTGCGCGAGGCCCGCCGCCGCCCACTCCGCCGCGGCGCGGCGCGCACCCGCCGGCTCGAGCAGCTCGACCTCACCGCCGCGACGGGCGGCCAATCGTTTGAGGCTCTGCTCGTCGGCGAGGCGCAGGGAGGCCACCGACGTGTCGTCGTCGGACTCCTCGATCTCGGCCCGCTCGAGGTAGTCGGCCAGCAGAGGGGCCACCGCTCGCGGAAAACGCAGCCGCGCCACGACCTCGTCGTCCGACGGGGCGAACAGGTCGGGCACGTCGTCACCGCCGTGCACGGCCGGGATCTCGGTGAGGGCGGCATCGCTCACGCGGTCGAGGTGGAACGTGCGCACGGCCTGGCGGAGGTGATCCCAGCCCTGCAGGTACCACTGGTCGTTGGCGATGTGCACCTTGATCGGATCGACCGTGCGGGTGGCCGGCGCCGCCCCGGGGGCGCGATAGGTGAAGGTCACGGCAACACGTTCGCGGAGCGCGCGGTCGACGACGTCGCGCACGCCGTCGACGGGACCGGGGGCCACGATGACGGCGGGCGGGGCGGCGGCGGCCCCGCGGGCGAGCTTGCCGAGTAGACCCGTGACGAGCTCGTTGTCGCCGAGACCGGGGAGGCTCCGCGCGAGCTGCAGGCCCGCCAGCAACGCGGCCGCCTCGCGGGCGGTGAGCCGTGGGGAGCGTTCGAGGCCGACCGTGTTGGTGATCGCGATCACGTCGTCGCGGTCGAGCAGGTCCCAATCGATGTCGAACAGGTCGTGGGGCAGCTGCCAGTAGCCGCTCTCGCCGGGCAGGCCGATCACGGTCAGACGCTCGACCATCGCTCGCATCTCGCCGGACGTCACGTCGAAGTCCGCCGCCGCCTCGGCGACGGAGACCTCGCCCTTGCCGAGCAGGTACGGCACCAGCTGCAGCAGGAGCGCGGCGCGGTCGAGGGCGGCGACCGGACGCTCGGCGCTCACACGGCACCCCCGTGCAGGCTCAGGGTCGCCTCGAGTCGGCGCACGACCTCCGCGCGCAGGTCGTCGGGTGCGACCACCCGCACCTCGGGTCCGTACGAGGCGAGTTCGTCGGCGAAGACGTGGAGGTCGACGTAGGGCACGACGATGCCCTGCGGCGCCTCCTCGGCCCGCCGCGCGAGGCGGAGCGCCGCCTCGGTGCCGGGGTGCACCTCGAGCAGCGCCCGCTGGCGTTCGGCGACCTGGCGCAGCCCCGCGAGCGCCCGCTCCCCCGCCCCCTCGCGGAGCTCGGCCGGGAACCCGGCGCGCGTCACGGTGACGTCGCCGACGATCCGCGACAGAAGGAAGGTGCGATCGGCATCCATGTTGAGGTCGAACCCGAACACGTGCCACCGTGCCTCGTACTCCAGCAGGGCCAGGGGACGGATGCGACGCTCACGCGGTCGCGCCTCGCCGGGGCGCAGGTAGGTGAAGGTCACGACACGGCTCTGCTCGATCGCGCGCTGCAGCGCCGGAAAAGACGCATCGCGCACGCGGATCCGGGGCGCGTACCCGATGATCGGCTCGTCGACGGCGATGCCGAGGGCTCGGATCTTGCGCAGACCGCTGCGCGCGTCGGTGGAGAGCGATTCGCTTCCCCAGACGCTCCCCGCGATGTTGAGCAGCGCGACTTCGGCCGGGCTGAACGAGATGTCGTCGGGGAGCGAGTACTCCGCCGTCGGAACGCGGTAGCGCGCCTCGCGGAGGTCATCGGGGTCGGTGCGGTTGCCGATCGTCTCGATCGGGACGCCGAGCCCCCGCAGGTTCTCTTTGTCGCGCTCGAACATCTTCTCGAGCGCGTCCTTCGACGCCCCCGCTTCGAGCTGGTCGCGATAGCCCGCGACGGAGGAGAGGATCGTGTCTTTCGTCAGGCCCTGCTCGGTCGCCATGAGGGCGACGACGAGGTTCACCAAGCGCTCCTCGGGAGCACTACGGGAGGCGGAGGCGGACACTCGCCCATCCTAGGCGGCGCGACGATCGCCGCAGCCGACGCGCGGGATGACGGAGCGGAGCGACGGGCCACCCGCCGCCGTCAGCCGAGCGCCGCGCTCAGCCGGCGATGCCGAGGATGTCGACGACGTAGACCAGGGCACTGTCGGCCGGAGCCTGCAGGATCTGCTGGTCCTGCTCGGTCTGGTCGGCGGGGACGACGATGAGCACCTGCGAGCCGACCGTCTGCCCCTCGAGGGCCGCGGCCATCGCGGGCGGCAGAACCGACACCGTCGCCTGTCCGGGCGCGCCGTTCTTCCACGTCGAGGCGAAGGTCGTGTCGGACCCCCACGCGACACCCTGCACGTGGATGACCACGGAGGAGTCGGCGGTCAGGGTCTCGCCGTCGCCCTTCTTGATGGTCTGCGAACGCGCCTCGGTCGGGGCGTCACCCGCGGGGATGACCACGCCGGGCTGCCCGTCGGGCGCACGCACCACCGAGGGCATGCCCGAGTCGGCGTTGTACTGGTCGGCACCGTCGGCGGCGGGCAGGAACACCTTGCGCACGTCGAAGACGAACACCGCGCCGTCGCCCTCGGCGACTCCGAGCGCCTGCGCGCCCTGGGCGCCGAGATCGGTGCCCGGGATGGCGACCGCCACGCGCGATCCCTCGGAGACGCAGCGCATCAGCGGAGCGAGGGAGGGAACGGCCTGGGTGAGACGGGGCAACGGCGTGGCCGTCGCGACGTCGGAGTTGTAGGGCGTGGCGACCAGCTGCTCGCCCGACGCGGCGTCGAGCACCGTGACGTCGACGAGCGCGAGCTGCGAGTCGGTGGTGATGCGCGGGCCCTCGCCCTCGATGAGAGTGGCGGTGCCGGCCTGCGACGGCACGAACGGGGACCGCACCGAGACGGTGGGAACCGAGCCGACCTCGCCCGGCGCGTCGACGACCGCGGCGATCGCGCTGTCGGAGGGCGTCGGGCACGACGAGGCGACGGATGCCGAGCACCCGACCAGGCCGAATCCGGCCAGAGCGGTCACGGCCACGAGAGCGGGGAGTCTGCGCACCGGAACAGTTTAGGCGGTCGGGCGCGACTCCTCGGACGCCGCCCCCGCGACGGACTGCCGTACGCCCTCGGCGGACTTCTGCGCTTCGCGCACGCGTTTGCGCAGGTTCTTGTCGGTGATCTCGCGGTCGCCGACGGCGCCGGGGGTCCACAGCTCCACGTCGTCGTCTCCGTAGCTCGACTTCGAGGCGCGGCGCTTCACCTCGGGCGGGATCGCCCCGGGCGCGAGGCGTCGGGCGGTGACGAGGAAGCCCGTGTGCGCGACCATGCGGTGGTCGGGGCGAACCGCGAGACCCTCGACGTGCCACCCGCGGACCATCGTCTCGCTGGCATCCGGTTCGGTGAACAGCCCGGTCGCGCGGATGTATTCGGCCACGCGGCTGAGCTGGGTCGCGGTCGCGATGTAGCAGAGCACCACGCCGCCCGGGGTCAGCGCATCGGCCGCGGCGTCGATGCACTCCCACGGGGCGAGCATGTCGAGCACGATGCGGTCGACGGATGCCGGAGCCACGGCATCCGGGAGGCTCTCGACGAGATCGCCCACGATGACCTGCCACGTCGCCGGCATCTCGCCGTGGAACGTCTCGACGTTCGCGCGCGCGACCTCGGCGAACTCCTCGCGGCGCTCGAACGACAGCAGTCGTCCGGCCGGACCGATGGCCCGCAGCAGCCACAGCGAGAGCGCGCCGGAGCCGACTCCGGCCTCCACGACCGTGGCACCCGGGAAGATGTCGGCCTGCGCGAGGATCTGCGCGGCGTCCTTCGGGTAGACGATGGCGGCGCCGCGGGGCATCGACATGACGAAGTCGCGGAGCAGCGGCCGGACCGCCAGGTAGTCGTGGCCGGAGCTGTTGGTGACGACGCTGCCGTCGGGCTGGTCGACCAGCAGCTCGTGCTTGAGCACGCCGTTGTGGGTGTGCAGTTCGCCCTGCTCGCGCAGGGTGATCGTGTGCATGCGGCCCTTGGGTCCGGTCAGCTGCACCCGGTCGCCGACCCGGAAGGGGCCGCTCAGGTGGGGGGTCTCGCTCATCGGGTCACTCGCGTCTCATCGGGGCGGGTCTGGGCGTGCGCGGCGTGCAGCGCCCGCAGGTCGGTGGTGGTTCGCCCCGCCAGGTCGGGCCAGAGCACGTCGGCGCCGACGCCGTCGAGGGAGACCATCAGCGGGACGCCGAGCGACACCGCGCCGCTGGCCACCGCCGAGCGCAGGCCGTTGGGGCTGTCCTCGATCGCGACGGTGTCGCGGATGTCGACGCCCAGCAGGGCGGCGGCCTGCAGGTAGGGGTCGGGGTGGGGCTTGGGGCGCTCCACGTCGTCTCCGGCGACGACGACGTCGAAGGCCGGGAAATCGATGAGGTCGACGACCGACAACGCCATGCGCCGCATCGACATCGTCACGAGCGCCGTCTTGACGCCGGCGGCCTTCAGGTCGGCGAGCAGTTCGCGGGCGCCCGGGCGGAAGGGCACACCGGTGACCGCGAGCTGGCGCAGCACCTCGTCGGTGAGATACGCGATGATCTCGTCGGTGCCCCACGGCACGCCCGCGTTCTGCAGCAGGCGGGCGGAGTCCTCAAGGGCGAGGCCGACCATTCCCAGCGCCTGCGCGTGCGACCACGTGCCGCCGAAGCGCTCGACCAGCGGGGTCTCTGCGGCCATCCAATACGGCTCGGTGTCGACGAGCGTGCCGTCCATGTCCCACAGGACCGCCGCGAGGGCCGGAGAAGTCATCGTTCCATCGTATCGAGGGCGGGCACCGCCGCCGTCCGACCCGCGTCGTCGCGAGCGGCCCGCCCCTCGGGCCGACCGCTCCCGGGGGCGTCGTCCGGCCGGTGTCGCGCGCGTGCGCCTATCCTGGAATCCAGCCCCGACGGGGCAGAGGAGGTTGCGTGGACGCACTGGGTCGCCGGATCATCGTCGCCGCGTTCGACGGGTGGAACGACGCCGGAGAGGCCGCGTCGGCGGCAGCGTCGATGCTGCGCGCCGACGTCGAGTACGACGTCGTGCACTCCGTGGACCCCGAGCTGTACTTCGACTACCAGTACACCCGTCCGCAGATCGGACTGGATGCCGAGGGCCGACGCACCCTCACGTGGCCGGAGGCGAAGCTGCTGCGCCCCACGCAGCGCTCCGACGACGCCGAGATCTGGCTGCTCGTCGGCGTCGAACCGGCCCGCGCCTGGCAGGCCTTCGCCGCCGAGTTCATCGACGTCGCCCTGCGCGAGGACGTCACGGGCTTCGTCGCCCTGGGATCGATGATGTCGGACGTCCCGCACACGCGACCCATCTCGGTCTTCGCCGGCAGCGACAACGAGGGCGTCCGTCAGTCGCTCGGACTCGAACGGAGCCTCTACGAGGGGCCCGTCGGCATCCTGAGCGCCATCGGTCACGCGTCGGAGCAGGTCGGCATCCCCACGGCGAGCCTGTGGGCCAGCGTGCCGCACTACGTCGCGGGCCACACCCCCTCGCCCAAGGCCACGCTCGCGCTGCTCGAGCGCCTCGAGTCGATCACGGGCATCACCGTGCCGCGCGGAGACCTCGAAGCCGAGTCACGGCAGTGGGAGGCGTCGATCGACGCGGCAGCCGCAGACGACGACGAGATGAGCGACTACATCCGTCAGCTCGAGCAGACGCGTGACACGTGGGACTCCCCCGAGGCGTCGGGCGACGCCATCGCGCAGGAGTTCGAGCGCTACCTCCGCCGCGGCGGCGGCGGCGACGGCCCCGCCAAGCCGGGTCGCGACGACCCGCCTCGACGCTGACGTGCGGCGCCGGAGGCGCCGATGCCGTCGTGAGGCGCTCTGCGCGGGAGGGCGCTCGCGTGTTCGGCGGACGGGTGGTCGAGCCGCTCCGACGCACGGGGACGCCGCGACACGACGAAGGCGCCGCCCCCATCGGGACGGCGCCTTCGTGGCATCCGGAGATCAGCCGGCCATGATCGCCGACTCCGCGGGCACCACCCCGAGCACGAGGAGCACGATGATCACGATGCCGAGGATCACGCGGTAGATCACGAACGGCAGGAAGCTGCCGCGCTTGAGGTACTGCATGAGGAACGCGATCACGAGGTAGCCCACGACGAAGGCGATGACGGTCGCGATGGCCGTCTCACCCAGGCTGTAGGGCCCGGTGCCCTCGTCGAAGCTCTTGTACAGCTCGTAGAGCCCACTGGCGAAGACGGCGGGCACGGCGAGCAGGAACGAGTACTCGGCGGCGGCGGTGCGCTTGTAGCCGAGGGCTCGTCCGAGCGTGGTGGTCGCACCCGAGCGCGAGACGCCGGGAACGAGGGCGAGCGCCTGCGCGAAACCGTAGGCGACGCCGTGCGGGTAGGTGAGGTCGTCGAGTTCGCGACGACGCTTGCCGTAGTGGTCGGCGAGGCCCAGCAGGATGCCGAAGACGATGAGCACGACCGCGGTGATCCAGAGGCTCCGGAAGTTGTCGCGGATGAGGCTCTGCAGCAGCACCCCGAGAAGCGCGATGGGGATCGTGCCGATGATGACGAGCCACCCCATGCGGGCGTCGGGGTCGTTGCGCGGAACCTTGCCGCTCAGCGACAGGAACCACCGGGAGATGACGCGCCCGATCTTCTTGCGGAAATAGATCAGGACGGCGATCTCGGTGCCGATCTGGGTGATGGCGGTGAACGTCGCACCCGGGTCGGTCTGGGAGGGGAGGAACTCGCCCACGATGCGCAGGTGCGCGCTGGAGGAGATGGGGAGGAATTCGGTGAGGCCCTGAACGAGCCCGAGGATGATGACCTCGAAGATATGCATGCGGTCCTTCAGTACGTCCGGAGGAGGTCGGCGAGAACACGTCGACCGAACTCGAGCGCGTCGACGGGGACGCGCTCGTCGACACCGTGGAACATTCCGGTGAAGTCGAGATCGGCGGGAAGTCGCAACGGCGCGAATCCGTAACCGGAGATTCCGAGGGTGGAGAGGGCTTTGTTGTCGGTGCCGCCGCCCATGAGGTACGGCACGACGGGGACGCCCGGGTCATGGCGGTCGAGCTGCGCGATCATCGCATCGACGAGGTCGCCACTGAAGGGCACCTCGAGACCGATGTCCTGGTGCACGATCTCGATCTCGACGTCGTCGCCGACGATGCGGCGGATGTCGGCGAGGGCCGCGGACTCGGTGCCGGGCAGCACCCGCACGTCGATGAGCGCCTCGGCCCGGTCGGGGATGACGTTGTGCTTGTACCCGGCGGTGAGCCCCGTCGGGTTCGTCGTGGTGCGAAGGGTGGAGCGGATGAAGCTGGATGCCGCCCCGGTGCGCAGCGCCAACGCGTCGGGATCGCCCGCGTCGTCACCCGTGATCTCGGCGAGTCCCGCCAGCAGTGCCGCGGTGGTGTCGGTCAGGCGGATGGGCCACTCGGTCTGCCCGAGACGCGTCACCGCGTCGGCGAGACGGGTGACGGCGTTGTCGGTGTGCAGGCCGCTGCCGTGGCCGGCGCGCCCGCGGGCGATGAGCTTGATCCAGATGAGGGCCTTCTCGCCCACCTGCAGCAGATAGGCCCGGCGTCCGCCGACCGCGATGGAGTATCCGCCGACCTCGCTGATCGCCTCGGTCGCGCCCGCGAACCACTCGGGCCGATCCCGGATGACGCGCGCCGAACCTTCGACGCCACCGTTCTCCTCATCGGCGAAGAACGTGACGATCACGTCGCGTTCGGGCTGTTCGCCCGTGCGCAGCAGATCGGCGACGGAGGTGAGGATCATGGCATCCATGTCCTTCATGTCGACGGCCCCGCGGCCCCACAGGATGCCGTCGCGGATCTCACCGGCGAAGGGGTCGACGCTCCAGTCCTCGGCGACGGCGGGCACGACGTCGAGGTGGCCGTGCAGGATCAGCGCGGGCTTGTCGGGGTTGCGACCCGGAACGCGGGCGCACACGTTGGTGCGTCGCTCGACGGGCTCGTAGTAGTCGGTGTCGAGGCCGAGTGCTTCGAGGTAGGCGCCGACGTACTCGGCCGCTTCGCGTTCGCCGTTGGCGCGACCACCTCCGTAGTTCGAGGTGTCGAACCGGATGAGGTCGGACGCGACGCGTGCGACCTCGGGGACGACGGTTTCGCGCTCGGACATGCGCACTACCGTACCGGGGCGCGGCGACCTCTCCTGTCGCGAGTCAGCCTGGGGAGGACGGGCGATGCATTCCCCTCCGTGACGCCGCGCCGTCGACGCCCCGGGTGCGGGCTCTGGGACGCGCCCGGGGCGCCGCACCGGTTCGAGTCGTGGTCCGTGGCGTGGTAATGTCGTTCCTCGTTGCGCAAGCGACAATTCACCCAGATGCGCGGGTGGCGGAATAGGTAGACGCGCTAGCTTGAGGTGCTAGTGCCCTTTAACGGGCGTGGGGGTTCAAGTCCCCCCTCGCGCACAGATGAGAAAGACCCCCGGGTTCGCCCCGGGGGTCTTTCTCGTTTCCACGGGAGCGGGAGGACTTCGGACCCGTTCGGGGTCGGGCCCACGCCGTCGTAGGCTCCGCGCGCTGCGAAGCGTCGCGTGGAGGGGCGGTGGGGGTGACGTCCCCTCGTCCATCGGCGGCCGCGCCTGCCCATCCGTGACGCCGCGGAAACACCGACGTGACACGGCGCGCTTAGCGTCGAGACATGGCTTCCTTCCGCGTGCCCACGATCGACATCTCCGCCTGGGTGGGACCCGGATCGCCCGACGCGCGCGCCGCCGTGGTCGCCGCCGTCGACCACGCGTGCCGCACCGTCGGGTTCATGCAGGTCGTGGGTCATGGCATCCATCCCGCCGTCATCCACGATCTGACGGGCGCCCTCGACCGGTTCTTCGCCCTGCCCCTCGAGGCCAAGAAGCGCTACGTGCGGCCGAGCTCGGAGAACCGCGGGTACAGCCCGCCCAAGAGCGAGTCGCTGAGCTACAGCCTGGGGGTCGATCCGGTCACGCGGATGAACGATTTCTTCGAGGCGTTCAACGTGGGGACGTCGTGGCGGGAGTATCCCGGCACGACCGCGACGGCGTCGGACTACGCCGAGAACACCTGGCCCGACGACGCCCCGGAGTTCGAGTCGGCGGTGAGCGCGTACTACGACGAGGCGCGGAGGGTGGCGCAGACACTGACGCGCGTGTTCGCGGCGGCGCTGCGCGTGCCCGACGACTTCTTCGACGCCCTTACGGGGCACTCGATCGACGTGCTGCGGATGAACAACTACGCGTTGCCGCCGGGGTCCATCGAGCTGGGTGCCGAGCTGACGGGCATGGGCGAGCACACCGACTTCGGACTGGTGACCGTGCTGTGGGCCGATCGCGTCGCGGGTCTGCAGGTGCTCGGGCAGGACGGCTCGTGGAACGACGTCTCGCCGGCGGAGGGGGCTCTCCTGGTCAACCTCGGCGACGTCGCCGCGCGACTGACCAACGACAAATGGCTGTCGACGCTGCACCGGGTGAAGCCTCCGGTCGTCGACGGGACGATCGAGCGGCGGCGGTCGGCGGCGTTCTTCCACGACGGCGACGCCGACGCGGTGATCGCGCCGCTCCCGCACTTCACTTCCGATGAGGCGCCCGCCCTGTACGACCCGGTGACGGTGCGGGAGCACATCACGGCCAAGCTCGCCGGCTCCCGCGCGGGGCGCAAGAACGTCGGCGCGATCCGCGAGGCGGCGCGGGTGGCGGCGGCGAGCCGCGCCTGAGCGTCGGCGCGGGGGCGCGGCGCGGGCGGCGGATCGGCCGGGGTGCGGCGGGGGCGGCGGCATGGGGCCGGGGTGCGGCGGGCGCGGCGGGCTGCCGAAGTGCAACCGGGGCGGCGGCGTGGGGCCGGCGCGGCGGCGGGGGCGGCGTCGGATTGGCCGGAGTGCGACGGGGGCGGCGGCGTGGGGCCGGCGGGCCGGGCTGCCGCGACGACGGCCATAAACATCGTTCGTGCGCATAAACACGCCGACACCGTGTTTATGCGCACGGATCGCGTTTATGCGTGCCGCCGGGGGCCGATGCGGCGAGGCTGTGCCGCGTGCCGCACTGGCGGCCGGCGACGAAGCAGAGTCGCGTGCCGCACCGGCGGCCGGCGGCGAGGCAGAGTCGCGTGCCGCACCGGCGGCCGGCGGCCGGCGACGCGGCAGGGTCGCGGGATCACGACGCCCGCCGGGCCCTCACGGGGTCAGGCGGCCGACACGCCGAACAGCAGACCGAGCAGGTACGTCACCGCGGCGGCGCCGAAGCCGATCGCGAGCTGACGCAACCCTCGCTTAAGCGGGGACGCGCCAGAGAGCAGACCCACCATCGCGCCGGTGGCCATCAGGGCGATGCTCACGAGCAGCAGCGCGAGAACGACCGCGCCGAAGCCGGTCATGCCGAAGATCCACGGCAGCACCGGGATGATCGCCCCCGAGGCGAAGAACAGGAAGCTCGAGATCGACGCCCCCCAAGCGCTGCCGACGACGTCGTGAGAGGACTCCCCCGGGGCCGCCGCGACCGGGGCGGTTCCCGCTTGCGCGGCGGTGACGGTCTCGCGGGCTTTGGCGAGGGCGGCATCCGGATCCATCCCGCGCGTGCGGTACACGAGGGCGAGCTCGTTGGCATCCAGGTCGAGATGGGGCAAAGCCGAGTCGGCGAAGTCGCTCTCTTCGGTGGCCTCGAGGAGCTCGCGCTGGGAGCGGACCGACACGAACTCCCCCGCGCCCATCGAGAGGGCTCCGGCGAGCAGACCCGCGATGCCGCTGAAGAGCACGAAGCTCGGGGCGATGCCGGTGGCACCGACGCCCATCACGAGGGCGAGGTTGGAGACCAGACCGTCGTTGGCTCCGAAGACGGCGGCGCGGAAGGTTCCCGAGAGGCGGCGGCGTCCGCGCGCGGCGAGTCCGCGGACCACCTCGTGGTGCACTCGCTCGTCGGCCGCCATCGCCGGGGTCGCGTACGGCTCGTCGGCGTACGGCGAGCGAGCCTCGGCGTTCTGCGCGAGGGCCAGGACGAAGATCGATCCGAAGCGGCGCGCCATCCACGCCAGCAGGAGCGTCCCGACGCCGGGTTGCGGCAGGCGCTGTGGCTGCTCGCCGAGGAGGCTGATCCAGTGCTGCTCGTGACGGCCTTCGGCCTCGGCGAGAGCGAGCAGGATCTCGCGCTCCTCGCCGCTGCGACGGGACGCGAGCTCACGGTAGACGCGTGCCTCGGCGCGCTCGTCGACGAGATAGCGCGCCCAGCGGCGGCGATCACGGGCGGTGGGGGTGGCGAGGGTCGTCACGGGGCTCCTTCGGGTCGTCCCCCACCGTAATGAGGCGGTTCCGCTCCCCCGGGCGCGTCGGCCGATACTGACAGCATTTCGGGCTTCCGAAGCCCGGAAAGACGCGGCTGCCGACGGGTGGATGCCAGCATTTCGGGGCCGCGAAAGCGTCGCGAGGGCATCCGCGAGCGACCATCTCGAGAGCTGCACGTCGCATCCGGGCGGGCGAATCTCCACGCGGTCCGCCTCAGGAGTGCACGCGCCTCCGCAGCACGTCGATACGGGCTTGCAGCTGGGCGACGGTGGCGTGCGAGACGGCGGGACCCCCGCAGATGCGTCGGAGCTCGGCGTGCACGAGACCGTGCGGCTCGCCGCTCTGCCGGGCGTAGAGCCCGACCATCGTGTTGAGGAGCTGCCGCTGCTCCTTCAGGGTGCGGTGCAGCGGCGCGGGGAGCCCGCCCTCGTCGACGGGGGCAGGCTCCACGCCGCTCTCCTTCTCGGTCGCCTCACGCGTGGAGCGGTGACGCGACTGCCGGGTCGCGCGCGACATGAGCACCTCGTGCACCTGATCGGGCTCGAGAAGGCCCGGGATGCCGAGGAACTCCTCCTCCTCGATGGTTCCCGGCACCGCGAGCTGACCGAACTCCTGCCCGTCGAAGAGCACCCGGTCGAAGTGCGCGAGCGAGCCGAGCGCTTGATACTCGAACTCCTGCTCGAGCGCGTCGGATGCCTTGTCCTCGCGCTCGGCGGCATCCATCATGTCTTCTTCGGCGTTCCACTGGTCTTCGGCGTCGCTGTCGCGGTCGAGGGCGTGGTCGCGCTGCGCCTCCATCTCGCCGGCGAGGGCGAGCAGCTGGGGCACGTTCGGTAGGAAGACGCTCGCGGTCTCACCGCGACGACGGGCGCGCACGAAGCGGCCGATGGCCTGCGCGAAGAACAGCGGTGTGGAGGCGCTCGTGGCGTACACGCCGACCGCGAGGCGCGGGACGTCCACGCCCTCCGACACCATGCGGACGGCGACCATCCACCGGGTCGTGCTCTTCGAGAACGTCTCGATACGGCCCGAGGCCTCGGCTTCGTCGGAGAGGACGACCGTGACCTTCTCACCGCTGATGTCTTCGAGGATGGCCGCGTAGGCGCGCGCGGCGGTCTGATCGGTCGCGATGACGAGGCCGCCGGCATCCGGGACCGTCTCACGCACCTCGCTCAGGCGCCGGTCGGCGGAGCGCAGCACGGCGGGGATCCAGTCGCCGTTCGGGTCGAGCGCGGTGCGCCAGGCCTGCGAGGTGATGTCCTTTGTGTTGTCCTGCCCGAGCTGGGCTTCCATCTCTTCGCCGGCTTTCGTGCGCCAGCGCATCTGCCCGGCGTAGACGAGGAAGAAAACGGGACGAACGACACCGTCGTCGAGGGCGCGCCGGTAACCGTAGGCGTAGTCCGTGCGCGAGAGACGGATGCCCTTGGCGTTCGGGTGGTACTCCACGAACGGGATGGGGGCGGTGTCGCTGCGGAACGGCGTGCCCGACAGCAGCAGACGCCGCGTGGCGCGGTTGTAGGCCTCGCGCAGGGCGTCGCCCCAGCTGAGTGCGTCGCCGCCGTGGTGCACCTCGTCGAGGATGACCAGGGTCCTGGCATCCATGATCAGACGCTGGTGCACCTCGGCCTTCACCGCCACCTGGGCGTAGGTGACGACGACGCCTCGGTAGTGCCGCGCCGGGGCGTAGTGGCGGTTCGAGAACGCGGGGTCGAGGCGGATACCCACGCGCGCGGCGGCCTCCGCCCACTGGGTCTTCAGGTGCTCCGTGGGGGCGACGACGACGATCCGGTCCACGACGTTGCGACGCACGAGTTCGGAGGCGAGGCGCAGGGCGAAGGTCGTCTTCCCGGCGCCGGGGGTGGCCGCGGCGAGGAAGTCGCGGGGGCCCTTGCCCTCGCCGTCGGGTCCGTCGAGGCCGAAGTACAGGTCGAGCGCCTCCGCCTGCCACGCGCGAAGGCGCTGCGCGGTTCCCCACGGCGCGCGCTGTGGGAAGGAGGGCGAGAGGTGCTCTGCCGCGAAGGAGCCGAAGTGCGGCTCGGCACCGTCGACGGGCAGGGGTTCCTCACCCGGGACCGCGTGATCGGCGACGGGGGCGGTGGCGTGGGCCGGGTCGAGGGGAGTGGATGCCGCGCGGTCGGTGAGCGGGTCGGCATCCGCGTCGGTGGGCCGAGGGTCGCCGGACGCGGAAGACGGAGAGATGACGGCTGACGGGGTGTCGCCGCTGCGTGGGTCGGGGCTCGCGACCGGTCCAGGACTCGCGATGCGCTCGGGTGCGGGGGTCGGGCCGGGGCTCGCGATGCGGCCCGGGCTCGCGATCGCGCCGGGGCTGGCGGTTCGGTCCGGTGCGGGGCCGGGACTCGCGATGCGCTCGGGTGCGGGGGTCGGGCCGGGACTCGCGATGCGGCCCGGGCTCGCGATCGCGCCGGGGCTCGCGATCGCGCCGGGCCCGGCGGTGCGCGGCGCCTCCGCGGGGGCGGTGCCCTCGGTGTCGGGGAGGTTCGGGGTGCGGGCTTCTGCTTCCAGCATCGAACCTCCTTCCCACGCGAGCGCGAACATCCACGATAGGCGGTTCCGCGACGCGCGGCGTCGCCCTGTGGATGCTTCCGCCCTCCCACCGGCGATAAACGCGATTCGTGCGCGGAAACACAACGACGGACTGTTTCCGCGCACGAATCGTGTTTATGCGTGCTTCGGTCGGCCACGGCCCCGGCCCGCCGCCTGCCGTCGACGGAGCTCGTCGCCGCCCTCTCTGGGGCGATGTCGGAGGCCGGGGTTAGCCTGGACACGGAGGTTTCGATGACACTCGATCCGCACTCGCCCCGCACCTCGCCCTCGCTCGACAACCCAGGTCCGCATCCGTGGCGGCGTTACGTTGCGCTGGGCGACTCGTTCACCGAAGGCATCGGCGATCCCGTGCCCGACGGCGGTCACCGTGGTTGGGCCGACCGTGTCGCCGAGGTGCTCGCCGCACAGGTCGACGACTTCGCCTACGCGAACCTCGCGGTGCGCGGCAAGCTCATCGCGCAGATCGTCGCCGACCAGATCGAGCCCGCGCTGGCGCTCAAACCCGACCTCATCACCTTCTCCGCCGGCGGGAACGACGTCATCCGTCCCGGCACCGATCCCGACGCGGTCTCGCGCCAGTTCGAGGATGCCGTCGTGCGCCTTCGCCGCGACGACGCCACCGTCGTGGTGTTCACCGCCATCGATACGGAGTTCACACCCGTGTTCCGCGGCATCCGGGGCAAGGTGGCGATCTACAACGAGAACATCCGCGCGATCGCCGACGCCCACGACTGCGTCGTCGCCGACCAGTGGGGCCTGAAAGAGGTGCAGGACATGCGCTTCTTCGACGATGACCGCCTGCACTACAACGCGCTCGGTCACCACGAGGTGGCTCGCATGGTGTTGCGCGCCCTGAACGTTCCCAACGACCTCCAGCCGCACCAGCCGGAAGCCCTGACCGCCACCACATGGCGCGCCGCGCGAGAGAAAGATCTGGTGTGGGCGCGTTCCTACCTCATGCCGTGGGTGCTGCGGCGTTTGCGACACCAGTCGTCCGGCGACCACGTGCACGCCAAACGACCCGAGCCGCTACCCGTGACGACGCTCGCCCCGGGCCGGGATGCCGCAGCCTCTCCCGAGACACCGGTGTGACGGCGGCGTCACGGGACGAGACGCCGGTGTGACGGCGGCGTCACGGGACGACGAAGGCCCCGCGGCCTCGATCCTGCCCGGCGCGGTGCTCGCCCTCATCGACGCCGGGGACCTCCTTCGCGACGCGGTTCTCTGCGATTGCCCAGGCCTCAGCGATCGCCGGATCCCACTCACCTGAACAGCACCGCGACGACGATTTCAAAGATGCGGCGCAGAGAAAGCTTGACCACGGGAGGCTTCGGCGTCGGCGAGACAGTCGGCTTCGACGTCGGCGTCGGCGAGACAGTCGGCTTCGGCGTCGGAGCCACCGTCGGAGTCGGCGACGGCGTCGGAGCCACCGTCGGAGTCGGC
>NZ_JARVRW010000011.1 GCF_030209475.1 Microbacterium sp. lyk4-40-TSB-66
AGCCGTCTGCCGGTTGCCGTGCGTGTGAGATGTCCCACGTGGTGCAGGTTCGCCGCCCGATTCCCGCACGAAGTGGGACATGCCGAACGGGGCGAGCCGCCCGACGAGCGGCGTGTCCCACTTCGTGCGAGGGTGCAGCTCTTCCCTCGCACGAAGAGGGACGCGCCCGCGAACGCGCGTCAGCCGGCCAAGCCCAGCTCGTTGCCCGGGATCGACGACAGCAGGCGCCGCGTGTACGGGTCGCGGGGGTTGGTGAAGACCTCTTCGCTGGATGCCGCCTCGACGAGGCGTCCGTCCTTCATGACGCAGACGTAGTCGCTGATCAGGCGCACCACCGCGAGGTCGTGCGAGATGAAGAGGTAGCTCAGACCGTATTCGCGCTGCAGGTCGCCCAGCAGGTCGAGGATCTGCGCCTGCACCAGCACGTCGAGGGCCGACACCGGCTCGTCGCACACGATCAGCTCGGGCGAGAGAGCGAGGGCGCGGGCGATCGCGACGCGCTGGCGCTGACCGCCCGACAGCTCCGAGGGATAGCGGCGGAGCATGGATGCCGGCAGAGCCACGTCATCCATCAACTGGCGCACGCGCTTCGCGCGGTCGGCCTTCGAGCCCCGCTTGTAGACGTTGAGCGGTTCCTCGACGATGCGCTCGACGGTGAACATCGGGTTCAGGCTGGAGTAGGGGTCCTGGAAGATTGGCTGCACCTTCTGCCGGAATTGCCGCAGGGCCTCGCCCGTCAGAGCGGAGACGTCCTGGCCGTCGTAGCGGATCGTGCCGCTGGTGGGCTCGACGACCTTCAGCAGCATGCGCGCCGTCGTCGTCTTGCCCGAGCCGGACTCGCCCACGATCGCCACGGTCTGGCCCCGCGGGATCGACAGCGACACGTCGTCGACGGCGCGGAAGTCCTCGCCGCGTCCGCGCACCGGGTAGACCTTGGTCAGTCCCTCGATCTGGACGATGTCGTCGCGGACGGTCGCCTCGGGGCGGTCGCTGCGGAAGTCCTCCGGACGCAGGCGCACCGCCGCCACCGACGGCGCCGCCGCGACGAGCGACTTCGTGTACGCGTGCTGCGGGTTCTCGAGGATCTGTTTCGCCGGGCCCTGCTCGACGACGCGCCCGCGGTGCATCACGACGACCTTCGACGCGCGTTCGGCCGCGAGGCCGAGGTCGTGCGTGATGAGCAGCACGGCGGCGCCCAACTCGTCGGTCTGCTTGTCGATCTGGTCGAGGATGGTCTGCTGCACGGTGACGTCGAGGGCGCTGGTCGGCTCGTCGGCGATGAGCAGCCGCGGCCGGCACGCCAGTCCGATCGCGATGAGCGCGCGCTGACGCATACCGCCGGAGAACTCGTGGGGGTACTGCGACGCGCGCTTCTCGGCATCCGGGAGTCCGGCGGCCTCGAGCGCCTCGACGACCTTGCCCTTCACGCTCGAGCGGTCGGCGAGTCCGTGGGCGAGCAGCGTCTCGGCGACCTGCGTGCCGATCTTGGCCACGGGGTTGAGGTTCGACATCGGGTCCTGGGGAACCAGGCCGATCTGGCGTCCGCGCACCTGCCGCATGCGGGCCTCGCCGAAGGTGGTCAAGTCTTCGCCGTCGAGCAGGATCTGCCCGCGCGCGACGCGTCCACCGGATGCCAACAGGCCGATGATCGCCATGGCGGTCGTCGACTTGCCGGAGCCGGACTCGCCGACGATGGCGATGGTCTCGCCCGCGTGGATGTCGAGGTTCACCCCGTCGACGGCCCGCACGGGGCCGTCCATGGTGGCGAAGTCGACCGCGAGGTCGCGGACCGAGAGGAGGGGATGGGGGGATGCCGGAGCGGGGGGACCGGCGACATCGGAGGTCATCCCTCCATCCTCACCCGCCGCGGCGCTTCTGCCCACCCCATCCCGCACATCGTCACGCGGCCGTAACGCGCACGATCGCCACATTCTTCGCCGTTCGGGGCGCATTCCGCCGTTCGGGGCGGGGGATTCCTGCCCCGAACGGCGGATCCCGCGCCAACCCGCGCCCCGGCCCGCGCCCCGACCCCCGCGCCCCCGACCCCTCCCGGCCCGCACCCTCGACCCCGGACCCCCGACCCCGGACCCTCGACCCCGACCCCCGCGCCCCCGGCCCACGCCCCGGACCCCCGACCCCGGACCCCGGACCCCGGACCCCGGACCCCGGACCCCGGACCCCCGACCCCCGACCCCAGAGCCCCGACCCCCGACCCCAGAGCCCCGACCCCAGAGCCCCGACCCCAGAGCCCCGGCAGCGCTAGCGTGGGCAGCATGCGCGTGGATCTCAACGCCGACCTCGGTGAGACCGTCGACGGGATCCCGACCGCCGACGACGAAGCCATGTTCTCCGTCATCTCCAGCGCCAACGTCGCCTGCGGGGGCCACGCGGGCGACGCGGCGTCGATGCGCGAGGCGGTCGAGCGGGCCGAACGATTCGGCGTCGCCGTGGGAGCCCACCCCTCCTACGACGACCGCGAGAACTTCGGACGCGTCCGGCTCGATCCCCCTCCCGCAGAACTGCGCGCGAGCATCGCGAGGCAGCTGGCCGCGCTCGCCGCCGCCGGGGCCGACATCCGCTACGTCAAACCCCACGGTGCGCTCTACCACGCGGTGATCGACGACGCCGCTCCCGCCCGCGCCGTCGTCGCCGCCGTGGCCGACCTCTCGTCGCGCCTGGGGCGCGCCCTCCCCGTCCTCGGCCTCCCCGGCGCGATCGCCGCGGCGGCGGCATCCGCGGGGCTGCCGTTCGTGCACGAGGCGTTCCTCGATCGCGGCTACACGGCGCGGGGGGCGCTCGTGCCGCGGGGCGAGGCCGGGGCCCTCGTCGACGACCCCGCCACGGTCGCCGCACGCGCGCTGCGTTTCGTGCGCGACCGCGAGGTCGAGACCGTCGACGGCACGCGCATCGCGGTGGATGCCGCCTCCCTGTGCCTGCACGGCGACACCCCGTCGGCGGTCGCGATGGCCCGTGCCGTCCGCGCCGCGCTCGACACCGCGGGCGTCGAGGTGCGCGCGCCGTGGTGACGGGGCCGCCCGAGGTCGCGCGACCCGGCGTGCGACTGCTTCCGATGGGGGAGCGGGCCGTGCTCGCCGAGGTCGCCGATCTCGCCGCCGTGCTGTCGCTGCACGCCGCGCTCGCCGAGGACCCGCCCGTCGGCGTCGACGACCTCGTTCCCGCCGCCCGCACGGTGCTCGTCGCCTTCGATCCGGCGCGGGTGTCGCGCGAGGTCGTGCGCGCGTGGATCCTCGACGCCGCCCGACGGACTCCGGATGCCGACACCTCCGGCCCCCTCGTCGAGGTGCCGGTGCGCTACGACGGCGCCGACCTCGCCTCGACCGCCGAACTCCTCGGCATCCCGGTCTCCGAGCTCCTGTCGCGCCACGCGGGCGTGGAATGGACGGTCGCCTTCTCGGGCTTCGCGCCCGGGTTCGCCTATCTCGTCAGTGCGGCGTGGCCCTACGACGTGCCGCGCCTGGCCGAACCGCGGACGCGCGTGCCGACGGGGGCCGTGGGACTCGCGGGCGGCTTCAGTGGCGCCTATCCCCGCGAGACGCCCGGAGGCTGGCGGCTGATCGGCGCGACCGACGCGGTGCTCTTCGATCCGGATGCCACGGCGCCGGTCCTGCTGCCCCCGCGCGCCCGCGTGCGTTTCGTGCCCGAGCGCCCCCGCATCATCGCGGCCTCCGAGCCTGTCGTGGACCCCGAGCCTGTCGTGGACCCTGAGCCTGTCGTGGACCCTGAGCCTGTCGAAGGGTCCGGACCCGCGTCGACGACGCGGGGCGCTACCTCCCCGACGAGCGGAGGACATTCCGGCGGAGGAGGACCGGATGCCGCGGCCATCTCCTCCCGTGCCGGAATCCCCTCCGCTCCCGTGCCCGGTGTCGGCCCCATGGCCAGCGCGTCGCCGTCTGAAGTCCCCGCTGCGGCGGGATGCACGGATCCGCCGCGCCCCGCCCTGCGGGTGGTGATCCCCGGTGCCTTCACCACCGTGCAGGACCTCGGCCGCCCCGGTCTGGCGGCGCTCGGTGTCGCGCGATCGGGGACGCTCGACCGGGCGACGCTGCGCGCAGCGAACCGCCTCGTCGGAAACGACGAGGGCGCCGCCGGCCTCGAGATCGCGATGGGCGGCTTCGTCGCCCGCGCCGAGGCCGACACCTGGGTGTGCGTGGCCGGTGGCCTCGTCGACGTCGACATCGACGGACGACCGGCCGAGGCCTTCGCTCCCCGGCTCGTCCCGGCCGGGGCCGAGCTGCGCATCGGAATCGCGCGGGCGGGGCTCCGGGTCTACCTGGCGGTGCGCGGGGGGATCGTCGCCCCGGCTGCGCTGGGTTCCGCCTCCCGCGATGTGCTGGCGGGTCTCGGACCCGCACCGGTGGCCGTCGGCGACACCCTCCGGGTGGGGGTCCCGGCGGCGGAGATCCCCGTGGTCGACGCATTCCCGTGGTCGGTTCCGCCGTCGCTCCTCGAGGTGCGCGTGACCGCGGGCCCCCGGGCCGACTGGTTCGCCGCCGACGCCTCGCCGACGCTGCGGGCCGCGACCTGGACGGTGTCGTCCCACGCCGACCGCGTCGGCATCCGCCTCGAAGGCCCCGCTCTGGAGCGCGCCCGGCACGAAGAACTGCCGAGCGAGGGGATGCGCCCCGGAGCGATCCAGGTGCCACCGCACGGGCGTCCTGTGGTGTTGCTGGCGGACGGTCCCGTGACGGGCGGGTATCCCGTGATCGCCGTGGTGACGGATGCCGCGCTCGACGCCCTCGCGCAGGCGCGGCCCGGAGATCGGGTGCGGTTCCGGGGTGCCTGATCCGCCACCCGCGCAGGAATGCCGGGCGGGCGCACGCGGTTATACCGCAGGTCCGCAGACGCGTCAAGAATTGGACTGGACACGGCGAGTCCTCCCGCGTATGCTTGGACTTTGCGCTCCTCGATTCCCCCTGCCCTCATATGGTGGTCGGCTGAGTCTGCCCCGTCCCCGCTTCCCAGCGGTGTGCGACGAGCAGATTTTCGGGGCAGGAACGCACTCCACCTGACGACAAGGAATCACGAGCCCCTCGCCCGGGCTTCTGGAGGTTATTCCCTTGGCTGCTGCGAGCAACGCATCTACCACCACCACCCCCAAGAGCGGACGCGGAGCATCCCGCCTCTCGTTCGCCAAGATCTCCGACAAGCTGACCGTTCCCGATCTGCTCGCGCTGCAGACCGAGTCGTTCGACTGGCTGGTCGGTAACGAAGCCTGGAAGGCGCGCGTCGCCGAGGCGCAGGAACAGGGTCGCACCGACGTTCCCGAGATCAGCGGTCTGGAAGAGATCTTCGAGGAGATCTCCCCGATCGAAGACCTCAGCGAGACGATGCAGCTCTCGTTCACGAACCCCTACCTCGAGCCCGAGAAGTACTCGATCGAAGAGTGCAAGGAGCGCGGCAAGACCTACGCCGCCCCGCTGTACGTCGAAGCCGAGTTCATGAACCACCAGACCGGTGAGATCAAGACGCAGACGGTCTTCATGGGCGACTTCCCGCTCCAGACCGACAAGGGCACGTTCATCATCAACGGCACCGAGCGTGTCGTCGTCTCCCAGCTCGTGCGCTCGCCCGGCGTCTACTTCGACAAGACGCCCGACAAGACCTCCGACAAGGACATCGTGTCGGCGCGCGTCATCCCCTCGCGCGGTGCCTGGCTCGAGTTCGAGATCGACAAGCGCGATCAGGTCGGCGTGCGCATCGACCGCAAGCGCAAGCAGTCCGTCACCGTCTTCCTCAAGGCCCTGGGCCTGACCAGCGAAGACATCCTCGCCGAGTTCTCGGGCTTCGACTCCATCGAAGAGACGCTGTCGAAAGACACGATCCTCACGAAGGAAGACGCGCTGCGCGACATCTACCGCAAGCTCCGTCCGGGCGAGCAGGTCGCCGCCGAGGCCGCCCGTGCGCTGCTCGACAACTTCTACTTCAACTCCAAGCGCTACGACCTGGCGAAGGTCGGTCGCTACAAGATCAACCAGAAGCTGGGCCTGGACAAGCCGCTCAACGACTCGGTGCTGACCGTCGACGACATCGTCGCCACGATCAAGTACCTCGTGCGCCTGCACCGCGGCGACGTCACGTTCGACGGTGTCCGCGCGGGCAACGCCGCCGAGATCCGTCTCGACACCGACGACATCGACAACTTCGGCAACCGTCGCATCCGCGCCGTCGGAGAGCTCATCCAGAACCAGGTGCGCACCGGTCTGTCGCGCATGGAGCGCGTCGTCCGCGAGCGTATGACCACGCAGGACATTGAGGCGATCACGCCGCAGACCCTGATCAACGTGCGCCCCGTCGTCGCCGCGATCAAGGAGTTCTTCGGAACGAGCCAGCTGTCGCAGTTCATGGACCAGAACAACCCCCTCGCGG
This sequence comes from Microbacterium sp. lyk4-40-TSB-66, assembly GCF_030209475.1. Taxonomy (GTDB): domain Bacteria; phylum Actinomycetota; class Actinomycetes; order Actinomycetales; family Microbacteriaceae; genus Microbacterium. Next base: position 6,388 of record NZ_JARVRW010000011.1, read on the forward strand.
GCCTGACCCACAAGCGCCGCCTGTCGGCGCTGGGCCCGGGGGGTCTGTCGCGCGAGCGTGCCGGCGTCGAGGTCCGTGACGTCCACCCCTCGCACTACGGCCGCATGTGCCCCATCGAGACCCCGGAAGGCCCGAACATCGGCCTGATCGGCTCGCTGGCCTCGTTCGCGCGCATCAACGCGTTCGGCTTCATCGAGACGCCGTACCGCCGTGTCGTCGACGGCCGGGTGACCGACCAGATCGACTACCTCACCGCAAGCGAAGAGAGCGACCACATCGTCGCTCAGGCCGGTGTGGCACTGCAGGCCGACGGCCACTTCGTGGACGACCGCATTCTGGCCCGCCGCGGCCAGGGTGGCGAGGTCGACCTGTTCCCCGTCGACGAGATCGGCTACATGGACGTCTCGCCGCGCCAGATGGTGTCGGTGGCGACCTCGCTCATCCCGTTCCTCGAGCACGACGATGCCAACCGCGCCCTCATGGGTGCGAACATGCAGCGTCAGGCCGTGCCGCTCGTGCGCAGCGAGTCGCCTGTCGTCGGTACCGGTATGGAGGGCTTCGCCGCCATCGACGCCGGTGACGTCGTCACCGCCGAGAAGGCCGGTGTGGTGATGGAGGTCTCGGCCGACGTCGTGACCGTCCAGCTCGACGAGGGTGGCACGCAGGACTACTTCCTGCGCAAGTTCGACCGCTCCAACCAGGGCACGTCGTACAACCAGCGCGTGGTCGTCTCGGCCGGAGAGCGCGTCGAGGCCGGCGAGGTCATCGCCGACGGTCCCGCCACCGAGAACGGCGAGCTCGCGCTCGGCAAGAACCTCCTCGTGGCGTTCATGACCTGGGAAGGCCACAACTTCGAGGACGCGATCATCCTCAGCCAGGACCTTGTGAAGGACGACACGCTGTCGTCGATCCACATCGAGGAGTACGAGGTCGACGCGCGCGACACCAAGCTCGGCAAGGAGGAGATCACCCGTGACCTCCCCAACGTCAGCCCCGATTTGCTGAAGGACCTCGACGACCGCGGCATCATCCGCATCGGCGCCGAGGTGCGTCCCGGCGACATCCTCGTCGGCAAGGTCACGCCCAAGGGCGAGACCGAGCTGTCGGCCGAGGAGCGTCTGCTCCGCGCGATCTTCAACGAGAAGAGCCGCGAAGTCCGTGACACCTCGCTGAAGGTGCCCCACGGCGAGCAGGGCACGATCATCGCCGTCAAGGAGTTCAACGCCGAAGACGGTGACGACGAGCTCGGCTCGGGCGTCAACCGCCGCGTCGTTGTCTACATCGCCCAGAAGCGCAAGATCACCGAGGGCGACAAGCTCGCCGGCCGCCACGGCAACAAGGGTGTCATCGCCAAGATCCTCCCGATCGAGGACATGCCCTTCCTCTCCGACGGCACGCCGGTCGACATCATCCTCAACCCGCTCGGTATCCCGGGTCGAATGAACTTCGGTCAGGTCCTCGAGCTCCACCTCGGCTGGATCGCCCAGCAGGGCTGGAAGGTCGAGGGCACCCCGGAATGGGCCGCCCAGCTGCCCGAGGTCGCCCGCGAGGCGGCTCCCGGCACGAAGGTCGCCACCCCGGTGTTCGACGGTGCGTTCGAGGCCGAGATCGCGGGTCTGCTCGACTCGACGATCCCCAACCGCGACGGCGACCGCCTGGTCGACTCCACGGGCAAGACGCTGCTGTTCGACGGCCGCTCCGGCGAGCCGTTCCCGGCGCCCATCTCGGTCGGCTACATGTACATCCTGAAGCTGCACCACCTCGTCGACGACAAGATCCACGCGCGTTCGACGGGCCCGTACTCGATGATCACCCAGCAGCCGCTCGGTGGTAAGGCGCAGTTCGGCGGTCAGCGCTTCGGTGAGATGGAAGTGTGGGCGCTCGAGGCCTACGGCGCCGCGTACGCGCTGCAGGAGCTCCTCACGATCAAGTCCGACGACATCCTCGGCCGCGTCAAGGTGTACGAGGCCATCGTCAAGGGCGAGAACATCCAGGAGCCCGGCATCCCCGAGTCGTTCAAGGTGCTCATGAAGGAGATGCAGTCGCTCTGCCTGAACGTCGAGGTCCTCTCGGCCGACGGCACCGCGGTCAACCTCCGCGACACGGATGACGACGCCTTCCGCGCCGCGGAAGAGCTCGGCATCAACATCTCCAGCCGCTTCGAGTCCTCGTCGATCGACGAGATCTGAGCTCCCAGCTCAGCGACCCAGCTCAGATTTCAGAGAATTCCGACACAGGAGAACCAGTGCTCGAATCAACCACTTTCGATCAGATCCGTATCGGTCTGGCCACCGCCGACGACATCCGTCGTTGGTCCTTCGGTGAGGTCAAGAAGCCCGAGACGATCAACTACCGCACGCTGAAGCCCGAGAAGGACGGCCTCTTCGGCGAGCAGATCTTCGGGCCCTCCCGCGACTGGGAGTGCGCCTGCGGCAAGTACAAGCGCGTGCGCTTCAAGGGCATCGTCTGCGAGCGCTGCGGCGTCGAGGTCACCAAGAGCTCGGTGCGCCGTGAGCGCATGGGCCACATCGAGCTCGCCGCGCCCGTCACGCACATCTGGTACTTCAAGGGCGTGCCCTCGCGCCTGGGCTACCTCCTCGACATGGCGCCGAAGGACCTCGAGAAGGTCATCTACTTCGCCGCCTACATGGTGATCTCGGTCGACGAAGATGCTCGTCACCGCGACCTCGCCACGCAGGAGAACAACATCCGTCTCGAGCTGAAGACGCTCGGCGACCGCCGCGATGCCCGCATCGCCGCCCGCCTGGCCAAGCTCGAGGAGGAGCTCGCCGCCCTCGAGGCGGAGGGCGCCAAGGCCGACCAGAAGAAGAAGGTCAAGGACGCCGCCGAGAAGGACATGACGTCGGCCCGCAAGAACGCCGACGAGCAGATCGCCAAGCTCGAGCGCGTGTGGGAGGACTTCCGCACGCTCGAGGTGGGCGCCCTCAAGCCCGAGGACGACGTCTTCCACGAGCTGCAGGACCGCTTCGGTCAGTACTTCGAGGCGCACATGGGTGCCGAGTCGATCAAGCGTCGCCTCGAGGCGTTCGATCTGGCGGCCGAGAGCGAGAACCTGCACCTGCAGATCTCCGAGGGCAAGGGTCAGCGCAAGATCCGCGCGATCAAGCGCCTGAAGGTCGTCAACTCGTTCCTGCAGACCGGAATGTCGCCGGCCTCGATGGTGCTCGACGTCGTCCCGGTCATCCCGCCGGAGCTTCGTCCGATGGTGCAGCTCGACGGTGGACGTTTCGCCACCAGCGACCTGAACGACCTCTACCGTCGCGTGATCAACCGCAACAACCGCCTCCGTCGCCTGATCGATCTCGGTGCTCCCGAGATCATCGTCAACAACGAGAAGCGCATGCTGCAGGAGGCCGTCGACGCGCTGTTCGACAACGGTCGCCGCGGTCGCCCCGTCACCGGTACCGGCAACCGCGCCCTGAAGTCCCTGAGCGACATGCTCAAGGGAAAGCAGGGTCGCTTCCGCCAGAACCTGCTCGGAAAGCGCGTGGACTACTCGGGTCGTTCCGTCATCATCGTCGGACCCCAGCTGAAGCTGCACCAGTGCGGTCTGCCCAAGCAGATGGCGCTCGAGCTCTTCAAGCCGTTCGTGATCAAGCGCCTGATCGACCTCGGTCACTCGCAGAACATCAAGGCCGCCAAGCGCGCCGTCGAGCGTTACCGCCCCGAGGTCTGGGACGTGCTCGAAGAGATCATCCGCGAGCGCCCCGTGCTGCTGAACCGTGCACCCACCCTGCACCGTCTCGGCATCCAGGCGTTCGAGCCCCAGCTCGTCGAGGGCAAGGCGATCCAGCTGCACCCGCTCGTGTGCGCGGCGTTCAACGCCGACTTCGACGGTGACCAGATGGCCGTGCACCTTCCGCTGTCGGTCGAGGCTCAGGCCGAGGCCCGCGTGCTGATGCTCGCCTCGAACAACATCCTGAAGCCGTCGGACGGCCGTCCGGTGACCCTGCCCTCGCAGGACATGATCATCGGCCTTCACCACCTGACCACCCTCAAGGAGGGTGCTGCAGGCGAAGGTCGTGCGTTCGGTTCCGTGGGCGAGGCGATCCTGGCCAAGGACGAGGGCACCCTCGACCTGCAGGCCAAGGCGCGCATCCGCATCCCCGGCCTCACGTTCCTCGAGGGCCAGGCGCCCGAGGGCTACGAGAAGCACGGTCTCGTGGACGCGTCGCTCGGTCAGGCGATCTTCAACGACACGCTCCCCAAGGGCTACCCGTTCGTGCGCGAACAGGCCGACAAGGGCAAGCTGTCGCAGATCGTCAACAAGCTGGCCGAGGAGTACCCGAAGGTGGAGGTCGCGGCATCGCTCGACCGCATCAAGGACGCCGGTTTCTACTGGGCCACCCGTTCGGGTGTCACGGTGGCGCTGAGCGACATCCTCACGCCGCCGAACAAGGCCGAGATCGTCGCGGGTTACGAGAAGCAGGCTGCGAAGGTCCAGGGACAGTACGAGAAGGGTCTCACCACCGACGCCGAGCGTCGTCAGGAGCTCATCAAGATCTGGACCGAGGCCACCGACGAGGTCCAGAAGGCGATGCGGGACAACTTCCCCGCCGACAACACCATCAACCGCATGGTCTCGTCGGGCGCCCGTGGTAACTGGCTGCAGATCCGCAACATCGCGGGTATGCGAGGCCTGGTGAACAACCCCAAGGGTGAGATCATCCCGCGTCCGATCATCTCCTCGTACCGCGAGGGTCTGTCGGTCGCCGAGTACTTCATCGCGACGCACGGTGCCCGCAAGGGTCTGGCCGACACGGCCCTCCGTACGGCCGACTCGGGGTACCTCACCCGTCGTCTGGTCGACGTCTCGCAGGATGTCATCATCCGCGAAGAGGACTGCGGCACGTCGAAGGGCCTCGAGCTCCCGATCGCCGCGGCGGACTCGACCGGTGCGCTGGTCAAGGACGCCAACGTCGAGAACTCGGTGTTCGCCCGCACGCTCGCCACGGCGGTCGTCGACGCGCAGGGCACCGTGCTGGCCGAGGCCGGCGACGACGTGGGCGACGTGCTCATCAACAAGCTGGTCGAGGGCGGTGTGGAGTCGATCAAGGTCCGCTCCGTGCTGACCTGCGACTCGGCCGTCGGTGTCTGCGCGAAGTGCTACGGCCGTTCGCTCGCCACCGGCAAGATCGTCGACATCGGCGAGGCCGTGGGCATCATCGCGGCCCAGTCGATCGGTGAGCCCGGTACCCAGCTGACGATGCGTACCTTCCACACCGGTGGTTCCGCCTCCGCAGACGACATCACGCAGGGTCTGCCCCGTGTGCAGGAGCTCTTCGAGGCCCGTACCCCCAAGGGTGCGTCGCCGATCGCCGAGGCCGACGGCCGCATCACGATCGACGAGACCGACAAGGCCAAGAAGGTCATCCTCACGCCCGACAACGGCGACGAGCCGGTGGTCTACCCCGTCCTGAAGCGTGCGACGCTCCTGGTCGAGGACGGACAGCACGTCGTCGTCGGTCAGCCGATCCTCGTGGGAACGCTCGACCCCAAGGAGGTCATGCGCGTGCAGGGTGCCCGCGAGGTGCAGAAGTACCTCGTCAACGGCGTCCAGGGCGTGTACCGCTCGCAGGGTGTGCCGATCCACGACAAGCACATCGAGGTCATCGTCCGACAGATGCTCCGCAAGGTCACCGTCGTCGACCACGCCGACACCGACCTGCTGCCCGGTGAGCTGGTGGACTTCAAGCGCTACCAGGCCATCAACCGCGAGGCGGTCGGCGAGGGCAAACGTCCCGCGTCGGGTCGTCCCGAGCTGATGGGTATCACGAAGGCGTCGCTCGCGACCGAGTCGTGGCTGTCGGCCGCGTCGTTCCAGGAGACCACCCGCGTCCTGACGCAGGCGGCCATGGAGGGCAAGAGCGACCCGCTCGTCGGCCTCAAGGAGAACGTCATCATCGGAAAGCTCATCCCCGCCGGAACCGGACTTGCGAAGTACCGCAACGTCACGGTCGAGGCGACGGAGGAAGCGAAGAGCGAGCGGTACCCCAACCGCATCTTCGCCTCGGACGGCGCGTACAGCGACGCCGACCTGAGCTACGTCGACTTCGACAGCTTCTCGACGGACGACTTCACGCCCGGTACGTACAACTGATCGAGGAGAGCGGGTCCGCCCGCTCCCCTCGCGGTCGATGGATGCCGCGCCGCGGCGTGGCAACCTGATCCCCGAAGGCCCCCGGCAGTTGCCGGGGGCCTTCTGGCGTCCTGACCTTCGCCGTGTCCGACGACCGGTGCCCGCCGTGCTCGCGGCGTGTCGGGAACCGGGTGCGGTGGGGGAGTGCGCCTACCGTGGACGAGGAGGAACGCATGGCCCGGATCGGTGGACGCAGCCTGTGGCTGGCATGGCCGGCCGGGCTTTTCTGCGTGGCGGCGGTCGTGGGGTTGGGCGTGCTCGCGGCCCCCGGGGTGCCGGTGACCGTCGCGTTCGTCGGCGACACTCTCCGCGCGGCCACCGGGGCGCCCGCGTCGGAGGAGGCCGAGCCCGTCGCGCCCGCGACCGACTGCCGGCACCTGTACTCGCAGCCGATGTGGTCATCGCTGGTGTGGTCGCCGGAGGCACTGCTGTCGCAGCGCCGTACGCCGCCGTCGTCGACCGTGGAAGCGGTCGCCGCGGCGGGGTCCACGACGGTCGTCACGTGCCACTGGAGGGGTGTCGCCGGCCGTTTCCTCGAGACGACGGTGTCGACCGTGTCGGCGGAGGGTGCCGCCGCCGCGGCCGCGACGCTGACCGCCCAGGGGTTCGCGTGCGAGACGGCGCCCGATCGGACCCGAACCGACGTGACGCACTGCGAACGCACGTCGGGCGACCTGAGCGAGGTGCACGACCTGCGGGGCGACCGGTGGGTGTCGTCGACCCTCAGTGGATGGGAGCCCCTCGGCTACGCCGAGACCGTGGCATCCCATGCCTTCTTCGGCGAGTGACGACGCGTCGCGTCATCCGAAGATCGAGGCGATGATGCTCGCGGTGTATCCCGTGGGGGCCAGGTTCGAGTACTGGGTGTCGATGAGCACGTCGTCGCGCCAGTAGAGCGTCCGCCCGTCGTTGACCGGGTAGGTGGCGTTGACCCACGTCTTCTCGCAGCGGGTACCGGCGTCGGGGGTGTAGCAACTGAACCCCTGCGTGGCGACCAGGTCGTTGAGCATGTCGAGCGTGGGCCCGCGGTCCATGCGGGAGATCGTGGTGGAGAGCCCCGTCGTGTCGGCGGCGGGATCGCGCCAGATGCACGTGATCGAGCCGTCGGGCTGCACCCCGGAGGGACCCAGCGACGGATCGTTCAGCGGAATGGTGCCGAGCTGGGCGAGGACGTCGGCCGACAGCATGGCCTTGCAGTCGGCGGGGAGCCGCACCTCGGTGGGCGCCCGCGAGAACGTCGGGATGTTCGAGGGGGTGGGAGAGGTCGAGACGGATGACGAAGGGGCGGGAGCCGCTTCCTCGGCGGCGGGTGCGCAGGCGGTCAGAGCGAGCAGGACGGCACCCACGAGCGCCGCGGAAACGGCCGGGCGGAGCGGGTGAGGCGACATGGGAACACCCTAAGCCGAGGTTCCGACACGGTCGAGACGCATTCCGTCGGCACGCCTACGCGGCGCGCCGCCCGCGGCGGGTTAGCCTGACGCCGCAATCACCGCGTGAGGAGACCCCATGAGCGACAACACGTCGGGCAGCGACCGCGTCGCTGCACGGACGGATTCGTACGGCGACCCCGTCGTCGAACCCACGGACGACGCGCACGACGTCGTCGGGCGGGCCCACGAGGGTCTCGCCGACGCCGAGGCCGCCCGTCGCGACGCCGTCGAGCCCCAGGCGGCGGAGGCCGCCTGGCGCGAGCGGGAACAGCACGAGCGCGACGACGCCGCGGCGGTCTCCGATCGCCGCGACCACACGGCGCCGGTCGTTCATGACGCCTCGCCCGTCGAACCGCAGGCGGCGCCGGCCGCCGCTCCCGCGTCGTCGTCGGTCGACCTCGACGACGAAGACGCCCGCTGGGCCGCCTACGCCGCGTCCGCCGAGCCGGAACGCGGCACCTCGTCGCACACGCGCCCCGACGAATCGCGGACCACGGTCTCGCCGGTGGCCGAGACGGCGGTCGTGGCCGGCACGGGTGCAACCGTCGCCGGTGCCGGCACCGCCGCGGCGACCCCCGCGTCCGAGGAGCCCACCCGCGCGTTCGGCACACCGCAGCCCATCTTCGTGCAGGCCCCCGAGGCTCCGCGGCCGCGCGGCAACCGCGGCGCCGCCGGTGCGATCGGCCTGCTCGCGGCCCTCGCTTTCGCCGTGCTGTACCTGGCCGCCACCCTCGGCCTGCGCCTGCTCACCGACGGCCTGCAGGTCGCCGAGCTCGGTTCCGCGGCCCTGTCGGCGCTCACCACGTGGGGCCTGTGGGTGCCGACCGTGGCGTTCTTCTTCGGCTTCTGGTTCCTGGGTGCCTTGATCAACCGCGGACGCTGGGGCCACTGGGTGGTGTGGGGCCTCGTCGTGGGTGTCGTCGCGTGGGCCGGGCACCTGCTCGGGGTGCTCATCGCCGCGCCGTTCTGGATGATCACCGGGCGCGAGTCCGCCGACCTGCTGCTGAACAACGTGCTCGCCCCGCTGGCCATCGTGGCCTTCGTGCTGGGCCGCGAGCTCACCATCTGGTTCGGCGCGTGGGTGGCCGCGCGCGGTCGCCGCGTGACCGAGCTCAACGCCGAGGCGCAGCGCGAGTACGAGCGCACGCTCGAGGCCGGCCCGCAGCTGTCGCAGCGCTGAAACGGATGCCATGACGAATGAGCCGCGACCGGCGGGGGTCACCCCGCCGGTCGCGGTCGTTTTCGCCTCCGTCGTCTTCATCGCCCTGTCCATCGCCTCGCTGGGGGTGGTGAGCCTCGTCCTGAACGCCGACGTCATCCCGGTGCGCGGCCTCGGCGCGGTGCCGGGCGTCATCGGGCAGGTGGCCGCCCTCGGCTCCTTCGCGGGGGTCCTCTTCTGGGGCCTGCGGGCCGTCCCGCCGAGCTTCCTCACCGCCGTCCCGTGCGCGATCGCGGCGTACGTCGGCGAGATCGTCGGCGTCGTGATCGGCGCCCTCGTCAGCGGCGCCGATCCGGCGCGCGGTCTCGCGGCGGCGGGCAGCGTCGCCCTGGGCTTCGCGGGTCCCGTCGTCGCGGCGGTGGGTCTGGCGGCGGCGCTGTTCGGGGTCCTCCTCGCACGTACGCGGACGAGCGGACCGCGGTGGAAGTGGGAGGACGACGACGACGCACCCGGAGGGACGGCATCCGGATGACGCCGGACCTGACGCGCGGGGACCGTGGGGTCCGCGAGTTCCCGGGCGTGTCGGGCTAGCGTAGGAGCGTGGAGCGGTCGCTCGAGAGCCAGGTCGGTCAGGCGGTGGACGCCTGGCTGCGTTGGCTGCCCCGGTGGGAGCCGGCGAACCACCGCGGGCGCGTCGCCCCGTGTCGCCGCTGTTTCGGCTCGCCGGTGCTCTCAGCCGCCGGATTGGGCTCCGACGTCCCGCACGGCGTGCAGCACGGGCTCTCCACCCGCGTGAAGGGGATCGTCGACCACGCCGTCGCCGATTACACCGCCCGCAATCTCCCCATGCTCCAGGCCGAGCTCGACCAGCAGTCCGAGCGCAACCGGCGGCGTTCCTACCGCCCGTCCGAGGGTCTCGAACCCGAATTCGAGGGGATGCCGCTCGATCCCGATCCCGAGCCGGGGTCGCCGTTCCTGTTCACCCTGACCGGGCTGGCCGCCGAAGAGGACGCCGAGCTCCCGGCCCTTCCCCCGCTCTCGGATGCCGCCAAGGCGGCGCTCCGCCAGGAGGTCGGGCTGGCCGACGACTACGCGAACATGATCGGTCGCGAGGTCTGCTCGATCCTGCTCCACCACCGCCTGCGCATCCAGGCCGCGGTCGCCGAATACGTGGAGCCGCAGATCGCGGCGCTCCTCGACGACCTCACCCGTTCGCTGGACGCGCCCTTCGATCCGCGGGAGTCCGAGCCCCCGGCAACCTGAGCCGGCTGTGCACAGACGGCCGGTGCGATCAGGCTGTTTTGTTAGCATCGACGGGTCGTCCGCCGGTGGTGTCGCGGATGCGATGTCCGGAGGGAGCCCGATGCCGCAGCGGCTCCCGTCGTCGCCGCCGATCCTGCCCGGGCTCGCGTACATCCGTCCCCTCGGCTCGGGTGGCTTCGCCGACGTCTTCCTCTACGGGCAGGACATGCCCCGCCGCGACGTGGCCGTGAAGGTCCTGCCCAGCGACGTGCGGGACGCCGATCTGCTGCGCATGTTCAACGCCGAGGCCGACGTGCTGGCCCACCTGTCGGCGCACCCGTCGATCGTCACCGTGTACCAGGCGGGGATCTCGGCCGACGGCCGGCCCTACATCGTCATGGAGTACTGCCCGGGCTCGCTCGCCCAGCGTTTCCGGGTGGAGCGGATGCCGCTGGCGGAGGTGCTGTCGATCGGTGTGCGAATGGCGGGGGCGCTCGAATCGGCGCACCACGCGGGCCTCATCCATCGCGACGTCAAGCCCAGCAACATCCTCGTCACCACCTTCGGCGCCCCCGTGCTCGCCGACTTCGGCATCTCCTCGTCTCTGGTGCGGCAGGGGGCCGACGAGATGCTGGCCATGTCGGTGCCGTGGAGCGCCCCCGAGGTCGTCGCCGAACAGACTGCGGGAACCGTCGCGAGCGAGGTGTGGAGCCTCGGGGCGACCGTGTACTCCCTGTTGGCCGGACACAGCCCGTTCGAACGCCGCGAGAAGGGCCAGAACTCCCGGGAGCAGCTGCGCCGCCGCATCGCGCGGGGGTCGTACACCGACGTCGCCCGCACCGACGTTCCGGCGGCCCTGCAACGGGTGCTCGCGCGGTCGATGTCGCGCAACCCGTCCGATCGACACGCGAGCGCCCGCGAGTTCGGCGAGGCGTTGCAGACGGTGCAGGCCGAGATGGGCCTGCCCGCGACGCCTCTCGAGGTCCCCGCCGCCGAGTGGGCGCCGGCCGCCCGAGCGGTCGATTTCGCCGACGGAACGCTGAGGGGACCGACGCGCTCGCACATCGAGCGCGAGGGCCCGCGCAAACACCGCGCCTCGTCGGGCGTCGCCGGGTACGCCCGCGACGAAGACACCGACATCGCCTCACCCGCGTCGAGGACGTTCCACCCGTTGCCCTGGATGCTCGCGGCGGCCACGGCCGTGACGGCGGGCGCCGTCGTCGTGGCGGCCCTCCACGCCACGGGCGTGCTCCGATGAAGCGCAGCACCGTCGCGGGCGTGGCCGCCGCCGTGGTGTCGGCGGCGCTGGTGGTGACGGCTAGTGTCGTGTGGCCCGGGCTCGACGCGCAGCAGACGCCCGAGGTCGACACGTCGGTTTGGGCGCTGCAGACCGGCGACGGCCAACGCTACGCCCGGGTGAACACCGCCGTCGGCGAGCTCGACACCGTGCGAACGGCGGGCAATCCCAGTCAGGTGGCGCAGTCCGGTGACGGCGCGTACCTCTTCACCGACAGCTACAGCAAGCTCACGCGCATCGATGAGGCGCTGCCCGTCGACCTGCAGGAAGAGCAGCTGCAGGCCGCACCCGACACACCCCCGGGAACCACCTCCGTCGTCACGGCGGGCGACTACGTCGTCTATCGCACCGATGCCGGGGCGCTCTTCGCCGGGCGCCTGAGCCGCGCCGGCCAGGCGGCCGTCGAGCTCGACCCCTTCGGCGCCGAAGGCGACGACGACGCGACGGCCTACGCGGCCGATGCCGTCGCCCTCGACGACCGGGGGATGCTGTTCGCCTACTCGTCGGCCGATTCGTCCGTCCTGCGGTACGACATCGAGTCGGACGAGGTCAGGGGCCGCGACGACCTCGAAGCCGATGTCGCGTCGCCGGTCATCTCGGCGGCGGGCGACACCTGGGTGCTCGTCGACGCCGAGGCCGGTCGCGTGTGGATCCGGGGCGGCGATCCCGTCGACATCGAGACCGGTGACCAGGTCGTGGTGGGCGATGCCGATGCCGGTGCCCGCGCCGTCTACGTGGCCGACGATCAGTCGCTGTGGACCATCCCCACCGACGGCTCCGCGCCGCGACGCGAGATGGGCGGTGGCGGCAACGTGCTGGGGCAACCCGCGCGACCGGTCTGGCATCAGGGGATCGCCTACGCCGCGTGGCTCCTCCCGGGCGAAGCGCGCGGCACGTTGTGGCGCTCCGACCAGGGCGAGACCGATCTCGACTACGGCGGGGCCACGATGCCCGACCAGCGCCGACCGGTCTTCGTCGCCACCGCGCACGCCGTCATCCTGAACGAGACGCGCACGGGGTGGGTGTGGACGGTGCCCGACGGCTCGCTCGTCCCCTCGAGCCAGAACTGGTCTCTCGACGATCGGACCGAACAGACCGCGGTGCAGAGCGAGGAGCAGCTCAGCGTGGTGCTCGACCCGAAGCCCCCGATCGCAGAGCCCGATGCGTTCGGCGTGCGTCCGGGGCGCCTCGTCACGCTCCCCGTCCTGTTGAACGACCACGACCCCAACGAAGACGTGCTGAGCATCGTGGGTGAGAGCGTGACGGGACTGGACCCCGGCTTCGGGTCGCTGTCGTTGACCGACTCCGGGCAGCGGCTCGCGGTGCGGGTCTCACCGACGGCCGTGGGCAGCGCGACCTTCGCCTACGCGGTGACCGACGGCACCGCAGCGGACGGGCTCACGTCCAAGCCGACCACGGTCACCCTCACCGTGGCACCCGACGACGGCAACGCGGCGCCGGTGTGGTGCGGTGTCACAGCCTGCCTGCAGCCCTGGCCCACCCCCGAGGTCGCCCGCGGGGGCACCGTCACCGTTCCGGTCCTCTCCGGCTGGATCGACCCCGACGGCGACCCGCTCCTGCTCCTCTCGGTCGAGAACCGCGGCGGCATCGGCACCGTCGCCGCCACTCCCGGCGGCGACATCGTGTACCAGCACGCCGATGACGGATCCGGCGGCGAACAGAACGTCGAACTCGACGTCACCGTCGCCGACACCCGTGGGGCCACGACGACGAAGCCGCTGCTCGTGCGCGTCACCCCCGACCCCGCACTCTCCGTGCAGTCCTTCGCCGTCGTCGACACCGTCGATTCCTCGATCTCGATCGACGTGGGCCCGCACGTCACCGGCACGGCCGGCGACATCTCGCTGGCCTCCGTCCGCGTCGTCGACGGCGCGGCGGCGACCGCCACGGTCATCGGCGGCAGCACCGACTTCGAACTCACCGCGGCGCAGCCCGGCGTCTACCGTGTCGACTTCACCGTCAACGGGGGAGGTCGCGACGCGAACGGGACCGCGCGGATCACCCTGCTCCCCGCCGATGCCCCGGCGCAGTTGTCGACCTCTCCCGTGGTGGCCTTCGTCCGGCCGCAAGAGGATGCGACCCTTGATGTCTTCCGTGCCGTCTCGAATCCGACGGCACGCGTGTTGCTGCTGAGCGATGTCGACGCCGATGCCGAAGAGGGGGCGTCGCTCACCGTCGACACGGTCGGCCAGAACGACCTCCGTGTGTCGGGGAGCACGGCCGACGGCGCAGCCGGCCTCCTCGGCACGGTGGGCTACACCGTCAGCGACGGCACCGACGACGAGGGTTCGCAGGTCACGGGGGAGGCGACGGTCTACCTGCTGCCGCCGGCGCCCGAGATCGCGCCCATCGCCGTCGACGACACCGTGACCGTCCGCGCGGGCGCGCAGATCGACATCCCCGTCCTCGACAACGACATCTCGCCCGCCGGCGGGCGTCCCACCCTCGACCCCTCGAGCGTCCGGGCCACTCCCGCCGCCGACGGCCTCGCGTTCGCATCCGGGGGTCTGCTCCGTTACCTCGCACCCACGACCCCGGGTGCCTACGAGGTGGCGTACCGCGTCTCGACGACCGGAACGCCGTCTCTGTGGGACGAGGCGACGGTGCGCATCACCGTCCTCGGCGACGAGTCGAACCGCGCGCCGCTCCCGGGCACGCTCGAGGGGCGCGTGCTCAGCGGGGGGACGACCTCCATCGACTTCGACGCCTTCGCCGTCGACCCCGACGGCGACTCCGTGACGCTCGACCGCATCGTGACACAACCCGAACGAGGGACGGCGTCCGTGTCGCCCGACGGGGAGTCGATCCTGTACTCCTCGCTCCCCGGAGACCGCGGCCAGGTGTCGCTGCGCTACCGCGTGTCCGATTCGGCGGGCGCCACCGGAGAGGGCACCGTCCGCATCGGCGTGCTGGACGCCGAAGCGAACCCGAGCCCCATCACCTTCACCGACTACGTGCAGGTGCAGGCGGGCGCCGATCGCACGGTCCGTGTCAGCCCGCTCGCGAACGACATCGATCCCACGCAGGGCCGTCTCACCCTCAGCGGCGTGCGCCCCGATCTGCCCGAGACGCTCATCGACGGCAGCGGCAATCCGGAGTACGAACGTCTCGACGGTTACATCGGCACCGTGTCCGACACCGCCGTCGTGCTCCGCGCGGGCGAGCAACCCGGCACACTGTCCTTCCTGTACGACGTGACGTCGGACTCCGGCAACACCGGCCGCGGCCTGATCGTGGTGAAGGTCGTGCGAGAGGACGTGCCCGACTATCCCGTCGTCACCGACACCGTCCTGACCGTGGAGAACCGCGACGACTTCGCCGCCGGCGTCGACGTGATCGCCGGCAAGGCGACGTGGTCGGGGGGCGAGGTCAGCGACCTCGACGTGGCGCTGTGGGGCGATCCGGTCGACGTGCAGGTCGATGGCCGACGTATCTCGGGCGCCCTCCCGGCGACGCGCCGGGTCGTTCCGTTCGCCGTGACCGGTCGCGTGGGCGACGCCGACGTCACCACCTACGCCTTCCTCCGAGTGCCCGGCGACGACGATCTGAGCCTCGCGCTCCGACCGAACGCGGCGCAGCGGGTCGATGAACTCGCGTCCGTCTCGTTCGACATGGCATCCCTCGTCGCCCTTCCTCGCAGGGCGACGCTCGAGGTCGGCGCCGACGTCACCCCCACGGGTGTGCGCGCCGAGGGACGATGCACGGTCGCGGGCTCCGTCGTCACCTACGACGCGGGCAGCGGCTCGCCGTGGACCGACGCGTGCCGCGTTCCCGTGCGGGTGGCCGGCAGCGACGAATGGACGGTGCTGTCGGTGCCGATCGGCGTCGTCGCCCGCAACCCGCAGCCCGAGCTGCGGCCGGGCGCGCTTACCGTGGGGCCGGGGGAGACCGCCACCTTCGATCTGCGCAACATGACGTCGTGGCAGCTCGGCCGCGAAGATGCGGCGGGCGTGCGGTATGCGCTGGAGTCCTCCGGCTCGGCATTCGCGGTGTCGCTCGACGGATCCACGGTGACCGTGACCGGCGACGATCGCGCGCTCCCCGGTACCGAGAACGCCGCCGTCGTGTCGATCACCAGCCACGAGGCGGTGGCGCCTGCGCGTCTCGTGATGCGTGTGGGTGCCGCTCCCTCGACACTGCCCCAGGGGGGCACCACCTCGTCGCAGTGCTCCCAGGCGGCCGGAGCGGGCTGCACCATCGAGGTCATCGGCATCCCGGGGGAAGTGAATCCCCTCCCGCGGACGCCGCTCGAGGTCGTGGCGGTCAGGCCGACGGCAGGCTGCACGGGCGTGAGCTTCTCCGTCGCCTCGCCGACGAGCGTCGCCGCCGCATGGAACGACGACACCCCGGGGGCGTCGTGCAGCGCAGGCGTGACCCTCCGCGACGCCCAGGGACGCACGACGGCGTCGACCCGCGACGCCCGCGTCACCCTCGATCTGTTGGGCTACCCCCGTTCGCCGGCGAGCGTGCGGCAGACCGCCTTCGCCGACGGTTCCCTCACGCTGCGCATCGACCCGGGGGAGGCGGGCCGCGCCTACCCGGGCCTCTCCGGCTTCACGGTGCGCACCGGCGGACAGACCGTCGGACAGTGCGCGCCCGACGGATCGTGCCCGCCCATCTCGGCTCCGAACGGCGAGCAGCGGGAGTACGTCGTGACCGCCGTGAACGCCGTCGGGGAGTCGCGGGGGGCGGTGCGCACGACCGGCTGGGCGTACCGCCCGCCCGCCCAGCCGCGCGAGCTCGCGTTCACCCCGGTGAAGACCGACGGCGAGGGCAACGTCGCCGATCTGCTGATCAGCGGGGTCGACGGGTCGGAGACGGGCGCGCTCGAGATCTCCAGCCCGGTGGGCCAGACCGTCCGCGTCGACGTCGGGCGCAATCAGGACGACGTGCAGGTGCGCCGCTTCGTCGTCGGATCCAATACCGCCACCAGCGTCACCGTCCGTCCGATCTCGCGATTCACCCTGCCGCCGGGGCTCGGCGGAGCCGCGAACGGGAGCGAGCTCGTCGGCACGGCGCACGGTGTCGGCGCCGCGCAGAACCTCACGCTGAACCTCACCTCGCGTCCGACGGGCGACCAGCGGTCCACCGTCGTCGCCGAGGGCTCGGCCCAGCCGAACGGCACCGACGTCGAGCTGAGGTACGACATCGCCGAGGGACGCTCCCGCTGCCAGCCGACGTCGAGTTCGGCGCGCGAGGAGTTCCCGAACCGCAACGACGGCGAGACCTACGAGTACACGTTCTGCGTCGAGACGTTCTTCCGTGGCGAATCGTACGGAGCGGTCGGCGTCAAGCAGAGTGTGAACGTCCAGCAGAACGCCGCCGCCCCCGAGGGCTACACGTTCCGCGTCGACCCTGATGCCGAGGTGAAGGACAACACCGCGCGGTGGTTCATCGACCGCAGGCTCGAGGCGGGTACCCCGCCGCCCCGTAACAACAAGGTCGTCTACGACAACTGGGCTCCCGGATCGACCGTATTCGGTCGCGACCCGAACATCCTCGTCTACTTCCAGCACGAGACGTGGGGCACGCGGTCGCAGCCCGGCTCGGTGAAAGCGGCTCAGGGAAGCGCGCCCTATCAGGTGCAGGCGACCTGGGGCATCGCCAGTTGCGAGGGCGGCGGCCGACTCGTCGCTGACGGCACCGCGACCAACGGTGAGGGGAACGTGACCCCCAGCTACGCGAACGTCGTGTACCGGGACGCGAGCGGGACGCAGCTGCCGACGAACCCCGACGATCCGGCCCTCGTTCCGGTCGGGGCGACGTCCGTCGACCGCGTCGGCGTCACGGTGGCCTGGTCCGACCCGGCGTGGAACCTGAACCCGAAGACCGTCGAGTTCGCCGGCGCCTGCCGACCCGGCATGCCGGCCCCCTGATCCCGTGCCGTCCCGGCATCCCTCCCCTCACAGCCAAGGAAGACGACATGACGATCACCCAGGAGCAGGCCACCTGGTTCTCCCAGACCTTCTCGCAGATCGCCGACAACGTCGAGCGCGCCGTCCTCGGCAAGCGTCACGTCGTCGAACTCGTGCTGACGGCGATGCTCAGCGACGGCCACGTGCTGCTCGAAGACGTCCCCGGCACGGGCAAGACCTCGCTCGCACGCGCCGTGGCGCAGTCCGTGCAGGGCACGAACACGCGCATCCAGTTCACGCCGGACCTGCTGCCGGGCGACATCACCGGCATCACCGTCTACGACCAGAAGACCGGCTCGTTCGAGTTCCACACCGGCCCGATCTTCGCCAACATCGTCCTCGCCGACGAGATCAACCGCGCGAGCCCGAAGACGCAGTCGGCACTGCTCGAGGTCATGGAAGAGGGCAGTGTCACCATCGACGGCGTCTCGCGCCAGGTGGGTGTGCCCTTCATCGTGCTGGCGACGCAGAACCCCGTCGAGCAGGCCGGAACCTACCGCCTCCCCGAGGCGCAGCTCGATCGGTTCCTCCTGCGCACCTCGCTCGGCTACCCCGACCACGCCGCGACCGTCCGCATCCTCGACGGAGCCGCGGTGGCCACCGCGGAGCTCCGCGCCATCATCACCCCGCAGGCACTCGTGGGCATGGCCGACCTCGCGGCATCCGTCTACGTCGACGCACTCGTTCTCGACTACATCGCCCGTCTCGTGGATGCCACCCGCACGGCCGACGAGGTGCGCCTCGGGGTCAGCATCCGGGGCGCCCTCGCCCTCACCCGGGCGACGCGTGCCCGAGCCGCTGCGAAGGGCCGCACCTACGTCACTCCCGATGACGTCAAGGCGCTCGCCGTCGCGGTGCTCTCGCATCGCCTGATCCTCCACCCCGAGGCCGAGTTCGACGGGGTGACGCAGGAGGCCGTGATCGGCCAGGTCCTGCTCGACACCCTTCCGCCCACGCAGCGCGAGAGCGCGTGACGATGGCCCGCATCCCCGGGATCCGTCCGGCGACGGGGGGTGACCTGTGCCCGATGCCGATCTCACCGAATCGCGCCTGACGCGCACGTCCGCCGGCACACTGCGGACGGGCTCGCGCACGTCGGTCACGTCGACGTCGGTGCGCCGCCAGCGACGCATCGTGCGCGCCGTGGTGCGGGCGACCGAGCTGTGGCGGATCCTCGCCGATGCAGTCGTGGCGACCGCGCGATGGGCCGGGCGAACGGTGCGTCCCGCCGGCGCCGCCGTGGTCGCCGCCGCCACGATCGGTCTGATCCTCGGCGTCGTGTTCGGATGGGTGGAATGGATGGTCGCGGGGGCCGCCGCCCTCCTGCTGCTGGCGATGAGCGTGCCGTTCCTCTTCGGAGCCCGCGCCTACGACGTCGACCTCACCCTGCAGCACGAACGCGTCGTCGCGGGCCACGGCGTCACGGGCCGGATCGTGGTGCGCAACGACGGTGCGCGCGCCGCTCTGCCCGGACGACTCGACATCCCGGTGGGGCGCGGGCTGGTCGAGTTCGGCGTGCCCTTCCTCCGTCCTGGGCACACCACGGCCGAGCCGCTGCAGATCCCCCCGCTGCCGCGCGGCGTCGTTCGCATCGGTCCGGTGACGACCGTGCGCAGCGACCCCGTCGGGTTGCTGCGACGCGAGCACGCGTTCGACGACGTGCACGACCTCTTCGTGCACCCGCGCACCGTCGGCCTCCCCTCCACGAGCGCCGGCTTGATCCGCGATCTCGAGGGGAGCGCGACGCGTCGCCTCGT
This sequence comes from Microbacterium sp. lyk4-40-TSB-66, assembly GCF_030209475.1. Lineage (GTDB taxonomy): Bacteria > Actinomycetota > Actinomycetes > Actinomycetales > Microbacteriaceae > Microbacterium. The sequence continues at coordinate 25,369 of NZ_JARVRW010000011.1, forward strand.
CGACGCCGACATGTCCTTCCACGCCATCCGCGAGTACGTCCCCGGCGATGCGCGCCGCCAGGTGCACTGGAAGTCCACCGCCAAGACCGGCCGTCTCATGGTTCGTCAGTACGAGGAGTCCCGCCGGTCCCGCATGGCGGTCGTGCTCGCCGCGGCGACGCCGGAGTACGCGGATGCCGATGAGTACGAGCTCGCCGTCTCCGCGGCAGCCTCCCTGGGCCTGCGCGCCGTGCGCGACGCCCGGGACGTCGATGTCGTCACCGGTTCCGAGATCCCCCGTGTGGTGAAGGGACGCCTCCGCGCGATCCGTCACCTCCCGGTGGTGTCGCCGCGGGCGATGCTCGACGGCTTCAGCGGCCTCGATCGGCACGACAACACCATGCCCGTGGAAGACGTCTGCCGTCTGGCGGCCGAGGCCGGCGAGCGCCTGTCGATCGCATTCGTCGTCGTTGGCTCGGCCGTGCCCCTGGCGCGCCTGCGGCAGGCGGCCCTGGCCTTCCCCGTCGACACCGCCGTGGCGGCCGTGATCTGCGACGAACGCGCGCACCCTCGCATGCAGAGCGTGGCGGGCCTCACGGTGCTCACCATCGGTACGCTCGACGACCTGTCGGGGCTGCTGGTGCGGGGAGCGGCCTCGTGAGTGCGCGCCGTGCCGCGCGTGCCGCGACGGACCGTCGCGAGCCGGCGATCACACCCCGCGTGCTCGGCGGCGCCGTCTACGCCGCGGTGTGCGTCGTCCTCGCCGCGATCGCCGCATGGCCGGTGTACGCGACGTCGGCGTTCCTCCTGCTCGTCGGGGTCTCCGCCGTGGTCGCGGCGGGCGTCGTCGCCCTCGTCTCCCGGCGCGGCGGGGGAGGGTGGGCTCTCACGGCCGCTCTCGCGGCCGCGTTCGCCGTGCTCGCGGTCCCTCTCGCGGTGCCGTCGCGGATGACCTCGTTCCCCGAAGGCATCCGGGGGCTCGGCGAGGCCTTCGCCGGCGTCGTCGTCGCGTGGAAGGACCTCGTCACCGTCGACCTGCCGGTCGGGGCCTACCGCAACCTGCTCGTCCCGGCACTCGTCGTCTTCCTCGTGGGCACGGCCGCGACGCTCGCGCTCGCCATCCGTTCCGACCGTAGAGCACTCGCCGCCGCCGTCGTGGGCTCGGCCATGACCGGGTTCGGGCTGTTCTTCGGCCGCACCGCGACGAGTTCGGCACTGTCGATCGGCCCGGTCGAGTTCGCGGCTCCGGTCGAGACGGCGGTGGGGCTCGGAGCCCTCCTCGCCGCGGTGCTGTGGCTCGCCTGGCGGGCCCGCGACGAGCGCGTGCGCGCCCTGGCGCGGGCGAGCGCCCGGTCCGGTGTGAACGCCGGGCGGGGGCCGTCCCTCGCCGACCGACGACGAGCGGCCCTGGGCGTGGCGATGGTCGTCGTCGCGGTAGTCGCGACCGTCGCAGTCGTCCCCTGGGCGGCGCGCGACGCCGACCGTCGCGTCCTCCGGTCGGTGGCCGGACCGGAGCGGCAGATCGCCGAGGCGGTGAGCCCACTCGCCGCCTACCGCGCCCTGTTCTCCGACGCCCGTTCCGACGATGTGCTCTTCCGCGTGACGAGTCCCGCGGGTGCGAGTGCCGCAGAGCTTCCCGAGCGCGTCCGCATCGCCACGCTCGACGCGTACGACGGCGAGATCTTCCGCGCGTCGGGCGACTCGGGGGGAGGCTTCGTCCGATTGCCGTCGTCCCGCGATGCCGGCGACGGCCGTGCGATCGACGCCGACGTCGAGATCGGGGACCTCGGCGGACTATGGATGCCGACGGCCGGGCGTCTGTCGGCGGCGACGTTCGACGGCGACCGGAGGGCGCTGCTCGCCGACCGCTTCTACTACAGCGCCGACGCACAGGCCGGCGTGCAGATCGCCGACGGGGGCTTGCGGCCGGGAGACCGGTACCGCCTCGACGCGGTGGAGCCCGCGGGCTCCGACCTCGTCTCGCTCGCGCCCCCCGGTGACGCAGCCGGGACCACCGGCGGTGACAACCTGCGCCGGTGGGTGGAGCAGAACGCCTCGGGTTCGGGTGGGGCGGCGCTGCAGGGGCTCGTGAGCTTGCTCCGCGAGCGCGGCTATCTCAGCCACAGCCTCGCCCTGGAGGGGTCCGCACCGCCGGACTGGACGCAGGACCTGCCGGGCTACCGACTCCAGCCGAGCGCCTCGGGGCACTCGATCGCCCGCATCGACCGCATGTTCGAGCGGTTGCTCGAACGCGAGGACGACCCGCGTGCTGCGGCGTCCGGCAACTTCGTCGCCGCGATCGGCGATGACGAGCAGTTCTCGGTGGCGACGGCCCTCATCGCGCACGAGCTGGGTTTCCCCGCCCGCGTCGTGGTGGGTGCGCGCCTGAGCTCCACCGACACCTCCCTCTCGACCTGCGACGCGGGGGAGTGCCGGGCGCGCGACATCACCGCCTGGACCGAGGTGCAGGGCTCCGACGGACGTTGGACGCCGGTCGACGTGACCCCGCAGTGGGAGAAGTCGCCGAGCCTGGAGGTCACCCAGCAGCAGGACCCGGAGAATGTCACCGAGGTCCGGCCCGACACCGTCGAGGAGGTCGTCCCGCCCGAACCGGTGCAGGAGGACGACGCGCTCGACGACGACGAGCGCACCGATGACGGAGTGGATCTCGCCTGGCTGTGGGCGCTCGCCCGGGTCGGCGGCATCGCGCTGCTCCTCGTCCTCCTCGTGTTCGGGCCGTTCCTGACGGTGATCGCCGCCAAGCTGCTGCGTCGGCGAGGCCGTCGACTCGATCCCGACCCGCGTTCGGCCATCGCCGGCGGCTGGGACGAGTACGTCGACTCCGCGCTCGACGCCCGTCGCACGCTGCCCCGCGCACCGACCCGTCGCGAGGTCGCCGAGGTGCTGGCCACCCCCGGCGGGATCCGTCTGGCCGACGACGCGGATCGGGCCGTGTTCTCCCCGAGTGCGGTGACCGCCGACGAGGCCGCGGCGTTCTGGCGCATCGTCGACGAGGAACGGCGCGCCCTGCGCAGCCACCAGAGCAGGTGGCAGCGGGTGCGCTCCGCCGTATCGTTGAGATCGTTCCTGGGGTTCCTCGCCCCGGGCCGTCGGCGGCGGAGGCCGCCGCACCGCGACGAGAGGGGGAAGCGTTCCGCCGTTCAGGTGGGGCGCGACACGACATGACCGATTCGACGATGGTGGTTCTCGGGATGACGTCGCTGGCGCTCGTCGTGGTGCTGTACGTCTGGTTCGCCCTCGCCCTCGCGGCGATGTTCCGCAAGATGGATGAGCCGACGTGGAAGGCCTGGGTGCCGGTGCTGAACGTCGCGACCGTGCTCCAGCGGGGTGACTTCTCGCCGTGGCTGGTGCTGTTGAACGTCGTACCGCTCTTCGGCACGTTCGCCTTCGTCATCGTCTTCATCGTCGCCGTCCACCGCATCACCACGGCGTTCGGCGGCGGCGCCGGGCTGACGGTGGTGGGCGCTCTCTTCCCGATCGTCTGGGCGAGCATCCTCGGGTGGGGCTCGGCGCGGTGGTCGGGACACGACGGCACCGGTCGCGTCGAGGAACGTTCGGGTCCGTTCCGGCGGGGTAACGACGCTCCACCGGCGTACGTTCCGCTCGTGGGTGGCTGGACCCCGGGTGCCGAGGGCGCACCGGACGCTCCGGGTTCTGCGCGGAGCCGGTGGACTCCGGACGCCCCCGCCGCGACGAGCGCGCCGGGCTCTGCACGGAGTCGCTGGACCCCGGATGCCGCCGGTGAGACGGAGGGGCCCGAGTCCGAGCGCGCGGGAGCGGTGTCCGTCCCCTTCTCCGAACCGGCGGTGATGCCGTTCGCCGCGCCGTCCGTCTCGCTGGCCGATGCGATCCCGTCGTCCGCCGATTGGTCGCCCCCGGCCGATCCGGCGCGCGCGCCGTCCGCCGATCGTGACCGCGGCGACGACGACGCGCGTCGCGGACGAGCGGACGCGGCGCCCGATACGTCGGTGTCGGAGGTGCTGGACGCGCTGCGCCAGGACTCCCGTCGGGGGCCGGGCGGTCCGCGGCGCGGCCTCGCCGTGGACGCGCTCCAGGGGATGTCGGACCCTCGCGCCGAGAAGGCGCCCCCGACCCCGGAGGATGCGCCGAGCGTCCCCGTGGTGGGCTCGACCGCCGGCCGAGCGGTCGGGACGGACGGATCCCCCGCCTCCCCGGGGCGCGGACACCTCGCCGAGCCTGACGTGCGCGAGGGGCTGGACGTGGATGCCGAGCCGTCCGTCGCCCCCTGGGTCACTCCCTCCCGACGATCGCAGCGGACCGGCGGCGACTCGGGGGCGCCGATCGCCGACGTGCCTCTCACGCGTCCCTCGCCCGAGCCCGTGGCGGCATCGCGTCCGTCGGCGGTCCCTCCCGGTGAGGAGTTCCCCGAACTGTCCGAAGCGGTGTCCGCCGTCGCCGAACTGCCGGAGGCGGGGTCACCCCGGTCGGCGCGCACGTCGGTCTCGACCCTGTTCACGCAGTCCGAGCTGCCCACCATCGCGGACGAAGACGATGTCGACGCGCTCGATCGCACCGTCGTGACACGGCGCAAACGCATCCCGTGGACGCTCGTGCCTCCCGCGGGTGCGCCGGTCGCCCTGACGTCGGGAGTCGTCATCCTCGGGCGCCGACCCGGGCCGGATGCCGAGCACCCCGACGCCCAACTGATCGCGATCTCGGACGAGACGCGGACCGTGTCCAAGACCCACGCTCGCCTTCAGCTGCGCGGGGACGTCTGGTACGTCACCGACCTCGACTCCACGAACGGGGTGCTGTTCGCCACGCTCATGGGCACCGAGGTCGAAGCGCCGCCGGGGGAGGAGATCGAGGCCGGAGAACGGTTCTTCCTCGGTGACGCGGAGGTGCGGTTGACGCGGAGCGACGCGTGAGCGATCGCGACGAGTACGACGACGACCCCGACGGCGTCACCCTCTGGTCCGGTCGTCTGCGGGCATCGCCGGTCGCATCCGACGCCGACGGGGAAGACACGGTCCGTACGCGTCGGACGCCCGGCGGCGTCGCGTCACGCGCCTCCGATCACGGTGAGACGGCGCCCGCGGACGGCGACGCGGCGTTCTCGGGCACGGTCCCGCGCGACGACCCGCCGCCCTCGCCCGCCGACGACCGTTCCCCGTCCGCGCTCGCCGATGTCACGGGGTCACCGGTGCCCGACGACGACACGGCACCGTCGCGATCGCGGACACCACGGGCACGGTCGGAGCGGTCGACCCCCCGGAACGCATCGGCGATCCCCGCAGAGATCGATGAGGGTGTTCCGGCATCCGAGGTCGACACCTCGACGGCCCCGCGCGCGGGTGTCGAGCCGCGTGTCTCCGCATCCGTCGCCGACACCGAGGTGGACTCCCGCCCCCGCGGCATCCGGCCGGCCGTTCCCGTCGTCGACGGCGGGTCGCCGTCGGAACGCGAGGCCCGGTCGCCCGTCCCGTTGCAGCGGGAGTCCTACGCGCCGCGCGCGGACGAGCCCGCGAGGGTCGTGCGCTCCTCCGCCGACGACGCGATCCGGTCGGGCGACGCCGGCCTCATCCATCCCCGGCGGTCGCCGGGCCGGGCGCATCTCCTCGTTCTGGCCGCCGCGCTCGTCGCGGTCGTCGTGATCGCTGCCGTCGGCGTCGCGCTCCTGCTCGGCTAGGGCGCGGCATCCCGCGCCCTCCGGTCCGACCGCTCTCGCGGATGTTTGCCGCACCCCCGGAGAACGCGTATCATTGAGCGGGTGTGCGTTCACGCGCGCCGTGCGTCATGCCCCCGGGCGTGTCTCGCGGATCAACGCTCGCACCATCTCAGGGATCGACCTGCGAACAGGTCGCCCCCACGGCATATCCACCACGAATCGCGCCAGATCATTCTGTCGCGGGGTGGATCACACGTGAGCCCGACACGTCATGAATCGAAAGATGAGCGACATGTCGGGGGAGACACGACGCTGTCACCGTGCAGCACCTGGGTGAGACCGAGAGGGAGCACCCAGCCAATCAAGGAGAGAACGTGCCAACCATTCAGCAGTTGGTTCGCAAGGGCCGCTCGCCGAAGGTCTCGAAGACCAAGGCTCCCGCGCTGAAGTCGAACCCCCAGCAGGCCGGCGTGTGCACCCGCGTGTACACGACGACCCCCAAGAAGCCGAACTCGGCGATGCGCAAGGTCGCTCGTGTGAAGCTGCGCAACGGCACCGAGGTCACCGCCTACATCCCCGGCGAGGGCCACAACCTGCAGGAGCACTCGCTCGTGCTCGTCCGCGGTGGTCGCGTCAAGGACCTCCCCGGTGTCCGTTACAAGATCGTCCGCGGTGCACTCGACACCCAGGCTGTCAAGAACCGTAAGCAGGCTCGCAGCCGCTACGGCGCGAAGAAGGGCTGACCCAGATGCCTCGTAAAGGTCCCGTCACCAAGCGCCCGGTCGTCAACGACCCGGTCTACGGTGCTCCGATCGTCAGCCAGCTCGTCAACAAGATCCTCGTCGACGGCAAGAAGTCGATCGCGGAGTCGATCGTCTACACCGCCCTCCGGGGTGTCGAGGCGAAGAACAGCCAGGACGCCGTCGCCACGCTGAAGAAGGCGCTCGACAACGTCCGTCCCACCCTCGAGGTCAAGAGCCGCCGCGTCGGTGGCTCGACCTACCAGGTGCCCGTCGAAGTCAAGCCGCACCGCGCGAACACCCTCGCGCTGCGCTGGCTCGTGAGCTACGCCAAGGGTCGTCGTGAGAAGACGATGACCGAGCGTCTGCAGAACGAGATCCTCGACGCCTCGAACGGCCTCGGTGCCGCGGTCAAGCGCCGCGAAGACACCCACAAGATGGCCGAGTCGAACCGCGCCTTCGCGCACTACCGCTGGTAACAGCTCCCTCTTCGACGGGCTCGGGCGGCCGACCCGGCCCGCGAGCCCGTCGAAGTTCCCACGACATCCGCCACCACACGTAAGGACATCCCGTGGCACAAGACGTGCTCACCGACCTCACCAAGGTCCGCAACATCGGCATCATGGCGCACATCGATGCCGGCAAGACGACGACGACCGAGCGCATCCTGTACTACACGGGAACCAACCACAAGATCGGCGAGACCCACGACGGCGCCTCGACGACCGACTGGATGGAGCAGGAGCAGGAGCGTGGCATCACGATCACCTCCGCTGCTGTCACGTGCTTCTGGGACAAGAACCAGATCAACATCATCGACACCCCCGGGCACGTCGACTTCACCGTCGAGGTGGAGCGCTCGCTCCGCGTGCTCGATGGCGCTGTCGCCGTCTTCGACGGCAAAGAGGGCGTCGAGCCCCAGTCCGAGACGGTCTGGCGTCAGGCCGACAAGTACAACGTCCCCCGTATCTGCTTCGTCAACAAGATGGACAAGCTCGGCGCGGACTTCTACTTCACCGTCGACACCATCATCAACAAGCTCAAGGCGAAGCCGCTCGTCATCCAGCTGCCCATCGGCGTCGAGAACGACTTCATCGGTGTCGTCGACCTCGTCGAGATGCGCGCACTGGTCTGGGCGGGTGACGCCAAGGGTGATGTCACCATGGGTGCCAAGTACGACATCCAGGAGATCCCGGCCGACATGGCCGACGTCGTCGCGAAGTACCGCGAAGAGCTCCTCGAGACGGTCGCCGAAACCGACGAGGAGCTTCTCGAGAAGCACTTCGGTGGCGAAGAGCTGACCGTGGCCGAGATCAAGGCCGCGATCCGCAAGCTGACGGTCAACTCGGACATCTACCCCGTGCTCTGCGGCTCGGCGTTCAAGAACCGCGGTGTGCAGCCCATGCTGGACGCCGTCATCGACTACCTGCCGTCGCCCCTCGACGTGCCGGCCATCGAGGCGCACGACCCGAAGAACGAAGAGACGATCATCGAGCGGCACGCCGATCGTGAGGAGCCCTTCACCGCGCTGGCCTTCAAGATCGTCACGCACCCCTTCTTCGGCCGTCTGACCTACATCCGCGTGTACTCCGGCCACCTGGACTCGGGCGCGCAGATCGTCAACTCGACGAAGTCCAAGAAGGAGCGCATCGGGAAGATCTTCCAGATGTACGCCAACAAGGAGAACCCGGTTCCCTCGGTCACGGCCGGCCACATCTATGCGGTCATCGGCCTGAAGGACACCACGACCGGAGACACCCTCTGCGACGCGCAGAACCAGGTCGTCCTCGAGTCGATGACGTTCCCCGAGCCCGTCATCGAGGTCGCGATCGAGCCCAAGACCAAGGCCGACCAGGAGAAGCTGGGTCTGGCGATCCAGAAGCTCGCCGAAGAAGACCCGACGTTCCGTGTCGAGCAGAACAACGACACCGGTCAGACCGTCATCAAGGGCATGGGCGAGCTGCACCTCGACATCCTCGTGGACCGCATGAAGCGCGAGTTCAAGGTCGAGGCCAACGTCGGCAAGCCGCAGGTCGCGTACCGCGAGACGATCAAGAAGACCGTCGAGCGTCACGACTACACGCACAAGAAGCAGACCGGTGGTTCTGGTCAGTTCGCCAAGATCCAGTTCGCGCTCGAGCCCCTCGAGGTCACGGCCGACAAGATCTACGAATTCGAGAACAAGGTCAGCGGTGGTCGTATCCCGCGCGAGTACATCGGACCCACCGACCAGGGCTTCCAGGACGCCATGAACGTCGGCGTGCTCGCCGGCTACCCCATGGTGGGCGTCAAGGCGATCCTCCTGGACGGCGCATCGCACGACGTCGACTCCTCGGAGATGGCGTTCAAGATCGCCGGCTCCATGGGCTTCAAGGAAGCGATCCGCAAGGCGAACCCCGTCATCCTCGAGCCGCTCATGTCGGTCGAGGTGCGTACTCCCGAGGAGTACATGGGCGACGTCATCGGCGACCTGAACTCCCGTCGTGGGCAGATCCAGTCGATGGAAGACGCTCAGGGTGTCAAGGTCGTGCGGGCGCTCGTCCCGCTGTCCGAGATGTTCGGCTACATCGGCGACCTGCGGTCGAAGACCTCGGGCCGTGCCGTGTACTCGATGGAGTTCGACAGCTACGCCGAGGTTCCTCGCGCCGTGGCCGACGAGATCGTCCAGAAGAACAAGGGCGAGTAACACCGCCCTCATTGGATGCCGGGAACCCGGGTTTCCCCCCGGTTCCCGGCATCCACTCAAACTGAATACCGACTCTCTAGTAATCTGAGAACCATCCCCGCGAAGAACCGGTCGCAATCCAGTGCCCGAGACCTCGCAACCAACGTCCTGAGGAGGACCCAGTGGCTAAGGCCAAGTTCGAGCGGACCAAGCCGCACGTGAACATCGGAACGATCGGTCACGTCGACCACGGCAAGACCACGCTCACCGCTGCCATCTCGAAGGTGCTCGCCGACAAGTTCCCGTCGGCCACCAACGTTCAGCGTGACTTCGCGTCGATCGACTCGGCGCCCGAAGAGCGTCAGCGTGGTATCACGATCAACATCTCGCACGTCGAGTACGAGACCCCCAAGCGTCACTACGCGCACGTCGACGCGCCCGGCCACGCCGACTACATCAAGAACATGATCACCGGTGCCGCTCAGATGGACGGCGCGATCCTCGTGGTCGCCGCCACCGACGGCCCGATGGCTCAGACCCGTGAGCACGTTCTGCTCGCCAAGCAGGTCGGCGTGCCGTACCTGCTCGTCGCGCTGAACAAGAGCGACATGGTCGACGACGAGGAGATCCTGGAGCTCGTCGAGCTCGAGGTCCGCGAGCTCCTGTCGTCGCAGGACTTCGACGGCGACAACGCCCCCGTCGTCCGCGTCTCGGGCCTCAAGGCTCTCGAGGGTGACGAGCAGTGGGTCAACGCCATCGTCGAGCTCATGGAAGCCGTCGACGAGTCGATCCCCGACCCGGTGCGTGACAAGGACAAGCCGTTCCTCATGCCCATCGAGGACGTCTTCACCATCACCGGCCGTGGCACGGTCGTCACGGGCCGCGCCGAGCGCGGTACCCTCGGCATCAACTCCGAGGTCGAGATCGTCGGCATCCGCCCGACGCAGAAGACCACGGTCACCGGTATCGAGATGTTCCACAAGCAGCTCGACGAGGCCTGGGCCGGCGAGAACTGCGGTCTGCTCCTGCGCGGCACCAAGCGTGACGACGTCGAGCGCGGCCAGGTCGTCGTGAAGCCCGGTTCGGTCACCCCGCACACCAACTTCGAGGGCACGGCGTACATCCTGTCCAAGGAGGAGGGCGGCCGTCACAACCCGTTCTTCACGAACTACCGCCCGCAGTTCTACTTCCGCACCACGGACGTGACCGGCGTCATCACGCTGCCCGAGGGCACCGAGATGGTCATGCCCGGTGACACCACCGAGATGTCGGTCGAGCTCATCCAGCCGATCGCCATGGAAGAGGGCCTCGGCTACGCGATCCGTGAGGGTGGCCGCACCGTCGGCGCCGGCACGGTCACGAAGATCGTCAAGTAAGTCTCACCGACTTCATTCGGCACAGGCCGGGCCTTCGGGCCCGGCCTTTGTCGTTCTCGGATGACGTCGACGTCCGGGGGCTTCCGCTGGCGGTCTCGTGCACTCCACAATGAACGGGAGGTCGGCATGTTGGTCGATCCGGTCACGAGGGAGACGTAATGAGCGGCGTGGACGACATCATCGCGAAGGGCAAGAAGCTCCTCGACGACAACCGCGACAAGATCGAGGAAGCTCTCAAGAGCGAGAAGGCCGAAGAGGTCAGCGACAAGGTGCTCGACGGTGCGGCGGAGGCGATCAAGAAGATCGTTCCGGCCGATCAGCACGCCAAGGTCGACGACGTGCGGGCCAACGTCGACAAGAACATCGGCAACGCCTGAGCCCGACCGTCCACGGCGCTGCTCCCGAGGGGAGCGGCGCCGTCGGCGTTCCCGGCCCCGGATTCTGAGGAAACGCCGCACGCGACACGCCCGGGTTTGCGACACGCCCGACGGGTCCGTAGACTAGTCCAGTTCCACATTCCGGCGTGCGCTCGGCGCGCGCCAGGATCACTGTCTCGGCAGTGCACAGGCGGCGCGTGAGCGCAGGGTCCTGGGCCGCGGGCAGCAGAACACACACCGAACCCCTTCATCCCCAACGGGATTCGCACGCGTGCGTGCGAGGGGCGGGCCGGAAGCCATGAGGCGTCCGGTTTGACAGCTGAACAGCGGTGCAGCATCTCTCGCGTGAGCGAGGGGAAGTGCCAGGGTGCGTCAGCACCACCGTGCGTCCAATGCCCCAGGTCGGGTAAGACGCGAGAAAGAGAGAGAGCAGACAATGGCGGGACAGAAGATCCGCATTCGCCTGAAGTCGTACGACCACGCCGGGCTGGACTCGTCGGCGCGCAAGATCGTCGACACCGTGACCCGTGCCGGCGCCACCGTGGTGGGCCCGGTTCCCCTTCCGACCGAGAAGAACGTCGTGTGCGTCATCCGGTCGCCCCACAAGTACAAGGACAGCCGCGAGCACTTCGAGATGCGCACCCACAAGCGCCTCATCGACATCATCGACCCGACGCCCAAGGCCGTCGACTCGCTGATGCGCCTCGACCTCCCGGCCGATGTCAACATCGAGATCAAGCTCTGAGGTTCGACATGGCTGACATCAACTCCAAGATCTCCAAGGGCCTCCTCGGGACCAAGCTCGGTATGACCCAGGTGTGGGACGAGAACGGCAAGCTCGTTCCCGTCACCGTCATCGAGGTCGCGCCGAACGTCGTGACCCAGCTGCGCTCGCTCGAGAAGGACGGCTACAACGCCGTTCAGATCGGCTACGGCCAGATCGACCCCCGCAAGGTGAACAAGCCCCTGACGGCTCACTTCGACGCCGCCGGTGTCACCCCGCGCCGCCACCTCACCGAGGTGCGCACCGCGGACGCCGCCGACTACGCGCTGGGCCAGGAGCTCACCGTGGAAGGCCTCTTCGAGGCCGGCCAGCTGGTCGACGTCGTCGGCACCAGCAAGGGCAAGGGCACCGCCGGTGTCATGAAGCGTCACAACTTCAAGGGTGTCTCCGCCTCGCACGGTTCGCACCGCAACCACCGCAAGCCCGGCTCGATCGGCGCCTCGTCGACGCCGAGCCGCGTCTTCAAGGGCATGCGCATGGCCGGCCGTATGGGTGGCGAGCGCGTGACCGTCCTCAACCTCACGGTGCACGCCGTCGACGCCGAGAAGGGACTCATGCTCGTCAAGGGCGCCGTCCCCGGTGCTCGTGGCCGCATCGTCTACGTCCGCAACGCAGTGAAGGGTGCCTGATCATGGCTGACTCGACTCTCGCGCTCGACGTCGTGAAGGCCGACGGCAAGAAGGCAGGCTCCGTCGAGCTGCCCGCCGCGCTCTTCGACGTCAAGACGAACATCCCCCTCATCCACCAGGTCGTCGTGGCGCAGCGCGCCGCGGCTCGCCAGGGCACGCACTCGACCAAGCGTCGTGGCGAGGTCTCGGGTGCCGGCCGCAAGCCCTTCAAGCAGAAGGGCACCGGTAACGCCCGTCAGGGCTCGATCCGCGCGCCGCACATGACCGGTGGTGGCATCGTCCACGGGCCCAAGCCCCGCGACTACAGCCAGCGCACCCCCAAGAAGATGATCGCCGCCGCGCTCCTGGGCGCGCTGAGCGACCGCGCTCGTGGGCAGCGTCTGCACATCGTCGACAGCTTCGCCATCGAGGGTGCGCCCTCGACCAAGGCCGCTGCCGCCGCGCTGAAGGTCCTCGGTGCCGTCAAGAACGTGCTCGTGGTCATCGACCGCGACGACGAGCTGACGATCAAGAGCGTGCGCAACCTCGCGTACGTCCACGTGCTGACCGTCGGCCAGCTGAACACCTACGACGTGATCGTCTCCGACGACATCGTCTTCACCAAGGCCGCCTACGACACGTTCGTCGCGTCGAAGGCTGCGCCCACCGAGGAGGTCTCGGCATGACCACCGTCAACAAGGACCCGCGCGACATCATCCTGAAGCCGGTCGTCTCCGAGAAGAGCTACTCGCTCATCGACGAGGGCAAGTACACCTTCCTGGTGGACCCCCGCGCCTCGAAGACCGAGATCAAGCTCGCGATCGAGAAGATCTTCAGCGTCAAGGTGGCTTCGGTCAACACGATCAACCGCGTGGGCAAGGCCCGTCGCACCCGCTTCGGCATCGGCAAGCGCAAGGACACCAAGCGCGCCATCGTCTCGCTGAAGTCGGGCACCATCGACATCTTCACGTCTGTCGGCTGACGGTCGGGATAGAGGACAAGAACAATGGCTATTCGCAAGTACAAGCCCACGACCCCCGGTCGCCGCGGCTCGTCGGTGGCCGACTTCGCCGAGATCACCCGATCGACGCCCGAGAAGTCGCTGCTGCGCCCGCTGTCGAAGACCGGTGGCCGTAACAACCAGGGCCGCATCACGACGCGTCACATCGGTGGCGGTCACAAGCGTCAGTACCGTCTGATCGACTTCCGTCGTAACGACAAGGACGGCATCGACGCCAAGGTCGCTCACATCGAGTACGACCCCAACCGCACCGCGCGCATCGCGCTGCTGCACTACGCGGACGGCGAGAAGCGCTACATCCTCGCCCCCGCGAAGCTGTCGCAGGGCGACGTCGTCGAGTCGGGTGCCGGCGCCGACATCAAGCCCGGCAACAACCTGCCGCTGCGCAACATCCCCACCGGTACCGTCATCCACGCGATCGAGCTCCGTCCCGGTGGCGGCGCGAAGATGGCCCGTTCGGCCGGCGCCTCCGTGCGTCTGGTCGCCAAGGACGGCCCCTACGCGCAGCTGCGTCTGCCCTCCGGCGAGATCCGCAACGTCGACGTGCGCTGCCGCGCCACGATCGGCGAGGTCGGCAACGCCGAGCAGTCGAACATCAACTGGGGCAAGGCCGGCCGCATGCGCTGGAAGGGCGTCCGCCCGACCGTGCGTGGTGTCGCCATGAACCCGGTCGACCACCCGCACGGTGGTGGTGAGGGTAAGACCTCCGGTGGTCGTCACCCTGTTTCCCCGTGGGGCAAGGCCGAAGGCCGCACCCGCCACGCGAACAAGGAGAGCGACAAGCTCATCGTCCGCCGTCGCACCGCCGGCAAGAAGCGCAAGTAGGAGTAGAGGAAGATGCCTCGCAGCCTTAAGAAGGGCCCCTTCGTCGACGAGCACCTGCTTCGCAAGGTCGTCTCGCAGAACGAAGCCGGTTCGAAGAACGTCATCAAGACCTGGTCGCGCCGTTCGATGATCATCCCCGCCATGCTGGGACACACCATCGCCGTGCACGACGGTCGCAAGCACATCCCCGTGTTCGTGACCGAGACCATGGTCGGCCACAAGCTGGGCGAGTTCTCGCCCACCCGCACCTTCCGCGGCCACGTGAAGGACGACAAGAAGGGCCGTCGCCGTTAAGGCGACCGAGGAGGAGAGAGAAATGGTGGAGTCCATCGCACGCGTGCGACACATCCGCGTGACCCCTCAGAAGGCTCGTCGTGTCGTCGCGCTCATCAAGGGCAAGCAGGCCGAAGAGGCCCTCGCCATCCTGAAGTTCGCGCCGCAGGGCGCGAGCGAGCCGATCTACAAGCTCGTCGCCTCGGCCATCGCGAACGCTCGCGTGACCGCCGACAAGACGAACGAATACCTGGATGACGCCGACCTGTACGTGAAGAACGCGTACGTCGACGAGGGCACGACGCTCAAGCGTTTCCGCCCCCGCGCACAGGGTCGCGCCTTCCAGATCAAGAAGCGCACGAGCCACATCACGGTCGTGCTCGCGACGCCGGAGACCGCTGAGGCGACCCCGGCCCGCGCCAACAAGAAGGCGAGCAAGTAATGGGACAGAAGGTCAACCCGTACGGCTTCCGCCTCGGCATCACCACCGACCACGTGTCGCGGTGGTTCTCGGACTCGACGAAGCCCGGTCAGCGTTACGCCGACTACCTCGCCGAGGACATCAAGATCCGTCGCCTGCTGACCACCTCGCTCGACCGCGCCGGTGTCAGCAACATCGAGATCGAGCGCACGCGTGACCGCGTCCGCGTCGACATCCACACCGCCCGTCCGGGCATCGTGATCGGTCGCCGCGGCGCCGAGGCCGAGCGCATCCGCGCCGACCTCGAGAAGCTCAGTGGCAAGCAGATCCAGCTGAACATCCTCGAGGTCAAGAACCCCGAGGCCGATGCTCAGCTGGTCGCTCAGGGTGTCGCCGAGCAGCTCTCCGCACGCGTGGCGTTCCGTCGCGCGATGCGCAAGGGTCTGCAGGGCGCGCAGCGTGCCGGCGCCAAGGGCGTCCGCATCCAGGTGTCGGGCCGCCTCGGCGGCGCCGAGATGAGCCGCTCGGAGTTCTACCGCGAAGGCCGTGTGCCGCTGCACACCCTCCGTGCGAACATCGATTACGGCTTTTACGAGGCCAAGACCACCTTCGGCCGCATCGGCGTGAAGGTCTGGATCTACAAGGGCGACCTCACCAACAAGGAGCTCGCCCGCGAGCAGGCCAACGCGCCCAAGTCCCGCGGTCGTGACGACCGTGGTGGCGACCGTCGTCGTGGCCCGCGCAACGAGGCCCCCGTGGCAGAAGGAGCGTCGGCGTAATGCTCATCCCCCGCAAGGTCAAGTACCGCAAGCAGCACCACCCCGGCCGTTCCGGCCAGGCCACCGGTGGCACCCAGGTGTCGTTCGGGGAGTACGGGATCCAGGCGCTGACCCCCGCTTACGTGACCAACCGTCAGATCGAGTCCGCTCGTATCGCCATGACGCGTCACATCAAGCGTGGCGGAAAGGTGTGGATCAACATCTACCCCGACCGTCCCCTCACCAAGAAGCCGGCTGAAACCCGCATGGGTTCCGGTAAGGGTTCGCCCGAGTGGTGGGTTGCGAACGTCAAGCCGGGCCGCGTCCTCTTCGAGGTCGCGGGTGTCGACGAGCAGCTCGCTCGTGAAGCACTGACCCGAGCCATTCACAAGCTGCCCCTGAAGGCACGCATCATCAAGCGCGAGGAGGGCGACGCGTAATGGCGATCGGCACCAAGCAGCTCGCTCCGAGCGAGCTCGACACGTTCGAAGACCAGCGCCTCGTCGAGGAGCTGCGCAAGGCCAAGGAAGAGCTGTTCAACCTGCGCTTCCAGTCGGCCACCGGCCAGCTCGAGAGCCACGGTCGCATCCGTGCAGTCAAGCGCGACATCGCGCGTCTGTACACGGTGATCCGTGAGCGCGAGCTCGGCATCCGCGCCACCCCGGCCCCGGTCGAGGCGGCGACGAAGGCGAAGAAGAGCAAGGCGAAGAAGGCGGATGCCGCTGACGACGCCACGAAGGAAGAGGCGGAGTAATGGCTACCGCGAAGAAGGCCGAGGCGCAGGTCGCCGGCCACGAGCACGCCGAGAACGATGTCCGTGACGAGGACGCCCGCGGTTACCGCAAGGCACGTCGCGGGTACGTCGTCAGCGACAAGATGGACAAGACGATCGTCGTCGAGGTCGAGGACCGCGTGAAGCACCCGCTCTACGGCAAGGTCATCCGTCGCACCTCGAAGGTCAAGGCGCACGACGAGACCAACTCGGCGGGCATCGGCGACCTCGTCGTCATCAACGAGACCCGTCCGCTCAGCGCCACCAAGCGCTGGCGCCTGGTCGAGATCCTCGAGAAGGCCAAGTAAGCCTCGCGGCTTACTTGGAACCCAAGGAGTAAAAAGTGATTCAGAACGAATCCCGGCTGAAGGTCGCCGACAACACCGGCGCCAAGGAGCTGCTCACCATCCGTGTGCTCGGCGGCTCCAACCGCCGGTACGCGGGCCTGGGCGACGTCATCGTCGCCACGGTCAAGGACGCGATCCCGGGTGGAAACGTCAAGAAGGGCGACGTGGTCAAGGCCGTCGTCGTCCGCGTCGTCAAGCAGACCCGTCGTTCCGACGGCTCGTACATCAAGTTCGACGAGAACGCCGCCGTGATCCTGAAGAGCGACGGGGAGCCCCGCGGCACCCGTATCTTCGGACCGGTCGGCCGTGAGCTTCGCGACAAGAAGTTCATGAAGATCGTCTCGCTCGCCCCGGAGGTCATCTGATCATGGCGAAAATCAAAAAGGGCGACCTGGTTCAGGTCATCTCGGGTGCCAAGCCCGAGCGTGGCGGCGACCGTGGCAAGCAGGGTAAGGTCCTCGAGGTCCTCACCGAGCAGAACCGCGTGATCGTCGAGGGCGTGAACTACGTCACCAAGCACAACCGCGTGGGCCAGTCCCAGCGCGGCACCAAGACCGGCGGCATCGAGACGTTCGAGGCCCCGATCCACATTTCCAACGTCGCGATCGTCGACCCCTCGACCAAGAAGCCGACCCGCGTCGGCCGTCGTGTCGAGGAGCAGGTGAAGGACGGCGTCAAGCGCACCGTCCGCGTGCGCTTCGCGAAGAAGAGCGGCAAGGACCTCTGAGTATGAGCACCGACACTGCCGCGGTAACTGGCACTTCGTCCGAAGGGCAGCCCTCCAAGGGCGCCGGCCAGCCCCGCCTGAAGCAGAAGTACAACAACGAGATCAAGAAGGCCCTGCAGGAGGAGTTCGGTTACGCGAACGTCATGCAGACGCCCGGCCTGGTCAAGGTCGTCGTCAACACCGGCGTCGGCGAGGCTGCTCGTGACAGCAAGGTGATCGATGGTGCGGTCGAGGACCTCACCAAGATCACCGGTCAGAAGCCGATCGTCACGAAGGCCCGCAAGTCCATCGCGCAGTTCAAGCTGCGCGAAGGTCAGGCCATCGGTGCGCACGTCACCCTCCGTGGTGACCGCGCATGGGAGTTCGTGGACCGCCTCGTCAACCTCGCCCTGCCCCGCATCCGCGACTTCCGCGGTCTGTCGGCCAAGCAGTTCGACGGCAACGGCAACTACACCTTCGGTCTCCAGGAGCAGTCCGTGTTCCACGAGATCGACCAGGACCGCATCGACCGCGTGCGTGGTTTCGACATCACCATCGTCACCACCGCGAAGACCGACGACGAGGGCCGTTCGCTGCTGCGCCAGCTCGGCTTCCCGTTCCAGTCGGCCGACGCACAGGCCTGACCCCTCGGGCCCCCGGACACCCGGGGGCCCCTCATCGAAGGTCGACTGTCGTGTAACGGCAGCCGAAACCTCATGAAAGAAAGAAGCAACACATGACGATGACAGACCCGGTCGCAGACATGCTGACCCGTCTGCGCAACGCGAACTCGGCGCACCACGACTCCGTGTCGATGCCGAGCTCGAAGCTCAAGACCAACATCGCAGCCATCCTCAAGCAGGAGGGCTACATCGCCGACTGGAACGTCGAAGACGCCCGCGTCGGTCACACCCTCAACATGACGCTGAAGTACGGCCCGAACCGCGAGCGGTCGATCGCCGGCATCAAGCGCGTCTCCAAGCCCGGCCTCCGCGTGTACGCGAAGTCGACCGAGGTCCCCACGGTCCTCGGCGGGCTCGGCGTGGCCATCCTGTCCACCTCCTCCGGTCTCCTCACCGACCGTCAGGCCGAGCAGAAGGGCGTCGGCGGGGAAGTCCTCGCCTACGTGTGGTGATCTGACATGTCGCGTATTGGACGTCTTCCCATCGACATCCCCGCCGGCGTCACCGTTTCGGTGAACGGCCGGGAGGTCTCCGTCAAGGGCCCGAAGGGCGAGCTCGAGCTCACCATCGCGCAGCCCCTCGAGGTGTCGGTCGAGGAGAACCAGGTTCTCGTCACCCGCCCCGACGACGAGCGCGAGTCGCGGTCGCTCCACGGCCTGACCCGCACGCTCATCAACAACAACATCATCGGTGTCACCCAGGGCTACACCAAGGGCCTCGAGGTCGTCGGCACGGGTTACCGCGTCGCCCAGAAGGGCAGCGCGATCGAGTTCGCCCTCGGCTTCTCGCACCCCGTCCTCATCGACCCGCCCGCGGGCATCACCCTCACGGTCGAAGGCAACAACAAGGTCACCGTGAGCGGCATCGACAAGCAGGCCGTCGGCGAGGCCGCAGCCAACATCCGCAAGATCCGTAAGCCCGAGCCCTACAAGGGCAAGGGTGTGCGGTACGCGGGCGAGGTCGTCCGCCGCAAGGCCGGAAAGAGTGGTAAGTGACCATGGCTGTCAAGACAAAGTCCGTCGCTCGTGCTCGTCGCCACGCGCGTCTTCGCAAGAAGGTCGTCGGCACCGAGCTTCGTCCCCGTCTCGTGGTGACGCGTTCCGCGCGCCACGTGTTCGTCCAGGTCGTGGACGACAGCAAGGGCCACACCGTGGCCTCCGCTTCCACCCTCGAGACCGACCTGCGCGGCTTCGACGGTGACAAGACCGCCAAGGCCCGCAAGGTCGGCGAACTCGTCGCCGAGCGTGCCAAGGCCGTGGGCGTCTCCGACGTCGTGTTCGACCGTGGCGGTAACCGCTACGCCGGCCGCGTCGCCGCGATCGCCGACGGAGCTCGCGAAGGAGGGCTGAACCTGTGAGTGACAACAAGGAGACCGAAGTGACCGAGCAGACTGCCCCGGCTGAGGGTGCGGCTGCCGCTCAGGCCCCCGCCGAGCGTGAGCGCGAGCCGCGTCGCGGTGGTCGCGAGCGCAACAGCAACCAGCGCGACCGTGGTTCGCGCGACCGCAACGAGAGCCAGTTCCTCGAGCGCGTCGTGACCATCAACCGCGTCTCGAAGGTCGTCAAGGGTGGTCGTCGCTTCAGCTTCACCGCACTCGTCGTCGTCGGTGACGGCAACGGCGTGGTCGGTGTCGGCTACGGCAAGGCGCGCGAAGTGCCCCTCGCCATCTCGAAGGGTGTCGAAGAGGCCAAGCGCAACTTCTTCCGCGTTCCGCGTTCGGGCTCGACCATCCCGCACCCCGTGCAGGGTGAGGCCGCTGCCGGTGTGGTGCTCCTGCGCCCCGCCGCCGCCGGTACCGGTGTCATCGCCGGTGGTCCCGTCCGCGCCGTCCTCGAGTGCGCCGGCATCCACGACGTCCTGTCGAAGTCGCTCGGCTCGTCGAACACGATCAACATCGTGCACGCGACCGTCGAGGCGCTGAAGGCGCTCGAGGAGCCCCGTGCCGTGGCCGCCCGCCGTGGCCTGGAGTTCGACCAGGTCGCCCCGGCCCGCCTCGTGCGCGCCGAGGCCGCCGCCCAGAAGGTAGGTGCCTGATGGCCGAGCGTCTGAAGGTCACGCAGATCAAGTCCAAGGTGAGCGAGAAGCAGAACCAGCGTGACACGCTGCGTTCGCTCGGTCTGAAGCGGATCGGCGACTCGGTCGTCCGTCCCGACGACGCGCAGACGCGCGGCTACGTCAAGACCGTCGCCCACCTCGTCAAGGTTGAGGAGATCGACTAATGGCTGCCAAGAAGGACGAGACCGCAACGGTCGACGCCCCGAAGAAGGCATCGGCCGCCAAGGCCGGTAAGAAGGAAGCCCCCGCGGCGCGCCCCGGCGTGCTCAAGGTCCACCACCTGCGTCCCGTCCCGGGCGCCCGCACCGCCAAGACCCGTGTGGGTCGCGGTGAGGGCTCGAAGGGTAAGACGTCCGGTCGCGGTACCAAGGGAACCAAGGCCCGTTACCAGGTCAAGGTCGGCTTCGAGGGTGGGCAGATGCCGCTGCACATGCGCACCCCGAAGCTCCGCGGCTTCAAGAACCCGTTCCGCGTCGAGTACCAGGTCGTGAACCTGGACAAGCTCGGCGAGCTCTACCCGGAGGGTGGCGACGTGACCGTCGCCGGCCTCGTTGCCAAGGGTGCAGTGCGCAAGAACGAGAAGGTCAAGGTGCTCGGCACCGGCGACATCTCGGTCGCGCTGACCGTCTCCGTCGACAAGGTCTCCGGCTCAGCCGAGCAGAAGATCGTCGCCGCCGGCGGCACCGTCAACTGACGACCCGACCCGGAAGGGGCCGGCGGCCTTATGGCCGTCGGCCCCTTCTGCATTAGTCTGATGGGGAGTGCGCGTTGCCGCGCTCCGAGATCGTTCTGGAGGAATCCCCCTTGTTCAGCGCCATCGCGCGGGTTTTCCGCACGCCCGACCTGAGGCGCAAGATCGCCTTCACGCTGGGCATCATCGCCATTTACCGGCTGGGTGCTCACGTGCCGACGCCCTTCGTCGACTTCCCCAACGTTCAGCAGTGCCTGAACCAGTCGGGCGGTACCGAGGGTCTGCTGTCTCTGGTGAACCTCTTCTCGGGCGGCGCCCTGCTGCAGCTGTCGATCTTCGCCCTCGGCGTCATGCCGTACATCACGGCGACGATCATCGTGCAGCTGCTGCGCGTGGTCATCCCGCACTTCGAGACGCTCTACAAAGAGGGTCAGGCGGGTCAGGCGAAGCTCACGCAGTACACCCGCTACCTGACGATCGCGCTGGCGCTGCTGC
This sequence comes from Microbacterium sp. lyk4-40-TSB-66, assembly GCF_030209475.1. Taxonomy (GTDB): domain Bacteria; phylum Actinomycetota; class Actinomycetes; order Actinomycetales; family Microbacteriaceae; genus Microbacterium. The sequence goes on from NZ_JARVRW010000011.1 coordinate 46,595, forward strand.
AGTCGACCACGCTCGTCACCGTCGCGCGTTCGGGCCAGCTCTTCGGTTCGGCCGGAGTGCCCGAGTGCCAGCAGCTGCTGACCAACGACATCTGGTGGGCCCAGCTCCTCATGATCATCACGATGACCGCCGGCACCGGCCTGGTCATGTGGTTCGCCGAGCTCGTCACCGAGCGCGGCGTGGGTAACGGCATGTCCATCCTGATCTTCACCTCGATCGCCGCGACCTTCCCCGGCGCCATGCTGTCGATCCTGAACGCCCGCGGCGTCGAGGTCTTCCTGCTCGTCCTGGCCGTCAGCATCGTGATCGTCGCCCTCGTGGTGTTCGTCGAACAATCCCAGCGACGCATCCCGGTCCAGTACGCCAAGCGCATGGTCGGCCGCCGTACCTATGGCGGGACGAACACCTACATCCCGATCAAGGTCAACATGGCCGGCGTCGTGCCCGTCATCTTCGCCTCGTCGCTGCTCTACATCCCGGCTCTCATCGCGCAGTTCAATCAGCCGCAGCCGGGCCAGGAGCCGTCGCCGTGGGTGACGTGGATCTCGCAGTACCTCACGCGTGGCGACCACCCGCTGTACATGCTGATCTACTTCCTCCTCATCATCGGGTTCGCGTACTTCTACGTCGCGATCACGTTCAACCCGGTCGACGTCGCCGACAACATGAAGAAGTACGGCGGGTTCATCCCCGGCATCCGCGCGGGCCGTCCGACGGCCGAGTACCTCGACTACGTCCTGACGCGCATCACCCTGCCCGGCTCGATCTACCTGGGTCTCATCGCCCTGCTGCCGCTGGTGGCACTCGCGACGGTCGGCGCCAACCAGAACTTCCCGTTCGGCGGGGCCTCCATCCTGATCATCGTCGGCGTCGGTCTCGAGACCGTGAAGCAGATCGACGCGCAACTCCAGCAGCGTCACTACGAGGGGCTGCTTCGATGAGCGCGCGTCTTCTGATCGTGGGCCCGCAGGGGTCGGGCAAGGGAACGCAGGGCGTCCGCATCGCAGAAGCGCTCGGCATTCCGGTGGTCTCCACCGGCGACGTGTTCCGCGCCAACGTCGCGCAGGGCACCGAGCTGGGCCAGCAGGTCAAGGCGATCATCGACGGTGGGAGCCTCGTCCCCGACGAGCTGACCAGCGCGGTCGTGCGCGACCGGCTGTCGCAGGCGGACGCGGCGGAGGGCTTCCTGCTCGACGGCTACCCGCGCAATCTCGCGCAGGTGATGCACCTCGACGAGTTCCTCGAGGGACGCGGCGAGTCGCTCGACGCCGTCATCGCGCTCGTCGTGCCGCGCGAGGAGTCGCTGTCGCGCCTGACCGCGCGCGCATCCGAGCAGGGGCGCGCCGACGACACCGAAGAGGCGATCGCCACGCGTCTGGGTATCTACGAACGCGAGACGGCGCCCATCCTCGACGTGTACGGCACGCGCGACGTGGTCGACGAGATCGACGGCGTCGGCAGTCTCGACGAGGTGACCGCTCGCATCTTCGCGGCGCTCGAAGCGCGCGGTCTCCACGCGTCGCCGGCTGCGTGACGTGGGCCTCCGTTCCTCCGTCTACAAGAAGCCGGCCCAGCTGCGCTCGATGATCGAGCCGGGCCTCATCACCGCCGACGCGTTGGACGCGGTGCGCGCGCTCGTCGCTCCGGGCGTCACCACGCTCGAGCTCGACGCCGCGGCGTCCGCGCTCATCACCTCGCGTGGCGCCGTGTCGAACTTCCAGATGGTGCGGGGTTACCGGCACACGATCTGCGCCTCGGTCAACGAGCAGGTGGTGCACGGTATCCCGAACGATCGTCCTCTACGGGCGGGCGACATCCTTTCGATCGATGCGGGCGCGGAACTGCGCGGATGGAACGGCGACTCCGCTTTCACCGTGATCGTCCCCGGCGACGCCCCCGACGACATCGTCGCGCCGCGACGTCGTCTCTCCGAGGTCACGGAGGGGTCGCTGTGGGCGGGTATCGCGGCACTCAGCCGGGCGTCGCACCTCGGCGAGGTCGGGGCGGCGATCGAGCAGTACATCGACGCCCATGCCCCTGAGGGGGGATACGGCATCCTGCGTGACTACGTCGGTCACGGCATCGGCCGGAAGATGCACGAGTCGCCGAGCATCTTCAACTACGCGGTGCCCGATCGCGGCGCAGAGGTGCGCCCTGGCTTGGCGGTGGCCATCGAGCCCATGGTCGTCATCGGCGACCAGGAGACCTTCACCGAAGACGACGGCTGGACGGTGTCGACCCTCGACGGGACGGCCGGCTCCCATTGGGAACATAGCGTCGCCGTGCATGATGGGGGCATCTGGGTGCTGACCGCTCACGACGGCGGTGCCGAGAAATTGGCGCCGTTCGGCGTGGTGCCGAAGGAGATCGACTGATGATGATGGCCGCTGTGCGGAAGTCCACGAACTGGTTCGCGATCGGTGTGACGGCGGCGGTGCTCGTCGTCGTGCTCATCGTGGCAGGCGTCGTGTGGTTCGCCAACAACCAGGCCACCTCGCCCGGAACGCTGCCGGAGTCTTCCGCGGTCGACACCGAGACGGGGGCGATCGCGGTTGGGTCCGGTGCGAAGACCGTCGACACGTACATCGACTTCATGTGCCCGGTCTGCAATCAGTTCGAGCAGGCCTACGGGCCCACGCTCGACCAGCTGGTGGCCAGCGACGAGATCACGTTGAACATCCACCCCATCTCGATCCTCGACCGCGCCTCCCAGGGCACCGAGTACTCCACCCGGTCCGCCTCCGCCGCGTATTGCGTCGCCGTGGACGATCCCGCCAACGTCCCCGCGTTCGTGAAGGCCCTCTACGCGCAGCAGCCGTCGGAGAACACAGCCGGTCTGGACGATGCGACCCTCGCGTCCATCGCCACCTCGGTGGGGGCGTCGGATGCCGCCACGTCGTGCATCTCGGATGGGACGTACACGAGGTTCGTGACGGCGATGACCCAGAACACCCCGGTGCAACCCGGCAGCGGGGGGATCGCGACGCCGACGATCGCCGTGGACGGTACCGTCCTGGCGAACCAGACCGACCTGACGGGCGACCCGCAGAAGGACATCGTCGACCGCCTCGACGGCTGACGACACCTCCGGCGAGTTGCCGGAGTGGGTATCACCACGTATGCTTGATCTTTGGTGCGTTGCGCCTTCATTGGCGTGTCGAAGCACCGATTCCCCATCCACCGCAGACCGGCCGGTCTGCAATTGAGCGTGAGCGAGTTTATGGCGAAGAAAGACGGTGTCATCGAGATCGAGGGCACGGTGTCCGAGGCACTGCCCAACGCGATGTTCCGTGTCGAACTGACCAACGGTCACAAGGTGCTCGCCACCATTTCGGGAAAGATGCGGCAGAACTACATCCGCATCATCCCCGAGGACCGGGTCGTCGTCGAACTGAGCCCGTACGACCTCACCCGCGGTCGTATCGTCTACCGCTACCGCTGAGTCCGGCCGAGAAGTAACGAGCCGCACCACGCGCGTTCGAAGACAGCGAAACAGGAACATCATGAAGGTCAACCCCTCCGTCAAGCCCATCTGCGACCACTGCAAGGTGATCCGTCGCCACGGGCGCGTGATGGTGATCTGCAAGAGCAACCCGCGCCACAAGCAGCGCCAGGGCTGAGCTTTTCGCCGCATAACCCCTTTCCAACTGAATACACACCGGCAGGATCAGATCCGTCATCGTCCGGGCGCTTCGACAGGCTCAGCGATCGCATGACGGGGACACCTCGGGGCGGAGGCCCGAGCACCGATCCTGCTCCACACCTCCACGACACTCTGAGGAGAGCCGCATGGCACGTCTCGCCGGCGTCGACATCCCGCGCGACAAGCGCGTGGTGATCGCACTTACCTACATCTACGGCGTGGGTCGCACCCGCTCCGTCGAGATCCTCTCGGCAACGGATATCGACCACGACATCCGCGTGAAGGATCTCACCGACGACCAGTTGGTCGCTCTGCGCGACCACATCGAAGGCACCTACAAGGTGGAGGGTGACCTCCGTCGCGAGGTCGCCGCCGACATCCGCCGCAAGGTCGAGATCGGTTCCTACGAGGGCATCCGCCACCGTCGCGGCCTCCCGGTGCGCGGTCAGCGCACGAAGACGAACGCGCGTACCCGCAAGGGACCCAAGCGCACCGTCGCCGGCAAGAAGAAGGCGCGCTAAGCCGCGGGCTGAGCGTCAGGATTCAGGAGAACGCACATGGCACAGGCCAAGTCCGCCGCGCGCAAGCCGCGCCGCAAAGAGAAGAAGAACATCGCCGTGGGCCAGGCCCACATCAAGTCGACGTTCAACAACACCATCGTTTCGATCACCGACCCCTCGGGTGCCGTCATCAGCTGGGCTTCGTCCGGCGGTGTCGGGTTCAAGGGCTCGCGCAAGTCGACGCCGTACGCCGCCGGCATGGCCGCCGAGTCGGCCGCTCGCCAGGCGCAGGAGCACGGTGTGAAGAAGGTCGACGTCTTCGTGAAGGGACCGGGTTCGGGTCGTGAGACCGCGATCCGTTCGCTCACGGCCGCCGGCCTCGAGGTCGGCTCGATCCAGGACGTGACGCCGCAGGCCCACAACGGCTGCCGTCCGCCCAAGCGCCGCCGCGTCTGACGCGATCGTTCCCGGGGAGTGCTCGTCGCTCCCCGGGAACGCCGCGCTCACGCGCGTAACAGACTTCCGGATGCCACGGCTCGCCCTCGGCGCTTCGCCCGCGTGACGCGGCATCCCGCGAGTACAACTCAACACCTCACCCCATTACACGTGTCATATAGCGGGCACGTGATCGAAAGGAACACATAGTGCTCATCGCACAGCGTCCCACTCTGACCGAGGAGAAGATCGGGGAGTTCCGCAGCCGTTTCGTCATCGAGCCGCTGGAGCCCGGTTTCGGTTACACGATCGGCAACGCGCTGCGTCGCAGCCTCCTGTCGTCGATCCCCGGCGCGGCCGTCACGAGCATCCGCATCGACGGCGTGCTCCACGAGTTCAGCACGATCCCGGGCGTGAAAGAAGACGTCACCGAGATCATCCTGAACATCAAGCAGCTGGTCGTCTCGAGCGAGCGCGACGAGCCCATCACGGCGTACCTGCGCAAGACCGGTTCCGGTGAGGTCACCGCCGCCGACATCTCCGCTCCCGCGGGTGTCGAGGTGCACAACCCCGAGCTGGTCATCGCGACGCTCAACGACACGGCGAAGTTCGAGCTCGAGCTGACCATCGAGCGCGGCCGCGGCTACGTCTCGGCGACGCAGAACCGCAACGAGTACGCCGAGGCCGGTCAGATCCCGATCGACTCGATCTACTCGCCCGTGCTCAAGGTCAGCTACCGCGTCGACGCCACCCGCGCCGGCGAGCGTACCGACTTCGACAAGCTCGTCCTCGACGTCGAGTCGAAGGCGTCCATCGCCCCTCGCGACGCCGTCGCCTCGGCCGGACGCACCCTCACCGAGCTGTTCGGTCTCGCCCGCGAGCTGAACGTCGAGGCCGAGGGCATCGAGATCGGCCCCGCGCCGGTCGAGACCGTCCTCTCGAACGAGCTGTCGATGCCGATCGAAGACCTCGATCTGTCGGTCCGCTCGTACAACTGCCTCAAGCGCGAGGGCATCAACACCGTTTCGGAGCTGGTGGCCCTTTCCGAGACGCAGCTGATGAACATCCGCAACTTCGGTCAGAAGTCGGTCGATGAGGTGCGCGACAAGCTCACCTCCCTCGGCCTGTCGCTGAAGGACTCGGTGCCCGGCTTCGACGGCGCCCAGTTCTACAGCGGCTACGACGAAGAGACCGTCTGACCCCGGTCGGACCCGACCGAACCTCTCACTGGAGTAACACGACATGCCTAAGCCCACGAAGGGTCCCCGCCTCGGAGGCGGCCCGGCCCACGAGCGTCTGCTTCTCGCCAACCTGGCTGCAGCGCTGTACACGCACAAGTCCATCAAGACGACCGAGACCAAGGCGAAGCGCCTGCGTCCGCTCGCCGAGCGCCTGATCACCTTCGCCAAGCGCGGCGACCTGCACGCGCGTCGTCGCGTGCTCGGCGTGATCGGCGACAAGGACGTCGTGCACACGCTGTTCACCGAGATCGCGCCCCTGGTGGCCGAGCGTGACGGCGGATACACCCGCATCACCAAGGTCGGAAACCGCAAGGGCGACAACGCCCCCATGGCCGTGATCGAGCTCGTGCTCGAGCCCGTCGCGAAGAAGGCGTCGAACAAGGCCGCTGCGGCTCCCGCCGCCGCTGCCGCGCCCGCCGCCGAGGAGCCCGTCGCCGACGAGGCCCCCGCCGAGGAGAACACCACCGACGAGGCCGCCGACGCCGGCGCCGAGTCGCACGAAGAGGGAGCGGCCGCAGAGGCCGCCGCCGCGGACGCCGTCGAGAACGACTCCAAGGCCTGAGCCTCTCTCACCGCGCACGATGCCCTCACCCGATCCGGGTGGGGGCATCGTCGTTCTCGGGGCTCCGTGGCGACCGGCTACTGCTCGTAGGCTGGTGGGGTGCGTATCCGCCTCGACATCGCCTACGACGGCACACACTTCCGCGGGTGGGCCCGGCAACCGGGCTTGCGCACCGTGCAGGGCGAACTCGAGGCCGCGCTCGCACGCATCGTCGGCGGTGAGCCTCGACTGATCGTGGCGGGCCGCACCGACGCCGGCGTGCACGCCTCGGGACAGGTCGCACACCTGGATCTCGACGACCACCAGATCGCACGCCTGCCGCGACGGCGACGCGACAACGACGAGGCCGACGCCATCGCCGCGCTCGCGGGCCGCGTACGCGGCGTCCTGGGCCAGTACTCCGACGTCTCCGTGCTGCGCGCGTCGCGTGCCCCCGACGGGTTCGACGCACGGTTCTCGGCCGTGTGGCGGCGGTACGCGTACCGACTGGCGGATGCGACCACGGGGTACGACCCGCTCGACCGCCTGCGGACGACCACTCTGCGCGTCGCCCTCGACCTCGAGGCGATGGATGCCGCCGCCTCACGCCTCATCGGCCTGCACGATTTCGCCGCGTACTGCAAGGCGCGTGAGGAGGCGACGACGATCCGCACCCTGCTGGAGTACGACTGGCGCCGCGGCGACGACGGTGTCCTGGTGGCGAACGTCCGGGCGGACGCCTTCTGTCACAGCATGGTGCGGGCCCTCGTGGGGGCGTGCGTCGCCGTGGGAGAGGGCCGTATCGACGTCGACGACGTCGTGGCCATCCGCGACGCGCGCATGCGCATCCCCGAGACGAAGGTGCTGGCGGCGCGCGGGCTCGTGCTCGCCGAGGTCGGGTACCCGGCGGACGAGTTGCTGGCGACCCGTGCCGAACAGACCCGCAACAGACGGGATGCCGACGAGACGGCATCCTGATCGTCCTGTCCGGTGCCGATGCAACCCCTCGGAGAGCGTCGTGCGGCCGGTCGTATGCTGACATCCTCATGAAGGTCATTTCGTACAACCTCAACAAGCACCGTGCCGCCGGTGAGCTGACCGCGCTCCTCGAGACGCACGGGGTGGACGTGCTGTGCCTGCAGGAGTGCGACACGAACGACATCCCCGAACAGGTCGGCGGACTGCGTCTCGCCGAGGCCACCCAGCGCAACCGTCTCGGTCTCGCCGTGTACTACCGGGAGAACACGTTCCGCGCCGAGGAGGTGCGGGCGATCTCGTTGAAGAAGTCGCTGCACGACTACGTGCTGAAGCCCGCCGAAGAACGGATGCTGGGGGTGCGGCTGCGCGACATCGACACGGGTCGGGATGTGATCGTCGCCTCGTTCCACGCCGCTCCGCTGACGGCGCTCAACTCGCTGCGACGACACCAGATCCGCACGGCGCTGACCGAGCTCCAGAACCTCGGCCCCGGTCTCCCGGCGCTGATGGTGGGGGACTACAACTATCCGGTCTTCAAGGAGAACCTGGGACAGAAGGTCCGCGACCAGGGATACGAGTTGACCCTGAGCGATGCGCGCACGTACACCCGTTACCGCTTCTTCCGCGGACACTACGACTTCGCGACCTCGGTGGGCTTCGACATCGCTCACATCACGACGCTTCCGCAGGGTCTCAGCGACCACCTGCCGATCCTCATCACGGCGGAGGTCACGGCGTCCCGCGGCGGCGGACTCGGGTGAGCGTCGTCCTCGGGTGACCGACGAAGAGGGGGCCGTCCGAAGACGACCCCCTCTCGTGGCTCTGTGGTGGATCAGGACTGCGTGCTGCGGCGACGACGGGCGACGGCGCCGATGGCCACTGCGCCGCCCGCGAGGACGAGCGCACCGCCCGCGACCCACAGGCCCGTGGTGCTGTCGGCGTCGAAGCCCGTCACCGCCAGACCGCCCTTCGCCGGCGACGTGCTGGTGCCCGACGATGACACCGTGACGGTCGCGTGCAGGACGACACCGCTCGCGGCTCCCGTGAAGGTGAAGTAGTACGTGCCCTTCGCGTTGCTCGGGAAGCGCACCGGCGTCTTGAGGTGGCCGCCGACCGCGCGAGTACGCAGGGAGTCGTTCGTCTCGGTGGCGACCGAGGCGAGCGTGATGCTCTTGGCGGCACCGCCGGTGACGGAGATGAGGATCTCTTCGTCACCCTGATAGGGAGCGAGGTCGGTGGTGAACGTCGCCACGCCGCCGGGGGTGGCGACCGACGGCGTGACACGGACGACGGCGGGGTCGGTGTAGGCGTTGGCGGCCGTGGGGGCCGTCAACGCGGCCGCAGCGAGCGAGAGCGCCGCGACGGCCCGGATGATCGTGGTCTTCATGGTGTGCCCCATCTGCTTGGCGAAGTCGAGCCGGCACGGGGATACGGGGCGAGGTCCGCCTGCCGCAGTCCGAATGGCTTCTAGCGGAGAGTCTTGTGGAGGAGGCGTGTACGACTCGCCCGGGACGAGGTGGTTTCACGCGGTGGCGCCCCGGAGTTCACCCCATCGGGTCGTGCCTCGATCCCTCAGCCGGGAAAGCGGCACTCCCCGCCGCGGGGGAGCTCGGAGCCGTCACGGGTGGGTGTCGACACGGCATCCAGTTCGGGCGTCACAGGCAGCCGCGCGAGGAGGTCGAGCTGCGCGGTCTCTCCGGGGGCCACGCGCACGGACCACTTCACCACCTGCCGACCGTCGTGCATCCCGCCGGCGAAGCCCGCAGTGTCGTCCCCACCGGTCGTCCGACGCTCGAGGAGCTCGGCGCCGGGCGGGAGGTAGACGTAGACCCCGGTGAGGGTGTCGCCGACGGGTACGCCGTACTCTCCACCCCCGGTCACGTACGCCGGCAGCGTGGCGGGGTCGGGGGCGTCGCTGTGCAGCTCGACGTGCAGCGAGGCCGTGTCGGCGTCGCACCACGCCGTCTCCACGAGCGGATGCAGGTAGTAGTCCATCTTCGAACCGGTGCCGTCGTTCAGGTAGACGCCGAAGGTGCTGCGCGTGCCGTCGGCCGCGGGGAGGGCGCCCTGCAGGGTCGACCCCTCGAGCACGGCCTGCTCCGTGGCATCCGCGTTCCAGACGAGCAGTCGCCGTTCGCGTCCGGCCTGGCCGACCGCATCGACCAGGGCGGCGGGATCCACCCGACCGTCGGCGAGCGCCTGGAAGACCGCCGCCGCCGCACTCTGGAAGAAGGCGTCCTGCTCGCGCGGGTCGGTGTAGCGACGATACGTCTCTTCGAGAAGAAGTCGGACGGCGTTGTCGGCGGTCAGGTCGTCGCCGGACGGCAGATGCACGGGTCCCGTCGCGCGCAGCAGATAGGAGAGGGTCACGGGGTCGAGGGCGACCACGGCGTCGACGGTCGTGCCGTGCACTCGGCGCCACATCTCGCGCGCGAGCGGCGCACCGACGGAGAAGTCGGGCACCTGCGTGGTGTTCTGCACGTATCGGGCGGGGCGCGTGTCGTAGATGCTCCGGACGTCGGCGGCGAGGTCGGCCACCGGCGCCGCGCTCAGGTCGCCGAAGTCGGCGGAGGACGCCTGGGCCACCAGCGTCATCCGGCCGTCGAGGGTGTCGAGCTGGGCCACCGCGCCGACGACGCCGCCGAGCGAGCGCCATTCGGCGTTGTTCTGGAACAGCACGAGAGTGGATCGAGGACCGTCGGCGCCGAGCATCGCCGGCACGAGCCGGGTCGCCCGTTCGAGGGCGTCGGCCCCGTCGGCCGCCGTATCGAGGAGCTCGCCGGCATCCGAGACCCCCTTCGCCACCCGTCCGAGCAGCGGTCCCCGGTCGATCGCGGAGAGGCGATCGGCCGACTCGCGCAGCGTCGTGGCGGCGGCGGTCGCCGCCGGGGCGATGGCGGCGATCCGCGCGACGTCGACCGCGCCGTCGACGGGGCGGATCACCTCGACCGACAACCCGGCGGACGCCGCCGCCAGCGGCCCGAGGGCGCCGACGGCGCCGTCGATCGCCCGTGCGGTGTCGGAGACCGCCGACAGCTGGGGTCCGACCCAGGGCAGCGCCTCCGCGAGCTGCCAGACGGGATCGCCGGTCAGCTCCCGTGCCGCGGAGGTGTCATCGCCGAGGGCCGCGAAGACGGTCGTCGCCGCCGCCGGATCGTCGAGGACGCCGGTGGCGGCCGACACCGCCACCCTCGCCTGCTGAAGGTGGTTCTGCGCGAGGGTCGCTCGCACGCCGATCCACGCCGTGAGCGCCAGCCCCGCGACCGCGATGAGACAGACCACGCCGGCGAAGGCCCTTCGCCCGACGGACGTCGATGCGGAGCGGGGGGTGTCGATCACGCGAACACCCTAAGGGCGTCGCCGCGCCGGATCCGGGGCACGTCCGCACCTCGCCGACCCTCACCGCGGGCGCGACTCCCCGCCGGGCCGCTTTTGTCACCCTCCGCTTCACCCGCACGCACGCGCATGGACCACTCGCTCCGCACGCGGGGCAGGAATGGCTCCGATGTTCGGGGACCCCCCCCGGTCAGGAGGACTGGTCGTCGGCGGGCGCGGGGAGGATCACCGTCACGGTCGTCCCGACGCCGAGCTCGCTCTCGAGGTACAGCGAACCGCCCTGCTCCTCCACGATGCTGCGGACGATGCCCATCCCCAGGCCCGTGCCCGGGATCGCGCTCTCGCGCGCGGTGCGCGCGCGGAAGTACGGGTCGAACACGCGTGACAGGTCGTCGGCGTGGATGCCGATCCCGGAGTCGGCGAAGCGCACGATGACATCGTCGGGGGACACCTCGGCGGAGACGCGGATGGTGCCGCCCGCGGGCGTGTACTTGATCGCGTTGCTCAGGATGTTGTCGAAGGCCTGGCGCAGGCGGAATCCGTCTCCCGCCACATCGGCGGTCGGGGGCAGCTCGTCGATGACGCTGACGCGCCGCGCGGCGGCCGCCGGGCGGAAGGACTCGAGGGAGGAGGCGATGATCCGACTCGCGTCGGCGGCGGCCGCCGCCACCGACTCGCGGAAGACGCCGCGGGAGGACGCGAGGATCTCGGAGATGAGCTTCTGCATCCGTTCCCCGGCCCCGGCGATGACCTCGAGCTGTTCACGCACCTTCGGGGGGAGGGTGGGATCGTCGAGGGCGAGATCGGCGTGGCCGACGATGGCGGTGAGAGGGTTCCGGAGTTCGTGCGACACGGTCGCCGCCAGACGTTCGCGGGCGCGCTCGGACTCGATCAGCGCCGTCACGTCGTGGACGATGAGCAGCGTGCCCTCCGGTTCGTCGGATGACACCAGGCGTCGCGTCGACACCGACAGCGCGCGCCACTCGCCGCGGGTGTCGAACAACCACATCCTCTCGTCGTCGAGATGCTCTCCCCGTGCCGCCCGGGCGAAGGGGCGTTCGTCGTCGGGGAGGGGCTCACCGCGCAGCGTGGAGTACTCCACCGCACGGCCGGGGCGCTGCGGGTCGTCGCGCTCGATGCCGTAGAGGGCGACGTAGGTGTCGTTGAGGGCGAGCACCTCGCCGTCCGCCGACAGTCGCGCGATACCGGTGTCGAGCCCGTTCAGCATCTGCGATACGCGACGCTCCTGACCCGAGACCCTCTGGAGGGTGCCCTGCAGGCGTCGCGCCTGCCGCCGCAGCAGTTGCTTGAACGCGCGGGTCTGTCGAGCGGACAGGTAGGCGGTGATGGCGATGAAGGTCATCGACAGCAGCACGACGAGCAGCCGCAGGGCGGAGGACGGCCCCGTGGCGTTCAGCGTGGCATCCAGGAGGACGATGACGGCGACCCCTGCGAGCGCTGCGACGAGGGACACGAGCGTGAAATGGGTGGCGATCCACATGATGGGGAAGACCCAGAAGAACCCGAAACGCAGGTCGGTGCCGACGCTCATGAGGCCGATGGCGATGATGTCGCCGAAGGGGATGACGGCGACGGCCGCGCGGGGGGCCCTGTGCCAGGGGACGATGATGGCGACGGCCGTGAGCGCGATCACGACGCCGACGCCCGCGGAGAACGGCCAGAAGGCGAACAGCGTCGGTTCGATCACCTGGACCAGCAGCACCGTGATCATGACACTCGCACCGAGGAGGAGCTGGAGGAGCCACACCGATCGCGTGCGCCCGCCCGGGCCGTCCGCGTCGTCGTCGCGCCCGCCGTCGTCCGAGGCAGGCGCCGAAGGGACGCTCCTCGGGGATGCCATGCCCCGAGCTTATCGACCGGGCTGGGGCGGCACCCCACGGATCGGCCACCGTCTCACGAGGTGTCGACGCGGGCGCGCCGTCCGATCAGTGGCCGCCCACCCTGCCGCGGCGCGCACGCGCACGACGGTGCTTCATGAGCGCGGAGAGACCGTCGACCGTCCGGATGACGGAGTGCTCGAACGACAGGTCGGGGATGTCGTCGTAATCGAGCAGGGGCATGCGACGGGCGAATGCGACTCGTACGGCCGACTCGACGGCATCCGTCGTCATCCCCTCGGGCGCGACGGCGAAGACGGTGTCGCGAGCGGGGACCCCGGTCGCCGCATCGAGGAGGGCGTCGTCGACGGCGCCCGCCATCGCGCGGACCATCTCGTCGCCCCGGGCGACGCTGTGCGCGGTGCGGATGAGGTCGATCTCGGGCAGCCGGACGACCGTGACCCGTGCGCTGCCGGCCGTCGCGATGAGGCGCGCGGCCTCGCGTCGGAGGGCCCCTCGATCGTGGGCACGCGTACCGGGCGACGGCCGGTCGTCGAGCTGCCGACCGATGCGGACCGCGCTCGCGGAGACGAGGGCGATGGCCACGGCGCTCACGATCGCCGTCGCCGCGGGGGAGACGACCCCCGGCTCGACGAGGGGCGCGGTCCCACTCACCACGACCACCCCGATGCGCGCGGCGTTGTAGCCGGCGTACAGGCCCAGGGTCCAGACCAGGAGGCGACTTCCCCGCAGGTCCCCGAGGGGACGGCGCGCCGACTCGACGGCGCCGAGGGACGCGAAGGCGACGAGCCCCACCGTTTTGAGCACGGTGGCTTCCTCGAGGGGGACGAGGAACGTCAGGCCGAGGAGGAAGATCCCGCCCGCGACGATGCCGATCGCGCCAACCGCGCGCCGACGGTTGAGGCGCCGGGCGCCGGCCCACACCATACCCACGGCCATCACGTTGGTGGCGTTCCCGCCGGCGGCGGCAGCCGTCCCGCCCCCCGCCGTCTCGAGGAAGTTCATCGCCCCGCACAACAGGGCGGCGAGCGCGGCCAGGCCGAAATAGGTGACCATCTCTGCTCGCGCGCCCCCGCGGTCGTCCCCGGTGCGGCCATGGGCGAAGAAGAGGATGGTCAGGGCCACACCGGCCGCGGTGATCGTCGACGCCAGTGCGAGAACGGTCACGCGGCGCTCGTCTCACCAGCGGCCGCCGGGCGTTCTTGCGCCGATCTTGAGGAGACGATGCCCGCGCACAGCGGGCACCTTGCGTCGGATCCCGCAGAGTGAACACCAGCCGCCCACGGACGGTCGCCCTCGCCGCGAGGGTGACGACGTCTTGCACGCTCGTTCGTCGTCGACTCCGATCGGGAGGACGACGAATGCCCGCCTTCGACCGCCCGAACAGTCGGAGGGGCGGATGCCTCGGCCCCGGAGGGGGCCGAGGCATCTGTTCTGCGCGGCGGCATCAGGACGCGGAGAACTCCGACGTCATCCGGTACCCGACGCCGCGGACGGTTTCGATGTAACGCGGGTTCGCCGGGTTGTCGCCGAGCTTGCGGCGCAGATTGGTCATGTGTGCCTCGATCGCGCGCTTGTCGGCGTCGCCTACGAAGTAACTCGTGACGTAGGACTCGCCCCGCAGGACCAGGGTGAGATCAGCCTTGCTGCGGACCCGCCGCTTGGACTCCATCAGGGCGGCGAGGAGGTCGAATTCCGTGCGGGTGAGATCGAGCTCGTCGCCCGCCATCCGAACGAGCCGGCTTTCGGGGTCGAGGTGCAGATCGCGGTGAGCGAGCCAGCCGGCATCCGGGGCGGGGACCTCGTCGTCGCGGAGCACCGTGGCGACGTCGGTCCGCGTGCTGATGAGGACGTCCGCCTCGGTGTCGGGGGCGGAGAGGGTCGGTTGGGCACCCTCCCGACCCGCGGCGGGCGCGGTCCCGCCGGACTCGCCGGCACGGGGTCGACGTAGGAGCGCTTCGATCCGGGCGCGGAGTTCGCGGGGACGGAACGGCTTGACCACGTATTCGTCGGCGCCGGCGCCGAGGCCCAGAACGACGTCCGCCTCCTCTTCGAGACCCGTCAGCATGATGATGTACGTATCGCTCTGCCGCCGGATGCGCCGCGCGGCTTCGAATCCGTCGATGCCCGGCATATTGACGTCGAGTGTCGTGATGAGCGGCTGATGGGCGACGACGGCGCGTACTCCGTCGATGCCGTTCCCTACGGAGACGGTCGCGAATCCCGCCGACTCGAGGACGTCGGCGAGGAGGTGGCGGATGTCGGGGTCGTCTTCGACGATGACCGCTGTTTTCGGCGGCTCTGCTGCGTCATTCATCTGCCCAACTCCTCCGCATTCGCGCTCGCGCGCCCGCGTTCTCCCCCGAGACGCGGTGTCGCAGTGCGACGAGCGCAATCTTGGCACATTTCCCGCCCCCGACCACGGGTGTGCGCGCGCGGGAACCACTCGCGCCGCCCCGGTTTCGGATGCGGACGTCCGCATCCGAAGCGATCCCGTCGTCGCGGGGACCTCCGCGCCGTGCGGAGCAGCTCCCTCTCGATCCGGCGCGTCCGGAGATGCGGGCGGCGGACGGGCCGACGGGCCCCCTCGACGGTGAGTACCGGGATGGCGGCGCGCCGCGTCCGGCCGCGCGCCAGATAGTTAACGACCCGAAGCGTATAGACTCGTGCGGTGGGAAAACTGGTTTACAACACGCTCGGTCACACATTCGACATCGAGGACCGGACGCTCTCCCACCTCCGCGTGGTCTTCATGAACAAGTTGCGCCGCAGCGAGTCGTTCATGTTCCACTTCCCGATGGGGGACGGAAGCGGCACGCGCTCCCTGTGGGTCTCGCCGTCGATCCCGCTCGTCTTCCACTTCTACGGCAGCAGACCGCCGCAGCTGAACCGCCGGTGGATCGAGGATCTGATGAACGAAGCGAGCACGCCCCAGGGGCTCAGCGTCACGCCCGAACCCGATGCCGACTCGGCGCCCGCGGGGTAGTCGCTCTCAGGCGCATTCCGCGTCGACGACCTCGCGCACGCGATCGAGGAACGCGGCCACCTGATCGGCCGCGTCGTGGGGCAACTCGGCGGCGAAGGCGCGGATCTGCGCCGTGACCGGATCGATGGCGTCGGGATCGGTTCCCCGGTCGAAAGGCACCACGAACTTGCTGCGCCGGTCGGTCGGGTTCGCGACGAAGGCGATGAGACCGCCGGCGTGCAGACGGTCGAGCATGCCCGTGACGGATGCCGCGGAGATGCCGAGGTACTGCGCGAGTTCGGAGGGCGTGACGGTGGCTCCCGCATCAGCTCGTTCGAGGATGTAGCGCATCGCTGCGCGCGCGTTCTCGCTCGGTCCGCAGTCGGACTGGCGTCGGCGGGCGAGCCGCGCCTCCGCGAGGCGGAGTCGCTCGACCGCTCGTGCAGCGGTCGTCGCGGCGTCGTCTTCGATCTCGATCGTCATACGTCTCCTCGAGGGTCAGCCACCCGTGCCGTCATTCTAGTTCGACCGCCGAGATGCTCGGTGGCGGAACGACATCGACCCGCGCACCCGTCGACTCAGCGCCGACCGGTGGCGTGACGGTGGGCGATGGCGGAGACCCACTGCATCCCGGGGCAAGGCGGGGCGTTTCGCCCGCGCATGCGTTCCCACGCCTCGAGGTAGATGCCCTCGAGCAGTGCGTCGGCCTGCTCGGCGACGCCGGTCACCGCCAACAGCACCGCGTACACGCGCGACGCCGTCGCATCGTAGAACGCGACGAAGGCCTCGCAGTCACCGGAGGCGGCACGCACGAGAAGGGCATCGAGATCGCCGTCGCGGGTCGCGGGGGACGCGGCGTCGGTCATGGTCACGGTGCACCTCCTTCTTCGAGTCCCAGTCAACCCGGGTCGGCGGAACGCGGCCCGGGGTTGCGGAATCCGGATGGGTGCCCTAGCGGTACGGCCCCGAAGCCTCGTCAAGCCCGCGGGGCGCGCCCACGGGGAGAACTAGCGTGACGGGCATGAGATCTGTCGTGCGTTGGACGCTGGCTGCAGCCATGGTGTTCGCCGGTACCGCCCACCTGACCTTCGCCCGCCGCGACTTCCAGGCGCAGGTCCCCGACGCCATCGTCGAGCGCGGCCCGCTGGACCGGGATGCCGTGGTCGTGGCATCCGGAGTCGTCGAGGCCGCCTTCGGTCTCGCGCTCGTGGCTCTGCCGCGGGAACGGCGCCGGATAGGTGCCGCCCTGGCGGCCTTCTTCATCGCGATCTTCCCCGGCAACGTCGATCAATGGCGCAAGCGCCGCTCGGCGTTCGGGCTCGACACCGACCGCAAGCGCCTGGTCCGCCTGTTCTTCCAGCCGCTGCTGGTGGCGGCGGCGTGGTGGTCGACACGCTGAGTACCGTGTCCGCCGTCGTCAGCCTGGAACTCGTGTTCGACGAGCCCTCGGATGCCGCGGTGCGCCGGGAATGGGACGCACTGGTCGCCGCAGATCTCCCGAGCCAGGCGCGCCACACCGGCGAGAGCAACCGCCCGCACATCACCCTGCTCGTGCGCCCGGAGCTCGCCGACGTCGATCTGTCCGCGCTCGCCGCGAGTCTGCCGCTGACGCTCGCTCTCGGGGCGCCGCTGCTCTTCGGGATCGGGCGGTCCCGGGTGATCGCGCGGTCGGTCGTCCCCTCGTTCGAGCTGCTGGAGGTCCACGACCGCGTGCACGCGCTCGCGGAGATGGGCGACGACGCCCCCCACACGAGGCCGGGCGCGTGGACGGCGCACGTCACCCTGGCGCGTCGCGTGCCGCTCGAGCGCGTCGGTGAGGCGCTGAAGGTGCTCGCCGAGGCGGGAGAGACGGAGCTCGCCGTCAGCGCGACAGGCGTGCGCCGATGGGATTCCGCGACCCGGACGGTATCGGACCCCGTCGGTCGTGGCACGCTGGAGACGTGCTGACCGACGACGCGCGCTCCTTCTTGAGCGAATACCACCTGGCCACCCTCTCGACCGTGGGGCGTTCGGGGAGAGTGCATTCCGTGCCGGTGGGCTTCACCTACGAAGACGGCGTCGTCCGCGTGATCGGTTCCCGCGGGACGCAGAAGTTCGTCAACGCCGCCCGCAGCGGACGGGCGTCGATCTGCTCCGTCGACGGCGGGCGCTGGATCAGCTTCGAGGGCCCGGCACGGGTGAGCGACGACGCGGATGCCGTGGCGCACGCCGTCGATCTGTACGCGGCGCGCTATCGCCAGCCTCGGGTCAACCCCGACCGCGTCGTCCTGGAGGTCGCGGTGGAACGCACCCTCGGTTCCGCTGCCCTACGCGCCTGACGGGCGTATCGTGGGGGGATGGCCCCCGTCACCTCGTCGATGCCCTCCGGGCGTGAGGGGGTCGTCGGCGCGCGGAGCGCCGGCGGCACAGGCGCCGTGCGCGCCGCCTCCTTCGCCGGGTGACCGGCGCCGACGTCCCGCTCCTCGGGCGGGCGTCGCCGATCGTGGTCGTTCGACGACCAGGTCTTCTCGTCCGCACGCTCTGCGGACACCGTGCCGCTCGCTGACCGCGGCGGCCCATCGACGGGAACATCATGCACGCCCTCTCCGCAACCACCCTCCGCGCCTCGTTCGTCAACGTCTCCACCCGTGAGCGCAGCGCCATCGTCATCCCCGCCGACATCGACGAGACCGAGTGGGATCGTCTCGACTACGTCGGGTGGCGCGACCCCAAGGCGCCGCTCCTCGGGTTCGCGGTGGCCGTGGTCGACGGCGAACCCGTCGGCCTGCAACTGCGCCAGACGGAGCAGCCCACCCGCTCGCGACCGCAGTGTTCTTGGTGCTCCGACATCACACTGCCCAACGACGTCGTGTTCTTCTCCGCCCGTCGCTCCGGGAAGGCCGGTCGCGCCGGCAACACGGTCGGCATCCTGGTGTGCTCGCGCTTCGAGTGCTCGCGCAACGTCCGCCGACTCGATCCGCCCGCCTACCTCGGGCACGATGCGGCAGCCGCGCGCGACCGCCGGATCGACGGGCTGCGGCAGCACGTGGACGCCTTCTTCCGCGATCTGCGCGACGGCGCCTAGACGCAGGGCGTGGTTCTGCGCGGGAGCTCCCGTCACGTCGCCGGGGGCTCCCGCGCAGGGATCTCGTCCCGCAGGAGGGTACGAGGCCTCAGCACGGGTGGGGGAGTTCCGCAGCCGTCCGCGTGCCCCGGACCGTCCACGCGGTCTCACCGGGACCCGCGAGGGATGCCCCCGGACGATCAGAGGGCGCGGAGCTTCTCGAGGAGCGGGGCGGCGACCTCGTCGACGAACTGCTGCTGCTTCTCGTCGCCGACCTGGACGATGGCGATGTCGGTGAAACCGGCGTCGATGAAGGGGCGGACGCTCTCGGCGAGCTCATCGAGGTCGGGGCCGCACGCGATGGACTCCGCGACGTCCTCCGGGCGCACGAACTGCGAGGCGCCGGCGAACCCGGCCGGAGTCGGCAGATCGGCGTTCACGGCCCACCCGCCGGCGAACCAGCGGAACTGATCGTGGGCGCGGGCGATCGCGGCATCCTTGTCGGGGTCCCAGCTGATGGGGATCTGCCCGATCTTGCGCGACTCGCCGTCGTGGTGTTCGTCCCAGCCCTGGACGATCTCGGCGTCGGGTTCCGTGGTGATCAGGTGGTCGCCGAGAGGTGCGAAGCGCGCGATGGAGTGCTCGCCCGATACGGCCACGCCGATCGGGACGCCGCCGTCGGGCGCATCCCACACCCGCGCCGAGTCGACGCGGAAGTACTCGCCGTCGTAGGTGACGAGGTCGCCGGTGTGCAGCGCCCGGATGATCTCGATGGCCTCCACGAGCATGTCCTGACGGGCGTGCACCGCCGGCCAGCCCTCGCCCACGACGTGCTCGTTGAGGTTCTCGCCCGAGCCGAGGCCGAGCGTGAACCGCCCCTCCGACAGCAGCTGCAGGGTCGCCGCCTTCTGGGCGACGACCGCGGGGTGATACCTGACCGTCGGGCACGTGACGTAGGTCATCAGCTCGACGTCCGAGGTCGCGTGCGCGACGGCACCGAGCACCGTCCAGGCGTAGGGCGCGTGGCCCTGGCTCGTCAACCAGGGGGAGTAGTGATCGCTGGAGACGAGGAAGTCGTAGCCGGCGCGTTCGGCACCGACGGCGTAGTCGACGAGCGCCCGGGGGCCGCTCTGCTCGGTCATGAGGGTGTAGCCGAATCGCGTCATGCCCGCCACGGTAGGCCGCGGCATCCGTCCGCTCACCGGGGTTGCGCGCCGACTGCGGATACGACAGCGGGCCCGCGGCGTCGCCGCGGGCCCGCTGGGTGAGGGTCAGTCCTCGGGAGCGTGGATGACCTTCTCGCCGTCGAACGTCTCGCGCTGCTTCGCCTCGCGGTCGTTGCGGGTCTTGCGCAGGCTCAGCCATGTCGCCACCGCAACGGTGGCCGCGATGAAGAGCAACGAGAACCAGATGGGGATCTCGGGAGCCCACAGCATCGGCTCGCCCCCGTTGATGAAGGGGAGCTCGTTGACGTGCATGGCGTGCAGCACCAGCTTCACGCCGATGAAGGCGAGGATGACGGCCAGCCCCTGTGCGAGGTAGACGAGGCGCTCCAGCAGGCCGCCGATGAGGAAGTACAGCTGGCGCAGACCCATCAGGGCGAAGGCGTTCGCGGTGAAGACGATGTAAGCCTCCTGCGTGAGCCCGTAGATGGCCGGGATCGAGTCGACCGCGAAGACGAGGTCGATGAAGCCGATCGCGATGATCACCAGGAGCATCGGGGTGACGAAGGTCTTGCCGCTCTTGCGGACGGTGAGCTTGTCGTCGTTGTACTCCTCGCTCACCGGGAGGATGCGACGCACGAACTGCATGAACTTGCCGTTGGCGGGGTCGCTGTCGCCGTGCGAGAACGCCTGCTTGTAGGCCAGGAAGAGCAGGAGGGCGCCGAAGATGTAGAAGATCCACGAGAAGTTCTCGATCAGCGCCGCGCCCACGGCGATGAACGCGCCGCGCATGATGAGGGCGATGACGATGCCGATCATCAGCACCTTCTGCTGGTACTTCTTCGGCACCGCGAACCCGGTCATGATGATGAGGAACACGAAGAGGTTGTCGATGGAGAGGGCCTTCTCGGTCAGGTAACCGGCGAAGTACTCACCGCCGTACGTCCACCCCGAGAAGACGCCCACCCCGACGCCGAACAGCAGTGCGAGGCCGATGTAGAACGCCGACCACCGGGCGGATTCACCGACGGTCGGTTCGTGGGGCTTTCGGACGTGAGCGAAGAACTCGAACACGAAGAACGCGATCGTGACCGCGATGGTGATGATCCAGACGAGGGGTGTGACGCCCAAGACGGCCTCCAAGGGAATTCGGTGTACAGCAAGACACCAAGGTCTCCTCCACCCGGCGAGATGGGCCGACGTCCCGGGTTCACGATGGCGTGGACCGTACTGACGAGATCGTCGCGGTGGGAGTACTCCCCTTGCTTCGCACGATTCTACGGGATGCCACGGGGGAGCGGGGACTGGACTGCGCTTCCCCGGCTGTGGTAGCGACCGGGGGCGCGCCCCCGCGCCCCCGGTCTCCCCCTACACCGGCACCGCGAACTCTCGGATCGTGATGCCGGAGAACCGCGCGGCGCCTCCGTCGGCGTAGAGCGAGATCCCGGTGTCGCCGTCGAGGAAGTGCACCTGCTGCGACAGCACCGTGTGCCCCGCGTTGACGAAGACCTCGACGCTCTGGCGGTCGACGAAGACGCGCAGGTGC
Organism: Microbacterium sp. lyk4-40-TSB-66; assembly: GCF_030209475.1. Taxonomy (GTDB): domain Bacteria; phylum Actinomycetota; class Actinomycetes; order Actinomycetales; family Microbacteriaceae; genus Microbacterium. The sequence continues at coordinate 67,845 of NZ_JARVRW010000011.1, forward strand.
ACGGATCGGGCCGCGGTGTCGATCGGAGCCGCGGCGCGGGTGTAGGGCGTCAGCGCGTAGCCGGCGCGTTCGGAGGGCCCCCGATCGACGTACAGGTCGGAGCCGTACTTGCCGATGTTGGTGTGTCGAGAGCCGTCGGCGGAGCGACCGACCGAGACGCCGACGTTGGTGGCATCCGTCCACGAGATGTCGAGCTCGAGCTCGTAGGCCCGCCCGCTCCAGGGCAGCACGGCGCCGCCGTTCACGGTGCGATCGGGCAGGGTGAGCGTCGACGTGGCGCGCGAGGCGAGGGCGGCGACGGGGGCGCTCAAGAGGCTGTACCACCCACCGGACTGCCGGGCCAGGCGCAGCTCGCGCCCGATCGAGTTCTGGCCGTTGTAGGCGTCGGTGACGTCGGTGGGCACGTCGCGGGCGGCGTACTTCCAGTTGTTCATCCACCCGATCGCGAGGCGCTTCGTGTCGGGCGCCTCGATGCTCGGCCAGGTCACCGCGCCGTACCAGTCCCACCCCCAGTCGAGCCACTGCGGGGTGAGGTCGTCGGCGACGAAGCGCGTGCCGTTCCACGTGCCCGTCCAGTAGGCGTAGGTCATCGGGAGGCCCACCCCGTAGGCATCCATGCTGGCGCCCAGCACCCAGTGACCGGTGCCGTCGTCGGCCGTCATCTGGAACAGATCGGGGCACTCGATGCCGCCGAGCTGGGGGTTCGGGTAGTCGAAGTTGCTGCGCCAGCTCCACTGCCGCAGGTTCGACGAGGTGTAGAACCCGGCGTAGCGGGCACGGCCGAGGGCCATGACCCACTCGCCGCGCAGGGTGTCCCAGTGCACCTTCGGGTCGCGGCACCACTCGGCGTTGTCGATCTCGGCGGGAGTCTGCGCGGTGCGTCCGTCGGTGTTGACCAGCACGGGGTCGGGCAGCATCGTGAAGCTGTAGCCGCCGTCGGTGGAGAAGTACAGGTACTGCTCCTGATACCTGCGGATGCCGCCGGTCGGACGCGTCGCGAGCGCGATGACGGCTCCCGCGCCGAAGCCCGCGGTGTTCGCCGTGTCGACGACGAGGCATCCCGACCACACCGGAACGCCGTTCGTGAGCGGCATGACGGTGCCGTGGTGGGTGAAACCCACCCCGTCGGTGGTGGCGTGATCCCACCCCCCGGCGCCGTTGTTGACGTCGGAGTGCAGGTAGTACAGCTGGTACTGCCCGCCGGAGACGATCGGCCGCTGCGGGTCGCACAGCCACCCGGACGGGGGCGTCATGTGGAACACCGCGCGCTGGGAGGGGGCGGCCGCGTGGGCGGCCGGTGCGGCGGGAGAGACGAGGGCGAGGCCGAAGGCCCCGGCCCCGGCGCCCTGCAGGAGGGTGCGACGGGTGATCTCGAACGGCATGGTGCTACTCACTTCCTCGTGATCGGCGGGCGCGACGATGCGCCCGCCGGGTGGCCGGCGGTGGGGGGTGACGTCGGTCAGGCGGCCGCCGGAGCCGCGGGACCTTCCTGTGCGGTGCCGGCGGGCGCGCCGATGCGCACCGCCCCGACGCGCACGGCGGGGACGACGGAGGTCGCGGCGCTCGCCGAGACCGAGACGGGACCGGCGCCGAGGGTGACCAGGTGCGAGAGCACGGTGAGGCCGTCGTCGGCGAAGACCTCCAGCAGCGGCCCGTCGATCACGACAGTCAGGGCGCCCGTGGCGGGGTCGGCCAGCGGTGCGGAGCGCATACCGGCGAAGTCGGGGTGCAGGGCGTCGGCGGCGCGTCCCGTGCGCGAGACGGAGAGCGTGCGGGCGGCGGGGTCGTGGACGACTTCGACCGTGGCGTCGTCGTCTCCGTGGAGCCGGAGGCGGACGGTGCCCGCGGCGGCGGGGTCCCACCGCACGTCGATCACGGCGTGCGGCGCGATCCGCGGCGCGGAGGCGTCGAGTTCGTCGGACGGGGGCAGCACGGGGCCCTGCACGAGGTGGAGCGCGTCGCCGATGCGGCGCAGCCCGAGGGTCCGCGGGAGCGACATGGCCCCGCGCCACGGCGAGGAGGGGACGACGCGCGCGTAGCGCCAATTGCCCATCCACGCCAGCATCATGGCGGAGCCCCCGGGGGCGCTGTCGAAGGTCACTCCCGCGTAGCAGTCGCGGCCGTGGTCGAGCGGGCGCAGGTCGCCGTCGGGCGAATGGAAGACGCCGTCGACGAGGTCGCCCACGACGTAGTGCATCGCCGAACCCGCGGGGTCGGCGTCGTCTCCCACCGGGTTGGTGCTGAGCAGCAGCACCCACACGCGCTCGGTGGTCCCTTCCACCGGCAGACGCACGAGATCGGGGCACTCCCACACCACCCCCTCGGGACCGAGCGGGCCGAACGACCCCGTCTCGCGCCAGGTGGACAGGTCGTCGGAGGCGTAGAACACCACGCGCCGTTCCACCGCCTCGACCGCGAGCATCAGCCAGCCGCCGCCGGGCACGCGCACCACCTTGGGGTCGCGGAAGTCGGCGCTGCCGCGATCGATCACCGGGTTCGCGGCATCCATCGTCCACGAGAAACCGTCGTCCACGCTGGTCGCGCGTGACTGGGCCTGGATGCCGCGGTCGTACGCGCTCGTGTAGAACGCGCTGAGCGTGCCGTCGTCGCCCGCCACGATCGAGCCCGAGTAGATCTGCTCGCCTGGTCGGTGGCGCAGTGCCACGGGATGCTCGTCCCAGTGCAGGAGGTCGGGACTGGAGGCGTGGCCCCAGCTCATGTTGCCCCAGTCGTTGCCCTCGGGGTTGAACTGGAAGAAGGCGTGCCAGCGGTCGCCGGTGAACACCAGGCCGTTCGGGTCGTTCATCCAGTTGCGCGCGGGGGCGAGGTGGAACCGCGGACGGGGAAGGCTCATACGGACTCCCGGGGGATGGAGGGGCACGCGATCAGTTGCCGCGCACCGATGGCGGGGGATTCGAGGCCGAGCAGTGTCCGAACCCCCGCGGCTCCGAGCTCGTAGTGGGGGAGGGCCACGGTCGACAGCGGCGGCCTGAGGTGCGCGGCGATGACGTCCTGATTGTCGAAGCCGATGACGGCGACGTCGTCGGGGATGCGCAGGCCGCGCTCGCGCAAGCCGTCGTAGAGTCCCATGGCGACGCGGTCGTTGTGGCAGAAGACAGCCGTCGCCCCCGAGTCGATGACGGCGGCGGTCACGTCGTAGCCGCCCTCCTGCTGGGGGGAGGCCTCGAACACCAGCGCGTCGTCGCCCGCGACGCCCGCGGCCTCCAGCGCCGAGCGGTAGCCGGCGAGTCGACCGCTGCGCGCCGGCGACGGCGACGTGGTGTTCACGAAGGCGATCCGGCGATGCCCCGCGGCGAGCAGCTGTTCGGTCGCGGTGCGCCCGCCCTGCTCCTCGTCGGGGACGACGGCGGGGAATGCGTCGTCGGCGGCGAAGCAGTTCACCAGCACCGTCTCGGTGTGCTGCAGCGGCGGCGGCACCTCGATCTCGCGGTGGTACCAGGTGGAGTACAGGATGCCGCGCACCTGGTGCTCCAGCATCATCGCGATCGCGTCGTTCTCGGCGGCGGCGTTGCCCTCGGTGTTGGCCACCAGCAGCACGAAGCCGTGGCGCCACGCCTCGTCCTGGGCGCCGTGGATGATCTGCCCGGCGAAGGGCGTGGTGGCGATGGCATCCGCCACCAGACCGATGAAGCGCGAGCTGCCCTCCGACAGCGTCTTCGCCAGGGCGTTCGGGCGGTACCCGAGCGCCACGATGGCTTCCTGCACGCGGCGTCGGGCGTCGTCGCCGATGCGGGCACCGGGCTTGTCGTTGACGACGTGCGACACGGTCGCGACCGAGACGCCGGCGGCCTTGGCGACATCGCGCATGGTCGTGGTCATGAGGGGGTCCTCGCGTTCATCCCTTGGTGGCTCCGCTCTCCAGGCCCGCGATCATCGCTTTGTTGAGCACGAGGAACACCAGCAGCAGTGGCGTCACCGTGACGCACACCGCGGCGAACGTCGCCGTCCAATCGGTGTTGCCCATCGCTCCGATGTAGTTTTGCAGGCCCAGCGGGATCGTCTTCAGTCCGTCGGACAGCACGAACGTGTTCGCGAAGATGAAGTCGTTCCAGATGAAGATGCTGTTGACGAGGACGACGGTGATGATCGTGTTGACCGACAGGGGCGCCGTGATCTGCAGGAAGATGCGGTACGGGCCCGCCCCGTCCAGCGATGCGGCCTCGTAGAGCTCGCGCGGGATGTACTCGTAGAACGACGAGAACAGGTACACGCCCATCGGCAGCGAGAACGCCGCCAGGGGCAGGATCATCGACAGGTGGGTGTCGAGAAGTCCCACCTGCGAGTAGTCGATGAACAGCGGCACGAGCGCGATCTGCACCGGCACGATGATGCCCAGCAGGAACAACGCCCGCACGAACCCGCTCAGGCGGAACCCCAGCACCTGCAGCGCGTACGCCGCCATCATGCCGGCGACGACGATCAGCAGGCTCGCGCCCAGCGTGACGATGAGGGAGTTGCCGATGTTCAGCAGCAGGTTGCCGGTGCCGAAGGCGCGGGCGTAATTGTCGAGCGTCCACTCCCGCGGCAGGGCGAACGGGTCGCCGCCGGCGAAGTCCGCGGCGGTGCGGAAGCTCGTGAGGAACAGCCACAGCAGGGGGTAGACCTGCACGATCACGATCAGCACGACGGTGACCGTCAGCAGGGTGCGCTGCACCCGCAGGCGCGGCGAGCGGTGGACCCGGCGGTTCTCGGGTGCGGGGGCCCGGGGGGTGGATGCCACCGGGGTGGGGGTGAGGGTGAGGCTCATCACGCGTCCTTCCGACGCAGCAGCAGGAAGATCAGGCCGACGGCGACCAGGCACTCCACGACGATGAAGACCGAGATCGCGCTGGCGTAGCCGTAGTCGGTGTGGACGAAGGCCGTCTTGTACATGTAGGTGGTCAGCAACTCGGACGCCTGTCCGGGGCCGCCGTTGGTGAGCAGGTAGGGGATGTCGAAGCCGCGCAGGGCGAAGGTCGTCGCCATCACGGTCGTGGTGATCCAGACCGGGCGGATGTAAGGGAAGCGGATGCGCCAGAACGTCTGCCACCACGAGGCGCCGTCGAGGCGCGCGGCCTCTTCGAGCTCCTTGGGGACGGCGATCAGGGCCGCGTAGATGATGAGCATGTACAAGCCCGTGAAGCGCCAGCCCTCGGGGATCGACACCGCCGCCAGCACGGTCTGCACGTTCGACAGCCACGCCGTCTGCAGGCCTTCGAGACCCACCCACGCCAGCAGTTGGTTGACCAGGCCGACCGGCTCCAGCGAGTACACGCGGAGGAAGAGGAAGGCGATCGCGACGGTGGAGATCACCGCGGGCAGCAGGTAGAGCGTCTTCACCAGCTCGCGGGCCCGGGGGAGGGCCGTCAACAGACCCGCCACCGCGAGCGCGCCGCCGAGCTGGAGCACCAGGCAGATGGCGAGGTACCCGAGCGCGTTGCCGAACGCCGTCCAGAAGACGTCGTCGCGGGTGAACATCTTGACGTAGTTGTCGAGGCCCACGAACTGCAGGTCGGTGATGCCGTCCCACTCGAACAGGCTCAGCACGAGCGACTGGCCGATGGGCAGCAGCACGGCGGCGCTGTACAGCACGAGGGGCGGGACGAGGAAGACGGCGACCGCCCACCCCGAGCGCCGCGGCAGCATCGAGGTGCGCATCGCCGCGCGGCGCGGCGCGGGCCGGCCGGCCCCGGTCACCCGGGGCCGGCTGGGGGTCAGCGTGTCAGCCACCGACGTTCTCCGTCAGGGCGGCATCCATCGTGCTGACGAACTCGTCGGGCGTGATGTCGCCCTGCACGAGAAGGGTCAATTCCTGCTGCAGGCGGGTGTTCGTGGCGGGGTCGAGCTGCGTGTCCCACGGCATCGCGAGCTTCTCACCCACCTCGCCCGCCTGCGTGATCGCCCGGTCGTAGAGCGGCGTGGCGTTCGCGGGGATCTCGGTCTCGACGCCGGTGGTCGGGGACAGGGCGCCGGAGGCGGCGACCTCGGCCGGGTAGCGCTCGAGAGCGAAGGCGAGGAAGTCGCGCACCAGCGGGTCGTAGGTGGCGGCGTTGACGGCCATGCCGATGCCCGACGGGGCGACGTACTCGTCGTCGGCGGTCACGGCCCCCGGGAGCGTGGGGAGGGTGAAGTAATCGACGCTGTCGCGCACGCCCGCGTCGAGCTCGTCGGTGGCGAGGTTGCCGAGCTCCCAGGTGCCGATGTTGTAGACGGCGGCCTTGCCCGAGGTGAACTGCGCCTGCGCATCGGCGTACCCGGTGGAGGAGAACCCTTCCTGGAAGCAGCCGGCCCGGCCCAGGCCCGCGAGCCACTCGGCGGCGGCGCGACCGGGAGCGTCGGAGAACTTCGCCTCACCCGTCTTGAGCTTCTGCACGTATTCAGGACCGGCCTGACGGAACGGGTAGTAGGCCATGTAACGCTCGAGGGGCCACCCGTCGGCGCCGTCGAGCGCGATCGGGGTGATGCCCTTCGCGCGTAGCGCCTCGCACATCGGCGCGAAGTCGTCGAGCGTCGCGGGCACCGAGACCCCGGCCTGCGTCAGGAGGTCGCGGTTGTACCAGAAGAACTCCAGCTGGAACTCGAACGGCACCATGTAGAGGGAGCCGTCGTCGAAGCGCTGGTAGTTCAGCGCCGCCTCGCGATACTCGTCGGCCAACCCCAGATCCTCGAGCAGCAGGTCGACGTCGACCATGCGCCCCTGTCCAGCGAGCTTCTGCGCGAAGGGGGTGGCATCCGTGTCGAAGAGCTCGGGCAGCTTGTTCGCCGCGGCGAGCGTCTCGTACTTCTGGATGTAGCTCGGCCTATCGGGCGTGGTGATGAGGTTGAGCGCGAAGCCGGGGTGGTCGGCTGCGTACTCGTCGGCGATCTTCTGCATCGCGGTGATGACGCCGCCGTCGGCGGGGCGCGAGAGCAGCCACGAGATCTCGCGGGGCTTCACCTCGCCCTCGGGGTCGACGTTCGTGGGGTCGCCGCCGCCGCCGGTGCCGGCGCAGCCGGTGAGGACGAGGGCGGTCGCGGCGGCCAGGGCGATCCAGGATGCCGTGCGTGCGTGGTGGACCATGTGAATCTCCGTTGATGTGTGTGGTTCGGGTGCGGGTGGAGTCAGGAAGAGGTGACGAGGAGGTCGTCGCGGCGGGCCGTGACGACTCCGCCGTCGGTGTCGCGGGTGGAGACCTCGAGGGTGACGACGTTCATCGCGCCCTCGCCGACGAAGGCGCGGATACCGCCGGTCGTGCGGTCGTAGAGGCGGGTGCTGAGGGTGACGGCTCCGTCGACGGTGGCGACGCACAGGTCGCCGTCGACGATCACCTCGAGTCGGTGCGGGCCGGCGTCGAGCGTGACGGCACGCTCGAGCTCGACCGCGAAGGGCACGTCGCCCGAGATCTGCCACTGCTCGCCGCCGGTGCGAAGACGCGGCCAGCGGTCGAAGACCAACCGATTACGGCGCGGCTCCAGGCGCAGCACGTAACCCTCGTCGCCGTCGTCGCTCGCGCGCAGGATCAGGCCGCACTCGGTCGTCTCGGCGGCGATGTCGAACACCGCGTCGACGCGGAAGGCCGCGGGGGCGGTCTCGGAGACGACGAGGTCGGCGTAGCCGTCGGGGGCGGAGAGGGCCGCTCCGGATGCCATGGCCGCGAAGCCCCGATCGAAGCTGTCGACCAGTTCGACCGGGGGGTGGAACCGCAGCGTACCGTCGGGGTTCTGCTCGGCTTCCAGCACCGAGAGGGTGCCGGCCCACTGCCAGGCGCCGTCGTCGACGCCGCCCTCGCGCGAGGCGATCCAGCCGAAGAAGAAGCGCCGGTCGCCGCGGGCGGCGGATTTCGCCGCGTAGTACGCGCGGCCGTCGAGGCTGTCGTCCGCGGGGACCATCCACGGGCCGTGGAGGCTGCGCGAGACGCGGTAGCGGGTGGTGAAGGTCTCGCTGAACTCGGAGGAGACCAGGTACCACCAGCCGTTCCACTCGAACACCTCGGGGCATTCGTGCGCGATGTAACGCCGCGGATCCCAGAACGCCTCGGCGGGTTCCCATGTGCGGAGGTCGCGCGAGATGCACTGCGCGATGACCCCGCGGCGGCGTGCGGGTCCGTCGGCGTGGCGGGCGGTGACGAGCATGCGCCAGAGACCGGCGTCCTCGTCGCGGAAGACGAACGGATCGCGCCAGTCGGCCGTCTCGTAGCCCGCGGTCGCACCGAACGTGTGCGCGGGGTGACGCTGCCAGGTGCGCATGCCGTCGGTGCTGGTCGCGTGCATCACCAGCTGCAACGGCAGTCCGTCGGTGCCGCGGTGGTCGGGGTTCTGCCCGGTGTAGAAGAGGTGATGGATGCCGTCGGCGACGACGACGCTGCCGGTGTAGACGTTGAAGTCATCGGCATCCGGGCCGCCCGAGGCCAGCGCGGGCCCCGTCTCGGTGAAGGTGACGAGGTCGTCGGTGACGACGCGGTGCCACGGCATGCCGACCTTCGGCGTCCGCCGCGACTCGTGCAGGTAGAACAGGTGGAACCGGCCGTCCTCCTGCCACGGGATGACGTCGCCGACCCAGGCGTGGGGCGGGCGGAAGAACCCTCGTTCGTGCATCGGATGACTCCTCGTCGAGACTCACTGCGCCGATCGAACCCGTGTGGTTAATCGGTTACGCAGAAGCTAGCAAGCTCTCCGAGAGATGGTCAAGCGGTTAATCAAATTTCGTCGTGGGAAGTCGTCCGGCGCAGCACGGGTGTCCCCGCGGTGACGTCCTGCGACCCCTCGACGGAGCTGAACGCCCGTTCGTCGGCATTCGTGACGATCGTGAGCACCACCGGATCCAACCCCGCCGCCATGACGGCCGCGAGGTCGACGTGCACGAGCGCGTCGCCCGGTGACACCCGGTCGCCGACGCGCACGAGCGGTCGGAACCCGCGCCCTCCCAGCCGCACCGTGTCGATGCCGACGTGCACGAGGAGTTCCGTGCCGTCGTCGGTGGTGACGCCGTAAGCGTGGGAGGCGGCGGCGATCGCGCTGACCGTCCCCTCCGCGGGCGACGACACGAGCCCGGAGGCGGGGGTGACCGCCGAGGTCGGGCCCAGCGCGCTCGCGGCGAACGCCGGATCGGCCAGGGTCGACACCTCGACGCGGGTGCCCGAGACGGGGGAGCGCACGACCGAGTCGTCGCGCGGCTCGGTGGCCCCGTCCCCCTCGAGGGGGCGTCCACGTCGCCGTCGCCACCGCGCCCACACCAGCGTCCCGGTGAACGACAGCACGATCGAGACGCCGAGGCACAGCAGGAACGGTCCCACCCGACCGGGAGCGATCGACAGGAAGCCGAAGACGCCCGCGGCCCCCAGGGTCACGGCCTCCACGCGGAAGGCGGCGAGCAGGGTCGCGGAGATCGCCGTCGCCCCCACCGCGATGGCGAACGGCACCCGCAGTCGCAGGGTCACGCCGAACATCGCGGGCTCGGCGATGCCGAGCGCGGCCGGGGCGGTCGCCGTCGCCGCCAGCGCCCGCAACCGCGAACCCCGACGCGCCGACACCCACACGGCCAGTGTCGCCGCGGCCTGGGCGACGTTGGCGGCGGCGGCGACGGGGAAGATGAACGAGCCGCCGGTCGAGAGCAGCCCGAGCTCGATGGCGATGAGGCCCTGGTGCAGCCCGGTCACGACGAGCGGGGAGTACACGGCGCCCACGACGGTGCCGCCGAGGAGCCCGGCGCTGCTGTACAGCCACTCCATGCCCACCGCGGCGGCGTCCGCGGTGAAGCGCAACGCCGGTCCGAGGACGAGGAAGGCGAGCAGGCCGGTCGTCAGCAGGGTCAGCAGGGGGACGAGCAGCAGACGCGCGGATCCCCGCATCCGACGGCCGAAGAACCGCTCGAGCCGGGCGAGCACGAAGCAGATCGCGATGATCGGCAGAACCGTGCCCTGGTAGTCGATGGCGAGCACGTCGACCCCCGCGATCACCCACCCCGTGTCGGGGGCGAGATGGATGGCGGGAAGGGCGGAGTCGGCCGCGAGACCGGGAGCGGCCACGAGCGCCGCCCCCATCGCCGCCCCCAGATACGGGCTGCCGCCGAAGCGCCCCGCGGCCGAGAAGCCCAGGAGAACGGGCAGCAGCGCGAAGACGGCCGCTCCCAGCAGGCCCAAGAGGGCCACCGGTCCGCGCAGCCACGGCACGGCATCCACCACCGCGAGGTCGCCGAAGGCCCCGGGCCCGGCGAGGACGTTGTGGAGCGCCGTGAGCAGTCCGCCGGCGACGAAGGCGGGCAGCAGGGGAGTGAAGACGTCGACCAGCACGCTGATCGCCCGCGTCGGAAGCGGGCGGACGGATGCCGCGGCGGGCGGCGCGAGCCGACGATCCAGAGCGTCCGCGACGTCGTCGACGCGCCCCGGTCCCACCACGATCTGCACCTGCTCGCCGACCACCTGCGCGGCCAGCACGCCGGGGACGGCGTCGAGGGCTGCGGTGTCCACCCGCGAGAGCTCGCGGGGGGTGACCCGCAGGCGCGTGGCGCAGTGCGTCGCCGTCCCGACGTTCTCCGTGCCGCCGAGGGCGCGGAGGATCGCGTCCGCCATCGACATGGCATCCATCGGCACCCGGACCCCTCACCACTCCTCCCCAGGGGTGGTGAAAGCCAGCGTACGCGTCCGGACTCCTCGCGCCGTCGACGTAGGCATCCCCCTGTCCCTGGAAAGGCGGAACGGGGCCCCGCCGTAGCGGAGCCCCGTTCCCGGGGTGCGGTGCCCCGTCGACCGAGGTGGGGTGTCTCATCTCGCGGGGTGGGGTGCCCGTTCGGGGGTGCAGGACCCCCGAACGGGCGGTGGATCAGCCGATCGGGCGCGGGTCGGACGTGCCGGCGATCTCGTGCGCGTAGCCCGAGGGGATGTCGGCCCATTCGCCGAGCCCGTTCGTGCCGTACGAGCGATCGACCGTCACGTCCTCGCCCTCGATGTCGAGGCGCACCGTCGGGGCGAGGGTGCCGCCGCGCACGAAGTCGTCGCTCGTGCCGATCGTGTCGATGAACGACTGCACGAGGCCGTCGGGCATGACGTAGTGCGAGTAGGCCTGGAACTGTCCCGGGTGCTGATCGGGGTTCGGGGCGAAGGGGGTGCCCGCGGGGAAGTTCAGGTTCGAGGGGCTTCCGAGGGCGAGTCCCGAGCCGCGGTTCACGGGCTCGAAGTCGCTGCGGATGCCGTCTCCGACGAAGCCGTAGACGCCCTCGGGGCCGTCGATGCCGGCGGCGTACGTCCCGCGGTGCGTGATTGTGAACAGGTAGTACTTGCCGTCCTTGATGTAGATCTGGGGGCGCTCGGTCTGGTCGTTCACGCAGTTGGCCGACAGGATCGGCGGCAGGAAGCGCCACTCGGTGAGGGCGGCGTTCTCGGCGACCGCGAGGCCGACGTTCGCCATCTGGAAGTGCGCGCCCTTGTCCATCGCCTCGTCGGCGGTCTCCGCGTGCGGGTCGCCGGGGGCGTAGCCCATGTCTTCCTCGGTGCACGCGCGCTCGCCGCGGGCGACCGCGGAGTTGCCCTCGAACACCATGTAGGTCTTGCCCGGGTGGGCCGGGTCCTCGAAGGTGAACGGGTCGCGGAAGTTGAAGAACTCGTTCTGCGCACCGGTCTGGTAGTACTCGCCGTCGGCCTGCAGCATGTCGTGCTGGTCGCGGAAGCCCGTCATCCAGACGCCGTTCTCATCGGCGAACAGGCGCCCCTCGCTCTGGACGAGGCGCGGGTCGTACGGCTTGCGGTTGGAGCCGTCCTCGTTGCGGTAGAACGCCACCGCGGTGTAGAAGATGCGCAGCTTGTTGCCGTCGAAGATGCGCGTCGAGCCCGACCACTCGGTCTGGTGGCTGAAGGACTGGTCCTCGAAGATCGCGCCGGACGCGCCGTCGGGGAACACCAGTCCGCCGTACGTCCAGCCGCCGTCCTCGGGCCGCTCGGCGACGTCGGCCTTACGGAAGAAGTAGCCGAGCTTGGCGTAGGTGTGGCGGTCGTCGAAGCCGAGCTTGCGGTCGGCGACGAGCGAGAAGACGACCTCCCATCCCTTGAAGCTGGGCTGGGCGGAGGTGCCGTCGGTGAGGGTCCAGCTGTCCCAGACCCACACCTCCTCGTTGCTCATGTCGGGGAAGTCCTGGGGCACCGTCGGCATCGTGTACTCCTCGGGCAGGGAGTTCTCGCGCGACGCGGCCGTGGGATCGCTCATCGCCTGGATCTGCCGCGCATCGGCGCGGGTCCACTTGGCGGTGAAGTCGTCTTCGGGGTCGTAGGCCTTCTGGGTGTGCTCCGTCGGTGCGGGGTAGCCCGCGACGGCCTCGGGCGCGGGTTCGGCTTGGGCGGGTGCGCCCGCCGCGAGAGCGGCGGTGGTGGCGATCACAGCGGCGATCGCCGCGAGCCGGAAGCGCGTGCGCCCCGCTCGGTTGTGCGTGGTGGTCACGTCGTTCTGCTTTCTCGTTCGCAAGACGTGGATCCTTCTCCTCGTCGATCAGCGTAGGAGCCCCTGCGGTTTCTGTCAAACGATTGACATAATTTGTGTTCGCCCAGGATCTCTGGCACTCTCGACCTCGAGCCGCCGCGTGGCGTGCTCCGTGGCATCCCTCCTCTCGCGGTCGTCTGAGTCCGCACCAGCCACCTCTTCGCGACGACGTGAACCCGGTCGAAAAGACCCGCATTCGTCGCGCCCATCGCAATCACAGGAGTGTCATGACCCAGCTCGTCCCCTCCGCCCGCAGGACTCCTGCGCGGCGCGTCCCCTTCGCGGTGGCGGCCGCGGCCGCTTCGTCGGCCGCGATCGTCCTCCTGGCCGCGGCTCCCGCGCACGCCGCCGCCACAGTCGCCACCCTCGAGGGCCAGGATGCCGCAACCGCCGCGAATTCCCTGGTCGGCGAGCACGTCTCGCTGTCGTCCGCCACGCTCTCGCTCGGGCGGACCGTGCAGGCCGCAACCGTCGACGGTCTCGACCTCGGGCTCCCCGCCGGACCGTTCGCGGGTGTCGCGCTGAGTACCGGCTCGCTGCGCGCCGCCGACCCGACGGCCGCGGCCGACGTGGACTTCACGTCGTCCTCGCTGGTCGGCCCCAACGCCAAGCTCACGACCACGGGCGACCTGGGCGGGCCGGGCTCGGCCCTGCTCGAGTCGTCGTTCGCGACCACCACGTACGACGCGGCGGAACTCCGTCTCACCGTCGTACCCGAAGGCGAAAAGCTGACAATCGTTTACCACATCGGTAGCGAGGAGTACGCGGGCTGGGCCGAGCGCGACTACACCGACGCGTTCGGCGTGTACGTCGACGGACGCCTGTGCTCGACGGTCGGCGACGTGCCGGTGGGCGTCACCAGCATCAACGCCGACACGCGCTCTCAGCTCTACGTGTCGAACCTGACCGCCGATGGTGCGCCGGGTGGGGCCGACACGGAGATGAACGGTTACTCCGTCGCGCTGACCTGCACCACCGCCGTCACCCCCGGGCAGCCGGTCGAGGTGGTCGCCGCGGTCGCCGACACGGTCGACGGTCAGCTCGACTCGACGCTGCTGCTCGCCGCGAACGGCATCACCTCGGTTCCCGGGCCCGCGCAGCCCTCTCCCTCGCCGTCGCCCACCGAGGCTCAGCCCACCGCCGGCCCCGCCGCGACGTCCGTCCCCGTCCCCGCGTCGGTGAACGGACCCGCCGCCGGCTCCACGCGACCCGGTTCGCCGTTGGCCGTGACCGGTGTGGATTCGGCGTCGTTGGTCACCGGTGCGGGCCTGGCGGTCGCCGCCGTAGGCGCGGGGGCCGCTGCCCTGGTCATCTCGCGTCGCCGTCGGACCGCCCGTGAGGTGAGCGAGCAGTGATCCGCGTCGGCTCCCGTCTCCTCGCCCGCTCGCTCGTCGTCACCGGCGGCGTCGTCCTCGGCTCGACTCTCCTCGCCGTCCCCGCGAACGCTCTGACGGTGGTGCCGCTTCCGGCCGACGTCACGGTGACGCGCGACGGCGCCGAGACGGTCTCGGACGTGCGGTGGGAACTGCCCGCCGACGCGGCGCCCGGTGACGTGGTGACGTTGTCGCTGCCCGAGCACGCGGGGGCTGTGGCGGGAGCCGACTGGATCGCCTCGACCGGGGTGTCGATCGGCGTCGTGCGCATCGACGCCGCCGGGTCCGCCGCGATCGAGCTGACCGCCGCCGCCGCCGACCCCGCCCACCGGCGCGGCGAGGTGGTCGTGCGCTCAGTGCTCGACCAGGCACCCCCGACGGTGGAGACCGTCGCATCCGGCGCGGATGCGACCCTCCGCCCGGGCGAAGAGCCCGGGCCGTTCTACGGCGCCCCCGACCGTTCGCGCGGCAACAAGTACGGCGCGTGGACGGATGAGACCGAGACACGCGCCCGCTGGGTGCTCGAATCGCCGCGAGGGCCCTGGGACTCGCTCGACGTCGTCGACCGCCCCGGCCCCGGCCAGCGGGTCGACTGTGCTGCGGGCGTCGGTGTCCGCGCGGCGGGCGAGACCGACCCCGCGACGGGCTACCTCGTGGGAGCGACCGATGTGCCCGCTGAGCGTGTGACCGTCTCCTGCGGCGACGCCGAGGTGAGCGTTCACGTCGAAGACATCGGTGATGAGATCGTCCAGATCACCCTCGAGACGATCCTCGACGAGGCCGCGACCGAGGTGTCGAACACGGGGGACTTCACCGCGAAGCGCTCCGTCGCCGGAGAGTCGACCCGCACGCTCTCCCTGGAACCCCGTCTGACGGTCGTGCCCCCTCCCTCGCCGACCCCCGCCGTGCCCCCGGTCATCGACACCCCGACGCCCGGTCCGAATCTCCCCGACCGCCTCGCGGAGACCGGAACGGATGCCGCGCTGCCCCTCGGCCTCGGTGCCGCTCTGCTGGTGGCCGGTGCCGCGACGGCTGCCCACCGACGAGGGAACAGGAGACGCGCATGATGGGAATCGACCCTCGCCCCGTCCGCCGCACGCGCGGTCGACGCATCGGCATCCTGGTCGCCTCGATCGTCGCGGCCGTCGTCGTGGTCGCGCTCGTGATCGTGCTGCTGCCGCGCGCCGACGAGCCGACGCCGCAGCCCTCCCCGACCCCGACGGCGGACGCGTTCGCCACGCCCGAGGGGTGGGAGCGGTTCCGCCCGACGTTCCACCTGACCCCGGAGCAGCACTGGATCAACGATCCCCAGCGCCCCGTCTTCGTCGACGGCGAGTGGCGCCTCTACTACCTCTACAACGCCGATTACCCGGAGGGGAACGGCACCGAGTGGCACCTGGCCACCTCCACCGACATGGTCACGTGGAAGAACCGCGGCGTCGCGATCGAGAAGTACCGCAACGGTCTGGGCGACATCCTCACCGGCAGCGCCGTCGTCGACGAACGCAACACGGCCGGATTCGGTGCGGGCGCGATCGTCGCGCTCACCACCCAGCAGGACGACGGCGTGCAGCGCCAGTCGTTGTTCTCCTCCACCGACGGCGGTCTCACGTTCCAGAACTACGAGGGGAACCCGGTCATGGACAATCCCGGCACCACCGACTGGCGCGATCCGAAGATCGTGTGGGACGACGCCCGTGAGAAGTGGGTGATGGTGCTCGCCGAGGGGGAGCGCCTCGGGTTCTACACCTCGCCCGACCTCCGCGAGTGGACCTACGTCTCCGACTTCGTACGCACCGACTACGGCCTGCTCGAGTGCCCCGACCTCTTCGAGATGGTCGATCCCGACTCGGGCCGGCGCACATGGGTGCTGGGCGCGAGCGCGGATGCCTCCCGAGAGGGCGGGACGACCGGCTTCGCGTATTGGACGGGCGCGTGGGACGGGGAGCGCTTCGTCGCCGACACCGACGAGCCGCAGTGGCTCGACGGGGGCGCCGACTTCTACGCCGCCGTGACCTGGGACGACCCGCGCGACGGCGACGAGGGCCGGCTGGAGCGCCGGTTCGCCCTCGGCTGGATCAACAACTGGGCCTATGCCCGTGACCTGCCCGGTGGGAGCTGGCAGGGCGGATCGCTCTCGACCACCCGTGAGATCGTCCTGCGCGAGGTCGACGGACGCCTCAGCCTGCTGTCGCAGCCCGTCGCCGCCCTGGACGCGCGGCAGGGCGAGCCCGCGACGGCGCCCGACCTCGCTGTCGCCCCCGGCGGGATCGTCGACCTGCCCGCACAACCGCGCACGGGCGCCTATCGCCTGCGTGCCCGGGTCGACGCGCCGGACGGGGGCGAGCTGCGCCTGCGATTCGGCTCCGCCGACGCGGAGGTGACCGTCGGTTACGACTCCGACGCGGGGGTGATCTTCCTCGATCGACGACAGGACGCGGTGGCGGATGCCATGCCCGAGACGTATCGGGAGATCCGTACCGCCCCGGTGGATGCCGAGGGCTCGATCGTCCTCGACATCCTCGTCGACGCCTCCTCGATCGAGGTGTTCACGGGCGACGGGCGTGCCTCGCTGACCTCGGCGGCATACGCCGACGCCCGCGCCGGCGTCACCGCGGAGGCGACGCGCGGGGCGATCAGCATCCGGGACCTCTCGGTGACGCCGCTCGCCGTCAACGATCCGAGCGCCCCGTAGGCTCGCGGCCGCACCGCAACCCCCACCCGGTGCGGCCGCGACCACCCCTCGGCGGTGGAGGGGTTCAGGACGTCCAGCCATGGCGAAGCGCCACCGGCAGCGGTTGCTCCGCTGCGGCGCCGCCCGTGGCATCCGTCATCCGCTCGAGGAGCAGGTCGACCGCTCGCGTCGCCATCCGCTCGATGGGTTGGCGGACGGTGGTGAGGCCGGGTACGGCCAGCTGCAGCGCCGATGCTCCGTCGTAGCCGACGATCCGCAGGTCGTCGGGGACTCGGCGCCCGGTCTTGCGCGCCCATTCCAGCGCCATCAGGGCGGTGAGGTCGTCGCTGGCGAAGACGCCGTCGCAGGCGTTCACCGTCAGCCAGGTCTCGATCGCGGCTCGACGTTCGTCGAGCGAGGTGTCGTAGCCGTAGGCCATGACACGCGGTTCGAGGCCGTGCGCGCGCATGCGCTCGCGGTAGGCCGCCGCGCGCTGGTTGCCCGAGTGATCGGTGGCCGTGAGGTGCACGGCGGAGCGCGATCCGCGGGCGATGAGGTGCTCGGTGGCGAGCACTCCGCCGGTGCGGTTGTCGCTGTGCACGGTGGGGATGTTCTCGCCCAGGCGGCGGTCGATCGCCACGATGGGCAGGTCCGCACGCCCGTAGCCGGCGATATCGCGGTTGTGCGTGGAGGTGATGATCCCGTCGACCCGGTTGCCCTGCAACAGCTCGAGGTATCTCTCCTCGCGCTCGGGCGTATCGTGGCAGTCGCACAGCAGCATCTTGTAGCCGCGCGTCGCGAGGGCCCCCTCGACGTGCGACGCCAGCTCGCCGAAGAACGGATCGGCGACCGTGGGGACGATCAGGCCCACGAGGGTCGAACGCTGACCGATGAGCGAGCGGGCGATCTCGTTCGGGCGGTAGCCGAGCTCCGACACCGCATCGTCGACGCGACGTTTGATGTCGTCGCTGAGGTAGCCCCGGTTGTTGAGCACGCGCGAGACGGTGGTCACCGAGACGCCGGCGCGCGCGGCGACGTCCTGCAGCTTGGGTCGGCTCATCGGATGCTCATCGGGTCGAGGGAGGGATGACGCTTCGACGCTATCCCACTGCGCGGGGCCGACCGTCAGCGCGGGGGAGTGCGCTCTCCCACGATCGCGTCGACGAGCACGAGCATGTCGTCGTGGTCGAAGTCCTCGCGGCTGAGCGCGCGGAGGATCACGGCTCCCACCAGAGCGTCGGCCGCGGCGTCGAGTCGCGCGCCGCCGACGCCGCCCATGGCCTGCGAGAGTCGGTCGATGAGGGGTGCCGCGAGGATCTCGGCGCGGAGGCGTCGCCCGGTCTCGGCGCTCCCTGCCGCGGCGGCGACCAGCGAGCGCAGCAGACCCTCGCCGTCGGGACTCGCGCGCAGGGTGAACAGATCGGTGAGCCACGCGGCGAGATCGGTGCGGGCGTCGCCGGTGTCGGGGAGGTCGCGGCGCCCGCCGAGCAGACGACCCTCGAGGATCGCCTCGGCGATCACGTCGCCCTTGGTCGGCCACCACCGGTAGATCGTCTGCTTGCCCACGCCCGCGCGGCGCGCGATGCCCTCCATCGTCAAGTGCTCGTACCCGCTCTCGGCGAACAGGGAGGCGGCAGCCTCCAGGATCGCCAGGCGCGCAGCTTCGCTGCGGACGGGACCACTGCGCGGAAGAGCCATGTCACACATTGTGCGCGATGTCGACCGCGATCAAGACGAGACGGTGCGTGTTATCTTTGCCGGGACTGGTCGGAGCCGACGGTGCTCCCTCGCGCGCACCGCACGAGAGGAACCCCGCATGGCCGAACTGCTGCACCGTCTCGGAACCTTCGCCGCTCGCCGCGCATGGACCGTGATCGTCGCGTGGGTGGTGATCCTCGGGGTCGTCGTGGGGGGCTTCGCGCTCGGTTTCAAGGGACTGAGTTCCAGCTTCGACATCCCGGGCACGGCATCCGGAGACGTCATCGCGGAACTGCAGGACGAACTCCCCGACTTCAGCGGTGCGTCCGGCGCGGTCGTCTTCCGCACCGCCGACGGGTCGGCCCTCACCGACGCCCAGAAGAGCGACATCACCGCCCTCGTCGACTCGGCGGGAGACCTCCCCGATGTCGCGCGCGTGACCGACCCGTTCGCCACGCAGGCGCAGCTCGACACGCAGCGCCAGCAGGTCGTCGACGGTCGTCAGCAGCTCGACGACGCCCGTGCCCAGGCCGAGTCGGGCCAGGCGCAGCTCGACGCCGGCTCCGCACAGCTCGACCAGGGGCAGCAGCAGCTCGACGCCGGGCGCGCGCAGCTCGACGCGGCGCCCCTGCCCGACGCCCAGAAGCAGGCGCAGCTCGACGAGCTCGATCAGCAGCAGAGTCAGCTCGATCAGCAACGCGCCGCGCTCGCGCAGCAGCAGACCCAGATCACCGACGGCCTCGCGCAGATCTCCGCGCAGGAGACGCAGCTCGCCGAGGGCGCCGAACTGCTCTCGTTCGCGGATGCCATCCGGCTCGTCTCCGACGACGGGTCGACCGCGATCGTCAACGTCTCGTTCGGGGAGCCGCGGCTGGAGCTCTCGGAATCCTCGAAGGAGGCGGTCGTCGAGCACTTCACCGCCGACCCGGTCGACGGGGTCGACGTCGCGTTCAACACCGAGATCTCGCAGGGCGTGCCCGAGATCCTCGGCGTGGGCGAGGCCATCGGCGTCGCCGTCGCCGCGATCGTCCTGATCGTGGTGCTCGGATCGCTCCTGGCGGCGTCCTTCCCGATCATCACGGCACTCGTCGGCGTCGCCATCGGGGCCATGGCCACGCTGTCGTTCTCGGGGCTCGTGCAGATGGCGTCCGTCACCCCGATCCTCGGCGTGATGCTCGGCCTGGCGGTGGGCATCGACTACGCGCTGTTCATCCTGTACCGCCACCGTCGACAGCTGCTGCAGGGTGCCGACGTGGTCGAGTCGATCGGCCTCGCGAACGGCACGGCGGGCAACGCCGTCGTCTTCGCCGGCATGACGGTCATCGTCGCGCTCCTCGCCCTGAACATCACCGGCATCCCGTTCCTGGGACTGATGGGCACGGCGGGTGCGGTGAGCGTCTTCGTCGCCGTCCTGATCGCGGTGTCGCTGACGCCGGCGCTGCTCGGGCTGGCGGGACTTCGCATCCTCAGCCGCCGTGCCCGGTCGCGCGTCACGGTGGCGGGCGAGGCGACGCACCCTCGCCGCGCCGCCCGCGCGGGCGCCCCCGTCGTGGATGCCGGGGAGCACCCCCGCCGCGCCGCCCGCACGGGTGCCGTGCCCACCGCGACGAAGGCGAAGCCGATGTCGACCCTTCGCGCCATCGTGACCATGGTGGTGGCCGTCGCCGCCTTGCTGGTGGTGGCCATCCCCGCGCTGTCGATGCGGCTGGGGCTCCCCGACGGCGGGTCCGAGGCGGAGGACTCCACCGCTTACCACGCCTTCACCTGGACCGAGGACGCCTTCGGAGCCGGCGCGAACGCCCCGTTGCTCGTCACCGCGGCACTCCCCGCCGGCACCGCCGAGGCCGACGTGCAAGGACTGCAGCTCGAGGTCGCCCGGGAGCTGTTCGCGCAGGACGACGTCGCGGCGGTCGCCCCCGTCGCCGTCTCCGACGACCGCACGCTGGCGGCCTTCCAGGTGATCCCGCAAGAGGGCCCGAACGCGGTGTCGACCGAGCAGCTCGTGCGGGACCTCCGGGCACTGCCTCCCGTGGACGGCGACATCGAACTCGGCGTCGCGGGCGCAGCCGCCATCAACATCGACATCTCCGAGGGACTGGCGGACGTCCTGCCGATCTACCTCGTCGTCGTCGTCGGGCTGTCGTTCCTCATCATGATCATGGTGTTCCGCTCGCTCCTGGTTCCCCTCATCGCCACCGCCGGCTTCGTCCTCTCCCTCTTCGCCACGTACGGCGCGGTGACGGCGGTGTTCCAGTGGGGCTGGCTGGGAGGGCTTCTGGGTGTGCACAACCCCGGCCCCATCCTCAGCTTCCTGCCGGTGATCCTCGTCGGCATCCTGTTCGGCCTCGCGATGGACTATCAGCTCTTCCTCGCCACCGGGATGCGAGAGGCCTGGGCGCACGGGGCGGCACCGCGCCTGGCGGTGGCGCAGGGCTTCCGCGCCGGCCGCACGGTGGTCGCCGCGGCCGCGATCATCATGATCGCGGTGTTCTCGGGCTTCATCGCCTCCGACTCCGTGATCATCAAGTCGATGGGCCTCGGCCTCGCCCTGGGCGTCCTGTTCGATGCCTTCATCGTGCGGATGCTGCTCATGCCGGCCGTCATGCACGTGCTGGGCGGGTCGGCCTGGTGGCTGCCGCGCTGGCTCGACCGCATCATCCCCAACGTCGACGTCGAGGGGTCTGCGCTCGAGCGGCGGCATCCCGCGCACCACTGAGATCCAGCGGTCCGGCCGCTCTCGTGTCTCAAGGGGGCGCCAGGCCGATCGCGCGGGTGCCCCGCGCACCTCCGTCGCACCGGGCCGACCGCGCGCAAGCCCCATCTCGGGGAGGCGGCGGTGCGCGAGGATTCCGATCACACCTGTTCCGAGGAGGACGATGATGACTGATCGCGAAGAGACCCAGGACGCCCCCGTCATGGACGGCGCCACCGACGCCGGCGTGGAGGAGAAGAAGGACGGCGCGCGAGAGCAGCGGGCCGCCGACGCGGCCGTCGCCGACGAGGGACTGCCCACCGAAGACCTGAAGGACGACCTCCGCAGCATCCGCGGCTACGGCGAGGATCGCTGAAGAAGCGCGTACCCACGCAGACGGACGACGACCCTCGTCCGGAGCCACGTGGGGGTAAGGCTCGACGGGCGAGGGTCATCGAGGACGCCAGAGCGGCGTCATCCGCGCCGACGATGGCGGGGCGGGGTATAGGAAGAGTACGCCGCTCCGGCGCCGTACCGGCCTGATCTCAGGCAATCCGAAGGCGGCGCGGACATCGCTCCCGGGCGCCGGCGCGGCGGCACTGGGCGTTGCCCCCGGGCGCACGACGCGGCGCCCGGGAGCGGAGGCTCACCCGGCGTCGGTCGGGATCTCGCCGGCGGCGATGGCATCGGCGTAGGTGCGGATGTCGGGGCCGGGCTCGTAGTCGATGAAGCGGTCCTTGATGCGCGCGTTGATCTGGGCGAAGGCCTCATCCGACGAGATGCCCTCGTTCTCGCGGGCGATCGCGACGACCGCCTCGCGCAGGACGTTGTCGGCGTCGTCGAGGATCTTCTGGCGTGCGGGTTCGTTCCAGCGGATGTCTGAGATGTCCATGGCCGACACGATAGGACGGGCCCGCGGACACATTTCCGGGGTTGCGCCCGAGGCATGCGTGTGCGGCGCCGGTGGCGCAACCCGGCTGTTCCCCCGCAGGGTCGTGGCGAGGATGGTCGTATGTCGAGGGATGCCGGGAGACGCGGGGGAACGAGGCTCGGCGTCGCTGTGCGCGACCTGCGGTGGTGGGTGCAGGACTACGCGTACGCGCTCCGCGGCCAATGGCGCGCTCTCGTGGGTCGGGAGGGACCCGAGGCTCTGTCGGAGGGGGAGGGCACTCCCATCGTGCTGCTCCCGGGCATCTACGAGACCTGGCGCTTCCTCGAGCCCCTCGCCCGCGCCCTGCACGAACGCGGCCACCCGGTGTACGTCGTCGACGAGCTCGGTGACAACCGTCGTCCGATCGCCGAGCAGGCCTCTCGCGTCGCCGTCCTGCTCCTCACGCGCGGCCTGGACGACGTCGTGCTCGTCGCGCACAGCAAGGGCGGACTGATTGGCAAACACGTCATGGCGTTCCACCCGGCCGGTTCGCGGGTGCGGGCGATGGTCGCCGTCGCCACGCCCTTCGGTGGATCGCGCTACAGCCGGCTGATGCCCACTCCCTCGCTGCGGGCCTTCGCGTCGGGCGATGCCACGATGCGCGCGCTCGCCGCGGCGGCCGACGCCAACGCGCGGATCGTGTCGATCTACGGGACCTTCGACCCGCATATCCCGGAGGGCAGCGAACTCGCGGGAGCGCGCAACGTGCGCCTGGCGGACGGCGGACACTTCCGTATCCTCGCCGACCCCCGGGTCATCGCCGAAGTCGTCCGGGTCGCCGAATAGGAGACCGCGGTCGACCGGCCGTCGACGCGGTGGGGGAGTCCGGCCGCCCGCGTCAGCGCACCAGCACGGATCGGACGTGGTCGTCGGCGACGAGGTCGCCCGTCGCGACGGCCGTGACCTCGACGGACTCCAGGGTGAGAGCACCCGAGAGGGTCGTGAGGAATGCGGTGTCGGCCGCGTCCCTGCCGGTCGCGATGCGCACCAGGTGGTCGCGGGGCGCCAGCCGGGTGGCATCCACGACCTCCCAACGTCCGTCTACGAAGGCCTCGACCACCGCGTGGAAGTCCATGGGCTCGAGGCCCGGTGCGTAGGCCGAGACCAGTCGCGCCGGCACGCCGCTCGCACGCAGAAGAGCGAGGGTCAGATGGGCGTAGTCGCGGCAGACGCCCTCTCGCGCCCGGAGGGTGTCGATGGCGGTGTCGGTCGGTCCGCTCGACCCGGGGACGTAGGAGAGACGCTCCGACACCCACGCCGGCACCCGCTTCACCGTCTCGCGGGGACTCAGTTCGGAGAAGAGGGATGCCGCCTCGCCGAGCTCGTCGGACGGCACGTATCGACTCGGCCGGAGATAGCGCACGGCGTCGACGTCGTCGGACTCGGCCGGTGCGGTGGGCGGTGAGACCTGTGCGCGATAGTCGATGATCGCGGTGCCCACGGGCAGCGTCGCGCGATGGAGCCGCGTGCCGTGGGCGTCGGCCTGCTCCCGGTGCGGCACCGCTCGGCCCTCGACGGTGATCTGCAGGTGCTCCTCGATGACCCAGCCGGAGGCCGGGGCTATCGACAGGATCACCTCCGCCTCGTCGTCGACGCGCAGGACGACTCCCGCCGTGACCGAGGCGTTCACGCGGCCGCGCCCGGGACCGCGTCGGCGTCGGGGAGGAGGGCGGGGCGGGCCATCGATCTCACCGCGCAGCATCCGTCACCCGCGGCATCGCACCCGTCGGCGACCGCGCAGCGCATGCGGTGCAGGAACGACGTCACCGCCGCGGTCTCGCTTTCGCTCATGCCGCGAGTGGCCTGCATCATGCGCGCGTGCAGGGCCGAGAGGGTGTCGTGCATCTCGACGTCGGCGTGCCCGGTCGTGGAGACCAGGACCTTTCGCCGGTCGGTCGGGTGGGGTCGCCGCTGGAGGTGACCCGAGCATTCGAGTCTGTCGAGAAGGGCCGTGACCGACGCGGTCGACACGCCGAGGTGCCGCGCGAGGTCGATGGGGGTCACCTCGAGCGCGGATGCCGCGGCGCGGGTGAGCACGCGCAGGACGAGCAGTTCGTTCTCGCTCATCGACATCGATGCCTGCGTCCGGCGGCGCATGGCCATCTCGGCGGTGCGGTACGAACGCATGGCCTCCATGATCCGTGCTCCACGGTCGTCGTCCGCGCTCTCGCTGTACCAGTACGACGGAGGTGATGGCGTGTGGGTCGACATCGTCTCTCCTAATATCTCGCTTGCCTATTCGCTAGTCTACTTAGTAAGTTGAAACGTAAGCAACGAGCAGAGGGGTACATCATGGCGAAGCTCTACTACGGCACGACCACCGCGCCGATCAGCGTCGACGATCGCGTTCTGGCTCACGTCAAAGTGGTCGTGGCGACCAAGCTGCGCCGTGGCGAGAGCTTCACCCTCTCGTGGGTGCACGGGGCCGACGAGCCCGTGGGCCGCTCCACCATCTGGCTGCAGCCGTCGATCCCGCTGCGTTTCGTCTTCGACTCGGAGCAGCCGGAGTCGCTCGACCAGAACCTGTTGAAGCGCATGGCGAACGACGCGAATTCCTCGCGCGGCCTCAGCCTCGACGTCGCGATCGACGAGCTCTCCGCGGCACCGGCTCCCGCCGCTCCGGCTCGCGCGAAGAGCGCGCGGACCCTCGCCCGCGCCGCGTGACCGGTCCGGCGTGGGCCGGGCCGGCCGCGACCGTCGCACTCGTCGGTTCGGCATGGGACACTCCGACCGAACCGATCGCCGTCGTCGGTGCCGACACCGTCGGCATGCCGTCCCGCTGACTCGTGGCGCTCCCTCGTCTCCTCACCCGCGAGGTGGGTCGCCGATAGGGTCCTCGGTCCGGTCGGCCATGTGGTCGGTGTGCGGGCGTGGCCCTTCTTCGCTGCGTACCCGTGCGACGCCGACGATGAAGATGACGGTGGCGACCGCGAGCAGAGCAACCTTCGGCGCGTTCGGCGAATCCGCCGGCAGGACCAGGGTCGGCACCGCGCAGATCGCCGCGGAGATCGCGCTCAAGACGGCACCCAGGGGCAAGCGCGTCGGCGTCCTCATCCGGTCTCCCTCCCTCAGGGCTGCGGCCAGCTTAGGCGAGCACATCAGACGGCCCTCATACCCTGCGGCCGCGTGTCCGTCCATGGTCGATCGCGGACGGCAGAGCGTCATTAGCGTGGCGCGGACCGACGAAGGGATTCCCGTGCGAATCAGAACATCTCCGCTGGCCGTGGCCGTCTTGCTCGCCGCGCTCACCAACGCTCCCTCACCCGCGTCGGCGGCTGCGACCCCCGCCATCGTCGCCGCACCTTCGTCCCCCGCCATCGGCGAGGTGACGACGATCACCGCGTCGGGCCTCGGCGGCCTCGAGTCGGCCACGTTCGGAATCGACGACCCGAGTGCCGGGGCGTTCTCCGGCGACGGCGCCGAAACCGGTGCGACGACCGCCGCCGTGCCCGTCTCGGACGGGTCCGCCGTGGTGGAGTTCACCCCGACCCGCTCGGGCGACATCGTCGTCGCGGTCGGCACCGGAGAGTCGGTGCTCGCCGAGGTCACCGTCTCCGTCTCGGCGGCGTCGGCGGAACCGGCTCCGACGAGCGGCAGCTCCACGCCCACGGCGACGCCGGCGACAACCGGAGCGGATGACTCGGCCCAGGCCGAACCCGACTCCGAGGCCGAGGCGGGCCGCTTCGCGTTCGTGCTGATCCCGCTGATCGCGGCCGCGATCATCGTCGTCGGGGGCGTCATCGTCATCAGCCGCGGGCGCAGACGACGCCGCGGCGACTGAGGCGGGATCTCGCCGCCGACGCGCCGTACGCGTTGTCAGGGGACGACGTATCCCGCCGCCCGGACGAGCCCGTACCACTCGGCCCGCGTCAACGGGAGGTCGGATCCGGCGGCCGCATCGGTGACCCGAGCAGGGTTCGTCGTGCCGAGGACGACCTGCATGCCCGCCGGATGCCGGGTGATCCAGGCGACCGCGATCGCGAGGGGCGGGACGCCGTACTTCTCGGCGAGTCGATCGATGACGGCGTTCAACTCGGCGTACTCGGGGTGCCCCAGGAAGACGCCTCCGCCTCCTCGGGTTCCCTGCAGGGGGGACCAGGCCTGGAGCGTGATGCCCTCGATCCGGCAGTACTCGACGAGTCCGCCGCCGTCCCGCACCGACGACTGCGGGGCGCTCTCCATGTTCGCGGCGAGTCCCTGCACCACGACGGGGGCGTGGGCGATCGACAACTGCACCTGGTTGGCGACGAGGGGCTGACGTACGGCGGTCCGCAGCAGGTCGATCTGGCGAGGCGTGTGATTCGACACACCGAACGCCCGCACCATGCCCGAGCTCTCGAGATGGTCGAAGGCGCGCGCGACCTCGTCCGGCTCGACGAGCGCGTCGGGACGATGCAGCAGGAGGACGTCGACGTAGTCCGTCCGCAGGGCGCGCAGCGACGCCTCCACGGAGGACACGAGGTGTTCGTAGGAGAAGTCGAAGTACGGTCCCTCCCGCACGATGCCCGCCTTCGTCTGCAGCCGGATCTCGCCGCGTTCGGCGGCGTTCAACCGCAGGGCATCGGCGAACCGTTCCTCGGCGGAGTGCAGGGAGCGCGCGTAGATGTCCGCGTGATCGAAGAAGTCGATCCCGGCGTCGCGCGCGGCGCCGTAGAGCGCCCGAACCTCGTCGTCGGTCTTGTCGTCGATGCGCATCATGCCGGCGACGACGTTGGGGGCGGTCGAGCCGGTGGTGCCGAGGGGAACGTTTCGCATCGTCCCACGCTAATGCGCGGAACGACGCGACGGCTCACTCCTCCCGATCGGTACCCGGCGGGTCGGCCTCCGTCGTCGGTGTGTCGGTCGTCGCCCCCTCAGACGCGCCTTCGAGAGGCTGATCGTTCGGGGTGTGCGAGCCTCGGGGCACGGCGCGCAGCAACTCGTTCATCTCGGCCAGGAAGCTGCCGAGCTGCTGCTGCTGCCAGCGCAGGTCGCGGGCGCGGTCCTCCGCGTCGCGCAGCACCCCGACGCTGTGCGAGGTGATCGTGTCGGCGATGCGCTTCGCCTTCTCTCCTGCGTCGTCGAGGATCTCGCGGGCTCGCACCTGCGCGTCGGCTTCGACCTGCTGGGCCTGGGCGCGGGCGAGCCGCTCGAAGTCGTCGGCTCGTGCACTGATACGCCGCGCGTGCTCGAGGGCGGCGGCCACCTGCTCGTTCGCGTCCTCCGTGATGCGCTCGGCGTGCGCCACAGCCTGATTGTGCAGAACGAGGAACTCCTGCTGCGCTTCGTCCTGACGTCGGGTGAGGGACTCTTCGAACTCCAGCACGCGCGCGGTCATCTCGCGCACGTCGCGCTCCGCCGCGGATCGGAGCTCGCTCGTCTCGCGCGACACCATCGACCGCAGCGCCGCGGCGCCCCTCTCGGATTCGGTGCGCACGGCGGCGGCCTCGCGCTCGGCCTGAGCGACGCGCTCCGCCGCGTGCGCGCTCTCGCGGTCGAGGCGTGCCGCGTGCGCCGTCGCCTCCGTCTCGATCCGCAGGCGCACCTGATCTGCATCGTGGTGCGCCTCGGCGCGCAGTCGCGTCTGTTCGGCGACGGCCTCTTCGCGCAGGGATGCCGCTTCGTCGCGCGCGCTCGCGAGCAGTCTCTCCGCCTGGGCGACGGCGTTCTGCACCAGCACGGACGCCTGCTCCTCGGCCACGCGCAGGATCGCATCGAACTGCTGGCGTTCCTGCTGCGGGTCGGGATGCTCGCTGCGGCCCGCGGCGAACTCCGCCGACAGCGCCGTCACCCGCATCTCGGCATCCGCCGCGCGTGCCGCGGCCTCACGCGCCTGCTCCTGCAGGGCGGCGGTCTCTTCGGCGCGCAGACGCGCGGACTCCTCGAGCTCCCGATCGTGCTCGGCTCGTTGCTGGGCGAAGACCGCTTCCGCGTGTCGTTTCGCTTCGCGTGCGTCCGCGGTGGCACGTGCCACGCGCTCGCCGAGATCGCGAACGGCATCGTCGACGGCCTCACGGTCGTAGCCGCGGAAGCCGACGGGGAATGCCGGTGCGGGTCGATCGTCCGATCCGGTCTGATTCAGCAGCGCGTCCAGCAGAGACGCGCCGGCCCCGGTGCCCACCGGAGCGGACCCGCGATCACGTCGCGTGCCGTCGGGTTCGTCGCTCTCTGTCACGGGAGTCCTCCTCGGTTCGGACGCCCGTGCCGGACGTCGCTCGGGTCGCAAGGGCCAGGCGCGTCGGCTGAGACGCCGGTCCGTAAGGAATGCGCGGTCCCGGGCTCGGGTGCCGGAGCCGCGGGACCGCGCATCGGGGAGAGCGATCGCTTTCGCAGAGGCGGGTCTTGGGGGAGAACCACTCGACGACCGCTCGATGTCGAGGCTGGCATACCCGGGGGTGGCAACTGCGGGACGGGGCCCTTTTCTCACCCGTGGGTTCGCCCCTCGGGGGCGTCCTCGCCCACGACGGAACCGTTCTCCCCCCGGGGAGGCGCGGACGATTCGCCAGGGGGTGCGAGAGGGTCCTGCGGGGGAGAGGTGCGGGCAGAGCGGCGTCCAGCGGTGCGGCCCCCCGGCTCGCAGGCGACGCGTTCGCTCTGCCCGCCCGTCCAGCTTGGTGCGGGGCGTCCGTCCGCGCGGACGCCCCGGCGCGAAATCACCCGCGTCGAGGGACAGATCACCTCGCTCCACCGAGAGCGGGCGGGAGGAGACGATAGGGTGGCCGAGCCCGACCAGGAGGAGCCGATGACCGACACTCTCGAACGGCCCGTCGACGCGCAATCCGGGCACGGGACCGCACGCCCGGCGCGGCTGGCTCTCTTCGGCGCGATCTCCGCTTTCGCCAGTGCCGCCCTCATCTGGATCTGTCGGGCGGGCGACCCTACCGTGCACTACGTCAGTCAGCTCGGGGCGACGGGGATGCCGACCGCGCCGCTGTTCAATCTTGCGCTTCTGCTCTTGGCGGTGGCGGCGGTCCTGGTCGACCGCGCCACTCTCACCCGCGGGGCCGGGTACGTGGTGGGGTGGCCGGTGGCGACGACCCTCCTGGTGTGCGGCCTGTGCTTCGGGGTGGCATCCGTTGTCACCTGTTCGCCGGGCTGCCCCGTTCCCTTCACACCCGGCGCCTTGGTGCAGGACTTCGTGCACATCTCGTTCGCGGTGCTGGGCTTCGTGCTGGCGATCGTGGCCATGGGTCAGGTCGCCGCGCTCCGTCGTCGTCCGTGGATGCGGGCGGCCAGCATCGTCACCCTGGTCGCGGTGGGTGCCACCTCGCTCACGGGCGCCATGATCGCCCTGTTCAAGGGCGACACCGTCCTCGGCGGCAACCTGGAATTCACCGCCGCCACGCTCGCCATCGCCTGGTTCGGGGTCTTCGGCCTGCAGGTGGCCGCTGATCATCGCGCGTCGCGCCGGACCGCCGCACGATCCGATGGCTGACGGCGGTCGCCGAGGGAGTGCGCCCCTCCGACTCCGGCGCCTCCGTCTGGTGCTGTCCTGGGTTCTCCCCCTCGCATCGTTCGTCGTCATCCTTCTCGTGCTCCGCGGCGCCGGTGTTCCGCTGTCCGTGCCCGGGGTCGTCGTCGTCCTGATCGTGCTCGCGATCGCTCGCGTGATCGGGGCGCGGTCGCGGCGACGCCGCCGCCGCGACCGCGCGCTCACCCCTCCGGATCGGTCTCGATGAGCCCCCAGGCGTGGGCGGCCCTGATCGCGCTCGATCGGTCGGAGACACCGAGCTTCCGATAGAGACTCTGCAACTGCGTCTTGACCGTGTTGGGCGAGACCACGAGGGCCCTCGCGATATCGGCGATGGTCGACGTCGGGGTGAGGTGCACGAGGACCACCTGCTCGCGCTTCGTCAGGTGCGGGACGCTGACCGATGAGGCGAAAAACGAGCATCTGCGGGTGATCTCGTCCCTCGAGGCGGGCGAGAGCATCTGCAGCACGAGCGCCCGATCCTCCGGCGCGACGGCACTCCACGGACTCCACAGGTCGTATCGCGCACTCAGGGCTTCTGCCCGCTGCGCTGCTGTGCGGTGCGCGGCCACGCCGTTCAAGCGCACGTCCGCCACGACGCTCACGACGAGACTCTCGAGCGCGGCCCGCGGCGCAGGCTCGTGGTGCAGCCCCCACTTGACGCTCATCACGAAGGCTTCATGCGCCCGTCCCGCGTACAGCTGAGACAGGGCGATCGCCGGTGCCGTCGTCGACGCGAGAGCGAACGGTCCCTCGAACAGGGAGAGGGCTTTCCGGGCCTGGCGGAGGGCGATGAGGACCTTGGCCCGCGCGGTGAGGATCTGGGTGGACTGGTAGTGGGAGGGTGGCGTGCTCCGGGCCCGCACCATCCAGGTGCGCAGGAGTCCGAGCGCGTCGGACGCCGACCCCGACAGCAGGAACGACAGAGCGTGCACCCCGGCCGCGAACGGCCACAGCTCGCGGGCTCCCGCCGTCGCCGGGATGCCGTCGAGCAGTGCGCGCGCACCCGCTGCGTCCCCCGCCTCCAGCTGCAACCACGCTTCCGCGAGTCGGATGCCCTCCCCCCACGGGGAGACGCGCCAGTTGTCGTCCCTGCCGGGGGTCAGCACCTGACGCGCGCCTCGCACGTCTCCCTCGAGCAGGTCGAGGATCGCGATGACGCCGCGGGCGCGCATGCGACGGGCCGGGGGAGCGGCGCCTTCGACCTGGGTGAGCGCCGCGCGCGCGTCGCGGAGCTTGCCCATCGCGAACGCGGTCATCCCGATCTGGTACCAGGGCTCGCAGAAGACCTCGGGGCGCAGCTCCCGCGATCTGCGGACGACGTCGCCGAGCATCGCCGCCGCTTCGGTGGAGAGCGCGAAGCGCCCGGCCGCGCGCAGGAGGCTCACACGCAGGATCAGGGCGTCGACGTTGCCGGATGCGGCGCTCTTGGCATCCGGGAGCTGACCGAGTGCGGTGACGACGAGCCCGGGAGTGTCGAGCGATGTCGCCGTCACGGGATCGAGCATCAGCAGGACGTCGACCACCGCGGGCGTCATGGACGCGTGTGCGCGCAGATGCGCGACCAGCCGCTCGAAACCCTCCGGGTCGCGCGCCCAGATCTCAGGGCCCGACGAGCGCAGCACACCGGCGAGCGTCGCCCACTGGGCCGCGTCGGCCGCCAACTGGGCGGCGAGCAGGGGTTCGCCGCCGTCGACGAGGTGGGCGAGCAGGCGGAGGCGGGCACGTCCCACGTCGTCGGGCCTGCGCTCGGTGATCTCCCGCAACCACTGCTCCCGGATGGGCTCGGCGAGGGTCAGGCGCGTCGAACTCGGCCACATGAAACCCGCGTCCCGAAGGTGGGCGACCAACTCGCCCGTCGATCCCGACAGCGGATCCACCCCCATCGCATCGGCGATCGCCACGGTCACGTGGGGGGCGACGGCGAGGAGGCGCACGTCATCCGACACGGGCACGTCGAGACGCTGCTCGAGATCCGCGGTCAACGCGGCGTTGGCGTACTCGGCCACCGCCATCGCCTCGTCGCGCGTGCGCAGCGGCATCCCCTCGAGGCGGAGCCGGGCGCTGGCCAGCTGCACGAGGGCGGGCCAGCCGTGGGTGCGCTCTGCGAGCGCGTCGATGCCCACCTCCGTCGTCGCGACCCCGTTCAGTTCCAGGACCTCCGCGAGCTCGTCCCTCGTCATGAGCAGGTGCTCGGCGGGGATCACCTGCACGTCGAACTCGAGGGCGACCAGCGGGCTCTCCAACCCCGTCGCCTGCCGGGTGGCCACGACGATCTGCAGGTTCGGGTCGGAGCGGAGGAGGTGCAGCAGGTGGTCGGTCGACAGCCCCGCTCCCTCGACGTGATTGTCGATCAGCAGAACGTGCGCGCTCGGGCCCTCGTCGAACGCCGCGAGGATCTGCGGAATGCTCTCGGGGGTGGTCAGGCTGCCGTCGATGAACTGGACGCCGCGCTGGGTGTCGTCGTCGAGAGAGGCCGCGAACTGCCGGAGCAGAGACGTCTTGCCGACGCCGGCCGGTCCCCGCAGCAGCACCACGTCGCTGGTGAGCGCGTCGCGCAGAAGGGCGAGGGAATGGGTGCGTGAGGCCCAGAATCGGCTGATGCGCCGAACCGCACGCACGGCGGTGGGAACGGTGTCCACGTCGATGAGCATCGATACCTCCAGGTGGTCGGGACGACCTCTCCTCGGGCGGGCGAAGAGGTTCGTCATCGCGGCGAGACCTCCACCGCGTGTAGATGATCCTGTGGGTGAAGACGAGCGGGAGCGGGCGAAAAACGCATCTTTCATCCCCCTCGTCATCCCC
Organism: Microbacterium sp. lyk4-40-TSB-66; assembly: GCF_030209475.1. Taxonomy (GTDB): domain Bacteria; phylum Actinomycetota; class Actinomycetes; order Actinomycetales; family Microbacteriaceae; genus Microbacterium. The sequence continues at coordinate 99,912 of NZ_JARVRW010000011.1, forward strand.
TTCTCACCCCTCGTGGCGTCACCCTTTTGTTCGCCCCGACCCCCGTTCTCTGCCGCCTTCGCCCGCCGGGCGGGGTCCGCCGGCGCATCTTCATCGGCTCCTGCGTATGCCTATGCTGCGGGCGACCGACGGTGCCGCCGTCGCGTCGCGAAAGGCGGACGTTGTGGACATTCAACGGATGGTGCGCGTCGTGCGCGCGTATTGGAAGGCGATCGTCGCCCTGATCGTCGTGGGTGGGCTGGCGGGGTTCGGGTGGAGCTCGCTCCAGCCGCGGGTCTACACCGCGGACGCGAGCGGCTACGTGGCAGCCGTGGCATCCGACGGTTCCACCGGCGCCGCGCTCGCGGGCGATCAGCTCGCCCTGTCCAAGGTGAAGTCGTTCATCGACATGGGCTACTGGCGCAGCGTCGCCGAGACCGCGCGGGGGCAGCTGGGGCTCTCCGACAGCCCGGAATCGCTCGTGCAGCGCGTCCGGGTCTCGAACCCCATCGACACCGTCAACGTCCGAGTGGATGCCACCGGCCCGACGCCGGAGTCCGCGCGGGATCTCGCCGAAGCGTGGATCCGCGGCATGACCCAGGAGGTCGACCAGCTCGAGACGGGCGGGGGCGGTCAGAGCGCGGTGCGACTCGTCGCCGGTGACTCGGCCCGTCTGCCGACAGCCCCCTCGTCGCCGAACGTGCGGCTCGACGTCAGCCTCGGAGCGCTCGCCGGTGGAGTCGCCGGGCTCATCTTCGCCCTCGTCCGGCGGGCGTTCGACCGGCGGGTGCGCTCGGCGCGCGACATCACCGACGCCGTCGACGCCTCGGTCGTCGGCGTCCTCCCCGTCGACAAGGAGCTGGCCGGCGGGCGCGCCGTGTTCTCCTTCGACGACATCAAGGACGGGCGCGGGTCCTTCGCCCACAAGGAGGCGATGCGCGAGCTGCGCACCAACCTGCAGTACGTCGACGTCGACCGTCCCGCCCGTGTGCTGGTGGTCACGAGCCCGCTCCCCGGTGACGGCAAGTCGACCATCGCCGCGAACCTCGCCGTCAGCATCGCCGCGACGGGGCAGTCCGTCGTCCTCATCGACGCCGACATGCGGCGCCCGGTCGTGGGCGGGATGTTCGGGTTCTCCGACGACGTGGGTCTGTCGGACGTCCTGGCCGGCCGTGCGCAGATCGAACAGGTCGCCCACCAGGTGGACGAACATGGTCGGCTGTTCGTGGTGGCGGCGGGGCGCACGCCCCCCAACCCGAGCGAGATGGTGGGGTCGCAGCGCATGCAGTCGCTCGCCCGCAAGCTCGCGGACGACATGGTCGTCATCGTCGATTCGCCGCCGACCCTCGCCGTCGCCGACGCGGCCGTGATCGCGAGCTGGGCCGACGGCGCCGTGCTCGTCGTGACCGCCGGGCGTACGACCGACGACATGCTGACCCGCGCGACCGAGAACATCGCCAAGACCCGCGGGCATCTCCTGGGTGTCGTGCTGAACCGGATGCCGTTGCGCGGGGCCGATTCCGGCTACTACGGATCGCAGTACGGCGGATACTACGGCTACGGCTACGGGATGCCGCGGTCCTCGGTGAAGGGCTGGCGGCGTCTGAGTCTGCGCCGACGCGGCAAGAAAGCCGAAGCCGTCCCGGCCGAGCAGGAGGCGGCGCCGCGCCGGCGGTCCGGCGGGCTGCCGCCGGAGAACGTCAGCGGGTTGCGCACCCTGTCGCAGCGGAGGACGTCATCCACGGCCGAGGGTGATGTCCAGAGTGAAATCGCGGTGCCGTCCGCGGAGGAACCGACCGCCGTCGACACGGTGAGCCGTCGTCGCACCCGCCGCGGCTGATCACCCGCACGGACACGACGAAGGCGCCGGCTCCTGAGAGCCGGCGCCTTCGTCGTGTTCAGTGCGCGGTGCCGCCCGGGGCGAGCACCGCCTTGAAGGTACGGAGCAGGATGACGATGTCGCCGACGAGCGACCAGTTCTCGACGTAGAACAGGTCGAGGCGGATGGCGTCATCCCACGCCAGCGCCGATCGCCCGCTGACCTGCCAGAGCCCGCTCATCCCCGGACGCACGATGAGGCGGCGGTGGGCGTCGTCATCGTAGAACTCCACCTCGGCCTCGCGCTGCGGTCGAGGACCCACGAGGCTCATCTGACCCCCCAGGACGTTGAACAGCTGCGGCAGCTCGTCGAGCGAGAATTTGCGGAGCCACCGTCCGACAGGCGTGATGCGGGGGTCGTTCTCCACCTTGAACAGGGGCGTGCCGTCGCGGCCCTGCTCGCTGAGCAGCTGTTGGAGGCGGGAATCCGCGCCATCCACCATGGAGCGGAACTTCAGCATGCCGAAGCGGCTGCCGCCCTGGCCGACGCGTTCCTGGCGATACAGGATCGGTCCGGGACCGGACGCGCGCACGAGCACGGCCAGCGCGGCGAAGACCGGCGACAGGAGGACGACGAGCAGGCCCGCTCCCGCGATGTCGAACGCGCGCTTGAGGACGCGTTGCGTCATCGAGTACTGCGGGGTCTCGATGTGCACCAGCGGGAGTCCCGCGACGGGGCGCGTGTGCAACCGGGGGCCGGCCACATCGGTGAGGTTCACGGCGACGATGAGGTGCTGGCGTCCCGGGTCGAGGCTCCAGCCGATCCGCCGGATGTCGTGCGCATCCACCACGGCGCCGCCGGACACCAGGACACTGTCGGCATCGAGGTCGTCGAGCCGTCGGCGCAGGTGCCGTGCCTGCTCCTCCGACCACGTCGATCCGAACGCGGCGCGGTCGAGGGTGTGGACTCCGACGACCTGGAGCCCCGCCGACGGCTGGCGGGCGAGCTCGGTGGCGACGCGGGCGTTCTCCTCCGCGCTGCCGATCAGCACGACCCGCGCGCTCATCGAGCCGCCCCGCCGTCTTCGCGCGAGCCCGCCTCGGCACAGGAGCCTGCCGACGATCAGCGCGAGGCAGCCGAGCGGGAGTCCGAGGAGGAAGTATCCGCGGGACAGTTCCGCCCCCGTCAGGTACGCGACGATGGCCACCAGCCCGAACAACTGCACGGACGCGGCGACGACGAGACGGTACTCGGCGACGCCGTACCCGACGACGCGCGCTTGGCGGGTGCCCCAGAGCGACAGGGCGGCCATCCACGCGACGCTCAGTCCGACGGAGACGGTCGTGTACGAGAACGGTGAGGAGGCGACGGCGACGGGGTGCGGACCGAGCCAGAGGACCTGGGTGCCGAGGGTGACCGCCGTCACGACGACGGCGTCCACGACGGTCACCCAGCGCGCGTATCGACGCTGCCAGGAAGACGCGCGGGTGTGGGAGGTGAGGCTGCGGGACTGCTCGGGTGACTCGATGAGTGAGACGGATGTGCTCATGTGTGCTCCGTGGTCGATGCCCGTCGGATGTTCACGAGACCGGCGCCCGGGGTTGGACGCAGCGGTGGGCGCGGGCACTCTCCCATCGCCGCGCTGAAGCCCGACGGTGCGGCGTGACGGCGGGGGCGGGGTGAAGCGCCACGCGACGGTTTCTCCTCGTGAGGCGACAGGCCTGTCGGAACCCGTCCGTCGACCGGGATCCCGCGTCGTCCGGCCACGATCGCCCCTCCCCTCACCCGCGCGGGAGGACCCCTCACCTCCGTCGGGCGCCACACAAGGTGGGGCGCACGAACGCTCTGAGAAATGTTTACATGTTCATGTGAGAGTGGGTGGGCCTGCAAGCTGGACCGATGAGCGACGAGCCCGACCCCTGGAACGACTTCGCGCGCGAGCTCGGCGCCCGGATGCTGCGCGCCCGAGCCGAGAAGCGGATGTCGCAGGAGCAGGTGGCTCACGCCGCGGGTCTCGCGACCTTCACCTACCGGAAGCTGGAGAAGGGCGAGTCGAACCCCGGTACGGCGGCGAATCCGAGGCTGCGCACACTCGTGGCACTGGCCGACGTGCTCGGCGTGCCACTGCGCGAGCTGATCCCCACCCCTCCGGAGGGGCTTCCACCCGCGCACTGACCGCGATGTCGGAGGTTCGCGGTTCACTTCGTTCGTGCCCACCGATGTTCGGGTCGTCGTCGCGTGCGACGGCCCCGCGAGAAAGGTGTCAGGCATGAACCAGCGACTCCTCACCGACGGTGTCGGCGACGGGCGGTGCATTCACCCGTGGTGCGTCACCGCGCACGGAGCCACGGTGCACCCCGACGACGAGGATCACCGCAGCGCGGGTGTCGCCCTGACGGTGACGGCCCGAAGGGCGGAGGATCACGGCCCCGGGCGCGAGACCGAGCTCGAACTCGGCGCACTTCGCCGCGCGGGGGAGTCCGAGACGTGGATCGTCATCGAGACGGGGATCGGTGCGTCGTTGGCGCTGACGCGCGACGGGGCGAGGCTCCTGCAGCGACGGCTGCACGACGAGATCGGGCCCGGCGGGATCCTCGGCCGAGACGGCGACGGGCACTGAGCCGTCGCCGCACAGGTCACGCGGTCGAGCGCGCGCGGCGCGCTGCCCGCCGGTCGTGCACCCATGTCCATGCCGCCGCGCCGACGTAGAGCACGCAGAGCGGTAGAGCGATGATCCCCATGCTCATCAGGTCAGCGGGCGGCGTCACCGCCGCCGAGAAGACGACGATCACGACGAGCGCGACGCGCCAGCCCCGCACGACGCTGCGGGCGCTGAGCACGCCGACCGCGTTGAGGGCGATGATCGCCAGTGGCGACACGAAGGCCAGGCCGACACCGATCACGAGCTTGAGGAGGAAATCGAAGTACTGGCTCGCCGTGAGCATGGTCGTCGAACCCGACGGCGCGAAGCCGGCGAGCAACTCGACGATCTGCGGCACGATCACCCATGCGAAGCAGGCGCCGCCGAGGAACAACGGCACGGCCAGGCCGACGAACGTGACGCCGGTGCGTCGTTCGCGCGAGGTGAGCCCCGGCACGAGGAATGCCCAGGCCTGAGCGATCCACACCGGCGACGCGAGCACGATGCCGACCGTCATCGCGATCTTGAACCGCAGATCGAACGCCTCGCCGATGCGGGTGAAGTTGAGCCCCGTCATCGAGGGGCCGTGCACGTGGGAGAGCGGATCGGCGGCCGCCGCGATGAGGGCGTCCGACAGCGCGAAGCCGACCACCCCACCGATCACGATGGCGACCGCGGCGATCGCCAGACGCTTGCGCAACTCGGACAGATGGGACAGGAGGGGCATGGCCCCTCCTGTCCCATCTGTCGAACGCGGCTTGCGCGGACGGCGAGCCTTCGGAGCCCGCGTCACGTCGTGGACGACGACCCGGGCCGGGTGCGGTCCGGGTCTGCGGGCGTGGTGGGCTCGTCGTCACCCGTTGCGGCCGTGTCCTTGCTCTCGGTGCGCAGGATGCGCACCGACTCGCCGACGCTCTTGGCCAGCCCGGGGAGCTTCGCCGCGCCGAACAGCAGCAGGACGACGGCGAGGATGAGGAGGAGGTGCCAGCCGGAGAATGCGTTCCCGAAGATGCCCATGACGACCTTTCGTGTGGGGGGGTCAAGTGCCCATGTTCGACCGGACGCGCGGGCGATCGTCGAAGACGACCGCAACCTCGCCCGTCGGCATCCGGGATATCACCCCGTGGAGCGGATGTCGGCGCCGGGCCGCGGTGGACGCTGGTCGAGGGGGTATCCGTTTGACTGGGCGCCGAAGCGACCGTCGCACGGACGGGGTCGCGCTGTCGCGAAAGGGAACCGTGGGGGGCAACCGCATCGTCGTCGTCTGTACGGCCAACATGATCCGTTCGCCCTTCATCGCCGGGCTGCTTTCGTCACGGCTCTCGGTGATGACCGATGATGCTCCGCAGGTCGAGAGCGCGGGAACCGCGGCGCGGCCGGGCGACGAAGCGGCGTCCGAGGTCGTCGGCCTCGGGCGCACCTTCGGACTCGAGCTCTCCGCTCATCGCACGCGTCGTCTCGCCGACGGTGTCCTCGCGACCGGCGACACGGTGCTGTGCGCCGAACGCGCCCACCGCAGGGTGGTGCTCGATCTGCGGCCCGACCTGCTCTCGAGCGTGTTCACGGTGCGGGAGTTCGCGCGTCTCGTGGACGACGAGGCCGTGCAGGCTGCGGCGTCCGACTGGGCCGGGCTCGTCCGCGCGGCGTCGCGGGCGCGTCTGGCCGGGCGGACGGCGGTCGATGACGTCGACGACGTCATCGACCCGGTCGGTCGGCCCGCGGAGGTGTGGACCGAGTTCGAGCGCCAGGCCACCCGGGCCGTCTCGACGATCCTGGGGGCGATGGCGGGACTGCCCGCACTCGGATCTCCGCTCGAGACGACACAGCGCGTCGCCGGCACGCGTCGGGAGTACCGCACCCGCCACGGTGTGCCGGCGAGCCGCCGCGCGGCGCGGAGGGGTTGAGATGTTCGGGATCGAGCTCGACAAGCTCATCTTCGTCGGCGTTCTGATCGGGCTGATCGTGGGGCCCTCGCGCCTCGTCGAATGGCGTCGGAAGCTCCCGCAGATGGTCGGACGAGTGCATGCCCTGTACCAGCAGGGCAGAGCCCAGGTCACCCGCGATCTCGACGACATGGCTCCCGATTGGCGCGAATACGATCCGCGGCAACTGCATCCCCGACGCATCCTGCGCGAGCTGGGAGCCGACGTGCGCAGAGCGGCGGAGAGCGACGGCGAGCGGGTGGAACGTGACTCTCCGACGGGTGAATCACGGGTTGAGCCGACGGCGCAGGCCCGCAACGAGCAGAACCCCCGTGAGGCTGCCAGCGGCGTTGGCGACGACGTCGAAGATGCTGCTGACGCGGGCCGGCAGGAGGAGTCCCTGGGCGATCTCGACGAGCGTCGGAACGCCCCAGGCGATGACCAGGACCGCCCAGGCATGTCGCGGCAGGAGAGGCGCCAGGAGGCCGCCGAACGGAAGGAAGAGCAGCACGTTCAGACCGAAATCCACCTCCCGCCCGTTGGCGGAGGGGAAGAGGCGGAACGCGAGGCGGAAGACCAGGTCCGCATCCCGGTCGAGATGGGTGGGCGACAGGAGGATGACCGCGAGGAGCACGAGATAGATCGCCGCGGCGACGATCCCGAGCCGACCGACGGTCCTGACGGTCCGACGGTCTCCGGAGTGATGCGGGACGGAAAGCACGCCACACCGTAAGCGCAGCCGCGCACCGTCGACGCGCCGCGCGCGACTCAGCCGCGACGGGTGAAGCCGCGGCGCACGATCCTCAGCAGTCCGAGGAAGCCGAAGAGCCCGACGACGGCGCCCAGGACGGCGAAGAGGGTGATCGACCCACCCAGAACGGGTCCTCCGCCCGCGATGACGAGGACCACGGCGATCACCACGGCCGCGATCGAGACGAGCGTCGACGCGATCTCGCCGGTCGCGCGTCCGAGGATGTCGCTGATGTCGGAGCCGTCCTGTCCGCGCAGAGTGATGCCGATCGAGCCGTTCTCGGCGCCCGTCAGGAGAGCGTCGAGCCGACGGGGCACCTGCTCGAGGCGCGCGAGGGCGATCACGGACTGGGCTTGGAGGTCGGTCGCCATCCGCGAGAGCGACAGGGTGCGCCGCAGCAACGTGGGCATGAGCGGCAGGGCCCGACCGGCCATGTCGAAGTCGTCGACGAGCACCCGCAGACACCCCTCGAGGGTGGCGAAGCTGCGGAAGGCGGAGGCCAGCTCGCCCGGCAGCGCGATGCGGTGCTGCCGGATGACGTCGACCATCCGCGTGAAGATCGATCCGTGTCCGGTCGTGCGCAGGTGCTCGGTCGTGAGGACCACGCCCACGTCGTGGCGGAAGGCGTCGAAGTCGAGATCATCGGGGACGTCGACGATGAGGAGGAGCGCATCGGCGGCGGCGACGTCGTTCTCGCTGAGCGCGGCCAGCAGCAGGGCGGTCAGTTGCTGTCGCCGACTGCGTTCGATGATCCCCACGGCGCCGAAGTCGATCATCCCGAGGGTCCCGTCGGCCCGCAGGAGCACGTTGCCCGGGTGCAGGTCGGCGTGGAACACGCCGTAGACGAGGATCTGTTCGATCACCGTCGACATGAGCACCTGCGCGAGACGGTCGCGTTGCTCGGCATCCATCGCCGAGAGCCTGTCGGCGGAGTCGCTCAGCGCCGCGCCGTCGACGAGTTCCATCGTCAGCACCCGCTGATGGGACGCGGCCGGGAAGACACGCGGCGCCGTGACGACACCGCGTCGGCCGGGCTCCGCGCGGTCGATCTCGTCGAGGGTCGCTCCGATCATCGACGTGTTGCGCGCTTCGATGCGGTAGTCGAGCTCCTCGAGCAGGGTGGCGGTGAACCCGCGCGCAACGGCCTCGAGACGCAGGTCGCGGCCGACACGGGTGCGCGCCTCGGTGCGGTGTGCCAGGCGGCCGATGATGTCGGCATCCGCCTCGACCTGGGCGCGTGCCGCGGGGCGCTGCACCTTCACGACCACGCGCGTGCCGTCCAAGAGGCGCGCCCGGTGGACCTGCGCGACGGAGGCGGCGGCGAGGGGAGTGGGGTCCACCTCGGCGAACACCTCGTCGATCGCGGCTCCGAGGTCCGCCTCGATGACCTGTCGCACCGTCGACCACGGCAGCGTCGTGGCGTTCGTCTGCAGGGATGCCAGTGCGCTGAGGTAGGGCTCGGGAACGAGGTCGCGGCGGGTCGAGAGCACCTGGCCGAGTTTGACGAAGCTCACCCCCGCGTCGTTGATCGTCGCCACGATGGCGTTGGCTCGCTCCTCGGACGTGCTCAACTGCTCTTCGACCCGGGAGCGGCCACCGTGGAACAGCCAGCCCACACCGTGTCGTGAGGCGATGGTGAGGATCTCGAGGTACCGGCGCGTGCGCTTGCGCTGACGCAACGCCGCGCGGACGAGGTCGACGGGGTTGGGCAACGCACGCGTGGGGAAGATCGCCTCGCTCGCGACCAGCGCCGCGACGCCGAGGGCGAATACCCAGGCGAGGGACAGGGCGACGAGCCCCACCCACAGCCAGACGTCTTCGGCGGGGATCGTGTCTCCCGCCGCGGTGAGACCCGTCTGCCTCAGGGTCCACGCCGCCGACGGCACCCCCAACACGAACACCAGCAGACCCACCACGATGCTCCGCGGCCACCCCACCGCCGTGCCGATGATGCGGCGCGCGACGAAGCCGACGAGCACGGCCGAGACGACGGCGGAGATCGAGATGAGGATGCTGGCGACCACGGGGTCAGCGTAGCCTCCGCGATCAGCCGATTAGGGGGAGTGCGCAGTCCGGACACCGCCAGGCAAAGGCGCGACCCGCCTGCCAGGGCTCGCAGGTGCGCAAGCAGCGAGGGCAGTGCGGCGCGAACCCGAGGGCCCCGTCGACGAGGTCGTCGGCATCGGCCTCGTCGGCGGCGCCCCGGACGGGGAGGGGGAGCGGGGTGGTGTCCATGGTTCTCCTCGGTGTGACATGCACATCTTGACATGCGGATGCCGGGGAACGGACGTTATCCCCAGGGTGCCCGCCGGCGGCACCCCCTCACCGACCCGACTCAGTGGCGCAGGTCGCGGAACGTCTTCTTCGCGCGCTTCTCGGCCGCTGCGGCGGCCTTCTTCGCGGCCTTGTGACGGCGCTTGCGCGCACGGGGGTCGTTCCACAGGCGGACGACCTGATGTCCCACCGATTCCCGGTTCTTCACCTGGACCCTCGAGGTGCGGGTGCCCACCACGTAGGCGATGAGCGCGACGGCGCCGATCACGATGATTCTGTTGCGCATGGCATCCTCCGTTCGGACGAGGTGATCCCGCTCGCCGTCTCGTCCCCGATGGGGAGGCGGATGGGCTCGTCATAAAGGAGACGTGTCGAGCACGCGAATCGTCACGCCCGCCGTCGATGCATCCTGCACCACGCAAGAGACGCCCCGACCGAACGGTCGGGGCGTCTCGTCGACGGCGGGTCGGTCAGGGGCGACCCATGCCGAAGTAAGTCCATCCCGCTGCGCGCCACGCGGCGGGGTCGAGGCAGTTGCGGCCGTCCACCACGACCAGCCCGCGGGCGAGCGACGCGGCGTGCTCGGGGGAGAGCTCGCGCCGGTACTCGTCCCACTCCGTGACGACGATGACGGCGTCGGCGTCGCGCAGGGTCGCGTCGAGGTCCTCCTCGTACGTCAACTGGGGGTGGATGCGACGCGCGTTCTCGATCGCGGCGGGGTCGGTCAGCGTGACGCGGGCGCCGAGGCCGTGCAGACGCACCGCGACGTCGAGCGCGGGGGAGTCGCGGATGTCGTCGCTGTGCGGCTTGAAGGCCGCGCCGAGCACGGCGATCTTCTTCTCGAACACGCTGCCGCCGAGCGCATCGGTGGTGAGCTCGACGGCACGGTCGCGCCGACGCAGGTTGATCGCGTCGATCTCGCGCAGGAAGGCGACGGACTCGCCGCGGCCGAGCTCCTCGGCCCGCGCCGAGAAGGCGCGGATGTCCTTCGGCAGGCACCCGCCGCCGAAGCCGATCCCCGCGCCGAGGAAGCGTCGCCCGATGCGGGCGTCGTGACCGATGGCGTCGGCCAGCGTCGTGACGTCGGCCCCGGTGACCTCGGCGATCTCGGCGATGGCGTTGATGAAGCTGATCTTGGTCGCCAGGAACGCGTTGGCCGAGACCTTCACGAGCTCGGCCGTGGCGTAGTCGGTGACGATGAAGGGCGTGCCCTTGGCGATGGAGGGGTGGTAGACCTCGCGCAGCACCTGGGCCGTGCGCTCGCCCTCGGCGGACGGAGCGCCGTTCTCGGTGGGCACGCCCGCCACGAGGCGGTCGGGGTCGATGGTGTCCTGCACGGCCCAGCCCTCGCGGAGGAACTCCGGGTTCCACACCAGGGTGGCGCCGCGCTCGGCCACGCGGGGAGCGAGGCGAGCGGCGGTGCCGACGGGGACCGTGGACTTGCCGGCGACGATGTCGCCGTCGCTGAGGTAGGGCACCAGGCCGTCGATCGCGGCATCCACGTAGGTGAGGTCGGCGGCGTGCCCGCCGGCCTGCTGCGGGGTGCCGACGCCCACGAAGTGGACCTTCGCGCCCTGCGCGGCGGCCATGTCGGTGGTGAACGACAGGCGGCCCGACGCGATGCCCTCGGTGAGGATCTCCTGCAGGCCGGGCTCGAAGAAGGGCGCCTGGCCCTTCGACAGGACGTCGATCTTGCGCTCATCGACGTCGATGCCGACGACCTCGTGACCGATGGATGCCATGGCCGCGGCGTGCACGGCTCCCAAATAACCGCAACCAACTACAGACAGACGCACGATGGAAGCCTTTCGGAGGGGTGTCGTCCCGCGCCGGCGGCGCCGGCACTCGGGAAAGGGAACGGGGTGGAAGTCTTACGCGGCGGTCTCGCCCGGCGCGAGCGCGGCGCGGGCGGTCCTACCCAGGATGACGAAGTCTCCGAGCAGGGTCCAATTCTCGACGTACGAAAGGTCGAGACGAACCGACTCCTCCCAGGACAGCGAGGAGCGCCCGCTGACCTGCCACAGACCGGTGATGCCCGGCTTGGCGAGGAACCGCCGGTGCACGTGGTCGGCGTAGACGGCGACCTCCGAAGGAAGCGGAGGACGCGGGCCGACCAGAGACATCGAGCCCCCGATGACGTTGAACAGCTGGGGGAGCTCGTCGAGGCTGTACTTGCGCATGACGCGACCGATCGGCGTCACCCGCGGGTCGTTCTTCATCTTGAAGAGGACCTCGTTGCCCGAGTCGCGCTGCTGCTCGGCGAGCTGGGCGAGCAGCTCCTCGGCGTTGACCACCATCGAGCGGAACTTGATCATCGTGAACTCGCGGCCGCGGAAACCCACGCGTGTCTGCCGGAAGAAGATCGGACCGTCGCTGGAGAGACGGACCGAGAGCATGAGGAAGACCAGGAGCGGGCTCAACAGGACGACACCCACCGACGCGGCGGTGAGGTCGACCGTGCGCTTGAGGAAGCTCTGACCGCGGGAGAACTTCGGGGTTTCCACGTGGATGAGAGGAAGGCCCGCGACGGGGCGTGTGTGCAGGCGGGGACCGGCGATGTCGACGATGCTCGGGGCGAGCACGAGGTGCTGACGCCCGGCCTCGAGGCTCCACGAGATCTCTTTGACCTTGTCGGCGGGCAGTTCGTCGGCGCTCGTGACGGCGACGGTGTCGGCGCCGGTGACCTCGAGGGCGCGGGACACGTCTCCCACGTGACCCATGACCGGGATGTCCGTGCCGGGGATGACGTCGGCGATCTTGCCGTTCGGGACGCAGGCGCCGACCACGCGATAGCCCGCGCTGGGCATCCGGGCGAACTCGCGCGCCAACTGGGTGACCGAGGTCAGCGACCCGACGAGCAGGACGTTCGCGGAGTAGCGCCCCTTCGAGCGCTGCACGATCAGCCACTGGCGCCAGACCCACCGGGTGAAGAGGAGGACGGCGATCCCCAACGGGAGGCTGATGAGGAGGTACCCGCGGGCGATGTCGATCTGGGTGAGGAAGGCGATGATCGCGACGGCGCCGAAGAGGCGGAAACTCGCGTCGGCGATCCGGACGTACTCGGCCGACCCGGTTCCGATGACCCGGTCGCTGCGCGACTCGACGAAGGCGAGGGCCCACATCCAGGTCACCACGAGGATGGCGGAGAACGCCCAGTACGACAGGTCGGTGATGCGCCCGTCGTTTCGCGCGGCGAGCTGGGCGTTGCCGAGACCGAACCAGAGCAGCTGCGTGCCGTAGACGACCCAGGCGAGCGACAGGAGGTCGGTGATCACCAGGGCGCGGCGGTACGTGCGGCGCCAGGGATCGCGACGGTACATCGGGGTGGGGCTGTCGGTCGTGGGCGGCGCCGATGTCGTCTCGGCGACCGGCGGGTGCGAACCCGACACCGATGCGCTGCCGCGAAGGTCCACTGTCACGACCTATGCCTCCCCCCGATCGACCTGCGTCGATCCCACCTCGCGAACACTAACAGGCCAATGTCACCCGCAGATTCACCCGTCGGATGTCTTCATACGCCCGAAACGTGAACGGGAAGCGCGCGCTGCGCGCTCGCGGGGGACGTATTCGCTCGCGTTCCGGTCTTCCCCTACACTCGGGCGCGCGTCAGCTCGATCACTCCGGCGTGCGCCGGAGCGGCTCGACCGGCGCGGGATCCCCGTGCTCGGGGCCAGCCGTGTCAGTCGTCCGAGAAGGGGCATCCATGTCTCGCGCCTCCGCGCGCACGCACCGCGCCCGCCGTCGACGCCGATCCGCGGGCCTCGTCGCGACCGTCGTCATCGGCGCCGTCGTCGTCGCGGCGGTCGCCGGTGTGTTCGCCTTCGCCGTCGTGCGGCCGGACCCCCCGACGGTGGCGGCGTCGGCGACGCCCACGCCGTCGACCTCGGCCGCGCCCACCGCGACGGCATCCCCGTCGCCCACCGCGACACCGAGCGCGACGACCGCGCCGACGCCCGAGGCGCCCGCCTCGCCCGCGGCGCAGGGGTGCGATGGTCCGTCCACCGTGATGGGCGTGTGGGCGCACCCCGACGACGACATCATCTTCGGCAACCCGACCATCTCCGACGCGCTCGAGGCCGGCGACTGCGTGCGAACGGTGTTCGTGACCGCGGGTGACGCGGGCAAGGGGATGCGATACGTCGAAGCCCGAGAACTCGGCATCCTGCGCGCCTACAACGACATGCGCGGGGCGCAGGGCCTGTGGGATTCCACCGATCTCACGCTGACGAGCGGCGTTCACGTGCGCCGCCTGACTCCGCAGGGGGACCCCCGGGTGTCGGTGATCTTCCTCCGCCTGCCCGACGGCAACATCACGGGAGCGGGGTTCGCGGACACGGGATTCGCCACGCTGGGTCGTCTCTACGACGGGGGGATCCCGTCGCTCTCGCCCGTTTCAGGCGGGTCGCCCGTGTCTCGGGAGCAGGTACTGGCCACCGTGCACGAGCTCTCGACGGGTTTCGCTCCCCAACGCGTCCTCACGCACATCCCTCGGGGGAGTGCCTTCGCTCCGGGGGACCACCCCGACCATTCGGTCGTCGGCAGCGTCGTACGCGACGCCCTGTCCTCGGATCCGGCGGTGGCACCCGGCATCCGTTACTTCGTGGGCTATCCGTCGGCGGACCTGCCGCGGAACGTCGAGGGGGCGGTGCTGGACGCGAAAGTCGACACCTACCGCATCTACACGCAGCAGGACGAGGTGATCCGGTGCGCCGATCGCGCAGCGTGCCTCGGAACGCGCAAGTTCGGTGAGTGGTTGCGGCGTTCCTATCCCAAGACCGAGGCGGAGCTGCAGCTGGGTTGAGCCCGCTCAGCCCTGTTCGAGGGTCTCTTCGACGGCCGCGCGGGCGTCGCGCTCGGCGATGATCTCGACGAAATCCTTCACGGGGGCATCGGCGTAGCGGTCCACGGCGACGACCGCCTCGCCGTGGACCAGGTCGGGCGCGGCCCCCGGGAACCGCGCGGCGACGCGCTCCTCGACGCCCGCGACGGTCTGCTCCTTGTCGAAACCTTCGGTGCGTCGAGTCATGACCGCTCCTCAGTGCTGGTAGGTGCCGTGCACGATGGCTCGGCCCAGGGTCGTGAAGGCGAGGGCGAACGACGCCGCCGCCGGGGTGGCATCCGCATCGATGCCCAGGGTGTCCGCGCCGACGGCGTGAACGACGAAGAAGTAGCGATGGGGCTGGTCGCCCTGGGGCGGTGCGGCGCCGAGGAACCCGGCTCGGCCGCCGTCGTTGCGCACGTGGAACGCCCCCTCGGGCAGCGGCGCCGAGGCGGCGCCCGCGGGCAGTTCGCGCGTGTCGGCGGGAAGATCCACCAGCACCCAGTGCCAGAAGCCGCTCGGCGTCGGGGCATCGGGGTCGAAGCACGTCACCGTGAAGGACTTCGTGCCGTCGGGGACGTTCGACCAGCGCAGGTGCGGCGAGGTGTCGCCTTCGTCGGCGACCTGCGCGTCGTCCAGCGGTCGCCCATCGACCACGTCGTCGCTCGTCACGTCGAACGCGGCCACGGCGGGGAGCAGCGGATACGGATCGGGAGTCTGCGGGCGGGTGAGATCGACCATGCACCGCACCCTAGGACGATCGCAGGAGCCACGGCAGGGCTTGCTCCGGCCGTCGCCGCGGGTTAGTGCGACCGCTCGGTCGCGAGCGCGAGAAGGGAGCGCGCGGCATCGTGCGATCCCGAGGGCGTCGGGAGCCCGTAGTCGTGTTCGACGACCTCGCGCAGCTCGGCCGCCAGGTGATCCACCGAGGGATGGACGTCGAGGGCGTCGAGCACGGGCAGGATCAGGTCGTCGTACTCGTCATCGGGCCAGCCATGACCGATCTGGTGAACGCCGATGGGGTCCCACTCGTTGAGCACCGCGCGAACGCGGAGTGCGACGGGCGTCAGTGACCGCGGCGGTGAGGTGGTCTGCATACGGCGAGTGTTCCGACCGACCTTAGGTGCCCGCTGAGCATCACCGATGCGTGAGGTGCGGACCGCTCCGTCGGCCTCGGCGCCCGCCGGATGATCGACGCGCCCCGACCCGCGCGGCGCGCGGTGACGCGTCGGGAGAGCCGCGTCGAGCGCGATAGCGTCGAAGGGCGCCTGAGGGCGCGACGTACCCGAAATCCGTCGCCGGGGGGCGCATCACAGGACGGAGTCGCCGTGAGTGACATCGACGAGCCTTCGCGTGGGGACCGTGCCGATGCGGAGGGTGGAGCCCGTCGGCGACGCGGCATCAGCCGCCGCGCCCTGGTCTTCGGGGGGATCGCCGTGGGTGGTCTGGCCGCGCTGGGGGGCGGCGCGCTGGTGTACCGCGACATCCGCCGGTCCGCCGGTCCGGAAGGCGCCTGGGTGAAGCTCGCCCCGATCGTCCCGGCGCCGGGTGCGCTGCCGCGGGAGACATCGCCCGCGTTCGAGCAACCGGGGCAGGACACCACCGTCGCCGTGTGGGCGCACGCCGACGACGACATCATCTTCGCCAACCCCCACCTCGCCGGCGTGATTGCCTCGGGGGCCGCCCTGCGCACGATCTTCGTGACGGCCGGTGACGCGGGTCGGGGACTCGACTACGCGCGGCAGCGGGAGGCCGGCATCCGCGCGGCCTACGATCTGATGCGCGGGAGCACGGCCCCGTGGGACACGCGGGAGATCACGTTGCTGAGTGGCGCCCGCGCGACGCGGTTCGTGCCCTCGGACGACCCACGCCTGTCGATCACCGTGCTGCGCCTGCCCGACGGCAACCTGAGTGCGAAGGGGTTCCCCAGTACGGGTGATGCGGGCCTGACGCAGCTCATCAACGGCACCGTTCCGGTGCTCCGCCCGATCGACGACGGCCCCGCTCTCGACGCGAGCCGCCTGGCCGACACGGTCGCCGAACTCATCCACGCCGGACGCCCCGACCACGTGACGACGAACATCCCGCACGAGAGCGTGTTCGCTCGCGGAGACCACCCCGATCACTCCTGCGTCGGCTCGCTCGTGCGCGCGGTCGCACCCGCCGTGCAGGTGCCCGCGGATGCCGTCACGTATTACATCGGCTATCCCTCGCAGCATCAGCCGGTCAACATCGAGGGCGAGGAGCTCGCCGCCAAGGTCGATGTGTACCGGACGTACGCCGCGGAGGACTCCGTCGTGACGTGCGAGAGCGCTTCCGCCTGCCTGTCGCAGCCCGGCTTCGGCCAGTGGCTGCGTCGTTCGTACGGCAAGGCCGAGAGCGAGCTGCAGCTGCGCTGATCCGCAGGCGGACGCGACGGCGCCGCCCGCGGAGCGGACGGCGTCGGGGTGGTGCGGACCGGGACGGGACGCGATTCGTGGGCTCAGCGCCCCGCCCCGGTGTCGAGGGGAGGTCAGTCCTCGGAGACCGTGACGGTGACCTCGATGTTTCCACGCGTGGCGTTGGAGTACGGGCAGACCTGGTGGGCCTCGTCGGCGAGCTGCTGGGCGAGCTCGGCGTCGACACCGGGGAGGACCACCTCGAGCAGCACGGCGAGCTGGTAGCCGCCCTGGCCGTTCGAGCCGATCTGCACGCGTCCGCCGACCGAGGAGTCCTCCAGCGTGACCTTGTGTCCGCGGGCCACCGCGTGCAGCGCGCCGTGGAAGCACGCGGCGTAGCCGGCGGCGAAGAGCTGCTCGGGATTGGTGCCCTGACCCGAGCCGCCCATCTCCTTGGGGGGAGCGACCTCGAGGTCGATGTAGCTGCCGGCGGTGACGTGGCCGGTGCGACCGTGGCCCGTCGAGACGGCTTCGGCGGTGTAGAGGGCTTCCATGGGGTGTCCTTTCGAAGGGCGGATAGGTGGGGGGCGCTCACGCCGAGGGGCGGGGAGCGCCGACGGAAGCGAGCACCGCGTCAGGGTGGTCGCGAAGGTCTTTCATCGCGTCGGTGAGACGGTGCAGCGCGTCGATGAGTTCGCGCGCGTCGTCGGCGTCGGTGAAGCCCGCTCCGGCGGCGATGCACCGCGGCACGTGCGCGAGGTCGTCACGCAGGGCGACGCCGCGATCGGTGAGCGCGACGGTGACCACGCGCTCATCGCGGGAAGCGCGGGTGCGCGTGACGTAGCCGGCCGCTTCCATGCGCGCGAGCATCGGCGACAGGGTGCCGGAGTCCAGCTGCAGGGCTTCGCCCAGGCTCTTCACCGTCTGTTCGCCGTCGGCCCACAGCGTCACCAGGGCGATGTACTGCGGATAAGTGAGATCGAACGGCTCCAGCAGCACGCGGTAGGCCTGGGTCGTCGCGCGGTTGGTGGCGTACAGCGCGAAACACACGAGGGCGTCGACTGCGGGCATGTCAAAAGCATTGCACGCAATTCAATTGTGCGCAACCTTTATTTGCGATCGCCGCGCGTCACCCGCTTGTCAAGCCCTGCCGTGCCGCCGCGGAGCGCGTGAGCATGGGGCGCATGATCAGCAGCCGTGACGTGGAATTCGCGCCGCCCCCGGGTCTCCCCGCCGCCGGGGACGCGGACCTGCTCGCCATCAACGGGCGCCATTTCGCCCTCGGCGACACCTCGCCGGTGCGGAGCGTCACCGCCTGATCGCCCCCGCCGCGATCGGCGTCCTGGTCAGTCGCGCGTCGCTCGCTGCACGTCCGCGTCGGTTTCGTCGAGGGGATGCCGGGTGACCAGCAGTTCCGCGACGCGCCTGCGCTCCACGGCGCTCACCTGCAGCGTCGCACCGTCGA
Source organism: Microbacterium sp. lyk4-40-TSB-66 (assembly GCF_030209475.1). GTDB lineage: Bacteria > Actinomycetota > Actinomycetes > Actinomycetales > Microbacteriaceae > Microbacterium. The sequence continues at coordinate 117,960 of NZ_JARVRW010000011.1, forward strand.
CCTCGACGGTGTCGCCGGCCCGGGCCAGGCGCCCCAGCCGCTCCACGACGAACCCGCCGACCGTGTCGGCCGCGCCGCGAGGGAGGGTCACACCCGTCGCCTCCTCGAAGTCCTGCAGGTTGAGGCGCCCTTCGACGACGCCGTGCTCGCCCTCGGCCAGCGGCTGCTCGGCGTCGGTGTCGTACTCGTCGAAGATCTCGCCGACCACCTCCTCGACCAGGTCCTCGAGTGTCACGATGCCATCGGTGCCGCCGTACTCGTCGACCACCACCGCGATGTGGCTGCCGTCGGCGCGCATCGCCGTGAGCGTCGGCAGGACGCGGGCGGTGGAGGGGATGTAGCGGATCTCGCGCATGACGGCGCTGAGGGGACGCCCGGTGTCGTCGGAGAGGTCTCGCACGTGGACGAATCCGACGACGTCGTCGATGGACTGCTCCGCGACGGGATACCGCGAGTAGGGCAGATCCCGCACGGTCTCGCGGGCTTCGGCAATCGTGCCCCCGGCATCCAGGGTCACCACCTCGGGCCGTGGGCGCATGACCTCGCTCACGTGCCGTCCACGCAACGACAGCACGTCGTCGAGGATGCGACGCTCGTCGGCCGGGAGCCCCTCGTGACTGGACACGATGTCGCGCAGTTCCTCCTCGGTGAGCTCCTCACCGGTCTTGTTCGGATCTCCGCCGAGCAGCCGCACGAGGAGGTTGGTCGACAGCGACAGCAACCAGATCACGGGACGCATGAGCTTTGCGAACCCGTTCAGCACCGGGGCGACCGTGTAGGCGAACGCGGCGTTGCGCTGAATCGCCAGGCGCTTGGGCACGAGCTCGCCCAGCACGAGCGACAGATAAGCGATCACGAGGGTGAGGGCGATCGTCGACACCGTCGCCGCCATGGCGGGCTCGAGACCCAGGTTCTCGAACAGCGGAGAGACCGAAGGGGCGATGGATGACGCGCCGTACGCGGCGGAGGCGAACCCCGCCACCGTGACGCCGATCTGCACCGCGGAGAGGAACGTGTTCGGGTTGCGTGCGAGGTCGGCGACCTTCTGTCCCCGCTTGCCGCGGGCGGCGAGAGCGTTGACCTGGCTCTCGCGCAGGGTCACCAGTGCCATCTCGGTCGCGGCGAACACGCCCCCGATCAAGACGAACACGATGACGAGGACGATGTTGAGCGCGAGGTCGTTCATCGGCGTGTCACCCCCGATCGAAGGGAGGTTGCGCCCGGGGTCACCCGGGCGCTCGGACTATGACCGACGGAGTCGCAGGCGTGGCTCATGGCGCGAGTGTAGTGACGCTCGCGGCAGCCCGCGCCGTCGGGACGAAGGGTTGCGCCCGACCCGCGCCTCTGCTTCGCGGGCGGGTCAGAGAACCGCCCCGTCGGCGGCCGCGACGCGCACCGTCGTCCCGTCGCGCACCTCGACCTCCCACACCCATGTGCCGTCGTCCTCCTCCAGCTGGACCTCGTCGACGCGCTCGCCGCCCGGGTTCTGCGCCGTGGCGATCCGCACGGCGTCGGCCAGCGTGGTGACGGCGGCGTCCAGCGCGGCACGTTCCTCGGCGTCGATGCCGTCGTGGTCCTGCGACGACTGCACGGTCGTCCCATCGGATGCCACGCGCACCTCGACCTCGCGCTCGCCCACCGCGACGTGCACCTCCCACGCGTCGTCGTCGCCGCGTTCCAGTTCGAAGCCGCGACCGCCGGCGCTCGCCTCGGCGGTGGTGATCGCCGTCACGGCGGTCCTGCCGTCGTCGTCGAGAGCGGTCGCACCGGATGCCGCGCTCCCGGGCGCATCCGATGAACCGGGGACGGGGCCGCCCCCTGTAGCGGGGGCGCAGGCGCTGAGGATCAGCCCGCCGGCGACGATGAGCAGGGCGATACCGGGGATGCGGGTCGGAGCCATGCCGGAAGGCTAACGACGGCGAATGCGCGGTCCCGAGCCGTTGCATCCGCGCTCGCCCTGTGCGTCGGGGCAGGGCGTTACCCATTCGAGACCTGCTCGTCAAGCGGGGGGCAGTGTTCAGGGAGGCGTCGAAGCATCGTGGACATGAGCGAGATCACCGCACACCACGGACTTCTGACCGACATCGACCTCCACGTCGACGACACCGGCGGCACCGGTCGCCCCGTCGTCCTCATCCACGGCTGGCCCCTCTCGGGCGAGTCGTGGGCGCACCAGGTCCCCGCGATCGAGGCGGCCGGATACCGCGTCGTGACCTATGACCGCCGCGGCTTCGGCCGCAGCGACAAGCCGCGCTCCGGATACGACTACGACACCTTCTCCGACGACCTCAAGGCCGTCATCGAGGCCCTCGACCTGCGCGACGTCACCCTCGTCGGCTTCTCGATGGGTGGCGGAGAGGTGGCCCGTTACCTCACGCGTCACGGCGCCGACCGCATCCACAGCGTCGTCTTCGCCTCCGCCGTGCCCCCGTACCTGGCCAAGACCGACGACAACCCGGAGGGGCCGCTCGACGACGAGACCGCCGACGGCATGAAGCAGGGGCTCAAGGACGACGAGAAGGCGTTCTATCACCAGTTCACGACCGACTTCTTCTCGGTCGGCGGCACCCTCGCCGTGTCCGAGGCGGACCGCGCCGAGGCCGAGCGTCTCGCGAACCAGGCCGATCACCACGCAGCGCTGAAGGCGATGGAGGCGTTCGCGACCACCGACTTCCGTGACGACCTGCCCCACGTGACGGTGCCCACCCTCGTCATCCACGGCGACAGCGACGGCACCGTCCCCTTCGAGGGCTCGGGCAAGCGCACCCACGAGGCGATCGCGGGGAGCGAGCTCCACGTCGTCGCCGGCGCGCCCCACGGCGTGAACGTCAGCCACGCCGACGAGTTCAACCGGGTGGTCATCGACTTCCTCCAGCGCTGACCGGCAGCGCTCGCGTCCTCACTCTCGCCCGCATCCGCGGTGGACGCGTTCGCACGGGACATGCCCCGCCGCCCTCGGGCGGCGGGGCATCGTCGTCCCCGGCTTCACCCGCTCGCGGACACGGGCGAAGCGGGTGGTGAAGCAGGCCGCCCGGGTATCGCCGGACGCGCTAGGGCGGCGTACCGGCGTCCTAACCTGCCCGCATGTCCTCGCTCGACGGTGCCGCCGTTCCCCGCCGGGGCCGTCGCCGTCGTCGACGGTGGCGCGAGGGGGGATCGAGCACCGCCCGGTGGGACGTCGAGCTGCTCGGGTGGGCCGTCTGCGCGGTCGGGGTCGGAGTGATCGGGGCGCACCTCGCGCCCGCCCTGTTCCCGGTCGAGACGGCCGCCGGCGGCGCGCAGGGGATCATCTGGACGGCGATGGCGGCGCCCGTCGCCCTCGCCTTCGCGCGCTCGCGTCCGCGGGGTCTGCTCCGGTTCCGGGCGATCGACGTCGTGTACGGCCTCGTCTTCGGCATCCTGCTCCGACTCGCCCAGGGCGCGGTGGCCGGTATCGGCGACGGTGACGCCCCCTGGCCCTCGGTCTTCTCGACCGATGGCGGGCTGCCGCCCGGCTTCGTCGTCGACGCGGTCGCGGGCTCGCTGTTCACCCCGACCATCGAGGAGCTGCTGTTCCGCGGAGTGGTGCTGGTCAGTGCCTACGCCGTCCTCCGGCGCAGTGTGGGCGGTGCCGCGGCGGGGATCGCCGCGGTGGCCGTGTCGACGGCGCTCTTCGTCGCCGCGCACGAACTCGCCGCGCTCCGCGATCCCGCGGACCTCGTCGCCCTCACCCTGCTCAGCGTGGTCGCGGGGGCGTTCACGATCGGGACGGGGCGTATCTGGCCGGCGGTGGCCGTGCACGTCGTCTTCAATGCGTCCGGCTTCGCCCTGTTCGCCGCGGGCACGCTCCTGTCCTGACGGCGGCGGCATTTGGCCGTGGCATCCGGATGCCGTAGTCTTGCTCTTTGGTGCCCGCCTCTCTGCGAGCGGGTTGCCCGAACGTGAGCCCTCCACCGGCCCTGGTTGCCCCGTCATCGACGGAGCAACGGACCACCGGAGCGGGATTCACGAACTCCTCCGTTCGAATAAGAAAGCAGCACTACTGTGACGCGCACTTTCACCCCCAAGGCCGCTGAGGTCACGCGCGAGTGGGTCGTTATCGACGCCACCGACGTCGTCCTCGGCCGTCTCGCCTCGCACGCGGCGGTCCTCCTCCGCGGCAAGCACAAGGCGACCTTCGCCAACCACATCGACTCCGGCGACTTCGTCATCGTGATCAACGCCGAAAAGGTGGCGCTCACGGGGCAGAAGCTCCAGAAGAAGAAGGCTTACCGCCACTCGGGTTACCCGGGCGGCCTCAAGTCGGTCACGTACGAGGAACTCCTCGACAAGAACCCCGTCCGCGCGGTCGAGAAGGCCATCCGCGGCATGCTGCCCAAGAACAGCCTCGGCGCGGCGCAGCTCAAGAAGCTCAAGGTGTACCGCGGCGCCGAGCACCCCCACGGTGCTCAGCAGCCCACGGCATACACCTTCGACCAGGTCGCCCAGTAAGCGCCGCCGGATAAGGACGAAACAGTGTCGAACATCGACCCCAGCAACTACAGCACCGAGACGCCGGCCGAGCAGTCGACCGTCGCCGCCGAGCGCCCCGTGCTCTCGGTCCCCGGCGCAGCCGTCGGCCGCCGCAAGCAGGCCATCGCCCGCGTGCGCCTCATCCCGGGCTCCGGCACGATCACGGTCAACGGCCGCACGATCGAGGACTACTTCCCGAACAAGCTGCACCAGCAGCTGATCAACGACCCGTTCACGGTGCTCGAGCTCGCCGGCTCGTACGACGTGATCGCTCGCATCTCCGGTGGTGGCCCCTCGGGTCAGGCCGGCGCGCTGCGCCTCGGAATCGCCCGCTCGCTCAACGAGATCGACGCCGAGAACAACCGCCCGACCCTGAAGAAGGCCGGCTTCCTCTCGCGCGACGCTCGCGTCAAGGAGCGCAAGAAGGCCGGTCTCAAGAAGGCCCGCAAGGCGCCTCAGTACTCCAAGCGCTGAGTTCGACGCTCCGGATGCCTCTTTTCGGCACGGACGGGGTGCGGGGGCTGGCCAACGGCCTCCTCACCGCCGAACTCGCGCTGCACCTGGCCCAGGCGACTGCTGTCGTCCTGGGCCAGGGCCGTTCGGCGGAGGCGCGCAAGGCCGAAGGCCGTCGCCTCACCGCCGTCGTCGCGCGCGACCCGCGCGTCTCGGGGGAGTTCCTCGCGGCCGCGGTCTCCGCGGGACTCGCCTCCTCGGGCGTCGACGTACTCGACGCCGGGGTGATCCCCACGCCCGCTACGGCCTTCCTCATCGCCGATCACGACGCCGACTTCGGCGTGATGGTGTCGGCGTCGCACAACCCCGCTCCCGACAACGGGATCAAGATCTTCGCCCGCGGAGGCACGAAGCTGCCCGACGTCGTCGAGCAGCGCATCGAGCTCGCCCTCGAGGGTGAGCGCCTGCAGCCCACGGGTGCCGGTGTCGGCCGTATCCGTCGCTTCGCCGACGCCGAGGACCGCTACGTCCTGCACCTGCTGGGTTCGCTGCCGCACCGCCTCGACGGCATCCACGTGGTGCTCGACTGCGCCCACGGCGCGGCCGCCGGAGTGTCGCCCGAGACGTTCAAGGACGCGGGCGCGACCGTCACCGTCATCGGGGCCGAACCCGACGGCCTCAACATCAACGACGGCGTGGGCTCGACGCACCTGGACGTGCTCGCCGAGGCCGTCGTGCGACTCGGAGCCGACGTCGGCATCGCCCACGACGGCGACGCCGACCGTTGCCTCGCCGTCGACGCCCAGGGGAACATCGTCGACGGCGACCAGATCATGGCCATCCTCGCGGTGGCGATGAAGCAACGCGGCGCGCTCGTCGACGACACCCTCGTCGCCACGGTCATGAGCAACCTGGGGCTGCATCGCGCGATGGCCGACCACGGCATCCGGGTTCTCCAGACCGGCGTCGGCGATCGCTACGTGCTCGAAGCCATGAACGAGGGGGGCTACTCCCTCGGTGGTGAGCAATCAGGTCACGTCATCATGAGCGAGTTCGCCACGACCGGCGACGGCCTGCTGACGGGCCTGCACATCGTGGCCGAGATGGCCCGACAGGGCAAGACCCTCGCCGAGCTCGCGTCTCTGATGACGGTGTACCCGCAGGTGCTCGTCAACGTGCGCGGCGTCGATCGCGACGGCGTGACCGACGCGGGCGTCCAGGAGGCGGTGGCCGCGTCCATCGCCGACCTCGGCGATTCCGGCCGGGTGCTGCTGCGCGCGTCCGGTACCGAACCTCTCGTCCGCGTGATGGTCGAGGCGGCGTCGGAAGAGGTCGCCCGGGCCCACGCGGATCGTTTGGCCGACGTCGTGCGGGAGCGCCTGGCGCTCTGACCCGGTCCGCCGCCGCGGCGGCCCGCGTCGCCGGTCGGCCCGGGCCGCTCCGGTTCATTCGGTTCGGGGCGTCTTCGGCGGTTCGGGGAGGGATTCTCACGCCCCGGACGGCGAGATCCGCCCCGAACTCGGAAGCCGTGCGGCGACGACGGTGGGTCAGTACTCCAGCGACTCGATATAGCGGAGGAGTACTCCCTCGCGCAACGCCCAGGGGGAGACCTCGAGCTCCTCGACGTCGAGCGCCTTCATCGCCCGCTCGACGACGACGGCCGCGGCGACGATCTGGAACGTGCGGTCGGCGGTGATGCCGGGCAGTGCCTCGCGCGCGTCGGCGGGGATGCGGGCCAGCCGCGGGATCCAGTCCTTCAGCTCCCGGCGGGGCAGCACCATGCGGTCGATGCCCGACCAGCCCGGTACGGGATACCCCGCGAGCTTGGCGAGCGAGCGGATCGCCTTCGACGAGCCCACCACGTGGTCGGGCCGGGGGAGCGCCGCGAAGCGTTCCGCCACGGGCGCCAGAACGGCCATCGCGTGCTGACGCAGCGCGTCGATCTCGTCGGCGCCGGGCGGGTCGTGCGGCAGGAACTGCACCGTCGAGCGTCCCGCACCCAGCGGCACCGATTCGGCGAGGTCGGGCAGCTCGTCTCCGCCGCCGGCGATCTCGAGCGAGCCGCCGCCGATGTCGAACAGCAGGATCTGCCCCGCCGACCAGCCGAACCACCGCCGCACCGCCAGGTAGGTGAAGCGCGCCTCCGTCTCGCCGCCCAGCACTTGGAGCGGCTGGCCGAGGACGTCCTCGATCCGCGCGATCACCGCCTCGCCGTTGGTCGCCTCGCGCACCGCCGAGGTCGCGGTGGCGAGGAGCTCATCGACCCCCTCGGCGCGCGCGTGCGCGCAGGCCGCGGCCACGGCATCCACCAGTCCCTCCACCCCCTCGGGCGAGATGGAGCCGTCGGGCTGCAGGTAGCGCATGAGGCGGAGCACCGAGCGGTGCGACGTGGTGGCCGTCGGCCGACCTCCCGCGCGGGCGTTGGCGACGAGCAGGTGGACGGTGTTCGAACCGATGTCGAGAACTCCCAGGCGCACGGTCCGAGCGTAGTGGCGCGACCCGGCCGCCCGGCGTCGACGTCGCGGTCGGGCCGGGGTCAGCCGGAACGGCGCGATCCCGCCGGTAGCATGGGCGGGTGTCCGCCGCCGAGACCGACGCTCCCGCGCCGTCGCTGAGCCCCTACCGTCAGATCGACCGCGACGACTGGTCGCGCTTGGCGGGTGGACTGCCGCAGCCGCTGACCGAGCACGAGATCGTGCAGCTGCGCGGGATCGGTGACCGGCTCGACCCGCGCGAGGTCGCCGAGGTGTACCTGCCCCTGAGTCGACTGCTGAGCCTCTACGCGCGTGCCACGCGCCGACTGGGCGCGGACACGAGCGAGTTCCTCGGTGAACCGGATGCCACGACCCCGTTCGTCATCGGCGTCGCCGGCTCCGTGGCGGTCGGCAAATCGACCATCGCCCGCCTCCTGCGCGAGCTCATGAGCCGCTGGCCCGACACCCCCCGGGTGGAGCTGGTCACCACGGACGGCTTCCTCTACCCGAACGCCGAGCTCGAACGCCGCGGACTCATGGAGCGCAAGGGCTTCCCCGAGTCGTACGACCGGCGGGCGCTCGTGCAGTTCCTCAGCGAGGTGAAGTCGGGTGCCGAGGAGGCGCGAGCACCCTTCTACTCCCACGTGCGGTACGACATCATGCCCGACGCGCACGTCACCGTGCACCGACCCGACGTGGTCATCGTGGAGGGGCTGAACGTCCTGCAGCCGCCCCCGTCACCGAACGAGGTCGCCGTGAGCGACCTGTTCGACTTCTCGATCTACGTCGACGCGGACGCCGCGCACATCGAGAAGTGGTACGTCGAGCGGTTCCTCGCGCTGCGCGACAACGCCTTCACGAACCCCACGTCGTTCTTCCGCGTCTTCGCCGACATCAGCGACGAGGAGGCCGTCGAACGCGCCCTCGGCTACTGGCGCGAGATCAACCTCCCCAACCTCGAAGAGAACGTCCTGCCCACGCGGCACCGCGCAGGTCTCGTGCTGCAGAAGGGCGCCGACCACACGGTCGAGTCGGTCCTGCTGCGCAAGCTCTAGGGCCGCCCCCGACCCGTCTGCCGCGGTCGCAGGGGGTGCTCGGCATCGCCCCGTAGGATGGGGGCTCATGTGCGGAATCATCGGTTACGTGGGTCCTCGTCAGAGCCAGGACATCCTTCTCGCCGGACTGTCCCGGCTGGAGTACCGGGGCTACGACTCCGCCGGCATCGCCGTGATCGACGGTGAGGGCGCCCTCGACATGCGCAAGCGCGCGGGAAAGCTCGCGGTGCTCCGCGACGACCTCGAGGCCTCGCCCATGCCGAACGGCACCACCGGTATCGGCCACACGCGCTGGGCGACGCACGGCGGACCGACGGATGCCAACGCGCACCCGCACCTCGCCGACGACGACAAGCTCGCCGTCATCCACAACGGCATCATCGAGAACTTCGCCGAGCTCAAGAGCGAGATGGTCGGCGAGGGCTTCGCCTTCCGCAGCGAGACCGACACCGAGGTCGCCGCCGTCATGATCGGCCGGGAGTACGCCCGCACCAAGGACCTGGTGCAGGCGTTCCGCGCGGTCGTCTCGCGCCTCGAGGGGGCGTACACGCTGCTCGCCATGCACCAGGACCACCCGGGTCTGGTCGTCGGTGCGCGCCGCAATTCGCCGCTGGTCATCGGCCTCGGCGACGGCGAGAACTTCCTCGGCTCCGACGTCGCCGCCTTCGTCGAGCACACCCGCAACGCCCTCGCGATCGGGCAGGACGAGATCGTGGCCATCACCCCCGAGGGCGTCGAGGTGACCGACTTCTCGGGCGCACCGGTCGAGGTCGAGGCGTTCGAGGTCACGTGGGACGCCTCGGCGGCCGAGAAGGGCGGTTGGTCGTCGTTCATGGCCAAGGAGGTCTCGGAGGAGCCCGAGGCCGTCGCCAACACCCTGCGCGGACGCATCCACGAGGGGCGGGTCGAGATCCCCGAGCTCGACGGACTCGACGACTTCCTCGCCGACATCGACCGCATCCTCGTCATCGCGTGCGGCACCGCCGCCTACGCCGGCATGGTCGGCAAGTACGCGCTCGAGACCTGGACGCGCGTGCCCGTCGACGTCGAGCTCGCCCACGAGTTCCGTTACCGCGACCCGGTGCTCTCCGCCCGCACGCTGGTCGTCTCGATCAGCCAGTCGGGTGAGACCATGGACACGCTCATGGCGGTGAAGTACGCCCGTTCGCGTGGCGCGAAGACGCTGTCGATCTGCAACACGCAGGGAGCGACCATCCCGCGCGAATCGGATGCCATCGTCTACACGCACGCCGGCCCCGAGGTCGCCGTGGCCTCCACGAAGGCCTTCGTCGCGCAGATCACCGCGCTGTACCTGCTCGCCCTCCACGTGGGGCGGATCCGCGGCGCCATCGATCCCGTCGCCGCGGTCGAGGCCGTCGCCGAGCTCGAGGCCGTGCCCGGCAAGATCGCCCGCGTGCTCGAGAGCGAGCAGGCCCGCATCGAGCAGCTCGCCCACTGGATGGCCGACACGCGCTCGGTCCTCTTCCTCGGCCGCAACGTCGGATACCCGATCGCGCTCGAGGGTGCGCTGAAGCTGAAGGAACTGGCCTACATCCACGCCGAGGGCTTCGCCGCCGGCGAGCTCAAGCACGGCCCCATCGCCCTGATCGAGCCGGGCCAGCCCGTGTTCGTCGTGGTGCCGTCGCCGCGCGGCTCGGGTGAGATGCACAAGAAGGTCGTCTCCAACATCGAGGAGATCCGCGCGCGCGGTGCCCGCGTCATCGCGATCGCCGAAGAGGGCGACGTCGCCGTGCTGCCCGCCGCCGACGAGGTGCTGCGCATCCCGCTGGCCGCCCCGCTGTTCGAGCCGCTGCTGGCCGTCGTGCCGCTGCACATCTTCGCGATGGGTCTGGCCGAGGCCAAGGGCCTCGACGTCGACCAGCCGCGCAACCTGGCGAAGTCGGTGACGGTCGAATAGACCGCGTGTCGCAGGAGGGGCCGGATGCCGCGGCATCCGGCCCCTTCGCCGTCGGTCGCGAGGCCGAACTCCGGAGAATCGCGCGGCATCGCGGCGGCAACGCGCCCGGAAGGCAGCGCGGTGACCGGTTCTCCGGAGTCCGGCTCGCCGACGACGGCGCCACGGCGTGTGCGGGCACCGGCAGAATGGAGCGGATGCCACGAGGGGAGGGCGCATGATCGTCGGAATCGGCGTCGACGTGGTCGACGTCCCCCGCTTCGCCGCCACACTCGCGCGCACCCCTCGACTGCTCCCGCGCCTGTTCGCCCCCGCTGAGCGCGTGCTCAAGCCCCGCTCGCTCGCCGCGCGCTACGCGGCGAAGGAGGCGCTCATCAAGGCCCTCGGCGGATCCGACGGCGTGCACTGGACCGACATCGAGGTGGCCTCCGAGGAGTCGGGACGCCCCGTCTTCGCCCTGACCGGCGAGACCGCCGTGACCGTGGCCGGGCGGGGGATCACCGCCCTGCACCTCTCGATGTCGCACGACGCGGGGCTCGCGACGGCGTACGTCATCGCCGAGGCCGTTCCGCCGGCCGGAGTCACGGCATCCGTTTTCCCCACCGCCCGAGAGGACACCGCATGAGACTGCCGCGGGGAGTGCTGCGCGAAGCGCTCATCGACGTCGAGGCGATCACCGAGAACGTGCGGCACCTGCGCACGCTGACGGGCTCGCAGATCATCGCGGTGGTGAAGGCCGACGGCTACGGTCACGGAGCGCTCCGCGCCGCCCGCGCGGCGCTCGAGGGCGGCGCGACGCGCATCGGCGTCTCCGACATCGATGAGGCGCTCGCCCTGCGGCGAGCGGGCGTGCGCGCCCCCCTGTTCGCGTGGTTGCATGCGCCGGGAGCGTCGTTCACCGAGGCGGTGCGGCACGACATCGAGCTCGGCGTCTCCGACCTCGACCAGCTGGAGCGGGCCGGAGAGGCGTTCGCGGGCGGACGACCCGCCGCCGTCCACCTCAAGATCGAGACGGGACTCTCGCGCAACGGCATCGCGCCCGAGCAGTGGCGGACCGTGTTCTCCGAGGCGGCGCGACTCGAGCGCATCGGGCGCGTGCGGGTGATCGGGGTGTTCTCCCACCTGTCCAACACCAGCCTCGACGACGACCGCGCGGCGCTCGCCCGCTTCCACGAGGGCCTGGCGCTCGCCGCGGCCGCGGGACTGAACCCGCCCCTGCGGCACATCGCCGCCACCAACGCGGCGATCACCCTCCCCGAAGCGCGGCTGGGCTGCGTCCGCATCGGTATCGGCATGTACGGCGTCTCGCCCCTGGCCGACCGCACGGCCGCCGACCTGGGTCTGCGTCCGGCCATGACGCTGCGCGGAGCGGTGGCGGCGGTGCGGCGCGTTCCCGCCGGCACCGGGGTGTCGTACGGCTACGACTACCGCACCGAGCGCGACACGACCCTCGCCCTCGTGCCGCTGGGCTACGCCGACGGCGTCCCCCGCCAGGCCTCCGGCCGCGGACCGGTCTCGATCGGCGGCCGCCGTTTCACCGTCGCCGGTCGCATCGCGATGGACCAGTTCGTCGTCGACGTCGGCGACCACCCGGTCGCGCTGGGCGACGAGGTCGTGCTGTTCGGCGATCCGACTCTGGGCGCGCCCTCGGCGCGGGACTGGGCAGATGCCGCCGACACCATCGACTATGAGATCGTCACGCGCGTGGGCGCCCGCGTCCCCCGGCGGGAGGTCGAGGCGTGAGCGTCCCCGACGAGCTGCTCGGCACACGCGAGATCGCCGCGCCCTCCGATATGCACGAGCTCGGCCGGCGGATCGGCCGCTCCCTGGCGCCCGGGGACGTCGTCGTGCTCACCGGGCCCCTCGGCGCCGGCAAGACGACCCTGACGCGCGGGATCGGCGAGGGACTCGGCATCCGTGGTCCGATCCAGAGCCCCACGTTCGTCATCGCCCGCACGCACCCGTCGCTGGTGGGCGGCACGCCGCTGGTGCACGTGGACGCCTATCGTCTGGGGGCGGCGGTCGAACTCGACGACCTCGACATCGACGTGGCGCACTCGGCCGTGATCGTGGAGTGGGGGAAGGGTGTCGCCGAGTACTTGGCGGACTCGTGGTGGGAGATCGAGATCGACCGGCACCTCGGCGGCCGCGGAGTCGACAACGCGTGCGGCGAGATCGCCGTGCACACCGTCGAGCTCGACGTGGATGCGCCACGGACGGTGACGATCTCGCGTCGGCCCTGACTCCCGGACGGAGCGGTCAGCGCGTCGCGGTCCTCGCCGACTGCGGCTTCGCGCGGGGGGATCGCCCCGGGGCGCGCTCGGCCGCCCAGACGTCGCGGAGCGCCCGCAGCGTCTCGACGGGCTGCTCCACGTGGGCGAAGTGCCCGCTGTCGTCGAGCACGACGTCGTCGTAGTCCCGCAGCATCCGCCTCCAGGCGCGGGGGTCGCTCGTGGCGACGAAGACGTCGTGACGGCCGCGCACCGACCTGACGGGGCAGACGATGCGCCGCCACACCCCGTCGTCGTGCGTTCGCGAGATCCTCGCCGCGGCGAGGAACGCCGACGGGCGGATCTCCGTGGCGAGGGCGTCGGTCGTGGAGCGCCCCACACGCTCGGGGTGACGGAACAAGGGCCGCGCGAGGACGTCGAGCGCCCCCGTGCGCTGCAGCCCCCGCAAGAGGGGGCCTGCGGCGGGTCCCAGCGCGCGCAGCACGCCCATCGCCCCGACCATGCCCGCGAGCCAGGGGAGATGCACCGCGCCCGCGAGGGGACGACGGACCACGGCCCGGGCGCCGGCGCCGCTGGGCGAGACGACACCGACGGCGACGGTCTCGCCGGGGAAGCGGGCGGCGATGTCGAGGGCGATCACCCCGCCGAGCGAGTGCCCGACCACCCGCCACCGCGGGTAGCCGAGGGCGCGTGCGACGGCCGCGATCGCGACCGCGAGCTCCGCCGGGTCGGGAACGGGTCCCAGCGTCTCGCCCCAGCCCGGAAGGTCCACCGCGATCACGTCGGAGAGGCGCCCGGTGGATGCCGAGAGCATCGGCATCCACGTCGTCCAGGACCCCGCCGCCCCGTGGAGCAGGATCGTCGCGACCGGGCTGCCCGAGCCCCGCCCGGCGTGGACGACGAGGGGACCGACGCCCGTGGGGACGACCACGCGGCGGAGGCCGAGCTCAGTGGCATCCATGCCTCTTCTTCGGAGCGGACGGCGCGAACGGATGCCGCTTCGGGAGCGGCGTCGGAGGGCCGGATACCCTGGAACGGTGATCATCGGCATCGACACCTCGCTCGGCACCGCCGTCGCGGCGATCGCCCGCGACGGGGAGGTGCTCGCCGACGAGCAGAGCGCCAACCCCCTCGGTCACGCCGAGGTCATCGGCGACCTGCTGCGGCGGGCGACGGCGGTGGCCCCCGCGCCGACGCACGTCGCGATCGGCATGGGACCGGGGCCCTTCACGGGCCTCCGCGTCGGCATCGCCACGGCGCGGGTCTACGCGCTCGGACGCGGTGTGCCGGTGGTTCCCGTGCCCAGTCACGACGCCGTGGCGCTCGGCGTGCTGCTGGCCGACGCCCTGACCGGCACCGACACTCCGCGCTTCGCCGTCGTCACCGACGCCCGCCGTCGGGAGTTCGCGTTCAGCGTCTACGACGGGATCGACGACGACGGACTCCCGGTGCGCATCGCGGATGCCGCGCTCAGCCCCCGCGACGACGTCGACGATCGGCTCGCCGAGCTCGGAGCCGTGCGGATCGAGGCCACGCGGGTCTCGGCCGCGATGGTCGCGCTCGTCGCCGCGCGCGCCCTCGACGCCGATCGCACCCTCGCGGGCATCGAACCGCTCTACCTGCGCAGCCCCGACGTGGTCGCCGCGCACGCGCCGAAGCGGGTCAGCTGATGGCCGTGCGCACCGCGACCGTCTCCGACCTCGACGCGATCATGGCGCTCGAGAACGCCTCGTTCCCCACCGACGCGTGGAGCGCGGCCATGATGCGCGAGGAGCTCGCCTCTCCGCACGGCTGGTACGTCGTCGTCGAAGAGGGGGACCGCCTCGTCGGCTACGCGGGGTTGCGCGCGGTGCGCGGTGCGCGGGACGCCGACGTGCAGACCATCGCCATCGCGGCGACCGCGCGTGGCCGCGGTCGGGGCCGGGCGTTGCTGGGCGAGCTGCTCGACGAGGCCGTGCGCCGCGAGGTGCGCCACGTGTTCCTCGAGGTGCGGGCGGACAACCCCGTCGCGCAGGCGCTGTACGCCTCGGAGGGTTTCGTCGAAGTGGGTCGCCGCCCGCGGTACTACCAGCCCGACGACGTCGACGCGATCGTCATGCAACTCGACCTCCGGGGGTGGGCGGCCGCCCGCGCCGCCGCGACGACGACCGGAAAGGGGTGGTGCTGATGGACGCGCCCCTCGTGCTCGGCATCGAGACCAGCTGCGACGAGACCGGCATCGGCATCGTCCGCGGTCGACAGCTGCTCAGCAACACCATCGCCTCGAGCATGGACGAACACGCCCGGTACGGCGGGGTCGTTCCCGAGGTCGCCGCCCGCGCGCACCTCGAGGCGCTGCAGCCCTCGATCGACGCCGCGCTCGCCGAGGCCGGGGTGACCCTCGACGAGCTCGACGCCGTCGCCGTCACCAGCGGGCCCGGGCTCGCGGGCGCCCTGATGGTCGGCGTCGGGGCCGCGAAGGGCTTGGCCGTCGCGCTCGACAAGCCGCTCTACGCCGTGAACCACCTGGTCGGGCACATCGCGGCCGACATCCTCGACGCCGACGCCGACGAGCTCGAATACCCCACGGTCGCGCTGCTGGTCAGCGGCGGACACACCTCGCTGCTGCTCGTGCGCGACCTCACGAGCGACGTCGAACTGCTCGGCGAGACCATGGACGACGCCGCCGGAGAGGCCTTCGACAAGGTCGCGCGACTGCTGAAGCTGCCCTACCCCGGCGGCCCCGAGATCGACCGCGCCGCCGCGACCGGACACCCCACCGCGATCCGCTTCCCCCGTGGCATGTCCCGGGCCTCCGACATGGCATCCCACCGCTACGACTTCTCGTTCTCGGGCCTGAAGACCGCGGTCGCCCGTTGGGTCGAGCAGCACGAGGCGGCGGGACGACCCGTGCCGGTGGCCGACGTGGCGGCGTCCTTCCGCGAGGCCGTCGTCGACGTGCTCGTCACCAAGGCCCTCGACGCGTGTGCGCGCCACGGCGTTCCCCGCCTCCTCCTCGGCGGAGGTGTCATCGCCAACAAACGTCTGCGCGACGTCGCCCTCGAGCGCGCGGCCGCCGCCGGTGTCGCGGTGCGCATCCCGCCCCTCCGGCTGTGCACCGACAACGGCGCGATGATCGCCGCGCTCGCAGCCCAGCTCATCGCCTCGGGGCGGCGCCCCTCGACCCTCGCGTTCGGAGCGGACTCGACCCTTCCGGTGACCGAGATCCAGGTCGCCGAGGATCCGGATGCCGAGCCCCCGTCCCTCCGTGCCGAGTCGGTGCCCGGCGCCGGAGCGGCATCGTGACCGAGCTGCCGCCGCCGACCCGACGCGGACGCAAAGACCTCCTGGCCTCCGGAGTCGAGGCTCCGGCGGGCGCGAGGGCCGGGGACCCCGCTGCGGAGGTGCCGGCGGCTGCCTCGGGCACCCGCCGGATGGCGACCTCGGGCGGGAGCGCGCCCGCGCCGGTCAGCGCGGCATCCGGGACGGTGGTGTCCGGGACGGCGGTGTCCGGGACGGCGGTGTCCGGGACGGCGGTGTCCGGGACGGCCGTGTCGGGAGTCGCGGGAGCCGGCGAGGCGGCGTCGAGCACGGCGATCCCGCCCTTCGAGGACGACCCCGAGCGCCTGCCGACGGCCCAGCTCGAGATGGCCGCGTTCGGTGATCACCTCATCCCCTACGTGCCTCCGGTGCCGCCCACGCCCCCGTCCCTGGCTCCGTGGGCTCTCGCGCTGGCGATCCTCGCGCTGTCGGGATCGCTGTTCACCGGGTGGCTCCTGCCGCTGGGAGTGACCGCGGTGGTCTTCGCGGCGCTGTCGCTGCGTCGGGCGCACGACGGTCGTCGGGCCGCCGTATGGGCGCTGTGCCTCGCCGTGCTGTCGCTGGTCTTCAGCGTCGGCTGGCTCGTCTGGGGCTTCTCGCAGCTCGCCGTCGTCTGAGCGCCGCCGCGGCGAGTCGCCGGGCTGCGTCTCGGGGCGGAGGTGTCGGGGTTGACGCGCGTGCTCACACGCGGTCGGCGAGCAGAGCGACGCGTCGGGACCCCACGCGGGTCACGATGAGCGTCGCCGATGCGTTGCCGCGCAGCGAGAGCTTCTTCCGCAGCACGGCGGGGTCGATGTCGACGCCGCGCTTCTTGATCTCCAGCGTCCCGATGCCGCGTGCGCGCAGGGCCTGGGCGAGCTTCTTCGTGTCCACCGGAAGCTGCTCGCGCACGCGGAACGTCGAGACGAACGGGCTCGTCAGCGCCGCATCGGAGGTCAGGTACGCGATCCCCTCCGACACCGTCCCCGCGTCGAGGGCACGGGCGACCTCGCCGATGAGCCGGGCGCGGATCACCGCCCCGTCGGGCTCGTGCACGAAGGCGCCCAGGTCGCACATGTCGACGTCGGGGCTGTCGGCGGGGGCGGTGAGCTCCCACGCGTCACCGCCGCGCACCACGAGCGCCGCCCGTCGCACCCGCTCGCGCGCGAGAGCGCCCGCCCACAGCACCAGCTCGATCGTGGAGCCGTCGGCGCTGATCCATTGCGCTTCGACGTCGTCGGGGATCTGCCCGCGATCGAAGCCCGGTCCGAGCTTGACCCCTCCCGGGGTGCGGCGCAGCACGTCGAACACCCACTCGAGCGACGGCGACCACTCCGCCGATGTCACCTGCCGCGTCTCGGCGTGGCCGGCTGTCCGTCGCGCGGGGTCGAGCCACACGGCATCCGTCCCCGTCAGGTCGACGTCTTCGGCGCGCGCGTGGGCGACGCTCGCGGCCTCGCCGAAGGGGGCGAGGTTGTACGCGGCGATGGCGGCGGTCACCTCGTCGGCGTCGACGGCGTGGACCCGGATGCCGAGACCTGCGAGACCGAGGGCGTCGCCGCCGATGCCGCAGCCGAGGTCGGCGACGCTCGTCATGCCGGCGTCGCGGAACCGCCCCGCGTGACGGGCGGCGATCGACAGGCGCGTCGCCTGCTCGAGCCCCGCGCGCGTGAACAGCATCCGGTCGGCGAACGGGCCGAACTTCACCGCCGCCCGCACTCGGAGGCGGGCCTGACCCACCACGGCGGCCACGAGGTCGGGGGAGTGCCCGGCCGCTCGAAGCCGGGAGACCGCGCGCGCGGCGTCGTCGGTGGAGACGAGGGGGCCGATGTCGTCGAGCAGGCGGAGGCCCTCGGGGGTGAGCAGGGCGGTGAGCTCGGCGGTGTCCACCGAACCAGCCTAGGCGGGCGGGTCCGCGGGGTCGGGCGCCCCCGCGGGGTCCGGCTGCACCGAGCGCGAGGGACCGGGTTTCCCGGGGCGGGGGAGCCGGTGCGCGAGCGGTCCCGACCTGTCGGCAGGCTCGGGGCAGGGTTTCCCCGGGGTGGTGCGGACTCCGACTCCCGTGCGCGGGTGAGGACGCGGAGCCGGCCCCCGTCGCCGCCTCGATCGGAGGAGACCCCCGTGGTCCCCCTCCCCCCTCCCCCCAAAACCCCGGGGTCCCCCGTACCCGATACCGGGGAGGCCCCCGATGCCGGATCCGCGGCCCGTTCTTACTCTCGAAGAACGAACAGCACTGCGGGCCGCGGCCCGAGAATGGGATGGAAGAAATGCCTACCACCGGCGACATCAACAACTCGCTCAACACGGCCATCGCGGACTCGCTCAACGACACGAGCACCGTCAACGAAGACAACTCGGTGAACACCGACGCCTCGGCCACCGACTCGTTCAACACCGACAACTCGGTCACCGACGCCAGCGACACCACCATCGGCCTCGACGGCTCGTTCAACGAGGGCTCCTACAACGAGTCCAACGAGTGGACCGACTCGAACAACACGGCCACCGACAACTCGGTCAACGACTCGGGCAACAGCCTCGAGTGGGCCGACGGCTCGTACAACACCGACAACTCGCACACCGACAACTCCGTCAACGCGGGTGTCCGCGAGTACAACACGGGCTTCGGCGCGTGGGGCGGCGCCTCGGCAGCCGACTCCGGCGCTGCGGGCGGCGGCCACACCGAGATCTGGAGCAGCTCCACGATCGTCGACCAGTCGGTCAACCAGAACCTCGCGGCCGACGGCGACGTCGACCAGTCGTTCGCGAACTCCTCGGTCACCGCTTCGGGTGAGGGTTCCATCGCAGCCGGCGGCAGCGTCGACTGGGACTACTCGGTCAACGAGTCCAGCAACTTCAGCGCCGGCGGCGACATCAACATCGGCAACGAGACCACGATCACCACGATCACGGACTCGATGAACGAGTACAACCTGGACTACTCGTACACCGACAACTCCAGCGTCATCGACGTCTCCGACTCGTTCAACGACTTCTCGGAGAACTACTCGGCCGACGGCTCGTTCAACACCTCCGAGGTGTTCGACAGCGAGACCACCATCGACGTCGACATCACGGCGGTCGTGGACAGCTTCAACACCGCCGACCTCAACCTGCCCCTGGCCTGAGCCTCTTCGTAAAGTAAGGAACCAACATCATGGTGTGGAACATCGGTGACGTGAGCGACTCCGGCAACGCGGACTGGTCGAACGTCGGCAACAGCAACAGCACGACCAACACGAACAACAGCCAGAACCTGGCCGTCGACCTCGACACCGTCGGCAACGTCGACAACTCGTCGACCGACGAGTCGACCCAGGACTGGTCGTTCGTCGACTCGGGCAACGTCGACACCGGCAACGTCGACAACTCGTGGGACAACTCGGGCAACGAGTACACCGACAACTCGGTCAACAACTCGGGCAACTCGTACGAGATCGCGGTCGACTCGTACAACACCGACAACTCGGTCGAGGACAACTCCACCAACGCGGGCGTTCGTGAATACAACACGGGCTTCTCGGGCTGGAGCGGCGCGGGCGGCGGCGGCAACGCCTCCATCTACAGCCAGTCGACCATCGTCGACCAGTCGGTCAACCAGAACGTCCTCGGTGGCGGGATCACCCAGGACTTCAGCAACAGCGCCGTCACCGCTTCGGGTGAGGGTGCCGTGGCCGCCGGTGGCGACGTCTCGATCTCGCGTTCGCTGGACGCGTCGACGAACTTCGACGCCGAGGGCGACATCAACATCGGCAACACCACCGAGATCACGACGTGGGACAACGTGGGCAACACGACCGACATCTCGGTCGAGCTCACGGACAACTCGCAGGACTGGTCGATCGACAACTCGTACAACGACGAGTCCGTCAACGTCGACCTGAGCGACTCGTTCAACGACGACTTCAGCTCGACCGAGTCGCAGGACTGGACGATCAACGCCGACGTCATCTGGGGCTCCGGCAACGCCGAGGTCGTGGACGTGCAGCTCCCCGACGCCGATCTCGACGCCTGAGTCGCCATCCGTAACAACGGAAGCGTCTGAACGGTAGCCCTGGGCGGGTTTTCCCGCCCGGGGCTATCGTCGTTCCCAGATCCTTCGACGTCGAAGAGGCGTCGGCCCGACCGAGAGGTTCCCCGCGTGTCCGCACCGGCCCAGCCCACCACGTCTCCCGCGCCGAACGGTGCCGAAGCCGACGGGAGGAAGGGTCCCGCGCCGGCGGCCGAACTGGCCGCCCTCGTCGAACGGGCCCGCAAGTACTCCGGGGTCCTCGGTCGCGAGGACCTGGTCGAGAAGCTCACGAGCACACGCTCCCGTCTGCAGGACCCCCACGTGCGCGTGGTCATCGTCGGGCAGTTCAAGCAGGGCAAGAGCAAACTGGTCAACGCCCTCATCAACGCCCCCGCCTGCGCGGTCGACGACGACATCGCCACGAGCGTGCCGACTTCGGTGGGATACGCGGAGGAGCCCTCCGCGACCGTGCTCGTGAAGCGCGAGAGCGGGGAGTCGCACGAGGTCCGCCGGGTCGACATCCCCTTCGAGCGTCTGTCCGACTACGTCACCTCCCGCGCCGACGACGAGCAGGACGGCGACGTGGTGGGCGCCGAGGTACTGCTGCCGCGCGAGATCCTCAAGGGGGGACTGCGCATCGTCGACTCGCCCGGTGTCGGCGGGCTCGAGTCGACCCGCTCCCTCGCGACCCTCGCCGCCCTCACGACCGCGCACGCCGTGCTGCTGGTCTCCGATGCGTCGCAGGAGTACACCGAGCCGGAGATCCAGTTCCTGCGCCACGCGATGCGCATCTCCCCGAACGTCGCGGCCGTGCTGTCGAAGACCGATCTCTACCCCGAGTGGCGCGAGATCCAGCGCGTCGACGAGAAGCACCTGAACGAGCTGGGCGTCGACATCGACGACGTCCCCGTCTTCGCCGTCTCGAGCGACCTGCGGTTGCTGGCCGCCGAGCAGCAGGACCGTGAGCTGAACGACGAGTCCGGCTTCCCCGAGCTCGTGGCGCACCTGCGTCGCGACGTGCTGGGCAAGGCGGAGGACCTCAACCGTCGTGCCGCCGTGCACGACCTGCTGACCGTGTCCGACCAGCTCTCGCTGGCCGTGAAGACCGAGCTCAACGCCCTGCTGCATCCCGAGGACACGCCGGGCATGATCGCCCGTCTCGAGGATGCCAAGGCCAAGGCCGACGATTTCCGCAGCCGCACCTCCCGCTGGCAGGTCACTCTCTCCGACGGCATCGCCGACCTGATCTCCGACACCGAGCACGACCTGCGCGATCGCCTGCGCAAGGTGCAGCGCGAGGGGGAGGCCGCCATCGACGAGGGCGACCCCGGCCCCATCTGGGACCAGATCGCCCAGTGGGTCGACGAGCGGGTGAACGCCGCGGTCTCCGAGACCTTCGTCTGGACCAACGAGCGGTCGCAGTGGTTGGCCGAGCAGGTGGCCGACGAGTTCCGCATGGGTGAGGAGTCGATCCCGCTGATCGACGTCGCCGGCACCGATGGTCTGCTCGACCCGGTCGAGGAGCTGCAGCACCTCGACGACGGCAAGATGGGCGCCGCCGAGAAGATCTACATCGGTGTGCGCGGGTCTTACGGCGGCGTGCTGATGGTGGGGCTCGCGACCAGCATCGTCGGCCTCTCGCTCATCAACCCGCTCTCGCTGCTCGCCGGTGTCCTGGTCGGTCGCCGGGCCTTCCGCGAAGACATGTCCTCGCGCCTGCTCCGTCGGCAGAACGAGGCGAAGAACCTCCTGCGCCGTCACATCGAAGACACCGTCTTCCAGGTGGGCAAGCAGCTGAAGGACCGCCTGCGCGTCGTCCAGCGCACCGCCCGCGACCACTTCGGCTCGATCGCCGAGGAGCTGCACCGCTCGCTCAGTGACTCGGTGCTGGTGGCCAAGCAGGCGGCGGCCTCCTACACCGCCGACCGCGACAAGCGCATCACCACGCTGCAGGCGCAACTGCGCGACATCGAGGCCCTGCGCGGACGCATCCCCACCACCGAGCTCGAGGCGGCACGCCCCGCCCGCGCGGCGGTCGGTCGGTGAGCGCCGGGCTGCCCGAGGTCGCCCGGATCGTCGACGACGCCCTCGACGCGTACGCCGACGACGCGGCCGCGGTCGAGGTGCTGGAGTCGTTCCGGGCGCGGCTGCGGGAGCCGTTGCGCCTGGCGGTCGCCGGCATCGTCAAGGCGGGCAAGTCGACGCTGCTGAACGCCCTCATCGGCGAGCGGATCGCCCCGACCGACGCGGGGGAGTGCACGCGCACGATCACCTGGTACCGCTACGGATCGACCGCCCGCGTGGATCTGCGCCTTCACGACGGCCGCCGGATCTCCCGCCCGGTGCGCCGGCACGAGGGGCGCCTCGTGCTGGACATGGGCGGGTACACCGCCGAAGAGGTCGCCTGGATCGATGTCGCCTGGCCGAGCGAGAGCCTTCGTTCGACGGTGCTCATCGACACCCCGGGTATCGCCTCGCTGACCGTGGAGAACTCGGCGCGCTCGACCGACTTCTTCATCCCCAAGGACACCCCGACGGCGGCGGATGCCATCATCTATCTGCTGCGGCACGTGCACGCCGAGGACCTCAAGTTCCTCGAGGCCTTCCGCGACACCGCGGCGGGGGAGTCCCAGACCGTCAACGCCCTGGCGGCCCTGTCCCGCGCCGATGAGATCGGCTCGGGTCGCATCGACTCGCTGCTGTCGGCGGCCAAGATCGCGGACCGATACCGCCGGGACGGCGAACTGCGCGCCCTGGCGCTCGACGTGGTCCCGGTGGCGGGTCTTCTCGCCGAGGGCGGGCGCACGCTGCGCGAGAGCGAGTTCATCGCCCTGCGCCACATCGCGCTGATGGACCGCGAGGCACGCGACAAGCTGCTGCTGACCGTCGACCGCTTCACGCGCGCCACCGACGACACCGCCCTGAGCGTGGAGATCCGTCGCGGCCTGCTGCGGCGCTTCGGCCTGTTCGGGGTGCGGCTGGCGGCGGCGCTCATCCGCGGCGGCGCGACGACGTCGTCGGCTCTCTCCGACCGCCTCGTGCAGCAGAGCGGCCTGGTCGAGGTGCAGCGTTTCGTCGAGGACCAGTTCCGTGGTCGCGCCTTCGCGCTGAAGGCGCGCGGCATCCTGCACAGCGTCGAACGCCTCGTGCGCGAACGCCCGCGCCCGCACACCGCCGGCTTGCTGGCATCCATCGAGCGCCTGACGGCGCAGAGCCACGATCTGCGCGAGCTGTCGCTGCTGGCGGAGCTGCGCACGGCGCCCCCCGAACTCGGCGCCGAGGCGCTCGAGGAGGCGGAGCGGATCGTGGGTGGCTCAGGACTCGCGCCCGCGCGACGGCTGGGTCTCGGCGACGACGCGGCGCCCCCGGCGCAGCGCGAGCGCATCGACGGTCTGCTCGCGCACTGGCATTCGCTGGCGGAGTCGCCTCTGACCGACCGCCACACCGCAGACCTGTGCCGTGGCGTGGTCCGCAGCGTCGAGGGCGCGGCATCCGATCTCCTCGGCTCCGACGCGACGGGGGACGCCGACCGCGGTGTCGACGCGACGGACGCGCTGCTCTCGAGCGGACCCGCCTGACGCGACGGAGAACCCGACGCGAAAGAGAAGCGGCATCCGACCCGCGAGGATCGGATGCCGCTTCGTCAGAACTCCGCGGAGGGGCTGCTGCCGGGGCTGCCGCGTCGGATGTCGTGCTTGCGCCGTGTCCAGCGGAGAGCGGCCGGGATGACCGAGAACAGCAGACCGAGCGCGGACAGGCCGAGTTGGATCAGCAAGAGCCGATCCAGCGGCACTCCCCGGTCGCCGACGGCCACGAACTGCCGGGCCGCCAGGACCGTCACGGCCAGCAGCAGCAGGACGCCCAGCATCCACCACCGCGCGTTGTCGCGACGGTTGTTGAACGACACCAGCGAGGTGATCTGCACCAGCAGCACCGTCACGAGTGCGCCGAAGACGCACCAGAAGACGATGTCGGCGGCGGTGCTGACGGTCTCGGCCGGCCGTGAGTCGTCGACCCCGCGCACGATCGCCTCGATATCGGGGTCGATCGTCTGGCGGACGATGAAGAGGTACCCCACGGTGATCGCGCCCACCACCAGGCTGAGCACCCAGCTGATCTGCGCGAGACGCACCGCCGCGGGCGGCGGCATCTTGACCATGACGGGGGCCGCGGCCTTGTCGTGCAGCGCGGGCCGCTCGGGCTTGACGGCCTTGGGTGGCGGTTCGTACGGCGGCGGTGCCGGGGAGCGGCGCACCTGCGCCTGGGGTGCGGGCGCACCGGAACGGCGGGTGAGCTCGTGAGAGCCCACCCGCCGTTCCGAGGGCGTGTCAGAGGGTGTCATCCGAGGTGTCTTCGATGACGACGTCGTTGCCCGAGTCGAACACGACGGTGGTGTCCTCGTCGACCGAGGTGTCGATCGTCGTGTCGGTGGTGTCGTTGAACGAGTCGTCGACCACGACGTCCGTCGAGGAGTCGTTGGCCGAGTCGGTCAGGTCGACGTCGGTGGAGTTGTCGGTCGTCTCGGTGGTCTCGTCGGTGTCGTTGTACGAGCCGTCGATGTCGGTGTTCGTCTCGTCGTTGCCGATGTTGACGTCGTTGCCGGCGTTGATGTCGGTCGAGTTGTCGAGGGTCGTGTCCTGATCGACGTCGTTGCCGGCGGCGATCGCGTCGTCACCCGAGGCGACGACGGCTTCGTTGCCGAAGGTCTGGTTGACGTCGCCGTTGGCCCAGATGTTCTGGTTCACCGACTGGTCGACGATCGTGTCGCGGTCGTCGATGTGCGTGTACGACAGCTGCGTGGTGATCGTCTTGATCTCCTTGACCACCGGGTTCCACTCCGGCTTGGGGCCCACGGGCACCGGCACGGGAGTGGGGTTCACGATCACGTGGGGCTTCTCGGCGATCACCGGGGCGACCGAGCACACGTCCGCGTACGAGACGTTGTTCAGGCCCCGTGCCGCCATCGCGCCTTCCGGGTCTTCCTCGAACTCGGCTGCGGCCTCCGGATCGCGTAGGAGGCTCAGGATGAATTCGATCAGCGCATCTGCCATGGTCGCCAGCGTGACGCTCATTGGGGTCTCCTCACGGTTGTTCCTTGTGATCGACGTTAGGTCGAAGGGGTGTCTGTGCGCGTCGGGGGGAACCCCCATAGCGCGCGGTGGGTCATAGGGGTTTGGCGGACGCGAGCACCCTGGCGGATTGCGCGTCGTCGCCGGTCTTCTGCGCCCCGGGTTCCGGGGCGTGCGAACCGTCGTCGAGAGCCATGCGCAGACGGCTCATGAGGTCGGAGCGGGAGGTGGCGCCGAGGCGCCGGCGGATGCGGGCGATGTGGTGCTCGGCGGTGCGCGGCGAGATGAAGATCGTCTCGCCGATCTCGGCGTAGGTCTTGCCCTGCAGCACCAGCGCCGCGACCTCCCGCTCGCGTTCGCTCAGGATGCCGGAGCCCTCGGCCGCACGCGTGGGTGCGGGGATCGGGCCGGTGTCGGTCGCCGGGGTCGCGGGCGTCTCCACGCGCTCACGCGGGTGCAGCTGACGGGCGCACGCGAGCAGGCGCGCGATGATGCGCCGATCGGTGGATTTGCTCGCGCCGTGGCTCGCTAGACGTGCACCGTCCCACGCGAAGCCGCTCGCAGCGAGGGCCGCGGCGGACTCCTCGATGGCGTCCACGTCGACGGCGCCGGTGAGGACGTCGGTCCACACGCGCCCGGCGCGTGCCAGGCGGGCGGCCAGGGGCGAGTGCTCGGCCGCGGCCCGCAGGGCTCGCGCGTGAACGGTGAGCTCCTCGGGGCTGCCCAGCAGGATGCTGGCGTGCAGGCCCGACCACTGCAGGCTCGTCTCCCACAGGGCCGGTCGGCCGAGGTCGGCGAGCAGCTGGTCGGCCCGCTCGAGCGACGAGCGCATGGCACCGAACTCGCCGACCCGTGCCGCCGAGACGGCGAACTCGCCGAGGGGGACGAGCGTGAAGAGGTCGATCTGCACACGCAGCAGCGACTCCTGCGCGCGCTGCCAGACCGGCGGCAGCTCGGAGGGCTGGCCGTTCCGCCGCACGAGCCCGAGCTCGACGGCGTCGGCGAGCAGACGATCGCGCGCACCGAGCGGACGTCCGCCGGTCGCCGCGCGCAGGGCGTTCTCCGCCTCCGCCGCGTGCTCGCGCTGCAGTGCGACCCACGCGCGCCACAGCAGCAGGCGAGGACCCGCCCATGCACCGCCCTGCGCACCGGCGATCGCGGCATCAAGAACCCGCTGGGCGACGGCGGCCTCGCCCAGGTGCAGCGCGACCAGAGCGGCGATCACGGCCGGAAGTTCCGGCAGAGGGGCGTCGCTCCCCGACGCGGTGTACATCTCGCTCGCACGCACGAGATCCTGCAGACCGTCGTGGTCGGCGGCGTCGAGAGAGGCCCGCAGGCCACGGGAGAGGAGTTCGAGCGAGACGCCGTGGGCGGTCGGGATGGTGCGCACGGGTGCGGAGACGGCCGTCGCGGCCGGATCGGTGTGACCGGCGCCCGCGGCGGCGATCGTCCACTTCGCCCGGCTCTCGGACGTCGTCGGCACGCCGCCGCGGTAGACCTGCGCCCCGAGGTCCATGTCGCCGCGCATGGCCCACACGGCGGCGGCCATGTCGAGGGCGGCGTCGCCGGGGGAGTCGGAGTCGGCGAGCAGGCGGTCGACGAACGTGCCGGCGGCATCCACGTCGCCCAGGGCCCACGCGGCCCGCGCGCGGCGCAACGCCAGGGTGGCCGAGGGCGCTCCCGCCCGGTCGGCCGCCTCGTAGAGCTCGGCCGCCTTCGCAGGATCGCGCGAGAACTCACGGTCGCCGTCGGCGAGCAGGGCGGATGCCACGCGCTCGTCCGTCGTGCCCCCGAGGAGCGCCTGCACCGAGGCGGCGTCGCGCACCAGCCGCGCCGAGTACAGCTCCAGCAGGCGGTCGGCGGTCAGTCGTGCGCGCACGGCGTCACGCACGAGCGGGACCGTACGCCCGCCGCGCTGCAGCAGGCCGGCGTCGTAGCCCGCGGCGCAGGCGGGGCCGGCGCCGGCGTCGAGCGCGGAGCGCTCGTCGAGGCACAGCGCTTCGACGGCGAGCCGCAGCGACGGGTCGAGGGAGTCGATGCGGTGCGAGACCAGGTCGTCCAGCGACCGGGCGATCTCGTCGTGATCGCACCGACCATCGCAGATCGCGTCGCCGTGCAGCATGAGCGCCTCCGCGGTCAGCCAGGCCAACCCTCCGGTGGCCTCGAGCAGGCGGGTGAGGCAGCCCCGCGACACGTCCGTGGCTGCGGTCCCCAGGTGCGCGGTGACGTCGGACATCGTCACGTGTCCGAGCAGCATCGGCGGTTGGTGCCGTTCGATGTCGTCGATCAGCGCGCGCAGCACCGGTGAGTCGGGGTCGGGACGGGTGGCGAGCAGCACCGTCGCGCTTCCCGTGCGCAGCCGGTCCGCCAGCGTGGAGAGCGTCTCATCGTCGAGAAGATGCGCGTCGTCGACGACGACGACCGCGTCCCCCGCGGCGGGCAGGTCCGAGAGGTGTGTCAGGGCGACGGGGGAGACGCCGGCCGTGCGCAGCGCCGTGAAGAGGTGACGCAGCACGCGGGATTTGCCGGAGCCAGCCGTTCCCACGACCGCGAGCGGTGCGGGCTCGACCGCCGCGACGGAGGCGTCGAGGAGGGCGCGTGCGACGCGCGGCAGCAGCAGCGATTCGAGGTCGCCGTGGGCAGCATCGGAGGACGTGTTCGAGATCGACATCGGTGGTGATCTTCCGACGGCCCGCGTCAGGGCGTGGGCTCGGCGGAGGTGGGCGGTGTCTCGGGTGCCGGAGAGCTGGTCTCGGCCGGCTGCTCCGACGGCGGCGAGGTCTCGGTCGGCGGCGGGTTCTCCGTCGACGGAGACGGAGCCGGCTCCTCGGAGGCGGGCGGGTCGGTGACCGGCGTGTCCGTGCCCGGCGTCTCGGTGCCCGGTGTCTCGGCCGGCGTGGTGGGGGCCGGGTCGGAGGGAGAGGGAGCGGTGGTCGTCGGATCGGTCGACGGCGTGCCGGCCGAGGGCTCCGACGGCGTGGACGACGACGGCTGGGTGGCCGGGGCGGGGTTCCCGCCCCCACTTCCGCCGCCACCGTTGGAGGCCTGCTGCTGCGCGGGGGGCGCCGCGGAGGGGCTGCGCTGTTCGGCGGCCTGAGGGGTCAGTCGCTGGGGGGTGCGCTGACGTTCCTCGCTGCGAGTGGTCGAGCGGGGCTCCTCGGGAGCGGTGGCCTCCTGCGGGGCCGCGGGCTGCTCGGCGACGGGCTGCACCTGGGGGGCGGCGATGCTCGCCGGGGGAGAGGAGGGCAGATCGAGCGCGTCGAACACGCGCACGTCGAGGTCGGCGGCCATGGGCTGCGAGGTAACGGCCATTCCGGTGCGGGCAAGGATGCCGACGCCGAGGGCGGGCACACTGACGACGCCCACGCTCACGGTGAGCACCGCGACACCCGCAGCGACGTACGCCGTGGCGGGAACCCGTCGAAACCACGGAGCGCGCTTCTCGCTCCGCTGGGCGGTGAAGACGGACTCGGAGTTCGCGTCGTCGTCATCGCGGTCGTCGTCATCGTCGTCGGCCGGAGCGTCGTCGACCGCGAGGAGCGAGAACGGGCGCAGGTCGCCGCCGGCCGCGGTGCGCGCGGCGCCGAGCGCGATGATCGCCTTGGGATCGGCGTCGACGGCGATCGGGCGGTCGAAACGCTCTGAGAGCAGCTGCGCGACGCGGGGGATGCGGGAGGTGCCGCCCGTGAGCAGGATCGCGTCGAGGTCGTCGGCGGTGAGGCCCGACTGCTCCAGCGCGATCTCGAGCACCTCGACGGTGCGCTCGATCTCGGGTTCGATCATGTCCTCGAACTCGGCGCGGGTCAGGCGGACGGCGCCGTGGCCGTCGCCGACGAGCACCGGCACGACGGCTTCACCGTCGAACGACAGCGACTCCTTGGCGTCGACGCACTCGCGTCGGAGCGACGCCAGGGCCATGCGTAGGCCCGCATCGGACTCCACGCTCGCGAGCGCGGATGCCGGGATGCCGGCGGCACGGACGGTGTGCCGCAGCACGATGTCGTCGAAGTCGGCGCCGCCCAGGTCGGGGATGCCGACGGGGCTGCCGACGAAGTCCACGTTGCCGTCGGGCATCTTCTGGAGGATGACGGTGTCGAACGTGCCGCCACCGAAGTCGTAGACCGCCAGGGCGCGGCCGCTCTCGAGGGGGTGCGTCGATTCGTAGTGGCGCGCGGCGGCCTCGGGCTCGGTGATGACCTGCACGTCGCTCCAGCCGAGGCGGCCGATCGCGTCGCGCACCAGTTGCGTGCGGTACTCGCCCCAGGTGACGGGGACGGAGACGGCGATGCCGGCGGGGTGCTGTCCCTCGCGCTCGACCGCGGTGCCGATCACCCACCCCACGACCAGGGCGTAGAGGTCTTGAGGAGAGAAGCGCCGGTCTCCGGCCACGATGGGCACGTCGTCGCCGATGCGGCGCTTGAATTCGCGCACGAGACGCTCGGGCTGGGCGGTGCCCCGACGCTCCGCCGCGTCGCCGAACAGCAGTCCGCTGTCCGACACGAAGACGGTGGTCGGGGTGCTGTCGGCGTTGCGCCCGAGCGGCAGCGATGCGGCAAGCAACGCCCCGTCGGGTGCGGAACGCGCGGTCGCAGCCGCAGTCCTGCTCGTCCCTACATCGATCGCCAAGAAGTACGGCGTAGCCATGTGTTTCGACCCCCCGAGGGCGCACAGAAGCGCCCAAGGCACTCCTGAATCCCCCGACTCTCCGAGCTCGACGACGAGCCCGTTCGTGTTCCATCGGCCCGTGCCCCCTGCACGTGTCGACGCTGTCCCAGAAGTGTCGCACACCCCGATTGAGGATGAAAGGGGAGGTGAAACGGGTGTTATCCAAGGCGCGAAGGTGCAATACTTCGCGCGCCGTCGTTCAGGTCCGTCCTCGCTTGCGCGTCGCGGCCGCGCCGGTCGTTCTCCGGCTCGTGCCGTTCCCACACACGTCGGGTTGGCACTCGCATTGCACGAGTGCCAACCCTTCCCTAGACTCTGGTTAGCACTCTCCCCGCGTGAGTGCTGACAAGTCTTCTGTAACGAGAAAGAGGTAGACCGTGTCGGTTTCCATCAAGCCGCTCGAGGACCGGATCGTCATCAAGCAGGTCGAGGCTGAGCAGACCACCGCGAGTGGTCTCGTCATCCCCGACACCGCCAAAGAGAAGCCGCAGGAGGGCGAAGTCGTCGCCGTCGGCCCCGGCCGCATCGACGACAACGGCAACCGTGTCCCCCTCGACGTCGCCGTCGGCGACCGCGTGCTGTACAGCAAGTACGGCGGCACCGAGGTCAAGTTCGGCGCCGACGAGTACCTGGTGCTGTCGGCTCGCGACGTGCTGGCGGTCGTCGTCCGCTGATCGCGCGACTCACGACGAAGACCCCGGATGCCACAGCATCCGGGGTCTTCCTCGTCTCGTCGCCGTCCTCGCCTCGGCCTCCGTGTCGTCGACCGGGCAGGTGGCAGGAAAGCGGCGGCCGTCGGCGGCCCCCGGGGCGACGCCGCGCATAGGCTGATCGAGTGACCGCCATCCCACCCGCCCCCGCCGGTGGGAGCACCCGAGGCGCGCTGTACGCACTGAGCGCCTACCTGCTCTGGGGTGTCCTGCCGATCTACTTCCTGCAGCTCAAGCCGACCGATCCCTTCGAGGTCGTCGCCTGGCGGATCATCCTGGCCTTCGCCTTCTGCCTCCTGCTGCTCACGGTTCTCCGCACGTGGCGCCCGTTCCTCGCCATCGTGCGGCAGCCGCGCCTGATGGCGCTCACGGCACTGGCGGGCGTCCTGATCTACGTGAACTGGCAGACCTACCTGATCGGGGCCCTGACCGGGCACGTCATCGAGACGAGCCTCGGGTACTTCACGAAC
Organism: Microbacterium sp. lyk4-40-TSB-66; assembly: GCF_030209475.1. Classification (GTDB taxonomy): domain Bacteria; phylum Actinomycetota; class Actinomycetes; order Actinomycetales; family Microbacteriaceae; genus Microbacterium. The sequence goes on from NZ_JARVRW010000011.1 coordinate 148,784, forward strand.
CCGATCGTCACGGTCCTGCTCGGGGTCCTCGTGCTGCGCGAGAAACTGCGCGTCCTGCCGTGGATCGCGGTGGGCATCGCCGTCGCCGCGGTCGTCGTCATCGTCGTCGGCTACGGCTCCTTCCCGTGGATCGCCCTGACGCTGGCGTTCTCCTTCGGCTTCTACGGTCTGGTGAAGAAGCAGATCGGCCCGTCGGTGGATGCCGTGAGCGGTCTGACCCTCGAGTCGCTGTGGCTCCTACCGGTCGCCGCGATCCAGCTGGTGTTCGTCGCGACCATCTCGGGGATCACGCTCGGCACCGTCGGAGCGCTGCACACGGTGCTGCTCCTGTCGGCGGGCGTCGTGACGGCGATCCCGCTGCTGCTGTTCGCGTCGGGTGCCCGGCGGGTGCCGCTGACGGTGATCGGGCTGCTGCAGTTCGTGGCGCCCGTCATCCAGTTCGTCATCGGTGTCTGGGTGCTCCACGAAGAGATGACCCCCGAGCGCTGGATCGGCTTCGCCCTGGTCTGGGTGGCGCTGGTGATCCTGAGTGCCGATTCGATCGTCGCCTCGCGGCGTCATCGTCGCGTGGTGGCCGATGTCGCCGAGCCGGTGTGAGTTCCGCGATTTCTGCGTTTACCGGCTGAATCCGTCCGTTCTCGATGCGGTGTCGTCGACCGTTATGCGCCCGTGACCGCGGGGACGCACATCGTTAACGAACGGCAACATGCGGAAAACCTGCATCCGATTAGGTTGGGGGAATCAGGTGACCCCATGGGTCTTCCCCGCGTTCATCCACAGCAAGGAGCACTATGAACGTCTTCCCGCGCACGCGCAGCGCCCGACTCCTCGGCGGTCTCGCCCTGGTCGGCGCAAGCGCGCTCGTCCTCGCCGGTTGTGCCGGTGGTGGCGGCGACGCCGCCGCACCCAGCGAATCCTCCGACGGTGGCAGCGGTGCCGTATCGACGGCCGACGGCGCGTTCCACGTCGGCACGATCCTCCCCGCCACGGGTAACCTCGCCTTCCTCGGCCCGCCCGAGGTCGCCGGCGTCAAGCTCGCCGTGCAGGACATCGAGGCCACGGGCGACGCATTCCCGTTCTCGGTCGAACTCACCGAGCGCGACTCGGGTGACACGACCACCGACATCGCCACGCAGTCGGCGACCGAGCTCGTCGACGCCGGTGCCGACGTCGTCATCGGTGCCGCCTCGTCGGGTGTGTCCTTCACCTTCGTCGACCAGCTGGTCAACGCCGGTGTGGTCCAGATCTCGCCCGCCAACACCTCGCCCGACTTCACGACCTACGCCGACGACGGGTACTACTGGCGCACCGCGCCCTCCGACGTGCTGCAGGGCCGCGTGCTCGGCAACCTGATGGTCGGAGACGGTGCCGCCAACGTCGGCATCATCTACATCAACGACCCCTACGGCATCGGCCTGAAGGACAACGCGACGACGGCCATCGAGGCCGCCGGTGGCGAGGTCTCCGTCGCGGTCCCCTACAACCCGGGTGACACGGTCTTCACGTCGCAGGTCGACGAGCTGCTCGCGGCTCAGCCCGACGCCGTCGCGGTGATCGCGTTCGAAGAGACGTCGTCGATCATCCCGCAGCTGGTCAGCACGCAGGGCTACGCCGCGTCGAAGGTCTACTTCGTCGACGGCAACCTGTCGAACTCGTACGAGTTCCCCGCCGGCACCCTGCAGGGCGCCAAGGGCACGCTGCCCGGCAACCCGGCCGACACGACGTTCCAGTCGCGTCTGAAGGAGATCGACCCCGCGCTGACCGACTTCAGCTACGCGCCGGAGTCCTACGACGCCGTCATCGTCGCTGCTCTCGCCGCGGCGCAGGCCAAGGACGACTCGGGCACCGCGATCCGCGACAACCTCCAGTCGGTCTCCGAGGGCGGCGAGAAGTGCACGACCTTCGCCGACTGCCTCGCGCTGATCAACGACGGCACCGACATCGACTACGACGGTGTCTCCGGCCCGATCACGTTCGACGAGAACGGTGACCCGACCGAGGCGTACATCGGCATCTACCAGTACGGTGCCGACAACAAGTACACCCTGCTGAACACGGAGTTCGGCTCGCTCAACGAGTGACTTGACACCGCAGGAAGGGCCCGGATCTCAGGATCCGGGCCCTTTCGCGTTGAGGCATGCGCCGCGTCGCGCGGTGCAGCCGAGGAGCGGGAGAGGCAGTGAGGCGGACTCAACCCGTCGGCGTCAACCCGCACACCTGCGCGGTGAGCACCAGGAGCGCGGCGGCGACGTCCTTCGACCGCTCCAGGGGGACGACCACCTCGCGTCCGTCGACGCGGGCGACGAGGTCGAACAGCGTCCCGACCTTGTCTTCGGCGATGGCGTGCGCGTCACAGCGTTGAGGCACCACAGCGACGTCGAGGATCGACGGCGCGTCGCCGGCGGAGACCGTCGTGTTCAGGGGCGCTTCGTCACCGGCCGCGAACCGCAGCAGCACGGTTCCCCGCAGGGCGACGAGCTGGGCCGTCCCGTCGCCGCTCTGAGCCGGATCGAGCGCGAGACTCAGGATGATCGAGCCGTCGGCGCCGGCGGTCGCCGCCGAAGCCGTCACGCGGACCACGGATGCCAGCGCGTCCCGGTCGCATGCCGTGGCGCTCGCGTGCCCGAGCACATCGAGGGTGTCCTCCAAGGGGACGGTCGTCTGCTCCCCGTCGACCGTGAGCGTCGCCTCGGGCGCGTCGTCGGCGGCTTCGCAGCGGATGGTGGGCAGGATCACCGGGAGATCCACGGTGCGCCCCGGATTCAGCGTCGTCGGCCGCGGGGCATCCCACTGCGCGGGACCGTCGAACACGGGGGAAGAGAACGATGCCGCCGTGAACGTCGCGGGGGAGTCCGAGGTGTTGGTCACCCGTAGCTGCACCCGGCCGACGGCGATGTCGCCGCGTTGCTGCACGAGGACGACCTCGAGCGACGGCGCGGGCTGTGCCGGGGCCGAACATGCCGAGAGTGCGACGCCCACCAGGGTGAGCGCCGCACTCGCGATCAGTCGACGGTCGATCAGGCCTCGGGCTGCGGACGATCGCGCTTGGCGTCCTCGTCGGCGGCCAGCGTGCCGAGGTACAGCTCGATGACGCGGGGGTCGGTGAGAAGCTCTCGACCGGTTCCCGTGTACGCGTCCTTGCCCTGGTCGAGCACGTAGGCGCGGTGGCAGATCTGCAGGCATCGGCGCGCGTTCTGCTCGACCATGATGATCGTCACGCCCGCGCGGTTGATCTCGGCCACGCGCAGGAACGTCTCGTCCTGGCGCACGGGGGAGAGACCGGCCGACGGCTCGTCGAGCAACAGCACCGAGGGGTCCATCATGAGCGCGCGGCCCATGGCGACCATCTGGCGCTCGCCGCCCGAGAGCGATCCGGCGCGCTGCCGGCGCCGCTTGGCCAGCTCGGGGAACAGCCCGCTGACGAACTCGAAGCGCTCCGCGAACACCTTGGGCCGCTGGAAGAGACCCATCTGCAGGTTCTCTTCGATCGACAGGCTCGGGAACACGTTGTTGTTCTGCGGCACCATGCCGACGCCCTTGCCGACGAGCTTGTCGGCCTTGAGCGAGGTGATGTCCTCGCCGTTGAGCAGCACGGCGCCGCTGCGGATCTTCACCTGGCCGAAGATGGCCTTCAGCAGCGTCGACTTGCCCGCGCCGTTGGGGCCGATGATGCCGATCAGGTCGCCCTGGTAGGCGTCGACCGTGCACCCGTTGAGGATGTTCACACCCGGCAGGTACCCGGCGACGAGGTCGTCGGTACGCAGCACCGCGGTGCGCGTGGTGGTGGCGGTGTCGGCCATCAGAGCTTGCCGTCCTTCTCGTCGGCGATGAGCTCCGCTTCCGCCTCGGCGGCGGCCTCGGACTGGATGGTCTCGAGCTGCGACGTGGTCATGTCGCCGAGATCGGTGTCGTGGTGGGCGCCCAGGTAGGCGTCGATGACGGCCTGGTCGCTCATCACGGTGTCGGGCGGACCCTCGGCGACGACGCGCCCCTCGGCCATGACGACGACCCAGTCGGAGATGTGACGCACCATGTGCATGTCGTGCTCGACGAACAGCACGCTCATCCCCTCCTTCTTCAGGTCGAGGATGTGCCCGAGCAGGCTCTGCGTCAGCGCGGGGTTCACGCCGGCCATGGGCTCGTCGAGCATGACCAGCTTCGGGTCGCTCATGAGCGCGCGGGCCATCTCGAGGAGCTTGCGCTGGCCGCCCGAGAGCGACGCGGCGAAGTCCTCGCGCTTGGCATCCAGCTTGAACCGGCGCAGCAGGTCGTCGGCCCGATCGGTGTTCGCCTGCTCCTGCGAGCGCCAGGTCGAGGGGATCAGGGCGCGGAAGATGTTCTCGCCCTTCTGCCCGCGGGCGCCGAGCAGCATGTTCTGCAGCACCGACAGGCGCCCGAGTGACTTGGTGAGCTGGAAGGTGCGCACCATCCCCTTGCGCGAGACCCTGAACGCGGGGACACCGGCGAGGTTCGACCCCTCGAAGCTCCAACGACCCGTGTTGGGCTTGTCGAAGCCGGTCAGCAGGTTGAACAGCGTCGTCTTGCCGGCACCGTTCGGGCCGATCAGAGCGGTGATCTGTCCGCGCGGGATCTCGAGGTGCTCGACGTGGACGGCCTTGAGCCCGCCGAACTGCCGGGTGACGCCGTCGGCGACGACGATCGGGTCGACCTTGGCGCAGCCGGGGCCGACATCGCCCTTGACGAGCGGGTGGGTGAGGGTCGTGTCAGACATTGAACGACAGCTCCTTCTTGTTGCCGAAGATGCCCTGTGGTCGGAAGATCACCAGGAGCATCAGTCCGATGCCGACGAGGATGAAGCGCACCTGCCCCGTCTGCGTGCTGGACATGAAGCCCAGGATGCCGACGTCGCGCAACCCCACGATGATGCCGTTCGACAGCGACAGGAGCACCCAGAACAGCATCGATCCGACGATCGGGCCGAGCAGGGTCGCGGCCCCGCCGAGCAGGAGGGCGGTCCAGATGAAGAACGTCAGCGCCGTTCCGTAGTTACCGGGCTGCACGGCGCGGGGGAGGATGAACACCACGCCCGCGAGGCCGCCCATGACACCACCCAGCACGAGAGCCTGCATCTTGTAGGAGTAGACGTTCTTGCCGAGGCTGCGCACGGCGTCCTCGTCCTCGCGGATGCCCTTGACCACGCGGCCCCAGGGGCTGCGCATCAGGAGGTAGACGAGGATCGTGGCGATGATGACGAGGCCCCAGCCGAAGACGCGGACCCACCAGTCGTTCGCCGAGTAAGTCCACGGCCCGATGCCGTAGGTGCCGGCGGGCAGGGGGTTCAGCGCCTGGAACTCGCGGTTGTAGCCGTTCAGGCCCTGCGAGCCACCGGTGATGTCGGTCAGACCCACGGTCGACACGACGTAGCGCACGATCTCTGCCGCTGCGATCGTGACGATCGCGAGGTAGTCGGCGCGCAGACGCAGGGTCGGGATGCCGAGAAGGAACGCGAAGAGCACCGAGGCGGCGATGGCGATGAGGATGGCGAGCCACACCGGTGCCGAGAGCGAGAGCGTCGCGATGGCGAAGGCGTAGGCGCCGACGGCCATGAAGCCCGCCTGACCGAAGTTGAGCAGACCCGCGTAACCGAAGTGCACGCTGAGTCCGATGGCGGCGAGGGCGTAGGCCGCGGTGGTCGGGCTGATGAGCTCGCCCGCGGCGTTGTTGAAGATCGAAAACCAGTCCATGTCGTCTTTCCTCAACCGATCCGCTCTTTACGACCGAGCACACCTTGCGGCCGGAACAGCAGCACGCCGATGAGCACGATCAGGGCCACCGCGTACCGCAGGTCGGGTGGGATGACGATGGTCGACAGTTCCGTGATGATGCCGATGATGAGCGAGCCCACGAGCGCGCCGAACGCGCTCCCGAGTCCGCCCAGCGTGACCGCGGCGAACAGCAGCAGAAGGATGGCGAAGCCCATGTCCCACGTGACGCCGCGGTAGAGGCCGTAGAGGACGCCGGAGAGGCCCGTGAGCGCACCCGCGAGCACCCAGACGATGCGGATCACCCGGTCGACGTTGATACCGGATGCGGCGGCGAGCGACGCGTTGTCGCTCACCGCGCGGGTCGCCTTGCCGATGCGCGTGCGGGTGAGGAAGTACCCGACGAGGCCGAGCATCACGATGCTGATGCCCATGCTGATGATCGAGGTGAGCGTCACCGTGACGGGGCCGATGGTGACGTTGTCGGTGATCCCGGTCGCGATGTTGCGCGTTCCGCCGTCGAAGAAGTACAGGTACAGGTAGCGCAGCACGATCGACAGACCGATCGTGACGATCAGCACTTGGACCAAGCCCACCCCGCGTTTTCGCAGCGGTTTGAACAGCACGGCATCCTGAGTCCAGCCGAGCGCGGCCGAGAGCACCACCGTCAGCAGGATCGCCAGCAGCAGGTTCCAGCCCATCGCCGTGAAGACGTAGAAGATGATCGCGCCGAAGGTGAGCATCTCGCCGTGGGCGAAGTTGTTCACGCCGGTCGTTCCGAAGATCAGCGAGATGCCGATCGCGGCCAGTGCCAGCAGAAGGCCGAAGTTCAGGCCGTAGAAGAAGCGAGAGAAGAGCGTGTCCCAGATGGTTCCGCTGGCCGCCGTGCCCTCACCCGTCGGGAAAAGCACGTTGACCGTGTTGGTCGTGCCGATCGTGACGTCGCGGGTGACGTTGTCGGGGTCGCGCGGAGCGACGCCGTCGGGCAGCGTGTCCACCTGCAGCTCGGCCGTGTACTCGCCGGGTCCGGGGACGGCCACCGCCCAGCGCCCATCGGCGCCGGTCGTGCCGGTCTCGGAGAAGCCCGAACCGGAGACGAGCACCTCGACGCCCTCGACCGGGTCGTCGCCCGCGCGGATGATGCCTCCGATCGAGAATTGGGTCGAGACGTCACCGGTGCCCGCCGATGCGGCGGGGGTGGGCGCCTGCGTGGCCTGCGCCATCGCGGGTGACGCGAAGAACAGGCTCATGACGGCGATCGCGCTCGCGAAGAGCGAGACGATCACGGCCAGGCGGGACAAAGTTCGCGATCGTATCGCGGTGGGGGAGGAATGACCCACGGAATCTCCAGTTCGGCAGCGCTGACGAAGTCGTCCCGTCAGCTTCGACGGTCGACGCTACGAGCGTAATGTGTCGCGGGTGTTTCGCCGACCGCGTCGTTAGCGAACCGTGTTGTGCCCGCTTCGCATGGCGGCCAGTGTTCACGGGAATGTTTCCCAGCCTCCCGACGCTTAGAATCGCAGGCGGAGCACGCGAACCCGCGCTCCGGCCGACGACGTCCCCTTTCACACAGGCGCCGCGCGCGCAGGAGGATCCATGGAGCAGCACGACCCCTTCGGTTTCATCGGACTGACCTACGACGACGTGTTGCTGCTTCCGGGGCACACCGACGTCATCCCGAGCGAGGCCGACACGTCGTCGCGTCTGACCCGCCGCATCACGGTGGCGACCCCTCTTCTCTCCAGCGCCATGGACACCGTCACCGAGGCGCGCATGGCCATCGCGATCGCCCGTCAGGGCGGCATCGGCATCGTGCACCGCAACCTCTCGATCGACGACCAGGCCGGCATCGTCGACCAGGTCAAGCGCAGCGAGTCGGGCATGGTCTCGAACCCCATCACGACGAACCCGGATGCCACCGTGGCCGAGGTCGACGCGATGTGCGCGCAGTACCGCATCTCGGGTCTGCCCGTGGTCGACCCCGACGGCGTGCTCGTCGGCATCATCACCAACCGCGACATGCGCTTCGTCTCGGGTTTCGAGCGTCAGACGACGAAGGTCAAGGACGTCATGACCAAGGACGGCCTGATCACCGGGCACGTCGGCATCCACGCCAACGACGTCATCGCGACGTTCGCGAAGCACCGCGTCGAGAAGCTGCCACTCGTCGACGACGAGGGCAAGCTCGCCGGTCTCATCACGATCAAGGACTTCGACAAGAGCGAGAAGTACCCCCTCGCCACCAAGGACGACCAGGGCCGCCTCCGGGTGGGCGCGGCGATCGGCTTCTTCGGTGACGCCTGGCAGCGCGCCGAGGCGCTGCGCGACGCCGGCGTCGACGTGCTCGTCGTCGACACCGCCAACGGTCAGTCCGCGGGCGTGATCGACATCGTGCGTCGCCTCAAGGCCGACCCGACCTTCGACCACATCGACGTCATCGGCGGCAACGTCGCCACCCGCGAGGGCGCCCAGGCGCTCATCGATGCGGGAGTGGACGCCGTGAAGGTGGGCGTCGGCCCGGGCTCGATCTGCACCACCCGCGTGGTCGCGGGCGTGGGCGTGCCCCAGGTCACCGCCATCTACGAGGCCGCGCAGGCCGCGATCCCCGCCGGTGTGCCCGTGATCGCCGACGGTGGGTTGCAGTACTCGGGCGACATCGCCAAGGCCCTCGTCGCCGGCGCGGACACCGTCATGCTCGGCTCCCTCCTCGCCGGAACCGACGAGTCGCCGGGCGAGATCGTCTTCCAGGGCGGCAAGCAGTTCAAGCAGTACCGCGGAATGGGTTCGCTGGGCGCACTGCAGACGCGCGGCAAGAAGACCTCCTACTCGAAGGACCGTTACTTCCAGGCCGACGTGCCCAGCGACGACAAGCTCATCCCCGAGGGCATCGAGGGTCAGGTGCCGTACCGCGGTCCGGTCGCCGCGGTGGCCTACCAGCTCATCGGAGGCCTGCGTCAGTCGATGTTCTACGTCGGCGCCCGCACCGTCGAAGAGCTGAAGACGAAGGGCCGCTTCGTCCGCATCACCTCGGCGGGGCTCAAGGAGTCGCACCCCCACGACGTGCAGATCGTCGTCGAGGCACCGAACTACAAGCGATAACGCGTTCTTCACGGCGGGCCGGGCAGTGACTGCCCGGCCCGTCGTCGTCGGAGGGTGGCGCTACGCTGTGCGCATGATCCGGCGGAGGAGTCACCCCGACGCGTCGGTGTCGGCGCGGCGCACCGAGGCCTTCACCGACGGGGTCTTCGCGATCGCCGCCACCCTGCTCGTGCTGGGGCTGACCGACCAGCCGCTGGGCTCGGTCACCACCGACGCCGACCTCTCCGCCGCGCTGCGCGATCTGGCGCACCCGGTGTTCTCGTTCGCGATCAGCTTCCTCATCCTGTGCCTGATGTGGATGACGCACGTGCGCCAGTTCGAGTACATCGCCCGCATCGATGCCCTGGGCATGTGGATCAACAGCTTCCGTCTGCTCTTCGTCGTGCTCGTGCCGTTCACGTCGTCGCTGAACACGACCTACGCCGATCTCTTCCTCGGACGGGTGCTCCTCCCCGTCAACTTCTTCCTCGCGATTCTTCTCGGGTGGATCCAGTGGGTGTGGGCCGTCCGCTCCGACGCGATCCCCGACCTCTCGCGCGACGACGCACGCCGCGTCGGGCGGGCGGGCCTGAGCGCCATGCTCCTGAGCGTCGTGGCGGTCGCGTTGAGCCCCCTCGTGGGCTCGATCGCCTTTCTCGTCTTCTTCTTCGACGGACTGCTGACGCGACTTCTGCGGGGCGGCAACGCGCCGATCGAGCTCTCCCCCGCCGACGATGAGGTCGGAGGGCGCGGGTAGGCTGGGCGGGTGACCATGGAGATCGATCTCGGCCGCGCGAAGCGCGCCCGCCGCGCCTACACCTTCGACGACATCGCCGTCGTGCCGTCGCGGCGCACGCGCAACCCCGAAGACGTCTCGACCGCGTGGACGATCGACGCGTTCTCGTTCGAGATCCCCGTCCTGGGTGCCCCCATGGATTCCGTCGTCAGCCCCCGCACGGCCATCGAGCTCGGTCGGCTCGGCGGTCTCGGCGTCCTCGATCTCGAGGGGCTGTGGACCCGCTACGACGACCCCGAGCCGCACCTGGCCGAGATCGCGACGCTCCCCGAGGCTGACGCGACCCGCCGCATGCAGGAGCTCTACACCGAGCCGATCAAGCCCGAGCTGGTGCGCGACCGCCTCGCCGAGGTGCGCGACGCGGGCGTCCCCGTGGCCGGGGCCCTGACCCCCCAGCGCACGCAAGACCTCTACGAGACCGTCGTCGCGGCCGGCGTCGACCTCTTCGTCATCCGCGGCACCACCGTGTCGGCGGAGCACGTCTCGAAGGTCGCCGAACCGCTGAACCTCAAGAAGTTCATCTACGACCTCGACGTGCCCGTGATCGTCGGCGGTGCCGCCACGTACACCGCCGCCCTGCACCTCATGCGCACGGGCGCCGCGGGCGTGCTCGTCGGCTTCGGTGGGGGAGCGGCCTCGACCACCCGGGCGACCCTCGGTCTGCACGCCCCGATGGCCACCGCCGTCGCCGATGTCGCCGGAGCGCGGCGCGACTACCTCGACGAATCGGGCGGCCGGTACGTGCACGTCATCGCCGACGGCGGCGTGGGCACCTCGGGCGACATCGTGAAGGCCCTCGCCATGGGCGCGGATGCCGTCATGCTCGGCGTCGCCCTGGCTCGCGCGACCGACGCGCCCGGACGCGGCTTCCACTGGGGCCCCGAGGCGCACCACGCCAAGCTACCGCGCGGCCGTCGAGTCGCCGTCGACCGCGTCGGGCCGCTCGAACAGATCCTCTACGGCCCGGCGCCCGTCGCCGACGGTACCGCCAACCTCATCGGGGCGCTGAAGAAGTCGATGGCCACTACCGGCTACTCCGACCTCAAGGAGTTCCAGCGCGTCGAGGTCGTCGTCGCCCCCTACGGTCACTGACCGGCACCGCATGACATCCGCCCCCGCGACCGATCCGGCGCCCCCGCAGATCTTCCCGCCCACCCTGCGGGAGGTGATGCTGCGGCCGCGCTGGATCGCGCTGCTGGCATTCTCTCTCGTCGTGGCGGGAGTCCTCGCGTGGCTCGGGCAGTGGCAGTTGGGTCGCGCGGTCGACACCTCGCCGCCCGAGCCGGGCATGACCGAGGTCGTCCGTCCGCTCGCCGACGTGGTCGAGCCGGGTGACTACCTCCCCGAACCCCTCGTCGGTCAGCGGGTCGAGGTGACGGGCACGTGGGTGGCATCCGATTTCATCGTCGTCTCCTCGCGGTACAACGACGACGTCGAGGGGTACTGGGTCACCGGGCAGCTCCGCGTCGCCGGTGCCGAGGAACGAACCTCGGTCGCCGTGGCGACCGGCTGGACCCCGAGCCTCGACCAGGCGAACGCCGCCGCCGCCGAGCTCGAGCGACAGGTCGAGACCGACCCGACGGCGGTGGTCGAGGTCACCGGACGTCTGATCTCCGACGAGGGGCCGTCCGTGCCGCCGTCGGGCGCCGACCCGTACACCCTCACCCGGATGTCTCCCGCCATGCTGCTCGGCCGGTGGCACGACATCACCGACGTGAGCGTCTACCGGCAGTACATCGCGTCGCAGACCGCCATCGGTCCGCTCGTCGACATCTCGTCGCCGGCGCCCGACGAGCGTTCACGGGTGAACTGGTTGAACATCTTCTACGCCGCCGAGTGGGCGGTCTTCGCCGGCTTCGCGCTCTACCTCTGGTACCGCCTCGCTCGCGACGCCTGGGAGAAAGAGGTCGAAGACCTCGAGGACGAACAGTCCGAAGCCCTCGCGGCAGGGCCCCCAGTGTCTCGCGAGTAGACTGGCATCCATGCCCCGCGCCCCCAAGCTCGCCTCGTTCCCGGCGATCCGCGGAGCCCTGAAGTTCTACCAGATCTGCTCGATCATCACCGGCGTCGGCCTGCTGCTGCTGGTCGCGGAGATGATCCTGAAGTACACGCCCATTCACGTGGAGCTGTTCCTCGGCGGTTCCGGTGGCTTCCTGTGGTTCGCGGATGCCGTGCCCGGTCCCGACTGCCAGTGGTTCTCACTGTTCGTCCCGGGTGGCAGCGGTTGCGAGATCCTGTCGACCGGAGACGGCGTCAACGTCTCGCTCGCGATCCTCGTCGCCCACGGCTGGTTCTACGTGGTCTACCTCTTCTCGTGCTTCCGCGTATGGAGCCTCATGCGGTGGCCGTTCCGCCGCTTCGTGTTCCTCGCCCTCGGTGGCGTGGTGCCCTTCCTCTCCTTCATCCTCGAGGTGCGCACCGCCCGGAGCGTGCGCGCCTACCTCGCCGAGCGCGAAGCCGCCCAGGCCGACGCTCCCGTTCCCACCCCGGAAGGCAACCGGTGACCGAACAGACCGAAACGTCCCAGCGCCCCGTCCTCGTCGTCGACTTCGGCGCCCAGTACGCACAGCTCATCGCCCGTCGGGTGCGCGAAGCCGGCGTGTACAGCGAGATCGTCCCCCACACCGCCACGGCGGACGAGATCGCGGCGAAGAACCCCGTCGGCATCATCCTGTCGGGCGGCCCGTCGTCCGTGTACGAAGACGGCGCTCCCAGCCTCGACAGCGGCGTGTTCGACCTCGACGTGCCGACCCTCGGCATCTGCTACGGCTTCCAGGTCATGGCGAAGGCGCTCGGCGGCGAGGTCGCGAACACGGGCCTGCGCGAGTACGGCGCCACCGACGCCACGATCGTGACCGAGGGCACGCTGCTGCAGGGTCAGCCGGTCGACCAGAACGTGTGGATGAGCCACGGCGACCAGGTCTCCCGCGCTCCCGAGGGCTTCGAGGTCCTCGCCCGCACCGCGCACACGCCCGTCGCCGCGTTCGCGAGCGACGCGCGCCGCATGTACGGCGTGCAGTGGCATCCGGAAGTGAAGCACTCCGACCACGGTCAGCACGTCATCGAGAACTTCCTGCACAAGGCCGCGGGACTCCCCGCCGACTGGAACAGCGGCAACGTCATCGCCGAACAGGTCGAGCGCATCCGCCAGCAGGTCGGCAGCGCCCGCGTGATCTCGGCACTGTCGGGCGGCGTGGACTCCGCCGTCTCGACCGCTCTCGTGCACGAGGCCGTCGGCGACCAGCTCATCGCCGTCTTCGTCGACCACGGCCTCCTCCGCCAGGGCGAGCGCGAGCAGGTCGAGAACGACTACGTCGCCTCCACCGGCGTGAAGCTCATCACCGTCGACGCGCGCGAGACGTTCCTCAACGCCCTCGCCGGCGTCAGCGACCCCGAGCAGAAGCGCAAGATCATCGGCCGCGAATTCATCCGCGCGTTCGAGCAGGTGCAGGCCGACCTCGTCGCCGAGGCGAAGGCCGAGGGCGAGCAGGTGCGGTTCCTCGTGCAGGGCACCCTCTATCCCGACGTCGTGGAATCGGGCGGCGGAGCCGGCACCGCCAACATCAAGAGCCACCACAACGTCGGCGGACTCCCCGAAGACCTGCAGTTCGAGCTCGTCGAGCCGCTGCGCACCCTGTTCAAAGACGAGGTGCGCGCCATCGGCCGCGAGCTGGGGCTTCCCGAAGCGATCGTCGGCCGCCAGCCCTTTCCGGGGCCGGGTCTTGGCATCCGCATCGTGGGCGAGGTCACCGCTGACCGCCTCGAGATCCTGCGTGAGGCCGACGCCATCGCCCGCGCCGAACTGACCAAAGCCGGCCTCGACGGCGAGATCTGGCAGTGCCCCGTCGTGCTGCTGGCCGACGTGCGCTCCGTCGGCGTCCAGGGAGACGGCCGCACCTACGGCCACCCCATCGTGCTGCGTCCCGTCTCGAGCGAAGACGCGATGACCGCCGACTGGACGCGTCTGCCCTACGACGTGCTGTCGAAGATCTCCAACCGCATCACCAACGAGGTGCGCGACGTCAACCGCGTCGTCCTCGACGTGACGTCGAAGCCGCCGGGGACGATCGAGTGGGAGTGAGCTTCGGCTGACTCCTGACCCCGCAACGGCGTCGTCGTCCGGCTCCGGGGTGTCGCCTTCGAGTCAAGAGCGGGGCCCCTTCCCCGATTGACTCGAAGACGACACCCCTGCACCGGACGTCGTCGCCGTTGCTCTGTCGTCTGCCTGCGCGGGGTATGGGCGCGCCTGCGGCGCGCCGGGTGGAGGGCGGGGCCCCTACCCCGATCGACCTGGAGGGATGCGGCACTCTGCTCTCTGCGAGTGGTCGGCGCCGTTGGTCTGTCGTCTGCCTGCGCGGGGTAGGGGCGGGCCTGCGGCGCGCCGGGTGGAGGGCGGGGCCCCTACCCCGATCGACCCGGAGGGA
>NZ_JARVRW010000008.1 GCF_030209475.1 Microbacterium sp. lyk4-40-TSB-66
CCCCGTGAGGCTCGCGCTGGCGCCGTTCGCGGGTGAGCGCCGTGCCGGGGCACCCCGCGTGCACTGGGGCGGGCGGGGGACGCTCCGCAGCCCATTCGGCGCCCCGTGAGGCTCGCGGCCGTGCCTACGACCGCCGCCGCAGCGGTCGAGCGCCGTGCTGGGGCGCTCCATGTGCACGGGGGCGGGCGGGGGACGCCCCGCTGCACATTCGGCGCCCCCGTGAGGCTCGCGCTGGCGCCGTTCGCGGGTGAGCGCCGTGCCGGGGCACCCTATGTGCACAGGGGCGGGCGGGGGACGCCCCGCTGCACATTCGACGCCCCGGCCCACACCGCCCCGTCACGCCCCGGCCCACACCGCCCCGTCACGCCCCCGCCCGCACCGCCCCGTCACGCACGCGCCCGCACCGCCCCGTCACGCACGCGCCCGCATCGGGCCCGCGCCTCGCTACTCATCCTCGCCGTCGTCGATGCGCAGTTCCAGGCTCAGCTGGTCGGCGTCGAGCTCGGCGAGGGCGTGACGAAGGGCGGCGGTGCTGTAGCGGCCGTCACGTCCCGCGTCGTGCAGGCGTCGGCGCATGGCCTCGATCGAGGCGAGGCGGAGCTCGAGGAAGTCGCGGACGCGGGTCGAGGCGTCTTCGTCGGGCGGCTGGACGATCCGCGCGCCCGCGCGCTCGAGGAGCTCAGGGGGGAATGCCGCCCCGTCGCGCCGCCGGAGCGTCCCCGCGCCGAGCGCGTCGCTGGCGGCCTCACGGAGCTCCGCGTCGAGGGCGCGCTGCTCCTCCCGCGTCGGTCCTTCTCCGCCCGCGCCGGCGAGACCGACCGACCGCACGACGGCCGGCAGCGTCAGCCCCTGCAGCACGAGGCTGAACAGCGCCACCAGGAAGGCGACGAAGATGAGCAGAGGTCGCTGGGGGGTGTCCGCCGGCAGGGTCTGCGCGGCCGCGAGGGTGACCACTCCGCGCATGCCCGCCCACACGATGACGGTGCCGTGGCGCGCGCCGAGCGGGGTGTCGCGGTAGTAGTCGAGGTCTGCCATCGTGCGGGCGATGCGGGTGCGCATCCACCCGATGCGCCGCTCCGTGCGCACCGGATCCGCGCCGCGGACACCGAACTGCTCAGGCGTCTCGCGGTAAGCCGCTTCGAACCTGTCGAGGCGATCCTGCGCGCCCTCGATGCGACCCTGATCCCGCTCGTGGCGGTGGCTGCGGCGCCCCTGCACCCAGATCAACCCGGCCACCCACAGGCCGCGCACGACGAGCACGATCCCGAGGGCGCTGAGCGCCAACCATGTGCCGTGCCAGAGGCCCTCGTGCTCGCGGAGGTTCGCACCCACGATGTCCTTCAGCTCGAGGCCGAAGACGAGGAACACGCCGCCCTCGAGCACGAGTTCGATGGTGCGCCAATTGAGACGGTCGCTGATGCGCTGCTCGGGGGTGAAGCGACGTGCGGCGCCTTGGCCGGTGACGATCCCCGCGACCACGGCGGCGACCAGGCCCGATCCGCCGAGGTGCTCGGTGGGCAGGTACGCGACGAAGGGGATCGTGAAGCTCAGCGCCGTGTTGGCTGCGGGATTCGCCAATCGCTCGCGCACGCGCAGGTTCACCCACCCGATGACCGCGCCGAGGACGAGCGCGACCGCGACAGCCCACGCGAAGTCGGCCACGGCGTCACCGAACGCGAATCCGGATGCCACGGCGGCCACCGCCGTGCGCAGCAGCACGAGCGCGGTGGCGTCGTTCAGCAGGCTCTCGCCCTCCAGCATCGTGACCACGCGCGGCGAGATCCCCAAGCGCTTGGCGATGGAGGTGGCCACGGCATCCGTGGGGCTCAGGATCGCCCCCAGCGCGATCGCGAGTGCGAGGCCGAGACCGGGGATCACGGCCCAGAAGAACAGGCCCAGCAGCACGGAGCTGAGGACGACCAGCACGACCGAGAGGCCCGCGATGGGTGCGAAGTCGCGGCGGAACTCGATGGCCGGCAATTGCACGGCCGCGGAGTACAGCAACGGCGGCAGCACGCCGACGAGGATGATCTCGGGGTCGACGGCGACCGGCGGCACGAACGGCAGCAGGCTCACGCCCGCGCCCACGGCGAGCAGCACGAGGGGCCCCGCGACGTTGAAGCGCGGCCCGATGACGGTGGCGAGGGCGACCACCACGACGCCGGCGAGGACGACGAGGAGGGGATCGATCATGCTCCGAGGCTAGTCCGGCATCGCGGTCGCCCCGTGGGGTCTCGTCTCCGCGCCGTCCGAGCCTCCGCAGGATCGTGCCGACCGAGCCTGCCGCAGGATCACGTCGACCGAGCCGGCTCCAGGATCGCGCCGACCGGGCCGGCCGCAGGATCGTCCCGACCGAGCCGGCTCCAGGATCGCGCCGACCGAGCCCGCCGCAGGATCGTCCCGACCGAGCCCGCCGCCGACCGGGCGACCGAGACCGCCGCCGCCCTCACGCGCACGGCGGAGCGGTTCAGCTCTCGGCGCGCACCGCGTCGGCGACCGCGCGCAGACCGGTGAGCGTCTCGGCGAAGCTCGTCGACAGCGGCGAAAGGCCGATGCGGAGGCCGTGCGGGTCGCGGTAGTCGGGGATGACGTCGCCCTGCCACAGGCGGGCGGTCACGGCCCGCATGGCGGGGTGCGAGAGCGTCACGTGGCCGCCGCGTTCGGCGGCGTCGCGCGGCGAGGCGAACGTCACGCCGAGGGGGCTCAGGATGCCGTCGGCCACCCGCACCGCGAACTCGGTCAGTGCCACGGACTTCGCCCGGACCGCGTCGATCCCGGCTTCCTCCAGCAGGTCGAGGGTGTCCTGCATCGCGATCATCGCCAGTACCGGCGGAGTGCCGGAGAGGAAGCGGCGCATCCCGTCGGCGGGGCGGTAGACCGGCCCCATCGAGAAGACGTCGGCGGCCCCCATCCAGCCCTGCACGGGCTGGGTCAGTGCGTGCTGGTGGCGCGCGGCGACGTAGGCGAAAGCGGGAGAGCCCGGGCCGCCGTTGAGGTACTTGTAGGTGCAGCCCACGGCCAGGTCGGCGCCCCACGCGTCGAGTTCGATCGGCACGGATCCGGCGGAGTGGCAGAGGTCCCACAGCACGAGCGCCCCGGCGTCGTGGGCGATGCGCGTCAGACCGGCGCCGTCGGCGAGGTACCCCGAGCGGTACGACACGTGGCTCAGCAGCACCACCGCGGTGCGATCGCCGACAGCGGCGCGGAGCAGGTCGGCATCCACCCCGCGGGAGGTGTCGACGTCGACCCACACCACGCGGGCGCCGCGCTCGGCCGCGATGCCCTCGACGAGGTAGCGGTCGGTGGGGAAGTCGTCGCGGCCCACGACGATCTCCACGCGCTGCGGGTCGAGGTTCATCTGCGCGTCGAGCGCCGCGCGCAGCAGCTTGTAGAGCAGGACGGTCGTGGAGTCGCCGATGACGGTCTGGCCGGATGCCGCGCCGAGCGTGAGAGCTGCGATCCGGTCACCGATGGCGAAGGGGAGCTGCATCCACTGCTCGTCCCATCCGCGGATGAGGCGGCCGCCCCACTCCTCGGTGACGAAGCGGGCGAGGCGATCGGCCGTCGCACGAGGTGGGCGCCCGAGGGAGTTGCCGTCGAAGTAGACCAGCGCCGTCTCGGCGCCGACGAAGGCGGAGCGGTGGTGGGCGAGTGGGTCGTCGGCGTCGAGGGCCGACGCCTGCGCCTCGAAGGAGGCGCGCGGCACCTGCAGTGCGTCGACGGATCCGAAATCGGGGGTGGGGTCAGTCGACACGCGTCAACTCCTCGGTGCTGGCGACGGTGCCGCGGCTGAGCCAGGTCGGCAGGTCGTCGGGATCGGTGGGCGAAGGCCCCGGCACGAAGGTCGAAACCGCGCTCGTCGTCTCGACGTGCGGCCAGGGGTCGGTCAGTGCGGCCACGAGCGCGTCGCCGCGCACGCCGGCGTCGTGCAGTCCCAGGAGTTCGCGGCGGTTAAGCCCGACCGGGAGGGCGCCGTTGCCGAGATCGGTTCCGTAGAGCACCCGCCCACCGCGCACGGCGAAGGCGCGCAGATTCGCCATCGCCTGGTCGCGGGCGGCTCCGCGGTGGATGTCGAGCGTCGAGATCCACGCCTGGCCCGCCGCGACCGCGCGCGAGAGCGTGCGCCGGGAGAGAGGTGCGTCGAAGGGCGTGTGCGCCAGTGCGGCGACGCCCGCCTCGATCGCGCGCTCCACCTGCCCTGTGCCCTGGGCATGGGCGACGACCGGCAGCCCCCGTTCTCCGGCGGCCGCGACGATCGCCGCGAGCACCTCGTCGGACACCACGGGTCCGGCGTCGGCGTGCAGCGCGACTTTGATGACCGAGGCCCCGGCATCCGCCTGCGCGTCGACGGCGGTTCGCGCGCCCCCCGTGACCCCCGGATGCCGCGACGCATCGGTGACGAGGCGCACGGTGGCCTCCGGGGCCCACGACCGCCCCTGCGGGTACCCACCGGGTGCGGTCAGGAACGCCCCCGCGTACGAGACGCGGGGGAGTCCCTGCGCGCGCCGGGCGAGGCTGACGGGATCGCCACCCAGATCGACCACCGCCGCGATGCCGCGCGCGGCCAGCGTGGAGGGGTCGACCAGGTGCAGATGCACGTGGTGGTCGACGAACGCCGGCAGCGCTGTGCCGTGTTCGGCGGTGAGTGCGCGCCGGACGGGCCAGGCGGCGGAGAGGGTCACGCCGACCCGATCAGATCAGCGACAGCTCGCGGAGCTTGGCCTCGACGTCGGCGTTCGAGGGCTCGACGTGGTGGCTGGAGTCGGGGTAGACGACCACGGGGATGCTGGTGCGACCCGAGATCTCCTTCGCGACGTCGGCCGCGGCGGGATCGGCGACCAGGTCGACGTACTCGTAGTCGATACCCAGCTCGTCGAGCTGCTTCTTCGTGCGGATGCAATCGCGGCACCAGTCGGCGCCGAACATACGGATGGATGCGTCGGAGGACATGACTCCAGCGTACGCCGGTGCGCCGACACCGGTCGCGGTCGAGGCCCGGCGGCGGGGCGCTGCGACAGCGCTCGCGGGCGTGTACCCACCCGGTCGGACCCCGTGGAACGTAATCGCAGGGCGTACGGGCGGAGGATCGCCCGACCCCGCCGCGAGGGAAGCGTCAGGCGGTGACTTCGTCTTCGAGGGGCTCGATGGCGCGCGCGGCCTTGCCGATGCGGCTCTTCTTGGGCGCGTACACGACGAGGGCGTGGAAGACGAAACGCACGACGAAGGCGGCGATGAGGGTGAGTCCCGCGGCGACGACGCTCTGGATGTGCGCCTGACTCACGAGCACCCAGATCACCGGGATGCGCACGATCGCCTCGACGCCGTTGAAGGTGAACGACTTGATGAAGCGGTGGCGCATGAGGCCGGACTCGGCGCGCATGTCGGCGAAGACCAGGTATTCGAGCGCCAGGAAGTTGGCGACGATCGTGACGACGCTCGCGATCACCGCGGCGATGATGTACTGCACGCCGACGGTCTGCAGCCCCCACATGATCGCCAGGTTGGCGACGGCACCGAGCCCACCGACGAGCGCGAAGGCCGACATGCGGCCGAACCGCAGCATCGTCAGCTGCAGCAGGAACCGCATGCCCTGGCTGAACGACGCCTTCGACTCGCCCGCGAAGCGCGGTGCGAACGAGAACGGCACCTCGGCGATGCGCATCTGCTTGCGCGCGAGGATCTCGAGCAGGATCTTGAATCCCCGCGGCTGCAGCGTCTCGACCTCGAGGGCGCTGCGGTCGACGAGGAAGAAGCCGGTCATCGGGTCGGAGCAGTTGTGGAGCTTCTTCGGGAACATCGACTTGGTGAGGAGGGTCGATGCGCGAGACACCATGGTGCGCACCGCGTTGGCGAGGCCGTCGGAGGTGCCGCCGGCGACGTAGCGGGATGCCACGACCACGTCGACGTCGCCCAGCTCGGCGCGCGCGAGCAGGTCGGCGATGACCTCGGGCGGGTGCTGAAGGTCGCCGTCCATGACGACGCATCGATCGGATGCCGCAGCCTTGATGCCCTCGACTACGGCACCGCCGAGACCGCCCACGGGATCGTCGCGGTGGATCAGGCGCACGGGGATGCGTGCGCCCGCCGCGACCGCCCGGATGATGTCAGGGGTGTCGTCGGTGGAGTCGTCGACGAAGATCACTTCGACCGCGCGGTCCGCCAGGGCATCCGTCGTGCGGCGCACGAGTTCGGCGACGTTCGGACCCTCGTTGAAGGTCGGAACGATGACGGAAAGATCCATGGGTACTCGCGTTTTCGTGATGAGTCAGGGGATGCACAGCGTAGTGAGACCGACGCGTGCCTCCACAGGATTGTGGCGGACGTTCCTGTGAGCTAGCGGTTGCCCACCCCAGCATCGGATGCGCAACGGAAGCGCGGGATGTCGATGGGGGCGGGATCAACCGATCTTGGCCTGGAGGTCTTCGACGGTCATGCCGTAGTCGATACGGACGACGGGCAGCGCCAGCTTATCGGTCCCGATGCGCACGTACCCGGGTTCGATCCCGCGGCCGAGGTCGAAGCCCGCTCGGCGCACTCCCTCTTTGGTCGTGTCGTTGTAGTGGCCGAAGGGATACGCGACGACCTCTTTGACTCCCAGGATCTGGGCCGAGGTCTCGAGGTCGGCCGCGATCGTGTCGGCGTCGTCGTTGACCATGCGGCCCTTGCCGTTGGCGCCGGCGCGGTGCATGTCGTGCGTGTGCGATCGCTGCATCACGAAGCGGTTCGGGGTGGGTTCGGTGCGCGCGGAGGTGATGACGAACGACGTGGTCAGCAGGTGGCGCGCGTCGACGATCGGTGCGGCCATCTCGAGCCAGGTGCTGTCGGCGTCGTCGTCGGTGATGACGACGGAGCGCTTCGGCAGGTAGAGGGCGCCGTCGATGAAGGCGCTGACCTCGTCCCAGGTGGGCAGATAGAACGCGCCGTTCTGGATGTGGGCCATCTGCGCGTCGAAGTCGCCGATGTAGGCGTAGTTGCCGCGGAGCCAGTTGTCCTCGCCCTCGGGGTTCCGCGTGAACTGGTGGTACATGAGGATCGGCAGCTCGGTGCCCTCGGCGCTGTTGGCCTCGGGCGTCGTCCAGGCCGCGTAAAGGGTGCGCTCGCGGTCGGTGCAGGCGACGAGGTCGGCGCCGTTCACCCGCTCGGCGGCGTTGAGCGACGTCGCGTCCGCAGCCGTGGGATACCACCCGGCGAAGACGCGCCCGTCGGCGCGCGGGATCGGGAGCTCGTCGTAGCGGACGTCTTCGGACTGCAGTTGCGGATCGAGGGCGATTCCGTCGCCGCTGAACGAGACCGCGCACGACTTCGGGTCGGTCGAGCCCGCCAGGAGCTGCTGGGCGGCGCTCAGCGGAGGGGGCGTCGGAGTCGGGGTCGACGTCGGTTCGCTCGAGGGCACCGTTTCGGCGACGGGCGCGGTGGCCGGCCCGCGCGTCAGCGCGAACACGGTGACACCGCCGGCGATCAGGGCGACGGCGGCGGTGGCGACGAGGGTGCGGCGCAGGCGCACGCGTCGAGAGGTGCGGCGACGGTGCTCGGCTCGGGTGACGGTCATGATGCCTCGGGTCGGCGGTCAGGTCGCCGCGATCATATCGGGACCGCGAACGCCGTCCGGGGACACTCCGCGACACGCCGAGGCGACAGGGCAGGATGAAGGGATGATCCGTATCGGCATCGTCGGCACCAGCTCCATCTCCGAGCGCTTCGCGGAAGCGGTCGCCATCGTCGAGGGGATCGGGGTGTCGCGCATCGCCTCGCGCGACGCGGAACGGGCGCGGTCGTTCGCCGATCGCGTGGGAGCGCCCGGGGTCGCCGTCGGGCTCGACGATCTGCTCGCCGCGCCCGACGTCGACGCCGTCTACCTGGCCAGCCCGAACGCCGTGCACGCCGCACAGATCGCGTCGGCGGTGGATGCCGGCATCCCGGTGCTCGTGGAGAAGCCCGCGGTGCTGACCGCGGGGGAGTGGGATGCGGCTGTGGCGCACGCACGCCGTCGCGGTGTCGTGCTGCTGGAGGCCATGCGCACGGCGTACGACCCGGGTCTGGCCGCCGTTCAGGCGGCTCTGCCCGACCTCGGAACCGTCCGGCGCGTCTCGCTGCGCTACGAGAAGCGATCGGCGCGCTACGACGAGGTGCTCGCCGGTCGGCAGACGAACATCTTCGACCCCGAATTGGGCGGGAGCGCGCTCCGCGATCTGGGCGTGTATCCGCTGCACGCCCTCGTGCGTCTCTTCGGTGAGCCTCGAGCCGTGCAGGGCGTCCGGGTCGGGATCGCGTCGGGGACGGACGGGGTGGGCAGTGCCCTCGCCGCCTACGACGGCTTCGTCGCCGACGTGGCGTGGTCGAAGATCACTGATACGAGCCTCCAGAGCGAGATCCAGGGGGAGGACGCGTCGTTGCTCATCGATGCGATCGACGCGCCGCGACGGCTCGTCCTCACTCCGCGCGGCGGCGTTCCGAGCGTGATCACGGTGCCGGCCGACGACAACCCGATGGTCGGGGAGGTGCGGCGCTTCGCCGACGCCGTCGCGGGAGCCGACATCGCGGACGATCAAGAGTGCACCGCGACCACGCTGCGACTGGTCGACGGTCTGCTCGCGCGGCCCCTCGTCTGAGGTTCACCCGTTGTTTCCCCCGCGGAGGGAGGATGCCCGGATGCAGACAGCGGCCCGCGCGGGAGAGGTGTTCCTCGCGTTCCTCCGACTGGGGCTGACCTCGTTCGGCGGGCCCATCGCGCACCTCGGGTACTTCCGGGACGACCTCGTCGTGCGTCGGCGGTGGATGGACGACCGCGCGTACGCCGATCTGGTGGCGCTGTGCCAATTCCTGCCCGGGCCGGCGTCGAGTCAGGTCGGCTTCGCGATGGGGCTCCAGCGAGCAGGGGTGCTCGGTGCGCTCGCCGCCTTCGCGGCCTTCACCCTTCCCTCGGCGGTTCTGCTCGTGGCTTTCGCGAGCGGTGCGGCCGCGATCGGCGGCACCGTGGGCGAGGGCGTGCTCACCGGGCTGAAGGTCGTGGCCGTCGCGATCGTCGCGCACGCCGTGTGGGGCATGGCGAAGACGCTCACTCCCGATGCGCCGCGCGCGGGCATCGCGGTCGCGGCCCTCGCCCTCGCGCTGCTCCTGCCCGCAGCCCCGGGCCAGCTTGCCGCCCTCGCGGTCGGGGCGGTGGCGGGGCTCGCCCTGCGGGGTGGCGCCGACCCCACCGCCGCGGCCACGCTGCCGTCGTTCGGCGTGCGCCGGGGTGCCGCGATCGCCTGCCTCGTGTTGTTCGCGGGGGGACTGGTCGCGCTGCCGCTGCTCGCGGCACTCACGGGGTCGGGAGCGGTGTCTCTGGTCGACGCGTTCTACCGCGCCGGGGCGCTGGTCTTCGGCGGCGGGCACGTCGCCCTCCCCCTGCTGCAGGCCGGTGTCGTGGACACCGGGTGGGTCTCGCCCGAGTCGTTCCTGGCGGGCTACGGCGCCGCCCAGGCGGTCCCCGGACCGCTCTTCACCTTCGCGGCGTACCTCGGGACCGTCTCGACGGTCGGGCCGGGCGGCATCTTGGGCGCGGCCCTCGCTCTCGGGGCGATCTTCCTCCCCGGCTTCCTCCTCCTCGTCGGCGTGCTGCCGTTCTGGGATGCCGTGCGCACACGTCCGCGCGTGCGGTCGGCGATGCGCGGGGCGAACGCCGCCGTCGTCGGCATCCTCGCCGGGGCGCTGTACTCGCCCGTCTTCACCACGGCGATCACGGGACCCGGTCCTCTCGTGCTCGCGGCGGTGGGCTTCGTGCTGCTGACCGCATTCAAGGTCCCGGCGTGGGCGGTCGTGCTCGTGGGCGCCGCGGGCGGGGTCGTCCTGGCGTTCGTGTGACCGCCGCCCGCGCGCAGCACCTTCCGGCATCCTGAGACTCGTCTCCACGACGCGTGACACCGGGTACCGGCGGTGCCAGGATGAGCGAACGGCGACGACGCCGCCGGTGTTTCGAGGGAGAGAACCGTGTTCCATAGCCCCCACCCGTCCGTCGAGGTCCCCGACCAGAGCATCTACGACTACCTGTTCGGCTCACTCGACGACGGCGACCTCGATCGCGTGGCACTGGTGGACCCGGCCAGTGGCGCCGAGACCACCTATCGCGCCCTGCGCGCCCAGGTCGACGCCTTCGCGGGCGCGCTCGCCGCGCGTGGCGTCGGCACCGACACCGTCGTGGCGATGCTCTGCCCGAACGTGCCCGCCTTCGCAACGGTGTTCCACGGCATCCTGAGGCTCGGGGCCCCCATCACCACCATCAACTCCCTCTACACCGCGCACGAGATCGAGAACCAGCTGCGCGATGCCGAGGCGACCTGGCTCGTGACCGTGTCGCCGCTGCTGCCGCCGGCGTTGGAGGCGGCGCGCGCGGTCGGCATCCCCCATGACCGGATCATCGTGCTCGACGGCGCCGAGGGCCACCCCGATCTGCGTGCGCTACTGAGCGAGCAGCGGACGCCGCCCGAGGTCACCATCGACCCCGCCACGCACGTCGCGGTGCTTCCCTATTCGTCGGGCACGACCGGAGTGCCCAAGGGCGTGATGCTCTCGCACCGTAATCTCGTCGCGAACGTCCACCAGTGCCGTCCGGTCATCGAGATCGACGCCGACGACCGGGTGCTGGCCGTGCTGCCGTTCTTCCACATCTACGGAATGACGGTGCTGCTGAACCTGGCGCTGCGCCAACGCGCGACCCTCGTCACGATGCCGCGGTTCGACCTCATGGAGTTCCTCCGCGTCATCCAGGACCACCGCTGCACGTTCCTCTTCATCGCCCCGCCCATCGCCGTGGCCCTCGCGAAGCACCCGGCCGTCGAGCAGTTCGACCTCTCGAGCGTGCACAGCGTCTTCTCGGGCGCGGCTCCCCTCGACGGCGAAACGGCCGAGACCGCGGGGCGGCGCATCGGCGCGCGTTTCTTCCAGGGCTACGGCATGAGCGAGCTCAGCCCGGTGTCGCACGCCATCCCGCCGGAGGGAGGGATGCCGGTCAGCTCGGTCGGCGTGCTCATCCCGAACTGCGACGCCAAGCTCGTAGACCCCGACACCGGTGCCGAGATCGAGGAGCACGGCGACGACGGCCTGACCGCACCGGGCGAGATCTGGGTGCGCGGACCGAATGTCATGCTCGGCTACCTGAACCGGCCCGACGCGACCGCCGAGACCCTCGACGCCGACGGGTTCCTGCACACCGGCGACATCGGCGTGCACCACGTCGACGGGTACTTCACCATCGTCGACCGGCTCAAAGAACTGATCAAGTACCACGGCTACCAGATCGCCCCGGCTGAGCTGGAGGCCCTGTTGCTCTCGCATCCGAAGATCCAGGATGCCGCCGTCATCGGCGTCCACGGCGACGACGGCGAGGAGATCCCGAAGGCATTCGTCGTGACCGCACCGGATGCCGGCCTGTCGGCCGAGGAAGTCATGACGTTCGTGTCGGGGCAGGTGGCGCCGCACAAGAAGGTGCGCCGCGTGGAGTTCATCGACATGATTCCCAAGTCCACCTCGGGCAAGATCCTGCGGAAGGACCTGCGCGCCCGCGAGGCCGCCTGACGACGGGGCGGCGCCCGCGGCGGGGTGGACGCCCGCGGCGGGGCGACGCAGCGCGGGTGCGGCGCCGTGTCAGCATCCCTCCGTCCTCCTCGTCCCACTTATAGCGGTGCATGTCCCACTTGTGGCGGGTGGCGGCGGCGCTGACCCACCAGAAGTGGGACATGGATGCCGGGTCAGGGGCGTCTCGTGCGAGCGCGGTGACTTCGAGGTTGCTGCGGGAGCCGGTGCGAGCCGCGACCACGTCCAGAAGACGCCGAAGGGCGGGGGCGTCTCGCGACACCCCCGCCCTTCGTTCGCATCGCGTCAGGGGGTCAGCAGTGCGCCCGTGTGCGTCGCGGCCTCGGCGGCGCGCTTCTCCTCGTCCTCCTTGCCGCGGCGCTCGTCGGCGGCTTCCTGCAGCGCGGACTTGGCCCGCAGCGGCGGGGTGCGGAAGAACAGCGACAGCACGAAGGCGAGCAGCACGACACCCATCGCCACCCAGTAGACGCTCGTCGCGGAGGAGTTGAAGCCCACGAGGAAGGGCTTGGTCAGTCGCGCGTCGGCGCCCACCAGGAACGACGTGTCATCCAGCGTCGATCCGCCGATCGAGGTGTCCTGGTCTCCCGAGGTGAACTGGTCGGTCAGGGTGGTGGCCACGTTGTCGACGAACGCCGTCCGGTCTGCGGCGTCGGAGAAGTCGAGGCTGACCGAGCCGTCGGAGCCGATGCGCGCGACCGGCACCTGCTGCTGGATCTGCACCGTCGCGGCCGAGATCGCCTGCGCGACCGCGGCCTGCGTCGCCTGCGCCTGAGCCGCGGCGGGGATCTGACCCGCCGCCACCTGCTGCGCCACGGCCTGGGTCGCCGCCTGCGTCGCCTGCTGCACGCCCTGCTGCACCTGCTGGGTCACGGCATCCGTCGTCTGGGTCACGATCGGGGTGTAGATCGACGACATGATCTTCTCGTTCGCGGGCGCGGAGGCCGTCGCGGGGTCGAAGGCGGCGTCGAGAGCGTCGGTCAGGGTCGCGCGGTCGCCGAACGAACCGATGATGTTCGAGGGCATCAGCGTGAACAGCAGCGACAGCAGCACGGCGGTACCGAGGGTTCCACCGATCTGACGGAAGAAGGTCGAGCCGCTGGTGGCCACACCCATGTCGCGCACGCCGACGGAGTTCTGGCTGGCGATCGTCAGCGTCTGCATGAGCTGGCCGAGGCCGAGACCGATGACGAGCATCGCGATCGCGACGTGCCAGTACGGGCTGTCGTACTTCAGGAACGTCAGCAGGAAGAAGCCGAGCGACATCAACGCCGTGCCCAGGATCGGGAACATGCGGTACCGCCCGGTGCGCGCGATGATCTGACCGCTCGCGATGGAGGCGATCATGAGTCCGAGGATCATCGGCAGCATCTCGAAGCCGCTCTGGGTGGGCGTCGATCCGAGCACGAGCTGCAGGTAGAGCGGCAGCGTCAGCATCGCGCCGAACATGCCGAAGCCGACCAGCACGCCGATGACGGTGGCCATCGAGAACGTCGGCGAGCGGAAGAGCTTCAGCGGGATGAGCGCGTCGTCCTTCATCTTGGTTTCGGCGATGACGAAGGCCAGGATGCCGAGGGCTCCCACGACGTAGCAGGCGAGGGCGATGGGCGATCCCCAGCCCCACTCGCGGCCCTGCTCGGCGACGAGGAGCAGCGGGACGAGCGCGACGATGACCGTCGTGGCGCCCCACCAGTCGATGCGCACCGAGTGACGGGGCTGCTTGGGGATGTGCAGGAACCGCCATACGATGGCCAGCGCCACGATGCCGATCGGCACGTTGATGAGGAAGACCCAGCGCCATCCGGTGATGAAGAGGATCTCGTTGGCGCCCGCGAACAGGCCGCCGACGAGCGGGCCGATCACGCTGGAGATGCCGAAGACGGCGAGGAAGTAGCCCTGGTACTTCGCGCGTTCGCGCGGGGCGAGGATGTCGCCCATGATCGCGAGCGGCATCGACATGAGGCCACCGGCGCCCAGGCCCTGAATGGCGCGGAACGCGGCGAGCTCGACCATCGAGGTGGAGAAGCTGGCGAGCACCGAGCCGATGATGAAGATGAGGATGGCGATGAGGAACAGCGGGCGCCGACCGAAGATGTCGGAGAGCTTGCCGTAGATCGGCGTCGAGATGGTCGACACGATGAGGTACGCCGTGGTGACCCACGCCTGCAAGCTCAGGCCCTGCAGGTCATCGCCGATCGTGCGGATCGAGGTGCCCACCACGGTCTGGTCGAGGGCGGACAAGAACATGCCGGCCATGAGGCCGAAGATCACGAACATGATCATGCGGTGGGTCATGACCGTGTCGGTGGCGGCGGTGTGCGCGCGCCTGCTGGTGGTGATGTCTGACATCGGGTCCTCTTCACGAGAAGGCCTGGCGGACGGCAGGAAGGCTCGGTCGGGCGCCAGGTGTTTGCTAAAAGTCAAGCAAATAGTAGCGCGGTCCGGCGTCGGCGGAAACCATCGGTCCTGTGCGCGGGCGATGAACCCGCACAGCGGCCAGTGCGATGCGGGCCGCCGGGGAGTGGGCGGACGGTCAGCGAAGTGCGCCGACTCCGCTGAACTGCCTCGATCGCGGCTGACGTTGTGCACATCGCTGAGGTCGTGAGCCGAGCCGGCTCCGACAGGCGCCGGGAAGTGGGGTGCGGGGCGTGCGGCGTGGTGCCGGGGGAGCGGGGCCGGGGGAGTGCACGGTGCCGGGCTGACCCATCCTCAGTGATGTGCGCAAAGTACGCCGGATGGCGTCAATCGCAGCTGAACTTGTGCACGTTGCTGAGGTTGTGAGCGAGGCAGGCGCGGGAGGGCGGCCGTTCAGCGGCATCCGGAAGCAAAAGTCCCCAATGAAGAGAAGCCTCACGAGGGACCGTGGGCCCCGACGGGCTTCGATCCCGCGACCTCGCGATCTTCAGTTGGATGCGGTGGGGCAGCGGGTGCTCTTTGGTCGCCGTCTGCCGCGTAAGTCTGCGGCAGTTGCCTTGGTTGGTCGCGGCCGGTTGAGGGTGTCGTCAGGGGACGTGTCGGCACCGAACCGCCGCCGCCCCCAGCGGTCACTCGGATCCGTGCTGAGAGCGGATACGATCCTACGGAATCCGCGTCTTCGCGCGGCGGCATCAATCGTTCGCACGCGAACTTTCGAGGATGGACCACGGCGTGACTATGAACGCGGCGCTTGCCCTGGAAGGGCGTATTCTGCCAAACGGATGGCTGGTAGGTCCAGTGCGAGTTCCGGCGAGTGACGCCACGGGGGGAGTCTTCAGCGTCTCATATCCCGTTTCGAAGGACGACGGCACGCAGGGGTTCTTGAAAGTACTCAACCTCGGGTTGGCGATGCAACAGCAAGACGTCGTGGGCACGCTGCTGTGGATGACATCCCAGTTCTCTGCTGAACGTGACCTCTGCGTCATGTGCGGGGAACGCCGTCTGTCCAAGATCGTGACGGCGATCGATCACGGCTCATTACAGCTCGCGGAGTACGCGCCCCTTTCATCGGTGTCATACATCGTCTTTGAGATGGCGACCCACGATGTGCGACGGGCGATGTCGCTGCACGCGGAACTTGACGAGGTAATCAGGCTTGAGTACCTGCACAGTATTGCGATGGGCTTGCGTCAGCTACACGGGATCAAGGTCGCGCATCAGGACCTAAAGCCTTCGAACTTCCTGGTCTTTCCCCCGGGAACGGACGGTCGCGCCACCGGGAAGATCGCGGACCTGGGGAGGGCTTATCGTGCGGACCAACCGAACTCTCTCGACTCCGAGACAATCCCGGGCGATCGGAACTACGCTCCGCCTGAGCAGCTTTACCGATATTCGGTTCCTGACGAGCGGGGCCGCCGCTACGGCGCTGATCTTTTCCAGTTGGGCAACATGGTCTGCTTTTTGTTCACGGGCCGCACCATGAACGCGATGCTCGGTCGTGTGCTCGATCCACAGTTGCACTGGCGCAAGTACGGGGACAGCTATCAGACCGTGCTTCCCTATCTGGAAGAGGCGTACTCCCGTATCGTCGCAAAACTGGAGGAGAAGCTGACGTCTAGTGCAGGTCGTGACGTCGTGCGAATAGTAGCTTACTTGTGTGAACCTGACTATGAAAAGCGGGGGCATCCAGGCGCGCGTAAGCAGGCGTATGGATCGCCGTATGGCCTGGAGCGCGTTATATCTGACTTCGATCTGGCAGCACGCCGTGCGGCCGCACGAGTCAATAGATGAGCCTGCAACCCGCGGACCCGGAGCGGCAGCTCGTACCGAGATGGCGGTCGTTTCGGCGCTCCACCAGAGCCGCTGAGCTTGACTCGATCTCGGCAGCAGAGGCACAGGCGAATGAGGGGCTCGATCGTCTGCGTGACGAAGTAAAGGCAGACCCCGAAGATGTTTGGATTCGTGCTGACTTGCTCAGCGCGCTCTTGGCTGAACAAGAACCTCGTGCAGAAGTTCTCGAGGTCGCTGAGAGCCTCCTGGACCGGGCGGAGGAATCATCACTCCGAGAATTTGCCGAGTCAGTACTTGCGACGCCGCGGGATGACCAGGCTGAGCTAAATTCCGGTCTGGTCGAGGACGCACGAGCGCGCGCCATCCGAACAGTGCGTCGTTCGCGAACACTATTGATGCTTCGTCCACGCGACGGGGTCACACGCGTTGATCTCGCGCTCGCACATACCGTTCTCGGCAATCGAGCCACAGCTAGGCGGGAAATGCTGATTGCCCTATCCGTCAGCCCCGATAGCCGATTTGTGCTTCGCAGCGCTGCCGCGTTCTTTGCATCGACTGATGAGCCTGAAATTGCGTATGCGGCACTGATTAGGAGTGCTGGGAGGCGACACGACCCCTGGTTGGCGTCCGCCGCGCTTGCCGTCGGTGATCTCGCAGACGTTCGAGTTGATGTGAGGAGTGCGCGAGAACTACTTGAGCCCGGCCGTTTCCACGAGAGAGCAGTCTCGGAGTTAGCAGGACAACTTGGCACCCTCGAAGCCGCAGCGGGACGTCTTCGACCCAGTCGTTTGTTGTTCGAGCGTTCAGTGGTGGATCCAAACGAGAACGCGCTTGCTCAGGCTGAATGGGCAGTTGAGGCGGTAAATCTCCGGCTGGAGCCAGTGGCGCTGAATGGAGCTGACGAGGCGCGCTTCCGGGAGGCGTCGAGAGATGGTTCGTGGGATGCTGCTCTCACCGCGAGCATTGCTTGGCAACAGGATCAGCCGTTCTCGAAGGACGCTGCGCTCGCTGCGTCCTACGTCGCGGAGATGGGCGTGGGAGACCATGGGGCGGCACTCAGTTCCGCGAAGTTGGGGCTGATGTCCAATCCGGGTGACGCGATGTTGAGCAACAATGCTGCTTACGCTGCGATCGCGCTCGGAATGTTCGATGATGCAGAGCATTTCCTACGCGTAGATACTGGGGGTCTCGACGTCGAGGAATTCAACGTTCTTGTCGCCACGCGGGGATTCCTCGCTTTCCGTCGCGACCACGCCGAGGAAGGCCGAAGGCTCTACTCGGATGCTATTGAGGGCTTTGTCTCCGAACGCCTCGCTCAGCACACCGCATTGGCTGTGTGTCTGTGGGGGATTGAGGAGGCTCGGATCGGTTCAGTAGTCGCAGCTCAGCTGCTGAGTGTCGCGCAGAAGGCTGTAGAGCGGGCTCCATCACCCGACACCGCGGAACAACTTGCACGATTCGAACGCGTAATGCTCGGCAAAGGATAGTTGTCGCCGGTTCGGTTTGCCGCGAGCGAGGACCGGAGACACCGCAGCTGGCGGCAAGATATCGGTCGCCGTCAATGAGATGTCCAGCTGGCGCGCTGAGCCTGGTGACTCGCGCGAAGCTGCGGCCAGCGCACGTGCAGATCACCACGCAGGTTCGGTGGATAGTTGCCGCGCGGCAAGTCGAACCGGGCGCGAAGTTGCCTGTCGAGTCTGAACTTGTCGAGAGATTCGGCGTCTAGCGGATGACCGTGGACGAGGGTCTACGGGTGCTAGGTCGGAGCGCTCATACGATTGCGGAGCCGGAGCATCCGATTCGCGTGCAGAAACTGCCCCTCAACAGGGCAAAGCAAAACCCCCGCGGATAAAAGCTCCGCGAGGGTTTCTGGGGTGACGTAATGATCACCCGTGTGGCTCCGACGGGCGTCGATCCCGTGACCTCACGATTTTCAGTTGTATGCGCCGGGTTTGTGGGCGCTCGCGAGTGCTCGTTTGCCGCGTGATTCCGGGGAAGCTGTGATCGTTGGTGGTGGCTGGTTCTGGGTAGTTTCAGCCGAGCTCCCGGCCCGGGACCGGCCCGGTTGATGGCTAGTTCGCAAGTGAGGCCAGGACTGGCTCGCTCCATTCCTTCGCGGCCTGCTCGCCGAGGATATCCCGCGTCCAGACGTCCACTACAGCCTCCCAAACCTTGGACGGTCGCATAGTCCCTCCGATTCGGCGGGCGATTTCTCCCGCCCAGGCGTGATGGTTTTCAATCTGGAGGGCTGCGTCCTTCGCATCGAGGAGCTCACCGACGGGCTGCCCGAGGCGCTCGGCCACCGCTTGCCAATGCGAATCGTCTAGTGACTGAAACACGACACGCTCGGGCCGCTCCCCGCCAGGTAGCCGAAGATATGTCTCCCCCGCGGGCTGCTCGCCATCGACAATGCACAGACTCGCACGAGGGAGTTTTGCCTTAGTTGCGACTGTAGAGAGAGCGACCACGGTGCTCGCCGGTCCGACGCTTGTGATGCGCGCGCGCTTCAGCACCTCGGGGGCTCCGAGTGCAATGATGCGCTCGATGAGATAGACGGCTTGGTCGTCCTCGCAATAGATGTCGAGCTCGTAGTGCCGTTCGTCGTCCATCAAGTTGAGGGCGAAGTCAGCAGTCACGCCGTACAACACCTGGCGCTCCGAGTCGCGATCCACGGAGATAAAGATCCGCGCGACATCGGGCAACTGTTCGAGGATGAACTGCGAGTGCGTCGACAGGATTACTTGCAACTTCTTGTCGAAGGGGAGTCGGAGAATCTCCGTCATCAGTCCTCGCTGCGCCTGAGGATGCAGGGAAGCCTCTACCTCGTCGATAATCACGAGTGAATGGTTGGGCACCTCGTTCAGGAGAGCGATCAAGTCCAGGACTGAGTCTTCACCGGCGCCTTGGTGGAAGTTGGAGTAGCGAACGCCCCCTTGAGTTAGGACTCCGACTTGCTTGCCCTGATTCTCATCAATCCTCGCGTAATCATAGGTGCGCCCGAGAGTGCGGTTCAGCTGGGCGACCTCTGCATCTGTTAAGGGCTTCTCAGTTCCCTGACTGATTACCTCTTGTGCTGTACGGCCGTAACCGATCAGTGTGTTCGCGGGCTGTATTCTTGAGATGTCAAGGAAGTACACGGGTCGACGCTTACGCTCTGGCGCACCGCGCCAACGCGACGTCGGCTTTCTGACCGTGTAAGAACTGGTCTCATCGCCCTGTCGAACGGCGTAGGCGAGCACGACTCCACTTACCTGTTCCCAGGGCGTGCTTGGGAAGAAGTCGTCGGCGTAGTACGTCATGGTAGGAGAGTTTGTCTGCGCCTGATATGCAGCGGCAGCAGCCTTCAGCACCGTGCTCTTCCCGGCGCCGTTCATCCCGGCCACCGCAACCACGGGATATCGGAACTCAACGGCTTGACCCGCCCACCCGCGCAATCCATCAATCTTGAGGGAGGTCAGGAACAGCGGCCAGCCGGACTGCGCGTGACGCGCCGTGTCCCAGGCGCTGCTCAATTTGGATGCAGTCGGCGCGACCATTCATGCTCCTGACGTGTGGTGGCTAGCTGCGCAACTTCAAAATCTTACTCAGATCCCCACAAATCGCGTGTCGTACTCAGTTGCCATCCGTTCGATCATGCGGGCGTAATTGTCGGAATCGCTTGCGCCTGGCGCGGGTGGGCCATTCACAATCGATACCGGACCTCCGTCGTTAGCGAAGTCGAGCACTGTGATACCGATGCCATCGAAGCCGTTCTCTGACTGACGTGTACGGCGAGGCAGCTCACGGATCTTCGAGACGACCCGAGCGGTGTCCCCCGGCTGCTTGTGCTTGCTGTAGCGGGCCGGGAACTCTGTGAGCGCGTAATTGTTGGTGACCGAGGACATGAATTCCTCGGCGGCATTCACCTGGACGTACGCGATGGCGAGCGCCTGGGCTGACGCGCCGTGTACGCAGACGTGCGATGAGTTGAGTTCGTCGTACAGCCGCGGGAGCGCTTTGATGTGCGCGGTCATTGCGGCCTTGGCCTCCAGTGCAACCAGGACCGCTCCGACGGGAGAAACGGGGAACTCGGGGAGGCCATTCAGAGTTTCAAGTTCGGCGGGCGTTAGTGGCACACCGTAATCGAGGGCGAGGCTATGGAGACTCCGATGCGGGGTGGGCACGGCTCCCGCCGGTCGGGCGATGACGAGGTCCAGATCCTTCTTGCGTCCCGTTGCAAAGTCGCGCATCTCATGATTCACGCCCAGTACGACCTTGCCATCCTCTACATGGCGCCGAAGCAAGCTCGATGTGAGGAGCAGGTCGAACGCGACGCCCCAACACCCGACCTTGGAGTGACGATCCGAGCGAGAGTTGTACTGCCAGACGTTGCCGTGGCTATCGGGCGGTCCCGGGGTCGACAAGAATCGCGCCAGTAGCTCGGGTCCATGCATGTTGCCGAGGCTATCGGCTCGATGCGGCTCCGATGTCATTGACGCGGCGCGCGACGATCCGCTCAATCTCTGCTGCTGCCTCGACTGGGCTCTGATGTTCCCAGATTCTGATCACGAGCCAGCTCCCCTCGGTCAGGGCGCGATTGGTATCTGCGTCGCGCTGACGGTTCGCCTCGATCTTCGATCGCCACCAGTCCGCGTTCGTCTTGGACTGTGTCGCGTGAAGGGGACAGCCGTGCCAGTAGCACCCGTCGACGAACACGGCAACGCGAAGTCTGGTGAACGCCACATCGATCGTTCTCCGTGGGCGTCCAGGCACAGGAAACTGGACGCGGTAACGAAGCCCCGCGGCGTGAAGAAGTCTCCTTATCGCCATCTCGGCGGCGGTATCGCGTCGGCCTATGCGGGCCATTCGGCGCGACGTCTCATTGGAGGCCGCTTGGAGCTCAGTCATGCTGTTCCTGCGGCCTCAACGAAAGAGCGGCTCGCTCCCAGACTGGGTGCGCTCAAGCGCATCGATATGCTCCTGTACATCGGCGCGAAAGCCTGGGTAGCGGCCGAGATTGCCTTGTTGCAGGCGGTTCCAGAAGCCTTTGGCGCCTCGGAGACTCAGTGCTTCTGCAGCGGATACGTCGATCATCTGCGCAAGGTGGCTGTACCCCACGTGCGTGGGGAACTCGGAAAGGTCGACGGGAATTTGGATGCGTCCTGCCGATCCGGCAGCGGCGGCGGGCCATGCGCCTCGGCCGGGCTCCCAATCCCGAAGCTCGACGATGGGGTCGCCTGGGGCGAGGAGTCGGCTTCCTACCCATCGGGAGACTCCGACGGTCACAGCATTGCCGACGAGTTTCCATCGGGGGCCGTTCCGCTTCGATGACAGATGTTCGACGTTGGTCCACCCTCGGTCGAAGCCCTGCATGGCCTCGGCGTCCTCGACGGACGGCTTCACGAGCCGTCGACCGAGCTGGGCTCCTCGTACCCACACGGCAGGCGGTGACGGGATTCCGATCGTCGACCCACCCTTGAGTGTAGGCACTGCGTCCTGTGCCCAACCGAGGCCGCCGCGCCCCTCGGTCCAGTAGAAGCCGAACATGTCGTCATGAAAGTCGTCGGATCGATCGCCCGCGTCGTCTGCGAAGAGGATCGACTTGGGATCAAAATCGACCGACGCGATCAGGATCACGCGTCGACGTCGCTGCGGAACGCCCGTGAAGCGTGAGTCGACGACGCGGTAGGCCCACGTGTACCCCAGCCGCTCGATCTCGGAGATGAGATAACTCATCGCCTTGCCACGATCGAGGGCAAGCATGTTCGGGACGTTCTCAATCAGAAGCGTCGGCAGATGCCCGGTGCGATCTTGCGCATCCTCAAGCAGCCGGAAGACGTTCACGACGAGACCGGAGCTCTCGCCTGCGATGCCAGCGGTCCTGCCTGCTTGCGACAGGTCAGTGCACGGAAAACCCGCAGTGACGAGGTTCGTCTCATCGGGGAGTCTTCTCATGTTGCGAACGTCTGTGTCGATCGGCACGCCTTCGAATCGCGCTCGGAGGACTGCTTGAGCAGGTTCCCACCATTCGCAGAACGTCAGCGTCTCGATCTGGTTGCCGAGAGCGCGTTCCAGCCCGAGCTCGACGCCGCCGATACCAGCGAAGAGCCCGGCCACCTTCCATGATGCGTTAGACATGTTTGCGCTCCTAGGTCACGTCAAACCGTACTCGAGATTCCGTCAGAACTCGAGTCGACGGGCTGACCGCGAAGATACGTGGGACCTCTGACATCAAGAGCTCCGCGTGAAGTGACGGTGCTAAGCCGAGGCGCGCCCGGACCGCAGCGGAGCGAGGACCGGACTCACCGCAGTGCGTGGCACCGCCACCTGCCGGCCGGAGGCCGGCCTTGAACGAGTAAAGAAAGTTCTCACAGCTCGTCGTTGCCGAGGTCCTCGTGGCGTCTGCGGCACCTTCTTGCGAAGACGAAGCCGTCTGATGACATCAATCCCACCGAAGTGCTGGTCATCGGCTCTTGGGCATACGCGGGCATGGGCTGGCTCACCGACGGTGACAAAGCGCTCGCGAGAGAGGCTGCCGACGCCGCCCGCCAATGGCGCCAGGACCGCGCGCGAGATCGCAACAACCCACCCGCCGAAAGGAGCACGTCATGACCACTCACGCCATTGCCGACGACCCGGAGATCGATGTCCTCGATCGTGTCGATCCCAACGGATACCTGACTCAACGGGAGGCCGCTGCTCTCTGCAGGGTTCCCCTTTCGACCTTCGACTCGCTGCGGCGGCAGAACCGTTTCCCGTTCCCGGACGCGCACATGGGCAAGCACATGCTGTGGCGCGCGTCGACGGTCGCCGCATTCCTCAAGGCTGGCGGTACCCGCGGTGTCGGCTGAACGGGGCGAACGGATCGACCCGAAGACGCGGCGTCAGCTGCCGGAGGGCATCCGCTTTCGCAAGGACCGCGGCAAGTACCAGGTGCGCGTCTGGGCGATCGGCCTGAATGGTGAGCAGCGTGAACGATCCTTCTATGTGGAGACACTCGCGGAGGCGAAGAAGCTGCGCGCCGAGACGCTCACTCGCCGATACCCCGATGGCGGCATGACGCTTGCGCAGTGGCATTCGCGTCACTGGCCGGTCATCGCGGGGAGTGTGCGCGCGTCGACTGCACGGGCCTACGAACGCGGCTGGCGACTGCGAGTGAAGCCCTGGCTCGGCCACATGAAGCTTGAGAAGCTTACGGCGGGCGTCATCGAAGAGGCGATTGCAAGCTGGGAGGGGAGCACCTCGACGCGGATCGATGCCCTCGCCGTGCTGAGCCGACTGCTTGACGGTGCCGTGCGTGCGCACCTCGTGCCGCTGAACCAGGCACGCCTTGCTCGTCGCCCGAGGTCCGAGTCGACGACAAGCCTGCGTTCGCGCGCGCTGACGGCTGCTGAGGTGCCAATACTTCTCGCGGCGATCGCTGATGCGCACTATCGGCGCTACATCGCCGCTCTCGTCTACACCGGTATGCGGGCCAATGAAGCGACCGCATTGCGCATCGAGGACGTCGATGTTGCGCAGCGGACGATCCACGTGCGCCGAGCGTTCAGCATTGGGGCGGACGGTCGCGGAGTCGAGCTGACTCCGAAAAGCCACAAGGAGCGCGATGTGCCGATCCCCACGCCGCTCGTCGCTCCGCTGACCGACGCGATGGCCGGCAAGCACCGCGGCGACCTCGTGTTCACGGGCCCTCGCGGTGGACGAATCAATCCCTCGAACCTACGTCGCGCGATCGACTGGAAGACGCTCCGCGCGACCTTGCACCGCGAGGACCTCCGCATCCACGACCTGCGTCACACGCTCGCGACGATGCTGTTCGACGCCGGCGCTTCGGCAAACGACGTGCAGGCGGTGCTAGGCCACTCGAGCATGCAGATGACCGAGCGCTACAGCCGCGCTCGCTCTGACGTCGCCCGCCGCGCTGCGACCGCCATCGACTCGCTTTTTGAATGAAAGTCCGATCCCGTGTCGGCGAACACCGCGACTGGCGGCCTATATGAGTAACGCCGCAGCCCGTGGTTCGAAGGAGCAAAAAATGAAATGAAATCTAGGCAAGACGTGGAGCCTGCCGGGCTGGACGCCTGCGATCGAGCACGAGAACAAGCTGCAGTACTCCTTTGGGCGCTTGTCCTCTCCCTTCATGGGGTCCGAGGTGTACCGCGGGCTCGCGGAGCCCCACATCATTTACATCATCCACTTCGAGGAGACTCGGACCTTCAAAGTAGGCGTCACTCGGCACGACGGGTCGCGCTTGACGCAGCACGTGCGTCGGCAGGGCGCGAAGCAGGTGGCTGGCGTCGACGCTCCGAACAAGTACGCGGCCCAGATCGTTGAGGGATTGGTGCTCCGCGA
This sequence comes from Microbacterium sp. lyk4-40-TSB-66, assembly GCF_030209475.1. Lineage (GTDB taxonomy): Bacteria > Actinomycetota > Actinomycetes > Actinomycetales > Microbacteriaceae > Microbacterium. Next base: position 24,106 of record NZ_JARVRW010000008.1, read on the forward strand.
GGTGCGCGTTGCCCAGGTCTTCGTAGAAGACCCGCTCAACGGTGGCACGGAGCATTGGGATGACCGCCTTAATCCGCCTTCTCTTGATCTATTGCTCGCGTCCCAGGCGGGGGAACACCGCGACTCCGAATGGTCGCGGACAGTTTGGCGATTGGAGTCTGGCCCGGGAGAGAAGTTTCGCGCGTTGCAGACGATCGCGCAGCGGGTCGAGGCCAGTAGCGACGCCGCCGTCAGGGAGCGCATCCAGAGAATAGAAGGCGCCACCAACTCATGGGAGTACGCGGTAGCTAGTGCCATCGACGACAGTCGTGAGATGGCGGGCCGTGCTCTGGTCCGGCTCGCCGACGAGGGGGCCACAGGGCCCGGCAGCGAAGCCGAGACTCTGGCTGAGCAGGTCGGCCAACACTCTGCCATCGCCAAGGGGCTAGAGCGGTACCGTCGCGACTCGCGTCGAACAGGGCGGGACCGGAGGGCAAACAGATGACCGAACCAACGACCGCCATGGACCTTGTGCGTCAGGCTCAACACGGAGAGATCTCGGTCGATGAGCTGATCGTCGCGTTGCTGGAGTGGGAGTTCGAGCCGAGCTACAAGACGACTGATCTCGCCGACGACTGGGAACTCCGCGACAACAGCTTCGAGGTGGTCACATACGCGTTCATCGTCGATCTGATTGACGAGGAGCAGTACAGCCGCATCTTCAGTTACGTCGAGGCAAGAGGCCGTGGCGACGGCGCCGCGGGAGGGTAGCCTGATGTGCTCAAATGACCATGTCGATGGTCGTTCTACAGGCCTTCGAGATCGACACCGAAGCGTTCGGCGAGGTTGCCGAGGGGTTCGGTTGGCATATCCCTCCGCTCCCGCGCGACCCCCCGAGCATCCCGCCCGTCAATCGCATCGACCAAATCATCGGGGACGGCGTGGACGTCGGTATTCCGGCGCTCTGCAAGCCTCAAGATCTCCTTCGCGGCATCCTCGAGGGTGTAGAGCCGTTGCCACGGGTGCTCGCCGTGACGTGCGATCGCGACCGTCTCGCGAGTGTAGGAGCGAGCGTCGCCGGCGACGAGCCACCGCTCCTGACCCTCAGCATTGAGGAAGAAGTCGACGATGCACTCTCCGCAGGGCATCTTGTACACGCCGGGTTCGGTCGGCGCCGATTCGGTGGCCCCCGTGATCATCTCCCGAATGACCCGCTCCCAGTCTTGGTCACGTTTCTTGTCGTCCATGCGCACCTCCCGATAGCGAACCGACAATCCTCCCACCTTCTATCCCGAGCCGTCTACTGCTGGGCCATGTCCCGGCCTGGGTAGCACCTGGTACTCGCGAGAGCATGCTCCGAACTCATGCCAACGCCCCGCGCGACGGTAGACTTCGGCACCCGTAAGCCAGGGAGTAGGGAATGGGACGAGCGTGGGCGATTCGACGGACGAAGCGATGCGGGTGACCCTGGCCGGAGTTACGTCGGTGGCCGTCGACGCTCTGAACAAGATGTCACCATCGGAACTTGGGCTGCTGGTAGCAAAGTCGATGCTGGACTCGGACAAAGACGAGTGGTCAGTTCCGAACTTTCGCGCCTACGCAGAGGCCAGCATCCGAGAACAAGTTCCGCGCATCGGGGGACGTCGGGCGATGCCTCGCGAGTACGAAGAGCTCAACCTCTCGCAGGTACTCGCAGACGCGTTCGGCTGGTTGCTGTCGCGAGGTTTGCTTGGCCCGGCCGCAGAGAACAGTGGTGCAACAGGCGAGTATCGACTGACTTCAGCTGGACGCGCGGCGGCGGAATCGGGCGACGCCGGACCCGCCGAAGCGGCATATCGGCTGCATGCAGATCTGCACCCTGCGCTGCTTGAGGCCCGACTGCTCTTTGAGCGGGGAAGCTACCAAACCGCAGTCTTTGCGGCTACCCATCAGGTCGAAGTTCGAGTCAGGGATCTCGCTAACTACGGCCCGGACAGCTATGGCATTGTAATGATGAGGAACGCCTTCGCTCCCGAAACAGGGCCCCTCGCCAGCGCCGGCGTTCTAGCTGAGCGTCAGGCGATTCAGTCCTTATACGCGGGCACCATCGGCGCGTTCAAGAACCCCGCAAGCCACCGGGTTGTTCACTTCGACAATCCGACGGAGGTGGCGGACATCATTCATCTGGCCGACCTGCTACTCCGTATCGCCGAGCGGTCTGCATCGGGACTGGTCTCCGGTGAGGGGACTGCCGCGGAATAGGCGGGATGTGGGCCCGCTCGCGAGCGGTGGCGTATGGAGGGGCCGCGCGGATAGTGGGACTGCTCGGCGTAAGCACATTCATGCCACGATGGGCCGTGGCCAAGATTCGAGATGTTCAAGCGGTACACGACCGCGAGGGAGTCGCCGGTGTTCAGTCGATCGTGACCCGGCGGATGAAGAGGTGGATTTTTCGCGAGCAGCCCACCGACGACTACGGCATTGACGCGCAGCTGGAGATCGTCGACGGCGAAGTGGTCACCGGAAAGCTGATCGGCCTCCAGATCAAGTCTGGTGTCAGTTACTTCAGAAAGCAGGCCGAAGGTGGATGGTGGTTCTACCTCGACCCGGACGACCTTGACTACTGGCTGAAGCACTCGCTCCCGGTTCTTGTGATCCTTTACGACGAGTCGCGCGACGAAGCCTTCTGGCAGTACGTCGATGAGAAGGTACTCGTTGCGACCAAGCAACGGAAGGGCAAACCGGCAGGGCGAAAATTGCTCATCCCTGAGGCGCAGATCCTTGGGCAGGACTCAATGCTCAAGCTGGCCGAGGTTGCAGCGGGGGACGCCTACGAGCTGCGAATTCGTCGACTCCGACTTGCACTGCCGTGGATAAATCTTCTGCGAACTGGACGGCGAATTCTGCTGGAAGCCGACGAGTGGGTAAACAAGACGTCGGGGCGCGGGGACTTGTCCGTGGTCTCGGTGGACGATGCAAACGAGGATCGACAAGCACTCGGCAAATGGACTGTGCTCGCCGGGTATCGGCGTTATGAGGAGGTGTTGCCGCAGTTGGTGCCTTGGGCGTACGTCACCGTGCACGAGGAAACCTATGATGAGGCAGATCATGAAGCATACGAGGCGGAGGAAGGGCGCTACGACAAGGAAGACGACACCGTGTACTACGCACAGTCCTTCGAAGATTGGCATGAGTTTCGCCGACAAGATGAGTTGCGGCCATACGGTAACTCGGCTGGCGAAGTGGATCATTGGCGGCTCGAGCTCAAGCTGAACCAGCTGGGCGAGGCGTTCCTGCTCGTGGACGAGTTCGCCGAAGGAGACACACCGCTACTCGCCCCGGAGGTCAGCTAAGGCTGTCGAGCCCTCTCTGAACTCGCATCGACCGATGTGGCTCAGGATCGCGCAGCGTTTTCCATTTGCCTCTATGCATTTCGCTCGAAGCTGACCGGCTGGATCTATCCGGCTGCCTGCTCGGCCGGGGCGACGAGTGGCCGTAAGGACTCCTTCTCGCTCGCCGCGGAGTGCGTGGATACGACCGAAGACGCCAGATCCACGAAGCAGACAGCTGGGTCGCCGAAGGAGTGGCGTACGCCGTCGCTAGGCTTAGTCCCAACCGGCCCTAGACCGGCCCAAATGACGCCGACGCGTGATCACGGCATCCGATCGGAGGGTTTCGTCTGGCTTCGCTCGCTCAACGATCAGGGACTTCGCCCGCTTGCGTACACCGCAGAAAATGGCTCCCACCAGGGCAAAGCGAAACCCCCGCCATGTAGAAGCTAGGCGAGGGTTTCTGGGATGACGTAATGATCATCCGTGTGGCTCCGACGGGCGTCGATCCCGTGACCTCACGATTTTCAGTCGTGCGCTCTACCAACTGAGCTACAGAGCCGAGCGACATGTCTGCCGCTTCCTAGACGAAGGGCCTTCCCGAAAGAAGGCCCGTCGCTATGGAGCGACCCTGACGGGACTTGAACCCGCGACCTCCGCCGTGACAGGGCGGCACGCTAACCAACTGCGCTACAGGGCCATGCGTATTTAGTTGTTCCACCGGAAAGTGACCCCAACGGGATTCGAACCCGTGCTGCCGCCGTGAAAGGGCGGTGTCCTAGGCCGCTAAACGATGGGGCCGGATGAGGTCGAATCCTTGCGTTTTCAACCTCGCTTGCCGACGACCGAGCCTACTTCACATCTTTCGAGATTGCCAATCGGGGGCGTGGCGTCCGACGCTCGCGCGTGTCGGGGGCAGAGAATCAGTAGTCGGCAAGGGGATTCGCCCTGTTGTGTCTGTGACTCGTGTTGCTACTGTGGGCCGAGTTGCGACCGGTGAGATGAGGTAATCCCGTGACGCTCGAGCGCCCCGAACCCCCCGAAGACTGCGGCTGCGCGCCCACGGCGAGTGAGCAGCGGCGCCTGTGGCCGTCGTTCGACCGCCGCAGCGCCCTGAAGATCGGGGCTTTCGGTGCCGTCGCGCTCGGAGCGTTCGGCTCCGTGGCATCCGGGTTCGGCTCTCCCGCGATGGCCGCCGACTACCCCTCGTGGGCCGACGTCGAAGCCGCGCGCGCGAACGAATCGGCGAAGGCCGCCGAGATTACGCGTATCCAGGGCCTCATCCAGGGGCTGCAGTCCGAGGTCGAGCGCACGCAGGCCGAGGTGCGCGCGCGCTCCGACGAGTACTTCGCCGCGCAGCAGGCCTACCAGGACGCCGACTACCGCGCGCAGCTGCTGCGCCAGCAGGCCGACGCCGAAGCGAACCGCGCCACCGACGCGGCGAACAAGGCCGGCAAGGTCGCCGCCCAGCTCTACCGCTCCGGCGGCGATGACACCTCGCTCGACCTCTTCTTCTCGGGCTCGGCCGCATCGGCCGACGACCTGCTCGCCAAGCTCGGCACGATGGACAAGCTGCTCGAGCGCAACCGCTCGGTCTACGCCGCGGCGGTGGCGGCGCGCGACAACGCCAAGAACCTCAGCAGCCAGGCCGATGACGCGACCGCCGAGCGCGAGCGCCTGCGTGTCATCGCCGAAGAGAAGATGGCGGCGGCCCAGCAGGCCGCCCAGGCGGCACAGGAGGCCCTCGCGGCCCAGCAGGCCAACCAGTCCGTGCTCGAGGCGCAGCTCGCCGCCCTGCAGGACACCACGGCCAAGACGGTCGCCGACTATCAGGCCGGCGTCGAGGCCGAGCGCAAGGCCCGTGAAGAGCGTGAGCGTCGTGCGCGCGAGGAAGCCGCCGCACGCGACGCGGAAGAGCGTGCACGCCGTCAGCGCGAAGCGGAGGCCCGCGCCGCCGGCAACAGCGGTGGCGGCGGCGGAAGCAGCGGCGGTGGTGGGAGCAGCGGCGGCGGTGGCGGGAGCAGCGGCGGCGGTGGCGGTGGCGGCAGCGTCAGCGGCGGCGGCTGGGCACGACCCTCCTCGGCGTACACGTCGTCGGGCTACGGTCCCCGCTCGAGCCAGTGCAACGGCAGCTACTGCGCCAGCTCGTGGCACCTCGGACTCGACTTCGGCGCGAGCTGCTGGTCGCCCATCTACGCGGCATCCGCGGGTCGGGTGACCTACGCCGGCTACAACGGCGGGTTCGGCAACTACATCCGCATCGCCCACGACGACGGCTCGGGCACCGGCTACGGCCACATCGTCGACGGCGGCATCTACGTCTCGTACGGTCAGCGCGTCGAGGCCGGTCAGCAGATCGCCGCGACCGGGCAGACGGGCAACTCCTTCGGCTGCCACCTGCACTTCGAGGTCTACCCGCCGTGGGGCGGCACCACGGATCCCGCGCCCTGGCTGCGCGATCGCGGCGTCAACGTCTGAGTCGGCGCACGAGAGAACCCCCGGTCGATCGACCGGGGGTTCTCGTCGTACGGGCCGCGTCAGAGCGTGTTGGGTGCCTCGCCGGAACCCTGCGTCTTGGTCTGGGCGTCGTGCTCGTCGAAGCGCGTGAAGGCCTCGCTGACGAGACGCTCGGCCTCGGTGGCATCCGCCCAGTCGTCGACCTTGACCCACTTGTTGGGCTCGAGGTCTTTGTAGTGCTCGAAGAAGTGCGTGATCTCCTTCTTGGTCCACTCGTCGATGTCGCCGACGTCCTGGATGTGGTCCCAGCGCGGGTCCTTCGCGAGCACGGCCACGACCTTGTCGTCGCCGCCGGCTTCGTCGCTCATCTTCAGCACGCCGACGGGGCGGACCTTGGCCAGGATGCCGGGGTGCAGTTCGCGGTCGAGCAGCACGAGCACGTCGAGCGGGTCGCCGTCTTCGCCGAGGGTGTTCTCGAAGAAGCCGTAGTTGGCCGGGTAGCCGAACACCGTGTACAGGATGCGGTCGAGGTAGACGCGGCCGGTGCCGTGGTCGACCTCGTACTTCACGCGGCTGCCGCGCGGGATCTCGATGACGGCGTCGTACGCGCCCATACTCGTGCTCCTTAAGTCTGTGGATTTTCCGCGCTCAGCCTATCCGGGAGGCCGCCACGGCCATGCACGCCGACACGATGCACGAGTCGGGGCGGTGACCCCGAGTTGCCGCTGCGGATCACGCCGGTCGCGTCGCAGATCTCCTGCGTCGTGTCGGGGGCGGGGGAGCGCCGCCGCCGATGACGAATACCGTGGGGGGATGGATCACCGTCCCGGACTCGACCCGTCCGTCGCCGAGGTGCGCCGCGCCGTGCGGGCGACGCTCGACACGGAGGACGGCCCCGTCGTCGTCGCACTCTCGGGCGGGGCGGATTCCCTCGCGCTCGCGGCGGCGACCGCTTTCGAGTCGTCGCGTCGCGGCATCCCCGCCGAAGCGGTGGTCGTCGACCATGGACTCCAGGAGGGATCGGATGCCGTCGCTGCCGAGGCGGCGGCCGCGGCGGCGTCGCTCGGGCTCACGGCCCGGGTCGTGCGGGTCGAGGTGGACGCCCAGGACGGCCCCGAAGCGGCGGCGCGTCGCGCCCGCTACGAGGCGCTGGCCCGCGCGGCGGCCGACATCGGCGCCGACCTCGTGCTGCTCGGTCACACCCTCGACGACCAGGCCGAGACGGTGCTGCTGGGCCTCGCGCGCGGCTCGGGCGGGCTGAGCTTGGCCGGCATGCCCGCGGAGCGGCGGGATGCCACCGGGCCGCGGTGGGCGCGACCGATGCTCGGCATCCGTCGGCGCACGACCGTCGCCGCGTGCCACGCGCAGGGGCTCGCGCCGTGGTCTGACCCCCACAACGCCGATCCGGCCTTCGCCCGGGTGCGCGTGCGCGAGCGCGTCCTGCCCGTGCTCGAGGCCGAGCTCGGCCCCGGGGTCGCCGAGGCGCTCGCGCGGACGGCCGAGCAGTTGCGCGAGGATGCGGCGGCGTTTCAGGACATGATCGACGAGACCATCGAGGACATCGTCGAGCACGCCGAGGCCGGCATCTCGATCTCGGCCCCCGCGCTGGCGGCCAATCCCGCGGCGCTGCGCAACCGCATCATCCGCTTCGTCGTCGAGAGCGAGTTCGGCGTCTCGCTGACGCGATCGCAGACACTCGAGGTCGGCCGCCTCGCCGTCGAGTGGCGCGGTCAGGGGCCGATCGACCTGCCCTCGTGCCTCGCCCGCCGGGTGGGGAACCGGATCGAGATCGTCGCGCGCGCGGCATCCTGATCATCCGCGTCGGAGGGGTGCCCGCACACGGGCGCCGCCGCACGCGGAGGACAGCGGCGACCTCGGTGCCCCGCGCTTCGCGGCATCCCGGATCAGGCGGCATCCGGAAGCGTGCGACGTAGACTCGACGGATGCGCGCGGCCGACATCTCCGACGACATCAGCGAAGTCCTCCTCACCGAGGAGCAGATCCACGAAAAGCTCGCCGAGCTGGCGACCCAGGTGGTGACCGATTACGAGGGCCGCGAGGTGGTCCTCGTGGGTGTGCTCAAGGGCGCCGTCATGGTCATGGCGGATTTCGCGCGGCACCTGCCCGTGCACATCACGATGGACTGGATGGCGGTGTCGTCGTACGGCGCGAGCACCCGTTCCAGCGGTGTGGTGCAGATTCGCAAAGACCTCGACACCGACATCACCGGCAAGCACGTGCTGATCGTCGAGGACATCATCGACTCGGGCCTGACCCTGAGCTGGCTGCTCGAGAACTTCGCCTCGCGCGGCGCGGAGTCGGTCGAGGTGCTGGCGCTCCTTCGCAAGCCGGATGCCATGAAGGTCGAGGTCGACTGCCGATACGTGGGGTTCGACATCCCCAACGACTTCGTGATCGGGTACGGCCTCGACTATGCCGAGCGCTACCGCAACCTCCGCGACGTCGCGGTGCTCGCGCCCCACGTCTATTCCTGAGACGGTGCTCCGCGGGTGCGGAGGTCACGGCATCCGCGTTCTGTACGCCCAAAACGAACGCACAGGCCCGCCATAGTCGGCACACGTTAGCCTGATGCGACCGCATTTCTGCGGAGGATCACGAAAGGGCTGGGCTCGCCCACCATGAATTTCAAGAAGATCACGCGCAACCCGATCATCTACGTTCTGTTGGTCGTTCTGCTTCTGATCATCGGTTTCTCCCTCATCTCCAACCTCACCGGCGCCCGTCAGGTGTCGACGAAGGAGGGTCTGGAGCTGCTCAAGGGCAGCACCGTGACCAAAGTGGTGACGAACGATCCCGATCAGCGCGTCGATCTGACGCTGTCCGAGCCCTTCGAGGGAGCCGACAGCGTGCAGTTCTACTTCGGCCAGGCCCGCGCGACCGAGGTGGCGAACGCCATCGACGCCGCAGCCCCCTCCGACGGCTTCAACGACGTGGTGCCCCGGCCCAGCTGGTTCGACGGTTTCCTCGGGCTGATGCTCCCGCTCGTACTCCTCGGCCTGCTGTTCTGGTGGCTGCTCTCCAGCGCCCAGGGCGGTGGCAGCAAGGTCATGCAGTTCGGCAAGTCCCGCGCCAAGCTCGTGACGAAAGAGACTCCGACCGTCACCTTCCAGGACGTCGCCGGTTCCGACGAGGCCATCGAAGAGCTCGACGAGATCAAAGAGTTCTTGAAGGACCCGAAGAAGTTCGAAGAGGTCGGCGCCCGCATCCCGAAGGGCGTGCTGCTGTACGGCCCTCCCGGAACCGGTAAGACCCTGCTGGCCCGCGCCGTCGCGGGCGAGGCGGGCGTGCCGTTCTACTCGATCTCGGGTTCGGACTTCGTCGAGATGTTCGTCGGTGTCGGTGCGAGCCGCGTGCGCGACCTGTTCAACCAGGCGAAAGAGAGCTCGCCGGCCATCATCTTCATCGACGAGATCGACGCCGTCGGTCGTCACCGCGGCGCCGGCATGGGCGGCGGCCACGACGAGCGCGAGCAGACCCTGAACCAGATGCTCGTCGAGATGGACGGCTTCGACCCGAAGGTCAACGTCATCGTGATCGCGGCGACCAACCGCCCCGACATCCTCGACCCCGCGCTGCTGCGCCCGGGCCGCTTCGACCGCCAGATCGGCGTGGACGCACCCGACCTCAAGGGGCGCCAGCGCATCCTCGAGGTGCACGGTCGCGGCAAGCCGCTGTCGGACTCCGTCGACCTCGAGGTCGTCGCGCGAAAGACCCCCGGGTTCACCGGCGCCGACCTGGCCAACGTGCTCAACGAGGCGGCCCTGCTCACCGCGCGATCGAACGCGCAGTTGATCGACAACCGCGCCCTCGACGAGGCCATCGACCGTGTCATCGCCGGACCCCAGCGCCGCACCCGCGTGATGAAGGACAAAGAGAAGCTGATCACCGCGTACCACGAGGGCGGCCACGCGCTCGCGGCGGCCGCGATGAACCACACCGACCCCGTCACGAAGGTCACGATCCTTCCGCGCGGCAAGGCGCTGGGCTACACGATGGTGCTGCCGCTCGACGACAAGTACTCCATCACCCGCAACGAGCTGCAGGACCAGCTGACCTACGCCATGGGTGGCCGCGTCGCCGAAGAGATCGTGTTCCACGACCCCACCACCGGCGCCTCGAACGACATCGAGAAGGCCACGAGCATCGCGCGCAAGATGGTCACCGAGTACGGCATGACGAACGAGGTGGGCCCGGTGAAGCTCGGCTCCTCCTCGGGCGAGGTCTTCATGGGCCGCGATATGGGTCACGGCCGCGATTTCTCGGAGCGCATCGCAGAACGCGTCGACGCCCAGGTGCGCGCGCTCATCGAGCAGGCGCACAACGAGGCGTACCAGGTCATCAACGACAACCGCGAGGTGCTCGACCGGCTCGCCCTGGCGCTGCTCGAGAAAGAGACGCTCGACCACAACGAGCTCGCCGAGATCTTCACCGACGTCAAGCGCCTCACCCCCCGCCCGCAGTGGCTGTCGTCGGGCGATCGTCCGGTGTCGTCGCAGCCGCCGGTGAACGTTCCGCGTCGGGAGCCCGCCGGCATCGCCGCCTCCGCCGAGGCCGAGGCCGAGGCGCAGACGCAGACGCAGGTGCAGCCCCGTCCGAGCGGACAGACGCGCCCGGCCACCGCCTGAGGCGCCGTGGCCGTCGATCGAGAACGGGTGGCAGCGCTCGTCCGCGAGCTGCTGGAGGCGATCGGGGAGAACCCCGATCGCCCCGGCCTCCGACAGACCCCGACCCGCGTGGCCGACTCGTGGGCGGAGTTCTTCGGGGGCGTGGGCCAGGATGCCGGATCGCCGCTCCAGCACACCATCTCGGTGTCGCGGGGACCGGCGCCCGACACCCTGCCCTCCGGTGCCGTGATGGTGCGTGACATCGCGTTCCGCTCGATGTGCGAGCACCACCTCCTGCCGTTCCGCGGCCGTGCGCACGTCGCCTACCTGCCCGGTGAAGAAGTGGTCGGGCTCGGTGCCCTGCCGCGCGTCATCGACATCCTCGCCGCCCGGCCCCAGGTGCAGGAGCGCCTCGGCGAGCAGATCGCCGACGCGATCGATGCAGCCCTCGACGCCCGCGGCGTGCTCGTCGTGCTCGACGCCGTGCACGAGTGCGTCACCATGCGCGGCGGTCGTCAGCCCGACGCCTCGACGGTGACGATCGCGGCGCGCGGTGCCTACACCGAGCCCGCCGCGCGCGCCGAGCTCGTCGCGCTCATCGGGGCACGCGCGTGACCCTGGTCATGGGGATCGTCAACGTCACGCCCGACTCCTTCAGCGACGGCGGCCGCTACCTCGACCCCGATGTCGCGATCGCTCACGCGCGCCTCCTCCGCGAGCAGGGCGCCGACCTGCTCGACGTCGGCGGGGAGTCGACGCGGCCCGGAGCCGACCGGGTGGCACCCCGCGTCGAGCAGCAGCGGGTGCTGCCTGTCGTCGAGGCTCTGGCATCCGAGGGGGTGTCGGTCAGCATCGACACGATGAACGCGTCGACCGCCGTCGCCGCGGTGCGCGCCGGTGCGCGGCTGGTCAACGACGTCTCCGGCGGGCTCGCCGACCCCGACATGCTCGCCGCCGTCGCCGAGAGTGGTGCCGACATCGCCCTGGGCCACTGGCGTGGACCGTCGAGCGAGATGTACGCGCGCGCCGAGTACTCCGATGTGGGGCGCGAGGTCACGGCGGAGCTCCAGGAGCGCGTCGCCGCCGCCATCGCCGCGGGGATCGACCCCTCTCGCATCGTCGTCGACCCCGGCATCGGGTTCGGAAAACGCGGCGAGCAGAACTGGCGGACGCTACGCGCACTGCCCGAACTCGGCGGGCTGGGGTACCGCGTACTCGTGGGGACGAGTCGCAAGCGGTTCCTCGCCGACGCGCTGGGCGACGATGCCGACCTCGCTCGCCGCGACCTCGCCACCGCCGTCACCAGCGCCCTCGCGGCGCGGTCGGGTGCGTGGGCGGTGCGCGTGCACGATGTTCCGACCACCCGCGACGCCCTCGCCGTCGCCCGCGCCTGGGAGGCCTGATGGATGCCGTCGACCACATCACGCTGACGGGGGTGCGCGCCTTCGGCCACCACGGGGTGTACGCCGACGAGAAGCGCGATGGCCAGGAGTTCGTGGTCGACGCCGTGCTCGCCCTGTCGCTCCGGCGTGCGGCCGAGACCGACGACGTGGTCGACACCGTGCACTACGGCGAACTCGCGGAACGGCTCGTCGCCGTCGTCGCGGGCGAGCCCGTCGACCTGCTGGAGACCCTCGCCCAGCGCCTCGCCGACGACGTGCTGAGCGATGACCGCGTCGATGCGGTGACCATCACCGTCCACAAGCCGCAGGCGCCGATCCCCGTGCCGTTCGGCGATGTCGCCGTGACCATCACGAGGAGTCGTCCGTGAGCGTGCGACTGGCCCACGGGATGGGCGAGGCGCCGCGGACGACACCCGTCGCGGCGGTCGTCGCCCTGGGGGCCAACCTCGGTCGGCGGGCGGAGACGCTGGCAGCGGCGGTCGAGGAGCTGAGCCGTCTGGCGCTGACGAGCGACGTGCGCGTGTCGGAGCCGATCGAGACCGTCGCGGTGACCCTCGACGGCGAAGATGAGGACGCGCCCCGCTACCTGAACGCCGTCGCGCTGCTGCAGACGCGACTGGCGCCCGCCGAGCTGCTCGCGTCGCTGCATCGCATAGAGGCGCGACACGGGCGAGTGAGACGCGAACGGTGGGATGACCGCACCCTCGACCTCGACCTCATCGTCTACGGTGACGAGAGGATCGACCGCGACGACCTCGTCGTGCCGCACCCCCGGGCCCATGAACGCGAGTTCGTGCTCGCGCCGTGGGCGCAGGTGGATCCGGATGCCGAGATCCCCGGGCGCGGACGCGTCACCGACCTGCTGAGAGGGCTCCGACGATGAGGCGCACCGGAGTCGGCATCCTCACCATCGCCGTCGTCATCGGCGGAGCGGTCGGCTTCATCCTCGACACCATGCTGACCGCGATGGGACGCGCGACGTTCTCGCCCGCTGCGAGCCTGCCGACGATCCTCGCGTTGCTCGGTGCGGTGATCGTCGCCCTCGCTGTGCCGGTGTGGCGGGCGACCCGCAGCCGCGGCACCCGGCGCATCAACCCCTTCCAGGCTCTGCGCATCGCGATGCTGGCGAAGGCGTCGTCGCTGTTGGGGGCGGTGTCTCTCGGCTTCTCGCTGGGTCTGATCGTGTTCCTGACGACCCGACCCGTGACGCCGTCGCTAGGCTCGATGGGAACGATCGTCGCGACGCTCGTGTGCGCCGTCGTCCTCGTCGTCGCGGGACTCGTTGCCGAGCAGCTGTGCACCATCCGGAAGGACGACGATGACGACACCCCCGGAAACACCCCGACCGGACCCGTCCAGGCCTGACGACACGTCCCGGCTCCCACTCGACGGTGAGTCGCCCGACGCTTCCCGCTGCGCCCCGTCGCCCGTTGGTGGCAGTGAGTCGCCCGACGCTTCCGGTCGGCTCGCCCCGCCGCGTGTGGGTGCCGGTGAGTCGCCCGACGCTGCCGGCTGGAGCGCCCCGTCGCCCGTTGGTGGCAGTGAGTCGCCCGACGCTTCCGACTGGAGTGCCCCGTCGCGGGTTGGTGACGGTGAGTCGCCCGACGCTTCCGGTCGGCTTGCTCCACCGCGTGGGGGTGCCGACGAAGTGGTCAGCGAACGGGAGGCCCACGACGACGGCGCCGTGCTGAGCGAACGCACGTACGACCGCATCCTGGAGCCGCGCTCGCAGCGCCGGCTGCCCCTCGGCGACGGCACGTGGTACCAACTGGCTCGCGCCTACGTGCGGGTCCAGCTGATCTCCCAGGGCGTCTTCTTCCTGCTCGTGGTCGCCGTCGCCGTCGCGGTGCAGGTGATCACCGGCGTGATGTGGCAGTGGATCCCCGCGGGGATCGTCCTGGCCGTGACCCTGTTCGGCCTCGTCATCACGCCGCGGCAGGCGCGGTCGTTCGGATACCAACTGCGGCACGACGACCTCGTGTTCCGCCGCGGCATCCTCTGGCAGCGGGTCGTGGCGGTGCCCTACGGGCGCATGCAGCTCGTCGACATCACGCACGGCCCCCTCGACCGCGGCTTCGGCATCGCGCAGCTCAAACTCGTGACCGCGGCCGCGTCGACCGGGGTCACGATCCCGGGGCTCACCCAGGAGGCGGCGGAGCACCTGCGCGACACCCTCGTCGCGGTCGCCGAGACGCGGCGGACGGGTCTGTGAGCGACGCGGACGCGTCCGGTGGCGCGCGGGCGGCGAACCCGACGGACGGTGCGCCGGGGCGTGGGGAATCGGGAGTCTCATCCGACGGTGACGCGGCACGTGACGGAGCTCGCGTTCCGTCCGGGGGTGCGCCGGCGGCGGACGGCGCTCCGGAGCAGGACGGAGCTCGGGCTCCCGACGCACGCCGTGCGGTGCGGAGCGTCCGACCGGCGGTGCGGTCGCCGTACAGCGACGGAGAATGGCATCGGCTGCATCCGCTCACCCCTCTGCTTCGCGGCGGCCTGACCCTCCTCGTCATCATCGGCGTCATCGTGGCGAATCTGCGCGAGCGACTGGTCGAGTTCCTGTTCCCCGTCTTCACCGATCTGCCGCCCGGAGAGCTGCCGCCCGACCCGATCGACTACCTCTTCGCGAACAACCTCCTCCTCATCGCCGGTGGTGCGACGGTGGCCGTGCTGATCGTGCTGCTGGTGCTGTTCCGACTGTCGTGGCGATTCCACACGTTGCGGATCGGCGACGACGACGTCGAGGTGCGCTCGGGGGTGCTGTTCCGCACTCACCGCCGTGCGCCCCTCGACCGCGTCCAGGGCGTCAACCTGACGCGCCCCATGATCGCCCGGCTCCTTGGTCTGGCGAAGCTGGAGGTCGTCGGGGCGGGCCTGGATGCCAACGTCAAGCTCGAGTACTTGTCGGGGAAGGATGCCGACGCGATCCGCGGGGACATCCTCCGCCTCGCGTCCGGACGCCGGCTCGCCGCCGGGCAGATGGCCGGGGGCGAGCGGTCCTCGCTCGCGCGCCAGGCCGCGGCGGCGGTGGGCTCGGGCCTGCAGGGTCTCGTCGACGGTGAGGACTTCTCCGACGCCGAACCCGAGAGCATCGTGCGCATCCCGATCGGCCGGCTCGTGGCATCCCGTGTGCTGAGCGGTTCGACGGTGTTCCTCATCGCCCTCGTGGCCGGCATCGTCGTGGCGGCGTCTCTGTCGACGCTCTGGCTGCTCTTCACCGTCGTACCCATGTTCCTCGCGTTCGGCGCCTATTACGTGAGATCCGTCGCGCGCGGTCTGCGGTACTCGATCGCGCCGACGCCCGACGGCGTCCGAGTGACGTTCGGGCTGTTCACCACCGTCTCCGAGATCGTGCCTCCCGGCCGCGTGCACGCCATCGAGGTGCGGCAACCCCTGCTCTGGCGACCCTTCGGGTGGTGGACGGTCTCGGTGAACCGCCTCTCGGGCCGGTCGTCGACCGACAGCAGCACCGACCAGCTGGCCGCCGTGCTGCCCATCGGCACGCGTGACGATGTCGAGCGTGTGCTGGAGATCCTCGCACCGGCCCTGACCGGCGGTGAGTGGACGAGCGTGTTCCGCGACGGCATCCTGGGTCCCGTGGACGACGATCCCTACGTGACCACCCCGGCACGCGCCCGCTGGCTCCGACCGCTGTCGTGGCGGCGGAACGGTGTGCTGCTGTCCGACGACGCCCTGCTCCTGCGGCGGGGCTGGGTGTGGCGGTCGCTGAGCATCCTGCCGCTGGCGCGCCTGCAGTCGGTCGGCCTGGAACAAGGGCCGCTGGCTCGGGCGTTCGGCGCGGCGACGCTCACGGGCCACGTGATCGCCGGCACGGTGCAGACCTCGGTCGGCGCCCTCGACCGCGACGAAGCGGTGCGCATGTTCGAGCGCACGGCGCGCGCGAGCGTCGCGGCGGCCGCGAGCGACCGTAGTCACCGGTGGGCGGGATGAGCGGCCGTGACGGACGCCTCGGCGTGGGGGTCATCGGCGCCGGGCGCGTGGGTCCCGTCCTGGCCGCCGCGCTCGCCGGGGCCGGACACGCCCTCACCGGCATCACCTCCGGCTCCGACGACGACCGGGTCGAGGCGATCCTCCCCGGCCTTCCGGTGCTCACCGCGGACGAGGTCGTGCGCCGCAGCGAGCTGGTGGTCATCGCGGTGCCGCACGACCAGCTGTCGGCGCTCGTCACGGGCCTCGCGGAGCTGGGCGCCTGGCAACCGGGACAGCTCGTGCTGCACACCGACGCCGCATTCGGCGCCCGCATCCTCGACCCGGCCTCGCGGCTCGGCGCCATTCCTCTCGCGATCCACCCCGCCATCGTGTTCACCGGGACGTCGTCGATCGACCTCCGGCAATTGGCGCAGGCGTACGCCGCCGTGACGGCGCCCGCGCCCGTACTGCCCATCGCGCAGGCCCTCGCCGTCGAACTCGGTTGCGAGCCGGTGGTGGTGGCCGAGGACGATCGCGCGGCGTACGCGGAGGCGATCGCCACGGCGACGGAATTCTCACGATCGATCGTGCGCCAGTCGTCCGAGATGCTGTCGCGCGTGGGGGTCGAGAACCCCGGCGGATACCTCTCCGCGCTCGTGCGGTCGAGTGTCGACCAGGCGCTCGTCGAAGGTGCCGGACGTCGTACCCTCGACGACGACGCTACGATCGACGGATGATCCGCACCCTCGAGGATCTGCGCATCCGACTCGGCGAGATCCGAGGCGCAGATCGGTCGTCCGGCGGCCCCCGTGTCGCACTCGTCTCGACCCTGGGAGCCCTGCACGACGGCCACGTCGACCTCATCCATGAAGCCCGGCAGCGCGCCGACGTCGTGGTGGTGTCGACCTTCGTCAACCCGCTGCGTTTCCGCACCGCGGATGAGACGGCCTCCTACCCGCGTTCGCCCGAGGCCGACGAGCTCGTCCTCGGGGGTCTGGGCGTCGATGTCGTGTTCGCGCCCTCCGCGGCGGAGTTCCTGCCCGCGGGCACCGCGACGACCCGCGTCTCGGCGGGAGACGTCGGGTTGCGCTACGAGGGTCGGGTGCGTCCGTTCTACTTCGACGGCGTGCTGACCGTCGAGGCGAAACTGTTCAACCTGGTCCGCCCCGACGTCGCCGTCTACGGCGAGCGCGACCTTCAGCGCGCGTTCCTCGTGCGGCGCATGGTGCGCGACCTCGACTTCGGCCTCGAGATCGCCACGGTGCCCACCGTCCGCACCGACGACGGGCTGCCGGTGTCGAGCCGTATCGCTCTGCTGGAGCCTGCTGATCGTCGTGCTGCGGCGAAGCTGCCGCGGGCGCTGGAGGCTGCGGCATCCAACTCCGATCTGGGGGTCGACGCCTGCATCGCGGCCGCCCAGTCTTCGCTGATGGGCGAGCAGCGCATCGCCCTCGAGTACCTCAGCGTGGTCGATCCGGCGACCTTCCTGCCCGTCGACGAGGGCCACCGCGGTCGCGCCCTGGCCCTCATCGCCGCGACGGTGGGTGGTCACCGCTTCATCGACAACGCCGAGATCTCGCTGCGCTGAGACGGCCCCGCGGAGCTTCCGCGCGCGGGGCGGTCGTCCCTGGGGCGCTGACACGGCCGCGCGGGGCTGTCGCCCGTGAGGCGGTCGCTCTCTGGGAGCGGCGCCGGGCGACTCGGCCGTCTTCCGCTCGCGGATCGCTCCGCGCGTGCGGTGCCCGCCGTCGATCTGAGGCTCTCGGCCGCGGCGAATAGACTGGAGACGACCCCGAGGAGCCTCCCGATGACCGACGCGCCCGCGAACGACGCCGCCGAACCCACCGAAGACGAGGTCTTCGAGCAGAAGGCGGTGCGCCTGGCCAAGCGCGAGCGCCTGCTCGCCGAGCGCGCCGACGCTGCGGGCGGGCCGTACCCGGTCGCCGTGCCCGTCACCACGACGATCCCGGTACTGCGCGCGCGGTTCGGCGATCTCGAGGCCGGCGCCGAGACCGGCGAGACCGCCGGTGTCGCGGGTCGCGTGGTGTTCAGCCGCAATACGGGCAAGCTGTGCTTCGCCTCGCTGCAGGCCGGCGATGGGAGCCGCATCCAGGCCATGGTCTCGCTCGCGAGCGTGGGCGACGATTCCCTGCAGGCGTGGAAGGACCTCGTCGACCTGGGCGACCACGTCTTCGTCTCGGGAGAAGTGATCTCGAGCCGCCGCGGCGAGCTGTCGATCATGGTGTCCGAGTGGACCATCGCGGCGAAGGCCGTGCTCCCCCTTCCCAACCTCCACGGCGAGCTCAGCGAAGAGAGCCGGGTCCGCAGCCGCTTCCTCGACCTCATCGTGCGCGACCGCGCCCGCGAGACCGTCCTGGCGCGGGCGAAGGTCAACCAGAGCCTGCGCCGCACGTTCACCGAGCGCGAGTTCGTCGAGGTCGAGACGCCCATGCTGCAGGTGCAGCACGGCGGCGCGAGCGCGCGCCCCTTCACCACCCACTCCAATGCCTTCGACACCGAGCTGTACCTGCGCATCGCGCCTGAGCTGTTCCTGAAGCGCGCGGTCGTGGGCGGCATCGACCGTGTCTACGAGATCAACCGCAACTTCCGCAACGAGGGCGCCGACTCCACGCACAGCCCCGAGTTCGCGATGCTCGAGGCCTACCAGGCCTACAGCGACTACAACGGCATCGCCGACCTCACCCAGACCCTGATCCAGGATGCCGCGATCGCCGTCGCCGGCTCCACCACGGTCACATGGGCGGACGGTACCGAGTACGACCTCGGCGGCGAGTGGGACCGCATCTCGATGTACGACTCGCTGTCGGCGGCCGCCGGTCGCGAAATCACTCCCGACACGACGCTCGAGGCGCTGCGCGCGCTGGGCGCCGAGCACGAGGTGGACGCCCCGCCGCACGAGACCCACGGCAAATGGGTCGAAGAGCTGTGGGAGCACTTCGTCAAGCCGGGCCTGACGCGGCCGACGTTCGTCATGGACTTCCCCGTCGACACCAGCCCGCTCGTGCGCGAGCACCGCTCGATCGCCGGCGTCGTGGAGAAGTGGGATCTCTACGTGCGCGGGTTCGAGTTGGCCACGGGCTACTCCGAGCTCGTCGACCCGGTGATCCAGCGTCACCGTTTCACCGAGCAGGCGAAGCTGGCGGCGCGCGGCGACGACGAAGCCATGCCGATCGACGAGGAGTTCCTGCGGGCCCTCGAGCACGGAATGCCCCCCACCGGAGGCATGGGGATGGGTATCGACCGGCTGCTGATGGCGATCACCGGACTCGGGATCCGCGAGACGATCCTGTTCCCGCTGGTGAAGTAGGCCGCTCGAACACCCACTCGGGCAACCGCCCGGCATCGAGCATGGTGCGCATGATCTCGCTCAGCCCGTGCGTCCCGTCGATCGCGAGGGCCGAGTCCGCGTAGAACGCGGCGTGCGTGGATCGGCCGGAGGCCCACGCCAGCCACGCGCACGCAGCGAGCGCTCCGGGCCGGCGTTCGGGGGCGATGAGCGAGGCGACGCGTCGGCACAGTTCGAGCCCCGCGCGCAGCCGGGCCGGATCGGGCTGCGCCCCCTCGCCCCACATCGGACGCGCAAGGTCTTCGGGCACTGACTCGCCGCCCCGGAAGGCGGTCTGCGCGCGGAACACCGCGTCGCCCGTCGCCAGGTCTCCGGTCCACTGCATCAGGGCGACATCGCGAAGGGCGGGGCGCTCGAGGCAGAACGCGAGGGCCGCGATCCGTGTCATGTCGACCTGATCGATCGGTTGCATGATCGTGCGCTCGAACAACTCGGGCGGATCGGCGATCTCCGCGGCCACGGCGTCGGCCGCGGTGCGCCGGGCGGGCGAGAGGCGGCGGCGATCGCGCGAACGGCGCAGCGCATGTTCCACGTCGCCGAGGAGTTGTGCGAGCAGCCGCGAATCGTCTTCGGATCCGGAGGGCAGGCGGGCGGCGGCGAGGTGGTCGCCGCTGACGTCGTGGTCGAGCCCTTCGAACGCGGCATCTTGGATCTCGCTGAGCGGGTGCGCCGCAGCCGCCGGCTCGAGATAGCTCGTCCAGCCGTCGGAGCCCACGACGAGCGCGTCGATGACACGCAGGCCGCAGATGTCGGCGCGGGCGCGCACGGCATCCACGAGCCCGGCGTGCGGTGCGCCGGCACCGTCCGTCACGGAACCGTCGGTATACACCGCGATCGCCACGGCGTCGGTGCGTGTCACCTTGCAGGCCATGCCCACGACGGTCGAGGCGACGCCTTCTTCGGTGGCCTGATCGCCCTGCGGGGGAAGGTCGACGCGCATCGCGCCGAGCGAACGGCCCTCGCGGAAGGGGACGACGACGAGGCTGCGGTGCGGCGTGCACTCGAGCAGGTGCGGGACGAGGGAGAGGAACGCGGGAGACGAGGTTGCCCGCAGGACGGTGGTGGTCATGCGTCGAGAGTGGCCGTCGACGGTCGTTCCGTTCCGGGCGGATTCGCTCGATCGTGGATCATTCCCCGCATCCGCCGGGTGGGGAGGAGGCGCGAGCGGGCGTTCGCCCAGCCGTCGCGGGTATTCTCGGAGCATGGACGAGACGTGGACCGCTGTGCTGTGGGCGATCCTGCCGACGATCGTCGTGTCGTTCGTCTTCTTCTTCATCCTCCGAGGCGCCATCCGCATGGACCGCACCGAGCGCAAGGCCTACACGCGCATCGAGGCGCAGGAGCGGGCCAAGCGCGGACTTCCGCCGGTGGCGTCGACGGGCGACGGCCCCGCGAACTGAGGTCCGCGAGACCGCTGTCGGTGGTCGTCGCTACGCTGGGTCCACAACCCGTCCAGGAGGACCCGTGATCAACGCCACGTTCGACGCGAGCTGGCTCGTCATCACGCTGTTCGTCGTCGATCTGGTCGTGCGCATCGCGGCGATCATCGTCGTGCCCCGTAACCGTCGCCCCACCGCGGCGATGGCGTGGCTCCTGGCGATCTACTTCATCCCGTTCGTCGGGGTGTTCCTGTTCCTGCTCATCGGCAATCCGCGTCTGCCGCGCAAGCGCCGGCGCAAACAGGCCGCCATCAACGAGTACATCCACGACACGAGTGCGTCGCTCGAGTTCGGAACCCTCCGCCCGAACGCGCCGCACTGGTTCCGCGCCCTCGTGCAGCTCAACCGCAATCTTGGCGCCATGCCGATCGCGGGCGACAACGCCGCCACGCTCATCGCCGATTACCAGCAGAGCCTGGATGCCATGGCCGACGCGATCCGCGGCGCGTCGCGGTACGTGCACGTGGAGTTCTACATCCTGCAGTCCGATGACTCCACCGACAACTTCTTCCGCGCGCTCGAAGAGGTCGCGCAGCGCGGTGTCGTGGTGCGCGTGCTCCTGGATCACTGGGCGAACCGCGGCAAACCGCGTTACAAAGAGACGGTGCGCCGCCTCGACGCGATGGGCGCCCATTGGCACCTGATGCTGCCCGTCCAGCCGCTGCGCGGCCGCTACCAGCGTCCCGACCTGCGCAACCACCGCAAGCTCCTCGTCATCGACGGCGATGTCGCCTACATGGGCTCGCAGAACGTCACCGACTCCTCCTACAACCTGCGCAAGAACATCCGCCGCGGGCTGCACTGGGTCGACCTCATGGTGCGCGTCGAAGGTCCGGTGGTCGCCAGCATCAACGCCGTCTTCCTCTCCGACTGGTACAGCGAGACCGACGAGACCCTGACCGACGAGATCGATCTGTTCAGCGTGACCACCGGCCCGGGTGACCTGGACTGCCAGATCGTGCCCTCGGGGCCGGGCTTCGACTTCCAGAACAACCTCAAGCTGTTCCTCGGCCTGCTCTTCGCCGCGCGGGAACGCATCATCATCGTCAGCCCGTACTTCGTCCCCGACGAGGCGCTGCTCCTCGCGATCACCACCGCCTGCCAGCGCGGGGTGCATGTGGAGTTGTTCGTGTCCGAAGAGGGCGATCAGGCGATGGTGTACCACGCCCAGCGCAGCTACTACGAGGCGCTCCTGCGGGCCGGCGTCGTCATCTGGATGTACCGCAAGCCGTTCATCCTGCACAGCAAGAGCGTGACGATCGACGATGAGGTCGCCGTCATCGGCTCGAGCAACATGGACATGCGCTCCTTCGGTCTGAACCTCGAGGTGTCGATGCTCGTGCGCGGGGAGGAGTTCGTCCGCGACATGCGGGCGGTCGAGGACCGCTACCGTCAGCTCAGCCGCCCCCTCACTATCGAGGAGTGGCGTCGGCAGCCGTTGCGTTCCACGATCCTCGACAACCTGGCCCGCCTTACCTCCGCGCTGCAGTGAGGAGCCGCGGCGTTCGCCGCCGGCATCCAGGAATCTCCGTCATCATGGGGCGGACCCACCCCCCGGAGGTTTTCATGTCTCGCTCACGTCTGACCCTCATCGGCCTGCTCGGAGCGGGCCTGCTCACCGCCGGCGCCCTGACCGGGTGCGCGTCGGGCGCCGCGTCATCGCCCGAGTCGTCGTCGCCCACCGAGACTGCGACATCCTCGCCCGCGGGCGAGGTCAGCGCCGCCTGGCTCGACGCGGGCCGCATGATCGCGGTCGTCACCTCCGGCAGCTCGTCGTGCGTGCCGGCCGTCGCCGGGGAGCCGCAGATGGCCGGCGGTGCGCTGACGGTGGACCTCGTCGAACCGACGCAGGAGCCGTGCACGCGCGACATGGCGCCGCGTGCGACGCTGGTGACCCTACCGGCGGGTACGGACGCCGGTGCCGCCCTCACCGTGAAGGTGACGGGGGCATCGGAGGGCGAGGCCACGCTCGCCGCCCTGGCCGAGGTTCCCGCTCCTCCCACCGATTTCGCACCGAGCGCCGGCTGGGCGAACTCGTCGCTAGTCGCGATCGTCACGTACGGCAGCTCCAGCTGCGTTCCCACCGTCGAATCGGTGAGCACCGACGGTGGCAACGTGGCCGTGACGTTCGCCACGCCCCCCGCCGATCAGGTGTGCACCATGGACTACGCCCCGCGCGTGACTCTGGCCGACGTGGGCGCCGAGGCCGGCGACGGTCCGGTCTCGCTGGTCCTCTCCGGCGGCAACGTCCAGGCGCCCGATCCGATCCCGGTGCTCGGCAGCCGCTGAACCGGCGACTGCGGAGCTCGCCCGATCCGGTCTCCGTGACCGACTCGTGGCGCCGTCAGCGCTCGACCACGAGCAGGTCGCCGACCTCGCACTCCAGCACGCGGCAGATCGCGGCGAGGGTGGAGTAGCGGATCGCACGTGCCCGGTCATTCTTCAGCACCGACAGGTTCACGACCGAGACCCCGACCAATTCGCTGAGGCGCGTGAGCGTCAGGCCGCGTTCTTCGAGGAGTTCGTCGAGACGGCAATGGATGCCGCTCGGCCCGTCGTCTGCGGTCGCCGGGGTCATACCAGGCCTTCGGTGTCGCGCTGCAGACGGTCGCCGACGGCGAAGACGGTGCTCGACAGACCGGCGACGAAGCCGATCGCGATGAGGACGGGCAGGTCGATCTGCTGCGTGAGTCCGCGGTCGTAGGTGCGGTCCGACAGCCACGCCAGTGCGCCGTTGGCCACCATGTTGTGGAAGAAGGGCACACCGAAGGCGCCGACGAGCGTGATGACGCCGACGGCGGTGACGATCACGGTGTGGCGGCGGCTGAAGATGTCGCCGCGCAGGATGCCGACGCACAGCACGAGCAGCAGGACGACCGCCGCGACCACCGTCGCGGCGAAGAGCCCCTCGCCCAGGAAAAGCGCCCAGAGCGAAGCGATCGGTAGCGAGGGAGCGGTGACGACGGCGCCGGTCAGCTCGACGGGCACCGCGGCGCCGTGGGGACCGATGGGGGCCTGTGCCACGGTGTCGAGGAATTCGATCGGCACGCGCACGTCACGGTTCCCGACGGCGGCGACGATGTTGCCGATGCTGCGGATGACCGCCCACGCGGCGATCGCAACGCCCGCGATGATGAAGAGCACGAAGTTCCAGGTGTCACCACGGGAGAGGGTGCGAGGGGTGGATCGGGGGGATGCCATGATCGCTCCTTATCGATGATCGTTGTTATCGGTGATCGATAATATAACGACTATCGATGGGTGTCGCAAGACCGGCCCGGTCGCGGTATGCCCACGGCGAACACGCGTCCCTGGCCTCCGGCCGCTGGTTACTCTCGATGTACGGCGCGCGGAGGCGTGCCTGTCAGCCCATTTCTGGAGGGACTGAGATGTTCGAGAGATTCACCGACCGTGCCCGTCGTGTGGTCGTCCTCGCCCAAGAAGAGGCGAAGATGCTCAACCACAACTACATCGGCACCGAGCACATCCTGCTGGGACTGATCCACGAGGGCGAAGGTGTCGCGGCCAAGGCGCTCGAGTCCCTCGGCATCTCCCTCGACGCCGTGCGCGAGCAGGTGCAGGACATCATCGGCCAGGGACAGCAGCAGCCGACGGGACACATCCCCTTCACGCCGCGTGCGAAGAAGGTCCTGGAGCTGTCTCTGCGCGAAGCGCTGCAGCTCGGCCACAACTACATCGGCACCGAGCACATCCTGCTCGGCCTCATCCGTGAGGGCGAGGGCGTGGCCGCCCAGGTGCTCGTCAAGCTCGGCGCCGACCTGAACAAGGTGCGCCAGCAGGTCATCCAGTTGCTCTCGGGCTACCAGGGCAAAGAGCCCGCCGGAGTCGCCACCGGCGCCGGCGAGCAGCAGTCCTCCGCCGCGCAGGGCGGCTCGGCCGTGCTCGACCAGTTCGGTCGCAACCTCACGCAGGCCGCGCGCGACAACAAGCTCGACCCCGTGATCGGACGCGAGAAAGAGATCGAGCGCGTCATGCAGATCCTGTCGCGCCGTTCCAAGAACAACCCCGTCCTCATCGGCGAGCCCGGTGTCGGAAAGACGGCGGTCGTCGAGGGTCTCGCGCAGGCCATCGTCAAGGGCGACGTGCCCGAGACGCTAAAGGACAAGCAGGTCTACTCTCTCGACCTCGGGTCGCTCATCGCCGGTTCCCGCTACCGCGGTGACTTCGAGGAGCGCCTGAAGAAGGTCACGAAAGAGATCCGCACGCGCGGCGACATCATCGTCTTCATCGACGAGATCCACACCCTCGTGGGTGCCGGTGCCGCCGAGGGAGCCATCGACGCGGCATCCATCCTCAAGCCGTTGCTCGCCCGCGGTGAGCTCCAGACCATCGGTGCCACCACGCTCGACGAGTACCGCAAGCACTTCGAGAAGGATGCCGCGCTCGAGCGCCGCTTCCAGCCGATCCAGGTGGCCGAGCCGAGCCTGCCCCACGCGATCAACATCCTGAAGGGGCTGCGCGACCGCTACGAGGCGCACCACAAGGTGCAGATCACCGACGGCGCGATCGTCGCCGCGGCGAATCTCGCCGACCGCTACATCAGCGACCGGTTCCTGCCCGACAAGGCCATCGACCTGATCGACGAGGCCGGCGCCCGCCTGCGTCTGTCGATCCTGTCGTCGCCGCCCGAGCTGCGCGAGTTCGACGAGAAGATCGCCAAGGTCCGCGAGCAGAAGGAGCAGGCCTCCGAGGAGCAGGACTTCGAGAAGGCCGCCTCCCTGCGCGATGAGGAGAAGTCGCTCCTCGCCGAGCGTCTGCGCCTCGAGAAGCAGTGGCGCTCCGGCGACGTCGCCTCCCACGCGGTGGTCGACGAGGGCCTGATCGCCGAGGTGCTCGCCCAGGCGACCGGCATCCCGGTGTTCAAGCTCACCGAGGAGGAGTCCAGCCGCCTCATGTTCATGGAGAAGGCCCTGCACCAGCGGGTCATCGGCCAGGAAGAGGCGATCGCGGCCCTCTCGCGCACCATCCGTCGCCAGCGTGCGGGTCTGAAGGACCCCAAGCGGCCCTCGGGCTCGTTCATCTTCGCCGGCCCCACGGGCGTCGGAAAGACCGAGCTCGCCAAGGCGCTCGCCGAGTTCCTCTTCGACGACGAGGGCGCGTTGATCTCCCTCGACATGTCGGAGTTCGGTGAGAAGCACACGGTCTCGCGCCTGTTCGGTGCCCCTCCCGGGTTCGTCGGCTTCGAAGAGGGCGGCCAGCTCACCGAGAAGGTGCGCCGCAAGCCGTTCTCGGTCGTGCTCTTCGACGAGATCGAGAAGGCCCACCCCGACATCTTCAACTCGCTGCTGCAGATCCTCGAAGAGGGTCGCCTGACCGACGGTCAGGGCCGCGTCATCGACTTCAAGAACACCGTGATCATCATGACGACGAACCTCGGTTCGTCGGCGATCGCCGGAGGCCCGGTGGGCTTCCAGGTCGAGGGCAGCGCGCAGACGTCCTACGAGCGGATGAAGGGCAAGGTCGACGAGGAGCTCAAGCGTCACTTCAAGCCCGAGTTCCTCAACCGCGTCGACGACGTCATCGTCTTCCCGCAGCTGAACAAGGACGAGCTCCGTCAGATCGTCGGACTGTTCGTGAAGCGACTGGCCGATCGCCTGCTCGACCGCGACATGACCGTCGAGCTGTCCGACGAGGCCAAGGACAAGCTCATCGACATCGGGTTCGACCCGACGCTCGGTGCGCGCCCCCTACGTCGCGCCATGCAGCGCGAGGTCGAGGACCGTCTCAGCGAGAAGATCCTCCACGGCGAGCTCGAGTCGGGCGACCACGTGAAGGTGGGAGTCGAGAACGGACAGTTCTCGTTCGAGACCACCCCGCGTGGTGAGAAGGTCGCGCTGGGCGTCGGGACGGCGGGCGAGATCGCCGCCACCCCCGACACACTGGCCGGCAGCTGACGCTGTAGCACGAAGGGGCCCGGATGCCATGGCATCCGGGCCCCTTCGTCGTCGCGGCGTACGCTGGGACGATGACTTCTCCCGCGCCGTTCGTCGTCCGCTCCGCCGGTACCGCCGACGTCCGACGCATCCACGAACTGCTCGAGCCGTTCGTTCAGAAGCGCATCCTGCTCGGCAAAGACCTGGTCGTGCTCTACGGCTCGGTCCAGCAGTTCGTCGTCGCCGAGGTCGACGGTGTCGTCGTAGGCTGCGGCGCGCTCCACATCATGTGGGAGGACCTCGGCGAGATCCGCACCCTCATCGTGCACGACGACTGGCTGCACCTCGGAGTCGGGCGAGCCCTCGTCGAGACGCTCGAACAGCGCGCGCGCGAGCTGGGGGTGTCGCGGCTGTTCTGCCTCACCTTCGAGGTCGATTTCTTCACCCGCCGCGGTTTCACCGAGATCGGCGAACAGGTGGTGCCGCCCGACGTGTACTCGCAGCTGGTGCGCAGCCCCGACGAGGGCGTCGCCGAGTTCCTCGACCTCGCACATGTGAAGCCCAACACCCTCGGCAACACGCGAATGCTGAAGAACCTTTGAGTCACTCGACATCTCGCGGGGCGGGTGAGGTGCCGGTGATGGCGAGCGTGCCGTGGAGTGGGCTCACGGCCAGGACGCCTACCCTGGAACCATGACCGATGCCCCCCGTAGGCGGAGGCAGTCCCCGGCGGTCTATCGCCGACGCCGTCTCGCGGCGGGGCTTCTCGCCCTGATCGTGATCGGCCTCGTCGTATGGCTCGTCGCGGCTCCGCCTTGGCGTGTCGCACCGACCGCCGCCCCCTCGTCCGATCCGTCCGTGAGCACCGCCCCGGCGTCGCCGTCGGCGACCGCTGCCGCGCCCTCGGCAGCCGTCACCCCGACGGCAGGTCCCACCGCGACACCGACGCCGAGCGTGCCGACGGGGCCCATCGAGTGCACCGCCGCGAACATCACGGTGGAGGCACTGTCGGACAAGGCGGAGTACGCCCAGGGTGAGAACCCGCAGCTGTCGATCCGGCTGTCGAACACATCGGACACCCCCTGCGTGTTGAACGTGGGAACGAGCGCCCAGTCGTTCACGGTGACGAGCGGCACCGACGTGTGGTGGCGCTCGACCGACTGCCAGTCGGAGCCGAGCGACATGGAGGTGACGCTCGCCGCGGGCCAGGTCGTCACGAGTTCCGCCCCCCTGACCTGGGATCGCACGCGCTCGTCCGTGAGCTCTTGCGACGGCGAACGCCCCTACGCGCCGGGCGGAGGCGCGACGTATCACCTGAGCGTCTCGATCGGCGGCATCCCCTCGGCGGGCACCGCGTCGTTCATCCTGCAGTGATCCCGCGCCCGTTCGCGATCCGCGCCCGTTAGGGACGGGGCTCGCATGACGCGGGCGGAGATTCACGGGCAATGCGCGGCGGTGTCGCGGCCCTGAGGTCGTACCCGGGGGAGGAGATTCGGCGAGCGGAGGACTCTTTCGCGTCGGCTGGTCCTCCCTTCGCCGAATCTCCTCCGTTGCTCACCGGTTCGCGCGCTGCGGCGCGGTGCCGTGCGTGCGCTCGGAGCCCACCGGATACCACGGGGCGCCGGGCGGAGCGGGGCCGCGGATAGGCTCGGAGGATGGCCGCAGGCAAGAAGCGCAAGGGGAAGAAGCTCGACGTGGACTTCAAGAACACCGCACTCTCCGACGCGCTGCAGACCCAGGACATGGCCGCCATCGCCTTCGCGCTGCGTCACGGGCCCACCGTCGTTCCCCTGATGACACCGGGCGACGCGGACAATCCCCTCAGCGTCGGCGAGGTGTGGACCTACCGCGATCCGAACAACGCTCAGGTGGCGTTGCTGCTGTTCAGCGACGCCGCCCACAAGCCCGAGACGCTGCCCCCGCACGTGGCACTGCAGTCGCCGCAGTGGCTGCGGGCCTTCCTCGGTGCGCATCAGGATGCCATCACCACGGTGTTCATCGACATCGCCGGGCCGCACCCGATCCAGGCGTCACCCGCCGATCTGATCGCCGCCCTCGACGCCTGACGGGCCGCCCAACCCGCCCGGTCGTCGCACCGGGATGCTTTCGGGTGGCGGTGCGTGGGTTCGACGCCGAGCTGTGGGACAGCGCTGCAATGCGCGCGGGCTGCCGTCCGGGCGAATCGGATGATCGCGCCGATAGCGCGCGGGCGGCCGGCAGCCGGCGCGCCGCGCGACCGTGCTGAATGGCGCGCGGGCTGCCGGTCGCCCCGGGGCGAATCCCCGTTGGTTGGTGAAGAATCCGAGTCGCGCGGGTGAGACCGGCGTGCAAGACTCGGGGCCATGGAGTTCCTGATCGCCGGTGCCGTGTGCGCCGCCGGACTTGTCATCCCCGCCGTCCTGGGCATGACGTCACCGCACCGCCGCCGCCGGTCCGCTCCTCCCGGGCGCTGATCCGACGCATCCGGCCGAGGGTGCGACGCGACGGTCGAACCACCGGCATCCGCTTCACGCGGCAGGCCGTGCTCTCAGGCGTCACGGTGGAATCGCGGCCTCACCCGGCAGAGGTCAGAATCCGGGCTCGCCTTCGTCACGCGGCATGCCCCGCGCCTGCAGTTCGTTGAGAGCCTGAGCCAGCTTGCGCGACGACGAGTCGAGCACCGTGTGGTACCCGAGCCGTTTCGCCTCGGAAGCCCGCTGCGCAGCCTGCGTGACATTTCGGATCTCGCCGGTGAGGGTGAGTTCGCCGATTGCGGCGAGACGTTTCGACACCTTGCGGTTCTTCACGGCATTCGCGACGGCGATGGCGATGGCGAGGTCGGCCGCGGGCTCGATGAGGCGTACGCCGCCGACGGTGGAGACGTAGACGTCGCGGTCGGAGAGCGTCAGGCCCATGCGGCTCTCGAGCACGGCGAGGACCATCGCCACGCGCGACGAATCGACGCCGTTCACGATGCGCCGCGGGTTGGGCGCGGTCTGCCGCACCGCGAGCGCCTGGATCTCGACGGGCAAGGCGCGCCGCCCCTCCATCGCGATGGTCACGCACGTGCCCGGCTCGGGTTCGCCGTGCCCCAGGAACAGCGCGCTCGGGTCGGCGACCTCGGCGATGCCGGTGCCGGTCATGTCGAAGCAGCCGACCTCGTCGGTGGGCCCGAAGCGGTTCTTGAGAGCGCGGACGAAACGCAGCGACGTCTGCCGGTCGCCCTCGAAGTGGCACACCACGTCGACGAGGTGCTCGAGGATCCGTGGCCCGGCGATCGAGCCGTCTTTGGTGACGTGGCCCACGAGGATGATGGGCAGGCCGCGTTCTTTCGCCACGCGGATCAGCGCCGAGGCGACCTCGCGCACCTGGGCCGGCTGGCCCGCGGCACCGTCGTTGTGCGCCGATGACACCGTCTGCACGGAGTCGACGATGAGCAGGCCGGGCTCGACCTGGTCGATGTGACCGAGGATCGTCGCGAGGTCGGTCTCGGCCGCGAGGAAGAGCTCGTCGTGCAGCGCGCCCGTGCGCTCGGCTCGGAGGCGCACCTGCGCGGCGGACTCCTCGCCGCTGGCGTACAACACCCGGCGCCCCGCGCGGGCGCTCTGCGCGGCGACCTCGAGCAGGAGCGTCGACTTGCCCACGCCCGGCTCGCCGCTGAGCAGGATGGCTGCGCCCGGAACGATGCCCCCGCCCAGGACGCGGTCGAACTCGCCGACCCCGCTGGTGCGTCGCGGCGCGTCTTGCGTGTCGATCTCGGTGATGCGACGGGCCGCGCGAGCGGCCCCGGGTGCGACCGGAACGATCGAGCGGACGATGCCCGTCTGCTCAGCGGCCTCGACGACGGTGCCCCACGACTGGCACTCGCCGCACCGACCGACCCACTTCACCGTCGTCCACCCGCACTCGGTGCAGCGGTAGGGAGCGGGTGCTGCAGCGGGACGTCGGGATGCCATGTGCTCAGGCTACGCGGGGCCTCCGACATCGCCCGTGCCGGGCCGCGGCATCCGGTGCCCGTCGTCCGTCGTCGGCCCACGCGTAAATGCGATCCGTGCGCAGAAACACGGTGACGGCGTGTTTATGCGCAGGAACATCGTTTATGCGTCGGAGCGCACAAGCGCGCGGGCTCGACCGTCCTCGTCGACCGGGCACCGGTGCACCACCCGTTCGGCGGCGAGCTCGCGGCGCCCCGCGCATGCGGACGGCGTCGCCTCAGCCGCGCAGCGAGTCGGCGACCTCGGTGAGGGCGTCGGCGGAGCGGCGCAGCAGCGCCACCTCGTCGTCGGAGAACGGCGTGCCGGCGACGGGCACAGCCCCGGCCGCGCTGACGATCGACGGCACCGACAAGGCCATGCCGTCGATGCCGTGGAAGCCCTGCAACACCGTGCTGACGGGGAGGATCGCGTGCTCGTCGCGCAGGACAGCCTCGACGATGCGCGCGCTCGACAGGCCGATCGCGTAGTTCGTCGCACCCTTGCCCTTGATCACCTTGTACGCGGCGTCGCGGACGTCGACGGCGATGGCATCCAATTCGTCCTTCTCGAAGCGACTGCCGTCGGGGAGCTCGAACTGCGTGATCGGCACGGATCCGATCGTGGCGGTGGACCAGAGCGGGAACTCCGTGTCGCCGTGCTCTCCGACGATCCAGGCGTGCACGCTCGTGGTGGCGACGCCCGCGCGCTGGGCGATCTTCCACCGCAGCCGCGAGGTGTCGAGCACCGTGCCCGAGGCGAAGATGCGGCGGGTGGGCAGGCCCGTCGCCTCCTGCGCGAGCACCGTCAGTACGTCGCACGGATTCGTCACGATGACGTACACCGCGTTCGGCGCGACCTCGAGCAGGTCCGGCATCATGTCGCGGATGATGCGCGCGTTCGTGGCGGCGAGTTCGGTGCGGGTCTGCCCCGGGTTCTGCTTCGCCCCCGCGGTGATAACCACGACGTGGGAGCCCTCGGCGACCGAGACGTCGCTGCCCCCGGTGATGTCACTGGAACCGGTGAACTGGGTGCCGTGCGCGAGGTCGAGCACCTCCGCCTCGACCTTGTCGGTCGCGATGTCGTAGAGCGCGACGTGCCGGGCCGAGCCGCGGATGAGAGCCGCGTACGCCACGCTCGCCCCCACGCTTCCCGCGCCCACGACCGTCAGCTTGGAGTTCTCGATCACGCTCATGGCTCGATCCTGGCAGCGGCCGTGAGCGCACTCCACCGTGGTCGTTCGACGGTGGACGAATGGATGCCGTACCTCGGCCGTGTCTCCGGGCGCGGACGCGCCGAACTCCGGACATGCGGTGTCGCAGGGGTCGATTGCTCAGGCAAAGGGGGCCGACGTTTCGCCGGAGTCCGGCGCGGGCCGGAGTGCCGCTTCGGGCCAGGATTCGCGGCATCGCCGCATCTGTCGTAAGCTTTCCGGCGGTGACGTGTCCGAGCGGCCGAAGGTGCAACACTCGAAATGTTGTGTAGGTTCACCCCTACCGTGGGTTCAAATCCCACCGTCACCGCCACCACGAAGGCCCCGATCCTCACGGATGCGGGGCCTTCGTCATGTCGAGCGGGTGTCAGTGCTTATGCAGCACGGCCCAGGCGATGAGGCTGTCGAGGCGGCGGATGTCGGCGCCTTTCGTGACCTTGATCTTGATGTGTCCGACCTTCGTCCACAGTTCGATCTCGGCATCGCGGTCGAGCAGACCCCCCGCGTTCTCGGACGACCACATCTCGATGGCGGAGTACGGAAGCGAGTAAATCTCCACCTTGCGACCGGTGATCCCTTGCGCGTCGCGGACGATGAGCCGCTTCGTCGTGAATGTGGCCGAATCGCGGAAGGTCTGGAACGACGCGACCGCCTGCTCGCCCTCGACGAGCAGCGGCGCGACGTCAGCCGGTGTCGGGATCTCCCGCTGCAGGGTCCACGAGAGGATCTGGCTGGTTTCGACCATGAGGTGTGCTCCTTCATCCGGCGCCCATGTCGGCGCGTCGTCCTCACCGTAGCGGCACGCGCCCGAGCGGCCGGCGACCTCGAGCGGTGCGCGACTCAGCCTCCCGGCCCAGACGGCTGTATCGGCGCGCCGTCGCCGTTCTCGGGGAGATCGCCGCGTTCGACGGGTGCGGGCGGCTCTGTCGGCGCGTCGGCGAACAACGCCTTCAGCTCGGCATCCGAGGGGACGTGCACCGCCTCGGCTGCCCGGCGCAGGTCGTCGAGCGGGGTTCCGTTGGGGCCGATCACCCAGATCGTCGCGCCGTCGCGCGCGACGAGGAACTCGTGCGCGCCGCCGCCCTCGCGGTGCCACAGCCCGGCCTCTTCGGTGCACGTCACCGCTGCGTCGGGCAGGTCCCACATCGGTGTCGCCGCACAGCTTTCGGCATCGGGTTCTCCGGGCGAGGTGCGGAGGGTGATCATGGCCGCGGTCTGCTCGTCGACCCACGTCGCCGACAGTCCGTCGTCGTTCGCCGGTCCGACCGATTGCGACGCGAGGTCGTACCCGTCGACCCGGGTCGTGAAGACGAGGGCGGGGTCGATGTCGAGCAGGGCGGCCTTTCGCGAGATCGAGGCGCCGTCGGCCGGCGTTGGCGTCCCTCCGCAGGCGGTGATGGCGAGGGTGACGACCGCCGCGAGGCCGGCGAGGAGCGGAGCACGGGAGGCGGAACGCATGACAGCATCTTCGCTCAGCGCGCCCGTGCGGTCGATGGCGCGCTCATCCGCAGCCCGGATCGAGGGGATGCCTGAACCCGGCACGCGTTGCCGCCCGGCCGATCGGCGTCGCCGAATCAGTGGGGCCGATCGGCGTCGCCGAATCAGTGGGGCCGATCGGCGTCGCCGAACCCGCGGGTGGACGGCGCAGGTCAGAGCCCGTCGATGAACTCCCGCACCGCCGTGGCAGCCTCGGCTGCGGCCGGGTACGTGTGCTCGCTCGCGGGGAAGACGCCCTCGCGCACCTCTCGGGCGTACGCCTCGACGCCCTCGACCATCGCATCGCCGAGTGCGGCGTAACGCTTGACGAAGACGGGTGCGCGGCCCTCGGTGATCCCGAGCAGATCGTGCTGCACGAGCACCTGCCCGTCGGCGGTTCCGGCGCCGATGCCGATGACGGGGATCCGCAGGGACCGGCGGATCTCGGCGACGACATCGGCGGGCACGGCCTCGATGACCAGGAGGAAGGCGCCCGCCTCCTGCACGGCGAGCGCGTCGCGCGCGACTCGGACCGCCTCGTCGGACGTGCGTCCCTGGGCGCGGAGCCCGCCGAGCGCGGTCGCGGTCTGCGGGGTGAGACCCACGTGCCCGACGACCGGGATTCCGGCGTCGACGATCGCCCGCAGGCGCGACAGTCGTGCCGGGTTCGCCCCCTCGATCTTGACCGCCTCGGCGCCGGCCTCGTGGACGAAGCGGATGGACGTCTCGACCGCCTGCTCGTCGCTGAGCTCGGTCGACCCGAACGGCAGGTCGCACAGCAGCAGGGGGGTCTCGATCGCCCGGCGGACGGCTTTCGACAGGGTCAGCATCTCGTCGAGCGTCACCGAGGTGGTGTCGGGGTGCCCCAGCACCACCTGGGCGCCGGAGTCGCCGACCAGCACGATGTCGACGCCCGCGCGTTCGGCCACGCGGCCCGACACGTAGTCGTAGGCCGTCACCATGACCAGCGGCGTGCCGGCCTCGGCGAGCTCGCGGAGCCGGCGGAGCGTCACCTTGCGGCGGGTCATCTCAGGCTCCCCTCGAGGGCGATGCGGTCATCGACGCCCGGATCGAGCACCACGTTGTCGATGAGTCGGACCTGCCCCACCCGGACGGCGAGGGCGAGCAGCGCCGGGCGCGCGATATCGGTGAGGGGTTCCAGGCTGTCGGCGTCGACGATCCGCACGTACTCGTGATCCAATCCGGCTTCGGTGAGTCCCTCGTGCACGAGGGACGTGAGGCGATGGGTGTTCCGGATGCCGGAGGCGAAGGCATCCTGAGCGGCGCGGAGCGACCGCGGGATGACCGCTGCGAGTCGCCGTTCCTCAGCCGACAAACGCGCATTGCGGCTGGAGCGGGCCAGACCGTCGGCGTCACGGGAGGTGGGGCGCGCCACGATCTCGACGGGGATGCGGAGGTCGGTGACCATGCGCCGGACGACCACGACCTGCTGAGCGTCCTTCGCCCCGAAGTACGCGCGGTCGGGTCCGACGGCGAGCAGCAGGGTGGCGACGACGGTGGCGACGCCGTCGAAGTGCGAACGACCGCGGACGGCGCCCTCGAGCGTCGAGGTGAGTGCGCCGTGAACGGAGACGGTCGTGGCGAAGCCCGCCGGGTACATCTCGGCCGCCGACGGCGCGAAGACGATGTGGGTGCCGGCGAGCGCGGCCAGTTCGACGTCGGCCTCTTCCGTACGCGGGTAGGCGTCGAGGTCGGCGGCTTCGCCGAACTGCGTCGGGTTGACGAAGATCGACAGCACCACGGTCTCGTTCTCGGCCGCCGCGGCGCGCAGCAGCGAGAGGTGCCCCTCGTGGAGGGCGCCCATCGTCGGCACGAATCCGATCCCTCCGCCGCGGTGGGGTTCGAGAGCGGCGCGCAGCTCGGCGACGGTGCGCACGATGCGAATGGTCACGGGAGGGACTCGATTCCGGGTCGTTGTGCGGTGGCGAGGTCGCGCGTCGCGTCGACGAGCGCGTCGAAGAGCGCCAGACGGTCGGGGAGACGCTCGGCGACGGCCCGCCGTTGCCGAGCCACCGTGGCGTCGTCGCCGCGCGAGACCGGGCCGGTGAGGGCGGCGACCGCTCCGCGTTCCGCCCAGTTGTCGACCGCGGCGCGCACGAGGGGGACGAGGGCTTCTCTCCCGATCCCCGCGGTCGCGGCGAGCTCCTCGGCCATCCCCTCGAGCGTGACGAGGAAGTTCGCGGCGACGGAGGCGGCCGCGTGGTACGCCGCGCGGTCCTGGTCACGCACCTCCACGCCCGTCATCCCGAGGACCTCGGCGAGGGCCGAGGCGATCGCCGAGCCCGCGGGAGTCGTCGCGGCGAGGGCGGCCGTCACCCCGGCGAACGATGCCCCGGCCGCCGTGACCGTCATGAGGGGGTGGATGCTGAAGGCGTCGTGGGGGTGGAGGACCGAGAGGTCGAGGGCCCCCGAGAGGTGGCCGACGGTGCGACCGGGGGCGATGGCGCGCGCGGCGGTGGCGATCGCGGCATCCGGGACCGCGAGCAGAACGATCGCGGCATTCGCCCCCGATGCTCCCCGACCCGCCGGACCGACGACCGGCACCCCGGCGGCGTCGAGGGCGGCCACGAGAGCGCGGCCCATGCGACCGTCGCCGACGACGAGGACGGGGCCCGGCAGCTTCAGGGCGGAGGGGAGGAGTGGCGGTGTCATATGCGTGTGGCGCCGACCCCGGGGGCGGCTTCGCCGCCTTCCACCGTACTCGCTCCCGCCTCGCGCGGAGCAGGGCTCGGGATCGGCCCTCAGCCCACCCGTGGCTGCTGCTGGGTGATGCAGTGGATGCCGCCGCCGCGGTCGAAGATCGGGCGGGCGTCGACCAGAACCACGCGACGCCCCGGGTAGGCGTCGCCGATGATCTCGGCGGCGCGCGCGTCGGCGGCCTCGTCTCCGAAGCCGCAGAGCACGACGCCGTCGTTGGTGACGAGGTGGTTGATGTAGCTCCAGTCGACCCAGCCGTGTCCGTCGTGCAGGGTCGAGGGGGCGGGCACCCCGGTGACCGTCACGGAGCGCCCGAGCGCGGCGAAGGCGGCCGCGAGTTCCTCTCGGACGACGCGCGACACCTCGTGATCGGGGTGGCCGGCATCCTGCTGCTCGTGAACGAGGACGTGATCGGGAGAGGCGAAGGTCGCGACGATGTCGACGTGCCCGTTGGTGCCGAACTCGTCGTAGTCGCGGGTGAGGCCGCGCGAGAGCCAGACGGCATCCGTCGCGCCGAGCGTCCGGGCCATCTCGGCCTCGACGCGGGCGCGGTCGGCGTGCGGATTGCGGCGCGGGTCGCGCTGCACGGTGTCGGTGAGAAGTACGGTGCCGACGCCGTCGACGTGCAGGCCTCCGCCTTCGGCGACCAGCAGCGAGTCGATCACCTCGGCGCCCACGTGCTCGGCCACGACCCGCGCGAGCAGAGCGGACTTCTGCCACTCGGCCCAGTCGGGAGCGCCCCAGCCGTTGAAGATCCAGTCCACCGCGCCGAGGACGCCCGGCCGGTCGGGGTCGGTGACGAAGGTGGGGCCGACGTCGCGCATCCAGAACTCGTCGAGCGGGGCCTCGACGATCTCGATCGACGAGTCCAGCAGGCGACCGGCGCGGGCGATCTCGGTCGGGTCCACCACCATCGTCACGGGCTCGAACTGCGCGACCGCGTGAGCGACCTCGGTCCAGGCGCGGTACCCCTCTTCGCGCGCGGCGGCGGTGTCGCCGAGGGTGACGCCTTCGCGGGGGAACGCCATCCAGGTGCGCTCGTGGGGGGCGGTTTCAGCGGGCATGCGCCACATGGCGTGCTCCTCCAAGGTCGGGTCGAGGGTCAGTAGCCGGTGGTCAGCACGTGATCGAGAGCGTCGACGAAGACGTCGACCGACGCCTGCGTGACCACCAGCGGCGGCTTGATCTTCAGGACGTTCTGGAAGTCGCCGGTGGGCTGCATGATGACGCCGAGCCCGAGCAGGCGGTCGCAGATCGCGGCGGTCTCGGCGGTGGCGGGCTCGAGCGTCTCGCGGTCGCGGACGAATTCGACGCCCACGTACAGCCCCGAGCCGTGCACGGTGCCGATGATCTCGTGCCGGCGGCCGAGGTCTTCGAGGCGCTGCTTCAGGTGTCCGCCGACGACCCGCGCGTTCTCCTGCAGGCCCTCCTGCTCGATCACGTCGAGCACCGCCATACCGATCGCCGACGACACCGGCGAGCCGCCCGTCGACGAGAAGAAGTACCCCTGCGTGCGGTAGCGATCGGCGACCTCGCGCCGCGTGATCACGGCGCCGAGCGGGTGCCCGCCGCCGATCGACTTCGCGACGGCGACGACGTCGGGCACCGCCCCCTGCTGCTCGAAGCCCCAGAACCACTCGCCGAGCCGTCCGTAGCCGACCTGCACCTCGTCGGCGATCGCGAGGCCGCCGTGGCGCCGGATCGCGGCATAGACCTCGCGCAGGTAGCCGTCGGGCAGGGCCACCCCACCGGCGTTGCCGAAGTACGTCTCGGCGATCATCCCGGCGGGAGGGCGACCGGATGCCGCGAGCTCGTCGATCACCGCGACGGCCTCGGGGGCGTAATTCACGGCATCCGGTCCGCGGTGCTTCCCGCGGTAAGAGTTGGCGGCGTCGACGGTGTGCACCCACTCGGGGCGGGTCTCGAGCGCGAAGGGGTTGTCGG
The DNA here is from genome assembly GCF_030209475.1 of Microbacterium sp. lyk4-40-TSB-66. Lineage (GTDB taxonomy): Bacteria > Actinomycetota > Actinomycetes > Actinomycetales > Microbacteriaceae > Microbacterium. Next base: position 61,806 of record NZ_JARVRW010000008.1, read on the forward strand.
CGATCGAGGTCGACACCGCATCGCTCGCGTACGTCCAGCCGTGGTACGCCTCGCGCATCGCGACGATGTCGGGGCGCCCGGTCGCGGCCATCGCCAGGCGGATCGCGAGGTCGGTCGCCTCGGAGCCGGAGTTGACGAAGAACACGGTGTCGAAGCCGTCCGGGAGGGTGGCGGCGATGCGGTCGGCGAAGTCGGTGATCGCGCGGTAGTGGAAGCGCGAGTTGGTGTTCAGCAGGTGCATCTGGCCGGTGCCGGCCGCGACGACGTGCGGGTGGGCGTGACCGACCGAGGCGACGTTGTTCACCATGTCGAGGTACACCCGCCCGTCGACGTCGATGAGGTGCTCGCGCCACCCGCGCTCGATGCGCGGTGGGGCGGCGTAATAGTGCTCCTGAACCTCGGCGAGCACCTCGTGTCGTCGGGCGAGCACGTCGTCGGTCTCGGGGTGGGGCGCCGAGATGCCGAGGGCGGCCCCGGGGTCGCCGGCGAGCTCGCGCCACGCGTCGGCGAGCGCGCGTGTCGTGCGCGGCGGCGGAACGTGGCCGTCGAGGAGCCGGCGCACCGACAGGCGCGTGCGCGCTGGAAGGACCCCGGATGCCGTGCCGGCGGGCACCCCGTCGACCGTCAGGGTCCCGGCATCCGACGTCAGGGTGCGCGCGTCGCCCTCCGTCCCCGCGACGGCGTCGAGTGTCACCGGCTCGGCGAGCCACACGAGCAGGTCGGTCGGCACCGTCTCGGCGGTCGAGGGGAGGGGCGTGGTCGTCCCGGTGAGGCGCGCGCGCCACGCGGAGACGGTGACCACGTCGGCGCCCGCGTCGAGGGCGGCGAGGGCCGCTTCGTCGAGGGTGGCCGCGTCGAGCCATGCGCCCGCGTCGTTCAGCGGCGACTCGGTCGAGGCGTCGAGCTCGACGTGGCGACCCAGCGCGAGCACAGGGGCGCCGGTCCACGCGGGCCGGGCGGCGCGCGTCCGGCCGAGCGCCGCCCGGGTCGCCGCCGTGAGGACGGGGATGGGAACGGATGCCGCCTGCACGAGGATGCGGAACTCGCGGTCGAGCGCGGTGCTGGCGTAGTCGTTCTCGTCGTCGAGGCGCACCTGCGCCCGTCCGCTGAGCACGAGCACCGCGCCGCGGAGGATGACGAGCGGCCAGAGCGCGGTCAGCTCGTCGTCGGAGAGATCGCGCACGCGGTCGAACGCGCGGATCGCGGGCAGGGCGCTCTCGGGGGTCGCGCCGTCGTGGTGCAGCACCGACGAGACGGTCACCGCGATCTCGCCGACCCGCCACGACGCGCACACGTCGCCGAAGTCGATGACGGCGTCGGGCACCGCGGCGCCCGGGGCGCGCAGCACGTTGTCGTCGGTGACGTCGAAGTGCCCGGCCTGTACGGGCAGGGTCTCCTGCACCGGCGCGAGGGCCGCGCGGGCGGCGTCGGCCGCGCGCTGCACGATCGTCCGCACCTCGGCATCCGGTTCGAGGGGGAGCAGCGTGTCGATGACGCGCCCGGCGTGACGGAGGTCCCACTGCAGTACGCGGCCGCTCGCGGGGTGGGTGAAGTCGGCGAGCGAGAGGCTGACCGCACCCGACAGGGCGCCCATGCTCTCCACCACCGCGGGGGAGAGGTAGCCCGACCCCATGAGTGTCTGCCCCGCGATGTTCTCGATCACGCGGGCGTGGATGCTGCCCTGGCTCGACTCCCACCAGGCGGACATCGCGCCGCGCGGTCCCTCGACGATGCGCGGGATGCGCACGTGCGGGCTGCGCTCGGCCACGAGGGCCGCCGCGGCATCCTGCATCTCGATCTCGGCCTCGCTGAAGACGGGGTTGCTGAGCTTCAGCACGCCCAGCGGCTCGGCCCGGCCGCGGAGGAAGACACGGAAGTTCTGGTCCTGCTGGCTGCCGAGCGCCTGCACGTCGACGTCGACGCCGAAGGTGTCGGTGAAGAGCCGGCGCACCTCTTCGTCGGAGAGCGTCGGGGTGGGCAGGTCGACCTGGCTGAAGTAGTCGAAGACGGGGGTCGGGGCTGTCTCGGTCACGGTGTGTTCCTCGGGTGATTCGGGCGTCACAGGGGAGAGTCGGATGCCGTGGCGACGGCGCCCGCGACGGCTCCGTCGGCGTCGCGGACGACGACGACGACCAGCGGGCCGTAGGGCGCGATCCACTCGCTCACGGGCTCACCGTACGGCTCGGCAGCGACCTCGGCGGTCAATCGGCCGTTTTCGAGACGCGCGGGGATACGGACGCCGTCGATGAACAGGGCGGCGTCGACGGCCGTCGCCCCCGCTACGGTGGCGGTGACGCTCACGCGCCCACCCTCGCGCACGACCCCGTCCACCGTGACCGACAGATCGCCCGCGGCCGCCGGACGCGCGTCGGTGAAGAGCGCCTCATCCGTCAGGGCGGGGGTGCGCGGGGGCGTCGTGCGGCGCTCGCCGAGTGCCGTGATCGCCTGTGCGAGCTGCACGAGGCGGGTGTCGCTGTACGCGGGGCCGGCGAGGGTCAGGCCCACCGGCATCCGGGTGTCGGCCATGGTTCCCATGGGGACCGTGACGGTGGGGATGCCGAGGTGGCGCGGCACGAGATTGCCGTTGGAGACCCACACCCCGTTGCGCCACGCGACGTCGGCCGCGGCGGGGTTCACGTCGGCGTCGGCGGGGCCCACGTCGGCCTGGGTGGGGAAGACGACGGCGTAGAGGCCCTCGGCTTGCATCCACTCCTCGAAGTCGACGCGGCGCGTGTGCTCGAGGCCGCGGAGGCCCTCCTCGAGGCTCGCCACACTCTTCCAGTCGGGTTCCCACTCCCGGGCGCGGGTGACGTACTCGCCGATGTCGTACGAGATGTCGTAGTGCCAGATGCCGTAGCGGTCGGGCAGGGCTCCCGGCGGGTGCGGGAAGATCAGGGCGGCGTCGGCGTCGGCGTCGGCGAGGCGGGGGAGTCGCGGGTCCGCGTTCGTGCGCAGGAACGTATCCATCGCCCAGACCGCCAGGTCGCCGACCTCGTCGTCGAGGAAGGCGCGCGTGACGAACCCGCGGTCGAGGAAGTCCTCGTCGCCGTCGTGCAGCTTCTCGTAGCGGTCGACCGCGGGGAAGTCGGTCTCGACCACCTCGGCGCCGGCGGCCTCGAGGTCGGCCCGCAGGTCGTTCCACAGCGCGATCACGCTGTCGCGCGTGACGATGGGCGAGGCGTTGTCGGGGTCGCCGTTGACGTAGATGCGCGGGACGGCGAGGCGCAGACCCGCGAGCGGCAGCGGCTCGAGGGCGGCGAACGAGGCCGGACGCACCTCGGACGGCCGCGGGAGCTCGATGAACGGCTGCGTGCGCCACAGGTCGCCCTCCGTCTCGGGGTCGTCGACGACGACGGCGTCGAGCACGTGCATGAGGTCGCCGACCGATCGCGTGTGCGGCACGACGACGTCCATGGTCGGCACGAGCGGCCAGTTGCCGCGCACCGAGATCACTCCGCGTGAGGGCGTGTAGGCCACGAGGGCGTTGTGCGAGGCGGGGGCGCGACCCGACGACCAGGTCTCTTCGCCCAGGCCGAAGGCGCAGAAGCTCGCCGCGGTGGCGGTGCCCGACCCGTTGGAGGAGCCGGAGCCGAAGGCGGACGCGAGATAGTCGCCGTTGTAGGGCGATTCGGCGCGGCCGTAGACCCCGCGCTGCATGCCCCCGGCGGCCATGGGCGGCATGTTGGTGAGCCCCAGGAACACGGCGCCGACCGCGCGCAGGCGCTCGACGGCGAAAGCGTCGTCGCCCGCGATCAGGTCGCGGAAGGCCGGGGATCCGGATGCCACGGGCAGGCCCTCGACGCGGTAGCTGTCCTTCGCGGTGAAGGGGATGCCGTCGAGGGGGCCGAGCGTGCGCCCCTGTGCGCGGCGTAGGTCGGAGGCGCGGGCCGCGGCGAACGCGCGGGGGTCTAGCACCGGCACGCTGTTGAGGCGGATGCCGGAGCGGTCGTAGGCCGCGATGCGGTTGAGGTAGCGCGCCACGAGCTCGACGCTGGTGATGTCGCCGGCGTCGAGTGCTCGGCGCAGACTGTCGACGTCGGCGTCGACGACGGTGAAGGCCTCGGAGGTCATGGCAAAAACCTACACTGTTTGTTTTACGGTTTCGAGAGGCAATTCCGGATCGCGGAACCACTCAAGCCCCCGCGGCAATGGCTACCGCTCCGACGCCAGGGCCTGACACGATTCCCGGATGGATGCCACCACCGATGAGTCCGCGCTGCTGCCCGATCGACCGAGGGTCGACGCGCGCCGCCCCATCGCCCTGATCGTGGGCGTGATCGCGACGGTGCTGTTCGTCGCGCTGCGTCTGGCCGTCGATCTCGACGGCGGAGCGCCGCTGGCCTTCGATCAGTGGTGGGACGACACGATGGCCGCGCTGGCGAATCCCGTCGGGGTGATCATCGCGTGGGTCCCGGCGATCGTGGGCGGCACGATCGGCATGATCGTGATCGGCATCTCGACCACCATCGTCTTCCTCTTGATCAAGCGCCCCTGGGACGCCCTCAACGTCGCGGGGGCGATCGCGCTCGTCGTGCTGATCGGCGCTCCGCTCGCGGCCGTGATCGCGCGCGCCCGGCCGTCCGACTCGCTCGCCGAGACCCAGGCGACCTCCTTCCCCTCCGGCCATACCGCCGTGGCGACGACCATCGCGATCACGCTCGCTCTCATCCTCCGACGCGGGTGGATCTGGGTCGCCGGGACGGTGTGGGTGCTGCTGATGATGTGGAGCCGCACGTACCTCCACGCGCACTGGCTCTCCGACGTGACAGCGGGCTTCCTCGAGGGTGTGGCCGTGTCGACGCTGGTGTGGGCGCTGGTCGAGGTGTGGAGGGTGCGCCGCGCGCAACGGGTGGTCGACGCGACCGCCTGAGCGCTATCGTGCCCGGATGACTTCCGCCTCCGCCTCCGCTTCCGCCGCCGCCGACAAGGCGCAGGATTCCACCGCGTTCCGCGTGGCGGCGCGCGTCGGCTACGTCGTCCTGGGTCTGCTGCACCTGCTGATCGGGGTGATCGCGATCTCGATCGCCACCGGCACCGGCGGCGGCGGTGACAGCGCCGACCAGAGCGGCGCAGTGGGGCAGGTCGCGAAGGCCCCCGCCGGGATGGTGCTGCTCTGGGTGATCGTGATCGGTCTCGCCGCCCTGGCGGTCTGGCAGATCGCCGAGGCGATCGGCGAACGCGACTCCGACGTGAAGAAGCGCTGGGCGCACCGAGCGAAGGACGTCGGAACCGCGGTCGCCTATGGAGCGATCGCGATCACCGCCTTCACCGTCGTCTCGGGGGGCAGCTCCGATTCGTCCGAGCAGTCGCGCACCATGAGCGCACAGCTGTTGGCGACGCCCGGCGGCATCGTGGTCCTGGTGATCATCGGTCTCGCGGTGGCCGTCATCGGTGTCGCCTTCATCGTCCGCGGGTTCACCAAGGCGTTCATGAAGAACATCTCGAGCCCCGGCGGGACCGCGGGTCGCGGCATCGAGACCTTCGGCATGGTGGGCTACATCGCCAAGGGGATCGCGGTGGGTGTCGCGGGGATCCTGTTCCTGGTCGCGGCCTTCGCACACGACCCGAATGCGGCGGGCGGGCTCGACGCGGCGCTGCGCTCGCTGGCGGGGCTGCCGTTCGGTCAGATCGTGCTCTGGCTCGTGGGCGCCGGCCTCGTCGTGTACGGCCTGTTCTGCTTCGCCCGCGCGCGTTACGCGCGCATGTGAGGCCCGCCCGCGTCACGCGCGCAGGTGCGCCGGGCGTTCGGTGCGTGGGTGAGCCGGGTGTTCGGTGCGCGGGTGAGCCGTGTGCTCACTGCGCGGGTGAGCCGTGTGCTCACTGCGCGGGCGAGCCGGGTGCTCACTGCGCGGGCGGCCGGGCTCCCGCGATGAGCAACGACAGGCCGAGTTCGAACGCGCGCGTGGCGACCGGGTCGGCCGGGTCGTGGCGCGAGAGTGCGGCATAGGCCGCGGCGAACCGGGGGACGTCCTCTTCCTGGCCGGAGGGGTCGAACATCACCGAGGGGCCGGTCATGTCGAGCACGCTGCCGATGATGAACGACTCGAAGGCCGTGAGCAGCGGCAGGATGTCGTCGCTGGACCATCCGACGCGCTCGGCGGCGATCGCGAAATCCTCGTACTGCGTCATCAGTAGGGGGGCCGACGAACTCTGCGACATCAACAGGGGGATGGCCTTCGGATGCCGGCGGAAGGCGTCGCGGTAGGAACGCGCCCACAGCAGCAGGCCCTCCTCCCACTCGCGCTCGCGCAGGTACGAGGAATCGATGCGCGCCGAGACGAGCGCGCGGACGTCCTCCACCAACGCGGCGAGATTGGGCACGTGGTTGTAGAGCGAGGTCGGGTGCACCTTGAGGCGGTCGGCGACGCGGCGGATGCTCGCCCCCTGGCTGCCGTCGCGGTCGACGAGGGCGAGGGCTGCGCGGGCGATGGCGTCGCGCGAGAGCTTGGGCTGGGTCGGCCGGGGCACGGCGGGCCTTTCGGTCGGGTCCGACCACGCTACGCGATGTCGTGTGTCCCGAGCGTGCAAGGGGTCCGTGACGAGTCGGCGAAAAGGTCGGGTCGGTCCACCGCCTCCCAGGCCGCGGGGGAGAACGCAACCCTCGCCGCGCATTCAGGTGGGGCGGGTATCACGGGGGTCCACTCACCTCGACGAGGAGACCCATGACCACCGCCACCCTCCTGCTTCGCGCGACCGCGGCCACGGTCGGGGCGTTCGCGCTCGCCGCGCTCGCCGGCTGCACGGCCGACCGACAGACGGGTGCCGGGGCTCCCGCTCCTGCGCCCTCCTCCGTCGCGCCACCGACGTCGACGTCGACGAGTGGGGCGCTCGATCTCGGAACACCGCCGACCAGGGTCGTCGGAGGGCTCACGACCCCCTGGTCGGTGGCGGTCGTCGGCGAGAGCGCGCTGGTCAGCCAGCGCGACACGGGGGAGGTGCTCGAGATCGTCGGGGACGCGACGAGGGTGGTCGGCGAGGTGCCCGGTGTCGCCCCGCGTGGCGAGGGTGGCCTGCTCGGGATCGCCGTCCGCGACGGCTACCTGTACGCGTACGCGACCACGACGGACGACAACCGCGTGCTGCGGCTCCCCCTCGAGGGTGAGCCGGGCTCGCTGCGCCTGGGTGCCGACGAGATCGTCCTCGGCGGCATCCCCTCCGCGAACATCCACAACGGCGGGAGGATCGCCTTCGGCCCCGACGGCATGCTGTACGTCACCGCGGGCGACGCCGCCGACCCCGACGCCGCGCAGGACCCCGACGCGCTGGGAGGGAAGATCCTCCGGGTGACGCCCGCGGGCGAGATCCCCGCTGACAACCCGTTCCCGGGATCGCCGGTGTGGAGCCTCGGGCACCGCAACCCGCAGGGGATCGGATGGGATGCCGCGGGGACGATGTACGCGTCGGAGTTCGGGCAGGACACCTGGGACGAGCTCAACATCATCGAGCCGGGTGCGAACTACGGGTGGCCCGAGGTGGAGGGCATCGACGGCCGCGAGGGTTTCGTCGACCCGGTCCAGCAGTGGGCACCCGCCGACGCCAGTCCCAGCGGTCTCGCCGTCGTCGACGGCTCGGTGGTCATCGCGAATCTCCGCGGCCAGCGGCTGCGGGTCGTTCCGACGGCCGATCCGTCGAGCGCGCAGGAGTACTTCGTGGGCGAGTTCGGTCGCCTGCGTGATGTCGTGGTGTCGCCGGGCGGCGACCTCTGGGTCGTCACGAGCGACACCGACCGCGCCGGCGGGAGCGACGACGAGATCCTCCGCGTGCCGCTCGCCCCGGCCTGAGGTCAGAGACCGGCGACGATGCGTCGGACGCTCTCCCTCGCGAGGCCCGGGGGGACCGGTCCGAGGTCGAGGGCGCGGTGGAGGGACAAGCCCTCCACGACGGCGTCGAGGATGCGGGCGGTCGTGGCGTCGAAGTGCCGCTCGAGGGCGGAGCGACTGCGCGTCATCCAGTCGGTGGTCAGCGTGCGGTAGCGGGGGTCGTGCGCGGCGAGGGTGTAGAGCTCGTGCGTGAGCACGAGGTCGCGCCGATCGCCGAGGAGGTCGTGGTCGATGTGCGCGACGAGGGCGTCGAGAGCGTCGTCCCGCGTGCGGGTGGAGCGCATGCGTTCGTCGATGCGGTCGCTCACCGCGGTCGCGAAGCGCGTGAACGCCTCGTGGATCAGTTCCTCCATCCCGACGAAGTGGTAGGTCATCGACCCCAGCGGCACGCCGGCGGCCGCCGCGACCTTGCGGTGCGAGATACCCGCGACGCCCTCGGCGACGATGACCTCGAGAGCCGCGTCGATGATGCGATCGCGTCGCTCGGGGTCGTTCCGCCTCCCCTTCGAGACGGTGTCGTCGGTCACCCGATCTCCCGCACGACGCGAGCGGGGTTGCCGACGGCGATCACGTTCGCCGGGATGTCACGGGTGACGACCGCGCCGGCACCGATGACGGAGTTGTCGCCGATCGTGACACCGGGGCACACGATCACGCCGCCGCCGAGCCACACGTTGTCGCCGATGGTGATCGGCTGCGCGGCCTCGAGCTTGTCGCGTCGCGGCTGGGGCTCGATCGGGTGCGTCGGCGTGAGCAGCTGGACGTTGGGCCCGAGCTGGCAGTCCTCCCCGATGCGGATCTCGGCGACGTCGAGCGCGGTGAGGTTGTAGTTCACGAAGGAGCGCGCACCGAGGTGGATGTTCTCGCCGTAGTCGACGAACAGCGGCGGTTTGACGTAAGCGTCCTCGCCCAGGGTGCCCAGCAGATCCTCGAGGTGCGCGCGGGCTGTGTCGGGCGCGGTGGCGGATGCCACCTGGTAGGCGTGCGTCAGCTCGAGCGCGCGCTGCGCGAGGCGCGCACTCTCGGGGTCATCGGCGATGTAGAGCTCGCCCGCGAGCATGCGCTCGCGGTTGGTGCGGGGGTCGCCGGCGAAGTGATCGATGGTCATGCACGCACCCTACGCCATGTGTACGATCGTACGCATATGGTGCGCCGCGTCTCACGCGCGGGAGGCGCGGCGGGGTTCGAGCCCCCGCCTAGGGTGTGAGCACCGTCACACCCGCCTCGGCGAGAGCGGCCGCGAGATCGGGCGAGGGCGGGGCGTCGGTGACGAGGTAGTCGGCCTTCTCGAGCGGTGTCACCTGCGCGAAGAGACGGCGATCGAGCTTGCTCGAGTCGGCGAGGATGACCGTGCGGTCGGCGCGCTGGATCATCTCGCTCATCATCGTCGCGTCGCCGAGATTGCTCGTGGAGTACCCCGAGGCGTCGACCGCGCCCACGGCGATGACCGCGTAGTCGCAGCGGATGTCGACCTCGGTGGTGTTCGAGTTCATCGCGAGCGTGACCGGGCCGGTCGTCGCCTGTGTGATCGTGCGGACGGCCCCGCCGAAGATGTAGAGATCGCGGAAGACGCTGGGGGAGATCTCCGCCGGGATGCGCAGGTTGTTCGTCGCGATCGTGAGGTTGCGGTGACTGCGCAGCGCCCGGGCGACCGCCAGTGTCGTCGTGCCGGCGTTGAGCATGAGGACGGAGCCGTCCTCGATGAGCTCGACGGCGAGGGCGGCGATGCGCTCCTTCTCGGAGATCTGCATCTGGAGACGAACGTCGAGGCCGCGATCGCGGCCGGGTACCGACATCGCGCTGACCGCGCCTCCGTGCGTGCGGACCACGATGCCCTCGCGGTCGAGCTGATCGAGGTCGCGCCGCACGGTGTCGATCGACACGCCGAAATGGGAGGCGAGATCGACCACGGTGACCTGACCGGATTCGGCGACGTACGCGGCGAGTTCCGCTTTGCGTCCCGCGGGCAGTCGCCGCTTCGTCATGGCTGTGGGTGCGTCCATGCCGTCATCTTTAGCACAGCGCGGCATCGGAACGGAGTCGAAAATCGAGAAAAACGCAAGAATCGGCACTGATCCTGCAGGATTTGCCGTTTCGGGTGCACACCGATGCCCCTATTGTCACGAATCTGCATCAGCGCCTTGACGATCGCTGCACGTCGGCGCATACTCTTGCTTAAAGCAGCAAGAACGCGCAGAAGAGCGCGAAACAGTGCATATCTCAACGAGGAGAAACGATGGACAACAGCGGGCGCCGGCGTCGGAACGCCATCAAGCTCGTCGGTGTCGCAGCAGCGGCCACGACCCTCCTGGCGATGGCGGGGTGCTCGTCGAACAGCACCGGAACCGCCGCAGACGGAGGAGACGTCACGATCGAGTTCGCCCAGTGGTGGGAGCCCGAGCTCGGCGATGGCGAGTTCCGCGGTCTCATGGACCAGTTCGAGCAGGAGAACCCCGGTATCAAGGTCGATCTGGTCAGCGGCCCGTACGCGTCGACCAAGGAGCAGCTCTTCGCGGGCGCCGCCTCCGGCACCATGCCCGACGTCGTCGGTCTCGACGGTGCCTGGGTGAGCGACTTCGCCAAGCAGGGCGTGATCGCCGACCTGACGCAGCTCATGAGCGAGGCGGGGTACGACGACAGCCAGCTCGCCAGCCAGATCAAGGTCGACGACAGCACCTACATGATCCCGGTCGTCAACTTCGTCTACCCGATGTTCACGAACGACGGCCTGCTCTCGCAGGCGGGTGTCACGGCTCCGCCCTCGACCCGCACCGAGTTCGCGGACGCGGCCAAGAAGATCACCGCCCTCGGCGGCGACGTGTCGGGATGGGTGCTCCCCCTTTCGCTCGAGGCGCCGAACGGCGTCCAGAACGACGTCATGTCGTGGGTCTGGGCCTCCGGCGGTTCCATGCTGAAGGACGGTCAGCCCGACCTGACCAACTCCGACGTCGCCGACGCGACCGACTACATCCAGCAGCTCTGGTCCGACGGCGTCATCGCACCCGGTTCCTTCACCATGAAGGAGCAGGACAAGGTGGAGGAGTTCACCAACGGCCGCGTGGGCATGATGATCGACTCCCTCGCGCACATCAACCTCATCCGCGAGTCCAACCCCGATCTGAAGTTCTCCATCTCGGCGATCCCCGCCGAGGACGGCTTCTCGGGTGAGCGCGGCATCCCCTACGCCTCGTGGGGCATCGGCGTCGCCGAGAACTCCGAGCACAAGGACGCCGCCTTCAAGCTGGTGCAGTTCCTGATGGGCAAGGACGTCAACAGCGAGCTGTCGACGATGGCCAAGGCGTTCCCCGGCAACACCGAGAGCGTGCCGACCTTCGTCGAGGACGACGAGCTGTTCAAGACGGCGTTCGAGATCTACAAGGACGGATACCCCGCGAACGAGTTCACGGGTCTGCCCGTCGCCGAGGAGCTCATGCGCCAGTTCGGCACGCAGTTCCAGTCGGCGCTGGACGGTCAGCAGTCGATGAGCGACGCGCTCACCAAGACGCAGGACGAATGGACGTCGGAGTTCTGATCCGACGCTGATCCGGGATGCCGCATCGCCCCCCGCGGTGCGGCATCCCGCCCATCGAAAGCCGCACACCATGACCATGCGCACCCTCACACCCCCCGACACCGAGGTGATCGTCACCGGACGACCGGCCTCCCGCCGTACGCGGCAACTCCGGAAGGCCGGCGAGGCCTACGTCTTCCTCTCGCCGACCCTGATCCTGCTCTTCGTCCTCATGATCGTCCCGATCGTGATGGTGATCGGCTACTCGTTCCAGGACAACGTCATCCTGAACAAGAGCCCCGATCTCGTGGGCGTCGACAACTACGTGGCGATCCTCACCGACCCGGGCTTCTGGAAAGCCACGGGCAACACCCTCTTCTTCACCATCACCAGCGTCGCCGCCCACCTCGTGCTGGGCCTGTCGTTCGCGATGCTCCTGAACAGCACCCTGATCGGCGCCGTGCCCCGCGCGATCTTCCGCGGCCTGTACGTGCTGCCGTGGCTGTTCACCGTTGCCGTCATCGCGGTCCTCTGGCGGATGCTCCTCGCCCCCAACGGCATCGTGAACTTCCTGCTCAACACCGACATCGAGTGGCTCGCCTCGCCGCAGCTGGCTCTGGGGACCGTCACGTTCATCAACATCTGGGCCGGGTACCCCTTCTTCATGGTGAGCCTGCTCGCCGGCCTCCAGGGCATCCCGAGCGACCTGTACGAGGCCGCGACCGTCGACGGGGCCAGCCCCGCTCAGCGGTTCTGGAACGTCACCATCCCGCAGCTGCGCCCGATCATCGTCAGCCTCCTGCTGCTCGACCTGATCTGGACCTCGCAACAGTTCGCACTGATCTGGCTGACCACCGGCGGCGGTCCCATCGACGTCACCGAGATGCTCAGCACCTTCACCTACAAGCTCGCGTTCGCCCAGTACGACTTCTCGATGGCCTCCACCTCCGCGGTGCTGGTCCTGGCGATGTCGATGATCGTCGCGGTGCTCTACGTCCGCCACCAGAAGGCGAGGGACTGACATGGCCCTGACCACCACCGCGCGCCGAGGCGCTGCCACCCCCACGCGTCGGCGCGCGACCAGCACCGTCACGCGTCGCCGCCTCGCTCAGGCCGGGGTCCTCCTCGGCCTCCTGCTCGGCGCGGTCTTCGCGGCCGGCCCCGTGCTCTGGATGCTGTCGAGCTCGTTCAAGTCGAACACGCAGATCTTCGAGCTGCCGCCGCGACTGGTCACCGAGACCTTCTCGTTCGACGCCTACATCTCGATCTTCACCAACCCCGAGACCGTCCGCTTCTTCATCAACAGCTACGTCGTGGCGGGAGCGGTCACGATCCTGACCCTGCTGGTCGCGATCCAGGCGGCGTACGCGTTCAGCCGCTTCGAGTTCCGGGGCAAGCGCATAGTCAACGTCATCATCGTCAGCGTGCAGGCGGTGCCGCCGATCACCCTGCTCATCCCGTACTTCGGGCTGATGGTGGGTCTCGGGCTCTACAACACCTACCCGGGCCTCATCTTCACCTACATGGTGTTCACGCTGCCCTACGCGATCATCATGATGACCGGGTACTTCAACACCCTGCCCAAGGAGCTCGACGAAGCCGTCCGCGTCGACGGTGCGGGCTCCTTCACCGCCCTCTGGCGCGTGCTCGTGCCGATCTCGATCCCGGGGATCGTCTCGGTCGGCATCTACACGTTCATGATCGCGTGGAACGAGTTCCTGTTCGCGCTGACCCTCACGCGCACCATCGACATGCGCACCGTGCCCATCGGCATCCAGTTGCTCATGGGGCAGCACTCGTACGAGTGGAACCAGATCATGGCGATGAGCATCCTCGGCTCGATCCCGGTGCTGGTGCTCTTCCTCTTCTTCCAGCGCTTCTTCATCAGCGGCCTCACGGCCGGCTCGGTGAAGAGCTAAGCCACCCGAACCCCACCCAACAAGGAGAATCTCCGTGCTCTACACCGGCAAGTCCATCCTCGACGTGGCCAACGCCCACAGCTTCGCCATCCCGGCGTTCAACATCAGCGACTGGGCGATGTTCACCGGGATCATGGACATCAGCGAAGAGAAGTCCGCTCCGGTCATCATCGCCATCCACCCCGACGAGGTCTCGCACATCACCACCGACCTGATCCCCGCGATGCACGCCCGCGCGCACCGCTCGAGCGTGCCCGTGGCCATCCACTGGGACCACGGCGGAACGTACGACCAGATCATCACGGCGATCAAGGCCGGCTTCACCTCGGTGATGATCGACGCCTCGCTCGAGCCGTTCGAGCAGAACGTGGCGCTGACGCGCAAGGTCGTCGAGGCCGCGCACGCGGTCGGCGTGCAGGTCGAGGGCGAGCTCGGAACCATCGGCGCCAACGACAGCTACGGAGAGTCGGGGGCCGCCGAGATCATCTACACGAACGTGGATGACGCGGTGCGCTTCGTCGAGCAGACCGGCGTCGACAGCCTGGCCATCGCGATCGGCACCTCGCACGGGCTCTACCCGGCCGAGAAGAACCCGGAGCTGCGCCACGACCTGCTCGAGCAGATCAAGGCCGCTGTCGGCATCCCGCTCGTGCTGCACGGTGGATCGAGCAACCCCGACGCCGAGCTGTCGCGTGCCGTGTCGCTCGGCATCAACAAGATCAACATCTCGAGCGACATCAAGGTGGCCTATCACGACCGCATGCGCGAGGTGCTGGGCACCGACCGGCGCCTCCGCGAGCCCAACGCCATCCAGCCCGAGTGCATCGCCGCGATGAAGGTCACCGCGGCGGAGAAGATCGACCTGTTCGGCGCCGCCGGCAAGGCCGACCTGTACTAAGAGATCGGAGACCTGCGACATGGGGGGAGACCTCGTCCTCGGACTCGGCGGCACCGTCGACTACGAGATCGGATGGGATGCCGACGTGCTCTCGGCGCTCGCGCAGAGGTACGGCATCCGTCTCGACGAGCTGACCACCACGACGCCGGTCATCGACGAGCGCGCACTCGTCGTGACGGTGCTCGCCTTCCTCGCCACCGGCGGGGGAGGCGAGCGCTTCGTCCTCTCCAGCGACATCGTCGAACGCTTCGCGGCGCACTTCGACGTCGAGATCACCCTCGGAGGCACGGGCGTGCGCGCGGGCATCGCCCTCGACCGCATCGGCGTGCCCACGGTGCAGCACCTCGTGAGCATCGACGACAACGTGCGGCGCCTGCTCCCGGCGTCGATGCGCATCGTGTCGTCGGCGACGAGGGACACCCTCGATCCGCACCTCATCGTGCAGTACCCCGAGGGCACGACCGTCGCGTTGGCGGATGCCGCGGTGACCGCCCCGGCATCCAACCGCCTCATCTTCGCCAACGACGCCCCCAACCGCGAGATGGCGATCGCCCCCGACCTCGGCGGTGCGCTCGCGGGAGCGGCGGCCTTCCTCGTCTCGGGGTTCAACACGATGCAGGATGCCGCGCTGCTCGAGCATCGTCTGGACGACCTCGGCGCCGCGATGCGGCACCTCCCCGCCGATGCGCTCGTGTACTACGAGGACGCCGGGTTCTACCAGCGCGAGCTGTCGTCGCTCGTGCGCAGCCGCCTGCTCGATCGCATCGACGTCTACGGCATGAACGAGGACGAACTGCAGGAGTACCTCGGTCGTCCGGTCGACCTGCTCGCACCCGACGACGTCGTGGCCGCGCTCGCCGAGGTGCACGAGGTGATCCCCGCGAGGGCGCTCGTAGTGCACACGAAGTACTGGGCGATCGCCGTCGGTCCCGACTCGCCCCGACACCGCGCGGGTCTCGAGAGCGCGGTGCGCACGGCCGCCACCCGTTACCGCCTCGGTGACACCTGCACGGTGGACGACCTCGACGACACGGCGCGGCTGCCGCGGCACGCGGGCGGGACGGCCGTCGTCGCCGCGGCGGAGAGCAGGCGGGGGGCGACGGGCGTGCCCGCGTTCCTGGTCGACACCGCGCATCCCACGACCATCGGCCTGGGCGACACGTTCGTCGGCGGCTTCCTCGCCGCGGTCCCCGCGGCCGCGCGTCTCGCGACGGCCGCGGCCCTGGAGCGCGCTCTCGACGCGGCGTCGCCCGTGCGCTGACCGGTGACCGGGGGTACGCCGCGACCGGGTCACGGCGTCGCGGTGTCGGCATCCGGATCGGAGAACGGCCCGCACG
The DNA here is from genome assembly GCF_030209475.1 of Microbacterium sp. lyk4-40-TSB-66. GTDB lineage: Bacteria > Actinomycetota > Actinomycetes > Actinomycetales > Microbacteriaceae > Microbacterium. Next base: position 77,291 of record NZ_JARVRW010000008.1, read on the forward strand.
CGGCGATGACGCGGCGAAGACTCACCGCAGCCTCCCACGCGTCGAGCGGCTCCTCGTGCGCCTCGAGGGCGCGGAGTCCGTCGGTGTAGCCGGTGAGGGCCTGCTCCGCCGCGCGCAGCTGCTCCGCGGTGCCCTCGGGCTCGGGCGGCGTCACGACGAGCTGCGACACGGCCTCCACGGCGTCGGCGAGGGCGCGCCGCGCGTCGGCGGGGAGGCGCGTGTCGACGTCAGGGGCGGCGGTGAGACGCGTGAGAGCCGCGGACAGCTCCCGGGTGGCGTCGGCCGTTCCGGTGAGCGCGTCGAGGCGTCGACGGTTGAGGTCGCGCGGCATCCGCAGGCGGCGGCCGCGCGGGTTGTATCGGCGGCTCTCGTCCGCGAGGTCGACTTCTTCCCGCACCTCCGCCAGCGTGCCCATCAGCCCGGCGGTCGCGGCATCGGCGGTGGCGGGATCGAAGGCGCGGCCGGCGAGCGAGTCCGCGATGCGGTGGAGGGCGCGACCGAGATCGTCGCGCAGCAGCGAGAGGCGGTCCCGGGCGCGTTCGACACGCAGCGGCGGTACCACCATGAGGTTCACGATCACGCCCACGAGTACGCCGAAGCCCATCGTGATGAGGTACGACGACGAGTAGCCGTCGGGGTCGGCACCGCCCAGCAGGAGCACGAAGAGGGCGGCGATGGCGACCCAGTCGCGCCCGACCCCCAGGGCGCGCACGCCCGCCAGCAGAACGCCCAGAAGGATGACGATGGCCACGGCGACGATGCGCGGCAGGCCCAGCCCGACCACCGAGAGGCTCGCGAGGCCCAGGCCGATCCCGAGCGCCAAGCCGACCACCGCCTGCAGTCCGCTCGAGGCGGAGCGCGCGACGGTGGGGTACATGCTCACCAGAACGCCGAGCGGGGCGTAGTACGAGTACTCGCTCTGGGCCAGGGGGACGAACGGGGCGAGGTACCAGGCGAGGGCGGCGGCCGCGGCGGTCTTCGCGGCCAGCACGAGCCGGTCGGCGGTCATCGCATCGGCCCACCACCGGCGGGGATCGAGGGCGGCGGGAAGCCTCATGGGCGCGGAGCACGGGGACGAGTGGACACCCTCCCATGCTGTGCGAGCGGATCCGCGACGTCGCGGGGGTTGCCGACCCGGAGCCCTCGGGTTAGCCCTCAGCGCGTGGGGCGGTACGCGTTCCACAGCACGCGCGCATGTCGGGCCTTGGCGCGTTGCACGCCGTGCTCGTCCTTGCGCGCGGCGCTGACCCACTCCGCCAACCGGCTGGCCATCGCCCCGAGCACCATGCGGATGTCGGCGTGAGCGGCGGGCGGGACCGCGGCGTCGGCCGCCGGCATCCGCCCCTTCGGTGCGAGCTCGTCGCGCACGTGCCGCATCGTGAGCCGGGCGACGCCGACGGCGTGACTGTTGACGACGCAGTGTGCCGCGCCCTCGATCTCCCACCGTCGGGCCGCGTGGGCGCGGGCGACCAGACGCGAGTGGAGGCGGCGGGGGGAGGGGCGGTCGAACTCCCCCCGGATGAGCAGCACGGTGGCACGGCCCTCCCCGATGCGTTCCGAGATCCGGTACCGCAGCATGTGCGGGAGCGTCTCGAAGAAATAGAGGAACCCGCACAGGAGGTAGGCCGACACCGCCAGGAGGGCGATGTGCATCGACTCGCGCACGGTGGACTGCACGAAGCGCACGGCCTGTAGCAGCGCGGTCGACTCGGTCTCGTCGACCACGGGGCTCACGAGGACGGCGTGCGTCAGATGGCGGCGTCGCGCCAAGACCTCGGTGACGACCTGCGTGCCCATCGAGTGACCGATCAGCACCGGCTCGGCGAGACCGTAGTGATCGAGGACGCCCTCCACCTGATCGGCGAAGAACCGCGCGGTGGGATGCTCGCCGGATGCCGGGACCCCACCGAATCCGGGAAGGTCCAGCGCGTACACCTCGCCCTCCTCGGCCAGCAGGGGCGCGAGGTACTCGAAGTACGACGAGGCGACCCCGATGCCGGCGACGAGCACGAACGATCGGCCCGTGTCGGTCCCCGTCGACACCCGCGTCACCCGCGTCCGCGCGTCACCTCGGCGGTACGTGTCGACCCGAACGTCGGCGGGGCGGGAGTCATCGGCCATCCGACCAGGATGCCGTACCCGCCTGAGCGCTCTGTCAATCCCGGGCCCGGCGCCGCTGATCGCACCTAGCCTCGGGTCATGAGCGATTCCTCCCGTGAAGAAGAGACCCTGGGCGCCGTCCGCGAGGGTGACAACCCCGCCGAGAAGGACCCCTCCGACTGGGTCACCGGCGACGAGCCGATGACCGCTCCCCAGCGCAGCTACCTCGACACCCTCGCGCGTGAAGCCGGCGAAGAGATCCCCGCCGACCTCACGAAGGCCGAGGCCTCCGAGCAGATCGACCGTCTGCAGAACGAGACCGGTCGCGCGACCGAATAGAACCGTCGCACGAGCGCCCCGCACCCCTCACGGAGTGTGGGGCGCTTCGTCGTGGGGGCACATCTCGCCCATGTCCTCGGTCTCGCCACGGGCGATGTCGTCGAGGAAGTCGGCGACGATGCGGCGCTCCTCGGGTCCGAGACGCTCGGCCGCGGCGACGGCGGACGCACGCCGGACGGCGAGGATGCGGCGCGCGGGAGAGCCGGCGTCGATGGTCTCGCGCACGACGATGGAGCGCCGATCGCCGGGGTAGGGCTCTCGCGTCACCCATCCCGCGTCGGCGAGTCGGTCGATCAGAGCCGTCGTGGCCGCCGACGAGATGCCCAGCATGGCGGCGAGCATGCGGGGGGTGACGGGTTCGGCGTCGTCGACGCGCTGCAGGAGGAAGCGCAGCACCTTCGCGTCATTGGGCCCGATGCCCAGGGACTGCAGTGCTGCGCGCTCGGAGGCGATTCCCGAATCGGTGAGGTCGTTGAGCGCCTTCACCACGTCGTCCGCCGTCGCGGGATCTCGCATCTCGCCTCCTCAGATGTTTCGATGGGTTAGTGTCTTCGGCGCCGATCAACTAGGCAACCGCCCTAATCGAATGGTACCCGCCCGTCAGATGCGTGGGCAGGGGGCTGGACGAGCGGGGCTGTCATAAGATGCCCAGGTGGAAAACGGGTCGGAGACGTCGCGCTACTGGTACGGCGCGAGCGAAGAGGATCGCCGTCGGCGTGCCGTCGACGTGCTCCAGGCCTTCCGTGTGTACCGGGCCGCCGAGGTGGCGATGAGGCGACGCACCCGCGATTCGATGTCGATGGGCGAGAACGAACTGCTGGTCCTGCGGTACCTGTTGCGGGCGGCGGGTCAGGAGCGACAGGTCTCACCGAGTGAGCTGACGCGCTACCTGGGGGTGTCGACGGCATCCACCACCGCGATCGTCGACCGCCTCGAGAAGTCGGGCCACGTGGTGCGGGTGCCGCACCCCACCGACCGTCGCAGCATCTTCATCGTCGCGACGGCCGTAAGCGACGAAGAGGTGCGCGCCACCCTCGGATCCATGCACTCGCGCATGATGGCGGCCGTCGTCGACATGAGCCCGGAAGACAGCGCGGCCGTCATCGCCTGCCTCGGTCGGCTTCAGGATGCCGTCGACCAGGTCGACCCGCACCCGGTCGAGGCCGATCTCGCGCAGTGACCTCGCCTTCGATGATGAGTCGGCGTGCGAGAAGGTCGCCTAGCTACTCGTCCCCGGAGTATTAGGCCGCGGCGGTGCACCGTGAAACCATCGACGTATGGACGAACGCGCTGTCGAGACGATCTCGCCCGCGCGCCCGGGTGAGATCGTCGCCGTCGTCGACGGCACGCCGGTGGTGTCGTTCCGCGAGGTGGTCGCGCGCCTGCGCGCGGAGTACCCCCACGAAGACCCCGTACACATCGAAGGCGTCGTCCTGCGCGAATGGGACGCCTTCTCGGCGGGTCGCCCGCTCGTCGTGCCGACCGCCGTCGAAGACGGAGCCCGCGAGATCCTCGATCAACCGCGCGTCTGACTCACGCCCCGGGGTGCGGGGGCTCGTCGACGAGGAGCAGTCCCCCCGACGAGTTGGCCGAGTTCGCCAGCGCCTCGATCCACGAGCGGCTCAGGAGCGCCGGCTCGGGCTCGTCGAAGACGAAGCGCAGCGGAATGGAGGGGTGCAGCCACACCGTGCTGCGTCCCACCTCCTGGTCGGGCCCGTGCGTCCACGACAGGGTGAAGCTCTCCCCACGACGCAGCTTGGTGGCGATGACGACCTTGACGTGCGCCAACGCACGGTCGTCTATCTCGATCGGCGTCGCGGCGTCTCCGTAGTAAAGGGTTCCCACATGAGCACGTTAGTCGCGCCGCGCGACGGAGGCTCGAGGGCTTGATTCGGGTGAGCCGGCATGGCATCCCCGAAAGCGGATGACGCTCTGCGTTCCTCGACTAGGCTCGTCGGCATGGGCAGATTCATCTACGACACCGTGGCCAATGCGGTCGACATCGATGACCGCACGCTGGCGCACCTGCGCATCGTCGTGATGAACAAACTGCGCCGCTCGGAGTCGTTCATGTTCGACGTCGAGGTCGGCGACGGCAGCGGGCGTCGTAGCTTCTGGATGCACCCCTCGGTACCCATCCAGTTCCACTTCTACGGCAGCCGGCAGCCGCGCATCAACCGCGTCTGGGTCGAAGACCTCATGCTCGCGGCCTCCGGTCCGAACGGCCTCGCGATCACACCCGAACCCAGCGAAGACGCGCACGTCGAAGAAGGCTGAGCCCTCCTCGACGCGAAGACGCGCCGCCCTGAGCGCGGAACTCAGGCCGTGCCGGAGTGCTCGGCGGGGCTCATGTCTTCGGGGACGAGCATGATGCCGCCCGAGGAGTTGGCCGAGTCGGCCAGACGCTCGATCCATTCGCGGCTCAGGGTCGCGGGCTCGGCCTCGTCGAAGACGAAGCGCAGGGGGATCGCGGGGTGCAGCCACAGCGTGCTGCGTCCACGTTCTTCGTCGTCGCGGTGACGCCAGGAGAGCGTGAAGCTCTCTCCGCGGCGCAGCTTGGTCGAGATCACGACTTTGAGGTGGGCGAGAGCACGGTCCTCGATGTGGACGACCGTGCCGCTTCCGCCGTAGTGAATGGTCCCCATGCCGCCACGATACGCCAGAGTGCGGGGGAAGTACGTGCCGGATCGCGCGGTGTCAAGACCACCCGGGAGCGCGCGGCCGACCTGCGAGAGTGAAGGAACGCACGGAAGGAGACCGCCGTGACACACCCCCCGATCCCTCGGCATTCCGAGCCCGCGGACGACCCCGACCTGCCGGAGGTCTTCCGCAGCCTGATCGGCATCGACGTCATCGACGGCGAGTTGGTCCCGCGAGCGTCGGAGCCACCGCAAAGGTGAGGCTCCCAGCGGCCTCGTAGTCATCGTCGGTACCGTCGTGTCCATGTCGGATGCGCTGGACGATCAGCAGATCACCGTCTCCGGTGCGGCGTTGCGGGCGATGCGCGACGAGTTCCAACGCTTCCTGATGGAGTACCGGTTCGGCCTCGCCGAGGTCGAGACGAAAATCTCGATCCTGCGCGAAGAGTTCCAGGAGATGCACGCGTACAACCCGATCGAGCACGTCTCGAGCAGGGTGAAGTCGCCCGACAGCCTCGTCGACAAGGTGCGGCGCAAGGGCACCGAGGCCGACTTCGACTCGATCCGTTCCGCGATCACCGACATCGCCGGCATCCGCATCACCTGCAGTTTCGTCGACGACGCCTATCGTCTGTCCGACCTGCTCACGCGGCAGGACGACATCACGGTGCGCGACGTGAAGGACTACATCGCCCAGCCGAAGGCGAACGGGTACAAGAGCCTGCACGTGATCGTCGAGGTTCCCGTGTACCTGTCTACGGGGCGCGTCGACGTGCCCGTCGAGGTGCAGTTCCGCACGATCGCGATGGACTTCTGGGCCAGCCTCGAGCATAAGATCTACTACAAGTACGACCGTCTCGTGCCGGGGGAACTGCTCGCCGAATTGAAGAACGCCGCCGACACGGCATCGGAGCTCGACGCGCGCATGGAGCGGCTCCACCGCGAGATCCGCGGCCCGCGCCCGGGCATCGTCTCGCTCTGAGGGCGTGGCGGGCGGTGGTCACGCCCCTCCCGGGTGGCGACAATAGGGGGATGAGCGACGACGACGCACGCCTCGACGAGGTCGCCGCCGATCTGCTCGCCCTGCCGCCCGCGCGCTTCACCGCGGCACGAAACGAGCTCGCCGCCGAGATCGGCGGAGGTGTCGGCCGGCGCATCGCGAAGCTGCGCAAGCCCACCGTCGCCGCCTGGGCCGTCAATCTGCTCGTGCGCGACGGGCAGCTGGGCGAGGCGGTCGAGTTGTCGCGCGCGCTGCACGAGGCGCAGGACGACCGGGACGCCGCCGAGCTCGCGCGGCTCGGACGTCAGCGTCGGCAGCTGGTGGCGGCACTCGCCCGGCGCGCGGGGGAGCTCGCCTCCGATGCGGGCACACCGCTGAGTGCGGCGATGGCGGATGCCGTCGAGAAGAGCGTGAACGCCGCGATCGTCGATGAGACGGCCGCCGCCGCGATTCTGACCGGCCGGCTCGTGGCCGCCATCGACCTGGCCGCCCTCGAGGGCGACGCCCTCGGCCAGGCGGTCGCCGGCTCGCTTCCCGACGCCCTGCCGACGCCTCCACCGCGCGACGACCTCGCCGCACGTCGTGCGCGCAAAGCCGCCGAGCGAGCGGTCCGCGAGGCGGAACGGGCGCACGCCGACGCCGAGCGCGAGCGTGGTTCCACCGAGAAGAAGCTGGTCGCGGCGCGGGAGAAGGCCGACCGTGCGCACGAGCGCGTCGACGCCCTCCGCGCCGACCTCGCGCGCGCCGAGAAGGACGCCGCCGACGCCGACGAGGAGGTGGAGGGCCGGGAGGGCGAGCACGAGGATGCCTCCGACGCGGTGCGCACGGCCCGTCGTGCCGTCGAGCGTGCCGAGGCCGAGCGGGACGCCGAGGTGCAGCGAGACGAGGGGGATCGGGCATGACCGACGGGTCGATGGAGGAGCTGCTCGCCGCCGCTCGGTCGCGCCTCGACGACGCGCCGCGCGAACGGCTCGGCGAGCTGCAGGAAGGACGCCGGCTGCTCGGCATCCCCCGCGCGGCCCGTATCGTCCCGCGGGGGACGGCGTGGCACCTGGGCGTGCTCCTGCTGACCGACGACGGCGTGCTGGCCACCGGAGACATCGTGCGTTCGCACGCCGAGGTGCGCCGCGGTTTCGCGGCCGAGTCGCAGCGGCGCCGCGCGGAGCTGTCGGCGGCGGCGGCACGCGGAGGCGTCCCCGAGGGCGAGACCGTGCACATCGATTGGCACACGATCGATCCGGCCCGCCTCGATGCGGGATCGAGCCCGGTGGCCGTGCGCGGGGGAGAGGCTCTCGTGAGATGGAGTGCGGCAGGCGGCTACATGCCCCTCGCCCGTTACCTCGACGAACGGATCGAGCTGCTGCGGCACCCCCCGGAGCGCGCGTAGGCATCCGCGCGCATAGTCGGGACGGGGGGACCTGTCAACAGCGCTGACTGCGGTCAGAGCCGGAAACCACGCTGGTCTATCGTGAGCGACGTGCAGCAGGTATGGCCAGGATCCAGTTATCCCCTCGGGGCCACTTACGACGGTAATGGGACGAACTTCGCCCTGTTCAGCGAGGGAGCAGAGAAGGTCGAACTGTGCCTGTTCGACGAGGACGGGACCGAGACGTGCGTCGAACTCATCGACGTCGACGCATTCGTCTGGCACGCCTACCTCCCCAACGTGCAGCCGGGTCAGCGCTACGGCTATCGGGTGCACGGGGAGTACGACCCGGCGAACGGCAAGCGCTTCAATGCCCGCAAACTCCTCCTCGACCCGTACGCGAAGGCCGTCGAGGGTCAGGTCGACTGGGGACAGCCCGTCTTCAGCTACGAGTTCGGCGATCCCGACTCGTTCAACGACGAGGACTCCGCCCCCCACATGATGAAGGGCGTGGTCGTGAACCCGTTCTTCGACTGGTCGGGCGACCGTCAGCCGAAGACCCCGTACGCCGAGAGCTTCATCTACGAGGCGCACGTCAAGGGCCTCACCCAGCTACACCCCGACGTGCCCGAAGAGCTGCGCGGCAGTTACGCCGGCATCGCTCATCCGGCCGTCATCGACCACCTCAAGAAGCTCGGCGTGACCGCCATCGAGCTCATGCCGGTGCACCAGTTCGTCAACGACTCGACCCTCATCGAGAAGGGGCTGTCGAACTACTGGGGCTACAACACGATCGCGTTCCTCGCCCCGCAGAACACCTACTCCTCGACCGGTGGTCACGGTCAGCAGGTGCAGGAGTTCAAGGCGATGGTCAAGGCTCTGCACGCGGCCGGTATCGAGGTCATCCTCGACGTGGTCTACAACCACACCGCCGAGGGCAACCACATGGGCCCGACCCTGTCGATGCGCGGCATCGACAACGAGGCCTACTACCGCCTCGAAGACGACGACAAGCGCTACTACACCGACTACACCGGCACCGGCAACAGCATGAACGTGGGCAATCCCCACACGCTGCAGCTGATCATGGACTCGCTCCGCTACTGGGTGCTCGAGATGCACGTCGACGGTTTCCGCTTCGACCTCGCGTCGACCCTGGCCCGCGAGTTCTACGAGGTCGACAAGCTCGCGACCTTCTTCGAGCTCGTGCAGCAGGACCCGGTGGTCTCGCAGGTGAAGCTCATCGCCGAGCCGTGGGACGTCGGCCCCGGCGGTTACCAGGTCGGCAACTTCCCGCCCCAGTGGACCGAGTGGAACGGCAAGTACCGCGACACCGTCCGCGACTTCTGGCGCGGCGAGCCGCAGGCCCTCGCGGAGTTCGCGTCGCGCCTCACGGGCTCGGCCGACCTCTACGAGCACTCGGGCCGCTTCCCTGTGGCATCCATCAACTTCGTCACCGCCCACGACGGTTTCACGCTGCGCGACCTCGTGTCGTACAACGAGAAGCACAACGACGCCAACGGCGAAGACAACAACGACGGCGAATCGCACAACCGCTCCAGCAACATGGGCGTCGAGGGTCCCACCGACGACCCCGAGGTGCTCACGCGCCGCGCGCAGCAGCAGCGCAACTTCATCGCGACGCTGCTGCTCAGCCAGGGCGTGCCGATGCTGCTGCACGGCGACGAGCTCGGCCGCACGCAGGGCGGCAACAACAACGGCTACGCGCAGGACAACGAGATCACGTGGGTGGACTGGTCGAGCATCGACCACCCGCTCATCGAGTTCACCGCCGCCCTCGCGCGACTCCGCAAGCAGCACCCGACCTTCCGCCGCAGCCGGTTCTTCGACGGCCGCCCCGTGAAGATGGAGGAGGGGGCGCCGATCCCCGACGTGGTGTGGCTGCGTCCCGACGGTTCGCTCATGCAGCCCGAGGACTGGGACAGCGGCTTCGGCCGGGCCGTGGGCGTCTTCCTGAACGGACAGGGCATCCGCGAGCGCGACCGCCGCGGTGAGTCGATCAGCGACGACCATTTCCTCGTGCTGTTCAACGCCGGCGACGAGCCGGTCGATTTCCAGCTCCCGGCCTTCGAGTACGCCCCCAAGTGGGACGCGTACGTCGACACCGCGGGTGAGCGGGCGAACACCGAGCCCCTCGATCCGGGGGAGACCCTGCCGATCGAGCCGAAGTCGCTCATCGTGCTGCGCGAGCACCACCTGCCCGAGCCCGAGGTCGACCACTCCGTCGCCGCCTCCCTCACGGCGCAGATCCAGGTGATCGGCGCCGACGACCTCCCGGGGCAAGCGCCCAAGCCGGAGCTGTGACCGAGATGCGGCATCCGCTCTCGACCTACCGCCTGCAGATCCGCGAATCATTCACCCTCGACCAGGCCGCCGAGGTCACGGACTACCTCCGTGACCTCGGGGTCTCGTGGGCGTACCTTTCGCCGATCCTCGAGGCCACTCCGGGCTCGGACCACGGCTACGACGTCGTCGACGTCACGCGGGTGGATCCGGCCCGGGGCGGCGCCCTCGGCCTGGAGCGCTTCGCGGCCGCCGCGCGCGCCGAGGGACTCGGCATCCTGATCGACATCGTGCCCAACCACATGGGCGTGTCGGAACCGCGCACGAACGCGTGGTGGTGGGACGTGCTGCGCCAGGGGCGCGCCTCGGCGCACGCGACCGCGTTCGACATCGACTGGGAGTTCGGCGGCGGCAAGGTGCGCGTACCGGTGCTCGGCGACCACCTCGACGCCGTCATCGACGAGATCTCGTACGATCCGACCCCGGCCGACGACGCCCCCGACGGGCTGATCCGGTACTACGACCACGTCTTCCCGGTCGCACCGGAAACGGGGACGGATGCCGCGGCCTCGGGCTCGCGTGACGCCGTCGAGGCTCTGCTCGACGCGCAGAACTTCGAACTGCGCTTCTGGCAGGACGAGGCGGCGGATCTGAACTACCGCCGGTTCTTCGCCGTGACCACCCTCGCGGGTGTGCGCGTCGAACTGCCGGAGGTCTTCGAGGCCACTCACGCCGAGATCCTGCGATGGGTGCGCGAGGGACTCGCCGACGGCCTGCGGGTCGATCACCCCGACGGTCTCGTCGACCCGGGTGGATACCTCGACCGGCTCGCCGCCGCGCTGACCGCGGCGAGCGGCTCCGAGGTGGGCTACGTGCTGGGGGAGAAGATCCTCGAGCACGGCGAAGCCCTTCCCTCGTGGTGGAAGACCGCCGGCACCACCGGCTACGACGCACTGGCCGAGATCGACCGCGTGCTGACCGATCCCGCGGGTGAGGCGGCGCTCGACGCGCTCGACGCGCGACTGCGCGTCGACAGCGATCTGCCGGCCCTGACCGGCTGGCACGACCTGATCCACGACACCAAGCGCAAGATCGCCGACTCCATCCAGGTGTCGGAGATCCGCCGGATCGTGCGGGGCCTTCCTGCACCGCTGCGCGACGAGTTCGAGGCCGACGTGCTGCAGGACGCGCTCGCCGAGATCCTCGCGTGCTTCCCCGTCTACCGCTCCTACCTCCCCGCCGGTCGCGCGCACCTGGACGCCGCCGCGGGCGAGGCCGAGGTGCGTCGTCCCGAGCTCGGCGACGTCATCGAGAAGCTCGTGCCGGCGCTGGTCGACACCGACCTCGAGATCGCCTGGCGCTTCCAGCAGACGACCGGACCCGTGATGGCGAAGGGCGTCGAGGACACGGCGTTCTACCGCTACACGCGTCTGGGCTCGCTCACCGAGGTGGGCGGCGACCCGGGGCAGTTCGCGCTCGACGTGGCCGGCTTCCACGCCGCGCAAGCCGCCCGGCACGCATCATGGCCGCTCGCGATGACGACCCTGTCGACCCACGACACCAAGCGCGGGGAGGACACGCGCGCCCGCATCGCGGTGCTCGCCGAGATGCCCGAGCGGTGGGCGGCGCGCCTGGAGCAGTTCCAGGGCATCGCCTCGACCGGTCACGGTCCCTTCGACGCGCTGCTGTGGCAGGCGATCGTCGGGGCGTGGCCCGCGTCGGCATCCACTCCCGAGGGACTGAAGGTGTACCGCGAGCGCCTGCACGCCTACGCCGAGAAGGCCGCACGGGAGGCGAGCGAGGTCACCGGCTGGTGGGAGCAGGACGAAGCGTTCGAGGAGCGCATGCACGCGGTCGTCGATGCCGCGACCGGCCCCGCCGCCGAGCGGGTCCGCGCGTTCGTCGACGAAATCTCGGCCGCGGGCTGGTCGAACGGCCTGTCGGCGAAACTGCTGCAGATCCTCGGCGCCGGCGTTCCCGACGTCTACCAGGGCTCGGAACTGTGGGAGCAGTCGCTCGTCGACCCCGACAACCGCCGCGCTGTCGACTTCGCCGAGCGGCGCCGACTGCTCGCCGAGATCGACGGGACGGATGCCGTGCACCCGCCCGTCGACGCGACCGGCGCCGCGAAGCTGCTCGTGACCTCGCGCGCGCTGCGCGTGCGCCGCGACCACCCCCTCGACGTCTATCGGGCGCTCGAGGCGGCGGGCGTGGCATCCGATCACGTGGTCGCCTTCGACCGCGGCGGAGTGTCGGCCGTGGCGACGCGTCTGCCGTGGGGTCTCGCCGAGCGCGGCGGGTGGCGCGACACCGTGCTGCTGCTGCCCGAGACGCCGGTCACCGACGTCTTCACCGGTCGCACGTACCCGGGCGGTCCGACCGCCCTGTCGGACCTGCTGGCGACGTACCCCGTCGCCCTGCTGGTCTCGTAACCCCGCCCTCGCGTGAGTCGTCAGGATTCGTCGCCTCACGCGCCTCCCAAGCGACAATTCCTGGCAACTCACGGGAAAGGAAGAACCCACATGAGCATCGACGTCTGGGCACCCAAGGCGAAGCGGGTGCGGCTGCGCCGACTCGACGACAGCGGTGACACGGTCATCGAGGACGTCGAGATGACGGCAGGTGCTGCAGGGTGGTGGACGGCCGCCGTCGACCTCGCCGACGGAGAAGGCTACGGCTTCGTGCTGGGCGAAGGCGACGACCTGCGCCCCGACCCGCGCTCGCGGCGACAGCCCGGCGGCGTGCACGAGGCGTCGGCGTGGTTCGACCCGTCGGTGTACGCGTGGAACGACGCGGGCTGGACGGGCAAGCAGCTCGCGGGCGGACTGATCTACGAGTTGCACCTGGGCACCTTCACCCCCGAGGGGACCCTGGATGCCGCGGTCGGCCGTCTCGACCACCTCGTCGACCTCGGCGTGACCCACGTCGAACTGCTGCCGGTGAACGGCTTCAACGGCACGTGGAACTGGGGATACGACGGCGTGCTCTGGTACACAGTGCACGAGGCCTACGGCGGACCGGAGGCTTACCAGCGGTTCGTCGATGCGGCGCACGCGGCGGGCCTCGCCGTCATCCAGGACGTCGTCTACAACCACCTCGGCCCCTCGGGGAACTACCTGCCCGAGTTCGGCGAGTACCTGCGCGAGGGCAGCCGCAACACGTGGGGCGATTCGGTCAACCTCGACGAAGACGCCGTGCGCGCCTACATCGTCGAGAACGCTCTCATGTGGATGAGCGACTACCACGTCGACGGCCTACGCCTGGATGCCGTGCACGCGCTGCTCGATCACCGCGACCCGCACGTGCTGCAGGAGATCGCCGAGCGCACCGACGCCCTGTCGGCGCACCGCGGCATCCCGCTGACGACCATCGCCGAGAGCGACATGAACGACCCGAAGCTCATCTTGCCGCGCGAGGCCGGTGGCTACGGCTTGACCGCCCAGTGGTCGGACGACTGGCACCACACCGCCCACGTGGCGCTCACCGGCGAGACCATCGGCTACTACGAGGACTTCGCCGACATCGAGGCGTACCGCAAGGTCAGCGAGGGCGGTTTCTACCACGACGGCACGTACTCGAGCTTCCGGGAAGAGAAGCACGGCAAGCCCATCCCGACCGACGTGCCCAACTGGCGCCTGGTGACCTTCGCGCAGGACCACGATCAGATCGGCAACCGCGCCGCCGGCGACCGGCTCTCCCAGTCGCTCGGCTACGACCGGCTCGCGGCGGCCGCCGTCCTGACGCTCACCGCGCCGGGGACGCCGATGCTGTTCATGGGCGAGGAGTGGGGCGCGACCACGCCGTGGCAGTTCTTCACCTCGCACCCCGAGCCCGAGCTCGGCAAAGCCACCGCCGAGGGGCGCATCGCCGAGTTCGAGAAGATGGGCTGGGACGAATCGACCGTCCCCGACCCGCAGGACCCCTCGACGTTCGAGAACTCCAAGCTGGACTGGGACGAGGTGGGCGAGGGCGATCACGCTCAGCTGCTCGGGCTCTACCGCGAACTCGCGAAGCTCCGTCGCGAGCGCCCCGAGCTCACCGACCCCTCCCGCGAGGGCCTGTCGGCCGAGGCCCACGAGGCCCGCGGCGGACGCGTCTACGAGCTGCGCCGCCGCGACCTCGTCGTGGTCGTCAATCTGTCGGATGCCGAGGCCACGGCATCCGTCGTCTCCGGCGCCCGGGTGCTGCTGGCCACGGCGGAGGGTGTCGTGCTCGACGCCACATCGGTGACGGTGCCCGCGGGAGCGAGCGCGATCGTCGGTCCGGCTCTCTGACACGTTCTCGACGGCCCCGTCCCCTCGGGGGCGGGGCCGTCTGCCGTGCGGGCGAGGCGCGGGCTCCGGGTGCTCAGGCTTCGGCGATGATGAGGGGGGGGGCGGGTCCGCCGACGCGTCCGGCTCAGTCGTTCAGCGAGATGCGACCCATCGCGGCCTGGATCGCCACCGCCGCAGCTCCCCGCGCCCAGGCCGAGAAACCCGAGCGGTCGGGGTGGATCGCGACGGCGGATGCCGAGCCCGCACGTCCCCGCGAGAGGGCTGCATCCACCCGCTCGCGAACGAGATCGAACGCCTCCACACCTTCGCCGGCCAGGACGATGTCGGACTGCAGGGACAGGTTTGCGGCGAGGGCGAAGAGGGTGCCGAGGGCGTCGCCCGCGGCGTCCATCACCGCCGTCGCGGCCGGGTCGCGATCGCGGGCGAGGTTCATCACCTCGTCGTACGTGACGTCACGCGCGAGGGCCGCCGACACCTGAGCCGAGATGGCGGACGTGGTCAGCAGAGCGGCGGCGCATCCCCGGTGCCCCAAGGGGCAGGTGGGGCCGTCCGCACGGAGGGGGAGGTGGCCCACGGTGCCGACGCCGGCGTCGGGTGTGCGGACGGTGCGCCCGTCGATGACGAGGCCGAAGCCGACGCCGGCGCCGACGGTGACGATCGCGAAGCCCGGGAGGTCGCGACCCACGCCGAACCAGCGCTCCGCCTCGGCCAGGGCGACGACGTCGTTCTCGAGAGTGATCGGGATGCCGAGACGTGCCGCGAGTGCGTCGGCGAGGGGCACTTCCTGCCAGCCGAGGAAGGGGGCGTCGACCGCGACTCCGGCCCAGACGTGGCCGCCGAGGCTCACGCCGACACCGCGGAGGTCATCTCTGCCGAGAGCGGTGACGGCCCTTGCGACGTCGTCGATGACGGCCCGTGGTTCGGTGGAGGCGAGTGATCGATCGGTGCGATCGCGGACCTCCGCCCGGATGTCGGTGGCGACGAGGTGGAGATGGTCGCTCGTGAGTTTGACACCCACGAACGTCCCCGCCGAGGGCGAGACGTCGAGCGGCCGCGAGGGGCGCCCGACCGAGCCGTCGGTCTCGTCGTCGCGTTCGATCAGGATGCCGGCGTCCACCAGCGGGCGCGTCAGCCGAGTGAGACTCGGCGGAGACAGATGGAGGCGCGCCGCGAGCGCGCGGCGCGAGAGGGGGCCGTGGATGACGACGGCGCGGGCGACGGCGGCTTCGCTCTCGGTGAGCATCGCACCTCCCTCTTCCCGGCCCGGACGGCGGGCATTTGTTCCGTGGTAGAAATAATGCCATGCCGCACACCGTCGTCGCCCCCGAGACCGTCCCCGTCGTGCACCTGCGCGCGGGCGGCACGAGCGTCGTCGTCGACCTCGCCGCGCACCCCGCCCCCGCGATCATCCATTGGGGACCCGACCTCGGCGTGCTCGGGATGGATGCCCTGACGTCGATGGCGGTCGCCGCACGTCCGCAGCGCGTCTCGGGGGGCATCGATGAAACGCCCCGACTCACGATCGTCCCGACCGCCGCGGCGGGATGGCCCGGGGCGCCCGGCTTCGAGGGTGGACGCGGCGGTGTCGTGCAGGGGACGGTGTTCACGCTGGCATCCGTCGATTCCGACGCCGACACCCTCGTGCTGCACCTCGTCGACCGCCAGCGCGCGCTGCGCCTGCGCGCCGACCTGCGGGTCGAGGCGTCGGGGCTGTTCTCGCAGACGCTCACCGTGGTCAACGACGGCGCCGACGACGTCGTGATCGCGGCGCTTCAGCCCACTTTCCCGCTGCCGTGGGAGGCGACCGAGATCCTCGACACGACCGGCCGGCATCTGCGCGAGCGTTCCGCCCAGCGTCACGCGTTCACCTTCGGCACCCACCTGCGCGAGAGTCGCCGCGGTCGCCCCGGTGCCGACGCAACACTGCTGCTGGCGGCGGGTCGCCCCGGCTTCGGGTTCGAGGCGGGGTTGGTGCACGGCATCCACGTCGCCTGGAGCGGCAATCAGCGCGTGTTCGCCGAGCGGGTGCCGCTGGGGGAGGCGCTGCTCGCCGGCGGTGAGCTCGCCGCGTGGGGAGAGATCGTGCTCGCGCCGGGGGAGGAGACGTCATCACCGACGGTCTACGGCTCGTGGGGTGACGGCCTCGACGACCTCGCCGCGCGCTTCCACGACACCTGGCGCGCGCGTCCGCACCACCCCGTGCGGCCCCGCCCGATCACGCTGAACACCTGGGAGGCGGTCTACTTCGACCACCGCCTGCCGAAGCTCACCGCGCTCGCCGACGTCGCCGCCGAGATCGGCGTCGAACGCTTCGTGCTCGACGACGGGTGGTTCCGCCATCGCCGTGACGACACCGCGGGCCTGGGCGACTGGTACGTCGACGAGGACGTGTGGCCGGAGGGCCTGAGCCCCCTCGTCGAGCACGTCACAGGCCTCGATATGGAGTTCGGGCTGTGGTTCGAGCCCGAGATGGTCAATCCCGACAGCGACGTCGCCCGTGCGCACCCCGAGTGGATCCTGCGCGGACGCGAGGAGTTGCCGCCCTCGGCCCGCCAGCAGCAGGTGCTCAACCTCGCGCACCCCGACGCGTACGCGTTCATCCGCGATCGCATGAGCGAGGTGCTCCGGGCCTACCCGATCGCCTACGTGAAGTGGGACCACAACCGCGACCTCGTCGATGCCGCGACCGGGCCGGGCGGCGGCTCGGCCGTCCACGCCCATACGCTCGCGGTGTACCGGCTGATCGACGAGCTCAAGACCGCGTTCCCGCGCCTCGAGATCGAGAGTTGCGCCTCCGGCGGAGCGCGGGTGGACCTCGGCATCCTGGACCGCACCGACCGCATCTGGACGAGCGACTGCCTCGACCCCGTCGAGCGGCTCGAGAACCAGCGCTACACCGCGTTGGTCGTGCCGCCCGAGATGATGGGCATGCACCTGACCACCCCGCACGTGCACTCGACCGGTCGCACGGTCTCGCTCGCCTTCAGCGGTGCCGTGGCCCTGTTCGGGCACTTCGGCATCGAGTGGGACCTCACGACGCTCGACGCGCGCGACCGGGCCCTCGTGGGCGAATGGGTCGCCCTCGCCCGCCGCGTGCGGCCCCTGGTGGCGACGGGGCGTGTCGTGAACGCCGACGTGACCGACCCCGGTCTCGACGTGCGCGGCGTCGTCGGAGCCGATCGCGACCACGCCTTCTTCACCATCGCGCAGACCCAGACGCTCATCTCGTCGCCCGCCGGCCGCGTGCGCTTTCCGGGCCTCGACCCCGACCGGGCGTACCGGGTGCGCCTCGTCACCCCGGGCGGCCTCGTGCAGGAGCCCGCGCAGTCGCCCCTGGCCTGGGCGCACCACGACACGGTGCTGACCGGGCGGCAGCTGGCCGTGACCGGCCTCCGTCCGCCCGTGCAGAATCCGCAGCGGGCCGTGGTGGTGGAGCTGACGACGGCGCGCTGACGCGATCCGGCGGTCAGGCGGAGATCGCGAAGAGGCCGCCGATGCCCAGCACGTAGAGCGCGAGCACGATGAACGAGTCCACCCCCATGCCGAGGATCCGCCGCCGTGGGCGGAAGATGAGCCCCACGACGTAGACGAGCGTGAGCAGGGCTGCCAGGGCCGTCAGGTAGATGTCGGACGCGTTCGCGCTCGGGAGCACCGCCGATCCCGAGATGACGGTCGCCACGAGGAACAGCACCGGGAGGAAGGCGTTCCCGCCGAAGATGTCGCTGATGGCGAGGTTGTCGTCACCCTGCTTGATGGCCTGCAGGCCCGTCGATATCTCGGGCAGCGAGGTGGCCAGGGCGAGCACCGTCGCGCCGAACAGCACCCCCGACAGGCCGATCTGCGATGAGGCGGCGTCGCCCGCCCGTTCCAGCACCACGCCGGCGACGAGCGTGGCCAGCGCCGAGATCGAGAAGACGATCGTCGCCTTCTTCGTGCTCATCGCCTTCGTCGGGTCGCTCTTCTGCGGCTTCGGGGTGGCATCCGGGGCACGTCCGTCCTCATGCCACGGCAGGTGCGACCCGGCGCGCTGCACCAGCACCAGCCCCACGATCCACAGCGCCGCGATGAGCACCACGTCGGGGGTGAGGCGCAGCACCTCGAGTCGGTCGGGCAGTTGGCTCCCGGCGATCACCACCGCCAGCACCGCGACGACGACCAGGCCCTCGAGCACCAGCGTGAGCGAGGCCGCACGATAGGTCAGTGGCTTGACGCCGCGCCCGCGCTTGCCGAATGCGTCGAGGATCACCAGGACGACCGTCTGGAGCGCGATGCCTCCGAGGATGTTGCCGACCGCGACATCGAGATTCCCCGAGATCGCTGCCGAGACGGTGATCGCGATCTCCGGGAGGTTCGTGGCGACGGCGAGCACGATGAGACCGCCGAGTGCGCTGCCCAGGTGCAAGCGGGCGTCGAGGACGTCGGTCGCCTTCGACAGCTGGATGCCGGCGACCCACACCACCGCCGCGGCGGCGACGAAGATCGTGACGAGCAGGGCGAAGGGCAGTGAATCCACCGCCCGATTACACCGCCCGCCGCCGCGGCATCCGAGGCTCTTGCGTGGCGGGTGCCCGAGGTCTAGGGCGCCGATCGATCAGGCGGCGTGGGCGGTTCCGGATGCCGTGCGCGCCGGATGCCGCGGCGGTGCCGGCCCGCGGTCAGGGCGTCGAGGGCGTCGAGTGCGGAGCCGATCAGCGAGACGACCAGCTCGACGACGGCGCTCATCCCGGGCGCGGAGGGCGATCAGTCGACGCTGGGGCGGACGAGACGCAGCAGGCTCACGATGACCGGCGGCACCAGCACGACGATCGCGACGATGATCGCCGTCACACCGATCGGGGTGCTCTGCGGTTCGCCGCCGAAGCGTTCGACGGCCAGCCAGCTCAGGCCCCATGCGAGGGCGATGGCGGGCGTGACGCGCCACGAGCTGCGCCACGCGATCGCGAGTCCGATGAGCGCGACCACGATGAGCACGGCGATGCCGATGGCACCGGCGGCGTCCTCCCAACTGGGCGGGACGACGGTGGTCAGGTACGCCGCGGTGTTGGCCACGGTGGCCAGCGTTACCCATCCGAGGTGGAGGCCCGTGACGCCGTCGATGAGGACGGAGTCGACCACCCCGCCACGCGGCTCGCGGGTGGCGACGGCGACCTTGAAGGTCCAGCCGAGAGCGGCGAGGAGCAGCACGATCACCACGACCGTGAGGAAGAGGGTGCCGAAGCGGGCGGCGACGAGCCAGAGGCCGTTGAACGTCATCGTGAGCGCGATGAGCCATCCGAGCGCGCGCTGGCGCGGGTTCGTCCGCTGGCCGGGAAGCGCCTGCCAGATTCCGTACACGATGAGGCCGAGGTAGATCACCGACCAGATCGAGAAGGCGGGGCCGGCGGGGGCGAGGTAGGAGCCGTCGGTGTCGAGGGCACCGCCCTGCTGATCCTCGACGGCGGAGTTGCCGAAGGCCCCCGCGCCGATGACGGCCGCGATGAGCATGAACGACAGCGCGGACAGGACGACGATCTGGCGCGCGAGGTCGGAGCCCCGCCAGGTGCGTGAAGCGTTCATACCGAGAACACTAGAAAAGCTAGGTAAATGTGCTCGGTGGGCTTGACACGGGCCCGAGGCGCGGATGCGGGAGCGGAACCCGGATCGCGGGTCAGGCGGCGACGGCGCGTGCGGCGAACGAGCGCAGCAGACGAGTCGGCTGCTCGACCGACGCCGTGCGCACGTGCGCCGAAACCTCGTCGAAGGCATCGGCGTCGAAGTACCCGGCGTCGCGATAGACCCGCATGCGGGCGACGAAGGCGTCGGTGGTCGGCTCAGGGTGGAACTGCGTGGCCCACAGACCCGCACCGGCGCGGTAGGCCTGCACCGGGCACGCATCGTTCTCGGCGAGGAGGGTCGCTCCGGGTGGAACGCTGTCGGTGCCCTCTTTGTGTGCGGTGAGCGCCTCGAACCGGGGGCTCAGGATGCCGAACAGGTCGTCGCCGCGCCCCGCCTCGGTCAGCACGATCTCGGCGGGACCGGTGTCTTCGGGGTGCTGCAGCGTCACCGTTCCGCCCAGCAGGCGGGTGACGACGCCGATGCCGAAGCACGTGAAGAGGACGTTGATGCGGCCCTCGATGGCCGTCGCTGCGAGGCGTTCAAGGTCGCGTTCGAGGCGGCGCTGCTCGTCGGTCTTATCGGGGTCGGTGACGTTGAAAGGGCTGCCGCCCACCACGACGGCGGCGAAACGCTCGAGGTCGGCGGGCAGAGGCTCGCGCACGAGGTCGTGGTGCTGGAGGTCGGCGTCGCCGACACCCAACCCGTCGCGGAACGAGGCCCACTCGGCCACGGCCGCAGCACGCTGCGGGCGGGCGCAGACGTAGAGCAGTGAGGCGGTCACCAGGAGATTTTATGCGGCGCGGCCCCCGCGCGGGGTGGGGGTGGAAACGCGGCGAAACGTTCGAGCGGCGGTGAGCGGGCCGCGTGGACGCCCGCGCATAAACGCGATCCGTGCGCGGAAACACGTCAGGAGAGCGTTTATGCGCACGAATCGCGTTTATGCGTGAGCCGGCCCATCGGGTCTCGCGCTTCGCGGGAGCGGCGGGCGGGCCATGCGCGGGAGCGGCGGGCGGGCCGTCCGTGGAGGCCGCGGTCGGAGGGGCGCCTCAGCGCGACGAGCGGGCGGTGCGTCCGCGCACGATGCCGACGAACGCCTCGACGTCGGGCGTGGTGCGATCGCGTAGCCAGACGAGGGCGACGGGGGACTCCGGCCCGTCGGACAGCACGCGGTACTCGACGTCGCGGCGGCGGTGGGCCCGCGCCAGAGACATCGGCACGATGACCACGCCCACTCCGGCCGCCACCGTGGCGATGGCCTCCGCGGTGTCGACCGGTGCCGCGAACGTGGGGGACACGGCATCCGGGACCTGGATACCCAGCACGTCGTCGGCGGGGACGATCACGACCTCTCCGGCGAGGTCGGCGAGCTCGATCTCGTCGCCGGCGGTGAGGTCGGCGTCGGCCGACATGACCACCACGGGCTGCTCGTCGTAGAGCGGGATGACGTGGAGGTCGTCGGGTGCGTCGATGGGCAGCCGCACGAGGGCGGCGTCGACGTGGTCGAGCACCGTGCGCTGGTCGGCGACCGCGATCTCGCGCAGCACGAGCGTCACGTGCGGCATCCGCTCGCGCCAGAGGCCGATCCACTTACCGGGGGTCGCACCCGGGACCGCGCCCAGCACGAAGTCGCGGGGTTCCTCGCGAGGGGGCGGCTCCGGCCTGTCGCGCTTCGGCGTCTTCGCACGGGCGCGGGCGGGGGAGGGGGGCTTTCCACCCCCGGTGCGACGGGGTCCCCCGGTGCGCCCCCGAGACCCGCCGCCGTTCGCCATGGTTCCAGGCTAGCCGCGGGGGTAGCGTTGACGCATGATCGGCACTCTCGCCGCGCTCGTCTTCGCGGGGCTCGCGGCCCTGCTGCACGTCTACATCTTCGTGCTCGAGAGCGTGCGGTGGACGAAGCCCGCGACCTGGCGGGTATTCGGCATCGCCGACCAGCAGACGGCCGACGCCACCAAGCCCATGGCCTACAACCAGGGGTTCTACAACCTGTTCCTCGCGATCGGCGCCGCGATCGGCATCGTGCTGTGGATCGTGCATGGCACGAGCGATGTCGCCGGGCGCACGCTGCTCATCTTCTCGCTGGGCTCCATGGTGGCCGCCGCCCTCGTGCTGGTCACCTCCGGGCGCAAGTACCTGCGGCCCGCGAGCATCCAGGGAACGCTTCCGCTGATCGGCCTCGTGCTGACGATCCTCGCCTGAGGCGCCTACGAGGAGTTCGGGGACGAAGAAACCCGCACGCTCCGAAGAGTCGTGCGGGTCGCGATTTCGTGTTCCGCTGGCGTCAGGCTGCCAGGCGCAGCCCCCGCTGGTCGGTGGCGACCGCTTCGCCGTCGTTGATGATCTCGTCGTCGCCGATCAGCGAACCGACCGCGATGCGGGCGTTGTGGCCGACCTGCGTCCGGACGCCGATGTGGGCGCCCGCGCCGATGACCGCGCCGGCGCAGATGTGCGCGTGCGGTTCGATGTGCGCCTCCGGTCCGATCACGGCGTCGGATTCGATCCAGGCGCCACGGCCGACACGAACACCCGCGGCGATCTGCACGCCGGGTTCGACGTAGGCGCCGTTCTCGACAAGCGCCGACGGGTGGACCTTCGCGCCGTGCGCGACGAGTCCGCGACCGTTGACGTGCTTGCGATAACGCAGCGTCTCGCCGTGGTCGTTCTCGATGTCGATGTAGTTCTTTCCCACGATCCCCTCCGGTCGGTCATCGGGTCTGCCGACATGTATGACAACTGGTCGGAAGTACCCTTCATTCCCTCGAATGGTTCTTCGTCGCCCCTACCGGTATCGGTTTTCTCGATGTCGAGAGACCTGCCGCCGTGGTGTCCTCCCCCTTGTTCTCGCATGTCGGGCATGTCGCCGCGGGCGGGTTGACACGCGGGGCGGAAGCAGTCGAGCGCGTCGACGCGCGCGCGTCGGGCCCGCAGGGTGGCGGTGGCGGGGAGCGGGAGAACGGATGCCGGCAGGCCGACCCGGCGCATTGCTCCTCCGGGGGACCCGCCGCGTTTCGGTGCGGGGAGATGCGACCAGGCGGGGCCCTACGGCCGGTCGACCGTGCGCCGAGCGCGGGGAGGGGCGACTACGTGTGCCGTCTTCGATCGGGCGACCGTGGGCCGGGCGTGGGGAGGGGCGACTGCGTGTGCCGTCTTCGGCCGGGCGACCGTGGGCCGGGCGTGGGGAGGGGGACTGCTAGTGCCCTCTTCGGCCGGCGACCGTGCGCCGGCGTCGGGACGCTCAACCGGGCTGGCAGGTGGGGCACCAATAGACGTTGCGCTCGCTCGTCGCCGACGCCCCCAGGCTCGTCGCTCGGATCGGCGTGCCGCAACGTCGGCACGGTGCGCCGTCGCGGCCGTAGACCCAGAAGCGCCGCCCGGGGCGGGTGTCGCCGGTGAAGGTGCGTTCGGGCCGCGGGAGATTGGCGCGGATCATGCGCTCGCCCAGGGCGATCGTCGCCTGCACGTCGATCTCGGTCGCCGGTGTCGTCGGCGCGATCCCGCGCACGAACAGCAGCTCGTTCGCGTAGACGTTGCCGAAGCCCGCGACGTTGCGCTGATCGAGCAGCGCCACGTGGGCGGCGCGGTCGTCGGCGGCCACGCGGCGGACGGCTTCGGCCTCATCCCAGTCGTCGGCGAGCAGATCGGGGCCGAGATGGCCGATCACCGTGTGCTCGTCGACGGTGCGCAGCACCTCCACCATCGCGAGGTCGAAGCCGACGGCGTCGGCCCCGGCGACGCCCACGATCGCGCGGGCCTTGAAGGCCTGGCGCCGCCAGCGCTCGCCCGGACGGTACACGTCCCACCGACCCTCCATCTTCAGGTGGGAGTGGAGGGTGTATCCGCCGATGCGGTGCAGCAGGTGCTTGCCGCGCGCGGCCACCTCGTGCACCGTCTCACCGCGCAGGTCGGCGGTCGCGCTGCCCGGTACGCGGATGTCGAAGCGGGTGACGACCTTGCCCGCCAGCGCCGCGGTGAGCTTCGCCGCGGCCCGGTAGACGGTGTCGCCCTCAGGCACGGTCGACCGCCGCGTGTGCGACCGGCGCGACGGCGCGCACCGGATGCGGCCGTGGGCCGCGCGGGATCGGCGCGAGGGCGCGCACCGGGTGCGGCCGAACACCGTGTGGGATCGGCGTGAGGGCGCGCACCGGGTGCGACCGTGGGCCGCGCGCGATGGGCGTCGCCGACGGCTGCGGCATCCGTCGTCGGGCATGCCGTACGCGCGTGCGGGCGGCGGAATTCGGTGGAGTCGACATCTCAGGCACGGGCCGCCTCCCGCAGGGTGTCGCCGGCGGTGAGCTTGCGCAGCGTCAGGCCCTTGGGCGACTCGACGAATCCGGCTTCCCGGAGCGCGCGGCCGACCGCGGTGCCGTAGACGAACTCTCCGTTCACCTGCTCGACCGTGAGGGTCTCGAGTCGCCGCTTCTTCGCCGTCTCGGCGAGGTGGCGCGCGGCGGCGAGCAGGGGGGCTTCGGCGTCGGTGAAGGCGAGGGCACTGCGGCCCCCGCGCTCCAGGTACAGCGTCAGCTCGCCGTCGACCAGCACGACCAGCCCGCCGGCCTTCCGGCCCGGACGGTGGGTGACGCCCTCGATCGCTGGCCAGCCGAGGGCGGCGCCGTACGGGTTCGCGGGGTCGGTGGCGGCGAGGGTCACCGTTCGCAGCGGCGGCGGGTCGGCCACGGCGGCGAATTCGCGGAGGCGGTCGACCGTCGCCGAGGCGGCGAACTGCGCCGCACCGAGCTTCTCGATCACGTAGCCGCGACGGCAGTGCCCCGCCTCTTCGAACCCGGCGAGGATGCGGTACACCTGTGCGAAGCCGCCCGGCACGCCCTCGGACTGCACGGCGCCGCGGGTGACGACGCCGTACCGGTCGAGCAGCAGGCTCGCCGTGGCGGTCGCGCGGGCCGCGGCATCCGGTTCGCGCTCGGGGAGGAGCGACCATCGGCCGCCCAGGGTGGGCGGGCGGGGAGCGGACGTCGCGCGCGGCATCGTCGCGCCCCGATACATGCGGGCGCGGGGGGCGCGGCGGGCCACGCGGTGCGATTGTCCGCCGCCGCTGAGTAGCGTGCGCACGGGCGCGAACGTGTCGTTCGTGACCCGCCCGGCCCAGGTCAGCGCCCACAGGGCGTCGTTGACCGACTGCTCGTTGTCGGCACCCGCCAGTTGCTTCAGCTGCGAGGCGAAGTACGCACCCCCACCGGCCAGGGCGGTGAGCAGGCGCGCCTCCAGCGAGTCGGGCGCGGGGTCGTCGGCGTCGGACGGGTCTTGCAGCGTGAAGGGTGCGGCTTCGGCCGGGTGCAGAGCGATCCACCCGTCACGGCCGGGCAGGGTGCCGTGCCCCGACCAGACGACCTCGCCCGTCGCGGTCAGCTCGTCGAGGAGGGCGGGGGAGTAGTCGGCAACCCGCGACGGCAGGATGAGCGATTCCCAGGCGCTCGCCGGGATGGGCACGCCCGCGAGCTGCTCGACCACCGCGAGCACCCCGTCGACGCCTTCAAGCGGACGACCGAGGTGCTGCCAGACCGGGAGGAATCGGGCGTAGGCCGCCGGGGGTACGGGCTCGACGCTGCCGCGGATCGCGGCGAGCGAGCGCATGCGCAGGCGCCGGAGCACCTCGACGTCGCACCACTCGGTGTCGTCGCCGCGGGCGCCCCCCGACGCCGCGGGAAGGAAGAAGCCGCTCGCGAGCCGCCCCTGCGACTCGAGGCGCTGGAGCGTGAGACGGGCGACGGCGATGCCGACGCCGAGACGCTCGGCCACCGCGTCGGTCGTGAAGGGGGCATGGGTGCGGGCGTATCGCGCGACAAGATCGCCGAGGGGATCGGCGAGGGGTTCGAGGAAGGCGTTCGGGATGCCGACCGGCAGCGCCGCACCGAGGGCGTCGCGAAGACGCCCGGCGTCTTCGATGCCTGCGACCCGCGGGACGCCGCCGAAGGTGACGCGGATGGCGCGTCGGTCGTCGACGAGGGTCGCCAGGTGCTGCTCCGCCTCGCTGAGGGCGTCGGACTCGGCATCGAGGCGCGCGGCGACCTCGGTCGCGTCGAGAGGGCCGAGGATGCGCAGCAGATCGGCCACACCCTCCACGCCTCGGGCACGACGGTCGGGGTCGAGGCGCTGGGCCTCGCGTTCGAACTGGGCGATGACCTCGGGATCGAGCAGCTCCCGCATCTCGACCTTGCCGAGCAGTTCGCTCAGCAGGGCGGGATCGACCGAGAGGGCTGCGGCCCGGCGCTCGGCGAGGGGGGAGTCGCCCTCGTACATGAAGGCGCCGACGTAGCCGAAGAGAAGGTCGCGGGCGTACGGCGAGGGCTGCGACGTCGTGATCTCGACGAGGCGGATGCGCCGCTCGCCGATCTGGCGCGTCACGCGTAGAAGGGCGGGCAGGTCGTAGACGTCTTGCAGGACCTCGCGGAGCGTCTCGAGGATGATCGGGAACGCGGGGTGGCGCTTGGCCACCTCGAGCAGCTGAGCCGACCGCTGGCGCTGCTGCCAGAGGGGGGAGCGACGGTTGGGATTCAGTCGCGGCAGGAGCAGCGCCCGCGCGGCGCACTCGCGGAACCGTGAGGCGAACAGCGCCGAGCCCCCGACCTCGTCGGTGACGATCTGCTCGAGTTCCTCGGGTTCGAAGACAAAGAGGTCGGCCCCGGGCGGCTCGGCCGCGGCATCCGGAACCCGGGCGATGATGCCGTCGTCGCTCGCGACGGCGGCGCCCTCGACACCGAGGCGCTCGCGGATGCGCGCGTTCACCGCCAGCGCCCACGGCGCGTGGACCTGCATGCCGTACGGCGAGTGCAGGATGATGCGCCAGTCGCCGACCTCGTCGCGGCTGCGTTCGACCGTGAGGCTGCGGTCGGTCGGGAGGCTCCCGGTGGCTTCGCGCTGTTCGGCGAGGTACGACAGCAGGTTCGTGATGGCGTAGTCGTCGAGGCCCGACTCGCGCAGGCGCTCCTCGGCCTTCGCCCGCTCGGCACCGGCGATGTCGCGCGAGAACTTGCCCAGGGCTTCGCCCAGCTCGGCGGGTCGGCCGATCCCGTCACCGTGCCAGAACGGCAGCTTGCCGGGCTGGCCGAAGGCGGGCAGCACGTTGACGCGGTCGTGGGTGATCTCGACGATGCGCCAGCTGGTCGTGCCGAGCGTGAAGACGTCGTTGACGCGCGACTCGTAGACCATCTCTTCATCGAGCTCGCCGACGCGCGCGTTCTGCGATTCTCCCGCCACGAACACCCCGAAGAGGCCACGGTCGGGGATCGTGCCGCCGCTGGTGACGGCGACGCGTTGTGCGCCCGGGCGCCCGGTGAGCGTCCCCGCGTCGCGGTCCCACACCAAGCGGGGTCGCAGCTCGGCGAACTCGTCGGAGGGGTACCGCCCGGCGAGCAGGTCGAGGGTCGCCTCGTAGGCCGAACGGGGAAGGGAGCGGAAGGGCGCGCTGCGTTTGACCGTCTCGAACCACTCCTCGACGTCGATGGAGCCCAGGGCGGATGCCGCCACCGTCTGCTGCGCGAGGATGTCGAGCGGGTTCTGCGGCACCGAGATGGCCTCGATACGCCCCGCGAGCATGCGCTCGGTGACGACGGCCGTGTGCAGCACGTCACTGCGGTGCTTGGGGAAGAGCGCGGCCCGGCTGACCTCTCCGACCTGGTGGCCGGCGCGTCCGACGCGCTGGAGACCGGATGCCGCGCTCGGCGGCGCCTCGACCTGGATGACGAGGTCGACGGAGCCCATGTCGATGCCGAGTTCGAGGCTGCTCGTCGCCACGACGCAGCGAAGGACCCCCGACTTGAGCTCGTCTTCGACCTGGGCCCGCTGCTCCTTCGACACCGAGCCGTGGTGGGCCTTGGCGAGGATCGCGGGGACGCCCGCCGACGACCCCGCCTGCGCCATCTGGGCCGCGGGCACCGTCGGATCGGGGACGTCGATGCCCTGACGCTCCGCGTAGATCTCGTTGAGGCGGCCGGTCAGCCGCTCGGCGAGACGGCGGGAGTTCGAGAAGACGATCGTGGAACGGCGCTGCAGGATGCGGTCGACGATCGCCTCTTCGACGTGCGGCCAGACCGAACCGGCCATCTCGGTGCTCTCGGGGCGCTCCGAGAACCACTCGCCGTCGCCCGCCTCGTCGGGGGCGGGGGAGCCCGGCGGCGGAGGCGGGTTGAGCATGTCTTCGATCGGCACGACCACGGACAGGTCGAAGGCCTTCGTGGCTTTGGGGGCGACGATGTCGACGGGCTGCGCGCCGCCGAGGAAGCGCGCCACCTCGTCGATGGGGCGAACGGTGGCCGAGAGGCCGATGCGCTGCGCAGGCTTGTCGAGCAGTGCGTCGAGCCGCTCGAGACTGACGGCCAGGTGGGCGCCGCGCTTGGTCGCGGCGACCGCGTGCACCTCGTCGATGATGACGGTGTGCACGCCGCGGAGGGTCTCGGCTGCTTGGCTGGTCAGCATGAGGTAGAGCGACTCGGGCGTCGTGATGAGGATGTCGGGCGGGGCGGTGACGAGTTTGCGCCGGTCGCTCGAACTCGTGTCGCCGGAGCGCACGCCCACCGTCACCCCCGGCACCTCGATACCGAGACGCCGAGCCGACTGGCCGATGCCGACCAGGGGGGAGCGGAGGTTGCGTTCGACGTCGACACCGAGCGCCTTCAACGGCGAGATGTAGAGCACGCGCGTGTTGGTGGGAGCCGCCTTCGGTGCTTTCGGCGCCGAGCGCGCCGCACGCCGGACGGGCTCCGCGCCGACGACCTCGGGCGACTTCTCGCGGAAGATGCGGTCGATCGCGAAGAGGAACGCCGAGAGCGTCTTGCCCGAGCCTGTGGGCGCGACCACGAGGGCGTTGCGCCCCGA
Source organism: Microbacterium sp. lyk4-40-TSB-66 (assembly GCF_030209475.1). Classification (GTDB taxonomy): domain Bacteria; phylum Actinomycetota; class Actinomycetes; order Actinomycetales; family Microbacteriaceae; genus Microbacterium. Next base: position 105,734 of record NZ_JARVRW010000008.1, read on the forward strand.
CGACACGGACTCCCACGCGCCCTTCTGCGCATTCGTGGGAGCGGCGAAGGCGCCACGGAACCAGTCCTGCGTCGCAGGACCGAATCTCTCCAACACGTCGGCCATGCCGACATCCTCTCTCGGACCTCCGACATCGGGTCGGGGTTGACGTTCGCCGGCCGCGGAACGGCCCCCGGCGGTGGACCGAGGAGCGACGGCGGCCGCCGACGTCACCGCCCGCTCTCCTGCACACGTCCCCCCACGAGTTCGAGGCGCAGGTCGAGGTCGAGTCGCGCGAGGAACGCGTCGTCGTGGCTCACCACCAGGACCGCGCCCCGGTACGCGCGCACAGCCGCGACGAGCTGGTCGACGGTGTCGAGGTCGAGGTTGTTCGTCGGCTCGTCGAGGACGAGCAGCTGCGGCGGCGGATCCGCCAGCAGCACCCGCGCCAGTGCCACGCGGAAACGCTCCCCGCCCGAGAGCGTCCCGACGCACCGGCTCACGGCGTCGCCCCTCACGAGGAACCGCGCCAACCGGTCGCGCAGCTGCGCCGTGGGAACGGTCGGCGCCGCGGCGGCGACGTCATCGAGGACGGATGCCGTGTCGTCCAGCCCGTCGAGTCGCTGCGGCAGATATCCGATGCGCTCCACGCTCGCCACCGCGTGAACGGATGCCGAGTCCCCACCGCGGTGCACGAGTCGTTCGAGAAGTGTCGTCTTCCCGCTTCCGTTGGGCCCCTCGAGCGCCACGCGCTCGCGGCCGGTCACGACCCACTCGCGTTCCGCGTCTCCGATGGAGAAGACGCGCCGGCCGGGGGAGTTCTGCGGGTCGGGCAGGTCGATGCGCACCACGTCGTCGTCGCGCACGCGCGCCGCGGCGTCGGTGAGCGCCGCCCGCGCGGCATCCTCCTTGCCGCGCATCTCGGTCCGCAGACGCCCCGCGCTCACCTGCGCCGCGCTCGCGCGCAGGCCCGCGGCGATACCGGGCACCCGTTTCTCGGCCTGCGCCGTGCGGGCGGTGCGTGACCGGGTGGCGAGTTTGTCCTGTGCCGCGATGCGATCGCGACGCTCGCGGCGGAGCGCCTGCGTCGCGTCGCGCTCGACGCGGAGCGCGGCATCCTGCTCCGCGTCGCGGTGAGCGCGCCACACGCTGTAGGGGCCGCCGACCACGCTGAGGGTGTGGTCGTAGAGTTCGGCCGTGGCATCCATCTGCTCGAGGAGCTGCACGTCGTGGCTCACCACGACCACGGCGCCGGGCCATCGACGCAGCAGGTCGGTGACGCGGGCGCGGGCGCCTCGATCGAGGTCGTTCGTGGGTTCGTCGAGCAGGGTGACCGCCGCGGCCGCGGCGCGGACCCCGAGCAGCGCCACGAGCACGGCCTCTCCGCCCGACAGCTCACCGACCGTGCGGTCGAGGAATTCGGGAGGAAGGCCCGCCTCCGCGAGGAGCGCGTGCGCGCGGGCTTCGGCGCCCCAGTCGTCGCCGACGGCGTCGAAGTGACGCGGGTCGACGTCGCCCGACTCGATGGCGCGCACGCCGTCGAGGGCCGATTCGACGCCGAGGAGCGACGCGACGCGGCGGGACGGGTCTGCCGCGAGGCGCTGGGGGAGCATGGCGACCTCGCCAGACGCGGTCACGGTGCCCGACGTGGGAGGAAGCAGGCCCCCCGCGACCCGCAGCAGCGTGGACTTGCCGGTGCCGTTACGGCCGACGAGACCGCTGCGCCCGGGGCCGAAGGCGCCGGACACGTCGTCGAGGGCGACGGTCCCGTCGGGCCACACGAGGCGAACGCGGTCGAGGACGAGTGAGGGGGAAGGGTATGACACGAGGAACTCCGGTGGACGCAGGATGCGCGGACACCGGACCCGTCCGTGACAACGGAGGGCGGCCGAGAAAACGGCGGGTCGACGGGTCAGCGCGCGGACAGGGGCGCGGAAGCGTCGACGTTCTTCACCGGAGGAGACCTCGTTCTCGGGGACAGAGCTGCCCACGATAATCGAACGGCGGGCGTTGCGGTACCCCTCCGCCCGTGAGCGGGTGCGGGCGGCTCGGGCGTCCGGGGTGAAGTCGCCTCCGCCGCGGCACCGTCACGGCCCGTTCTCTCCGGTTCAGGCCGGCCGTCTTCCGCCGAACGCGGCGGTGAGACCGTCCGCGGCCAGCATGACCTCGTCGACGAGTTCCTCGCATCGCGCGGCGTCCAGCCTCAGAGTCGGTCCGAGCACCGTCAGCGCGCCGACGAGCGAACTGTGCTCGTCGAAGACAGGGGCTGCGAGCCCCGAGGCCGCCTCGAGACGTTCCCCCTCCGTGATGGCGTAGCCGCGGGACCGCGTGTCGTGGACGACGCGGCGCAGGACCGCCGGATCCGTGATCGTGGCGTCCGTCATCGCGCGGAGGGGCTCGGCGAGAACGCGCTCGAGCAGATCGGGGCGCCACGCCAGGATCACCCGACCGGCGCTTCCCACGTGCAGGGGCTGAATCTTGCCGACGTACATCTCGCGACGGAGGCCGTGCCGTGTCTCGGCCACCGCGATGCACACCCGCGAGAGGTCCTCCGCACGGAAGAAGCACGCCGTCTCGCCGGTGCTGTCGCGCAGAGCCTTGAGCTGAGGGCTGAGCAGCTCGATGCTGTCGCGCGCACGCGCCGCCGGCCCCGCCCAGAACGCCATGCGCGCCCCGATGCGGTAGACGTCTCCGCTCCGGTCGAGGAAGCCATGCTCGACCAGGTTCGCGACCAAGCGGTGGGCGGTCGAAGTCGGCAGCCCCGTGGCGTCGCGTATCTCGGCGACGGTCCGGGTGGGGGACATGAGAGTGAAGACGTCGAGGATGCGCGTGATCTTCTCCAGAACCAGGAGAGGCTGCTCTGCCATGGGTTCATCCTAGGGTCCCTCCCTTCCCTTCAAGCAGGAAGTTTCCTACTATGTGGGAAACATCCCTCAACGTGGAGGAACACCATGCCGGATTGGTACACCCTGGGCGTCGTCGCCCTCGTCATCGTCGGGGTGGTCCTGTCGATCGTCCGCTTCCGGATCAACCCGGTGGTCGCCCTCGGACTCGGAGCCGCCGCCATCGGTCTTCTGACGGGCCTCGGACCGGTCGACACCGTCACCACGATGACCACCGGGTTCGGCGAGGTGATGATGGATGCCGGTCTGCTCATCGCATGGGGTGTGCTGATCGGCGCGATGCTGAACGAGATGGGCGCGATCACGCGCCTCGTCGAGAAGCTGATGAGTGCGTTCGGCAGACGCGGAGTCCCCTATGCGCTGGGGCTCTCCCTGGGTACGTATCTGCAGACCATCTTCATCGACGTGATGATCGTCATCACCGCACCCCTCGCGCGCAAGATCGCTCCCCGACTCGGTGCCGCCGGGGTGGGGATCATCGGCGCATCGATGGCGATCAGCCTCGAGGTCGGCATCGTCATGGTGGTTCCCGGCTTCGCGGCCGTCGCGCTGGCGGGCCTGCTGAACGTGCCGCTGGGATTCATGCTCCTGGGTGGGCTCGCCGTCGCCGTCCCGACCATCGTGCTGTCCATCTTCCTGATGACCGTTGCCTTCCGCGCCGGGTTCTGGAAGCCCGCTCGCGACGAGGAGGCGAGCGTTCAGGACGACATCGCCGGCTCCGCCCCCGAGACCGTTCCCGCTCCCGCCTCGGCGAACGCGCCCACCCTCGACACCACGCGCACGGGCACCCTGCGCACGGCGATCGGCGGCGTGCCCCGCGGTGCCGGACCGGCCTCGTCGACGACGCCCGTCGAGCGACCGCTTCTGCTGCTCTTCGCGCCGATGCTCGGCGCCCTCGTGCTCATCGCGGCGCAAGCGGTGCTCAGCGTCGTCGGCGTCGAGGTGCCGGTCATGCAGTTCCTGGGTGCGCCGACCATCGCCCTGCTGCTCGCCGTCGTCGCCACCGGGCTGGTGGGTCGTTCCGCGATCGGCACCAAGCGCGTCGAGAAGGCGATGGTGCGCGGCTTCCAGGACGGCGGTCAGATCTTCGTGTTGACCGGTGTGGGCGGATCTCTCGCCGCGGTGATCGCCCAGGGCGACCTCGGCCGCGTCCTGGAGGGGTACTTCGAGGCGACGACCTGGGCCCCGATCCTGATCGTCTGGCTGATGGCCGCGGTCCTTCACGTCGCGGTCGGATCGGTGACGCTGTCGGCCATCACGGCGGCGGGCATCATCGCCCCGGCGGCGGCGAGCCTCGGCCTGAATCCGCTCGTGATCGCTCTGGCCGCGGGCGCGGGCGCTCTATTCTGCATCCACGTCACGTCCAACACGTTCTGGCTGCTGAAGACCTTCGTCGGCCAGTCCACCCGCGGTGCGCTCAAAACGGTCACCGTCGCGGTCTCCCTCGCATCGGTGATCGCTCTCGGCTTCACCCTGATCCTGGCGGTGTTCATTCGATGACCTACGACCTGCTCCGCGGCGTTCGCGTACTCGAGCTCGGCAACTACATCGCCGCGCCCACGACCGGACGACTGCTCGCCGACTTCGGCGCCGACGTCATCAAAGTCGAGCGGCCCCGGACGGGCGACGAACTGCGCCGGTGGCGTCTGTACGCCGGCGACACGTCGATGCTCTACCGCACCACGAACCGCGGGAAGCGTTCGATCGTCGTCGACCTGCGCAGCGACGAGGGGCGCGAGCTGGTGCTCGATCTCGTACGCGAGAGCGACGTGCTCCTGGAGAACTTCCGTCCCGGCACCCTGGAGAAATGGGGGCTCACCCCCGAGGTGCTCGACGAGGTCAACCCCCACCTCGTCATGGCGCGCATCTCCGCCTTCGGCCAGACCGGTCCGCTGTCGCAGCGCCCCGGCTTCGCCGCGGTGGCCGAGGCCTACGGCGGCTTCCGCGAGCTCGTGGGCGAGCCCGGCCGCCCACCGAGCCGCACCGGCGTTTCCATCGGCGACACCATCGCGGGCATCTACGGCGCCTTCGGCGTGGTCATGTCGCTCTTCGACCGCGAGCGTGGACGGGACGCGGGCGAGGGGGGACGCGGATGGGACCGCCGCGTCATCGACGTCGCGCTGAACGAGGCGATGCTGTCGGTGACCGAGTCGCTACTGCCCGAGTGGGAGGCGTACGGGATCAAGCGCGAGCGCACGGGTGGGCGCATGCAGGGCATCGCCCCCTCCAACGCGTACCTGTGCGACGACGGGAAGAGCATCGTCGTCGCCGGAAACGGGGATGCCATCTACCAGCGCTTCATGCTCCTGATCGGCCGCGACGACCTCGCCGTCGATCCCGCCCTTCAGACGAACGAAGGTCGCTGGGACCAGCGTGACATCCTCGACGCCGCGATCGGCGACTGGACGGCGCGTTATCCGAGCTCCGAAGCCCTGCGCCTGCTCGATGGGGCCGGGGTTCCCTCCGGACCGATCTACACCGCCGACGATCTCGGTCAGGACGAGCAACTGGCCGCCCGCCACATGGTGCAGCGCCTCGACGTGCACGACGGCGACCGGCTGCGTCGCGACGTCGGATTCCCCGGCATCGTCCCCGTCCTCGGCGGGCGCTCGGCGGACATCTCGTCCCTCGGGCCCGACCTGGGTCAGCACACGCGAGAGGTGCTGGCGGATCTGGGATGGGACGAGCAACGCATCACCGAGTACGAGGAGAGAGTCTCATGAGCTTCCGGTTCCGCGACGTCACCCTGCGCGACGGCTTGCAGTTGGCGGGCAAGCCCCTGCCCACCGCCGACAAGATCGCCCTCGTCCGCGAGCTGTTCGCGGTCGGGGTGGAAGAGGTCGAGATCGGCTCGATGGCGCGTCCCGACCTCGTGCCGACGCTCAGTGACACCCTCGACGTGGTCGCAGCCCTCACGCCCGAGGAGCTCTCGAAGAGCTGGATCTGGGTCGCCACGCCGCGCCACGTCGAGCGGGCGGCGGCGGCCGGCGCACGCAACTTCCAGTACTGCTTGTCCGCGTCCGACAGTCACAATAGAGCCAACATCGGCCGCGACACCGACACGTCACTGGCGGCGATGCCGGATGCCGTCGACATCGCCCGTTCGGTGGGTGGTGCCGTGCAGTTGTGCATCGCGACCTCCTTCACCTGCCCCTTCGAGGGCATCGTGCCGATCGAACGCGTCCGGTGGATCCTGGACGACGAGCGCACCGCGGGCGCGTCGCACGTCGTGATCTGCGACACGCTCGGCCAGACCGATCCCGGTGAGGTGGACCGACGCGTCGCCCTGGCGGCGCGTGAGAGGGCCGAGGCCGACGTCGTCTTCCACGGGCACGACACGTGGGGGATGGGCGTCGCCAACGCACGGGCGGCCGTCGATGCGGGCGCGAGCGTCCTCGACGGCGCTCTGGGCGGCCTCGGCGGGTGTCCGTTCGCTCCGGGGGCGTCGGGGAACACCGCGACCGAGGACCTCGCGTTCGCTCTGCGCCCCGACTGGTTGACTCCGGATTCCTTCCGGCGACTGGTGTCGATGGGCGAACAGGTCACGGCGACGCTGGGGGAACCTAACCGCTCCCGCGCCGCCGACGGCGCGCGCAGCAATGCCCGCGCCTTCCCCTGGGTCTTCGCGGAGTGAACCTCCGTGCTCCCGGTGGCGGCGGCTCAGGTCGAGGCGGGATCGAGGCATGGATGTGATGAGTGGACATCCGGAGTGCCGGGTCGTTCGAGTGTGAGGAAACTGACCCTCCGCGGGCCACGCGCGACACCGGCCGAGTCGGTCCATCGCCTATACGCGAACGGCTCGCAGTGGCATCCTGCTGGCATGTCGATCGACGATGCAGCCGACGAGCTCCGGGCACTGGTGGACGAACGGGTTCAGGCGATCAGGAACCGTGATGCCCGATACCTCGCCGACGCGCAGGATCAGGACGTCCTCGCCTACAACGTGCTGCCGCCTCTGTGGCTGCGCGGATCCGGTGAGGTGGCGGAGCAGACTCGCGCCTGGTTCGACGGGTACTCCCGTGGGCCGGATTACGAGGTGCGCGACCTCCAGATCGACGTCGACGGGAGTGTCGGGTCGACGGCGTTTCTCTACCACGTCACCGGGACGCTGCACTCCGGGGACGAGGTCTCCATGTGGGTGCGTGCCACGCTCGTGTGGCGGCGAGTCGACGGGACCTGGAGGATCGTCCACGATCACGAATCCGTCCCGTGGGACCCGAGCACCGGTGAAGGACGAATCGACCTCAAGCCCTGAGGGGCCGCCGGCCTTCAGCTGTGGGTGTTGTAGCGGAGCCGTACGAGCTGCGATCCGGGGAGCGTTGCGGCATCGGCGAGTGTCGATGCGGGCCGTGGAGAGCCGGCGTAAAGGGGTGATCCGCCGCCGGCAAGTCCAGCCCCCACGAGGACGATCAGCTCGTGATGGAGATTCTTCACCGCTCGCAGAAGGCTGTTCTCAGCTCGCAGTCGTCGCGTCCCTCTCCGCCAATCGCGCGTCGAGGAACGCCCGGACGTCGTCGAGCTCGTCCTGCGAGATCGAGTGGGTCAGCCCGGGGTAGACCCGACCGCTCAGCTCGCTGTGCACCGGGAGCCATTGCGCCGTCAAGTCGACCTGGGCGGAAGGGATGACGTCGTCAGCGGCGCCGCGCCCCCAGAACACCGGAGGCCGCTGCTCGGCCAGGACGGCGTCGCCCGGCAGCTCGCCGCCCGCGGCGTACCCGGCGAGGACGACCACGAACGACACGGCGTCGGGTGCCACACGCAGGGTCTGCAGCGCCACCGCGCCACCCTGCGAGAACCCCAGCAGGCCCACGGGCGCGTCGCCCACGGCATCCTGGATCCAGGCGAGCACCGCGCGCGCAGCGAGGGTCACGGCCGCGGGGTCGCGACCGTCGAGCCCCTCGATCGGGTACCACGAGGCCCCGGGCATGGGCCAGGGCGGTGCCAGCGGAGCGCGGACGCTCGCCACGACGAAGGCGTCGGGCAGGTACGACGCGAGGCCGAAGAGATCGTGCTCGTCTGAGCCGTAGCCGTGCAGGAATACCAGCACGGGCCGGTCGCCGCGCTCGTCGACGGGCACCGACCAGCGCACGACGGCGGGATCGAGGGAGGGATGCGCGCTCATGCCGCCATTGTGGCAAAACCCTCCGACATCGCGGTCGGACGGGTCGACCGGCTCCGGGGACGGAGGCCGTTCCGGCCGCGGAGGAGGCGCCGCGCCGGGCTCGACCTCCCCCCGCCCGGATCTCCTCCGCCGATGCCGGCTGCCCGCCGACCGATCGTGAGCGCGGGGGCCTGCGGACCGCATCCACGTCGGAGCTGCGGAGTCCACCCGCGCGGGACACGCGGCATCCGGCGCCGACGGTTGATATACAGGGGGTATGCCCGTGCGAACCCCCGACCCCGAACCCGGCGACAACGGCGACGAGCGCGAACCGCTCGGCTCCTCCTTCTCGGGCGCGTCCGCGGCCCCCAACCCGAACCCGGGCTGGCTCAGCGAGGTCGAGCTGGCCGAGGCGCGGCGCCGCCTGCCGATGCTCTACGTCGAGGCGCTGCCCGTGCGCACCGACGGCATGGGGGCGGTGACGCAGGTCGGCATCCTTCTGCGCGCGACGCCGCTGGGCGAGATGACCCGCACCCTCGTCTCGGGTCGCGTGCGCTACGGCGAGACCGTGCGCGACGCTCTCTTCCGTCACCTCGAGAACGACCTCGGGCCCATGGCCTTCCCGCTCCTGCCGCCGTCTCCGACGCCGCTCACCGTGGCCGAGTACTTCCCGCTCCCCGGGATGACCGCGTTCCACGACGATCGTCAGCACGCCGTCTCCCTCGTTTATGTGGTGCCCGTCACCGGCACGTGCGAACCCCGCCAGGACGCTCTCGAGGTCACCTGGCTGTCGCCGCAGGAAGCGGCATCCGACGCCCTCTCCGACGAGATGGAGGGCGGTCGCGGAACGCTCATCCGTCTCGCCCTCGCCTCGGTCGGCGCCCTGCGCTGACCCGGAGGCCCATTGCCGGTGTCGGTGGCCCTGCCTAGGGTCGGAGGATGCCGGAATCCCGCCTCGCCCCCCTCACCCTGCCGAGCGACCTCGACGCGTGGCGCGCCTTCGCCGACGAGCGTCCGCGCGAACGACTCGACCGGGTCGCCGCGATCGATGCGCGGCTCGTCGCGGAGACCGGACTGACGCTCCGTGAGCGTCTCGCGCTGTGGAACGACGCCGACATCGCGCTCGCCGAGGCGGCCGCCCCCTCGCACCTGATCAGCGAGTCGCACCCCGACGCCGCCGTGCGCGATGCGGCGGAGAAGCAGGCGCAGGCCGTCGACGCGGCGCAGTCGCGCCGTCTGCTCGACCGCGACCTGTGGGGCGTCTTCGCCGACGCCGACGTCGACACCGCGGGCCTCGAGCCCGACGAGAAGCGCTTCCTCGACCACGTGCGCCGCGATTTCCGCCGCGGCGGGGTCGACCTCTCGGATGCCGACCGAGATCGCGTGCGCGAGCTCACCGAGCGCGACACCGAGCTGTCGCTGACGTTCTCCCGCAACATCCGCGAGGGGCGCCGCGAGATCCGCGTCGCGGCCTCGTCGCTGGGCGGTCTGCCGACCGACTTCATCGAGGAGCACCCCGCCGATGAAGCGGGCATGGTCACCCTCACGACCGAGTACACCGATCTCATGCCGGTCCGGGAGTACGCCCACGACCGGTCGGTGCGACACGCACTCGTCGGCGCGTACAACGACCTCGCGTGGCCCGAGAACGAGCCCGTCCTCACCGAGCTGCTGGCGGGGCGGGCCGAGCGCGCGGCGCTGCTGGGTTACGGCGACTGGGCCGACTACGAGACCGAGACGCGCATGATCGGTTCCAGCGCCGCGGTGGCGACGTTCCTGGAGCGCGTGGCCGACACTGCGGCCCCCTCCGCCGCGGCGGAATACGAGCGCGTCCTCGAACGCCTCCGGCGTGACGCGCCCGAGGCCGACGCGGTCACCATCGCCGACTTCTGGTACCTGCTGGGGGCGCTCAAGCGCGAGGAGTACGACGTCGACGCGCAGGTCGTGCGCTCGTACTTCCGATTCGACCGGGTGCTCGACGGCGTCCTCGCGACCACCGCCCGCCTGCTCGACGTCGAGTACGTGCCGGTCGAGGCGCCGTCGTGGCACGACGACGTGCGCACCTATGACGTCGTTCGCGCGGGGGAGCGCCTCGGCCGCATCCACCTCGATCTGCACCCCCGCGAGGGCAAGTACAACCACGCGGCCTGCTTCGGTCTCGCCCCCGGCATCACGGGGCGCACGCTCCCCGAATCGGTGCTGCTGTGCAACTTCTCGCGCGGCCTGCTCGAGCACGACGAAGTCGTGACCTTCTTCCACGAGTTCGGTCACCTGGTGCACGACATCCTCGGCGGGCACCAGAAGTGGGGGCGGTGGACGGGCGTCGCGACCGAATGGGACTTCGTCGAGGCCCCGAGTCAGTTGCTCGAGGAATGGGCATGGGATGCCGGGGCTCTGGCATCCTTCGCCGTGAACGACGAGGGCCGGTCCATCCCGGCCGATCTCGTCGAACGCATGCGCACCGCCGACGCCTTCGGCCGCGGCCTCGAGGTGACCCGTCAGCTCGGTCACGCGACGACGTCGTACCGCCTGCACGTGGAGCGTCCCGCAGACCTGCAGACCGCGGTCGACGGGTACTACCGGGCGGCGAGCCCCGTCACGCCCCTCGACGGCTCCCACTCGTACGCCGGATTCGGCCATCTCACCGGCTACGGCGCGTGCTACTACACGTACCAGTGGAGCCTCGTGATCGCGCGGGATCTCCTGTCGGCCTTCGGTGGCGACCTCTTCGACACCACGACGGCGACGCGCTACCGCCGCGAGATCCTCGAACCCGGCGGCACGAGCGATGCCCGCGACCTCGTGCGGGCGTTCCTGGGTCGCGACAGCACCTTCGACGCCTATCGCGACTGGCTCGCGGGGGAGTGAGGGTGGGCCGCGGCATCCTGATCCGGATGCCGCGGCTCCTCGGCGTGCGCTCGGGCCGCGGTCCCTCGGACGAGCGCTACGAGCGGCCGGCCGGGGGACCTCGGCGGCATCAGGCCGTGGTCTCGCGCGCGATCGCCGCGACGAAGGCGTCGATGTCGTCCTCGGTCGTGTCGAACGAGCACATCCACCGCACCTCGCGGCGCAGCTCGTCCCAGTCGTAGAAGCGGAAGCTCTCGCGGAGGCGGTCGGCCACACCGGCCGGCAGGGTCGCGAAGACACCGTTCGCCTGTGTCGGCTGGGTGAACTCGACGCCCCGGATCGAACCGTCGGCGAGCCCCGCCTCGACGCCGGCGCGCAGGCGCTGCGCCATGGCGTTGGAGTGCCGCGCGTTGCGCAGCCACAGATCGTCCTCGAGGAGGGCGACCAGCTGCGCCGAGACGAAGCGCATCTTGCTCGAGAGCTGCATGTCGAGCTTGCGCAGGTAGGTCAGGCCGGTGGACGCCTCGGGGTCGAGCACGACGATGGCCTCGCCGATCATCGCGCCGTTCTTGGTCCCGCCGAAGCTCAGCACGTCGACGCCCGCGTCACGGGTGAAGGCGCGCAACCGCACGTCGAGCGCGGCGGCGGCGTTCGAGATGCGGGCGCCGTCCATGTGAAGGCGCATGCCGTGGCCGTGAGCGTGCGCGGCGAGCTCGCGGATCTCGTCGACCGTGTACAGGGTGCCGAGTTCGGTCGACTGCGTGATCGACACGACCAGCGGCTGCGCGCGGTGCTCGTCGCCCCAGCCCCAGGCTTCGCGGTCGACGAGCTCGGGGGTGAGCTTGCCGTCGTCGGTGGGGACGGTCAACAGCTTGATGCCGCCCACCCGCTCGGGAGCCCCTCCCTCGTCGACGTTGATGTGGGCGGTGGATGCCGCGATCACGGCGCCCCAGCGGGGGAGCATCGACTGCAATCCGACCACGTTGGCGCCCGTGCCGTTGAAGACCGGGTAGGCCTCGACGCCGTCGCCGAGCAGGCCCGTGAAGAGCTCCTGCAGGCGCGCGGTGTAGACGTCCTCGCCGTACGCGACCTGGTGGCCCTCGTTGGCGGCGGTGATCGCGGCGAGGACGTCGGGGTGGATTCCGGAATAGTTGTCGGACGCGAAGCCGCGCACGGACGTGTCGTGGAGGGAAGTCACCCCTCCAGCGTAACTTTTCCCGGCTCCTCCCCAGGGGGGTTCTCTCCCCGGCGCCGCCCGCGCGCACCGGGGTGTCGGTGACCCCGACGAGAATGGGGGGATGCGGTTGGATCCCGAAGCGCTCAGCATCGCCGGCGAGATGTTCTCGTCGTCGGCGATGATGCGCGCCGACCGTCTCCTCGTCTACGGGTCGGTCGAAGTGGGCGACGCCCGCTCCATCGGTGGTGTTCTCGTGGTGGCGGCGCAGTCCTTCGGGGCGGCGGGCTACGAGAACCTCGAACTCCGGGTTCCCGGCGATCTCTCCCGGCTGTCGGGGTGGTGTTCGTGCGGGCGCGGCCCCGAGTGCGAGCACTCCTGCGCGGCTGCTCTCGTGCTCTTCGACCGCATGATCTCCGCCGGTCGTCCGCCCCGCCCCGAGTGGCAACGATCGCTCGACGAGCTGTTCTCCGCAGCAGCGGTCGTCGACGATGAACCGGCGTTCGAGCTCTGCCTGTTCCTCGCGATCCGCCGAGGCGGAGGGCACGGGCGCAGCACCGCCCTCACCCTCACCGCCCGGCCGGGGGTCCGCGGCACGCGCGGCACGTGGATCAAGGGCCGCGCCGGATGGTCGGCGCTCGCGACCCTGCCGGCCGACCCGCGGGGGCGCGCGGCGCTCGACAGCCTCGGGCGGCTGGGGCGATCGGGCTCCGGGGCGTACCTCTCCGACGAATGGATGCCGCTCTCGGCCGTCCCCCCGCACTCGCTGTGGATGCAGCTCGAGGCCGTCGTCTCCGCGGGCGTGCCCCTCGTGTCGGCGGCGGGCGCGCATCACCCGGTGCGGGTCCTCGACGAGGCGGCGGAGGTCGCCGTCGCTCTGGACCGCAGGGGCTCGACCCTGCAGGTGCGTGGCGTCTTCCAGGGCATCGACGACGAAACCGCGGGACTTCCGTCGTGGGTGGTGGGCGACCCGGCGGTCGCGGTGGCCTTCGTTTCCGACCGCGACGACGACGACGAGCGCATCACTCTCGCGCGCCTGTCGACGCCCGCAGCGGGGCCGGTGCGCGGTCTGCTCGCACGACCCGGCGCCCTTACGATCGACCAGGGCGGTTCCGACACGTTCCTCCGCGAGTACCTTCCGCGACTGCAGCTCGACGCGCCGGTGGTCTCGCCCCGGGGCACCGTGGAGGTGCCGGTCGCGCCGCGCCCCGTGCTCGAGGTGCTGGTCGAGCACCGCGACGAGTCGACGACGCTCGCCACGAGCTGGGATCGATCGCCCACCCGTGGTCGCCGTCACGACGACCACGAGCGCGCCGTCTGGGCGGCCGTCGCCCGCGTCGCCGACGACCTGCGGATCGACATCCCGGGTCCGTTCGACACGGGACGGGCACCGGCACGGGTCCTGACCCCGGCCGTCGCGGCGGTCTTCTCGGTCGAGGGGCTGCCGCTGCTTCGCGCGATCCCCGGCGTCCGAGTGCAGGTGATCGGTGACGAGATCGTCTACCGGGCGGCACCGGAGGCCCCGGTGGTGCAGCTGAGCACGGGCGACGACGACGGCAGCGACTGGTTCGATCTGAACGCGCGGGTGAGTGTCGGCGACGTCGAGGTCGACTTCACCGCCCTCTACACCGCCTTGGCACTCGGCGATCGGGTGCTGTTCCTGGGAGACGGAGAATACGTGCGCCTCGACACGGCGGAGTTCGACCGGCTGCGCGACGTGATCGACGAGGCCCGGGCCCTCGCCGACCGGCCCGGGAACGAGCTGAAGCTCAACCGCTACAACGTGGGTCTGTGGGACGACCTCTCCGAGCTCGGCCTGCTCGCCGCGCACGAGGCCGAGTGGTGGCTGCGGGTGCGGGGTCTCACCGACGAGGCCTCGCTCGCGCCCGTCGCGCCGCCGTCAGGCCTTCGAGCGACGCTCCGCGACTACCAGCGGGCCGGCCTCGACTGGCTGCACTTCCTCCGTGTCCAGGGACTCGGCGGCATCCTCGCCGACGACATGGGACTCGGCAAGACGGTGCAGACCATCGCGATGATGGAAGTCGCTCGCGCCGCCGACCCCGACATGGCGCCCTTCCTCATCGTCGCGCCGACGAGCGTCGTCGGCAACTGGGCGCGCGAGTGCGCCGCCTTCGCCCCCGATCTCGACGTGAGGGTGATCTCGGCCACGCGCGCGCGACGGTCCACCAGCGTGGCGGAAGCCGCCAGGGGCGCTCACGTCGTGGTGACGAGCTACGCCCTCTTCCGGCTCGAGCAGGAGCAGTACGGCGCCGTGGAGTGGTCGGGACTCGTGCTCGACGAGGCCCAGCAGATCAAGAACCCGTCGTCCCGGGGCTACCGAGCAGCCCGTGCCCTGGCCGTGCCGTTCACGCTCGTCATCACGGGCACGCCCATGGAGAACAATCTGCTCGAACTGTGGGCGCTGGTCTCGCTCGTGGCCCCGGGCCTGCTCGGCACCCGCGAGTCGTTCACCGCCCTCTACCGCACGCCCATCGAGAAGCACACCGACGGGGCGCGGCTCGACCTCCTGCGGCGGCGCATCCGCCCGTTCCTCCTCCGGCGCACCAAAGACCTCGTGGCCTCCGAGCTGCCACCGAAGCAGGAGACGATCGTCGAGGTCGCCCTGCATCCCGCGCACCGCAAGCTCTACGACCGCCGCTTCCACCGGGAGCGCCAACGGCTGCTCGGCCTGCTCGACGACGACGCCGAGGGCAACCGTTTCGCGATCTTCCGCTCGCTCACGATGCTGCGTCAGCTCGCGCTCGACCCCGCCCTCGTCGACGAGGGCGAAGCGCCCTCGGCGAAGCTCGACGCGCTCGAGGAGCTGCTGGTGGAGGCCGCGGCCGAGGGGCATCGCGTCCTCGTGCTGAGCCAGTTCACGCGCTTCCTCCGCGCGGCGCGCCAGCGGTGCGCCGACGCGGGTGTGGCCTCGGGCTACCTCGACGGCACCACCACCCACCGTCAGGCCGAGATCGACCGGTTCCGCGACGGCGACGACCCCGCCTTCTTCGTCTCGCTCAAGGCGGGCGGGGTGGGTCTGAACCTCGTCGAGGCCGACTACGTCGTGCTGCTCGATCCCTGGTGGAACCCCGCGGTCGAAGATCAGGCGATCGACCGGGCGCACCGCATCGGCCAGACGCGTCCGGTGATCGTCTACCGCCTCGTCTCCTCCGACACCGTGGAGCAGAAGGTCGTCGCGTTGCGCGAGGCCAAGGCCGACCTGTTCTCTCGCGTCCTCGACGGGGGAGCCGCGGGCGACGGCGAGACCTTCGCGGGCGGTCCGCGTCTCACCGCCGACGACATCCGCAGCCTGCTCGATTGACGCGGGCCGGGGTCCGTGACGGATGCCGCGGCGGGCGGGGTCTGGTCGATGTCGGAGGTCGGGTCTAGCGTGACTGCCATGTCCGATGCACAGCCCTCGCCCGTCACCGGGGCGTCCGCCGCGCCGGCGGACGGCAATCGCACCTTCCTCGCGGTGCTCATCAACACGGCCGCGGCCAATGTCACGACGAGCTTCTTGTGGTTCGCGCTGACCTTCTGGGTCTACCTCGAGACGCGATCGGTGCTGGCGACCGGCATCGTCGGCGGCGCGTACATGCTGCTGCTCGCCGTCTTCGCGATGGTGTTCGGCTCGATCGTCGATCGCCATCGCAAGCATCGCGTGATGGTGTTCTCAGGGCTCATCACCCTCACGGCCTTCCTCATCGCCGGTGCACTGTGGCTGGCGTTCCCCGAGGCGGCGCTGCTCGACCTGGGCGGCCCGTGGTTCTGGCTGTTCGCCGGCGTGATCCTCGCCGGCGCGGTCGTCGAGAACATGCGCAACATCGCGCTGTCCACCACCGTCACCCTCCTGGTCCCCGTGGATCGCCACGCCAACGCGAACGGTCTCGTCGGCACGGTGCAGGGGCTCGCCTTCGTCGTCACGAGCGTGTTCAGCGGGTTGTCCGTCGGGTTCCTCGGCATGGGGTGGACCCTCGCGATCGCCCTCGGGCTGACCCTCGTCGCGCTCGCGCACCTGTTGACCATCCACATCCCCGAAGAGCGACCGGCCGCGGGCGACGAGCCCGGTCCGATGGTCGATCTGCGCGGGGCCGTCCGCGCGGTCCGTGCGGCACCAGGGCTGTTCGCCCTTATCATCTTCTCGACATTCAACAACCTCATCGGCGGCGTCTACATGGCGTTGATGGATCCGTACGGGCTCGAGCTCTTCAGCGTGCAGGTGTGGGGCGTGGTGCTGGGTGTCACGGCGACCGGCTTCATCATCGGCGGTGGTCTGGTGGCGAAGTTCGGGCTCGGCAAGAACCCCATCCGCACGATGCTGTGGATCGTGATCGCGATGGGGGTGCTCGGAGCCGTCTTCGTGCTCCGCGATTGGTGGTGGCTCTACGCCGTCGGCATCTGGGTCTACATGGCGCTGATCCCGCCGGTGGAGGCCGCAGAGCAGACGGTGATCCAGAAGGTCGTGCCGTTCGCCACGCAGGGGCGGGTGTTCGGGTTCGCCGCTGCGTTCGAATCGGCCGCGGCCCCCGTGACGTCGTTCCTCATCGCCCCGATCGCCCAGTTCGCGATCATCCCCTATATGGAGGGCTCGCAAGGGCGCGCGACGTGGGGCTGGCTCCTCGGCGACGGCCAGTCGCGCGGGATCGCGCTCGTCTTCGTGTTCGCGGGCCTGGTGATGGTGATCGCCGCCTCGCTCGCGTTCCTCACCCGGTCGTATCGCATCCTGTCGCAGCAGTACCGCACCGCAGAGGTCAACGCCGACGTGGCCGAGCACCCGACCGACGCGGCCGCCCAGGGAGTGGACGACGGGTCACCCGCCGTCGAGATGCCCGAGGCCGCCTCTCGGGGGATGCGCGGAACCGCACCCACTCCCGCCTCCGACGACCCGCGCGAATAGGCGCACACCCGCACCCGCGTCGGACGACTCGCTCGAATGGGCGCACACCCGCACCCGGCGCGCGCACGGCCGCGCTCACGCACGCCCGCTTCGAACGCCCCGCACGACGGAGCGCCGGCCCGCACCGGCGGTGAGCACCACTCGCCCGCGCCGCCCCAGACGCGTCTCAGACGGGCGTCGCGATGTCGATCGTGACGTCGTTCCACGCCTCCGCGTCGTCGTCCCAGAGCGCGACGAACGAGGCCGCCAGCGCGTCCTCCAGCCCGTCGAGGCTCTTCACGCGGAAGACGACGGCCGCCGCCGAGGGCTCGTGCCCCGCATGGCGCGCGTGAGTGGCGTAGCCCTGCGCGACCGCACGCACCCAGGCCTCGGAGGCCGCCTTCACCGCCGCGTAGTTCGCCCCACCGGCGAGCGGACGCGCGACCGCCATCGACGAGACGATCGCGAGGCGTCCGGCATCCGAGGTGCGGATGTCGTCGTCGAAGGCGCGGCTCACGTGCCGCAGAGCGGTGAGCGAGCGCAGCAGGAAGGCGAAGTCGTCGTCGTTCTGACCGGCGAGACCGCCGCCGCCCCGCCACCCGCCGACGAGGTGCAGGATGCCGTCGACTCGACCGTGCGCGGCGTGGACGCGGTCGCGGAGCGCATCGACGGCGTCCCCGTCGGTCAGATCGCAGCGCTCGACGGCGACACCGGGGATCTCGGTCGAGACCGCGGCCAGCCGGTCGTCGTCGCTGCCGACGATGAGCACGTGTGCTCCCGCGTCGGAGAGGGCTCGTGCGCACGCTCGCCCCGCGGCGCTGGTGCCGCCGGCGAGCAGCACCCGGTGCCCCCGCACTCCCTCATCCACGGCATCCGTGTTGGTCATCATCGCCCCTTCTTCAGTGTGTGCCCCCGTGTGGCCGACGTCGAGCCCCCTCCCGGGGAGTCGAGCGTCCCGGACACCCGGAGTTCCTCGCCAAGCGTCCGCGTGTCTTGGACACTCGACGAGGAGTCGGCGTGACCGAACGGACACCGGCCGGCGGTCGGAGCCCGCCCCGCCGCACCGCGCCAGAACCCGCACCGCCACGTCACATCGCGCGGAAGCGGTCCGCCGCCCCGCCGCGTGACGCGGGAGCGGCCCGCTGCGTGACGCGGGAGCGGTCCGCCGCCCCGCCGCGTGACGCGGGAGCGGCCCGCCGCGCCTCAGTCGGTGCCGCGGATGCCGGCGGTCGACGCGATCACGGGCCGCATCTTCTTCTCGAGTGCCTCGAAGAACATCGACAGCGGGAACTCATCGTCGAGGACGGCGTCGGTGTACCCCTTCGGCAGCCCCGCGAGCACGTCGTCCGAGAGACCGCGGGCCCACACCGACGCCGGGTGCGGTGTCACGACCGAGCGGACGAGGTCGTACGCCGCGAGCCAGTGCGCCGTCTTGGGGCGATCGATCGAGCGCCAGTACAGCTCGTCGATCGCGTCGGCCAGGGCGACGACCGCCGCCGGCACCTCGTCCCAATCGAACGCCAGCGACGTGTCGGTCCAGTGCAGCACCCGGCGCTGGTGCAGCCACGCGAAGAGCAACTGGCCTCCGAGGCCGTCGTAGTTGCGCACGCGCGAACCGGTGATGGCGAAACGGAAGATGCGGTCGAAGATCACCGCGTACTGCACGAGTTCGGCGTGCTCGAGCATCGCCTGCTCGGCGGTGTCCAGGTCGTCGCGGGCCGAGAGGCGAGCCTGCAGCGAGACGCTCTCGCGGAAGGCCGTGAGGTCGCAGCGCAGTTCCTCCAGCGAGTACAGGAAGAACGGCATCCGCTGCTTGATCATGAACGGGTCGAAGGGCAGGTCGCCGCGCATGTGGGTGCGGTCGTGGATGAGGTCCCACATGACGAAGGTGCGTTCGGCGAGGTCCTGGTCCTCGAGCAGACGGGCGGCGGCGTCCGGCAGGTCGAGTTTGGTGATCTCGGACGCCGCGCGCGTGACCCGTCGGTATCGGGCGGCCTCGCGGTCCTGGAAGATGGCGCCCCAGGTGAACGAGGGGACCTCGCGCATGGCGACCGTCTCGGGGAAGAGCACGGCCGAGTTGGTGTCGTAGCCCGAGGTGAAGTCGATCAGACGCAGCGAGACGAACAGCTTGTTGGTGTACTCGGTCTCGAGCCGCGCGATGAATTCGGGCCAGATGGCCTCGACGAGCACCGCCTCGACGTGTCGCTCGCTCGAGCCGTTCTGCGTGTACATGGGGAACACGACGAGGTGCCGGATGCCGTCGACCCGGTGCTCCTGCGGCTGGAACGCCACGAGGGAGTCGAGGAAGTCGGGAGTGCCGAGGCCCTCGGCGCGCCAGCGGCGGAAGTCGGCGACCGAGGCGGTCAGGTAGGCCGCGTCGTGCGGGAAGAGGGGGGCGAGGGCGTCGAGGGAGGCGATGACGTCGTCGATGAGGGGCTCGGCGGCGGCGATGTCGTCGATCGATCCGTCCGAGGCCTGCAGCACCTGCAGGGCGGTCGCGGCACTCTTCAGCTGCGCCCAGGCGGGGGTGTGCTCGACGGCGTGGACGCCGTGACCGGCGAGCAGATCCTCGGCGACACGGGTGGGCGTGGTCATGGTCATGGCATCCTCCGTTCGTTGCGGTAAATTTTCCTGCTGAACGTGGATACTAACGGAAAACCTACGGTGCTCACCACTGCCCCCTCGGGCGCCCCTGCTACTGTCGACCGCATGACCGAGGCTCCCGCGCCCCGCGCCCCGCGTCTCGAAGACGCCGTCGATGCCGCGATCGTGCGCGAGATCTCGCTCGACGCCCGCGCCACGCTGTCCCACCTGTCCGACCGTGTGGGGCTGTCGGTCTCCGCCGTGCAATCGCGCCTGCGACGGCTCGAAGCGCGGGGCATCGTGAAGGGGTACCGCCCCATCCTCGACGCCGAGGCCCTCGGTCGACCCCTCGCCGCCTTCGTCGAGATCACCCCGCTCGATCCCGCGCAGCCCGACAACGCCCCCGAACTGCTCGCCCACCTCAGCGCCATCGAGGCCTGCCACTCCATCGCCGGCGAGGCGGCGTACATGCTGTTCGTCCGCGTGCCCACCCCGCGCGACCTCGAATCCCTCATCCGCGACATCCGCGCCGCCGCCCAGGTGAACACCCGCACCACGGTCGTGCTGCAGACGTTCTTCGAGGCGCGGCCTGTCGAGCCGGCGGATTTCCCGGCCTGACCGGCGCCGGCGCGGGATACATCCCGAGACGGATGACGACGCACCCGCCCCCGCGTAACGTGGCGACGATGCTCCCTCTGCGCCCGCTCCAGCGATATCAGCTGATCACCGACCTCGGCCTCGCCGCGGTGTTCGGCCTGCTCGTGTTCGCGGTCGAGCTCACCTCGACGCCGTGGCGGGTCGATCTGGGGCTGGCCACCTCGCCCCTGGCGGACATCGTGGGAGCGACGCTGACGGCCGCCGCCTTCACGGCCGCCGTGGCGATGCGACGGCTCCACCCCGGCGTCGCCCTCACGCTCGCCTGGGTCGGAGCCCTCGTGCAGATGGCCTTCTCGCGATCTCCGTCGCTGGGCGACCTCGCCGTCTTCGCGACGCTGTACACCACCGGCGCGTACGGGTCGCGGCGCGTGTTCTGGTCGGGGTTCGTCTCGGCCATCGCGGGTGCCGTGATCGTGCCGCTGTACCTCATGCGCGGGGGCGTGTCGGCGCCGCTCGGCGCGGAGGAGTGGTTCGCGGTCATCGCGGTCATGCTGGCCGCGGGCTTCGCCCTCCTGCTCGCGTGGGTGTCGGGCGCCCTGGTACGCACGGCGATGCGCGCGGCGGCGAACAGCCGGGCGCAGCGGGCGGCCGAGGCCGAGACGATCGCGGAACAGCAGCGGGTGCAGATCGCGCGTGACATGCACGACGTCGTCGCCCACTCGCTCGCCGTCGTGATCGCGCAGGCCGACGGCGCGCGGTACGCGGCGGCATCCGACCCGGGGGCGACCGTCGAGGCCCTGACGACGATCTCCTCGACCGCGCGCTCCGCGCTCGGCGACGTGCGGCTGCTGCTGTCGCAGCTCCGGCACAGTCAGGGCGACGGGCCGCAACCCACCCTCGCCGACACCGAGGTCCTCTTCGAACGGATGCGGGCGGCGGGCATCGACCTGCGGGTCGACGTCGATCCCGAGCCCTCGGGCCTCCCACCCGCCGCGGTCCAGCTCGCCGTCTACCGCATCCTGCAGGAGGCCCTCACGAACGCGCTGCGTCACGGCGTCGATCCGCGCGTGCGCGTGCACCTCGCGTGGTGGCCCGACCGCGTGGTCCTCTCCGTGCGCAATGCGCGTCACACCGCCGCCCCCACCGGCACCTCCCCTCCGGCCGGACACGGCCTCATCGGCATGCGTGAGCGCGCTCAGCTCGTCGGCGGGCACCTCACCGCCGGGCCGGAGTACGGCGAGTTCGCCGTCCGGGCGACCCTGCCGATCGGCGCGACGGCGTGACCGCCGCGCACGCGCCCCTCGCGACGACGCCGGGGCACGCCGGCGGCGTCACACCCCGTCCGCGCGTCGCTCCGCCGCGTTCCCACCCTCGAAAGGACCTGTCGTCATGACCGCCCCCGTCCGCATCGTCCTCGTCGACGATCAGGCGCTCTTCCGCGCCGGCATCAAGATGGTCCTCAACTCCCAACCCGACCTCGAGGTCGTGGGGGAGGCCTCCGACGGACGCGAGGGTGTCGAGGTCGTGCGGGCGACCCGGCCCGACCTGGTCTTGATGGACGTGCGGATGCCGGTCATGGACGGCCTCGCGGCCACCGCGGAGATCCTGTGGGAGCCCGGTGCACCGCGTGTGGTCGTGCTCACCACGTTCGACCTCGATGAGGCGGCCGCGCGAGCGATCCAGGGCGGGGCGAGCGGCTTCCTGCTGAAGGACTCCGAGCCGGAGTTCCTCCTCTCAGCCGTCCGGACGGTGCACGCGGGATCCGCGGTGATCGCGGCGTCCGCGACGCGCGAGCTGTTCGCGCACATCGCCGAGGGCGGCTCGGCGGAACCCGTCCCCTCGTCGTACGGCGGCCTGACCGACCGCGAGCGGGAGATCTTCGCGCACGCGGCATCCGGTCTGAGCAACGCCGAGATCGCGGAGCGGGAGTTCCTGTCGGAGGCCACCGTGAAGACCCACATCAGTCGCATCCTCACGAAGCTCGCTCTCCGCGACCGCGTGCAGCTGGTCGTCTTCGCCTACCGGCACGGACTGGTCTGACCGCGGGTCGTGGACCGGGCGTCGTCCGGGCCACGCTCCCGCGAGCGCGTGCGTCACCCCGCGTCGTCGGAGCCGGACTCGTCCTCGAGGTCGTACGCCCAGGTGGGAGCGAGCGCGCGGATGCGCGTCGCGCGCCACTGCCAGGTCGCCCACAACGCCGGCCACAGGGCCGGGGCGGCGGCACCGCCGATCGTGAGACGCTCGCGCCACAGCGTGCGGGTCGGATCCCCGGGGGCGGCCGACACGGCCATCTGGTGATCCCACACGTCGAGGACCGACAGCGGTCCCGTCAACGGCACGCCCCAGTCGCGGAACACGCGGACGCTGCCGTTGTCGTCGGTCGTCTCGCGATCGGCGACCGAGATGAGCTGACGGCCGACGGGGACGAGACCCGCGACGCTCATCTGTACGGGCACGTCGTCGCCCGAGGCGAACGAGGTCGGCATGGTGCCCAGGGCATCTACCTCGAGCAAGGGCCCGTACAACTCGGCCACGGCACGGGGCGAGTGCAGAGCGCGCCACGCGGCATCCGGATCGCAGTCGACGACGAACTTCAGCAGGATGCGCATGACGTCGATCCTTGCCGATCCGCCCCTCCGCCGTGCAGACCTTGACGTGATCGCGGCCGCGGGTGAAGCGGTCTGAGAGGTCGCGCCCGGAGGTGGTGCGTAACTCCGGTGGAACGACAGTCGCACGGTGCCCTGTCCGCGCAATCATGCGGTGATCATGGGTTCGCCGGTACAGATTTCCGGAGTTGCGCACACCGTGCCCGACCTGTCGACGCGAACTCCTAGGCTCGAAGGATGCCGAACACCGCCGCCCACGCGCAGTCCGACTACCAGGTTCGTCTGGAATGGGGGGCGGCGGGACTCGCTCGTCTCGCCCCCGCGGACGTCGTGGTGCTCGTGCAGACGCTCGGGCTCTCGGCCCGCGCCCTGAGCGCGTGCGAGGAAGGTGGCTCCCTCGATCTCGCGACCGACGACGATGCCGCCGCGTCCCTCGCCCGTGCCGCGCAGGCGGGGGGAGCGCACGTGGTCATCGGGGGCCTGAGAAACGCCGCCGCGGTGGCCGCGCACGTGATGGAGGTGCAGCGCGCCCGAGGACTCCGCACGAGCATCTCGGTCATCGCGGCCGGCTACGCCGACGACGGCGATGTGCGCTTCGCCGTGGACGATCTGCTGGGCGCGGGCGCCGTCGTCGCGGCCCTGGGCGATCTCGGCATCGACCACGCGTCCCCCGATGCGGCGGTCGCCGGCGAGGGGTTCCGTGCACTCGGCGGAGCCGTCCGGCATCTGCTCACCGCGAGCGGCACCGGTCGCGCACTCGCGGCCGAGGGGCGGCGCGACGCGGTTCTCGCCGGGGCGACGCGCGATGCGGCATCCGTCGTCCCGGTGCTCGGCGACGGCGTGGTGTCCGCGGGCTGACGCCGCTGCGGCGTGACGCGGCGCCCGGCCCGAGGGTACGGCATCCGTCGTCGGAGTGCGCCGCTCCGCCGCGGCTCGGGATTTTGGGCGGGCAGCCGGCCCGAGGGCACGGCATCCGTCGTCGTGATGCGCCGCTTCGCCGTGGCCTGATCGTCTTGATCTCGAGCCGGAAGCCGGCGTCTCGTACCCGGGGGCTGCGTCAGCGCGGCGTCGCGGCGGCTAGCCTCACCGCCCGGCTGATGTCGCGGTGCACCCACGACAGAGCGAACCGCGGGTCGAAGGTCGGCGCGCACTTCGCGCACGACGTCGGGCGCGTCGCTCGACGGTGGCGGTAGGCCACATGCCCGGCGGGGCAGGTGCCGACCCACGGGGCGAGTTCGCTCGCCGTCTCGCCGGCGTGGGTCGTTCCCCCGACGTAGCCGAGGTCGCTCGCCGTGCGTTTCCATGTCGCGCCGTGGCCGGCCGACGCCCCGGCGATCGCGTGCGCGACCTCGTGCAGGAGGGTCTGGTGGTTCGTGTCGTCGTCGTAGCGGGCGGCGAGGTAGCGCGACACGCTGATGCGCTTGCGTCCGTAGTCGCACAGGCCGGCACGACGCTTGGCGTTGTCGAACGCGAAGGACCATGACGCATCGAGGTGCAGGGCGATCAACGCCTCAGCCCAGGTGCGCACGCGCTGCAGGTCGGACATGACGGGAAGACTAAGCGGGGCCTACGACATTCAGCTCGCGACGACCTCGCGCGCCCGGCGGCGTTCGGCGGCGTCGATGGCGAGCAGCGTCGACTCGAGCTGAGCGTCGGTGGCGCCGGCGTTCTGCCGCAGGAACAGCGCCTGCTTGAAGTCCCGACGCGCCGACTCGTAGTCGCCCTCGTCGTAGTGAACCTTGCCGCGGTGTTGCAGCGCGAAGGCGGCGATGCCCGCCCAGCCCTGTCCGTCGGCCTCTTCGGCGCACATCGTCAGTTCTTGTTCGGCGGCGGCGTAGGCGCCGCGGCACTGCATGATCGTCGCGTGCAGGATGCGGGCGCGCAGCAGGTCGCGACGGGTTCCGGCCATGCGGGCGACGCGCACCGACTGGTCGGAGATGTCCAGCGCCTCGTCGAAGCGGTCGAGCACCTTCAGCAGCCATACCCGTTCGAGAAGGGCGTGCAGACTCCGCTGCGAACCGATCTCCTCGAGACGC
Source organism: Microbacterium sp. lyk4-40-TSB-66 (assembly GCF_030209475.1). GTDB lineage: Bacteria > Actinomycetota > Actinomycetes > Actinomycetales > Microbacteriaceae > Microbacterium. Next base: position 130,436 of record NZ_JARVRW010000008.1, read on the forward strand.
TCCGCGCACTCGCGAGAGTCGGTGATCTCGCGCAAGGTGTCGGGGTCGTACCCGTGGATATAGCTCACCGTCGCTCCTCTCGGTCGGGCAGGACTTCCAGTGTGCGTGGAGCGTGCGCCCAGAGCGACACCGCCACGCGGTCGGTCGGCGAACACGGGGGCGTCATCGCTCGAAAATGGATGCCGAGGGCTTCGGCGACGGCGTCGCGTCGTCGTCGGTGGCCGGGCGCGCCCCGCGCGTGAACTCGGTGATCTCGGCTCCCTGCGCGACCTTGGCCGGGTGGGGGCCGGCCGCCATGAGCCGCGGGAGCCACTCGACGGGGAGGGGGGCGCGGGAGGCGGCGACGACGAGGTTGCCGAAGCGGCGACCCTTGAGCACCTGCACCTCGGCGAGCACGATGACCTGAGGGAGCACCTCGCGGATGGTCGCGACCTGCCGACGGGCGAAGGCGAGGCCCGGCCCGTCGGAGACGTTCACCAGCAGCACCCCGTCGGGGGCGAGCAATCGTGCGGCGTCGCGGTAGAACTCCACGGTCGTCAGGTGCGCGGGGGTCTGCGCGCCGGAGTAGACGTCGCTGATGAGAAGGTCGACCGCGCCGGTGAGCCCGGCGGGCAGGCGCGAGAGCCCCGCCCGTGCGTCGCCGATGCGCACGCGCACCGAGGCGCCGCGGGGGAGGGGGAGGTTCTCTCGCACGAGGTCCCACAGCGCCGGCTCCAGTTCGATGACCTGCTGGCGGGAGCCGGGTCGCGTGGCCTCGACGTAGCGTGGGAGGGTCAGCGCTCCGGCGCCGAGATGCACCGCGGTCAGGGGCTGTCCCGGCATCCGGAGCCGATCGATCACGGCGCCCATGCGCGCCACGTACTCGAAGTGCAGGTGCGTGGGGTCGTCGAGATCGACGTGCGACTGCGGCGTGCCGTCGACGACGAGCTCGAACCCCGAGACGAACCCCGAGGGGCTGACGCGTGCGGTCGTGCCGTCCGACAGGCGCGCCGTCGGGGCGTCGTCGGGTTCGATGCGCATGCGGGCCATGCGTCAACGCTAGTCCGGCCGCCGATCGGCCCCCGCCCATCCGGTGATCGACGCACCGCGCGACTCGCGGGCAAGGTGCTGAAAGCACACCGGTGAGGGCGGGCGGATTGCGTCGTCCGTCCCCGTAGAAACGATCAGGATGACGGGATGCCGAAACACGATCGATACAAAGGTGCAATGGGCAGTGCGCCACCCGCCCTGTACGGTCGTCAGAACACAGCAAGTGGAGCGCGGCACGACGATGTGACAGCGCCGTCGTCCTCCTCCTTTTCCCCCGGAAGGTGCATCGAACAATGCTCAGTACTCTTCGACGACGTCTGCTCGTCGGCGGCGCGGCCGTCGCCATCGGCGCCCTCGCCCTCTCGGGCTGCTCGAGTCAGCGCGACGACAACGACGGCGGCAGCGGCGACGCCGGCGGCGACGTCGACTCGACCTTCGTCTTCGGTGCGTCGGGTGACCCGTCGAGCCTCGACCCCGCCTTCGCCAGCGACGGCGAGTCGTTCCGCGTCTCGCGTCAGATCTTCGAGGGCCTCGTGGGCGTCCAGCCCGGTACGGCCGACCCCGCCCCGCTCCTCGCCGAGAGCTGGGAGCAGTCCGACGACGGCCTGTCGTACACGTTCCAGCTCAAAGAGGGCGTGACCTTCCACGACGGCAGCGAGTTTAACGCCGAGGCCGTCTGCTTCAACTTCGACCGGCAGAACAACTTCACCGGCATCGCCCAGTCCGAGAGCCTGTCGTACTACTGGGGCAAGCTCATGCGCGGGTACGCCGACACCGGCACCTCCATCTACGGCGGGTGCGAGGCGGCCAGCCCCACCGAGGTGACGATCTCGCTCACCGAGCCGTTCGCCGGGTTCATCCCCGCGCTCTCGCTGCCGGCCTTCGCCATCCAGAGCCCCACCGCGCTGCAGGAGTACGGCGCCGACGACGTGGGAGGCACGTCCGAGGCCCCCACGCTCAGCGAGTACGCGCAGGCGCACCCCACCGGCACCGGTCCCTTCGCCTTCGAGTCCTCGGAGCCCGGCGCGCAGACGACCGTCGCCGCGTACGACGGCTACTGGGGCGAGCAGGGTCAGGTGCAGCAGGTCATCTTCCGCGTGATCGGCGACACCACCGCCCGCCGTCAGGCGCTCGAGTCGGGCTCGATCGACGGGTACGACCTCGTCGCCCCGGCCGACCTCGGTGCGCTCGAGGGAGCGGGTTACACGCTCATCAACCGCGACCCGTTCAACATCCTCTATCTCGGCATGAACCAGGCGAACCCGGCGCTCGCCGACATCCGCGTGCGTCAGGCGATCGCCCAGGCCATCGACAAGGAGCAGCTGGTCACCCAGGTGCTGCCCGAGGGCACGACCGTGGCATCGCAGTTCATGCCCGACAGCGTCATCGGCTTCAACTCCGGCGTGACGACCTACGACTTCGATCAGGATGCCGCCCGGGCCCTGCTCGCGGAAGCCGGTTTCTCCGAGTCGAACCCGCTGACGATCACGTTCAACTACCCCGTGAACATCTCGCGTCCGTACATGCCGAACCCCGAGCAGATCTTCACCAACCTGCAGTCGCAGCTGCAGGCCGTCGGAATCGTCGTCAACCCGGTGTCCAACGAATGGGGCGAATACCTCGACCTCATCCAGGGCGGTGCCGACCACGGCATCCACCTGCTCGGCTGGACCGGCGACTACAACGACCCCGACAACTTCGTGGGCACGTTCTTCGGCGGCACCTCGAACGAGTGGGGCTTCGACAACGGTGAACTGTTCTCGGCCCTCACCTCCGCTCGCGGACTCGCGACCGAGACCGAGCAGGACTCGGCGTACCAGGCCGTGAACGAGCAGATCGCGACGTTCCTGCCCGGTGTTCCGCTCGCGAACCCCGTGCCGACGCTCGCCTTCGCGTCGCGAGTGAAGTCCTACCCCGCCAGCCCCGTGCAGGACGAGGTCTACAACCAGATCGAACTCACCGAGTGATCCGGATGCCGCGGGCTCCGCGCCGTCGAGGCGCCGGGGTCCGCGGCATCCTGGTGCCGGGGGCTCTGCTCCGCCCGTGCGGCGGCGGAACCCTCGGCATCCCGCGTCCCCCCGCTCCCGACTCCCTGTGAGAACCTGTGCTCCGCACCATCGGCAGGCGCCTGCTCCTGCTCATCCCGACCCTGTTCGGTCTCTCGATCCTTCTCTTCGCCTGGGTGCGTGCGCTGCCCGGCGGCCCCGCGGTCGCCCTCCTCGGTGAGCGCGCCACCCCCGAGGCCGTCGAGCGCATCAACGAGCTCTACGGCTTCAACGAGCCGCTGTACGTGCAGTACTTCACCTGGCTCGGGCGGCTGCTCAGCGGCGACTTCGGCTCGTCGATCCAGACGGGCCGACCCGTGCTGGAGGAGTTCGTCCGTCGCTTCCCGGCCACCCTCGAGCTGTCCATCGCCGCCCTCATCGTCGCCGTGGGCATCGGCATCCCCCTCGGCTACTGGGCGGCTCGCCGCCACGGCAAGATCTGGGACCACAGCGCCGTCGTCTTGAGTCTCATCGGCATCACGATCCCGGTGTTCTTCCTGGCGTTCATCCTCAAGTACGTCTTCGCCGTGCAGCTGGGCTGGCTGCCCTCCGACGGACGGCAGAACCCGCGCATCGACGCGACGCACTACACGAACCTGTACGTGTTCGACGGGCTCATCACGGGCGAGTTCGACGCGTCGTGGGATGCCATCCTGCACCTGATCCTGCCGGCGATCGCGCTGGGCACGATCCCGCTCGCGATCATCGTGCGCATCACGCGCGCGTCGGTCCTCGAGGTGCAGAACGCCGACTACGTGCGCACCGGGCGCGCCAAGGGCATCGGCACCGGGACGCTCCGCAACCGGTTCATCCTGCGCAACGCCATGCTGCCCGTCATCACCACGGTCGGCCTTCAGGCAGGACTCCTCATCTCGGGGGCCGTGCTCACCGAGACGGTGTTCGCCTTCCCGGGCATCGGGCAGTTCCTCGCGCGGGCGATCTTCACGCGCGACTTCCCCGTGCTGCAGGGCTTCATCATCTTCATCGCGATCGCGTACGCGCTCATCAACCTGCTGGTCGACCTGTCGTACAGCGTCATCGACCCGAGAGTGAGAGTCCAGTGAGCTCCGGCATCCTTCCTCCCGCTCCCAGCGGCGGTCCCGTCGACGACAACGCCGTGGTCGACTCGCAGCTGCTCGCCGCGCAGACGCGCGGGGGCTTCTGGCACGATGTCTTCCAGCGCCTGCGCCGGAGTCCGGTGGCCTGGATCGGCGCGATCATCGTGCTGGCGTTCCTGCTCGTCGCGGCCCTCGCGCCGCTGCTCGCGCCCTACCCGGCCGAGTCGTTGCCGGGTCAGCGTTTCATCACGCCCACCGACATCCCCGGGCCGGGCGAGCTGGCCGAGTTCCCCCTGGGCCTCGACCGCTTCGGTGGAGACGTGCTGTCCAAGCTCATCTGGGGTGCGCAGGCGTCGCTGCAGATCGGCGTGATCTCGACCGCCCTCGGCCTCCTCGGCGGCATGGCACTGGGTCTGCTGGCGGGCATGTTCGGCGGATGGGTCGACGCGGTCGTCATGCGCTTCGTCGACATCCTGCTGTCGGTTCCGAACCTGCTGCTCGCAGTGTCGATCGCAGCCGTCCTCGGACAGAGCCAGCTGGCCATCATGATCGCCATCGGGGCGTCGCAGGTGCCCGTGTTCGCGCGCCTGCTGCGCGCCTCGATGCTGCAACAGCGCGGCGCCGACTACGTCCTGTCGGCTCAGACGCTGGGTCTCAGCCGACGCTCGATCACGATGACGCACGTGCTGCCCAACAGTGTGGGTCCGGTCATCGTGCAGGGCACCCTGACGCTGGCGACCGCCGTCATCGACGCAGCGGCGCTGTCGTTCCTGGGCCTGGGCGGCGGCCTCCCGCAGACCGCCGAGTGGGGTCGCATGCTCACGTACGCTCAGGCCGAGCTCGCGATCGCGCCGTGGCTGGCGTTCCTGCCGGGCATCTGCATCGCGGTCACCGCGCTGGGGTTCACGCTGCTGGGCGAGTCCCTCCGTGAGGCGATGGACCCCCGCACCCGCGCGCGGTAACCCTCCGTCGCTGCACCGGCCCCGGTCCGCTCGCGCGGGTCGGGGCCGCGGCGTTCCCGTCACGGCATCCATATCCCACGTGGTGCAGGTTCACCGTTCGTTTCCCGCACGAAGTGGGACGTGCCAGACAGGGCGAGCCGTCTGCCGGTTGCCGTGCGTGTGAGATGTCCCACGTGGTGCAGGTT